>CAWIVN010000001.1:0-442369 GCA_963839515.1 uncultured Chloroflexia bacterium
AAGAAGGGCCAAGGCGATCCCGGCCAATTTGCATCAAAAAGTCGTTTAGAATTTACAATCCTGTAGTTCTGTAGTCACTGAAAGCTTTTTGTCAGCAAAGTAGCCCCCCACTCCGCCCGATTTTGATCTATCATTACCCAGCGGTCCGTCATCACCTCTTGCCCCGTTGCTGCTTGGCGACTGCCTTGCACATAAGTATATGGTGCCTTACTTTCATTGGATCTCCCACCAGTTGAAGACCTGCATTGCCTACGCGGGAATCCACCATCAATTAATGTACCTAAACCGATGCATGCGCTTTCTTACGCGTTTGCGCATATCACCGCAGTTCGCATCATTTGTGTACCCGCACCTCAGGAGGAAAGTATGAAACGTACATATGGTAGAAATGTGTGGATTTATCTGTGTATACTGGTACTCGTCTTGATGTTACCGCTGGCGGCATTGGCGGATGACATCAGCAATAAACTTGATGGCACGGTGGACGCGACAGCTGAAGACATGCCGCTAAACATCGGAGTTAATGGCACGACGCAACTCTACGTTGTCCCGACTGATGGGGATGGAAAACCCGGGTGCGATTTCCAAGGCCACGAAACTCTAGTGGTGTCTATCGAATCAAGCGCACCTAGTGTTGCAACGGTGAGCCCAAGCTCTGTCACCTTTGGAAGTTGTGATGACATTATTGGACTCACCATCACACCATTGAGCCAGGGGTCCGCGACCATCTCTTTTCACAGTTCAGCAATAACACGGGCGATTCCTTCAATTTTCTGCCGGCTACATTCCGCGTTGTCGTCGCGCCGCCGCCACCATCCAACACGGCTCCCAAGGTTTCTGTAACTGGCGTCACTGTTAATGCCAGTTACGAGCCTGGGAGTGTGCCCGTTGCAATGTGCGAGGTGGAGGATGCTGAAGACGGCTCAAGCAGCTTTGCTGCTACGCTAGGTTCAGTTACCGGACCTCTAGCGCCCTATGGTTTCGGTGCGCAGGAGGCTTCTTGCTCGTATATAGATAAGGGCGGCTTGAAAGTCAGTGCGAGTGTAACTTACTTTCTGTTCCCTTGACTGCGCCGATAGTCAGCTGTGGTACGACTGACGGAGTGTGGCATGTTAGCAACGTAAGCATCGCATGCACTGCCAGCGACGGCGGCTCCGGTCTGGCCGATCCAGCGTTTTCATCGTTTTTCCTGAGCACGAACTTATCCGCCGACTCCGAGACAGATAATGCGCTGACCGGCATTCTGGTAGTGGCTGATGAGGCCGGCAATGCAACGCAGGCTGGTCCGATTAGCGGCAACAAGATCGACATGAAGGCGCCGACCGTCAGCTGTGGTACGGCTGACGACGTGTGGCACGCTGGCAACGTAAGCATTCAGTGCACCGCCAGCGACGGCGGCTCAGGTCTGGCCGACATGTATAAGGCATTCGCCCTGAGCACGAGTGCTCGGTGGCGATGAGACTGACAATGCGTCAACCACTAGTCGGTCTGTGTTGGACAACGTAGGCAATGCAACGCAGGCTGGTCCATTTAGCGGCAACAAGATCGACATGAAGGCGCCGACCGTCAGCTGTGGTACGGCTGACGACGTGTGGCACGCTGGCAACGTAAGCATTCAGTGCACCGCCAGCGACGGCGGCTCAGGTCTGGCCGACATGTATAAGGCATTCGCCCTGAGCACGAGTGTTGCTGGTGGCGATGAGACTGACAATGCGTCAACCACTAGTGGGTCTGTGTTGGACAACGTAGGCAATGCAACGCAGGCTGGTCCGATTAGCGGCAACAAGATCGACATGAAGGCGCCGACCGTCAGCTGTGGTACGGCTGACGACGTGTGGCACGCTGGCAACGTAAGCATTCAGTGCACCGCCAGCGACGGCGGCTTTAGGTCTGGCCGACATGTATAAGGCATTCGCCCTGAGCACGAGTGTTGCTGGTGGCGATGAGACTGACAATGCGTGAACCACTACGTGGGTCTGTGTTGGACAACGTAGGCAATGCAACGCAGGCTGGTCCGATTAGCGGCAACAAGATCGACATGAAGGCGCCGACAATCTCGATTGCGGCCCCTACTTCGGTCAACTATGTGTTGAATCAGCAAATTGCGGCTAGCTATACCTGCGCCGATGGCGGCTCGGGTATAGCAACGTGTGCTGGTTCGGCGACAAACGGATTTAACATCGATACAGCATCGCCTGGTGCAAAAGTCTTTGCCGTAAGCGACTCCGCTGGCAACAGCTCGAACAAGAGTGTGAGCTACAGTGTCGTGTATGCTACAAGCGGCACATGCTGGGATCGACCGGCCATACAATCCTGCAGCCGATCAACGCCGACGGTCGAGCGTATTCAAGAAGGGCGGCACTGTGCCCGCCAAGTTCCGGGTCTGCGACGTCAATGGCAACTCGATCGGTACAGGCTTGGTCACATCGTTCAAGCTGGTTCACACTTCGACGGCTCCGCCCGCCGCCGTCAATGAAGCCGTAGAATCCACCACACCCAACAGCGGCTTCCGTTGGGATGTCTCTGCCCAGCAATGGATCTACAACATCAGCACAAAGAATCTAACTGCCGGGGTCCGCTACACTACGATATCACTCCTCAGCGATGGTAGTACAATTTCGTTCACTTCAGCTGAAGTAGAGTAATTCGGTCAGTAGCTACACAAAGTAAAGGGCGCCGGCACAGTTGGCGCCCTTGTCATTTGTGCGCAAATCCCGCATCATTTCACAGGTTTTCAACCAGAGCGTTCATTCAAAAACAACGTAAAATCCAAATCCCCCGGCGACACCCCATACCCCGTCAACATCGCCGCCGCCTCCGCCCGATGCTGCGTCCCATGATTCGCCACATGCACCAAACAGTGCCACAAAATCCGCCGCCGGTGATGCCCCGTGTCGGCCGTGTAGGCCACCGTGCCCTGCAAATCCTGGTCGCTGAGCCGGGCGAGATAGGCGCGCATGGCCGCCTCTTCGGCGATCCAGGCGTCCTGCAAAATGGCCAGCGTGGGGTAGTCGGCTTCGAGCAGGTCAGCCGTCCAATGCCCATGCTCCAACATGTGCCGCCAGCTCTTCTCGGCATCCATCGTGTGCAGCAGGGTGTTGCGCAGGTTGCCGTAGGGAAAGGCGGCCGGGGCGGCGTACTGCGCCGGGCTGATCCCGGCCGCGGCGATGAGGATGCGGTCGCGCGCCCAGTAGTTGTAGTTGTAGAGGAGACGGATGTCCTGGATGTTCATGCGCTGCTTTCCTTGTTGGATGCGGTGAATGCTTGCTGCTTACTGCTGCTGCTGCATCTGGGCGACGGCGGCGGCAAACTGCTCCGTGCGCGCCGCGTCGGCAAAGATGGCGGCGCCGCCATAGATCTGGATGCCCCAGCTGGGACGCGCCGAGGCGGCGGCGGACCATAGGCTCTCGGGAAATTCGAGCACGTCGAGGATTAACTGGACGCGCTTGTTCGTGCGGGACGAAGCCCGGCGCCTCCTCCAGAAAGGTGCGCGCCCAGCCCGGCGTGCGGCCGCTCTTGCTGGCATAGATCAGCGGCGTAAAGACGTCGACGTGCGGCGCCAGCAGGTCGTAATCCTGGGCAAAGATGCGGCGCAGCGCGCCGTCGAACTCGGCCGGCGTCCACGGGCACATGTAGACGCCGATCACGCACTCGGGCAGGCGGCTGCGGATGAGGCCGCTGTAGTACGCCGCAAAACGGGCGACGCGCCGGCATTTGTGCTCCGTCCACGCTGTGGCGTACATGTCCAGGATCTGCGCCGGCGTGGCCGCGTCGATGCCGGTGCGTGTCGCAGAAGTCGGCGATGCAGGCCGCGCAGAAGCAGCTCTCCTGCAGGTCGGGCGTGGGCGTCTCAAACCAGCCCGTGTAGGTCAGGTAGTCGAGCCAGATGCCCCGCGGCCGGTAGGCGGCCAGCCCCGCCAGCAGTGACTCCTCGACCTCGTCCAGAAACTCCCGCTGCGACAGGCAGACGCCCTGCACAGGCTCGGCCCAGCGGATGGGACGGCCGTCGGCGCCGGTCGGGATCAGCTCGGGATGGGCCGCAAAGTCGGCGCGGAAGGTAGGGAACTCTACGCAGGCGGCGAGGTTGTGGCTGGCACACACGTCAAAGGCCTGCGCGTCAAAGCCGTGGAACCAGCAGGCGTTGGCCCCGGCGGCGCGCAGGCGGTCGGCGTACTGGAGCGACGCGCTGCCGTAGGGGCCGTAGAGCGGCGTTGGGAATGTGGATGGCATGGGCGTGTCCTTCCGCGATTTGGATGCGTTGGTGGTTGGATGGGGGCGGGCACAAGGTCCGGCAAGGCAAAGCTTGTATGTTGCCGGGATTGTTGTTCCGCCGGACCTTGTGCCCCTACGTGCTTTCCGCGGCGAAGTATTGGTCGTAGAATGGCTCCAGATGGGAACGGATGCGGGCTTCGAGATAGCCGCTGGCCAGCGCCTGCTCGACGAGGGGCGAGGCCAGGGCCAGCAGTTCCTGTTGCGCGACCCCAGGGCCGAGATTGAGCTTTTCAAGCAGCGTGCGCGCATCCTGTTTGCCGTAGCGCAGAAAGAAGCTGCGCACGACGGCGTGCAGGATGTCCTCGGCGATGGCGGTGGTGCGCAGGTGCTGCCATGTTTCCTGCAGCACATCGCTGCCGGCGGTGACGGCGTGCTTGTCGACCGCACGGGTGAGATGCGCCAGGGTTTCAGTGCTGAGGGAAGCCCACAGCTCGTCGCCGACTTTCTGCACGAGCGCCGCGTCGAGCGAGCGGTTGAGAAAGTCCTCGCTGTCGGCGATGGTCTGCTGGATGTTCTCGTCGATAAAGGCCACAAGCTGCTTGTCGATGTTCTTTTCCATCTTCGGCGCGGTGGCGTTGAACGCGTTCTGGCCCAGCCGAAGCAGCGAGGCGGCACCGGGGATGGCGCGCGCCATGCCGTTCTCGGTCACCAGGAAGGTCTTGAGCCCGTGGTAGAGCACGTGCGCGACCAGGCGCGAATAGACCGAGCTGGTGGCGATCTCGTGGATGACCTGGCGGCGCATGTCGCCCATGTTGCCAACGGCGGTCACGGCCCGGTCAAAGACGGGCTTGGGCAGCAGATCGGCGATGGGCGTCTGGTCGTCCTGCAGCAGCTCGAGCGCCACGACGAGGTTTTCCCGGATAAAGTCGACCAGCTCGGGCGGCAGCGGCCGTGCGAGCACGTTGCGCTGCAGCCACTCCGTGACTTGCTGCGGCTCTAGGAGTTCGGCGACCTTGCGCGTGCCCAGCCAGGCGTAGAGCGCCGCCACTTCGGCCTCGACCATGGCGGGCAGCCGGTCGGGGGAGTACTGCTGGAGTTCGTACTGCACGTGCGCCGCCAGCAGCGCATCCTTGGCAATCATGGCAAGTGTCCTTCGCTTGAAAATGGGCGCTCCTTGGGAGCAATGCGTACGCGGGCCGGCGTTAGTATACTACAAGGGCGCCGTTACGCGGGGAGCCGGCGCGGGATGCGGGGAACGGATGATCGGCGAGGATTTGCGCGCAGCGGAACGGGCCTATCTGGCGCAGGTGCGCGCGCGTTTTGCCGCGCACGCCGGCCTTTGGGGTGAGCTGACTGCGCTGCGCCTGCCGCCTCCGCAGCCGCTGCAGGGGATCGAGCGGATTGGGGCGGGTCCGGTGCCCGCGCGCATCGACGCGATGCGGGCGGCCGGGGTGGAACCGGATGCAGCCGTGAGCGTTGGCGCCGGTGCCGGTGTAGGGGTGCGCACGCCGCTGGTGGCAGCGCTGGCGTGCGAGCCGCGCCTGTGGCTGCAGGGAGCCGGGGCTGAGGGAGAATCGCTGTGCGCGGCGCTGGCGTACGGGTGCGCGCGTGCAGGCTGGGCCTACACTACCCTCCGTTGGCCGTTTCAGCCCGTACCGATCCTGCCGGGGGTGGAAGCGCCGGGCGGCCAACGACATTTGGAAGAGCAGCTGGCGGCATCCGCGGTGGATGGATGGCGCAGGCAGGGCCGGCTCCTGTTGCTGCTCCCTGTGCCCGGGGGCGGCGCGGGCGAGCAGGCAGGATGGTGGCAGCCGCTGGAACGCTGGATGGCCCGGCGCGGGCACGGGTGCCGGGTAGTGCTGGTGGCTGAGCCCGGCGCGCTGCCCTACAGCCTGGCGCGCTGGTTTGCCCCCTTTGTGCTCCAGCCCGCCGGCGAACGAGTCCGTGCCGCGCGATCGACCGCTTCGGCGGCAGACACCCCGGCGCCGGACATGGCCAGCCCCGACCCGGACGCACGCCTGGCGGCCGTGGAGGCGGCAGTCTACGTGGGGAGCGCAGCGGCGGCCACGCTGCTGCCGGCGCTGCGCGATTTCTGGCACGAGGTGCGGGGCAGCGCTGCCATCGGGCTGGGCCTGGTGGGCGGGACAGAGGCGATCCCCGCGCTGGCCATGGCGATGGGCGACCCGGCCGCCGCCGTGCGCGTGGCGGCGACGGCGGCAATCGGGCAAATAGCCGGGCAGATCGGCGGGCAGAGTAACGGATTGGCGCTAGACGTGCTGCTGGCGGGACTCGCCGCCTTTTACGCCGATGTGCGGGCGGCAGCGGCGCAGGCGTTGGGGGCGTTGGGAGCAACGCCGCCCATGGCGGCCACGGTTGTAGCGCGGCTTGCCGGCCGCTTGGATGACCCCAGCGAGTGCGTGCGCCAGTCTGCGGCCGCGGCGTTGGGGACAATGGGCGAGCCGGCGACAGATCTGCTGGTGAGCACACTGGCTGCCCCACGGGAGGGCGTGCGGGTATTGGCGGCGCAGGCGCTGGGCTGCGGCGGCGACGTGCGGGCCGTGGCCCCCCTGGCCGGGGCACTGCGCGACCCAAGCCCCGCCGTGCGTACGGCGGCGGCGCGCGCATTGGGCCTTTTGCGCGCCGGCACGGCCGCGGCGATCCTGGCGGCGGCCGTCGAGGATCCCGAGCCCCCGGTGCGGGCGGCAGTGGCCGAGGCGCTGGGCGAGGTTGGCGGGGTGGCCTGTGCGGGGGCAGCCGTGCGCCTGCTGGGAGATGCCGACGCCGGCGTGCGCACGGCCGCGTCCGTTGCGTTGATGCGGCTGGGTCCCGAGGCCACACCCCTGCTGCTGGCTGCGCTGGGTGAGCCCGACCCGGCGCAGCGCTGGCTGGCGGTGCACATCCTCGGCGTGCGCGCGCTGGGCGAGGGGGATGGCGAGGCGGGCAGCGCTGTCGTGCCGGCGCTGGCCGCTGCCCTGCGCGACCCGTATTCCGCCGTGCGCTGGCTGGCGGCCGAGACCTTGGGACAGGTAGGCTCGCTGGAAGGTGTGAGGGCAGCATTGGCGCACGCGCTGGACGACCGCAACCCGTTGGTGCGGGAGGCGGTGCGCGGTGCGCTGGCGCGCTTGGGGTGAACCTGCCCCACGCTCGGTGCGCCAGGTTACCGGGCGGGCGCTTTGAAGGGCACCGAGCGAGGGGCGCGCGGGCTACCGCTGCGCCTGCGGCCGGTTGGCGAAGAGCGCGAGGTATTCGCCGTAGCCCTCTTCCTCAAGCTTTTCCACCGGGATAAAGCGCAGTGAGGCCGAGTTCATGCAAAAGCGCTGGCCCGTCGGCGCGGGGCCGTCGTCAAAGACATGGCCCAGGTGCGAGTCGCCATGCTTGGAACGGACCTCGTTGCGCGCCATCCACAGCTTGCGGTCGGACTTGGTCGTGACGTTGGCGGGTTCGAGCGGCTTGGTAAACGAAGGCCAGCCCGTGCCGGAGTCGTACTTGTCGAGCGAGCTGAAAAGCGGCTCGCCCGAGACGACGTCGACATAGATGCCGTCGGCGTGGTTGTCCCAATACTCGTTGCTAAAGGCACGCTCGGTGCCTTCATGCTGCGTAACCTTGTACTGCTCGGGTGTCAGCTTCTGCTTGAGCTCGGCGTCGCTGGGCTTGCTGTAGGTTTTTGGCATAGTGAGTTAGTCTCCTTTGAGAATGTGACGTAAGTATCGCGTCATGTGGTGGCGAAGTCAGCGAGCGTGCATCCAAATCGAGATAAGAGGGACGGCCATGGGGCGTGCATCTAGCGTCCGGGTCGCGCACTATCCGTAGGGGCACAAGGTCCGGCGGGAAGAGCCTTGCTGTTGCGGCGATTGTTCGTCCGCCGGACCTTGTGCCCTGCCCTTGCCCCTTGCTGTCCCTTGCTGCCCCTTGCTGTCCCTTGCTGCCCCTTGCTGTCCCTTGCTGTCCCTTGCTACCCATATCTGTGTGCCTTTGCCTATTGCTTTGCGCGAGCTTTGGCTGCATGGTAAGGGGTGCTGGAAGTCAGGGCAAAAGGTAGATGCATCTTACATAGCGTAGATAGAAGGACTTTTTTTGATGGCCTTGTTACCGATATATGTAGTTTGGCAGTGGATCATGGGCTTACTTTCGCTGGGCATTTTTGCCGGCGGGGCCTATGTGGTATGGGAATGGTGGCAGCGTGCCTGGGAGTACGATGCCGACCTGGCGCGGCGTGTGTTTGACCCCAACTGGGGGTGGAACGGCCAGACGGCGCTGCTGGCCGTGGGGCTGGGGCTCCTGGTCTGGTCGCTGGCCGGGCGGCTGATTTTGCAGCTGGTGATCGGCAGCGTCAAGCGCGGGCGCGCGGAGGAGCGGCCGCTCGACGTAACGCCGGCGGCCACCAGCCGCATCCAACGGCCGGACGGCTCGGAGATCGCAGTCGAGATGTTTGGGCCGGACGATGCGCCGCCGATCGTGCTGGTCCATGGATGGAGCCTCAAGAGCCGCGAGTGGAACTATCTCAAGCGCGATCTGGGCGACCGCTACCGGCTGATCGCATGGGACCTGCCCGGGTTGGGACAGTCGCAGGGCCCTAAGAATCACGACCATTCGCTGGACAAGTATGCGGGTGACCTGGAGGCGGTGTTGGAACTGGCCGGCGGGCGGCCTGCCATCCTGCTGGGCCACAGCATCGGCGGGATGACCATCTTGACCTTCTGCCGGCTCTTCCCCAAGGCGCTGGGCAGGCGGGTGGCCGGCCTCATCTTGGTGCACACCACCTACACCAACCCGCTGCGCACGACGACCCTGGCGTCCCTCCTGAGCGCGCTGGAGCGGCCGCTGATCCGGCCGTTGGCGTACTTGATGATCGGGCTCTCCCCGCTGGTGTGGCTGATGAACTGGCTGGGCTATCTCAACGGCTCCTCGCACCTGGCGACGATCGTGAGCGGCTTTACCGGGCGCGAGACGTGGGACCAGATCGAGCTGGTCACGCGGCCGCAGCCGCAGGCTTCGCCGGCCGTGCTGGCGCGCGGCACGCTGGGCATGCTCGACTATGACGCGACCAATACGCTGGGCAAGATCCACATCCCCACGCTGGTGATCGCCGGCGACCGCGACCCGCTGACCAAGGCGGTGGCGAGCGAGTTTATTGCGCAGAACGTGCCGGGCGCGCAGCTCGCGGTCATCGCACCGGGCAAGCACATGGGGTTGGTCGAGGATCACGAAGCGTTTGCCCAACTGGTTGGGGAGTTTGTGGCGGCGAGTTTGGAGCGGGAGAAGGTGAAGGTGGGATGGGCTGAGCGGGTGCGGTGACGACCCTGGAACAACGTGCGGCGCCGCGTCGACGCGGCGCCGCACGTTTGCCACACGCTAATGTTAGCGCTGCGGCACGTCATCGCGATTACTGCCTGATCTCGGGTAAGAACACGTTCGACTCCCCGCCGTCGGCCTCGGCTGCGCCTAGTACGGCGCTTGTTGGTGAAACGAGCGGGCCCACCGTGAAGGGCCGCATCATCTCGTTGTCCTCATGCTCGACGATGTGACAGTGCCAGACATATTGCCCGGCCTTCGGGAACGTCGCTACGACGCGCGTTACCTGGCCGGGATACGCAATCACCGTCTCCTTGAAGCCGTTTTCCCATGGCTCCGGATCCAGGGGCACGGAGCCGGGTACAATCTGCACCGTGGGTGCCATTTCTCCTTCCATTTGGGCTCCCATCTCGTCCACGTAGATTTCCTGGCGATTCAGAACTTGGAAGACGACGTCGTGGATGTGCATGGGATGCGCGTCGGCGGTGCTGTTGTAGAACTCCCAGACTTCGGTGGCGCCTGCCGCCGGGTTCTCTGTCACCGGGTCCATCCACATATGGTGATGCAGCATGGCAGGCCCTTCGGCCGGGTCGCCCATGACCGTACCCAGCATGGCTTCGGCCGGCGAGTCGGCAAAGAACTCGGACATCTTCTCCATCAACGCCAGGCGGCGTGTAAAGGTCGGCGCCGGCAGCGGCGCGATCGCAGGCAGCGTGAGGAAATGCGGCGGCGTCGTCGGGTCGGCAGCAAGCGCAGGCACGACCCGGAACTGCAGGATCTGCCCGGTCGAGTCCGGATCGGCGACCTCAAATCCCTCGCCCGGCTCCCCACCGCCAAACGGCTCGTCGGGGCCGATATTGCCCAGGATGTAATTGCCCGCGGCTACCTTGGTGAAGTCGACAATCACGTCGGCGCGCTCGGCCGGGCCCAGCAGCAGGTGATTGCCATTCGCCGCCGCCATGTCGACCGGCGCGGCCAGGAAGCCGCCCTCGTTGCCGATCATCCACACTTCGGCGCCCGGAATGCCGTTGAAGTCCAGGATCAAGAAGCGCGAGTCGCAGCCGTTGAGAAAGCGGAAGCGGTAGCGGCGCTGTTCGACGGTCTGGAACGGCCAGGTGCTGCCGTTGATCATCATCATATTGCCAAAGAACTCGGGGTTCCAGATCGGCGAGAGGTCGGTGTCGGGAATATAGGGCCCTTCCACCTCGTCGAAGAATTCCCGCGTGTCGGGATAGAACAGCGAGCCGTCTTCGTTGAACGAGCGGTCCTGGATGGCAATGGGAATCTCGTAGTACGTCTTGTTGGGCGGGAACTTATCGTTCTCCTTGGGCGCCGGGCCGGGCAGCACTGCCACCTTGCCGGTGCGGTTATCGAGCACGGCGCCGTCGCCGGCAGGCCCGCCGCGGATGAGGAAGAAACCCGCCGGCCCCGCATACACGTTGAGCCGCGTCATGCCCAGTGAGTGGTCGTGATACCAGATGGTGGAGGCGCGCTGCGTGTTGGGATACTGGAACGTGGCAAAGCCGGGTCCCCAGGTCGCGCCATAGCTGGCCGCGGCCTTGTTCTTGAAATAGTGATACCACGTTCCTTCGCTGGCATAGCCGGGGGGGATATTCTTGGCGTCGGGCAAATACCAGGCCTCGGCGTAGCCGTCGCTCTCGTCGCCCACGCCCACAGAACCATGCACGTGTGTTACCATCGGCACCGGGCCGGTGTAGGGCCCAGGTGTGCTTTCGAAGGTGGGCCGGGTGTCGCGCGCCGCCGTGCCGCCCGGCGGGTTGGCCCAGTGCAGCGTGGGATCGACGGCCAGCAGATGCGGCAGGAAGTTACCCGTGAGGGGGTCCTTGAGATCGTTGATCCACTTGACGCGCACCGGCGTGCCCACTGTGGCCTCAATCGTGAGCGACGGCGCGTTGTGCAAGAGCAGACCTTTCTTGCTGCCGGACTGGACCGCGCCATAGGCCCAAACCGTCGTCGGCGGCAGGCCGGCCGGCAAGATCTGCTGCGAGATCTGCCGCATCGAGATCTCGTAGTAGTCGGCGTTCTTGCCATTCTTCAGCTTGATCGTGCCCGCCTTTGGCATCACCGGCGGGATCAGCAGGGGAGTTGCGTACTTAGGGACTGCGTCTGGAACCAGGTCGCCGCCCGCAATTTGGGCGAGGGGCATGGCCACGCCTGTCTCTTTGGCGCGGGCGTAGAGCGTGCCACCCCGCCAGAAGAA
Organism: uncultured Chloroflexia bacterium; assembly: GCA_963839515.1. Classification (GTDB taxonomy): domain Bacteria; phylum Chloroflexota; class Anaerolineae; order Caldilineales; family Caldilineaceae; genus Fredericiella. Next base: position 11,726 of record CAWIVN010000001.1, read on the forward strand.
GACCGCGCCCATTCCCAATCCAGTGGCCTTGAGGAAATCACGTCGGGTTAACATGTGTGGTTTTCTCCCAGATAGAACAATGGACGATTTCGAGTGAAATCGCCTAAGCGCTGCTGTGAACTACCAGGTTGGGCCCACAAAAGGCGGCCCACAAAATGGACGACGAGCGAACGTTGGGACCCATAGGGCGCAATCGTGGGTTGCGCACAATGGAACGAGAGGAAAGAAGCACGTGGCGGTCGTGATTTCTTGCGCAATCATACCATTAGTTTTGCCGGCGCAAAACTGGAATTTGTCCGGTCCTGTTTGAGACATGGCAGCCCGGTGAGTTCCTCGAAAACTGTAAGGTAACTGTCATAATTGATGTATTGCTTTTTTGCGCAATCGTGCTAACATCGTCGGCCCCATCCACCGTGCCATAGTGCATGCTTCTCCCTTATCACTTCCCCACCAGCTTGCCTGAAGTACTGGCGTCCTTTTTCAGCGTCTGATCGTTTCTTGTACGTCCTCCCCCACCACATCCAATTCGCTTTTCCTGTCCAAATTCAGGAGGAATCACCATGAACTCGCCCAACAAGGCTCTCATAGGTTCACTCGCCGTTATTCTGACGGTGATGGGCTTGTTGATGGCCTTTCAGCCGTCTACGATACTCGCTCTCCGTCGCAGACGTAATTGCCCAGGTGAATGCTGCCATCGCCACCGGTGACCGCGATAAGATACTGGCCCTGGCTTCGCAGTTGGATAAGTACAACAACCTTGGCTGCCCGCTCGGCCGGGCCGAAGCAGCAGGCCTGCCAAACGGTATGGACAAGCTCTTCCTGCCTGCCGTCAAGCCGTAGCACGCCGGCAGACCTGAGACAACCTGAAACAATAGAGCGGTGCCGAGATGCCTCGGCACCGCTCTATTGTTCTCCGGCGCAGGGCCCGCGGGCTATGCCGCCGGACCTGACAGCGTGACGATAAAGCGGCTGCCGGCAGGGCAATTGGGTTCGAGATCGAGGCGGCCGCCGAGGAGGGCGACCATGCGGTCGACGTAGGCGAGGCCCATGCCGACGCCTTCATGCTGGCGGGTGAGGCTGCCGTCGGCCTGGGTAAAGGGTGTGACGATGCCCCCAGGTCAGCGCAGGGTACGCCGATACCGGTGTCCCAGACGACGATCTGGACGGTGGCGGGTGCTGGACCTCGTTGCGCCAGCAGGCCGACCTTCCCGCAGGGCGGGGTGAATTTGACGGCGTTGTCGAGCAGCCGCTTGACGACCTGCACCAGGGCCTCGGCGTCACTTTCGATCGCCAGGTCGGGCGGATCGACATCCAAGTCAAGGGTCTGCTGTTTTTCGGCAGCCTGCGGGCGCAGGGCGACAGCCGCCAGGCCGATCAAATAGGTGAGATCGCAGGGTTCGCGCTGCAGCTGGACATCGCCGGAGACAAGATGGGCGTAGCTGATGATGCTGTTGACGACCCCGAGCAGGCGTGCGCCGCTTTTCTGGATGGTGTGCACGTAGGCGAGTTGGCGCTCGTTGACGGGGCCGGCAGTCTGCTGCTCCAGCAGCTCCGCCATGGTGATGACGCCTGTAAGCGGCGTGCGCAGTTCGTGGCTGATCATGGCCATGAATTCGCTCTTGAGGCGCAGCGCCTGCTGCAGATCAGCCAGCGCCTGCTCAAGCGACGCCGTGCGGCGGGCCACGCGCCCTCTCAGGTCCTCGTTCAGGTGGCGCAGCTCTTGCTCCACGCGTTTGCGTTCGCTGATGTCGACGCTCGATACCAGGGGCACAAGGTCCGGCGGGAACGGCCTGGCAGACGTGCCAATCGTCGTTCCGCCGGACCTTGTGCCCGCTCCACCTCGGCTGATGGCTTGGTGCCCGCTCCATAAAAATTTCCGTTACCCTCAGCGCTCCAGCAGCGGCAGATAGAGCCTGTCGCTTCCGCCTTCAGCGTCTGCGGCGTCTGCGGCGGCACTGCCGGCCCGCCCCGCAGTTTCCCAGAGAACGGCGTGCCACCTGCCCGCTGCGGCGATACTCTGGCCGATGACCTGGCCGCGGTCGTTGACGCCGGTGGCAAAGCTGCGGTCGCCGCCCAGCGAGCCCAGGTCGATCAGCCGGCCGTTCTCCCAAAGGAAGGCGTGGAGCGTATGCGCAGCGGTGTCGCTGTAGCCCGCGGCCAGGCCGCTGTCGCTGAGCGCCGAGGCATAACTAAAGTCGCCGCCTAAGGTACCCAAGTCGGCCGGCACACCCTTGTCCCACAGAACGGCATGGGTGTTATAGGGCGTAGCAATGGTGCTGCCCAGCACCTGGCCGCGGTCGTTGATAGCCACGGCATTGCTGTAGCCGCCCACGGTGCCCAGGCCGGTCATCACGCCCTTGTCCCACAGGAAAGCAAGGCTCTCGCCGGCAGCGGTGCTGCTGTTGCCGGCGACCTGGCCGCGGGCGTTGATGGCTTGGGCGGAGCTGTAGCTGCCGCCCAGGGTGCCCAGGTCGGTCATCACGCCCTTGTCCCACAGGAAGGCGTGGATTATCGTCTCCTCGGCATCGGGAGCGGTGGGCAAGGCGCTCTCGCCCACAACCTGGCCGCGGGCGTTGACGGTCCGCGGGTAGCTGTACGTGCCGCCCAGGGTGCCCAGGTCGATCATCACGCCCTTATCCCACAGGAAGGCGTGGGCTTCCCCGGCGGCGTTGACACTCTGGCCCACGACCTGGCCGCTGTCGTTGATGGCCGTGGTGTAGCTCTCATTCCCGCCCAGCGTGCCCAGGTCGATCATCCGGCCCTTTTCCCACAGGAAGGCATGGTACTCGCCGGCCGCGGTGTAACTTGCGCCCACGACCTGGCCGCGGGCGTTGATGGCTTGGGCGAAACTGTGATTACCGCCAAGAGTGCCCAGGTCGGTCATCACACCTTTGTCCCACAAAAAGGCGTGGGTACCGTGCGAGGCAGTGTCGCTGCTGCCGGTAACCTGGCCGCGGGCGTTGATGGCTTGGGTGTAGCTGTACTCCCCGCCCAAGGTGCCCAGGTCTACAATGACGGGAGTGGCGGCTGCTGCGGCCTCCTGTGCCGCGGCGGGAACCGGCAGCAGCGTGCAGCCAAGCAGCAGCAAGCCGGCGACAAGAATTCTCCAAGCTGGCGAAGGCATGGGTCTGCTCCTTTCACGGCGGTGGCAATCCTCTACGAAATAGAGGCAAGCAAACTGGAAAAGGGGTGGGAATCGTCGCTACCATTATCCCACCAGGGGAAGAGCGTGTCTATGGGGGGAACGATAGGGGGTGTCTCACGACTTTGGACTTGGGGGCATGCCCACGTGCCCGAGTTTCCGCACGCCGCGTGCGGACTGAACGAGAACAAAAACGTGAAACACACCCCTGAGCCGTTAGGAGGAAAAGGTGGGCACCCACGACAGCCAAGAACAGCAGATCGCTGATTCGGCCGGCCTCATTCCACAGGGAATTTCAATCATCGCTGTCGTGGAACTGGCGCTGTGGGCGCTGGTCGTGCTGCTGTGTGCAACCTTTCTGCTGGTCAAGCTGCGCAACTGGGAACCGCTCGACCGCATGCCCCAAGATGACTTTGCTACCTACTATACGGCGGCGGTGGCGTCGACAGTGGAGCCCGCTGCACTCTGCCATCACGAGCGCTGGCTGGCCTTGACCGGACTTAGCCTGCGCCTTGGCGGACCGTTCCCGTATGCGCCGGCCGCGGCGCTGCTCTTCACACCGTTCGTCGGCATGCCTTATCCCCAGGCGGGCATCGGGCTGGTGGCAGCCATCTTTGGGCTGTTGTGGTGGCATGGTCGCCGTGAGCTCAGCCTGCGCTTGGGCGCGCTGCTGTGGCTGCTGATGCCGGCGACGGTGGATACTCTTTACCTCGGCAACATCAACCTCGTGATGGCGCTGTTTATTACGCTTGGCTATGTGTGATTTGGCAACCCGCTGCGGGTGGCCATGCTCATGCTGGCGCCCGTGTCGTGGAGCATGTACGTGATGCTGGCGCCGCCGCTGCACCCAGGCGTGCTGGTTGCCCGCCGGATGTCTGCGCCGGCATGGCGCTTGCTGTTTCCCGTTGGCTACCTCTTCATTCTCCTGCAGCGTGGCTATCCGTTGTGGTTGCCGGCCGTGCCCGTCATGGCGCTCACCTCGACGGTGCTGGCCGGCATCACTTGCTGGTGGATTGCGCTGCTCCGCCTGGCCCGGCAGCAACCGTCCTCCATACGCATGGCCAACGAACAGTAGCGGGCGTGGCGCTCATTGGGACCCATTCATTTGTAGCTGGTTCATAATCTGACTGGCATCTGGAACCATGTCGGGGTTCATTTCGACTGGGAGTGCAAGTAATTCGACTAGCTGACGGTCTACTCGCATGATGAATTCGTCAGGGCGGACCATTGGGGTGGACGCACCGGTCGTGTTGTCAACTTTGCTGTCCCCGCCCATTAATTTGCCGGTACTGATGTAACTCCTAATCTGGTTTTCTAAGGTAGCGGCGGCAATAAAAGCTTTCTTGTTGGCGTCGATATTCTTCGAGAATTCAAAGAAGTTGGGGAGGGCACCAAAGAGGATCGACGAGGCCGTCATGGCAATGAAGAGGGCGATCAGGTATGGACTGGTCTGGTCATTCGACCAGCCCGTTCGGCTGATCAGAGCCAGGCAGACGGCCGCCACGATCACTGACAATGTCGCCATGGTAAGGCTAATGAAGTATTCCCGGTAATAATACATCACTACCGTGAGATGGCGCTTCGCTATTTCGCGTACACGATCGTACTGGCTGTAAAGCCGCTGTCGCTCCCAGCGTGTGGTCGGCATCCACCATTGTTCAGGCACAAAGGTCGGCTCTGCCGAAAATGACACGTCGATGGCATCTGCCCCGTTGCCAGAGATGGTGGCAGTTGCAGTAATCTGTTCCTGGACGCCGGTTTCCGTATTCTGCTTGTGCGCAAGCACGTCGTCGAGCAGAAAAGTCGTATGGCTGATGACGTCGCGAATGTAGAGGCGGGCAGCCCCCGCGGTTCCTTCCTCCTGCAACACCAGGTTGCCGGCAGCCGAAGCGAAGACCACGTAGCGCCCGTCTGGGCTGATGCTGGGATCGTCGCTCCAGCCGTCCGCCTGCTGTCCTGCGCTTGATACACTGATGCGAGTGGTCGTGTAAGTCATGCGATCTTGGAGGAAGATATCAAGTGTTTCATTGGTATCCCCATCGACAAAATTGGCCACATCCGAGGCAAACACAATCCATCGCCCGTCCGCACTGACGGCAGGTGCCACGCGCAATTCCTGTTTTGAATTAAAGTAATTGAAGTCGTAAGCAAGCCATGATGTCTCGATATCGTCTGCGTAGTGTCTGAAATATTGCATTACACTCAGGATCATCACCAGCAGCCCTAGGACCAGTAAAATAATCCTGACCGACCGTTTGTTCCAAACTTCCAGGATCACGCGGTCTGATTGCGCGTAAGCCGCCTCCCACCAACTTTTGGGCGCATCCAGGAGCACCAGGTCTTGTATTGCAGGATAGGGTTGGGCGCCGGCAATCTTGTCGTCCGTAACATGAAAGAACAGCGCGAAAGCATGCGCCACGTGGCCGTCACCGCCTCTGAGACGGACGGCAATCCGATCACCGGTAACGGCCTGGTCGATGATTTTAAGTTGGGTTTTGGGAAAGGCAGCGCGATAATCCTCGATCAATTTGCGAATGCCATCTGCGCCGTTGTATGCCAGCGTAACGTCGGCAGCGGGCGCGGCCTTAGAGGCCAGTTCGTCCACGACTTCCAGCTTGCCTTGGTTCCAGGCCTCTCTAATGAGGCGGGCGACAAGACCGGCTTCGTCCGACATGATGCCTCCTGATGTGGCCAGGTGTTACGACGCTGCTTGAGTGAGTCTTGGCAACATCCACCCACTTGAAACACTTCCGTCGCCGGCAGGCTGGACCTCAAAGCGGAGCAAATTGCTCCGAAGGCATAGCGACCAGGCAAACGAAACGGCATAGGAGTAACACAGCGTTGAGATTTGGGTGGCACTCAACCGAGAATCCACTGATCGGGGCCAAGATTCTCGGACGAAGGGCTCAAAAATATAATACCATCAACTGGCATATCTGTCAATGTTGTGAAAAGTCGTGCGCCCAGGGCCAGCAGAACGGTGGGGACCAGGTATGATACCGTCGCGGTCGCCGAGCAGAATGAGTGCCGGCTCGACAATCTTTTGCAACTCCTCGGCACTATAGTCCAGCGTCGTCCACCACAGCGCTACAACCTGCAGGAGTAATTTGCGCCAGTGATTTGGGGTTGCCATTGCCCACGTGCGTTGCCAGCAGCGTCTCAAGCCAGCCTGACTTGAAGAAGCTATAGTCGGTCCCCTCTAATCTGTGGTAGGCGCCGCCGACCACCAGCGCCTGTGCCAGGCCGGGGTCGTGCATGCCGATCTCCAGGGCAATCTGTCCGCCATCGCTCAACTCAAAAATGAGCGGCTTGTGGAGGTCAAGTGCCTGGTCAAACATTTAACTTTACATAAAATAAATTTGCAGCTTAGCTTCTCTCCTACGAGAGAACTCGGCCAGCTTGTCGCCGATTTTGCACGGTTGCGCATCTAGACAGTCCAAGATGATCTCACGGTGACCGAAGAATAGCTTCTCATTCGCCGAGATGGTAAAAAACACACCTATTCCTTGATCAACGCTCCTACCGATACGCGGCTCGCTACCATCCTGCTGCGTAAATCGGAGCGCTACTTTATTGAAATCGAGCATCGGGTGTTGAAGCAGAAGATCCCGATCGGCCTGGTGCCGCACGTGCAGGCACGGCTGCTGGCTCGGCACCTGCGCGGCGATCTCGAGCACTACATCCCATTTGTCCATCGTTAGGCGGGCGCATATGAACATTCTGGTGGCATACGATGTGGCAACCGGCGACGCCAAGGGTCAGCGCCGCCTGCACAAGGTGGCGTTGGTCTGCCAGGCATTTGGACAGCGGGTGCAGAATTCAGTATTCGAATGTGCAGTGAGCGAGACACAGTACGAGCAGCTTGTGCATCGGTTAACCAAGGAGATCGATATCACGCAGGACAGCCTGCGCATCTATCGGCTGCGTGAGCCGAAAGACGAGCATATACGCACGATTGGCAAGAAACCGGCATATGACATTACCGAGACATTGATCCTGTAATGCGAACCCCAAGCGATCTTGTAATACCGGTGGGGTTCGCTGGTTTCCGACTCAGTTTGCGGGAAGTTCTTGCGTGGCGGAGATTGGTTTTTGAGCGAATTGTCCCACTGAAGAGGTAATTTGGTCGCTATTCAGGGGTTGACTGCCCCACAAGATTGCCTTTAGGGGCAGTGGCGCTCGCCTTTGCTGGCGGGCGAGGATTGAAATCGTGAATCTCAGCGGGGCGGCGGCTGCCTCGTTGGTGGCGCTCGCCTTTGATGGCGGGCGAGGGTTGCTGGATACGCCATCGTGTGCGGGCACGGTGGAGAAGCTGGTGGAGTTCGTGGCCGGCGGCATCCACGTTCTCGAGGCGTCGGACTCGGGGCTGGAGTGGCGCACGCAAGGGTCGGGCAAAACGCTGAGGATGCTCGTGGCGGCGAGCCTCTGGCGGGGCACCCTGACCTCGACAATCCGACGGTGATTATTGTGGTGGGCCAGCTGGGCTGGAGGCGCAGATGCTGCTCAACCTCGAGGCGCACGGGCTGCCGGCCGTGCAGGCGACGAGCAAGCGTCGCCTATAGCAACTGCTCTCCCACGACACGCGCGGGGTGATCGTCACCACGATCCACAAGTTTGACGGTATGCGCAAGCACAGCTTGGCGCGGCGCAACGTGGCCGTGCTGGTGGACGAGGCGCACCGCTCGCAGGAAGGCGACTTGGGCATCGACATGCGTGCCGCCCTGCCCAACGCCTTTTCCTTTGGCTTTGCCGCATCGAGGACGGGACCACGGTGCCGCCCTACTGCGCGTTGGCCCCCACACCGTTGTGGCTGGAGCGCGTGCGGTTGGACCAGCAGTTTAGCAAGATGCTGGGCGAGTTCTACGCCATGGTGGCCGCAGAGGGGGCGGGCAGCCATGAGGCGTTGAGCCGGCTACTGCTGCTGCACGCCGACAATTTGATGGCGGTGCTCAAGTCGCCGCAGCGCATCGGCGCCAAGGCCGACAGCGCGGCGATGCGTGCCCTCTACCTGGACGCGGACCGGGAGCAGCGCGTGCGCATGGAGTTCCGCGACCCCGACAAGCTGCCCAAGCTGCTGACCGGCTACGACGCGCCAGTGGCGTACACGATTTACTTGGACAAGCCCCTCAGGACCATACGCTGCTGCACTTCTTTGACGAGGCCGTGCGCGAGCCGTCTTTGTAGCTGACCAAGGAGCTGACCGACGGCGGGTGCAGCAGGAGTTCCTAGGCCGCACCGAGAAAATGATCGAGGAGAACGTGGCGGCGTTTTACGGTGGTGTCGCCGCTGCCGCTGTAGCCGATCACGCACAATCTGGCGGATGCGGTCAACAACGACCAGATGGGCAAGCGGGCCAAGGTGATCAACCTGCGGCGCAGCCTGGCCCCCTACATCGAGGAGCATAGGGCGGCGAACCCATATTTAGAAAGCCTGGCGTGGCAGGTCAAGAGCATCATCGAGCAGCTGCACCAGCGACAGATCAGCGCGACGTCGGCGCTAGAGCAGCTGCAGCAAACCGCCGACAAGGCGGTGATGGCGCAGGAGGAACGGCGGGCCAGCCCGCTCGACAACATGGCGTTTTCGCAGCACATGACGCTGCGGGCGAATCTGTTCCCGGAGAGGCAGCCGGCCGTCGACGTGGACCAGGTGGAGAACGATGTGGCCTTCTACCTTCGCGGCAATGATGGGTGGCGGCACAGCAAGCCGTTGGAACCGCAAGTGCGGTTGGAACTGCTGCGGCGGATGTTGGAGGTGTTGCCGCAGCCGGTGAATTCGGGGGGGGCGAAGCGGATCGTGGATGACCTGCTGACGATGCAGGCGATTACGGCGTGAATGGGTGCGGTCCGAACTCTGCTAACTTGCGCCAATTCACCGACAGCGCCATGCCTAGCCACTGACGCCGAACTGTGCGATCTAAAGAGATCGGTTCAATTTGAGAACGCAAAGCGATGTGTTAGCGCACCCGCCGCAACCTTAGTCTGGCCTTGAGTGCGTCACATGCACTGGGAAATGCCTGCGGACAACTCCTTGAGCACAACGTATGAGGTTTACCACAGCTCAAGCTTTGTTTTGGAGGGTTAACGGCAGGTACTGTAGCCCGTTTGTCTTGCGCCTTCCACGCGTTTTCCACGCGCTAGAGTTGTATTCTGCAGAATATGGAGTGAAATGATGATCGGTAGCATGTGACAGCAACTTGCGAGTTCAGTTGAGTTGCCGCTGTGTCGCATCATGCCCTCGACCTGTTACGTTCACAATGTGGATCGGCAAGCGGCGGCACCGTGCCTCTCTGTATGTGGAGGAATGTATGATCGATTTTTGTGGAGGTGCACAATCCCGGCTGCTTGGGCAGTTCCTGGCGGAACACCAAACGGCGGCAGCAGAGATCGATACATTACCTCCAGAAAGAGCGTACTGTGAACCCCAGCATTACGAGCGCGTATCTGCGCTCGCGCATGCTCAAGCGGAGATATGGGCCGCTCACGTGACGCCGGTTAATCAACGAAGAGTCGCAGAGCTTATACATCGGCATCCGCTCCATGAGGAGGTGCTGCTACAGTCAGCATTTATTCGCCATGCATATCAAAAGCCATACGGCTACCCTGGCGACAAAGACTTGATGTTGATGATTGGAACAAAGCACGATTATGGCGCCTCCAACTATTCAGTATTACACAATCGCGTATATCTGAATTTGCCGGCGGCTGCAGCGGTGAGACAGCGTGTTCGAACCATGTACCGCCGGCTAGTAACATTACCTGATAATGCGAAAGTCCTTGTCCTCGCTTGTGGGCCAGCCCTTGAAGTGCGGTACTTTTGTGAGCGATATCCGCAGCGAATGACCCGTTTTGACCTCATCGATCATGACCCACGCGCAATAGCATACACACGTGCGACAATTCCTGCCAGCAATGTCCGTCATTTCGTGGGCAGTGCACTTGAGTTCGCCCGAGGAAAGTTGGCGGTGGAGCAGGTGGATGACGACAAGCGACATCCTACAATCTTGGCCCTTGCCGCGTATGATGTCGTTTATGCCATGGGGCTCTATGACTATCTTTCGCACTATCCAGGTGTTACCAATGATGGCACGCTAGGTTTGACCAAAACCCTATTCTCATTGGTAAAGCCTGGGGGTCAACTTATCGTCGGGAATTATCTAGAACCGTCGGCGACGAACCCGCATAAACACTCACACAGACTGATGATGGAGTTATACTCCGAATGGTATCTCCGCTACAGGAACCTTGATGAGATACATGCTTTCATGGACGGCATTCCTCCTTCAGAGTATTCTGCCATCCATACGAACGAATATCTTGGATATCGGCCGGATGTTCCCCCAACCATAGGCTTCCTCGTTATTACAAAGCAGTAAGATATGAAGGGAAGAGAAGAGTCGAGTCCGGCGGTGGGGAACTCGATGTCGTCTTGCTTGTGCTGATGTGTCGATGGGTGGATCCGCCTCAATCAGACATCTTCAAAGACAACAGGCACAGTTCAGAATTGATAGACAGAATTCGTCTTTTTGGAATCGATATATACAGGCGAAAGCGTCCGATAACGGCAACTAGGTGTGTCACTGGGCAGGCCCCCTTGTTTTGCATCTACGTATGTGCCGTGTGTTTTCAAAATCATAGGAGGTGGACGAAGAGCAATCATCACTAGGTCTGCCAGGAGCTCCTAGAAGGACAAATTTGATCGAGCGATTCTGCGTCCCTGATGTGGAAGTTTTGGTCAGTTATCTGGCAAAAAGACCGAAAGGAGAACCCTCATGTATTCTCGAATAACTCACCTGTTCGTCTCGCTGCTGTTGGCAGCGCTGCTTCTCAGCGCCTGCCGGCCGATTGTACGGTCAGAGACCCCGGCGCAAGCGGCGTCACAGTACCAGCCGCCTGCTGTACTGGTGCACGGCGCGCAGATTAGCAGCCCTAATGGAATCAAGGCCGGCCCTGATGGGAATCTATATGTCGCCAGTGTAGGGGAACAGGCCATCCTGGTAATCAACCCGGAAACTGGTGAGATCATCAAGCGCCTAGGGCCGGAGGTAGGTGTCGATGGACCAGATGACCTTGCCTTCGGGCCTGACGGCTCGATTTATTGGACCGATTTGTTCAAGGGGACTGTCGGCCGTTTGGCGCCTGACGGCAGCACCAGCAGCCAGATGGTGGCGCCCGGGGTCAACCCGATTGCTCTCTCCCAAGACGGCCGCCTGTTTGTCGGGCTTGCCTTTCTGGGCGATGCCCTGTACGAACTCGATCCCAACCTGGTTGCACCGCCGCGCTTGCTGGCTGAGAAGCTGGGCGGACTAAACAGCTTCCAGTTTGGCCCCGACGGCTTGCTGTACTCACCTGTCATGGAAAAGGGACAGGTGGTGCGCATCGACGTCGGCGCGGACCCGATCATAGTCGACGTAGTGGCCGAAGGACTCAACTGGCCGGTGGCAGTGAAGTTCGACTCACAGGGCCGCCTGTATACGACGACTCCCCCCGGCATCGTACGGGTAGACATGCAGACAGGTGCCACTGAGCCGTATGCTACGGTGCCCTATGGGATAGACAACTTCGCCTTCGATGCCCAAGATCGCTTGTTCGTTTCGCTGTTGGCCGAGGGGACGGTTACCGAAGCCATGGCGAATGGCGACTTGCGCATGTTGGGGCCGGTGGGGCTGGTAATGCCTGCCGGCGTCGTCGTGTCGCCACGTTCTGACGGCGAGTCGGTCTTCGTGGCTGACGGTTGGCTGCTGCATGAATTTGACGGTGCCACCGGTGAACTGCGGCGCAAAGTGGATAACCTGGGGCCGAACACGGTCGCATTGGACGGCGAGAACCTGCTGCTGTCCGGCTGGTTTAGCAACAGCGTAATTGTCTGGGATCCCAAGGCCGAGCAAGTGGTCGAGGAGTATTACGACTTCAATCTGCCGCTCAACGCCATTCGTTTTCAGGATGATCTCGTCGTCGCCGAACTGGGAACCGGCAGTGTTGTGCGCGCCAGCGCTGCCGATCCCACCCAACGGACAACGCTGGCCAAGGATCTGGGTGTGCCGGCCGGTCTCGCCGCAAACGACGAGGATCTGTGGGTAAGCGATCGCGCTACCGGCAATGTCTGGCAACTGGTGTCTGGCGGTGCGTTGCTGCCGGAGCCTAAGCTGACGGCAAGCGGTTTGGATCGCCCCGAAGGCATGACGTTAGCGCCGGATGGTCGCCTGCTGCTGGCCGAGGCAGGAACAGGGCGCCTGGTAGTGATTGATCCCGCAACGGGCACGCTGAGCGCCATTACCGAGGGACTGGAATTCAATCAAGGCGCGCCTGAAGGGGCCCCGCCCACTTTTTCCATGAATAGCGTGGCGGTTGACAAGTCCGGCGTTATTTACGTTACAGGAGACGGCCCCAACGTTCTCTACCGCATCGATCCCAGCAAGTAAGGCGAAGGGCCGCTAGCTGGCGGTGCAGTCTCAGTTCAGTCTGCAACCTAAGCACTGCTTCGCCGGAGGTACCCACCTCCAGGAAGAGGTACCCACCTCCAGGAAGTGGGTACCTCCAGGAGGAGGGGGTACCTCCCCTTACGGGGGTAGGTTTTTAAGGCAAAACGAGCGAGACATCGGATCCTCAGGTAAGATAGAGTTTGGCAACAGGCTATCAGAAGAGGAGGAGACCGATGACTCGCTCGGAATCATTGTGGCAGTGGACGAAGTGTGTGTCAAGGAACATGCCAGAACTGACGCGCAGTCAGGCGCGACTGTTGGCCTGGTGGAGCTACGGGATCGCACTGACGGGGAGTTGTGGGCGGTTGACGGTAGCAACGTTTCTGGGGCTGTTGTGCGGGGAGAAGGTGGCAAATGTTGAACAGCGGCTGTATGAGTGGTGCCTGGATGCGGCGGACAAGGGCGGGCAGCAGCGCCGAGAGCTCGACCTGGCCGTCTGCCAGGTGGCGCTGCTGCGCTGGCTCGTCCGCTTGTGGGTGGGGACACAGCTGGCGCTGACGCTGGATGCGACCAATCTGGGGGACCGCTTTGTGGTGCTGGCAGTGAGCGTGGTGTACCGCGGCATCGGTATCCCGGTGGCCTGGACGGTGCCGCCCGCCACGGCCAAAGGCGCCTGACGGGACGAGTTTGACCGGCTGCTGTGTCTGTTGCAGCCGGCAGTGCCGTCCGACTGGACAGGCATTGTCCTGGCGGACCGCGGGTTGTCGAGCAGCGGCCTCTATCAGCAGATCAGGCGGCTGCAGTGGCATCCGTTTCTGCGCATCAACAGCACAGCGAAGTTCCAGCCGAAGGGCAGGCAGCATCACTGGTACTGGTTGCTGGATTTGCTGCACCCCGCCGGGAGGCAGCCGCGGCAACAATGGCAGGGCCACGGCCGCTGTTATAAAGAGAAGGGCAGTGGCATCGACTGTACCTTGCTGGCCTGGTGGGGCGAGCAGTATGACGAACCCTGGTTCGTCCTCACTGACTTGGCGCCCACCACCTGCGCGGCCACCTGGTATGGCTTGCGCAGCTGGTGTGAGCAGGGCTTCAAGTGCAACAAGCGCGGCGCCTGGCAGTGGCAACTCACCCGGATGCACCATCCGCACCGTGCCGCCCTTTGGACCGTCGCCGTCGCCAGCGATATTGAGTGTGACACGTTGCTCCAGAACCCTGACCTGCCCGACTGGTCCACGTTGTTATGCCTGACGGCAACCCTTGCCCCTGCCCGGGCTGCCCATACTGACCAGCCCACCCGCCGCATCCGCCTTCTCCGCCTCTTGCGCCTCGGCCGCCTCTGGCTGCTCGCACAGGCCATTGCTCACCGCACCCACGCCTTGCCCAGCGCCCTTCAGCCTGAACCCTGGCCCGCTCCACCCCCCAAGGCCAAGGATAACCGCCGTTCCCCTTCTCGCAACACCGTCCTCATCCCTTTATGAAAAACCTACCCCCGTAAGGGGAAGTGGGGGGACTTCCTGGAGGTACCCCCACCTCCAGGAGGTGTACCGGCAGTACCCGGCCTCACTATCTGGGAAGCCCCCATCCCCACCCACCGCTACGTCATCGGCGCCGATCCCGCCGAAGGCAACCCCAACAGCGACGAATCGGCAGCCTGTGTGCTGGACGCCACCACCTGGTCCCAAGTCGCCGAAATCACCGGCAAAATCGAGCCCTCCACCTTCGCCGCTTACCTCGACGAACTCGGTCGCTGGTACAACAACGCCGACATCCTCCCCGAACGCAACAACCATGGGCACCTCCTCATCCGCGAGCTTCAACGCCTCGGCAACCTGCGCGTGCTCGGAGGCTACGACGACAGACCCGGCTGGCTCAGCAATATCAAGGGCAAGCCGTTACTCTACGGCCTGCTCGCCGATGCGGTACGCGATGGCGTATGCACTATCCGCGGCCGCGAAACCGCCACTCAACTGGCCGGCATCGAGGCCTCCACCCTGCGGGCGCCGGAAGGGTTGCATGATGACCTGGCCGACGCCTTCGCCCTGGCGGTGGCGGCGGTGGCCTGGAAGCCCGACATCGGCCCCAGCACCATGATCGCCCAACCCGACCCGCTATCCACCTACGACAACGGAGCCTGGTAGATCCCATGACACCAATCCAACGCTTTGTATCTTGGCTGGCCTCTATCAACTCTGTGACGCTCGTGCCACCCGGCCGATCTGCCGATGGCTTCGAGCTCATCACCTACCCCCAAGGCATCGCCGACAAAGGCTGGGGCGAGCTGCACCAGGAGATGTATGACGCCCGCGAGGCCTGGCGCCAGAACCCGCTAGCACGCCGGCTCGTCGGCATGGTCACCGCCTACGTGGTTGGGAATGGGATCATGCTGCGTAGCGAGTACGCCCCGCTGCAGCGGTTTATCGACGACTTCTGGCAGCGCAATCAGCTCGACCAGCGCATACCGGAATGGTGCGATGAGTTGTGCCGGTCGGGCGAGATCTTCCCAGTCCCCTTCACCGATCCGCAGGATCGCATGTCGACCGTGCGCTGCGTCCCCGCCTCGATCGTCGAGCGCATCGAGTGGCGCGAAGGGGACTACGAAGCGGAGACACGCTACAAGGAAGTGGGCGTAGTTGGCGAGAAAGAAGAGCGTTGGTGGGTGTCGCCGCTGCATGCAAGTGCGGCCGAGGCCGGCACGCCTGTGATGCTCCACTACGCCGTTAACCGGCCGGTGGGCGCCCTGCGTGGCGAGTCCGACCTCGCTCCGGTTCTTCCTTGGCTCAAACGATATTCACGCTGGCTCGAAGACCGGGTGCGCCTCAACGCCGGCGTGCGGGCGTTTTTATGGGTGGTGAAGGCGCCGGCCAGGCTGCGAGTCGAGCTGGCGGAACGCTACCGCCAGCCGCCCGAGCCAGGCAGTGTGATCATCGCCGACGAGCAGGAAACCTGGACGGCCGTGGCCCCCAGCCTCCACGCCAACGACGCCGCCAACGACGGCCGCGCCATCCGCTGGATGATCGTGGCCGGGGGGCCGGGGACCTCCCTCCTCGACCTCGGCGAAGGCGAAGACTCCAACCTGGCGACGGGGCAGGTGATGACGGAGATGCGGCGGCGGTTCTTGCGGCAGCGGCAGGCGTATATGGCCTGGCTGTTGTCTGACCTGGTGCTCGTCGCCTGGCGGCGTTACGCAGTTGGGGACCGGCGTGTGCGACGGACGGTGACGGACGCCGACATCACCGCGGTGCTGCCCGATATTTCGGTCGAGGACAACCAGAAGTTGGCCAAGGCCGCCATGCAGTTGGCCTCGGGGTTGACCAGCATAGCCCAATTGGTCGGCAACGGCCCGGGGTTCCAAAAGATGGCGCTGCGCTGGTTTGTAAAGTTTGCCGGCGAACAGATCAGCGAGCGCGAGTTGATGGAGATGTTGGCCTCGCCTTGTGCAGTTTCGGCAAGCAGCAAATGGCACAGCAAGACCCCAACCAACCAGCAGGCCTCGGCATCGGCCTCGCCCCTCGCTCGGCGCAAGCTGATCCCCCCGCCCACGAACCAAGTGCGCCGAGCGTGGGGCGGTCTCCCGCCACCGACGACCTCGTCACAACCGAATTTCTCACCCTGCGCAACGGCGTCCTGGCAGAGCTCAAGGAACTCAAGATCGCCCGCAATCGCCTGCAGCTGGAAACAGCCCTCGACCGGTCCGGCCTGCCCGAAGCAGCCCAAATCCTCATCCGCCAGGTTACCCAGCAGCAGCCCGAATGCCTGGACATGGCCGAAGTCCATCGCCTGATCCTGGCGCAGAAGAGCACCCTGGCCGAGGCAGCCCAACCCAATGTCGTGAGCGGCCTGCGCCCCATCACCAGTGGCGATCTGCACACCGGCCTCGACGACATGCAGGAGGCCATGGACTGGTGCCTGGGCGTCCACGGCGGTCCCACTCTCCCGCCGTCAATGCGCAACATCCGCGATGTATACCTGGCCATCACGGGCGACGTGGACTTCTACGGGGTCTTTAACTCGGACCACAGTCTGTTGAGCGCAGCCTCGACCACGACTCTGCCCGGGCTGGCGCGCAACAGCCTCAACAAGGTTGTGCGCCAGCACTATGACAACCTCGCCACCTTCCGCTGGTACGAACGGATCGTCGACGTCGTCGCCCACGACGGCAGCACGCAGGACATCGACCTGGTGATGGTGGACGGGTTGGCCAACCTGCCCACGGTGGCCGAGGGCGCGGTATATACAGAGGCGATCACAGGCGACTCGCGCGAGAGCATGTCCTTCGGCAAGCGCGGCGTCTACGTCGGCATCACGCTGGAGATGTTCCGCCGCTCCGACATTGCCAAGATGCAGGCGATCCCGCGTGAGCTGGTCAAGGCCGCCATTCGCACACGCTCGGCGGCCATTGCCGGCATCTTCACAGCTGCCAGCGGCGGAGGCCCCACCATGGGCGACGACAGCACCGCCCTCTTCCATGCCGACCATGGCAACCTGGCCACCGTCGCCTTCTCCGCCTCCGAATGGGCGGCCGCCCGCAAGCGCATCTTCGGCCAGACCGTCCCGGGCACCGGCTCCAAGCTCGGCCTCTGGCCGACCTTTGCCTTGCTGCCGATCGACCTCTACGACACCGCGCTCGAGGTCTTCGGCTACGGCGCGGCGACGTCGGCAAGCCCAATTCCGGCGGCACGGCCCAGACCGTCAATCCCTACGGCGAATCGCGTGTCGGCGACCCGCGGCCGATCCCCATCGTGGTGCCGGACTGGACCGATGCCACCGACTGGGCGCAGATCGTCGATCCTCGCCTGCACCCGTAATCCAGATGGCCTACGCCAGCGCGCCCCAGGGTGGGCTGCACACGCCTGCCGGAAATCTACGAAGTCCGCAGCGAAACCGCGGGCCTCATGTTCACCAACGACACCCTCCCCATCAAAATCCGCGACTGGTGGGCCTACGGCGTCGCCACCCGCGTCGGCATCGCCAAAAACAACGTCGCCTGAACCTCGATTCGATGGGATTGGCTTGCGCTTAGGAATTTCCATGATTTAGGGCCGCCACGCTGCTAATCAAGAAAATCCCCCAAATCAAGCAAATCAAGGTTCAGACAATCACCATCAAGGAGCAACTCAATGTCCAACCTACTCTGCATCGCCTTCAGCAGCCAGGCCCAGGGCGACGCCGACGCCTTCACCGGCACCCCCAGCGCCTTCAACGTCGACGTCAACGTGGGCGAAACCACCGCCGTCACCGCCCTGGCCGCCAACACCGCCGCCACGCCCGGCGAGTGGAAAACAGGCCACCTCGGCGGCAGCAAGGTCGCCGTGGCCATCGCTGCCGGCGACACCGTCACACTAGACGTCAACCTGGTCGGTGGATCGACGCCAACGGCCGACTACGACGTCCATTTGTGGCTGCTGGAAGGGACGGCGTGATGAATGCGGCGCTTGGGGTTGCGGATCGGCTGCTGGCTTTGGAACCGGCAGTCGCAGAGCTCAAGGCGCTGGTGCAGGGGGTAGGGCAACCTACCCCCACGCCAGAGCCTGTCGTCGGGTGGAATGAGCCTTCAGACTTGGAGCGCCTGGCCCAACGGCTGGGGAATTCTCGCCTGGCTGCCGTGCTGGTGCGGGCAGGTTACACATCTCCCGAAGCGGTAGCAATGGCGCCGGATGAAGCGCTGCTGGCCATCGACGGCGTCGGCGACAAGGCATTGCGGGTGATTCGAGAAAAGTTGGCATGACGGGTGGGGACAGGAGGTGTCGGACGGGGGGAGGGCACAAGGTCCGGCGAAGTGATGATCGCCCCTATTGGGAGGTTGTTGCGCCGGACCTTGTGCCCCTACGGTTCGGGTGATGGGTGAGGTAAGGTATGGACGCAACATCTCTAAAGACGGCTCTTCTCTCCTTGCCTGGTGATGCTTCTGCGACGGATGGAGGGGACACTGCCGTGCTGACCGAGGCGCAGACCCAGGGCCTGGCCGATACGAACGTGTGGTTGCCGCCGGTGGAGGCGGTGCACCCGATTGAGACGGCGGGCTACGAGCAAGATCTCGCTTCTTTGTCCCCCTACCAGGTGTTGGCGGTGGCATATCCTTGGGAGGAGGATCGTAGCTTTCGCCAGTGTGCGGTCACCTGGCGCATGGTAGGGCCCACGACCATCCGGCTGGACGGGCACAAGATGGTTGTTGGCGCAAAGCTGCGCGTGCGCTATCGCAAGCGCTGTACCGTGATGGGAATTGGTGGCGAAACAGGGACAATCCTTCCTGCCAACGCCGAGCGCATCCTGCTGCTGGCAGCGGCCGCACACGCCTATCTGATTCGCTACCGGCAACTCTCACGGCGGCCTTCGTCGGCGCCTAGCGACCTGCAGGCGTGCAAGGAATTGGCGGATGTGTACCGCAAGCAGTTTGAGGCAGCGATCGTCGTCGCGGCCGAACCCGCTCCTGCCTGGCCGAACATAGGTCTGAACCTTGATTCCTAGGATCAGGAGGATTGCCATGATTCGCCACGCTGCCCGTACCCCTAAATCAAGAAAATCCTTCAAATCAAGTGAATCAAGGTTCAGACAATGCGCGGCCTGACAGAGCCCCTGCTGGCCGCACAATCCCGCCCCGACGCCCTGGCCACCGTCACCGCCCGCCTCAAGCGCCGCTCCACCTTCGCCGGCGACCCGCTGGTCTGGCGCCCCATCTTCATGCACACCGCCGCCAACCTGCCCTACGGCGACGCCAACGTCACGGCAACCGCCTGCGCCTGCGCCGAGGCCGGCGCAATGTTACGGGTCCTCCACTCGGCCCCGGCCAAGCAAGTGGAGGTGCAGCGCTTCAACGTGCTCACCTGGGCTGGCAACGGCACCAGTTGGCCCAGCGCCGCCCGCACGGAGCTGACGCGCACGCCAACCCAGGTAGCTGCCCTTACCGGTACCAACACGGAAGAGTCGACACCCGGCATCGCCCGCAACGGCAGCGAGATTCGCATCGTTTATGGCGACGGCCCCAAGCTCTACCTGGTCAAGTCCCTGGATGACGGCAAGACCTGGCAGTCTCCCGTGCTTGCGTACGACAGTGGCCTGACGTATGTGCGCTTCAGCAACATCGGCCTGTGCTGCCTTGGCTCCACGTGGATCTGCGTCTTCAACGGCTACAACCCCAAGCGGCTGCCGCGCGTGCGTGGCATGCACAACACGGCATCCGGCTGGGTCCTATGGCCGGAGCTGCCGGGCTACACCGACTGGCAGGTGGCGGGCGTACGGGTGGGGCCCGACAGCCGCGTGCGCTTTGGCGAGGGCGGCGGCGCCTATCTTTTCGCCCTCCAGGAGCGCGCCGTCAAAGGCTACTGGTTTGTATCCGCCCTCTACGCCCTCCCCGGCAACGCCGACATGGAGGAGCCGGTCTACCTGGCGGAGGCCGATGGCGCCAATGCCGGCCCAGCCGCACGCGAGACGCTGACACCCGTAGCCTGCGGCCGCCGCGCCTGGCTGGTCGGCGCCGGCCAGGTCTGGACTTCGGCGCAGACGGATGCCGGCGTAGATATTTCCGTACGCACCTACACGCCCATCTCCTATCGCTACGAGGCAGGCGTATCCGGCGGCGAGCAGCTCACGCTGCGCCTCCCCCGCTCAATCTCGGCCGGTGACGCCATCGAAAGCTTCCGCGGCATCTATCCCCCCGAGGTCTACGTCGGCGACATGCTCTGGCTCGACCGCACGCTCACTGCCGGGTCTGACAGCGGCACGCAAACCCTCGTCTTCCGCGTGGCTGCCGTGCGCTACGCTCGCAGCCACATCGAGGTTCTGGCGCTCGACGCCCTGGGCGTGCTGGCGCACATGCGTCCGCGGCGCGGCAAAGTCCTGGCGCAAAACGATCGCCTGCGCATGGCCGACGTCGAGGCCATGTGCCACTGGGCCGGGTTGAAGGTGCGCGGCGCCGGCACGCTGCCACAAGCAGTCTACCCTTCACCGGGCTTTGTGTGGCCCGCCAACGAGTCCGGCTTAGGCGCGCTGCGCCGCTACCTGGCCGGCCAGGCCGTCGTGCTGCGCTCGGCCGGCGCCGAGAGCGAGCAGGACCACACGCATGTGGCCGTGCTGCCGCTGCCCACCCAATCCAGCTATACGTATGTCTCGCCCAACGGCCTGGCGGAAGGTTACGGCAGCCACGAACTTTCTAACTGGGAGCTGAGCCATGACGGGCGTGATGTGCGGCTGTTTGTGGCGATGGGGTTGCGGGCGCGCAACTCTGCCGTTAGCGACGAAGGCTGGGCGATGGTTCCCGCGCCCGCGCGATGGTACGCGGCCCCTGCCTCTCGTCGCTGTGGACCGCTCGCTGGCAGCCGACGATGGCACGCTGCAGGACAGGGCGACGGCGGAGGCCCAGCGCCTCGCCGCGGGCCTGACCTTCGGCTGGATCGAGGCGACCGCCAACCTGGGCGTCGAGCTGTACGACGTCATCACCGTCGACGCCACCGACGCTCGCGTCGTCAAGATAGTCGAAACCTGGGACCGCGGCCGCCTCCTCCAACGACTGGAACTGGCCGAAGTGAATTCATACGGCATCTACGTGGGATGAACAGGCGCGAAGGGCAGCAGAACTGCCCCTCGCTCGGTGCCCTCCACTCCCCCATCCCCTCAGCCCAGTGCACCGAGCGTGGGGCATGGACCGCAGTTGCAGCGAAAAGGAGCAGAAATGATCGAACAGCTTTCCGGCGAAGCCGGCGTACTGCGCACCGCCCTCGGTGTCGTGCTCGGCATGGACGGCATCGACGTCCGTGTCCGCCTCTATCTCTGGTCGGGCGGCGTCGAAGACGTCACCCTGCCCGTGGTCGACGCCCGCCGGCTGCCGCAGGGGGCGCAGGTGGTGGTGATGTTTCTCAGCGGCCGCCCGCAGAGCGGCATGGTCCTGGGCACGGTGGAGGGCAACCTCTCCTGGCGCAGAAGCGCCGCGCCTGCCTTTACCGATTATCTTCAGCCCCAGCTGTGGGAGACGATCGCGCAGGCGAAGGCGCTCGACGCCTCACTCAGCGTGACGGAAGGCGTCTTCGCCCTCGATCCCGAGGAAGGCACCGGCCAGTTCGACGGCTGCGTGTTGATGGCGGACGGCCGTGTCTTCTTTGTGCCGGGCGAAATCGGCGGCGGGTCGGCCCTGGTGCGGCCGCACATCTGGGACCCAATCACCGGCAGCATCCACGCGGTGCCGTGGGACAGCCCCGAGCCGGACGAGTATCGCGGCGGGGTCCTGCTGCGCGACGGCAGGGTATTCTTTATGCCGCATCCCTGGACCACGGTCGGCCAGGCGCGCATCTATGACCCCGCGCTCGACCGGGTAATCCCGGCCGGCCAGCCCTTGGTGACCGGCTGCTGCGGCTGTGTGCTGCTGGCGGATGGGCGCGTGCTGATGGTGCCGTACGACAACCCCAACCCGCTGATCTACGACCCCGAGAGCGACACGGTCACGGCCTCGCAGGTAACGATGCACCGGTGGCGGAGCTGGCGGCCATGCCGCATATCGGCGAGCTGGGCTATGCCGGCGGCGTGGGGCTGCCCGACGGGCGGGTGGTGTTCTGCCCGCGCAAGGCACGCGACCTGGTCATGTGGGATCCGGGCTGCGGCGCTGGCTTTGGGCGAGATGTTGTCCTAAGCGGATTTTGGAACAAGCTTTAGTAGAACGCTTCCAGGAAGCGTTCTAGGAAAAGGTGCTGCAGCCAAAGGCCTTGGCGCAATCTCCACGGGGCTTACGCTATAATTAACGTGCAGGCGAACCGTGGCGGAAAATGGCCTGCCAGCTTTCTATTTCCGGGAATTGGTTATACAATTCAAGTGTGCTTACGCCCTACTTCTGCGTAAGGTTGGGGAGGTGTGCGGTTGTTACGTCTGCTGCGCGATCAAAGCTTTCTGGCGGCACTGCTGCTGATCGCTCTTGTCTTTTTGGCTACGCTGCTGACGCCGGTGGAGTTTGCCCTGTGGGCGTTTTACCTGGCGCCGATCTTTGTGGTCTATGTGTGGGGCGATCCCCGCTCGCTTCTGCCGACGATGGCGCTGGTGTCGGTGCTGATCCTCCTCGGGGTGCTGCCAGGCTGGGGCGACCCGCTGCTGCCGGTGCTTGCGCTCAACCGCATCTTTGGCGTGATCGCCATCTGGATCCTCGGCTATTTTCTGCAAAAGCAGAAGCGCGGCAACGAGGAAATGCGCGCCAATGAGGAACGGATGCGCTATGCGCTGGAGTCGGTCAGCGACGGCGCCTGGGATTGGAATATGCAGACGGGCGAGCTGTACTACAGCGAGCGCTGGCTGCGCAAGCTGGGCTATGCGCCCGCAGATGCGCCGCCTGATATCTCGTTTTGGGAGAGCCTCGTCCACCCCGACGACATGCCGCGCGTGCGGCAGGCGATGGCGGATCACTTTGCCGGGCGCACGCCGCTGTATGAATGCGAGAACCGCCTGCGCACAAAAGCCGGCGAGTATCGCTATAACCTCGACCGCGGGCGGGTAGTGCAATGGGACGCCGAGGGGCGGCCCCTGCGTATGGTGGGGGCGGATACGGACATCACCGAGCGCCGGCAGCAGCAGGCGGCGCTGGCGCAGCTGAACGCCGAGCTGGAAGGACGCGTGCGGGAGCGTACGGCCGAGCTCGAAGCAGCGCTGGCTGAGCTGCAGCGTGCGGACCAGATGAAGGAAGCATTCCTGGCTGCCATCAGCCACGAACTGCGCACGCCGCTGACGGGGGTGCTGGGCGTGGCCGAGGCGCTGGAGATGCAGGTGAGCGGGCCGCTCAACGCTCGCCAGCTCGAACACGTACGGCTGCTGCGGCGCAGCGGCACGCGGCTGCTGGAGATGATCAACAGCATCCTCCACTACACCAACCTGCTGGCCGGCCACGCAGCGGTGCGCCAACAGCCGTGCGTGCTCGCCCAAATCGGCATGGCCGCCATCCGCAAGGTGCAGGCGCAGGCGCAGTTCAAGCTGATCACCGTCGACTTTGTCGTCGAGCCGCCGGACCTGATGATGAATGCCGACAGCGAGGCACTGACGCAGCTCTTGTACAACCTGCTCGACAACGCGGTCAAGTTCACGCCGGCGGGCGGGGCGGTGGGCTTGCAGATCGGCAGGCGGGCGGACGCCGGCTTCGTCGAGTTTGCGGTGTGGGACACGGGGATCGGGATTGCCGGCGGCGAGCAGGAGCGTATCTTTGAGGCGTTTACACAGGCGGATGCCGGCATGGCGCGCCGCTACCAAGGGATCGGGCTAGGGTTGGCCTATGCGCGGCGCATGGCCGACTTGTTTGGCGGAACGGTAGAGCTGCAAAGTGCGCTGGGGCAAGGGAGCCGGTTTGTGGTGACGCTGCCGGCCGTGGGAGTGGACGTGGGTGAACTGCAGGCGGTTGCGTGAACCAGGAAGGGGGAAGGCGACACGCTAGTCACCCTCCCCCCACATCTGGCTTCAGAAACTACTTGCCGCCGTACTTCGTGTACAAGTCGGCGGCGTTGCTGCTGTCAACCTGTTCGGTTTCGAGCACTACCGTCTTGGGCGGTTCTTCCTTGTCTTCGAGAATGCGCCGGGCCCAGTCGATGGCCTGGGCGCCGCCCGTCGGATAGACATACGTTACCGTCAAGCGCCCGTCCATCACTGACTTGATGCCGCCGTCGGGGGTGGGCAGGGCGTCGATGCCGACAAAGGCGATTTTGCTCAGGTC
This sequence comes from uncultured Chloroflexia bacterium, assembly GCA_963839515.1. GTDB lineage: Bacteria > Chloroflexota > Anaerolineae > Caldilineales > Caldilineaceae > Fredericiella. Next base: position 35,954 of record CAWIVN010000001.1, read on the forward strand.
GAGGCCGGCATTCTGTGCCGAGATGACGGCCGCTTCGCCCATGGGGTCGTTATGGGCGTAGACGACGTTGACATCCGGGTTGGCCTGGAACATGGCCTGCGAGACCGGGATGGCCTTCTCACGCAGCCAGTCGGCATTTTGGCTGGCGATGATCTTGACATCGGGGTTGCCGGCAATACCTTCGCGGAAGCCGTCGCCGCGTTCCTTGGCGGGGGTGGCGCCTTCGAGGCCGCGGATTTCGATCACGTTGCACGGGGTGTGGGCATTGTCCTTGCACCACTGGGCGATGAACTCGCCGGCCTTCTTGCCGATCAGCTGGTTGTCGGCGCCGATCCACATCGTGAACTTGTCGCCGTTTACCTTGCGGTCGAGCACGATCACCGGAATGCCCTGGTCATAGGCCTTGGCTACCACATCGGTCAGCGGGGCGGCTTCGTTGGGCGATATGATGAGCAAGTCGATGCCCTGCTGGATGAAGTTCTCGACGTCGGCCACCTGCTTGGTATTGTTCTGGGCGGCGTCGGCAAAGACAACCTCCAGTTCAGGATACTGGGCGGCGGCGGCGGCGATCTGGTCGTTCATGGCCTGGCGCCAGGGCTCGCCCTTGTTGGCCTGGGACATGCCGATCAGGAACTTCTCCCCTGTAGCGGCGCCTTCGGTCGTGGCCGCCTCGCCTTCGGCCGTGGCCGCCGGCTCTTCGCTGGTCGCCGTGGCGGCAGCCGTATCGCCGGCTGGAGCCGTGGTGGCCGGGGCAACTGCCGTGCAGGCGCTAAACAGCAGGCTTGCCAGCACAATCAACGCTAGAATTGATAACTTACGCATACGCTTCCTCTCTGTACCTTCTTTTTGCTTCAGCTTCTCTCACAACCGCCAATGGAAACGCTGTGAAATGTCCTCTCGAACCGGTGCACGTGGTGCGGAATTGTGGTACGCAATCAACGGCAACCACCTCCTTATTGCGAACGATCTGCAAACGATTTCCGAAGTACTTGCGAACTAGCGTTTTTGCCGCTGCACCAACACGGCCCCCACGATCAGCACGCCCTTGAGGATCATCTGGTATTCGGAGGGGACGTTGCGCAGCCCGAGGATGTTGTCGAGAATGCTGAGAATGACGGCGCCGACCATCGAGCCGACGACCGTGCCCACGCCGCCGGCCAGGCTGGTGCCGCCAATGACGACGGCGGCGATGGCATTGAGCTCGTAACCGCTGCCGTCGATGTGGCTGCCCTGGTTGACCAACGCGACGTGGAGGAGGGCAGCAAGGCCGGCGAGCAGACCCGAAACAGTAAAGACGATCGTCTTGACGCGGTTGACGTTGACGCCGGATAGACGGGAGGCGGTCTCGTTGCCGCCCACGGCATAGACGTGGCGGCCAAAGGCCGTGCGTTTGAGCGCCATGGAGGCAAGCAGCCCCACCCCCAAGAAGTAGAAGATCTGGACGGGAATGTTGATGCTGCCGATGGTGATCGTGCCGGCAAACAACGATTTGAAGCTTTGCGGCGCCAGGCCGGCCTCCATGCCAAAAGCGAGCGGGATGGCATAACCGCCCGCCCAGAGCGAGGCAAGCCCGCGCGCGATGCTCAGCATCGCCAGGGTGACGATAAAGGACTGGATATTGAAGCGGGTGGTCACCAATCCGTTGATCATGCCCGCCAGCGCGCCGATGCTGAGAACGAGCGCTACCGTCGGCAGCGTCCCCAGCCCGGCACGCATCATAAACGAGGCTGCACCGACGGCGCAGAGCGCCATCACGGCGCCCACGGACAGGTCGATGCCGCCGATCAGGATGACCAGCGTCATGCCGATGGCGATGATGCCGTTTTCGGAGGCAAAGCGCACGATGTTGAGCAGGTTGTTGGGGTCGAGAAAGATGTTGCGCCCGTCGCGCACGGGGGAGAACAAGGTCGAAAGAATCAGGATGGCGATCAGCCCGAAATAGCTCTGGAAGCGCAGCACATTGCTCCAGAAGCGGCTGCCGCGTTCGCTCTTGTACTTGGGTTGCACAGTGCCGGCTTGTTCCATGGTCCGAACTCGATTCTTACACAGTGGCAGGTTGTGAGGGAGCCGCCTGGTAGCGCGCGGTGGCTGCCTCCATGATCCGTTCCTGGGTGGCCTCGGGCCGCGTCAATTCTGCCGTCAGCTCGCCCTCGCACAGCACCAGCACGCGGTCGCACATGGCCAGGATTTCAGGCAGCTCGGAGGACGCCATCAGCACGGCCGCACCTTCCTGGGCCAGGTGGCTCACCAGGGCGTAGATCTCGGCCTTGGCGCCGACGTCGATGCCGCGCGTCGGTTCGTCGAGCAAAAAGATGTGCGGCTGCGTGAGCAGGCACTTGGCGAGCGCGACCTTTTGCTGGTTGCCCCCCGAAAGCGTATCGACGTTGACTGCTGCGCTGGGCGTCTTGATGTGCAGCTGCTGGATCGAGCGCTGGACGGCGGCGGATTCGGCGCGCAGGCGCAGAAAGCCGCCGGAAAGGAAGCGCTTGAGGGCGGCCAGGGTCATGTTTTCGGCCACGGGCAGCTTGACGATCAGGCTCTGGTTCTTGCGGTCTTCGGTGACAAAGGCCAGGCCGGCGGCGATGGCGTCCTCCGGCGAGGCAAACTGCTGCTCGCGGCCCTCGACGACGACGCTGCCGCTGATGCGGCTGCGAGGATAGACACCGTAGAGCGTCTCGAGCAACTCCGTACGGCCGGCGCCCATCAGCCCGGCTACGCCCACGATCTCGCCGCGGCGCAGCGTGAAGGAAATGTCGCGCAGCGCACGGCTGCCCTGGCGGCGGTCGGCGGCGAGGCTGAGGTGCTCGACACGCAGCAGCTCGTCGCCGGGTTCCACGCTCTCCTTGGGAAAGAGGTCGGCGAGGGCGCGGCCAACCATCATGCGGATCAGCTCCTGCGGCTTGGTTTCGCCCACGAGGCGGGTGCCGATGTACTCGCCATCGCGCAGGACCGTGACGCGGTCGGCAATGCGAAAGACCTCGTCCAGCTTGTGCGAGATATAGATCATCGTCACGCCCTGCTGCTTGAGGCCGGCGATCACGGCAAAGAGGCGTTCGATCTCGGCTTCGCTGAGCGCCGAGGTGGGTTCGTCCAGGATCAGCAGGCGGGCACGCAGGGCGAGCGCTTTGGCCACCTCGGCCAGCTGTTGTTCGCCGACACGCAGCCATTTTACCGGGCGGTCGGGTGGGATGGAGAGGTTAAAGCGGTCGAGCAGGGCGCTGGTTTCGCGCTGCATGCGCGCCGTGTCGAGCGTGCCGTAGGGCGTGTGGAGTTCGCTGCCCAAGAAGATGTTTTCGGCGACGGTGAGTTCGGCGACGAGGTTGAGTTCCTGGTGGATGATGGCGATGCCGCGCTGTTGGGCGTCGCGCGGGTTGCGCAGCGCCAGGCGGGTGCCGTCAAAAGTCACCTCGCCCTCATAGTCCGGGTAGACGCCGCTGAGGATCTTCATCAGGGTGGACTTGCCGGCGCCGTTCTCGCCAACCAGCGCGTGCACTTCGCCCGCCTGCACGGTAAACGAGACATTGCGCAGTGCTTGCACACCAGGAAAGCTTTTGCTGACCGACTGAATTTCAAGCACGTCTGGACCTCGCTTGGCGGCGACAGCACCTGGGGAGCAGGGCTAAACAGATCGTAGTTGATCTTGGCAAGCGTGTCAATGTGGGCATGCCAGCATGGCGCCACCTCCCTCGTCCACTCCGCACGCCGCGTGCGGACCCGCGCCCCCAGGCGCACCACGCCTTCGTGCCGTTTTCCCTTGGCCCGGTGTTTACGACATTGCGGCGAAGGCGGAATAATCAAGTAAATCCCTCAAATCCCACGAATCAAGGTTCAGACACCCGCCCACCGCGTGCAGACTGGTAGTAGAGGAATAATTGCTGGGGAATCATGAATGCGTTCCTGGCCGGAGGCGGGGAGACTCCGGCCAGGAATACTCGTGCAGACCGGCGCCGTGCGGGCCGGTTTAGTGCTTGCGGCTGCGCAGGGCGACCCAGCCGCCGCCGGCGAGGACGCCGATGGCAGCGATGAGGGCGCCAAGCGTGCCCCCGTCGGCGCCTGTGACGGGCAGCTGCTGCGGCGCGGCGCTTGTGTCGCTCGTGCCGCCTGCGGCGCTGGTATCACTGGCGGCGCTTGCTTCGGCAGTGGCTTCAACCGTGGCTTCGGCAGTCGCTTCCGGTGTAGCTTCGGCGGTGGCGGTCATTTCGGCTGAGGCTTCAACCGTGCTCCTCGCTTCGGCAGTCGCTTCGGCAGTCGCTTCGGCAGTCGCTTCCGGTGTTGCAGCCGCGGCGGTGCGGATGACCGAACCGTCGGGGCCGAGGACCCACCAGACGTCGCCCACGGCCTGGCCGAGGACGTCGCCGGGCTGCTTGTCTTCGTACCAGTAATAGAGCGGCATATCGTTGGCGGTAACCTGGTAGGTGCCGTCGGTGCGTTCGGTCACGCCGAGTGTGGCGCTGACGCCGTCACCTGCCGTGGGCGTGGCGCCTGCGTCGACCAGCAGCGGCGGCCAGCGAACGGCACATTGGTCGTAGCAGTTGCTCTTGCCGGGCTCGTCCTTGTCGAACATGTAGAGGCTCATGCCTCCGGCGTCGACCAGGATCTGGCCCAAGCTCGAATCGGCAACACTGACGGCCCCGGAGCTGTCGCCGGCCTGTTGCAGCGGGGCCGGCGTAGCGGCCGCGGCCAGGTTGGGGGCGGCGAGGATCAGCAGGGCGGCGCAGAAGAGACTGGCCAGGTACAGCCCGCGCCGGCGGGCGGCCGTAGCGTGCAAGAGACCTGCGATAGATCGTGTGTGCATAATTTCTCCTTGACGTGCGTGGCGACGTTCTGCCTGGTCCAGCCGGCCCGGATTGAGTCCGTGGCAGGCAAGCACAGAGAGATCGTCCGTGTTGTGGACAATTGGATAAAGCAGATAACGCTGGATGGGAGGACCGATGGTACAGCTGCCGCTATATAGCGTAAACGAGCCGCACGGCGTCGCTGGATTGGTGAAGATAGGAATGAACAATAACAGTTAAGGGCAATTTGGTCAAAAAAAGTATTTGACAACTCGTGTGGGCCATGCTATTATGCCTTACGCAAGATGTTGTAGTTCTGAACAGGGTGTGTAACAAGGACCGCCGGAACTAACAGCGCCGGCGGTTTGTGATTTGCCCATTGTTGGAAGCACGACGTTTTGTACCATTATTGGAAGTTGTAGAACGCGAGCAGAGCTCGCTAGTAGAAAACTAAGGAGTTTTCAACAATGGGTAGCAGTCAGCGTGTAGTAGGCACCGTCAAGTGGTTTAACGATGCCAAGGGTTATGGCTTTTTGGCGCAGGACGGCGGCAAGGACGTTTTCGTCCACCACTCGGCAATCGTTGCCGAAGGTTTCCGCAGCCTGACCGAGGGCGACAAGGTTGAGTTTTCGATCGAGCAGGGCCCGAAGGGTCCGTCGGCCGTCAACGTCCGCCGCGTCTAGACCCGACTGGTGGTAGACACGAAAACAGGAGCCGGCGCCGCCGCCGGCTCCTGTTTTTTTAATGGGGGTTTTGGGAGTGGGCACAAGGTCCGGCGCAAGTACACCGGCAGTTGCGGCGATCGTGACTTCGCCGGACCTTGTGCCCCTACGCGTCGGTGGGGGGACGGCGGAGTGATTTGATGGTGCTGCGCTTCGTTTTTCCCTCGAGGCGCTTGCGCCGGGCGGCGGCGGTGGGCCTGGTGGGACGCCGCGGCTTTGGTTCCACCGTGACTGACTGGATGATCTGGACAAGCTTTTGCAGGGCCTCGGCGCGATTTTGCTCCTGGCTGCGATGCTGTTGGACCTTGAGCACGAGCACGCCTTCGTCGCTGATGCGGCGGTCGGCGCGGCGTAGCAGCCGCTCCTTGTAGACGTCGGGCAGCGACGAAGCGCGTATATCAAAGCGCAGTTGTACCGCCGTGGACACCTTATTGACATTCTGGCCGCCGGCGCCCTGGCTGCGCACCGCCTCCAGCTCGATTTCTTCGAGCGGCAGCGTTAACGTGGGAGTAATCTCCAACATTGCATATTCTCAACTCTTCAGTATATTGTAAGTGGCTTGCAATGAAATATAGTCGCCAGTCTGTTATATTATGCGTGGACCCGAAAGTCCTCGCAACAATGCCATTGCAGTCAAAGGGCTCGCGCCACGCACGCAGCGAGCACACGCCTATCCTCAATGGCTGAATTGCATGGATGCAGCAGAAAGGCGCCGGCTTGGCAATCCAACAATCAGTGGGCCTACCACAACAGAGCAGCGCCCCCGCGCTAGGTCGCAGGCCGTGGGTTGAAGCCGCCGCGGTCGTAGCTGTCGTCGTGCTGGGATTGGGTGTGCGCTTTTTCCGGCTGGGCCAGTGGAGCTTCTGGCCGGACGAGATCTTCTCCTTTGGCACGCGTTCCGACGGGTTTAACGACAGCATCCTGCGCCGGTCGCTGGCGACGGATCTGATCGGGCTGACCGTGCAGGCGCTGGGGCCCAGCGAGTGGACAGCGCGCCTGGTGCCGGCATTGATCGGGCTGGCGACCATCCCCCTGTTGTACCTGCTGCTGCGCCGCTGCCTGGCATTCCCCGGGGCCTTGTTCACGATCACACTGCTGGCGCTGTCGCCGTGGCATCTGTACTGGTCGCAGAACGCCCGCTTTTACACGCTGCTGTTCCTCTTTTTTAACGTAGGGTTGCTGCTGTTCCACCTGGGAATCGAGGAGGACCGGCCGTGGTACCTCGTGGCGGCGCTGGTGATGTTTGGGCTGGCGGCACGTGAGCGGCTGGTAGCGCTGCTGGGGATGCCGGCGCTGGTCGTATACCTGGTACTGTTGGTGCTGCTGCGCTACGAGCGACCGCGCGGCCTTACCGTGCGCAACCTGGCGGTCTTTTTTGGTCCGGCGCTGCTGGCGGGCAGCGTGCTCGTGCTGCCGTATGCCAGCAACCTCGGCGCGTGGATGAGCGGGTTTGGGCGGCTCAACAACTCGCCTTTCTTCCTGGCGGCAGGCACGATTTATTACATCGGTCTGCCACTTGCCGTGTTTGCCGGCGGCAGCGGGCTGTACCTTGCGGCGCGCAAGGATAGGCTGGCGCTGCTGCTGGGGTTGAGCGCCGTGCTGCCGCTCCTGCTGCTGATGGCTGTTTCACTCGTGCAGTATACGGCCAACCGCTATGTCTTCTTCTCGCTGTTTAGCTGGCTGGCGCTGGCAGGGTTGGGCTTCGCGGCGCTGTGGCGGCAGCTGGCCAAGGATGCACGGGTGTGGGCGTTGGTCGTGGCGGGTGCGCTGCTGGCGGGGTATGCCGGCGACCTGTTTGCCTATTACACGCTGCAGAACGGCAACCGCGACGACTGGCGTGCGGCCTTTGCCTATGTGGCCGAACATGGGCGGCCCGGCGACCGGGTTATCACCACCTCTTACGACGCATTTGAGTATTACCTGGGTGAGCCATTCGTCTATCGGCCCTGGGATGAAGAGGACGCTGCCGCAGGTAATGGCACGCGCACCTGGTATATCGAAGATATGAACGTAGCCGAGCTGTATCCCAGTCAGCTCGCGGACATGACCCAACAGGCAGCGCAGCAGGCGGAATTTGACGTGCGTCTGCCTGGGCGCACCTATCGGATGCGGGTCTATTTCGCGGAGAATCCCTGACGATGCGAAAACGCAGCTATTGGTTTGAAGCGGTACTGGCCGCCAACGGCATTCTGGCCATTCTGTACTTTGTCGGTTGGTGGGCGCAGGACGAGCGCTATCGTTCTCCCCTGCTGTTGTTCGTGTTGGCGGCAGCCCTTACCTACATTGTGTGCCAGATGGCGGGCAGTTGGATCCTCAACCTGGCGGCGCAGTGGGCGCCGGCGCCGCCCACTCCCAAGACCGGGCTGCGCGTGGACATCTTTGTGACGGCCTGCCGCGAACCGGTCGAACTGGTGTGCGCGGCATTGGCGGCGGCAGTGGGCATACACGGGCCCACGCGGGTTTGGCTGTTGGACGATGGCGACGACCCGGCGCTTGCGGAACTGGCGCGCCAACATGGTAGTGGTTACCTCACGCGCGAGCAGCACCGCGATGCCAAGGCGGGCAACATCAACGCTGCACTGGCGCGGACGAGTGGTGACATCGTCGCCATCTTTGACATTGACCATGCCGCCATGCCGGACTTCCTGGCGCAGAGCCTGGGGCATTTTAACGACCCGCAGATGGGTTTTGTCCAGGTGATGCTGACATTTCGCAACCTTGACGAAAGCTGGGTGGCGCGCGCGGCCACCGAGAGCAGCCTGGAGTTCTACAACCCAACCTACCTGGGGGCGAACCGGATGGGGGCGGCCACGCTGATGGGCAGCAACGCGCTCATCCGGCGCGCAGCATTGGCCTCGATTGGCGGCTATCAGCCGGGGCTGGCAGAGGACCTGGCGACCTCGCTGGCGCTGCATGCGGCCGGCTGGCACAGCGCCTATGTGGCCGAGCCGCTGGCGCCGGGGCTAAGCCCCAGCAGCCTGGCGGCGTGGTCGGTGCAGCAGTTAAAGTGGGCACGCGGCGTGTTCGAGCTGCTGCTGACGGCGCTGCCGCGCGTCTTTGGGCGGCTCACCTGGGGGCAGCGGGTGTCGTATCTCGTGCGCATGACCAAGTACTGGATCGGACCGGCGGTTTTCGCGCACCTGTTTGCCACCATCGCCGTCCTGCTCTGGGCCGATGCCGGCACGCGGGCGGCGTTCCACGAGTATTTGTGGCGCCTGGCCCCGCTGGTGCTGGCGGATGCCGTGATCCGCTCCTACGCCCTGTATCGCTTCCGCCATGCCGACGTGCCGGGGTCTTCCCTGCTGGGGGCGGTGGTGCTCGTCTATGCGAGCTGGCCGATCTACCTGCTGGCGTGGGCGCTGGCCCTCCTGCGGCTGCCGGTGCGCTTTCGCCCTACGCCCAAGAATGGCGACGCCCAGCTCAACGTGCTGTGGCTCATGCCGCAGCTGATTACGCTGCTCCTGCTGCTGCTAGGTGAGTATCAAACCGTGTTTGTCTATCATCATCGCCCTTCGGCCGTCTTGGCATTCAGCATTGCGCAGGCATTGCTGCAATTTATGCTCTTGGCGCGCTGGGTGCAGGAGGACTGGAACAGTGGCGGCGTCTTGCGTCGCCGCTTGCGGCTGCGGGGAACGGATGCCTATGCCAACCGCAATTCGTAGTCGCAAAGATGGGCGCGGGGAAAGGGAAAGCGCATGAGTGGAGCAAGCCCCTTGGTGAGCGTGGTAATCCCGTCGCGCAATGCGCCGGCCTCGTTGACGATAACATTGGCAGGGCTGGCGCAACAGACAGTAGCGGCGGGCTGCTATGAGGTGATCGTCGCCGGCGGGGTGGACGAGGAGACGATCCGCCGGCGCGTGCCCCTTGATCTGCCCTATGCGCTGCGCGTCTTGGTCAAGCCGGGGCCGGGGGCTTCGCGGCGGCGCAATGCAGGCGCCGAAGTGGCGCGGGCGGAACTGCTGCTCTTTTTGGACGACGACATGGAACCGGAACCGGGCCTGCTGGAAGCGCACTTGCACGCGCACGCGGGCGGCAGCGGCCGGCGCGTTGTGATGGGCTACCTGCCGCCGGCCACAGATCTGCGCGGCGAGAACGGGCGCCTGGATTGGCTCAAGCTGCAGCTGCGCGATTGGTGGGAAGAAGATTTTGCCGCGATGGCGCAGCCCGGCCACCGGTTTGCTTATACGGATGTCCTGAGCGGCAACTTCTCGCTGCCGGCGGCGCTGTTTCGCGAGGTAGGCGGCTTCGATGTCGACTACTATCCCTGCCGCGACGACTTTGAGTTGGGCGTGCGGCTGTTGATGGCAGGGGCGGATCTGGCGATGTGCCCGGCGGCGCGCAGTTGGCATCATGATAAGACCGACCTCCCGCGCCTTCTGCAGCGCAAGACTGACGAGGGGCGCACCGACGTGCAGCTGGCGCGCCAGTATCCACACCTGCGCCCCGCACTGCTCATCAGCCGGCACTTGCAGGCGTTGAACCTGGCGAGCCGGCTCTTGCGGCGGGTGGCGCGTACGTCGCCGCCGGCGGCTGATTTCCTGGCCGGGCTGTTGATCCCGTTCGTGCGGCTGTCTGAGCGGCTGCGGATGCGTGAGACGTGGCGGCGGCTGGTGGGCGGGCTGCTGGTGCACGCCTATTGGCAGGGGGTACTCAAGGCGACGCGCGATTGGGACGACGTGCGTTCGCTGACGGCAGCGCCGGCCCTGTCCCTCGCACTTGTGGACCTCGCCGGCGGGTTGGAATCCGTGGCGGAGACGCTGGATTGCTGCCCCGTACAGGGTGTGCGGCTGACATGGCGCGGGCTGCCGCTGGGACGTATTGAGCCGCAGGCGGGCGCCGAACCGGTGCGGGGACGGCACGTCGAGGCCTGGCTGCGCGACGGTGGGGCCGTGGCGCTGATGCGCGCGGAGGCGTTGGACAAGCTGCTGGGGATCGACAAATCTGCGGCAGGCTGGGAGGGAGATGGCGACGCCTGGTTCGCCTACCCTGATCTCTGTACGTGTACGCCCGCAGGCGCCGCGACGCCCGCCGGCCCGGCTGCACAAATACGCCCCGCAGTGGTGTGGCCCGTAGTAGTGTGGGAAGTGGATCTGGCCCAGGGAGTGGACGCGCTCAGGCCGCTGTTGGCGCACTTCAGCCAGCAGGTGTTGGTGCGGCAAGGAGGGCAAACCCTGGGTTGGCTCTACCTGGCCGAGAGCGCGCAGCAGCGCACCATCGGTGCGGTGATATACACGCTGCTGGCCCAGCTTGACCATGCCGCGTTCTTTGTTCCAACCTAAATTCGCCATGAGAATTGGAACCGCAGGGGTGGTTTGCGTCGTCGTTTGCTAATGCGAGGAAATAGGGCTTATGCCGACTGCAATTCTTGATCTTGACTACCACGGCCTGCCCCAGAGCGTGGGGGGGTTGGAGCATTATGGGGCGGCCCGGGTGCTGGTGCGGATTGATGGCCGGCCGGCCGCCTGGGTGCGCGTACCGGTGGAAGACGGCCAAGTAGCGAGACAAGCGGTGCTCGACGCTGTACGGCGGCAGGCGGATCACACCTTCTGGCAGCAGCTGGCGCAGCACCGGCTGGGCTTGCCGGCGCGGGCACCGCGGAGCAGGCCGGCGGCGACCGTGGCCATTTGCACGCGCGACCGGCCCGACGACCTGCGCCGCTGCCTCCAGGGACTGCAGCAGATGCAGGATCGGGCGCAGGACGCCCGGCAGGAGGTGCTGGTCGTGGACAGCGCCTCACGGGGGCCGGAGACACGCAGCGTGGTCGAGAGCTTCGCGGGCACGCGCTATGTGCGGCTCGAGCGCGGTGGCCTGAACGTGGCGCGCAATGCGGCGATGCAGGCGGCCGGCGGCGAGATCGTGGCATTTATCGACGACGATGCCGTGCCTGATGGTGGCTGGCTGGACGCGCACCGGGCTGCCTTTGACCATCCGCTGACGATGGCATCGACGGGATTGACCCTCCCCTTGGAGCTGGAAAGTGAAGCGCAGGAGCAGTTTGAGGCCGTCAGCAGCTTTAGCCGCGGTTTTGAACCGCGCACATTCGACCACCGCAATATGCATCCGTTGACGGCAGGGCGAGCCGGCGCCGGGGTAAATATGGCCTTGCGGCGCACACTGGTTGGACTGGTCGGCCCATTTGACGAGGCGTTGGATGCCGGCACGCCGACTCACTCGGGCGGCGAATCCGAGATGCTGGCGCGCATCATTGCCGGCGGCTACCGGATTGTCTATACCCCGGCGGCGCTTAACTGGCACCGGCACCGGCGCAGCATGGCTGAGCTGCGCCGCACCATCTATGGCTACGGCGCCGGGGTCTATGCATTTTGGACCAGCCATACGATCAAGTATGGCGAATGGGCCGTGCCCCTGGTGGCGGGAAAGTGGTTCTGGTACAACCAACTGCCGGCCCTCTTGCGCTCGGCGGCACGCGTGCCGGGGGCGCCGCCGTGGCCGCTGCCGTGGGACGAGTTGCGCGGCTGCCTGGCGGGGCCGTGGGCCTATTGGCAGGCGCGCAAACAGGCCCAGCGGCAGGTGCGGCAACAGGCGCCGGCACAGGCGCAAGGCCAGCCACAGGAAGGAATGTCAGGATGACCAGGGCATTGCCGGCCGTCAGTGTCATCGTCCCGACCCGCAATGCTCCGCCCACCCTAGGACGAACCTTAGCCAACCTGGCAAACCAAACGCTGCCGCCCCACCGCTATGAGGTGATTGTCGTGACAGGCGAGGACGTGGCGGACGCCTGGCAGCATGCGCCGGTGGAACGGCAGTATGATCTGCGTGTGTATTCGCAGCCTGGGCCAGGTGCGGCGCGCCGGCGCAATGCCGGCGCGGCTCACGCGCGAGGTGAGCTGCTCGTGTTTCTGGACGACGATATGGCAGCCGAGCCCGGGCTGCTGGAGGCGCATGTCGCCGCCCATGTGGATGCCCATGTGGATGCACAGCACGGCGCACAGGGGGACGGAGGCGGCATGCGCGTCGTGATGGGCTATCTGCCGCCTAGGCTGACCCTCACAGGACGGGACCGCCGGGCCGCCCGCGTGGCGCTGGACCAGCGCGACTGGTGGGAAGACACCTTTCGTGAGATGGCGCGGCCGGGGCATCGTTTTCGCTACACGGATCTCTTGAGCGGCAATTTCTCGCTGGCGAGGGCGCTGTTCGCGCGTGGGTGGGTTTGACGTCGACCTGTCGTGCCGTGAAGATTATGAATTGGGGGCGCGGCTGCTGCGGGCGGGCGCGGTCTTTGTCTTGAATCTGGCGGCGCGCGCCGACCACCAGGATGCCACCGACCTGGCGCGCAGCTTGGCGCGCAAGGCCGCCGAAGGGCGCGCCGACGTCCAGGTGGCGCGCCTGCACCCGCAGCTGGGCAGCACGATGACGTTTGCTATTGCCGGCGAGTACATGTCGCCGGCGAGCCATTGGCTGCTGGCCGTGGCGGCGCGCAATCCTGCGCTCGCCAATTTCGTCGTTCGCCTGTTGATCCTGGCGCTGGGGCTGTTGGCGCGCTTGGGGCTGCACGCGTTTTGGACTCGCGTAAATGGCGGGCTGCTGTTGCACTACTACTGGCGGGGCGTATTGAGCGAAGCCCGTGGTTGGCCAGAAGTGCACGCCTTGGCGGGCGTGGCGGAGCCGATCGGCGATGTCTCGATCGACCTGGCACAGGGCCTGGAACCAGCACAGCGCGAGCTGGAGCGGCTGCGGCCGCAGGGTGTGCGCTTTACCTGGTATGGGCTGCCCCTGGGTCGCCTGCCGGCACAGGCGGGCGCCGAGCCTGTGCGAGGGTGCCATATGGTCGCCTGGCTGGCCGGGGAGGGGGCCTACTGCTGTGCGAAGGCGCAGGCCTTGTTCGCAGCATTGGACGGCGACGAGCAAGCACTGCAGTTGGTGGCCGCATCTGCGTTGGCGGCGCAGCGTCCCGACCTATGTGGGCAGGGGGCGGGAGGCGAGGGGTGGGAGGCTTTGCTGGCAGACCGGCTGCAGGGGGCTCGGACAGGGGAAGTGGACCTGGCGAATGGCTGGCCGGCGCTGCAGCCGTTGGTGGGCAGCACAGATCGCTGCGAGGTGCTGCTGCGAGCGCACGGCCAGCCGCTGGGCTGGCTGCACCTGAAGGCGCAAGACCATCCGCGCGCACTTGGCGAGGTCGTCTACGATCTGTTGGCGCAGGCCGATCTGCGCCGGCTGCTGGAGCCCCCTGTGGCGGCTGTGCCGGCAGCGCCGGAGGTGAGCGACTGCCGCGCGCTGACCGTGATCGTCTGTACGCGCAACCGGCCTGAGAACCTGGCAGGCTGCCTGGAGGCACTGCGGCGGCAGACCTGTGCGCCCCGCGAGATCATCGTCGTCGACAATGCGCCGGCGGACGCGCGTACGCAGCGCCTGGCGGCTGCGGCGGGCGTGCGCTATGTGCGCGAGGATCGCCCGGGGCTTGACTTTGCCCGCAATTGCGGGCTGCTCGCAACCACGACGCCCTTCTTGGCCTATGTGGACGATGACGCCCGCGCTGCACCCGATTGGGTTGCGACCCTGGCCGCCGCCTTTGCCACGCACCCGGTGGCGGCGGTGACGGGGAACGTCGCGCCGGCCGAGCTTGCCACGCGTGAGCAGGGCCTGTTTGAGTGGGTGTATGGCGGGATGCGGCATGGGTTTGAACAATGGTTGTTTCGCCGCGACCTCGTCAGTACGACCGAGCTGTTGTGGGCGAACCTGTGTGGCGTAGGGACGAACATGGCATTTCGGCGCCAGGTGCTGGTCGATCTGGGCGGCTTTGATCCGGCCCTGGACGTAGGCGGGCCAGCCGGCGGCGGCGGCGACCTGGAGCTGTTTCACCGCCTGGTGGCTTCTGGGCACAGCCTGCTGTACGAACCGGCTGCCGTCGTGTGGCACATTCATCGTCGCGACGAAGCCGGTTTGCGCCGGCAGCTGTTTGATAATGGTCGCGCCTTTGGCGCGTATTTACTGACGTGTGCCGCCAATCACACAGTGGCTGGCGGGCAGGTGGTATCCTTTGCCTTGCGTAACTGGCTGTATTGGGCCCTGCTGCGGCGCCTCCTGCACCCTGGCGCCATGCCGCGTTCGTTGGTGTTGGCCGAGCTGCAGGGCGCGCTGATCAGTCCTTGGGCATACTGGCGTGCGGTGCGGCGAATCAAGACGATGGAGCTGTGAAACAGTGATGAATCTGGGCAAGCTTCGATACCAGTTTGACGTGCTGCGCGAGCTTGTGTTGCGCGATCTGCGCTTGCGCTACAAGCGATCGGTAATGGGGGTACTGTGGTCGCTGCTAAACCCGCTGCTGCAGCTGCTCGTGTTTACCTTGATTTTCGGCGTGATCCTGCCGCTCAATATCCCCAACTTCCCGCTGTTTCTATTTGTGGGGCTGCTGGCTTGGAACTGGTTTCAAGCTTCGTTGACGGAAGCCACCGGCTCCATTGTGGACAACCGCGACCTGATTCGCCGCCCGGGATTTTCCACGACCATTTTGCCCCTCGTGCCGGTGACCACCAATCTTATCCACCTGCTCATTGCCCTGCCCGTGCTGTTGGTGTTCCTCTGGTGGAGCAAGGTGCCCTTTAGCGCGCTGGCGTTTGCGCTGCCGCTGGTGCTGGCCGTGCAGTTTGTGGTGACGCTCAGCCTGGCCTATGTGCTTGCCGCCCTGAACGTGAGCTTTCGTGATGTGCGCTACCTGCTGGCGCTGGCCCTGCTGCTCGGCTTTTATATGACGCCGGTCTTTTATGACCCGGCGGCGATTCCTGCCCAATACCAGGCCTTGTATCACCTGAATCCGCTCGTGACCTTGATCGAAAGCTACCGTGATCTGCTCTTATATAGCAGTGCGCCGCAGTGGGGGTTGCTTGGCGCGGTGGCGGTGGCCGGCCTGCTGGCGCTGTGGTGGGGGGTTCGGCTCTTTAAGCACAAGAGCATTCATTTTGCGGAGGAACTCTAATTGCCTGGCATCCATGTTGAGTCCGTCAGCAAGCGTTTCCGGCTCTATGCCAAGGACCGGCCCTATACGCTGCAGGAGGCCGTGGTCCGCGGGTTTCGCAAGCTGCGCGTGCAGGAGGAGTTCTGGGCGCTGCAGGACGTGTCGCTCGACGTGGGCGCGGGGGAGATGGTGGGCGTGATCGGCCGCAACGGGGCAGGCAAGTCGTCGCTGCTGCGGCTGGTTGGCGGCATCGGCGAGCCGGACCGCGGGCGCATCGTCGTGGACGGGCGGCTGGGCGCGCTCATCGATCTCGGGGCCGGGTTTCATCCGGAGCTGACGGGGCGTGAAAACGTGTACATGAACGGCGTCATCTCCGGCCTCACCCGGCGGCAGGTGAGCGCCATTATGGACGAGATCGTGGCATTTTCGGAGCTGGACGAGTTTATCGACAGCCCCGTGCGCACGTACAGCAGCGGTATGCAGCTGCGCTTGGCCTTTGCCGTGGCAGTGCACGTCAAGCCCGAAGTGCTGCTGGTCGACGAAGTGTTGGCCGTGGGCGATCTTGGCTTCCAGCGCAAATGCCTCGATCGCATCGACCAGTTGCGCGCCGAGGGTGCCGCGATTCTTTTTGTGACGCACGATCTCGTCCAGGCGCAGCAGATCTGCAACCGCATTGTCTGGCTCAACCAGGGCCGCGTCGCCGCCTGGGGCCCCGCCGAAGAGGTGGTAAACGCCTACCGCCGCTCGGCGTTGGCCAACTCGGACCAGCGCACGCCGCTGGGGCGCGCCGGCGATGGCGACGGGGACGTCCCCATCTTGCGGCACAACGTAAACCGCTTCGGCACGCTGGCGGTCGAACTGCAGGACGTGCGCCTGTCGGATGGCAGCGGCCTGCCGGTGGATGTGCTGCCCTCGGGGCGAGCGCTGATCGTCGCGACCAAGTGGTGTGCGGCGCAGCCTGTCGGCCCGCTGATCGTGAGCGTCGGCGTGCACAGTGAAGACGGCCTGCTGCTGTGCGAAGTCCATCGCAGCCTGCCCAGGCTGCCGGCCCTGGAAGGGGAGCTGGCAGTACAGTTTGATCGCCTTGATCTGGCGGCAGGCGTCTATTTTGTGGACGTCGGCGCCTATTCAGCAGACTGGTCCACAACCTACGACTATCACTGGCACGTGCACCGCTTGACGGTCGGCGGCCCGGGCGAAGGCAAAGGCCCCCTGCGCCCGCCGTACCACTGGGAGATGACCTCTACGACAGTTTGAAGCCCCGTCGGGCGTGCGGACGATGGAGTGCGTCTCATGAATCTGTTCTCGTCCAGTCCGCACGCCTTCGTGCGGACTGGACGAGAACAGATTCCCCAGGCCCAAGATCGTGAAACGTACCCCCGCCGATAAACTCGAACGAGCGTTTCGCCGGGATGTGGCTGCTACGACAGTTTGAAGCGGTTGCCGCTTGTGGCTGCGTGCTGTTGCAGCAGTTCCTTGATCTGGCCGATCGTGTCTTGCGTCGCGTCCTTGAGGTCTTGTTTTACTGTGGCTGTATCGTTGGCCACGGCCAGTTGCGACCAATAGGTGTTATAGATCACCCCCATCCAGGTGATGAACTGCAGGTTTTCTTCCAAGGACTGCAGGGGGCGCGACACAAAAAAGCTCAGCAGGGCGACGATTCCCAACCCACCGGAGATCACGCCGAACATTGCCTCGCCGCGGCCGATGGCCAGCCAAACGCCCAACAGGAAGAGCCCCACGCCGACCAAAATCAGCGTCACATAGAGCGCCACGGTCAGCCAGTAGGGATAAAGAAACGCGTTAAGTACGCGGCCAAACATGATGTTGTTGTTGGTAAAGCCCTGGCTGATATGTGTGCGCCAGGCCGCGTAGAGTTCCGGGTCGACATCCGCGAGCAGCCTGCCGTCAGGCAGTGCCGGCGGTTTGGGGGCCGGGATGGCTGCCGGAGTGGTAGACAATGGTTCGTTGAGTGCAGTTACCGTCATAACAACCTCCTGGATGGAGCAAATCGAAGGGCAGGCGCGTTGTCAGCCTGCATCCCCGTGTAAACGCCGCGTGCGGATGGCAAAGAATGTCGGCTAGTATAGGGAGTTTTGCCCGAAGACGCAATCACGCCAGCGCGCGTCCCACCTGTGTCCAAAGACACAGCCATCCATACGGCCCCACCTCCAGGAGGTGGTACTTCCTGGAGGTGGTACTTCCTGGAGGTGGTCAGCGGGCTGAGATTGGATCGGCTAGATAGGACGTGAGCGGCGGTTGATACCAGGCGGGGCCGGCGGCTGGATGGAGAGCGCCTTGCGTGGGAGAGACAAGTTCGGCGAAGTCGCCTTGGCTTGCGTAGGGCGCGGCAGCATAAATGCCGCCGGCCATGGCGAAGAGGAGGCGGCCGTCGGGCAGCCAACCGGGGTGGACGATAGACTGTTCCACGTCGTCGAAAAGTACTGTGCCTGTGCTGGGCGGGATGTCGGCGGACGCGTCGGTGCGGCCGCTGCGCTCGGCCTCCAGATAGCGTGTAAGGTTGGCGGAATATGGCTGGAGGACGCCGGCAGGGCCGGACAGAAAGACCATCTCGTTTTCGCCGTTGACGGCAGGATCGCGCTGGTCGGCAGGGCCGGCGACCACGGGCGTCAGCGGGGGCTCCTTGTCGCCGCCGGAGGACAACGGATCGGGTACCGACAGCAGGAAAATGTCATTGCTGCCGTAGCGGTCGCTGGTGAACACCAAGTGGCGGCTGTCGGGCAGCCAGGCAGGGCGCCAGTCGCCGCCGGGGGCGAAGGTGAGCCGGGTCTGCTGCGAGCCGTCGGCCAGCATGACATAAATCTCGGGGTTGCCGTCACGCTGGGAGACAAAGGCAATCATGCGGCCGTCGGGCGACCAGGCGGGCAGGAGGTCGTCGCCGGCGCTGTCGGTGAGGCGGGTAGCCACGCACGCGACGCTGGCGGCCTGGCTGGGACCGGCAGGCAGGTCGCCGCAGTCGGCCGCGGTGCGGTAGATCTCCCAGTCGCCGCTCTGACTATTCTGGAAGGCAAGATGGGTCCAGCCGGGCGACCAGCTGGGGTTTTCGCTGGAGCCGCCGTTCGGAATCGCGCGCGGCTGCGAGCCGTCGGCGTCGGCCACGTAGAGCGTGTGCGCGCCTTCGCTGCCGGCGGCATAGGCGATGGGCGCGGCCCAAGACTCCCATGTGGCGCCGGCGTCGAGCGAGCGCCAGGTGGTGCGGGTGAGATCTGCGCCCCACTTGCCGCGGGCGACGGCGACCTGGTCTTGCGCCATGGTGGGGGAAAGGCTGAGCCGGTCCAGGCCAAGATCCTGCGGGTTTTGTACGGCGGGCAGCAGTTGCCAGGTGCGGCCGCTGTCGGCACTGCGGTACCATTCGCCCGATGGTAGCAGGTTGACGAGCACGGCGCCTTCATCGGCCGCAGCGTTGTCGGCTTCGGCGTTGTCGGCCGCGACGTATCGGCGCGCCATTTGCTTGGTTGCGTCTGCCTGGCCAAGCCAGGCGCTGGGGAAGGGGCCAAACTCCTCTATGCCGCCACTCTGCAAATCGGCGGTGGGTTGCGCGCTGAGCCAGCCGTTGCCGAAGAGGTAGAGCGTGGCGCCGTCCGGTGAGAGGCGGCCGGCGGTGGGAGGAACGGTAACAAAGGGGACGACGGAAGCCAGGGTGAACGCCGCGCCGGCGGAATGCTCGAGCACCCAGAGACCGCGCGGGCGGACGAGATAGAGCCATGTGCCGGTCGCATCCAGCGCGAGCGGGCCGGATAGCCCTTCGACTGCCTGTGCGCCGGCCTCCATGGCATCGCCGCGTGAGACCAGGTAAATGCGATGCTGTGATGGTTCAAAGCCGAGCCAGTCGTAGGAGATAGCGGAAAGGCCCACCGGCGTAGTGACCGGGCGCAAAGCAGTGCTGGCCGACTGGTGTTCGATGGGCAGATCGACCTCTTGGCCGGTCTGCAGGTCGTAGGCATTATAGGTGCGGTAGTGGCGGTTGGGCGAGCCGCTGGTCTCGGTGTAGCCCACGTAGAGCAGATGCTGGTCCTGATCGACGGCGAGGTCAAAGAGGCTGGAGAAGGGCTCAGCCGCGGTGGGGCCAAAGGGTTCGGGCTCTGCCTGGAGGTCGGCGAGCGGCAGGGTGACCACTGTGTAGCGGGAGAGGCCGCCAAACTGGGTCTGCGCCTGGCGCTGGATGATGAACAGGCGCCCACCTGGCGCTGCGGATTCGGCTGCCAGGGCTACGGCGTCGACGGCAAGCGGGGTCGAGACGTCGAGCGTGGCGCGCTCCAGCACTTGAATGCCTTCGAGTCGGGGGCTGGCAACAAAGATCCGGTCGGATGTGGCCACGATCTGGGCGCCTGCGTCCGAAACCAGGGGCCCCAGGCGGGCGGAGACGCGCACGGGAGCGAGCGTGGCAGGATCGAGTTCATAGACCCGCTGCGCGGCGTCCAATACGTACACGGCGCCGTCGGGCGCCACTTCCCAGGCTAGAATGGGTTGGAGGGGAGTCCCTATGGCGGCCGCGACGGGGAGGGGGAGAGCCGTGATTGCGAACAGGACGACGGTTGAAAAGAGCAGGCCAAGTTGACGCATGTGATTGCTCCTTTTGTTGCGGATGGGCCGACGATCGCCAAACAAACACGGCACGAGATTATACATTACTCGTAGGCAAGGCTCTCGCGCACGCTGACGCGGCTGGCGGAGCGGGCGGGGAGGCCGCTGGCGGCGATGGCGAGCACAGTGATGATGCCCAACCAGAGGAGCGAACCGATAGGGGTGTATTGGTAGACTAGCGAGCTGCCGAGGGCGGCGCTCAGCCCGCTGACCATCAACTGGCCGGCGGGGATGCTGAGCGGCCAGGCAATGAGCCAGCTTAACCAGCCGAGGATGAGGCCCTCGCCGATGAACTGGCCGGCCACGGCGGCGGAAGAGGCGCCAATGGCGCGCAGCACGCCGATCTCGCGGCGGCGCTCCAGCACGTTGAGCGAGAGCACGCCGCTGAGCGCCAGGCTGCCCACGACGCCGATCACGATAGCCATGACGGCCAGCAGCGTGATGATGACGGCGAATTGGGCATTGATGCCGTCGATGATTTCGACAGACGTGTCCTTGCCAAAGACCGAGCCGGCCTGCAAACGTACCCGCTGGTCGGTGTAGACACTGCGCAGGCGTTGTGCCAGTTCACGGACGCTGGTGCTGTCTTTGTTCTTGGCTTGGATCCAGATGGTGGTGGCGCGGTTGAGCTGATGCTCGGCGCGTCCCAGCGCCGCACGCGGGACGTGGGCGGACACGCTGATGATGGGATCAAACAGGAGGCCAACTACCCGCCAGTCGGATTCCTTGTCGACGCCAATCTTGAGTGTGACGGTGTCGCCGATCGCAACACCGGCGTCGTTGGCCACTTTCTGGTTGAGCACGACAACGTTACCGTCGCTGGGCTCCAGCCAGCGCCCGGCCACCATCTGGGGGCCATAGAGGTTCGTCGGCAGCGGCACGCCAAACACCGCAACGCGCTTATCGTCGTTGGACTCGGGCCGGCCTGCCAGACGAATGGTGGCGTTCTCCAGGGCCCACACTTCGACGGCCTGGACGCCGGGTTGGCTGAGAGCGATATCCTGGAGGCGGTCGACGCGCTCGGAGCGTTCGGTGGCGAAGTTAACGTCGAAGCGCAAGATGGAGAAGAGCAGGTCGCCGAACGTATAGCGGGCGGCGTCGCGCGTAGTCATGACGGTCATGAAGATCAGGCCGCTGAGCACGAGGGTGATCTCGGTGAGAATGACGCGCTGCTTGTGGCGAAAGGTGTTGCTGATGGTGAGCGCGAGCAGCTCGGGCAAGTAGCGCAGCTTTGCCATAAGGCGGTCGAGCAGCGTGGCTTCGGCGCGCAGACCGTAGTTGCTGATCGCCTCGCGCACCGTGATGCGCGAGCCGTTCCACAGGGGGGCGAGGCTCGCCAGCACGGGTGCTACCAAGGCGATCACGACCTGCGCCTGGATAGCCAGCGGCGACAGTTCAAAGGCGCCTTCGGCGTTGAAGGCGGCCATCAGGTAGTCGCCCAAGGCACGTGCGGCCCAGGCGCTCAAGGGAATCGAAATCACGAGGGCCATCACGCCGTAGGCAAAGACGATGGTGAGATAGAGGAGGAAGATGGTGCGCGTGCGCGCCCCGATGGCCTTGAGGATGCCGATCTGGTTGATCTGGCGGTTGATCAGCGCCGTGATCGTGTTGTAGACGAGGAACAGGCCGAGGATGAGCGCGATGGCGGCCATGAAGCCCATGATAAAGAACAGCCCATCGAGTGGGTCCTGGAAGAAATGCTTGGAAGGGTCGGCGATGCTGCCGCCGCGCGGGGAGGCGCCGCCAACCATGACTTTTTGCTTTTCCAGCTTGTCCTGCATCTCGCCGGCGATAGCCGTGGCATGCTCGACATCAAAGCGATCGATGCCGGCAAAGACGCGGTTGAAGTTTTCGCTGCCGGTAAGATGGCCGAACTGCTCGAGCGAGGTGTAGAACTGGGCGTTGCCGCCAAAGCTGGGCGGCTGGACGACTTGGTCGTAGATCACGCTGCCGATGGTCACGACGGTTTCGCGGCTGTCGACGCGAATGTAGACGCGGTCACCCTCGTGGATGTGGAAGGCGGCGTCGCCGCCCTGGCCAATGCCAAACACCTTCTTGTGCGGCCACTCGCCGCTGATCAGGTCGTACTTGGAGAGGAATTGGTGGTCGTAGTCTTTGCGTGCGTTGAGACCGGCAGGTTGCCAGGGATCAGTGGGCGAGAGCCGCCATTCGATTCCCTGCTGCGCCACCCCCTCGACGGCCGTCACGCCGCCGAGGTGTGAGAGCACCTCCAACGATTTTTCGTCTACGCCGGGATCGGTCCAAAGATAGATCGTCGGGGGAGAGGACATGCGCCACGACATCTGCATGCCGGCGATCATAAACTGGCGCGTGCCGATAATCATGCCGATGGCGAAGGTGCCGACGGCGATGATCAACACTACCTGGATTGTGCGCCCTTTGTTTTCCCAGAGGTCGCGCCAGACCTTGTCCCACAACACGCCCATAGCGCTGTGCTCATTTCGCCGCACGCAGGCGTGCGGATTGAACGGTTAGAAATGATCGCCGATGATCTGCCCGTCGGCGATCTCGATCTTGCGCGGCACCGTGTGTGCCAGTTCCTTGTCATGGGTGACGACGACCATCGTCTTGCCGTCGGCTACAAACTGGTGAAAAAGGTCAAATATACGATGCGCTGTTTCCTGGTCCAGGTTGCCGGTCGGCTCGTCGGCGACGATCAGGGGCGGGTCATTGGCCAGGGCGCGCACGATAGCCGCGCGCTGCTGTTGGCCGCCGCTGACCATACTGGGCAGTTTGTACGCCTGGTCGGCCAATCCGACCATGTCGAGCAGGTGGAGCGAGCGGGCACGGCGCTCGCGCGGCGAGTATTTGCCGGCCAGGTCCATGGGCAGGATAACATTTTTGAGCAGCGTCAGCGCCGGCAGCAGCTGAAAAAACTGGAAGATGATGCCAACGCATTGACCGCGCCAGCGCGCCAGGCCGTTTTCGCTCAGCTTATGCACCGGCTGGCCCAGCACCATCACCTCGCCGGCGGTGGGGCGGTCGATGCCGGTGATCATATTGAGCAGGGTGGACTTGCCGCTGCCGGAGGGGCCGACGATCGCGACGAACTCGCCGGCAGTCACCTGGAGGGAGACACTCTTGAGGATCTCGATCTCGCTGCCACCCACGGTATAGCGCTTGACGACGTCGTGCAGTTCGATGATTGATTCTGAGAAGCTAGGCGGCTGCATACAATAGAACCCGGCTATTGCGGTGGCACGTGTGTTAGCTTTGTCACATCTTGATCATTATAGCATACGCAATTTTGGCGTTGGGCGTCGCGGGTCGTTGCAGGTGCGGCGCGCCGGCAGTCAGTCCTGCAGATGTCAAGCTGGTGCCAAGGGCGCCACAAAGAAGCCTGACCGCCTGGAGGTGTGGCCTTGGGCTTTGACAGGGGTGGTCAACTCTGCTAACGTTCGAGCATTATTTTGAAGCAGTCAGCAGAGGAGTTCAGATTGTCGCAGCCAGCAGTTCCCTCCAGCTCTACGCCTCGCGCCTTTGAGTTGGGGGTATTTACCTTTGCCGAGCTTACATCCGATCCTGTGACCGGGGCCATGATCAGCCCTGCCCAGCGGCTGCATAACCTGCTGGAGGCCATCGAACTGGCCGACCAGGTGGGGTTGGACGTGTTTGGGGTGGGCGAGCATCACCGGCCGGACTATGTCTCGTCTGCTCCCGCGGTCATCTTGGGCGCTGCCGCGAGCCGCACAAAGACCATCCGCTTGACCACGGCGGTAACCGTGCTGAGCTCCGACGATCCGGTGCGGGTGTTTCAAAGCTTTGCCACGCTCGACCTGCTGTCGGGCGGGCGCGCCGAGATCATGGCGGGCCGCGGGTCGTTTATCGAATCGTTTCCTCTCTTTGGCTACGACCTGCAGGACTACGACGCGTTGTTCTCCGAAAAGCTGGATCTGCTGCTCAAACTGCGCGAGAGCGAGAAAGTGACCTGGTCGGGCAAGCACCGGGCGGCGCTGCGCGGGTTGGGCGTCTACCCGCGGCCGATCCAGCAGCCGCTGCCGGTGTGGATTGCGGTGGGCGGCACGCCGGAATCGGCCGCGCGGGCAGGACGGTTGGGGCTGCCGATGGCGTTGGCCATTATCGGCGGGATGCCCGAGCGGTTCGCACCGTTTGCGGAGCTATATCGGCAGGCGGCACGCGAGGTGGGGCGCGACCCGGCGCAGTTGGCAGTGAGCATTAACTCGCACGGTTTTATCGCCGACAGCACGCAGCAGGCAATGGACGGCTATTATCCGTCCGCCACGGTGGTGATGAACAAGATCGGCCGCGAGCGCGGTTGGGCGCCGGCCACGCGCCAGCAGCTTGAGGCGTCACGCACGCTGCGCGGGGCCGACTTTGTGGGCACGCCGGACGAGATCGTGGAAAAGATGTTGTTCCAACACGAGATCTTTGGTCATCAGCGCTGCCTGCTGCAATTGGGCGTGGGGACGATCGAGCAAGCCAAGGTGATGCGTGCCATTGAGCTGCTGGGAACGAAGGTGGCCCCGGTGGTGCGGCAGGAGATTACACGGCGGGCAGGTGCGGTGGTGGGATAGCCTGAATCGGAGTTCAGGTTTTGTCATCGTGGTTGCAATTGGCTTGGGAATAGGTTACTATATCTTCAAGATACAGTACATTTCGGTTTGCCAGCAGCCCCGGAGGCAAAATAATGTTGCTCGAATGGACGATCGGTAACTTCAAGTCTGTTGCCGGTCCTGTCACCCTACCGCTTGCTCCTCTTACGATTCTCGTCGGCGCCAACAGCTCAGGCAAAAGCACAATTCTGCAGTCGATCCTAGCGGTTATGCAGACCTTTGGCTCGCCAGTGTCATCCTCAGTTCACCCCTTGATTCTAAATGGTGAATACCTAAAGCTTGGGACATGGAAGGATGTGTTGCACCAAGGGCAGCAGGATGCGGTGCTCTCAATTGGCTTTCGCCTGCGCGCCGAGAGTGGTTTTACCATCAAGGTGGATGCCACGTGCCGGTTGGTCACGAACAGCCTGGACGAACTGCCGCGCCTTGTCTTGGACAGCGCCTTCATCGGCTCTGATGACGCACAGGTGCGAATCGTGCGGTACGAACTGGACAAGTCGATTGATGCGGATCTGCGCTCCGACGGCAGCAACTATCGCTTCGCTGAACTTGCGCCACGGGCGCCGGCGGCACTGCCGGTAGCACCAAAGGTTGAGCTGAGGCCGAAGGTTGATCACTTGCTGCCGAGCGGCTACTGGGAGCAATTCGACACAAACCTAGATCAACTGGAAAAGGCCTTGCGCTTGTGTGAATTGTGCATGCGCACCCCGGATGCAGTGCCGCCGGCGCAGGATCAGTTGCAGAGAATCCCGCTGGACTCCCGGTTGGGCGAGGAGTTTCGTACGACACTGCGAAATGTCCTAAAGCCGAATATGGATCGGCTGCCCCAAACACAGGGCTATGAGACGGGCTGGCAGCTTTTTCAGTATTGCCGGACGGTAGGGGACTGGGTCAAGGAGGCGGCGGCGAAGCTGCCCGCTCCGATTCGTGCCAGAATCGCCAGTGACCTGCGCAACGAGCGGCCAAATACCATTGAGCGAATGCGCAAAGCTAAGAACTATAAGCCGGACTACGCTTGGCGCCTAGAGCCGCTCCCGGGGAAACTGGATAGCTATCGTACTACTACGATCGACTATTTTGTCAAGCGCATTGGGTATTTGGGACCGCTGCGCGACGATCCACGCGCCATCTATGCCCTGCCGCCCGTGCCGGAGGATTCAGATTTGGGTACGCGCGGCGAGTATACGGCGGCCGTGCTGCAACATCACCACAATGACATTGTATGGTGCCCTATTCCAGGCGATACGGCATACAAAGCAACCAGGATGCCGCTGGGTAAGGCGGTAGCACAGTGGTTAGTGTACATGGGCCTGGTGGACGATGTTACGGCTTGCGACCGCGGCAAGATAGGAACGGAATTGGTGCTCCATGTGGCCGATGTGCACTTGCCGTTGGACCTGACGAGCGTAGGCGTCGGCGTGAGCCAGGTGCTGCCCAGCATCGTGATGGGGCTGATGGCGCCACCAGGGAGCACGTTGTTGCTGGAACAGCCGGAGCTGCACCTGCATCCCAAGGTGCAGTCAATCTTGGGCGATTTTCTTCTAGGCATGGTGCACAGTGGTCGCCAATGTATCGTGGAGAGTCACAGCGAGTACTTAGTTAATCGGCTGCGGCGGCGCATCGCCGAGGCGCCAAGCGACACGATCCAGAAGTGTATACAGATGTATTTTGTCGAGCGCGAGCGCGGCGAATCGATCTTTCGCACGGTCGAGCCAAATGAATATGGTGCCATACCAGACTGGCCACGAGGATTTTTCGACCAGGGGCCGGACGAGGCGAAGCTGATCATCGAAGCTGCCGGAGCCAAGCGAAAACGCAAGGTTGAAGCTCTCAGGCCGACGGGCAGGGGGCAGTGATATATGGCAATCGTGATAGATCCATTCCTGATTGCAGTCCCGCATTCGTTTGATTCGGGGGCCGAGCATATTCGCAACTATGCCCAGCGGCTCACCGCGTGGGAGAAAGAGGCGGGGACCAAGAGCCAGCAATTTGTCGTTTCGTTCGACGCCTATACAGCGATGGCCCAAGAAGATCTCTTGCCGACCATAGACAACATACAACGAATATTCACATTTCATGGCATCGAGGAGTTCTCGGCGCGAGATGTGGCTGTCGACTGTAGTGGCTTTTTGGCCAACTGCGACTATCTCGAGGAAAGTACCGGGGTATATGATATTCTTGGGGAGATAGAGCATGTGCAGGGTAGCGAATCCGTAATTCCGGCGCAAATGCGTGAGCGGTTGACGCCGCGTGTTGCTGAGGCGTTTGTCAAGTCACTGCTCTACGCCACGTGTGCCCTCAGGGACAAGCCCCACCAGTTTGGATGGAGCATCGCAACAGCGCCGTTGAAACCGGCAACCGGCACAGCAAACCTGCACATTGCCGGCACCATGCGGCGCCTTGATGCCGATGGCAACAAGATTGTGGACATCGAATTGGCGGAGGAATGGCCCTTGCTTGTCGAGCCCGACTATCTGTATGCCAGCTACGATTGCCATCGCTATTTGCATGATCCATACTTGGCGACCAGGATTGCGTGGTGCAAGCGCAAGTCAAGGGATACACGGACGCCGACAATTGCGCAGAAGGAGTACTCTTTTGGGAAGCATTTTATCGATTCCTTGCGGGACACACGGATGCGTAAGCGTCCTACACTCGAAAGCGACGTCGAAGAGGTTTTCTTGACGGTGGTGGCCGTTTTGCAGGGGCTGCCATTCGGCTCTGACAAGCATCACGCGCTGCGTAAGCCAGTATGGAGCCACACGGCCGACGTGCAGCGCCGACTCCGCACCACGGGTACGGGCACGCTCGTGTATGATACTGCGGCGCGTGTCGAAGTATGTGGCGGCGGTCAACCCTTAAGACTCCACTATTGGCACTGTTATGACGGGTCGTATGAGTTCTCGAACGTGACGACAGATCACGACGATCCCACTATCTACCAGTAGTCTTGCCACGCTGGAAACTGCCACATGCCACAACAGGAAGCGCGGAAGCGGCGGTCTGTCGAGGTATCAGGCGGGCGCAATTCTTGTTAGGGGCGAGGGCGGGCACAAGGTCCGGCGGAACAACTCTGGCCGCGGCAGTCCGATCATTTGCGCCGGACCTTGTGCCCCTACGTTTCGTGCGCGCCCCGAACAAGAGATACACCCGTATCAGGCCGCCACCGTGGCAAACTCTGCGTGCTCCGCCGCGAGGAAGGGCACAATTTCCCCGGACAGCCCATGGAGCACATGGCCCACGTCCGGCAGCATGCGCACGGTGAGATTGGGTGCCAACCCTCTAAGGCGCGCTGCGGTTTTGGCCGATGGATAGAGCGCATCCTGCGCGCCCACAATTAGCAGCGTGGGCATGGTCAACCGTGACAGTTCGGCGTCGGTGAAGTTCGGCAGCGCGCCGATGCGCGGCTTGAAGTGCGTCATGATCAGATCCATGTACGCTACGGCGGCCGGGTGGATCGGCTGGTTGCCAAAAGTGATGCGGTTGATGGCCTCGCCCCCGCGCCGACCCAGCAGCGAAAGCGGGATGGCACGCAACAAGAAAGAGGGGCGCGCTGTGGTCACGCCGGCGGGCGCCAACAGCACAATCCGTGTAACGCGCTCGGGCTGCGGCGTAGCGAACTTGAGGGCAGTCCATCCACCTTGCGAGATGCCGACGAGTGCGGCCTTGTCGAGCCCTAGCCCGTCGACTACGTCCTCCATCCACTCCACGTAGGCCGGGCCAGACCATGCTGGCCGGTTATGACTGCTGCGCCCAGGCTCGCCGGGCAGATCCACGGCGTAGACACGCAGCATCCGGCTATATGCTTCGATCTCGCCGATCCATGCCAGTGCATTGGAGGCTGCGCCATGGAGCAGGAGTACGGGCGGGGCGTCGCTGGGCCCGCTGGCAATCACGAACGTTTCGCCATGCCTGGTGGTAACCGTTAGCGTGGAGTGGGGCACCGGCCACGTCGCCAGTGTCTTGTCATAGAGTGCCATTACCGCCTGTTCGCCGGCAGCTGACTTGTAGATCGTAGGCGTCGTCATTTTGTTGCTCCCTCACTGTACGTGCCAAGCCCCAGGCGCAGGGCACGCACCCACGCCAATTCGTTGGCATACGCAGTTACAAAGTAGCTGGAAATCTCCCGCCACAGGTAAGCCTCGCGCGGCGTACGCGCCGGGTTGAGCACACCGCGGCGCTCACGCTCCTCCAAGATGAGCACCTGCATCTCGACTTGGCGTTCGTAGCGCGCGAGCAGCCCGTCGAGTTCCGTACCGTCCAGCTGATCTCCCCAGGCGAGCTGGATGAGAAAGGTGTTACGGAACTGCGTCAACTCGGGCGCCGAGAGCACCCAGGTACGCAGTTCGGCCGCACCGCGTTCGCTAATCTTGTATTCCTTGCGCGCGGGATAGTTTTCCTGCTGCTGCACCTCGATATCGACCAGACCTTCCGTGTGCAGCTGAACCAGCGTCTTGTAGATTTGGTTGTTGTTGCCCGACCAGTAGAAGGACATGGACTCGGCGATAATTTTTTTTAGATCGTAGCCCGACATAGGTCGCCAGCTTAACAGTCCCAGTATTGCGTACTTTATGCTCATTGGTATGCCTCACACAATCGCTATGCTCCATATATCTTATGATAAATGTAACTATGTTAATAATATCATATCAACCTGGCCACGTCAAGTCCGATGGCCAAAGAGATCGGCGCCTGGCTGCATGAGAGCAGACGGCGGCGCCCGGCGGATGACAGCCTTGGCGCACTGCGTTACACTATAAGTATGTGCGCGATGATGCTGCCTTACCTGCACGATGGACCGTCAACCGATATGCTCGATCTCCAGCAGGTTTTTGATGCTGCAGGCGATGGGCTAGTTGTGCATGATGTGGCGACTGGCTGTGTGATCGCCGCCGATCCAGCAGCGTGGACCATGCATGGCTGCCAGCGGTCCGACTTTGTCGGCCAACCGGTGATCCACTTTGTCCACGAAAACAGCCGGCCGAACTTTGCCGTATACTGCCAGGCTGTGGCAACCAGCGGCGAAGGCCAAATGCAGGGCGAGTATGTGCATGCGGATGGAGTCGCGTTCGACGTCGAGGTGCACGGAACCAGACTTGTAGTTGGCCATGGTTCGGCCATACTGAGTGTCGTGCGCAACGTCAGCGCACGCGTGGCAGCGGAACGGCAGCTTGAGCAGAAGGTGGCCGCGTTGCACGAGCAGACACAGGCCCTTGCCGTTCTGGCCGAACGCCAGCGGCTGGCGCAGGAGCTCCACGATGCGGTCAACCAGTCGCTGTTTTCTGCCGGCTTGATTGCCGAAGTTCTGCCGAATCTATGGGAGCGCAACCCAACCGAAGGCCAACAGGCGCTGGATGACTTGCGGCGCCTGACGCGCGGGGCGCTGGCGGAAATGCGCATGCTGCTGGCCGAACTGCGGCCCTTGGCGCTCTCACAGGCGGACTTGCGTGACTTGTTGCGGCTGTTAGGCAATGCGTTGGCCGGTCGGACCAATATCCTCGTGAGCGTGACGGTGACAGGAAAGGGAACATTGCCTGCCGATGTCCAGGTCGTCTTCTATCGTCTCTGCCAGGAAGCGCTGACGAACATTGCCAAGCACGCCGAGGCCGACATGGCAGCGGTCGAACTGCACTTTCGCAAGGCCGTGACGGAATTGCGGGTGCGGGATAACGGGCGCGGCTTTAGCCTGAGCCAGATACCTTCCGGCCATTATGGTTTGAGCATGATGCGCGAGCGGGCGGATAGTGTGGGCGCGGAGCTGACCGTGACGAGCAAGCCGGGCGCAGGCACTGAGATCGTCGTGCGCTGGCAGGCGAAGCTGCAGACAAAGGTGGCACCCGAATGACCGGCAGGTTGCTGACTCGGTCCGCTGTCGCATCGACCACCCCCATTCGGGTCCTGATTGTTGACGACCACACCATGGTGCGCAAGGGGCTCGTCACCTTCTTGAAAGTATTTGACGACCTCGAATGCGCGGGTGAAGCCGCCAATGGCGCCGTCGCTTTGCAGCTGTGCGCCCAGCTGCAGCCCGATGTCGTGCTCATGGACATGGTCATGCCGCAAATGGACGGCGCGACTGCCACGCGGCTGATTCGCCAGCAATACCCTGCCGTGCAGGTGATAGCGCTAACCAGCTTTAAGGATGAGGAATTGGTGCTCAGCGCATTGCGGGCCGGGGCAATTGCCTACCTGTTTAAGGACGTGTCGGCAGATGAACTGGCCCAGACCATTCGTGCCGCACATGCCGGTCGTGCCACCTATGCGCCCGAAGCGACTCAGGCGCTGATTCATGCCGCCACCCAACCCCCAGCGCTCGGCCATGATCTTACACAGCGCGAGCGCGCGGTATTGGCGCTAATGGTCGAAGGTCTCAATAATCGCGAGATTGCCGAGAGAATATTTGTCAGCTCGTCCACCGTTAAGTCGCACGTCAGCCATATCCTGGCCAAATTAGGTGTGCTCAGCCGCACCGAAGCTGCGGCGCTGGCGGTGCGCAGCCATCTCATCCCCTGATCGCAGGCAACATATCCCCCAAGTGGGGGAGAATAAAATCCCCCAGCCAATGGATGTAGTTGGATGGGATTAGCCGTACGATCTGGGTATGACCCGCGTATATCTCATCGAAGCCAAAACTGAAGAACGCTCCGCCTTGCGCCTGTTGCTGCTCGACCTCCAGATGGAGGTAGTCGGCGAAGCCGGCGCATGGCCGCAAGCTTTGGCTGAGGCCCCGGCCAGCAACCCGCAACTGATCGTGGTCGACTGGAGCCTGCTTACGCCGGGATCTGATGCTGCACTGACCGAGCTGCGTGCGGCATGTTTTACGTCGGTCGTAATCGTATTGATCAGCCATTTGGACGCAGCGCAACAGGCGGCGGCCGTGACAGGCGCCGATGCATTTATCAGCAAGGGCGAGATGCCGGATCGGATTGCTGGGCGGCTGCGTGAGGCAGCCAAGCGTGTGCATGTCTGATCGGGTTGTTGTCTTAGGTCCGTATTCGTCAAGTGATAGGCATCAAGGAGAAATCTCATGACAGAACAACATGCAGGTGAGCAGCGCGGAGACCGCCCGGCGAACGACAATCGCGCACAGTCGGAGAGTGTCAAGCAACCGGCAGCGGCGAAACCGGCGCCGGTACCGACGCGGCGTGAGCGGTGGCAGGTGGCCCGGCCCACAAAGATGATTACCTTCTGGCTTTGCCTGGGCGCGATCGTGCTGACCATGGTGGTCGGCTTCACCTGGGGCGGCTGGAAGACGGCAGACGCTGCGCAGAAGCAGGCGAATACCGCCGTCCAGGTCGCCATGGTTCAGCGCCTCGCTGGAATCTGCGTCTCCCAATTTGGCGGCGATGCCGAACACACGGCTAACCTAGCAGCTTTGCAGGCTCTTGGCACCAGCGCACGCACCAGCTATATGAACGATGGTGGTTGGGCTACGATGCCTGGTGAAGCCAGCCCAGATACCAAGGTTACGTCCGAGTGCGTCAAGCAAGTGATGTTGACGGCCAGCAAGTAACAGAGCCGGCGACAAGCGGATGCCTAGCCGCCGGCCATGGCGCCCACGATAAGAAAGGGCTCTCTGCCCTCCGCAACGGCGGAGGGCAGAGGGGCATCGGGCGATTCGTGGGTCAGATCCTGTTCGCAGGCAAAGAAGCGAACGAGGCTCCGGCGCTTGAGCGTCCCGTGGTCACGGATGGTGCCGCGCAGCATCGGGTACTTGGCCTCGAGCGAGTCGAGGACCGATCGTTGGGTGATTGGACCTTCGACCTCAAGTTGGAGTTCGCCCGTCACCTGCGCCAGATTGCGAAGATGTGTAGGCAGCTTGACGCGAATCACGACAGCACCTGGACCTCAACCGAGAGGACGGGCGGCAGGTCACGCACGATGGGCTCCCACGTGTCGCCGGAGTCGGCGGATGCGTAAATCTGCCCGCCGGTAGTGCCGACGTAGATGCCGCACGAATCGAGCTTGTCTACAGCCAGGGCATTGCGCAGCACATTGACATAACAATCGCTTTGCGGCAGGCCATTGGTGAGAGCTTCCCACTCGTTGCCCCCAGTGCGGCTGCGGTAGACGCGCAGCTTGCCGTCGGGCGGGTAGTGCTCGGAATCGCTCTTGATGGGGACGACATAGACAGTCTCCGGCTCATGGGCGTGCACGGCGATCGGGAAGCCAAAGTCGCTGGGCAAGTTGCCGCTGACTTCGTGCCATAGATCGCCGGCATTGTCGCTGCGCATGACGTCCCAGTGCTTTTGCATGAAGAGCACGCCCGGGCGCGCGGGGTGCATGGCGATGCTGTGTACGCAGTGACCGACCTCGGCGTCGGCGTCCGGTAACTCGTAGTCGGACTTAAGCCCGCGGTTGATAGGCAGCCAGGTTTCGCCGCCGTCGTCGGTGCGGAAGGCGCCGGCGGCAGAGATGGCGATATATATGCGGTTGGGGTCACCTGGGTCGAGCACGATGGTGTGCAGGCACATGCCGCCGGCGCCTGGAGCCCAAAGGTTGCCCTTGGCGTTACGCAAGCTGGAGAGCTCCTGCCAACTCTTGCCGCCGTCGCTGGTGCGGAACATGGCGGCATCCTCGACCCCGGCGTAGACGGTGTCGGGGTCGGTGAGCGACGGCTCCAGGTGCCAGACGCGCTTGAACTCCCATGGGTGCTGCGTACCGTCATACCACTGGTGGGTGCCGGGAACGCCGTCGTAGGCAAACTCATTGCCGACCGGCTCCCAGGTCTGGCCGCCGTCGTCCGAACGCTGGATGAGCTGGCCAAACCAGCCGGTGGACTGCGAGGCATAGAGGCGGTTGGGGTCCGCGGGCGAGCCGACGACGTGGTAGATCTCCCAGCCAGCAAAGTGGGGGCCGCTGACTTGCCAATCTTTGCGCTGCTCGTCGGAAGTCAGGATAAAGGCACCTTTGCGGGTGCCGGCCAAAACGCGTACACTGCTCATTGTTTCCTCCTGTGTGAGAACCGGTAAAGGTACTTAGGCGTTTTGCGCCAGGATCAACTGCCAAGAAACCCCGAACTTGTCGGCAAGCCAGCAGAACTTGGCGCTAAATGGATAGGGAGCTAAAGGCATAAAGATCTGGCCATCTTGGGCCAGCCGCTCGAAGGCGCATTTCTACTGGCGGATGGTGCACAAGGCCTGGCGGATTTCGCCCAGGTGGTAGGCAGTATGGGCAATCATGGCGATGGCGCCGCCAATCACGAAATCGCTGGACCACTCGGGCGTGTCGTGGATGAGCACCTTGATGCGGTCGTAGCTGTCGCGCAGTGACGCCCTAATCCCCTCCCATTCATCCGGCGTGACCGCAGACGTCTCGCGCCAGATCTTGCCCCAGTCCTGCCGTTCAAATTGCTGCGTCCGAACGCTTTTCTCGAGCACGTCGAGATAGAAAGTCACGTGTTTCACCTGCGCGGCAAGCGTTGCACACTTTCCGCCCACAGGAATCGACGCGTCGGCGGCGGAAAGCGTCGCCAGCGTTTCGAACATGGAGGTGCCTTTATCAAGATAGTAGCCCTGGACGTTGTCAAACGTCTCGTCGAGTAAGGCGTACAGTGCCTTGATGAATTCATTTGCCTGAATTTGTGAAGACATGTCGCTCCTTGCTTGTGCAGCCTCAGTACGATTGCGCGTTAAATGGAGAGTGCGAATAGGAACCTATTATAGAAAATATGTTCTGGTTTTGTCAACCTCCAAATTTTACGAGGAGGCCTATCTTGATCCGTGTTAGTTTCTGACGCCGGACGCACAGTTTAGATACGGGAGTGAGTGTTGGGAGGGCGGATAGCATTGGGTTTTGCCGTAGAGGTGGGGAAGGTCGCCGTATGCCACCGAGGGAGGTGGCACACGGTACCGTGGGACGCGGCCGATATGCAGCACATGCAGATCGGCTGGCCTATTAACTAGGGCATCTGTTCCCAGAACTGAGAGTCCTGTTTCCGGTGCGTGGCCCGGGAACCGTTGTTCTGGTGCGAGCTACGGCTTATCGTGCTACCGAGAGCCGGCCTGTGTGCGGCATTCTCCCCGGTTTCGCCCGGTAGGCGCCCAGCAGGCGGCGGGCGATTCGCCCGCCGCAGAATCAAGTACACGGCGGCACTGGTGATGGCTAGAATACATCCCGTAGCGACCGCCGTAAGAGCAAACAGCGCGTTCGCCAGCATCTTGTCTCGACTGAGTTGCGCCTCGATTTCGGCCGCCATACGCTGCTCGTTCAGACGGACGGTGGCGAGCTGAACCTCATATGCAACGTCAGCCTGCTGGATTGCGATCTGGGCTTGAGCAGCAGACGTAGTCGGATTGGCGAGGTCGGTCTGAGCCAGTGAAAAGCCAAGCAGCCCGCAGACTAGTAACATGATTAATATCAGCCAAGCGACGGATCTCATCTGTAGTCTCCTCTTGTTGTCTGCCTGCGTCCATGTTGCCACACCCTTGGCCTCCGGCGTCACCAAGGAACGCCGGGCGAAGGACCGGCGTTGAATATGGCTTTGTTGACTGCAAGTATTGGACAATTTCAGGATAGAACAGGTGAGGTGTAGCGGCTAGAGTGCAAATGTTAGGAAGCCTGCGTGCAGCCGCTACGGAGCGTTAGTATTTGCACGTTTTTGTCAGGCTTCGTCGCCGTCTTCCTTGTCCATGCCGCGGCGTCTCGCCTCTTCGATGATCTGCCAGCGGTAGCGCAATTGGAGGCGCTTGCGGATACTGGCGATGTGGCCGCGCACGGCGCCCTCTTCCACCACCAGTTTCTCGGCAATCTCGGCATCCGCGTAGCCCTGCGCCATTAGCTTGAGCACTTCCATCTGGCGTGCGGTGAGGGGCAGCGGATCGTCGGGCAAGTCGACCATGCGGCGTTCTTCGTCCTGGGCAAGCAACTGGGATACTTCGGGCGTTGGGCGCCACCAGCCGTCGACCACCGAATGCAACTGGGCGATGAGCCACTGTTTCCAGGCTTCCCAGTCGGAGGGGCCGTTCTGCTTGGCGAGGATAGCGTCGGCGCCGCGACTCATAGCCTGTTTGGCAAGCTCTGGATATAGGACGAAGTAGTTAGAGAAACCGACGATTGTCGTGTGCGGGCTCAATTCTTCGATCAGGCCGATGACCGCCAGCCCCTCTTCGAAGCTTTGTACCTCGGCATGCAGACCGAGGCCTTCGTCTTGACGCATAAGGCCGACATCGACCAGGGTGATATCGGGTGCGTGGTCCTCAAGAAACTGGGCGAGGCCGCCGCGGCTGGTGAGATAACCGACAAAGCGGAAGCGCGCCTGATCCGCGAGCGCCTCGCGCACGGAGCGGATGATACCTGCTTCGTTTTCAATCATCAACAGGCGTTTTGGTTCAACGGTCATGGTTGTCTCCTGTCTGTCCTTGTGGTGCGGGCAGCGGCACAAAGAAACTAACACGCGTACCGCGGTTGGGTCGTGAATCGATCGTCGCTACGCCACCCAATCCTCGAATTCGTTCCTGGATGCTGTGAAGCCCAAGACCCAATGCAACGGCGGCGCGATCAAACCCGACGCCGTCATCGCAGATTTGAACTTCCAGGCCATCGTTGCGACGACCGATTCCGATCACCAGGTGAGAGAGTCCGGAATGGCGCAGCGCATTGCCAATCGCTTCGTCGCATGCATACAACAGCTCGTTGCCGCCGGCAACACTGATTTCGGTGGGCGGCAACTCGCAGGCGGAGAATGCGACCGGTATGGCGTAGAGGTCTTCGATCACCTGGGCTTGGCTGTGCAGGTCCTGGACGAGGGATTGCAGCGTCAGCCAGGTGCGCTGGCGAATCAGGCTGTCCACTACGTGCTGGGCGCGCGTCACTTGGGTCTTGGCAATGCGCAACTCATCGTTCCAGTTCAGGGTATGCGGCGCGCAGCGACGCAGCCGGTCGAGCCCCCGCGCGACATCCTGCAGGCGGTGAGCCAACGAGTCATGCACCATTCGGCGCAGGGTTTCGCGCTCGCGCTCTTCCTTGAGTAGGTTTTGGCGACCGGCCTGGATCGCCAGAGAGGCGTAAGGGGCGAGGAGTTGGATCAGGTCGCGGTACTGCAGGATCGAACGGCTCGTGGCGGCGATAGTTGATCCACATCAGCCCGATGCTTTCTTGGGCGAGAACCAACGGAATGGCGGCGCAGGAGACGATGGCCTCGCGCACCACGAAAGGTTTTACCTTGAGACGCTCGTGGTGGGAGCGCACAGCGGTAAGCTTGGTGGATTCCGCCCGCGCCTCTGGGTAGAATTCTGGCATCTGGTGGTCCATCAGCTCGACGATCAGGCTGCCCGGTTCGCACAGTTGCGTTGTCGTGGAGTGGTCCGTCAAGAAATCGCCGACAGGCGTGCGCATGTTAAGCGGGCTGGAGTACGAGTGACGATAGTAGAAAACGATGGAGTCGGCGCCCAGCAGATCCTTGTAGATTCCGCCGATTTGCTTCAGCATCTGGCTAATTTGGTCGACGCGAATAATACTGCGTGCAAGATCCTGGCCGACCTTGGCAAGCGTGCGATGCATCTCGAGAATGCGGGTGCGTTCGTGGGACGCCCGTAGGTGGCTGCCGACGATTTGCAGCAGCTGCAGATCTTCGAAGGCGAAGGTGTAGGTCTGGGGCGACTCGACATCCAGGACAACCGTTTGCCGGTTGTCCACAGTGAAAGGAGCAGCCAAGGCAGATCGGGTATCGGCAAACGCCTCGTACTTGAAGAAGCGGTCTTCAGGGTCATGGGCGGTATCGTTCATGTAGCAAGGCTGGCCGTTGCGCGCTGCCCAGCCGGTCACGCCCTTATCAGCGGTGTACTGGAAGCCCTTTTGCGCCTGTCCCTCGGTGCTGGAAGAGCCGACGATCGTCAGCGTATTATCCTGCCTGTGATGGGCTATGACGTTGGCGGTGACCACGCGTTTGTCGTCGCTCAGCGTCTGGGCAATTAACTCGGCGATGCTGTTGGCGGCTGTGTGCCAACTTTCCGAGGTGGTGACCTCGTTCATTCGCTCCGTGGCCGTGGCAATGATACGGTTGTGGTAGGCGAGGCTGCGGATGACCAAATAGCTGGAGAAGCCGACATAGGCGCCGACAAGTCCACGCAGCAGGAAGTTGCGCACAGCTGTGTTCAGGTCGAGATCCGGGGCCGCAATGCCGGCTGCTTGGCCAGCCAGCTGCGCGTGTACGTAGGGGGCAAATGCGGAAAGCGACAGTAGGCCAACGTCGAGCAAAATAAAGGCAAACGCCAAGCGCCGTTCGAGCGAGCGGCCGAGCGTGAGGAGTGGGATCAAGTAGAGTAACCAGGCGTCGACTGCCGCCACCGGGGGCAGGCACCAGACAAGAAAGGTGACCCCGACAGCGCTGCCGACAAACTGGACGATGCTCAAACGGCGCTGGCGCGCAGGTGCCTCCGAGCGGCGGCTTTGCATGACAAACTCGAAACCTATCTGCCAGAGGAGATAGAACAGTAGAACTGTCAGCATGAGTGATAATGACAGCGCGGCGTGTGCGGGCGAGTATAGGGCGATGACGATCATGGCCGCCACGACGGACTGGCGGATACGCTGCCAGAGGTGGCGATAGTTCATCAGCGACGTACGGTCCGGGTTGATCCAAGATTCGACGATGGGCGGAATGCTACTGTGGTACGGGTTTCGGAGGTGGGGAAGCGTGAACACAGGTGAACCCCCAAGCGCAGGCGCGTCGTAGCAAGAGAGCAATGTATTGTAAAGCCTAGGATAGCAGGAACACGCACGCGCGCATAGGGGTCAGTTTGCACGCAATTGTACGTATTTGCATGGTGTCTTGCAGCACAGGCTGAGATAGCATAGAGCCAGGAGGGAACACACGATGGTCGACTTAATGCCCCTATCGTCAGCTACTGCCCAGCGTGACACTGTTGGCGGCAAAGGCGCCAACCTGGCCAAGCTGGTGCGCGCCGGGATGCCTGTGCCAGACGGCTTCCTGCTGCCGGTGGATGCCTATCGCACTTTTGTTGTGGAGAACGCGCTGGACCAAGTGATCGCTGCGGCCCTTGCCGGCCTCGACGTGGCCAGTCCGGCGGCACTGGAAGCAGCTTCGTCGCGCATCCGTGCCGCATTTATAGCAGGCAAGGTGGCGCCGGCACTGGTCGAGGAGCTGGCCGAACGGTATGGCGGCATGGGCGAACCGCCGGTGGCGGTGCGTTCTTCGGCGACAGCCGAGGATCTGCCCGACATGTCGTTCGCCGGGCAGCAGGACACCTTTTTGAATGTCGTTGGCCTGGATGCCCTGCGCGGTGCCGTCGTGGAATGCTGGAGCAGCCTGTGGACGGCGCGCGCCATCGGTTATCGGGCGTACAACAACGTCGACGCGGCGGGCGTGGCGTTGGCGGTGGTAGTCCAGGCGATGGTCCAGGCGAAGGCGTCGGGCGTGCTTTTCACGGCAAATCCGCTCAGTGGGCGACGCAGCGAGACAGCGATCGATGCCACGTTGGCGCTGGGCGAGGCGCTGGTCAGCGGGCAGGTCGAGCCGGATCATTACGTCGTCGACACGGCGGCCAATGCTGGGGCGGGCGCAATTTTGCACAAGAGCCTGGGCGCCAAGGCCACGGTTATCCAGGGGCGGGCAGGTGGCGGAACGGTCACGAGCAAGCAGGAGAACCGTGAGTGCCAGGCTGTCCCAGATGCGGTGATTCTGGAGCTAGCCGCGCTGGGCGGCAAGGTGCAGGCTCTGTACGGGTTTCCCCAGGACATCGAATGGGCGTGGGATGGGAGCCGGTTATATTTACTGCAGGCGCGACCGATCACCTCCCTCTATCCGCTGCCCGCAGGAATGCCACCATCGCCCCTGCAGGTGATGTTCGCCTTTGCCGCAGTGCAGGGCGTGTTTGAGCCGTTTACGCCGTTGGGGCAGGACACGATCAAACTCGTCTTGAGCGGGGCAAGGCGCGTCTACGGCTACAATCCGGATTTTGGACGGCAGACCGTCTTTGTGAGCGCGGCCGAGCGGCTGTATATCAATGTCACTCCCATATTGCGCAACCGGATCGGGCGCCAAGTGCTGCCGCGCTTGATCCGGGCCATCGATCCGGGTGTGGCGCAGGCATTTTCGGAGATCGTGGACGACCCACGGCTGGCTCCGCACGGACCTTTGCTGCGGCCGGACTCGCTGCGCCGAATCTTGGGTCTGGCGGTGCCGACGGTGAGACGTATCCTGCGTATATGGCGCAACCCGGGGGCGGCGCGGCGGCGGTTGACACATGACATGGATGCGGCCATCGCCGAGGGGATGGCGCTCGCGCCGAGCGCCGGGAATCTGTGGGACGACTATACGTGCCAACTTGAACTGCTGCTGACGGCGGGTGAGCTTTTTCCCGGCCTGATCGTGCCGCAGGGGGTTCCCGCCGTGGTAGCGGGCGTGGCGCCTTTCTTTGGCATTTTGCAGCGCTTTGCTGCGCAGGCGGCTGGGGCGAATGGGCGGCCCGACGTAGCGCAACTGCCGCTGACAATTGCCCGCAGCCTGCCCTACAATGTGACGACTGAGATGGACCTGGCGCTGTGGCAGGCGGCGCAGATCATACGCAGTGACCCGGCGACGGCGGCAGCGTTTGGGGCGGCGGCGCCTGCTCAATTGGCGGCGGACTACCTGGCAGGGCGGCTGCCGCCGGTGGCGCAGATGGCGGTGGCGATCTTCCTGCATCAATATGGGATGCGGGGGCCGGGAGAGATCGATATCGGCCGCCCGCGCTGGCGTGAGCAGCCGGAGCCGATCATGCAGGTACTGCAGAGTTACCTGGCCATTGACGATCCCGCCAATGCGCCCGACGCACTGTTTCGACGGGGTGCAGAGCAGGCTGCCCAGGCAGCGCGGGACCTGGAGGCGGCAGTCCGAGTGACGCGCGGCGGGCTGGTTAAGGCGTACCTGGTGCGCTTGGCAAGCAGCCGCTATCGGGAGCTGGGTGGACTGCGTGAGGCGCCCAAGTTCTTTGCCATCCGCTACATGGGCATCCTGCGCCAAGAGCTGTTGCGCAGCGGGGAGCGGATGGCGGCGGCAGGGCTGCTGGAGCGGGCGGACGACCTGTTTTTCTTGACCATACCCGAACTGCAGGAGATCGGGGCGCGGCATGACGTGAGTAGGGCGCTGTGGGCGCGGGTTGGCGAGCGGCGGGCGCTGCACGCGCGTGAGCTGCGGCGCAAGCAGCTGCCGCGCGTGCTGTTGAGCGATGGCACGGCCTATTATGAAGGTGTACGCACGATGGGAGAGGC
Source organism: uncultured Chloroflexia bacterium (assembly GCA_963839515.1). GTDB lineage: Bacteria > Chloroflexota > Anaerolineae > Caldilineales > Caldilineaceae > Fredericiella. The sequence goes on from CAWIVN010000001.1 coordinate 76,776, forward strand.
GAACACTAGCGGAACCGCCACACTCGTGGGCGATCCCGTATCGCCCGGCATCGTAGAGGGCATCGTGCACGTCGTCTTTAGCCCCAATGGTACGCAGCTGGCGCCGGGTGAGATCCTGGTCTGTCCCGGCACCGATCCCGCTTGGACGCCACTCTTTCTGGCGGCCGGTGGGTTGGTAATGGAGGTTGGCGGGATGATGACGCATGGGTCGGTGGTGGCGAGAGAGTATGGCATACCTGCCGTAGTAGGGGTTCATGAAGCAACAGAACGGCTGCGCAGCGGGCAGCGTGTACGGGTGGATGGGATGAGGGGAGTCATAACTTTGCTGAGTGGAGATGAGGTGCTCTAGAGGGTTCTGCTCTCGTATTCAGGAGATCAGCTGCACTTGGACGAAGGGAGTTCGCATGGTCGATTATCTACTTCATTTCTACGAGAAAGGCAAGGAACCATTTCGCAGCCTGTCGGCTCTGCCGGATGCGGAGGCGATCCGCCTTATGCGCTGCTTGTACCGGGAGGGATCGGTGTTTTGGGAACGTTTCCAGGATCCCGAGCAGTACTGGCAGTTGCGCCGGCGCATCGAACAGTGGTTGCGCCAGGAGTTTATCGCCAAGGGAGGCTGTCCCTGCGACCCATACCCGGTCTACCTGATGGTTGGGAGGTCGAAGTGGATCGATGCCGCTGTGGACGCCGTCACGATTGCGACGACCGTGGAGATCCAGGTGCCGCTGGCGTTGTTTGATTCCTGCGACATCAGCTTTACTTATCCGGACAGCATGGTGTCTGACCTGATGGCGAGCAAGAAAGACCCTGCGTGTTATCTGCCCGAATACCATGGCCGAGTCTTCACCTTGGCCGAGATCCGTGCCATCGTCGACACCTATGGGTTGCCTGGTGACGATCTGGGGAACGAGTTTGCCCAGCCATCTGGCTAACTACATTGAGGCACAGGTTTGGAACCATCGGCCACTGCAAGAGTACAAACGGGCGCTGGGTTTCCTGGTTTAACGGGGGACGCCGGGCGATACAGTGTCGCCCGGCGCCATATGAGTAACGGTGCACGCTAGTCAATTGGGTGCTGCACAATGTTCGGCTCTGGCCGGCCAGCAAAGATCCGCGCTATCAGCCCGGCCAAGGCGTCACGGTCAAGATCGGTGCCGTTGGCTAGAATGGCAATACCGAGTTCCTCGTCAGGATAGATGCGCATCGTGGTGGCAAAGCCGGGTCCACCACCGTCATGCTGCAGGCGCAAGCGCGATTGATCCGCCACCAGACGCCAACCCAATCCGTGGGGCCCTTCAGCCATCATGGCTATGCTCTGGGGCGAGAGAATGCGGGCGCCATCGAGTTCGCCTGCATGCAGAAAAGCCAGGAGCAGACGTGCCACGTCGGGCGCCGGCCCGATCAGGCCCGAAGGAGGCAGGGCATCGAGGTAGACACGGTTCAGCCACAAGATGCGCCCCTCGCGTTGGCTTATGAGGGCATTTGTGTCCAGCAAGAAGGGCAGCAGCGGCGTAAATGGGTGCACCAGCGGTTGCGAGCCCTTGGCTTCATGCTCCTGCACCGCCGGCGCATAGAGAAAGCTTGTGTGCAGCATACCCAGTGGGCGCAGAATGTTGTCGGTTACATACGTCGCATATGGCTGACCGCTCACCTGTTCGACGACGGCGCCAAGCACCATGTAGCCGAGGTTGGTATAGGCGGACTTGCTGCCCGGCGCAAACTGCAGCTGCTTGTGCTGCGGCAGATGATGCTTGATCAGGGCCGTCTGCTCGACCAACTCGTCGGCGTAGTGCACCCAGCCGATCATGGCCGGCACAGCATCCGGCAGTCCCGAGCTGTGGTTGAGCAGGTGGCGAATTGTGATCGCCTCACCGTCGCCTGCCGGATACTGCACTTCGAACCACGGCAAATAGTCAGTCACCGGAGCGTCAAGGTCCAACTGCCCGCGTTCGTTTAACTGCAGGACTGCGATTGCCGTCACGATCTTGGTTATCGACCACCAGTGGTACACGGTGTCCGGCGTGGCAGCAACCCGGCTCGGGCCATCCGCCAAGCCGAACGCCCGGCTGTAAACGACCTTGTCACGCTTGACGACCGTCACGGAGATGCTGGGTGGATCGCCGGAGGCTGTGAGTTGCGTGAGATACGAGTCCAGTTCATCAAGCGTCGCAATCGAAGCAGGCGCCGCAGGTGGGTGGGGGGCCATGGTGTAGAGCACGCCGGCGCCGACCAGGCCAACCGTCAGGAGAACACCACCGATATTCAATAGATGATAAAGGAGTTGAGATTGCATTTGTGTTGCCTTGCCTTTCACCATTGCTGGCGTGCTATTCGTACTGCCTGGGATCGCACGGTGCGGAGTCCTCGTTGGTTCGATTGACGGCGACCAGGGTCAGGTTGAGGTCACGAATGCGTGCCAGCACACCATGGAGCCCAGCCTGGTCCAACCGCCCAACGAGCAGCGTCTCGCCGGATGCAAGCTGGGCTATGTGCAGACCCCCAAACCACTCCGACCAATCCGCCGTGAGATGACCACAAATCCGAATCTGGTAGCAACTGTTCAACTCGCACCTCCGATGTGGCACGATTGTAGCGGGGCGCCGGCGGGGTGGCATCCAACTTTGGTTAGATTGCAGGGTTAGATTCTATCCATTAGATTCCAATTAATGGCGTAGTAGAGAGGCGGTGTGTCTGGTATAATCACAGCCCACGATGGAGGGGTGGTTACCTCATAACGTGGTCAGGAGACAGCGATAGCGCAGATGAGCATGCCTTTGCTCCACACCAAGCTATACGCACCGCTTCCGCATCCGAACCTGGTTTGCCGGCCTCGCCTTATCGAGAAGCTCAACGCGAGCAGCACGAATCTGCTCACGCTTGTTTCCGCGCCCGCAGGCTTTGGTAAGACGACGCTCGTCAGCGAATGGATGGCACAGGCGAACCAGGAGGTAGCCTGGCTGGCGCTGGAAGAGGACGACAATGATGTGGTGCGTTTCCTGACGTACGTGTTGGCGGCATTGCGCAATGTCGAGGCTGGTCTGGGTGAGAACGTGCTGGTGATGCTGCAATCGCCGCAGCCGGCGCCGCTGCGGTCGATCTTGGGCACTCTTGCCCAGGAGCTGAGCTCACCTCCCAGGCAGCGTGTGCTCGTGCTCGACGATTATCACGTGATCGACACCGAGGCGATTTACGAGGCGGTTGCTTTTCTCCTGGAACACGTGCCTGGCCTGCGCTGGATCATTATCACGCGTGCCGATCCGCCCCTGCCGCTTGCGCGGCTGCGCGCGCGCCGGCAGCTTTTGGAAATACGTGTGGCCGACCTGCGCTTTGCGCTGGAAGAGACCACGCTGCTTCTCAACGACGTCATGCAGTTGGAATTGGGTGTGGATTCAGTGCAGGAACTGGACAAGCGCACGGAGGGTTGGGTGACCGGGCTGCACCTGGCCGGCCTGGCATTGCAGAGCAGCGCCGACCACACAGCATTCGTACACGAGTTTTCCGGCAGCCATCGTTACGTGGTGGACTACCTGGTGGACGAAGTGCTCAATCGCCTTCCGCCGCCGACACACGATTTTCTGCTGCAGACCTCGATCCTGGATCGGTTCTGTGCCAAGCTGTGCGACGCCGTGGTTGGCGGGGGAATCGCGGAGGCAGATGGGGGCGCACAGGGTGAGGTGCTGGCCGCTCACGTTGGGGCGCAGGAATTGCTGGAGGCAATCGAGAACGCCAATCTTTTCCTCATTGCGCTGGACGGCGAACGCTGTTGGTATCGCTATCATCACCTGTTTGGGCACATGCTGCGGCAGCGGCTGCGCCGCCAACGCGGTTGGGACGAGGCTGACCTGCACCGGCGTGCGGCGGCCTGGTTCGCACAGGAAGGGCTGGTGGAAGAGGCGGTCCGTCATGCAGTGGCAGGAAAAGACTTTGCGCAGGCAGCGGATCTGTTGGAGCAGCGCAACGAGGCGCTTTGGACGCAGGGTGGGTTTGCCCTATTGCAGCACTGGCTGTCGATTCTGCCCGACAATGTGAAGCGGCAACGTCCGCGCCTGTTGCTGGCCCATGCCTGGGCCGACTTCTTGACCGATTCGGCCTTAGCGCAGGTCGAAGCGCGTTTGCGCGAGGCAGAACTTGCCATTGGGCACGCAGCTGCCGTCACCGGCGAGCCTCCCGGCGAACTGCAGGGCATCTTGGCCACCATTCGGGCCGCGCAGCAGAGCAAGGAGGAGGCGATTGCGGATACGATCGCCTATTCACAGCAGGCGTTGGCCTATCTTCCCCCGCACAGCGAACGCTGGCGCAGCGTGGCGCTGTTGTGCCTGGGGTTTGCCTACGAGATGGACGGCGCAGTGCATGCCGCGATTCAGACGCTAGAGGATGCCATCCAACTGTGCCGTGTGATCGGCAATGATTACTCTGCTATGGTCGGCAGCATGGCGCTGGCGCGCACACATTTGGTGCGCGGGCAGTTGCGGGCAGCAGAGGCAATCTATCGCCAGGCGCTGGATCGGGCTGAGCGGCAGGGAATGGGGAAGCTGCCGATGACGGCGCAGGCACATGTCAACCTTGGCCGCATCTATTACGAATGGAACGATTGCGACCGCGCCGCGCCGCGATTTTGGTTGGGCATCGAGCGCATGCAAGGGCAAGGAGGTAGTTGGCTGCAGTTTGAAGTCTTTGTGCTGCTGGCGCGACTGGAACAGGCGCGTGGCCGGCGCGGCGAGGCCGTGGCGCTGCTGCAACGGGCGGAGGAAGTGACGCAAACGATTCCATTTGAATGGACAAGGGCGGCAACCGCAGCCGCCATGGTGCGCGCTCGCCTGGCGCTTGGCGAGATGGAGGGCGCGAGCGCATGGCTGGCAAGGGTTAAGCCGGTCGTGGGGGACAGCCTGAATCGCGTGCGCGAGGCAGAGCACTTGATTGCCGTTCGTGTTTTGCTCGCCCTGGGCCGTGCGGACGAGGCGCTCGTGCTCCTGGCATACGTGGCGGAGACTGCGGCAACTGCAGAGCGCTGGAAGGTGGTGGTGGAGACAAAAGTCCTGGCAGCGTGCGCCCTGCATTGCCAAGGGCAGCAAGTTGAAGCACACGGGCTGCTCCAAAGCGCACTGGTACTGGCCGAGCCTGAAGGTTACGTGCGCACCTTTGTGGATGAAGGAAAGGCCGTGCAAGAGATGCTGGTGAGCTTGCGCACCACGGGGGAGGACCTCCGACTTCAGGAATACCTAGGACGTCTGATCGCAGCATTCGGCAGTATGGAACCTCCAGCGGTGAGCCATGCCGCGCCGCCCGCGCCGGCTGTGCAAGTACGACGAAAAGCGCGGCATAACCTCTTTGTCGAACCGCTGTCGGCACGCGAACTGGAACTGCTGCGGCTTGTGGGGGCTGGGTACTCCAACCAGGAGATTGCGGACAAGCTGGTGATTACCCTGGGGACGGTAAAGTCGCACCTGAACCACATCTTTGACAAGCTGGGCGTGCAGGGACGGGTCAGGGCCATCAACCTGGCGCGCGAACTGGCGTTGATCGAGTGATGCAGAGGCAACCTATATTCGTTATGCGCGAGCGCCGTGCCCAGACGCGAAAACTCACTGGCTCCAGTGCTCACACGTGGTGGTATAATCATTATATAGTTGATGGACGTGTGTAGGAGCCTTCCTCACTCCCATTGGTTCGTCTCTTTGGCCGCGCTGGCATGCCCCTCATTGCGTGCTCGTTCGAGCAGCTTTCGCTTGCTTATCCTTGTTTTCGGTATGGATTGGTAACAAGGAGCATCCATGAACACCCGCTCATTCGTGTTATCGGCCCTGATTGCCGGTGCCGCAATCGGCTTGTTTGCGAATTTGCCAGTACTCAATCTCATCAACTGTTTTCTCTGCGTCTGGGTGTGCGCCGGCGGCGTGCTGGCGGTGTTCCTCTATCGCTGGTTCCAGCATGGTGGACCGGCACTCCGTGCGGTGCAAGGCGCCGGCTTAGGCGCATTTGCCGGGCTCATCGGCGTCTTTGTGGGTATGGTGGTGTATGCGCTGACCAGCTTCATTTCCATGCCGCTGTTTGTGGACGTCGCCCGCTTCTTCCAGATCGAGGGCGATCTTCCGATTGAGGTGGTTGGCCCCTCGACTATTTTGACATCGACGCTGATATTCTTTGTGCTGGACATGGTGGCGTACCCGCTCTTTGGCGCGCTCAGTGGGTTTATCACCGCCAGCTTGATGAGGCAAGAGCCGCAAGTTCAGTCTTGATAGAGGAGCCGATAGCATGTAGCTGCTCAACAAGCCGCCGTGTCCGATCCTCGAAGCCGGGTGGACCGACGCGCTGGCAGAGGGCTTGCGGCGCAATCATAACCTCGACCTGCGTCCACCCTTTCAATTGGCCTACTGGGCTGACATTCAGTATCCGCAACCGCAAGCTGATAATGACGTGACCGACCCGTATATCCCTGCCCCAGGCGATGGCTGCCTTGAACGCTACTCAACGACAGCCACCGATTCTGCGCGTACGGTTGCCCAGAACTGGGGTGGGTATGTCTTGGACCTGAAGAAGCGGCTGTTTGGTCTTGACGACTTGCGTGCGCCTGAGGTCTCTGGCTGCGTGCGTGACTTCCTATGGGCCGAGGCGTGAATACGCCTCAGCCCATAGCTGAGAAGCCAAGTACATCGTTGGGGTGAATGAGACTGGCCACACTGGCAAGCGTTGCGCGGTCGAAGTCGGGCCCCCATATGCCGTAGTGACTTGTAAACCCGGCTTGCTCACCGGGCGGCGCGTTGTCCGCGGTCATGGAGTAGACAACTGCCGGCGGCTCAAACTGCTGTAGGAAGCTGCGCACCTGTGGCAGCAGCGGTACGTATTCGCCTTGCAGGTGGCGTGCCAAGCCAATCAGCGGTGTATCGGGCACATCTTCGAACAGTCCGCTCACGAGATAGAGTAGAGAGTGCGGGTAGGCAACCGGCAGCAACTTGATCAAGGGATCCCGCCGCTCGTAGGTATCCGCCATCGTATAGATCCGAAACTTGTTGATGCGACTGGCGTGCGGGATCAGCTTGGCGTGGAAGGTCGCGAAGTTGCAGGCCGGCGCCAGGAAGATAATGCAGTTGGTTCTGAAATGGTCGGGGTCCATCTGGGCAGCGCGCGCTATGAAATGGGAGATGTGGATGCTGCCCGCGCTGTGACCGATCAGGTTCGATTCGACCGGCCCGTGTTGTACTTGGTACTCCTGTAAGAGCTGGAGGAAGAGAGTGCCGCCTGGCGGGTTGTCGCGCGTTTCCGAGTTAAGCGGATCGTAAGCGTGTTCGGCGTTGGTCTTCATGTTGTCCCAGAGGAAACGGCCAACCTTTTCGGCGTAGATGGTCCGGTACATTTCTTCTACGATCGTGCCCACCAGGCCGTGATCGGTGCCGCTGCGGAAGCGTTCGACCACGTCGCGCAGCACTGCGCCAGCAAACAACCAGTCCGAGGGCCGGGTCAGGCCGGCGAGCCCTTCAGGCAACAACTCCCTTTCTGCATAGTGGGCAGTCGGCTGTAAGTCTGTCAACTGCGCCAGAATGGCTTGGGACAGGTAGCCCTTTTCACTGCCATCGTGCCACGGTGAGGCAGTGTTCGTCGCTTCAGCACGAGTCGCGGCTGCATCACGCCGCGCGGCTGCCATGATGGCACCCAAGGCGCGGTCAGCTTCGGGCGCCGATGCCAAGTCGCGCTGCAACTGTAGCACATCTGCCTCAGACAAAGACATCGCGAGTCGTTGTCTGTGGGTGTCAAGCGGCACATATACGGCAGACTCGTCAAGGTATAAGCGCTCCTCCTCAACGTCGCGCGCAAGTTCCGGCGCCTCCGCAGAAGCTGGGTCCGGCAGAGGCAACAAGCGAGAGAGGGATTTGGTCAGATGGTTGAGCAGACGCATGAACAACGGCGAGCTTTCGACCACGTCGACCATTGCGCTCTTGATTGTCTCCAGTACGCCCGACTCCCAGACGAAGAAAACTGCTGAAGCCACCGTTTTATTGGGCGCCGATCCCCTGTAGCATCTTGGTGCACACAGGACCGGCGGTGCCGACCTGCCCGTCCTGAATGAGCAGCTCACTAACAGGTTGCCGCCAGGCTATTTAGCACGGTGGCGCCGTCATGCAGGATCGGATCGCCGTGTCCGGTCGCGATGATGTCGGCGGGGTAGGCAGCCAGCCTGTGCAGCGACTCGGCGTGCTGCCGCCGGTTGATGACAAAGCCCGGCCAGCCCGCCATCAACTTGGGCGAAGTGACCACGGCGTCGCCCACGACCAGGATGCGTGGGCCCGCCAACCAGAAGGCGAGGTGACCCGGCGTGTGCCCGGGCGCGGGCACGACTTCGACGCGCCCCAATTGCTCCCCTCCCGCCAAATGTTCGTCTACCCGGCACGGCCGGTGGCGCGAGATGTTGAGATTGTTGGCGACCTGAAAGTGATAGGTGACGACGGGGTCCTGCGGCCACCATGATACCTGCTGCGCCGCACGTTCGCCGGCAATGATGTCGGCTTCCCAGGCATGGCTGTAGACCGTGGCCCCGCTTAGCCGCTTAAGCGCTGCCAAGCCGCCTAGGTGCGAGCGGTGGGCGTGGGTCAGCACGATCCGCTTGAGATCGCCCAGGGTGCCGCCCAGGGCGTGGATTTGATCGGCAATGACCAGCCCATCGGCGTCAAACAGCGTGTCGATCAGGGTGAAGCCATCGTCTTCTGCTACTAAGAATGCATGCGTGGCGAAGCCCTTGTCGACGCCAAGACTGTATACCCCCGGTGCGAGTTCCATCGGCTGCTCCTCTCTTCCAATTGCCTAGCGGGCATGCGGCCAGGGGGCGAATGCGTTTTCGACCCTCCCTAGAAACGGCTGCAGTTCGGGGCAATGGCGCAAGAGTACGGTCGACATCGTGTTGTCGTCGATCCAGCGCATCCCCTCGGGCGTATAGACCGTGGCGGTGTAGTCGGTGGTAAAGAAGCGGTCACTCTTGAGGCGCCGCGAGGCCATCAGGATGAAGATGCGGAAGGCGGTGTCGCTGAATCCAAAACCCGGTGGCGGCGCTTCGGCATAGAGGCCGACCATCGGGTCGACGTCTTCGAGCTGGCCAGCGTAGACATTGCGCAGTCCGGCCGCCCAGATCGGATTAGGCGTCAACTCCTCAAAGCTGCGCACGGGGCGCTTGTGCAGCATGCGGCGAAATTGGTTGTAGCGCGGGACGCCGCGCTCGCGGTCGCGCACGATGTCGATGGCGGCCACATCGGCCAGATGGGCGCTGTCTTCCTTTGCAAGGGTTTGTAGAAAGCGAGGATAGTTGTGCAGCGTGATGGCGCCCGGATGAAGTGTGCCGAAGGAGTAGAAGAGATCGGGCAAGCCGAGTGCTTCGACTTGTTTGCGCGCCTGGCTAAACGCCAGATCGCGGAAGGTGCATTCCTGCAACAGCCGGTCGTCGCCATGCGAGCGGAGCAGGTAGTCGTCGGGGATGAGCGGGTGCATGCGGTAGACGGAAGTGAATTCCTCGGTCAGCGCATAGAGTGCGCCGTGGTGGTCGGTTAGCGATCCGGTAATGCCGCTGAGTACGTCGTTGGACCCTAGACGGCCATAGCGCCGGCGAAACTGCTCGTCCAAGATGCCCCACCAGTTGCTGCGCATGGCTTTGCGCAGCACGGGCGTGGCCAGGATCGCCGGCGTCCACTCCACCGTGTGGATTTTTGCCATCAGCGCCACGTTGATGAGGCGGGCGTGGTCAAAGAGCACATTGTCTGACCAACGTGGATAGGCCTGAGCCAGCAGCGCGCAGATAGCATTGTGCTCACGCGCAAAGAGGGTATGCATCAAGCTGAGGCCAAGCCACCAGTTGCCGGTAACGCCGGTCAGCTCGGTGGCGCCGTCCGGGCCAAGGGGCAGCAGACCTGTAGCGGTCAACCGCAACCGGCCGCCTTCGAATGTACGCAGGGGGTTTTGGTCAGCCTGGCTGCTGCCATACAGCTGCGAGCCGTCCCACCATTGGCTGGCGACGTTGGCAAAGGTGGGACGGCGCCCAGCCTCCTCCGGCAAACGTGAAGGGTCGGCGCCCGTGCGCGGTATGAGCATGGGGTGCTGATACCAGGGATCGTCGGCGGCAAGCGGCACATCGATGAAGCGTTTGCCGTCGTTGGGACCATGGCTGAGCCAGTCGTGGAGTTGAAACTGGAGCCAGGCTGCGGCCAGCAGGTTCAGGATGGTGGCAGGCTGAAAGCTGTGGCGGGTGAGCAGCTCGCGGCTGACGGTGCGCGGGTTCGGGGTGAGCAGCCGGCTCTCGTCAAAGGCGAGGGACTCCAATGGTACATTGCGGCCAAAGCGGGTGCCAGCGCTGCCCATCGTGGGCACGGACAGATCGTTGTATTTGCCGTCGGGCGATCGGGCGCGCTGCCAGCGCGATTCAGAAGTTGGCAGGGGCTGCGCGTCTGCTGTTGGGAGCGTCTGCGTGTCGTGCAAGTTGTGAGCGCGCAGCAGCGCACGCATGGCTTCGAAGTTGACCAAGGCTGCGAGATAGGGGAGTTTCCACCAATCGACGCGCAGGTTGAGCCATTCTGCGACCTGCAAGGCGCGGCTGCGCACTGTTTCGGCGCGCCGGCGCCACCAGAAGACGAGGGCAACGACGATCGCAAGAAAAGCGAGACTGCGCCGCAGCCGGCGAAGCTGCGTTCGCCAAGAGCGTTGTTGCATAGAGGCACTCCTTTGCTGCAACAGCCAATGGGCACCACGTATAACACCGCCAAGGACTGCGCCTGGCGTGGGGCGGTCCTTGGCAACGGCAGAGATAGTCGCAACGCTGAAACGGGGGCCGAGACCTGGCGGATGGTGGGCAAAGTATAGCAGAATTTTTCGCCGGTGGCGATCATGCTGTCGCAGCGGCTGGAACCTGCGCCTGGTGTTCCCGACGGTACAGTGAGACGATGGCGAATACGCCCCACAGCACCACAAGCGCGTTCCAGGCAGAGTAGTTGATGAGACCGGGAACGGTCATGATCCAGGCTTGATTGCCAGCGGTGATGAAGCCGCCGGCGATGCTGATGATGCCATTCGCGACCATCAACCAGGCAGTCGTCCTCTCTACCCAGTCGCGGTTGAATACGGGTGCGAGCAGCAAGGTGGCCAGCCCCAGGAGCGCGTAGCCCCACATTTCGATCGCCCAACATAGCGAGTTGGGATTGGTGAAGGAGAATGCGGCGATGGTGGCCGCGTACTCGGGCCGGTAGTCGGCTAACAAGGCGGGGATAAACGTGGTCTGGCAGATATAGTTGAGGAAGATCAGAGCCGTGAACGCCGCCGTGCAAATGACGGCGAGCATGGCAACGGCTTTGTTCTTGTCGGCAGAGAGCTGATACAGCGTGGCGATCAGCAGGTCGGAGCCGATGACCAGCAGGAAGCCCGCGAAAAATGGGAACGTCTGGATTGGGTGGTAGTTGGCGGCCAGTGTCTGCGCATCCCGCCAGGCGGGCTGGGGGTGCACCGCTCCTACGACGATCAGGCCAAGAGGGCCCGAGAGCACGATTCCGGCGATGAGCAGCAACGCAGCGTAGATTCCGATCCGATGGTTGGCGTTTGTATTCATGTTTGCAGTCTCCGTGAACTGGTTGAATCGACAACTCCAGCTTAGCCGTAGAGCGCCCGGCCGTCACTCCCCGGAGGTGTAGTGTGCGTGTGTGCGGGGTGGCTCGACATGGTAGACCAAGGTGCACCACGCCGGCGGAAGAAGATGGCTAGAGGAGCAAGCCGAGGTCGCGGGCGCGGACAATCGCCTGGGTGCGGCTGGTCACGCCGAGCTTGCCGTAGATATTGCCGGTATGTTTCTTGACAGCATGCAGCGTGATGACGAGCCTCTCGGCGATATCCCGGTTGGAGTATCCCGCGGCGACCAGGGCGAGGACCTCCTGTTCGCGAGCTGTGAGCGCCTCAACCAGCGGGGGCGCGACAGCTGAACCGGCAGCGGTTGCGAATGAAGGGAAAGTCGTGGCGCCAGACGCGGGTGTGGAGACGAGCACAGTTCCATGCTGCGTCGCGGACGCGATTACTTTGCAGGCGAAGGCCTGCACTTCCGGCGGCACGCTGCGCCTGCGGCTGATCGCGTCCACCAACGCTAACGTGTCTGGCTGCTCGTCGAGGAAGAGGCGTATGCATTCCATGGGAGCCGCCAGTGCCAGTGCCTGCTCCAGGGCACTGTCTGCCCTGGTCTCCTGCCCTTGCGCCTGCCAGGCGATGGCTGACAGCAGGATGATTTCGGCCATCCGCCGTGCCCGCCCACCATGTGCCGCACTTGCCTTCAGGCGTGCCAACAGATGCGCCGCCTCCCGTGGTTGCCCCAGCGCCAACCAGGCGCGCGCCAGGGTGAGGAGGTCCTGTTCGCCGCGGAAGTCGGCCGCAGTGGTGGCTAGATAGGACCACTCATCTGCCCAGTGCGCCACTGACGCCGTGTCGCCGGCCGCCAGCCAGATACGAACCTGCGCTGCGCGCGTTTCGGCGGCCAGGTCGGGCGGAAGCATGCGCCCGCCGCTGAATTCCTGTTGGCGAACAAGGGCGGCGCCGGCGCCGGCGGCATCGCCGCGCGCCAGCAGCAAGCGGGCGAGGGCGATGTACCCGAGCGTATTGGCGTGGGCGATCTGCCAAGGCTCATTGTCCTGCATGCCCTGGCGGATGCTGGCTTCGGCTTCGTCCAGCCGATTTCCCTCGCGCAGCACATCGCCCAACACGATGCTTGGGTTACCGGCCACAAAGAAGCGCCATTTGCCGCGCTGTTCGACGATGGCCATAGACTTGCGGCAGAGCTGTGCGGCATCCTGCAGGCGCCCGGCGGCGATCCACATGCGTGCCAGGCGGGAGGTGGAAATCGGGATGCCATTGGTGGCGCCGGTGCGCACATCGCGTGCGATCGTCGCCTGGAGCAGGGGCTCGGCCGCAGCAAAGTCGCCGTCGCGGTACAGCACATACGCCAGGATCACCTCGGCGCTGTTACGCATGCCGCCGCGATCTTCGGGAATGTGGGACAGGGCAGTGGGATCGATCGGCTGTGGCCGGGGCCCGCCGCTGAGCTCGGCGATGTAGGCTTGCTGCAGGGTCACAAAGCTGAGCAGGTCCCGGTGCTCGGCGCCATTCTGTGCTGCGACAAGTGCTTGCTTCACGGTAGCGAGCAGCGTGGAGGCGCTTTGCAGCTGCCCGTTGATTAGAAGGAACCACGCCTTGTAGACCGAGAGATTGGGGCCGCGCAGGACGACCTCGTCGGGCAGATGGGGCAGCAGATTCATCATTGACAAATCTGAACTTGTCCACCAGTCGTGTTCGTGCGCCTCGAGCAGGTGCGCGGCGCGGTCCCATGCCTGGCCAGCAAGCGCATGTTGCACAGCCTCGACGGACGCCCCATTCTGTTCGTACCATATAGAAGCGCGCAGGTGGAGTTCATGCACCTGGTCCGGCGCGCCCTGGTGCAGCCGAGCGCGCAACAGGTCGGCAAAGAGATGGTGGTAGCGGAACCAGAAGCGTTCCTCGTCAAGCGGGACGACAAAAAGATTCTGGCGTTGCAGGTCGAGCAGCGTGGCGGCACCTTGTTCTGCGCCGGTCACTGCATCGCAGAGCGGGCCGCACATGCGGCTCAGGACCGACGTGTAGAGCAAGAAATGCTGCATCGTTGCAGGCTGGCGCGCCAGCACCTCTTCGAGCAGGTACTCGAGCATGTAGTGGCGGCTGCCGGCAAACGAGCGGATGGCCGCGTGCGGGTCGGACTGTCCTTGCAGCGAGAGGCCGGCAAGCTGCAAACCAACGGCCCAACCTTCGGTGCGCGCCACCAGTTGTTCGGCATCTTCGAGCTGCAGGTTGAGGGCCATGCGCTGGTTAAGAAAGGCCAGCGCCTCCGGCGTAGTAAAGCGCAGATCGGCGGCGCGCACCTCGGCCAGTTCGCCGCGGGCGCGCCAGCGTGGCAGCGGCAGCGGCGGATCCGCACGGGTACAGATCACCACGCGCATCTGCTCGGGCAGGTGGTCTACGGCCGTGGCGACACTGTCGTGGATGGCCTTGGCGGTGAGGACGTGGTAATCGTCGAGGACGAGGATCAACGGCTTGGCTTGTGCCCCGATTTCGTTGAGCAGGTCCGGCAGCAGGGAAGAGAGGGGCGGAGGCGTAGGCGAAGCCAGGGCTGCCAGCGCGTCGCGGCCGAGGTTGGGCATGAGGCTCTGCAGGGCATGGAGAATGCAGGTCCAGAAGCGGACGGGTTCGTCGTCTTCGGGGTCGAGAGAGAGCCAGGCGGCGCGGGTGGGGCGTTCGGACAGCCAGTGCCCGAGGAGCGTCGTCTTGCCGGCGCCGGCGGGTGCGGAGACCAGGATCAAGCGGTGGGCATCGTCCAGACCGCGGTCCAGCAACGTCAGCAGCCGCGGCCGGACGATCCAGTTGGCGCGCGGGCGGGGACGATGCAGTTTGGTGGCGTGGATGGTCATGGCGGCGGCCTTGCGATCCTGTCGAGAGGGGGTAGTGCGAGGATTATACTACCCGGCGTGGCTGGAGACAACGAGGGGGTAGACCTTAGTCTACTCCGGCAAGGGAGCATGCTGGGCGGAAAGAGTCGCCATTGGGCTAGTGACGTGGGGAGACGGGTGTTCTATGCTGGAGGCATCGTCAGCCCACCTGGTTGACACAAAGAGCCTACGTAAAGGAGTGTAGAGATGGACGCATCGCTTTTGAATTCGCTGGCAAACAGCCGGCTTGTCTTTGGCGTGGTGACTGTTGCCGGCATGGCCATGTGTGCGCCCGGCATCGGCAAGGCACTGCGACTTGGTCTCTGGGCGCATCCGATCACGATCGCCGGGTATGTGTTGGGGGTCGTGGCGCTGCTGTTGGCGGCGCAGGGGATATTCCGCTTCCAGGTGGCGCCGATCAGTAACCAACAGGCGCTGCTTGCGATCTTCGGGATTATCGTCGTGAAGATCATGCTGGCCAGGCTGTACGGCGCGTGAGGAAGGTCGCCATGAATGGGCCGGTGCTGTATGAAATTCGGGTGGAGGGAGAGCTGGGAGAGCAGTGGTCGGAGTGGTTCGCGGGAATGACTGTAACAAGCGGCCCGGATGGGACGACTATATTGTGGGGGATGGTGGCGGACCAAGCCGCTCTGCATGGGGTGCTGGCGCGGATAAGGGATCTAGGGCTGCCTTTGTTAAGGCTGGAACTGCGGGTGTAGGAAGAAGATGAGCGGCAGTCACATGCACGTATGTTGAAGGTGTGTCGCGCGACACAGCAATAAACATACATTTACTGTAGGCTAGCGTGACAAACACAAGATAAGTAAAAGGATTCGGCTATGGGTTGAGCGTGAAGGATACGCATTCACCGGATATCTGCAAAAGTTTAGCACGGAATGCTTGATGTCATGCATAAGAGTCGTAACAATCATCCTTTGCAGTGCTGCACTCGGCGCCAGGCTGCGATGCCTGCTCTCACAAAAAATGGCGGTGTATCATGAACCCGAACATGATCTCCGACGCACACTATCTGCGTCCTGTTGAATCGAAATCGTTGTCGTTGATGCTCCTCGGCGTGCCAACCGCAACCCATCGCGCCCAACCTGTAGAATTGGCGCGCCGCCAGACGCGCGCCATCTTATACAGGTTGGGCGCATCCATGGAGCCTGTTGCGCGCGAGACGTTGGTAGGTATGTTCTGGCCTGAAACCGAGGATGGGACGGCGCGGCGCAACCTGGCACGCGTTCTGAACCTACTTCGCACTGAGCTCCCACACCCTGATCTGCTGGACATCTCGCCGATGTCCGTCTGCTTGAACCGCGATCTTGTCTGGAGCGACAGCCATGCGATGGTGCAGATGTGCAGCGGCAACAGCCTTGCGGCATACGTCGAAGCTGTCAACCTATATCGCGGCTCGTTTCTATCTGGGTTTGTTTTGCGCAGCAACGCTGAGTTTGACTCCTGGCAGGCCAGCGTTCAGGGGCAAATGGAAAGACTCTGCCTGGATACGCTGAGCAAGCTGATCCAGCACAGAATCGACAGCGGCGACTACTGGTCGGCAATCCGTTTTGGACGACGCTATCTTGAGATTGATAGCCTGGCTGAAAGCGTACACTGCCGGCTGATTACGCTGTACGCATTAGTCGGTGAACGTGGTATGGCAACGCGGCAGTTCGAAGAGTGCGTCATGGTTCTGGACCGCGAGCTTGGCGTCGATCCCCTCCCTGAGACGCGTATGGCATTCGAAGCTGCCACGGGAGCCGAGGCGCCCAGCACGATCGCGGTTGCGCCGCCACCGCCAGATTGGCATACCCTGCCGAGTCTGCATTTGCCGCTGATCGGTCGCGAGCGTGCCAAGCAGCAACTGGAGGATGCGACGGCTCGTCTATCAAGGGGCGGATTTGTATTTGTTGTCGGCGAGCCAGGCATGGGCAAGTCTCGACTGCTGAAGGAATTCACCAGTGAGCAGGATGCACTCGTGCTCGTGGGACACAGCCACAGTGGCAAAGAGACGGTGCCCTACCATCCTATTGTGGAGGCACTGCGACAAGCGATTGCAGGTCCGTTGTTTGGACAGGGGGTTCGTGAGGTATGGTTAACGGAAGCAGCGCGTCTGTTGCCCGAAATCAGTGAGCGTTTTCCCGCCTTACCACGGCCGCTTGACGCGGATCCTGTTCAGGGACAGGCACGACTCTTCGAGGCCTTGGTGCAGATTTTGCATGGCTTGTCCACGCGGCGGCAGGTTTTTCTCTGTTTCGACGATCTCCACTGGGTGGACGACCCAACTTTAGCCTGGCTCAAATATGCTGCGACAAGATTTCAGGCAAGCCGCATCTGTGTTCTGGCTACTTCTCGCAGTGAAGAAGTGTCTAAGCTTGCACCACTTCAGCGTTTGTTACAACGCTCTGGGATCATGACCACAGTTGAACTCGAACCATGGACGCCAGAGATTATTGCCGAGGTCTTGCAGGCTGTAAAGCAGCATGGCCGATGGAGCCCTTCCGCCGTTGATCGTGTTTACCAGGCAACGGGTGGTAATGCGTTCTTCGTACTCGAACTGATCCGGCATCTTTTCGAGACCGATCATCTTGAGAATCCGCCTGAGCCCATACCGTTGCCCACCAGTATTCAGGAGACGATTCAACGGCGCATTGGCCGTCTGAGTTCGGTGACAAGGCAAATATTGGAAGCCGCTTCCGTGCTCAGCCCAAACCTGGATGTCTCCCTATTACATTGGGTTACCGGCCGCAGCGAATTGGAGGTGGCAGACGGTCTGGACGAGCTTTTGCAGAATCAAATGTTGCACAAGACCAACACCTGCATTGCCTTTCAGCACACACTCGTCGAAACGGCTGTGTATCAATCGCTCACAGATTGGCGGAAGAGCTTGCTGCACCGAAGGTCTGCGGAAGCACTGATCCTGCAAGCAGACGGGCGTGAAATTGGGCCCATGCATGCGATTGTTGCGCGGCACTATTCGGCAGCTGGGAGCCATGAACTGGCAGTGCAGCACTACCTTCTGGCAGCAGAAAGTGCGCAACAGATCTCTGCTGCGAGCACAACTGCAGGTTACACTCGATCTGGAATTGCGTCTTTGCCGGCTCAAATGCCAGACAAAGCGGCCGCAGGTCTGTATGAAGCTATCCTTGGTTCCATGACTTGACATAGAAGTTGTGGACATTTTGTGGAGAAGCGTGAGTTACTATCACACTAGGCCTGAGGCATTCGCCGGCCTTCGAATGTGTCCGCGACCGGCGATGTTGCTGACGCAGCTATGCTCTGGGCCACGCCAGACTGCGTTGCCCTAAAGGAGCTTGTATGAACGACACTTTCAGCGATCTGCTTATTCATATTCGTCCCTCCAATAACGAGTGCTACCCGGTCGAGGCAACCTTGAGCGATGGCAGTGTCTATCAGGGCGTATTTGCGCTACCTGGAGAAGACCAGCAAAAGCTGCTGGCGCTCGAACTCAGGCCCGCAGACTATGGGATGCTGCTCTTCACCGAGCTGTTTCACGGACGGATCGGCACTGCCTACGCGGTCGCAAACGGGCTGGCGCGCAAGCAGAGTTCGGGCCGGCTCCGCATCCGGCTGCTCCTGGACAGCAATCTGCCGGCAAGCATTGAGGCGTTGAAATGGGAACGTCTCTGCCAGCAGGAACAGGGAAACTCTCAGCCGCTGGCGATCAGCGAGCTTACCCCGCTTTCACGCCACAGTGCACTCCCACGCGAAGAACCGGCGCCACTTGATGCCCCCTACATCAATCTGCTGATTGTGGTCTCATCCCCCAGCGACCTTGCCAGCAAAGGGCTGGCCGAGATCGATGTCGCTGCCGAACTGCTCAGGTTGGCCCCAGCCCTGCAGGACGTGTTGGGCAGCCGGCGCTGCCGTGTGACGATCATGCCGGGCAGCAAGGGCGCAGCGCTGCCGGCAGATGTACTCGACTTATTGAAATCCCCGCAGTGTGAAGTCCTCATCAACACTCCTGCTACGCTCGACGCAATCGGCGAGCATCTGCGCGACAAGCATGTGCTGCACTACTTGGGGCACGGACAATACGTACAGGGAGCGGGCGCGCTATTCCTGGAAGCAGAAGACGGCACGATGGCCATTGCGGAAGAAGACGAACTCGTCGCCAGGCTGGGCAACTCACAGCTTCAGTTGGTCTTCCTCGCCGCCTGTGACAGCGCACGTCGCGACAACCCACCGTCGGCGGACACCGGCCAGGCAGGCGAGCCCGAAGGCGGACTGGCGGCCGCGCTTGTGAGTGCAGGCATTCCAGCCGTCGTGGCGATGCAGGCGCACGTGACGATCGACGGGGCGTACCGGCTGACGGGTGAATTCTACCGCCGCCTTTTCTTGGAACACGGCTCGGTCGATCTTGCGCTCAACCAAGCGCGCAAGCTGCTCTATTCTGCCAACGATGCCGAGTGGGCCACACCTGTTCTGTACACGCGGCTGCGCAGCGGCCAGCTCATGGTCGCCAACCCGCTGTTTTCTGCACTGCAAACGGCCAGTACACAAGATGACTACGCCAGGTTCCGCCAGGATGCGTATTTCCCACTCCCACTCCATGCTTTGGTCGTCAACCGTGGTCAGCAGTTTACCTATGTTGAGGCACCCGATTTACAGCCGACGGGTGCCGTTATACTGTTCGACACTGCGTACCAGTGGCTCAACGATCCTTCACGGGACGGTACATTCCTCCTGCTGCTCGGTGGGCCTGGAACCGGCAAGTCGATCCAACTGCGCTATCTGGCCTGGCAAACCATCGTGCACGGCCTGGAATGGGCAGGCAAAGATCGCTTTCTGCCAGTTTTCGTCGATCCGCAAACGCTGGCGGCCGCCGGTTCGACGACAGCGGAGCTGCTCGAACAGCAAATTCTGGGCCAGATCAAACGGCTTTGGCACGATCTGGATGCAGCCACGCTTGCCGCCATCCCTGAGCATGTGCGACTGCGTGTCTTCATTAATGGCGGCGATTCACTGCCGGGGGTTGCAGACGACTTGCTCAAGCAGGTGGTTGAGTTGGCTAGCAGCCATCCTACCCATCGGTTTGTGCTGGCGCTGCAGCCAATCACGATCGACTGGTCACAGTTTGATCCAAAAGCGAAGATCGGTTCTCCCTATGTGCTGGTGATCCGGCCGCTGGCGCAACGTACGATCCGCCAATATCTGGAAATGCAGAAGGAGTACGGCGAGAAGCTGCTTACCGCGATTCAGGATTCATACCTCTTCGATGTGGCAAGCTTCCCCTATCCTCTCAGCAAGATGATTGCCGATGCCCAGCACCACTTTACCTTTCCCGTTTCGCGCACCACCTTTCTGAAAATGACGATCGACGAAGCCATCGCCAGGCTGCCGCCCAGGGAAGGGCTGCGTGCGAACGCCGCCCGCACGCTGCGCACCCTGGCCTGGGAGATGCAGTCGGGGCGCAGCATGATCTGGCCAATCAACAATGCGTTCGACGTTCTGGATCGCATGCGTGAGCGCAGAGGCTATGATCTCGAAGAACTGTACACGGCGCTCGTGGAAGCCGAACTGCTGCAGCCGCTAGGGGAAGACTGCATGTGCTTTGGGTACCGATGGGTTCAAGCCTATTTGTGTGCCGAGGCTATCCTCGATGCGCCCGATTGCGATCAAATGCTTGAAGACCTGGTGGAAATTCTCAACTTTGAGCCGCGCTTGCGCTGGTGGGAAGAGACGATCGTTTTCGTTTGCGGATTGCTCGCGAGCAGCACGCGAGCAGATGCGCCCAAATGCTTGCGCCACCTGCTTGAGCCACTGGTCTATGGCACGAACCTGCTGGAGGGCGAGGCGGTTTTCCTGGCGGCTCGCTGCCTGGTCGAATGCCGCCTGCACCAACACAGACAGGGTTTGCCCGATCTTGTCGACCACGTCGTCGATGCACTGCACTGGCGGACGGACAGCAGCAATGAACCGGAGTGGTCGCAGCGCCTGCGAGCAACCCAACTTTTGACCCGGCTGGCGATTCCTGAAGTCACAATCCAGCTGGCAAAGG
Source organism: uncultured Chloroflexia bacterium (assembly GCA_963839515.1). Classification (GTDB taxonomy): domain Bacteria; phylum Chloroflexota; class Anaerolineae; order Caldilineales; family Caldilineaceae; genus Fredericiella. The sequence goes on from CAWIVN010000001.1 coordinate 97,257, forward strand.
TGGCCTATGACAAGGTGCGCAAGAACCTGGCCGACGAAGCAGATTACGAATTCAGCTCCATCCGATTTGCTGCGGCAGCCGTCTTGAGAAGGCTGAGTCCAGACGCCAGGACGGCGGCGCTGGAACCCATAAACCCGCAACTGCCCGCGCTGTTCGACGCTTGGAACGACAAGCAAGCAGCTGCGGTGATTGAGTTTTCCAAAGCAGGAGAGGACCCGGGCATTCAGGGCATCGCCGCCTTGGCCCTGGGCGACCTGCATGGACGGCTGCAACACGATGAAGCGACCGCGAACCTGGTGTTCGAGCGGCTGTGCGACATGTTTATGCGCGGTGACACGCCCCAGAGTGTCCGCTGGCCAGTCGCCGATGCGCTGTCGGGACTAGATCTGACCCTGGTAACGGAACACCTGATCCATCCGCTCTTTGAGAATTTCGCCGACCATGACGACAGCGAACTCAGGCGCCCCAGCAAGATCAGAAAGACGCTGGCCTATCTGATCGGGCAACTGCGAATGAATGAGGACCAGGCGCGCCGATTCCTGCTGGACGAGTGCCTCGCGATCAAGGAGGGGCATCCCGCGCATGATTGGAGCACTTGGACAACTGCAGTCGGGGCGCTTGGCCGGATTGCCGATCAGGCAGATGTAGAAGTCCTAGTCGAGCTTGCCGGCGGTTCGCTGCACGGTATCTCACTACAGCAGCTGTTTCCAAATTCCATGCATCGCACCTATTTGATTCACGAAGCGATTGCTGCCTTGGCCAGCTTTGGAGAGCTGGACATGCTAAAGCTCCAGGTGCGCAACCAACTGGCGAGCAATCCGGCCTTTACCCGTGTATTTTATCGGACCGTTCAATCCATGTACTGGCGGGGGAAACTGCGGCTGCCAGGCTAATGCGCAACACGATTCTTCGATGCAAGGAGAAGGCACATGACCGATGCAGCATCCACCGGGCACGTCGAAGCGCAGCCAGACCTTATCTTCGTCAACGGCGTGGATGCCAGGACCGGCGAGCCCTTATTGCCTGACATGACCGTGGCCGATCTGGCGGCGATGATCAAGGGAGGGACGCTCGATCGAGGTAAGATCCAGGCGGCGAACGCGCTCGCTAATCGGCCCAACGCGGCGAAGAGTCTCGGTCTCCCGGACGACATCCTGCCGTGGGACGTCAAGAATGCCGGCTGGGCAGTGGTCTTCCACAAGGACGAGGATGCAGCCGTGAAAAAGGAAGTAATGCGGCTGTACGAACACCGCTGCCAGCAGATCGGCGACGAGAAGCGTGTCAAGGTGCTTGAATATGCCGGTGAAACAGACTGGCTGGACTGGCTGGCGAAGTACGGTGTCGATGCGGGCAACGTGTATCCCTGGCGCGTGCCCTACTATCTGCTGCTCGTGGGTGGTCCGGAACGAATTCCCTTCGACTTCTGTCAGATGTTGAGCATGGCCTATGCCGTGGGACTGCTCCACTTTGATGACGTCGCGGCCTATGCCCGCTATGTCGACAGTGTGATCGCATATGAGCAGGGCGATGCCAAACCTCGCAGCAAAGAGGCAGTCTTCTTCCGCACCAATCGTGACCGCGCCACCACGCTCAGTGCTGCTCATTTGGTGGGCCCGTTGGCCGACGGCGTGCCCGCCCAAAATGGCGAACCCGCGCAGCTGGCGGTGGCGGAAAGCAAAGGCTTTGTCTCGCGCCGGCTTTGGGATGATGCCGCAACGGCCACTGCCTTAGCGGAAGTGTTCGCACCGCCCGCCGGCCGCACGCCATCGGCGTTTCTCTTCAGCGCCACACATGGTGTCGGGTTTATCCAACCCGACCCTGCACAACCTGCGGTGCAGGGTGCGATCAAGTGCCAGGACAACACGCAGTTTGGCGCCGAACTGCTCGCCAACACGGCCGGCGTGCAGTGCCACGGCTTGATCGCCTTTTTCTTTGCCTGCTACAGCGCGGGAACGCCGCAGTTTGATCAATATGTGACCCGCACTGATCGGGCGCCGCTGCAGATCGCAGAAAAGCCGTTTCTGGCCGCACTGCCTAAGGCGCTGCTCAGCCATCCCCAAGGCGGCGCACTGGCCTGTATTGGGCATGTCGAGCGAGCGTGGAACTACTCTTTCAATACCCAGAAGCTGGGCGACCAGCTGATTCGCTATCAGAATGCACTGGGGCGCATTCTTGCGGGCAAGCCAATCGGCTATGCATTGACTGATATGTACCAGCGCTATTCCATTCTCTACGCCAGCGTAGCCAAGATGTTGGAGGACTACAAGAAGTTTGGCTTCCCAATCGACGATAAGCAACTGGTGGCCGATTGGGCTGCGCGTAATGACGCCGGCGGCTACGTGGTGATCGGGGACCCGGCAATCTGTTTGCGGGCGGAGAACTTGACGTAATCTTTTTTTGGTGGTCAACGAGGAGACAAAAAGATGGCTAACAAACCCGGTACGCTTCTATCCAATGTCGCCGGACTTCCTGCGAGTGCAGCCAGCCGGCTGGCCGAGCTGTGGATCACCACTGCGGAGGAACTCGCCAGCGCCGCAGAGCAGACCAACGGGCGCGATTCACTGGCGCAGCATCTGGGGCTCCCAACACAAGATGTGGCTGCGCTGCTCGACGCCATCCAACCTGTTCTACCGGCCGGTGTGGATTTTGCTGAAGAGGATATCCCCGTCGTGCTCGGGGCACTGCCGGTGGAGGACGTCGCCGGCGCTGAGGAGGAGCCGGTGTCCTTTGCCGACTTGCCGCCGGAAGTTGACCTGCACGCCAAGATGCCGGCTGTGCGCTTTCAAGGCAGTCGCAGCACATGTGTAGCCCACGCCACTGCGGCCGTACGCGAGTACTTGTTAGGTGACCAAAGCACTGGCGCCAATCTGTCTGAACAGTTCATCTATTGGGCGTGCAAAGAGCGCGATGGTTTCGCCGGTCCGGGCACCTGGATCAAGACGGCGATGGTGGTGCTCCAGGAACTCGGGGTGTGTCCGGAGCCAATATGGCCATACAATTCTGCACTCATTGCGAATAATGAAGGTCAAGGACCATCCCCAGCCAATGCAGCCGGCGCAGCGGCGCCCAACCGCATCGTCAACTTCTCTCAACTGAATGCCACCTGGGTCGATTCGCTGCGCACGGCTTTGGCTGCCGGATCGCCTGTAGCCTTCTCGGTGCATGTATTTGAATCTTGCCAGCGCCCCTATGGCTTCCGGGGCGGCGATATGCGTTTGCCGCTGCCAAATGAGAGAGATCTGGGCGGTCATGCGATGTGCATGGTCGGCTATGTGGACGATGACCAGGTGCCAGGCGGTGGTTATTTTATTGTGCGCAACAGCTGGGGCGAGGCATTTGGCCATGACGGCGAAGAAGCTGGCGGCTACTGTCGCGTGCCCTACGAGTATTTGCGCAAGTACGGCATCGAAGCGTATACGGCGGAGATAAACTAGGAAGGCTTTCAATTCGGCACTACACACATGACAGGAGATTCGCAGTGCCACAAACATTGGGATTAGGCGCAACAGGTGAGGATGTGATCTTGTTACAGACCAGGCTGAATGCGCTACCAAGCGCGCGAGCACGTCTGGTGGTGGACGGTAAGTTCGGACGCAAGACATTGCTGCGGGTCAAGGAATTCCAGACCAAGACGTTTGTTACGGGCTTGGTCGATGACGGCACGTGGGCAAAGCTCCTTGATGACGGGCAACCCCAGCGCGAAACCTTCTATATCGAAGGGCGGCATCTTCACGCCCCAAACGGTGCAAAGGTCATTCTGCGTGGGGTCAACAAGATGTCGGTGTTCGAACAGCCTGCCGACGCTCAAGGACAGATTTCGTTCCCCGAAATCAAGCAAACGGCTGCGAACAGCGTGCGGATTGTTTGGGCGATCGCAACCGACCAGGGCCCCACCGCAATCGCAACACTCGATGCTCTCATTACGAACGCCAAGGCCAATCATCTAATTCCGATGGTCGAGCTGCATGACGCTACTGGAGATTGGACTCGGCTCGGCGAGCTAGTCAACTACTGGACACAGCCCGCGGTTGTGGACATCCTCAAGAAGCACGAGGCTTATTTACTGATCAATATTGGCAATGAAGTGGGGGACGACACGGTCAGCCAAGCCGATTTCGTGGCCGGTTACAACGATGCCGTGCAGCGGCTGCGAGCCGCCGGCATTCGCTCGCCTTTGGTTATCGATGCCTCGGACTGGGGTAAGGATCTGGGCATGCTGAACAATACGGCGGCCGTGCTGCTGGCTGCCGACCCCGAGGCCAACCTGATATTCTCCGTGCATTTGTATTGGCCGATGGCCGATGGCGCCGACGCAGCGTTTATCCGTACGAATTTGCAGCAGGCCGTCAATCTTGGGTATCCTCTCGTAGTCGGCGAGTTCTCGCGGTATGGCGCGTTTTCGCAAAACAATCCGGCTGCGGATAAATGCGGCCCGACTGGGGAAATTGACTACCAGACGATTCTAGATGTTTGTCATGAGCTTGATCTCGGCTGGTATGCCTGGGAGTGGGGTCCGGGCAATGATTTCAACGATCCGTTGTGTGCAGTTATGGACATGACACCAGATCGCACGTTTGTGAACCTCAAGCAGGGGTGGGCATTCGAAGTGGCAGTTTCGAGCCCGTTTGGCATCCAGCAGACGTCGGTCACGCCCGCTTCAATTTGAGGGTTTAGTGAAAGCGAGAAGCGCAATCTATACGTCGAAGAACGAGCGGGACTGCAGTTGTGACAATCTCACCAAGACCCTGGGTCACAAGTGACAACGAGGCCTAAAAAAGCCACGACCGCCGGTGCCCACGCGCCGGCGGTCGCAACACAGAGAGAAGGAGAAAACCTGCAAAACCAGAGAACCTGCAAAAACCCTGAACCCTTAACCCATCCGCCAATATCGTAGCACAGGCAGGCGGGGGCTTCATCCGGCAATTGGAGCAACTTTTTGACGTAGGTGAGTACGTCAATTGTTGTAGTCGAATGGGACGGAGGTGGCCGCGGTTGCGCCTGCTGCGGGTAGGCCGTCCAACCAGGCTTGCGCTGCGCGTGGACGGTGAAAACGCAGCAGCTGCAGATGCGCATATTCCCCCTGATCCAGCAGAGCCGGCATTTCCCGGCGCCGCCGGTGGTGTGTGCGGAGTGCCCATACAAAGAGCGATTCGGAACTCAGAAACTGGTTGCGCCAGGTTTCACGGTTGCCACCCCACAGCTCCTCCTGCGTGACGATACGCCGCCAGGTCCGGCGATAGAGTCGATACAAGATCAGGGGTAATGGGTAGTCAAGCCAAACCAGTGTGTCGGCACGCTGCCAAACAATGTCGCGCACGGCGCTGTAGTTGCCGCACGCGACCCAATGCCCAGCTGCCAGGATCGTCGCAACCTTGCTGCAGAATTCGTCGCGCGGCGTGGGCTGCCAACCCGGCTGCCAGAATATTTCATCTAGCTCGACCACTGGGCTCCCTATCCGTGCCGCCAGGGCAGCCGCATATGTGCTTTTGCCGGCGCCGGTGGTGCCGATGACGTTGATGCGCAACATGGCTCGCAGTATATCTCACTTGGGCTGTCTCAAACCTGATCAAAATGTGATTTTCATACAATTACCCCCTTGACAGACGCTCACCTCCTGTGATACGCTCTCTTGGCTTGAGCCGGGATGAACGTTGCGTTGTGACAGGCACGCTCAAGTTAGTCTAGGAAAGGACAGCTTTACCGTGACAATGAAGGTTTTCACCGTTCTTAACACCCCATTCGGTGGCGGAAGTGCCATCCGTGGGAGAGGTGCGCCCATCGTCCGGTAGCTGACCCGTAAGGGAAGCCCAGGCCGCAGCGCACCCACACCGGTGCCTGCGGCTTTTTTGTTGCATTGTGCACGTGCTCCTCCTGGAGGACACAGGCAAGCGCAACCTAAAAAGATGCAGGCATTGGGTCCGGAAGGATCTCGACCAATGTCCTGCATCTTTTGTTTTGTGGGGTTCGTATTCAAGGTGAGACTAATCACCAAGCAGTCCCTGAAGTGAGGCACGTATGCTGACGATTCTTAACACAACTGCTAACACGATGGCGGGCAGCAACCCACCACCAGCCACTTTCGATCTCAAGCAAACCGTCGGCGTCGGCAAATGGCGCGGCTTCTGGCGCATGATGAGCGGCTACCGGCTGACCTACCTGGGCGCGACGGTGAGCGTGGGCGTGGCGGCAATCCTGAACACGCTGACGTTCTTGCTCATCCGCTACTTTATCGACACCTACCTGGACGCCGGCGACCACACGTGGCCGCTGTGGTCCATCGTGGGCGGCTTCTTGCTGCTGGCGTTCTTCATGGGCATCTTGACCTTTAACAGCAAGCGCCTGGCCGCGCGCACCGCCGAGGGCATCGCCCTGCGCCTGCGCAACTACCTGTACGACCACATCCAGCGGCTGCCGTTTGCCTATCACGACCGCACACAGACCGGCGAACTGATCCAGCGCGCGACGTCGGACGTGGATACGATCCGCCGCTTCTTCGCCGACCAGGCGATCGAGGCCGGCCGTATCGCCATGCTGTTTATCGTCAACTTCGCCGCGCTGCTCTACCTGAACCAGATGCTGGCCTGGTTCTCGATCATCGTGGTGCCGGTCGTACTGGCTATCTCGCTCTTCTTCTTCCGCCGGATCGAGAAGGCCTATGAGGCCTACCAGACGCAGGAAGCGAAGCTGTCCACCACGCTGCAGGAGAACCTGAGCGGCGTGCGCGTGGTTAAGGCTTTCGCCCGCCAGCCGTTCGAGGAAGAGAAGTTCGACAAGGAGAACTGGACCAAGTATGTCAAGGGCAAATACCTGCTGCTGATGCACGCCACCTTCTGGCCCGTGACCGACATCCTGTGTGCGGCGCAGATGCTGACCGGCTTTATGCTGGCGTCGATCATGGCCATCAACGGCGAAATCTCGGTCGGCACCTACCTGGCGTACTCGAGCCTGGTGATCTGGATCATCTGGCCGCTGCGCAACCTGGGCCGCCTGATCGTGCAGATGTCGGAAAGCCTGGTGTCGTTTAGCCGCCTCACCAGCGTGATCAAGGAAGATCGCGAGCCGGTGGTCGAGGGCAGCGTTGGTTCGACAGCGGCGCTCAAGGGCGAACTGGCGTTCGAGCACGTGGAGTTCAGCTATGCAGGCGCCGAAAAGGGCGCTTTGCATGACATCAACTTGACGGTCAAGCCTGGCGAGGTCGTGGCGCTGATGGGCGCCACCGGTTCAGGCAAGTCGTCGCTGATGAGCCTGCTGCCGCGTTTCTATGACTATACCGGCGGGCGTATTCTGCTCGACGGCATCGAGCTCAAGGAGTACCCGCGCCACTACCTGCGCCGCCAGATCGGCATTGTGGAGCAGGAACCATTCCTGTTCTCGCGCACGATCCGCGACAACATCACGTACGGTGTGGGGCGCCAGGTGCCGGACGAGGAAGTGTTCGCCGCCGCCGAGGCCGCCGCCATCCACGACGTGATCTTGCGCAAGCTGCCGGAGGGTTACAACACGCTGGTCGGCGAGCGCGGCATCACGCTGTCGGGTGGGCAGAAGCAGCGCGTGGCGATCGCCCGCACCTTGCTCAAGGACCCACGTATCCTGATCCTCGACGACTCGACGTCGTCGGTGGACTTTGAGACCGAGGCGCTGATCCGCCAGGCGCTCAACCGGCTGATGGTAGGACGCACCACCTTCATCATCGCCCATCGCATTCAGAGCGTGATGGACGCCGACCAGATCCTGGTGCTGGAACATGGACGTATCGTGCAGCGTGGCAAGCACGCTGAGCTAGTGGAACAAGATGGCATCTACCGCCGCATCTATCGGGCGCAGACGCGCATGGAAGCGGAACTGGAAGAGGAGCTGAACCGTGTCAGAACTGATTGAGTTCGAGGAAGAAGAATTCGACACCAGTTTCAACGGCCAAACCATCCGGCGGTTGGCCAAGCTGCTGATCCCCTACAAGTGGGGCGTGCTTGGCTTTCTGTTTACGGTTATGGTCGTCTCGGGATTGGATTCGTACTTCACCTATCTAAGTGCACGCATCATCGACGAAGGCATCATCGCCAAGAACGTGGCGGTGTTGACGGAGATTCTCACGCAGTACGCCGCGCTGGTCCTGGTGCAGGCGGTGTTTGTCTTCGCCTTCATCTACCTGGCAGGTATCCTGGGCGAGCGTATTCGCTATGACTTGCGCAAGTCGCTCTTCCATCACCTGCAGACGCTGTCGCTGCCGTATTACAACCGCACGCCCGTGGGCTGGATCATCAGCCGCGTGACGTCGGATACGGACCGCGTGGCCGAGCTGGTGACCTGGGGCTTGCTCGACGTGACCTGGTCGATATTCAACATCGTCACGGCGCTGTTCTTCATGTCGAGGATCAACTGGCAGCTGACGCTGATCGTGATGTTGATTGTGCCGGTCATCATCGTGGTGGCGACAATCTTCCAGCGCAAGATCATCGTGCAGTACCGTGACGTGCGCCGGATCAACTCGAAGCTGACCGGTTCGTACAACGAGACGATCACGGGTGTGCGCGTCATCAAGGCGCTCGACCGCGAGGACGCAAACCTGACCGAATTCGGCCACCTGACCGGCGACATGTACCGCGCCGGCTACCGGGCGGCCTGGTTCTCGGGCTTGTTCCTGCCGACGGTGCAGCTGATCTCGTCGTTTGCGACGGCCGCCGTAATCCTGTACGCGGGTCTCAACGCCAACGACGGCGCCATCAGCATCGGCGGCATCCAGGCGTTCATCTCGTACATCGTCTTCATGATCTGGCCGATCCAGGAGATGGCGCGTGTGTTCGCCGAGATGCAGCAGGCGATCGCTTCGGGCGAGCGCATCTTCTCGCTGCTCGACTCGCAGCCGGACGTGGTGGATAAGGAAGGGGCGCAGGACTATGGCAGCCTGCGCGGCGAGATCGTGTTCGACAACGTCGACTTCTACTACGAGGAAGGCAAGCCGATCCTGAGCGACTTCAACCTGCGCGTGGCTCCCGGTGAGACCATCGCGCTGGTAGGGCCGACGGGCGGCGGCAAGAGCACGATCGTCAACCTGCTGTGCCGCTTCTTCGAGCCGCGCGGCGGCAAGATCACGATCCACGGCGTGGACTACACCGACATGACGCAGCACGCGCTGCAGTCACGCGTAGGAATCGTGCTGCAGACGCCGCACCTCTTCTCGGGCACGATTCGTGAGAACATCCGCTACGGGCGGCTGGACGCCAGCGACGCCGAGGTGGAAGTGGCGGCCAAGGTGGCGGGGGCGGACGAGTTCATCGCCAACCTGGAGAAGGGCTATGAGGAGCAGGTGGGCGAGGGTGGCGTGCTGCTGTCCACGGGCCAGAAGCAGCTGATCAGCCTGGCGCGCGCCGTGCTGGCGCAGCCCGACATCTTTATCATGGACGAGGCCACGAGCAGCGTGGACACGCTGACCGAGGCGCTGATCCAGAAGGGGATGGATGCGCTGATGACCGACTGTACGTCGTTCGTGATCGCACACCGCCTGTCCACCATTCGCAGCGCCGACCGCATCCTGGTGATCGAGGACGGGCGCATTGCCGAGATGGGCACGCATGCCGAACTGCTGGCGCTGAGCGGCCACTACTACCGGCTTTACACGCAGCAGTTCCGCCAGGAGCTAGTCGAGCAGATCGACCCGTTGGCGGCGCTGTTCGAGGAAGAGGCAGACGGTACGCAGGCAGAGAAGCCCCAGCAAGTGCAGCCGGCGGCCGGTCATGGCGACGGCGACCGTGAGTCTGCATCGGTGCTGGCCGAGGCGAGCAGTCGCAACGGCAAGGTGAAGGAGCGAGAGTTCATCGTCGGCGATTAGTTACATGGCACCCTGTTATCCAGGCCGTACTCCCTCGTACGGACTGGATAACAGGGTGAGGATCAGCGTTCTGACAGCAGGCAATGTTGGACCGCTTACAGAAAACGCACCTTGACTCTGTCTCAATCTGGCCAGCCTGCATCCGCCAGGTCTGAATCCGCCAAGATACCAAGGGAGCTGTATGCCTACTATTCTCTCCGGTCGCAACGTACGAAACTTGCTGTTGATGGTGGCAGCCATGATCTTTGTTCTCGTCGTGGTCTGGATGCTGCGTGATCCGCTGCGCAATGTCATGGCGACGGCCGACGATGTGCGCAGCTGGCTCATTTCGTTGGGACCGCTGGCGCCGGCCGGTTACTTCCTCTTCTATGCGGCGCAGATCGTGTTTGCACCGCTGCCAGGCAGCTTTATGACGGTGTTTGGCGGCTATCTCTTTGGCTTCTGGTGGGGGCTGCTGCTCAGCCTCGCTGCACTCAGCCTGGGCGTGTCGGTGGCGATGTGGCTCTCGCGCCGCTTTGGGCGCGGCCTGCTCGAGCGCTTTTTCCCGCATGACGAGTTGGTGCGCTGGGAGCGCAAGCTGAGCCTGCGCTCGCCGATTCCGTGGTTTGTGCTGTTCTTGTTCCCTATCCCTGACACAGCGGTCTATATTGCCGGCTTGAGCAGTCTCAGCCTGCGCCTGCTGCTGCCTGCCATCCTTATCGGGCGCGGGATCAACGTGGCGTTGGGCATCGCTATCGGCAACGCCAGCAACGTGCTGCCGGCGGAGATCGTCGTGGTCAAGTGGATCGCGTTGTTTCTGGTAGGCGCAATCGCACTGCGTTACCAGCGATGGCTTCGTTATTGGATCTTAGTCGGCGCCCGCCGCACCCGGCGCGTTTTGCGCCCGCGCACTGCACTGTTGGGTGTACCTGGTGCTATAGACTAGCGCGAGCAATGCGCGCAGCATATTGTCAGCAAAATAACAGGCGATCGTCCATAAATTGTAGCTGACAGATCGCAACGTTTCTGGTATGCTTCAACTGCACCTCATCTCTATATTCTGGACGGGCCAGGTTTCATGCTGCGAATTCAAAATAAGTGGCAGGGTGGTGGCTATTTCGTGTTGGCGATGGCCGCAACTGCCCTGTTGGTTTGGTGGCTCAACGAACCGGTAGCTACGCTGCTGCGCGCTGCGGGCGACGTGCGCACGTGGCTGATGGGTTTTGGCCCACTGGCGCCGGTGATGTATGTGCTGTTCTACGCCGCGCAGATCTTGATTGCGCCCCTGCCCGGCAACTTCCTGGCCGTCCTGGCCGGCTACGTATTTGGCTTCTGGTGGGGCCTTTTCCTGAGCTTGCTGGGCCTCACCATCGGCGCGTGCCTGGCCGTCGTCATTGCCCGCCAGTTTGGACGTCCCTTGCTGGAGCGTTTCTTTAGCCGCGTCGAGCTCGTACGCTGGGAGCGCAAGCTGCGGCTGCGATCGCCGCTGGTCTGGTATGTCTTCTTCCTGTTCCCGGTGCCGGACCTGGTGATGTACGTAGCCGGCTTGGGCACGCTGCAACTGCGCTGGCTGCTGCCTGCCATCCTGCTGGGCCGCGCTACGGGGATCTTGATCGGCATCACGCTCGGCAACTTTACAGCCGTACTGCCGGTGCAGTGGGTCATTCTCCAGTGGGTGCTGCTGCTTGTGCTGGGTGGCTTTGCCCTGCGCTTCCAGCGTCCTCTGCGCTACTACCTGCTCATCTGGCTGCGTCGCGGCCGCCGATCCACCCGCTCGATGTACCAAATGGTCTACCGCACCTTGGTCAAGGTGCCGGTAAGCACCCCGGTCGAATAAGTTCCCCTGATTTGCTAGATTCCTGCTGCCACATGCTATGAGGAGCCAAGAGATGACATCCGACGCCCTGTATGGGGCGGTGGCGCGTTTTGCTGCCGCTACCCATGCATTGCCTGAATGGATCTTGAACAACGCCGCCTGGTCGTACGACGCCTATGACGGCGTGCGCTATGCGTTTCTGCACACCACCTTGGAACTGCGCCAGTTAGCTGCCGAGCTGGCGGCGCGGAGACAACAGGTGGGCCGCGCGCCCACGCAGGCACAGCATGCCCTCCGCCAGCATCAAGCAGCGTTTCGTGATGTGGAGGCGCTCTTGGTGGGCATTAACGAGCAGGCCTTTCGCCGCCAGCCGGCTCCGCACGAGTGGCCGGCGAACGTCGTCGTGCAGCACGTTCATGAGGTCGAGCGCTTCTTCTTTGCCGCCATCCGCAACGTGCTGCTGAATCCTGAGCCGCAGGCGCTTGACGATGTCGAGCTCGCCGACATGGCCGGCGAGCCACTGGAGATTGCGGTGGATCTGCCACCGGCGCAGATGTGGTCCGAGTATGCGCGGCTGCATGGCAAGATCGTGGGCGAACTGCAGGGCCTGAGCGACGAGCAGTTGGCGCTGCGATCACCCGCCTGGGAGCCGGAACCCTGGCCGACCGTGCGCTTTCGCCTGCACCGCTTTGACTCCCACCTGCGCGAGCACGCCAACCAACTGGACAAGAACCTGGTGTTGTTGGATGCACGCCCGAACGAAGCAAAGCTGCTGCTGCGGCAGATGTATGCGGCGCTGGCCGAGGTGGAAGGCATTTGCACCGGCGATGGCGGGCTGGGCGCAGAGGCCTGTGCGGCGCAGGCTGCCAAGATCGACGCGCGGCTCACCTCGCTGCAGGCAGTCCTGCCATTGATCGACGCCATGATTGCCGCAGTCAGCGAGGGCGACGGGGGGGCGGTGGAGTCGCTGTTGCAGCAGCGGCCAGGGCTCGCCTATACACTGATGGAGGACGAACTGCCGGCCATCCTGTTTTCACAGTACCGCAAACGCACGGATATTGTGCAGGCGCTGCTCGCCAGCGGGATGCGACTCACGATCGGCGAGGCGGCGGCGGTGGGCGAAAGCGAACGGGTGCGCAAGATCGCCAAGACGTGGCCGGCCGCCGTTCACGATTACACATCCGATGGCTTTACACCGCTGCAGCTGGCTTGTTTCTTTGGTCATGCCGACATTGCTGCGTTTCTGATCGAGCAAGGCGCCGACGTGCATGCCGTGGCCAAGAACGCTATGTCGATCCAGCCGCTGCACGCCGCCGTTGCAGGCCAGTACGCCGACATCGTCAAGCTGTTGATCGCCCACGGCGCCGACGTCAATGCGCGCCAGCAGAGCGGCTTTACGCCGTTGATGGCGGCGCGGCAGAATAACGATAAGCAGACTGAGGCTTTGCTGCTGGAGGCTGGGGCGAAGGGGTGAGAGAAACAGATGTTAACGAATGTCCCCGGGACCTCAAGCGACCGCTTGCGTTCGCCGGTCTCGGGGACGTATGATACTCATGGCTCAGGGCAGGGCCAGTTCTTGGTCGAGCTGGAGCAGGGTGTCTTCGCCCAGGTCGTTCATGCGCAGGAGGTCTTGCATGTCGACACCGTATTGGAGGGCGATGCCGTAGATCGTATCGCCTGACTTGACGCGATGGGTGCGGCTGCTGCCGGGGATGGACTTGGCGCTTGATGCGAAGGCGCCGGCGTCTGTGCTGCTAGCGCTTGCCGCATCACTGGTTTCGTTAGTGGGTGTGTCGGCTGGTTTGGCACTCATGAGGGTGGCGCCGGCGGGAACGTCCAGCTGCTGGCCGATCTGGAGGAAGGTATCTTCGGTCAGGTCGTTGGCTGCTGCAAGCTCTTCCCACTCGATGTCCAACTTGATGGCAATGCCCAGCAGCGTGTCGCCGGATTGTACGGTGTAGGAGGCAGCGTCAGGGGCAGAGTCAGATGCAGACGCCGCATTCTTCTGCGCGAAGCGCATACCCTCATCGGCTGCGTCCTTGCCGGCCGATGCTTCATTAGCCGTATCTTCGCTGGTGCTGGTTGAGGTCGCCTCGTCGCCGGCGGATTCCTCGTCCGCAGCTGCCGTTTCCTGCTCTTCCGGTTCGTCGAGGCTGGCCGGGAGTTTCAACTCCTGGCCGATCTGCAGAAGGTCGTATTCGCCCAGGCCGTTGACGGCGGCAACATCTTCCCACGCGATTTGATAGCGAGCGGCTATCGTCCACAGCGTCTCGCCGATACGTACGACGTGCACCTGTTTGCCGGCTACAACATCGGCGGAGACCGCGGCGACTGGGCCGCCGGTGCCATTGGGAATGGGCAGGCGAATCACCTGGCCGATCTGGAGCAGATCGTCCTCGCCCATGTCGTTGGTGAGCGCAATATCCTGCCAGTCAAGCCCAAAGCGATAGGCGATACCCAGCAGCGTATCACCGGATTGGATGGCGTACTCGCCGTTTTCGGGGATCACCTCGGCTTGAATATTGCCGTCCGCCGTCAACTGTGTCACAGAGGTGGCATCCGTGACCGGGGGCATGGCGTCGCCGTCGATATTGCCGAAGTCGGTAACCAGAATCCAGTAACCATTGCCGGCCTGGGCGGCGCCGACGCCGACCTCGTCCCAGCGCGGTTCAAGGATATTCACACGATGGATCCAGTCGTTCATCCACCAGCCGATGGCCTGGCCGGGATCAGAGACGGCCACCCAGTTCTCGCTGACCGAGCCCGACGGATAGCCGACGCGGGCGGCGCGCAGGCGCACGTTGCTGCCATCGCTGCCATAGTGGCCCCAATTGCCGTTGGCCACTACGTCTTCGACGTGGTTCTGGGCAGCCAAGGTCAGCAGCGAGCTTTGGATCAACGGCGGCAGGCCATTGTCGATACGGGCCTGGTTGACTGCGTCCAGGATCTGCTGGGCCGGCGAGGATGATGCTGCGTCCTGTGCTGTTGCCGGTTGCGAAGGTGAGATGGCGATGAAGAGCGTAGACAGGACGACGAGAGCGGTAAGAGCGGTGCGTATGAAAGTGGTCCGACTCAAATCTGAGTGCCGACCGAGTTTGGTCTGAAGGCGCATGTTCGACATGCTAGCAGGCGCCTAAAACTTAGGCAAATCCGTTCGAGGCTTGTCTAAAGCGTTTTTGTGCCATCTTGCCGTCTTTTCGGTCAAATGTTAGTGGCTTACTTGATAGCCTGGCCGACGTTTGCCGGACGATTTACTGCCGTTCTCAAGCCGTTTGGATTGCATGGACTGGCCCTTCTGACGTATAATGGTATGCTGCACTGGACGAAAACCAGGCGGCTGTAGCCGGTTTTCTGGCGCCCGAGCATGTGATAGCAGGGAACTAGATGGAATTTATGACCCAAAGTAACACGAAAGTGATTGTCGAAGACCTGAGCCGCCTCGAGCCACGGCCCGACATTCGCAATATCGCCATCATCGCTCACGTCGATCATGGTAAAACAACCCTGGTAGACGGCATGCTGCGCCAGACCAAAGTGTTCCGTGAGAACCAGCTCATGGTTGAGCGCGTGATGGACTCCAATGACCTGGAACGCGAGCGCGGCATCACGATCCTGGCCAAGAATACCAGTGTCGAGTACAAGGGCGTTACGATCAACATTGTCGACACTCCCGGTCACGCCGACTTTGGCGGCGAGGTCGAACGCATCATGAACATGGTGGATGGCGTGCTGCTGTTGGTGGATGCAGTAGAAGGCCCCATGCCGCAGACGCGTTTTGTGCTGCGCCAGGCGCTGGAAAAAGGGCTCAAGGCCATCGTCGTGGTGAACAAGGTAGACCGCCCGGCCGCCAGGCCAGACCATGTGGTAAACGGGACGTTTGACCTGTTTATCGACCTGGGTGCCAGCGATGAGCAGGCCGAGTTTCCGGTCGTCTATACCGTTGGGCTGGACGGCCGTGCCGGTCTGGAGGCTGATGAACTCAGCCCAAGCCTCGAGCCGCTGTTTGACGCCATCCTCAAGTACTTGCCACCGCCATTGGTGGACATGGATGGCCCGACACAACTGCTCGTGACGACCCTTGAATACAGCAGCTACGTCGGCAAGATCGCAGTCGGGCGCCTGCGCAGCGGTTCGATGCGCAGCGGCCAGCCAATCGTGCGTATCGATCCCGAAGGCCGGGTTGAGATGAGCAAGGTGACGCAGGTCTACACCTTCAAAAATCTGCAGCGCGTGCCCGAAACCGAGGTGTCGGCCGGCAGCATCGTCGCCGTAGCAGGCATCGAGAACGCCGGCATCGGCGACACGCTGGCCGATCCGGACGATCCGCGACCGCTGCCGCCGATCAAGGTGGAAGAGCCGACGGTGCGCATGACGTTTGCCGTCAACGACAGCCCCTTTGCCGGGCGCGAGGGACAGTACCTCACCAGCCGCCAGATCCGGGCGCGCCTGTACAACGAGCTGGAGCACAACGTGGCCATGCGCGTGCAGGACACGGATCGCGCCAACGAGTATGTCGTCTCGGGGCGCGGCGAGCTGCACCTGGCCATCTTTATCGAAACGATGCGGCGTGAGGGCTACGAATTCTCGGTCAGCCGCCCAGAGGTCATCTTCAAGGAAGACGAAAACGGCCGCGCTTTGGAGCCAATCGAGCAGGTCTTTGTCGAAGTCGGCCAGGATTACCTCGGCGCTGTGCAAGAGATGTTGGGCAAGCGCCGCGCCCAGATGCAGACCATTCACTACGGCGAAGACGGTACGGTCTACTGCACCTACCTGGCGCCGACGCGCGGTCTGCTTGGCTTCCGCCTGCCTTTTCTGACTGCCACGCGCGGGACAGGCATCTTCCACACGCTCTATCACGGTTATGAGCCATACCAGGGCGATATCGACCTGCAGCAGAACGGGGCGCTGGTTGCACTGGAGACGGGTACGGTCACTGCGTATGCGTTGGTCAGCTTGCAGCAGCGCGGCCAGTACGTCGTCAAGCCGGGCGACGAGGTGTATGCCGGGCAGGTCGTCGGCCAAAATACTCGCGACGACGAGCTGGTGATCAACATTTGCCGTGCCAAGCAGTTGACCAACTTCCGCGAAAAACCTTCGGCTACTAGCGACATGCTGAATGCCGCGCGCGACTTGACGTTGGACGATGCGATCCAGTATCTGGGCAACGACGATCTGCTTGAGGTGACGCCGGTTTCACTGCGCATTCGCAAGAAGATCCTCAATCACGATGTTCGGCAGCGCACGCGGCGGGCACAGAAGGGATAGGCGAGGCGCCGCTTTAAGGCCGGATGACGGGACCTTCGACCGTGCGGAAGATTGGCGGCCAGATGATGTCAATCGTAGCAGGGTCCTGCTGCGGCTCGCGATATTGCATATAGAGCAGCGGTGGATCAGGCCATTGGTGCCACAAGTAGGCGGGCTCCAACTGCCCGTCCGGCGGGCGCTGGCTGTTGAACGGGAAATGATAATAGCCCGAGGCCAGCGTTATGTCGGTCGTTTCCAGGGTACTCAACAGGTCCTTGGGCGCAAACGATCCGCTGCGTTGGGCTGCATCTGCCAGCAGGTGAATGGCGTCGTAGGCGGCAAAGACGACCGGCTCGGGCCACTGGGTGGAGTATTGGCGATAGCGCTCGACAAAGGCCTGGCCCATCGGCGTCAGGCTTGTATTCCACGGCCCGCGCCGGCTCACGACCGTGTAGGCGCCGTCGGGCACGCGCTGCCAGAACAATGCCCCGTCGAGTGCGCTGCGGCCGGTGACCAGCAGCGTCCCCTTTAGCGGGCCAACGCCCGCATCCAACAACTGGCGCAGCACATCCAGCGCCAGGTCACCACTGACATAGACGAGGATCGCGTCCGGCGTCTGCTCACTGGCGACGATGCGGGCGATTTGGGGCGAGAAGTCTTGGGTCGGTACGTCCACGCGTAGGAAGTCATAGGGGATGTGGGCGGAAGTCAGGGCCTGGATCGTCTGGTCGAGCGCCTGGTCACCGTTAGGCGTGTTCTCGACGATCAGGGTGACGTGGACTGACCCGTCGCCGTTGAAATCGCCGAGGCTGTTAAGCCACTGGGCGGGCATTTGTGACATCATCGTGGCTGCCGGTGCAATACGAAAGACCGTGGCTGGGCTATCGCCGGTCAGCTCGTCGGCAGTTGCCTCGACGATAATAAACGGCACGCCATAGCGCTCGCTGACCTGCTTGATCGCCGCGCTTTCCTCCAGGGTAAAGCCACCCACCAGTGCGCTGGCGCAGTGCTCTGTAATCAATGACTCCGCCATGCGGGCGGCCAACACCGGATCGCCGGCCGTGTCTTCGATGGCGGCGCGCAGTGGTTTGCCCACAATGCCGCCTGCCTGGTTGATATCCTCGACAGCCAGGCCGAGACCGGCCTGCATGCCCAGTGCCTTGGGCCAGGCTGCATTTTGGGAGAACGGGGCCAGCACGCCAACCACTGCTTCGGTCGCCGCCGGATCGCCGGCGGCGCACGCAACAGGTGGGGTGGGCGTGGCCGTGACCACGATTTCTTGCGTGACGACGCGGGTAACCTCGACCATAATAGGCGCGCTCGTGGGGGCGGCGGCAGAGGACGTCGGTAGGGATGTGGGTTGGGGAGTCGGCGAAGGTGCGGTGCAGCTGGCAAGCGTTACGCCTGCAGTGAGGAATAACGAAATCACGGCTGCCAATAGCGAACCGTTGCGAAACCGTCCTGGGTGATTCGGATTCACATTCGCTTTCACTTTCCGGCTGCGTCTGCCTACTTCGATGGATCTTCGATGAAGCTGCGGCTGAATAGGCGATTCTTATACGCTAAACCGTCAATTTGCGTGCGAATGGGGGTTGTCGCCATCGCGAGTATAGCATCTGCACAGGGGGCCGTCAAAGGTAAGGTGCTTACTATCCAGAAGATGTGTTATCCCTGCTGGTAGAATTATTTGCGCTGACCTTGCGGCGGTGGCACAATAGCCGCGTTTGGGCAGCTGTGCCCAACAGCCGAATGCGATGCAACTCAGGAGTCGTTTCATGCATGAACTCGTAGACGCCATGCCTGCTCCATCTTCGACGGCCACTCCGAAACCGCCGCAGCGCTTGTTTATCCCCGGGCCTACCGACGTCTTGCCGGAAGTCTTGGCAGCACAGACAGCCCCCATGATCGGGCACCGCAGCGACGAGTTTGAATCGCTTTTTGCCAAGTGTGAAGAGCAGCTGCAGCGCCTGTTTGAAACCCACAGCCGTGTCTATATCATTGCCGCCTCGGGCTCCGGTTTACAGGAGGCCGCCATCCGCAACTGCGTGGGCGGTCGCGTGATCTCCTTTGTCAACGGGGCGTTTAGCCAACGCTGGCACGATGTGGCCGTCGGCTGTGACAAGCAGGTGACGCGCGTCGACGTCGAGTGGAATACGGCGGTGAAGCCCGAGACCGTTGCGGATGCGTTACGCAAGGCGCTTGCGGATGGGCCGGTAGATGCCGTCACCGTCGTGCACAATGAGACCAGCACGGGCGTCACCAGCCCGGTGGAGGCGATCGCTGCCGCCGTGCGCCGGGTCAGCCCCGATACCCTGGTCCTGGTGGATGCCGTATCTTCTTTTGGCGGTACGCGCATCCCTGTCGACGAGTGGGGCATCGACGTATTGTTGACTTCGTCGCAGAAGGCGCTGGCCCTGCCGCCGGGATTGTCGTTCTGCTCGGTAAGCGATCGGGTGTTGGAGCGGGCCAGGCAGATCAAGGGGCGTGGCTGGTATTTTGACTTCCTCAACCTGGAGAAGTCACTCAAGAAGAACACCACGCCGGCCACGCCTGCCATCTCGCTGATGCGCGGCCTGAGCGTACAGCTCGACCGCATCTTTGCCGAGGGCATCGAGCAGCGCCATGCCCGCCATGCCCGCCTGGCGCGGCGCACCCAGCAGTGGGCGGTAGACCAGGGTTTTGCCTTGATGGCGGAAGACGGCTACCGTTCGCCCACCGTGACGACCGTCACCAACACACGGCAGATCGACGTCGAGGCGTTGAATGCCTATCTGGCCGGCGAGCAGATGGAGATCTCCAACGGCTATGGCGTCTACAAGGACAAGGCGTTTCGTATCGCACATATGGGCGAAGTAAACGATGCAGATCTCGACCGCCTGTTCGCCGCCATCGAACGGTATCTGCAGGAGAGCGGGGTGCGCCCGTGAGCGGCCCGGCGATCGACCTGCGCAGCGACACCGTGACCAGGCCCACGCCGTCGATGCGGCGCGCCATGGCCGAGGCGGTGGTCGGCGACGACGTTTATGGCGAAGACCCGACTGTCAATACCCTGGAAGAGCGGGTAGCGGCGCTGTTGGGCAAGGAAGCGGCGATTTACGTGCCAAGCGGCACGATGGGCAACCTGGTCGCCGTGTTGAGCCACTGCGGCCGCGGCGACGAGATGATCCTGGGCGACAAGGCGCACATCTTCTTGTACGAGCGAGGGGGATCGGCGGCGCTCGGCGGCGTGCAGCCGCGCACGCTGCCCAACCTGCCCGACGGTACGCTCGACCTCGACCAGGTGGCCGATGCCGTGCGTGACGAGAACGACCACTATCCGGTCAGCCGGCTGCTGGCGCTCGAGAACACGCACAACCGCTGCGGCGGGCGGGCGCTCCCGGTCGAGTACGTCGACGCTGCCGGGAGCACTGGCGCACGCACGCGGGCTGCAGCTGCATGTAGACGGCGCGCGCCTGTGGAATGCGGCCGTGGCGTTGGGGGAGGCGCCTGCCCGCGTGGTGCAGGCGGCGGACAGCGTGAGCGTCTGTTTTTCCAAGGGGCTGGGCGCGCCGGTGGGATCGGCGTTGGCCGGCAGCCGCGCCTTTGTGCGCCAGGCGCGCCGCATGCGCAAGCAGGTGGGCGGCGGTATGCGCCAGGCCGGGATTCTGGCGGCGGCATGCCTGGTAGCGCTGGACGAGATGGTGGAGCGGCTGGCGGAGGATCATGCCAACGCACGCATCCTGGCGCAAGGGTTGGCGGCAATCGAGGGGTGCTGCTGGACCCGGCGGCCAGTGCAGACCAACATTGGTCTATTTCGATCTATGACGCCGGCAAGATGGGGGCGACCGGAGTTTCGCGCTGCCCTGGCGAACGCGCGGCGTGCTGATGAACCCGACCGGGCTCAGCGCCTGCGCGCCGTGACCAACTACCAGGTCAGTGCTGCAGACGTCGAGACGGTGTTGGGCGCCGTCGAGGAAGTGCTTGGCAGCGGCGAACGTGCCAACGCGGGCCAAGCCGCCATGTTCTACCGTTAGCCCTGCTCACGAAACGCACGTAGGCCCCCATGTTCTGTGGAACCCTACTTAAGCACCTTGGCCGAGACCAGCAATCGCAGCTGCCCCGCGCCCCAACGGATTTGGCTCCAGCGAGCGATATCGAGTTCGAAGTAGGCGAGGCTGGCGGTGACAAGCGTGAGCACGCTGTTGTCGGATGCGCCGCTGCAGAGGCCGGCGGAGAGCTCTTCCAGGCCCGGGTTATGGCCGATAAGCACGACGTGTTCGGCGTCTTCGGGTGCGCGGCGCAGCAGTTCGAGCAGCGTATCGGCGCTGGCCAGGTAGATCCCTGCTTCCCAACCCACGCTCTTGGCATAGCCGAGTTCGACGGCAATATGTTCGGCCGTCTGCGCGGCGCGGGCGGCGGGCGAGCTGAGAATGCAATCGACGGCAGGTTGCATGCCCCCCAGGAAGGCGCCCAGGCGCGCAGCGTCCTTGTTGCCGCGCGCCGTCAAGGGGCGGGAAAAGTCATTGGGGTAGCCTTCGGGGCGTTCGGCCTTGGCGTGGCGTACGATGCTCAGAACCTTCATAACCGTTCCTCTTTGCCTGTCTGTGTGTTACTGCCACTGCGGGACGGCATCAGCGCCGCCCGCTCATGCTGCGGGCGCTCCGCCGATTGGTGCACTGCGCAGGCGAAAGACGCGGCGCGCGGTAAAGTAATAGTCCACGAGTTGATCCATCGTCGCGCGCCACGAACGGCTGCGCGCGTGCTGCAGGGCATTGTCCGCCAGGCGGTCGCGCATGGCGGGGTCGTCGCGCAGGCGCAGCACCTGCTGGCGCAGCTCTTGCGGCCGCTGCGGATCAAAAAAGAGCCCGTTGACGCCATCCACCACCGTGTCGAGCACGCCGCCCGTGCGGGCCGCAATGACCGGCACGCGGCAGGCCATCGCTTCCAGCGCCACCAGGCCAAACGTCTCAGTCGTGGAAGGGAAGATAAAGGCATCGGCGGCGCGGTAGGCTTCGACGAGCTCCTGGCCGCGCAGATAGCCGGGCAGCACCGTGGGCGTGCCGGCGAAGTGGCGCTTGAGCTGCTCGTGGCTGGGGCCGCCGCCGATCAGGGCCAGGTGCACATCCTGCGCCGGGAAAAGCTGCTCGCGCAGCAGGTGCAGCCGCTTCTCGGGCGCCTGGCGGCCGACGTTGACGATCAGAAACTTGTCCGGGTGGCCGCCGCTCAGGCGGGCGCGCATGGCCTGATTGCGTGGGCCGGGCGTGAACAGCTCGGTGTCGATGCCGCGCCGCCACCAGCGCACGCGCCGGAAGCCTTGCCGGCGCAGGTCGGAGCGCACGGCCGTCGACGGGCACAGGTTCAGGTCGGCCCGGTTGTGCAAGGCACGCATGTAGCTCCACAGGATGG
This sequence comes from uncultured Chloroflexia bacterium, assembly GCA_963839515.1. GTDB lineage: Bacteria > Chloroflexota > Anaerolineae > Caldilineales > Caldilineaceae > Fredericiella. The sequence goes on from CAWIVN010000001.1 coordinate 119,507, forward strand.
GCGCAATAAAGCCGTAGCCGTAGGCCTGCGCGTAGCGTGCCAGGTCGGTATGGAAGGATGCGACCACGGGAACGTTGAGCCGCCGCGCATAGGACATGCCAAAGGGGCCGAGAAAGAACGGATTGACGACATGCACGAGGTCCGGCTGAAAGCTGGAGATTTTGCGCCAGACAAAGCGGCGCGGAACGTTGACGCGCAGCTCAGGATAAAAGGGCAAGCGCGGCCCGCCGACGCCGACGATTTCAGCCCCGGCAAAGTCGCGCGGTCCGCCCGGCGGGCCAAACAGCAGCACACGGTGACCAAGCTCGTTCAGGCGCTGCAGCATCAGGCAAAGGACGCTGACGATACCGTCGATCTTCGGCAGAAACGTTTCGGTAAAGACGGCAATTTTGAGAGTTTCCGGAGATGGCCCCATAGTCCAATTATAGCCTATATGCCACGGAAAAGAGTGCACAGCAATATGCGTGCAGCAGTCGACTTGCAACTTGATCGGCTGTCGTTTATTCTCTCGGCAGCGAATGTTAAGCATTCTAACTTTTTATCAGCGAAAAGTAATTAAAGTGAGGAGCAAGGCAGCGGTATGGTAGGCGGAGAACGAATCATCGTCTTTGGTGGAGACGGCTTTTGCGGCTGGCCCACAAGTCTGCGCCTGTCGCGCGAGGGATATGATGTCATCATCGTAGACAATCTCTCGCGGCGCAAGATCGACGTGGAATTGGGCTGCCAATCATTGACTCCGATTCAGCCGATCGAGACGCGGCTGCGCACATGGGAAGCAGTGTCCGGTCGCAAAATTGAATACTACAACCTGGACGTGGCGCGCGACTACACGGAACTGGAGCAGTTGATCCGGCGCGTGGAACCGAAGGCCGTCGTCCATTTTGCCGAGCAGCGGGCTGCACCCTACTCGATGAAGTCGCCGCACCATAAGCGTTACACGGTCGACAACAACATCAATACCACGCACAATATCCTATGTGCGATCGTCGAATCCGGGCTGGACGTGCACATGGTGCACCTGGGCACGATGGGCGTCTATGGCTATGGTACGGCGGGCATGGCCGTGCCGGAGGGCTATCTACCGGTCACGGTAGATACGCCGAGCGGCGAGAAGGCTATCGAGATTCCCTATCCGCCCAATCCCGGCAGCATCTATCACATGACCAAGACGCTCGATGCGCTGCTGTTCTTCTACTACAACAAGAATGATGCCGTACGCGTGACCGACCTGCACCAGGGCATCGTGTGGGGCACCAATACGGAAGAGACGCTGCTGGATCCGGCGCTGGTCAACCGCTTTGACTATGAAGGCGATTACGGCACCGTGCTCAACCGCTTTCTGGTACAGGCAGGGGTCGGGCATCCGCTGACGGTCTACGGGCGCGGCGGGCAGACGCGTGCCTTTATCCACATTCGCGACACCGTGCGCTGCATCTCGCTGGCGATCAAGCATCCGCCGGCGCACAAGCAGCGCGTCAAGATTTTCAACCAGGCCACCGAAACGCACCGGGTCAACGACCTGGCCGAACTGGTCTCGCGCTTGACAGGGGCGGAGGTGCGCTACTATATCAACCCGCGCAACGAGGCCTGGGACAACGAGCTGGTGATCCACAACGAACAGTTCCTGGAATTAGGCCTCAGCCCGGTCAGGCTCAGCGAGGGCTTGCTGTACGAAGTCTACGAAGTGGCGGCGCGCTATCGCGACCGGGTGGACATGAGCAAGATCATCACCGACTCGCGCTGGCGTCCGGAAATCCCGGTCGACCGCATGGGCAGCACGGTGAAACTCGATACGATTCCGATATTTTAGATTCTCTGACTGTGTCTAAGGTTGCTTGCAGCAAAAGGCAGCTTTGACGCCTGTAGTAGAGCTACCCGGATGTACGCAATAATGGAAGTACGACACTCTGCATCCGAAGACTATACAGCTGTCAGGAACCTGAACCTGTATGCACAGGCTTGGGAACCTTTTCTACTGTGGTTGGACTAAATGTTGATGCACACAAGGAATGTTGACTCCGCAAGTCAGTGTTGGTATCGTGTTGTGCTAAGTCACGTTTTAGCTAAATGAGACCTGGTCATAAACAAAAAGACCGCGCTAAGGCTTGACCAAAGCGCGGTCGCCGCCGCATGATGGTGGTTGCCAAACACGCCCATACACGGAGGACACCATCATGATAGAACAGGAAACGCTGCTTGTCACACTTGTCCGGCTGGTTAGTCGAATGCCACTGGTTGCAGTGCCGAAGAAACGCAAGCGTGGTCGGCCGACAACCTATCCGAACCGGCTGTTTCTGCAAGCATCGGTGATCATGATTGTGCGCCAACTGCATAGCTTGCATGAACTCTTGAGTGTGTTGTCCGAACCAACAGCCGAAATGCATACGTTGCGCAGCCTTTTGACCATTGACGGCCACTTTCCCACACGGCGAACATGGGAACGACGATTGCAGGCGTTGCCTGCGACTTTGCCCGCCCAGATCGGTTGCCTTGGTCGTGCCCTGGTGGCTATGCTGCAACCGTGGGCCACTTGCGCGCGTGCGGCTGCGATTGACAGAACGGTGCTGCGTGCGAAAGGTGGTGTGTGGCACAAGAAAGACCGCGAAGCTGGGATTGTGCTGCATACCTCCATCGACACCGAAGCGCATTGGACCAAGTCGGGCTGGCACGGTTGGGTCTATGGTTGGAAGCTGCACCTGGTCACGACCGTGGCTGCCGTCTGGATCCCACTGGCAGCAGACCTCACTGCGGCGAATGTGGCCGATAATGAACATGCTCTCTATCTGCTTCCGGAATTGCCGCCTGAAATCCGATATCTCTTAGGCGACCAGCACTACAACGATCCAGCCATCTACATGGCGTGCGCTGCGGCCCAGCAAACCGTGATTGCCACGCGCAAAGGTGCCTATCCGCATTGTGACCCAGGCGCGCCCGTGCGTAAGATCTTCCATCAACTCCGTTCACACGCCATCGAAAACATCAGCCAGCAGTTCAAAGGCATCTTTGACGTTCACGGCCAAGTCCCGACCAAGGGTCTAGCCAACACACGGCGCTTTGCCCTCGGCGCCATTTTCGTGTATCAACTCTGTCTATGGTATCGCTTTGAGCACGGTTTTGATTTACGCATCGGCCTTAAGGACTTTCTCAAAACGGCTTAAACAATTTATGACCAGATCTCATCTAACTGGAGAAGGGACGGCATCAATTATGGCTCTCGACACTATCGAGGCAACTACGCGAAGTAAGTACAATGCCGATGCTGAAGACAGTGTTTCAGCATTGCTCGAGCAGTATAAACTTTACGTGGAAATGGCAGACCGGGTAAGCTCTAGACGTATTGAAGTAAGCAAATTCTACTCAACCCTGATGAGTGGCTTACTCCTAATTGTTCCATTCCTATTGAGCCAAGACCAAGTGCCGCACACGGCCACCTTGATTTTGGTAGCGATCGGACTATTTGGCATCTCTCTCTGTATGGTGTGGTCGATTAACATCGCCTCATACAGACAACTAAATTCGCTAAAGTTCAAGGTTATACATGAGTTGGAACTATTGCTACCTTTTGCCCCCTATACTCGCGAATGGCACCTGCTGAACGACAGCACAAATGCATACAACTATCGTCGAGTTTCTGCAGTCGAGCGATATGTACCTTTCATCCTAGCTGTGCCCTACTTCCTTTTGTTGATTGTTGCTTTGGTGTACAACCCCTAGATATGTGGAACTCCAGCAGTTGCAGCTTTTGAGAGGTCAGCCATAAACTCTCTTAGAACGTTTTGCCCCGCTGTGTTTCTGCTATATCGTATATAAGGGTTCATTACTGCTGCTCGCAACACTACTATACCATCCCTACGATATTCGGTACGAAGCCGTTCTACGTGTTCACCAAAGAAGCGATCAAGAACATGCCTTATCGACTCGAATGGGTATTTCGGCTCCTCAAATGTGGTTTTGGAGAGAAAGAAGGGCTGAGAATAGCTGTATTCCCTATCGCCAAGTTCAGCTTGAATCGTGAACCTCTCATAAACTAACTTCGTGAATTCATTCATTTTTGCCAATGAATTGCTTGTCTTTTTCTTTACTGCAAATATCACAACATTTGTATCGGGTGGGTGCAGAGTTAAGGGCACTAATGTGTAGTCAGTGTCACTTTGATTGTGCGACATAATCTTGTCCCAATGCACTAACCACTCGTATAGCTCTCTTGCCGCCAAAAGAGATGCTTTCACGATTGATCCACCCTCTCTACTTGTGGGCGGTATCGTCTTTATTGTCAACCACAAAGCTGTTGCTGAGGCACCTGGCCTTGAGCCTTCCACTATGAACGGTGCAAAAGCATCAATTGCGGCTTTAGGATTGCCATCTATGTCAGCTATGTGCTGGGGGGGCATGTGGACAAGTATGTCTTGCCTTACAGATGTGATATATGGCGCTTTCTGTATAATGAAGTGTCTAACTCTATCGTTTTTGAAAGCAATCATGCCACATGGGTAGTTTAGATACCCCATCTTGTGTGGATCAACTGTTATTGAATCTGCTTGCGAAATGCCAACGAAGGAGCTACAGACATCTTTTGATCCCCACCTAATTGTTATATCACTTGTATAGCGACCATACTCAAGGTGAAGATCTTCGCTAACATAAGAGTTCACCTGGTCTATTCTATCTGTGAGCTTAACGTCAAAATCACACGGCTCAATGCCAAGTTCTTTGTATTCATTTGCAAACTTGCGCAATCGCTTGGCGTACTCATCATAATTGAGCATCGAAGCGACACTCTGCATCTGTCCTTTCTCACCGACCGCCCGATTCTTCGCAGCCTCCCGAACAACTGGCCCCATTTCTGAAGGGGGAGTTGGAGTGCTGGTTTTCCTGTAGGTATTGTCGGGTGTACAAACAGAAGCAAAGAAATCTTCGTGCCATTGGGGCAAATTTGCGTACTTAAGGTTGAAACGCGCTGAAACCTTTGCTACAGCTAACTGCATTTCGTCATCAGGAGAAAGATTAAACAAGGTTCGTATATAGCCTCCCCATGCAGCATCAACATGCACCCAGAAGCTTACATTACGCTGTTCCTCGAACTTGGTCCTGAGATCTATCACTTTGTGAACCGGATCAACTGCCCCTTCTTCAGTTGTACCCAAGACAGGAATTACAGCTAAAGGCACTTTGTTCTCTGCAAGCACATAGCCGATTTTTTTTTCGAGATCATTCACATCCAAGCGATAAGACTGATCAACGTTCACATATACAATATTGTCTCTTCCTATTCCCAAGATGTCCGCAGCTTTCTGAATGCTATAGTGAGCAGTTCCAGGTGCCAAGATAACAGGCGGGTACTCGCTGTAGAGGTTGCCGACACCTCGATCTAAATGATACACCGAAGCCTTAAGTAGTTCTGTTGCCTGGTTGCTTGCAACCGAAATTGACTGCCCATTCTTACGGCGCAACGCATCAATGAATTTTGCAAGCAAGTATATAGATTCATTTGGCTTGATTGACAATAGCTGCTTTGGGGTTAAGTGTTCGATGCCGTGAGATTCACCGTTAGGTTGCTTTACCTCGAAGTCCAAATGTTGCTGCTTAGCCACATCCCAAATTGCAAGTGTGGTATACTTGACATTTCGTGCTACCCACAGTGCCTCTAGATTTGCCGTTGTTCCCCCATGAGTAAGATGACCCCAACCGAACAACGGCTGCAGCTTCCGCTTGAATATTGCCACTTCGTTCTCGCCAATCTCTGCCGGCAATTCCGGTGGTGGTAAGTAACCTAGCATTTTGAGCAGAGTGTTGCATGCCTCTATCTCGAGGCCGACAGTGACGGGCGCAGCTTCGGGCGTCACATTGTTGGGGTTATACATCATTCCTGCGATGTATCCAATCGTCGACGTGAGTACTGTATCGGACAGCATGTGGGCGAAGTACCGGGGGCTGTAAAATGGAAAGTTACGACGAAGTTCAGCTAGTAATTCCAACAGGTTTTGATGCATCCCGTCAAATTGTGGTTCAAGCACCCGCTGTTGCTGGCGGGATATGACGAGATCATCGCTCGAGAAGTAATTTCGCCTCCAATGAAAGTAGTCTCGAAGGATTAACAATATTGACTCTTCTAAGACTGACGCATTTTCCGATTTTGGTCCCAAAAACCAAGCAAGCAGTTTGTTGTCTTCATCCACTTTGGCTTGTTCCCTTTGACTACGGGTGATACTCGCTGCACACTACCGCAGACTACTGTGACTGATCTTCTATTCGAGAGTTCTTACCTCAGTACTAGATGTGTGCAAGAACTCTGTTAGGAACAGTGTCAATTTTCCACTAAGGTCTCCGATAGATCTATAATGAATTATATTCATCGTCCGCAAGTCAAAAGGTAGGTCCTCCATATCTTGCGTAATGATTAGCACTTTCTTTTTTGCTTGCTCTCGATCCTCCAGCCGCGCGTGCGTAAGCCCCAGTTCATAGAAGACATTGGGATTCTTGCGAGTGATATCAACGATGATGTAACGCGCAGCGCGGATGGGCTGACAAATTGACGTGCAAATCACGTTTTGCGTATGGATAATCTCGTCAGAGCGCTTGCACTGCAAACCGAGGCTTGCTGCCGTGTTCTTTATCCCGAACTGGTAAACGTCGTCGAATTCCTTAGCGAATGGCATAATAACAAATACTAGGCTCGGGTTTTCCCGCAACTCATACGGGGCTGCGAAACCCGTGAGAAAACAACGGTAAGAGGCATCCAATGTATCATCTGGCAAGGACAGTAGGGTTCGGAGTAGGTTTGCTTGTCTGTCAATAACATTTGCAAACTCATCTAGATAGATATCAACGTATCCTCTTCGGTGCCACTGCTGAACCTCATTCATCGTACTATCAGTGGTAGCAGCAAAGCGGTTTAGTGTGACATAAGAGATCATTATGTCATATACTGCCTTGAACTCATCGACTTGGTACGGCAAATTATCCTCAATTAACCTTAGACTTGTGTGATACCAGGATTCATACCGCCGTCGCAGGTCACGCGACAACGCTTCGCGCGTCTTCATCTAGTATCCACTGCAGTACCACTACATCTTCATCAATATCGGCTGTGTGTATCCTCCGACGCGGCTCAAGCGGGACATGCTCGAAAAGGTGTATTGCATCGCGCTCAATAGTCTCAATTTCGATTACACACCGCTGAACTACAACCTTGTCCATTTCGTTAACTCCGGAATTTATTGGTCCAGAACGCTATATGATACCTTAAGGATATCGCCTTGCTCCACGATAGAAGTAACGCAAATCCTGAGTATTTCTTTGACGTTCTTTACTTGCGTACCCCCATCTGGCATAGCCGCAAACCCTTCAATCTGCATAACGCGAAGCGGTTTGTTTTTTGGTAGATTGTTAGGTATGAATCTAGCAATCTGCTGCAGTTCTTCCAGATTTGTTTCTCTCGTCGTTACCATACGTCCGACCCGAATGAGCTCATTAAGGCGCCCATTTAACTCGTCCTGTAATCCATCAAGTGCCACCTGTTGACTCGTCTGGTACTCAAGATATGGGCTGCTTCCGTGGTTACCACGGATCGGAATAAGTCCTGTAGCTAGTTCCATTAGTACATCGTGGATCAAATGGCCTGCGGAGTGTACTCTCATGTTCCGATATCGTCGTTTCCAGTCTAGGATCAATTTGGCATCTTGATCCTCCTCAATATGGCCCATTATCATTGTGCAGTCGTGTTTCACGACCCCATCCACGATGCGCACGTCGGAAACTGAAGCCGCCCCAGTTTCAGTTTCAATCGTGCCCTGATCTGATGGTTGCCCACCACCAGTTGGATAGAATATGGTGGTATCAAGATAAACTGCTACGCGATCCCCCGTCCGCTGAGTCTCGATAACATAGCTGCCGAACTCTGTTGTGTACGGGTCGTTGTAGTATGCGAGCTGCGTAGGGTACAACATTGGCTTATCTCCTTGTCTGATCTGATCGCGAAAACCAATCGTTTGGTGTACCGAAATTGCACCAAGCAAGGTCATACATTTGGTCATCAGTTAACTCTGAGACGCTGGCTAATGCCTTCTTGAGCGAGAAAATTTCGGCTCGGAGTAGCTGCACTTCATTAAACAGCAAGTGTGAGGTCTGCCATGTTTCGAGGATCAGTTGCTCTAAACCACTTAAATCTGGTGTCGAACTGGGTGTGTTGGGGTCGAGGTCCATGAGTGTGACTTGTACCCTCCGAGTTTTCCGGTAAGTTCAGTAACTGCGACAACATGCAGACTCTGCCTGCAAACTTTTTCTGGCATAAGGATACTGCTTGTGCCAGAGTGCTTTATCGTTAGCTGGTTTATGTTGACTGAGTGACACGCCTTGGGAGGCGGGTTAATAGATGTCGCCTAAGAGTGTAAAACGGGATTCAACCCTTGGCACAGTGGCATTCGAGCTCCCAAATATCGTGTGATGGCACAGTTGCCCTCGTGGACTCCGCTCAGGTTCCCTGACTGTAGTACCGCTTGACCTACGCACCCTCCACCGCAATGGTAGGCTAACTTGCAGCCACCGCAGTTATCATTGAGCTTGCCGCTGACCAAGTTATCAGCATTGCGTCGACGAATCTGATAGATCTTGTCTTCGTCGTATTCAATCCTTTGTTCTTCCGGAATATAGCGTCCGTAGACCAGTAGTTGAAGCGGCCCAGTGTCATATTCCGGGCCAAACTGGGCAAAGTCACAACACGAGACATAGCCATCGGTAGTGAGGTGAGGGTATGGTACATTAGCTCTACAGAAGTGTCTTGTCCTTTCATCAAAATTTGCTATGTACAGACTGTTGTAGAACACTCCAATTTCCCTGCCCCGGTTGTGGGCAGCCAAATAGTGGAACGCAAACTCTTCCGGCTGCCAAGAAAATAGAGGATCGCCATCATCATCAATCGCGGCTGTTGACGGGTGCGCATTTACGTACTTTACGCCGAGGCTGCCAAAATATTCTACAATCTCTTGCTGTCTGTGCATTGCGTTTGGAGTTATTGTGGCACGTACTCCCACCTGCATCTTGTTTGTCGCTGCAGCTTTCACAAAGTACTGTATATTGGCGGATACGGGGCCGACGGAACTGCCTCCGCCGGCAGTTGGGCGGTTCCAATCGTGAATATCTGCTGGTCCATCGGCCGAGATCCAAAGAATATGGACATTGTGTTCGATCCATTCAGCTACTCGCTTGGAAAATACACCGTTGGTTTGGAGTTCAACAACCAAGTCATCACCTGCTTTGGAATGTGCATAGTTGGTGATTTCCTGCATTAGTTCAAACTCCTGTGTGGGCTCTCCAGCGCCATAGAATCGAATATGCCTGCTCGGATACTCGCGGAAGAAGTCATCAATACCTGTCTTTGCAAATTCGAGGTTGAGGCTGTGGTGCTCCTCGCGCAGCTCGGCACTTTTCATCGTGTAACAATATCTGCACCTCAAGTTACATTTCGCAGTCAAGAAAAGTGATATACACTGCTTTCTAACGTGTGCCATAGTTCACCTCTCCTAGATATCCAGTTATCTATTATCTATCGGTTAGTTGTAGAAAAATGTTAGGCCAAGCGACTCGAGTTACCAGCTGTGCACGAACATCTAAACGCAGTGATATGGAAGCGTCTGTTTGGCCCGCAATTGAACTTTCCTGAGTGCACGCGGGTTGTTCGGGAAAGCACCTGCCTGCGTAGTCCAATTACAAATTGGAGAACTTAATGTGGCTACCACAATAAAGCGATAAGGGAACGCCACTTCACTTGACGGACATCCACATACCTGACGGCAGAGAGGCACTTGTCATATAGACAGGACCTTACTGTGGAATGTTGATGTAGGTTAAAGACATACCGTAAAGTATATGGCTATTTTGGTAACATGCGCTCTTGACTGCTAGGGACATTTGTCCCTAAATTTTCGGGAACCTTCGTATGTGGACTGGCCTGACTTAACGAGAGCTAATACAAGGATGGTAAATATGCTCGAGTTCGCATTTTGGTAAGTTCCGTGAGACCCCATGCAAAGAGTTGACACAAGGATTTGACTTCAGTCATGTTGCTAACTCTTCCTGCAAGCCACGAGGGGCGTGGCAGGCCACCATAACGACGCAGGATGTCCTCACGCGAGCCGAGTTGCGGCGGGTTGGGGATTAAAGACACGCCGGTCAGCACGAGAAACTCGTGGGTGTCGAAGAGGGCGTAGCGGTCAGCAATGAAGACGATGAGCTTAGCGCGGTTTTCTTGCTGCAACTGGCGACGCCAGCGCTGTCGTTCAATCACCGCATCGCAGGCCGCAATCTGACGGTTGTAGAAATCGTATTGATCAGGGGCTTGCCTATGCGGGAAGAGGTGCTTGGGCCGGTAGTTGCCCGTCAGCGCCTTAGCGATCTCTTCCTCACTGCTCGCACAGCGCGGGTCTCAATATTGGGCAAGTTGGATTGGGTCATGCTGGCCGTCGTCGCTGGCCAGCATGATCTGCATTCTGGTGTAATCAGAGATATCCTTGATGACTTTGGTCAACTGCACATTCATCAGATGCAAGGCCTTCGGCATATGCTGGACATGACTGCTGCGGTGACGGATCATATTGTCGCGGTGGCGAATATAAGCCTTAACGCACCCATTTCCCCTAAAGTTCAGGTTTCAGCACACCCCAGAAGTCACTCCCAGTTTGAGAAATACCCCTACACAATGCTGAGATTGGCGAATCTTGAGTATCTGTTTATACTTAACTAAGGCATTTCGCTGATACATCGAAGAAAGGAGCAGCGCAGCACTCAAATAAGCTGACACGGGAAAGCAAGCGCATGGCCCGCCGGCAACAGCGGCGGGTGACGAGGAAGGGGTTCCTGGCAGGAATGCCAGGCTAACCGCCGCAGCACGGCGGGAAAATCGACACATCAGCGGATGCCCCTGGGCCGTCTCCACCGGCCCATCCCGGACCGACCAGGTCCGCGGAGACAACCTTTCCCAACACAACCAGGCAAGCGGGCGCACAAAGACGGCCGGTAACGGACGGAACAATGGCGCCAGGCAGTGGAACAACGACAGCGCAGGTAACACGGCGGCTAGTGCGGCACAGCCGCAGCCCGTGCAATACCTTGCGCCGGCACGGCCACTTTGCATGCACGCGGCAATCGGATACGCGTGCCTTGCAGTGGCGGCGCCCGTCTGCAGCTTGCTTGATTACCATAAACCTCAGGGGAGGGTTCATCATGTGTGGAATCGTCGGTTACATTGGATCGTCGGATGCGGCGCCTGTCGTCATGTACGGGCTGCGCCAGTTGGAATATCGCGGCTACGACTCGGCCGGCCTGGCCGTGATTGACGCCAACGGCTGCGTCCAGGTGCGGCGCGAGGCGGGCAAGCTGGCCAACCTCGAGCAGGCGTTGGCTGGAGAGCCGGTGCACGGTGCGGTGGGGGTCGGCCACACGCGTTGGGCTACGCACGGGCCGCCCAGCCGGCGCAACGCCCATCCGCACAGCAGCCCCGACGGCGACCTGGTCGTGGTGCAGAACGGCATCGTCGAGAACTTCCTGGAACTGCGCGAACAGCTGCAGGCGGAAGGCTATGCGTTCCAGAGCGACACCGACACCGAGGTGATCGTCCATCTCATTCACCGTTACTATCACAACGGCTGCGCCGGCGACCTGGAAGCGGCCGTGCGCAAGGCACTGGCCAACCTCAAGGGGCCGAGCGCCGTCGTCGTGCTGAGCAAGCAGCATCCCGATCGCCTGATTGCGGCGCGGCTGGGCAACGCCGGCGGGGTCGTAGTGGGCTACGGCGAGGGCGAGATGTATATTGCCAGCGACGTGCCTGCTATTTTGCGCCATACGCGCCGGCTCGCCTTTCTCGAAAGCCGCCAGATGGCGATCATCACGGCCAATGACGTTTGTTACACTTCGCTAGAGGGGGAGCCGCTGCGCAAAGAGATCGTGACGATCGAGTGGAACGCCATGGCGGCCGAGAAGGGTGAGTATCGCCACTTCATGCAGAAGGAGATCTTCGAGCAGGGGCGCAGCCTGACTGACACGCTGCGCAGCCGGCTCGATTTTACCCGCAGCAGCGTGGCGTTGGAAACGCTCAACCTGTCGCCGGCGCAGGCGCGCAGCCTGAGCAAAGTCACGATCGTGGCCTGCGGCACGAGCTACTATGCGGGGTTGGTGGGCAAGTGCTACATCGAGCGGCTGGCGCGGCTGCCCGTCGAGGTGGACTATGCCAGCGAGTTTCGCTATCGCCACCCGATCGTAGAACCCTCGCACCTGGTGTTGGCGATCACCCAGAGCGGCGAAACGGTGGACACGCTGGCGGCGCTGGAGGAGGCGCGCAACGGTGGCGCGTTCACGGCCGCCATCGTCAACGCCATCGGCAGCCAGGCGGCGCGCGTGACCGACGGCCACATCTACATGCAGGCCGGGCCGGAGATCGGCGTCGCCTCGACCAAGGCGTTTACCGCATCCGTCACCGACCTCTACCTGCTGGCGCTCTACCTGGGCGAAGCGCGTGGGGTATTAGGCGAGGAGATGCGTGCCGAGTTGGTGCGCGAGCTTTCCACGCTGCCGGGGCTGGCGGGCCAGCTGCTGGAAGAAGCGTGGCAGAGCGGGCGCTACAAGCAGCTGGCCGAGCGTTTCCAGCACTACCACAACTTCATGTATTTGGGGCGCGGGATCAACTATCCCATTGCCCGTGAGGGGGCGCTCAAGCTCAAGGAGATCAGCTACATCCATGCCGAAGGCTACCCCGCGGGCGAGATGAAGCACGGTCCGATTGCCTTGATCGACGCCACCATGCCCACCGTCGTCGTGGCCCCGCGTGACAGCGTCTACGACAAGATGATCAGCCAGGTCGAGCAGGTCAAGGCGCGCAGCGGGTTGGTGCTGGCCGTGGCGCATGCGGGCGACGAAGTCATGGCGCACAAGGCCGACTACGTGCTGCCGATCCCACAGGCCAGCGAGCTGCTGACGCCGATCCTGGCCGTGCTGCCGCTGCAGGTCTTTGCATATGAAATGGCAGTGCGGCGGGGGGCGGACGTCGATCAGCCCCGAAATCTCGCAAAAAGTGTCACTGTCGAATAGCCGGTCAGGGCAGCTTGTTGCCGGCGGCTAAATAAATCTCATACCATTCCTGCCTGCTGAGCCTCACGCCTGAGGCTTTGCAGGCATCCTTTACGCGCTGCGGGTTGGTAGTGCCGAGGATCGGCTGCATGCGCGCCGGATGGCGCAGGAGCCAGGCAATCGCAATGGCCGTATTCGTCACGTTGTATCGCGCGGCAATCTCGTCGATTTTCTGATTGAGTTCGGGGAACTTGGGGTTGTCCAAAAAGGATCCCTCGAAAAAGCCGTACTGGAAAGGCGACCAGGGCTGGATCGTGATGTCGTGCAACCGGCAGTAGTCCAAGATGCTCCCATCGCGATCGATCGATGCATCAATTTCCATGTTCACGTTGATCCCGGCGTCGATCATGCCGGAATTGGTAATACTTAGCTGTAGCTGGTTAAAGATCAGCGGCTGCTTGACGTACCTCTTCAATAACTCAATTTGCATTGGGTTTTGATTGCTGACGCCGAAATGACGGACCTTGCCGCTTTCCTGGAGGAGCGTGAACGCTTCGGCCACCTCTTGGGGTTCGACCAGGGCGTCGGGCCGGTGCAGCAGCAGCACATCCAGATATTCGGTGCGCAACCGTTGTAGGCTGCCGTCAACCGCGGCGAGAATATGCTCCTTCGAGAAATCGAAAGATCCTTTCCGGATCCCGCATTTGCTTTGAATCAGCATTGTTTCCCGCACACGCGGATTCATCTCCAGCGCTTCGGCAAACTTCGCCTCACACTGGCCGCCGCCGTAAATATCGGCATGGTCAAAGAAATCGATCCCTTCCTCCAGGGCGGTATGGATCAGCTGCGCAATTTCCGCCTTCGCCATTTCCGCAATGCGCATACAGCCCAGCGATATCTCGGAGACAGTGAGGTCACTGTTCGCCACTTTGATTTTGTTCATATCAACCCGTTCTCTGTGAAATGTGGAAGGGAAAAGTGTGTCGGATGAGATAAGTATACAACTCACATTGAAAAACGGCTCATGGACACATTTGGTGATGGCAGGATCGCGCCATTGACCAGAAACTGAGCAGTTTTTGGCCTGCCATGTGAGCAGCCGCCCGCCGTACAGTATTCCTGCCAATCCAATCAGGAACAAAAGGAGGAATCATGCGGCCAAAACTCTACTGCTTGCACATATATCCCAGGCTGCCCATCGTGCTGTTGGCGATCACACTTGCCTTGGGGCTGTCGCTGGGCACGTCCCTTGCGGCGTTTGCTCACCCTCTCGGCAACTTCACTGTCAATCGCTACAGCAAGCTCACGGCAGATGCGCAGGCACTGAACTTGCTGTATATCGTCGACATGGCGGAGATTCCCGCCCATGCCGAGCGCGCGGGGATCGACGCCGACGGGGACGGCTCCCTTTCCGGCCCGGAACTGGATTCCTACCGCAGCGCGATCGCCACCCAACTGGTGCAGGGACTGGCGCTTACGATCGACGGCACAGCCGTAGCGATGCAGCCGCTGGCAGCTACACTGAGCTTTCCCACTGGGCAGGCCGGGCTCCCGACCCTGCGTCTTGAACTGCATCTGCAGGCCTCTCTGCCCGGCGCAGGGGAACATGTTATCCACTACGTCGACGGCAATTATGCCGATCGCCTGGGCTGGCAGGAAGTAATCGTCGTTGCGCAGTCCGGCGCCGCCATTACGAACTCTTCCGTACCGGCGCAGGACCGCAGCCACGGTCTCACGGTCTACCCGCAGGACCTGCTCAGCGATCCACCGCGGGTGTCAGAGGCTTCGTTTGCGTGGCAGTCTGCTCTTGCCCGCCCGCCGGCCGGTGAGCCAGGCTCGACTGGGGCCACGGCGGCGGTGGGGGAGCCTGACAACGCAGCGTTGAGCAGCAACGGCCGTCCCTCCGACCCATTCGCCGATCTCATCGCCATTCCGGAGCTGGGGCTGGGTGCTGTGCTGCTGGCCCTCTTGGCGGCGCTCGGCTGGGGCGCGATGCACGCCATGTCGCCTGGCCACGGCAAAACGCTGGTCGCCGCCTATCTCGTGGGCGCACACGGAACTGCCAGGCACGCACTGTTCTTGGGGCTCACCACCACGGTCACCCATACGGCCGGCGTCTTCGCCCTCGGTTTCGTAACGCTGGCGCTATCCCGCTACATCTTGCCCGAACAGCTCTATCCCTGGATGAGCGCCGCCTCCGGCATCTTGGTGGTGCTGATCGGCCTGTCGCTGGCTCGCAGCCGCCTGCTGCGTGGTGCGAAACATCATCATGACTACGATGACGAGCACAGCCACGACCATGGCCACGACCATGACCATGACCACGAGCACGGGTATGACCACGAACACGGGTATGGTCATCACCGCGGCGATACTCACACTCATGTGCACGCAAACGATCATTCCCACGATCACTCACATGAGCATGCACACGGTCACGGGCACTCGCATTTGCCTCCGGGCGTCGACGGCAGGCCGGTAACGTGGCGCGGCCTGCTCGCACTCGGCATCTCCGGCGGCCTGCTCCCTTGCCCGTCCGCCCTTGTGCTTATGCTGGGGGCTATCAGCCTCAACCGCATCGGCTTCGGCCTGCTGTTGATCGTGGCTTTTAGCCTGGGCCTGGCCGGCGTGCTGACCCTGTTCGGCATTGCCTTGGTGCATGCCGGCAAGTGGTTTGAGCGCATCCCCGAAGGCGGACGGATTGTTCGTTTCGTACCAGTCGCCTCGGCGCTGTTTATCACTGCCGCCGGCCTGGTCATTACCGTGCAGGCTTTTGCACAAGTGCATCCCCTGCGGGGCCTGCTGCCGAGTTAATGGAAAGGAGCACCAACAGACAAGCAGTCATCCACAGCAGCGCGCAACATCGTGTTTACTATCAGTCCCTACCCTGGAAGCAGTGAGAAGGAGAACGTTGTATGCAAACCAACTACACTTGGAAACGCAGAATTGGCCTCGCGGCAGGCGTGGCAGCCGCGGCTGCACTCTTGGTCGGCGGCGTACTGGTCGGATTTGCCCGCCATGCCGAAGCCTCGAGCCATCGCGAGGCGCCCCTGATCTCGAAAGACGCGTACGCCGACAACACCGACACGTATGCGTTTCTGGCGCCGGCCGATCAGAATCGACTCGTCCTGCTGGCCAGCTGGATTCCGCTGGAGGGGCCGGAGGGTGGTCCGAACTACTATGAGTGGGATGACAGTGTCCTCTACGACATCTATGTGGACAACAACGGCGACGCCACGGCCGACTATACGTACACCTTGTCGAGCCAGGTGCAGGTCGGCAACCCGGACACCTTCCTGTACAACACCGGTCCGATCGGCAGCGTGGGCGACGCCGACTGGAACCGCAAGCAGTACTATACGGTAACGGAGACGGCCGCCGACGGCACGGTTTCGGTGTTGGTGGCCAACCAGCCGAGCGCCCCTGTCAACATCGGCGAGAAGTCGACCAAGGACTATGCCGCGCTCGAAGCACAGACCTTCTACAACGCTCCCGGCGGCATCAAGGTGTTTGCCGGGCAGACCGATGACCCCTTCTTTGTCGACCTGCAGGTGTTCGATCTTCTGACCCTGCGTGGGCAGAAACCGCCCATCGGTTACGAGCAGTACAACATTGCCGTCGATTCGCTGTCCGGCTACAACGTCCACAGCCTTGTGGTCGAGGTGCCCGTCAGCCGGCTTAAGCAGGGCAGCGAACCTGTGCTGGGCGTCTGGTCCGCCTCGCGCCGGCCCACGCTGCCCGTGTTGGCAAGCGCGGCAGCAGATGCCCCCGCAGGTGGCGCCGCCACGTACAAGCAGGTTTCGCGCCTGGGTATGCCACTGGTCAACGAGGTCGTCATTCCCATGGGGCTCAAAGATGTCTTCAACAGCCTCAGCCCCAACCAGGACCTGGGCGCCTATACCCTGCTGCAGAAGAGCGTGGAGAATCCGGAGATCGGCACCTTGCTGTGCGCCCTGTACGGTGTGCCCCTGCCGGGCGACGCCGACGACGATTGCAGCACCGAGTTCACGGCGGGGACCCCACGCAGCGGTCGCGGCGATATCTTCGACGTCTTCCTGACCGGCATGAAGCTGGCCAAGCCCTTTACCATTGCGACCAAGAACGGGCCTGTGACGCTGCCCGCGGGCGCCAATGTCAACCAACCGGCCAACGTCGTGCCGGCCGAGATGATTCGCATCAACACCGACATCAAGGGTGATCTCTGTTCGCCAGCTCCCAGCCGCCTGGGTGTGCTTGGCGGCGACGCCTGCGGCTTCCCCAACGGGCGCCGGCTGACCGACGACGTGGTGGAGATCGAACTGCTGGCCGTGGCCGGGGCAGCGTATGGAGTGCTCGACGGCCGCGACGCAAGCTTTAGCTTCAATCCCGCGCTGATCGGCGTGCTGACCGACGGGGTGGACAACAACGACATGGCGTTCCGCACTACTTTCCCGTACGTTGCCACAGCCCAGTCCGGCCAGGCCCACTGGCATTACAACCCGCTCTACAACGTGCTGCTGCCTTGGATCTTTAACAATGCCGAGGTAAAGACGCCGCA
This sequence comes from uncultured Chloroflexia bacterium, assembly GCA_963839515.1. Lineage (GTDB taxonomy): Bacteria > Chloroflexota > Anaerolineae > Caldilineales > Caldilineaceae > Fredericiella. The sequence continues at coordinate 137,100 of CAWIVN010000001.1, forward strand.
GTAGGCGCGACCGCAACAACCCGCTCCGGATGAATTCGCTCTCATTCGGTGCGGGTGCACACGGCAGCAGTGCCGACGACAGTAAGAGGAGAGTACACATGCGCGCAACGGCAGCACCAATCTCCAACGTGGGACGCAGAATCATGATTTTTCTCGGGACATCAATCGGCATCTTTGCGGCGACCATTGCGCTGTACCTGGCCAGTGATGCTGGAGCACCACCCCCGCCCGCCCGCGTGCTGGAGACTGACCCTGTGGCTATGTGGCAGGCGCGCATCGAGCGCCGGCCGGACGATGCCGGCGCCTATGCCGGCCTGGGCTTAACCTTGCTGCAAAAGGTGCGGGAGAGCAATGATTCGGATCTATACGCCCGCGCTCGCCAGGCGTTTGACCAGGCGTTAGCGCATGATCCGCAGCAGCTCGACGCACTCGTCGGCCGTGGCATGCTGGCGCTGGCGCTGCATGAGTTTCGCAGTGGGCTCGCCATCGGCGATCAGGTCCAGGCGCTCAACCCCTACAAAGCGGCGGCCTTGGGTATTCGGGTCGACGCCTTGGTCGAACTGGGGCGCTATCCTGAGGCTGTGACAGCCTTGCAGGAGATGGTGGACCTGCGGCCCGACCTGGAGTCGTACAGCCGTGTCTCCTACCTGCGTGAGCTGCACGGCGACGTCCCGGGGGCCATGGCGGCCATGCGCATGGCTGCCGACACTGCCATCCCCGGCAGTGAGCCGTGGCTGTGGACCACCACGCACCTTGGCCATCTGTACTGGAGCCAAGGGGACCTGGACGGGGCCGAGCGCCTCTACCGTGCCGTGCTGCAGAAAAAGGCGGACTATCCTTTTTCCCAATTCGGCCTGGCGCGCATCGCCGCCGCCCGTGACGACAAGCAGGCCGCGCTCACCATCCTCCGCCCCTTGGCTGCCCGCCTCCCCCTGCCCGAGTTCCTCGCCGCACTAGGCGACCTGTATGCGGGGCTGGGTAACGAGCGCCAGGCACAGGAGCAGTACGACTTGCTGCATGCAATCCAGCAGTTGAATGCCGCGGCCGGCATGAACGTGGACCTGGAGCTGGTTACCTTCGACGTCGTGCATGGCTTGGACGCCCAGGCGGCGCTGGCTGCGGCACAAGCGGCCTATCAGGAACGACCGACCATTTACGCCGCCGACACGCTGGCCTGGGCCTTGCACCGCACCGGTGACGACCAGGCCGCATGGCGTTACAGCCAGGAAGCGCTGCGGCTTGGCACGCGCGATGCCCTGCTGCACGCGCATGCTGCGGCCATCGCCGAAAGCCTGGGCGACGCCGCGGCCGCCGGGCAACATCAGGCGGAGGTCCAGAAGATCAACCCGCATTATTCACCCTGGAAGTAGTAAAACCAAAATTCGACGCTAGCCAGCGCGAGTCGCCCAATCGCGAAGAACACCGAACGTTATGTGAGCACTGCTCGCCATGACGTTCGGTGTTTCTCGTTAGGCTCCTACACAACCTCCTCGTCAAGTCTTGACAACTCTTGGAGATTCACCCGTCACAATCAATGTTAGGGGCATGTGCAATGAGCGACACTGCTCGTGCATAGAAGTCGACACGGCATACTTGTGACGAGGGAAGGACAGAATGAAACTTAATTTGCACGGGCGGCGGCGATGGCCAGCCATGTTAGTGGCCGTCGCAATCATCCTATTTGGCGGCTATCTCGCCTTGAACAACACCGAAATCCTGGCCCAAAGTTTCTTTCCAAGCACTGCTGGCCAGGCGACTACCGGCACAGACACTGCCGGCATAGCGACGGTCACAATCCAGCCGGCCGATTTGGCTTCGACGGCCGTCAGCGCGGGCGGCAACCTGGCGCTGGTCGACGAGCGCAGTGTCGCGCTTGCTATTGACGGGGTAGTCGACATGATCGCCGTTGCCGTGGGCGATGCGGTAAAGGCAGGCGATCTGTTGGTCCAACTCGACACGACGGAACTGGAGCGTGCCGTAGCTCAGGCCCAGCTCAAAGTCGATTCGGCCAAGATCGCGCTGGCAGACCTGCAGACGCCTGCCACTGCCGCCGAAATTGCCAGGGCCGAAGCCGCCCTGCTGGAGGCCCAGGAAAATCTGGCCGAAGTCAAGGCTGGGCCGAGCGCCGAGGAAATTGCGGCGGCCCGCAGCAGCCTGGCCGCCGCTGCGTCAAGTTATAACGAGCTGCAGGCTGGACCTACGGAAGCGGAACTCACCCAGTTGAGCGCCGAGTTGAAGAAAGCCGAAGTCACTCTGGCGGCCGCCCAGAGCGCCTATGACCAGATTGCCTGGCAGGGTAACGCCGGCATGACCCCACAGGCCAGTGAGCTTCAGACTGCAACCATCGACTACGAGTCGGCGAAGGCTGCCTATGAAGAGACGACCGCGGCGGCGAACGACTCGGAACTCCAGGGGGCAGTGAGCACGATCCAGGACGCGCAGGTCAAGCTTGACGAACTGCTCAACTCGCCGACTGCTGCCGAGATTGCCACGGCTGAAGCTACGGTCGCCGATGCCGAAGCCAGCCTGGCCGACCTGCAGGCCGGGGCGACCGCGACCGCCATCCAGAGCGCTGAGATCACGCTCAACGATGCCTTGATTACGCTGGAATCGGCGCAACACGACCTGGAAGCCGCCACGGTAACAGCCCCCGTCGACGGCAACGTCATGCAACTCGATGCCACAGTTGGTGTGCGGAGCGCGTCGGGCACTATCGTCGCCACGATCGCCGATCCCAGCCAACTGCAGCTGGAGATCAGTGTCGCCGAAGCCGACATTCCCAATATGAGCATGGGCCAGGGGGCCGAGGTGGAAGTGGATGCGCTGCCAGGCAAGAACTTTGCCGGCGTCGTCGCCAGCATCTCGCCGGTCAACGACAGCAGTTCGAACTCGGTCAGCTATCCCGTGACTATCCGGTTGACGAGCGCGGACCTGGCAGGCGCCAAGTTGGGTATGAATGCAGTGGCCACACTGGCCAACGCTGCCGCTCTCTCGTCGGATAGCTGGCTGGTACCAACCAATGCGTTGCGTATCAGCGGCGCCGACACAGTCGTGATGATAGCGCGCGATCTGCAGACCATCCCGATTGCCGTCACCACGGGCACGGTGCAAGGTGAGTGGACAATGGTAGATTCCGCCGACCTGCAGGCGGGCGACGAGGTTGTTGGGAGCATAACCTCGCAAACCGATGAGCAGAGCAGCACTATGGGCGGCCCACCGGCCGGTGCCGACGCTGGCATGTTAGGTGGCCCGCCGCAGTAGTCGTTCCAAGCCTCCAGCTACGGCAGCTCGCTATGTCCAACCATGAAACAACTACAGTCAGGAGTCCATATGCTAGGCACACGAACAACGTATTCGACAGAAATCAGGGCCGCTAAGCCGCACAGCTGGCGCATACCGATCATCGTTGTTGCCGTTCTCGTGGTGATAGGGGCAGGCGGGTGGTGGATGGTTCAGAACGGACAGGGAACCTCCACTGGCGCCGGTCCAGGCACCACTGCTGCTGTAGCAGCAGATGGACTGCAGGCAACGATCGGCCGCGCAGCTCCCACAGTTGTAGGCGATACCGGCACAGCAGCCACGGCCCAGCTAGGGGCGGCACAAGCCACCAGCCAGGCCACGGCGCCGGCTGCGCAGCAGGTTGTGATCTCAGGGGTTGCCGGGGTCAAGGGGGCGAGCGTTTGGAACGACGACGGCAACCTGGTCGGCACGCTCGACAGCGGCTCGCTCGTGTCCATTCGGGCGCGGACAAGCGACAGCGCCTGGTTGTCCGTGGAGACGGAAGCAGGTGCGGGCTGGGTTCAAGCGCCCGCGGTGATTGCATATGGGTTGCAGCGCCTGGCAACAGCGATGCTGCCCGACGCCGTCGCCTTGGCGAACATACAAGCCGCTCTCGTGCCGGCCGCTACCGCAGCCACCGATGCAAATATCCTGGCTGTGGCGCTACCGGGCGCCGGTAGCTCAGACGCCGCGGCCGCAGATGCAGTGCCCGCCACAACATCATCCGCCGACAGTTCGCAGTCTGTGAAGGATGCAAGCGGTCAACTGACCGCCAAGGTAGCGGCCGCTGATTCCAGGTTGAACATACGCTCCGGCCCTGGAACCGATTACCTGGTGATTGCCAAAGCTGGTGATGGCGAGGAGTACAACGTTATCGGACGCAACAATGCCGGCGATTGGCTGTTGCTCCAACTGAGTGACGACACGCGTGATGTTGGCTGGGCGTCTACCAGCTTTATAGAGCTGAGCGGTAACAGCCAGACCCTGCCCGTTGCTGAATAGGCGATAAGGTCATCGCTTTTGCCATTTGTGCAACATTCCACCGTTATGAAGCCGATGCCGGTTTCATAACGGTGGAACTCCTGATTTACGACGCCGGGATCCAGATCTTCTGGCCCACCTCAATCAGGTTCGGATCCGTGATCTGCGTAAACGATGGGTCCTGCTTGGCCTTCTCGTTGGTGGCGGCCTCGATCTCCGGATAGCGCGCCTGGTCGCCCAGGTATTCCTGCGCCAGCGCACTGAGCGAATCTCCTGTCTGGACAACATAGGCCTGGCCGCTCGAGCTGTCAGGCTCACTTGCAGTGCCGGCGCTGCCGGTAACGGTCACCCCCTCGCTCGACCCGACCGCAGTGGCCTCGGGCGTGGCTGCCGCCTGTGCCGGGGTGACCACAATCGGTACCACCACGACTACCGGCCTGGTGCGGGTCTGCGGTTGGCTGCGGAGTTGGGCAGCCACCGCCGTTTCACCGGCCTGGCCGGCTGGCAGCGAATAGCTCCACGTGCCGTCGTCCTGCACGTCGGCCGTGGCAGCAACCGCGCCGTCCTGGACGATCTCGATCACTGAGCCAGGCTCGCCGGCGCCCGTAAGCGTAATCGGGCTGCCTGCCGCGATCTGCGGCTCGTCCAACCTGAGCGCAGCCGCTGGGGCAGGAATGTTAAGCGCTACCACCGGCGACTGGCTGATCACCTTGCCGGCCGCGTCTTTGCGCACGACCTGCAGCTTGTAGTCGCCAGGCTTCACCTTAGAGGACAGCGACCACTGTCCGTCGGCACCCACGGTTGCTTTGCCCAGCACGGTTGTGCCGGAAACAATTTCGACGGTGCTGCCGGGAGCGCCGGTCCCGGACAAGGTCAGTGTGCTGCCCGAGACCGTGGGCCGGCTGAGCGTCGGCGGCGTAGTGACGGCCGGCGTACTGACTGCAGGAGCAGCAGCGCCCTCGGCGTCCGCACTTGCACCAGTGTTCGTTATTGTGTCGGTTGCCGCACCGGCGGCAGTCTCTGTTATCGCCGTCGTGGATGGCGTCGTGGCCGTGAGTGCGCCTGCGGCAGCCAGTTCAGCCGGTGCAGTCGCCGTGACCACGGCGGCGGCGGCAACTGTAGGGCCGGCCGCGGCAGGTACGGTTAAGGAGACCGCGGGAGAAGCCAGGACCTGTGCTCCCGTTGCGTCACGGGTGCGGACCTGCAAGGCGTGGAAGCCGGGCTTGAGCTGGGCTGCCACCGCCCATTGCCCGTCGGCATCGGCGACTGCCTTGCCCAGAAATCTATCGTTAGAAACGATCTCCACTGTGGCGCCCGGCGCTGCCGTGCCGGAGAGCATCGCCCTGTCGCCAGACAGGATGGGCTCAGACATCTGTGGAGCCGCAACCGAGACGCCTGTCGTGGCACTCTCTGCTGCGCCACCCTCTGCTCCATTTTCCGTGATCTGGACTGCTGCAATTGGGACCTGCGTTGGTGAAATAGAAGCAGTGTCTGTTGTTGCGGCACTGGCGCCTGACGCCTCGCCATCCGCCGTCCCAGTATTCGCGGTCCCAGTATCAGCAGCTGCAGCAGCGGCATCCGCGGCATCCGCGGCGGCAGTATCGGACACCGTCAACATGAGCACCGGCGATGCGCCGCCTTGGGCGCCGGATGCATCGACGGCGCGGGCCTGCAGCTCATATTGACCGGGTGCAAGCTGGGCGCTCAATGTCCAGGCGCCGTCCTGGCCCACCGTGGCCGTGCCGATCGCACCGTCGGAGCTGACGACCTCGACGATTGTGCCAGGCTGGCCATTGCCGGCAAAGGTGACGCCGTCTGCGTTCACTTTGGGGGTCTCCAGCGACGGAGCCGTGGATGTGCTCTCCGTAGCGGCAGTGGCGTCACCGGTATCGGCGGCATTGGCGGTATCGGTTGTGCCGGCTGCTGTAGCGGTCCCTGTGGCGGTCTCTGTGGCGGCTTCTGTCGCGATGTCTGTGCCGGCATCCGCGTCCGCCGTGCCTGTTATGGTGCCCGTGTCGGTGACCTGTGAGCTGTCCGCAGGTGGTTGTGCATCGTTTGGGGCGGCCGCCTGCTGCTCGCTGTTCCACTCAACCACTGCGGGCGCACCCAGGTCCGCACCGGCGGCATCACGCGCCTGGGCGCGCAACTGGTAGGTGCCGGCCGGCAGGGTCACCGGCAGTGACCACGCGCCATCCGCACCCGCGGTCGTTGTGCCGAGCTTGGCATCTCCTGCGAACACGTCCACGGTTGCCCCTGACTGCGCTCGGCCGGAGAGCGTCGTCGGGTTGGCGCCGGCGACCTGCGGCGTATCCAACATGGTCACCGTGCCAAAGGGCAGGCCCAGCCGGCTCTGGATCATTGCGCCCACGTCCGGCCGGAGGTAGAGCATCAGGCCCAGGAGAATCAACGCAATGATCGCCTTCAACAGGTCGTAGGGCCATGTTCTAGACTGGCGGGTAGTAGTCATGTCCGATCGTCCTTGTCAGCCTCTGCGGGCGGTTTATTCCAGCCGGCGCCCGGCGTGGAGTTGATCTTTTAGCGCCTGCAGGCGGTCCCAGTTGCCGACGGCAGCCCAGGAGGCTTGTTCCTGCCAGCTCGTGGGGTCGGCGACGCGATAGGCCGGGCCAGCCTCGTCGAGGATCAAGCGCAGCCGGGCCGGTTCCATACGTGCCAGCTGCGCAAAGGTCCGGATGCCGTTTTGGGAGAGGATTTCGGCGATCTTGGGTCCGATGCCTTCGATCACTGCCAGGTCGTCCTGGGGCTCGGGGACAGCCTGGCTGCGCATGCCTGCCTCTTCGCCGCCGGGACGGCGCACGCCGCCCTGCAGCTGCGCCTTGAGCGCATCGAGCCGCGGCCACTCTCGATTGGCCGCCAACCGCGCCTGGCGGGGCCACGTTTCAGGATTAGCGGTCTGGAAGCGGGTGCCTCCGCCGCGCAGGATCGTCTCGAGGTCGAGGACGTTGGCATCGGCCAACTGCGAGAAAGTGTAAATGCCGCTTTGGTTGAGCAACTCGGCAATCTTGGGGCCAATGCCTTCGATAATCGTGAGATCGTCACTTGCCGGTTTCGGCGGTTCCTCGGCTGCGGCAGGGGCGACTGCTGCTGCCGCAGCAACAGCACCGGGACGGCGCACGCCGCCCTGCAGCTGCGCCTTGAGCGCGTCGAGCCGCGTCCACTCTCGGTTAGCCGCCAACCGCGCCTGTCGAGGCCAGGTCTCAGGATCTGCCGTCTGGAACCGGTTGCCTCCACCGCGCAGAACGGTCTCGAGATCAGGGACGCTCTTATCGGCCAACTGGGAGAAGGTGTAGATGCCGTTCTGGTTGAGCAACTCGGCAATCTTGGGGCCAATGCCTTCGATAATCGTGAGATCGTCACCGGCTGGGCCGGTGGACTGCCCGGCGACCACGGCCGCGGCTGTCAGACCGCCGAGCGCAGCGAAGCGGGCGGCATTGATTTCCAGCTCATCCTTGTGCGTCTGCAGCGTCGCATTCTCAGACTGCAGCGCCAGATTCTCTGCCTGTGCACGCTCTAGCTGCTCACGCAGGGTGGTGGCTTCTGCGTCAGACGCCGCCAACTCAGCATTGAACTGATCGGCCAGCGCTTGCTTGCTCGTGTCGGCGAGGGCGATCTGGTTGTTCAGCGCCTCGATCTGGGCGCGTGCGGCGTCCAATTCGCCCTGCAGCAAGCTCAGATTGCTGTTAGCCGCTTCCAGGTCGCCACGGCTAATCGACACCTGCTGGCTGAGCTCGATCTCGCGCGCCCGCAGACCACTAACCACATTCTGGGTGTGAGACAGGTCTGTCTGCAGCCGGCCTTGTTCATTCGCCCAGCGCGACTGCCTGCGCCGCCAATAGAAGAGATCGATCAGCCACTCAAGGATCCAGCCCGCAAGGGCGCCTGCAATGAAGCTAAACCAGTCCATAATGAGTACCTTGGCTCCTTTGTGCGTTCGCTGCACATAGCTCTGGCGGGCGAACAACTGTACAATTGATGCAGGAAGGTACACCAGATGCGAGCCAAACGCGTATGCGGCCTGGCGGCGCTGGCGACCACCATTAAGAGGTTTCCAGGAATCGTTAGGAACAGTGCGCGGCCACTGGCATTGTCGCTTCCGGCTGGGCCCACCCTAGTAGCAGCCGAAAACCGCAGAGATGAAGCAGTTCGACCCTTGAGCCGACCTGTACGCGCTAAATCGGGGTGCTGTTAGCACCAGCATACCCTTATCCCAATGCTTCTGTCAATGCAGTTACCCTGCCCTACTGCTTGTGTGTTACACGATTCCTACACCAAAGTAGTGTCGTACCGGCGTGAGAAAAAAGGCCACCGTGAGCAGCGCGATGATAATAGCCACGGGCAACAGCGCGACGATCGTATCCGCCCCTACCAGCGGACCAATGTAGAGCACCGCCAGCACTCCGACCAGGAGGATGGCGGCGATGTGCACCCAGTAACTCCATGGTTTGCGCACAAAGATCGCCGCGCCTGCCAGCAGCAGCAGGGCAGTCAGTGCCAGCACTGGCAGGAATACCGTCGTCATGCCTGCGCCGTGGCTGAAGAACAGATTGAGTGTGGTGATGAGCCCGAACATGCCGAGCACAGCTTCGACCACTGCTAAGAGCGACAATAAGACCCGCGTCATCCAACCGTGTCCTTTCCTGAGTACCTGGAGTGCTGCTTGCTTCGTCATTTTTGCCTTCATCAGCATATAATACGGGTGTCACTTTATCCCAGATTATGCGACCGCCATCGAGGAAACTATGTCAAAAGCAACCAAGCAAACAAATTCCACGAAATCAAAAGCACCGACGAAAGCAGCAGCGCAAACGAAACCGGCGAAGCAGCGCAACACGCTCCTCACCATTGCTCTTGTTCTTGTCATACTGCACGGCATCCTGGTCGTGGCCCTCTTCTGGGCTGGGGCGCCTGAAACGCAACGCACTGTCGGCAGCATCGCACTGTGGCTGACCATCCTGGCGGCCGTCGGGGATGTTGTGGCCGCTGTCGGCATGTGGTTCTGGAAGCGCTGGGGCATCTACCTGTACGCAATCGCAACGGTTGCCGCCGCCGTCGGTGCGCTGCTCGCTACTGGGAGCATGCTGTTCCTCTTTGGTTCCCTGCTGCCGGCCATCATCGTGCTGTATATCGTCGCCATGCAGCGCGATAAGTTTGAGTAAGGGGCTCGGCTCTTTCGTTCCAAGGTGCATTCAATTGATTGCTATGACTCGCCCGCCAAATCGGCGGGCGTTTTCATTTTGACTTTCCGCCCTTTCCCATCTAGAATGAGCGTAGTCTGTGAGTTCTCACAGAGATCCATGTAAAAGCGCACAACAAAATAACAAGGAGGAGACAGCATATGAGAAAGCTGGTGTTCTTACTGATGGCGCTGTTGCTGGTTCTGTCGATGCTGGCGGCATGCGCACCACCGCCCGCCACCGCGCCCCCTGCCGGCGAAGGTGCGGCTGCTGCGTCCACCGAGGCTGCCGCAACCACGACTGAGGGCGGCGACGAGGCGGCTGCCGCGACCCCCAAGTGGGTGGGCGCCGGCAAACCGGCCGACCAACTCAAATTTGGCACGGTCGTGAAGTCGAGCGCGTTCAACTGGTTTATTCGCATGGACGACGGCGTAAAGCAGTTCGCCAAGGACACGGGAATCGACGCATTTCAGCAGGGGCCATCCAAGGCCGACGCGGCCATGCAGATCCAGGTGACCGAGGACGTGCTGGCCCAAAACGTCGACGCGCTGTTGGTAGTGCCCTACCAGGTGCCGCCCATGGAACCGGTAATGCAGAAGGCGCGCGAGAAGGGCGTCGTCGTCGTCACACATGAGGCGTCGGACGTTCAGAACGCCGACTATGACGTCGAGGCGTTCGACAACGCGGGCTACGGCCGCCATCTCATGGACAACCTCGCCAAGTGCATGGGCGAAGAAGGCAAGTACGCCACGTTTGTCGGCAGCCTGACCTCGACTTCGCACAACGAGTGGGTCGATGCCGCGGTCGAGTACCAGAAGGAAAAGTACCCCAACATGGAGATGGTAGGCAGCAAGAATGAGACCGGCGACGACGTCGCCAAGGCCTACCAGATTACCAAGGAACTGCTGAAGACCTACCCTGACCTCAAGGGCTTCCAGGGCTCGGCGGCCACGGACGTAGTGGGCATCGGCCAGGCAGTAGAAGAAGCCGGGCTGCAGGACCAAACTTGTGTGGTTGGCACCAGCATCACCTCCTACGCCGGTGAAGGGCTCAAGACGGGCGCCATCGACGTCGCCTCCGCCTGGGATCCGGCCATGGCCGGCTACGCCATGAACGCGGTGGCGCAGAAGCTGTTAAACGGCGAGCAGATCACGGACGGTATGGACCTCGGCGTTCCAGGCTATGAAAAGATCACGCTCAAGGACAAGGTGATTTATGGCTCGGCCTGGATCGATATCACTGAGGAAAACAAGTTGGACTATAACTTCTAGTACAAGCTAATATTGCCAACCGCCAGGTCCTCCCGCAATGGGGGCGATCTGGCGGTTGTAGAACCGCAACCTATGGAGTCGAATTTCCTCAGCCTGCACCACGTCACCAAGCGCTTCGCCGGCGTCACTGCCCTGCATGACGTCAGCCTGTCGCTGCCTTCGGGCCAGATCACATGTCTGGTCGGCGAAAACGGGTCGGGCAAATCGACGCTGATCAAGGTGATTGCCGGTGTCTATGCACCCGACGCCGGCGAGATCGTGCTCAACGGCCGCAGCCTGGCGCAAGTGCACCCGATCGAGGCCATCCGCGAGGGTATCCAGGTCATCTACCAGGACTTCTCGCTGTTTCCCGATCTTTCGGTGGCGGAGAACCTGGCGCTCAACGAGCAGGTGGCCCAAAATCGCCAACTCATCAACTGGCGGGACGTGCGCCGCACCGCCACCGCTGCGCTGGCGCATATCGACGTGAAACTGGACCTGGATGCACGCGTCGGGCAGCTGCCTGTGGTCGACCGCCAACTGATCGCCATTGCCAAGGCCTTGCTGCAAAACGCGCGCCTGATCATCATGGACGAGCCGACCACGTCGCTTTCGCAGAAGGAGATCCGCTCGCTGTTTGCCGTGATTCGTGCAACCAGGCAGCAGGGCATCGGCACGCTGTTTGTCAGCCATAAGCTGGACGAAGTGCTGGAGATCTCCGACCGCATGATCGTCATGCGCAACGGCGAAAAGGTGGCCGACGAACCGGCCGGCGCGCTGGACCGCACGCATTTGATCCAGCTGATGACCGGCCGCGAGCTGGATTTGGACATCAGCAGCGGCCGCGAAGGCCTGGCGGCGGCGCCTGTTCTCCTGGAAGCAAAGGGTCTCGCCAGCAAAAACCATTTTGAGGATATTTCCTTCACTCTGCGTTCCGGCGAGATCCTCGGTGTCACCGGCCTGCTCGGGTCGGGCCGCACGAACCTGGCGCTCTCGCTGTTCGGCATGCTGCCGGCCGACGGCGGTGCTCTCTATATCGCTGGGAAAGAGGTGGCAGTCAGGAGCGTGCAGGATGCGCTGGAATGTGGCATCGGCTACGTGCCCGAAGACCGGCTGAAAGAGGGGCTCTTCTTGCGCCAGCCTATCCGCCACAATATGATCGTGCGCGTCATCGATCAACTCGTGCGGCTGCCCGCCGTTCTTGACCAGGCAGCGGCGACACGCCTGGTGGACGAATGGATCGAGCGCATGCACATCCGCACAAGCTCGCCGGACCTGCCCGTCAGCAGCCTGTCTGGCGGCAACCAGCAGCGTGTCGTGCTGTCAAAGTGGCTGGCCAGTGCACCCAAGGTCCTGATCCTGAACGGCCCGACGGTGGGTGTCGATATCGGGTCCAAGCTTGAGATCCACGACATTGTCCGCTCGCTTGCACACCAGGGCATGGGTCTGATCGTCATTTCGGACGACATACCCGAACTGGTGCACTTGTGCCATCGCATTTTGCTAATGAAAAAGGGGCGCATCGTCGCCGAGTTCGAGCGCGAACGAATTACCGAGACCGAACTGAACGCAATGTTGGTGACGGCATAGCCCATGTGGAAGCGCATTCTACGCTCGCAAGAGTTTATCGTGGCCATTGGCATCCTCGTGCTGTCGATTGTCATCACTGCCATCAATCCGAACTTTTTTACCGTCGGCAATCTCTTTGATCTGCTGCGTTTTATCACGGTGGACGGTCTGCTGGCTCTTGGCGTATTGATCGTGCTGATCTCGGGCGGTGTAGACGTCTCGTTGCCGGCCATCGCCAATTTCTCCACCTACATCGTCGTGACGGCACTCATCGCCGCCGGCTTTCAGGGCTCCATCGCCGTTGTCTACCTGCTGGCCTTGCCGCTCGGGCTGCTGCTGGGGCTGGTAAACGGCTACTTTGTCTCTTACTTCCGTCTGCCGACGCTGATCGTGACTCTCGGCACGTCCAGCCTCTACTACGGCGCCATGCTCTTCTTTTTTGGCAGCGCCAACCTTTTCAACTTGCCGGCCGGCATGATCGAGTTTTCCAAGGCGGCGTCTGACTTCCGTCACTGCGCCCGACGTCGGCACGACGGCCTTGCATCCCTCAATCTTGCTGCTGGTCGTGGCAGCCGTGGTTGTCTGGCTGCTGCTGCGCTACACGTTGATCGGCCGCGGCATCTTTGCAATCGGCGGCAACCGCGATGTGGCCGAGCGCACAGGCTTCCGCATTCATCTGATCGAGTTGATCGTCTACGCCTCGGCCGGTATTCTGGCTGCCACGGCCGGCGTGACGCGTGCGGCGCTCTATCGCAACGCCAATCCCATCAGCCTGCTCGGCATGGAACTGGATGTAATCGCCGCAGTGGTGTTAGGCGGCGCAGCGATCACAGGCGGCAGCGGGACAGTGATCGGCGCACTGTTGGGCGTGCTGTTGTTGACGATTATTCGCACGAGCCTGGTGCTGGTCGGCATTCCATCCGAGTGGCAGAAGTTTGTCGTCGGCATCGTGCTGTTGATTGGGGTGAGCATCCCCGCTGCACGCAACGCCCGTGCGCGGCGGCGTACTGCCGAGACGGTTATGGAATAAGAGTGCGAGTAAGGAACTTTGTGCATGAAACTGCAAGTGCCTCCGGCGGCCAACCAACCACAGCCCCATAACCGAAGCAAGCCACGTGCGCGGCAGCGAGTAGACACGCATATTGTGCTGCTCTTTGGCATCGTGGTGGTCGTATTCCTGGCTATGTCACTCGCCAGGCCAACCATGTTTCCCACGGCCGACAACATCAGTTCCATGGCCTTCCAAGTTTCGGAGATCGGTATTCTCACGCTGGGCATGATGTTGGCCATTTTGATCGGCGGCATCGATCTTTCAGTGAATGCCACGGCCAACCTGTCGGCGATCTTTGCCGGCATGCTGCTCATGCGCCTCATGCCGGGCGGCGACGCCACTGCGGGTATCTGGCCAATCCTGTTGGCGCTCGGCGTGGCCTTGGCTACGGGCGCCGTGTGCGGTCTGCTCAACGGGGTGCTGATCGCCTACGTGGAGGTTCCTGCCATCCTGGCCACCCTGACGACGATGACGATCTACACCGGGCTTGCCTTTGGCATCACCAAGGGCACGTCGATCAGCGGCTTTGCCGATCCTGTGCTGTATATTGGCAACGGCTATCTGCTTGGCATTCCCATGCCGATGGTCGTCTTCATCGTATGCGTCGTGCTTGTCTGGTTCCTGTTGGGGCGGACTACCTATGGGTTCAAGGTGTACATGGTGGGGTCCAACCCGACGGCTGCCGAGTTCTCGGGCGTCAACAACCGGCGCATTATCTTGACGACGCATATGTTGACTGGACTGCTCTCCGCCACCGCCGGTTTTGTGGCGCTGGCGCGCACCAACTCGGCCAATCCGGAGTATGGCGTTTCATACATCCTTATGACCATCTTGATTGCCGTGCTTGGCGGCGTCTCGGTCTATGGCGGCCACGGAAAGGTGTGGGGTGTCGTGCTGGCGCTGGCGGCCCTGCAGTTGTTGTCTACCGGGTTCAACATGCTGTTGGTGCGCCATGGCGGCAGCAACTTCTTCCGCGACTTCGCCTGGGGTGCGCTGCTGCTGCTCGTCATGACCGTAACCTACCTGCTTGACAATCGATCGTGGGCAGCGCGGCTGCGCCGAACACGGAAAGCAGACCAGGCGTGAGTTGACCATGAATTCCTTGGGAAGACGGGAGATTGTGCGTGTCATCGCCTGAAAGCCGCCGCGCGTACATTGTAAGAACCATCAACGAGCATGGGTCCGTCTCTGTCATGGACCTGGCGACCAGCTTGGACGTGTCGATGATGACCGTGCGGCGCGACCTGGTCGAGTTGGAAAAAGAGGGTGTGCTGCGGCGCATCCACGGCGGCGCCGTCAGCACGCGCGGCCGCACCGCCGAGCCGCCCTACAGCTTGCGCCTGGCGCAGTGTTCGACGGCAAAACAGCGCATCGGCGTCCTCGCCGCCCAGTTGGTGGCTGAAGGCGACAGCGTAGCGCTGGATATCGGGTCAACCACGATCGAGGTGGCGCTGCGGCTGGTCGGCCGGCGCAACCTCACCATTCTGACGCCCAGTCTGCGCATTGCGGGTTTGTTCTTGAACCAAACCGACGCCAAGCTGATCGTGCCGGGGGGCATCGTGCGCACGGGCGAAGGCTCGCTGGTGGGAGATCTGACCCGTTATGCCATGGAACGCCTCTTTGTCGACCGGCTCTTTTTGGCGGTAGGCTGCATCGACGCGCAGTATGGCCTGTCTGAATATAATTGGGATGACGCACTGGTGAAGCAGGCGATGATCCGCAGCGCCAAGCAGGTAATCCTGGTGGCCGATGCGACCAAGTTCGGCAAGGTCGCCTTTGCGCATGTAGCGGAGGTTGGGTCGATCCATACATTGGTGACCGATCAGATGCCGCCGGCAGATCTTATGCAGAAATTGCAGGAAGCCCACGTCCAAGTTTTGGTGGCCGACACGGACGACGGCGAAGTGGACGAATATCAGGCCTAGCTGCAATTGCTGCCATGCAGTTGCCCATCGAAAGGATAAGAAAGTATGCAATGGATTCGCGACATGTTTGGGGTGCACAAGCCGATCATCGCCATGTGTCATCTGCACGCCTTGCCGGGCGATCCGAGCTATGACGCCGCGAAGGGCGTCGACTGGATCGTCGAGCAGGGGCGCAAGGATCTGCATGCCCTGCAGGATGGCGGGGTCGATGCCGTCATGTTCTCCAACGAGTACAGCCTGCCCTATTTGCTCAAGGTGGAGCCAATCACGCACGTGACCATGGCGCGTGTGATCGGCGAACTCAAGCGCGAGATCACAGTGCCCTATGGCGTCAACGTGCTGTGGGACCCGATCGCCTCGATCGAATTGGCTGTCGCTACCGGTGCCACTTTTGTGCGTGAGATTTTCACCGGGCTCTACGCCAGCGACTTTGGCCTGTGGAACACAAACTGCGGTGAGTCGGCGCGCCAGCGGCGGCGGCTGCACGGCGAAAACGTCAGGCTGTTCTTCAACATCGTACCCGAAGCGGCAGTGTACTTGGGCGACCGCGACATTGCGGCGATTGCAGCCTCGACCGTGTTCAACACACAGCCCGACGCCCTATGTGTCTCGGGATTGACGGCCGGGGTCGAAACCTCGCAGGCCGTGCTCAAGAAGGTCAAGGAGGCAGCGCCGAACACTGCCGTCTTTGCCAATACCGGCGTTCGTGTAGCCAACGTGGCCGCACAGCTGGCAGCCTCAGACGGCGCCGTCGTCGGCACGACGTTCAAGCGCGATGGCTATATTTGGAACGACGTCGACATGGCGCGGGTCAAGGAGTTCATGACAGCTGCCAGGGCGGCACGCGGCTGATCGGAGGTGAGACTTGGACAAGCGCTGGCAACAATTGGGTGACCTGCTGGTCAACTATGCGACTGCGGTGCGCCCGGGCGAACGGGTGATGATCGCCATGGGCGAAGTGGAATCGCTGCCGCTGGCGGAAGCCGTCTATGCGGCGGCGGTGCGCGCCGGCGCCTACCCGCAGGTACAGTTCGTATCGGAAACGCTGCGCCATTCGCTGCTCAAGTACGGCAGCGCCGAGCAGCTGGGCTGGGTGCCGGAAATCGAAGCCTATGGGATGGAATGGGCCGATGTCTACATCGGCCTGCGAGGGGCTTTCAATCTGCATATTCATTCGCAAATCCCGGCCGAACGGCTCTCGATCAACCAGGCCGCCATGGGCAAGGTTTCAACGCTGCGCTGGCAGAAGACGCGTTGGTGCGTCGTACGTGTGCCGAATGCCGCCTTTGCTTTCCAAGCCGAAATGGATGAAGAGTCAGTGCAGGACATGTTCTTTGGCGCCTGCCTGCTCGACTGGGAAGTCGAAAGCCGGCGCTGGCAGGAGTGGGCACAGGTGCTCAACCGCGCCGCCAATGTGCGAGTTGTCGGCAAGGAGACAGACCTGCGCTTTTCGGTGGAGGGGCGTACCTGGATTGTCGGCGACGGCAAGTTTAACATGCCCGACGGCGAGATCCACACGGCACCGATCACTTCCACGATTGACGGCCAGATTTATTTTGAAGATCCCGGCGTGTTGGGTGGTCGTCTGATGCACGATATTCGGCTGCGGTGGGATCAGGGCCGGCTGGTGGCGGCAAGCGCTTCCACCAACCAGGATTACCTGCAGTCGATCGTCCATACAGATGCCGGGGCCGGCCTGATCGGCGAGTTCGCCTTTGGCACCAACCCGCACGTCACAAGCTTTACCAAGGATATCCTGATCGACGAGAAGATCGGGGGCACCGTGCACATCGCACTGGGGCGTTCGTATCCCCAAAGCGGCGGGGATAACCGCTCCGCCATCCACTGGGATATCATCAAGGACATCCGCCGCGAGGGCGCGGTCTATGTGGACGACCGGGTGGTGCTGGAAGGGAGCAGCTTTCGTCTATGATGGCGGCCGTATACCTGATGGGGATCGACATCGGCACCTATTCCTCCAAGGGCGTGCTGGTGGAGGTGAATCCTGTGGCGGGGGACGGCAGCGTCGTAGCCAGCCACGTGGCGCCACACACGATCGAGATGCCGCAGCCCGGTTGGGTGGAGCAAGATGCCGACGGTGTCTGGTGGCACGACTGCGTCGAGATCTGCCGGCAGCTGCTGGCGCAAAGCGGTGTCGACAGCGGGCGCATCGCCGCCCTGGGCATCAGCACCACGGCCCCGTGCGTGCTGCCGGTTGGTGCTGACGGCCGGCCCTTGCGACCCGGCATCCTATACGGCATCGACACGCGCGCTACGGCGGAGATTGCCGAACTGGAGGCCGAGCTTGGCGCCGAGGTGCTGTTCGAGCGCTACGGCGTCAAGCTCTCTTCACAGTCCACCAGCCCCAAGCTGCTTTGGCTGCGCAAGCACGAGCCCCATGTGTGGGCCAAGATGCACCTGCTGCTAAGCGGCGCAGGCTATCTCGTCTATCGCCTGACAGGCGAGGCCGTGTTGGACATATACGATGCCGGCGCCTATGCCCCCCTGTTTGATGTGCGTACGTGCGCCTGGAATCCTGAGATGGCAGGGCGATTGGTGTCCAGCGAGCGGCTGCCGCGCTTGACCTGGACCAGCGATGTTGCCGGTCGGGTGACGAGTGAGGCGGCGGCGCTGACAGGGCTTGCGGCCGGCACGCCGGTGATTACAGGCACGGCCGACGCCGCGGCCGAGGCCATCAGCGCCGGGCTGGCCCAGGTGGGCGACCTGATGGTGATGTACGGCTCGAGCATATTCTTTATCTTGAAGACCGACCGGCTGTACAACAGCCGCCAGTTCTGGGGCACGCGTTTTCTGGAACCGGGCACGTATGCCGTGGCCGGCGGGATGTCCACCGCGGGCAGCCTGACGCGCTGGTTTCGCGACAACTTTGCGGGGGGCGAACTGGCCGAGGAAGCCGCCGGTGGGGCAAACGCATACGCTGCCTTGGCTGAGCTGGCGGCCTCCTCGCCGCCCGGCGCACGCGGGCTCGTCGCTTTGCCGTACTTTGCGGGGGAGCGCACGCCCATCTTTGATCCTGACGCCAAGGGCCTGCTGATTGGTCTCACGTTGAGCCACACGCGCGGCGACGTCTACCGGGCGCTGTTGGAAGGGGTTGGCTTTGGAATCCGTCACAACCTGGACGCTATGCGGTCGGAAGGGATGACCCCCAGCCGCATCTTGGCGGTGGGCGGTGGCACGCTCAATCAAGGCTGGATGCAGATGGTCAGCGACATCGCCGGGATCGAACAGTACATCCCGGCGCAGCAGATCGGCGCTGCCTACGGCGATGCATTTCTGGCGGGTGTGGGCGTTGGGATGTTTGCAGGCACGCGAGATGCGGGGCGCTGGGTGCAGGTGCAACAGATCGTGCAGCCCGCGGCAGATGCTCACGCGCGCTATTTACGCTATTACGATATATACCGGCAGATCTATCGCGCGACTGCTGAGAACATGCACCGTCTCAGTCAACTTGCGTAACGCATCTACGATCTGATCTGTGCGAATACCATCGTGTTTTCCAAATCGCCCGTGAGATGGTGGCGGGCGTTGTTGTGCAAGATGCCTTCCAGGTTGAAGCCACAGCGACGAGCGACGGCGGCGCTGCGGGTATTGCGCTCGTCACAGCGAATCTCGACCCGGTGGGCGCCGAGGGTGTCGAATGCAAAGGCCTCGATAGCATTTACCGCCTCGGTCATATACCCTTTGCCGGTGTAGCTCGTGCGCAGCCAGTAGCCGATCTCAAACTTGGGCACACGCCAGTCGATTCTGTGCAAACCACTGACGCCAACCATCGTGTTGGTGCCCTTGAGAAACAGCAGCACCATCAGATCGGTGCGTGCCATAAAGTCGGCGTGAGCCCGGCGCATGACCGCTTCCTGCGTCTCGGGGGTCAGTGGTTCGCACGCCCAGGGCATCCACGGCCGCAGTTCTTCCAGCGATTCCAGGATGGCAGCGCAGCTTTCAGGCCCGTCGCCTGGCTGCGGTGCGCGAATGGTGAGGTGCTCTGTTTCGATACGCGTCGGAAAGTCGCGCAGGATGGGCGTACTCATCGCTTGGGCCGCTTGAAATAGGCTTCCTTCTGATTGTTGTAGCGGTCGCTCATGCTCACCAACTCCCAGCCATCGTTGCCGGCCTGCGCAAGATATTCCACGACGGTCGGCGACGTTTTCCAATCGCCGAGGTCGCGGCCGTTGACGCTGCGGGCGCGCCAGCCGCGGTAGTCGCGGAACACCACTTCGCAATACTCCCATTCGATCGGCTTGGCGGGTTCAGGTGCTGCCGTAAGCGGGGCAGGCTCATCTACCGGTGACGGGTAGGCACGCACGCCGCCGAGTATATCTCCCAGGATGTCAGGCGTTTCCTTACGGCTGCTCATCGTGCAGTATCCTTTCAGTCAAGGCCAGGTAATCTGCGGCCCCTGGCGAGCCCCCTGCGTATTCAAAGACGGTCTGCCCAAAGCCCGGGGCCTCAGACAGGCGCACGTTGTAGCGAATGGGCGCACAGAGCTGCTCGCCATAGTAGGTCTGCAGCTGGCGCAGCATGTTTTCGGATTTGCGCACACGACGGTCGAGGAAGGTGGGCAGCACATAGCGCAGCCGCAGCTCCTTGTGGTAGCGCTGAATCGCCTGCAGGCTGTGCTCAAATTCCGCCAATCCCTGCAGCGACATGACTTCCAGGGCGACGGGGGCAATCACCTCCTGCGCGTAGAACAGGGCATTAACCGTCAGCACGTCCCAGCCGGGGGCGGTGTCCACGATCGCATAGTCGTAGCAGCCGTCGAGCGGGGCCAGCGTCTCGCTAATCGTGCGCTCGCCGCCAAATTCCTTGCGATCGATCACGCGTTTGAGCCCCGCCAGCGTGCGTCCGCCGGGCAGCAGCCACAGGCCGGGCCGGGCTTCGAGGACGACCTCGTCAAGGCGCGCCTCGTTGTTGATCACCTCGGCCATGCCGTTGGCCGGCTGGACGCCGAGCATCTTGGCCACCTGGCCCTGGGTATCTATATCGACCAGCAGCACGCTGCGGCCGCGCTGCACGAGTCCTGCGGCCAGGTTGACCGCCGTCGTGGTTTTGCCGACGCCGCCTTTGGATAGGGCCACTGCGATACAGCGCATTTTGCGCATGGGTGTTTTCGCCTCCACGATTCCGCTTCGACGTCATTGTACAACGCTGCTTGCGCCTGAGGGAAGTATGGCCGCATGGCTGTTGTGAGCGGCTTGCGGCTTTGTTTCAAGTGCCCTATTTTGGAGACATGCGCGGGATGCGCTACCATTGACCCCGATAGCCGGGCCAACCCCGGTTACGCGAAGGAGAGAGTGCATCGTGCAAGACATGGAAAAGAAGCGAGCCGGCGGCAGCAGCATCGCTGCGCCAGGTATGATGAGACCGTCCGTAGCGATGGCGTTGCTGCTGCCGGCCTTGCTCTGGCTGAGCGGCTGTGGTGGCGGCGAACCGACACCGACCCGCACACCGGTGCCGACCTGGACGCCAACGCCGCTGGTCGACGGCGCGCAGCAGCCGGCCCCGGCTGAGGGTCAGGCAGTGGCGACCTCTGCCAGCAACGAGATCGGGGCACAGGTGGTGGACCCGGCGGTCGTGGCAGCCGCCATTGCCACCGAGACACCCACACCGCTGCCGACAGACACCCCCTCTCCGGTGCCAACTGCCACGCCGTTGCCGACTGACACCCCCACCGTGACGCCGACACCTCCGCCCACGGACACACCGACGCCGGCGCCGACGCCGACAGCCAGCCCGACGCCTGACTATGCGTTTGCACTCGAGGTGGCCGAAAAGTTCCCGACCGACTCGCTGGCACAGGATGTCGTGCGCATCTACGCCTACATCTATTCGCCGGCCGAACTTGGTTTGGAGGGCTACACGCTCAGCGTGCTGCACCAGGGGACGCCGCTCGTGGTGGAGGAGACCTCGACTGCTGGTTTCCCCGCCGTCACGCGTGAGGATCCCAACAGCCCATACAGCCGGTTCACCAATCTAAGTGTTATCTTCGTCGAACCGCAGGCCGGCGACTGGCTCGTCCAACTGCTTGACCCGCAGGGCGCACCGGCCGGGCCTGAGGCGCTCTTCACCCTGACGGAAGACGAAGCTACCCGCGAACTGTACGTCCGCTACAAGCGTGAGTGAACGCTGTTGACGTGAAAAAGCATCCCTCACCGTAGGGTGCATCCTCGTTCGGGACACGTATGATCCGTAGGGCCCGCCCTCACCCCGAACGAGAGATGCACCCCCCGAGTTGTATCATCTCCGGTAGAACGCATGACATCAAAAACGGGGCTTGGCAACATCCACCAAGCCCCGTTTCCATCGTTTCGGTTATCGCCAGTTTTACCAGGACTGGAGTATCCAGTCGCCCGATCCGTCCGGGTCAGGTATGAACGTGAGGTACAACGCTCGATCCTCGTCCGGGTTCAAGTTTAGATTGGCGTTGCCGCCCAGTCCATTCCACGGGCTGCTGGCGCTATACGGCACCATGCCCGGGAAGACCAGGATGCTGACCGATTGGCCTGGCTCCAGGTCCCATTCGCCGGTGGGGTTATTGAGTTCGGAGCGATACCTCTGGTCCATGGTGAAGCGCATCACGCGGTCAAACTGGTTATAGACAGTAAGGCGTGCCTGGCCCGTTGGAATACTTGGGACCGCCGTGGCGGTCTCGGTTACGGTATCGGTAGCCTGCACCTCAGCCTCGGCGGGCGCTTCAGCCGGCGCTTCAGCCGGCGCTTCGGCCGGCGCCTCAACTGGTGCAGCCTCCGCAACTGGGGCCGCTTCGGCGACCGGCGCTTCGGCAGCCGGAGCTTCGGCTGGCGGTTCGGCGGTTGCTTCGGCGACCGCAGCATCTGTCGCCACCGTTTCCGCCGCTTCGGTAGTCGCGTCTGCCGCCGGCGCACCACCTGCTACCGGGAGGGCAGCCAGATCGCCGGTGCAGATAATGAAGTCGGGATTAGAGGTCACCCAGCCGCCCGGCGCAACGCGGTCGCTGACCTGCATCCATTGCTGGCTTGCGTCGTAGCCCACCACGACCACGGATCCGGGCTGTTCATCCGTGCCGCGCACCTTGGCGACTACGGGGAACTCCAGGCCGGGGCCGCTGCGCACGTTGAGCGTTGGCACGCGCAAGAGGCAGGATGCTTGCGGCGGCTGCTCGACTACTTCGCCCGAGCTGGCCACAATCCCTTCCAACTTGGTGGTGCTGACGATCATATTGTTGGCGCCGGTCGTCGTCAGCTTTACCAGCGAATAATAGTAGCCGCGTTCGACAGCTTGCGGCGCCCATTCGCAGGCCGTCTGTGTGCCTTGCGTAATGCAGTTGCGCAAATTCACCACGACCGGGTCCGTACCTTCCATCGTGAATTGCTCGACGCTGGCGGGTGCGATCTCGACCACCTGATTGTTGACCATGATCGATTCACGTTCGCCCGTGCGGTTCTGCACCCAAATCTGGTTGGCGGGCGGCGCACCGGCCTCACGCAGGATCAGGCTGACGAGCGCGCCCGCTTCGGCGCCGTTCACGACCTCATAGAAACCGTCCTGCTTGAGCAGGTACGGGTCCCAGAAACAGCCGGGGTCGTTTTCCGACTGGCGGGCATCGCAGTTGAACAAGTTGAGGACGGCGGTCGGACGCGGCAACGGCAAGCCCGAAGCGCGCAGCGGTGCCAGATCGTAAACCTGGCCCTCGACAAAGAAGCGTACATTCGAGTCGGTGCGGTTGGCGATGATCGTGCCTTCGAGCACGCCTGTGTACTGCGAATCCAGCGTGGGGTCAGGCGTAGCGACGACCGGTTGCGTCAATGCGCTGCTGGTCGTAACAGCCTCCGCACCACTCAGCGCGCCGGTCGCAGTCAGCGGGGCTGTGGATGAGACGGACAGCGAGGCAGTCAGCGTGTCCGTGCCCGTCGTTCCCGGCGCAGAGGATGGTGATGTGCCTGTTGCCGTCAAGTCGTTGCTTCCGGTCACGGTGGCGGCGGCAGTAATCGGTGCCGTTGCCGTCAGTGCCGCACCAGGACTTATCTGCTGGGGCACCGCGGTCGGCTGCGATTGGCGGGAGACGCCGATTTTGGCGGGGGCGGCGGCGAACTGATTGGTGGTCGGGACGGTTGCGGATGATGTTGAGGTTGGCGCCACCGGAGCTGTAGACGGTTGTTCTGCCGCCAGTACAGGACCGGCAGTCAAGAAAATAGCTCCAGACAAAGCAAATACAAGTAAGGTTCGAATCATAAGGTTCTTCTCTCGTCGGCGCACAGCGGCAGGTGGAATGTAACGAGACGCCATTTATTTATGTTCTCGTATCATACACCGGCAGCATCTATGATTGCTGCATCGCCTGCCTACACTTTCACGACGTTGCCGCTACGAGGGTTGATAAAGGCAACGTCGCCGGTGAACCACGTGTTCCTATACACGGAAAATCATATACTAAAAGAAAAGCGCAGGGACGGACCCTGCGCTTCGCTTCTGCACTTGCCTCGTCCTGCGTGGAACTGTCCCTACTTGGACTCGCGGTAGACCACGTGACGCCGCAGCGTCGGATCGTACTTGCGAAGCTCCATGCGATTCGGGTCATTGCGACGATTCTTTGCCGTCAGATACATGTGAGAGCTTTCAGTGCTCCTCATCTTAACGATCTGACGTGGTCCCTTCTTAGCCATCTCACATTTCTCCTTAACAGCGATTTTCTATCTACAACCGCAAAGTATAGCGCAGATGTTCGCACCTGGCAAATTTAACAAGGAGAAAGCGTATACCCACCGTCACGCGAAATACTTCCCGACCAATAAATCCAATCGCTTCACTACCTCCGGCGGCACGGCAGCCTTGTTCGTGATCAAGGCGTTGCGCAGGGCCTCGGCATAGGGTGAGGGGCCGGCATTCTTGAGCAGGCGGATGGCGTTGACTACTGCCTGTTTGGCCACCTCGGCGTTGCGCAGCAGCGTGCGCACGACCATTTCGACCGTGACCGGATCTTCGCTCTCGTGCCATACATCATAGTCCGTGATGTGCGCCATGACGGCATAGCTCATCTCTGCCTCGCGCGCAAGCTGCGCCTCTGGCGTGGTGGTCATGCCGATGATATCCATGCCCCAGGAGCGAAAGACGCGGCTTTCCGCCTTGGTGCTAAAGCGCGGCCCTTCGACCGTAACGAAGTTGCCGCCGCGGTGCACCGGGTTGCCGGTCTGGCCGACGGCGCGATGGCAGATGTCTGCCAAGTAGGGGCAGAAAGGTTCAGCGACGCTCGCATGGACGACAAGCCCCTCGGTGCCGGCGCCGGGATCGTCAAAGAAGCTGGCGGCGCGGCCATGCGTGCGGTCAAAGAGCTGGTCGGGGATCATGATGTGTCCCGGCTCGACGTGCTGCTGCAGGCTGCCGCAAGCGCTGACGCCGATCAGGTACTCGACCCCCAGCATCTTAAAGCCGTAGACGTTGGCGCGATAGTTGACGCGGCTCGGGTTGATGCGGTGGCCGCGACCGTGGCGCGGCAGAAAGGCAGCGCGCTGGCCCTCCAACGTGCCGACGATATAGGCATCGGATGGCGCGCCAAACGGCGTCTCGACCTGCACTTCCTCGACGTCCTGCAGTTGTTCAATGGCATAGACGCCGCTGCCGCCGATGACGCCAATGCGAATGGGTGTGGACATGCGCTGCTCCCTACAAAGAGAATGGCAAGAAAATGAATGATGATCTAGCTGGGCCGGTGCTGTTCCGGAATGGCCTCCAGCAGTGGATTGCTCTGGTCGCGACCGGAGAGGATCGGGTCCATCACGCCCCATGGTACGGCCAAAGTCGGATCGTTCCAGGCGACGCCAAACTCGTCGTCGCCGTCGTAGTAGTTGTCCACCAGGTAGGTCAATGTCACGTCGGTGACGGCATAGAAGCCGTGGGCGACACCGCAGGGGATAAAGACGCCGAGCGGGTTGTTGTCGCCAATATCCAGCACCTGGCTGGCCCCATAGGTTGGCGACGATCGCCGCAGATCGGCCAGGCCGACGCGGGCGATGCCAAAGGGGCAGTACCAGTAGTCCACCTGGCGGAAATGATAGTGCAGGCCGCGCAGCACGCCCGCCTTGCTGTCGCTGCGGTTGGTCTGGATGATGTCCCAGCTTCGCTCGGGAAACCAGGCCTTGCGAAATGTTTCCATAAAGCGCCCGCGTTCGTCGCCAAAAGCGCGCAGCTGGGCGATCTTGATGCCCGCAATCTCTGTGGAACCAACGATCTCGGTCATGCCTCGGAACTCGCTTTGCTCTTGCTGGAAGTGGCTTGATTGGTTGCCGCAGCGGCCTGCAGCGCCCGGCGCAGGCGGTAGATAACGTTTTGTACGGCGGCGGCCTTGAGGTGGTAGGCGGCACGATTGACGACCAGCACGGCCTGGCTGTGCATGATCACCCGCTGCTCGACCAGCCCATTGGCACGCAGCGTGTTGCCTGTCTCGATAATGTCCACGATCAGGTCGGCCAGGCCTACCAAGGGGGCCAACTCGACCGAGCCGTTAAGGGTGATGATCTCGGCATTCACGCCGCGCTTGCGAAAGAATTCCTCGGTCAGGTTGGGGTACTTGGTTGCTACGCGCGGCTGGCTCTCGTAACGCAGCGGCCCACTGCCTGCGTCGGCCGGACCGGCCAGGCAGAGGCGGCAGTGGCCGAAGGGCAGCAGCAGCGGCTCGTAGACCTGGCGGCGGCTCTCGCGCAGCGTATCCAGGCCGCACACGCCAATATCGGCGGCCCCGTACTCGACAAAGGTCGGTACGTCGGTCGGCTTAGAGAGCACGTAGCGCATCGAACCGTCCTCGCTGCTCAAGATCAGCTTGCGGCCCGACTGGCCGGCCGGCAGCGGCAGACCGGCTGCGGCCATCAACTCGAGCGCCTGGTCGGCCATGCGTCCCTTGGGCAACGCCATCAATAACGTACCGGGCGTGGTGGCTGCCGGCTTCACAGATTCACCTCGTCTGGTGCGGCGTAGCTTCCAGAGTTGCGCGCGGCCTTGGCGAGCGCCAGGCGCTGCAGTTGCTGCCAGAGCACAGCGCGCGTGCATTCGCCGCAACTCGTGCCGGTATCGTCGCCACCCGCCATCCACAACAGGATCGCCTGCTGGCTGTAGTCGACGGCGCATCCAATGCGCTGGTGTTGCGCCAACTGCCAGAGCTCCTCCCCGTGTCGCTCCTGGAGGTCGACCACTACGTTCAGCCCGGCGTTACGGGCACGGTTCATCAATTCAATGCATTCGGCGTCAGCCCCGCCGGAGACGAGCACGTCAGCCGGCATGGGCGCGGGGATGCGGCCGTGGCCGTCTTCCAACGCCAGCAGCAGCCGCTCCAGGCCAAAGGCGACGCCGACGGCCGGCTGGGCGTTGCCAAAGCTGCCGACCAGGTTGTCATAACGACCGCCTGACGCCAGCCGGTAGCCGATGCCGTGCGCCAGCACTTCAAAGGTGATGCCGGTGTAGTAGCCCAGGTCATGAATCTCGGTCAGGTCGAGTGCGACCTTGCCGAGCACGCCGTGCGCGGCCAGCACGCTGCAGATGGCGCGCAGATTCGCCACAGCCGCCTGCATCATCTCGTTGAGACAGAGACCCGCCGCGCGGTCGAGCAGGGCGTCCACGTCCGGCCCACTCAGGGTGGGCAACTCTTGGACGGCCAGGTGCATGAGGCGGGGCAGGGCGGCTTCGTCGAGAAAGGCAGCCAACTCGGCCTCGCTGTTGCGATCCACCGCCCGCTGCAACTGCAGCTGGCGACCTGTATCCAACTGCAATTCCTGGAGCAGTCCGTTAAAGTACTGCATCTGGCCGATCACAATGCGGAACTCGGCCAGGCCCACTGACTGCAGCGCCTGCGCCGTCAGCGCCAGCACCTCGGCGTCGGCCGCGGGTGCCGCGGAACCGATCAGCTCGACGCCGGCCTGCGCAAACTCGCGCTGCTGGCCCGCCCGCTGCTCCACGTCGCGAAAGACGCTGCCGGCATAACAGAAGCGCTGCGGCATCGACCAGTCGTGCAGGCGGGTGCCGACCAGGCGCGCCACGGCGATGGTCATGTCGGCGCGCAGGGCCAGCATGCTGCCGTCGCGGTCGAGAAAACGGCACAGCTCCAACTGCAGCTCGGCGCTGCCCCGGCTGCCAAAGGTGTCGGCGTACTCGAACGAGGGGGGGATGACATCGCCGTAGCCCCAGGCGCGAAAAACGGCCAGCAGCGCCTGTTCCAGGCGACGCCGGCGGGCGGCTTCGTGCCAGAAATAATCGGCCACCCCGCGCGGGATCTGGCCGGCGGGCGAAGAGAGGGCGGACAGGTCGGTCAAGGCTGCATCTCACAACACTAGCCGGTGCGCTATTGGCAGCCGGCACGGACCAAATCGCAGTCCATGATAGCACAGGCGGGCAGGAATCCGGGTTTACGTAAGCTGTCAATTGCACTACAATAAGTGCATATACAGGAAGGAGCATCCCTATTATGTGTGGACGATTTACCTTGTTCGCCTCCCCCGAGCAGTTGGCCGAGGCCTTTGATCTGCCCGAGGCGCCGATCCTGGCCCCCCGTTTCAACATCGCACCGACCCAGCCGGTCGGCATCGTACGCGTGGATCCTGCCACGCAGCAGCATAAGTGGGCGCTGACAATCTGGGGCTTGATCCCGTCGTGGTCCAAAGATCCAAGCATGGGCGCGCGCATGATCAACGCCCGCGCCGAGAGCGTGCCCGAAAAGCCCGCCTTCCGCGCCGCCTTCAAGCGCCGGCGCTGCATTGTCCCTTCCTCCGGCTTCTACGAGTGGAAGAAGGTCGAGAAGGGCAAGGAGCCTTTCTTCATCGCCCCTGCCGACGACAGCGTCTTCGCCCTGGCGGGGTTGTGGGAAACTTGGACCGGTCCCGACGGCGGCGAGCTGCAGAGCTGCACCATCATCACCACAGACGCCAACGACGTTATGACCCCCATCCACAACCGCATGCCGTTGATCCTCGACGAGGCGGACTGGGCCGAGTGGCTGGGCACCGGCAGCGAAGACACCCCGGCGCACCTGTCCAAGCTGCCGCATCTCTTCCGCCCCTATGACGGCAAGAAGATGAAGCTCCGTCCGGTGAGCACCTACGTCAACAGCCCGCGCAACGAAGGCGAACAGTGCATCGAGCCGGTGCCGGCGTAGCACATGCTATTCTTCGTCCCCGGCGCCAGCGGTTCCGGCAAATCCTCCATCATACCCATGGTCCGGCAGCTGCTGCCCGACTTCGCCGTCTATGACTTCGACGCTCATCCGATTCAAGACGAGATCGGCGTCATGCAGACGCCGGAGCAGCGCCAGCAGGTCGCCGAAGCCTGGATCCAGACCGCCCTCGCCCACGGTCCGCAGCACACGGTCGTGTGCGGGCTGGGCGTGATGGGAGAAGTGCTGGCCTGCCCGTCCGCCACAAAACTGGACCACGTGGCCTTCTGCCTGCTGGACTGCGAGGACCTAGAACGCCTGGACCGGATCCGGCGGCGTGGCGATGTGGAAAACGCCGACATGCCCATGCTCTGTTGGTCCGCCTGGCTGCGCGTCCACCACGTCGATCCGCAGTTCCGCCAGGATGTAATCAACACCGGCAAGAACCCGTCCATGGTCTGGAGCCGGTGGGCAAGCTGGCAACGACATCATCCGCAGTGGCGCTGTCATTCCATTGACACGACACACCTGACGGTGCAGCAAGTCGGCGCACAAGTTGTGGATTGGATACGGTCGGAACAACTGCTGTACGCAAATGGATACCGTCTGGCGTTAAGCTAGTGGCGCTTACGCATGTGCAACAATGGAATATAAGTATACGCCCGAGCGCGAAAACTACGAGACGTATGCCGCAGGGGGCGTCTTCTACTCTGCGCCGGGGCATACTGCCTTTCCCGTCCGACTCGCCAGCGAAATTTTCAGGCGTTGCATGGCCATTCGCGCCGGTTGGGGAGCCTCTGGTCGCGCAATCATCTACGATCCCTGTTGTGGGGGTGCCTACCATTTAGCGACGTTGGCATACCTCAACTGGGACCGAGTTGAACGAATCTACTGTTCTGATGTGGACGACGATGCCTTATCGGTCGCCACACGTAACCTTTCGCTGCTGTCCGCGGCTGGGCTTGACCGGCGCACGGCAGAAGTTGTCAGCCTGCACCAGCAATTCGGTAAAGCGTCCCACGCCGCTACCTTGCAGCACGCCCTCGTTCTCAGGCAGCGCTTGTCCGAGTTCAGCAAAGACCACCAGATCGAAGCAAAGGCGTTTCAGGCCGATGCCACAGACAGCCATGCTATCGAGGCCCAGTTGGCCGAAATGAAGGTAGACGTTGTGTTCACCGATATTCCCTACGGTCAACAGTCAACTTGGCATTCGGACACGCTCGCACTAACACAAGCAGCGGATCCGGTAAATCAACTGCTCGAATCCTTGCTGCCCATCCTGGCGCCAACAGCTGTCGTGGCAGTCGCCGCCGCTAAGAAAGATAAAATAACGCACGCGCGTTACAAGCGATTGGAAAAGATCAGTGCGGGCAGGCGGCAGATCGTCATTTTACAGCCTCATTTTGGTACTTGACAACCCGCCCGCCATCGTGCACAATACTCCCAACCGAACACAAACGACTGTGAACCGGAAGAGTACCCGTCAAAGCGAGCTTCAGAGAGCCTTCAGTTGGTGGAAAGAAGGCAGCGGCGCAGGCGGCGAATGGGCTGGGGAGTCGGAAGGATGAACGCACGAGCACGTGCCCAGTAGTCCTTCCCGGAGACGTCACCGTTACCAGGACGCTGAGAATCGGAGCACCACTCCCGTTCTCGCTAAGTGAGACTGGCCCCTTGTCCCTGCGTTTCACGCCAGGGATTTTTTGTCGGTAATGCCATCGGACATTGGGCTGTCTAACCTGGGTGGCACCGCGGGGAAACCAAATCCTCGTCCCTTTTCTGGTAGGGACGGGGATTTTTTATTGGTGTAGAAGGAGGACCGTATGGCAAGCAGCTATCGACCAACACTCGACGAGGTGCGCGAACTGGCCACGCAAGGCAACTTCGTGGCGATCTATCGCGAACTGCCCGCCGACCTGGAGACGCCGGTCTCCACCTATCTCAAGCTGTGCGGGCAGGGCAGCTCCAACGGCCGCGGCCCCAGCTTTCTGCTCGAATCCGTCGAAAAAGGCGAGCAGCTCGGCCGCTACAGCTTTATCGGCGTCCACCCGCCCATGACGGTGACGGCCCGCGGCGACCAGGTCACCATCGGCGGGGCCGGCGGCACGGTGCTCGAAACCTGCCAGGGCGACCCGCTGGACGTGGTCAAGGAGCTCATGCAGCACCGCACGCCGGTCCCCGCCCCCGGGCTGCCCCGCTTTACCGGCGGCGCCGTCGGCTACTTTGGCTACGACCTCGTGCGCTTTATGGAACGGCTGCCCGCCACGGCTAAGAGCGAACTGGATGTGCCCGACATGGTGATGCTTTTTGCCGACAACCTGGTGGTCTTTGACCACGTGCGCCATCGGCTGACCGTAATCGCCAACATGCGCGTGGAGGCCGACCTGCGCGCCGCCTACGCCGATGCCGTGGCGCGCATCGACCAGATCATCGCCGACCTGCGCAAGCCGCTGACGCCGCCCCCCGCCCGTGAGCTCCCCAGCGGCGCCCAGTGGGTCAGCAACCGCACCCAGGCCGAGTACGAGGAGATGGTGCGCCAATCCAAGGAGTTCATCGCCGCCGGCGATATCTTCCAGGTGGTGCTCAGCCAGCGGCTCAGCCGCCAGACCGAGGCCGATCCGTTTACGATTTACCGGGCCCTGCGCATGCTCAACCCATCGCCCTACATGTTCTTCCTGGATTTCCAGGGGGTGGCGGGGACGGGTAAGGAACCGCTGCGGATCATCGGGTCGAGTCCCGAGATGCATGTACGGTTGGAGGACGGCTATGCCCACCTGCACCCGATCGCCGGCACACGCTGGCGCGGCACGACCGAGGAGGAGGACACCGCCCTGGCTGCCGAGCTGCTGGCCGACCCTAAGGAGCTGGCCGAGCACGTAATGCTGGTGGACCTCGGGCGCAACGACCTAGGCCGCATCTCCGAGTACGGCAGCGTGACTGTGCCGGTGATGATGGCGGTCGAGCGCTACAGCCATGTCATGCATATCGTCAGCGACGTGCGCGGCAAGGTGCGCCCCGAGCACGATGCCTTCAGCCTGCTGCGGGCAACTTTTCCGGCCGGCACGCTGAGCGGGGCGCCCAAGATTCGGGCGATGGAAATTATCGAGGAACTCGAAGGGGTACGCCGCGGCGTCTATGGCGGCGCCGTCGGCTACATCGATTACCGCGGCCAGATGGATACCTGCATCGCCATTCGTACGATGGTCATGCAGGGCCAGACCTGCCATCTCCAGGCCGGCGGCGGCATCGTGGCCGACAGCGACCCGACCTACGAGTTCAACGAGTCGATGAACAAGCTAAAAGCAGTGGCCGTAGCCGTCGACCAGGCGGAACGGGGCATCTAGGCAAGCGAGCGAAAGAGAGGATAGCAACCATGGCAACACGCAAGCGCATTCTGACCGGCGACCGGCCCACCGGCAAGCTTCACCTGGGTCACTTTGTGGGCAGCCACCGCAACCGGCTCAGGTTCCAGGACGAGTACGAATGTTTCTTCCTGGTGGCGGACCTGCACATGCTCACCACCAAGCCCGACAAGGAAAGCATCTTGATGATCGCCGACAACGCCCGGTCGATCGTCATGGATCACCTTGCCATCGGCATCGATCCAAACAAGGTGACCTTCTATCTCCAATCGGCCGTGCACGAGGTCTATGAGCTGCAGCTGCTGATCAGCAGCCTGGTGACGGTCGAACGGCTGCAGCAGCTGCCCACTATCAAGGATATGGCCACGGCCGCCGGCCTGGAACAGATCCCCTACAACCTGCTCGGTTACCCGGTCCTGCAGGCGGCGGATATTCTCATGCCGCGCGCCGACCTGGTGCCGGTGGGCAAGGACAACGAGAGCCACGTCGAGCTGACGCGCCAGATCGCCCGCCGCTTTAACAACGCCTACGGCGAGGTCTTCCCGCTGCCCGACCCCTATGTCGTGGGCGGCACGTTGGTCGGCATCGACGGCCAGGCCAAGATGAGCAAGAGTCTGGACAACGCCATCTTCCTCAGCGACGACGCCAAGACCGTCACGCGCCGGGTGATGAGCATGTATACCGACCCCGCCCGCATCCGCTCGGACATCCCCGGCACGGTTGAGGGCAATCCAGTCTTTGCCTACCACGACGTCTTCAACCCCAACCTGGCCGAGGTGGCAGACCTCAAGGAACGCTACCGCACGGGCAAGGTGGGCGACGTCGAGGTCAAGGAGAAGCTGGCGAAGGCGCTCAACGACTTCCTCGAACCGATGCGTGAGCGTCGCGCCTACTATGAGGCGCAGACCGGTTTTGTCGACGAGCTGCTCTATAACGGCACGCTGCGGGCACGCGAGGAAGGCAAGCAGACGCTGATCGAGGTCAAGAAGGCAATGGGCTTGACCGGCGTCTGGAACCGTATCAGCCGCGCAGCTGAAAAGCGCTCCAAGAAGGTGGGGGTGGAAGCGTGATCGCGATAATCGACAACTACGACAGTTTCACCTACAATTTGGTGCAGTTTCTGGGCGAGATCCTGCAAGGCATGGCGCACCATCATCCGGCCAACGCGGGCCAGCCTGTGCATGGGGCGAATGGCGTCGAGGAAATCAAGGTCTGGCGCAACGACCAGATCGACGTCGAGGAGCTGGCGGAGCAGCGGCCCTCGCACATCGTGATCAGCCCCGGTCCCGGCACGCCGGAGAAGGACAGCGGCATTTCCAACGACGTGATCCGCATCCTGGGCGAGACGACGCCGATCCTGGGCGTGTGCCTCGGCCAGCAGTGCATGGGTCACGTCTTTGGCGGCAAGGTAGTGCGTGCGCCCCGGCTGATGCACGGCAAAGTCAGCCCGGTCCTGCACACGGGCAAAGGCGTATTCAAGGGCCTGCCCAGCCCTCTCAACGCCACCCGCTACCACAGCCTGATCGTCGCCGAGCCGCTGCCCGACTGCCTGGAAGTCACGGCCTTCACGTCCGAGGGTGAACTCATGGGCCTGCGCCACAAGACGCTGCCCATCCACGGGGTCCAATTCCACCCCGAAAGCATCCTCACCGAACACGGCAAAGACCTGCTGGCGAACTTCCTCCGCATGTGAGGGCGGTGTTCTGTAGGTATGGATCGAGACGAGATTGTGGCGAATCCGAACGAGGAAATACTTGCATACCTGACCAGGGCCCCGGCGAGCGGGTTTGCGGGGCAGAAGGTCGAGATCGTGGACCACTGGCAGGGCAGCGCTAACCTGCTTTGGCGTGTAACCGCGCGCGGGCAGGATGCCGTGCTCAAGTTCTACCTCGACGCAGGCCAGGTGCGCAGCCGGCGGCAGTATGACGGGCAGGTGCTGCTTGCCCCCTATGGCCTCGCTCCCGAGCCGCTATGGCTGGACCGCATCCCAGAGATGCTGCCGCGCTCGGTGATGGCCTACCGCTGGGTAGAGGGCGAACCGTTCGACGCCGACGATGGCCGCCAGTGGCAGGGCCTGGCGCAGGTGCTGGCCCAGGTGCACACCGCACCTGTGGACGACATG
Organism: uncultured Chloroflexia bacterium; assembly: GCA_963839515.1. Classification (GTDB taxonomy): domain Bacteria; phylum Chloroflexota; class Anaerolineae; order Caldilineales; family Caldilineaceae; genus Fredericiella. The sequence continues at coordinate 170,957 of CAWIVN010000001.1, forward strand.
CAGCGCTTTAGCCCCCACCCGGTCAACCTCTCGTACTTCTGGAGCGTATTGGGGCCGAGCCTGCCGCCGCTGAGACACTGGTTGGGATCGCAGCGCCTGTTCCTGCTGGCCGATCTGGTTGGAGAGCTGTATACAAGCGGCCAGCAGGTGGTCGACGACGCCTTGCCGCTTTGGGCGCAGGCCCCCGTGGCGGTCCACGGCGACCTGCAGCTGGAGAACTTTCTCAACAGCTTCGGTGCGGTCGTACTGCTTGACTGGGAAATGTTCGGCCTGGGCGACGGGGCACTGGAAGTCGCACGCTTTCTGCATGAGCAGCGGCGTGCTACCTCTTCCGAGGTACTGGAAGACTGGTTGGACGCTTATCTGGAGAGTCTCGGCGATCCGTCTGCGCATGTACGCATCGAGGTCTACCGCCGGCAGCTCCTGCCTCTGCAAGATGCGGCCTACCTGTTGAGCGGCGGCATGAAGCTGACGCCCGAGGACCGGCGCTCGCCCCAACTGCAAGAAAGCGCAGCATTTTTAACGACAACCCTGCACCAGGCGCTGGCGCGGGCTGCGCTCGCACTTGCTGCGGGCGACATTCAAGGTGATGAAGGCGTGGCCGCCGAATGCGCTGCGCTCTTTTCGGGGGAGATATCCACATGACGCAAACTGCCACCCAACAAGCCATTCATCAGCTCTTTGCTGGGCACACCTTGTCGGCTGACCAGGCCGACGCAGCCATGAGTGAAATCATGCAGGGCGAGGCCACACCGGCGCAGGTGGGCGCCTTCCTGGCCGCCCTGCGCATGAAGGGTGAAACCGTAGACGAGATCACCGGCTGCGCCCGCGCGATGAAGCGCAGCGCCGTCCAGGTACGGCCGCAAATCGGCGACGCCATCCTGGTGGACGTCGTCGGTACGGGCGGCGACAGCCTGGGCACCTTTAACATCAGCACGACCACGGCTTTTGTCGTTGCCGGGCACGGGGTCAAGGTGGCCAAGCACGGCAACCGCGCCGTTTCGAGCAAATGCGGCAGCGCCGACGTGCTGGCGGCCCTGGGCGTTAACCTGCAGCTGACCGCCGAGCAGGCAGCAACCTGCATTGAAAACGTGGGCATGGCGTTCCTCTTCGCCCCTTCATTCCACCCGGCCATGCGTCACGCCATCGGCCCCCGTCGCGAGCTGGCCGCCCGTACGATCTTTAACATCCTCGGTCCACTGACAAACCCGGCCGGGGCCACCAACCTCCTGGTGGGCGTCTTCGACCCCAACCTGACCGAGGTGATGGCGCAGGTGCTGGGCCAGATGGGCGTGCGCGCCGCCTATGTCGTGTACGGCGCGGGCGGCACCGACGAACTGAGCATTGCCGGCGCCAACCGTGTCAGCCACTATTATGAAGGCAATGTGCGCACCTACGATTTCGACCCGGCCGAACTTGGCATTCCACGGGCAACAGTGCAAGATCTATTCGGCGGCACGGCCGAAGAAAACGCCGCCATCACCCGTGGCATCCTCTGTGGCGAGATCCACGGACCCAAGCGCGACGCCGTGCTGCTCAATGCGGCTTTCGCTCTTAGCACCGAGTGCGGCGACCTGCCGGCCGGACTGGAAGAGGCACGCCAGAGCATCGACAGCGGGGCAGCGCTGCGGATACTGGATAACTATATCCGCATGACGCAATCCTTTGCCCAGGCATAGACTGTAGACATACCATATGAAGCCATCCAAGATTGACATCGCCAAGTACAAAGGCGAGGTGCTCGAACAGATCATGAACTGGAAGCGGCAGGAAGTGCCGCGCCAGATGCAGGAGATTCCGCTGGTGCAGGTCAAGGCCTTTGCCGCCGTCGCCCCTGCGACACTCGACTTTGCCGCCGCGTTGAGCGCCCAACCAGGCGTGTCGCTGATCGCCGAGGTCAAGCGCGCCAGCCCCTCCAAGGGGTTGATTGCACGTGACTGGGATCCGGTGCTGATCGCGGATACCTACGTTCGCAACGGCGCAGCAGCTATCTCCTGCCTGACCGACGGCCGTTTTTTCCAGGGCAAGCTGGAGTATCTGACCGAAATCAAGGAGCGGCAGCGTGAGGTGGGCAAGCTCGCCCCGGTGTTGCGCAAGGATTTCATCTACCACGAGTACCAGGTTCACGAGGCGCGCATGGCCGGGGCCGACGCTATCCTGCTGATCGTCTCGGTGCTGGGCGACAACGATCTGCGCCGGCTGCGGCAGTTGGCGGAGAGCCTTCACATGGCGGCACTGGTGGAGGTACACGACGAGGCCGAGCTGGAGCGGGCGCTCAAGAGCGAGGCGCAGATCATCGGCGTCAACAATCGTAATCTTAGGACCTTTGCGGTAGACATCGAGACGACGGGGCGGCTGCGGGCGTTGATTCCGCCGGGTAAGCTGCTGGTGAGCGAGAGCGGCATTCGCAATGCCGACGACGTGCGTCACATGGCCGAAATGGGCTGCGACGCTGTTCTGGTAGGCGAAACCTTCTGCAAGCTGCCGCAGTCCCAACGCGGCGAAAAAGTGCGCGAATTCGTCAATGCAGGCCGAGCCTAGAGACTCGGGGAACAGCCGCCCCCGCTCTTCGCTGCCGTCGCTAAGACAGTGCATGCTGCGCCTGCTGCCGCTGATCGTCGTGGCAGCAGGCGTCACAATCTTCCATTGGCGCGGCATTCAGCCAGGTTACACGTTTTTACCGGTTGACCTCGCCAAGACGATCCTGCCCTGGGGCGACGGTTCGCCGCGCATCCTGCAGAACTGGCTCATCTCCGACCCTCTCTACCAGTTCTATCCCTTCCTGAGCCAAGCGGTGGACAGCATTCGCCAAGGGCAGTGGCTGCTGTGGGATCCCGGCATCCTGCTGGGCCACCCTGCGGCGGCCGATCCGCTGTTCCAGACCTTTTATCCGGGTGTGCTGCCGTTTGGCCTGCTGTTTGGGCCGGCGCGCGGCTATGCCATCGCCCTGTACGTCCATGCGCTGCTGGCCGCACTGCTCATGTACGGTTTCATGCGCTCGCTGCGCGTCTCCTATGCCGGTGCGGTGGTGGGCGCCTTCACGTACGCGCTCAGCGGCTATATGCTGACGTGGTTCGAATTCTCCTTCTGGCTCTGCACGCTCGCCTGGCTGCCTGGTGTGCTTTGGGCTTACGTCCTGGCCGTGCGCACACGCAGCTGGCGTTACGTTGCGCTGGGCGGGTTGTGCCTGGGCCTGGCGTTGCTCGCAGGGCAGCTGCAGTTTGTCGCAGTGTTTTTGGTTTTTTGGGGGGCAGGCGCGCTGGCGTACACACTCATTGGGCTAAGGGGCCGTGCCGACACGGGCACGAGGGCGTGCCGTCCCGCACGAGGGCGTCCGGGCTACGCGGGAGTGCGGGGCGAAGCGGGAGGGTATGGCGAAGCGGGCGGGCGTGACGAAGCGGGCGGGCGTGATGAAGCGGGAGAGTATGGCGAGGCGGGCGGGTATGGCGAGGTGGGAGAGTATGGCGAGGCGGGAGTCAACGGGGGAGGCTGGTGGCCGCTGGTGGCTGCGCTCGCCGTGGCCTTGCTCGGGGGGTTAATCGGGGCAGTGCAGGCGGTTATGCTGGCCGATTTTCTGCCGCTGACGACGCGCACGGCGGGGAGCGGCAACGGCGGACTGCCGTTCTCGCAGTTGGTGGCGTCGCTGCTGCCCAACTTCTATGGCAACCCGAGCCGCAGTGACTACTGGGGCGCGGGCAACTTCAACGAGACGACGATCTACGTCGGCATCGTCGCCCTGTTCTTGGCGCTGCTTGCCCTGCCCCGGGCCAGAAAGCTGTCGCTCACAGCAGCCATTGCCGGGGTCGCCACCTTGTGCTTGCTCTACTTGGTGCTGGGTGGCCCGGGCACAGGCCTGCTGCAGGCCTTCCCGGTGATCAGCCAGGTTCCCTTGTCGCGCTTTGCCTTTCTGCTGCCTCTGCTGGTGGGCTGGCTTGCGGCCGTCATCGTCGACGATACGAGCTTGTCCGCACGTGCCGTTTTGATGACTGCTGCGCTGTTCGTGGCCGTGGCCGGCTTGCTGGCAGCGATCTTCTGGAACGACGGCATTGCCGGCAACCTGCACCTGCTGCAGGAGGATGCCGCCGTCGCCCTGCTGCTGATGGCCGCTACCGTGGCGGCACTGCTCGTACGGATTCGCCTGCCGCACTACCGCCAGGCCGCCAACTGGGTGCTCGCCGGCCTTGTATTTGTCAACCTGGCTTGGTTTGGACACAACTACAACCCGGCGGGGGAAGTGGACGACCTGTTTCCAGTCGAATCTACGGTGCAGTTCCTGCGGGAACAGGCCCCCGGGGAGCGTGTGGTCGCCTTACAGCGCGGGCCGGTGCTGTTCGGCCCCAACGTGCTGGGAATGTTCGGCCTGCGCGAGGCCGGCGGCTACTCGTCCCTGGTCGGCGAACGCTTCCACAACCTGCTGATCGCTGCCGACCCGGAGCTGGACTCCAAGCTGGCCAACCGTGCGTCAAACCACCTGCTCTTCAGCTATCCGCCACAGCGTCTGCTCGATATGCTGAGCGTCGGTCAAATGGTGACCTCGGAGGAAATCTTCGACCCCGGCCCGGAAGCCGAGTTTGTGCGCAGCGGTTGTACGGCTGCTGCGGACCCCATTACCGCTGCTTCCCCACTGGAGGGTACGTTCGACGTCTGGCGCACAGCCATCAACCGTATTGACCTGTCGTTTGTGCCGCCACAAAGCACCAGCGAAGGTGCGCTCGTTTTCCGCGTCTGGCGCGGGGCCGAAGGCGACGATCTCTTTGTCGAAACTCGCTTGCCGGTAACGGACATCATGAACTCGCCGCAGCAAGTCGTCTATTTCAGCGCCCAACCGGACGCACCCGGCCAGACTTACCGCTGGCGCATCGACTCGGACGGAGCCGACGCGGCCGCCTTGCGTTTGTGCACGGACGCGGATGGCGTTCCCTCGCTGTCGCTCTACGGCACGCAACAGCAGGAGGTGCACAAAGAGGATGAGGTGCGCGTCTACGATCGCTTCACTGCCTACCCGCGCGCCTCGGTCGTGTATGCGGCGGAGACAATTGCCGACGACGCCGCAGCCATCGAGCGCATTCTTGATCCTGCGTTCGACTTGCGCAATACTGTCGTTAGCGGCGATGCCGGCGGGCTGCCGCCCGACCTTCCAACGGCAGCGCCGCGCGCCGCCCAGGCGGCGCAGATTGTCGACGAAGGCAGCCAGCGCGTCGTCGTGCGTGCGACGGCACAGGCCCCGGCCGTACTCGTGCTGACAGACCAGTATGATCCTGGCTGGGAGGCGCGGGTGGATGGAGTCGTGACGCCAATCGTACGCGTCAACACCATCCTGCGCGGCGTCCCGCTTGCTCCCGGCGAGCATGAGGTCGTGTTCGAGTTCCGGCCGCCGGCGCTTTGGATTGGCGCCGCGTTGAGTCTCCTGGGTCTATTGTTTGCCGCAGCCTTAGCTGTCTTTTCACTGCGGCGTTAATATCCTTATGTCTGGAGTCATTGCCATGAAATCTGAAACAAGCTATCACATGTCGGCCGAGGAGTTCCGTCAACACGGCCATACGCTGATCGACTGGCTGGCGGACTATCAGCAGCGGGTGGAATCGCTGCCGGTGCTTTCCCAGGTGCAGCCGGGCGAAATCCGCGCCGCGCTGCCGGCCCACCCGCCGCAGCAGGGCGAAGCGTTTGATGCCATGCTGGCCGACGTGGATCGCATCATCATGCCGGGCATCACGCATTGGCAGTCGCCCAACTTCTTTGCCTTCTTCCCTTCCAACAACTCGGGACCGTCGATCTTGGGCGAGTTGCTGTCTTCGGGGTTGGGCGTGCAGGGCATGCTGTGGCTGACGAGCCCCGCCTGCACCGAGTTGGAAACGCACGTCATGGACTGGCTGGTGGAGATGATGGGGCTGCCCGCCAGGTTCTTGTCCAGCTCTGCCGGCGGCGGCGTGATCCAGGATTCCGCCTCGGACGCCGCTCTCTGCGCCCTCCTCACGGCGCGCGAGCGGGCGACCAATTACACCGTCAACCAGCGCGGCGGCACGGGACATATCACCGCCTACTGCACAGCGCACACGCACTCGTCGGTCGAAAAGGCCATGATGATCGCCGGGCTCGGCCGTGAGAATCTGCGCCTTGTGGATGTGGACGCGACGTTTGCCATGCGACCGGAGGCGTTGGCCAAGGCTATTGCCGCCGACAAGGCCGCCGGCCTGACGCCTGCCTTTGTCTGCGCCAACGTCGGCAGCACGTCGTCCAACGCCGTCGACCCGGTGCGGGCGATCGGCGAGATCTGCCGTCGCGAAGGCGTGTGGCTGCATGTCGATGCTGCCATGGCGGGTACGGCTACGGTCTGCCCCGAGTTTCGCTGGATCGTCGACGGGCTCGAACTGGCGGATTCCTATTGTTTTAACCCGCACAAGTGGATGTTTACCAACTTCGACTGCGACGCTTTCTTTGTCGCCGACCGCCAGGCGCTCGTCAACACCTTAAGCATTCTGCCCGAATACCTGCGCAACCAGGCAACCAACACTGGTGCCGTGCTCGACTACCGTGACTGGCAGGTATCGCTGGGTCGCCGCTTCCGCGCCCTCAAGCTTTGGTTTGTGATCCGCCATTATGGCGTCGAGGGGCTGCAATATCATATTCGCAAGCATGTCGCACTGGCACAGGAATTTGCGCAATGGGTTGAGGCCAGCCCCGACTTCGAACTGGCAGCCCCTGCACCCCTCAACCTGGTCTGCCTGCGCCACAAGGGCGGCGACGAGGCCAACCAGGCCATTCTCAGCCGCCTCAACGCTAGCGGCGAGCTGTATCTGACGCACACCAAGCTCGACGGCCGCTACACGCTGCGCATGTCGATCGGCCAATCGCACACCGAGCGGCGCCACGTAGAGCACGCCTGGAACATGATGCGCGAAGCAGCAGCCGAGTTGGCGCCAGCACGCTGATTCAACGTGGCAGACCGCCCCTCCTCCATGCCCGCACGCTCTCTCCCCCTCCCGCGTAGCCCGCACGCCCTCGTGCGGGTCTGCAGGCACGCCCTCGTGCCTGTGTTGGGGTTCGGCACTTGGGTGGGCCAAAAAAACAGGATTCTTCAAGCCGAAGAATCCTGTTAATCCCAAAAATCCCACAAATCAAGGTTCAGACCATCTACCCGCGCTCGACGTACTCCCCGCTGCGCGTATCGATCTTGACCGAGTCGCCTTCCTTGATAAAGGCCGGCGCCTTAAGGATGGCGCCGGTTTCGAGCGTCACGTTCTTGAGCACGTTGCCCGCCGTATCGCCGCGCACGGAGGCGTCCGCCTGGACCACCTTCAGCGTGACAAAGGTCGGCACTTCGACGTCCAACACGCCGCCATTGTCCTGCAGCAGCAGAGTGACGTTGTCGTTCTCGCGCAGCCAGTTCAGCTGCTCCTCGACGCGCTCGGCCGGCAGCTCGATCTGGTCGAAGTTTTCCGTGTCCATGAAATGCGCCGACGTGCCGTCGTTGTAAAGATAGGTGGCCGTGCGCGTCTCGGTCTGCACGACGTCGATTTCGTCGCCGGCGCGCACGCGGTCTTCGATCACCTTGCCGTTTTCAAAGTTCTTGAGCTTCATGCGCACCATGGCGCGCCAGTTGCCGGGTGCAATGTGCTGATATTCGACGACCCGATGGATCGAGCCGTTATAGCGGATCAGCATACCCTTGCGCAGGTCGGATGTAGTTGCCATATGTGTAGTCTCTCGTAAAAGGAAATATCCTCAGTTCATATTCGACACATAAAGGTACACTACAAACGAGGTTCGCTGCAAATGAGAAACCGAGTTTCTCATGCGAGCTGCGCTTGGTACAAGCGACGCTCGCATGAGACTCGGTTTCTGGCTGTGGAATATGTGTCCCTACTTGATCCCCGACAACCCCGCCATACCCTGCAAAAATCGCCGCTGTAGGGCCAAAAAGATCAGTACGACAGGAGCGGCGGCAATAACCGAACCGGCCATCATCAACTCGTAACGCGTGCGGTATTGCTCGACGAACTTGGCCAGGCCGATCGGCAACGTGCGCAGGTTGTCGCCGACTGTCACGACCAGCATCCACAGAAATTCATCCCAGTTGGCGACAAAGACGACGATTGCCAGGGTAATCAGCGCCGGCTGAACGAGGGGCAGGACGATACGGAAGTAGATGCGGATTTCGCCGGCCCCGTCCATGCGCCCGGCGTCCAGGTAGTCGTCGGGGACGGCCAGCATAAACTGCCGCATGAGAAACACGCCAAAGGCAGACATGGAAAAGGGAATGATCAGCGCCTGATACGTGTTGACCCAGTCCAGGCCGCGGATGATTAGAAACAGTGGAATCAGAATGGCGGTGAATGGGACCATCACCGTGGCCAGGATGAACACCAGCAGTACGCTTTTGCCCGGATAGTCGAACTTGGCCAGGCTGTAGCCGACCATGGGGCTGAAGAGCAGGTTGAGCAACACCACGCAGCTGGTCACGAAGATACTGTTGCCCAGGTAGCGCCCAAAGTTAAACTTCTGAAAAACCTCTACGTAGTTGTCGAGACGAAACGTCGAGGGCAGCAGCTGTGCGCCTCCCGTAAACAGTTCCTGGCTGGTCATAAATGACCTCGACACCATGAACAGTGCGGGCGCCGAGATAATGACTGCCCCAAGCAACAGCAGTCCCTGCATGACAACCTGGCTAAACTGGCGGCGGGTCTTGTGCGACATGTACGGTCTCCTCAATCCTGATGCCCTAGTCCTGTTGCAGGCGCAGCAAGCGAAATTGGATCATGCTCAACGCCAGTAAGATAAACAGGAAGAGCACCGAGGCGGCGCTCGCATAGCCCATCTTGAGAAACTGGAAGCCGTTCTGGAAGATAAACATCGGCAGCACGCGGGTGTCGGAGCCCGGGCCGCCGTGCGTCATCAGGTACATGGGGGTGAAGACCTTGAACGCCTCAATGACGGAGATGACGATCACGTACAGCATCACCGGGCGCAGCATGGGCAGCGTGATGAAGACAAAGCGCTGCCAGGCGCTCGCCCCGTCCACCTTGGCCGCCTCGTAGTAATCGCCTGGAATGGCCCGCAGCCCGGCCAGGAAGATCAACATATAGACGGGGGTGCCTTTCCACACGCTGAGGATGATCATGGCCGGCATCGCCAGCCCCGGATCGTCGAGCATGCGCACGTCGCCCAGCCCCAGGGCGCGTGTCAGGGCGCTAAAGGCGCCGTAACTGGGGTCGTACATGAACAGCCAAATTAACGACCAGACCGTCAAAGAAATGACTGCCGGCACATAATAGGTGGTCAAATAGCCCTGGCGAAAGCGAAATGCCTGGTTAAAAACCAGCGCCAGACCCAGCGCAACTGCCCAAATCGGTAGGACCGTCCCAAACGCGTAGTAAAAGGTGACACGAATCGAATTGATGAATTCTTTATCCGCAAACAGGCGGCTGTAATTTTCCAGGCCGATAAAGGCAGGCGTATCCAGCAGCCCCCAACGGTAGAGGCTGACAAAGAATGTCTGTGTCAGCGGATAGACATAAAAATAGCCGAAGAAGAGAAAAGCGGGCAAGGCAAACAGCAGCCCAAAGCGTGTCTTGCGCGCGCTGAGTGAGTTGCCCCAAACCTTGGGCCGCTCTCGCCTGGCGCCCTTGCTACTGAGGCCATTTACCATTTGACCCTGCATGTTGCCTTGCTCCTTGTGGGTACAGATTTGCTGTAGGGGCACAAGGCCCGGCGGGGTAGAAACCGAGTTTCTGGCGAGCAGCGCTTGGTACAAGCGACGCTCGCTGGAGCAACTCGGCTTCTTGGTTATTCTGCCGGGTCTTGTGCCCTCACGCTAACGTGGCAATTGCGCCGCGACTACTCGGCGACGGCCGCGTCGGCCTGGGCCTGCGCCTCTTGCAGCACCGTCATCACATCCTCACCTTGCAGCACACGCTCCTGCGCCCGCGTCCAGATGTCGGACAGCTCGAAGTACTTGGGCGAACGGAATTCGTACTTGCCGTACTGGTAGTCGTTGAAGATCGTGGTCAGCCGCGGGTCAGACTGGGCGTAGTATTCCGACAGCGACATGCCGTCGATGTCCGCCTGGCGGGCCTGCACATAACCGACCTTGTCCCACCACTCCTGCTGCTTGCTGGTCAACAGGTTGACAAACTCCCAGGCGGCCTTCTGCTTTTCGGGCGACGACTTGCCGCTGACAAACCAAGCCCAGGCGTACAGCGTCGTGACGCGGTCCTTGGCATTGGCAAACTGTGGCAGCGGCGCCGTGTCCCACTTCATGTCAGGATTGAGATCATTGAGCGGCTTGGCTGCCCAGGGCCCGCCCATGATGATCGAAACCTGATCATTGGCGAGTTCGCCCAGCATGTCCTTATTAAACACACCGGGATCGATGGCGCCCTTGGCACGCAGCTCCTGCAGGTAGGTCATGACCTGGACCATCGCTTCTTGCGTGAAGTCGGGCTTGCCCGTTTCGGGGTTGATCAGTTCGCCACCCAGTTGGCGCAGCATCGGCTCCTGGATGAGCACGGTCCAGATCGGTGTCTGCCACGGCCACTCCATACCCACGCGCGTGACGGTATCGCCGTCCTTGACCGTCAGCTTGGCCGCGATGTCGGCCAGCTCTTCCCAGGTCATGGGCGTGTCTTTCGACGGAAGTGGAATGCCGGCAGCCTCAAAGTCGTCCACGTCGTAGATCAGGCTGAAGGTGTTGTACTCGGAAACGCCGCCGGTGTAAACCTTGCCGTCCACCGTAAAAGCGTCGAGCGAGCCCTCCGGGAACATCTTGAGGAACTCTTCCTGGGTCGTCACGTCAAAGGCAGTTGGGTCGACTGGCGCAACGATGCCGTTGGCGGTCAGCTGCGGCACCATCCAGTCGCCCATCCAGAACACATCTGGCCCCTGGCCGCCGGCAAAGGCGGTGAGCACCTTCTGCTCGTAGTTCGCGTGCGGGGCATTGTCAAAGGTGATCGTGACGTTGGGGTGCGATGCCTCAAACTCGGCAATAATCGCCTCGTTGACGGGAAGGGATGGTGCGTGGTTGTGCGTCATGTAGAGCAACTCGATCGGCTCGCCTTCGGCCGGAGCTGCTGCTGCCTGATCGCCGCTCTGGGCAGCCGGCGCCGCAGCCGGCGGCGCCGTCGGGGTGATACATGCCGTCAACGCCATGGCGGCAATCAACAAAACCGATAAAATGATCCAAATCCTGCGTGTCATGGTCTTGCGTCCTTTTCCTGTTCGTGGAATTGTCACAGCAATAGAAAGACAGCCTGATCCAACAATACACGTACTGCCACGTACTTCTTTGTCCTGCCAGTGACTACAAGATCTCCTGTCGCACCACCTCCCTCTCGCAAACGGCATCTCTGCCCATTCTCCCGCGTAGCCCGAACGCCCACGTGCGGGTCACGCGGCACGCCCACGTGCCCGTGATTGGCTACATGTCGATCCAACCCCCAGGGTCGCCGCGTAAGACTCTGCCGTTCACCTCCAACTCCCCCATGCCGCCGGGCACGCGCACCCGCACGCAATCCGGCTTACGCGGCCAGCTTGCTACATCCAGGCTGTAGGTCAGGACGGGTTTGCCCTCCGCGTCGCAACGCAGCAGCAATGACACCGGCCCAAACCGTGTGGGCGTGCGATCTACCCTCACCACAGTATGCGGCCGCAGCCATTCCGCGGGCAGCGCCGGCAGCAGCTCCAGGGTCTCGCCGCGTTCAAAGACGAGCAGGTGGCGGACGAGGCGCACAAATTCGGCCGAGGCCCAATTGTGCGGCATGTCGCCCACGAAGTCGCCATTGTCGCTGGCGGCCAGGCTCTGCTCCTCGCGCCAGACCCGCGTCGGCGAGGCATGGTTGGCCATGCCGTACAGGTAGTCGACGGCCTTGTCGGGATGGCCGGCAAACAGCATCGTTTCGGCGGCAAAGGCGGCCTGGTAGTTCCACAGCGCCCGGTACGGTAGCCAGCCGGTCTCCTGCGGCACGTCCTCCTCGTCGTCCAGCTCGTCCAGCAGGCGGCAGTGCTCCACTACGATCTCGTCGTCGGGCGCAAACAGCTCGCCGGGATAGATGGCCTGTTCGAGCGCCCACGTGCCCGACTGTGGATTGAGGCGGCGGTAGGCGGGCGGTTCGCCCTCAAACTGTGGATTCCAGACATGGTCGCTGCTGCCTGCCATCCACTGCGGCAGGTAGCTGACGCCGCTGGGGTGCACCTTCTTGTCGCGGCGGTAACAACGCAGGAAATCGGCCATCAACTCGTCGTAGATACGCTGGAAGTTCGCGGCGTCTTGCTTGTGGCCCAGCCGCCGCGCGCTTTCGGCTACTGCCTTGAGCCCTGCCAGCGTCCACAGCGGCGTTGTGTACTCGGCGCGCTTGCTGCCGATGCCGCCGTCGGCAAAGGCCGCCGGCATCAGCCCATAGTTGGGCGCATCCTTTGGCAGACTGTAGGCCTCGGCGCGCAGCATCTCGATAAAGCCGACGGCGCGCTGGATCACGGGCCACAGCTCGTCTAGACCGTCTTCATCGCCCACGAGCTCACTTTGGCGCACCAGCGTGGCCAGCGAGATGCCCGTCTCCTTGGTGTGACCGGCCATTTCGACGATCGACCCATCCTCACGCACGCGCCGCAGCAAGACGTCGACACCCTTGTAGGCGTCGTCGCGCATGCCGAGATACTGCCCGGCTTCCAGCAGGAAGTGGCCGTCGACTACCCACAGCCCGCGATAGATAGTGGGGCCAACCTGGAATACGGGCGCGCCGCCGACGATCTCGCGCGCCTGCAGGATGTTGCGCGCGCAAGCGATGACCATGTCCATCACATCCGCATCGGGCACCTCCAGCGGCAGGTCCAGCAGCGGCAGCCCGTTCCAGAACGCACGCTCCTGCGCCAACGCTTGCTCGGCCCAGCCATAGCTGAGATGGGCGTAGTCGGCGTGGTTGGCAGGGACCATGATGGCGCCACGGATCGACTCTCCCGCCCCCAGCACCTTGGGCTCTGTGCCCAGCCCGCCGGCGGGGCGAAAGCCGTCGGGGTGCGCCGGGGCCAGCGGCTGCGGGTCGGACACGAGCACGATCGGCCCGGGATCGGGCAGCGCGAGGTCTTCCGTCCAGCTTTTGGTGACCAGGTCGAGCACGTGCACCTTGGGCGGCGCCGCGTCGAGCGGCAGGCTGAAAATAGACCGCACCGGCCCAGGGTTGCGCCCGGCAAAGATGCGCCCGTTCTCATAAATGTCGATCTTGAACTGCGCCAGGAACCCGTCATCGTCCGCATGTGCCGTGATATCCCACAGCACGACGTCGGTGCGCCGCCCCTGGGCATCCTGGTGGCCAAAGGTGCGCAGGGTCAGCGTGGCGCGCGGGTAGTCGATGGTCGTGACTACCAGGGGCACGCGTGCGCTCTCCGTTGTCTGCCGGACCGACTGCGGCCCGCCGCGCGAGCGCAGGCGGAACTCGATCACGCGCCGGAAGTGCCAACTCTCAAACGAGGGCGCCTGGAAGTCATACAGCAGCGCCCCGTCTTGGCGCACAAGGGTCTTGTGCGGGTCGTCGGGCCGGCAAATGCTCGTAAATACGACTGGCGGCGCGTAGCGAAAGTCGATCGCACGCGCAGAAATCAGACCTGGATTCATAAGCTGGTATCCATTGCGTCCACGGGAAGCGCCTCAAATGATAGCTCATAGCTGTTGCTTGAGAGTTCTTGCCCATCACAGACCAGCGCCAGCCGCAGCGTATAGTGACCGGGCGGCGGCGGCGCCACTTCTATCACCGGCGCGTGCTGGAGCACGCCGTCGGCCGGCACGTCAAACGGTTCGCTGCCGGCAATATCCTGTGCGCCGCCGGATCCCTCCAATTGCACGCAATAGGTGCAGCCCAGCAGCGCCGCGGCGTGATCGTTGACCACCCAGGGGGACAGCATAAACGGCCGTGGGTGGCCCCCACGATCGGTACCGATCAGCAGGCGCTCGCGCTCGAACGTAGCCCCGATCAACACGGGTTGGTAGACCTGCTGCAGCGTGTAGTAGGCCTGCTTGGGCGTGCGATCATATTCCACTACAGCCCAGGTGACCGACGGCCAGCAGTCCATGAACATAAATTGGAACATGCCGCCCAACCGTGTGTACTTGGCCTGGCGGTAGTGCTCGATGGCAAACTTGAGCAGCCTTGCCTGGTAGTCCTGTGAATTGGCTACAAACTGCTCCCAGTTCTCGCCCGTCGCCACGCCCGCCACCAGGAAGGTCTGGTCGTACTGGAAGTCGTGATAGGCCAGCTTGACCCAATCCGGCGGCCACTGCTCGTCGCCCATGGCGCGCGCGTCCTCCACCTTGGGCAGTGCCTGGCCGCCAAACTCCGTCAGAATCGGCGTGCCCCCCAGCAGCGCGTAATCGCGCAGGTGCCCGCGGTACCAGCCGGGATAGTTGTGCTCGGTAAACTCCGACGTGGCGCGGATATAGCGCGAGCCGTCCTCCAGCGCCACGGCCATCTCCAGCGCCGGGTCCATGATAAACTTGTTGTGAAAGGTGGACTCGTTCTGGCAGCTCCACACGGCGATGCTGGGGTGGTTGACAAGCATGCGCACCATGTCGCGGATCTGGCTGACGGCCGCCTGCATGACGGCCGAGCTCTCTTCATAGCCCCACTGCAGGGCAAAGTCCTGCCAGATCAGCAAGCCGGCGCGGTCGCAGGCGGCATAGAACTCCTCGCGGTTGATGTGCACGCACACGCGTACGGCGTTCATATGCGCCGCCAGCAGCATCTCGATATCGCGGCCGATCATCGCCTCATCATATTCGCCCAGCCAGAGGGTGGGCACGACATTGGTACCGCGGATAAACAGACGTTCCTTGTTCAGCTTCCATTCGCCGGTCCTGGGGTTGACCTCGATCTCGCGCAGCCCGATCTGCAGCGCGACCTCGTCCGCACCCTCCGCGCCCTCGGCGGCGCTGCCCATGACGCTTACGGTGCATGTCTCCAGGTGCGGCTCGCCGCGATCCCACGTCCACCACAGCTTCGGTTCCGGCACGGGGACGATCAGGGTGTGCCGTTCGCCGCTGTAGCTGTGGCGGATGGCCTGCTGCGTCGTACTGCCTCCCACCGACGCCGCCAGCACATACTCGCCCGGCGCGCCCACGATCTCGGCATCGACCATTACCAGCGCCTGGTAGGGCGGGCCGGGTTCGACGTGGCTGTGCAGGGCAAAGCCGGGCGGGGCCGAGCGGGGCGCCAGCCGCGTAGCAGTGCGGACGTGGCCGACAAAGGTTGCCGGCCGTGTCTCAAGATAGACCGAGTGCCAGATACCGCCGCAGTTGCGGTCCTGCCCATGCTTGAGACTCCAGCTGCCCGGGCGGCAGTCCCAGTGGCTCAGGACGCCCTTGATCACCTGCTTGCGATCGGGCCATACCGTGCCGGGCTCCTCCAGCGGGTCGCTGACCTCCACCACCAGGTGATTGGTGCCGGCGCGCACGGCGTTGGTGACGTCAAACGCAAAGGGCGCAAAGTAGCCGGTGTGCTCGCCGAGGTAGACGTCGTTTAGCCACGCGCGCGCCTGGTAGTCGACGGCGCCAAAGACGAGCCACACGCCCTTCCCGTCTGGGGCCCCAAAATCGGTCGCGGGCACGGGCGCAAGCTCAAAGTCGCGCTCGAAGCGCACGCGGCCGTGGAAATTGTCCAGCCCGCCGAGCTGCCAGTTGCACGGGATCTGCATTTCCCCCGCCGCCGGCAGGTTGTCCGTGCTTTCAACCAGCAAGCCGCCTGGTTTGAGTGTCTGCTGTGCCTGCGGTGTATAGCGCCACGGCCCATCCAGCACCTGTCTGCTGCGAGTCATACGACACCCTCCACCCACTGGCTGCGGGGCTTGATAAAGCTTTTGACCACCTTAATCGGCGCGCCCTCCTCCGAGATGAGCCGGTAGCTGCCGGCGGCGGCGGGGACGACAAAGGTCTCGGCAAAGTGAAAGCGCTGGCGTTCGCCGTTTGCCGTCTCCAGCAGTACGCTGGCGCCCTCGACCAGGCTCATCACCTGGCACGACCCCCGCGTGGCGACCTCGACCGCGCCGCTGAACTCGTAGCGCTCCACGTCATAAAAATGGTGGCGGTGCGTCGGCTGGTGGATCAACTGCCAGCCCGGCCCGCCGTCGATGCGCCTTGGCTCTGAAATCAACTCGGCGGGCACCATGTCGCCTTTGCGTTCAAAGTACAGGTTGTCAAAAGCACGGTCGATGTTTAGCGGCCGCGGGCGCCCGTCCAGGTCAAGCCGCATCCAGTCGTACATCTTAAAGGTAAAGATATAGGGCGTGGCGCTGATCTCCAGCACCAGCGTGTCGGTGCCCGAACAGTGGATCGTGCCGTTGGGGATCAGAAAGAGGTCATGTTTGCGTGCAGGGTGCGACTGCACAAAGCGGTTGATGTCCACCGGCGTGGCGTCGCGGAAGCTCGTGTCCAGCGCCTGCCGCCAGGCTCCCGGGTCGATGTCGGCCTGAAAGCCGAGATAGCAGCGCGCCTGCGGCCCGCTGTCCAGGATGTAATAGGTTTCGTCCTGCGTGTAGCGCTCGCCAAAGTTGCGCCGGATATACTCGGGCCGCGGATGGCACTGCACCGACAGGTTGCCGCCGTCAAAGGTGTCGAGAAAGTCAAAGCGGATGGGAAACTCGTGGCCAAAGGCTGCCGCGCCGTCGCCCGTGATATCGGCGGGGTTGCGGTACATCAGGAAGTCAAACGAAACTTCCAGCAGCCAGTCGTCGCTTTCAAACACCAGGCCGTTCTCGGGCACGATCAACTCAAACGACCAGGCGTAGTTGGGCACATCCTGGGCCAGCTGCGGCATGCGTTGGCGGATCCACTGTCCCCCCCACGGTCCCGGCTCAAACCAGGGGCGCACGCGGAAGTAGCTGTTGGCCATGCGATCCAGCCCCTGGCGCAGATCGCCGCCCGCGGCAAAGACGATCTCGTCGGGACGCTGGCCGTCTACGATCCAGTCGATGCGGGAGTAGAGCCCCGCTTTGTGGCGGTTGGCGGCCGGCCAGTCGACAAAGTACGAACGCTTGTAGGCCGTCTTGGGGTCGAGCGGGCCCGCCGCGCCCAGGCAGGAGGCCGTGCCCGCCCGCTGACGGAACTGGATCTCGTTCTTGGGCACATCCACGTAGACCAGCGCGCCCTCCCAGCCCGCCAGCGCCGCGCCGCAGCCGTAGAGGATGTTGAGGTCGGCGCTCGGGTCGGGCGCCAGCTGCGCCAGCTTGCCGTGGTCAAAAAAGGCGCGCAGTTCGCCGCCGAAGCAGAAGCCAAAGATCGGGTCGTTGCCGCCCAGGTAGGGTGCGATCAGCGCGTCGATCGCCGCCGGCGGCAGCAGGGCGCTGCCCACATCGCACCAGGCCACGCGCACGCTGCGGGCATGCAGCGCCGCCGCCAGTCGTTCCCGGAAGTCCTCCCACAGCACGCCGGGAAACCCGTCGATGACTGCCTGCTGGGCGCCGGCAAGTTGCTGCGCCAGCGCGTCGTAGCCACCGGCGATGCGGCCCGTACCGAGTGAGAAGCTGGGATAGATATCATACTGGCCGTTCATCACCTGCGTACGCCGGCTCGGCATCAGGTGCTGGGTCGTCTTGCGCCACGGAATGGGCAAAGTCACGCTTACTCTCCTTGATCCGGCCGCGCGTAGTCGTCGGCATAGCGTTCGATGTCGGCCTGCTGCCAGTTGCCAAAGGCAACTTCGAGCACGCGCACGTCCGGACCCTTGCTGGCCAGGCGGTGCTTGGTATTGGCGGGAATCCAGATCTCGTCGCCGGCCTTGGGGCGCAGGATCTCCTCGCCCACCTCTAGTTCGGCGCCATCGTCGAGCACGATCCACAGCTCGGCGCGGCCCGTGTGCGACTGCAGGCTGAGACGCTGGTTGGCCGTCACCGTCATCAGGCTGACCGTGCAGTCCTCGTTAAAGGCAAACTGTTTAAACGATCCCCACGGCCGCACGACACGCTGCACCGGGGGCTTGGCGGCCGGAATGGGTTTTGTCACGTAATTGGTCATGGCTGCTTTCTGTCATTTTGCCCGGCTACGGTTTCCGGTTACTTTGCAGGAGCCAGGCGCTGCAGGTAGGCGGCGCGCTCCATCACCTGCGGCTTGCCGTCCATGTCGACCACGACCAGGGCGAAATCGCGCTCGGCCACCGCGGCATAATCGTGGCCCGCGTCGCTGGAGAGCACACCCCAGTAGACCAGCGGCTCGGTCCCGGTATTGATCGTGCGATGGGAGGTATGGCCGGGCACATACACCACACGTTCGGCCGCCAGCGGCAGGGCAACGCACTCGCCCGTCTCCTCGTCCTGCAGCAGCATCATGCCTTCGCCGCGCAGCCCGATATACACCTCGGCGGCAGGGCGCCAGGCATGGATGTGGCCCTTGGTCATGTAGTATTCGTCGCCGATCTTACCGGGTTCGATCGTGCCGATCACATAGTGGAGCTGGCCGTCGCCGCTGACCGATTCCACGCCGCTGGTCGCATAGAGCACCGGGTCGCCGGCGGCCAGGGCGGCGGCGTAGGCCGCCTTATCGGCAAAGCAGCCTTGCAGGGCGCTCAGATGGCGCTGGTTTTCCGCCTGTCCTTCAAGCGCGGCGCTGTTGGAATCAAAACGCAGCGAACTGCCTAGTGCCAGAGTTGCACTTTTCATATGGAATTTCTTTCATTACTCAGTAGTTAGGATGTGATATTAGGGATGATAGAAATATCACCCGCTAAGCATACTAGAACGATAGGCGTGTGTCAAGGGCGAAAACATAACATTTTATAACAATCTTTCAGCCAGCCATGGTGTCGGGGGGGTGCGTCGGAAAGCCTGATCGCTGACGTTCTTTTGGGTGTACAATGGATCCATTATGGAAGACTGGCGCACATACTTGAACGGCGATCCGCTGTCCTTGGCTGCTCGAGGCGGAGAATCCCTCCATCCGCCGCTGGACGCTGCTGGATGTTCTTGACCGGCCTGCGGACGACCCCGAGGTTTGCGCAGCCGGCACCGCCGTTGCCCAGCAGCCGTTGGTACGGGAGCTGTTTGCCCGGCAGCACCCCCAAGGCTATTGGGGCGACGATGAGACCAAGCCTCACACCGCCCAGGGCGCAGTCGGCGTGCTCACCTTGCTCTATATGCTTGGCGTCGCTCCCGACGAGCGCACGGCCGCGGGCTGTGATTCTTTTCTGAATTTCTGCCAGCACGCGAGTGGCGGCTTTTCGATGACGAAGAGGCTGCACAGCGGCATCTTCCCCTGCACGACAGGCGAGCACCTGCCTTTTCTCGTCTACTTCGGCCTGGCAGACGATCCCCGCGTCAAGGCCGCGTTTGCTTTTCTGATAGCAGACATGGTGTCGGACGATGCTCTCGACTGCGGGCGCTACCAGCACCGGGCCTGCTTGTGGGGCGCCATCGCCGCGCTCAAGGGTCTTGCGGTGCTGCCGCCGGCACTGCAATCGTCCCAGTCCCAACGCGTGGTGCAGCGCCTCGCAGATGCGCTGCTGGACGCCCACTATGATTTCGCAGGTGAGCACAAACGCTGGCTTACCTTTGGCGTGCCGCGCGCGTGGGACTTGCTCAGTGCGCTAAAGACGCTGGCCGCTCATGGCTACGGCGGCGACGCTCGCTTTATACCTTTGCTCCAACTGGTGCTCAACTGCCAGAATGGCCAAGGGCGCTGGCGGTGCGGTTCCGTCGCGCGCACCTGGCCGCTTGAGCAGCGCAACCGGCCCAGCAAATGGGTCACCCTGGATGCGCTGCGGCTGCTGAAACGAGCCTAGGCTGCCCATTGACACCACCGACGCCGGATGTTATATTCTGTTATGTAATATCAAGCCGCGTGTTAATGAAAACAGCAGGCAAGTCATGGTTGCAGTGGGGTCCTCCGGCGCGCGGCTGCTCACCGAGCAGCGGCGCGCGCAAATCGTCGAGCTTGTAGACCAGCTCGGCTCCGTCACCAATGAAGACCTGGCCCGGCAGTTCGGCGTCTCGCTGATGACCGTCTGGCGCGACCTCACCGGGTTGGAGGAGGCGGGCCGGCTGCGCCGCGTCCGCGGTGGCGCCACGCGCCTGGACCGACGCCTCGAAACCGAGCCGCTCTATGTCAGCAAGCAGGTAATCAACCAGGCCAACAAGGACTGCATCGCGCGCTATGCCGCGCAGCACTTCATTGCCGACGGCGATATCGTGCTGATGGAGGCGGGTACGACGGTGGCCGCCATGGCCCGCCATCTGCCTGCCTACAAGCACCTCACCGTGGTCGGCAATGGCCTGGGCACGATGAATGAGCTGGCCAAGCAGCTGCCGGGGGTAACGGTCTTTTGCTGCGGTGGGCTGCTGCGCGAGGTGGGCCTCACCTTTGTCGGTCCGCAGGCCGAAGCCTATTTCCGCCAGATCAACGCCCACACCTGCTTTCTCAGCGCCACCGGCATCACCACCTCCGAAGGCGTCACCGACCCCAACCTGCTCGAGATCCAGGTCAAGCGTGCCATGGCGCAAAGCGCCGCACGCATTGTCCTCCTCATGGACAGCACCAAGTTCGGCATGCGCTCGCTGGCCAAAATCTTCGACGTGCGCGATGTAGATGTGTTGGTAACCGACGCCGGCGCCCCACCTGCCACGCTCGACGAGATCCGTGCCCTCGGCGTGGATGTCCACATCGCCGCCACTGCCTAGCCCGCCATGCTTTTATGCGGGCCGGCCGCCACGCCCTCGTGCGGCTCCTCGTGCACGCCTACGTGCACGTGTTACTACGCCTCTCTACGCCAACTCCTCAAAAAACGCGATCACCGTCTCGATCCCCCGGTAGAAATTGGGCATGTGCATCTTCTCGTTCGGCGCGTGCAGGTTGTCGTCTGCCAGCCCAAACCCCATAAAGACGACAGGTGCGCCCAGCTCCTGCTGGAACACCGTCCCAATCGGAATCGAGCCGCCCTCGCGCATGTAGACGGGCTCGACGCCAAAAGTACGGGCATAGGCACGCGCTGCCGCTTGCACGGCCTCGCCGTCAAATGGCGCCAGGAACGGCGGGGCGCCGTGATAGACATGCAGCTTGACGTCCATGGTCGGAGCCGCCAGCTTCTGCATGTGCTGCTCGATCAGGGTGGTGATGACAGCCGGGTCCTGGTCGGGCACGAGACGGCAACTGACCTTGGCGTGCGCCTCGTAGGGGATGACGGTTTTGAAGCCGTCGCCGGTAAAGCCGCCCCACATGCCGTTGATCTCGAGCGTCGGCCGCGCGCCGACCCGCTCGGTGACGGTATAGCCCTGCTCGCCCCACGCACCCTTTGCCCCACTCTCGGCCAGCAGCTCGGTTTCGCCATACGGCACGCGCGCCAGCGCCGCCCGTTCGTCGGGCGTAAGCACGCGCACCTGGTCGTAGAATCCCGGCACGGTTACGCACCCCTCCGCGTCGTGCAGCGCCGCCAGCAGCTCGGCCAGCGCCTGGTTGGCGTTGTGGACCGCGCCGCCAAACGAGCCGCTGTGCAGGTCGCGCCGCGCGGTGGTCACAGTGACTTCGGCCGCCCACATGCCGCGCAGGCCGTAAATGATCGACGGCTGGGAGGGCGACAAGATGTGCGTATCCGAGATCAGGATGGCGTCGCAGGCCAGCTCCGCCTGGTGCGTCTTGACGTAGGCCTCGATGGTCTCGCCGCCAAACTCCTCCTCGCCTTCGATCAGCAGCTTGACGTTGACGGGCAATCTCCCCCTCGTCGCCAGCAGGGCCTCAATCGCCTTGACGTGGATAAAGGTCTGCCCCTTGTCGTCAGACGCCCCGCGTGCATAGAGGTCATTGCCGCGCAGCGTGGGCTCAAAGGGTGGCGTATCCCACTTGGCGAGGGGATCGACGGGCTGCACGTCAAAATGGCCGTAGCAGAGCACGGTCGGCGCGTCCGGACCAGCTTCCAGCCAGTCGGCATAGACCAGTGGGTGGATGTCGCTCTCGATCAAGCGCACATTGTGGAGCCCGATCGCACGGAGGTGATCGGCCAGCCAGTCGGCTGCCAGGCGCACGTCTTGCTTGTGTGCCGGCAGGGCGCTGATGCTGGGAATGCGCAGCCACTCCACCAGCTCCTGCATCTGGCGCGGGCGGGCGGACTGCAGGTAGTCAGCGACGTTGTTTGACATAATCTGCTTTCTTCTTTGTGCTGCCGCAGCTTGGCGCCGGCGGCAGGAATTGGCGATAATGCTGATCCAAGCGCAGCCAAGGCGCGGCCGGATCGACTTGATAGGTCCAGTATAACAGGCGCAGCGCCCCTACTACATATCCGAGGCTGCGTATCCAATGGGGAGAAGCGATCGATATGCTGCCATCCAATCTACTGCCCTATTACACGCTGCCCGCAGCGGCCCATCGGCTCGCGCTCGGGGCACGACCACTGGCTGGGGGCCCTCTGATCGAGATCGATCACGCGGCGTATGCGGAGGAGGTGGTGCTCAAGCGGGACAGTCTGGCTCGCGATTACGCTTACTATTTCCAGGCATGGCCGCAGAGCGCAGCAGCACAGTGGGAAGCGCTGGCGCTGATCGTGCACGATCTCTGCCTGCACTACCCGCACGATTTTGCCTTGACCTGCGCCGGCGACGACTGGACCTGGCGCAATCGGCTGCAGGGCACCAGCCTGCGTTTTCGCTTTGGCGACGCCGGCACATTACCGTGGGCGCCGCTGGACTGGGTTGGCCGCCAGGTGCAGGAAGACCTGCTGCTGCTGGATAGCAGTGGCGCCATCGGTGACACTGCTGTGGGTGATGAGGCCGCCGGTGACGGTGTCGCCGGTGACGGTTCCCTGCGCCTGGTAGCGGGGCAGCTCTGCTTCCCCAACCGCTGGAGCCTGGACGAGAAGATGGGATTGTCATTCCTCGCCATTCACGAACCGGTGCCGGGCTTTGGGGCGGAAATTGGCCGTCCGTCCAACTTGCTGCTGGCGCGGCTCAAATCCCAGCGTCCGGTATGGCGCTACAACTGGGCGTTGACGGTCGGCGGCGAACTTGATCTTTCCACGCGGGTATATGCCGCCGTGCAGGGGCGCATGGCAGGCGTCACTGCCGCCAACTGCGGCGACACGTGCTTTCTGCGCGCCGAGCGGCAGACGTTGGCGCGGCTGCCGCGTACGGGAGCAGTGCTCTTCACCGTCCACACCTATCGCACGGCCCTGGCCAACCTGGCAAGCGACCAGGAGTGGGTGCGGCATTTCCTGGATGTATTGGACCAGACCTCGCCCGCCCTGCTGGCCTAC
Organism: uncultured Chloroflexia bacterium; assembly: GCA_963839515.1. Taxonomy (GTDB): domain Bacteria; phylum Chloroflexota; class Anaerolineae; order Caldilineales; family Caldilineaceae; genus Fredericiella. The sequence continues at coordinate 194,161 of CAWIVN010000001.1, forward strand.
AAGGGCGTAGCCCCGGTGGAGGCGGCGCTCCGTAAGTATCTGGGGCGACAAGGTGTGGTTTAACTCCCGCGTAGCCCGCACGCCCTCGTGCGGGTCTACGGGCACGCCCTCGTGCCCGTGTGGTTTGTGTTATCAGCCAGGTATAGGTCAAACACGTAGCGACCTATACCGGGCTTTGCTTGGGCTAATGCCACCTAACGCTGTTCGACACCTGGCCGCCGCCGGCATTTGCGGCTTGGGCGCCGCACTCGCCGGGATGTCTACCCCCGCGTCGGCCGCCGCCGCTTCGATCAGGTCCGTGCCGGCCGTGGCGACGCAGGTGCTGCCGCTGACCAACACGGTGTCGTCGACAAAGAAGTTGCTGACGGCCGAAGTATCGGTCGTGGCGCGGAAGGCCAGGGTAACCGTCTGGCCGGCATACGTGCTCAGATCGACTGTGGTCTTGACCCAGCCGCTGGTCTGGGTGCTCGTGCAGAGATTATAGGTCTTGACGTTGGTCTGCGTTCCGTTTGCCGCCGTCACACGCACATACCCGTAGTCATAGCCGCACGAATCGCTGGCCGTGATGCGGCTCCAGAAGGACAAGGTTGTCTTCTGCCCCGCCGGCAGGATCACGGTTTGGCTGGTCTCCGAAACCTCGCTGTTAGCCCCGGCCAGCCACGTAAAGTAGCTGCCCGTGTGCGCCGCCGTCGGCGACGTGCCGCAGCTGGTGCCATTGCAGATGAGCGCGTACCCATGGGTGGACGACTCAGTCCAGTTGACGCGGCCGCTCTCAAAGCCTGGATTCTTGAGCAGGTTCGTACAGGCGCTGGGCTGCGGCGTGGGGGTGGGGACTGGGGTCGGCGGCGGAGTAGTGCCGCCCATAAAGCCCGTATAGAGCAGGCGATTGGGCGAGCCGGTGCCGGGACTGGTTACCTTGTTGGCGGTAGCGTTGCCCGTCAGCGCCTGCGCTACCTGGGCGGGCGTGGCGGAACCATTGGCCGACAAGTAGAGCGCGGCGACCCCCGCCACGTGCGGTGTGGCCATCGAGGTGCCGCTGATCGTGTTGATGGCCGTGTCGCTTGCGTACCAGGCCGACGTAATCGAGGATCCCGGCGCAAAGATATCGAGACACGTGCCGTAGTTTGAGTACGAGGCGCGGGCGTCGGTGCCGGTGGTGGCGCCTACCGTCAGCGCGGCGGTCGTGCGCGCCGGCGAATAGTTGCAGGCGTTGAGGTTGTCGTTGCCGGCCGCTACGGCAAAGGTGACATTGGCAGCGATGGCGTTGGCGACGGCCGTGTCCAGGGCTGAAGAGGCGCCGCCGCCGAGACTCATATTGGCCACGGCCGGCGTCACGCGGTTGGCCTTGACCCAGTCCACGCCTGCGATCACGCCTGCGTTGCTGCCCGAACCGTTGCAGTCCAGCACGCGCACGGGGTGCAGCGTCACCTGCTTGGCGACGCCATACGTCGTGCCGCCGACGGTGCCTGCCACATGCGTGCCATGCCCGTTGCAGTCGACGACGCCGCGCCCATCGTTGATGGCCGTGTAGCCGCCCCCCACTCGCCCAGTAAATTGCGCGTGCGTGATGCGCATACCTGTGTCGATGATGTAGGCATGCACGCCGGAACCGGTGTTGGGATACGTATAAGACGAATTGAGCGGCAAACTGGCCTGGTCGATGCGATCCAGGCCCCAGGTGGCGCCTGTCTGCGTCGCTTCTGTCTCGACCGCACGCACCACGCGATTTGGCTCGACATAATCAACATTGGGGTCGTCTTCGAGCGCGGCCGCAGCGACGGTGGCTTCACCCGCGGGTACGCGTACGGCAAAGCCGGTCAGGGCGGAGTCATAGACGTACAGCACCTCGCCGTCGACGCTGGCCGCCAGGCGTGCAGCCTCGGCCGTGGCCGTGACTGCAGCCGGCTCCACTGCCGCGCCCTCGGCACTTGCGGCCGGCGCATGCAGGACCACAATGAACTGGTCAGGAATCACGGTGCCCGCTTCCAGCGCGGCTCCACCCGCAACTGCGGGCAGGAACAGGTGGCTGGCAGACCCATCCGGCGGCTGCGGCCGGGTGCCATCCTGAGCGAGCAGGACAGGGCCATTCCATAACAGCCCGGCGACAATCAAGAGCACGACCAGGCCGAAGCCGGTTCTGCTCAAGCTGTTGCTCAAGTTGCGCTGCATCGTTGCACCTACTCTCTTACCGGGAAGACTGCGCATGCGACTCTCCTCTACAAGTGATTTGGATGGCGGCGCCCTTGCACCAATACACTGCATGTATGATGAGCCGGATTGCGGCTGAATACATCGGTCTTTTGTCTGCAAGGTATTGGAGCGTTGCACCGACACGCGCCAGCGAGATGTGCTGGCGCGACGCGCTGTGGAGAAGGGCAGGCACAGTATACAACAAAGGCCACCCGTGTGGGTGGCCCTTTGCCTCCAATATGCTTACGTTGCCCTTACATTACGCTGCCGGTTGGCCGCCGTCCGGTGGCGGCTGGCTGGCGCGTTCGGCCGCGATCTGGCGCAGCAGGGCGTCGATGCGCGCTGCCCGTTCGGGCGAATCGTCGTAGATAAACAGCAGTTCGGGCACCACGCGCAGCCCGCAGCGGATGGCCAACTGGCCCCGCATCCACGGGGTGGCGCTTTCCAGTCCCTTGAGAAAGTCACGGCGTGTGACCGCCTCGTCGGCGTGGTGCACAAAGACCTTGGCATTGCGCAGGTCCTTGCTGATATCTACCCTGAGCACTTCGGCCAGGCTGATACGGGGGTCGTTCAGCTCGCCGGCAACCATAATGGTCAATTCTTCAAACAGCAACTCCGCCACGCGTTGTTGGCGAATCTCGCTTGACATAGCCGCAACTCCTAACGTAGCGAAAGCGCGTTTGCCGTACGTGCTCTGGTTGGGCGCGCATCTAGCGTATGCGCTGCTTCTCGCTAAACTCGATGACGTCGCCTTCCTTGAGCAGGGCATCGGCGGCGCCGATATTGATGCCACACTCGTAGCCTGTGCGCACTTCGGCGACGTCTTCCGTGAAGCGGCGCAGGGTTTCGACGCGCGCGCCGGCGGCAATTTCCTCGCCGCCCCGCAGCACACGGGCCAGGGCGCCGCGCTTGACATACCCATCGTTGACCATGCAGCCGGCGACAAAACCTTTGCGCAGCTTGAACAACTGCAGCACTGTCGCGTGGCCGACCACGATATCCTTGTAGATCGGTTCGAGCATGCCCTTGAGCGCATCCTCGATGTCCTCAATCATCTTGTAGATGATTTCATAATGACGAATTTCGACGCCGGATTGCTCCGCACGCACGAGAGCAGATTTATCTGCGCCGACGCTAAAGCCGATGATCACGGCCGCGCTGGCTTCGGCGAGCATCACGTCGGACTCGGAGATATCGCCGATGCTGGCCTGCAAAATCTTGAGCTCGACCTCTTCGTTGCCCAGCTCCTTGAGGCTGTTGACGATCGGTTCGAGCGTGCCCTGCATGTCGGCGCGTATGATCAGGTTGAGCGCCTTGGTCTCGCCAACTTCCATGCGGGCAAAGAAGTCTTCCAGTGTCATGGTCGGGCGCGGCGGCTGCTGGCTGGCCACGTTGGCGGCCAACTGGCGCTCCTCCGCAATGCGGCGCGCTTCCTTGTCGTTCATTACGCGTTCGAAGACGTCGCCGGCATTGGGAACCTCTTGCAGGCCCAACACGATTGCCGGGGTGCTCGGTGCAGCTCCCTGCAGCGCCTTGCCCTCGTAATCGAACATGGCCTTGATGCGGCCCCAGGTCTTGCCCACCACGACCGTATCGCCGCGGCGCAAGGTGCCGTTCTGTACGAGCAGCGTGGCGGTGACGCCGCGATACTTGTCCAGCTCGGCCTCGACCACAGTGCCGATGCACTCGCCGCGCGGGTTGGCCTTGTACTGCTCGACTTCGGACAGCACCAGGATGTTGTCGAGCAGGTCCTCGATGCCCAGGTTGGTCAGGGCGCTCATCTCGACCATGATCGTGTCGCCGCCCCAGGACTCGGGCTGCAGCCCTTCCTGTGCCAGCTCGTCCATGACGCGCTGGGGGTTGGCATTGGCCTTGTCGATCTTGTTGATCGCCACCATGATGGGCACGCCGGCGGCGCGCGCATGGCTGATCGCTTCCTTGGTCTGCGGCATCACGCCGTCGTCGGCAGCGACCACCAAGACGACGATGTCGGTGACCTGGGCGCCGCGGGCGCGCATGGCGGTAAATGCCTCGTGGCCCGGGGTATCCAGGAAGGTGATCTTCTTGTCGTTGATCGTGACCTGGTACGCACCGGTGCGCTGGGTAATGCCGCCCGCCTCGCCGGCGGCGACATCCGTATGGCGGATGCGGTCGAGCAGCGTCGTCTTGCCGTGGTCGACGTGGCCAAGGACTGCCACTACGGGCGGCCGCTCGACCATGTTCTTGGCGTCCTGTCCTTGGACGACCTGCTGCACCTTGGAGCGCGCCCTCGGGCGTTCGACTGCGCCTGCGGCGTCGACCTCCGCCTCCTCTTCTTCCTCGGTTTCGGCTGTCGGCCACTTGACGGCCACGCCCAGCTCTTCGCCGAGGATGACGGCCGTATCGTGGTCGATCGTGTGTGTGATAGGAGCCATGATGCCGTACTGCATCAGGATCTTGATCAAGTCGATCGGGCTGCGCTGCATCAGCGTTGCCAGGTCGCGCACGGTAATGGCAGCTTCGACGGTGACTTCCTTGGGCAGCGGCGCCTTGACTGCGGGCGCGGCAACGCCGCGCTGCTCATCAGGCTTGGCCGGCGCCCGGTTTTGCGGCGGGCGGTTTTGTTGCGGCCGGTTTTGCTGGGGGCGACTGCCGCCCTTGCCACCACCGCCGCCACCACCTCTGCCCGAGTTGCCGCCCCGTGGCGGCGCTTGCGTGCCTCCGCGAGAAGGCTTAGAACTTGTGGCCATGTATAGACCTCCTTAAAACGTTAATAAACCAAAAGCCGATCCGTCGACGACTAAGCGCGTGCAGGGCGCTGAACAGGTGACCGCCAGATTGGGCGGGCAGCACTGTGCACCATCAGGCAACAGAAAGATGAACAAGCTTGCAGAATAACGGCTCGGCTGTGGCCACAGCGGGGCGGGGAACTTGCGGCAAGAGAGGAAAAGAAGAGGAACGACATCGGCGTATTTGCACGCCGGCACTACCAGTCGCTCATAATTTGCCCCCACCTTGCCTGGATTCGCCCAACACCGCCGTGGTGACGCACTGACGCCCTGGAGATCGCACTCCCCATCGCGACAGCAGTCTACCGGCCGTCATGGTCATCCGCCTGGAATTCCAGGGTATCACCAAGCATCATAGGCCCCATGCTATTCCTGTGTCATTCTGTTCCTGCGACTTGTGTCGCACCTGCCTGCGACTCAGCGCCGGTTGCATCTTCCGCTTCGGGATCTGCCTCCGGCAACAATTGCGCGTACTCCTCAAGCGCCAGCCGATTGGCCTGCGACAGCTTGCTGCGCAGTGCCTGCTCGATCCGGCTGCCCTTCAACCCAACTTCCCAACATGACCGCAGCGGGTGCAGATACGCACCCCGTCCCGGCTGCTTGCCGCTGGGGTCCACTATCACGCTTCCCTCGGCGGTGCGAACCAGGCGCACGAGGCCACGCTTGCCACCCACCTTGCGGCAGGCGATGCATGTCCGCTGTGGCACATGCTTGGGGCGTGGTCCTCGTGGCTGCCTGGTCATTCTACAATACCTCTACCAATCCTCTTCGTCTTGCGACCAGCGCTTCTTGGGGGCCTTCTTCTTCTCGACCTTGGCGCCGGGCTTGGCAGCAGGGCCCTTGGCTTTCTTGCGCTTGCCGCCGCGTGCACCCATTGCCTCGTCGATCCACTCTTCGTCGTCTTTGAGCCCCTCTTCGTCGATGCCTGCCAGCAGTTCGGCAGGAATTTCGATATCCTTCTCGCTGAAACTGGCTTCCTTGCGCTTGGCCATGCGGGCCCGCAGCATGTCGGCCGTAATCACTTCCGGCAGTTCTTCGCTGACGGGCGTACTGGACGGCGCTTCTTCTGCCGAGAAGGCGGATTCGAAGAACGGTGCCACCGGTGCCTCGGGCGCCACTGGTGGCCAGGCCGCGTCCACTTCGATATCGGCAGGCAGGCCTTCGACGGCCTCCTGGTCCTCAAACGCCGCTTCGCCAAACGCCTTGGGTGCAGGCAGCTCTTCGATGCCCTGCACCAATTCTTCAAACGACTTGAAATCAACCGGCAGCACGTCGGGACGTTCGCCGCCGATGGTATCCAAATCGCGCAGCGCCTGGGCGGCCTGCCACAACTTGTCGTCGCTGCCCTCGTCCTCACGGCGCAGGATGCGTTCGGCCTTGGCCAACAGATCGTCGGTCGCCTTCATGGCGGCCTGCTGTGCACGCTCGACGATAACGCGATCGATGCCTTCGTCACGGGCTTCGCTCTCGCTCTTGATGTCGATGCGCCAGCCGGTCAGCTTGGCGGCGAGGCGGGCATTCTGGCCTTCCTTGCCGATGGCCAGACTCAACTGGCGATCGGGCACGATGACCGTGGCCGTCTTGATGGGCGTGCCGTCGTCCAGCAGCACCGTCTGCACCTTGGCCGGGCTGAGTGCGTTCTGAATATACGTGGCCGAGTCACTGTTCCACTCGATCACGTCGATCTTCTCGCCGGCCAGCTCGTTGACGATGTTCTGGATGCGCAGGCCGCGCATGCCGACACAGCTGCCCACGGGGTCCACGCCGGGCACCGTCGCGACGACGGCGGCCTTGCTGCGTGCACCGGGCTCGCGGGCGATCGACTTGATCTCGACGATGCCGTCGCGCACCTCGGGAATTTCCATCTCCATCAGGCGGCGCAGGAGGTTGCGATGCGTGCGGCTGATCTTGATGACCGGGCCGCGCGTGCTCTTGTGTACGTCGACGACATACACCTTGACATATTCGCCGCGGCGCAGCTTTTCCACCGCAATCTGGTCCTCGCGCATCATCAGGCATTCGTGCTTGTCGTCAAGCATGAGCGAGACGGCGCCGGATTGGGTGTCGATACTGCGCACCTGGGCCGTGATTACCTCACCCACCTTATGCGAGAAATTTTCAAAGACCGTATCGCGTTCCGCCTCGCGAATGCGCTGCAGAATCACCTGCTTGGCCGTTTGGGCGGCAATGCGGCCAAAGTTGTCAGGCGTATCCGGCACACGAATCACGTCGCCCACGCGCGCCGTCGGGACCAGGCGGCGGGCATCCGCCTCCAGGATCTCGGTGCGCGGGTTCATAACGTCATCCACAACCTCGCGTTCGGTCAGAACGTGCATCTCGCCGCTCACCCGGTCGACTTCGGCGCCCACATTGGCGACGGACCCATAGTTTCTTTTGTAGGCAGATACCAGGGCCGCTTCGATGGCCTCAAAGATAATCTCGCGGTCGAGACCCTTATCGGTGGCAACTTGATTGATACCTGCAATTAACGCTTTTGACATATTCTGTTGTACTCTCCCAGCCCCCTGCGGTGAGAACGAGCCCATCCTGAACGAGCAACACCCCTAACAACAACAAAAGTGGGGCTTGCCCACTTTCGCACGAACACTAGACCCCCGGTGCGTCATCATGGACGGGGCAACCCACCCATAACTCGCTACTAAAGAGGATAGTACCACAGGTTAGCGGCAATTGCAAGCCGGATTGGGACTGCGCGATGGCGAAAACGACCAAACCTGTGATGTAGGACTGTTTCACGGTCAAAATGCCGTATAGCAGCCAAAAGCGGCTGGAAAAAACTGGCCCGCCTACACCAACTGCTGCTTGAGTGCCAGGTGAGCGGCCTCGCCGCGCGAGCTGACGCCTAGCTTGCTGTAGATGGTGGTGAGATGGGCGTTGACTGTGCGCTGGCTGATGACGAGCTTGTCAGCGATTTGGGCGTACGTCATGCCCTGCACCAATAAGCGCAGAACTTCTACTTCGCGCGTCGTTAGGCCGGTGGCTTGCTCGACGGGAGAGGAGACAGCGGCGGGGTGCTCCTCGATTGCCTGCTCGGGGGCAGGCGGCGCCGGCTCTGATAGCGCGTAGGTTACTGCCTGTTCTATCGTCATGGCCTGCCCCTCAACCCAACGCTCTGCGAAGACAGCCGCCGGCAAGGCGGCACGCAAGGCCGCGCTATCCTGTTCATGATCGGTTGATGCCGTGAGGGTATGATAGTTGACGCCCCCCGCAGCACTGCGCAGTGGAGCCGCCGCTGCGAACAGGCGCGCTGCGCGTTCGTAATCGCCCTGCGCCGCCGCGATCACGCCCAGCTGATGCAGCGTGTGCGCCACGGCCGCCTTGCTGCCGATCTCACGCACCAGCAAAAGACACTCACCATGCACGGCAGCGGCCTGGGCAAATTCTTTTTGGCGCAGCAGCACTTCGCCCAGCAAGCTCAATGCTTCGGCAAGATTCCACTTGTCGGCAGCGCTGCGCCGCAAAGCCAGCGCTTGTGTGAAATAGTGCCGAGCGGTGGCAAGCTCTTCAGTGCGGCCGGCAATACAGCCGAGACCGATCATGGCCATGGCGACACCCCATCTGTCGCCCAGCTCGCTGTACAGGGCGAGCTCTTCTTCAAATAATGCGCGTGCTCGCACTTGCTGACCTTGGGCGGCCAGAGCATGGGCCAGATTGTCCAGCGCCAGTCCCAAGTCCCAGCGCTTCTCCTGGCTGCAAAGCAGCGCAATGCTTTCCTCACCGTCACGCTGCGCCGCCACAAAGTCGTACTGGCAGTATTCTGTGGCACAGCGTTCGCGCAGCGCAGTGGCGAGTCCGTAGTCGTCGCCGATGGCACGCGCGAGCGCTGCGCCGGCCGTGAAATGGGTGTGGGCAGTTGGCAGGTCACCCGCTATGAGTGCCATGAGCCCGGCGCCCCAGAGCGCCTTGACCCGCGCCGGGGAAGGCGCAGCTGTCGACTGCAGGGCCACTTCCAGCCAACCCTGCGCCTCACCGGCATGATTACCAAAGTGCGCAAACCACGACAGGGCGCCGGCCAGCCGCAATCCCACTTCAATCCGCTGCGCTGTTGCACGGGTTGCCGTCGGCTGGCACCAGGCTAACGCAGCACGCAGATTGTCTAGCTCAGCTTCCAGACTTGTCAGGGCGTGCTTGCGCTGCGGACCAAGCATCTGTGCATCTGCTGCTTCGGCCAGGGCCAGGTAGAAGGCGGCATGTTTGTCGTTGACCAGCTCGGCTTCGCCACTTGCCGCCAGTTGCTCGCCCGCGAACTCGCGGATCGTTTCAAGCATAAACAGGCGGGGCTCACCATCACTTGCCGCAGTCTGCCGCACCAGGTTGTGGTCGACCAAGGTGGCAAGCCGATCGAGGACGTGGACGGCAGCGGTCAGGCCCAAGGCCGGTGCAGGGTCGCCCGGCAGCGTGCCGGCAGCCCGCACTGCCGCCAGCGTAAATCCGCCCGCAAATACGGCGAGTCGGCGGAAGAGCGCTTGTTCTTCTGCCGCTAGCAAGTCGAAGCTCCATGCAATCTCGGCCCGCAAGGTGCGCTGGCGCTCCGGCAGATCTTGCGGCCCGCCGGTCAGCAGGCTGAGCCGCCCTGCCAGGCGGGCCGAGATTGCCGTGGGTGAGAACAGCTTGACCTTGGCGGCGGCCAGTTCGATGGCCAGGGGTAGGTGGTCCAACGCAGCGCAGATGGCCTCAACAGCGGCAGCATCGGTGGTTGCGAGGTTAAAGCCAGGCTGGACCGCCCTGGCCCGCTGCTCGAACAGCTCGACAGCCGCGGCCTGCGCCAGGGCGGGCACAGGGTATTCATGCTCACCGTATAGATGCAGCATCACGCGGCTGGTGACCAGTAGCTTGACACGCGGGCCGGCGCCCAACAGCGGTGCTACTACCGGCGCCGCTGCAACCACATGCTCGAAGTTATCCAGGACCAGCAGGATCTGCCGCTCGGCCAGCCAGTCCTGCAGATGCTCCTGCACCTGGCGTCCGGGCAGCTCCTGTATCCCTAGCGCCTGGGCAACTGCTGGAAGTACGCTGCCTGGCTCGCGCAGTGGCGCGAGGTGAACAAAGAAGACGCCGTCGACGAAGTGATCGAGGACGTAGGCGGCCACCTGCATGGCCAGGCGCGTCTTGCCCACACCACCGGGTCCGGTCAGTGTGAGCAGGCCGACCTCTTCACTTAACAGGCGCTGCTGACTGGCTGCCAGGTCGTGCTCGCGGCCGATCAGACGGCTGCGCGGGAGACGCAGATTCGTTGAATGCAGAGCCACCGGGCCCTCACCGTACCTCGCTGTAGAAGGTGCGCAAAAACCACGCGCCGTTGGCGAAGTGCAGCAAACATTACCGAAATAATCGGCCTCTGTCAACCGTGCAATCAGGGACGGCCTTGCTCCCTGCCTGCCATTATTGCGGCAGGACCCGCAGCCCCGCGTGATCAGGCGCCGCTGCGAACACGCGCAGCAGGCCCCAGAGCCCTGCTTCCCGGTAGGGCAGGCGCTGGTCGCCGTATTGGTAAACGCCCGGCGCGCCTGCTCCACCCGTGGGAATGATGGTGACCGCTTCCAGCGCGCCAATTTTGACTGCGCTTAGCAAGCCGGCGCCCGGGCGCGGCTCCTGGCGCCAGGCGTGACCTTCGAGGGCGAAGACATGCGATTGTTCGTTGCATGGCGCCAAGACATGGATTCGCAGCGGATCGCCCGTATACGCTTCCAGGCGGGGCGTTGCCGGGCCCGGCGCAGCCGCACCTGTCGCTCCTGCTGCGTGCGCGGGCGCCGCCGCGCGCATGTAGTTTATCCCCACTACCCCACTCACCTGTTCGCTGTACGGCATGATGTGCGTACCAATCACAGGGTCTTCATCCTGCAGCAAGAGCGTGAAGTCACGGTAGCTCGGCGCGTTGGGCGGATGCACGTCCACGCGCCAGCCCGCACGGGCTGCCATGTCGGCGCCGGTCACAGGGTCGGTATACGTCGCGCCTGCGGGACCGATCACGATGGCCCCATATAGGCCGCGACGTGGATTTTGCCGCACGTTACCCCAGTCGCGCACCAGGGCGACTATTTCGCCCAGTTCCGGATGTGCATAGTAGGTGTAGATGCCTGTCTGGCCCGGCAGTGCTGCCTGGGCGGGATTATGGCCGGCCTCGACCCCGAGCGAGGTCATGGGGTCGGCAGCTAGCAAATCGGCGTGAAACGACACGGGGCCCTCAGCTGCGAGGTTGGTGAGGTGCACCACAACGCAGTCGCCAATATTTGCGTGCAGCACGAGTGGTTCGACAGGCTTGCCACCAATCCCCACCGCATCCACGTCCTGCCGCAGCACGTAGATCAAGCCCCGCTCGTTGCGGAGCATCGGCAGCTGTGCCGCCACTACCGCAACATCAAACGTCTTGCGTGTGGCGTCTGGGGGACAAATCTGGCCGGCCGCAGGCGCGGTGACCTCATGCCCCCGCAGCTTCTGCAAGGTTGAGGGATCGTCACGGCCAAAGACGCGTAACAACCCCCAGCTGCCTTCCTCCAGCTTGGAGGTGCGGCCATTGTAGTAGAGGTAGTCACCCGGCATCTGCTGGGGCCCGCCGGCGCGCGGGATCACGAGGTCATAGCGCTCGGAGATGCCGAGATGCACGGTGTTGACCGGCGGCGAAGAGCGGCTGAACGGTTCGATGCGGAACCAGTGGCCGTCGACATGCAGCGTGTGCATGTCGTTTGTGCCCGCCACCAGGCCGCGGATCACGAGCGGGTCACCGACGTACGCTTGGAGCAGCGGGGTGGCCGGATCGCCGTGGACCTGGCTGCTAAAGATCTGTTCTGGATGTTCGGGTGCAGCTTCTGCGCGCAGCGCCAGTGGCTCCGCACGCAGATTGAGCGAACCCCCGCTGGAGTTGCGGCTCCTGGTCAACGCGTTGTCATCCTGCAGGAAAAGCACCAACTCGCGAAAGCTGCCTGCTACGTCGGCCGCGACCGGTGCGTCCGTGTGCACGTCGGCGATCGGCCCGCTTTCGATGCTCTCGCCGCTGTGCGGATGATGGTAGGTCGAGCCAGGCGGCTCGGCAATCAGCGCGCCAAACAGGCCATGCCGCCAGGAGACCAGGGCATTGACGTGATCGTGAAAGTAAGCGGTGCCAAACTGCACGTCGGGATACCAGCGCTGGCGCAGAAACTCGACGCTCGTGATTTCGCCGGCGGCGTGGTCGTAAGCCAGTGGCTCGCTTAAGATGAGCCACTGATTTCCACCAGGGTCGCTTTCCAGGGTATCGACCCGGCGGACTTCAAACGTCGCGTCTTGATCCATGCCGACCCCAACCAGGACGCCGGGCTGAAAGCGCTCTGTGCCGCTCAAGCGCAGGCGTGTCGATCCCGCAGCGACAGATTCCAGCAGCGTTTCGCCTTCTATGCTGAATGGGCGCAGCGTCTGTTCGTAGTTAAAGCCGGCAGTTGTGCCGTCGCTGGCTTGGACGTCGAATTGGACAAAGTGAATGTGCAGGCTCACCTTGCTAAAGAACCTGTTCTCGCGGTTGTCCTCCAACTCACTCTTGAAAATAACGTCAATGCAGTCCTCGCCCGCGTTGGCGCGAATCGCCAGCGGCGTCTTCAGCTCGTTGTCCTTGCGCACCTGGTCTTCTTGCGACTTGAGCACAAAGATGGCGCCGCTTGGATCGACGAGATCGTGCCCGGTGTTGAGGGCAATCGGCAGTGTTATGGCATGGATTTGGAACTGCTTTGTGCGCGTCCCAGCAGGGCAAAGGCTGCCCGGACCGCTGGCGCCCGGTGCAGGCGGGTCCGGGCCTTGCTGAATCGGATCCAGGTAGGGAGCCGGTCCATGGCCGGGTGCAAACGGTGGGCGGCGGCCCAGGTGCGGCTGCAGCAGAGGATAGGCCGGCTTTCCCGTCTGCGGGTCAAAGTAGATGGGCCGGCGTGCGGCGGGTGTGCCGGTGAACCTGGGCGGTTGATAGCCGGGCCAGAGCTCCACCGTCGGCGGTTCCCCCAGGTACAGCTGTTCCTGGCGCTGCCAATCCCACACCGCCGCATCGTAGTCGCGCGGAACGCCCGCCGGGGGCAGCTGGCGTTCGACCCAACTTGCGAGGTTGTCCAAAGTAATGGTGAAGGCAGTGCCGTTCCAACTGGCGCTGCTGCCGGTGAGCTGTTCGGATGTGACCGCCGGTTGCACTTGCTGCTTGCGGTCGGGCAGTTCGGCTAGCGGTGGCAGGCTGTCCTGTGACACCAGGCCGTCCTGCAGGGTGTTGTACACGCGCCAGATGCCCCACATGCCCGCAAAGTAATGGTGGGCGATGTGACAGTGGAAGAGGTAGTCGCCGACGCTCTGCTGGCAGCCGCCGCTGCCGCATTCGTTCTCGATGTCGAACGTTTCCGCCGGGCCGAGGCTCTGGGAGTCCGTGCGCTCGCTGGCAGCCGGCAAGATGGGCGGGTGCTTGACCAGGCCGTCGTCGAAATGGTCGCTTCCCGCCGCACGTTCGGCTTGGGGCTGGCGCGGCCAGCGCGTCGCCCCGCCGTGGACATGGTGCACATGGAAGACTTCCGAGCCGCCGTGGAGGAGCCGCTGTTTCGTCGGATCGCCAAGGTAACTGCGCATAATGGGGGTGGCCGGATCGCCAAACGCGTAGGAACTGTAGGCGAGGGATTCGTCGAAGTGGCCAAAGCGCTCCTGCTGCAGCTGCAGCCTGTTCATGAACGGTTCACTGCGGTAGTTGACGGCCCGGTCGCCTGGCCGGTAGGCGCCGGTGAAGGGATCGACCTGGGTCACGGGGCGGTCATTCGTATCCAGGTGCCGGTAGCGCTCGTGGCCGATCTCATGGTAGATGATCGCAAACTCGCGAAAGTCGGCCCTGCCCGGCGCCTGGATGGCTGCCATCCAGCCGCTGTTCAGTTCGCCCCCGCCGAGCGGGTCTAGGTAGACGGCGCCTTTGGGCTCCACGATCACGGCCCCGAAGAGACCATGGCTGGTCTGAAAGCGTTCGTCCCCATGGCTGTGAAAATAGTAGGTGCCCTCCGGCTGCGTTTCGGCCACCCACCAGTTGTACGTGACCGTGGCGCCGGGCAGAATCGTGGCCGCCGCGTTGGCTGCGGTGGCAGGCGTGCCGTCGGCAGTCACGTAGAGGCCCGAGCTGTGGAGATGAAAGCTCACCGGTTCGTCACCGGCGCCATCCGGCCCGTCATCCAGCCCGTCATCCAGCTCGTTATGCAACTTGACCTGCAGACATTCTCCCTGGTTTACCCGCAGCAAGAGTGGCTGGATGGCATCGCCCTGCAGCCCGATGCTGACGGCCGGTTCCGCCTGCCCCTGGCGCGCTGCTTGATTCTGCGCTTCCTCGGCGCGAATGCGGCCCACATCCTCTGCGAGGACGTACATGCGGCCGTCAGGGTCGTAATCCAAGTAGCGGTTGAGCGTGATCTGCACCTGGATCGCTGCGACATCGTACGTGCGCAGGGCGGCGCCGGGCGGGCATTTGGCTGCCGCAGCCACGCTTTCACCGCTGCTCGGCGCCAGCACCAGGCCTTCGTCGCCTTCATGCGCCGCAGCGCCATGACTTTCGCCATTGGGGGCAGAGTCTGGTTCTTGGCCGAGGTCATGCGCCCCGCCCGGACCGGCGTCGGGTGGCCCGGGCGGAGGCGTGTGACAATAGCCCGCCTGTGCAGCGAAGCTAAGCGCCACTGCGAGCAGGATGATAGTAAGGCGCAGGCGAATATCCATGGTGGTTACCCGCATGCAGCGTCAAGGGCATGCATCTAGCGGACGATGACCGTGCCTTCCATGCCGAAATCACCGTGCACGGCGCAGCGATACCTGTACGTGCCGGGCTCTTCAAAGGTCAGCGACCAGGTACTGCCGTCCGGCATACCCGGGCCGATCAGGCCCGAGTTGTAATATTGGGCGGGATCGTAGACCTGGGAAGGTTTGGCCGGCACAAGCACTTGTGGGTTCAGCACCCGCAGAGATTGGCCTTCGGGCTGCGGCTGGAAGACCACATAGAAGGGATCGGGCGGCACAGGGGCAAAGGTAACCGAATGAAAGTCATGCGATGCCCACACGACGGTATCGCCGGAGTCGACGGTCAAATCCTTGACCATGAACTCGTAGGCCGATGCCGAAGGGTCACCTGCATTGTTGGCGCCGGCATCTACGTACCAGACATGGGAGCCGTCGGCCAGCGTGTCACTGCGCGGCGTTTGTCCAAGCTCCATAATGGCCGTAACCCAGCTGAGCAGCAGATCGCTCTCGGCGGCAGCCTGGCGGTCAATCTCTTCCTGGTCGGGGACGGTGGCGCTCGTAGCGGGCTCGACGGAGACTGCGCCGCGCATATAGGGGTGGATTTGGCACAGGTAGGGGTAGAGCCCCGGCTCGTCAAACGTAAGGGAGAATTCCGCACTGGGCTTCAGGTCCGGATCCTCTGGCGTCTTGTCCATAATGCCCGAGTTGACATATGCCCCGGGCGTATAGTGCTCGACGGGATCCCCAGCCGCACGCGTAGGAAAGACCACCTCTGGCGCTTCCATCAACTCGCCCTCCGCGCCACCAGGCACAGGTGCCAGAACTGGCGGCAGTGGCGTGTCGCCCAGAAAGCTGACGGTGTGGATCTCATCCGTCACCAACTGCCAGGTAACCGTGTCGCCGGCGCGCACGCGCACTGCACTCGGCAGAAACGCGTTGGCCACGGCCGTATCCTGCCCTGCGCCGACGCGCACCAACAGTGTCCGGGGTGGATAAGCAGCTGCTGCACTGCCGGCGCCGCCGGCTTGCGCGCCGCCGGCTTGCGCGCCGCCGGCTTGCGCCGCCTCGCGCGTGATCGGTGCGCAGCCCGTTAAAGGCGCTGCCAGCAGCAGCAGAGTGAACATACAACGTGATAGACTATGCATGATGAATTCTCCTCTTCTTCCTCACCAAACTGAACGTGCCGGCCAACAACGGCGCCGGCGGTGCCGAGACACTAGCCGGCAGCGAGCAGCGCTTGCAGTTGCGCTTCAACCTCAGCCTCCGTGAACAGACCCTCGACCCGGTACGCGACCACACCGCCGGCATCGAGCAGGTACAGCCACGGCTCGGTGGACAGGCCGAACGCCCCCATGGCGGGAGCGATCTGCCAGTTGTTGGCGGAAGGATCCGGCAACCCGCTGTACACCTCTACATGCACGAAATTT
Organism: uncultured Chloroflexia bacterium; assembly: GCA_963839515.1. Taxonomy (GTDB): domain Bacteria; phylum Chloroflexota; class Anaerolineae; order Caldilineales; family Caldilineaceae; genus Fredericiella. The sequence goes on from CAWIVN010000001.1 coordinate 210,272, forward strand.
GCGGCAGACCCATAGCGTGCCAGCAGGTTGGCGGTGACGTCATAGGCGGGTCCGCAGAAGCGCGTCTGGCAAAATGCAGGCGTGGCAAAGAGCACGACGGTTGGTTTGCCACTTTCCAAGGCTGCCGCCAGGCTCACCTGGTATAGGCCCGCAACTGGCGCGCGGGCCGACGTCAGGCGTTCGAGGTGACCGTTGGCGGACGCCGCGGTCGGCGTGTCCAGTGCGGGTGCAGTTTGACCGACTCTGAGCGTCGGTGATGCTGCCAGCACGTCAAAGCCGATCCGTTTGATTGCACTGTGGGTGGCCGATAGCTGCGCGTGCACCTCTACGCCCCAGGCGCCGGCGCGGTCAAAGCTGCGGTTGTGCGCAAAGATGGCAGTCGCTCCGTCCGGTGTCATCAGGCGAGTGGCTTCAGCTTCGGACTCGAACTGAGGCATGTCCGCAGTGCTCAGGTCAAAGTAGCGGAAGCGCACGTCAGCGTCGTCTATTACCTGGCCCGCGGCGTCCAGCAGACCTACGGCGAATCGGTTTGGGCCGATCACCAGTTCGGACGGGACCAATACTACTTGCATTTGAGCCTGGGCCGCTGCCGGAGTTGTCGCCGAGGGTGCAGGCGCATGGTCGTGGCCGTCTTCATCCTGGTGCGCGGTGACCTGATTGCCAAGTGGCTGCGCAAAACTGGGTTCAGGGCTTGTGCCCGCGCGGCCCCCGCAAGCTGCCAACACCAGGACACCACAAATACCGGCAGTGATTCGTGCTTTCATCTATCTCGCTCCTTGCTGATAGGACGCGCAGTGCGTAGAACAGCAGTCTATTCCGTTCGGTATTGGGGCGCATCGGTAGAGTTACCTATTTAGTTACCTATTGCAGTTGCAAAAGGCTATCGGTGTTGTAATGGGCTGTGCGTGGGAAAAGCACTGATTTACGTAGGAACATTGAGCGAAGAAGAGAAAGCTGGCGTGACGCCCGGCATAGTCAGTCTTTCCTTATTGCTTCCATACCCGACGCCGGTGGCAGCTTGAGATGCGCCAGCTTGTCAGGGTTTAAGACGGTGCGCAGGGTATGGATGAAATCACCTTCTACTTCCAGCGTGAGGACACTGAATATCTGCCCCTTGACCCGCACCAGCAACGCAGGCAGGCCGTTCACCTCGATCACTTCGACGGTCGTGCCTTGGGGCATCTGCGCCAGGTGGGCGAGAATGCCTGGTGCCACCTTGTCGCGCCCCTGGACCCGCTGGCGTGCCCCTGCCGCGACCTTGCCGCCGCTATCCATCCAGGCGGTGACATCCTCTGCCAGCAGGCTCGTCAGGCCGTCTATGTCTCCGGCAGAGCAGGCGTCCATAAATCGGCCAACCATTTTGGCGTGCGCTTCCGGCGAGGCGGGAAAGCGCGGTCGATGTTCTCTGAGGTGCTTTTTCGCCCGGCTGTACAGTTGGCGGCAGGCCGCTTCATCGCGTTCGGTAATCTGCGCGATTTCGACATACTGGTAGTCAAACACTTCTCGCAGCAGAAACACGGCACGTTCCAGCGGGGACAGGCTTTCGAGCAGCACCAGAAACGCCATCGAAATCGATTCCCGATCGGTAATCTGGTGCAGCGGTGAGATCTGCGCTGCGCCAAAGCCCGTAATGATCGGCTCCGGCAGCCAGGGGCCGACGTAGTTTTCTCGCTGCGCCTGCGCCGATCGCAGGTGGTCGATGCACAGATGATGCACAATGGTCGTCAGAAAACTCTTGAGCGTGCGAATCGACGCCGGCGGCGTGGCGCGATAGCGCAAATACGCCTCCTGCACGATGTCTTCCGCTTCCATTGCGCTGCCCAGCATGCGGTACGCCATGGCAAATAACAGCGACCGGTATTCTTCAAATGGATCAGTCTGCATAGCGTCTCCTCTCGAACGCGCGGCGTCATCCCAATCTGGAGGTAAGACGGATCGTTCTGCGTTTTTGTGACATGGCGGGAAAATCGGGGATTAATCGCAGCAGTGCTCTATTTCAGAAAGGGGATTTCTGCGTCACTGAACCTGTTTGCCGGACATGGCGGGTCGTGGCTCTATTCAGCCTTGCTTGTCCCATAATGCATGGTTCATGACCGATCTCAAAATCACTGTTTTGTAACTTGTTGCCCGAAGACGTTGCGCCCGCGTGCTTTATGGCAGCAATTCTTTTTACGTACCCGGCGTGATCTTGACGATGCCAGTGCCTCGCCGGTTCAGAGGGCTGGCGCCGGCGCGCCCGGCGATCATCGCCCCTAGGGCCGCCAGGAGCAGCAGGGCGAACGCAAGACCGATGGCAACGTAGGCATCCGGCGCGAGCAGCAAAGTGAGCATCACGACCGACCCGATGACGAGCAAGAACCCCCACCAGCTTCGGCCAAAGATCAGGAACCCGAGCACGGTGATGCCGGCGGCGAGGAAGGCGGCGAGTGCCGCCTGCACGTCACTGCTCGCCAGCAGCGCGGGCAGCGCCGCCACGAGGGGGAGCAGCAGCCAGTAGCGGCGGCGTCGCCGGCTCAAAAACAGGCCGGCAATGGTGATCCCGGCGGCCGCCCAACCGAGCTGTGCAATGGCCATGAGCGCAGGGGGAGCATCCGAGCGGCCCTCAGCGCGGGCCTTGAGCCCAAGCAGCATGCGCCGCTCCATGGTGAAGACCAAGGGGTCCATGACCATCGTCGACACCAGGCTGGCCGGCCCCGGTTGGCCGCGCACGATCAGCCGCGAGGTGTGCTCGTCAATCGGCACGATGACAAAGTCCCCAAACATCTCGACAACGAGCGCATGGCGGGGCTCGCTCAACAGCACCGGGCTCGCCGCCTCTTGCCCCAGGCCCCAGAGGTATTCCGGCGGAGCCAGCCGCCAGGCATCGCCGACGGCTAGCTGCTGCCACTCCGGGTGAATCTCATCCGCATTGTGGATATCGGCCCCCACAAGGTTCTCGAGCCAGGTGTACGAATAGAAGCCGGCGCGGTCCTGGCCAACCTGGACCAGCCACTGCCAGATGACCTCCGGCGGCGCGTCGATGGTGAGCGCCAGGGTGGCTTGCCCGCTGCGTTGGGGGTTCAGCTCATCGCCGGGCAGGGACATCTGGCGTTCAGCCGCAGTGGAGCCCCAGTTGGCCATCCACGGACGGATGCCCAGCAAGTAGACGGCGACCAGCAGCAAGACGAACGGAACGGCGTAGCGAAGCGTACCGCCTTTACAACAGTCGTGAGCTTCGTGTGTACCATTGCCATCTCCTTTCAAGCTAGGCGAAGAACAGCTTTACTGCGTAATTCGTGCCGTTTGACGCCAAGCAGCATGGCCAGCGCCCAGGCATAGACAAGCTCATCCGCCAGAATTTCGAGCAGGTGCGGCAGGCGTAAACTCCACGGTATCCAGTTGGCGATGACCAGGGCCTGAAAACCAACAAAAAAGAACAGGGCTATATAGCCGTGGGTGGCCCCCAACGTGGGTGGTGGGCAAGGTGGCAACGCGCAATGGGCGTCACGGGGTACGTCAGCGCCGGGGACAGCCTGGTGACAGCAGAGTTGTGCGGAGCATGGTCGAAGAACGCACGCCGAGCAGAAAGGGTGCGGCTGCCCGATCGCCCCACAAGCCGAAAGGGGAAGCGCAGGTTGCTGTGGCACGGGGCAGTTTGCCGTTCATGGGTGGGGCTGACGCTTGTATGGCGATGCGCCGGCCTCGCGACGGGGTAGCCCTCTGAACAAGTGGTATTTCACGAGATCAATGCACCGCCCAAAATGGAAGGCGAGACCAGCAGTCTATGTGCACGATTGGCGAGGCATGGCCGCCGTCCTACTCGACTGCGCTTGCGCAATCCAACGCAAAAAGCAACGACTGTGAACGAATTGGCTGGGCAGCTCCCCAACCACGCCTGGAAACGTGCCACCATTAAGGAAGGCAGCAAAGGTCCATCATCTGTGATTTTGCCTTCCTGCGTATCACGAAAGCGGGGTGGTTTGCCGCCGCACAGGTATGGCTCGTCATCCGCCGTAATCTGGAGCAACCGGACGAAATCAAGTTCTATTCAGCAACGCCCCAGCGACGATCCCCTGGCAAGACCTCGTGCGCAGCGGCATGCGCTGGCCGATCGAAATCATCTTGAAGAAGGCAAAGGCGAAATCGGTTTTGACCACTATGAAACCCGTAGCTGGCTGGGCTGGCATCATCATATGCTGTTGGTTGCCTCGCTCATCACTTCTTGGTCCGGCTCAGAGTGCGCCGAAGGTACGGGGTATTGACTATCTATCAGGTAAGCCTGTTGCTCAAGTGTATGAAAAGTAGTTTCAATGATGCTGAGCTATGCGCATGGTGTATAAAAAAAGCCAATCCCAGGCATAGAACCAGGCTACGCCGGGAGCTCTGCCATGCCACCACGATCGGCAGGCAGGCCAGGAAGAAGAGCACGCTGCGGACAAACAGGATCGGCAGCAGTTGATTCAGCGGTGGAATCTGCAGCCCGTACAAACCCTGGAGATAGTATTCGATCGTAAATGGAACGACGAGCAGCCCGAAGCAGTAATAGATGGGCATGAAAATGACCGCGCCCAGGCCCAACCTCCATGTCCGGCTGTTGGCGGAGTAGCGGCTGAAAAACGATCTGGCCGCGGCGGCTAAGCCAGGCCTCCTGTCTGGGGGTGGAAAGAGCCAAGCAACTGCTGCCGCCACCAGGAGGCTCGGGACCAGAAAGGTGACAATGCTGAACCAGAAGCCAGACGCCATGCTGCCGAAAAACGAAGCCTCGATTTGATTGTTCAAGGAATTGGTCACCCAGGTGAACCACGCCAGCATGAGTGCACGCATCCAAAACGCCCCCGCGATAAATCGGGAAAGCCCGATCAAAACCAGCACCCAGAGCGGGCTTTCCAGCATCATGTACAACCCCGCGGCCGCGGGATCGAGGCCCTTGGGCAGCGGCGGCGCCGGCAGGGTAAGCGCCGTTGCCAGCATCCCGCCCAACGCCAGGCCGGCCGCGAAGGCGGCGACACACACGAGCAGCTTGCCGAGGTTGATAAGCACAAAGCGCCAGTTCATAGATCAGAGCCCCTTCCATCTCCTACGGCAAGCATAGCCGCCGCGCGCTTGGCCAGGCAACTGCCCTTGGTCAAGTCCTGACCTCGACCATCGGACAGTTCATGCGGATCGCTACCTTTGCCTTCTGCCACAAAATGTCCGGCGACCCGTCGAGGACCTTCATACGACAACCCCAACCCGCTGATCTACGCGCCCCTAAATGAAACTGGCATGCAGCGCGTTCGAACCGGGCGTGTGAGCAGCTCCACCGCGCGATTTCCGCCGGCCGGCACTCACGCTCACCTACGCGCCCCTGCTATGTATCCAGGTATGTAGCGCCGGCTGCCGGAAATAGGTGCGCTGTGTCTATATAGAAGAAGCTCCCACATTCTAAAGGGTATCACTCTATGCGTACGCACCCTTTCGGGGTCATAGTCATTGAAGACGACGATGCAGACCCTGGCACCTCGCATCGTTCGGCCCCGCGTGCCTGGCTCGCCCCACGCCACCTTGCCTGCCCACCGTTCGGTGGGGCGAGCCTCGCACGGTTGCCACGTATGCGTGCTCACTAGACGGCGACCGCGGCGGTATGGCACAATTGTGCTAGGATTGATCGTACAAGCGCCGTGCGCCGCCAGCAAGACTATTAGAAAATTTGCCCCATGATCGAAAAGTTTATTGCCCTGCGCCGTTCCCCGCACAAGGAAGCCGCCACCCAAGCAACCCATAGCGTTGCGGAGTCTCGCACTGTCATGGTGGAGGCGGCGCAGCAGCCCAATACGACGGAGCAATTGGAGCATATTGGCCTGGAGGTGCTGGATCCGTGTGAGCATAACGCCGACGGCGACAACAGCTTGTGGCCACTGTGCTACCTGGATGCCTATGTGATAGAGGCGGACGACCCGCAGGTCGCCCGGAAGGCGCGCAAGATGCTGGAGCCGGACTATATGATCGTTCCCAATGCCGAGTTGGCGCTGGCGGCGCCGGCACGCGGACGGCTGTACCAGCGGCTGCCAAAAAGACGCTCGCACGTGGCCGGATGCCAGCGGCGTTGCGCTGGCCCATGCGCAGTCCATTCGCGGCCAGGGAACGCTCGTCTGCATCTTGGATACAGGTGTGGATGCGGACCACACTGAACTGCGGCGCAAGGTTATCGACTTTCGCTACATACCACTGGATCCGCGCCGCGGCGTGATGCGCGACGTGCGCGGCTTTGACGTCGACGGCCACGGCACGCATGTCAGTGGCGTCATCGCCGGACGCAACGTGGGCGTCGCACCGGACGTCGACTTGATGGTGGCGGCCGTGCTGGAAAGCGAAACACTCAGGACCAGCTTGGAGCGTGTGGTGGTGGCGCTCAACTGGCTGTTGGCCCAGTTCGAGGATCCTGCCAACCGCGACAAGGCCGTCATCGTCAACATGTCGCTGGGATTTATGCGTTCGTCGCTCGACCGGACGGACCTGGAGAACCCGGTGCAAGGTTTTCAGAAGGTGCTGTCGACTCTGCTCGACGAGTTTCACGTGCTGCCGATCTGCGCCGTCGGCAATGAAGGCACCGATTCTGTCCGTGCGCCCGCCTATTTTGGCGACACGCTGTCGGTGGGGGCAGTCGATTACGAATTGCAGGTGGCAGGTTTCAGCGGCAGCGGCACATCGCCCCTGACCGGCGAAATGGAGCCGAACTTGATGGGGTATGGTGTGGACATACTTTCCAGTTTCGAGCGCACCGTATACAATCGGAGCCTGTATCGCAAGATGAGCGGCACGAGCATGGCCGCCCCGTATGTGACGGGTATCGCCGCCCTGTATGCTGCGCAGCATCCCGAGCTGCAGGGCCGTGCGCTGTGGCAGCGCCTGGTGAAGACTGCACTGCCGTTGGCTGCGCCCCGCACCCGTACCGGTGCCGGACTGGCGCGATTTGTACAGGAGGATCAATCATGAGCGCAGCGCCATCAGCTTCGAGTTCGAGCGGGGCTGCCCATGCCTCGCCGTGGATGAACGTTATGGTTGAATTTTCGCGCACCAATGCCTACGACCAGGACAAACTCAGCCGCGGTGAGCGCTATCGCTGCCTGCGCGACAACGCACAGCGCCATCGCGAGGAACTGGAAGCCTGGATTGCCAGCGAAGGCTTGCAAAGCGAAGTCAAGGACGTCGGCGACGCCCTCGCCTTCGACCTGTTATTTGTGACTGCCACGCCGCAGGCCGCCGCCGCCCTTAACCGGGCTCCCGGTGTAGTGGCGGTGCGGCCGGCCGGCGACCTGGTCGGTCCTGGCGGTGGTGCAGCGCTTGCCTATGTCTAATCCTGCTAATCCTGCTAATCCTACTGAGTCGCGCTACGCCATGCTCCCTGTGCCCGCTGCGCTGGAGATCGTGCTGGCGCAGGCACAGCCGCTCGAGTCGATCGAAGTCCCGCTCGCTGTGGCGTTGGGCCGCGTGCTGGCGGTCCCCGTACAGGCGCACGACCCACTGCCGCCGTTTGCCGCCTCGATCAAGGATGGGTACGCCGTGTGGGCGGGCGACGGCCCCGGCGAGTACCCGGTCGCCGGCGAGGCAACGGCGGGCCGCATGCCGTCGTTTCAGGTGACGCCGGGTAGCGTGGCCTATATAACCACCGGGGCGCCGCTGCCGCCGGGCGCCGATGCTGTGGTCATGGTGGAAGAGACGGAACTGCTGCCGCAACGAGATGGGGTTGCGTACGTGCGCATCGGCCGGCGTGTCAAGCCGGGCGCAGATGTGCGACCGATCGGCTACGATGTGGCGACCGGGGAGGAAGTGTTGGCGGCCGGTGTGCGGCTGGGAGCGGCGGAGTTGGGGCTGCTGACGACCGTCGGCCAGGCGACCATACCCGTCGTGCGCCAGCCGCGCGTGGCCGTGCTGTCGACGGGTGACGAACTCGCAGATCCAGGCGCCGCCTTGCTGCCCGGCAAAATTCGCGACAGCAACCGCATCACGCTGTTGGCGGCTGTGGCTTTGGCCGGTGCCGAGGCGATCGACCTCGGGATTGCGCCCGACGACCAGGATCTGCTCCAAGCCAAGCTGCAGCAGGGCCTGCGCCAGGCCGACGTGGTCGTGACTTCGGGCGGCGTTTCGATGGGCAACCTGGACTTTATCAAGCCCCTGCTCGAGGCCGCCGGGAGCGTGCACTTTGGACGGCTGCTCATGAAGCCGGGCAAGCCGCTCACGTTTGCCACGGTCGAGGTGGATGGGCGCCGCCGGCTCGTGTTCGGGCTGCCGGGCAACCCGGTGAGCAGCCTGGTCACCTTCTATTTGCTCGGCGTACCGGCCATCCGCAAGCTGGCTGGTTGGGCAGACCCGGCGTTGCGCCGCGTGCGCGCTGACCTGGCGCAGCCGCTGCCGCTTGACCCCGATCGGCCCGAGTACCATCGTGTCATGTTACACTGGGATGCTGCTGCAAATGGCGGGCACGGCGGCTTTGTCGCCGCCAGCACGGGCAGCCAGGCGAGCAGCCGGCTGCTGAGCATGCGCTCGGCCAATGCCTTGTTGGAACTGCCGGCCGGCAGCGGCGTACTGCCGGCGGGGACGCCGGTGGACGCCCTGCTGATCGGCGAGCTGTAAGCGAGAACATACATGAGCCAGTTGACCCATCTTGACGAACGTGGCCAGGCGGCCATGGTCGACGTCGGCGAGAAAGCCGTCACCGTACGCACGGCCGTGGCGCAGGCGGAAGTGCACATGCTGCCCACTACCCTGGCAGCCATTCGCGACGGCGATGTGCCCAAGGGCGATGTGCTGGCGGCCGCTCGCATTGCCGGCATCATGGCTGCCAAGCGCACGCCTGAGCTGATCCCGCTCTGCCACACGCTGCTGCTGTCGAAGGTGGCAGTTGACTTTGAACTGGACGACGCGCGCAGCTGCGTAGTGATCACGACTACCGTGCGCTGCACAGGCCAGACAGGCGTCGAGATGGAGGCGCTGACGGCAGCTAGCGTGGCGGCGCTGACGATCTACGACATGGCCAAGGCGCTAGAGAAGACGATGACCATCAGCAACCTGCGCCTGCTGGAGAAGCAGGGCGGCAAGTCAGGCGACTGGCACAGATAGAACCAGGATTAGCGGAAGAGACGGAAACGGCAAGCATATGCAGATTCGTGTTCGACTTTTCGCCACGCTGCGCCAACTGGCGGGCTGGCCGCAGCAGGGACTTGAAGTGGCGGAAGGCGCAACGGTGGCCGATGCCCTGGCCGAGCTGGACCGGCGCTACCCACAGCTGACGGTGACCAAGCGCACAATCTATGTGGCCGTCAACCAGGAGTATGCAAAAAGCACGCAAGTTCTGCACGCCGGCGATGAACTAGCCCTGTTCCCCCCCGTGTCCGGCGGCAAAGCTCTTTGAGCTCACCGACCAGCCGCTCTCGCTCGACGACGTGGCCGTGCGTGCGTGGCGCTGCCCCCCATACACTCGCTGAACTTCAACCCTGTGGGCAGCGCCTCGCACGGGTTTGCAGCTTGAAGAAAGGAATAACCGATGGCTACACCCAAAAAGCTCTTTGAAATCACCGACCAGCCGCTCTCGCTCGACGACGTGGCGGCCCGTGTAACCCGCCCCAACTGCGGTGCCATTACCACCTTTGCCGGCATCGTGCGCGGCGAAACTGTCACCAGTGACGGGACGCGCGGTACCGATTTCCTCAACTATGAAGCTTACGCTGAAATGGCGGAGCAGATGCTGGCGCGCATTGGCGACGAGATCAAGCAGCAGTGGCCCAAGGTGGAACTTGTCAGCATTCTGCACCGCACCGGCCGGTTGGAAATCGGCGAACCCAGCGTCGTCATTGCTGTATCGACGCCTCACCGGGGCGACGGCTGCTTTGAGGCCTGCCGCTACGCCATCGAACGGCTCAAGGCAATCGTGCCGATCTGGAAGCAGGAGAATTGGACGGACGGCAGTGTCTGGATCGAGGGTCCGCAGCAGCCTGAGCTGACGTAGCTGACGTAGCCTAGCTACACCAACGATTGCGGATCGAGCAGTGTATTGACCTCGGCCAGCTCGTCGGCGGTCAACGACCAATCCGCACTCTTGGCGTTCGCCAGGAGCTGCGTAGTGCTCGTTGCTCCCGAGATCACGGAGCTGGCCTCAGGATGGGCCAGCAGCCAGGCATGCGCAAGCTCCGTCAACGTGTGGCCGTGTGCCGCGCTCCATGCTTCCAGCCCTGCCAGCTTGTCGTAATTGCCTTCTGTCATATACGCCTGTACATAAGGGCTTGTCTCGCCGCGCGATCCGGTTGGCGCTGGGGCGCCGCGCTGGTATTTGCCCGTCAGAAAGCCGCCGGCCAGGGGGAAATACGGCAGAATGCCGACATGATAGGCAGCACAGAACGGGAGCACCTCGCGTTCCAGTTCGCGCTCAAACATGTGATAGTGGTTTTGAATGCTGACAAACGGCGTCCAGTGGTTCCATTCGGCGAGCAAATTGGCGCGCGCCAGCTGCCATGCCATATAGTTGGACGCGCCGATATACCGCACCTTGCCGCTGCGCACCAAGTCGTCCAGTGCACGCAGGGTCTCCTCGATCGGGGTGTCGGCGTCCCAGCGATGTATCTGGTACAGATCGATATGGTCGCTCTGCAGGCGGCGCAGACTGTCTTCCACCGCTGTTATCAGGTGATAGCGAGAAGCGCCCTTGTCATTTGGACCATCGCCCGTGGCATTAAAACCTTTAGTAGCCAGAACCACTCTGTTCCACTTGCCCTTAAGCGCCACCCCCAGCGTGCTCTCGGAACGACCCTGTTGATACACATCGGCGGTGTCGATGAAATTGATCCCGAGATCGATTGCCGTCTCGACAATTTGGCTGACACCGGCCTGATCTACCTTCCCACCGAACTGGTTGGTGCCCAATCCAATCGTTGAAACTTGCAACCCAGAACGGCCTAAGTGGCGATATTGGATAGTCATCTCTTGATTCCAGTCAGCATATGTGCGTACTCCCGCCGCATGCAGTTGGCAGTTGCGCTTATCCGCTCACATTACAGCCGGATCTTGCCTTCCACCGGTGCGCCCGTTTCCCCCGCCGGCGGCAGCGGCCCCGGGGCGTGCCGTATACGCTTAGCGCATAGATAAGCCAGCGCCATGCGCTGCACTTCCTCGGCGCTCAGTTGGGCAGTGTGAATTCGCAGGTCCGCCTCGGCGTAAGCATTGTGCAGCCGCTGGCGTTCGACGGCGAGGTTGGCGTCGTCCCAGCTGACGTCGGGACGGCGCTGCTGTTGGACTTCCAAGCTGCAGTCGAGATAGATCAGCACGCGCGGTATGTCAAATTGTTTCCAGAGGGTAGCCGAGTGGCTGTGCTCCTGGCTGACGGCACGCGGCATCATAGCCATGTTCGCGCAGGGCTCGCACCAGGGTGGTCTTGCCACCGGCGCTGACGCCGACAACCTTGATGAGGGGCAGCTTTTGTACCATGTTGCTGCTGAGTAAAGCCTTATTTGCTGCGCTGCGCAGTGAGCAGGCTACCCAACTGGCAATCTGCGCCGCTGTGCGCGGCTCGCGTAGGGCTGGGTTAGATCGGAAAGCGGGCACTGAGGCGCCGGATGCCGATGTCGTCGACCTGCGGCATGATCTTCACCACCAGTACGGTAGCATCGTCGCGCGGCCGCCCCTTGTCAAGGTTCAGGGCTGTATCCAGAATGGCGTCGGCGATGACTTGGGCCGGGCAGTCGCCGGAGGGGTCGCTGGCCAGTACGACGCCGGGCAGGTTGATCACGCTGCCGGTGAGGGCGCCGGCGCTCCAAACACCATCGGTAAAGACGACGAGCGTCAACAGCGCAGTCAGCGGCAGCTCGGTGATGGCCGGCTTGGTGTTGCGGTGAATGCCCACCGCTTCAGAGGGCGTGTCCAGCCAGGCAAACTCCTCGTCGTGGCGCAGCAAGCTTGGGCAGCGGGCGTTGCGGCTGATCACGAGCGTGCGCGTGACAAGGTCCACGCTGACGATGTTGAGTTCGGCACTGACCTTTCCCTCGCGCTCGGTGTGCAGATAGTCATGGGTGGCGCGCGCCACGGCACCGTCACGCACGCCCTCGGCCAGCAAGCTGATGGCCTTGCGCACCACCAGGTTGCTGATGGCCTTGGCGCTCCGGCCGGAACGCTGGCCATCGGCTACGACCGCGCTGAGGCCGCCCTTGGGACGTTCCACCACTTCGACGGTGTCGCCACTCTCCGCCGAAGCGTACTTGTTGATCTTGGCCACGGCCATCTGCACTTCGTACTGTGCGCTCATTGTTCGACGTCGATACCCAGGATGTCGTTGATGCTGACCTCGTAACACCTGGCCAGGGCGGCAAGCTCGGCCAGCGACAGGCGCCGATCCTTGTACTCGACATCGTAAATCAGCTGCTGCGAAAGGCCCGTCTTCTCACGCACCTGGTCATAGGAGAGGCTGCGCGTGGTGCGCAGCTGGCGCAGGATCTCGCTGACCCGACTGCGTGACAGCTGGCGAATCGAGTCGCGTACGTTGACCTCGTGGCGGGTGACGGGTGCAGTGGCGCGCTGCGGCGTTTTGCGCATCTGGATGACCGACTCGCGCAGGCGCTGGAACAGTGTTTCGCCCGAATCACTCTCAGTATCACTCTCAGAATCACTCATGGTTGGCTTGTCATCTAGGGAACCGTGACCGTAACGGCGACGACCGCCGACACGATGCCGCCGCCCGAACCATCACTGCGTGCTTGGAAGCTGGCCGTGCCGCGGCTCTGTGAGGCGGCGTCTGCTGGCACGGTAAAGCGTACCGTAACAAACGCCGTATTGCTGGCGCCGACGTTGAGAATGGGCAGGCTGCCCGTACCACAGACGCCGTCAGGTCGACATAACTGTACAGGGAAGCCTTCGTTGGCCACCACCATTACAGAGATATTGTCGGTGCCGCTGCCGCCGTTGGTGATCAGCAAGCCGATCTCGCAAATTTGGCCTGCCACGCACTGCATATCGGCGCTGCCGTTCAAAGCCAGGTTGGTGGCATAGAACATGTTCGGCGGCGCTGTCGGCGTAGGCGGATCGGGCGTCCAGGTTGGCGTAAACACCGGCTCGGGCGTAAAGCTGGGGGTGACGGTCACGGTCGGCGTCGGCGGCAAATACGCCACCGTCGTGGTGTAGGTCTGCGGCTGCCCGTTACCTAGCACAACCAGAAGTGTATACACTTCGTCCTCATCCTTGATGCACTCTTCGCGTTCGCCCTGGCCGTTCATCGGCAAGTTCTCGTAGTACACTTCGCGTACGTTTTGAACGTTCCAGCGCACCATCGTGCACTCACCGCGCATCAGCCCGGTTTTCTCGGGTGCAAAGATGACGATCGGCGTTCCCAGCGGCGTCGGCGTCAGGCTGGGCGTCTCGGTCGGCAGTGGCGCGGCCGCGTCTTGCGGAGCCGGCGTGGAGGTTGGCACGTCGAACACGGGCGTCGGCCTGCGCGTGGGCACCAGCAGTTCCACATCTACCAGCGGCGTGCCTTCGGCGGCCGGGTCCCCGATCGTGGCGCCAGGGTCGGCTGTGCCGACCGCGGCAACGGCGCCCGGGTCGATGCGGATAGGCGTAGGTGTCACCGCTTGTGGCAAGACAGGGATGATGCCCGTATTGGCACTGGGATCGGCCGTCTGCGGCGCCACGATAACCCCTTGCTGTGGCGTTGCAGTCATGACGACATAGACGGCGGGCGTGGCAGCAGCCAGGGCCGCCTCATTGGCGGCTGCATTTCCTGCCACGTCGACGCGGCCGGCGACGGTTTCGGGACGCAGGTCGCGTGTGACCCATTCCCAGCCGCTGTAGGCGGCAGTCAGGCTGCCGCACAGCAAGACAGTCAAAAAGATGAGACCTGCACCGAGCTTACCCCAGCGCGCCCGCCCGCCATCGGCGGCATCCCCGCCGTCAAGCAAGCCCAGGCCCAGCGGGCCTGCGTGCGCGTTTGGTTGATGCTGCCACGCATCTTCCGCCGTGTTGACAAACGGCACAAACGCTGCGCCGAGGCCCTGCTCTTGTCGGGCGGTGCGATAGCGTGGGCAGCTCGTGCAGGCGGGAGATAGACAGTAGGTTGCCTGGTCGCCAAGCAGGATAAGCTCCGGCGTACCGGCAGCCAGGCACTGATTTTCAAAGCTTGGGAATTCGACATGTGGACCGCGGCGGTTATTGCTGTCCAGGGTGCCGAGAAATGGGCATACTTGTTCGGTCATGCGGGTTAGCTTCTCTTGTCGAGCACCCAGGTGGCGGCCATTGCCAGCGCCTCTTCCGAGGTGGCAATTTCGCCGGCTGCCTGCGCTTCCTGCAACCGTTCCAGCAGGTTGCCCACTTCCGGGCCTGGAATCAGGTTGAAGTAGCGCATCAAGGTATGCCCATCTACAAGCGGGCGGCGTACCTGCTCCAATCCCTCGCTATGAAAGGCAAACTCGAGCAACTGTGCCATGTGGCGGAGGTAACCGTCCCAGATGGGCGGCACATCGGCTGCATTCGTAGCCAGCATATAGGTGGCCTGGTAGTCGGCCAGCGCCAGCATCACGACATCCACGCCGGGCAATACGTCAAAGCTGCGGGCTCCTGAGTCGCGCAAGAAACGGAAGCAGGCGCGCCTGCTCAACGGATTGCTCCCAAAACTGGTGTGCAGGTGGTGGGGGCGCATGTGTGCAGCGACAACTTCTCCGGCCAACTGAACTTCCTGGCGGCTAAAACGCAGTGCCTCGAGACGAGTTCGGGTCATTGCAGCCCCAACCTGATCGTGGCCCAAAAAGCGGTAGCGGCAGCCGCCGTCGTCGGTGTGTTCGATCGTCCGGGTCTGCGGCTTGCCGATATCATGCAACAGGGCATGCCAAACCAGCCAATCGACGCGCAGATGGTCGGCGGTGATGGCCTGCATAAAGTGCTGCTTGAGATGAAAACGCCAAGGTTCGAGCGCTGCTTGCCAGGCGCGCGCCGCCGGCGTGGCGGCGGCGCGCGTCTCGCCCCGCAGCCAATTGCAAAACTGCTTGGCAAAGCTGACTGCCTGCAGCGTGTGGCGATAGACGTCCAAAATGTGAGGCGGACTTTGCACCACCGCTTCCATTTCGCCCACCTCGGGCAGGATATAGGGCAGCAGCCCATAGCGCCGCAGCATGTCGACGGCCGTGTCCGGTGCCTCCGCCTGCAAGGTCTTCCACAACTCGTCGCGAATACGCTCGGCGCTGGCAAGCTGAATTGTCGCCGACATGCGCAGCAATTGCAGCTCCGTCTCCTCTTCGATCGCAAACCCAAGCTGGGTGGCGAAGCGCACAGCGCGCAGCAGGCGCACGGGGTCCTCGGCCAGGCTGGAAGGGGCGACGCGGCGCAAAAGCCTTTGCTCAAGATCGCGGCGGCCCCCGACGATGTCGACGAGCTGAGCGGCGGAGTGCCCTTGCCAGTGTACGGCCAGCGCATTGATCGTAAAGTCACGTGCGCGCAGATCGCGTTCGATGGTCCCGCCGCGCATAGCCGCTATGTCACACACCAGCGGTGGGGTGGCGGCCGTAAACACGAGACGTGCCACGTCTCGCTCGGAATCCAGCGGGTAGAATGCCCAGCCCAGGCGGTCCGCCACCTGGCGCGCAACCTGCAGCGCCGAGTGTTCGACCACGACATCCATGTCGTTTGGGGGCTTGGCGGCGCCCAACAGATGGTCGCGCACGACTCCGCCCACGACATACACGGGCGATGCGATCGCCGCCAGTGCGTTCAGAAGGCTGTGCAGTGCAGAATGTCTGGGTAACCAAATGCTGAAATTGAGCATGCGACAAACTTCGGTGCTCCGCGTTCGGGAAATAGCACGATTATAGCATGTGAGTTCATGATCTAGAATGTAGAGTAGGGTTGGAGACGGCGTCCGTCTGGAGCGGGCGCATGTGAGGATCGGGAATTAGGAGGAATCGTTTGCGTTCGCCCCTCACTCGGTGCCCTTCAGTTTGCCTACCATTTACCTGATGCACCGAGCGTGGGACGTGTCCACCCGTGCTAGGCTCGCCCCACCAGGTTGCGTGTTGGTGAAGGGAAGGGGGGCGAGCCAGGCACGATTTACGCGGGTTGAACCGCCAGCGGCCCGGCGCCGTTTGGTTTAACGGCGGTGGCTTGGACGACCTGCTCCTGGCGCTTGAACTGGCTCATGTAGAGCTTGTAGTAGAAGCCTTCCTTGGCCAGCAGTTCCTCGTGCGTGCCGCGCTCGACGATCTCACCATTGACCAGGACCAGCACCTGGCTGGCGTTGCGGATCGTGCTAAGACGGTGGGCGATCACGAAGCTCGTGCGCCCGGCCAGCAGTTGGTCGAGCGCCGCCTGGATCTGGCGTTCGGTGCGCGTGTCGACGCTGCTGGTGGCTTCGTCAAGGATGAGCAGGTGTGGGTCGGCGATGGCGGCACGGGCAATGGCAAGCAGCTGGCGCTGGCCCTGGCTCAGGCCGGCCCCGCGTTCGCCCAGCACGGTCTCATAGCCGTTGGTGAGCTTGCTGATGAACTCGTCGGCGCGCGCCAGCCTGGCGGCGGCAACTACCTCTTCGTCGCTCGCCTCGGGCCGCCCGTAGCGAATGTTGTTCATGACGGTATCGCTAAACAGGAAAGTGTCCTGCAAGACGACGCCGATCTGGCGGCGCAGGCTTGCCAGTGTCACCGAGCGCACGTCGACGCCGTCGATCGTCACGCCGCCGCCGGTCACGTCGTAGAAACGCGGCAGGAGGTTGACGAGCGTGGTCTTGCCGGCGCCTGTAGGCCCGACAATGGCGATCGTCTGCCCCGGTCGGGCCTCAAGGTTGATGTCTTTAAGCACCGGCTCGCCCTGCTTGTATTCGGCCGTCACATGGTTGAACACCACATGGCCCTGAATTTGGGGCATAGGCTGGGCATCGAAGCGCTCCTGGATGTCGGGCATCACGTCGAGCAGGTCGAAAATGCGTTCGGCGCCGGCGATCGCGCTCTGGATATTGGCCCACATGATGGCGATCTGGGCGATCGGCTGGTTGAAGCGCTGGACAAAACCGATAAAGGTAATGATCAGGCCAAGGGTGACGGCATAGCCGCCCAAGGTCTGGCCCTGGAGCATGAGAATGCCGCCGACGCCGGCCACGATGGCGATCGCGACGTAGCCCAGCGCTTCCAATGTAGGGGCGAGCGCCGAGGTGTAGGCCACGGCGCGCACGTTGGCATCGCGGTTGGCAGCGTTGCTCAGGCGGAAGCTCTCGATGTTGGCGTCTTCACGCGCAAACGCCTGTGACTCGCGCACGCCGGAGATGCTTTCCTCCAGCTCGGCGTTGACGTTGCCGATTTCGCGGCGGGTGCGCCGGAAGGCTTTGCGCGCCTGCCCGCTAAACCACACGGTGGCAATAGCCATCAGCGGCACGACGGTCAGGCTGAGCAAGCCGTAGGCCAGGTTGATCGACAACATGGTCCAGGCGATCCAGACGACGATCAATGAGCCACTGAGCACGTTGACCAGGGCAAAGCCGAGGGCCTGCTGGATCGTGCTCGTGTCGTTGGTGATGCGGCTCATCAGGTCGCCGCTCTCGTGCTTGCTGTAGTAGCCAAGCGACAGCTCATGCAGATGGTCAAATACATCGGTCTGCAGCTTGCGCAGCACGTGCTGGCCCGCCCAGCCCATTGAGTAGAACATGAGGCCGCCGGTGATGGCGCCGATCACGAAGACGACAACTAACCCCAACACCAGCCGTCCGAGGCCGGCGATGTAGTCACTGGTCGGCGCGCCTGCGGGCACTACGCCAAACCAGCAGGTCTTGGGTGCGGCTGCTGTCTCTTGCGGCGTCACTGGGGCGGCGGACGGCGCACCGGCGGCCGTATTTGCTGCATCCACTGCGTTGGCAGCCGAAACGGCCTCCGAGGTCACTGCCGGCGTCAGGTAGCAGTCAACGGCCTGGCCGGTCAGTACCGGCGTCAGCACCTGCGTCCAGGCATTAAGAATCATTAGAAACAGCACGCCGATCAAGATGAACCAGTACGGCTTGAAATAGCCTGCCAACCGGCGCACCGTCGTGCCTGTGCTGCGTGGTTTGCTGATTTCCTGCTCCAGCATCCCGCGAGGTCCCATCATAACGCTATCCCCCTTATCTGGCCTACGGTCATTTGACCGTCAACGTCATCGAATTGGCTCGGCTTGTGCTGCAGCCCCGGTTTCCTGGCCAGCGTCTTCATCTGCTTCGCGTCCGGCCACTGGGTCTTCCACCAGTTGGCTGCGGTAGATTTCGGCATAGATCTCGCTGCTTTCCATCAGGTCCTGGTGCTTGCCCTGGGCGGCGACGCGTCCTTTTTCAAGGACGACAATATTGTCGGCATTTAGAACGGTGCTGATGCGTTGGGCGATGACAAAACTGGTGCGCCCCTTCATCAGCCGGTCGAGCGCATGCTGGATGAGGACTTCCGTCTGCACATCCACGCTGCTGGTCGAGTCGTCGAGGATCAGGATGCGCGGGTTGAGCAGCAGCGCGCGGGCGATGGCCAGACGCTGTTTCTGACCACCACTCAATGTCGTGCCCCGTTCGCCCACCGGCGTGTCATAGCCATCGGGGAAGCTGAGAATGAAGTCATGCGCCGCCGCTGCCTTGGCGGCGTCGAACACTTCTTCGTCGGTAGCATCGGGCCGGCCAAAGGCGATGTTGTCGCGGATCGAACCGGTGAATAGGTTGGTTTCCTGCAGCACTATACCGATTTGGGTGCGCAGCGATTCAAGCGTAACGTCGCGGACGTCTTGGCCGTCGACCATCACTTTGCCCGCGGTTACGTCGTAGAAGCGCGGGATCAGGTTGATGACGCTGCTCTTGCCGCTGCCGGTTGCGCCCAGGATGGCGATGGTCTGGCCGGGTTCGGCGTGAAAGCTGACGCCGTTGAGCACGGGTTCGCTGCTGCCAAAGTAGCGGAAGCCGACATCGACAAAGTCGACGGCGCCCTTCACGGGCGGCAGGGGCGTGGCGCCCGGTTTGTCCGTCACTTCGTTGGGTGCGTCAATGATCTCGTACACACGGTTGGCGCTGGCCGCGGCCTGGCTCATCTGCGTGATGATAAAGCCGAGCTGGCCCAGCGGGAAGAAGACAAAGACCAGGTAGAGGCTGAACTTCTGCCACTCGCCGATGGTCAACGTGCCGTTGATAATCTGCTGGCCGCCAAAATAGAGCACAGCAGCCTGGCCCAGGTTGGCAATCAGGAAGATTACAGGGAACAGGAAGCTGAAGATGCGCTGCACCGTGATCTGCTGGCTCATCAGGTCCTCGGCAGAGCGGTCAAAACGCTTCTTCTCGCGCGGCTCGGTGGCGAAGGCTTTCACTACCTTGATGCCGGCCAGGTTCTCTTGCAGGATGGTGTTCAGCGTCGAGAGTTTGGCCTGCACCTTGATGAAGAGTGGCTGCGTGATCATGCCGAAGAGCATGAACATGCCCATCGCCAGCGGCAGGATCGGCAAAATGATCAGCGTAAGTTGGAAGTTGGTCAGCAGCAGCAGGATGAGGGCGCCGACCAACAGCACCACAGCCTGTACCGCCATCAACAACCCTTGGCCGATAAAGAGGCGCACTTTTTCCACGTCATCCGTAGCGCGCACCATCAGCTGTCCCGTGCGGTTGCGGTCATGATAGGAGAACGACAGGCGTTGAATCTTGGCGAACAGGTCGTTGCGGAAGTCAAAGGCGACGCTTTGGCCGGCTTTTTCCGACATGTATGACTGGGCAAAGGCAAACAGGCCGCGCATGACGGCAAAGACCAGGATCAGCGCGATCGACCAGTAGAGAGCAGCGTAAGGGTTGGCCAAAGTCTGCTGGTACTGTTCGGCCGTCATGCCGATGGTAGCCATGGCCGCCGCTTGTGCGTCGGGGGGCAGGCCAGCCGTTTGCTGCACCATCATGCCGTCCGTGATGGAATCCAGGACGTTCTGCACCATTTGTGGCACCATGAGCTGGGCGCCGGTGCTGAGGAACAGGGCCAGGTAGGCCAGTATCGTCACGCCGCGATAGTGGCCCAGAAAGCGAATGGCCCGGCCAAGGTTCTTAAAACTCGGCCGTCCGCGTTTGCCGGCGGGTGGACCGCCGCGAACATTTTGCGTCATTAATTACTTCCTTGCATCGATGAACCGCGCTCGGACTCCTACAACCAAAAAAGTAGTATACCCGCAATGGCTTGCGGGCGATTTATCATAATAGGCCTAGATCACTAGATTGTCACCTAGCCATTGGTTTGGTCTGCAACATCCGTCGCGGCTGCCCGCGCCTGCATCGCCTCAGATCTGGGTTTGGGGAGAAGGCCCACGCAACGCGTACAAGGCAGCACCGATCACCCCGGCATCGTTGCCCGCAGCACCGGGTTTGAGCGTAGGGACTAAGTGGGGGTCACCGAGATGCGCCGTTACGTACTCGGTGACAAGCCGCAGGTAGGGCGGACAGAGCAGCGGCACGGCGCCGCCCACGGTGATCAGCCGTGCATTTGTCATATAGCACGCGTTTACGATCCCGGCTGCCGTGATCCTGGCCGCCATCTCGATGCAAGCGGTGGCGTGCTTGTCCTCGACCCCAGCGGCCGCAGCAATCTCGTCGAATCGGGCACGCCGCCCGGTGCGCGCCGTATAGTCAGCTTCGATCCCAAAGCTCCCGGCAATTTCTCCAAAACAGATGTCACCTGGCCTGCCAATCTCCTCCGGCGCGCATACGATCATGCGACCCAGGAAACCAGTCTCCAAGCGGGCGTTGCGTATGCGACCATCGATCAATAAGGCGCTTGACAGTTCGTGTCCGTGGCGGGCGACGTACAACAGC
This sequence comes from uncultured Chloroflexia bacterium, assembly GCA_963839515.1. Taxonomy (GTDB): domain Bacteria; phylum Chloroflexota; class Anaerolineae; order Caldilineales; family Caldilineaceae; genus Fredericiella. Next base: position 231,027 of record CAWIVN010000001.1, read on the forward strand.
GATCCAGGACTTTCGTGATAGCGTGTGACCGCAGCGTAAGCGGCTTCGTCCGAATCCACGCCCGCCTCATCCCCTTCCAGGATTAGCGTGCGCAGGTGAGTCTTGAACACGTAGCGGTCGAGGTGGGCCTGCACAGCGCTGACAAATCCGGGGGCAAATCCGCGGAGGGCGATTCGATTAGGATTGGTCATATGGATGACCCCAGTGAGCGCGACGCCAAAGGCCGGCGGATCGTCGACCAGGCCATCCATGAGTCGTGCATCGGCCCTGTACAGGTTACCGTACCGGTCACTGCCCGGCCGGATCAACTGCTGGTAGCTGAACTCGCCGGCGCAGGAATCGGCGCCGTCCAGAAAACGTCCCTGCTCGATAATCGCACAGCCAACGCGTGTGCCGGCCGTTACATGCAGGAAGGCGCCATCGTAATGACCCGTGCGCACATATTCGGACCAGGCGCCGGCGCGCGCGTCGTTCAACACCCGCACCGCACGCCCGTACCCTGCTTGCGCCGCTACGGCGGCCCAGTCCAGGCCGCGATAGCCCGTGAATGCGCGTCCTTCGTTGACGATCCCATTGGGCCCGAATCAAGCCGGTCGCGCCGATGCCGACAGCCGCAATCGGGTCACGGCAGAGGGCATCAATACGGCGCAGTGCTTGATACAGCGCAGTCTGCGCCATTGCGGCTGGCACGACCCACTTTCTGTCGCCTGGGCCAGGTTCGTACATATATTCCTCGACGTCGCCCGTCGACTGCCACGTGAGCCGGCCGCTGCCTGGCGTCGCCACGCTGTAGGCTACCCGATCCGGCGCGCCGGTGGCCGGCCAGACGATGGCGCCCGCCTCGTCGACCACGGCAAACTTGATCGCACTGCCGCCAATGTCAACGCCAATCGCGACGGACATCAGGCTCCCTAGCGATCTTCCCAGGCACAACAGACGTCGATGACATAGTCGATCTCGGCCTGCTCAAGTTCAGGGAAGAGAGGGAGCGAGATCAGAGTGGCCGCCGATTTTTCGGTGATCGGCAGCTCGGCATGGAGGTCGGCGGGCAGACCCCACGGGTAGCCTTCCTGCTGGTGAATCGCGATCGGGTAGTGCATCTTGGCGTCGATACCCGCATCATTCAGGTGCTTGAGCATGGCATCGCGTTGCGGCGTTTCGACGACGTACAAGTGGTAGACGTGGCGGTAACCGGGTTTTTCGTAGGGCAGCTTCAGGCTCGTTTCCTTCAGCGCAGCCGTATACAGGGCGGCAATCTCGCGGCGCCGGTCACTCCACTCGCCGATCTTCTTGAGCTTGACACTCAGGATCCCAGCATGCAGGTCGTCCAGGCGACTGTTGTAGCCCATGCTGTGATAGGAGCGCCGGTTAGAGCCGTGGTTGCGCAGTGCCCGAATGCGCGGCACGATGTCGTCTCGATTGGTGAGGACGGCGCCGCCATCGCCGTAGGTGCCCAGGTTCTTGTTGGCAATGAAGCTGGCGCATACTGCATCGCTGTATTCGCCGATGGCAAAACCGTCGCCATGCGCGTCGATGGCCTGCGCGCAGTCTTCGACCACAAACAGGTTGTGGCGCCGGGCGATGGCGGCAACTGCGGGCATGTCAACCAGCTGCCCATAGAGATGGACGGGGATAATCGCCCTGGTCTTGGGCGTGATCGCTGCCTCGATCTTCGTGACGTCGAGGTTGCAGGTGTCGGGTTCAATATCGACAAACACCGCCTTGGCGCCCGTGAACCAGATGGCCTCGGCCGTGGCAAAGAACGTGTTGGAAGTAGTGATGACCTCGTCGCCGGCGCCCACACCCAGCGCGAGCAGCGCCAGCCACAGCGCATCGGTGCACGAGTTGACACCGATCGCCGTCTTCATCTGGAAGTATGTGGCGAGTTCACCTTCAAAGCGGGCCAGCGTCGGGCCTAGCACGTATTCGCCGCTTTCCAGGACCGCGTGGATGGCGGCGTCGAGTTCCGCCTGGATATTATGGTATTGGCGGACATGGCCGTAAAATCCTACTTTCATAACAGGCTCCCTTTGACAAGCTTGAGCACAAAATTCGGGGCCGCATAATGATTAGCACCCAAGGGTATTGTACATGAAAAGACTGATCGTCAATGCAGATGACTTCGGTCATACACCAGGGTTGAATCAAGGCATCCTCGAATGTCACCGCTACGGCATCGTGACTTCGACTTCCGTCATGGCCGGCGCACCGGATAGTGGCGAGGCGATACGCACGGCGCAAGCGAACGCGCGGGGGCTTGGTCTAGGCCTGCACCTGGCCATCACAGGGCGGGGTAGACGGCCACTCCTGCCGGTCGACCAGGTGGCGTCACTGGTGCAGAGCGACGGCACCTTTTTTCCGCTCAGGATGTGGCTGTCGCGTTACACGCAGTTTTCAGTGCAAGAGATAGCGCAAGAATTCGCCGCACAGTGCGCCTGGTTTGAGGCGGCAGCCGGGCGGGCGCCCGACCACCTGGACGCACATCACCACATTGCCTACCGCCATGCAGGGGCGCTGGAGGCGCTCTTCCGGCTTGCGTACAGGTACGGGGTGCCTGTACGCGGGGCCGGTTCTGATGCTGCGGGTTTAGAGGAATTGCTCCAGGATGTTCCCGAGCCCCATCGCGCAGACGCACGACAGGCTCTCCAAGCCCAGTGGGCGCAGCAGGCGCCCGCTCATCCAGATCATTTCGTTACCGCATTTTATGGTACAGGCGCCACCTTGGACGATCTGCTTGCGATCCTGGCAAACTTGCCGGAGGGCGTCACCGAGCTGATGTGTCACCCCGGCTATGCTGATGCGGCGTTGGTCAGCGACTACACGACGATGCGCGAAGTCGAGTTGCGAGTGCTGACCGACGCGCGTGTGCGCACGCTGATTGCGACGCAAGGGATCGAGTTGATCAATTTCGGCCAGTTGGCATAGCCACGCACTGCTCTGATGCCGCGACGCCTGCCGCGCCCTAATTGCGTTTTCCCAAGTAAACATATAACATGAATCGCGTTCCCAGCTCAGCTTTCCCATGTGTGTCCTCGATCTGAAAAGGAGGCTTCCCGTGAGTGAGGCGAATCGTTATGAGATCAGCCGCCGTGCTTTTCTGCAGGCAGCAGGCTTGCTCGGCGGCGCAACGCTGTTGGCGGCATGTGCACCGCCGGCGGCCGCGCCGGGTGGCGCAGCGACAACAAGCACTGAAGCTGCCGGCAGTGGCGCTGCCGCGAGCGGCGGCGAACAAGTCGTCAATTTTCTGTGGACCGATACGAGCAACTTCCGTCAGCCGCTCATCAAGGACTTCGAAGCGGCAACGGGCATCAAGGTTAACCAGACCCAGGTCCAATACAACCAGCTGTTCGACAAGATCGTCACCTCCGTCCAGGGCGGAGCCAATATCGACGTCATCGAAATGGACACGATCTGGACGGCGCAGTTTGCGTCCGCCGGCTTTGTGCAGGATATCAGCGACCGCACGACCGACGCTATCACTAGCGATGTTCCGGATTCTGCACTGAGCGCCGTGCGTTACAACGGCAAGCTCTATGGGATGCCTTGGTACAACAGCGCCAAGCATCTCTTCTACAATCAGAAGCTGCTGCAAGATGCCGGTTTTAACGCGCCACCGGCGACGCTTGATGACTTTGTCGAGCAGGCCAAGGCCACCACCAAAGAAGGGCAGTGGGGCTCTATCTGGTCTTGGCGACAGGCTGAAAGCCTCATCTGTGACTGGGTTGCGCTCATGTTCACCAAGAAGGGCGCCCAAGTCCTCGATGCCGATGGGAAGGCGGTCTTTAATGAAATGGGCGGCACCGACGCCTTGCAGTGGATGGTGGATCTCCTCTACACGCATAAGGCGGCCGATCCTGCCTCGCTGGAAAACACTGAGGATGACGTGCGCAAGGCACTGGAAACCGGGAAGTACGCGCTCACCTACAACTGGGAAGGCACCCTGCCGGAAGCCAATGATCCGAGCAAGTCGCAGGCCGCGCCGAATATCAAGATCGCGCTGCTGCCCGGCAGCAAGGATGTCAAAAGTTCCAGCGTCAATGGTTCGGAAGGCTGGGCCATCCTGGCCGGCTCCAAGAATCAGGATGCGGCCTGGAAGCTACTGGAGTACATGGTCAGCCCCGCCTGGCAGAAAGAGGCAGCCCTGATTGCAGGCGATTACCCGGTACTGTCATCGCTATACAGCGATCCCGACCTGCAGAAGAACGTCGAGGACTTCCCGATCTACGGCGAGCAATTCAAATACCTGGCCGTGCGGCCGCAGGTCCCCGGCTATACGCAGAAGTCCGACATCATCCAGCGCTATCTACATGAAGCCCTGCTGCAGAACATGACGCCCAAGGCGGCCATGGACGCAGCGGCGGATGAGGTAAACAAAGCCGGAAGCGCGCCGTGATTAAGCGCTGCCCCAGGCAAGTTTAGGGCTGATGTTGTGCCGGAATCTTGCCTGACGATGGAGATAAGCCGCCGCTTGAACGGTTCAAGAGGCGGCTTACATCTCCTGTTGTATTCCATACGTCGTGTTGGTTCCGTCGCCACCTCTTGACGGCAGCTTCCTATGACCAATCGAACTATCCGCCGCGGTGAGTTATCTGAGCGCACGTTGGGCTTGTTCATGCTGGCCCCCATGGCGTTTGTGCTGCTCTTGGTGGTGGCATACCCGTTAATCGACTCGTTTATATTAAGTCTGCATCGCGTCAATCTCGGCAACCCGGAGCAAGGGCAGCCTTTTGTCGGGTTCGCCAACTATTTGTATGCGTTTCGGCAGGCCTCCTTTTGGTATTCCGTCCAGCGCACGTTCTACTTTACGCTGATTTCAGTGGCGATCGAGCTGGTGCTCGGGCTGCTGTTCGCGCTGCTGCTCAACGAGTCTTTTCGTGGCCGGCTGCCGGCACGCCTGGCAATGATTGCACCATGGGCGCTGCTGACGGTGACCAACGGTGTGCTGTGGGCATGGATCCTAAACCCAACCTACGGCGTCGCCAATATGCTCTTGATAAAGCTGGGTGTACTCGACGCGCCCAAGGCCTGGCTCAGCGACACCTTCTGGACCATGAATGTCATTATCCTCGCCGATGTGTGGAAGACGGTTCCCAACATCACGCTGCTGCTCTTGGCCGGTCTGCAGCCGATCTCGCACGATCTGTATGAAGCGGCCGAGGTCGACGGGGCATCGCGCTGGCAGAAGATATCCCACATTACACTGCCCCTGCTGCGACCCGTGATTCTGGTTGCAGTGGCGCTGCGCACGATCGGCGCCTTCCGCGTGTTCGACATTATCTATGTCTTGACCGGCAACGGTGGCCCCGCCGACAGCACAAAGGTCATTTCGTTTTATGCCTATGACCAGGCGTTTCGCTACCTGTTCTTTGGCTATGGGGCCGCGGTTGCCTGGCTGATCACTGCCTTCATGCTGCTGCTGATCATCATCTACATGTGGCTGCTGCGCACGGAGGATGTAGGATGACTGCTTCTCCACGCGGCAACCTGCTCAGCCCAACGCTGCGCTGGGTGCTGCTCACCGTTTATCTTCTCTTTACGCTGTCACCTATCGTCTGGCTTTTTCTCAGCACGATTCAGACCCAGGCCAGCCTGCTGCGCGTGCCGCCGCACCTTTTGCCGGAGACAATCACCTTTACCAACTACGTCGACATTTTCAAACCGGCGGCGTTTGGCGAGAACAGCGGCCAATCCACCTTCTTTCTGGCCTTGCGCAACAGCGTGCTGGTCGCCCTGGGCACGACGGCTATTGCCATGCTATTCGGCACGCTGGCGGCCTATGCTATTGCGCGCTTTAACATTCCCGGCCGGCGCGGCCTGCTGCTGCTCGTCCTGGCAACGCAGCTGCTGCCCGCCATCTCGATCATCATCCCCCTCTTTCGCATGTTCAAGGCGGCGTCGCTGCTTGACTCGATCTTTGCCCTGATGTTGGCCTATTCGACCTTCAGCATTCCCTTTGTCGTGTGGATTATGGCGGGCTATTTCCAGAGTGTGCCGGCCGAACTGGAAGAAGCGGCACGCATCGACGGCGCCAGCCGTTTTCAGTCTTTTATCCGCATTGCGCTGCCGTTGGCCTCGCCCGGCCTGGCGGCCACGGCCATCTTCACGCTGCTCAACTCGTGGGATGAGTTCTTCTTCGCCCTCGTCTTCACCTCGACCTATGCCGCCAAGACCGTCCCGGTGGCGATTGCGGAATTTATTGGCCGCCACAGCGTAGACTGGGGCTTGCTCGTAACGGGCGGCTTTATCGCCAGCCTGCCGCCGCTCATCATCTCGCTGCTATTCTACCGCTATATCGTGTCCGGCCTTGCGGCAGGTGGGCTTAAGGGCTAGGTAGCGTGAGACGCTCGAACACACCTATCCTGCAACAGAAATCGGCGCAGCGCCTGCCAATCCTGGAGGGACTTCTGCCTATCATGCGATCGCAGGTGCCGCTGGATGTCGTCGCGGGCTTTACCCTGGCTGCCCTAGCCATCCCTGAGGTTATGGGCTATACCAAGATCGCCGGCACCCCCGTGGTCACCGGCCTATACACCCTCTTGGTGCCGATGGCCCTGTTTGCTCTGTTCGGCTCATCCCGCCATCTGGTTGTCGGCGCCGACTCTGCGACGGCGGCGATCATGGCCGCGGGGCTGGCCGGGCTTGCTGTAACCGGATCGCCACAATACATCAGCCACAGCATCTACTACGCAAATTCCAGGCAGTTGTCCGAGGAGATCCAAGATTTGGCTAGGTTGGGACCTACTCCGGTACGCTGGTTATGCATCGATCTGTCAGCCGCCGACGATGTGGACTTTTCAGCCGCCGCGACCTTGCGTGAAGCCGGCATGGAACTCAAAGCACGAAATATCCGCCTGGTGTTCTCTAATGTTATCGACCATGTGCGCCACGAGCTCGACGTTTCTGGCATTACTGACATGATTGGGGAGGACGCGTACTACATCGACGCCACCGAAGTTTTGGCTGCGTATCGTCAATAGCCCGGTTTGACTGGACTCCTCTATGGTCTGGATCGCCAGGCAGCACTTTTTGACCGACCCATTGTTCTGCGGTACAACGATTCGAAGCGACTGAATCCAAATCGTTCACTGGCCGGAAGCAAACGCTTCCGGCGTAAATTCCGCCAACGCACGGGAGCGCCAGCATGGTAGCCGCGTATGTGCAGGCGCTGCGCGGCTCGCACCGCAATGTGCGCTTGTTGTTGACCAACTCTGCCCTACTCGGGTTCGCCATCGACGGTGGCATCTACTCCGTCATCTTCAACCTCTACGTTCTGCGTCTTAACTTTGGCCCTGAGTTCGTCGGCCAGGTCAATTCGGTCGCCAACCTGGTATTTGCCTTTGGCAGCCTGGCGGCCGGCTGGCTGGGTACGCGGTTTGGCGCAAGACGCATCATGATCCTCGGCCTGGCGGTGACGGGAACAGGGGCACTGGCCGTGCCCATGACCGACATGCTGCCGGCTTCCTGGCGCGCGCCTTGGATCCTGGTGAGCTTCACCGTCGCCTACTCCGGCTTGTCGCTCTACTACGTCAACTCCGGCCCCTATCTGCTCAAGGCGACGCGGGTGGAGGCCCGCGGCAATGTATTTGCCTTCCAATCCGCCCTCAACTCGATCGCTTCGTTCGTTGGCGGCTTGATGGGCGGGCTAATGCCGGCACTGTTTGCGGCTTTCCTGGGAGTGACGCTGATGCAGCCCGCTCCCTACGGCCTGCCACTGTTCCTGGTGGGGGTGACAGTCCTGATCGCCCTGGGGGTCGTCCTGCAAACGCATGATGCCGAGGAGGACCAGCCGCTGGAGCTAAGAGTGCAAGCCGAGGGCGCGCCCAGTACGGTATCGGCCTACAGGTTGATCGCCTTTATGGCGGGGGTGCGTTTCCTGCAGGTGGCGGGTATCGGCGTGGCCATGACGTTTTTTAACGTCTATATGGACAGCGCGATGGGCCTTCCCACTGCCCAGATCGGCTTTATCGCCGCCACGGCACGCCTGGTTGCCGTTCCCGTTGCCTTGCTTGGTCCATCGCTCAGCCGCCGTATCGGCTTTGGGGCAACCGCCGTGTTCGCCTCCACCTGTGCAGGGCTTGCCATGCTGCCGATTGCGTTTGGCGGCACTGCCGCCGTGGCCGGGATGGGTTTTGTCGGCGTCATGTCGTTCACATCCATGCGCTACCCGGCCTTCTATGTCTATTTGATGGAGCGCACGCCCGAACGCTTACGCTCGATCATGAACGGCGCCAACGAGATGGCAGCCGGTTTGAGCTTCGCCATGATCTCACTGGTAGCGGGTTATGTGATCGTCAGGCTGGGATACCCGGCGGCCTTCGCCATGGGCGCAGCTATTACGCTGCTGGGGACACTGATCTTCGGCATTTATGTGCGTTTCGGCTCCCGCATCGGTGCCCGGTGGGGCGCCCGCAAGAGTGCGACGGTATTCCCTCCCGTGTAACTCTGTTACGGAAATCGCCGCCGCGCTTGCTCGATTTCGATCGCCTTGGCGCTAAAACGGTAGAGCTTGGCGGGGCGATGGTCGCCGGCGCGCATGTTGCCTGACTCCTCGAGGACGCCTGCCGATAGGATCTTGCGCCTGAAATTGCGCTTATCCAAGGGTTCACTCAGCACTGTCTCGTAGACCTTTTGCAGTTCCGACAGCGTAAATTCCTTGGGCAGCAGCAGGAAGCCAAGGGCAGTCCATTCCAACTTCCAGCGCAGGCGCTGCAAGGCGTACTCCAGGATGCGGCCGTGATCGAAGGCCAGGTCCGGCAGCGAGTAAATGCTCCACCAGCGCGCCTCGCCGGCGTCACTGCCGCTGTGAATCATCTGTTGGGCAACCTCGTTTGCGCTCAACAAGGCAAAGTAGGCCACCGTGATGACGCGTGCGCGCGGATCGCGCTGCGGCTCGCCAAAGGTATACAACTGCTCCAGGTAGACGTTAGAGACGTTGGTTTCCTCTTTTAGCTCACGCAGTGCCGCATCATAGAGATCTTCCTGCTCGCCCACAAAGCCGCCGGGCAGCGCCCATTTGCCCGCATAGGGATCGTGTGTACGCCGAATCAATAGGACGGTCAGCTCATCGTTCTGAAACGCAAAAAGGATCATGTCCACCGTTACGGAAGGGCGGGGATATTCGTAGGTGTAAACGGCGGGAGTGGTAAGTGGCATGAACTCGCTCAAGGATTGCCTCGCACTTCGTTGTGCCTAGTGTCAACTTTACACTATTGTAGCCCTCAAGAGGGTATTTGTCAAAGCGAAAGGATTTCGTATTTGGACGGCAACATGGTAGGCTGGACGCATGCTGCGCACTATTCAAAGACTGCAGCCATTATTTTTGGCACTGGCCCTGCTTTTTATTGTTTTGCTTCTGCGCAGCCAGTGGGCGGAACTAAGCCAGCATACATGGCGCATTAACCCCGTTTGGCTGTCTGCCTCGGCCCTTTTTTTGCTTGCGTCGTGGTCACTCGAAATTCAAATCTGGCGGCAGCTGTTGGCGATCGTCGGCGGCAAATTGCCTTATTGGCCCGCCGTGCGGATCTGGTTTCTCAGCGCCGTCCTGCGTTATGTGCCGGGCAACATCTGGCAGCCGCTTTCTATGACGCTGCAGTGCCAACGCCGCGGGATTGCTCCGGAGGCAACACTCACGAGCGTCGCTTTTTACCAAATCCTGGTGCTTTTGGCAGCTTCGCCGATTGCCGCACTCTATTTGGGCTTGACCGGCAATTGGGGACTCCTGACCGGCGTGCTGCAAGCGTGGACACCCTGGCTGGTAGCGGCAGGCTTGGTCCCGGTCGTGGCGTTTGTAATACGTCCCTCGTGGCTGATAGAGGTGGTGAACTGGCTGCTGGCCAGGCTCAACCGCCCAGGCCTGAGCGCCGGTTTGACGCATGCCAATGCCGCATGGGTGCTGACGTTGGCGATACTGGACTGGCTGCTGTGGGGCGCATGCTTTGCCACGCTCACCTTTGCCTTGCAGGATTACACGACGGCTGAGATGCTGCAGCTGGCTCCGCACCTGGTGTCGGCCTACGCGATCGCCTACGCCATTGGTTTTGTCAGCCTGATCACGCCCAGCGGCTTGGGCGTGCGCGAAGGGGCACTGTACCTGCTATTGGCCCCGTTGTTGGGCGGAGGCGTGGTGACGATTGCCGCCATTGCCATGCGACTTTGGATCACGCTGGGCGAACTGCTGGCGGCGGGGGCAAGCTTATTGTTCTTGCGTGAGAAGAACTTGCCAAGCGTGCCGCCTGCCGTGCCGCCAGCGATGGTCGACTCACCCAGGGGCGCCGTGCAATGACTGCTCGCGCACGCGCGCTGCTTGTTCTGTTGATCCTGGCCGGTTTTGCCCTGCGTGTCTTCTTGTTAGACAGCCAGAGTCTCTGGTATGACGAGGGTGTGACGGCCACGATTGCGCAGCGCAACCTGTTGGAACTGACGCGCTGGACGGCAAACGATATCCAGCCGCCGCTCTACTACTACATGGTGGCCGGCTGGGGACGTGTCGCGGGGTGGAGTGAGTGGGCGCTGCGCTTCCCGTCGGCGTTTTATGGCGTGTTGGCGATCCCGCTGCTCGCCGTGCTGGCGCTGCGCCTCACTCGTTTGCCTGCCGCTGGGTGGCTGGCGGCGCTGCTGGCTGCAGTCCACCCACTGCTGACGTACTACGGCCAAGAGGCGCGCATGTATACGCTGCTGGTGCTGCTGGGTATTGCGGCGGCATATCTGCTGGCGCGCACGGCGGATCGGCGGCCGCCTGGATGGGCGCTTTGGACGGCGTATGTGGTGGTTGCCACGGCAGCCATATACACGCATTATTTTGCCATCTTCCTGCTGGTCGGGTTGGGTTGCGCGTGGCTGCTGGATGTGCGATTCGGGCCTATGAAACACGGGCACGAGGGCGTGCCCGTAGACCCGCACGTGGGCGTGGCGGGCGGCCCGCATAAAAGCATGCGGGCTACGCGGGAGGAGCACGTGCCGGGGGGCACGCAAGATGGTGTGCCGAAAGAGCGGTGGAGGAACCGGCTTGCGCCCTTTGTCGTTGCCAACGCAGCCGTCGTGGTGTTGTACTTGCCGTGGCTGGCCAATTTGGTCACACGGCTACGCGTGGACCGCAGCTATTGGACGGGGACGCTCAAGCTGCACGAGGCGCTCCTGGACATTGCGCTGCGCTTTACGAGCGGCGAGACGATGTCCGAACGAACGGGCCTATGGTTGCTGATCGGCTATGGCGCCGTGACACTTGCCGCCGCGTATGGGCTGTGGCGCTTGTGGCCCCAGACGCGCCGTATGGTCATTTATTCCTCGTTTTGGCTGGCAGTGCCGATCCTGGGCGTGCTGCTGCTGGCGTTCAACGTGCCAAAGTTTAACCCGCGCTACGTGATGCTGGCCGCGCCGGCGCTGCTGCTGGTGTGGGCCGGAGGGCTGGCGGCACTGGCAGCGCACTACGCCCTCGTGCGGGACGGCGGGCATGCCAGGCGCAGCTCGCTGCGCACCATGCCCGCGCTGCGGGGGGCGGGGAGCCGCTGGGCAGCCGTGCTGTGTGTGGCCTTGCTGGTGGGTGGTGGCATGTGGTCGAACTGGAACTGGTTTTACAACCCGGCATTTGACAAGGATCATTGGCGGCAACTTACGACCTTTTTGCGCGACCGGGTGACGCCCGACGAGCAGATCGTGCTGGTGAGCGGTCACGCCTGGCCTGTCTGGGAGTACTATGCCCCCGACCTGCCTGTCGTGCGCCTGCCCGACATCGAAACCTTGGACGTCGATGCCGTGTTGGACTTTGACAACAGCGGGCCGCCCTTGATCGCCGCCTTTGACGAGGCGACCGGCAAGCGCGGCGCCTGGCTTGTCAATTGGCAGGAGGAAGTGGTCGATCCGAACGACGTGGCGCCGGTACAGTTGGAACTGGGCGGCCGGGAAAAAGGCCAAAACGCCACGTTCAATGGCCTGACACTGCGCCGCTATGGCGGCATCCGCCCCACGCGCTTTGTGACGGCGCCACCGGTCGAGCACGTGCTGAATGTTCCTTTTGGCGACCAGGTTATCCTGCGCGGCTACAAAGTGCTGAACAACGGCGATTTGCTGCTGTTTTGGCAGCGAACAACAGCAGACACAGCTGGTGCGGGTGACTTGCACATGTCACTGACGACCAGCGGATTGGACGGGCAGCCTGTCGCCCATCCGGCCGACCGCCGCCTGGCCGGCTACACCTTTCCCTCGTACCGTTGGCCTGCAGACAGGATTATCATGAGTCATGTGCCCGCCCCCGATTGGTTGGGCGACGGGTGGGGCGACGGACAGCAGCCTGGCACAGTGCAGTTCACGCTGCGTGTGTATGATGGCGAGGATGCGGCGGCAACACCGCTGCCTACGGCTGCCGGCGAACCCGAGCTGCAGGTCACACCGGTTGAAGTCGTGATTGACTGATGAATTTGACACCCGCGCGCGAAGATGACAAGATGCGATGTGATGAGACAGACAATACTCCGCCTAGTTTTTCTGTTGCTGATGACAGTTTGCGCCGCACTCCTTCTGGCCGCCTGTGGCCAGCTTGAGTTCTCCGGCGGCCCACTCCTGTACGACGTTTCTTTCTCCAAAGATAAGATTACGCCTAACGCCGACGGCGACAACGATGCGACCGAGATCAAGTATAGCTTGCGCCGTCCGGCCAATGTGACGATCGCGTTTGAAGACGACAAGGGCGGCCGCTACTATTTCCGCGAGGAGCGCCGCCGCGCCGAAGGCGACTACAGTGTGCTGTGGGGAGGCGTGGTAGATGAGCCGCAGACACTGGAGACCAGCTACGGTCCCGTCCAGGTCTTGAGCCGCGTGCTGCCGGATGGGGTATACACGTGGACGCTGGAAGCCACCGACGATGGCGGGCAGAGTGCCAGCACCAGCGGTGAGATTACGCTGCAAGATGGCGACACCGAGCTGCCCGAGCTGCATAACTTCGTCGTCGTGCCCGATACGTTTCGCCCTAACCAGGATGGTCTGCGCGACGACTGGGTGAGTGTCAGCTACTATCTCAACAAGGATGTAGACAACGCCCAGTTGTTCATCGAGGACCCTGCCAACCCGGCGCTGCGGACGTTTATTGCCGAGTCGCCGGGCGTTATCAAGCCCAATGAGCGTGGCTACCACGAGTATCGTTACGAGGGTGGGGTGGACCTCAACGCCGAGCCGCCACCGGATGGAACGTATAAGATCGTGGGCGAGGCGCGCGATATGGCCGGTAATGCCGTTCGTGTCGAGCGCCAGCTGACGATCGAAGAAGGCGGAAAGCCGCGCGCCGACGTAGCGCAGGGCGAGATCGACTGGGAAGGCGAGATGAACCGCATCGTCACCGTTCCGCTGGGCGGCAAAGTCTGCTTCACGACGGTTGTGACCAACGAGGGCACCGTGCCGATTCGAACGTCCGGTCCGTGGCCCGGCCAGGAGTACAAGTTTAGCGAGAACTACAACACGCTGGCCAACGCGGGTGAGGAGTCCTGGCTGCAGCAAGCGGGCGTGTGGCGCTTTGGCATCAATTTTGACACGACCGGCATCGACTTCCCCTACCGCTGGGCGGTGGGCAGGCAAGAAGACCTGGAAAAGCGGATCCTCGACGGTAAGGAGCAGTGGTACCTGATGCCGGGCAAGTCCGGCCAGGTCAGCGGCTGCATCGTCATGGACGAAAAGCCGCCGATCGGCACCACCTTCTGGTGGGGTGGTCTCATCCACCAAAGCGTCGAGGTAGCCAACAACAACATCGACCGTATTACCGTACAAGTGGGTGTGCCCTAGGGATACTCGATTATGACCACGGTCCCAGCCACGGTAGCCATTATTATCGTCAACTTCAGCACAGGTGAGCTGTTGCGCAGCTGTCTGCACAGCGTCGCGGCCGCCGTTCGCTATGCCGGAATCGATGTGGCAGTGTGGGTTGTCGATAACGCCAGCAGCGACGGCAGCGCGGCCATGGTGGCAGCGGAATTTCCTCTTGTCAATCTGCTTGCGCTGCCGCGCAACATCGGTTTCACCGGCGGCAACAACGTGGCGCTGGCCGCCCTAGGTTTTGCTGCGCCCGTTCCGCCCGACTTGCTGGATAGCGTCCATACGCAGCACGCACCTGGTTCGCTGCCTGCTTATGTGCTGCTGCTCAATCCGGACGCCGAGTTGACGGTGGGGGCGCTGCGCCAGTACGAGCGCATGATGGCGAAGCATCCGCGCGCGGGGGTTTGCGGGCCGTACCTGCAGTACGGCGACGGCCGCTTTCAGCACGGGGCATTTCGCTTTCCCAACCTGGCGCAGGTGGCACTGGACCTCTTCCCGCCGGCCGGCGTGCCCGGCGCCAACAGGCTGTATGACAGCGGGATCAACGGCCGCTACCCGCTGGCCCAGTGGGAGCAGTTGGATCCATTTCCGGTCGACTTTGTGCTGGGTGCCGCCATGTTCGTGCGCAGCGCCGCCATCGAGGAAGTAGGCGTGCTCGATCCGGGCTACTGGATGTACTGCGAAGAGATGGACTGGTGTATGCGCATGCACGAGCGAGGTTGGAGTGTGTATGCCGCTCCCCAAGTGCGGGTGATTCATCACGAGGCGCAAAGCAGCCGGCAGGTGCGCTGGCGGGCCTATGCGCGGCTGTGGAAGAGCCGCTTCCGGTTTTACGAGCGGCATCGCCGCCACTACCCGCCAGGTCACCTGGCGGCGGTGCGCCAGTTGGTGCGCTTGGGCGTTGCTCAGCAGCGGCGCGCGATCGAGGCGCAATTTGCCCGTGGCGAAATTGCCGGTGAAGCAGCCGGCGAGGCATTGTGCGCTCTGGAGACAGTGGCAAAGCTGTAGTAAGAGACAGGAGTCTGCCATGTTGCGGCTGGTGGCCGTCATATTAACCTATAACGAGGCGCACAATGTGGACTGGTGCGTGCTTAGCCTGCGGGACCAGGTCGACGCTGTGGTTGTGTGGGATTCGGGCAGCAGCGACGATACAGTGGTGCGCGCCCGGCGGGCGGGGGCGCTCGTCGTGCAGCGGCCGTTTGACAACTATGCTGCGCAGCGCCAGGCGGTACTGGATACGCTTGATGCCGAATGGATCTTGTTTGTCGATGCCGACGAGCGAGTCACACCCGCCTTGATGGCGGAAGTGCGCGCTGCCATCGCAGGGGAGGAAGCCGCCGGTTACTGGATCCCGCGCCGCAACTGGATTGTCGGTCACGAGATGCTGGGTGGTGGATTCACGCCCGACTATCAACTGCGCTTGCTGAAGCGTTCTGCCGCGCGTTATGACCCCGAACGCCAGGTGCATGAGATCGTGCATTTGGACGGCAAAGAAGCCTATCTGCGCGAGCCGCTGATTCACTACAACTATCTGACATGGGAGCAATTTGACGGCAAGCAGCGCCGTTATGCGGCGTACGAGGCGCGTATCCTGGCAGGGCGTGGAATCCGCCCACGCCCACATAACTTCGTCCTGCAACCGTGGCGCGAATTTCGCCGCCGCTTTATCACGCTCGGCGGTTGGCGCGATGGCCAGTTTGGCCTGCTGCTGTCGCTGCGGCTGGCGTGGTACTACGGCTTTGTGCCGTACCGGCTGTTGAGCGACCCAAAGGCTGTTGCGCCGGCCGTCAGTCCAGCGGCCTTGGATGCGCCGCCGGCAGGGTGAAGTAGAATTTACTGCCCTCGCCGGGGGTGCTGTCGACGCCTACCTGGCCTTCCAGCCGCTCGACGATGCGTTTGACGATCGACAGGCCCAGCCCGTGACCGCTGCGGCCGCCCAGGTTGCTGCCGCGCACCATGGGCTTGAACAAATGATCCGGATCTACGGTCAAACCTGAGCCGTTGTCAAGCACCCAGAAGCGCACGAAGCCGTCGCCGATCTCATCGAACCCCAACTCAAGCCTCGGCGGCGACCCGCCATATTTCACGCCGTTGAGAATATAGTTGTACCAAACCTCTTCGATCCAGGGACCATAGCCCATGGCCTCCGGCCAGTCGTCAGGCAGCGTGACGGTAGCGTTGCTTTGTTTTAAGGTGAAATCGAGCCGGTTTAACACTTCCTGCACGATATCGCCCATGTCGATGGCGTCGACCTGGACGGCCTGCATTCCGCGTACACCCGCCAACAGCAGCAGGGCCTCGATAATGTGATTCATGCGGGTGCTGTTGTCGATGATGTGGCTGAGATACATCTCGATCTCTTGCGGCTGCAGGAGATCGTAGCTGTCGCGCAGCATCTCGCCAAACCCCATTACCAGCGCCAGGGGTGTTTTCAGATCGTGGGCGACCGTGTGGGCAAAGGCGTCCAGCTCTTCGTTGCGCACCTGCAGTTCCTCGGTGCGCTCGCGCAAGTTGATAAACAGCCGGGCATTCTCGATGGCGATCGCTGCCGAAGAGGCCAGTGTCTCGGCCAAAACCTGGTCGTTAGCGGAATAGCGCCCATGGCGATTGTTGACCAGTTCAAGCACGCCGATGATTTTGTCGCGCGCCCGCAGGGGTACGGCCATCAGCGACCGAATCGGATACTGCAGCTTGCGGTCCCCCAGGCGTGAATGGCGCGGGTCGGCGTTGGCGTCGTCGAGCAAGACGCTTTCGCCGTGTTGCGCGACCCAGCCGGCAATTCCTTCTCCGGGAGAGAGCGCCATTTCGACCAGCTCTGCGCTTTCGCGCTGGGGGTAGATGGCCACGCAGCGCAGGAAATCTATGTGGGTAGGATCCCATAACCAGACGGAGCTTCCCTGCGTGTCGGTAAACTCCGAGATGGACTTGACCAGGGTGAGGGCGATCTCGCCCACGTCAAGCGTGGATGTGAGGCTCTGGGCAACGCGGTTGAGCAGGGCCAGGTTGCGATTCTGTGTGTGCAGCGCTTCGATCGTACGGCGCTGCTCCAACTCCAGCCTGCGCTTTTCCAGCGCACGTTCGATGACTCCGGGCAGGAGCAGCAGGTAGGCGGCGTTCGAGCCTTTGACCAGGTAATCGTACGCGCCCAACCGCATGGATTCGACGGCGGTGGCCGTGTCGTTTTGGGCGGTGATCATGACCACCGGGGGCACATCTGCGCGCTGGCTGAGCTCGCGCAGCACGCTGATGCCGTCCAGCTTGGGCATGTTGTAGTCCAGTGCGATCAAGTCATAGTCGAGGCCGGCGCACATTGCCAACCCCATCTCGCCGTCGAGGGCGATATCTACGGCGTAGCCTTCGTGTTCCAGGCGGCGACGAAACAGCATGGCTGCCATGCTGTCGTCCTCCATATAGAGGATGCGCGCCCTGTAATTGGGGGTCGTTGGGACGCTTGTCATGACACTCTCAGGATTCGGTTGCTGTGACGATGCTGCTGCTACCATGACGTTTCACACGGACCAGATTCTGTGTTACCTGTTCAAAGGTGTCATCGTGGCTGATCACGAAGAGCTGGCGAAAGCCACGGATATTCATCACCTGGCGGGCTAGCGCTTCGCGGCGGACATCGTCCAGATTGGCGGTGGGTTCATCAAAGAAGGCAATGTCAATATTGCTGATCTCACGGACCAGGGCCAGGCGAACGGCGAGGGCTGCGCTCATCTGCTCGCCACCGGAAAGCTGTACAAACTGACGAGAAATGCCCTCCACCTCGAGGGTGATGCCATAGTCCTCACTCCAACCCAGTTCTCGGCTATAGTCCTGCATAAGCTCGCCAAAAATCTGGTTCGCTGCGGCGCTGATCTGGCGTATCAGCGCCTGCGTAATGTATGGCCCGCTCTGGCGGAGCAGGGTTCTGACCGTCTCCAATACCGTGCCTTGGCGACTCAACCGTTCCTGTGCTGCCGCAAGTTGCGCTAAGTTGGCCTGGTAGACCCGCAGCGCATCGATCTCGGTTCGTGCTTTGACTTGTTCCTGCTGCAGCATTCCCTGGCGAGCCTGCAAGCCCGCCGTGTCGCCGCGCAGCGCTTGATCCTCCGATAATATACCGGCATACTCAACTGGGTCAAACTGCGTGCGCACCAGCCTAAGCTCGCTGTCCGTTTTCGTTAAGGCAATCTGCGCGCTTTCGCCGGCCTGCTGCAGCCGCTCCAACTCGAGCGTACGCTCCGTCAACCCCTGGGCTTGCTGGCGGAAAGTCAGGACAGCCTGGTACGCAGCCTGGTTTTCTTGCAGGGCCGCCTCGACTTCGGCGACATCCTGATCCAGACGGGCCAGACTGGACAGATCGGCATCCAGCTTCTCGACCAGGCCCACGGCCACCTGCCGCTGCTGCTCGAATTGCGTACGCTTCGCCTCGAGTTCAGGGCGTTCGGCTGCCTGTTGGGCGGCTACGGCGATCTGCTGGCGTGGGTTTTGCAGGCTCGCGAGTTCGGATGTGAGTTGTTGCGTGCGGCGTTCGACTTCGGCCGCGGTCGCCTGGGCTGCACTTGCATCCTCTATAACCTGTTCTGTCTGCTGCATACGCTGCTCCACGTCCTGCAGTTCACTGGGCCGTGGCAGGCTGCGCAGCACATCCGCCAGGGACCTGTGCCGTTCAGTCGCCTGTTTCAACGTCGTTTCGGCCTCGGTCATCGTGTTTTTGGCCGCCGCATACGACTGGCGCAGCTCCTGCAAGCGTTGCGAATTGCGCTCGAGCATGCGCCGGCGATGTTCGTCGCTCAGCGGCTGCTCGCAAACGGGGCAGAGCGCGGTATGCACAGACTCCAGTGCTTCGTTTTGTCGCTTCAACTCGCCTGCATCTGCTTGCAGTGTGCCTAACTCGCCACTACGCTCCGTTATTGCCTCGCGCAGGGCGCCGAGTTGCTGCTCCAGCGTCTGCAGGTCCCGCTGCGTTGCTTCGGCCTGGGCCAGCTGGGCGGCAAGCTGTTGCTGGCGCTCGCGCAGTTGCTGGAGCCTTTTTTGTTCGGCGGCAAGGTTCTTGGCGGCTTCTTGCAGGCGCGACCCCTCGGCTTGCGCTCCGGCCAAGGCTTGTTCGAGTGCCAACTGCTGCTGCACCGCCGGCGCCAGAGTCGCAATCAACAGCTCGGCGGCAGCAATACGCGCCAGCTGTTGGCTGCTGCGCGCCAATTCAGACTGGGCCAGCGCCAGCTGCTTATCTGCGGCCGCCCGCTCCTCGCGCAGCCCTTGGCGCTTGCGCACCAACTGGTCCAGCGCGCTGCGCTGCGTTTGTGCGGCGGCATAGCGGTCATGCCCTTCGCGGTTGGACTCCACCACGGCCTGCGCCTGTTGCGCCGCCGCCAACTGCCGCTGTGTTTCGGCGGTTTGCGCCTCGATGGTCTTGCATTGTTCTACCTGGCGGGCGCGTTCGATCTCGAGCTTGTCGATCTGTGCGCGCAGGCTGTCTAGTTCCTGTTTGCGCGCAGCGACCTGCTCCAGTTTTGCACGCAGCGTTGCGAGCGACTGTTCAATCGTGCTCAGTTCCGTTGTGCGCTCCGCTACAGCCTGTTCCAACTCGGGCAGGCGTTCGAGGCGGGCGGACAGCACGGCAACTTCTTGGGCCAGGGCTTGCTGCCGCTCGGCCAGCAAAGCACGCGGCTCGCGCAGCTTTTCCACGGCCATGCGATACTCGTCCACCTGTAGGAGGGCGTCAAAGATCACTTTGCGTTGCGCCGGCTGTTGCAGAAACGCCGCGGTCAGTGTGCCCTGTGGGACGCCGATCGCATCGGCAAAGAGCCGGCTCAGGTCGATCGTCTGGTCGGCCCCGATCTGCTTGCGCACAAAGGAGAGGACGTCGCTTTTGCCCTCGCACAGCTTGGCCTGCAGTTCGACGTCGTAGGCCACATAGAGATGTGACCCCCCCAGCCGCCGCTCAATGCGGTAGGGGCGTTCATCCAGGCTCCCGACAAACGTTACGGCCACCGTGCCGGTGCGGGCGCCTTCACGCAGAAAGTCGTTGGCCTTGTAGGGAATGCTATCGAATAGAGCGAAGCCGATTGCTTCGAGGATCGTGCTCTTGCCTGCGCCATTGTGCCCGACGATGGCGTTCACGCCCGGGGCAAACTCGACCACGGCGCGCTCGTAGCTCTTGACGTTTTCCAGTTCAACTTGCAGAATCTGCATGATCGATCGACTCCACCTCCGCGGCCAACTCGTCGAGTACGGCGGATGCCGAGGCCCCGCTCAGCACAAGCTGCTTGAGGTTTACGGCCATTGTGGCCCACTCGGTACTGTGGGCGGCGTAACGCGCATCGCGGCCAAACAGATCGGCCAGTACCTGCTGTTCGAGGGCCGCGCGGCTCAGCGTGGCATCTGGGTTGATGGCAAAATCGGCAGGCTGCGTCAGGTTCTTGACCATGGCGACCAATGGCGCAGGTTGGAAGCATTCCTGTACGATCAGTTCGATGGCAGGCACATCCAACGCGCTGCGCTCGAATGGCAGCACCCCGGTCAAGTAGAGTTCGATCACCGGCGGCAGCATGTCGGTCGTGCGGCCGGCGTCGGCGTCGGCCGCCATCTCGTCGGCCAGTTCTGTCGCCCGGCGGCTTAGAAAGGCGCGCAGCCGGTCCTGCAGCTCGCCAGGCGACTGGATGTGGTCGGTTTTGAAGGGGTAAAGGCGAAAGCAGCGGCGCGGGTTGCGTCCTTGGAACATGGTATGGCGCGGTGCCTCCCCCTTAGCGACCGCCGGATCCAGATCGACCACCATGTAGCCGCGCTGCACCCAATCGTTCTCCGTTATCGAGCAATTTTCTGGGCTGCCGGGGTTGTAAATCCAGTCGTCGATGTCAAACGGCTTATGAAAGTGGCCAAGGGCGATGTAGTCGATGTGTGGCCGCAGAGGCGCCCACTGGCGCGGCGACAAACCGCCTGCTTTTTCCTCCAATTGGCCTTCGACGCCGGCGTGGGCCACAAAGATATTATATTGAGCCCCTCCGGGGGGCAGTTGCGCCAGCGCTTCCGCGTATGCTTGCACGGCCACAACGGTGCCGGAGCCGTAGTAGCGCAGGCCATGGATGCGCACGCCGCCCGCCAGATCGATGTAGGAGCCTTGGCGGCGCACCGGGTCCCAGGCACGCAGCTGCGGCTTGGACTCCACGAACTCGGCATCGAGGAGGATGATAAGGTCTTGCAGCGCAAGAAATTTCATCCAGCCGATCGTTTCGTCGTAGTAAGCGCGTTCGTGGTTGCCTTCCACCGCGATACAGGGAATGCCGGCTCGCCGCAAACGTTCGAGCCCGCGCATTGCCTGGTTGAGCGTCAGTGCATCGATCGAGCGCTTGTGAAACAGGTCGCCTGCCAGGATGACGAAATCAACTCCGCGTTCGAGGGCTTGATCGATGACCGCGTAGAAGGCGCGGCCGAAATCATTAAAGCGCTCTTTATGGTTATATTGTTGGTAGCCGAGGTGAATATCGGCACAGTGTAAAAATCGCATAGTCATCGTCTATTTGTCTGCCGTTCTAAACACGAGGGTGCGGCACGACGATTCTATAAACCGAGTTTCCCAAGCGAGGGTCGCTTGTACCAAGCACAGAACGCTAGAAACTCGGTTTCTGCCCGAACCGCGTGCACCAGTTCATTCGACGTCATCTGGAAGTGGGTCAGGAGCTGCTGCGCTGTCAACGCGCTTGCGCATTGTGAGCAGAGTGCGCAAGGGGCGGAAGCCATAAAACTCCACGAGTTCCAACGCCTGTGCATGGTCGGTGCTGAGGCTGATGCTGATTGGCCAGCGCGGGTAATCCTGCAAGGTGGCGAGCGCCCAACGAATCAGTGCCGAATCATGGATGCCATAGTGTTCGGGACGGGTCCAAAGCTGCATCCTGTGTTCGCCGCGCCAGCGTTGGGCGTTGAGAATCAGGGCGGCCTCAAAGCGTGGTGAGACCTGTACCGCGCGCCGGTAGACCTGCTCTTGCCCCATGGCACGGCGCAGCCATTCGCGTGCCTGCTGCTCAAGCGATTGCTGAAACTCGCCGCGGCGGATGGCGCGCCACCACTGTTTCTGGGCGCCGAGCTGGTGATTGGCCAATTCGTAGAGCGGCTGCCAATCGCCGGCGCTGAACGTTTTCAAACGTGGCAGCGTCCCGGTCGTATCGATATGCGGCGTGCGCGGCACCCGCAGGTCGACGATGCCTCCCACAAGTTGGAAGCCGAGTGAGTCATACAAGCTCCTGGCAACTGCGTTGCGGGCATACACCTGCAGGACCGCCCATTGGCCGCGACAGCTGGCGATGTGGTCGATCGCCGATTCCATCAACCGCTTCGAGATCCCCCGGCCGCGGTGGCTGGGCGCCACGGCCACATTGGCAATCTGCCAGCGGCTGCCGGCCCGGTCTGCGCGCTGCACGGTGACGTTGCCAACCACGCGCCCGGCGTCCACCCAGACAAAGCCGCTGAGCATGTCGTTGAACTCCCCAGTGCTACGGTTCATCAGGCCCAGAAAGCCGCCGAAGTGGCTCATGATGCGCATCTCGCGCAGGGCAGCATTGCCGCGGTCGTCCAATTCCGTGGCGAACGCCACCGCAATCAGTTCCGCTACGGCACGCAGGTCACGGCTGATATCGAAGGGGCGCAGCCCTGTTTCTAGAACCCGGTCATATTCGCGGCCGGGAGCCTCCAGTACAGCCATACGACCTCGTATCGTCCCGTGTCGTTACAGCCTCATGCCGTCAGCATGCCCGCACGATTGGGATTGGTGGCCTCACATTACCACACGCATCACGATGGGACCAGCAGTCATAGTGCGACCCGCACCAGGGCCGGCCGCAGTACCTTGCCTTTGTAGGTGTAGCCAGCGCGCAGCGTGGCAATGACGTGCCCGCTTGGCACCGAGTCGGCCGGTTCGCCGCTGACTGCCTCGTGGAGCGTCGGGTCAAACTCGCCTTCGCCGGGAATCGTGGCTACGCCTTCTTCCGCCAGTAAATTGTGCAGTTTCTTCTGGATCTGGCGAAATCCCTCAACCCACGTTGCGCCGTGTTCCAACTCGGGCGGTACATGGGCAAAGGCCAGGTCAAAATCGTCGATCACGGGCAGCAGGCGTTTGATCAGGTGCGCCGAGGCTCGTTCGATCTCCTCGCTCAACTGGTTTTCCTGGCGCTTGCGGCTGTTTTGGAACTCGGCCGCCATGCGTTGGGTCTGGTCGAGCAACTTGTCAGCTCGTGCGCGTTCTTCCGCCAGAGCTGCTTCAAATTCGGTGATCATCGCCTCATAATCGACGGCGGCCTGGTCCTCGGGGCTCATTTGCTCTGCCCCTGTATCCTGCGCGTCTGAACCCCTTGCAGATGCTGCATCTGCTGTTGCGTCTGGTGCGGTGCCTACTTCAAGCTTGCTGTCATCCATCATTGTGCTCAATTATTCAAGAACCGTAGATATCTTCAACCATCTCACTCATCAAGTCCGAAACCAGGCGGACGGCGCCTATGCTGCGATCATACCACATTCGCACAGGACCGATCACACCGAGCAGGCCGCTAATGCGATCGCCGGAGCCATAGCGTGCGATCACGATGCTGACGTCACGCAGCTCGTCATAGCGGCCGTCGCCGGAGATGACCACGTGCACGGCGTTGCTTTGAGCATACTGGTCGGCGATCTGCTCGAGCAGGTTAGGCTGTTCCAAAACCTGCACGATTTTGCGCAAGTTCTCACCTTCGGCGAACTCGGGCAAGCGCAGCACATCGGCCAGGCCATCGCGGAAGACGGAACCGCTGCCCTGGTCATCCAATCGGTGCATGGCGTCCATGACCAGCAGCGCAACCTGGCGCGGAAAGGGCGACAGCGCCGCCGAGTGCGCCGTAATACCTGCCGCATCGCAGCCTTGCAGATGGGCGTTTAGCTCGTTGCTGATACGGCTCAACTCGCTCTGGTCGATCTCTTCGTTGATGTCGAGCAGCTGCTGCTTGACCGCGCCCTCTTGCAGCACGAGGACCAGCAGCACCTTCGTGCTGTGGATGTGCACCAGCTCCATGTGCTTGAACCGGCAGCGCGCCGAGCGTGGTGCGGTGGCCAACGCCGCGCCGTGCGAGGCACGCGCCAGCACCGAGGTGCTGATGCGCAGCCACTGGTCCACTTCCTGGCGCGCCTGGCTGAACTGGCTGCGGATCGCATCTTGCTCGACCGGCAGCAACGCCGGTTCCGCCAGGAGATGGCGCACAAGGAAGCGAAAACCCAACTCTGTGGGGATGCGCCCGGCGCTCGTGTGCGGGTGGGTCAGCAGGCCAAGCTTTTCGAGCGCGGCCAGTTCATTGCGAATGGTGGCGGTGCCCACGCCCAGCTCGTACTGGTTGACAATGGCCGCGCTGCCAACCGGCTGGGCAGTCTCCACATACTCCTGGATCACAATGCGCAAAACCTGACGTTGGCGGTCGGTCAGGGCATCGAAGGGCAATAGATCGTCAGCCATAGAACGCTTATTCTAATATGCGTTTCGGTTCGTGCCAAATAGTGTCTGGAGCAGTGTGCGGATAATGATCTTCAGGTCCAGTGCGATCGACCAGTTTTCGATATACCAAAGATCGTACTTGGTGCGCTCACCGATCGAAGTGTCGCCGCGCAAACCATTGACCTGCGCCCAGCCCGTGAGGCCGGCCTTTTCCCGGTGGCGATCCATGTAGCGCGGGATGATCTGGCGGAACTGCTCGACATAAACCGGGCGCTCGGGCCGCGGGCCGACCAGGCTCATGTCGCCGACCAGCACATTGATCAGCTGCGGCAACTCGTCGATGTTGAAGCGGCGCAAGAACGCGCCGAGCTTTGTCTTGCGCGGGTCATTGGGCGTCGTCCAGCCGGGGCCTTCTTGTTCGGCGTCGATCCGCATCGTGCGGAACTTGATGATTTTGAAGGGGATGGCATCAAGGCCCATGCGTTCCTGCGTATAGAAGACCGGGCCCGGGCTGTCAAGCTTGACGAGCAGCGCCGCCAGCAGCATAAACGGGCTGAGAAAGACCAGGCCAACGGCGCTGATAATCATGTCCATGATGCGCTTGACGGTGAGTTTCCAGCCCTGCAAGGCGACATCGCGGATCGTCAGCAGCGGCAGGCCGCCCAGGTCGCCGATGGTGACTTCGCTGGCCATGAACTGGAAAACGTCCGGGAAGACGCGGATGCCCACTTTCTCGCGTTCACACAGGCTGATGATGTTGACCAGTTCCTGGTTGCTGCTTTCGGGCAGGCCGATGATGACCTCGTCCACGCCGTAGCGGTCGATGATCCAGGGCACGTCGGCCAACGCACCCAGCACCGGGACCGACCCGGGCATGGGGCCGCGCGGCTGTTTGCCGGCATCGATCACGCCGACGATCTGATAGCCAAGCTTGGGCTGCAGCAGGATCTTGTTCAGCAGCATCTGCCCGATTTCGCCGGCGCCAATCAGCAGGACGCGATCGTCGCCGACCCCCTTTGACTGTGCTTGCCACTGGAGTTGGGCGTGAATCACGCGGGCGAACGTGTCGAACACGATCGTCAAGCCGGCGCCCAGCAGGACCAATGCGCGGTGATATTGGAAGTCGCGCAGGAAGAGCGTCAGCAGCGCTACCGTAAAGAGCGTGGCGAGCACGTTATACACGATGATGCGGAAAAACTCGTCGAGGTGCGTAACGGGGCGCCGGCGCTGGTACATGCGCTGCGAGAAGTAGATCGCCACCAGGACCAAGGCATAGGTAGTGGGCAGCTGCCAGAACTCCTGGAAGGGACCGATCACGATATCGGGGGTGCGCACTAGAATCTCGTGCGCGGCCCAAAAGGCCAGCCCGATACAGGCGACGTCGAGCACGAACAGCGCCAGCATAAACGCAAACTGGGCGCGCTTCATCAACCCTGGGCGTTGCCCGCGGCGTGCCGCATATTCGTTTGGTTTAGGAAGGTCAGAGAGACTCCGTTGCATCGAGACTGTATCTGCCTTCTTCGCTTTTGTCTTCAGTTGCACCGGCTGGCCTGGCTCCCGCAGTCCACTGCCCAGTCGGCTGCCCAGCCGGCTGTCCCGTCGACTTGCGCCCGCTGCGACAGTACCGCCACAGATGGCGGCTGACGTCTAGTCCGCCTTTGCCCACAATACCGAGCATAATCGTCTTGTCCAACAGCCAGTTCGTCTCGTCGCGGTAATGCTTGCGGTAAAACAACCACATGGCTTCGTAAAAATCGATTCGGGATTTTGCGCTCTGGCTGCTCGCTGCTTCCTTGACGTGAAGGATTTCCACCTGCCCATTATACCAGACTTCCCAGCCGGCATCTTTGATGCGTTTGGCCCAATCGAGATCTTCACCATACATGAAGAAGCTCTCGTCGAGCAAACCGGCCTGTGCGATCGCCGCGCTGCGCACCTGCATATATGCGCCCACGACGGAATCGACCGGATGTACGGCGTCTTCCGCCAGGTATTCCAGATTATAGGCGTTGAAGCGGCGGCTGTGGGGAAAGAGCCGGCTCAGCCCCACCATACGGTAGAAGCTGACCTGCGGCGTCGGAAAGCTGCGGCGGCAGGCCCGGTCCAGGCTTCCGTCGGGGCGGCGGACGCGCGGCCCGGCCACGCCTACTACCGTGGGGCGTTCGTCCATAAAGCGCACCATGGCGTCAAATGCACCCGGCGGCACGACGGTGTCGGGGTTCAGCAGCAGCGCATAGCGCGGGAGTTCCACTAAGGGCTTGGGCGGCCGTTGGCCGAAGCCGAGGGCGCGCAAGGCCAGATTGTTGCCGGCGCTGTAGCCTACATTGACGGTATTGGCGATCAGATGGACATTGGGGAACTCGCGGCGCACCATCTCGGTGCTGCCATCGCTGCTGGCGTTATCCACCACGTAGACGCACATGCGCAGGTTGTGGCGATCCGGCCGCACCGACTGCAGGCAGTCGCGCAGAAGGCTGCACGTATTGAAGTTCAAGATAACGACAGCCAGATCACACGGCAGGTCACAGGGCGCGCTATCGTGTTTATGGCTGGTTTGTTCCGGCATTGAGCATTCCCAAGCAACCGCCTCGGCTGCGGTGCGCTGGGTTGCTATTCTAGCATCGAGTGCGTTGCAGCGCCAACGGGGAGCCGAAGAAGGTTCACCGACCCTCGTTTAGCTGGTGGCCTCCTGGAAGTGGGGGTACTTCCTGGAGGTGTGTATACACAGCAAGCGAATCATGCCAGCTCTTCGTGCCGCTGAGGGTGTTCCGCTGCGAGCTACTACCAGGACAGCTCTTTCTCCAACTTCGGCGGCAGCGTCCAGTCGAGACTGGGAGCCGGTTCGTCCACCCTGCACAGCAGGCGGCAGCTCAAGTCGATCCGCTTGCGGCTGAGTGATGCCCCCGCAGCAGCGCAGCGCTCGATCTCGGCGGCAAGTTCGTCGACGAGGGCAGACCAAGGGCCAAATTCGAGGCCCGCGCCCAGCCGCGGAACGCTCGGTGCGAAGATAGGTGCGCGCGGGACGGCAGGCGAGGGCCGGCGGCCATGGTTGCAGCGCTGGCGATAGAGCATGTAATCCTCGGGCCAGAACGCCTCGAGGTACTCCCGGACAGCATCGCAGTACTCGACACCGTCGTGGCCCCAATCGTGCACAACCTGCCAGCAGAGATTATAGGCGTCGACCAGGCCGTCTAGGTAGTGGGGCTCGGGGTCGGCCGGGCCGCCATGGTCCAGCAGTGACTGGTAGGGTGCGGCGTCCGGTTCCGCTTCCGCCCCCGGGATGTCGTGCAGCAGGAGCGCGCAGCGGACCTCTTCTGCCCGAAAGCCCGTGGTGCAGCCAAGTAATTCGGCGACCTGCGCAATCTCGGCGAGGTCGCTGGCCAGGGTGCGCCACTGCCAGAAGCTGAGCATCTTGGGGATAATCCAATACTTTATGCAGTCCTGGTGCAGGTAGGCAGTGATGTAGCTGTGATAGGCGGGGGGCGTCAACTGGTTGAAGCGCTGCATGACCGTGCGTAAGATCCCGTTGCCGCGCAGACCATCGTCGGCGGCAAGTGCATAGCCACGCGTGAGACCCTCGATCATCCCGTCGCGCCAGGCGCGCGACTCAACTTCCGTGATACAAGCGAGCATTGGATGGTGCCCCTTATGAACAAAACTGCTGCCGGCGCGGCGGGCTGCGCCGGCAGGCCGAAAACGGATGTCGCAGCTACGCCAGGCGGGATAGCTTACGAAGGATGTAAGTATAGCATGGGGCGAGACAGGGCGCAAATGGCGTGCGAGGATAGCAGATAGACCTCGCACTCCCCCGCGTGCGAGGTCTATTTGCACTGTCGATCACGGCAGCGGGCGTCTTAACGGGAGGACGGGACAGTGACAGGGACCTCCTCCGGCGCGAAGGGAGACGTGTGCCTGCGCAGCTGCAGATTGCCCCGCAGCACACGCCACATGATGGCCGGCCGCATGATGCTCGAGGGCGGCGCCAGCAGATTCACGACCTTGAGGAAAGCCATGGAGACCTCGGCATCGTGGTGCGCGGCATGATGCAGCTTGCCCACATACCAGTTGACAAAGCGGGTCATGCCCGTGCGCGTCCCCTCGACTGCTGGAAAGCGCAAGTCGTTGCCGACCGCCGTGCTCCATGGGATGTCGATGATCTTGCCCGCCTGTTTGAAGAAGCGCTGCGCCAGGCGCGCTTCACCCTCCGCCAGGCAGTGGTGCAGAGCCTGGGCTTCCAGTGCCGCCACCGACATACCCTGGCCGTAGATCGGGTTGAAGCTGCACAGCGCGTCGCCCAGCACCAGGTAGCCTCCGGGGAAACGGGTCAGCCGCTCGTAGCGCCGGCGCAGGTTGGAGGGAATCTTGTGCGCCACAGGCTCGCTTAGCGGCTGCGCGTCCTTGATGACCGCGTAGACCACCGGGGTGGCCATGCCGCGCACAAAGGCTTTTAGCCCCGCCTGATCTTGCGGGATCTGCTCGCCCAGATAGGCGGCTACCGTCAGCATCCAGCGATTGCCTTCCTGGCTGAGCAGGACGCCGCCGCGCGGGTTTTCGGGCGCGGCGGCCACGATCATGGCGTTCAGGCCGGGCACGTGCTCCGGCCGGCGTTCGTACTGGCAGGAGGTATAGCTGACGCCGATCTTGACGATCTCGTCCTGCGGCCGTGCATAGCCGAGCTCTTCCAGCCAGGCAGGGCTGCGTGAACCACGCCCGCTGGTGTCCACGACCAGGTCGGCTGCCAGGCTCTCCTCGGCGCTGCCGGCCCGGCGCGGGATGACGCGCAGGCCGGTGACACGGGCGTTGCCCGGCGTGGCCAGCAGTCCCAGCACATCGCAGCCTTCGACGGCCGTGACATTAGCCAGTGAGAGCACGCGAGCGCGCACCTCTGCTTCCAGCCGCGGCCGGCTGATGTTGATGGCATTGACGCCGCTGTGCGCCGGCTGATGGCAGTCGCCCTCGTGATACCAGCGCGCGTTTTCACTGACGTCGCCGTAGTCGGCGCCGAGGCCGACCAGGTGGTCGGTCAGACCGGGGAAGAGGTCCTCCATGATCTGCAAGCCCTGGGCCAGGATGGCGTGGGCATGGCGGCCCTGGGGCACCCCTTTGCGCTGCTCGCCGGCAGGGGGGAAAGCGTCCCGCTCCAGCAGCGTGACCTGCTCGTAATGATCCGCCAGCACGCGTGCGGCCAACAGCCCGCCCATGCTGGCGCCGATCACGATCGCCCGCTTGCCTGCCAATGAACCTGCCGATAGATCTTTGGATGAAGCTTGCCGTGCCATTGTGGTTTCTCCTTTGTGTCCTAGCAGTAACTAGCCTGTGGGTGGTCTGTGGACCCACAGCGGCTGTATGCGACTACAAAGGAGTCTAGGCCGGCCGGCTGCTAACTTTCCAGCCAAATTAGTGCTAGGTTGGTGCTAACTTGTTGCCGAAAATGGCTGCGACTCCATCCCATACACTTCCTGCTGCCAGAGCCAGCCCGTGAGCGAATCCACGGCCTTGCCCAGTTGATAGCGGTAGGTGCTGAACGGCAGATCGAGCAGCTCGGCGGCGGCTTCCTGGCTGGGGGCCGGTTCAAAGAAGGTGTGCCAGAGGACTTTGTACAGCTTCTGCTGCTTTGGCGTCGCCGTGAGGAGGTCGGCGCCCGCACGCAGCAGCGCCTGGAGCGTGGCGGGCGTCGGCTCCTGCACGGCGCGGTCGCGCACGCAGCGCGACCGCAGCAGCGGGTTTTGCGCCAGCAGATCGGGGCGCCGCAGATCGCGCAGTGCCTGTCGCACCGCCTCGGCGAACTCTGGCTCGGACAAAGCGACCGGCGGCGGCGCCTGGGGCAGCGTATCCAGCGCCACGATCTCGTCGAGGAGCTCACGCTCCCCCATGATGTTGATCCACTCGAGTACCGGCTCGGCCCGCCAGTTGTGCACGAAGAGGCCGAAGTGGTGGCCGTCGCACGTGTAGCCGGTGTCGGGCGCCAGCGGCATCCGCAGGTATTCGAACATCGTAGCGTAGAACTCACTGTTAGCCTGCGCAATCAACGAGTAGGCGAGCTGTGGCGTGTTAAAGAAGACGCGCAGGCTGACCATGGCCGCCATGTTAAAGATGGCAGGCGAATGCTGGTAGTGCTCCAGATCCATCCAATTGCGGAAGAAGATCACAGCCTCACCCGCCCGCGGCGAGGCCGCCCTCTGCACGTGGGCGACGACGGCGGGCAGTGCCGGGTCGGCCGCCAGGTCTTCGGCGGCCAGTTGACTGATCTCTACCACATGACAGAAGCCGGCGATGGCGCTGCCGGCGGCGCGAAAAACAAAGAAACCTTGCGGCTGGCGTGCATACCAGTGACGCAGGGCGGTCAGCGCGTCTTCTCCCTGGTGGCGCAGCACCGCAGCCTCGATCTGCGGCAGGTCGGCAGGCTGCGCGCGGTCGATATACAACTGGCCAAAGGACTGCCACTCGTAAAATGGGCGCATGAAGGGATTGTTGCGGTGCAGAAAAATCAGGGCGAAGATGGCGTACTGCTGCGCCGGCCCGCTCGTTGCCATGATCTGCTGGATGATATGGGTGCGCACCTGGAAGTGCAGCTCGCGGAAGCGCTTGGGATTGCGCCAGCGCAGATCCGCCTCCAGCACCTCGCGCACCAGGTCATGCGGAAACAGGCCGAAGGGGCCTTGCTCGATAAAGGAAAGGCCGCGCAGCCACTGAAACGCGGCGTAGCTGTGCTCCTCGCCCAGGCAGTGTGCCAGCAGGCTTTCGTCGGTGGTGAAGGCGTGGGCGCACACCTCCAGCGCCTGGCGCAGGATCGGGTTGGGCACCTCAGTGACAAAGCGCTCCAGCAGCACGCGCACGATGTCGGGGTCGCGCTGCAGATCGTAGACGTGCAGCGCTGCGTTCTGTTTAAAGAGGTCGGCGGCCAGCGACAGCGCCAGCGGATGGCCGTAGGTCACATTGAGGATGCGGTCGATCTCCGCCGGGGGCACGCCCTGGCTGCGCAGATAGGCCTCACTCTCGTCCGGACGCAGGTTGCGCAGCGAAATGATGCGTGTCAGCGCGTCCCAACCGTCGTCGGCGCGCCAGGCGGCCGGCGGCGGTTGGCGGCCGGCCATGACCACGATCGCGCGCTCCGGCAGCTTGGGTAGAAAGATATCGCGCAGCCAGGCGTCGAGTGGCGCCAACAGTTCGTAGGTGTCGACGAGGAGCACCAGATCGGGCACCGCGGCCACGGCGTCCAGCGGCGAATCCAGCAGCAGTGCATCAATCGGCGGCGTGCCTTTCGGCGTCAGAGCCAGCACCCCCTGCAGCGCGGTCAGGAACCCCGCCGGCGACGCGTCGAGCAGCCGGCCGTCGAGCAGGAGAGGCGTACGCCCCTCCTCCTGGGCCAGGCGCGCAAACTCGCGCAGCAGTGTCGTCTTGCCCATGCCGCCGGGGCCGTGGATGTGGAGCACGGCGAAGTCAGGAACATCGCGGCTGAGTGCAGCTCGAAACAGTTCCAGTTCGGCGCTGCGCCCGACAAAGCGGCTGCGGCGCGCGGCCGCCAGGCGATCTCGCAGTTGTGCAGTCATGGCACCCCCCGTCAAACGAAGTGGTGCCGGCAAGTATACGTCAACTAATCCTGTTGGCAAACAGGCTACCAAAGGCCCGAAATCGTCTATAACAGCAATACCAGGGGCCGGCCTGTGCCGTGAATCTCGTAGTACAGATACAGGGCAGCTCCCAAAAGGAGCTGCGACGGCACTAGGGTCACGCCAAGCTGCCCCCAGGATTTTGCGACCGCGGCATGCGCCGGATTATCATATCGAGCAGCGATACCAGCTATCAAATCGAATATGACCGGAGCCGCAGCAAGGAGAATAGGGCGGTGAATTATTCTGAGTGGTTCCACCAGCATCTGCAGGCAAGCGCCGATGGATTCGTGTGGGCAGTCGAGCAGGTACCGGCAGCGCGGTACTATTCTCAGCCCCCCAAGGGCCTGGGCGACTGGCACGTTGCCCGTCACGTCTTTCACATGTTGGATTATGAGCGGCAGATCGTCGTGCCGGTCATGCAGCAGTGGCTGGACGCACCGCCGGCAGTGGTGGGCTGGGAGGAAGAAGACTCCTGGCAGGCCAACTGTGACCGGCCCGTCGAGCATCTCCTCGCCGAATTCCGCGCCGTTCGCTGCCAGCAGATTGCCATGCTCCCCCAGATTGGGGAGCACCTCTGGCATGAGCAGCAAATGACGGGTTGGGGACCGGTCCCGCTGTTTTGGGTGGTCACCAAGACCTATCAACACACCAACGAGCACACGAGCGACGTTCTGCGCATTGCCCTCAATTGGGACTATTATGCCGCTCAGGCGCAAGCAGGCGGCACAGGCGCAGCGTAGCCGCGCCCCCAGCGGCGTACGCCAGTGACTCTATGGCAGCCGGGCGTGAATCCTTCCCCCGACCCGCAGCCAGGTAATCCTGTCCTCCGCATCGCGCAGAAACTCGCCTCGCTGGTCCGCCATCTTGGCCACCATCCTGGCCAGAGCGTCGTCGCCGCTGCCGCAATCGGCAAAATAGTCGCCGACCCAGCCGCCTGTATGGGTAAGCAGGTGGCGCATCGTCACCCGTTGGGTGGCAGACGCATCGGCCAGGCGCAGTTCGGGCAGATAGGTGCGGATGGGTGTATCCAGCGCCAGCTTGCCCATCTCTACCAGGAGCATCACGGCCGTTGCCACAAAGGTCTTGGTGATCGACCCCACTTGATAGAACGTGTCCTCGGTCACCGGCAGCGGGTTCTCCACGTTGGTGATGCCGAACCCCGCCAGCGACATCTTGCCGTCCTGCAGGATGCCGACCACGACACCGGGAATGGCAAGGCGCGCGATCTCGCTGTTCACTAGCTGGCAGATGGCGTCAAAATTCTCGTCCTGCGTGTGCCCAAGCATGTTGTTGTCCCCCATGGTTTTCCTGAAACCGCCGCGCCGCTGCCTACAGCTCGTCCAGGATCGCCTGGCGCCGCTGCTGATATTCCTCTTTGCTGATGATCTCCTGCTCGTACAGCTGGCTGAGCCGCTGCAGTCGTTTCGTTACCTCGTCAGCCATTTCCGTCTCGGGCAAGCTCTCTGGCTCCTGCAGCGCATGTCCCGGCAGCTTCGCATCCTCGATCGCCTGTTGCAGAACACGGATAAACTCTGGCCGCGCCGCCGCTGACATGGGACAATCCACTGTACCTCCGCCCACGCAGTGCGCCGTAACCATGTGCCCATACTGTTCCGTGGACGTCGGCTCGACTGCAACAATATCGATCAGGTCGACGGACGTCACGCTGCCAAAGCTGCGGTACAGCTTCGACCGTCGCGCCGAAATGAGCTTCCGCCTGGTAATCACATGCGCGTGATCGTACGGCTCCGGCTCCCCCCACAGGAACGCCCACCAACCTTTTGGCACCACCGACACCTCGTAACAACAGAGCACCGGATCGTCCTCGATGCGGTGGCGCTCGACCAGGCTGGCCAGCTTGGGCCGCAAGTCGTCAAACGCGCATTCTTTCGTCTTGATATTCGACATGGCAGGCCGCCTCTGCTCAGCCTCAGGATCGCATGCCCAACTGGAAACTCCCTAAGTCTACAACAGCATACCGCAACCGCCGCGCATTTAACCTTGCTTAACTGCACCGTTGCACAAGGTTGCGCCGCTCCCTTCACCCCTGCCGCACGCAGTTCGTCGCCAAATACCCAAATTCACCCTTGAAATTGCGCCCCTAATCCCGTACATTGTACCGGTGTTGCGGCTGTACCGGTCGCCCGGCCGGTTTAGAAATGAGTTTCTGATGAAGCAAATCACCCTTGTTCCTTTCCTCCTGTTGTTGCTCACGCTTACTTCGCTCTGGGCCCGCACGGCGGCGGCCCAAGACGCTGACCCCACCATGGATGTGGCTGGCGCGGCTGCCTCCAGCCTGGTCGCCATCACCCACTACGCCGAGGAAGGCCTGGCCGCCGCCAACGCCAACGACCTCGCCGCTTCACAGCGTGAGTTCGCCGAGCTCCACGAAACTTGGGAAGCCAACGAAGACGGCGTCCGCGCCGCCGACCCGGCGGTCTATGGCGAAATCGAAGCCTCCCTGCACCGCGTCGAAGCTGCGCTGCAGGCCGCACCCCTCGACAGCGCCGAGCTGGTCGCCGCATTTGACCACCTGCTCGACGTGGCCGGCGAAGGCGTGGAACACCTCAGGCGCGGCGTCAAGACTCCGGCTGCAGCCAACGGGCTGTCTGCCGCTGAGGGTGCGACCCTCGCCGGCTTCCAGGCCAATCTGGCCGCCGCCCTCACCGCCGTAGCTGACCGCAACGCAGGGAACAGCGCCGGCGCCATTGCCGCCGCCCTCAACCTGTGGCCCAGCGTCGAAGGCGGTGTGGCAGCCAAATCCCCCGCGGCCTACGAGGTAGTCGAAGCCCAGTTGAGCAAGGCCGGCGCCGCCCTGCGCGCCGAACCGCGCGACTGGGCCGCCGCTGCTGCCGCGCTCACCGCCATGCAGACGGCCCTGGCCTCCATCGGCCCCGAGCAGACCTACACCATGTTCGACGCCGCCGCCATCATCCTGCGCGAAGGGCTGGAAGCCCTCCTGGTCATCGCCGCCCTGCTTACCATCCTGCGCCGCTCCAACCACCAGGACAAGCAGATTTGGATCTGGGGCGGGGCCGTTCTCGGCATCCTGGTCAGCATCGCCGCCGCCTTTGTGCTCCAGGCCGTCTTCAGCCAGGTCAGCGCCGGCCAGAACCGCGAGGTCGTCGAAGGCGTCACCAG
Organism: uncultured Chloroflexia bacterium; assembly: GCA_963839515.1. Classification (GTDB taxonomy): domain Bacteria; phylum Chloroflexota; class Anaerolineae; order Caldilineales; family Caldilineaceae; genus Fredericiella. The sequence goes on from CAWIVN010000001.1 coordinate 266,013, forward strand.
CCTCGCCGCCGCCGCGCTCCTGGTCTACGTCTCCTACTGGCTGCACAGCAAGGCCAGCCTGCACGGCTGGCAGCGCTACATCAACGCCGGCACCACCCGGGCCCTCGTCCGCGGCAACCTAATCGGCCTTGGCCTGCTCGCCCTGCTGGCGGTCTTCCGTGAAGGTGCCGAAACCACCGTCTTCTACCTGGGCATGGCCCCCGCCATCAGCAGCAGCGACCTGTTCCTCGGCATTGGCAGCGGCATCCTCCTGCTCCTCGTCGCCGCCTGGTTGATGCTCGTGGCGGGCGTGCGCCTCCCTGTGCGCCTTTTCTTCCGCCTCGCCGGCTTCCTGGTCTTCTACCTGGGCTTCAAGTTCGTCGGCACCGGCATCCGCAACCTCCAGGTCGCCGGCGTCGTCGGGGCCACCCCCATCCCCTTCCTGCCCCCCATCCCGGTCCTCGGCATCTACCCAACCTGGCAAACCCTCATCCCCCAGGCCCTGATGCTCGCCATCGCCATCGCCATGGCCCTCCGCCTCCAAGCCCAAGACCGCGCGCTGGCCACCGCCGCCGCCTGAACCACGTTTCCCCTCTACCACTATGGGCGAGGCCCCCATGGAGCAGGATCACCGGCCGCCCCGCCCCTTCCGCAGCAAACCGGCTCAGGTCGTCGTCATAAGCAGTCATTCTTACCCTCCGATCGCTATAGCCATCAAGCTTCGCACGGCCAATGAGTGAAGCGAAATCGCAGCACATGCGTTCTGCGCGCACACGACGTGGAAATCCGCTGGCACCATCTTACGCATTTTGGAGTATAATAATGTGGCGAACGACAGGCGCCTCCAGCAGAATGACCCACGCACAATCTGCTCCGCCATCGCTTCCTGCTGTACCCGGTTCATCTACCTTCATTCCCAATTTCTCATTCCCAATCACTGTATCTGTACCTTCCGATCAGAGGAGAAAAACAAGATGAAATGGAAAAGCCTTGGCGCCCTGTTGATGGTACTGGCGTTGTTGCTCTGCGCCATCCCGGCCGCAGTCGCCGCCCCGCCTGCATCGGATGACATCACCGGTGATCCCCAACCAGTCGCCAAACAAGACAACAAACCTGACCCGCTGACCACGCATCAGTTGGAGCTCAAAGAGAAGGCGCTGGAAGCCAAGCTCAACGGCAAGTCGTCCGGCAGAACCCACGAAGTTGCCCGCGGCCAGTACGTTGAGCTCTCCCGCACAGGGGAAGGCGCACTCTGGACTGTACTTGGCGAGTTCGCCAATCTTCCGCATAACACGATGCCCCAGCCGGACCGCGCCGTTGACAACACCACGCTGTGGGTCCCAGACTTCAGCCGCGACTACTACGTGAATCTTCTCTTTAACGGCGCCCCCGGTGCCAACTCGATGCGCAACTTCTACATCGAGCAATCGGCCAACCGCTACACGGTGCACGGCGATGTGACCGACTGGGTCCGGGTCCCGCAGGGGTATGCCTATTACGACGACAATCCCGACACGAACGTCTGGCTGTTCCTAGAAGATTCGGTCAATGGCTGGTACGACGCCCAGCTCGCGGCCGGCAAGTCGCCTGCCGAGATCGACGCGTACCTGGCCCAATTCGATATCTGGGATCGCTATGACTATAACGGCAACGGCAACTTCGATGAGCCGGATGGCTATATCGATACCTTCCAGTCAGTACACGCCGGCCCAGGCGAAGAGGGTGGCGGGCCCCCCGAGTCAATTTGGAGCCACAGCTGGTATGCCCGCTACGGTGATCAAGGCGTCACCGGCCCCGACTTCAACAAGCTGGGTGGCATCCAGATTGGCAGCAGCAGCTTCTGGGTCGGGAAGTACACCATCCAGCCTGAAGACGGTGGCGTTGGTGTCTTCACCCACGAGTACGGCCACGACCTCGGCCTGCCCGACCTGTACGATTACTACGGCGAGAACGGAACGGGATTCTGGACCCTGATGTCGTCCGGTTCCTGGATCGACGAGGGCAAGGACACGATTGGCAACAAACCCAGCCATATGGGCGCCTGGGAGAAATTCCAGCTGGGCTGGTTGAATTACGAAGTCGCGCGCGCCGGACAGAAGTCCGAGCACAAGCTTGGGCCCATGGAGTTCAATACCAAGCAAGCCCAGGGCCTGTTCGTGATCCTGCCGCAGAAGGCGGTCACCGAGCGCATCGCCGATCCGTACGCGGGCAGCTACTTCTATTTCAGCGGCTCTGCCAACAACTTGCGCAACACGATGACCAAGGCGTTTACTCTCGGCGCTGGCGCTTCGCTAAAGGCCAAGGTCAACTTCGGCATCGAGACGGGGTTCGACTACGCCAACGTGATTGTCTCGACTGACGGCGGCGCCACGTGGCAGACGGTGCCTACAAACCTGTCGCACTCGACCGTAGAGCCGAACGGCATCGACGGGTTCTCCAACGGCTGGGTCGATCTCAATGTCGATCTCTCTGCCTTCGCCGGTAACGTGCTGCTGGGCTTCCGCTATACAAGCGACGGCGGAGTCAACGAGGCCGGTTTCATGGTCGACGACATCGAGGTCAGCGGCTATGCGCTCGACGGGGCCGAGACGGACGCCGGTTGGACTTTCACCGGCTTCCGCACCACCACCGGCACAGAGGCAAAGCTGTACAACCATTACTATGTGGCGGAGTTCCGCACCTACATGGGCTACGACATGGGTCTGAAGACGGGACCCTACTACTTCGGCTACCCTGATCGCCCCGATTTTGTGGATCACTTCCCCTACCAGGACGGCATGTTGGTCAACTACTGGGATACCTCGGTCGCCGACAACAACACGGGGTTGCATCCCGGCAAGGGCCTGCTGCTGCCCGTAGACGCCCATTTCCAGACGCTGTACCGCGTGGATGGCCTGCGCTGGCGCAACCGCGTCCAGACCTACGACGCCACCTTCACCCTGGATCCGACCGACGGCATACCCAACATCCACCAGGGGGGCGTGCTGTCGCCCGTTCCCGGCCTGCCTGCCGTCAAGATTTTCGACGATCGCACCCAGTACTATGACCCCTCGAACCTGCTGGGAAGCGTGCCTAACCCGAACACGGGCACGCAGATCCGCATCCAGAGCATCAGCGCCCAGGATGGCTTCATGCAGGTCGAGGTGCGTCCCGCCAAGTAGTTGCGTCGCACAGTCGCCAGTTCCAGCAGCCGGACGGGCAGCGCCCGTCCGGTTTGCTTGCCCGCATCGCTTCTGCTATCCGGCCCACCCCATGCCGTCAAGTGTCACCCCTGCCCTATCTGCCAGCACCTCCTCAAACAGCCCCTCCCACTGCTTCGTAACCACCGCCGCGCAGTATTCCCGCTCGACCTTGCGCCGCAAATTTTGCCCCAGATAGCCCCGCAGCCGTGGGTTCAAAATCAGCTCCTCGATGGCCCTGGCCACCGTCGCCGGCGCCTCGTGCGGCACAAACAACCCCGTGACCCGGTCCGTGATCTGCTCCTCGCTGCCGTTAACCCGCGTAGCAATCACCGGCAAACCGGCTGCACCCGCCTCGCTGATCACATGCGGCATCCCTTCCCCCGCGACAGCCATGTAAAGATGTCGAGACCCGCCAGCAGGCGCGGCACATCCGGCCGATCGCCCAGGAACTGCAGCACGTCCTGCAGCTGCAAATCACGCGCCAATGCCTGCAGTTCATCCGCGTATTCGGGCATAAACGCGTCCGGCCCACCGATGACGACATAGCGCACCATTGGATAGTCGCGGTGCACGCGGGCCGCTGCCCGGATAAAATCCTCAACCCGCTTCTTGCGATCCAACCGTCCGACCCAACCGGCAACCGGCACATCGTCCTGCACATCCCACTCCCGGCGCACCCCCCTCCGTTGGGCCGGATCGAATTCGCTCAGATCTACCATCGAGGGGATCGCCAAAGCGTGGTGCATGCGCTGGGGCATCCTTGAGGCCGCGGCTGCGCGAATGGAATCGCACACGCCCACATAGCGCGTCGTGAGGTGTTTGGGACCGGCCAGCGCCTCGCTCACCAGCCCGCCATGCTCGATCAGCGGCGGGGGATCGGCCAGCCGTCGGAGCGCCGGATAGATATCTCGCACGGCCTGGCAGGCGACGACCAGGTCATACTGGGGAATCTTCTGCGCCAGGTACGCCACCGTGTCCTCATACGACAGCGTGTAGGGCATTTTATCCACGCTTATCCCCAGGGCCTCCAGCTGCCGGTGCGTCTGTTCGGGCATGTTCGGCTTCCGGTAACAGGCCACGACGTCCAGCTGATAACGTTCGGCGGGAAGATGTTTTGCCAGCAGGCGCACTTCGGTTTCTTCCCCGCCGACGACAAGCCAGGCAAAGACAAACAGAATGCGCTTGGGATCGGAACTCTTAATCATGGTTGCTCTCCAAAGCCAGTGTTCAAGCCGGTGTTCAGCTTGCGTGCTGATAGTCTGCTCGCACTTGCTCCGCCAATGTGGGCCTTGTGCCCACTGCTTCCGGAGCCGCCAGCACGGCCTGCAGTGTTCTAAAACGATAGTTGGCGGCCATGTCTTCGAGGAATTCGACGCCGCGATCGAACGGCACCACATCGGTAATCATGTGGGCGAGCATGCGGCTGCCGTATGTCTGCAGCAGGTCGCGTGTGGCGTACGCCAACCGGCGCCGGTTCCATTGGTGCCGCAACCCGCGCGGCACGCGGCCAATCTGCGCGCAGCGCACGGTCAGGCCGTTGTGATGGAACTCTTCCCCCAGCCGGACTTCGGCGGCCCCGCTCTGGTAGAAGGCCATGTCGATGACCGTACCCTGCGGACGCAGGCTGCGCAGCGCCATCTGCAGGCTGCCCGCCTCGGCGCGGCACTGAAAGACCAGGTCCGCGCCCCGTTCGTTGGGGCCGTGATACCACATTTCCTTGCAGTAGCGCCATGGTTCGATCTCGGTTTCGTTGATGGGTGTCAAACCCATCTCGCCGGCCGCGGCCAGGCGAACTGGCGTTCGGTTGGCAATCACCACGTTGTCGGCGCCATAGTACAGGGCGAACAGGCCGGTCAACTGCCCGACCACCCCGGCGCCGATCACCAGCACATTGCGCCCGCGCACGCCCTCGCCAAGGGCGCGCACGTCGTAGCCCATCTGGTCGGCGGCGGCATGCAGCAGGGCATTGGCGCAAATCGGGCTCATCTGGGCGAGATAGATGCCGAGCAGCGGATCCAGCCCTGAAGGGAGCGGCATATAGAACTCGTGCAGGGCGTCGGCGGTATGGCCGGTCTTATGCCCATAGGCCATGGCTACCAGGTCACCCTCTTTTACTGCTGAAGTGCGGCTCTCTGTGACCCTGCCCACTTCCATGTAGCCGAGAAAAGGCACGGGATAGTGGGTGCTCGGCTCGCCGGGCTGAAACAGGCCAAAATCCGGATCCCAGCTCGCGTGGAGGTAGGGATTGGTGCCGCTAAAAAAGTCAGCTCAGTGCCGGCCGAGATGCCGCTGTAGAGCGTGTCGAGACGAAAATGGTTTTCCGGCGGTGGGCCTTCTTCATATTCGAAGAAATAGGCGTGCCCTACATCTTTCACCCCAAGCGAACGGATGGTTCTTGTTTCTGACATGGACGGCTCCTTTGTGGCTTATGCCCTTTGAATTATGCATGCTCCAGCGCGATCACACGGCCTTCCCGTATCGACTCCGCTGCTGCAGTCGTCAGCCGGTGGGTCTTGAGCGCTTCGGCATACGACGCTCGGATCTGGTTCGGCTTGCCCTGCACCGCGTCGATAAATGCTCGGTCTTCGCGCACAAAGGGATCGCCTTCGGCCCGGCGCACGGGGCGGCCCTGGCCCACGTCAATCATGAGGTCAAACTCAGACAGCTCAATGGCCAGCCCCTCGCCAAACAGGTGCAGCCCGATGCGGTGTGGCCAATGGAGCAGGCAGGTAGACGCCACGGTCCCGATCGCCCCCGAGGCAAAGTTCAACGTCGCCACCGACACGTCACAGACGTCGGCATCGGGGAACGCCCCGCGCTCGCGGCGGGCGCCTGTGGCGTACACGGTGGTCACGTCGCCCACCAACACGCGCGCCACGTCGAAGATATGGGTCGTTTGTTCCACCATCTGCCCGCCCGACTCCTGCTCCTTGCGCCACCAGGCGGGCGGCGGGGTCGCATCCAGCCAATACCCGAGCACCAGCGCAGCAGGATCGGCGGCCAGCCGTGCCTGCGCCTCCTCGACCGTATCCAGGTAGCGCCAGTGGTAGCCGACCGCAGTGACCAGGCTGCAGGCGCGTACGGCTTGCTCGATCTGTACCGCTGTCTGCCAGTCACACGCCAGCGGCTTTTCGACAAAGAACGGCAGTCGGCGCTCGACGGCCGCCCGCTCCAGTGGCCCGTGTGCAAACGGCGGCACGCAAATATAAACCGCATCCAGCGTCTCTCGGTCGAGCATTGCTGCATAATCGGTATAGGCGTTGGCGTTGCAGCGCGCCGCCTGCGCTTGGGCGCGCTCTTCCACGGGGTCCGCAACGGCGGCAATGGTCACATCTTCAAACCGCAGCAAATCACTGACATGCCGGCCGGCTATCCCACCCGCGCCAATAAAACCAATCCGCACCATGTCCATGCTGACCTCCTGTACTTCTATAGCCTGGTTGGCCCGGGGCATCTGTCTCCCGGCCGGCCAGGGCCTCATAGATCGCCACAACTTCACCCGCCATCCGCCGCACGTGAAATTCCCCGGCGATGCGCGCCCGCCCGGCGCGGCGCCAGCGCTCCACGAGCGCTGGCTGCGTCAGCGCCTCGACCACCACTGCCGCCAGCGCGGCGCTGTCACGCGCCGGCACCAGGCGGCCGGTGATGCCGTCTTCGATCGCCTCGCTGGTGCCGCAGACGCGTGTCCCCACCACCGGCGCGCTATTGGCGAGTGCTTTCAACACCACCAGGGGCAGCCCTTCATAGACCGAGGGCAGGACAAACAGGTCGCACGCCGCCAGCAGGTCGGGCACATCGCTGCGCCTGCCTGCAAAAATCAAGTGTGACGGCGCGACCCCAAGCTGCTCCATCTGCTGGCGCAATGCCCCCTCGAGCGGACCGTCGCCTACCCAGATAAAATGCGCTTCCGGCACCTCGGCCAGGATAGTGGGCACCGCCGCCAATAGATAGGCGTGCCCTTTCTGGTCGGTCATCTGCGCCACGGTCAGCACAATCTTGGCCTCCGGCGCAAGCCCAAAGCGGGCGCGCACCCCCACCCGATCCGGCGTAGGGGTGCGCGCCACGATGCCATTCCGCACCACAAGCAACTTCTCCGGTGGCACGCCTGCCGCCGCATGCGTGTTGTAGACCTCGCGCGAAACGCAGATTACGCGGTCTACCACCTGCACGACCTCCCGATAGGCCTGGCACTCATGAGGATCGGTCAGCAAATAGGGCAGGTGCTCGCTGCGCACAACCACCGGCACACCGGCGGCGCGCGCGGCATATACCCCGGCATGACCTTCCCCGCCGATCCCGGCGTGGCAGTGAAACACTTGCACGCCCCGTACACGCAGCTGCTTACGCAACACTGCCGCGGCCGCAGGATCCCCGCGCACTTCCAGGGCCAACACTTGGCAGCCCAGTTGCCTGGCCCGCTCCAAAACCCACTGTCTCTTGGCCGTGGGCGGGCAGACAAAGAGGATCGGGTAGGCCGCAAGAAGCTGGCCGGCCAGTGCCAGCATGTGCTCGCCTACGCCCGACGGCTCCAAGCTGTCGGTAAAAAGACAAATCGCCGGCCGCCGCGGCCTGGCCTCATGCCGGCGCTGCTGGCGCATCAATTTATGTGTCATAGGTCACTCACTGATTCTCGTACGTCGGCCGCTCCCGCGTAGCCCGCCTTCCGGCATCAGGGCAGGCGGGTGCGAAACCATTAACGTGACAGTCATCCCCGCTCAAGGCTGATGACAAGGTGCAGAGGAGGTGCGAGAGGTGCTCGAAAAGCAGATCTGCGTGGAGATTAGCGGCAATCGTTCATTCTATGGTAGGAAACGCTGTGGTCTTCGGCAGTATAGAGGGACACCGGCGCTAGGTATGCCGCCGGGTACATTTCCGGCAAATTCTTTTAAACCTCGCCAGGGCTGCTCGTGCTGTCTTGGGGACAGTGGGTGTGCAGTCCCTGGTGGCGGCCGCCCACCAGCGTGTCGTCGCCGTCGCCCCCGAGTGCCTGGCTCGCCCCACGCCACCTTGCCTGCCCGCAGCGCGGTGGGGCGAGCCTCGCACGGCTGCCACGCACCCAACCCGGTCAAAAGGTCGCCTGCCCCACCAGCTCGGCAATCGCGTCGGCCGTCACATCCCGGTAGCTCCGCCCATCGGCGCCATAGACCGTTCCGTCCAGGTAGCTGTTGCGCTTGGTATGGCCCATCGGGCCGAGGCAGATGCGCCGGATCTTGCCTGCTTGCAGCGCACGGTTCCAGTCACTGTTTTTAAAGAGGGGCCAACGGGCCGGGAAAATCCAGTCCGGAATCGTTTGCACGCGATCGCCTGTGCCGTAAAGCAAAGTAAGACGGGTGATGGCGTGCAGGCTGGGGCTGGCGTTCATGATGCCGCCCATGGCGATGACCTGGACCGGCGCGCGCAGCGTGGCCTGGACGTACCCTGCCGTAGCGAGGGCGATTTGGCTGCCGCCGCTAAAGCCCAGCAACGCAATGGGCGTGCCGCTGCCGAGGCCGTAGCCGTGGCGCACGAGGCTTTGCAGGGTCATTTCCGCCACGCCGTAATTGTAGACGGGGCCATAGCGCGGATCGGCCGACACGCTGATGTGCAGGATGTTGCGCAGATTGATCAGCAGGCCGGCGCGCTTGAGCGGGCTGTCCTTGCGCAGGCGCACGTCGTTGACCCATGTCCAAAACCACCCCAACCGGCGCTGGCTGGTCATGCTGAGGTTGTCGACCGAAAAGCCAAAGACGTCGGTGATCACGACCAGGCCGGGCACGCGCGCGGCAACCGCGTCCAGAAGTTCATCCTCATAGCGGCTCTGGTAGACATCAGAAATGTCGCCGACGCCGGAGAAGTAGACGAGGAAGGGCCCAGTCGATGGGCCAGCGGATGCGCCAGTAGAGGCGAGAACATGTGGACCCTGATCAGTGGCCTCTACCGTAGGTTGGGCCCGCCGTGACCAGCCTGCCCACCACACCAGCACCGAGACGGGCACGGCGATGGCAGCTGCGGCCGCCACGGCCAGCAGGGCTACGATCAGCCAGAGCAGGTCTTTCATTGCGGCGCCTGCCCTCTGGGGACAGAGTCAGCGACAGAGTCTGGGGCATAGCCGGGGATGACGCGCGGGAGATGGGTGCGCAGCGGGCGCGGGCGGCCGGCGAGGGCGGCCCACAGCCGCCGGGCCACAAGCGCGGCGGGTTCGCTAAAGAGCCAGCTGACGCCGAGTTCAAGCAGCGCGCCGCAAGCTGCGCAGAGCAGCGCCTGCCAGAGATTGAGTCCGAGCAGGATCAGCAGGCCAAGCCCCCCCAGGAAGCTCCACAGGCGCAGCGCCCAGCGGACCGCAGGCCCCAGCAGCGGCAGGAGCGCCAGGGCGCTGAACAGGAAGGGCGCATAGGCCAGGCTCAGGACGACAAAGAAGTGCGAGAGCGTGTCGTCAACGTCGAAGAAACTGCTGGCCGTCAGCCAGGCGCCCCCGATCCACAAGGCCGCACCCGCCAGGAAGAGCAGCGCCGACGCCAGCAGGCTGATCACAAACGCCAAGGGCGTGATGCGGTTGATCAGCAGCACGACGGCCCGGGTGCCCAGGCCGTCGGAAAGCCCGGCGAGAATCAATAAAGCGGCGGCCGTCGCCAGGCCGTGGGGGGCGAGGAAAGTGTCCATAAGCATATCCTGAGGAGTATTGTACATCAACAGGACACCGCCCCCACCCCCAACGTGAAATCCACCCGCGCCGATCGTTGTTCCGCCGCACCTTGTGCCCGCCCTCGTCTCCCACGTATGCTAGAATGGACCCTGCACCCAATACCGGTCAGCAGGAGGATCCCATGCAAGCAGATCAACACTCTTCCCCAGGCAGCGCGCCGGCGCTTTACATAACGACCGGCCAAGATCGCTTTGGCGAGCACCGGGGGCTTGGCATCAGCGTCGTCGACTTCAAGGTCGTGCCCGCCGACAGCAGCGGCCTCTTCGTGATCGAGAACACCTTTCACGCCAAGGGCGGCCCCGCGCGCCATCTGCACTACGACCAGGACGAATGGTTCTATGCCGTCGAGGGCGACTTCGTCGTCGAAGTGGGGGCGGAGCGCTTCACCCTGCGTCCCGGAGATTCCCTGCTCGCCCCGCGTCGCGTGCCCCACGTCTGGGCGCACACCGGCGCCGCCCGCGGCCGCATCCTGATCACCTTCATGCCCGCCGGCAAAATGGAAGCCTTCTTTCGCGCAGTGACCAAGGCTAACGCCATGCCCCCACAGGACCCGGAACTCTGGCGCGCCCACGGCATGGAACTCGTCGGCCCACCGTTGGCGGTGTAGCCGCCTGCGCACGCCAGGTCCTACCAGGACATTTCCTTCTCGATTCTGGGTGGGATCGACCATTCGAGGCTGGGGGCCGGTTCCTCCACCTTCAACAGCAGGCGACGGCTCAACGCGATCCACTTGCGGCTGAGCACCTCGCCCGCCGCCGTGCAGCGTTCGATCTCAGCCGCTAGATCGTTGGCGAGCCCCGACCAGGGGCCGTATTCGAGCAATGCTTGTTGGCGCCGGTTGCCTGCGGCGCTTGCACTAGGGGAAGGTCGCCGCAAGCGTTCGTAGTGATAGCGGTAGAGCTTATAATCCTCGGGCCAGAAAGCGTCGAGATATTCCATAACCGACTCGACATATTGTTCGTCGCTGTCGCGGTCGTCGTGCAAAAACTGCCAGCAGAGGTTATAGCCGTCGATCAGGCCGTCCAGAAAGTGGGGCGCCGGATCGGCCGGCCCGCCGTGGTCCACCAGCGACTGGTAGGGCACATACCCGGGCACGCTGTCGTCGAGCAGGAGCGCGCAGCGGGCCTCCTCCTCCTGGAAGCCTGCGGTGCAGCCGAGCAGTTCGGTGACGGCTGCGATCTCGGCCAGGTCAGCGGCCAGGGTGCGCCACTGCCAGAAGCTGAGCAGCTTTATGTGGACGCCTGGAACGTAGCCCTGGTGCTGGTAGGCGTCGATATAGCTGTGGTAGGCAGGGGGCGTTAGCTCGTTAAAGCGCTGCGTGATCGCAGTTCTGAGTGCCTCGCCGCCGAGGCCGTCCTTGGCCGCAAGCGCGTGACCTCGGGTAAGGCCCTCGATCATGCCGTCGCGCCACGCGCGCGACTCGATCTCGATGATACAAGCAAGCATAGAATTGTCGACCTTTTGGAGAACTCCTATGCCGGCGCGGAGGGTTGCGCGGGCATGCCGGTCTGCGCCGGCGGCCTGATACGGGTGTCGCGGCTGCGGAGGATACGATCGCTTACGACGGATGTAAGCATAACATGAACGTAGCGCATGGCGCAAAATGACGGGTGCGTCTTCGCAGCATCTTATTCTGCGGAGTGCGTCGATGGCTCGTCAGCGTCCGCCGCAACATAGATCCTCCCCCTGCATTGTTGTAGGCATCTACCGACTACCTTTTGCGCAGCGCATTCCACAGCGCACGCCAGGCGTCGGTGCACCACAGCGCCCAGATCACCAGCAGGGGCTGAAAAAACAGCCGGTTGAAGCGAGCCTGATCGGTGTTCAGCCCAAAGGCATCGATCCCATTGACATATTGCGAGACATTGCCCGGGAAGACCAGCACAAAGAACGCAGCGGCGGCCAGCCCGGCGAGCACGCGTTGCTTGACCAAGAAGATCAGCGCCAGCCCCAGCACGATTTCTGCGATCCCCGACAGCACCACCACCAGATCGCCATCCAGCCGCAGCCAGGCCGGCACCTGGGCCAGAAATTCCGCTCGCGCCACGGTGAGATGGCCGATGCCGGCCATTACCAGGCCTGCGCCTAACAGGATCCGGAAGATCGCCTGCACGATCCGGTAAATCCTCTGTCCGGCACTGGTCTCTCCGGGCTGCACGTCGTTGTTCTCCGTGTTCACCGTGGGCTCCTGATGTTGATCTCATCCCCTAGGGCCAGGAGTTCCTCATTCTTGGGAATATCGCTCATGCTATGCCCATAGTGGACATAGCGCGCCACGCCCGCCTTGTCGATCAGCACCTGCGCCGGCATCCGTCCCAGCTTGAACAGGTTCACCTCCTGCCCATAGAGCTTGAGCACACTAGCTGTAGGGTCAGGCAAGCCGATGAAAGGCAGCGCTTCCTTACCGAAATAGTCCGCAAAGGCCTTGGCATCTTCGGGGCCGACCACGACGACTTCGATGTCACGGGCGACGAATTGGGCATAGTCTTGGCGCAACTGCGCCATATGCGCGCGGCAGAACGGTCAGCCAAACGTGCGGTTGAAGACCAACAAGACGTTTTTCTTGCCGCCAAACTCAGCCAGGCTGGTCATCTTGCCGCGATAGTCGGCCAGGCTGAAGTTGGGCGCGACTTGATCAAGGGATACACGGGGCATTCAGGTTCTCCTGCGCAGATGGCTGCCGTCGATTCTGCGCCATTTCTAATCTTCTACTACCCAGATCTTCCGGGCTTCATCATAGTAATACAAATCTGCTTCCCCGACGGAGAGGGTTACCACTATTGCCTCGCACGGTTTCCTCCCTTGTTGCGCACAAAGCGCCACCGCCTACTGGCAATGTCCACCACGATGCGCTCATAACGATAGTAGCTGAGCGCAAACAGGTCGACCTCCGCCGCGCCGTACCCCTGGTAGAACCAGTTCGCTTCTTGCTCGTCGTTCCAGGTGCCGCCCATCCCGCCCCAAAACATCGGTCCCCTCCGCTACCCTGCGCATGCAGAAAGGCCGGGACCGCGACCGCCGTCTCGTCGGAGGTCCCGCGTCGCAGCTTGAGAAAATAGACCGAGCCGCTCTCATCCGTGACACGGTACGCCGCGTTGTTCACCCACCCGATAGGCAGAAACGTTACCTGGCCGACGCGCAGCCCAAAGTCAGCGTGCAAACACGCGCGGATCGTGTCGTCGGCGATATCTGGTTTCGTCAACACAGGCGAGACGCTGCTCTTTCTACATGTAACCCAGTGGGCAGGCCAGCCATCGACTAGCAGTTGAACACCGACCAGCAGATGTCGTTGCGCAGTCGCTGATCATCTAGGACAAGGTCGCGGATCGCTTCCGGCAGCTGCTCGCGCTGCCACTGGCATTCCCCGCGACCGGCGGACTCGCTCTCCCCCTTCGGCGCGGCTGCCCGCACAGCCTTAATTGCGTAGGCCGCCGCGCCGAGCTCGTGGGCGGCAACATGCGCCACCGCCGCCGCTTGGCCCGCAGCGTATGCGGCGTGCCGGGCGGCTCCGCTCAAATCTCTGGCCGCAGCGTTGGCGAAGCCAGCAGCCGTACACGCTTGGGACATCGTGATCTCGCCGCGCACCCACGATCGGGCCAGTTCGATTGCTCGGCGGGGCCGGGTGTCACTTGGCTGAGCCGACTCGAACAGCGGCAGGACGTGCTCCGCGCAGTCCGCGGCCCACAAAGCGAGCAGGTGATGATGGGAGTCCGTAAGCAGCCCGCCACGGCGTATGGTGATGAAGCGAGGGTCACGGTCTTTAGGGAGGATCACAACGCATCCCTCCTTTCTGCATCTGCACAACCAGCGATTAAATAGTATTACAGCGCAAGGTCGGGTACGAGCGCCGCAAGGCGGGCTAGTTTAGACTTGCGATGGGACAAATAAGCGACGTGATTGCGTATTTGGTAGTAGCGGACCATGCGCAGAGCAGCAGCAGCATTGAAGACTGGCTTGGGCAGGACGCTGGTGAGCAACAGGCGGACCTGATAGATGGTCAATGCCGGCGCGGTATCTTTGCGGCGCACTCTGAGCCGGACCAAGAAGTGATGTGCGAGGGCAACCAACAGCATATGATGATGCCAGCCCAGCCAGCTACGGGTTTCATAGTGGTCAAAACCGATTTCGCCTTTGCCTTCTTCAAAGATGATTTCGATCGGCCAGCGCATGCCGCTGAGGCGCACGAGGTCTTGCCAGGGGATCGTCGCTGGGGCGTTGCTGAAATAGAACTTGATTTCGTCCGGTTGCTCCAGATTACGGCGGATGACGAGCCATACCGGTGCGGCGGGCAAACCACCCCGGCTTTCGATGATACGCAGGAAGGCAAAATCACAGATGATGGGGCCTTTGCTGCCTTCCTTAATGGTGGCACGTTTCCAGGCGTGGTTGGGGAGCTGCCCAGCCAATTCGTTCACAGTCGTTGCTTTTTGCGTTGGATTGCGCAAGCGCAGGCGGGTGGGACGGCGGCCATGGCCGCTCCAATCGGGCACATAGACGGCGGGGCGCTCCGGCCAGATCTGGGTGGTACACTTGATCTCGGTGAAATACCACTTGTTCAAGAGGGCTACCCCGTCGCGAAATGCCGGCGAATCGCCATACAATGCGTCGGCAGCCACCCACTGAAACGGCAAACTGCCCCGTGCCACAGCGACCTGCAGCAATTGCAGCCCAATTTCGGGCTTGGTTTGGAAGGCAAGATCGGTGGGCATGCCGCACGCCTTTCTGCGTTCGGCGTGCGCTTCCTCGAACCATGCATCCGGCACAAACATCTGACTGTCGACCAGGCTGTACCCCAGGCGGCTGACATACCCCAGATGAACGCCCATTTGCGCGTTGGCCACCTTGTGTCAATCGCCGGGCGATAATGTACCATCGTAGTGGAGACTGCGTAATTGACGTTTGTAGCCGTCAATTTTTGTGCGAGCGGCATGAGTAAATGTAGGGCCGATTATCATCTGCCGAATGTCAATTACGCACTGTCGCGATCTCTGGTACAGTGACGGGCGGCATTTGACAGGCGTTGTACAGCACGCTGCCAAAACCCGCCGGCCCGATGTACTTGGCCTCCCCCGCCGCCACCTGGCGGGGCGTGAGCGGCCGGCGGATGTTGAGCCGCCACACCCCGCCCCCGATCCGCCAGGGCAGCGTGATTCCCCGCGGCAGCCAGATTCTTGTGGCCGCCCTCCGCCAGGCCCCACAGGCCGCGCTCCTCATACACGTCGCCGGGGTTGTAGCCCACCTGGAAGGCCCGCAGCACCCCGTCAAACAGCCCCCGCCCCTGCAGATACGCCCGCGCCCTGCCCCCCTCCTCACCCCACAGGTGGGCGGCACACCGCGCCGCATGATACGCCCCCCGCTCCTGCCACGCCGCCGGCGGCGGCATGAGCGGTGACATCGTCGTAGGGGCACAAGGTCCGGCGGGAACCACCTCCCCATCGCGGCGAACTTGCCCACCGCCGGACCTTGTGCCCTCCCCCTGCCTCGCCCCGCTGCCCCGGCCGTCTACATGCACGCCCGGTGTCACCCCCAGCCGCGCACACGCCTCCCCATAACTCAACCCGTCGCGCTCGCGCAGGTACTGGATGGCGTCGCCGCTGAGATCGCAGCCGCTGCGGCCGGCCTTGGGTCCGAGGCAGGCCCAGCGGCCGGGCGGCTTGCCTGGGCCGTTGGCGGCGTTGGGCCAGGCGATAAAGTGATCGCGGCCGTTCGGACGGCCCTTGCCGCGGCGGCAAATGGTGCAGGGGCTGACGTATTCGCCGCCGTGGGTGCTGCCCTTGCGCTTGAGCGGTCCGTCGCGGCCGATGAGGGTGAGGAGATCAGGCCCGCTCATGGCCTGTCCCCTTCATCGGTTGCCCCTGTTGCCGCGGTTGCCGCGGTTGCCCCAGGCAGCGCGCCGGCATCCTGGATTGCCGCAGAAGCAACAGGAGCAGCAGAAGCAGCAGGCGCAACAGGAGCAACAGGGGCAACCGTGCGATAGATAAAGCCTTGCTCGCCGGGGGTGCAGTGCAGAATGCCGCGCAGGCACAGCCGGTTGAGCGACCGGTGCAGCGTGCCCCGGTTGCGCCCGGTCTCGGCGACGAGTTGGGCGAGCGTGGCGCCGCCGGCCGTGGCAATGCAGTCGATCAGCGCCTGCTGCTCGCGCGTGAGTTCTTCTTCAGGGTCCACCGCCTGCGCCCCCTGCAGGGCGGCCGCTTCTTCGGGCGGGATGACGCTCCAGATAAACCGCTCGGGATCCCAGCGCAAGGCGATCTCGCTGTCGGCAAAGTCGCGGCCCACCAGCTTGAGCGTGGCCGTGTCTTCGTTGTGCCGCCGGTACAGCCCCAGCGCACAGTCCGCCACGCCCCCCTTGGCCGTGCTGCCCAGGATGTCGTCGATCGAGTCGGTGTCGATCGCGTTGCGCGCGCTCTTGCGGTGGTGGTCCACCAGCACCAGCGCCGCCTCATGCTCGGCCGCCAGCCGCTGCAACGCCCCCAGCAGCTTCGTCATCTCGGCCGGGTCCATCTGGTCGGCCCCGCCCAGCGCCCGGCTAAGCGTGTCCACAAATACGATCTTGTACCCCTGCTCGTACAGCCCCCGCAGGTCGGCAATGCCCCCTTCGCCAAAGGCCGCACAGTCGGTGGCAAACACCCCCTCGCCCGCCACCGGCACGGCCGTGCTCTGGTCGTCGGCGCGCCAGCCGCAAATCTTCTTGATGCGGTCGGCCAGCCGGTACGGCGTGTCCTCCAGCGCCCAGTAAAAGACCTTGGTCTTGCACCCGGATGCCCAGCACCTCGCCCCCGCTGTCGGCCGCTAGCGCGATCAGCAGCGCCAGGAACGACTTGCCCGCCTTCGGCCGCCCCGCCATGTACGTGAGGCACGCCGGGATCAGCCCGGGCACCAGAAACAGCGGCGGCGGAAAGT
Source organism: uncultured Chloroflexia bacterium (assembly GCA_963839515.1). Classification (GTDB taxonomy): domain Bacteria; phylum Chloroflexota; class Anaerolineae; order Caldilineales; family Caldilineaceae; genus Fredericiella. Next base: position 282,756 of record CAWIVN010000001.1, read on the forward strand.
CGGCCTCCAGCAGCTCGCGAATGGTCCACGTCGTGCGCTTGGGCGCCGGGTCGCTCGTCATCAGCAGCGCCAGCGCCTCGTCGGCCAGCACCAGCGCCTCGTACCGCGCTTGACCGCGCCCGTCCCCCGCCCGCCCGTCTCCCGCTCGTCCGGTGCCGCCGGTGCCGGATCTGCCGCCAGGTACGCGTCGCACAGCAGCTTGACGGTGGGCGCCCACGCGCCGTAGACGGCATAGTCCTCGTCGCCCGGCCCCGCCCCCGGCCCTAGCTCCGGTCTGGGGAGAAAGCCCCGCTGGGGATCAAACACCGCCACTTTCGCCGTGGCCGCCGCATACGCGCGCACGACACTGTCCGGATGGTCGCCCATCAGCAGCCGGCGGATGGCCGTATGCGCCAGCTCACCCTCCTGCGGCAGCCTGCTCGGGGTACTATCAATCTCATTCATAGTGCATCCTTTTCTCAAATCTACAGCCGCCGATCCTAGCGGACCGTGCTAAAAAAAGGATGCACCTCATCCCATTCCTATGTAATCCCGATCTTTAAGCGGCAGCGATAAAGATCAGGATGCTCGTCTCAACCTTGCCACCTACGCTGATGCTGACACGCAAACATTGCCAGGCGCCGTGCGACAACCCACCCACACATCAAGTAAATCCTGCAAATCGTGTAAATCAAGGTTCAGACTACTGCCCCTGGCTGCGGCGGTGGGTTTGGGCGCGATGTGGCGTTGAGTGGGTTCTGGAATAGGGCCGTCTGAACTTGGGTCCTCCTATCGGATCGTGTCCCTAACTGCCCACCCACGCTGCTGCCGTAGATCCATCAGCATTGCAAGGAACCTGTAAGCGCTACTCCCACCTTTGCGCGCTATGATCGATCACGCCCCGCCAGGCCGCAGCCCAAAACGTTCATGCATACCCAAACATCAATTGCTTTTGGCGTGACAAAAGCAGCGGCAGCGCTTTTCCCATTTCGCTAGCGGCAGCTGAGATACGTCGGCAAAGACCTTCGACCAGTTCGGTGCCAGTGTAAGGAGGTGCTGACGCCATAGACCAGTTCGCCTTGGGAAAAGGAACAAAACGACCAGCAGTACATCCATATGTCGCGCATCGCATACTTCATCGTTGCATCCCACTGCCGAACACAGCAGCCACGACAACGCAATTGTCGATCCAGCTTTGATTGTTCATTGATTGATTTCCTGGAGGTCACATGTCACATCGTTTGCGTCGGTTCAAGTCTCCGGCTCTTTCCGTTTCTGCGTTTCTCATTGCTTGCCTGCTCACCGTGCTGGCTGCAGTATCGCCAGCCCAAGCAGTAACCGAGCCCCTCTTCACCACGCCCGGGGGCGGCACCTGGGTAGCGCCCGCCGGCGTTACCTCGATTACTATCGAGTGTTGGGGCGGCGGCGGCGGCGGCGGCAATGATCTCAGTAACGGCTCTGGTGGTGGTGGTGGTGGTGGTGGTGGCGCCTATGCCAAGGTGAACTCCTTCGCCGTCACGCCCGGCACCCTCTATGCCTATGTCGTAGGCGCCGGCGGCGGCGCGGCTGCCCCTGGCGAAAACTCTTCTTTCAATGGCACTACCTGTGTTGCGGCCGGCGGCGCAGCCGGCACCAGTGCTAATAACGGGGCTGGCGGGGCTGGCGGTAGTGCCGCAGGGCCTACGACCGGCGATGTCACATTTGCTGGAGGAACCGGATCGGCCGGCATCACTGCGTTTGGTGGCGGTGGCGGTGGCTCTGCCGGCACGAGCAGTAATGGCAATTCCGTTGCTGGCGCCAGCACGGGTGCGACCGCCGTGCCGGAAGGCGGGCCAGGCGGTAGTGGCGGAACCAACAACAATGGCACCGGCCCTGCTTCAGGCCCCGGAGGTGGCGGCGGTGGCGGTGAATATAGCAATTCCACCGGCGCCAAAACTGGCGGGCCCGGCTTTGCCGGCCAGATCCGCATAAGCTACAAGTTTGCGACGACGACAACTGTGACCTGTTCGGTAGGGCCGTTCCCTTACACCGGTGCAGGCATCGAGCCGTGCACGGCGACCGTGACAGGGCCGGACGGGTTGAACCAGTCGCTGACGGTGACCTATGTGGATAACGTCAACGCCGGTACGGCCACAGCTAGCGCCAGCTACGCCGGTAACGCAGACCACCTGCCGAGCAGCGCTTCCGCGACCTTCACCGTCGACCAGGCTGCGACGACGACGACGGTGACCTGCTCTGCGGGGCCGTTCACCTACACCGGTGTGGCCATCGAGCCGTGCACCGCGACTGTGACCGGCCCGGGATTAGACCAGGCGCTGGCGGTGACCTATGCGAACAACGTCAACGCCGGTACGGCCACTGCCAGCGCAAGCTACGCCGGGGGTACAAACTACCTGCCGAGCAGCGATTCAGAGACGTTCACGATCGACAAGGTGACGCCGACGCTGCAGGTGACGAATACACCGTCCACCTACAGCGGGACACAGCAGGAGGCTGATATCGCCGCCACCACAGCAGGGACGGTCAGCGCAGTCTTTTACAATGACTCCGCCACCGTGCCGACGGATGTCGGCACCTATGCGATCAAGGCTGACTTCACGCCTGACGACACCACGAACTACAACAGCCTCAGCGGCGCTGCCGCCGGCAACTTCGTGATTCAACAGGCTGCGACGACGACGACGGTGACCTGCCCTGCTGGGCCTTCCACCTACACCGGTGTGGCCCTCGAGCCCTGCACGGCGACCGTGACCGGCCCGGGGTTGAACCAGATGCTGGCGGTGACCTATGCGGACAATCTCAACGCCGGTACGGCCACGGCCAGTGCAAGCTACGCCGGGAATGCAAACTACCTGCCGAGCAGCGATGCAACGACCTTCACGATCGACAAGGCGACGCCGGCGCTGCAGGTGACGAATTCACCAGTCGCTTACGACGGGACACAGCAGGAGGCTATCATTGGCCCCTCCGTGCCGGGGACGGTTAGCGCAATCCTGTACAACGGGTCTGCCACTGCGCCGACGAATGCCGGAAACTATGCAGTCACGGCTGACTTCACGCCTGATGACACCGCGAACTACAACAGCCTCAGCGGCGCTTCCGCCGGCAACTTCGTGATTGAACAGGCTGGTACACCGACACTGGAGGTGACGAATTCCCCGGTCACGTACAACGGGACGCCGCAGGCGGCTACCGTCGGCCACTCCGTGCCAGGCACGGTCGGCACAGTTCTGTACAATGGGTCTACTACCGTGCCGACGAATGCCGGAACCTATGCAGTCACGGCTGACTTCGTACCTGATGACAGCACGAACTACAGCAGCCTCAGCGGCGCTGCCGCCGGCACCTTCATCATCAGTAAGGCTGCGACGACGGCGACGGTGACCTGCTCAGCGGGGCCGTTTACCTACACCGGTGCAGCCATCGAGCCTTGCACCGCCACGGTGACTGGTCCCGGACTGAACCAGGCGCTGGCGGTGACCTATGCCGACAACGTTAACGCCGGTACTGCCACAGCCAATGCGAGCTATGCCGGAGGTGCCAACTTCCAGGCGAGCAGCGATTCAGAGACCTTCACGATCGGCAAGGCTGCGACAACGCTGCAAGTGACGAATTCTCCGGTCACCTACAACGGGACATCGCAGGCCGTGGCTGTCACGGGCTCCGTGCCAGGGACGGTCAGTGCAGTCCTCTACAATGGGTTGGCTGCCGTGCCGACGAATGCCGGAACCTATGCGGTCACGGCGAACTTCACGCCTGACGACACCACGAACTACAACAGCCTCAGCGGCGCTGCCGCCGGCACGTTCGTCATCAGTAAGGCTGCGACCACGACGACGGTGACCTGTTCTGCCGGGCCGTTCCCCTTCACTGGTTCGCCCATCGAACCGTGCACGGCCACCGTGACCGGCCCCGGGCTGAACCAGGCGCTTGCCGTGACCTATGCCGGCAACGTCAACGCCGGTACGGCCACGGCCAGCGCGAGCTACGCCGGGGGTGCAAATCTCCTGGCGAGCAGTGATTCCGAGACCTTCATCGTCGGCGAGGCCGCGGCAACGCTCTGGCTCTATATGCCCTACGCCTCCCGAGAATAGCCTCGGCGCCGTCGCAGCACCCGCGCTAGCGCTCACCCCCTCGTGTGCGCCGCCGTGTGGTGCGTCAATCGCACCCCCTTCGGGTTTCCACCAGCCGCGCTTCCTCAGGAAGCGCGGCTGGTGGAAACCCGATCGAACAAAGATCCTTGCGGTAACCACTCGTTTCTCGCCACGTATCACCAGATCACCTGATCCCTTCCCTGCTGCGGTGTGATGTAAGGGTGCGTTTCACGTTTTTGTTCTCGTCGAGTCCGCACGCCTTCGTGCGGAAACCCGGGCACGTGGGCGTACCCCTAGCCCGCACGCGGCGTGCGGACTGGGCGAGAGATCTATGCCCCCAAGTCCAAAAACGTAAAACGCACCCATGATGTAAAAAGTGATTGACATTTTGTAAAACATGTTTTACACTAACAGCATGGACATGCACAGATACAAACAGGTTAGAGCTGCAGCTTTCGTCTTCATGGCTGCTGTCGTGGCCGTTTCTTTGTGGCTGGACATGCTGCTCCTGGCGGCAGCCGGCGTGCTGACCGGCCTGCTGCTTCTAGGCCTGGTGCGATCACGGGCCAAGATTACGGTCGACGAACGGGAACAGACGATCCGCGAAAAGGCAGCGTCCGCTACCTATGGCATCTTTGCCGCCACCATCGGCATCAGCGCCGTGCTGCTGCTGCTGTTCTCCCGCCGCGGCTTCCTGTATCTGGAGGCAGTCGGCCTGGTCTTTGCCTACCTGACGCTCTTCTTGATTGCCCTGTACGCCATCTCCTACCAGTTTTTCAATCGAAAATATGGGGGCGGCGGGGATGAAGAATAGGCTGAAAGTGTACCGCGCCATGCATGCGATGACGCAAGAGCAGCTGGCCGACAAGTTAAACGTTTCGCGCCAGACCGTGATTGCCATCGAGAGCAACAAGTATCTGCCGTCCTTGGCCCTGGCATTTCGCATGGCCGCGCTCTTTCAAGTGAAGATCGAAGACCTATTCTCAGTTGTCGACGAGGAGGACGGCCAACCATGAAGCTTCAGCGCCAACTGCTCCGCAAAATCGGCTATGCCGCGGCGGTCGGGATCTGCATCTTTCTGCTGTTCTTTGTCATTGGCGTCACGTGGATTGGCTTCGACGTGAAAAGCCAATGTCAACAGGCACAGAGCGAATATGGCGGGGACTGCACCGAGGCACTGATCAGCCTGCTGCAAGATGAGAACCGGGGCTTCCGCGTCAGGAACGATGCAATCTGGGCACTGGGCCAGCTGGGCGACAGCCGCGCCGCGGCGGTTTTGCAGGGCCTGTACACCGGCAACATTCCGCCGAGGGAGCCACTGGACGCAGGCATCAGCCAGTACGAGCTGCGCAAGGCCGTCGATCTGACGAGCGGCGGCCAAAACTTCCTGGCCATCTTCTGGCGCCACGGCATCGACGCACCTGCAAACTGACGCTGACCCTGGCGCGCTGTGTTAAAGGCCGATCCCTTAATGTTGCCTTCACAATGAGACGTCATACTGGGCTCTCTAGGTTGCGGCGACGGCACTCTCGATCCGGCCAAGTACGTGGAATACGGCGTCAAGCGCGCCTGTCAAAATTGACTAGTGCTGTGGGAGCAACACTGTGCCGCAAAATCGCGTGTCCCGCCATCTAGAGTGGGACGGATGTCTGAACGCTCGGGATCTGGGCGGTATACCCACCTTTGATGGCGGCGAAACCCAGTGGCAGTCCGTCATTCGTGCCGATTATCTCGGGCGCCTCTCTGCTGCCGGCCAGCAGTCCATGCACGACTACGGCGTGCGTACTGTCATCGACCTCAGGTCCCCGCAAGAGCTGGCCATAGACTCCTACCAGCTTGCCGCGGCAAACGACTTCCTGCGCCTCCATCTGCCTATCGAGAAGTACTACCCTCATGTGAGCGCACGGATAGCGCAGGCGACTTCGCTGGCCGAAGTGTATTGCCTCATAGCCGACCACTATGCCGATTCGATTGCGGCAATCCTGCAGGCCGTGGGCACTGCGCCACCAGGTGGAGTGGTCATTCACTGCTACAACGGCAAAGACCGGACGGGCATGATTGCCGCCCTGCTGCTGGCCATCGCCGGCGTGCCCGCCGACGCGATTGCCAAAGATTACGCTGCAAGCCAGCCGCGCTTGTGGCCCGAGTATGAGCGGCGCCATCAGCAAGGCGGCAGCGAGGGGCCCGAAAATCTTTGGAGCAAGCCATTGGCCGATCCCGCAACGATGCATGGCTTTCTGCGTCACCTGGACGCCCGCTACGGAAGCGTGCGCGCCTATCTGACCCAGGCCGGGATGCAGGCCAACACGATCGCTCAGATTCAAGGGCGGCTCAGAAGACATTCGTAATACACCTTTGCCCCCACATTGATGCTGGCCAGGCCACGTGCCCTCGCCGCGCCGCACCCCTTCAACAACGCTCTTGCGCCCCCAGCTGCGTCCCACCTCCAGGAAGTACCCACCTCCTGAGGACGAGGGCCAGGCACCCCACGCTGTTTGGCCCCGCGTGCCTGGCTCGCCCCACGCCACCTTGCCTGCCCCTGCAGCGCGGTGGGGCGAGCCTCGCACGGTTGCCACGCACGCGGCTGCCAAAATCGCAACACACACCCTGCGTCCCCAGTCGCTCACCCTTCGGCCCATTCCGGCGTACAGTATAGGCTGATTCCCCTCCGCAACCACAGGCAGACTTGAGAGCTTCCTCATCGGTAACACCTCCAGGCGGCAGGAGTGTTCTCAACCTGCCGGCGCCAGATACGTGCTCAGTACCGCGGCCAGCGAACGCACGTGTGGCATAAGGTGTATGTTGCGATGCGCCCCTTCCACCTCGTGGACAGTCACACCGGCGGCCAGACGGCTCCAACCAAGGTCGACGTCTAGGGGGCCGGTCATTACCTGGCTGATGGTGCGGTTGCGCCCGCGGAAAATCGTGACGGTTCCTGGGTACTTCGTTGGAGCGTAGCTGCGGATCGCAAGGAGGTGGATTTCCAGCAACCGCTGCCTGTACTCCGGCAGCAGACTCAGGTCGTCGTCGAGAATCTCTTGTGCCATGCCATGCGGGGGCGTGCAGCCATTCGGCGCGGCGGGCCCCTGCGGCCGCAATTTGCGGGCGACGCGCCGGCGCAGGACATCTGATCCTAGTGCGCGATAGTCCCGCCACCAGAAGGGCATGTTGCCCGCGAGCAGGCGTAAGCGCTCCGGATGCAGGATCGCACCGGGGTGCGCTCGCCAGCCCGGTGCATACCCTTCAATGATCGCCACCAACTGCGGCCTCTCCCCGTCCGCTGCCAGCTGGCGCGCCATTTCGAACGCCACCACGCCGCCATAGCAGTAGCCACAGAGCCGATAGGGACCCGCCGGCTGTATGCTGCGTACTGCCTGCACGTAGTGTGCGGCCATTGCTTCGATGGTCGCATGTGGCTCAGCCTCGCTGTCAAGCCCGACCGCTTTCAATCCGTAAATGGGGTAACCAGGTGGCAGGTGATGCACGAGGTCGGCATAGCCTACGATCCCGCCACCCAGGCCATGCACGATGAAGAGCGGTGGAACGTTGTCGCCCGGTCGTAACAGCACCAGTGCATCATCTGCAATCTCGGGCGTGCTCTCAGATCCGCGCGCGGGCAGCCGGCTCAGCGCACGCGCCAGCGTGGCAAGCGTTGGCGCCCGATAGATCAGGTCGACTGGCACCCGTTTTCCGAGTTCAAGCCCGACCCGCGCGGCCAGGAGCGCGGCCTTCAAGGAAGTGCCGCCAATCGCAAAGAAGTCGTCGTCGAGGCAGACTCGATCTACGCCGAGTAGATCGGTCCATGCTGCTTGCAGAATGGCATGCATGGCCTCTGGCGCCGTTTGCGGGGAGAGACGGCAGCCACACACGCCATCGCCCGCTGGTTCATTCTGCTCGTCACAACTGCCGGCCAAGGTCAGCAGTATTGCCGAAGCATTCGCCGAATCCAGCGCAAGCGCCAGGCTATGGCGGTCGAGCTTGCCATTTGGCAGATAGGGCAGAGATTCTATGCGATAGATCTGGTCTGGCAGGGCATGTTCAGGGAGGTGCAGCCGCAGTTCAGCCCAAATCGCCTTTAAGGAGAGCTGTACATGCGGCTCCGCCGCCACATAGCCGACGATCTCCGTCTCCGCGTCCCCGTTCTGCGTGGCAACGACCGCAGCATCCTGCACCCGTGCGGCATGGCGCAGATAGCTCTCTACCTCGATGAGATCCACGCGTTTGCCACGCACCTTGACCTGCTGATCGATACGCCCCAGATATTGCAGGTTACCATCCGGCCGGCGGCGCGCCAGGTCGCCCGTACGGTACAGCCGTGCGCCTGCTAGGGTTCGCGTGGGGTGAGGCAAAAAGCGTTGCGCGGTCAGTTCGGGGCGGTTTAGATAACCGCGCGCCAGGCAGGGCGTACATAGGTACACTTCGCCGGCTTCGCCATCTGCCACCGGCTTGCCTGCGGCATCGAGCAGCTGAAGTTCCACGTCTCGTACAGGCACGCCAACCGGCACCACGCGGTCGCAAGAGCCTACGTCTGGAGGCAGCGCGTAGGACGTGAACATGCCGGTTGTCTCGGTCTGCCCGAGGATGTTGACGATGCGCGCCCCATGTCCAAAGGTATGGCTCCATGTTTGGGCTAAGTCGTAGGTAAGCGGCTCGCCCACAGAGACGATCTGGCGCAGCCGGTTGTCGAGCAGACACGCCCGCACGGCGGTGGGCAGCGCTGCCAGGACACGGTTGCAGGTGCGCCAGTAGGATGGCACAAAGTCCACCAGCGTCACACCATATGCCTTGACGGTTTCCATCAGCACCACGGGATCGCGCAGATCCAGTTCCGTGGCGACGGCAATGGTGGCACCCACCGTCAGCGGAGTCAGCAACTGGCGGACTTGTACGGCATACGAAATCGAGGCGGTCAGCAGCCAGATGTCATCTTCGCGGATGCCAAGCGCCTCGGGTACGATCTGGACGAAGTGTGCCAGCGCGGCGTGGCTTACCTCAACCCCCTTGGGCATGCCGGTCGAGCCCGATGTGTAGATGACATAGGCCGTGTTGGCCGTGGTTGCGCGATCGGGGAATACAGTGGTGAATTGGGGCACGGACAAGCGTTCACTGGCAGCCCCAGTCTCCTGCGCGGCGATCAGGTCCAGCGGCAGACCGGCGGCCCACACTGCTGCGGGTGCAGCGACGGGTGCATCGACGGGTGCATCGACGATCGCGAGGCGCAGCCCGGCATCCTCCACGACAAAGCGCAGGCGATCCGCTGGGTACCTTGGATCGAGCGGTACATAGGCGGCGCCCGCCTTAAGGATAGCAAGCACCCACAGCACCATTTCCAGCGAACGCTCCATGGCGATGCCAATCAACGCGCCGGGCTCTACCCCGCGTGCCTCGAGAAACTGGGCGCGGCGGTCGGCTGCTGCTAGCAATGCCGCATAGGTGGTGTGCTGCGGGCCGTCAATAACCGCAGTTTTGTAGGGAAGACGCGCTGCTTGGCGGTCGATAAGGTCACAAACGGTGAGGTCTGCTGCTGGCGGCGCAACCGAGCCTGTATCTGCTTGCATAGTTCGATCATAGGGCAGGTCGCCGCCAAGTTGGCTGACAAACTGTTTACAGTCCTGTCGGTACTTCCAGGAAGTGGGCACACCTCCAGGAAGTCCCACCTCCCCCCAATTTAGGTGTACTCCGCAGGCAGCTGCCGGGCATCAAAGAGGTCGAGCAGGGTGCATTGTACAAAAACCGCAAAGTTGTGATCCATCGTCGTAGCTTGATTGATGCGCACCCAGCCAATCTGTTGCGAATCTTGGTCTTCGTCGACCAGCGGGATTACATCTCTGCCAAAATGGCGGGGATGGTTGGGATAGCGCTGCGTGTCCAGGAAGTAGGCCTCAGCGTCGGCCAGCCAGTCGCGATTAAAGAGCTTCCAGGCAGTGGCGATGATCCCTGCCGGGTGCAGGGCAAAGATCGCCCGCGCCGCCGCCACATCGCTCGGATAGATCCACTGGTGCCCGCCCAGTTTCAATACGCGCTCATCGCGCAGCAGCCACAAGGGCTCGGCATACTTCGCTTTGGCATGTTCGATCGCCGCGTTGGTGTCGGCGGGTAACTGAATTGTGTGTCGGTTCGGAAATGTTACTCGGTAACTGGTCATCGGAATTGGCATGTGATCAACGGCCTAGCTGCTTCAGGCTGGCGGCTGCACTCGCACGCACCATGCTGTCTTCGTCTTGTAAGGCCGCCTGTAACGGCGCCAGGAGCAGTGGGTCGTTGCTGCCCAGCAGCCACCAGTTGCGCACGATTCGTTCACGCACACTGGCGTCCTGGCTGCGCAGTTCGTCCAGGAATACCGCCGTTATGTCGTCGTCGACATGGCCCAGGCTTGCCAACGTAATGGCAATGGTCCCACGTTCGCTTGCGTTCTGCTCGCTTGTGAGCATGGTAAGCAAACGATCGCGCACGGCGGGTGGCGCGCTGCGGAGGTTGCTTAAGCCTTCCATTGCCTGCACCCGCACAAACCAATCGGGGTCCGCCAAGGCTTCGTAAAGTACATCGATGACAGCCGGCGTCGGGGTAGGCACCCCACTGAGTGCCGCAACTGATTCTCCACGTACTCGCCAATCTTTGGCCCTGCTTGCTTGCACCAATGCGGCCACGACCTGCGGCTGATCTACGCCAATTCGGGCAAGCGAACTCGCCGCTGCGCTTGCTTCATGCTGGCCCTCTTGCAGGGCGACAAGGAGCAGATCGATTACCGCGGCTGGCGGCTGCTTAACCCATGCCAGTGCACACAGGGCAACGCTGCGCACGATGCTGTCGCCGCGTTGATAGAGCGTGAGCAGACGATCAACCAAGGAATCATCGGTATAGCCCAGGCGCAGTAGACTGTTGATGGCACTCACAACGGAGTAGGGGTCTGCGTCTCGATCTTGCTGAATGAAAGCCAACAAGCCGTCGATCACGGCCGGGGTTGCCTGCCCAATGTTCCCCAAACACTCGGCCACACCACTGAGGCCGCGGCGATTGTGTGTCAGCGCCGCCACTAGCCGTTCGACGATTGCCCCGTTTGTCTTGCCTAACTCGACGATGCCGTAACGCGCAATGTCGCCGGCTTCGGGCTCTCTCCGCCAATCGGCAGCATCAAACAACGGATCGATGACGGCCGGGCTGAGGTCGCCCAACTTAGCCAACGCCAGCGCTGCGCTCACGCGCACTTCCGCGTCGTCATCGTGCAAGGCTTGGTAGAGCACGTCCGGTGATGCGGGTGAACCATCGGCGGCAGTGATCTCCATCGAGGATTGTCGAATTTGGTACGCGGTTGGCGGGGTTTTGCTTGTCATCGAATCTGCTCCTGCAGGTTGCGCACAGTTACTTGCCCGCCCTCGCTGCCTTGGACTGCGTGGTTGCTGTGCCCCTACTCAAACGAGAATGGATTCATATTCGTGTCGACGTCGTACACGTCAGCACCCTCGGCCTGCTTGAGCCGGTTGACCACAAAATAGGTGAGCGGGGTAGCGATTATCTCGTAGGCGGACTTGAACACCCACTGGCTGATCACCGTCGTCGCGATCGCCGCCGGCGCCATGAGGCCGCCAAACGCGATCAGGATAAACACCAGCGAGTCCAGTCCTTGCCCCACGATTGTAGACGTGATCGTGCGCGTCCACAGGTGCTTGCCCTGGGTCCAGACCTTCATCTTCGCCAGGATCGTGCTGTTGGCGAACTCGCCCACCAGGTAGGCGATGAACGAGGCCAGCAGCAGGCGCGGCGTAAAGCCGAGGATGGCATCGTAAGATGCCTGCCCCTGCCAGAAAACCGGTGACGGCAGCAGCCCGGCGATCCAGATGGCGGCCACGGCCACGACATTGCCCAAAAAGCCCAGCCAGATCGCTCGCCGCGCCCAGCGAAAGCCGTAGACCTCGGTCAGAATGTCGCCCAGGATGTAGCTGACCGGAAAGATGACGACGCCCGCCGGCAGAATGAGCGGGCCGATCTGAATCAGCTTGACCGCGATGATATTCGCCGTCAGCAGCGAGGCCACGAACAGGGCCACGGCCACATCGTAATAACGCCAAGTACTAGACTTCGACATGCAGGTTCTCCCAATCAACAGGCGGCCGACTCGGGACCGCGCAGGCAGCAACCGCCGCCATGATACAACGGCGAGCCACTATCGGCGAAGGTTTGGCATCCTTGCGAATTCCGGTTTGAGGCGCACACAACCTGTAGGGGCACAAGGTCCGGCGGGATTGCTCTGGCCGCCGCGGCGATGGTTGTTCCGCCGGACCTTGTGCCCGCCCCCGCTGGCTGCCGCGGCGATTTCAAGTACCCACTTTCAGGAGGTGGTACCTCCCGCCTTCACCCCTAACTCTCCCCCGCGCCGCGCCGCTGCATCGCCCCTTCCACCGTCCGCTCCACCGTGAAATCCGGCAGCCGTAGGTAGTGCGCGGCGGCCTGCAGGATGACGGATTGCGGCATCAGGCCGATCAACTCCGAGCGGTCCACCGCAACGCCCTGTTCGCCGGACAGCCGCTTAATCTCGTCGTACACCACGTGCAGCGGGGTCTTGGCCGTGTCGAGCAGGTTCATGCTGACCTGCGCCTGCCCCTCGACCAGGAAGCCCTTGGCCTGCACGGCCGGAAAACCCCCGCTGCTCTCGCGTATGCGCTTGGCGATCTCCTTGGCAATCTCGACATTTTCGCTGTGCAGATAGATGTTGTACGCAACCAGGAACGGGCGCGCCCCCACGACCACGGCCCCGGCAGGGCCCACCTGCGCCGGCCCAAAATCAGGCGCACGCTCGGGCAGCCCGATGGTCTGGACCAGCCCCTCGAATTCGCCCTGGCGGATGTCCGGCAGGCGCCTGCGCTCGGGCCGGCGGGCGGCGGCGGCATAGAGGTAGACCGGCAGCTGCAGCTCGTCGGCGATCTGGTGGCCAAGCTGCTCGGCCAGGGTCACGCATTCCTCTAGCGTGATCCCCTGGATGGGCACGAGCGGCACCACGTCGGTGGCGCCGATGCGCGGGTGTTCGCCGCGGTGTTCGAACAGGTTGATCTGCTCCGCCGCCACGCGCACCGCCTGCAGCAGGCCGGCCAAAACTGCCTGCGGCGGACCCACCACCGTCAGCACCGAGCGGTTGTGATCCGCGTCGCTGCTGTAGTCTAACAGCAGCACGCCGGGGACCTGGATGGCCTGCACGAGCGCCTGCACGACTTCTGGACGCCTGCCTTCGGAAAAGTTGGGGACGGACTCGATCAGTTGCAGCATATGAGTTCCAGTTAGGAGATGAATTCACGAATGATTACGGGAATGGTATCATACGCGCCCATGCAATCAGGATTGACGGCCCCAGGATCGGCTGCGTACGGAGCGGCTTCCCTCACGTTTCATAGCACCATCGAAGATCGTACGTGGGACCAGTGGCTGGCCGCGCAGCCCGGCGCACACGTCCTGCAGCTGAGCGGCTGGCGACGGCTCAAGGAGCGTTTCGGCTGGCGGGGTGCATCGCTCGTGGGCACGTCGCCGGGCAGTGAGCTTGTGAGCGGCTGCCAGCTGCTGTTCAAGCGCGCGGCTGGCCTGACCCTGGCTTATGCGCCGCGCGGCCCCATCACCAACTGGGACAATCGTTTTGAGACCGAGCTGCTGCTGCAGGCGATCCACCACGACGCGCGCAGGCAGGGAGCGGCCGTGCTCAAGATCGAGCCGGACCTGCCGGATTCGCCCGCCAATCGTGCCCTGCTGCGGTCGTACGGATTCAAGCCGGGCAGCCAGACGGTGCAGCCGCCCAGCACGATCATACTTGACATAAGCGGCGCAGAAAATGCCGTGCTCGGGCGCATGAAGAGCAAGTGGCGCTACAACGTACGCCTGGCCGAGCGCAAGGGCGTGTGCGTGCGCGCCATGACAGCGGCGGATCTGCCGCTCTTCTACTCGCTGATGCAGGTGACGGGCGAGCGCGACGGATTCGGCGTTCACAGCGCCGCATATTTTGCTGCCGCGTACGAACTCCTGGCGCCGCAGCACGCCGCCTTCTTGCTCGCCGAGTACGCGGGGCAGCCGCTGGCCGCTATCGTGGTGGCCGCCGTGGGCAGCACCGCCTGCTACCTATGGGGCGCGAGCAGCGACGTGGAGCGCAACCGCATGCCCAACCACGCATTACAGTGGGAGGGCATGCGCTGGGCGCGCAGCTGCGGCGCCACCCGTTATGATTTTTGGGGCATTCCAGACGCCATCGGCCAACTGGCCGCAGCCTTGCGCGGCGGTGACGGCAGCGGCACCCCCAGCGACGAGTTGCCGATCGACATCGAGGCTCTTCCCCAAGGCGAGCTGTGGGGCGTCTACCGCTTCAAACAAGGCTTCGGCGGCAACGTCGTCCGCACCGTCGGCGCCTGGGACATGTCCCTGGACACGATCGGTTTCCGCGTCTACCAGATGGGTTTGGCCGCGCGTGGGACAGTTGAGGCGGCACAGGTGGCGGCGGACCGGTTGCTGGCGTCAACCCGTAGGGGCACAAGGTCCGGCGGGAATGCTGCACCTGACGCGGCAATGGTTGTTCCGCCGGACCTTGTGCCCGCCCCTACCCTCACCGTAGGCTGCTTTCTCATCGATACCGCCAACGAATGGCGTAACGTCCTGAACCGCCTGCCCGCCCCCCACGTCCTGCAAAGCTGGGAATGGGGCGAGGTCAAAGGTCAGACCGGCTGGCACGCGCGCCACTACCTATTGACCGGCACGGCCGGCGAGGCCGCCTTTCGGCTGCTGTGGCGGCAGCCGGTCGCCGGCGTCCCTTTGCGCATGGCCTACGTAACCAAAGGCCCCTTGCTGGACTGGGACAACTTGGATTTAGTCGACATAACGCTGGACACAATCGAGCGCGAGGCACGGCTGCTCAAGTGTATCTACGTCAAGATCGACCCCGATGTGCGCGCCGACACCACGACGGGCCACCTCGTGCTGCACGCCCTGCAGCGGCGCGGCTGGCGCTACAGTGCCGACCAGGTGCAGTTCAAGAACACCGGCTGCAGCGACTTGACGGTGGGCGAAGAGACGCTGCTGGCGCAGATGAAACAGAAGTGGCGCTATAACGTGCGCCTGGCAGAGAAACGCGGGGTGACGGTGCGGCAGGGAGGCGAGCAGGACTTCGCGGCCTTCTACGCCTTGTATGGCGAGACGGGCGCGCGCGACGGTTTCTTGATCCGCCCCTACGACTATTACGCCTCGACATGGCGCACCTTTTTACGCGCCCAGGACCAGGCGGACAACCCCGTCGGCGGTGTCCTGCTGCTGGCAGAGCATGCCGACGACCCGCAGCCGCTGGCAGGCCTTTTCCTGCTGCGCTATGGCCGGCGCGCCTGGTACTTCTATGGCGCCAGCAGCGAGCGGCACCGCCGCGACATGCCCAACTACCTGCTGCAGTGGGAGGCTCTGCGTTGGTCCCTAGCCCAGGGCTGCACCGTCTACGACTGGTGGGGAGCCCCCACGCACCCCGACGACCCAGAGGACCCCATGCAAGGCGTCTGGCAGTTCAAGCAAGGCTTCGGCGCCGACCTGCAGCCCCACATCGGCGCCTGGGACTTCGCAGTCTCACCCAAGCTCTACGCTCTCTACCAAGAAACCATGCCCGCCGTCCTAGACTGGATGCGCAGCCACCGGTAAGGTTGTTCACCCATCGTCCAGGGAGCACGCCACATGCGGCTCTTGTGCCGCCCCAGAAGTTCGTGCTCACCGTGCCCCACGCTCGGTGCACAAGGCACGTGGTCGGTTGACGCAAGGGCACCGAGCGAGGGGCATCAGGCTGCTCCCGTGCGTGGCGCTGCCCCGGTTACCCGGCTGAACCTCGAACTCTGTGGGCAGCGCCTCGCACGGTTACCTCCATCACCCGGCTGTACCGGCAATCACCCCCTCAGCACCGCTCCATCCCCAATCACCACCTGCTCTCCGCCGTCATTGTCGATCTCCACCTTCCCTATCACGCTGACGTCCTTACCAAAGCGCACGTCCCCCTTCACGCGCAGCTCTTCGCACTGGCGCAGCGACGGCGCGCCGCCGGGAAAGCGCTGGGCCATGGCGTCGTAAAGTTGGTAGTAGCGGTCGTCGAGCGCCACTACCGGCGGTTGCTCGCTGCGTTCGGCCACCAAGGACAGGCGATAGTCTTCGCCAAGCTCGTAGGCGTCGGACATGATCACCAGCAAATCGCTGTTCTTCTTCACCGGTGCAAAGCGGCTGCGCGGCACGCGCATGGCCTGCGCGCCCTCAAAGATGGCAATGGCAGCGCCCATCGCCGTTTCGAGCTGATAGACGCGCGGGGTGTTTGGGTCCGCAGGGTCGACGGGCTTTTCGTTGCGGATCAGCGGCAGCGGCATCACACCTTCGTGTTCTTCCAGCCGGTGCTCCAGGCTGCGCAAGTTGATCCACAGGTTGTTGGTGTTGAAATAGCGATAGCGCTGGATGTCCTGGAACTCGGCCTCTTCGTCGGGCGGGCACTGCGCCAATTCGCGCAGGATCAGCTGCCCGTCGGGCCGCTGCGCCAGGTGCCCCCCCTTGCGGTCGGCGGGCGTGCGGTCGGCCACCTCCATTAGAAACGGCACGCGGTTGGCGGCGAAATAGCCCAGGATCTGCAGGTCCAGCTCGGCGCCCAGGTTGTCGGAGTTGCTGACGAAGGCGTATTCATAGCCCTCGCTCAGCAGCAGCCCCAGCATGTTGCTGGTCACGAGCGCAGTGTAGATGTCGCCGTGACCGGGCGGGCACCATTCCTTATCGGGGTCGGCCGGCCACATGACAGGCGCCAGGCTGTCCTTCCAGATCTTGGGCTGTTTGTGCTGGACAAAGTCGAGCGGAATCTGCTGGTGGAAATCGGCAAACCTGGCCATGGCGGCCAGTGTCTCGTCGCGCGTGTTGAAGCTGTTCATCAGCACCAGTGGCAGCCGTGCGCCGGTGGTCTGGCGCAGGTAGAGCACCTGGTGGACGATGATGTCGAGAAACGAGAGCCCGTTCTTGACGGGCAGCAGCGACTTGGGGCCGTTCATGCCCATGCTCGTCCCCAACCCGCCATTGAGTTTGAGTACGATGGCGCGATCCAGCGCTGTCTTGCCGGCCTCCAACTCAACCGCACCTAGCTCTTCATAAAGCGGAATTTCGTCCACCGGGCCGGCATCCGCATGCGCGATAAAGCCGGTGGCGCCGTGCACCAGTTGATCGTAGTAAAAATGGAAGGTATCGATAAAGACCTGGGGCAGGTCGGCGCGCCGCATCTTGCGTGCAAAGGGCCGGAAGTCCGACGAGGTCACCACGGCAGCCACGATTTGCTCTCCTTTGAGTGAGTGTTGCTACCAGCCTACGGCACAGCCATCCTTGCGTGGGTCGCTGCCGCCCATAAGCACACCGTCGTGCGGGTTGCGCACGATGATCTGCCCACCGCCGAACAACCCGCGCTCAAACCCTGTAACGGGGGCGAGCCGATGGCCGCGACGAGCCATATCGGCCAGGACGGCATAATCCCAGCCTTCTTCGACAAACAGCACGCCACCTTCTTCGGCTGCGCCCAGCCCATCGTGCGGGCCGGATAAGGCCCAGCGCGGCGTGTCGAGCGCCTGCTGCGGCGCCATGCCCAGGTCCACCATGTTGACGAGCATCTGGAAATGCCCCTGCGGCTGCATATAGCCGCCCATCACCCCGAAGCTGGCATGCAGCTCGCCGGCAAGTGGCCCGTCTGTATGCACGGTCATGGCTGGGATGATCGTCTGGTACGGGCGCTTGTTGGGCGCAAGGGTGTTCGGGTGTTGGGAGTCCAAGACAAACAGGTTGGCCCGATTCTGCAAACTGACGCCCGTACGGGGCACCACCAGGCCCGAACCAGTGCCCATATACAGGCTGTTGATAAAGCTGCAGGCATTCCCTTCGCCGTCGACGGCAGTCAAGTACACCGTGTCAGACCCCATCAGCGGATTGCCGTAGGGTACGTTGCGCGCGGCGCGCTGCAGGTCGATGCGTTTTCTGCGCTGCGCGGCGTGATCCGGGTGCGCCAGCTGTGCCAGGGGAATATCCGCGACGCATGGATCGCACACCCACTGCTGCGCGTCGGCAAAAGCCAGGCGCATAATCTCGACCATCACATGCAGGCGGTCGGCCGGGGACATGGCGCCCAGATCGTAGCCGGCGGCAATATTGGCGGCGATGATAGCGGCCAGGCCCTGGCCGTTAGGTGGGCACTCGTACAAGCGTAGACCGCGGTAATCGGCCGTGATCGGCTCATCCCACGTGCCGGTGTGGGCGGCCAAATCGGCCGGGGTAATCCAGCCGCCGTAGCGCTGCACGTGTTCGCTCAGCTTGCGGGCAAACTCGCCCTGGTAGATGAAGGCCTTGCCTTCGGCGGCAATGCCACGCATGGTTTGCGCCAGCGTGGGGATGCGCATGATCTCGCCTGCCCGCGGGGCACGGCTGTCGATCAGCAGTTCCTGTCCGCTCGGCTGTTCCGGCCCATTGTCGCGGTCGCCGCTGACCCAGCCCGGAGCACGCAGCAGTTTCTGCACCTGGGTGCGCCAGCCATTAGCGATCAGTTCGCTGACCGGATAGCCGTGTTCTGCCGTCCAGATGGCAGGCTGCAGCACGTCCGCCAGCGCCATGCGGCCGTGTCGCTCCAGCAGGTCGCTCCAGCCGCCGACTGTGCCGGGAATGGAGATTGTGTGACCCGTGTAGGTGGGCATGGCAGCGTAGCCTTGCGCCCGCAGATCGCCGGCCGAAGCAGCAGCCGGCGCACGCCCCGAGCCGTTGAGCGCCGTTACCTGGCGTGTGGCCGCGTCATAATAGAGGGCAAAACAGTCGCCGCCGATGCCGGTGGAGATTGGCTCGACCACATTGAGCATGGCGGCCGTCGCTACGGCGGCATCGGCGGCATTGCCGCCTGCCTTGAGCATATCGAGGCCGGCCTGGGCAGCCAGCGGCTGGCTGGTGGCGACGACGCCGCGGGTGGCCAGGACATTGCTGCGCCGTGAGCGATAACTTGAATCGATCTGCATGGTCTTTGCTTCTGCCGTAGGCTGATTTGTGCCGCCCTGTCTATCGGCTGACAGAGCTCGTAGGACGCTCTATTTCCGCATTCCCCGCATCGCTGGGCGCCTTCCCTGCATCGCTGGGTGTTGCCTTGCCCTGGAGTGCCTTACGCTGCGCCGCCAGGTCCGCCAGTTCCCGATTGCGATCTTGCACCAGCATCACCAGGAAGACAATGTAGAGAGGTAGAGCCGCGGCGGCCAACCAGAGGCCGAAATTGGCGTAGCCGGCCCCCGCCAGGAAGCAGCCCGCCGCCAGCAGCACCCACACCAGCGAATGCGAGTAGCGCAGCATGAAGTGCTGCCACGCCGTGCGCGGCTGTGTGCGTTTGGGGCTTGGCACCGGCCAGATGCGATAGTAGGCAACTGCAACCGCCAGGCAGCCGATCCCCCAAAACGCCAGTGGCAGGCCAAACAGGGTATTGCCGAAAGCCATTACGCCAAGCCTGCCCACCACAAGAAGATAACGACGATCACCTGCACCGCCACGATCAGCCAGAAGCGGAGCTGGTACGAGCCTTTTTGCGTCTTGTGATGAAAGACGCGTTGAGCGATAAACGCCGCCGGCGTGCCGCCAAACAGCTCCGCGCCGTGCAGCACCCTCTCAGGTACGCGTCCCCCCTCGCGCTGCGCACTCGACTTGTCATAGCCGTAGAGAGCAAAGGTGGCGACATTGATGCCGATCAAGTAGCACCACAGCCATGACCAACTGAGCAGCAATGCCAACGGCAGCGCCACAATCAACACGATGGCAACAGCCACCAACGAGAATAGCCAATAGGGGGAACGGTACGATTTGGATGTTGCGGTGCGCTGCACGAATGTCTGTCCCTAACTTTGTATGCTTTGGATGGATTTGAGCGCGGCAATGGCACGGAGTGTAACACGACACCAGTACAGACACAAGGTAAAGCGCTTTGCTGACGAAGCAATTCAGGGTAATTTACAGCAATTTGCAGCCATCCAACCGTCCAGTGAGCACGCCCACGTGCAGGTTTTCATCGATGAGCACCCTCTTGATAGCATGCATGCACAACACACGACCAATCAAAGCGGCACGAATACGTCCCGGTCGGCACGAGAAGCGTGCGGGCCGCACGATCTAGCAGCCATTTAAAGGAGCGGCAACCATGGATTTTGAATTGAGCAAGGAACAGCGCGACTTCCAGCGCGTCGTCCATGATTTTGTGGCGCAGGAGGTCAGGCCGCTGGCCAGGCACGTGGACGAAACGGGTGAGTTCAACTGGCCGGCTGTCAAAAAGATGGGGCCGCTGGGCATGCTCGGCCTGCAGGTGCCCGAGACCTACGGCGGGGCGGAGCTGGATACGGTCTGCGCCACCATCGCCATCGAGGAACTGGGATGGGCGTGCGGCTCCACGGCGCTGGCCGTCTCGGCGCACAACTGTCTCGGCCAGGGGCCGCTGGTCGATTTTGCCTCGGCCGAACTCAAGCAAACGTGGCTGCCGCAGCTGGCGACCGGCAAGGGACGCCTGGGCTGCCTAGCGCTGACCGAACCGGGAGCGGGGTCCGATCTGCAGGGCGGGGTGCGCACGGCGGCAAAACGGGACGGCGATACGTGGGTGATCGAGGGAGCCAAAATGTGGGCCACCAATGCGAGCATTGCCGACACCATTATCGTGCTGTGCCGCACCGACCCCGAAGGCGGCAGCCGCAGCCTGAGCCAGATTCTTGTGCCTACCGATGCCTCCGGCGTCGTCATCGGCAAGCCCGAGAAAAAGATGGGCTTGAATGGCTCGCCGACCCACGCCGTGACCTTTGACAACGTGCGCGTGCCGCTGGGTAACCTCATCGGCGAAGAGGGGCGCGGCCTCCAGCAGACCCTGGCGACCTTGAGCAAGGGCCGGATCAGCATCGGCGCACTGGCGTTAGGGCTCGCCCAGGCTGCCTATGACGCTTCCGTCGAGTACGCCAAGCACCGCCGCACCTTTGGCCAGCCGCTGGCCAACCACCAGGCGATCCAGTTCATGGTCGCCGATGCCGCCACCGAGATTCATGCGGCGCGCCTGATGCTCTACTGGGCCGCCTGGCTGAAAGACATGGGTCGCCACTTCGCCACCGCCGCCGGGATGGCGAAGCTGTTTGCCACAGAGGTAAGCGAGCGCGTCTGCCGCAACGCCATCCAGATCCATGGCGGCTACGGCTACAGCCAGGAGTACGAAGTCGAGCGCATGTACCGCGACACGCGTCTCATGTCGATCGGCGAAGGCACCAGCGAGATCCAGCGCATGATCATCGCCCGCACCATCTTCGGCCATTAGGGCACGTTCCATAACGATGCGCGTAGGGGCATAAGGTCCGCCGGCCCTTGCCCCTACATTTCGCACACCCGTTCCGCCGGCCCTTGTGCCCCGCCATTTCACGCAACCGTTCCGCCGGCCTTTGCCCGATCCACTGTTTCTGACTATAGTCTCCGCATGCGACTCGCACTGTTAGCCGACATTCACGGGAATCTGCCTGCACTGCAGGCAGTCATCGACGAGTTGGAACGGATACAGCCGGACCAGGTAGTCGTCGATGGTGACCTCGTCAACGCCGTGCCGTTTAGCGCCGAGGTGATCGATGTCGTGCGCGCCGAGCAATGGATGGTGGTGCGCGGCAACCACGAGTTCTATTACCTGGATTTTGGCACCGAGCGCGCCATACCCGGCTGCGAAGACCCCGACCGTTGGGGACAACTGCACTGGCTGCTGGAACACATCGCGCCCGGCCAGGGCCAATACCTGGCCATGCTGCCCGACGACTGCACCTTCTTTCTGCCTGGCACCGCCCCGCTGCGCATTGCGCACGGTGTGCCCGGCCGCAACCGCATGGGCTTCTATCGTTCGCAGTCTGACGCCGCCATTGCCGCTGAGATCATGGGCGTGCGCGAGCACACGCTGGTGTCGGCCCACACACACGTGCAGATCGACCGCCATATCACGGCCGACGCGGACATCCTGGGCGGCTTGGCGGCAGACCCGCATGCAGGCGCGGACTTGTACCTGCATGCCCCCCGCCTGCAGCGCCACTGGCACGTCATCAATCCAGGCAGCGTGGGGCTGCCGCTGGACGAACGGCCGCTGGCGCAGTTTGCCATCTTGGAAAGCGTGCCGGAATCAGTCGTGGCCGGCGGCTGGCGTGTAACGCACCATGCCGTCGACTACGACCGGCGGCCAGCCTTGGAAGCCTATGCTACGACCGGCATGTTGGACGCAGGGGGCGTCATCTCCCAGTTGTTCTACTGGGAGGTAGTGACGGCCGAGCCGGAAATCATTCGCTTTTACCGCTGGGCTGCTGCCAAAGGACTGGACCCCGACCACGATCCAATCCGCCGCATCTTTGAGCAATACGTCAGTGCTACAGGACGGGATCAATATGTGCGCGAGCGCGATCCACTGCTGTGGTAAGTAGGGCCACAAGCAGCGCATGGAGCGCAGGCATCCGCCGGCGCTTGCGTCGGAGCCTGCTCCTCCGCTGGACCTGGAGCCCCTACCGTGCCTACGATAGCTTGCCGGCAACTACACCAGAGCTCACAAGCTCATCGCGCAGCGCCGAACGGGCCCGGCTGAGGCGTGACTTGACGGTGCCTAGGGGCAGGTTCAGGATCTCGGCAGCTTCGTTGTAATCATAACCCTGCACGTCCACCAGGAGCACGACGTTGCGATGCCAGGCAGGCAGGTCCTCTATTGCCGACAGCAGCACTCGCATGCTTTCGTTCTGCAGCACGAGCTTCTCCGGATCGTCGCTGATGATCTCGGCCCCTGTTACGTAGTCGACGCCCGCCTGCTCGGTCAACTCGTCAAGGCTGACGGCTTGCCGCCGCTTCTGCCGCCGGAGGTGGTCATAGCAAGTGTTTGTAACGATGCGCAAGAACCAGGATCGGAAATTACCATCCTGAAACCGCCCCATGGCGCGGTGCGCCTTGATCAACGCTTCCTGCACCGCGTCGGCGGCGGCTTCTTCCGTGTGCAGTATTTGTTGCGCCAGCCGTTCGGCGGCGCTGCGATAAACTTCGATGAGATTGCCGAAGGCGCGATCATCCCCCAGGCGTGCAGCGTCCACCATGTGGTCCACCGCCGGCCCAAGTGCGACGTTCTCGTTTTGCCACTGCCATTCGGGTCGATAGGAATCCGCAATTGCGGTGTAGCCGTAGTTCATAGTCATCACCCACCTAAAGGGAATGCCGCGGTTGTCCACCGCGTTACGACTATACTAAGCCACAAACATTAGAGTTATTTGAACCGATTGCGACGCAAGTCGGACTGTTTGCCTACGCTCGCGCCTTATTCACCTGATGCTAACAATGTAGGGGCGGAAAGTAGCTCTACAGGTGTACCTGCCACCTGTATCGAGGCAGCCACACAGCATTAAGCGTCGAGTTGGTAGCCGTAACCGCGGATTGTCTGGATAAAGCGGGGATTGTCGACCGTCTCGGGCTCGATGCGGCTGCGCACGCGGCTGACCATGCGGTCGATGTTGGCGTCGTACACGTCACCTTGAGCCTCCGGCCACACCGCGGCCGCAATCTCATCCTTGCTCACGACGCGGCCGCGGTTCTGGTAAAGAAACCAAAGCAGGTCAAACTGTTTGAGGCTTAGGGGCGGATCGAGCAGCGCACCGTCCACGTATACTTGGCGCGTGGTGATATCGGCCCGCAATCCTGGCTCGCGCACGGCGATCAACGAAGGGGCCGTAACCGTAGCAGACGGATCATAGAAGCGAAAGCGGGTGGAGGCGAACTGCACCTCGACGCCGTCGGAGAGCCAGGCCGTGCCGCCGCTAGGGAGGCGTCGTGCGTCGACAAAGACGCCGTTCTTGCTGTTCAGGTCATGCACCTGGTAAGCGTTGTCGACATAATGTAGCTCGGCATGGTGGCGTGAAGCAAACTGGTCTTCCAGGCGAATGGCGGCTTCGGCTGTACGTCCGACGATGACTAACTCCTGGTTCAGCTCATACTCCTCGCCGGCGCGAGGGCCATTCAGGCATACTAGACGACCAAACCTGCTCACAGCTGGCTTCCTTTAGTGCGAACGTGGCGTTTAAGGCGCACGTATTTTCCATGCTATACTTTGCCTCAACTATAACAGCAACTTACGCAACTGGCAAGCGTAACCGGTTTGCCTGCTGTGTTCGTTCCAATGCGTGAGCCAATGTGCGTGAGATGTCTGAACCGTTGAGCCAGCCGGAAGCCTCGCCAGCACAAACTCCACAGCCTGACCGGGGTAGGCTGACGCCGGGCGATTCTTCGATGCCAGAGTTGGCTCCCAGCGGCGTGCTGCGCGGCCAGCAACTTGGCCCTTACATGTTGGTTGAGCGCCTGGGCGGCGGCGCCATGGCCACAGTCTATCGTGCGATCGACCAGCGCAATGGGCACGCCGTGGCGATCAAGGTGCTGCGTCCAGATGCCGACAGCGTGATGCGTGAACGCTTCCGCCGCGAGGCTGAGACCCACAGCAACCTCAACCACCCCAATATTGTCCAAATCCTCGATGTCGGCCAGGTTTCGGAGACTGGGCTGACCTACATCGCCATGGAACTGATCGACGGCCCCAACCTGAGCGAGGTGATGGAGGGAACGGTACGACTTTCGCCTGCCGACGCTGCCCGCATCCTGGAGCCCATCGCCGCGGCCCTGGACTATGCTTGCCGCCAGGGAGTGATCCATCGCGACGTCAAGCCGAGCAACGTGCTGCTGCGCCGCGTGCATGACGACACACCCAATGCCGTGCGCATCGCGGGGCTGAACATGCCGGTCTTGCCACTGCTGTCGGACTTTGGTATTGCACGCGCCCTTGATGCGCCGGAATTAACCAGCATTGGCCGTACAATCGGCACCCCCACCTATATGTCGCCGGAGCAGTGCGCCGATAGCCACGAGATCGACGGGCGCTCTGATTTGTATTCGTTGGGCGCTGTCTTCTATCGCTGTGTCGTGGGCAGGCCGCCTTACAGCGGCACGACGACACAGATCCTGCACGCGCATGTGTACGACCCTTTGACAATCCCCGACGATGTGCTGGCGGATCTACCGCCGCTTGCCATCAGTATTTTGCGCCGCACGTTGGCCAAGGATCCAGATCAACGCTACGGAGACGGCGGCGAACTTGCGGCGGATCTGCACCGGCTGTTATTGACAGTGCCTGGTGTTGTGCCAAACGGGTCGGCCGCTGCCATGGCCGGCGACGCGACGGCCACGATGCCGGTGTTGCTCGCATTGCCGATGCCGCCGGCAACGACAGGGCAGACGGTCTTGGTTCCTGCGCCCGAACCGTCGGCCACGCAAACGGGCAACACGGCGGTGGTCGCGACCTACATTCCAGCCGAAATTCCCTTACAGACCACACTACCGCCGCGCGTGGTGACTACCATGCCGGCCGTGCCACGACCGCGCCGGCGCTGGGTTGGTGCCGTCATGGGTGGTGTGCTGGCTGCCCTGGTACTGATTTTTGGCGGAGGACTGGCATTGAATCTGCTTCCAAACGAGCTGATCGGCAGCGTCCCGTTGCCGTCTACCCCCGCCAACCCTGCTCTCACCGACCCGGCGAACAGCGACGCTGGGCCCCAAGCTGCGACCGCTGTTGCCGTGGCCCCGACAGCCCGGGGCGCCGCTGGCGCAATTGAGCCGGCCTCGACCCCGAGCGGCGATGTGAGCGGTGAGGCGAGTGGTGACGCAAGCGTGGCGCCGGCTGTCACTCCTGTACCGGCGCAAACACCGCCTGCTGGGGGCACAGCGGTGGCCACTTTGCTGCCTGTGCCCACGCCGGCGGGCGACGTCCGCTCTTTCTGGGCGGAGGCGGAAGCGGCTTACCAGGACGGCGACTGGCAGAACGCGCTGGCTTTCATGACCCTGGCGCGGCGGATCGATCCGCGCTACGAAGGCGCGAAAGGCGACCAGGTGTTGTTTGAAAGCCATGTCGGACTGGCGGCCGACGCCATTGCCAAGAGCGATCTCGAGAGCTCTCTGGAA
Source organism: uncultured Chloroflexia bacterium (assembly GCA_963839515.1). Classification (GTDB taxonomy): domain Bacteria; phylum Chloroflexota; class Anaerolineae; order Caldilineales; family Caldilineaceae; genus Fredericiella. Next base: position 308,831 of record CAWIVN010000001.1, read on the forward strand.
CATCTGGACGCTGCAGTTGCGTTACGTCCAGATGTAGGGCGCGTCAAAACTATCCAGGCGGCCCTGCAGGCGCTGGTGGCGCCCGGCACATTAAACATATCAATGGCGCGTTGGACGTTGGCCACGGCCCTGGGCTCCTACGCACAGGAACTGCTCGATGCCGAGAACCCGTGCGCAGCGGCTGAGCAACTGCAGGCGGCGGTGACATTGGCCCCGGTCGAAAGCTCGGCTAAGCTGCTGGCCGAAACGCAGGCGACCTGCGACAAGGCCCGGCGTACTGCCGGAGTGCGGCGTGAACTCGCCCAATTGAGCGGGCGTTTTCTGTACTCGACCCAGGAGGGTGATATCTATCGCATCTACCGGGCGCCCGCCACTTTGGAGGCGAAATCGGCCCTGCTGATCGACGACGGCACGCAGCCTGCCCGCCAGTGGCAGAGTAACGTAGTGGCCTTTCACAGTACGCAGGCGAGCAGTCCGGGCATTGCGCTGTTTGACCCTGCGGCTGGGCAGGCGCCTGCCAGGCGCAACCTGCAGTTGACGACGGCACCTGGCGATGCCCGTGATGCGCCGCCGAGCTGGTCGTCCAACGACCGCAGCCTGGTCTACGGCAACCGGGCGCCCGACGGCCGCACACGCGTCTTCCGTACCGAGGTGACGGCGTCGGCCGACGCCGTGGACTTGGGGCCGGGGCAAGACCCGGCGTGGAGCCCGAAGCAGGATCGCATCGTTTTTAACGGCGTCAACGAACAGGGGGGTGAACCTGGCCTGTGGTTGATGAACGGCGACGGCAGCGATCGGCAGCGGCTGACCGACAACGGCAACGATATTCGCCCGGTGTGGACGCCGGACGGGTTGTCGGTGGTATTTATGAGCTCGCGCGACGGCAATTGGGAGGTGTATCGCCTCAATTTGCTGACTGCCGAGCTAACTCGCTTGACCACCAACTCGGCGCAGGACGGCCTGCCGACCGTCAGCCCGGACGGCAAGTGGGTGGCCTTTGCCAGCGATCGCGGCGGGTATTGGCGGATCTGGGTAACGCCGCTGGAAGGGGGCGACGCCCAACCGTTGATTGTGATCGAAGGCGTATTAACCAACTGGTTGGAGCATGCGATTCAGTGGATTCCCTAGAGTTTGACCCTACCGGTTCCGGCGACGAGTCGTCGGGCGCCGGACTCAGCAACCTGGCAGGCAAGCAGATCGGCCGCTACCTGATCGGCCAACAACTGGGCAGCGGTGGAGCGGCCACGGTCTACCGCGCCTATGACCAGGTGCAGGGGATCACCGTGGCGCTCAAGCTGCTGCTGCCGGGAGCGGACGAGAAGGCCTATGACCGCTTTCGCCGCGAGGCGACATTGGCCGGCGCACTGCGCCATCCGCACATCGTGCGCATCCTGCAGATCGGGATTGCACCCAAGGGCGAGGTCGCCTATATCGCCATGGAACTGGTCGAGGGTGAGAGCCTCTCCGACCTATTGAGCATGCGGGGGCGGCTGCGGCCGGAGGAAACGGCCAACGTGTTGGAGCCGATCGCACGCGCCCTGGCCTATGCGCACCGGCAGGGAGTCGTCCACCGCGACGTCAAGCCCGGGAACATCCTGCTGCGCACCGTCAGCCCGGGCGCGGCCAACAGCGTGCAATTGGAGTCGGTGGAGCATCCCGTCGTGCCGCTGCTGTCGGACTTTGGCATCGCGCGGGCGCTGGATGCGCCGGAATTGACCAGCGCAGGGCGTACAGTGGGCACGCCTGCCTACATGGCCCCCGAACAGTGTGCCGGCAGCCGAGATGTAGACGGGCGAGCGGATATCTACTCGCTGGGTGCGGTGCTGTATCGCTGCATCACGGGGCGTATGCCGTTTAGCGGGTCGACGACGCAAATACTGCATGCTCATGTGTATGAGCCGCTCGTGATCGAGGATTCTGTGCTGCGCCTGCTGCCGCCAGTTATGGTGGAGATCCTGCAGCGAAGCATGGCGAAACGGCCCGAGGATCGTTATCCCACGGCCGATGCGCTGGCGGATGCCTTGACGTTGGCAGCTGGGCGCATGCCGCCGCAGGCGAGCAACGTTCCAGGGGAAGGCAGCACGGCCACGCTGACCTTGTCGGCGCTGCCGGTCGTGCCGCCGCCCGCCTCCATCACGCCCAGCGCCACCGTACTGGTGCCGGGGCTTAGCGATGCCGTGACGCCGCCGGCGGGCCACCATTCTGCCCAGCACACGGCCCCTGGCTCCGAGCCGCCATACCAGCCGACCCCACGCACCAATCCGTTGGTGCGCCCGGTGGCCGGCGCCGTGCGGCAGGACCCAGCTGTCACTGTCGTCTCGCCAACGCAAGAAATGGACGACGAAGAGGAGTCTGGCGGGCGGCTGGAGCGGCTTAACTGGCCGGGCCTGGCCATGGCGGCCGTAATCGGCTTGCTGGCGATTTTGTTGGTGGTGGCGTATGGCATCCAGGGGCCGGGACTGCTCGACCGCCTGGTGGGGGGCCCAAATCCGCCGTCCACGCCTGGTGAGGTGAGCCAGGTCACGGGCACGCCGGCCGGGCTGCCCGCCGTCGTCATCACATTGACCGTCACGGCCACGGGCACGCCGCCAGCGGCAACTTTTACGCCGGTGCCGGCCGCCACCGCTACCGGGACATTGGCCCCGACGCTGACCTTCACGCCGGTACCGCCCACGGCCACGCCACTGCCGCCGCCGACCGAGACGCCGACGCCGCTACCGACCGAGACGCCGACGCTGCTGCCGACGCCAACCGTCACCCTGACGCCAACCGCCACGCTGACGCCAACGGTCGCACCCACGGTGGGGCCAAACCCGACGCTCGTGGCGTGCCTCGCCCAGGTCGACCCTGGGCTGCAGGGCTACTTGTTACAGCAAGACGTCCCCACCCTGGAAGCGTTTGGCTGCCCGAATGGGCCGGCGCTGACGGGGACGGCGCAATCGTGGCCATTTGAACGAGGCTACATCGTCGGATTCGACATGACCCAGGAGATGCTGGTTGTCTACACGGAAACCGAACAGTGGGAGCGGCAGTTTGTGCCGGAAGGCCAGGAGGCGCCAATTGAAGAGACGCCGCCTGAGGGTTTGTACATCCCGACCGGCCGCTTTGGCCTGCTTTGGGGACAGGGGGAGCGGCGCAACGAGTTGGGCTTTGGCACGGCGCCGGCGCCGGGCGAGTTCCCGGCCGTATTCCAGACCTTCCCCGGGGCCTTGATGATCCTCAACCAGAGCAGCGGCCAGGTGGTAGTGCTGCCGACCGCCAACCAGCGCTAGCGAGGGACGCGTGGCGACAGAGAAAGCTCCACAGGTAATCGACCTGGCGCCTAACCACAAGCTGGGTCTGGTAGTCGCCAACCCCGTGCTGTTGGGGGCAGGGGCGATCGGCTATGGTGAGGCTGTGCCACGTGGACTCGACATAACACGATTGGGTGCAGCCGTCGTCGGCCCCGTGCTGGGGGCAAGCCGGGGCGGCACCCAGCCACCGCGCCTGGCGCACGTCAACGGCGGTGCCGTGCTGGACAGCGGGCTGCAGAACCGCGGGGTAAACAACGCCATCCAGCAGTACGGTAAGTTGTGGGAAAAGCTTGGCTGCCCGGTAGTCGTGCAGGTGGCGGAGAGCCATCCGGCGACGTTGGCCAGGGTCGCCAATAAGCTGGCGAACGTGCCGGGTGTGCAGGGGTTGGAATTGCTGTGTGTTGCGGATATCGATGCCCCACGCCTGGCCTTGCTGATGCGCACCGTCGATCGCGAATGCGAGCTGCCACTGTGGGTCAAGCTGCCGCTGGGGCGGGCTGTCGTCTTAGCCCCCACTGCTTGCGAAGGCGGGGCAGTAGGACTCGTGGTTGGCCAAGCGCCGAGTGGGACTGGAATGCGCATGGTAGACGGCGTGGCGCGGCCGGTGACTGGTGCGCTGTTCGGACCACTAATTTTTCCCCAGATGTTGGAGGTGCTGCTGCAAGTCGCCGAACTGCAACTACCGGCGGCGTTGATTGCGAGTGGGGGTATTCACACCGTAGACCAGGTGCGACAGGCGCTAGCGGCTGGTGCCCAAGCGGTACAAGTTGACAGTGCAGTGTGGGTTGAGCCGGCACTGGCCGGGCGGCTAGCGGCCGGGGTTGCATATTTGCCCACGTAGCCTGTACACAGATGCGCTGCCTGCACCACTGCCTCACGAGGCAAACCCGCCCCAGGCTCGGTGCACAAAGTATCGGGTTAGCCGGCTTGAAGGACACCGAGCGAGGGGCGAATGGCGCGTCGGGATGCGGTGGCGGCTGATCCTGTTTTGGATCAGCCGCCACCACAGAGAGGGACCATCAGGGCTTTTCCACGAGCCAGCGAGGACCGCCGGCTGAAACGAGCAGGATGTTGCTGTAGGCGGTGAAGTCGCCGGTGCGGATGATCGCCTTGACCGTCTTGCTGTGCTGCTTGAATGCTGTGTGCGGCATGGTTTCGACGACTACGTCCCCACCCAACATGCCGGTCAAGCGCGCAAACATGCTGGGGCTGTGTAATCTTGTCTCGTCCGCCAACACGATGCGCTCTACGGAGAAGTCCGGCAGAAGGACGGCTATCACTTCGGCCACTGTGGGTTGATTGACTGCCAAGGAGACGTCCACGGTGTGCACCCCGAGCGGGATGGGAAATCCTGCATCGCACACGAGTACCTCGTCCATATGGCCGAGACGTGAGATCACGTCGGCGATGTCGCTGTTGAGCAGGCCCACTTCTTTCATCAGAAACTTCCTTTGGTTTCCTGGTTGGTCGTCGACTAGACGCGGTCGTAGCTGCGCACCAACATGTCGTAGATCTCGTCACGCGTCGCCACGCGCGGGTTGTTCATGTAGTCGGGCAGCACACGGCTGTGGTCGGCGATCTCCACGACGTCCTGTTCGCTCACGCCCAGCTGATTGAGGTTGAGCCACATGCCCACGCGCTTGAGGAACTTATCGATCTCCACGCAGCAACCCTCCGCCGCTTGCTCGCCGCTTACCGCTGCCAGGCCGGGATTAAAGATACGCCCGACGGTGGCGAAGCGTTCGACTGCGCAGGGATAGGTGTAGCGCGAGAACTCTGGATAGGTGACGGCCAGCGCCTCGCCGTGCATGACCTGCGGGCATTGGCCGCCGATGGTCATGCCGATGCCGTGAGGCAGCGTGACGCCGGCGTTGGCGATACACAGGCCGGCCAGGGTGTCGGCCCAGGCCATGTGTGCGCGGGCATCGGCATTGGTCCCATCGTCATAGGCAGTGGGCAGGTAGTTGACGACCAGGCGGATTGCCTCCAGCGCCAGCGTGTCGACATAGGGTGAGCCGCCGACATGCAGATAGCTTTCGAAGGCATGGGTAAAGGCGTCAAAGCCGGTCGAGGCGGTCACATGCTGGGGTAAGCTGACCATCAACTCCGGATCGACGATGGCTACACGCGGGTAGAGCAGCGAGTTGTAGAGCGCGGACTTCGTCTTTGTGGCTGTTTCGGTCACGACGGCCACCTGGGTAACCTGCGAGCCGGTGCCGGAAGTGGTCGAAACCGCAATGACCGGCAGCGTCGCAGGTGTCGGCGGTGTCTTGAAGAAGAGGTAGTCCCAACAGGTGCCGGGGTGGGTGGCCTCGACGGCGATGGCCTTCGCCGTGTCCATGGCTGAGCCACCGCCGATGCCCAGCACTACGTCAGCCCCGAATTGGCGAGCCATGCCAGCGCCGGCGCTGACGCAGTCGGTGGTCGGATTAGCGACGACGCCGTCGAAATGCGCCATGGCAACGCCGGCAGCGGCCAACGATTCCTGGACACGCCCGATCAGCGGCTGCATGTACTCACCCATCGGCATCGTCACCAATAGGCAGCGCTGACCATAGCGTGACACCACCTCACCCAGTTCATGCAGGCGACCGGCGCCAAAGCGAATCTCGGTGGGCTGAAAATAGACAAATGATTTCATACGTCCCTCCTTTGCAGGGATGCAAGCAATGACCTTGGTACAGAACTGCATTTGAACTATGAAGCCGTGGCTTCCGCGTCGCCGACAAGCAGCGGCATGCGTTACCGGGTAATTCGTCTCTGCTTCAATACCTCGCCGAGGAAAACCGCGACCAGTAGCATGACGCCGATTGCCACATCTTGCCAATAGGTATTGATGCCCGACATATTGAATGCGTTGTAGACCATAGCCAGGAAGATCACGCCTAACACGGTGCCGCCGATGCTGCCGGCGCCGCCGCTAAAGCTTGCGCCTCCAATGGCTGTGGCGGCAATCACGCGCAGTTCGGCGTTCTGGCCGTAGCTCACGCTGGCGGCGCCATATTGTGAACAGACGACCAAACCGGCGATGCCCGCCAGGACGGCGTTGAGCATGAAGGCAAAGAGCAGAAAGCGCTCGACCCTGACGCCCGACATGCGGGCCGCGCGCCGGTTGCCGCCGATGAAGTAGGCTTGCTGCAGGTTGCGGTTGTTGCGCAGCGCGTAGCCGATGATAAGGGCCAACACAACGAACAAGATGAGCGAAACACGGATGCCGAATACCTCGCCCTGGCCCAGAAATGTGAACGACTCGGGCAGGTCGCTGATCGAAGTGCCGCCTGTAATGACCAGGTCGATTCCACGCAGCGTGAGGAGCGTGGCCAGGGTCACGATAAAGGGGTGCACCTTGAAGATATTGGTCAACCCGCCGTTAACCAGGCCCACCATGGCGGCGGCGATCAGCGTCAGGATGATGGCGATGGGCACAGGCACGCCGGCGCGCATCAACATTGCCGCCACGATAGCGCTAAACTGCAGCACCGCACCAACCGAGATGTCGATGCCGCCGGTAATCATGATGATGGTCATTCCCAGCGCCATGATCGCTTCGGGGATGAAGTTGATCAGCATCACCTCGACGTTGGGGCCGCTCAGGTAGCGAGGAAAGCGGAGCTGCATGACGACGGCCAGCAGCACACAGACGATCGCCAGCCCCAGCAGCTGCAGGCTGCCGGGATCCATGCCGCGCAAGAAACCGCGGCCACGGCTTGCAGCCCCCTCGCCCGAGGGTATTTGAGAGACGCTACCTTGTTGCATAGTGCATTACCTCTTCCTGGGTTGCCTGATCGCCTTCAAGCACGGTGGTCAACTGCCCTTCGCGGAACACGGCGACACGGTCGCTGAGCCCGAGCACCTCGGGCAGTTCGGAAGAAATGACGATGACGCCGATACCTTCATCCGCCATTTTGCGGAGGTCAGCGTGGATTTTTGCCTTGGCGCCCACGTCAACCCCGCGCGTCGGTTCGTCGACGATCAGCACCTTGGGCTGTGCACACAGCCACTTGGCGAGCAAGGTTTTTTGCTGGTTGCCGCCGCTGAGGTTGATGGCCGTGAGCTCGTCGTTCATCGGCCGGATCTCCATCTCTTCCATGTAATGGCGGGCGTCGCGTTTGAGCTTGCCATCCTGCAGAAAGCCCAACCCGGAGACAAAACGCCACAAGGCGGACGAGGCGATGTTGGCACGCACCGGCATCTTGAGGAAGAGCCCCAGCGTCTTGCGATCCTCGGTGAGATAGCAGACGCCCTGTTCGATCGCATGGCGCGGCGAGCGCAGCTTGAGCGGGCGCCCCTCGAGCGACACCGACCCGCCGTCGGCCTTGTCGGCGCCAAAGATCGCCCGCGCAACCTCCGTGCGCCCGGAGCCGACGAGACCGGCAAAGCCAAGGATCTCGCCCCTGTTCAGGGTGAAGCTGACGTCACGGAAATAGGGCTCGCGGCTCAGCCGCTCGACTGCAAACAGGGCACCGTCGATGTGCTCGCTCTTGGGCGGGTACATGTTGGTGATCTCACGGCCCACCATCATGCGGATCACTGCCTCGCGCGTGGTACCCTCCGTATCCACTGTGCCGACCATGTGGCCGTCGCGCAAGACGGAGATCTGGTCCGCGACATGAAAGACCTCGTCCAGCTTATGCGAGATAAAGATGATGGCAATGCCGCGTGCTGTCAGGTCCTCAATGATTGCATAGAGCCGTTCAATCTCCTTTTCGGAAAGGGCCGACGTGGGTTCATCCATGATGATGACCCGGGCGTCAAAGGAGAGAGCCTTGCCGATCTCTACCACCTGCTGCATGCTCACGCTCAGCTTGCTGGCCAGTGTCTTTGGGTCGAGATCCAGTCCCAGGCGATTGAAGATTGCACGCGTGTCGGCGTACAACTTCCGCCACTGGATCGAGCCAAGCGCGTTGACCGGCTCGCGGCGCAGATAGATATTCTGAGCCAGGTTCATGTTGGGAGCGAGGCTCAACTCCTGGTGCACTATGCTGATGCCGCCCTTCATCGCTTCGAGTGGGCTGTGAAAAGTGACCTGCCGGCCGTCGAGCCAGACTTCACCGCTGTCGGCTGGCACGAGGCCGCCGATGATGTTCATCAAGGTTGACTTTCCGGCGCCGTTTTCGCCAACCAAGGCATGTACCTGCCCCGCCTCCACGGCCAAACTCACGTCGGCAAGCACGCTGTTGCCGGAGAAACTCTTGCTTATATTTTTGACTTCCAAAATAGGCGCCATGGCTACTCCCTGGTCTCGTTGCGGCGCCGGTAGGCGTCGATGGCGATCGCAAAGAAGACAATCGCACCGCTGACGATGCCCTGCCAGTTGGGCGATCCGTTGAGCAGGACGAAGCCGTTGCGGATCAATGCCAGCAGCAGCACGCCCAAAAAGGTGCCGACCAGCGTACCCGAGCCGCCGGCAAAGCTGGCGCCGCCGATCACGGCCCCTGCAATTGCATTGAGTTCTGAACCCAACCCGAATTGGAAGAAGCCCATCGCCAGGCGCGAGGTCATAAAGACCCCGGCGAGGCCGGCGAGCAGGCTGGAGATGACATAGGCGGCAAAAGTGACCAACGTCACGCGGATGCCCGAAAGCGCAGCTGCATTGGGGTTCTGACCGACAAAGTATGCCTGGTTTAATGGTTTCCAACGGTTGAGCAGCAGGCCGAAGACGACGAGAATGCTCAGGGTGATGATCACAGGCAGTGGAATTCCCAAGGCCGTGCCCTGGCCGATCACCAGATAGGAATCGGGCAGCCCTGAGACGTACCAGCCAGAGGTCAGTACAGTTGCCAGGCCGCGGGCAATGGCGAACATGCTCAGGGTGACGATAAAGGGGGCGATTTTGAGTTTGGCGACGCCAAAGCCGTTGAAGGCCCCGCATAGACCTGCCACGACCATGCCGGCCAGGATCGCCAGCGGCACGGGGACAGCCACGGGCATGATATGGTTGCTCAGCAGCATCGTGACGACAACGCCGGTCAGGCCGAGTACGGATCCAACTGAAAGGTCGATGCCACCCAGGATCAGGATCAGTGTCATGCCCATCGCCATCAGCAGATCGTAGGTCATGCCCATGACCAGCGATGTGAGGTTTTCCGGGTCCAAGAAACGCGGCTGCATCACTGCCAGGAAGGCGGCAACGGCAAGGTTGACCAATAACAAAGTGGTTGTGCGCGAACGCAGCATGCGGCCGGCGGTGTTGCGCATCTCAGATGGTTCTTTGGATGCGAGGGACGTAGTTGCCATACTCCATCCTTTGTAGGGGTCCTTCGTGTGCCCATTCCCCGAGGTGACGACGGGGGCCGTAGCCCCCGCCGTCTCACAAAGGAGACCCGGAACGCGGTAGCTCTAGAACTTAGGCGCCGACTTGTAGATCTGCACGTCCTGCTTGTACAGAATATTGACGCCTGTGTCGACCGGTGCGGCGACACAGGGCCCAAGGCCATAGGCGAACGGCACGCTGGTCGGGTACTTGGCGCCGTAGCACAGCAGCATGGAGGTGAACCCCATCAGGTAGGGATTCTGGCCGACAGTGGCCTTGATCTCGTCCTTGTCGATCAGCTCGATGACAGGCATGCCAAAGTCGAAGGCCATGATCTGGACCTTGCCCTGCATGCCGGTAGTGCGCACGGCCGCCGCAGCGCCGGGGCCCGGGTTGCCGTGGGCGCCGAAGATGCCCGTAATCGTTGGGTCGGCCTGCAGCGCGGCGGTTAACTGGGTCTCGGCCACATCGACCTTGCCCTCGTCATTGATCTCGACGGTTACAATGTCGGGACCCTTGGCGGCCAAGGCGTCCTTGAAGCCCTGGACGCGCTTTGCCAGGTGATCGGGTCCGGGGAAGGTCGAAATCGCGATCTTGCCCTTGCCGCCCAGCCATTCGGCCATGGCTTCACCCGCCGCGTAGCCGGCCTGGTAGTTCTGGGTGCCGACGAACGTCAGGCGCTTGCTGGCCGGTGCGTCGGAGTCAAAGGTGATCACCGGGATCATGGCCTCGATGGCGGCGTTGATGGACGGCACCATCGGCGCGGCGTCGCCGGCCGTGGTCAAGATACCAGTCGCGCCCTTGGCAGTGAGTTCCTCGATGGCGCGTGCTTCCAGCGAGGCGTCCCACTCGGCTGGACCCTGCAGTTCGGTCTTGACATGCGGGCCGATGCGGGCGGCGGCGTCGACCATGCCCTGGTAGCACCAGTTGAAGAACTCGGAGCCTTTGAGGAAGACCACCATGCCGTAGAGCTCTTCGGCCATGGCCGGGGCCTGTTCCGCAGTGCCTGCTTCGGTGGATGCGACTGGGGCAGCACAGGCGCCAATTACGGCGCCGGCACCGACAAGAGCTGCGCCCTTCAGAAACTGGCGGCGGCTGGACGGGTTTTGCTCACTCATTTCTCTGCTCCTTTGTTGAATGATGCGAATGATGCGGTAAAAGGTTATCTTGATAAGCCGGCGGCAAATCCGCTAGACGTGACACTGGCCCGCAGCACGTGCAGCTGCGGTCAGCACGACTGGCGAATGATTAGTTCGCAGGCTAACTCGACTATGGGTTCCTCGACGGCCCCGCCATTGATCAAGGTGCAAAGGATATCGGCGGCGCGGTGCCCGATGCCGCGGGCAGGCTGGCTGACCACTGTCAGCGGCGGCGCACAGACTGCCGCCCAGGGATGGTCGTCAAAGCAGGCCATGGCAATATCCTGTGGGCAGCGTAAACGCATGTCCCGGAGCGCCAGGAGCGCGCCCAGTGACAGCAGATTGTTGTTGACAAACAGCGCAGCCGGCCGGGTCGCCGCCATCAGGAGGCGCACCGTGGCTGCCTTGCCGGCTTCGATGCTCAGCTCGCTGGTGACGATCCACTCTTCGAGTATGGGAATGTTGGCCTCAGCCAGGGCCTGGCGAAAACCTTGCAGCCGTTCGCGCATGCTCGACAGGCGCTGAAAGCCGGCGAGGATGCCAATTTGGCGGTAGCCACGGTCGATCAAATAACGTGCGCCCTGGTAGGCGCCGCCGAAGTTGTCGGCCCCCACGTAAGGACCTTCCAAGCCTTCAAAGCGGCGGTCGACAAAGACGATCGGTGTTTGCCTGGCCTCGGCCATGGCCAGCACCGCCCATTTCTGGCTGGTGGCGGCCGCAATGATCCCGTCTACTCGCTGGCTGAGGAGCAGATTGAGATAGTGTTCTTCCCGATCCAGCGACTCGTCGGTATTGCATACGATCAGGGTGTAGCCGGCGGGCTTGATCACCTCTTCGACCCCGCGCAGCATTTCGCCGAAGAACTGGTTGGAAGCGTCCGAAACGATGATGCCGATGCTGCCCGTGCGTTTCGTGGTGAGGCTGCGGGCGACGTTGCTGGGCCGGTAGCCGAGCTCGGCGATAGCGTCGAGGACGCGCTGCTTGGTTTGTTCTTCGACATAGCGGGTGCCATTGATGACGTGCGAGACGGTGGTCTTTGAGACAAAGGCGCGCTGCGCGACATCACCGATGGTGGGTACGCTGTTTCCCATCACTGCGATCCCTGAGGGGGTAGATAGGCTTGTTCTATTTAGCAAGAGTTGTGAGGAGCTTGCGCCCGGCTAACCGGTTACGCAACCGGTTACGCAACCGGTTAGCCCAATAGTATTCCTATGGCGGCTGGAAGTCAAGGGGTTCGGAGAGTTGCGCAACTCGCAAGTAAATGCGCGTTATCGTGCAGGGCCTAAAATAGGGCCATTTGGCGGGCCGGCGCCTGGCCGTCGAGCAGGATGTACGGCAGGGCGCGTTTGGCGTCGCGCAGGCCGAGGGCGGCGAGGTGGCTGACCTCGCGGATGCGGCGGCGGCTGCGCTCACGGACGATAGCGTCGGCGGTCTTGGGGCCGATGCCTGGGACGCGCAGCAGCTCGGCGCGCTCGGCCCGGTTGATCTCGACCGGCATGGCGGCGAGGTTTTCGCTCGCCCAAGCCAGTTTGGGGTCGGTGTGGAGGGGAAGGTTGGTATCGCGGCCAAAAGGCAGGTCCTCTACGTTCCAGCCGTAGTCACGCAGTAGGAACGATGCCTGGTAAAGGCGCAGCTCGCGCTGGGCGGAGGTGGGCAACAGGTTCTCAAACGGCGTGTTGGCGACCGGGTGAAAGGCTGAGTAGTAGGCGCGGCGCAGCTGGTACTCCTTGTAGAGCAGTTCGCTGAGCTGGAGCAACTCCAGGTCGGTGTCGCCCACGGCGCCGACCACGAACTGCGTCACCACGCTTGCGCGCAGTCGTTCCTGCTCGCGCAACTGGGCGATCCACTGCACGCGCGGGAAGATCTCCTCCCAGTAGTCCTTTTTGGGGGCCAACGCAGCCAGCCGCTGCGGGGTGGGGCCTTCAAGGTTGATCGACACGCGGTCGGCCAACTGCATGGCGCGGCGGATCTGGTCGTATTCGGCACCCGGCATTACCTTGAGATGGATGTAGCCGCGGTAGCTGTACTTCTTGCGCAGGATCTCGGCCGTGTCGATGATTTTGTCCTGTGCCGTTACGCCGCCCTTGATGATGCCCGAGGAGAGAAACATGCCGTCCACCACGCCGGAGCGTTGGAGCAGGTCAAAGCTGGACGCCATCTCGTCGGGCGTAAAGGTGATGCGCTGCGTCTGCGAGCGGCCGGCGCGGAAGGGGCAGTAGAAGCAGTTCTTCTCGCAGGCCGTCGTCATCATAGACTTGAGGATGGGCTTCTTGCCCTGCGGGGTCGTGACCTCCGAGATGCAGGGCAAGGGCTTGGGGCGGCGGCTGCCGGTAGATTGGGTCTCGACTCCTGTTGCAGCCTGGCTCTCGGCCAGAGGATCGGCGCCAGCCGGCTCAAAACGGGTGGCGTCGTCCAAGAGGCTCAGTTTCTGGATGGCGTCGGGCGCAATGCGGAAGCTCATACGTGGCGCTGCTCCTTTGACGGGCAAGGTGAAAACATATGTTCTAATCCTATTATAGGAACAAACGTTCGGCGTGTCAAACATCAGGACTGCGTCCACACTGACCGACCATTTACCCGGCAGGGTATAATCAAGGACAGAAGCTAAATCAAGCACAGGAGCAAGCAATGCGGGCGGTGATTCAGCGCGTTTCTTCGGCACAGGTTACGGTACCTGGAGCCGTCGTCGGTAAGATCGGGTACGGGTTTTTGGTGCTGCTGGGAGTGACGGCGGCTGACGGCGAGGCGGAGGCCGCGCTGCTGGCACGCAAGATCGCCGGGCTGCGCGTGTTCGAGGATGACGGTGGTAAAATGAACTTAGCACTGGCGGATGTAGGGGGGGCGGTGCTGGTGGTCAGCCAGTTCACGCTCTATGCCGACGTGCGCAAGGGACGCCGGCCCAGCTTTATCGACGCGGCCCGACCCCAACAGGCAGAGCCGCTGTATCAGCGGTTTTGCAGTCTGTTGCAGGCCGAGGGGTTGGAGGTGCAGCAGGGTGTGTTCCAGGCGGAGATGCAGGTGGCGCTGGTGAACGATGGGCCGGTGACCATTTGGATGGATACGGCGGAGTTGATGTAGTCGAAATGAATATCAAACCATCCTTAATTGAGAGGACTGCGCTATGAAGTACCGAACGTTGGGCCGCACGGGTATGGATGTCGCCGAGGTTAGCTTTGGGGCCTGGGCGATTGGCGGTTCATGGGGCGACGTCGACGACCGCGAGTCGCTGGCGGCGCTGCACAAAGCCGTGGACATGGGGTGTAACTTCATCGATACAGCGGACGTGTACGGCGATGGACGCAGCGAACGCCTGATCGCCCAGCTCAAGCGTGAGCGCCCCAACGACACGATTTACGTGGCCACCAAGGCGGGGCGCCGGCTCGACCCGCACACGGCCGATGGCTACAACTATGACAACCTGCTTACCTTTGTCGACCGCAGCCGCAAGAACCTGGAGATGGATACGCTTGACCTCGTCCAGCTCCACTGCCCGCCCACCGATGTCTACTACCGGCCCCAGGTGTTTGAGGCGCTCGACCGGCTGCAGGCGGAGGGCAAGATCCGCCACTACGGCGTCAGCGTCGAGAAGGTCGAGGAGGCGCTTAAGGCCATCGACTACCCTAACGTCAAGACAGTCCAAATTATCTTCAACATTTTCCGCCAGCGCCCGGCCGACCTGTTCTTCCGCGAAGCCAAGGCCAGGCAAATCGGCATCCTGGCGCGCGTGCCGCTGGCCTCGGGGCTGCTGACGGGCAAGATCACGCGCGATACGGTCTTTGCCCCCGACGACCACCGTAATTTCAACCGCTTTGGCGAGTCGTTCGATGTAGGCGAAACCTTCTCGGGCGTCGACTTTCATGCCGCGTTGGCTGCCGTCGAAGGCATCCGCGGGTTTGTGCCACCCGGTATGAGCATGGCCCAGTTCGCCCTGCGCTGGTGCCTGATGTTTGACGCCGTCACCTGCGTGATCCCCGGCGCCAAGCGGCCGGACCAGGTCGAAGACAACAGCCGCGCCGCCGACGTGCCGGCCATCGACCACACCGTTATGGAGTCGCTGCGGGTGATTTACGACTCGTATGTGCGTGACTTGGTGCATCATAGGTGGTAATAAAGGATAAGACGCACGAGAACGCGTAGGTTGACGGGAGAGGAGACCCCATGAGCAAGAGCAATTACGTGCTAGCCGAAGAACCTGCTGTGGACCTGGCAGTGCTGGAGGCGTTTGCGGCCGAGCTGGACGAGTACATCGTCAAGGACGAACTCTACCGCACCGTGCGCGTGCACCTGCCGTCCGGCGACCAGATGCTTCAGATGTCGGGCGGCGACCTGTTGACGCGCATCTTCCGTCTCTCGGCCGAGCGCGACCGCATGATACCGGAGCAGCAGGCGCGCTTTGACGCCGCCCGCAGCACGGCCGAGAAGACAATCTACAGCCTGCGCACCCGCTTTCACCAGCGCCTGCAGCGCGAGGTCAAGGCGCGGCTGGACAGCCTTACCTGGTTCCTCGACGAGTGCGCCAGCGACCCGGCCCGCTGCCGCGGCGAATATCCATTCGAGATACGCAATCGCCAGCGCATCGACGCTATCCTGAGCGAATTGGGCACGGACCTGTCGCCCGACCTCAAGAGCCAGATCAACCGTATCGACGACCGCATCCGCATGCTCGTCAAACCGGGGAGCTTCGCCTGGGACGCGCGGTTGGAGCCGGTGTTCCCAAGGACGCGGTTCTGGTATTTGTACGTCAGCCCGTGAGGATGAGGAAAGGAAAGTGACAGCAGTTTGTTCGGCCAATCTACATATCTAGTCTGGCTTACAGTCTTCATCGCCCTGCCTATTGCTTTTCTCTGGCTGCGCTGGCCCCGGCAGATTTGGGGCCAGCGGCGCGCCTTGGCGTGGACTGCGGTCGAGTCGGTGCGCCGTGTTGGTGTTTGGCTATGGTCCAAGGAAGTGGGTCTGAACCATGATTCATACGATTGTGGGGTTTTCATGATTTGGCGGCGACGTCGTAACTGACAAATCCAGGCAATCCTCAAAATCATGCGAATCATGGATCAGACAATCAGACAAAATGCGAATTGACAAGCCTCCGGCGCTTCGGTATACTTGCTTCCATTGATGGGCAAGGTGCCCAACAGTATATTGTGCAAGGTATCCAAGATTACCATGCCTTCTGCAGCCAACATTAACCTTATCCTTCTTGCCGAGCTTCTGGTCGTAGTAGTAGACCCGGAGCCGATTTTGGTTGGAGAGGATTGAGGCCGCTGCACAGCGCTACTTCTTAGGTCGCCGAAGACCCTTCCCAACCGGGAAGGGTCTTTTTTGTATCTTAGAGCATGAAAGGACGTTTTATGAGCAAATCGAATGGACATCCGCCCAAAACGCCGGAAACACCCGTGCCGATGAAGGGCGGGACAATGGTCTGGGAAGCACTGCTGCGTGAGGGGGTCAACCTGGTCTTTGGCCACCCCGGCGGCGCCATCTTGCCGACTTATGACGCACTCTCTCCGTATGAGGCCGATGGGCGCATTCATCATGTCCTGGTGAGGCACGAGCAGTGCGCTGCGCACATGGCCGACGGTTACGCCAGGGCCACCGGCAGGGTGGGCGTCTGTATCGCCACCAGCGGTCCGGGCGCCACCAACCTGGTGACCGGCCTGGCCACGGCGCAGATGGACAGTGTGCCCGTGGTGGCTATCACCGGCCAGGTGCCGACGAATCTGCTGGGCACCGACGCTTTCCAGGAATCCGACGTGGTGGGCGTCACCGCTCCCGTCTGTAAACACAACTACCTGGTGACCGACGTAAACGAACTCCCGCAAGTCCTCAAAGAAGCGTTTCACATCGCCCGCAGTGGGCGTCCAGGCGCAGTCCTAATCGATATTTGTAAAGACGTACAAAATGCCACCGGCATGTTCTCCTATGATATGGAGATCGACCTGCCTGGCTTCGAACCGTATCCTACCGTCAACATGGACGATATTATGACCGCGGCGGCGTGGATCAATCGCGCCGAGCGACCGCTGATCCTGGGCGGCCACGGTGTGCAGCTGGCGGGCGTCAGCCGCGAACTGCTCGAACTGGTCGAAAAGGCCGAGATTCCCATGGTGACGACGCTGCTGGGCACGGGCAACATTCCCGAGAGCCACCCGCTCAGCCTGGGTATGGGTGGCATGCACGGCGAAGCTTATGCCAACCGTGCCATCCAGGGTTGCGACGTGCTGATCGCCATGGGTATGCGCTTTGACGACCGCATCACCGGTCGCCTGGATTCGTTTGCCAAGCAGTCCAAAATCATCCACTTCGAATTGGACAGCGCCGAGGTCGGCAAGAACGTCGTGCCCGACCTGGCCGTGATCGGCGACCTGGGCGAGACGCTGCCGGCCCTGCTGCCGCTGGTCGAGGATCGCCGCCACCAGGTTTGGATCCAGGAACTCAAGGAGTGGAAGGCCGACACGGCGCAAGCTGACATCCTCAACTATGAGGTCGAGGACGAGTTGATCCCGCCCTTTGTCATGCGCCAACTGTGGCACGCCACGCACAATATCGCCAACGGTCCGACTATCGTCGTGACAGACGTAGGCCAGCACCAGATGTGGGAATGCCAGTATTATATCCACGACCATGCCGGCCAATTGCTGACCTCGGGCGGACTGGGCACGATGGGCTTTGCCCTGCCCGCCGCCATCGGCGCGCAGATGGCCTTCCCGGATCGCCTAGTGTGGGCCGTGGCCGGCGACGGCGGCTTCCAGATGACGCTGCAGGAACTGGCCGTGCTCAAGCAAGAGCACCTCCCGGTCAAGATCGCCATCATCAACAACGGCTTCCTGGGCATGGTGCGCCAGTGGCAGCAGTTGTTCTATGAGAAGCGCTACACCGGCACGCCGGTCGTGTCACCCGATTTTGTCAAGCTGGCCGATGCCTATGACATTCCGGCCATTTCCGTGACCCGGCCTGATCAGGTGGTGGCGGCCTATGAGAAGGCCATCTCCACGCCTGGCCCATTCCTGATCGACTTCCACGTCAAGGAAGAGGTCAACGTCTATCCCATGGTCGCCCCCGGCGCAGCGGTCGACCAGTTGATCCGCCGGCCCAAGCCGTCGGTCGTGCAAGGCTACAGCGGCGTGCAGCCGAGTTTCTAACTAGAGAACCCGGCACACTGAGCCGGCAACGAAAGGATGCAATCATCATGACTCATACGTTGATCGCCTGGATGCGCGACAAGCCGGGCGTGTTGAACCGAGTGGCAGGCATGCTGCGCAGGCGCAACTTCAACATCGACAGCCTGCAGGTGGGGCACAGCGAAACGCCGGGCATCAGCCGCATGACCTTTGTCGTCAACGGCAATCAGCACATGGTCGACCAGGTCATCAAGCAACTGCGCAAGATCGTGGACGTCACACGCGTGGAGGATATTACCGATCAGCAGTCGATTGCGCGTGAGATGGCGTTGGTGCGGGTGGCGACCAGTGCCGAGAACCGCTCCGAGATTATGCAGTTGGTGGACATCTACCACGGCGAGATCGTGGACGTCACGCTCGACTCGCTGATCGTGCAGATCGTGGGAGGCGAAGATCGGGTGGACTCGCTGATTGAGCTGTTGTCGCACTTTGGCATCCAGGAGATGGTGCGCACCGGCCGTGTGGCCATGGCGCGCGGCCAGCGCGAAGGTTTGTACCGGCGCAGCACGGCGGTCTGGCGGGCGCAGGCCAACGGCAAGGACGCGACAGGTCTCGAGCGTCTGCGCACCGGCGGCGTCTAGAAATTATCATTTTCTCACAACCTAGAAACGGAACGTAGCACCAATGGCAAAAATCTACTACGAAAGCCAGGCGGATCTCGCCAACCTGAAGGGCAAGAAGATCGCCGTACTCGGCTACGGCAGCCAGGGCCATGCGCATTCGCTCAGCCTGCAGGACAGTGGGCTCGACGTGCGCGTCGGTCTTTATCCGGGCAGCAAGAGCTGGGCGAAGGCCGAGGCCGATGGGCTGCGCGTGCTGGAGACGCCTGCCGCCGCCGCCGAAGCCGACATCATCATGTTTACCCTGCCGGATCCGATCCAATCGCAGGTCTACGCCGAAGATGTGGCGCCCACGCTCAAGGACGGCGACACGCTGATGTTCGCCCACGGCTTTAACATCCGCTATGGCTTTATCCAACCGCCCCCCAACGTCGACGTCACGATGGTGGCGCCCAAGGCCCCGGGCCACCGCGTGCGCGAGGTCTTCAAAGAAGGCTCGGGTGTGCCGGCGCTCGTGGCCGTGCACCAGGACTACAGCGGCAAGGCATTGGCCAATGCGTTGGCCTACGCCAAGGGCATCGGCTCCACACGCGCTGGCGTGCTCGAGACGACCTTTTCCGAGGAGACCGAGACCGACCTCTTTGGCGAGCAGACCGTGCTGTGCGGCGGCGTGAGCGAGCTGGTCAAGGCCGGCTTCAACACGCTGGTCGAGGCCGGCTACCAGCCTGAGATTGCTTACTTCGAGTGCCTGCACGAACTCAAGTTGATCGTCGACCTGATGTACCAGGGCGGCCTCAGCTACATGCGCTACAGCGTTTCGGACACGGCCGAGTGGGGCGACTACAAGAGCGGCCCACGCATCGTCACGGACGAGACGCGCGAGGCTATGCGCCAGATCCTCAAGGAGATCCAGAGCGGGGCCTTTGCCGAGGAGTGGATGGACGAGTACCGCGCCCACGGCTCGGCGACCCTCAAGGCGACGCGCAAGGCCGAGCAGAACCAGCAGATCGAGGTGGTTGGCAAGCAGCTGCGCAAGATGATGACATTCCTGAACGCCAAAGAAGTCAATTAATAACTATGAGCCGGTGAGAGGGTGAACCGCCCCCTCACCCTCTCACCCCCTCATCCTTATGACTGACATTATTGCGACGATAGGTCCAGCTTGTGCAGATGTTGCCATCCTGGCGGAGATGATCCGTTCAGGCATGAGCGTGGCGCGTATGAACTTTTCACATGGCGACTACGCCTTTCACACGCGCATGGCCGACCTGGTGCGTGAGGCGTCTTTGGTGGCGGGCAAACCGGCGGCGCTGCTGGCCGACCTGCAGGGGGCCAAGGTGCGCGTCGGCCGCCTGGAACGCGAGGTGCCCATCGTAGAAGGGCAGCCCGTGATCCTGGTCGGGTTGGAGGTGGACGTGCGCGAGCACCTCAGCACCCTGCCCCCCGATGCCGCCATTATCCCGGTGGATTTTGACCTGGCGCCGCATATCAAACCGGGTGGTACGGTGCTGATCGACGACGGCAATCTGGAAGTGCTGGTCGAGGCAGTGATTGCCGGCCATGTGCACTGCCGGACGGTGCACGGCGGGGCGATCAAGTCGCGCAAGGGCGTCAACGTCCCCTACACGCTGCTGCCTATCCCGGCGCTGACCGACAAGGACCGTGCCGATGCTGCCTTTGCCGTAGGGCTGGGGGTGGACTGGATCGCACTCAGCTTTGCCGGCACCGCTGCGGATGTGATCGAACTGCGCGAGATTGTCGAAAAGGCCGAGGGCCATGCCCACGTGCATCGCCCACCGCTCATCATGGCCAAGATCGAGCGGCCGGACGGCGTCGAGAACCTGCGCGCGATCATCCAGGCCTCCGACGGCGTGATGGTCGCCCGCGGCGACCTGGCGCTGGAAACCAGCCCATGGCAACTGCCGCTGCTGCAGAAGCAGATCGTGCGCGCCTGCCGCCAGGCGCGCAAGCCTGTGGTCGTGGCCACGCAGATGTTGGAAAGTATGATTCACAATCACCGGCCCACGCGCGCCGAGGTGAGCGACGTCGCCAATGCCCTGCTGGACGGGGCGGACGCCGTCATGCTGAGCGCCGAGACGGCCGTGGGCGCCTATCCTTTGCACGCCGTGCGGTCGATGGTGAGCATCTGCCAGCACGTCATGCCCACCACGGCGCTGGTAAACCCGCTGTCGGCCTTCCTGCAGCCCCAAGGCGAACAGCGCGCGGCAGCGCGCCCGCCGTTGGTGGCTGCGGTGCGCGAGAATTACGTGCTGTGACAACCGAACTGTGCTCATTGAACTATGGCGATCGAAAATGAAAGGAGGTGATCGATATGGACGATGGTCTTGCGGACCTTAGTGACCTAAGTGACCTTACCAACCGTGTAGCCCGCATGCCTTCGTGCGGGAATGGGCCGAGTGGCGTACTGTTATCCATGTTCGATTGCACCTCTAGGAGTATAGATAATGACCAAAGCAGCCAGTGTTGACCACGAAGACGGTATTGTCGCCGATGTACCGGGTGACGATGTACCCCAGGTAGACGTAGAACAATTCCGCATTGCCGACATGGCCGCCTACGCGCGTGAAGTGGCGCACGGCCAGACGGTGGTCGTCTTTGACACCACCCTGCGTGACGGCGAGCAGAGTCCCGGCGCCACCCTCAACATCCAAGAAAAGCTGGAGATCGCTCATCAACTCGCCCGCCTGGGCGTGGACATCATGGAGGCCGGTTTTCCTGCCGCCAGCCCGGGCGACCTGGAGGCCGTGCGCAAGGTGGCCGGCACGGTGGGTCGCCGGCCCCGGCGTGGCAAGAACGGCGAGGTCAAAGCCCCTCCCACCATAGCGGGCCTGGCACGTGCCAACAAGAACGACATCGACAAGGCATGGGATGCCGTCAAGGGCGCCGTGCGCCCGCGCATCCATACCTTCCTGGCCACCAGCGACATCCATATGGAGCACAAGCTGCGCATGTCGCGTGATGAGGTGCTGGAGAACGTGGGCGACATGGTGCAGTATGCCCGCAGCCTGTGCGCCGACGTCGAATTTAGTCCGGAGGATGCCGGGCGCAGCGATCCCGAGTTCCTGGTCAAGGTACTGGACATCGCGATCCAGGCGGGCGCCACCACGCTCAACATCCCTGACACGGTGGGCTACACTACGCCCGAGGAATATGGCGGCCTGATCCGCTTCCTGCGCGAGAACGTGCCGGGCGGCAAGGACGTGATCTTTAGCGTGCACTGCCACAATGACCTGGGGTTGGCCACGGCCAACACGCTGGCCGGCGTGCAGAACGGGGCGCGCCAGATCGAAGTGACCATGAACGGCATCGGGGAGCGCGGCAGGCAACACCTCGCTCGAAGAAACCGTCATGGCCGTGCACGTGCGTAAGCCGGTCTTCAACCTGGAGACCAACATCGTGACCAACGAGATTCACCGGGCCAGCGACATGGTCAGCCGCTACACCGGCATGGTCATCCAACCCAACAAGGCCATCGTCGGCGCCAATGCCTTTGCGCACGAGGCAGGCATTCACCAGGACGGCATGCTCAAGAACAAGCGCACGTACGAGATCATGGACGCCTCGACCATTGGTCTCAACACGAGCAAGCTGGTGCTGGGCAAACATTCAGGCAAGCACGCCCTGGCGCGCAAGCTGGAGAGCATGGGCTATCACTTGAATCCCGAGGAGATCAAGGATGTCTTCCTGCGCTTCAAGGACCTGGCGGACAAGAAGAAGAATGTCTCCGAGGCCGACCTGGAGGCGCTGGTGGGCGACGAGCTGTACCAGCCGGTTGAGGCCTGGGAACTGCTGGAGGTGCAGGTGCACAGCGGCTCCAACATGACGCCCACCGCCGTGGTCAAGCTGCGCGACAACGCCACCGGCGACGTCAAGCTAGGGGCTACCGTCGGCACCGGCCCCGTGGACGCCGTCTACAAGAGCATCAACCAGGTTGTCCAGGTTGAAAACAATTTGGTCGAGTACCTGGTGCAAGCCATCACCGAGGGCATGGATGCCAACGGCGACGTCACTATCCGCATCGAAGTGCCTGACAGCCGTGGCTACAAAGAAACCGCCCAAGGCCGCCAGCGCCGCCGCCTTTTCAGCGGTCGCGGGGTAGACACCGACATCATCTTCGCCAGCGCCAAGGCCTACATGCAGGCGTTGAACAAGCTGATCGATGCCAACAAGAGTGAATCGGATGAGGTAGCGCGCAGCGCCGTAAGCGAAGAACTCGTAATCGAAGCCGGCGCCTAGCCCTCCCGCGTAGCCTGCACGCCCACGCGCCCGTGTTCCCTATACCGGATCAACATATAGGCCCCGTGACGTTGGTTGTCACGGGGCTTATATTCCCGCGTAGCCCGCACGCCCTCGTGCGGGCTACGCAAGAGGGGGCCGCTGCGGTAAAGTAGCGGGCCCTGCGGGTTGCCAGTCGAGCCTCGCGCGGCAATTCCCCTACGCTTTTCTGACAACTTGTCTACTCGAGCACAGTTGCGTTGCGTTATGTGCTATACTCTCGACTCCAATGAGTCTCGCCCCACTGCGTGACCCCAACGCTTTGTTCCTATTGCGTCCGAGGAGGAGTACCTTTGTGATTTTGCGTGCCGGTCGTTACACCAAATTGTTGTCAATCCTTTTCTTTGCCGTTGCCATCATCGCTGTTATCGCCATCGTTTCGCTGCCATCGTCTGTCACAGCCAAGCCGAGCACGCTTGCCAGTGGAGAGGCCGCCATCTCTGTCATCGTCGAGGCTGAGCAGGCCGCGCTCGCCGGCCCGGTGAGCGTGGGCACTAGCATTGGCGGCGCCGGCTACGTGCAGTTCGGCAGCACTGCGCCGGCCAGCGTCTTTCAGCCGACCGCTCCCTACTACGCCACGTTCTACTATCCCTGGTATGGCGCCCCCACCCCCGACGGCCATTGGAGTTACTGGTCGGGCCAAGGCAACCAGCCGCCCAATACCTGGTTCTCGCACTATCTGCCGGACCCGCTCCCCAGCGAGTTCGACCCCAGCCGTGAGCTGTACAGCTCACATGATACCAACCTGCTCTACTGGCAGTTTGGCAAAATGGCCGAGGCTAAGATGGAGGTCGCCATCAGTTCCTGGTGGGGGCAGGGTGACCGGACCGACGACAACTTTGGCTTTATTCTGAAAGATGCGATGAAGCGCAGCGAGAATCCGTACCCCAACCTGCGCTGGGCGCTCTACTATGAGGAAGAGAGCAACTCCGACCCCTCAGTGGCCCAGATCGTGAGTGACCTCGACTATATTGCCGACCAGTACGCCGCCGAGCCGGGCTATCTCAAGATTGGCGGCAAACCGGTGATCTTCGTCTACTCCGCCGGGGGCGACGGCGTGGAAACGGCAAAGCGCTGGAACGAAGCCAAGGCACTGGCGAAACTGCCCTTTTACGTGGTGCTAAAGTTATTCTCCGGCTACAAGACGATCAGCCCGCAGCCCGACAGCTGGCACCAGTACGGGCCGGCGACGCGCGCCAGCAACCAGTCGCCCTATTCCTTCTCCGTCAGCCCCGGCTTCTGGTATGACAGCGGCGGCGAAGCCCCGCGCCTGGGCCGCGATTTGGCTGAATTCCGCACTGCCGTGTCCCAAATGGTCGCATCCAACGCCGCCTGGAAGCTGGTGACGACGTGGAACGAGTGGGGCGAAGGGACGGCGGTCGAACCGGGCGAGCAGGTGGTGTTTGAGAGCAGCACGGGGCGCGACATCCTCGATGCGGCCGGTGCACCGTTCAAGAATGCCTACGTGGATGCGCTGCGCGAACTGCTGCCGCCACTAGAGGCAGGTACAGGACGGGCTGCGGCAGCTGAGGCACGCGAGGCGGCAGGCGGCGTCGCGCCAACAGCGGTCGCGACGGCTGCACCCGGCACGTTCAGCTTTGCCGTAGCCGGCGACTTGGGCGGCGGTAGTGCCGCCACGGCTTCGCTGGACGCGCTGGCCGGCGCGAGTGCGGACTTCTTCCTGGGCATCGGCGACATGAGCTACGACGAAGTCAAGCCGGAGTCCGCCTGGTGCAGCTACGTGCAGCAGCATGTGGGACCCACCTATCCCTTTGAACTGCTGGTGGGCAATCACGAAGAACAGCCGTCCGGCCCCAACGGCTTTATCGACAACTTCGCCGCCTGCCTGCCCGACCGCCTGGGGGTACAGGGTCTCTACGCCCATCAGTACTACTTCGACTATCCGCCGGACGCCCCCCTCGCCCGCTTCATCCTGATCGACCCGGACCTCTACCGCGGCGCCACCGTGGCGGAGTACTGCACCGGCGGCGAGACGGAAAACTGCGACTGGCTCAAGGCGCGCATCGACGAGGCGCAAAGCCAGGGGCTGTGGACGATTGTCGGCATGCACAAGAACTGCCTCACCATCGGCGAAAAGTCCTGCGAGATCGGCGCCGAGCTGCTCAACGAGCTGATCGCGGCCAAGGTCGACCTGGTCCTCCAGGGGCATGACCACGGCTACCAGCGCTCGAAGCAGCTGGGCCTCGGCGCCGGCTGCGCGGCCGTGAAAACGCGTGCCTTCAATCCCGCCTGCGTGGTCGACGACGGCAGCGACGGCAGCTATCTGCGCGGCGCCGGGCTGGTCTTCGCCATCTCCGGCGCCTTTGGCCGCAGTGCCTATACGATGAACCCCTCCGACCCCGAGGCCGGCTATATGGCGACCTGGATGGACGCCGCCGAGCGCAGCAACGGCTTCCTGCAGTTTACCGTCACCAAAGACAGGATCGACGGGCAATTTGTCGCCGCGCGCGGTTCGTTTAGCGACCATCTCACTATTGCCGAAACCGACGTGACGCCGGCCGTTACGCCGACGCCGGGTGGAACCGTGCCGCCGCCGCCTTGTCCGGCGCCCCCCGACCACATGGGAGTTGCGACGCTGAACGTGGACTTTCCTGTCGCCGGCAGCTATTATGTCTGGAGCTTGATGCTGGCGGCGAACGCAGCACAGCGGGCATTCTGGGTGCAAATTGACGATACTTGCGCCACGCGCGTAGTCGGCGGCGGCACCGGCGCCGCCGCCTGGAAATGGATCAACTATCAAGATGGCGAACCGGATTCACCCATCCAGGAGCCGATCGCGGGCGGCGCCCACACCGTTCGGCTCTATGGCATCGATGCCGGCGTCAAGGTCGACAAGCTCCTCTTCACGACCGATCCGAACCCAGTGCTGCCTGAGGTACCACCTGCCGGCACAGGAGATCACTTGTTTCTACCGCTTGTGAGCTCATAAGACAGTTTGACGCAGTTTGACCCTGGCGTGCGCTCGTGTATAATTTCACACGCACGGAATCTGACTAGTATACGGACCTCCAGATCGTGCTAATCCATGCGTGAGGACGCGCACTGATGCGCGATGTTCTCCTTCCTCATCTTCACGTCGAGCCGTGAACGCAGGTGCTTTCTCGTATAGCTGTCTGTGCTCATGCGTGCTCGTTACCGGGTTCGTACTGTGATCGTACTTGCGCCGCCTCCCTACTGGCGCAATTTTGACACCCAACCAGCCAACAGCGCACGCAAACGGTAGTCATCTTTTTGCCTCATTTCTTCTTTCCCATCGCCCCAAGGACGTGGCAGTGCAACGGACGTGAGTTGTATGTACGACAAGGAGCTCACTTTGAACAGCGAATCCGACCAAGTTGGTGACCAGGTGCACGCACTGCCGGCCGGGCTGCCACCTAAACAGGGTCTGTATGACCCGCAGTTCGAAAAGGATGCCTGTGGTGTTGGCTTTGTGGTCAACATTAAGGGCGAAAAGTCACACAAGATCGTGCGCCATGCGATGACGGTGCTGGTCAACCTCAACCACCGCGGCGCCTGTGGCTGCGAAGCCAACACCGGCGACGGTGCGGGTATTAATCTCCAAATACCCGACGCCTTTTTCCTCAAAGTGGCTGCAGCCGAAGGCTTTACCCTGCCCGCACCCGGCGAGTACGGCGTCGGCATGGTCTTTCTGCCCAAGGATGCCACTCTGCGCAGCGAATTTGAAGCGCACCTGGAAGCAATCGTGGCTGAAGAAGGGCAGACGCTGCTCGGCTGGCGCACGGTGCCAACCGACAACAGTACGCTCGGCGAGACGGCTAAGGCCGGCGAGCCGTACGTGCGTCAAATCTTCGTCGGCCGTAACAGCGAGACCCTCATCGGCCGCGATCCGATGGCATTTGAGCGTAAGCTCTACATTATCCGTAAGCGCGCCGAGCAGGCGATCCGTTACAGCAGCCATCCCCAAGCGGCGCAGTTCTACATCGCAAGCCTCTCCAGCCGCACGATTGTCTACAAGGGCATGCTGCTGGCCGACCAGGTGGACGCCTATTATCCGGACCTGCTCGACCCTGCGGTCGAATCGGCTATTGCCGTCGTACACTCGCGCTTCAGCACCAACACCTTCCCTTCTTGGGATCGCGCTCACCCATACCGCTATCTGATTCACAATGGCGAGATCAACACGATCCGCGGAAATGTCAACTGGATGTACGCCCGCCAGTCGGTGCTCCAGTCGGAGCTGTTCGGGCCGGACCTGGACAAGATTCGCCAGCAGATCGTCGACCCCGACGGCTCCGACAGCGCCCAGTTCGACAACGCACTTGAGTTCCTGCACCTGGCCGGACGCCCGCTGCACCACGTGGCGATGATGATGATTCCAGAGCCATGGAGCAACCACGAGAGCATGTCGCCCTCCAAGCGCGCCTTCTACGAGTATCACGCTGCGCTGATGGAGCCGTGGGATGGACCCGCCTCAATCGCCTTTACCGACGGCACGGTAGTGGGCGCCGTGCTCGACCGCAACGGCCTGCGCCCGTCGCGCTACTATGTGACCAAGGACGGCGTAGTGGTCATGGCCTCTGAAGTCGGCGTGCTGGGCGACGAAATCGCACCGGAGAACGTTGCCTACAAATCGCGCCTGCAGCCGGGCCGCATGTTCCTGGTCGACACCGCCCAGGGTCGCATCATCAGCGACGAAGAGATCAAGGAGACAATGGCGGCCGCGCACCCCTACCAGGAGTGGCTGGACAAGAACCTGGTCGAGCTGGATTCGCTGCGCCCACCGCCTGATCTCTACCAGGCGGATGATCACGCCAGCGTGCTGCACCGCCAGCATGTTTTTGGCTACACCTTTGAGACGCAGCGCATGCTCCTGGCTCCTATGGCCAGGAACGGGGTCGAGGCGTTGGGCAGCATGGGCGACGACGCCCCGATCGCGGTGCTGTCGGACCGGCCGCAGCTGCTCTACACCTACTTCCGCCAATTGTTTGCCCAGGTAACGAACCCGCCGCTCGACGCTATTCGCGAAGAATTGGTCACCGCTTCCGACGTGATGATGGGCACGGAGGGCAACCTCCTGGAGACGGTGCCCGAGAACTGCCGCCAGATCCGGCTCAAGAATGCCATACTTACCAACGAGCAGCTGGCCAAGCTTGCCCACATCCGGGAGCCAGACTTCAAGTCGCAGAAGCTGCCCATGCTCTTCCCGATCAAAGACGGCTGGCAGGGACTGGAGAAGGCGATGGAGTATCTCTGCATGCTTGCCGATGAGGCGATCGAGCAGGGCGTCAACATCTTTATCCTCTCGGACCGTGGCGTCAGCCGCGAAATGGCTCCCATCCCGGCACTGTTGGCGACGGCCGGCCTGCATCATCATCTGATTCGCAGCAAGACCCGCACCCAGTGCGCCCTGGTGGTGGAGAGCGGCGAACCGCGCGAAGTGCACCACTTCTCGCTGCTGATTGGCTACGGCGCGACGGCTATCAATCCTTACATGGCCTACGAGACGATCTATGACCTGATTGACCAAGGCCTGGTCACCGACATCACCTACGACAAGGCCAAGTACAACTACATCAAGGCCTCACTCAAGGGCATTATCAAGGTCTGCTCGAAGATGGGCATCAGCACGCTGCAAAGCTACTGCGGCGCCCAGATCTTCGAAGCCTTAGGCGTGGGCAAGGCGCTGGTCGACAAGTATTTCACCTGGACGCCAACGCGCATCGAGGGTATCGGCCTGCGTGAGATCTACAGCGAGGTCAAGCGCCGCCACCTGCGCGCCTATCCGGAACGCGAGGAGCAGCCGGGCGTGCTGGTGTCCGGCGGCGACTATCAGTGGCGGCCCGACGGCGAACGCCACCTGTTTAACCCGCTTACCATCCACAAGCTGCAGGCCGCGGTGCGCACACGCGACGGCGAGGTATGGACCAAGGGCTACAAGACCTTTAAGGAATACTCACAACTCGTCAACGCCCAGGAAGAGGAATTTGCTACGCTGCGCGGGCTGCTCGAACTGCGCTGGGCCGACAACCCGATCCCGCTGGACGAGGTTGAGCCGGTGAGCGAGATTGTCAAGCGCTTTAAGACGGGGGCGATGAGCTACGGCTCGATCTCCAAGGAAGCGCATGAGACGATGGCCGTGGCCATGAACCGCATCGGCGGCCGTTCCAACACGGGCGAAGGTGGCGAGGACGCCGAGCGCTATAGCTGGACAAACGAGCAGGGCGACAGCAAGAACAGCGCCATCAAGCAGGTGGCCTCGGGCCGCTTTGGCGTGACCAGCCAGTATCTTGTCAACGCCCGCGAACTGCAGATCAAGATGGCCCAGGGCGCCAAGCCGGGCGAAGGCGGCCAGCTTCCGGGAGCAAAGGTCTATCCCTGGATCGCCAAGGTGCGCCACTCGACTCCTGGTGTGGGCCTGATTTCTCCACCCCCGCACCACGACATCTACTCGATTGAGGACCTGGCCGAACTCATTCACGATCTCAAGAACGCCAATCATTACGCCCGCATCAGCGTCAAGCTGGTGTCGGAAGTAGGGGTCGGCACGATTGCGGCGGGCGTAGCGAAAGGCCATGCCGACGTGATTCTAATCTCCGGCCACGACGGCGGTACCGGTGCGTCGCCGCAGTCGAGCATCAAGCACGCCGGACTGCCCTGGGAACTGGGTCTGGCCGAGACACACCAGACATTGGTACTCAACAACCTGCGCAGCCGCGTGGCAGTCGAGACGGACGGCCAGCTCAAGACCGGCCGTGACGTGGCCATCGCTGCCTTGCTGGGTGCCGAGGAGTTTGGCTTTGCCACGGCGCCGCTGGTCAGCCTGGGCTGCGTCATGATGCGCGTCTGCCATCTTGACACCTGCCCGGCCGGCATTGCCACGCAAAACCCTGCGTTACGCGAAAAGTTCGTGGGTGAGCCGGAAGACGTGATGAACTTTATGTACTACATCGCCACCGAACTGCGCGAGGTCATGGCCAGTCTCGGCTTCCGCACAGTCAACGAAATGGTAGGCCGCGTGGATAAGCTGGAACCGCGCAAGGCCATCAGTCACTGGAAGGCGAGTGGTGTCGACCTATCGGCGCTGCTGTGGCAGCCGCTGGTAGGCGACGATGTGGGCCGCTACTGCCAGATTGGCCAGGATCACGGTCTCGACAAGGCGCTCGACCGTACCACGCTGCTCGAACTGGCGGCGCCAGCGCTCGAACGCAAGGAAAAAGTTAAGGCAACGCTGCCCATTCACAACGTCAACCGCGTTGTAGGTACTATGGTCGGCAGCGAAGTCACCCGCTGCCATGGTCCGGAGGGCTTGCCGGAGGACACCATTCACTTCCACTTTCAGGGTTCGGCCGGCCAAAGCTTTGGCGCTTTCATCCCGCCGGGCGTGACGCTGGAGCTGGAAGGCGATGCCAATGACTACTTTGGCAAGGGCATGTCGGGCGGCAAGTTGATCGTCTATCCGCCCGCGGCCAGCACCTTCCGCGCCGAGGAGAACATCATTATCGGCAATGTGGCGCTTTATGGCGGCACGGCCGGCGAAGCTTACATCCGTGGCGTGGCCGGCGAACGGTTCGGCGTAAGAAATTCGGGTGTCAGCGCTGTCGTCGAGGGTGTAGGCGACCACGCCTGCGAATATATGACGGGCGGCTGTGTGGTCGTACTCGGCCAGACTGGGCGCAACTTCGCGGCGGGCATGTCGGGCGGCATGGCCTACGTGCTGGATTGGAGCGGCGACTTTGCCACGCGTGTCAACAAAGAGATGGTGGGCCTGGAACCGCTAGCCGATGTCGAGGAAATTTCGGCGTTGCAGGCGCTGGTGCAAAAGCATGCCGACTACACCAACAGCGAGCTGGCGTGGCGGGTGCTGATCCGCTGGGATGAACTGTTGCCGAAGTTCGTCAAGGTGATGCCGAAGGACTACAAGCGTGTGTTGCAGGCGTATGCGCAGGTCAAGGCGCAGGGTCTCAGCGGCGACGAAGCGGTCATGGCAGCCTTTGAAAGCAACAAGAGCGATGCCTCGCGCGTGGGAGGAAACTGATGGGCAAGCCAACCGGCTTTTTAGAATTCCAGCGCGAGCTCGCGCCTGATCGCGACCCTTTGGAGCGCGTCAAGGATTGGGATGAGTTTCACCTGCACTTTGACGAGAGCAAGCTCAAGGTGCAGGGCGCGCGCTGCATGGACTGCGGCATTCCTTTCTGTCAGACTGGGCAGCTGATCAACGGCATGGCCGCCGGCTGCCCGATCAACAACCTAATCCCGGAGTGGAACGACCTGGTCTACCGTGGGCTGTGGCGCGAGGCGCTCAACCGCCTGCACAAGACCAACAACTTCCCCGAGTTTACCGGCCGCGTCTGCCCCGCACCCTGCGAAGGGTCATGCACGGTCGGCCTGGTGGGGCCGGCGGTGACGATCAAGAGCATCGAGTGCGCCATCGTCGACAAGGGCTTTGAAGAAGGCTGGATTGTGCCGCAGGCGCCGCCGGTGCGCACGGGTAAAAAAGTGGCGGTGGTCGGTTCCGGTCCCGCCGGGCTGGCCTGCGCCGCGCAGTTGAACAAGGTCGGCCACTGGGTAACGGTGTTCGAACGCGCCGACCGCATTGGTGGGCTGCTGATGTACGGCATCCCCAATATGAAGCTGGACAAGGACGCCGTAGTGCAGCGCCGCGTCGAACTGCTGGCCGCCGAGGGAGTGCGCTTCATTACTAATACCGAGGTGGGGACGCAGTACCCGATCGACAAGCTGCGCGCCAAGTTTGACGTTATCGTGCTGGCTGGTGGGGCAACCAAGCCCAATGACCTGCCGATTCCCGGCCGCGAGCTCAAGGGCATCCACTTTGCTATGGACTTCCTGCGCGGCAATACCAGGCAGCTGTTGGATTCGCGCGCGGGCAGCAGCGCCAACGGCCACTTCATCTCGGCTGAAGGCAAAAACGTCATCGTGATCGGCGGTGGCGACACCGGCACCGACTGTGTGGCCACTTCGCTGCGCCACAACTGCAAGAATCTGGCGCAGTTCGAGATCGTTCCCCGACCGCCGGACGAACGCGCACCTGACAACCCGTGGCCGCAGTGGCCGCGCATCTTCAAACAGGACTACGGGCAGATCGAGGCCGAGGCTCGCTTTGGCCAGGACCCGCGCACCTATCAGATTTCGACCAAGCGTTTTGTCGGCGACGAGCACGGCCGTGTCAAGGAACTGCACACCGTGCGCGTCGAGATGAAGTTCCAGGATGGGCGCATGCAGTTCATCGAGATTCCTGGCACGGAGGAAGTATGGCCGGCCGACCTCGTGCTGCTGGCCATGGGTTTCCGCGGGCCGGAAGACTTCCTGGTCGACCAACTAGGCGTGGCGCGCGATACGCGCTCCAACGTACTGGCCGATCACGGCAAGTTTCGCACCAGTGCCGAGGGTATCTTTGCGGCAGGTGACATGCGCCGCGGCCAGAGCCTTGTCGTGTGGGCAATCAACGAAGGCCGCGGTGCCGCGCGTGAAGTAGACCGCTGGCTCATGGGCGAGACGGCCCTGCCGTAGTACGCCCTTTTCACGTGTAGCCCGCTCATATAGATAGGATACCAACATGGCTCCAAACGCAGCGGCGATCGTCCAACCTTGGCGCGAGATCGAACTGACGCTCAATGCAGCGCAGGAATATGCCAACGGCTATTCCGATGTCGAGGTTTGGGCGGACTTCACGCATGAAAGCGGCGTTGAGCTGCGCCGGCCGGCTTTTTGGGACGGCGGCAGCACTTGGAAGGTTCGCTTTGCCTCCCCGCTCGCGAAAGGGCTCTGGACGTGGCATACGTCTAGCTCTGCAGACGATAACGGGCTGGCAGGCCAAACTGGCGTGATTTCCTGTGAATCAGGTCCTGTTCCTTCGCACCGATTCTACAAGCATGGCTTCTGGCGCATGTCGCGGGGCCAGCGTAACCTGGTGCACGCCGACGGCCGCGCCGCCGTGCTGGTGGGCGACACTGCCTGGGGTCTGCCTTGGCGCGCTACGCGTGAAGAGTGTGAGGTGTACGCCCGCGACCGCCAGGCCAAGGGTTTTAATGCCGTGCTTCTGATGAGCGTACAGCCTGACATGGACGCACGCGGCCCGCGCGACCGCAGCGCCGACGAAGGCTTTGACGTGGGCTTCGAGGACCTGCCTACAGGGCACATCAATCAACTCAACCCAGCTTACTTCCAGTACCTGGACGGCCTGGTCTCGATCCTGGTGGAACACGAGATCGTGCCGGTATTCCAGCCAGTCTTCTTCGGCTTTGGCTGGAAAGGCCTGCGCGTGGCCGGCCCTGTGCTGCCGCCCGAGGAGTACGCACGCTACTGTCGCTACCTGGTTGCTCGTTACGGCGCACGGCCGGCTATCTACCTCGTGGGTGGCGATGGGACCGGCCGCGAGCCGCAGGTGCCTGCCGGCGGCGAGGAGGTCGAACGCTGGGACGCCTATGGGCAGCCGACCGGCATTCACTACCGGCCCCACATCCTGGCCAACGCCTGGCAGGACGCCGCGTGGCTGGATTTCCAGTGGTGCCAGACGGGGCACAGCGGCGAGCACATCCCCGAGCGCGTGGCCGACATGTGGCGCAACCGCCCCATTAAGGGCGTAGCCAACGGCGAGCCGACCTATGAGCACGGCGGCAAGGCCGGACGGGCGGCAGGCTGGTGGCAGGGGCATGAAGCCTGGAGCAACCTATGCGCCGGCGGCACCTTTGGCGTCGTCTATGGGGCGGGCAGCATGTGGCAGTGGGCGCATCACTCCAATGAACCGGGCCAGGCGAGCTTCTTCCTCGCCCCCGGCGCCGGTTGGCGCCAGGCGCTGGACTTCGAGGGCTCGAACTACGCCGGCCTGATCGCCCGCATCCTCGACGGGCTGCCGCTGGCCGACATCGCCCCCAACTGGGAAGTGACATTAGGCCGCCGCGGCCTGCTGCTGCCGGGCAAGCTGTTCATCGGTTACACGGAGGAAGGCGGCGACCTGCGCGTCTTTGGCGACCAGGTGCCGCTGCCGTATCGGGTGGTGGACCCCCGGTCAGGCGAGGTTGTCCGCGAAGGCACGCGCTCGTCGTACACTGAGGCGATCCCCGATGTGGGTGACGGGCCGCGCGTGTATATATGCCTGAACCATGATTCTTAGGATTGTAGGGATTGCCGTGATGGTGCTGCCCAATGGTATACTGGGGTGTAAAGACACTGTAAATACGTCGTGTTGATTGTGGGATGTGAGAGATGGTGCGGAGAATTTACCGGAGTGGCAACAGCACAGTTCTGGCATTGCCCAAAGACATGTTGGATGCCTTGCGTCTGCGAGAAGGCGAAGATGTTTCGGTAGAGCTGGATGCAGAACGTCAGCAGATTGTCATCACGCGCGTTGCTTTGGAAGTGGGCGGCGTCGATGCTGAGTTTGCACGCCAAGTGGCGGAGTTCATCGACACGTATCGTCCCGCCCTCGAGGCGTTGGCGAAGTGAACTATCTCACAACAGCACAGGTTTTGTTTATACACTCCCGCTTAATCGCGGAGACCGGTGGTGCGTCGGGTATACGGGACTTAGCTTTGCTGGAGTCAGCTGTTGCTCGGCCACAAGCTACCTTTGCAGGCGAGGATCTGTATCCAGACATCTGTACCAAAGCGGCCACGTTAATGTTTGGCTTGGTCAACAATCATCCTTTTCTCGATGGGAACAAGCGAGTTGGTATCGCAGCAGCTAGCCTATTTCTCATGCGTAATGGCTTTCGGCTCGCCGCCGGTAATGACGAGTTGGAGCAATTCACGCTCCAGGTTGCTCACGGCGATGTTACCGTTCAGCAGATTACAGCTTGGTTTGTTGAGCATGTTGTGTAGTTGATTCGGATTTATCCCGAAACAAATTACCCCATTCGTACGTATAGTACATGCGCGCAAGGCACTGCCCCTGGCAATGCCTTGTTTGCTGTTTGGGGTACAATAGGCGCCTGGGTTTGTTGAGGAGTTGATGCGATTGATGCACCATGGGCGCCGCTGGCGCTGGATGAAGTGGTTGAGTCTGGTATTGGTCGGGACGCTCCTGTTTGAGGCGTTTCCCGCCGTCGCCGCGCCCGCCGCCCAGTCAGCGCCCACACTGCAGGACTGCAGCACTGTGTCCGAAGAGACGCTGCAGGGAGAACTGAACGGCGTTACGCAGCAGGTGTTTGCCAGCGCCCTGGCCGAGGTCGACTTGGATGCAGCGGTCACCCGTTTCTGGGTGACGCTGGAGATGGATCAGGCGGTGGCCGACTCGGTGGACCTGGCCGTGCAGCGCGTGCAGTCGGAGACCGACGTCTGGAACCAGTTTCTCTCCGGCTGGTCGCCTGATATGGCGCAGCAGCTGACGCTGGCTGTCGCCTCCTATACCTTTGACGCCCCTGCCTTTCGCGCCAAGATGGACGAACTGTCGGCCGCCGTGTCGCAGTACGTGGCCAACCAACTGGGCGCCGCCTCTGCCGACTCGGCATCCGCTGCGCTCTACTGCCTGCAGACCTTTATCGGCCGCAACTATTCGCAGGCGCTGGTCAACGCCTTTGAGGAGCGCGTGCAGGTGGCCACCAGCAGCGCCAGCCTGCTCAACTCCAGCGAACTGAGCCCCGACATCTTGCAGCTTGTGGGCGAGCACCAAATGGCGCTGGGCGGCATTGGCGTCATCATCGTCGCCCAGATCACCCGCAAGATCGTGACCAGCATCGCCCAGAAGGTTTCGCAGCGTGTGGCCGGCAAGATCGTGGGCCGCGTCCTGGGCAAGGCCGGCTCGACCGTCATTCCGATCGCCGGCTGGCTGATCGGCACGGGTATGATCGCCTACGACCTATGGGAAAGCCGCGAGGGGGCGCTGCCCCAGATTCGCACTTCGCTAAAGTCGCCCGAGGTTGCTGCCGGCGTGCGGGCGGAAATCGCCGCCTCGATCCGGCCCGAACTGGAGGCGGAAATTCCCAACCTGGCGCGCACCATCGCCAACGACCTGTTTGTGGAATGGCGCAACACCAAGCGTAACATCCGCCAGGTGCTGGACCTGGCGGCGGCTGACCCACAGTTCGCCGGCATCTTGGGCAGCATGACATCGTCCGAACAGGTAGCGAACTTGGTGGGCCTGGTGGGCATCGTACAAGCCAACGGCGGCGAGCCTGCACTGCAGGCGGCCATCGCCGACGGAACGCTGGCAGCCGTGGCCAACCTGCCTGCCAGCGCTGCTGCGATCGCCGCCGAGAATGGGTCGCTGCAAAGTGCACTCGCTTGGCACAACGCCGTCGGGACCCGCCTGGACGATGTGGTGGCGCTGGAACTATACAAGGGACGCACGCCCGAAACGGTGGACCTCGACCAGCTCGACAGGCTGCTGGCGCTGGGCGACAAGACCGCCGTGGCGCGTCTGTCGCTGTTGCAGCCGGCGCAGATGGACGCACTGTTGGCGCTGCCCAAGGAAAACCTCAACCCGCTGGCCAACCAGCTTGCGCCCGACGACCTGGCGTGGCTGGGCGACCAACTGCCCGCGATGACGCAGGAGCAGGCCAATGACCTGATGGCTCGCATCCTCAGCCAGCCGGCGGTTGTGCCGTCGCTGCGCCAGTTAGGGGATCTCCGTCCAGTGCTGGCCAGCCGCAGCTTGGATTCTGCCATCACGTTTGTGGCCGGTCCCAAGGGCACGGGCGACTTCTGGACGGATGTGATGACGGTGCTGGCCGGCAGCGTGCCGCCCGGGTTGTTTGTAGCCAAGCATGGAGTATGGCCGTCGCTAGGGGCCGTGTTGCTGTTCGTGTTGCTGGCGCTGGTGGTACTGCGCTTCCTGTTTGGGTTGGGCCAATGGCTGGTGGAGCCGCTTGGCATGTTGCGCGGTGGAAGATAGGCGTAATGCGGGCTGCGCGGTTCATTGGGACGCTTTGGCGATATGGCGGGGTTGGTATAGCGCCGAGCAAGTGGAGATGAAGGATTAGATGCTGATAGCGCTGGATTATCATCCTAACGCCCAGATCGAGTTGGGAGAGCTGTTGACGGTCGTGAATGTGTCCGCGGCGAATGTAGTCAGGGACATTCGCGAGAATATCCGCAATCTGGTCGGTGGGCGCATGTCCCATTACGAAGTGTTGGTGGCGCAAGCTGTCAACTGCGCGCTGGCTGAGTTGGACGAGAAAGCCAAGGCGCTTGGCTATGACGGCGTGATCGGCGTCAAGATCAGCCATCCTTCGCTGGTCGAGGGTGGCGTGGAAGTAGTGGTGTACGGCAATGGCTTTAAGTTCATCAAACAGTCTACCTAATGCGTGAGTGGCAGAAAATCGTTATTGGGGTGCTGGTCGCCTGCCTGGCGCTGGCATACGTTCCGGCATATGCAGCGTCCGGAACACAATCATCTGCCATCGAGCAGGTCGGCGCCGAACAGTATACCGTCGGCGATTGCAGCCGTGTCGACAAGGCGAAGGTGCGGGACGAGATCGAGGCGCATGTCCTGACCGTGATCAATGCCGGCGGCACGCCGGCCGACATCGACCGCCTGGTCGAGCGCAAATGGGCCGACCTTGACATGGATGCGGCTGTCGACGCTGCCGTGCAGCAGGCCGTCGACAACCTGGGGGCGCAGGAAGCCTACTGGGACAAGCTGATCTCCGGCTGGTGGGGCGAAAAGGCCCAGGAATATGCCGAGCGTATCGCCAACGAAGCTTTCAGCTCGCCTGCTTTCCAGGTAAAGCTCGAGGAACTCTCGACCGCCGTCGGTTCAGAGGTGGCGCGCCAGGTGGAGACGCAGTTTGCCGCTGCCGCCTCGGTGGCGTTACTCTGTCTCAAGGAGTATGTCGGCGAGCAGTATTCGAACCAGCTCTTCCGCGCCTTCGAACGCAGCGTCCTAGCGGACACGCAGCAGGTCAACCTCTCTGCTACCTCGCCGGTGATCACGAGTGCGGTGCAGCAACATGGCCTGGCGATTGCCGGCGTGGGTACCATCCTCGTTACACAGTTGGTTTATCGCCTGGCGCAGAAGCTGACGGAAAAGATCGCGCAACGCGTGGCAGGCAAGGTCGTGGGGCGCGTCTTGGGCAAGGCCGGCTCCTCTTTCATCCCCGTCGCGGGGTGGATCATTGGTGTAGCGATGATCGCCTACGATCTCTGGGAAGGCAACGAGGGTGCTCTGCCCCAGATCAAGGAGGCGCTGCAAAGCGAGGAGGTCAAGAGCAAAATCCGCGAGGAGATCGCCACAGCCATCAAGGACGATCTCCCGGACCAGGCTGCGCTGATCGCGTTGGAAACCTCCGTCAGCCTGGTCGAGCAATGGCAGGGATTCTGCACGCGCTTTGGCGACGTCTGCCAGGTAGCCGACCAGAATCCCAATTTTCGCTCGCTGTTAAGCCTCGTAGCGTTGGATGAACTCGCTCGGCTGTCTAGTCTCGTCACCTGGTTTATCAACCAGGAAGGACGGCAGTCGCTGGACACCGCCGTGGCCGACGGCTCCTTGGAGCAACTGCTGGCACTGCCGGATGCCACAGTGGCCGGCATAGTTGCGGCGATGCAACCGCGTGAGGCAATCGGGTGGCTTAACGTGGCCGGTGGCCGGCTTGATCGTGTGCTGGAACTAGGTATGTACCGGCTGGCGCAGCCGGACGAATTTGACGCGTACAGCGTGGCTGCCTTGATGGCGGTGAGCGACACCGCCGGTCTGAAGAAACTGCTGGCGTTAGCCCCTGTACAGCGCAACCTTCTGTTGTCGCTGCCGGCCGACACGTTGCGGACATTGGCAGCCGACAACTCGCTCACGGACCTCGTCGTACTCGCCAACCGCATGTTGGAGCCGGCGCAGTCGCCGACGGCGGTGGTCCAGATTGCCGAGGACGTGGCGCAGGGCCATGTGACCATCGAGCAGCTCATAACGCCCACAAGTACGGCTGTTGTCACTGCTGTACTTGTGGGCGTTGCCTTGAACCCGGGCAATGCAGCCGGACCTGTTGCGCCTGCGCAAGCGGCTCCGGGGTTGCAGCAGCCGCCCGAAAATGGTAACATACGCGTTCTAGGTATTTTGGCGACGCTAGCCATCCTCATGGCTGCCGCCGCAGTGGCAATCGGCTACCTGCAAAGACGTAGAGCTCAGAGCCACTAAGTGCCTTAGCTAGTAAATGCCCAACTCTTCAGTGCCGAAGGCGTCAACCTAGGTTCTCATCTAGGCTTCAACGAAGAAGGAATATCGTCGGCGTAGGCTACCCAGACGTTCGGTCTGGCGCGCCTGTTTCCCTCGCCCTTGGGCGGCGCTGAGTTGGGTCAGATTTACCTGACGAGAGGAGTCACAAACGCAATGGGGACCACCCAGGGACTATACGATCCACGCTTTGAGCACGACGCCTGCGGCATCGGGTTCGTCGCGGATGTTGAAGGGAAACGCACGCATCGCGTGCTCGAAATGGCACTCGAGGCGCTGCGCAACCACGCCCACCGCGGGGCCGTCGCCGACGACCGCAAGACAGGCGATGGCGCCGGCGTGCTTACGCAGTTGCCATATGAGTTCTTTGGCCGTGAGCTGAGTCGCATGGGTATTGAACCGCCCGCGCCCGGGGATGTGGCGGTCGGCCAGATTTACCTCAACAAGGCCAACGGCGAGGACCGCGCGGAGGCGCGCGAGCTCATGCGTGAGGTACTGGCCGAACTCAAGCTGGAAATGCTTGCCTTCCGCTCGGTGCCTGTGATCGAATCGGCGCTGGGCCAGCGCGCCCTCGTCAGCCGTCCCTGGTTTGGCCAGATAGTCGTGCGGCGCACCGAAGATGCCTGTGCTGCGGGCGACGCCTTTGAGCGCCTGCTCTACCTGGCGCGCAAGCGCATCGTCAATATGGCGCGCGCGCGTGGCGTGCAGCGACTCTATATTGCCAGCCTGAGCGCACGCACGATCGTTTACAAGGGCCTGGTCTTGGCCGAGGAATTGGCCCATTTCTACCCGGATCTGAGCGACCCCGACTACAAGACCGCAATCGCGGTCTTTCACCAACGTTACAGCACCAATACGTTTCCCACCTGGGAACGCGCCCAGCCCTTCCGCTTGATCTGCCACAACGGTGAGATCAACACCTTGCAAGGCAACGAGAACTGGATGCGGGCGCGCGAGGCGGACCTGCAGAGTGCCTTTTGGGAAAATCCACAAGGGCAGCTGCGACCCATTGTTGCGCGCGAAGGCAGTGACAGCGGCAAGCTCGACAACACGCTCGAACTGCTGGTACGCAGCGGCCGCGACATTCGCCACGGCCTGATGATGATGATGCCCGAGGCTTGGGAGCGCATGCCGGAAGGTGAAGTGACACCTGAGCGCCGCGCCTTCTACGAGTACCACAGCAGCCTCATGGAGCCGTGGGACGGTCCGGCCGCGGTCACCTACACCGATGGGCGCATCGTGGGCACGATCATGGACCGCAACGGCCTGCGACCGGCACGCTACGTTGTGCTTGACAACGGTATTGTAATCTGCGCCAGCGAGAGCGGGTCCGTCGCTTATGACGAGAGCCGCGTGATGAAGAAAGGCCGGGTTGGACCGGGGCAGATCTTCTGCGTCGACACCACGCGCGGCTCGGTGATGGACGACGAAGAGATCACGCAGAAGTTTGCCGCCCGCCGTCCCTATCACAAGTGGCTGCAAGAAAACCTTATGTCGCTGGACGATATCGTGGCGCGTCATCGACAACAGCGCCTGGCCAGAACCGACAGCGCCAAGGCTGAGAACGGCGGCGCCAACGGTCACGCCCCGGTAAACGGGGCGCAGGCAGCTTCTGCACCGGCAGCGGACAACCTGAGCAATCGACAGGCCAGCTTTGGCTACACCAGCGAGGAGATGATCGTCATCCTGCGCCCCATGCTCACCACGGGCCAGGAGCCGGTGGGGGCGATGGGCGACGACACGCCGCCGGCTGCCATGTCTAAGCTGCCGCGTTCGCTCTTCTCCTATTTCAAGCAGCGATTTGCCGAGGTGACCAACCCGCCCATCGATCCGCTGCGCGAAGAGATGGTGATGAGCCTGCGCATGCTGCTCGGCACGCGCTCCAACCTGCTGTCTGAGGTTCCCGAGGCAACGCATTTGATTGCGCTTAAGTCACCCATCCTGCTGCCGGACCAATTGTCCGCCTTGCGCGCGTCTGTGCTGCCCGAGTTTGCCTGCGTTACGGTCGACGCCGTGTGGCAGGCGCCGTTAAAGCGGGAAGTTCTGCCTGAACAGGCCGGAGCCGCTCTGCGCGCCGCAGTCGAGCGGCTGTGCCGGGAGGCTGAAACGGCCGTGCGCAGTGGCGCCGCCATCGTGGTTATCAGCGACGAAAAGGCCGACGTGCACACGCTGCCCATTCCTTCGCTGCTGGCGATTGGCGCCGTGCATCACCATCTTATCCAGTGTGGGCTGCGCATGCGCGCCAGCCTGGTGGTGGCGAGCGGAGAGCCGCGCGATGTGCACCATTTTGCTGCTCTGATCGGCTATGGCGCCAACGCCGTCTATCCCTACCTGGCCTACGCCACCGTGGAAGGTATCGTTCAGGAAGGACGCAAGACCGGCGATTTGACAGTAGGACAGGCGCTCAAGAATTTTGGCAAGGCAGTCGATAAGGGCCTGCTTAAGATCATGAGCAAAATGGGTATCGCCACGCTCGACGCCTACTGCGGCGCCCAGATCTTCGAAGCCTTGGGCGTGGGGCGAGAGCTGATCGACGTCGCCTTTGTCGATACGCCGAGCGTGCTGGGCGGTGTGGATTTTGCGACTGTCGCCGAGGATGTGCTGGCGTGGCATCAGTATGGCTATCCCGACAGCGATACCAGCCAGGCCGTCAAGCTGATTACCTGGGGCATCTACAAGTCGCGGCGCGGCGGCGAGGTGCACGAGTGGAGCCCGCAGGTCGTGCACGCGCTGACCTCGGTCGCACGGCCCAAGCACGACCACGACGTTGCGGCGAACTATCGCAAGTACGCCGATATGGTTAACGATTTGCGGCTGGCCCCACGTCACCTGCTTGGCTTCCGCCGCTCACGCCCCGCCATTCCGCTCGGCCAGGTGGAGCCGGTGGAACGCATCCTGCGCCGCTTCTCTACGGCAGCCATGAGCCATGGCGCCCTTGGGTCGGAAGCGCATGAGACGCTGGCCATTGCCATGAACCGGCTGGGCGGCATGAGCAACAGCGGGGAGGGCGGGGAAGCCAAGGACCGCTACTTCACCGAGCGCGCATCAAAGATCAAGCAGGTCGCCTCCGGCCGCTTCGGCGTCACGCCCGAGTACCTGATGAGCGCCGAAGAATTGCAGATCAAGATGGCGCAGGGGTCCAAGCCCGGCGAGGGCGGCCAGCTTCCGGGCCACAAGGTGACAGCCGAGATTTCAGTGTTGCGTCACAGTACGCCTGGCGTTGCACTTATCAGCCCGCCGCCGCATCACGATATCTACAGCATCGAGGACCTGGCGCAGCTGATTTGGGATCTCAAGGCGATCAACCCCGACGCCAAGATCAGCGTCAAGCTCGTGGCGCAGATGGGCGTCGGCACGATCGCCGCCGGCGTTGCCAAGGCCGTGGCAGATGTGATCCACATCTCGGGAGCCAGCGGGGGTACGGGCGCCAGCCCGCTCAGTTCGATCAAAAATGCCGGCCTGCCTTGGGAAATCGGCCTGTCCGAGACGCACCAGGTCCTGTTGGCCAACGGCCTGCGCACGCGCGTTACCGTGCGCGCCGACGGCGGCATGGCGACGGGCCGTGACGTGGTGATCGCCACCATGCTGGGTGCGGACGAGGTCAGCTTTGGCACCAGCGCCATGATCGCCGAGGGCTGCATCATGGCACGCGTCTGCCATAAAAATACCTGCCCGGTGGGCGTGGCCACGCAAGACCCTGAGCTGCGCAAGAAATTCAACGGTACACCGGAGATGGTCATGCGCTTTATGACGGCCATTGCCGAAGACGTGCGCCAGATCCTGGCCGATCTAGGCTTTCGTACCCTCGACGAAGTCGTCGGCCACCCTGAGTACCTGGAGCAGGTCATCCACGGCCGCGAGGCAGGCTTTATGGACCTGTCGCCGCTGCTGTATGTGCCTGACACCGGCACCGCGCGGCGCAACGTGTTGCCGCGCAACGAGGTCGTACCGCCCGAAGAGACGCTCAGCGACCGCATCACTGAGCAGGTGCTGGCGGCGCTGCAGGCAAACCCCGACTCGCCGGTGCGGCTGGCCCACAAGATCACCAACGTCGAGCGCGCATTGGGTGCACGTGTGTCCGGCCAGCTTGCGCTGCGCTACGGCGATGCCGGCTTGCCCGGTGGCCACATTCGCGTCGATTTGCATGGCCATGCCGGGCAAAGCTTTGGCGCCTTCGCCATCTCTGGCCTGTCGCTGGTGCTCACCGGTGCGGCCAACGACTACGTGGGCAAGGGCCTGGGCGGCGGCGAGATCGTCGTGCGGCCGATGGAAGAGGCAGGCTTCGTGCCGCACCAGAATGTGATCATCGGCAACACCTGT
Source organism: uncultured Chloroflexia bacterium (assembly GCA_963839515.1). GTDB lineage: Bacteria > Chloroflexota > Anaerolineae > Caldilineales > Caldilineaceae > Fredericiella. The sequence goes on from CAWIVN010000001.1 coordinate 351,971, forward strand.
CTATACGGTGCAACGGCCGGCAAGCTGTTTGCGGCCGGTGTAGCCGGCGAGCGCTTCGCCGTACGCAATTCAGGGGCCGTGGCCGTAGTCGAAGGCGCGGGCGAACACTGCGCCGAGTACATGACGGGCGGCTGCGTAATTGTATTGGGTGAGACGGGGCGCAACTTTGGCGCCGGTATGACCGGTGGGCAGGGGTTTGTTTACGACCTCAATGAGACGTTTGAGCGGCGCTATAATCCCGAGCTGATCGCCGTCAACCGTCTGCAAGGAGATGCCTACGAGAAGTATCTAAAGGCCTTGATCCGCGAGCACTTGGAGCGGACCGGGTCGCAGATGGCGCGCATGCTGCTGGAGGAGTGGGAGACTCAACGCCAGTTCTTCTGGCACGTGATGCCCAAGGAAAATGTCGTCCAGATCGAGGCGGCAACCGAAGGCTCGGAAGAATCCGAAGAGGAAGAAGAGCCGGCAAAAGTATAACGTACGAATTGTAGGCACATTAGACGGCGCGCAACGAAAACGTAGGGGCACAAGGTCCGGCGGGAACAAATTCCGCCAGGTCTGCGAAATCTCCATCGCCGGACCTTGTGCCCGTGCTTGGACCGAAGATCCACCTATTTAGGAGCAAGAATGGGCAAAACACTTTTTGAAAAAGTATGGGATACACACGTCGTGGCGCAGGATGAAGGCGCGCCGGCGATCTTGTACATCGATGCGCACCTGATCCACGAAGTTACCTCGCCGCAGGCGTTTACTATGCTGCGCGAGCGTGGACTAAAGGTGCGCCAGCCGGACAGGACCTTTGCCACGATGGATCACGCCATCCCCACGCGCAGCACCGACATTTCGCTCTGGCCGGTGGATGCGGCCACACAGGTGCGTACGCTGCGCGAGAACTGCGAAGAGTTCGGCATCACCCTGTGGGACATCAACGGGCCCATCCAGGGCATCGTGCACGTGGTCGGGCCGGAGATGGGCGTCACCCAGCCGGGCATGACCATCGTCTGTGGCGACAGCCACACCAGCACGCACGGCGCCTTTGGCGCCTTGGCCTTTGGGATTGGCACCAGCGAGGTGGGCCACGTGCTGGCCAGCCAATGTTTGATGCAGATGAAGCCAAAGACATTTGCCATTACGGTGGACGGCGAACTGGGCCACGGCGTAACGGCCAAGGACATCATTTTGGCCATCATTGCTAAGAATGGGGCCGGCGGGGGTGCAGGCTACGTCTTCGAGTACCGCGGCAGCGCTATCCGCAAGTTGAGCATGGCCAACCGTATGACCATCTGCAACATGAGTATCGAGGGCGGTGCCCGCGCCGGCATGATCGCACCCGACGAAACTACCTTCGACTACATCAATGGCCGCCACTATGCGCCGAAGGGTGAAGGTTGGGAGCGCGCCGTAGCCTACTGGCGCACGCTGGTGACGGACGACGACGCCACCTTTGACCGCGAGCTTTTCCTCGACGCCAACAAGTTGGCCCCCATGGTTACTTATGGCACCAACCCGGGCCAAGGCGTGCCGGTTTCCGGCTGCATCCCCATTCCCGAGGAGTTAGTAGATCCCGCCGAGCGGCGCAGCCTGATGAGCGCGCTCGAGTATATGGGCTTGCGCGCCGGGCAGCCGATGGCAGGCCAGCCGATCGACATCGTCTTTATCGGCTCGTGCACCAACGGCCGCATCGAGGATCTGCGCGAGGCCGCCAAGGTCGTCCAGGGCAAAAAGGTCGCTGCCAACGTCCAGGCGCTGGTCGTGCCTGGCTCTAAGGACGTCAAGGCGCAGGCCGAAGCCGAAGGGCTCGACCGCATCTTTAGCGAGGCCGGCTTCGAGTGGCGTGGCGCCGGCTGCAGCATGTGTCTGGCCATGAACGACGACAAGGCCGGCGCCGGCAAGTACGTCGCCAGCACCAGCAATCGCAATTTCCAGGGGCGCCAAGGCCCGGGCGCGCGCAGCCTGCTGATGAGCCCTATCATGGCGGCGGCGGCGGCTGTCAACGGCCGCGTGGTAGACGTGCGGGAGGTTATCTAAGATGCAAGCGTTTGAAACATTGACCGCCACGGCCGTGCCGCTGCGCATGGAGAACGTGGACACCGACCAGATCATTCCGGCCAAGTACCTGACGGCAGTGACCAAGGAAGGCATGGGCGCGGGGCTGTTCTCCTGGATCCGCTACAATGCCGACGGTTCGCCCAAGGCCGACTTCGTTATCAACAAGCCGGAGTACTCCGGCGCCGAGGTCCTGATTGCCGGGCGCAATTTCGGCAGCGGCTCCAGCCGCGAACATGCCGTTTGGGCGCTGACTGACTATGGCTTCCGCTCCGTAATCTCGCCGGGTTTTGCCGACATCTTCTACAATAACAGCCTCAAGAACGGCCTGCTGCCGGTGGCGCTGCCCGAAGATGTCGTCAACATGCTGTGGGATCTTGTCGAAGAGGAGCCGGAAACACAGATCAAAGTAGACCTGGTCAACCAGACAGTCTCGCTGCGTGACGGCCAGGTGCACCACTTCGACATCGACCCCTTCCGCCGCCTATGCCTGCTCAATGGCGTCGACGATCTAGGTTACATAATGTCGAAAGAAGCTGCCATCGCCGCCCATGAGGCGGTGCTGCCGTATTGATGTGTATCCAGAAACTCGGTTTCTTACATGCCAATCATCCACTCACAGCGAAAGTGACGTTATGCAAGCGCGAATCGTAGTGTTAGCCGGCGATGGCATCGGCCCCGAAGTCACTGACGAGGCCAAGAAGATCCTGAACGTTGTGGCCAGGAAATTCGGCCATTCCTTCGAATTCGACCACCAGCTGATGGGCGGCTGTGCCATTGACCAGAAGGGCACCAGCCTGCCAGAAGAGACCGTCCAGGCGAGCCTCAGGGCCGATGCCGTGCTGTTGGGCGCCGTGGGCGGTCCCAAGTGGGATGTTCCAACTGCGCCCGATCGGCCCGAGCGCGGCTTGTTGGCGATCCGCAAGGCGCTCAACTTGTTTGCGAACTTGCGCCCGGTCAAGCTATCACGCCAGTTGGTCTCCTCCAGCACTATCAAGGAATCTGTCCTGGAAGGGACGGACATGCTGGTGATTCGCGAGCTGACGGGCGGCGCCTATTTTGGCCCGCGCAAGGAAGCAGGCGACGATGGCTATGAAGCATATGATACGATGCTGTACACGCGCCCCGAGATCGAGCGCGTTGTGCGTGTGGCGGCCGAGGCAGCGCGCGGCCGGCGCAAGCACCTGACGAGCGTGGACAAGGCCAACGTGCTCGCCTCCAGCCGGTTGTGGCGGCGTGTCACGGTCGAAGTGATGAAGGAGTACCCCGACGTGCAGGTCGAGCATGTCCTGGTGGACGCCATGGCGATGCACCTCATCCGCAAGCCCTCCTCTTACGACGTAATCGTCGCCGAGAATTTGTTTGGCGACATCCTGACCGATGAAGCCTCGATGCTAGCGGGTTCAATGGGCATGTTGCCCTCTGCCAGCGTGGGCGACAAGCTTAACAGCCTTGGCCTGCCTCTCGGCCTCTACGAGCCGATCCACGGCAGCGCCCCCGATATTGCCGGACGCGGGATTGCCAACCCGCTGGCCACCATTCTTAGCGTCGCCATGCTGCTGCGCCATAGCCTCGGGCTTGAAGCCGAGGCGCAGGCCATCGAAATTGCCGTCGACGCCGTGCTTGATCAGGGTGTCCGTACCGGCGACATTGCCGATACCGGCAGTGAAGTCGTGGGAACTGTCGTGATGGGAGACCTGGTCGCAGCCAAAATATGAACGTAGAACAACAGCAGCAGCAACTCAGCGCCAACATACACCTGCTCGGCGACTTGCTGGGCGAGACGATCATCGAGCAAGAGGGCCCAGATATCCTGGAGTTGGAAGAGCAGATCCGCAGCCTGGCTAAAGCCTGGCGCGGTGGCGATGCTGCTGCCGGCGAGCAGATCAAGGCCATGATTCCTGCGCTGGTCGACGACCTGCCCAAGGCGCTGGCCGTGCTCAAGGCGTTCACCACCTATTTTCAGCTGGTCAACCTGGCTGAGGATGAGCAGCGCACCCAAGTGCTGCGCCAGCGCACGGCGGACGCCCAGAACAGGGGCGTTCCTGGGCGCGAGACGATTGAGGAGGCCATTGCTCGTCTCAAGCAAGAGGGTATGACCGCGGACGAAATGCGTGCGACCCTCAGCAATCTTTTTATCCGCCCAGTCCTCACCGCCCACCCAACCGAAACAAAGCGCCAGGCGATTCTCACCAAGCTGCGGACGATTGCCGCGACCCTGCGCCGTCTCAACCACGACGACCTGCTGCCGCTGGAAGCCGACGAGCTGATGAACCGTTTGCGCGAGGACATCCTGCTGCTGTGGCAAAGCGACGAAACGCGCGACCGCCCCCCCACCGTCTTGGACGAGGTGCGCACCGGTCTCTATTTCTTTGAGGCGACGCTCTACCACATTCTGCCCGAGATCTACAGCGAGTTTGCTAGGGTCCTGGCGCTGGCATATCCCGGCGAGCAATTCAGCGTACCCACTTTCCTCCGCTACGGTTCCTGGATCGGCGGCGATCGCGACGGCAATCCATTTGTCACGGTCGCCGTCACCGAAGAAGCCTTGCGCACGATGAAGGAAGCGATCCTCACGCTTTACAATGTCGCAATCGACGAACTCTACCATCATCTCATTCCGGCCGTCACGCGCATCAATATCAGCCAGGATCTGGCCAACAGCATTGCCGAGGACTTCAAACTGGTGCCGGAGAATGAGATCGAGGTGCTGGACCGTTTCCGCATGGAGCCTTACCGGCAAAAGCTGATCATGGTATTTCGTCGCCTGCGCGCCACGCGCAATGAAAATGAACGGCCGTGGGACGAACGTGTGCGCAGCCCACGCGCCTATCACAGCGTGGACGAGTTCATGCACGATCTGCAGCTGATCGACCGCAGCTTGCGCCAGAACAAGGGACAGCGCATTGCCGACGGCCGGCTGGCCGACCTGATCCGCAATGTCGAAGTGTTCGGCTTTCATCTTGCGACGCTGGATGTACGCCAACACTCGAGCCGCCATCGCTCGGCCGTGGCCGAGATCTACAATCACTACGGCATCTATTCTGATTACAACGCTTTGGCGGAACCCGACAAGGTGCGTGTGCTGACGAGCGAGATCCAGAACCTGCGCCCGTTCACGGCACAGCTGCTGTTCTCGGACGAAACGAATGAGACGCTCAGCTTATTTCGCTTGGTCCGGCGTGCCCAGGAAGAGATCGACGAGGACGCAATCCAGACATATATCATCAGCATGACTTCCAGCATCAGCAACATGTTGGAAGTTCTGTTGATGGCCAAAGACGCCGGCCTGCTGGGGCGCATCGACATCGTGCCCTTATTTGAAACGGTGGAGGATCTGGACAACGCGCCCACGATTATGGCGACGCTGTTCAAGAATGACGCTTACTGCAAGCACCTGGACCTGCGCGGCCGTCGCCAGCAGATCATGATCGGTTACAGTGACTCTAACAAGGACGGCGGTTATCTGCGCGCCAACTGGATGTTGTTCCGGGCGCAGCGTACGCTTGCCCAACTGTGCGAAAAGCACGACGTACGGCTCACGCTGTTCCACGGTCGGGGCGGCACGTTGGGCAGAGGCGGCGGCCCGGCCAACCGTGCCATCTTGGCCCAACCGCCCGAGTCCGTGCGCGGCAACATCAAGCTCACCGAGCAGGGCGAAGTGATCAGCAGCCGCTATTCCAACCATGACCTGGCCCGGCGCCACCTGGAGCAATTGGTCGGCGCGGTGCTGTTGACCAGTGGCCGCCGCCCCCGCTTTCCCAAGGAAGACGCCTGGGCCGGCTTGATGGACGAATTGAGCGAGCTTGCCTTCGGCAAGTACCGCTCGCTGGTGACGCGGCCACAGTTTCTCACCTACTTTCATGAGACGACACCGATCGACCAGGTTGGTGCGCTCAACATCGGCTCGCGCCCGGCGCGGCGCAAGGCGACCCACGATATCAGCGACCTGCGCGCCATCCCTTGGGTCTTTGCCTGGACACAGTCCCGTGTCAATCTGCCAAGCTGGTATGGTGTCGGTACGGCCCTCGAAACGTGGATGGCGGGTGGCGATCGGGCGGAACGGCGTGCGGCGCTGCGCGAGATGTACGAGGTGTGGCCATTCTTTCGTACGGTCCTGGATAACGTACAGATGGGATTGGCCAAGGCTGATTTTGCGATTGCTTCGCTCTACGCCGATTTGACTGACGATGCCGCGCGGCAGGCCATCTTTGTTGACCTGGAGGATGAATTCGACCGCACTGCGCGTGTCGTGCTGGATATTGCCGAGACGGCACAATTGTTGGACAAGGAACCCGTCATCCAGCGCAGCATTAAGGTGCGCAACCCATATGTTGATCCGATGAATTACATCCAGGTAGCTCTCTTGCAGCGCTTGCGCACCGAAACCGATCCTGAAGCCGCACAACGCTTGCGCAACGCGATTCTTCTATCCGTCAATGGCATCGCCGCCGGTCTGCAAAACGTAGGATAAATGGCATGGCTCCTTCCCTGGCCGGCGTAGACGGTCTTCTATTCGATATCGACGGTGTTCTTTTGCTTGGCGAAGAGGTGATTCCGGGCGCAGCAGAGACCATTTCGGCTCTGCGCGCCCGCGGCATTCCCTATCGTTTTATGACCAACACGACCATCTATTGTCGCTACACCTTGCTCGATCGCCTGCATGCCCGAGGCTTTGACCTGGAGTTGGACGAACTCTACACCGCCACCTATGTCGCAGCACGCTATCTGCATGACCACAGCGCGCGGACTTACTTCCCTCTACTTCTGCCTGATGCGCAGCTCGAATTCAGCGGCATCGACGTGGACGAAGAGAACCCGGAGTATGTCGTCGTGGGCGACATGGGGGCGAGCTTTACGTTCGCCCGTCTCAACAAGGCCTTCCGCGCCTTGCTCAAGGGGGCAAAGCTGGTGGCTTTGCACAAGAAGCGCCACTGGCGGACGCCGGACGGTCCCTTCCTGGATGCAGGGCCGTTTGTCATGGCGCTCGAATATGCAACCGAGCAAAGCGCAATTGTGGTTGGCAAGCCCAGTGCCGCCTACTTCAACCTGGTCCTCGACGACTTACAGTTGCCGGCGAGCCGGGTAGCGGTGATTGGCGACGACATCGAAATTGACGTGCGCGGCGCCAAGCTGATGGGTATGCAGGGCTGGCTTGTAAAGACGGGCCGTTTTCGGAAAGACGATCTGGGGCGCGGCATCTGGCCCGACCGTGTGTTGAACAGCGTGGCAGATCTGCTGCCGGACAGATGACATACCTGTATATCTAGCCTGCACGTCTTTGTGCGAGCAATCAGGTGAGGCCCGTCCAGTCCGCACGCCGCGTGCGGACCCACCCGGGCGAAACGAGGAATGCATGAATCACACGAAGATTTCCCTCTACGACACGACACTGCGTGACGGCACCCAGGGCGAAGGCATCGCCCTGAGCTGTGACGACAAGCTGAAGATCGCGCGCCGCCTGGATGAGTTTGGCATGGCCTACATCGAAGGCGGCTGGCCGGGCTCGAATCCCAAGGACATGGAGTTTTTTGAGCGGGCGCAAACCGAATTGAACCTGCGCAACGCCAAGGTGGCAGCATTTGGCTCGACGTGCAAGGCCGACGTCGACCCGGCCGACGATCCCCAGGTAAAACTGTTGATCGATGCGAATACGCCGGTGGTCACCATCTTTGGCAAGACCTGGGACCTGCATGTGACCGAGGTGCTGCGCACGACATTGGAAGAGAACCTGCGCATGATCCGCGATACCGTGCGCTATCTCGTGCAGCACGGCAAGGAAGTGGTCTACGACGCCGAGCACTTCTTTGACGGTTATCGCGCCAACCCGGAGTATGCATTGTCCACCCTTAAGGCCGCCATCCTGGGCGGGTGCGGCAGCATTGTCCTGTGTGATACCAACGGCGGCAGCTTGCCCTGGCAGATCGGCGAAGCCGTGGACGAAGTCATGGGCACCGTGCTTGGCCGCGCCGCCAATGGCGGTGATGGAGGCAAGCTCGCCCATATCGACCTTGGCATCCACGCCCACAACGATAGTGAGACCGGCGTAGCCAATACGCTGGAGGCGGTGCGTCACGGCTGCACACAGGTGCAGGGCACGGTCAACGGCTACGGCGAACGCTGCGGCAACGCCAACCTGGTCAGTGTCATCGCCGACCTGCAGCTCAAGATGGGGTTGGAGTGCACCAGCGACGAGAACATGCGCCAACTGCTGGAGCTCAGCCGCTATGTCAGCGAGTTGGCAAACCAGAACCCCGACAGCCACCAGCCGTTTGTGGGGCAGAGCGCCTTTGCGCACAAGGGCGGCACGCACGTAAACGCCGTGGTCAAGTACGTGATGAGCTACCAGCACATCGACCCGTCGCTGGTCGGCAACGAGACGCGCGTCTTGGTCAGCGAACTGGCCGGCAAGGACAATATTGCCGTCAAGCGACGCGAGTTCGGGCTGGAAGGTCTCAGCCGCGAGCAGGAGCGTGAAGTGCTCCAGCGCATCAAGGACCTCGAAAATGCCGGCTTCGCTTTCGAGAGCGCCGAGGCGAGCGTAGACATGATGCTGCGGCGTGTGCAGCCGGACTATAAGGCTCCATTCGAGTTGGTCGACTACACTGCCACCGTCGAACATCGCCGCGGGCGCGGAATGTTCTCTGAGGCGACCGTTAAGGTCAAAGTAGGCGATCGCATCCTGCACGAAGTTGCCGAAGGCAACGGCCCGGTCAACGCGCTCAACCGGGCCCTGCGTAAGGCTATCGGCCAGTTTTACCCGCGCCTGCGCGCCATACACCTGACCGACTACAAGGTACGCATCCTTGACAGCGCCAGCGGCACCGCCGCCATGACACGCGTGCTGATCGACTTTGCCGACGGCGAGCGCACCTGGACCACCGTCGGCGCCAGCACCAACATCATTGAAGCCAGTTGGATCGCGCTTTCGGACTCCGTCGAGTACTACATCAGCACCGACACCGAGCGTAACCATATTGAGTACGGCATGCCCGAACTCGTAGCCGGGGACGACTAGCTTTTCGTTCGGGAATGAATCTTAAGCCGCGGGTCGCTTTGGCGATAGGCATCGGCACCCTATCGATAAATGACAGCGTTGTCCCAAGACGACTCGTGGCATGCTGCGACTTGGCTATTTGTACCTGGCAGCGGGCATGTTTACCTGGTACGTGGCTGATCCGTGTTTAGTACCTGACTACCACCCGTATACTACTTCTGTCTCCAACTTAATTTATCGCTAGTTGCTTTTACTCCCTTAGCTCCATATTCTTGTCTAATTGCCTATTGACAAGGTGATATTCTGCGAGTATAGTATACGTATGTTCTTCGGCTTACTGCTGAATCCCACGGTTCTGTAAGCCATTTCCTTTCATGATGTGTTCTCTTAATTCCGACCCGAGGAAAAGGAGACCTGCCCCATGTACGGCACAGGCTAGCAGCCAAAAATCACGCGATACACCCTGTCGGCAAACCTAACCGCCATATTTGCGTAAGGAAACTGAATACTATGTGTATGCCACGTTGGTTGTCGGCGCTACTGATTGTTGCGCTGATACTATCATCCGCGCCTGCTACCGTGTTGGCGGCTCCGGCCGCGCCCAGGGCTTCTGAGCAGGCGCATACTGCCGCCGGTGGTTCGTCTTATCTATTGATTGTGGCGCCGCCGGAAGTGTCGATCCCTACTGATGCCGGCGCTTTTGACACGGCCGGTTATGTGAACGTCGAGCACGCACAACATTATGCCCGCGTGCAGGCACAGTTGGATCTGTTGCAGCAGCAGGGGATGATCGCCGGCTACGTCGCACAGCCGGCGGCCTATACCTTTGTCGTCAGCGGTGCCAATTCCGAGGCAGTGGCGCAGTTGGCGTTGTTGGGCCAGCTGCAGCCGACCGGCGAATTGTCGACGGCATCAGTCGGTGCGTTAGCTGGTTCTTATCAGCAGCAGTTAAGCGCGGAGATCGCAGCCGCGACACGCCTGCGCACGCAAGCCGTACCCTATCCGGCACCGCTCGCACCACCGCCCGACCTGGGGAATTTGCAGGCTCCCGCCGTTGCCGCCATAGGCGAGATCAACGCGGCAGCAGTAGTCGCGCCGCTATTCACCGTGCAACTGCATTCCAATTCGGTGTATGGCACAGTTGCCCAGGGTACTGTCGTCACCGCTACGCTGAAATCTGCAGCCGGCATCGCCAAGGGAACGGACATCGCGTTTGCCTCGTTTGGCGATATGGTGTACCTATCCTTAAAGGACACCTTCGACAACCCGGTATTCGCGGTTCCCGGTGACATCGTCGAAGTGCAGGCGCCCGATCTGATTACTATCCCTGTCGTCGACTTGCGGGTTATGCCTGACCCTGCCACAGGTCAAATCATGGGTATTGCGCCGGCCAATGTCACGAGCACGGACCCGGCATCACCCCCCACGCTGAGCCTCGACCTGGCTCCGTCCTATTTCGTCACGACGACGGCTAGTGGAACATTTGCTATTTCCAGCCCTTGGGTGGAACGCGGCCGACAGTGGCAATTACGCTTTACCAATGCTCAGGGCCACCAAGTGGTGCTGAATGGAATGGTGCCCATCCTTGTCCTTCGCGGATGGTTTTCCAATAGCCAGGGCCAGTACCAGGGAGATAGTAATGTCAGCGGTGCAGTTGTGGCTGCCAATGCAGTTGTGACTGTGACGTTAACGCACCCGGGCAGTTCTGCGGTCGTCAACTTTTCTCGTTCCGCATCGCAAGGAACTTTCGACCTGCACCTGAGCGACCTCTATGGCAATCCCGTCAACATTCAAGCTGGCGATACGATCCAGGCGACCGATGGTATTGTCACACTCACGTCGATAGCGCCGGCCTTTGCCGTCACGTCTGATCCTGAGGCCAACAGGCTCTCTGGAACGACCAATGCCACTGTCGTTACTGATACGCTTGGGCTGCCAGGGACATTAGCATTGTGGCCAACAGACCTAGGCGATTACTTGTATGGCAAGCCGGTATTGGCTCCCGGAGGCAGTTTCGTCGCCGAGAACCCCTTCTATTGGAGCGCCAATCCACTTGGGCCGCCGGTGACGCTGGACTGGAACCCGGGACAGCAGGGTCACCTGCGTTACGTGGACGCTGCCGGCAACGTTGTGTACGCCAATTTTACGGCGCCTACGCTTGACCCAGTACTCCAGTTGCGCGGCGACGGTTACTCCTACAGCAACAACACCGTATACGGCAGCGTCGGCTACTGTGGCTATGGTACGCTTGCCTTGGTCGATGCCGCCGGTGCTGTCAAGGACCAGAACTCTGTCTATGCCTGCAACGGGTTTGCAGCCGGATTTCTGGATGTCTATGGCAACCCACTGCCTATCTTGGACGGCGATTCGGTGGTGGCTACCTTTAATGGGCGCACGACGACCACCAAGGCACCAAGCCTCAGCTTGTCTGCCGATGCCAAGGCCGATATCGTAAGCGGCCAGATCACTGCCGGTCTAGTGACGACCACCACCTACGGCGCGCCGCAATCCCTGGCGGTCTTTGCCGACATGTATTCGTACGCAAACTCGAAGATGGTAGCGCCGGACGGTGCCGGCAACTTCGTCGCCGATTTCAGCGGCACCGCCAACATTTATCCCGGCGCGAGCGGTCTTGCCATGTATGTCGACGCTAAGGGCAACAAGGTTTACGCTAAGTGGGACGCGCCTGTCGACAAACCGAAACTTAGCTTGCGCGGCAGCGATTTCTACTATTACTATTATGACAGCGGCTACCAAGCAGACAACTACGTGTTCGTCGGTCTGCCGCAGTCCAATTGCAGCCTCGGGTTGCTGGATCTCGTCGTCAAGGCGCAAGAGGGTGCCACACGCTGGCGAGACAGCCTTTATGTCGGTTGCAGTTCGAACACAGCACTTTATCTCACGGACGATTTTGGCAACGACATCAATCTTGACGCTGGCGACGTGGTCGAAGCCACTTTCGGCGGGCAGACGGCATCGGTTACCGTGCCTAGCTTTGAGGTCTTCTCAGATCCCAAGGCCAACACGGTGGCTGGTGTGACCAATGCCGCTGTTACCACAACTACGGTTGGGTTGACGCAGACCCTGTCGGTGTGGCCCGACAGCTTGTGGGACGGCGGCAGTGGCAAGTATGTGCAGGTTGCTGGGACAGCCTTCAGTGCCATCAATCCGTTCTATGCGGGGGCAGACCCATTAAATTGGCCGGTTAGCCTGGACTGGAACGCTGGCGACGAAGGCCACCTGCGCTACATCGATGCTGCCGGAAACACCGTTTATGCCAGCTTCGCAGCGCTAGTGGAACAGCCCAAGTTGGGCATCCAAAAGGGCGGCAACTGGGTGGGCGGCATGGTGTCTGCCGGCAATGCACCCGTCACGATCACCGTCACGAGTGGCGCCACGGTCAAGGGTGTCGGCTATGACACGAGCAGCTTGGCGGGAAGATTTAGCATAAACCTCTATGATGGTAGCGGCAATCCGCTGAACATCGCCGAGGGCGATCAAGTCGTGCTCGCGCAGCCAGAGACGACCGTAATGGTGCCGCCCTTGAGCGTCAATATCGACATTGACCAGGATCTTGTCAGCGGCAGCGGACCGGCTAGTTCATTGCTCAACGTCAAGCAGCCGGAAAGCCCGTTGCAGGCGCCACGCAGCGTGACGACTGGCGGCGACGGTAGCTATATGGCGGATTTCCGCGGTATAGCGGACCTGGCGCCGGGCGTTCTTGTACAGGTCGAGTACGAGAATGCGGCCGGTCACAGCATTTGGGTCGAGCGCTATGCAGGGACGATGCTTGCGGCCGCGCTTAACACGAACCGTGTTTGGGGGTATACACCCGATGAGAACACGCCGGTAGTGGTGACAGTCAAGCGCGCTGGGAGTGTTATCGGGATGGACAGCTTTACCTTCATGGGATCCGGCCACTTCACGGCCTTCCCAGTCGATGCAACCGGCAAGCCGATCGTGTTGATGGCAGGCGATGTGATCGAACTGGACCTCGGCGTTGGCGTCGTCAAGACCCTCACCCTTGCTTCGCTTGCCATGGCCATCGACAATCAGGCCAACCTGCTCAGCGGCTTTGGACCGGCCGCCAGCTTGCTTGGGGTTACGGCGGCCGCACAGCCCGCTGAGTATGACGGTTCCGTGTTAACCAACGCGGCCGGCCAGTGGACGGTGGATATAGCCGCCAAAGCAAAGGACATCGAGCCCGGCGCCGTCGCGTCCGTGCGCTACTCGGCCAACGGCATCGATACGACCTGGCTGTTTGGCGTGTCCTCCTACTTCTTATTACGTGACGGCGGCAACAATGTTGTGAAAGGTTACGCCGCGCCTTACGCGCCGGTTACCATCACTTTGCTGCGCAACGGAGGTGTGTTGGCTGTTACGCATGAAGAGGCCACCGATTCCGGCTGGTACTGGAGCGACCTGTACGATGTTAACGGCCTGCAGGTCGATATCAAAGCCGGCGACATTGTCGAGGTGAAGAGCGCACAGGCGATGTCCGTCACAGTGCCGATTCTGCAGGCCAGTGTCGACACTGCAGCGCGCACTGTCCGTGGAACGGGACCCGCCAATGCCACGATCGGCGTGTTCACGTCCAATTGGAACTACTACTCCGGCAAGACAGTCAAAACGGATGCCAACGGCGCCTTTAGCATAAGTCTCGCGCAGGACTATGTGGGGAGCCAGGTTTGGCTGCGCTATCGTGAGCCACAGGGTAACTGGGTTTATGCCTATTCCACGCAACAGTCTGGCGCACCAGTTTACCTGAACGCTCGCTGGAACCAGGCTACTGGCGAATACCTGGCGCATGCCGTGTCCGGCAGTGCTGGTGGTGGACCGCGCCAGGTTCTGTTGACGCTGCGACACGGCGAGCAGGTAGTGGCCACGGCAGCCGTCATGTCAAATGCCGATGGTTCCTTCAACGCTCTATTGCGCGATTCGACAGCCAGCTTGGTGGAGATCAAGACAGGCGATGTGATCGAAATGGTAGCGGGTGATGTCTCGAAGGCGATGACGGTGCCTGCACTGACAGTGCAGGCCAACTTCGAGAGCGCCACGCTCTTTGGTGCCGGCCCGGCAAATGCATCTCTGCAAGCCAATGGCTCGAGCTGTGGCGGCGGCACAACTGTTGACCTCGGCGGAAACTGGGTGGTGCAGTGCGGTGGCTTGGATGTCGGCGATAGCGGTTGGATCTGGGTGACTGACCTGTTGGGTAACCGCACCTTCCTAGGCTGGAGCACCCCGTTTGTCTCGGTGCAGCAACACGGTAATGAGGTGGACGGCACGACTGCGCTCGGCGCACAGGTTCAGGTGCAATTACTGCGCGGCGCGGCCGTGGTCGGTGAAGAAATCGCCGCTGCCGATGAAAGCAACGGTTACTTCGCGGTCGAGTTCCGTGGCAATGGCAGCAGCCCAATCATCATTCGCCCCGATGACACCGTTGTAGTCTATGCCGCCCAGACAATCACGGTGCCGGTGACGCCGCTGTCGGCAACTGCTGACAACACCACCGACCGTGTGTCCGGCGTTGGCCCTGCAGGTCAGGACCTGGATGTATTCGTGTGGACAAACGGCTTCTGGGGTGAGCGGACGGTCACGACTGCGGCGGACGGCAGTTACACGGCCGACTTCTCGGGCACAGTGGATGTGCGTCCCAGCAGCTGGGTTTCGGTTGCGCATTTCAACGAGGACGGCAACGAGGTCTGGACCGGCTCATACGCACCACTCGTTCGCATTAATGTGAGCAGCGACATCGTCGACGGCTATGCTACACCCAACGCCTCGGCTTCCTTGGTGCTCAAGCGCGGCGGTAGCCCAGTTGCCTCGACGTCAGCGCCAACGGGCATATACGGTGACTTCTCGACCTTCTTCCTGGATGGCGCTGGGAACCTCGTCGATCTTGTAGCCGGCGACGTAGTCGAGGTGACAGCCTCGCCGACGGTAACGACGGCTGCGATCACGCTAACAGCGAGCGTCGAGGCAGGCAGTGACACGGTATCGGGCGAAGGCCCCGCCTTCGCCCCAGTTCTCGTCGTTGCCTATCGCTGCACACCGGATGGCGGATGCTCTTCAGCAGAGATGACTGCCATCGCAAGCGATGCCGGCATCTACGTGGCCAACTTCGCCGGTGTCTTCGACCTCGACCTGACAAGCTATGCCTATGTTCAGGCCGCCGATGCCGAAGGCAACGAGACATCGATCGCTACCACTCCGCCGGAGACGCCACAGCTCCAGGATGTGCAAGATGGCTTGTTAGCTGCCGGCGCTAAGTTGCTCCACAGTTTCTATGGCACGGCCAATCGCAACAACCTGACGCCGCCACAGGTGTTCAACCTGGCGGGAGGCGGTAGACTCATCTTCATAGCGCGCGGCGGTGACATAGTCGTTACCGCTCCAGATGGCACGATCACGCGGCCGGCAAGCAACTATGTTACGGTCCAAAGTCCCCGTACCGGCAAGTGGCAGGTACAAGTGGAGACTTGGTCTGATAATGGGGGCCAGTATGCCGTGGCTGTTGGTATCGCCCAATACAATGTCTATATGCCCGCAGTCAAGAATCGGCAGTAGACCTTAGTCGGAGTCGCATGTGCACCTACATGCGACTCCCCTGGACCTGATCTACGACCAAAAAAGCGGCGCCGTCGAGGAACGGCGCCGCTGTCTTCTAAACTCGGTGCTTGCATTCTGACCAGGTATGCGCTCGCCTGGCTATCTCGTCTACAACGGCAACCAGGTCCCTATACCCCGTTCCACTGCCAGCCGGTACACCTCGGGCGCCACGGCCATATCGTCCAGCGCCAACCCCAAGTTGATTGCCAGTGTGCGTTCGTCTTCGCGCTGCCGTCCCGGTTTGGTCCCGGCCACCAACTCCCCTAGGTCCGCATACGGGTTGGGCGTCTGCCCAAAATAGCCGACGCTGCGATAGTACTGGAACTGGTCGTGGTCGTCGGTCGTAATGCGGTCCATCTGCACCATGGCCGCCGGCTGCCAATAGCTGTCAAAGTCCACGGCTGAACCGAACGCTCCCGGCTGCAGCCAGTCAGCCGCGATGGAAGGCGTGGGATGTTTCAATATCGGTCCCGAAGTGACAACCAGGTCGGCGAGGACGACGGCCTGGCGCGGCTCGTTCACCTCTACAATTTCGAAGCCGAGCCTGTTGCTCATCTCGACTGCATAGCGCCGTTGGCGCTCACGGTCCACGTCAAAGACATAGGCGCGCTGCAAGGGGAAGATCGCCGCCAGTGCCTCCAAGTTGGTGCGTCCTTGGACGCCGCAGGCGAGGATGGCCGCCGTCTGTGAGTCAGTGCGCGCCAGGTATTTTGCCGATAGGGCCGTGGCAGCCCCTGTACGATAGGCGGTGATCCATGTGCAGTCCATGACCGCGTAAGGCAGCCCGGTCTGGTCGTCGTTGAGGATTAGCAAGCCGCTGATATAGGGCAGCCCCTGCGCCTGGTTGCCTGGATAGCCGCTCACCCATTTGATTCCCGCCGATTGCAGTGCCGGAATGTAGGCAGGCATGGCGTGGATAAACGCATCCGGCTGCGTGTGAATGCCTGGCTTAGGTGGCATCTCCACGCGCCCTTCGCCTTTTTCGCGAAATGCCGTTGCGAGCAGTCCGATCATGGCTGTCATGTCGAGCGCCACCTCTTCTACATCGGCGCGTGACAGGTAGAGAAGCTGGTGCTCGCTCATTCCTCAACCTTGCCGAACACGGCGACAACGTTTTGCCCGCCAAAGCCAAAGGCATTGACAATGGCGTAGCGCGATTCGACCGGCTCAGCACGGTTGCCCACGATGTGCAGGTCGATCTCCGGGTCGGGCGTGTAGTTGATCGTCGGCGGCATGCACCCGTCGTTGAGCGCACAAACGGCGGCCACGGCCGACTGGGCGCCGGCGGCACCCAACGCATGCCCCACCATGCTCTTGATGCTGGTAATTTTCATGTTGTAGGCCGCCTCGCCAAAGGCCCGCTTGAGCGCCTTGGTTTCGCCGATATCGTTGAGCGATGTACCGGTACCGTGGGCAAAGACAGCCTTGATGTCCTGCGGCTGCAGCTTAGCCATGTGCAGTGCCCCGGATAAGGCGCGCGCCGCCCCCATACCCTCGGGGTCCGGCGCCGTAATGTGGAAGGCATCGGCGGTTAGCTTGCCGCCCAGCACCTCGGCATACAACCTGGCCCCACGGGCGCGCGCATGTTCTTCCGTCTCCAGCACTACGGCGGCCGCACCCTCGCCGGCGACAAAGCCGTCACGGTCGATCGAGAAGGGGCGGCAGGCGTGTTCGGGATCGTCAAAGCGGCTCGACAGCGGGCCCATGCGCCCAAACGCGGCCATGGTCAGCATCGACATCAGCGATTCGGCGCCGCCGGCGATGATTACGTCCGCTTCGCCGCGCTGCAGAAAGTGATAGCCTTCGATGATCGAATAGTGGCCGCTGGCACAAGCAGCGGTGCTGGTCATCACCGGGCCGCGCGCGCCGGTCTCAATGGAAACGATGCAACTCACAGCATTGGCCATCGCGCTGGGCACGACAAACGGGCCCACCGAGCGCCAGCCCTTCTTCACCACTTCGAGCGCCCCGGCTTCTATCTCGGTGATGCCGCCCCCGCCGGTTGCCATCAACACGCCGACCCGATCCCAATTGTTCTCGTCGATGGTCAGCTTGGCGTCATCGAGCGCCTGGCGGCTTACGGCGACTGCGAATTGCGACGAGCGGTGTATGCGGCGTGCCGTCTTGCGGTCGATGTATTGTGTAGGATCAAAGTCCTTGACCTCGCAGCCAATGTTGAACGGCATGTCAAGCGTATCAAAGTGCGTAATCTTGCTGGCGCCCGATTTTCCTGCTACCAGGTTGCGCCAGAAGCTTTGTACGTCGTTGCCGATGGGAGTCAGTGCGCCCATCCCTGTGATGTAAACTCGTGTCATGTTAACTACTCACTTTCAAAACGGGAAGCATTTGCGCGCCGCCAATACGGCGCCCTAAAAAAGGGGCGCAGACGACTGCGCCCTTCGCAAAATTCGCGAAACCGTGTATGCTTGCAGAATAGCTCAGAATCATAAGGTTCACAGTTTTAATGCTGTTCTCATTATACGAAATGCCGCAGTAGCCGTCAAAAAATAGCCGGTCAACCCGCTGTAAGGTTTTGCCCAACCTGCCATGAGTGAAGAACAGCTCCCAGAACAGATTGCAGAACAGTTTCCTATACGCGGCGTGCTGCCCCAACTTGGGCTGGCGCTGAGTACCACTCCTAATCTACCACCCGAGTTACGTGACGCGCTGCTTGCTTTTGTCCAGACGTGGGGTTCACCCGAAGAGATGCTGGATCTAGTGGCAGCGTTGCGCGAAGTCCACGGCCCGCTCCTGTTTCTACTAGATTACCAGGCACAGGCCTTGTATCGCCTTGGCCACTATGACGAGGCGTTGGACCTGATTGAACGACGCCAACGCCGCAGCTCTTCGGTCACAACCCAAATGCGCGAGGCGCAGGTCTTGCTGGCGGCCGGCCATCAGCCACATGCCCGCAGCGTCGCACTCGAACTGGGCAGCACGTACGCTCGCAACAGCGGCGCAGTGACTGTAGCGGCCGAAACGCTGGCTGCCCTCGGCGACAGCGAGACCGCCTCGACCTTTCTGCGCACATTTCTCGAGTATCGGCCGCGCGACCTGCTTGTGACGCTGGCCCTCATCAGGCTGACGCAGCAGGTGGAAGGCCGCAGCGCCGCCGACGAGCAGTTGCAGCGTCTCGGCGCCGGCATCCCCGCCGGTATTCGCGACGACGAATTGCGCCGCCTGCAAACCCTGGCACAGGAACTTGGCCGCCAACAAACTGCGGCCGCGGCTGCGCTCGAGTTGGAACGCCGGCGCCAGCAGCAATTGGAGCAGTTGCATCGTGACCTGGGCCCGTTTGTCGGCGAAGACAGTGTACTCGCCGACGATCCCGAACGCTTTTATCGGCTGCATAACGGCCCCGAGTCGGTTCCGGTAAGCTCGCAGGAACGCAGCGAGATCGAACTTAACGTGATTCGCCACTTTGGCTTTGATAAGCTGCGGGAAGGCCAGGTGGAAACCATGGCCGCCGTGCTGCGTGGTGAATCCATCCTCACTGTAATGCCGACCGGCGCCGGCAAGTCTCTCTGCTATCAACTGCCTGCCTTGGTGCTGCCGCACGCCACGCTGGTAATCAGCCCGTTGATTGCATTGATGAAAGACCAGGTAGAGGGTCTGCCGAGCGCTGCGCAGCGTATCGCTACGTTTGTTAATAGCTCGCTCAGCGAAGCGGAGCTGGCTGCCCGCATGCAGGCTATCGCGCAAGGCAAGTTCAAGCTGATCTATGCCGCACCCGAGCGCCTGCGCCAGCGCACCTTCTTGGGTGCGTTGCGCCAGGCCAAGATTAACCTGTTTGTCGTCGACGAAGCGCATTGTGTCAGCATGTGGGGCCATGACTTCCGTCCCGACTACCTGTTTATCGAAGAGGCGCGCCACGAGCTTGGCAATCCGCCGGCACTGGCGATGACGGCCACAGCTCCGCCACGCGTGCGTGACGAGATCGTGGAGTACATTTCCAATGAAGACGCGCAGGACGAAACCACGCCGCTCGACCGCCCACGCGTGATTGCGCTCGATATCTTCCGGCCCAACTTGCATCTTTCAGCGCTCCAGTTTCACAATGAAGACGAAAAACAGGATGCCCTGCTCAAGTTTGTCGCCAACACTGCAGGCAGCGGTATCGTCTATGTGAACAGCCGCCATAAAGCGGAGATGTTGGCGCTTGCACTCAAAGGCGTGGGCGTACAAGCCGAGGCCTACCACGCTGGGCTGGAAAGC
The DNA here is from genome assembly GCA_963839515.1 of uncultured Chloroflexia bacterium. GTDB lineage: Bacteria > Chloroflexota > Anaerolineae > Caldilineales > Caldilineaceae > Fredericiella. Next base: position 371,838 of record CAWIVN010000001.1, read on the forward strand.
ACGCGCGGCCCCGTGCAAGATCGATTTATGAAGGGGACGACTCGTGTGATCGTCGCCACGATCGCCTTTGGCATGGGCATCGACAAATCCGATATTCGCTTTATCGTACACTTCCATCCTTCGCGCAGCCTGGATTCGTACTATCAGGAAGTGGGACGCGCCGGGCGCGATGGCAAGTTGAGCCAAGGTGTGCTTTTCTATTCCATCAACGACTGGGCCAGCTTGCGCCGTTGGGCCACGTCCGACGAATACAAGGTGGAATTTCTAGAACAGGTTTATGCCGCAATTGGTGCGCAGTTGATCGACAGCCAACCGGGCGACGGTGCACCCGCCGTGGGAACTGTGGCCGGTCCCATCGACGCACGGCGCTTGCAGCAGGTGATCAGCACCGAAGGCAGGAGGGTGGATGAAACAATGGTGCGCGTTGCCATCAGCCTGCTCGAACGCGCCGACCTGCTGGCGCGTGGTTTTGACTTGAGCCAGGAACTCGTCATCATTTTGTCAAAGAACCTGCCTGCCGCGGCGCGTGAGCACAAGGGTATGCAGCGGCTGCTCAAGGGCCTGGCCCTCCAGCCAGGCCAGGCGGCGGCTTTCGCCACCGCCGATATTGCCCGTTTTATGCGTTGGGACGCATACGACGTCGAGTCGCATTTGCTGCGCTGGCAGGCGGAAGGGTGGCTGACTGTGCGTGGGTCGCGCCGGTCCATGTATATGCAGCTGCCGCCACGGCCGGCCGATGCGCCTCAGCGGCTGGAGCGTATCCTGACACACGCCCAGGCATTGGCTCAGCGCCGCATTGAGGACATGATCGGCTACGCCACCAGCGAGACCTGCCGCCACGGCTACATCAGCGCACACTTTGGCAGCCCGCCGCGCACTCGCTGCAATGTCTGCGACAACTGCACCGGCATACGTCCCGATATTGAAGTGCCCGAACTGGTGATGCATCTGGCCCCCGACGTTGCCGACGTCGAACCGATTATCATGGACTGCCTGGTGAGCCTCCCTCGCCCTGTCGGCCGCAGCGGATTGGCGCGCATCCTGGTTGGCGCGCTGCGCGCCCCGTTTGGCCCCGATAAGGCCCGCCATTTTGGCGCGCTGAAGGGCCTGGGCGAAGCCGCCGTCAGCGAACATATCGACAAGTTAATCAAAGACGAACGCCTGCGCCAGTACGCGTCGAACGGGTTTCCTGTAGTCACGCCGACCCTACGTGGGCGGGCCGAGGCCGAGGCCTGGCTGGCGGAAAATCCGGAACTCGGCTCCTACGGCGATCCGTTGCCGGGACAGGAATCTGAAGCGACAGTAGCGGACGCAGCCGAGGGCGATAAGTACACCGGCCTCCAGAAGGCGCTGTGGTTGTGGCGCCGGCGTACGGCTGAGGAATTGGGGCAGCCAGTCTACGTGATCATGAGCAATGAGGTGATGCTGCGCGTGGCCGAGCTGCGCCCGCAGACGCTGGACGATCTTGGCGCCGTACCCGGTATTGGGGCACAACGGCTGCAGCACTATGGCGCTGCCGTCCTCGACATTATCAAGCTTCATCCGGTCCAGGACGGCGACGAGGCCCTGCTGTCCACACAGCGCCAGGCGTTGGCGGAGGCAAGCGAAGGCGGCAAGGCCGCGGCCGGCAAGATACGCCAGGCCGCCGCCTCCGCCAGCTCGCCGCAACTGGAGCGTAAAATTCTGATGCGTTTGCAGGAAATCCGTCAAAAGCGGGCTGTCGCCGATCGCAGCAAGCCATACAGCATCGCCCCCGACAGCCTGCTGCGCACCATCGCCCAGCGCGCGCCCTCCAGCGCCGATGACCTTTACGCTATCCCCGGCTTTCGCAGCAGCGGGTTGGCCGGCGACGCCACACAGATCCTGACTGCCATCGAGGCGTTGCGAGGGTGAGAGAGTAGCAACCCCGCCAGCATGAGAAACCGAGTTTTTCACAAAAACTCGGTTTCTTCATCCCGTTACCCTCTCATCTTGTAGTGCACTTCACTCATCTGCCGCAGCCGGTCCGCCGCCTGCTCGGCCGTGATGTCGCGTTGCGGGTTGGCCAGCATTTCGTAACCCACCATAAATTTTCGTACCGTCGCCGAGCGCAGCAGGGGCGGGTAGAAGTGCGCATGCAGCTGCCAATGAGGATGGTTGCGGCCGTCGGTCGGCTGCCCATGCCAGCCCATTGAATAGGGAAAACTCGTCTCAAATAGGTTGTCATAACGCGTGGTCAGGCGCTTGAGGATGTCGGCCAGCGCGTCCCGTTCGGCGTCTTGGAGCTCCGGCAGCGCCTGTACGTGCCGGCGCGGGATCAGCAGTGTCTCAAACGGCCACACGGCCCAAAAGGGCACGAGCGCCACCCAGTGGTCGTTCTCGACGACGACGCGTTTGCCAGCCGCTAGCTCGACGTTGACATAATCAAGTAGCAGGGGCGACCGTTGGCGTTCGAAGTACTCGCGCTGCTGCACGTCTTCCTTGGCCGGCTCCAAAGGCACCGTGTAGTCTGACCAGAGTTGGCCGTGCGGGTGGGGATTGGATGCGCCCATGGCCGCACCCTTGTTCTCGAAGAGCTGGACGTAGTTGATCTCCGGCCGCGCACCCAAATCGACGATCTGCTCGGCCCACAGGTCCACGACTTTGCGAATGGCGCCGAGATCCAGCTCCGGCAGGGTCAAGTCATGGCGCGGACTAAAGCAGATGACGCGGCAGATGCCCGTTTCGGCCTGGGCTTGCAGCAGGTCTCCCTGGCTGACGTCGCCGCGCGGGCCGTCCGGCAGCAGGGCGGCAAAGTCATTTGTGAATACGTATGTGTCCGCATACGCCGGGTTGCGTTCGCCGCCTACCCGTTCGTTGCCGGGACATAAGTAGCAGTTGGGGTCGTAGCTGGGGCGGTTGTCAGGTGGCGTCTTTTCGACCTGTCCCAACCACGGCCGCTTGGTGCGATGGGGCGAAACCAGCACCCAATCGCCGTTGAGCGCGTTGCGCCGCCGATGCGGGTGCTCGGTAGGAATAAAGCCGCTAGCCGACGATACCACTGGAGAACTAGACACGTTGCGCCTCCTGCAGTGCATCCTGCGCCAGGGCAAACGCACCTACGACCCCCGCGCGGTTGCCAAGGCCCGGCGGCACGATGTACTGGTCGATCTGCTCCTGGATCTGAGGGCGTTGGATGTAGCCGTTGAGCAAGCGTTGGACCTCGCTGCGAATCAGCGGAAACAGGTGCGCCTGGTCCATAACGCCGCCGCCCATGATGATACGCTGCGGCGAAAGCACAGTGATAATGTTGACGATGCCGCGCGCCAGGTACTTCGCTTCCAGGGCCCAGGCAGGATGGTTAGGCGGCAGATCGCGCGCGCTGGTGCTCCAGCGTGCTTCGATGGCCGGGCCACACGCTAAACCCTCCCAACAGTCCCCATGGTAAGTGCACCAGCCTGGGTAGGCATCCTCGTTCAAGTCGTGCGGTATACGCATGTGCCCCATCTCAGGGTGCATCAGCCCGTGTACAAGCTTACCGTTGGCCATGCCTCCGCCCCCCAACCCAGTGCCGACGGTCAGGTAGACAAACGTGTCGAGCCCCTGTGCCGCGCCCCAGCGGTGTTCCCCCAACGCAGCCCCATTGACATCGGTGTCGAAGCCGACCGGCACACCCAAGGCGGCCTTGAGCGCGCCGACAAAATCAGTATGCGCCCAGTGCGGTTTGGGCGTGGTTGTGACATAGCCGTAGGTCGGCGAACGCAGGTCAGGGTCGATCGGCCCGAAACACGAGACGCCGATCGCAGACACCGAGCCGGCGGTCTGCTGGGCGCGGAAAAATGCCACCGCCTCGCCGATCGCTTCCTCCGGCTTACTGGTGGGAAAGCGCACCTCCGCCCGTATATCGTCAGGGCCTCCCCCCACTGCACAGACGAACTTGGTGCCACCTGCCTCGATTCCTCCCCAAAGCTCCATCTTGCTCCTCACCTTCGCAATCAGTGTGAATAATCTTTAGGCGTAAGTGTATCACAGCAGCGGCGTACGCCCTCTCATCATGGCCATCCCTTCATGCCACGAATCAAGGATCAACATTCTCTACGAGGGCCAGGCCGTTGGTCAGCTCGACCACATGGGAAGTGAAGGCGCTCGCTTTTTCTTCTGGCAGCTTGAGGTAAAAGGTGGCGTCGGCGGCAAACTCCTGGCGCAACACCTCCACCTCGTAGCCGGGCAGCAGGCGCTGAAATGGCGTGACGGAGCTGTAGTCGATCACGACCATGACCTCAGTCATCGTGACCTTTTCCACCACCGCCAAAGTCTGCAAGCCGAGCTGCACGCCGCCGCTATAGGCCTTGACCAGGCCCCCGGTGCCCAGCAAGGTGCCGCCGAAATAGCGCGTGACGACGGCGACAACGTCGCCGACGCCGCTGTGGAGCAGAACATTGAGCATGGGGCGGCCAGCGGTGCCGTGCGGCTCGCCGGCATCGCTCATGCCTACTTGCGAGGTGCTGCCGGGCGGTCCCACGACATAGGCCCAACAGCTATGGCTGGCGTCGGAAAATTCCGCACTCACTTGCGCAATAAAGGCGCGTGCGGCCTCAAGCGTGGGGGCGGGCCCGAGCGTAGCGATAAAGCGACTGCGTTTGATCTCTTCCTCGACGCGTTGCACACCGGCTGGAACGAGATAACGGCCTTCGGTCATTGCCGGCCGGGCTTCTCGTCTTCCCAGTCTTCGTCGTGATCGTCTTCCAAATCATCGTCCAGGTCGTTAAGCTCGTCCATTTCGTCCAGGTCGTCTTCCCAATCGTCCTCGAGCGCCGTCGCGCCGTTGAGACGACCCACGTCGTCTAAATCGTCGTCGTCGTCGAGCGAGTAACCGTCGAGATCGTCCCACTCTTCGCCGTCATCATAGGCGATATCTACCTCCAGAGGGCGGGCGCTGATGACCTCTAGCTGCACGCCGCAACTAGGGCAGACGATCCGTTGGCCAATGCGCACACGTCCCCCAATGTTGAGTTCGGCGTCACATTCCACACACAGGGCTGACATAATACTGCCTTTCCGAATTTCAATCACTATCATACTCAGATCGAGTTTATATCGTTCTAGCACGAAATCGACGGGCTGACAAGGGGGTGCGCCAAAATTCTTCTCACTGCTGCCCTACTGCAAGCCACGTTGACATTCCGTCTGCTGCGGGCTACAATCTATGCAAATCTTGTCGCTTCTAACCTCCAAACCTAATTCATGACTGTTCATATAGCTTATCTAGCCGACGAGCAAGCTGGAGCCCCAACCGGGGTGCGCATCGTGGAGCCGCCGCCCGACACGCACCAGGCACAACGTGGAAATTTCTATGCGCTAGTGGACCTTCAGGGAATGGCCGCCGATGCGGCTGCGCTGACCGAGCGCATCCTGAGCGCCATGCAGCGCACCTACTACACGACCAAGGGCACCCAGTCCCAGGTATTAACCGATACGATGCGCTCTGCCCAGCAGCTGTTGGAGGCGGAATTCAGCCAGCGCGGACCCGATTGGCGTGCGGGTGTGATCTGCATCGGCCTTATGAGTGACCGCCTCGCCATTGCCGGCCTGGGGGATGCCTTTGCTTTTGTCACGACCGACAATGGCGGTGTCAATGTCTATCCACCCGACCGCTTGAGCGCTGCCATCGACCTCGACGATCCCTTTGCGCTTTGGCCGCTGCATCGGCAGAAAGTGGAGTCTGGCGGCGCGCTGATCGCCGGCGGGGCCGAGTGGCTGGAACAAGTTTCTCCCCGCACCCTGGCCAGTGCTGCGGCCTTCGTCACGCCCGCGAATTGCCAGGACGCTGCCGACGGGTTGCGTGAGCAGGCCGGCGTCACGGATATACCCGGCCTGCTGTTGGTCTTTGAGTGGGACGATGCCAGCGTTGCGTCGGCCCCGGCGCAAGGCGCCGGCGGCCCGCCCTCCCCTCATCCGAGCAGCCCGCCACCTCCACCAGCGACGACACAGTCGCCGGCCTCTTCCCCATCGGCATCACAGCCGCCGGCGCCAGCTCTGTATGCCGCATCGATTTCGGCGCCTGCACCGCCCCCTGCGTCTTCTCTTGGCCCGGGGACGCTGGCCGCCGGCGCGGCCGTTGCGCAGCGTACGCGCACTGGCGCCGGCTTGCCAACGGCGCTAAACGCTTCACCACCCGTGGTCAGTGCACCGGCAGCGGGCACTTCTTCCACCACCAGTTCTGCTGTCGCTGGCGCCTCATCGTATTCGACACAGCCTGCGCCTTCATCGCAAGCACTTTCCCAGGCGCCGCCTCCAGCAGCCCCGGCCGCTGCGGCAGCGAGTTCGACAGCAAGCCAGGACGTGCCGACGACACTGGCTGCCGGCGCTGTGCTCGGTCTGAACCGAGCGCGCGGCATGTTTGCCAGCATTCTCCCTGACCGTAATGCGCAGCCGTCGCCAAACGTGTTGGCGGCCGATCTGGGCACGGAAGCCGCCGCAGCCCCGCGCCCCGCTGCACCAGGCAGAGTATTTGTGCCGCCCCCTGCCGCATCCGGCAGCCGTGCTCGCCTCTTTGTCGCCATTGCCGTCATCCTGTTGCTTCTGGTGCCCGCCGTGGTGGCAGGCATGTATTGGCAGCAGGGAGCCAGCAACCGCTCCGAGGCCGAGTCTCTGCTTGATCTGTCTGAAGCCCGCCTGCTCAGCGCACAAGATGCGCTGGATCAGGAAGACAAGACGACGGCGCGTGCACTGCTTACTGAGGCATACGACTACGTACTGCAAAGTGAAGAGATTTTGGGTCGCACCACGCGCAGCGGCGACCTGATCGAACAGATTCGAGCTGAGCAGCAGCAGGTGATGCAGATCACGCCGCTGTACGGCCTGACCACGCCGTTGGCAACATTCCCGGCTGATGCGTCCCCCCAGCGTGTGCTGGTCATAGACCAGGACGTCTATGTCATGGACTCAGGTCGCGGCGAGGTTCTAAGGTATCGGCTCGACGCAAATGGCGAGACTCTGGCCGACGATGCGCAGGTCGTGCTGCGCGAAGGCGAGATCGTCAATGGTAGCCCAATTGGTCCCATGGTCGACGTGGCCTGGCAATCGCCGATCCCCGGCTATGAGGACAAAGCAAGTTTGCTGCTGTTGGATGGCAACAACCGTGTCTTTCGTTACAACCAGGTCGACGGCAGCACGCTGATAAGCTTTGGTGAGCCGCCGCCTTGGCAGCAGGCGACGCAGTTGGAGGTGTTCTCCGACCGCGTGTACGCAGCCGACGAGGCCGTCAATCAAATCTATCGCTACGCGCCGGGGACCTATCAGGATCCGCCTGTGCCCTGGTTCCAGCCTACCACGCAGGTGGGCCTGCAAGGTATGGAGGTCATGCGCATCGACGGCGACATCTGGCTGCTGTTTAGCGATGGCAAAGTGGTGCGCTATCATGCCGGCGAGCAGGTGCCATTTAGTCTGGACGACAGCGTGGCCTTACCTGCCGACCCGGTGGATCTGTACATCAGCCAGTCGGTAAACGATCCCACCTTGTACCTGGCCGATGCCGCCGAAGAACGCATTCTTTTTTTCAACAAGGACAGCGGCGAGTTCGAAGGCCAATTCCAGGCCGCCGAAGGCCGTCCTTTGCGCGGCCTGCGCAGCATCTATATCGACGAAGTGCGTGACACGCTTTTTATCCTCACCAACGAAGCCCTCTACGTCCAGCGCCTTCCCCGCTAAGCACACGTACTCCCACCCCAACTCGACCACGCTAATTGTGCGCAATGCCGCCTGCTTGTGCTATACTCGAGTTCATATGGCGTCAAATGGTTCGCAATCTGGTCCAGCCAATCCCACTCGTCAGCCGCGCCGCTCCAGGGCTCGGCTGTTTGCTGTCAGCACCACTGCTGTCTATTCACTCGTGGTGTTGGTGTTGGCACTCGTATTGGGCACACGCCTGAACACGTGGGCGCGTGAACGGATTGTGCAGTCTTCCATTATTGCCTCACTGGACCAGGAAACCAGTATTGCTGTCGCGCCGCTGCCTGCCGCCACACCAGCCCCTGACCAGCAAGCTGACGCCATCGTTCCGACGGCCACGCCTGCGCCGGCCGTGACGCCGACGCCGGCGCCCATCAACGTGCTGCTGCTTGGGACTGACGAGCGACCCGACGAGGGTGGCCCTATGCGCACGGACACCATGATCCTGCTTTCGTTGGATCCATCCGGCCACACATTGGGCATGCTCTCGCTCCCACGCGACCTGTGGGTGCCGATTGCCGGCCAAAATACGACGGCAAAGATCAACACCGCGTACACGCTGGGTCAGCAGAACAACTATCCGGGCGGCGGCCCACAACTGGCCAAAGATACCGTGAGCAGCTTTATCGGCCGGCCGGTGGACTACTACGTACGCGTCAACTTTGATGGTTTTCGTGAAATCATCGACTTGATCGGCGGTGTGGACCTCAATGTGCCATACACGATTCACGATGAGGAGTATCCCACCGAGAATTATGGCGTGGAGACATTCGACCTCGAAGCCGGGCTGCAGCACCTGGACGGCGAGACTGCCCTAAAGTACGCACGCACGCGCCATGGCGACAGTGACTACAGCCGGGCGCGTCGCCAGCAAGACCTTATCCGTGCCGTGGCCAACAAGGTGCTCAATGCCGGCATGATCCCGCAGTTGTTGAGCAAGGCGCCACAGCTCCTGGTGTCGGCGCAGAATACGGTCCAGACCGACATTCCGATCCCAACCGGCGTCGAGATGGCGAAGCTCGTCAACAGCTCTTCCATGCGTGAGATTCGCCAGCTTGTCCTGGACAGCCATTATGGCGAAGAGACTTACAGCAGCGATGGCCAGTGGATTTTGATGCCCGACCGCTCCCAAGTGCGGGTCGCGCTGGAACAGTTCTTTAGTCCCGCTGCGGCGGCAGTTGCTGCTGCCAATGGCGGCCCCTTGCGTGTCGAGGTGCTCAACGGCACCTCCCAAGCCGGCGTAGCGGCCGCCACAGCCGAACTGCTGAAGGCGCAGGGCTGGGATGTCGTCTCCGTGGGCGACGCAGACCGCAAGGACTATGCCCAGACGATCGTCATCAACTATGCCGCGCCGGCCGCCTCGGTGCAGAAGATCAGTACCGACCTCAGCCTGGAACCGAACCTTGCCACCCTCAACGGGCTCACCGCCCGGTCAGCGGTAGACCTGCGCATCGTCGTCGGCAGCGACCTCCTCCCCCGCCTTCGCTAGTCACCCTTCTTCACTTCATCACCACGCGATATGCGTCACCTTACCCGGCTCACCCACCGGCGCCATCACAATCCCGCCATGGTAGGCCTGGGCCACATGCCCCGCCACCTCAAACAAATTGCTCAACGGCGCACCCAATCCCACGCTTCGGGCGTACTCCACTAGCGACGACCCTCCGCTGTACTCCAATCCCAACCGATTCCATGCCGCCGCACGTATGATCTCGACCACTTGGAGCGGAGCCGCCGACACCGACGACTGTGGCATACTCGTCGGGCTGGGCGTCACCAGTGGTCCCGCCTCACGCATCACACCCGGCATGTAGATCTTGAAGTCACCGTCCGGCAGCCCCGGCGTCGTGACGCTGCCCCGGGCCACCGCCTGCCACACGACAAACACCGAGATATGCTGCTTGGCAGGCATGCCGCCGCCGCACATCACCTCGGCAGGCAGGCCAAAAGGCGTCCAGCACCACGGGCCGGACTCGCCGCGTTCCGGCACATAGTTGCTGCCGGCGTCGAGCACGACGTTGGCCCAGCCCGATCGCTCTTTGGTGCGCGGGTAGCGGAAGCCGTTGCTGCCTTGCACGTAGCCGTTATAGGCGGGGTTGCCAAGTTGGGCAAAGCCGTCCGACCAGTAGAGCATGTCCATGTTCTTGAGCAGCTTACCGTCCTTATCCAGGATGGCCGCAAACAAATGGTGGTCGGCGCCGGCATCGTCGAAATACTCCGGATCGCCAAACGGCTTGAGATACACATCGCGGGCCCACGGGTCGACGCCTCCATACACATTCTTGGGTTCCCACGATCCATCGCGCGTGGTAAATATATCCTTGATTAGATAGATGAAGTCTCCTGCGGGCGCCGAATCCGGCCGTTCAGCGATCCCTTTGACCTTGAGATTGAGCGTGTTTACCCAGATCCCAACCCGTCGCTGAATACTTGGTACTGGCGTCGGTGTTGGAGGCGTGGGCGTCGGTGTTGGAGGCGTGGGTGTTGGTGTTGGAGGCGTTGGTGTTGGAGGCGTTGGTGTTGGAGGTGTCGGGGTAGGCGTTACGCCGCCCTGTACGGCCTGCCAGACGACAAAGGTCGAAACCTGTTCGCCGTTCGGTAACCCGGCACCGCACAGCACTTCCGCCGGCAGTGGCTTGTTGGGCGTAAAGCACCAGGGCCCTTCCATCCCTGCGGCGGCGTCGTAGTTGCTGCTGCCAAACATGACCATGGTGGCCCAGCCTGGCGTTTCGTTCGTGTTCAGCACGTTCCACGTGGTGCTGCCCAGATCGGTCAGCTTGCCCAGCCCGCCGGTCCAGTAGACAATCTCCTGCCCCGTCACATACTGCCCGTCGATGCCGATCACCGCTGCATACAGGTTGCTTCGTTCGTACGCCTTCTGGAACGCGCCGGACAGGTAGGCATCCTTGGCCCACTGCGGCACGCTGTAGCGTTCGCCCGTGACGTCCCACGACCCGGCGCGCGTCGTAAATATGTCCTTGATCACGTACTCGACGTTCCCTGTGGTCGAGTCCGGCCGTTCGGCGATACCCTTGATCGACAGGTGCATGCCGTCGGCCCACTCAGTAATGCGCCGTTGCACGGCGGCGCCGCCGGTCGGCGAACTTGGCGATGAGGGCTGGTCCGTGCCGGGCTGGTCTGGATTGACCACTGGCATCACTGGCTCGCTGGGGCTCCCCGGATCGGGCGAAGGGGTGCTGCCCCCGCCCTGGCCCGCCTCGCCCAGGTCCGTGCTCATGCCTTCATCTGCCGGTGCGATGCCTGTTCCCATTACCTCTGCCTCCTGCCACGTCCCACGTGGCGATAGCCTTGCCAGTTGCTCGGCGACGGCGCCGGAGATCTCATAGGTTTGCCAGGGGTTGTTGTGGCCGAGGGTAAAGACCGAGTAGCCTAGGACGCGTCCGCTGAAGCGCTCGAGATAGCGTCCGCTGGTAACCAACTGCTCCCCGTAGCCGGCAGCATCGGTGAAGCGCTGCCAGCCGCGCGGCTCGCCGCCCTGGATCAGCCCGTCGATACCGTATTCGCTGACGGCAAACTGCACCTTCTTGAAGGGCAGCCGGCGCAGCACCTGGTGTTCCAGGCGGTAACCAAACCAGTCGCGGTCGGGCTTCCAAACGTCCGGCGCGCCGTACTGGTGCACGGCCACGATGTGGCCGGCTTGTTCCGCCAGTTCTAGCGCCGGATAGACCAGCCGCCACAAGCCCATGCGGTCGGTGACGGGCAGATCGGGCGTACCGACGCTAAAGGCAAAGATGGCGCAAAAATACATGGCTGCCGCTGCCAGTTGCATGCGCTTGATTTCAAAGCGGGTTAAAAGAGGGAGGTCGGCGGGGCTGGCTAGAACTTCGTTGGCAACTTGCCAGTAGTTCACGTGCGGTGTAAGTTGTCGCATAGTCAATTCATGGGCCCATTGTGCTGCTGCTTCGGGATTGGCTCTGATACGAGTTTCGACGTCCGAATCAGTCACAAAGATACGCCCAACAATCACGGCCTGCGGGCAGGCAGTGCGCAGCAGCGCCATCTCGTCCGGATTAGGGTCAAGCACGGTAATCAGCCGCGGCTGCCAACGCCGCAGCAGTTCCAGGTGCGGGTGCACGCCGCCGATAATGTGCGGCCCCAACACGGCGCCGCGCGGCAGGGTGAGGCGATCCAAGTAGGGAGCCGGGTCGCTGTTGCCCACCCACCCGTCGTCGACGGCGAACGGTCGAATGCGCAGGCCAAAGTGCAGGTGTGGGCCGGCCTGTCCCGTGCTGCCGACGGCCCCAATGACCTTTCCGCCCTGTACGGCCGCGCCTGCTTGCACCGCAGCTTTCCCTAGTTGGGCATAAAGCGACTGCCCCCACTCATGACCCAGCAGCACTACCTTGCCATAGCGGGGGTGGTTTTCCTCCACCCGTAGCACGTTGCCGTCTTGCACCGCCAGCACCGCGGTGCCGGGTGGCGCTGCCAAATCTAGACCTTCATGGCCAAGCAAGGGCACGCCATTGATCAGAATTTTGTCGTGTTCGGCCGAGTTGTCGCCAAAGCGGTGTGCGACGCGATACGGCTGTGCGAGTGGGGCGTTACTGAGCATAGTGGCACTCCAGGAGCGAGCAATGGGTGGTCTGGCGATGTACACCTGGGACTGCGCCTTAATACTACTTCAACTTTAGACGCCATGCAATGCTGCTGGTGCCGTTATTGTCAGCCCGAAGAGCAGTACGAGCAACGCCGACGACAGGACGAACCAGATTAGCCTTGCGCCGTATGGGCTTCCCATCAGGATCAATTGCCATGAAGCTGGCAGGTCCATCAGTGTCTTCGTCTGCCTCGCTAACCAGCTGCAACCCTTGAGCCCTGAGTTGGCGCTGTAGCTCGCGCACATCAGTGAAGCTTTCACGCTCACGCGCGTTTTGATCCCAGCCAGGATTGAATGTGAGCATATTGTACTCAAACATGCCCTACCGCCGCGGTCCAGCGCATGGGTGTCACTTGGCCTGTGGCGATCGACAATGACTGGCAGACCCGGAAAGCCTACAATAATCGCTTCTGGCCTGCCATGTATCTCGTCGACAAACAGGGCACTACATTCTCGATTCTCTTGGTGCCCAAACAGGCGCTACAGATGCCAGAAGAGAGCCATTCCGAGTAGGAGCGCAACAAAGCTGACTAGGGTCAGTCCCCAGCCAATGCCGAAGAAGTCGCCAAACGTGTAGTTGCCCGGGCCGATCATCAGGATGTTGACCGGGTGGGCAATCGGCGTGAAAAAGGAGGCGGAGCAGCCAATGGCCGCGGCAACCGCCATGGCCTGCGGGCTGGTATGCAGGTTGATGGCCGCACTGATGGCAATTGGCCCGGTTACGAGGGCGGATACCTGGCCGCCCATCAGCTGGGTCAGGCCGGCGGTCAACAGGTAGGAACCGGCCGCCAGCCCCAGTGGTCCGTAGGGTGTCACCACGGCGACAACCTGTTGGCCGATCAAGTCAGCCAGGCCGGTCTCCACCATCGCCGTGCTGACTGCGTACATGCCGGCGATCAGGAAGATGGCCTGCCATTCCACCGCGCGATAGGCGTCCTCGGTGGTGAGAATGCCGGTCAAAAAAACAACGACGGCTGCTATGAGCATGGAGAGGAAAATCGGCACGCCGGCGATCGACGCAATGATCGCGGCGCCGATGATGGCGATGGCTGTCACAGCTTGGCGCACAGCCACCGGCTGGTCGCTCAGGTCAGGCTCAAGCACGATATAATTTTGCTCGTTCTGCAGGGCTTTTATGCGCGCATGTGGTCCCACCATGAGCAGGGAATCGCCCATCTTCAGCTTCATATTCGCAACGTCGGTGCGGTAGCTGCGTCCTTCGCGCAGCAGCGCTACTGCCGTAAAACCGTACTTCTTGCGAAACTCCAACTCGCGAATGGTATGGCTTTCTGCCAGCGAGTGCGGGGCCAGTAGCAGCTCGATGAACCTGACGCCGCGTGCACTGATGCTTTCGCCACTGCCGTTGCGTCCAACCTTCAGGCCTTCCTGCGTCAATTGGCTGACGCGTTCCTCACGGCCTATGGTCAGCAGGATGTCACCGCCCTGCAGCACGTAGTCCGCGCTTGGTGCGAACAGCGCCTGCTGCCCGCGCCAGATGGCGGCGATGGACAGCCCCAGCCGGTCGCCGATCTTGGTCTGCGCCAGCGTTCTGCCCACCGTGGCGGAAGATCGCGGCACCTGCACCTCCCAAAGCCGTTCATCGAGCTGGTATGCCTCCTCCAAATCACTGCCGGTGCGGCGCGCCATCAGCTGTTCCGGCCGCGGCTGGCGATTGGGCAGCAGCCGCGGCGCCAGCAGGGTAATAAACAGGATGCCAAAAACTGCGATCAGTCCTCCTGTGGGCGTGAAGGCAAGCACACTGAGCGGATGCTGGGGCGGGTCGGCGGTCGTGAGCAGGTCGCTCACGATAATGTTGGCCGTCGTGAAATAGGTGGCGACGCCGCCCAGCAAGCTGCCATAGGCCACAGGTATGAGCAGCTTGCTGGACGCGACGCCAGTACGGCGTGAAACGCTGATGGCGCTGGGCAGCATCAATGCCCCAGCCGCCAGGTTGTTCATAAACAGCGACAGCAGTGCCGTCACCGTGGCGAAAAGAAAGATGAGGCGGCGCTCGGACCGGCCGCCAACGGCGATGACACGGCCGGCAATCCAATACGTCACGCCTGTCCGTTCCAGCGTGCGCGTGATGATGAACAGGCTCAAGAGTGTGATGACCACCGGTTGGGCGAAGCCGCTGATGGCGACCACGGCATCGTGAGGGTGGTTCGGCGGCCCCAGCACGCCCATGCCGAGAAATTGCGCCAGCCCCAAGAGTGCGGCGATCAGCAGCGCCGCAACGTCAACTCTCAAGCGATCCAGGGCTACAAACAGAAGCGGAACGAGAACAACAAGCACGACGAAGATTCGGGAGAATACCATAGTGAAACCTACTTGCCAGCTTTGCATGGCACGCACCGGATGCGTGCAGTGATTGGTATCTTTTCGTATCTTTTAGTCTAGCACCTCCTGGGAACGGAGCGTTTGGCCGGACACTCTACGCCGGTGCGGAATCCGGATACAGATCTCGATATAATCGCCACGGGCAAAATGAGGAGAGCATGAGAACAACCAAGAAAGCAGCGCTGCTGCTTGGCACGCAGGTGAGAACGGGGGTAGAGTGACGGCCTGAAAAGGAGACTTCAGCATGAACCCGGTAATCCTACAATATGGGCCTTTCAGCCTGCACTGGTACGGTGTCTTTATTGTCGGCGGCGCGGTGTTGGCGGGCTGGCTGTCTGCGCGCAACGCCGAGCGCGCAGGCGAAGACCCCAACCACATTTGGAATCTATTGGCGTGGATGCTGGTGGTGGGCATTATCGGCGCCCGCCTCTACCACGTTCTCAGCTCACCGGCCGACGGCGGGGGCTTGACATATTACCTGCAGCATCCCCTCGACGCCATCAACTTCTGGTCGGGCGGATTCCGCGGCCTGGGCATCTATGGTGGCGTCGCCGGTGGGCTGCTGGCGCTGTGGCTGTACACCTGGCACTACAAGCTCAATGTCGCCAAATACATCGATTTCATTGCCATCAACGTGCTCTTGGCGCAAGCTATCGGGCGTATGGGCAACTTTGTCAACCAGGAACTCTACGGACCGGCGACAACTGTACCCTGGGCATTTCACATCAACTCCCATTTCCCCTGTGCCGTGCCCGAAAACCTGCCGGCCGGTGTGCAGGCTTGCGGGACGACAGCGCCTTTGACGCAGCAGACCATCGCCTGGTACGCGGCCAATGGGTTTCATCCTACCTTTTTCTACGAGGCGATCTGGAATTTAGCGGCGTTCCTGGTGCTGACCTGGTTTGTGCGTCGCTACGGCGCCAGGCTGCGCCAGGGTGACACCGCCTTTTTCTATCTCATCGCCTACTCCATGGGCCGCTTCTGGGTCGAGGCGTTCCGCCCAGATGCCTGGACGATGGGGACGCTCGCCACGGCGCAATGGATTGCGCTGGGCCTGATTGCGGTCGGCGTCGTTGGCTTGATCTGGCGGCACAGCGGCTGGAGCCCGTCTCTGCACCCGGATGAGAACAGCGCCTATTTAGCGCGTTAGATTTTGGCTCGCAAGACGCAACAGCCGCCGGCGCGAGGGCGACATGATCTTCCTGCGATGCCTTCACAATGTCTTCACACATTGTCATTATCCTTAGGTCATCAGCACAAAACGTGTTCTTTGATCCAAGGAGATAGACAATGATTCGCAAGTTGATGGTTCCCGTGTTCGCAGCTTTGGCGCTTGTGATGGTGATGGGCACGGTTGCCCTGGCGGCAGATGAGCCGGTGACGCGTCCTAATGGACCTGGGCAGTGCGTAAATTTCGTCGACGAGAACGGTGACGGCGTCTGTGACAACGCCGGCCGGCAGGCGGCGCCGCGTGACGGCACCGGTAATCAGTACGGCGCCGGCCAGCGCCAGGTGGGGACCGGCGCTGGGCAAGGTGCTGGGCAAGGCGGCAATGGGGCATTCGTCGACGCCGACGGCGACGGCGTGTGCGACAACCTCGGCCAAAACGTACCGCCACGCGACGGCGCCTCCCGCCAGAATGGCGCAGCACAGGGCCAACGCAGTGGGCGTGGCGGGCGGCCGTAACGGCACAAAGTCTGACTAGAGCGGACCTGTGACACTAGAGCGCTCATAATTCCAGTCTGGTTCGAGCAGTCTCTAAGACCATTACCAGCAAAGACATGAGTCATCCCGTATTTAGGATGACTCATGTCTTTGTCTACGTGGAAGAAACGGATGTCTCCAAACCATGGCGCTCACTATCTTGGTGAGCGCATCATTATGGCCCGACTACTTTGCTCCGGACCAGCCTAGCCGTGCCTTCACACCCTGCCAGATAGGACAACGATCGTGGATGGCGCTGAAGAACACGCCGGCGGCAGCGATCAACAGCACAACCGGCCAACCGGCAAATGCGGCCACAACAAACAAAGCCAGCGCAACGGCCAGGCGCAACCACCGTTCGCCGTCCGCTGGGCCCGCATGCACCGGCCCCGGCTCTACGGCAAGAGCCCGCTCAAACAACGAACGGATACCGGCCGCTGTCATACCGCCGGTGCGACGGGTGATCTCCTGCCCCTCTCGGTAGACGATTAGCGTTGGAATGCCGAAGACATTAAGCGCTTTCACGGCGTCTGGCTGTTCGTCGGCATTGATTTTCCACACGTCTACTCGACCAGCATATTCGCTGCGCACAGTTGCGAGATGGGGCTCCATGGCTCGGCATGGGCCACACCACGGCGCCCATACGTCGATCACAACCGGACGCTCGGCCTGTTGCAGGCGTTCCTGAATCGTCCCGGACGGTGCCGCCGGGGCTGCATGTGCAGCTACTTGCACGGTCATCATGCTTACGCCGTCTTCGTCCGCAGGTGGAACAGCGAATAAAGCGGGCACCACCCGATCAGCCCGGTGATCAGCGGCACAAATCCGACCCATTGCAGAATCACACCCAACGTACCGCCGACAAATCCACCCCAGCCAAGAATGAGCATGGCCAGCCCCAAGACGATGCGCACGATACGATCCCAACCTGCTTCATTCACCTGAAACATATTCTTCTCCCTGTGCGTGTAACACACTTGATTTTTGCGTTCCGGACCATGGCAAGATGAACATTAGCTCTGCAATTTTTCTACGACACGCCGCAGGCGGGCGTCGGCTTCGTCCGCCACGGCGGTCAACGCTTCGTTCTGGACCATGCCCAGCATCTGCTTGGGGTCGACAATGCTGACGCGGCTCGTACCATCCGGCTGGGCATAGACGATAACGTTGCACGGCAGCAGCAGGCCCAATTCGGGTTCGACTTCAAGGGCGCGGTGGGCGAGGGATGGGTTGCAGGCGCCTAAGATGGTGTAGGGCGGTTGGTCGATGCCTAGCTTGGCTTTCATCGTCGCCTGGACGTCGATAGTGGTCAGGACGCCAAAGCCTTCGGACTTAAGGGCCTCGGTGGTTTTGCGCACAGCTTCGTCCATAGCGTCGGGCAGGGTGCAGCCGAAGCCGTAATGTTGTTGGGTCATTGTTCGCCTTCTCCTCAAAATGATAGAAAGATTATCTATCGTAGTTGGATGCAGGCTGAGGGAAAAGGTTACAAGGAAGCTCGATAGTGAAGGTAGTCGTGTTGTTGGCGGAATGGACGGCGATTGTGCCGTGGTGAAGGAGCACGAGCCGGCGGGTGATGGCGAGGCCCAGGCCGCTGCCGCCGGCGTCGGACTGGCGGGCGTCGTCGCCGCGCCAGAAACGGTCGAAGAGATGCTCGATGTGTTCAGGTGGCAGGTCGCCGGTGTTGCTGACAGCAAAGCGTACGCCGGTGCTGCCCTGGGCATGCGCTGCCGAGACACGGATCGTGCCTTCCGGCTGCGTGTGGCGCAGCGCGTTGGTGAGCAGGTTGTCAAAGACCTGCTGCATGCGCCCGGCGTCCACCTGCACTGCAGGCAGCCCCGGTTCTGCCTGGCTGTCCAGGACGATGCCCGCGTCCTGCGCCAGGGGGGTAAAGCGGGCGACGGCCTCGGCGACCAGCGCGGCGGGTGCGACGGCGGACAGCTGCAGCGGCAGGCGGCCGGTTTCGGCTTGTGTCAGCAGGCGCAGGTCCTCGACCAGGCGTGCGAGGTGGATTGTCTGATCGTAGGCCACGGCCAGGCGTTCGGCGTCGAGTGGGTAGACACCATCCATCATGGCCTCGAGGTGACCGCGCAGCACGCTTACGGGCGTACGCAACTCGTGGGCGATGTCGCTCGTCATCTGCCGGCGCAGACGTTCGCCATCCCCCAGCCGCTGCGACATATTGTTGAACGAGGTCGCCAGTTGGCGCACCTCGCTTGGCCCTTCGACCGGTACAGGTTCGCCTAATTGTGCGCTCGTCAAGTGGCGTATACGCTCAGCCAGCCGCTGTATAGGGCGCGCCAGCCAGTACGCCAGCAACAAGCCAAGGGCGAGCGCCACCAAGCTGGCGACCAGCGCAATGACGAGCAGCGCCCGGCTGACCTGCTCCGTAAATGCCTGCTCGGCACGTCCCAGTGCCTGTGCTCCAGGTGCCTGCTGACCCAGCAGCCCGACCGCGGTCCCACTTACCGTCAAAGGAACTGTCTCGACCGGGCCAATGCCATCCACACTGCTGCCCAGCCAGCTTGCATCTGTGGCCGCCACAATGAGGCCATCTGGCGCAGCCACAAACGACTGCATGCCGCCGCGGCCGCGGCGCTCGCCCAAGCCGCGTCCCATGACCGGCAGCAGGTCTTCCACACCTGCCCACGTGCCGTTGGCGGTGTAGTAGGCTTGCAGATCGGCGATGAGTGTGGGGTCGAAGAGAACGGAGTTGCGGGCGCCGACATACTGGCGGAAGCTGGCGTCCACCGACTGGTAGACCACGAAAGCGACGATTGCCAGCACGATCCAGGTCACCAGCAAAATAGCCGCGGTCAGCCGCACCCAAAGCTTATTCATGCTCGGGCCGCATCCGGTAGCCGATGCCGTACACCGTCTCGATGTATTGCGGGGCGCGGGCGTCCATCTCAATCTTCGCGCGCAGGTTCTTGACGTGCACGTCCACCGTGCGCTCGTAGGCGGCGTAGGCCTCGCCTGAGATCTGGTCGAGCAGCTCCATGCGCGTAAAGACGCGGCCGGGGCGGGATACCAGGGACTGCAGGATTGTGAACTCGCTGGGCGTGAGGTCAATGCGCTGGCCGCGCACGCTGGCGAGATGTGTCTCGGCGTTGAGTTCGATCTCGCCCATGCGCCAGGTTGTGGTCTCCGTGGAGAGTTCGCCGTAGGTGCGGCGCAAGAGGGCGCGCACACGCGCGGCTACCACGCGTGGGCTGAAGGGCTTGGTCACGTACTCGTCGGCGCCGAGCTCGAGGCCGACCAACTGGTCTGCCTCGTCCACGCGGGCGGTGAGGAACAGCAAGGGGACGTCGCTCTGCTTGCGGATCTGGCGGGCGACGGCCCAGCCATCCATCTCCGGCATCATGATGTCGAGGATCACCAGGTCCGGTTGGTCGTGGCGAAAGGCGGCAAGCGCGTCGCGGCCGTTGCGAAAGGCAAGCACCTCAAAGCCGTCCTGGCGCAGATAGGCGCCCAGGGTGTCGAGGATAGCTTGTTCGTCGTCCGCAAGCAGGATTTTGCGTGGCATGGTGATCGGTTCGTAGTGATAGATGGATGATGCTTGAACGTGACAAGTCCGCACGCCTCTGCGCAGACTTGTCACATGATACACCGTTCAGCCCGCACCCTGTATGAAGGTGGGTGAACGAGTTGGAACTGCGTGGCGGCTAGTTGGCGCAGCGCTCAAACGCCGGCAGATGCTTCTCGTTTAGCAGGCCTGCGGCCAAGCCAGCAGCCAGGACGAGTTTGTACGATTTCATGGTTCTATCCTTTGCGCTTGATATGAATATTGTTGTGCTGGCCCAAGTCTCGCGTGGAACTTTGAAGAACCTGTGAAGACAAGATAGGGAAATGTTAGTGTTTAAGCGGCATCCCATCAACTGCTGCGAGCGCCAGCCATGCGTGGCCGCGCGGGCAGGGTTTCGCGCATGACAGCAGCGACAATCACGCCGGATAGGAAGGTCAGCGCGCCAACCGCGGCGATGGCCACAGTGATGCCAAACATGTCGGCCAGCAGCCCCGCCAACAATGCGCCAATGGCATAGCCTAGGTCACGCCACAGCCGGTAGACACCAACCGCAGAGGCGCGCCACTCGGGATGGGCAACGTCGGAAATGGCCGCCAACAGGGTCGGATAGACCATGGCCGTGCCGACGCCCAGCAGCACCGCGCCCAAATACCACGCGCCAAAGTTGCCTCCCAGCACCAGCACGCCAATGCCGGCGGCTTGACACCACATCCCGCCCGCTATCAACCATTTGCGCCCGATGTGGTCGCTCAACGCGCCGGTCACGAGCTGGCTGACGCCCCACACGCCCGGATAGGTGGCGGCAAGTATGCCAATCTGTGCGACCGGCACGCCAAAGCTGGCCAGAAAAATGGGGAACAGCCCCCACATCATGCCGTCATTCAGGTTGTTGACCAACCCCGCCTGGCTGGCGGAAAAGAGATTCTTATCCTTCCAACTCGTCAGCCAGAACACCTGGCGGAAAGATAGTTCCGCGTGGCCCGCATTGGCGTTGTTTGCCAGCAGCCTCGCTTCCACCCTCGTGTGGGGCAAGGTCTCATGGATGAGAAAGATGGAGAAAAGCAGTCCCGCCACTGCGATCGCAATGCCGGGATAGAAGGGTACCGGGCGCAGGCCATAGCTTGCCGCCAAAAAACCGGTGGCCGCGGCGGCAAACGAGACAGCCAGGTAGCCGGCGAACTCGTTCAGCCCCATTGCCAAACCGCGCTGCTTTGGCCCTACCAGGTCGATCTTCATGATCACGGTCGTGGACCAGCACAGACCCTGGTTAATGCCCAGTAGGATGTTGGCAAAGACGATCCAGCCCCAACTTGGCGCAAGGATGATCAGAAAAGGCACCGGCAGCCCCACCAACCAGCCGGCAATCAAGATGTGCTTGCGCCCCCATTTGTCACCCAAGCGGCCCGCAAAGAGATTGGCCAGCGCCTTGACCACGCCGAAGGTAACCAGAAAGGAGAGCACGACCGACATCGATACCAGGCCGAATTCATCTTCCGCAATAATCGGAATAAGGGTGCGCTCCAGCCCGACCATGGCGCCGACAAAGGCGTTGACGACGATTAGCAGGGAGAACTGCTCCCAGTTGGCGCGCAGCCCCAAGGTAACCGTTTTCAACCTTCATCCCTCCTGTGTCAGCCAGCGGCTGGCGGTGGCGTGGATCAGCGCGAGGGCGTCATATGCGCCGTCCGCATGGCCCTTATCGAAATCGTTGTCGACCGTGCCCATCTGATTGGTTACGTGCGCAAAACAGACGACCGCTCTGCCGCGCGCCTGGGCGAAGGCGTAGAGGGCGGACGCCTCCATCTCGACGGCGGTAATACCGGCAGCCTGCGCCTGCGCCACCGCAAACGCCGTCTCGCGAAAAGGCGCGTCCGTGGTCCACGTCGCGCCCCGATAGGTGGGGACAGCCAGATTGGCGAAGGCGCCGTCGAACAGCGCCAGCAGCCGATCGTCCAGGTGCGCATAGTCCGCGGGCGGCAGGTAGTGATAGCTGGCGCCTTCGTCGCGCAACGCCTTCTCGATCACCATGAAAAACGGTGGCTCCTGGACAGTTGGCGATATCTGGCCCGACGACGTCACGCTGATCAGCAGCCGGCACCCGGAGGCAAACATCTCTTCAGCCACGAGAACAGCAAACGATGCCCCTACCGCACAGCCCACGATGCCAAAGTCGATCCCATCACGCGTGAAGTCATATAATGACGTGTGATAACAAGCCCAGGCAGGGTTCAAGCGTACCTGATCGGTCGCGACCAGGTGCCGCACAATGTCGCCGTCCGGGTCGAGTACACAGATCTTTGGCACCACACCAGTGGGAATTGCCTTTTGCCGCCTCGCCTCGCGCAGCAGATTCTCGGGGGCGAAGACTGAGGGTTCGTCATAGCGTTTATCACGCAAGATGGGCGGCGCATACTCACTAGCTCGTAAACGGTCAGCAGCCATAGTCTCACTGTTGTTAGCGCACTGCGCAGCGGTTAGCCCCAGCTTCGAGGTCAGTCACGTCACCTTCGGGGATTACGCCCGTCTCGTTGAGCTCCATGATCCGGCGATGGTTCGGCGGTGTTGCGGGAATGCGCGCCAAAAGCGTATCCACGAACACTGCCTCGGGCGCGTGCAGCAGCCCCAGCTGGCTGGACACCTGGCCAAGCGGCGCAGCATTTGGCTTGTGATCGAAGGCCACCGGCTCGCTGGTGTGCCCCGGCAGAACCAGCACGGTGGGCGATAAGCGCAGCAGACACTGCAGCGAGCCATACAGCATGTGCGCGCGGCGCCGGGCCTCGTCTGCACTTGCTTCTAAATCGGGCCGGCCGACGCCCGCAAGAAAGAGCGTATCGCCGGTGAAGAGAAGCTGGTCGTCGAGCAGGTAACAAGCGCTTTCCGGCGTATGGCCTGGGGTCTGCAAGACGTGGAGCCTGGCTGCGCCGATGTCCAGCACGTCACCATCATGAATGGGCACATATGGATAGGTTACGCGATCGGTAGCGGGCAGGTGGAGCAGCGCGCCGCTCTGTTCCGCCAGGCTGCGGCTGCGGGATAAATGGTCGGCGTGCACGTGCGTGTCCAGAACATGCGTGATGCGCCAGCCGCGCTGCTGCGCCAGGTCACGATAGAGTTCAGGATCGAGCGAGGCGTCGATCACCGCGGCTTCAGCGTCCGCACCAATCAGATAAGAAAGACAGCCTTTCCCCGTGCGGCGCAGCTGGATCACCTGTGCGACAGATGTTGGCGCCGACACATCGGCGCTGTTCCAGGCCAGGCTCCATGCCTTCATGCCGCCGGCCAACGAACGCGCATCGAAGCCGCGCGCCCGTAGCTGTTCGGCCGCGATAAGGCTGACTCTACCCGCCGCACAGATTGTGACGATGGGCCGATCTACGGTAACGTTCAGGCTGGCCAATGCATTTGGCTGTCCCGCTTTGAGGGCAGCATAGGCGTCTACATGGACGGATCCAGGGATCGACCACTCGGTCCACTCTGCATCCGGCCGGATATCGACGATTGTGACCGGCTGCCCCTCGTCCAACATCCTGCGCAGAGCCGCTACAGTAATGACGTCGTTTCGCATCGAAACCTCCGTTTATCCTCATATTGAACTGCAGAAGAAGCTTGACTTGTCAGCGCACCGCCACAATCCCAAAGTGGTACTGGCAGCACTGAGATAAGTCCACGTCTTGAATGAGCCGAAACCCGGTGTCTTCCATCCATGCTTTGCACTGTTGCGGTGAGGGCCGAATATCCAGTGTGGGGCCGCGCGGCGTCGGAATATCACTTCTCCAGTGAATGACCGACAGCTTCCCGCCTGGCTGCAACACCCGGAAAGCTTCCTTGAGCAGCTCGACCGGCGTCGCCACATGCAAGAGGTTGTAAATCATGGCATGGGATTGCGTTTGCGGTTCAAGCCCCGTGCCATCGGCGACGAAGTCGCGCACGCAGGCGTGGACATTCCGGAGGGACTGGCCCAGCGACTTCTGGCGCAGGCACGCAATTAAATCAGGTTCGATGTCGAACGCATACACGGTTCCCGTCGTATACCTGGCGGCGGGCAGCGTGAATGTCCCATAGCCGCTGCCAAACTCGACAACATTGCCCTCACAGCCTTCGTCTCCAAACATCTTCTTGACCACACACTCGGCATCAAAGAAGCTGTTCCAGTAATCCTCCTCAGGCATGCCGCTTTCGCGAGCTTTCATTTCGTGTCCTTTGCAAGGCAAGCGTCAGAACGTCAGGACCTTATCCGCCTCGACCGTCCATTGGCAGAGCTGGCTCATGGTGCTAATTTCGACACCTTCCTGCAGCGGGACGCTCTTGATCCCACGCGCTTCACAACAGGTCCCGCACGCCTTGACCTGGCCGCCGCGGTTGATGACAGCTTTGAGCATACGCTCGACGTTGTAGTAGCCCTGTGGCGTCCCCTGGTTAGGCAGAGCACAAGTCACCGCGTCCGCCATCAGAAAGATATGCACCTCTACATCCGCATGCTCTTTCTGCAAGGTCATAGCCATGCGCAACGCGTTGTACGCGTTCTCGGTGCCATAGGAGGCGTCATTAATGATGAATAGGATGTTCATAATTTCTCTCCTGATAACAGACTTGATTTGATTACGCTAATAAAGAAGAATGCATTTAATGGCAGTCATGCCAGTGGTGAGAGATTAACTATTGATACCGGACAATGCCTGCTGCCATTCAACGACACCTTCCTCAAGCCGGAGCGTCTGCAGTCCGCGGCTGGCAATCAGTGCCAATGCCTGGTCGGCCATGACGCAGTAGGGGCCGCGGCAGTAAGCCACGATGGGCATGTCGGCGGGCAATTCGTCGAGCCGCCGTTCCAGTTCTTCGAGCGGCAACGACACTGCGCCAGGAATGTGCCCGGCTGCATACTCAACCTGCGGGCGCGCATCGAGGAGGAAGACCTCCCCCCTATGCAGCCGTTCACGCAGTTCGGCAGCCGAGATACGCTCGAACTCATGGCGCTGGCTGCGATAGGCGTCCAGCGCCTGCTGCACCTCGGCGATCTGTGATTCCGTCACCGTCCGCAATTCCAGCCACAGGCGCGCCACCGCTGGATCTGCCAGACGATAGCGGATAAAGACACCCTCTCGCTCGCTAAGCACAAGCCGGCTCTGCTTCAAGCGCTGCAAATGTTGCGATGTATTGGCAACGCTCATCTGCGCTGCGCTTGCCAGTTCCTCGACCGTTCTCGGCGCCTGCATCAGCAGGTCCAAGAGTTCGAGTCGATGTGCATTCGCCACTGCCTGCCCGACTTGTGCAAAGAGAGAGAAGAGTGCTTCTTTCTGGTGCCGTTTCCCGCCGCTTTGAGACATAGGTTTTCTACCTGGTCAATAGAAATGGTGACATTGCATATATTCAATTATTCAATAGTTCACTTGAATACTATACCCCGCACAGGTACTTGTCAAGCACAAACGCATATGACGAAAGCCTGAGCAGTGGCGCCCGTAGCATGTAACCTTGGGTGATTCTATGCATCTAACTCAACAGTAGGTACGTTATATTGAATTGATCGGGGAAAGTGGGTAAGTGCCATGAATGTTGACATCTTTGCGCCGGGCAATCAGGCAGCGGTAATGGATTATGACCTTGCCATTATTGGCGGCGGTCCGGCCGGTGCAACGGCAGCAATGTATGCCGCACGTGCCAGCTTGCGTACATTGGTGATCGATAAAGGGTTAACCGCCGGCGCGCTGGGCATCACCTCGAAAATCGCCAACTACCCAGGCATTCTGGGCGAAATCACCGGCGCCGAGCTATTGGAGCGCATGCGCGTGCAGGCAGAGTCATTCGGCGCGGAGTTTATCCAGGACCGGGTGCAAGCGGTCGACCTTCTGTCAGATCCAAAGCTGATTTTTGCCAACAGTGGCACCTACACGGCGCGGGCCGTGCTCATCGCCACGGGCTCCATGGGCCGCGGCCAGCGCGTGCAGGGTGAAGACGAACTGCTTGGCCGCGGCGTCTCCTATTGTGCGACCTGTGACGCCGCGTTCTTTCGGGGCCAAGATGTCGCCGTTGCCGGGCAGAGTGATGAGGCAGTGGAAGAGGCGCTGTATTTGAGCCGCTTCGTGCGCCGTGTCCATCTGCTGTCGCCCACATCCGAACTCAAAGCGCCGGCGCACATAGTGGATGAACTGAGGCAAAAGCCCAACGTCGAAATCCATCTCGGGGCGGCGCTGCGCGCGGTGCTGGGCAGCGACCATGTGGAAGGTGTCCGAGTAGCTGTACGCGGGGCAGGCGAGCATACGCTGGCGGTCACGGGCGCGTTTATTTATCTCCAAGGCGCGCGGCCAATCACGGATTTTCTGCAGGGCCAGCTGTCGGTGAAGGACACCGGCTGCCTGTTGGTTGACAACGAATATCGGACGGCAGTACCGGGCGTCTATGCCGTGGGTGATGTACTCTGCAACCATGTCAAGCAGGCCGTGGTAGCGGCGGCCGAAGGCGCAGTAGCCGCCATGGCAGTGGAAAAACACCTGCACGGCCGCAAACAATTGGTGGCAGACTGGGCCAAGTAATCAAGTTCATTGCGTAAATAGATCGCGATCATAAACGGAGGAAACAGGATATGGGATTGCTCAACAACGACATCCAGAAGCAGGTACGCGAGCTTTTGTCAGAATTAGATGTGCCCGTGCGGCTGGTGGTCTTCACACAGGGTGAAGGCGGCGCCCTGGAGTGCGAGATGTGCGCCGATACCCGTGAACTCATTACCGAGGTTGCCGCCCTATCACCGAAACTATCTGTCGAGGTGCGCGATTTTGTGGGCGACGCCGAGATAGTCGAAACCTACGGTATCGACAAGGTGCCGGCTGTCGCCATTGTGCGCGACGGACCCACCCCTGTGGATTACGGGATCCGGCTCTACGGTATTCCCTCCGGCTACGAGTTCTCTACCCTGATCGAGGATATCGTCATGGTCAGCCGCGGCGACCCCGGGCTCAGCGCCCAAACGCTGGCGGCGCTTGAGAAGCTCACCGGGCCGGTCAACATCCAAGTGTTTGTGACCCCGACCTGCCCCCACTGCCCGCGCGCAGTGGTGCTGGCGCACAAGCTGGCGCTGGCCAGCGAGCACGTGCGTGCTGCAATGGTCGAGGCCACCGAGTTCCCGCACCTGGCCAACCGCTACCAGGTCTACGGTGTGCCGCGCACGGTGATCAATGAGGACATCCACATTGAGGGCGCGGTCCCCGAAAGCATGTTGATCGCCCAGTTGATGGCCGGTATCCAGAACTGATCAATTCACGCCGGCTCCCTGTGCTGCGGTACAATTCGTGAACACGATTGTTCGCCGTGCATGGGGAGTCTTCGCGTGAGTTCACTGCCGGGCAACACAGATCAGATGCTGGCCGAACGTATTAAGGCCGGCGATAAGTCCGCCTGCGACGAATGCATCGAGCGCCATTCGCCGGCGGTGTACCGGATGGCTCTGACCATGTTGGGCGACGAAGCCGAGGCAGAAGACGTCACCCAGGAGACGTTCTTGAATGCGTTTGCCGCCATTGACCACTTCGAGTGGCGTTCGAGCCTGGGCACATGGCTGCACCGCATCGCCCACAACCAGGTGCTAATGCATTTGCGCAAGCGCCGGCCCCTCTTTGTCTCGCTTGAGAGTGCAGAAGACGACGAACACGCCCCGACGCCGCCCCAGTTGTACGAGTGGTGCTGCCTGCCCGACCGCGACTTCGCCACGGCGGAAGCCCAGGCCGAGATTGCCACCGCCGTCGCCGCCATGCCTGAAAAGCTGCGTGAGGTGTTTCTGCTGCGCCAGCAGGCCCAGCTCTCCACTGAAGAGGTCGCCGCGGTACTCAACCTGTCCGTGAGCAACGTCAAGGTCCGCCTGCATCGAGCGCGCCAGTGGCTGCGCGAGAGGTTGTCCGACTACTTCTCGGAGTTGGCTATGCGCGACGAGGAGACTGGCGTCGACCGGCTGTATTGATGCGCTGCGCAGCCACATGCTGCTCACGCCACTCTCCTACACCTTCGTTGCGTGGGGCAGCGGGAGCGCAATCGCAAAGATGGCGCCGGCCCCAGGTGCACTCTCCACCCAAACGATCCCCTTGTGGGCTTCCACCAGCTGTTTGACCTGAGCGAGGCCAATGCCGGAACCGCCGCTGGCCCGGTTGCGGGACTTGTCGGCGCGGTAGAAGCGGTCAAAGACACAGGGTAAGTCTGCGGCGTCGATGCCCTTGCCCGTATCGGCCACCTCCACCACTACGGCGCGGGACAGCCCCTCCACCGCCCGGATTCCGGCATGCACGGTGATGCACCCACCCGCTGGGGTATAGCGCAGGGCGTTGCCCAACAAGTTGCTGAACACCTGCTCAATGCGGTCTGCGTCCACGTCGAGCAGAGGCAGATCCGGCGCGATTTCAACCGCCAAGGTTACTTTGTCGGCGCCGGCCTGCACGCCGTCTTGCATGGCTTCCAGATTGACCTTGATGATACTGAGGGGCGTGCGCAGCTCGTGAGCGATGTCGGCCATCATGGTGCGGCGCAGCCGCTGGTCACGCGCGAGCGCATCGGCCATAAGGTTGAAGGTCAGCGCCAACTGCCTAATCTCATCGCGCGAGGTGACCGACACGCGCTGCTCCAGGTCGCCGGCGGCAATATAGCGAGAAGCTTTCGTCGAGCCGCGCACGGGCGCCACGATCTGCCGGAAGAGGAATACGCCCAAAAGCAAGGCAAGCAAACGGGGCAGCCATGTGGCCCCCTCGTTTGCTCTCTACTGTTGACTAGCGAATATGCGCCGAGTTAGCGCCGGCCATGTCGGTGCTGCCCGGCGGCGGCCCTGAATGAAGCAATTCTGTATGGTTATTGCAGCTTCCCCACCGCAGCCCGCACCTGGTCCACCTCGCTCAACATGCCTGCCGCCACCAGTTCGCGCACTGCCGTGTGAGGGTCGGTGCCGGGCGGCAGATCCAGGGCCGCCAGCAGGGCCGCCATTTCTACGCCGGTAGCATCTACGATTTCTTGCAGCGTGTGGCTGCCTTTAATACTCGTGGCGCTGGTCACTGCGGGCCGTGTCTCGCCTTCAGTGCTGCCCGTGCCGGCAGGCGTATGCGCGACCGTTGCCGGTGGGTCTACCACTGCGGTCGCCGCGGGTGAGACCGTGGGCTCAGATGTCACGGTTGCTGCTGTGACCGGTGCTGCTGTACCAGGGGGCGCCGCAGCGGCAGGCGCCGCTTCTTCTACGCTGTCTACCGGCGTAACGCCTAGCGCCTCATCGACCACCGTGCGCACCGTAGCGATTTCAAAGCCTTCCGTCATCCCTTCGAGATCCTTCAGTGCCGTTTCGGGCGGAATATCGGCGAGTAATCCGAGTTTTGCATAGAGCGCCGCCGTGGCCATGCCGGTCCCATCCGCGACCTGCTCCAGCGTCATCCAGCCTTTGACGTCGGCGCCGCCGGTAAGCTGTTCAACGTTGACCATTTCACGGCCGCTTACCAGCCACCAACCCGCCGCCTGCGCTACACCCACCGTGCCCAACAGCAGCACCAGCGCCAGTGCGGGCAACAACCACTTATTGACTCTCACAGGGTTCCTCCTTGTTCCGTGGTCTGGGTCGCGGGGCGGCCAAAGATGCCGCGCAGGCTGCTCAACCAGTACTTAGGCATGAATGTGACCTCCAGCGCACCGTGGCGCGGACACGTTTCGACGCATTCCAGGCAGCCGATGCAGTTGGTGCTCACCAGCGGGGCAGCCTTCTCCACGGCGATGCCCACGGGGCAGGGGCGAGCACAGAGCGCACAGCTCTTGCAGGTGGACTCAGTGCGGCGGATGCGCAGGAGGCTCACGTGGCTGACCAGGCTGAGTGCGCCGCCCAGTGGGCAGGTGTACTTGCACCAGAAGCGCGGGATGAAGAACGAAGCCGCCAGGATGGCCATCGCGATGGTGTAGGCCGGCCACTGCTCGGCGGCGTTGAACTCGAAAAGCCAGCCTAGCCCAAAGATAGTGCGATAGGGGTCGTAGTCGGCGAACCACAGCTTGATGGTGCTGACGGTCATGTACAGAACCACGGCCAGCGTTACATAGCGGCCATAGCGCAGCCAACGATCGAGCTTCTCGGGAACGTTGACGGCCCGAATGTGCAGCCGTTCGCGCAGCCAGGTCAGTGCGTCCTGCAGCGTGCCGAAGGGGCAGATCCAGCCGCAGAAGGCGGCGCCGCTGGCGAGCGTGGCGAAGAGCAGGCCCACCATCAGCACCAGGCTGGAGGGATGGGTCTTGGGCACGAACTCGCCGGTCGTCACCCACTGCCAGAGGGTCTCCACGCCGCCAAAGGGGCAGAGCGCATCGATCGAGGCCGCGCTGGCCTCCTCAAAAAGTACATGGCGCACGGCCGCTGCCACGATAAAGACCAGGAACCCTGCCTGGACAAGCCGGCGGATGAGCTGCGTGCGAGAGATCTTCCGGCGGCGTGGGCGGGTAGCGTTCAAGCGAACGGGTACTGTAGTCATCGAGCTGCTCCTTCGTAGCTGTGTGAATTCGATGGCTTTACTCTAGCCATGGGCTGTGAAGAAGCTGTGAAGGAAATACAGGGAGAGTATGTGCGGAGAGAAGGGGCGGCGCCGAACCAGGCCGGTGCCGCCCCTTATGCCGATAATCTCAGTGTGTTATCTGGTGCTTGGTTGGCTAACGCACGGTTAGCGGTAGCGGATACCTCAGCCACCGCCGGTGAGTGTAACCACGTTTTCAATGCCACTGGCCTGGTGCAAGCTGGCGGCGATCTGCGAGCGATAGCCGCTGGCACACTGTGTGATCACGGTGCGATCGCGCGGGATCTCGTGCAGGCGGTCGGCTAAATAGCCCAGAGGCATGTGGCGCGAGCCGGCAATGTGCCGCTCTGCGTACTCGCTCTTGCCGCGCACGTCGATGATGGTGAGACCGTTCTGCGGTAGCCGTTTGGCCAGCTCGCGCGCCGTAATCACCGGCAGTGCCTGCGAGTCATGGGCCGCGACTTCAGGACTGAAATAACCCGGCACGTAGTCGATGCCGATCGAGCGCAGGTCGGCGAGAATACCTGCCGCACTGTCGACCGAAGGCAGCAGCAGGTAGACGGGGCGCTCGTAGTCCACCAGCCAGCCCAGGAAGGTGACGTAGGCGCTGTTATCCGCCGGCACGTTGACGGTGCCGGGCACATGTGAGAAGGCAAACTGGCCGCGGTTGCAACTGGGCTTGATCGAAGGCGAGCTTGACGAACCCGTGGATGCCGTCCTCGGCGTGCAGATGCTGGATGTGGTGGAGCAGTGGGTGGTAGTCGGCCCCAAACACCCCTGGTGGGGACGTGCAGAAGTAGAGATTGAGGAACTGGGCCGGCAGACATTTGTTTTGCGCCAGCGCCACTCGCAGACACGCATCTGGCTGGAGAGAGTGTTTCAGCAGCACAACCTGCACCCGCGCATCGCAGCAGAGTTCGACAATGTCGAATCCATCAAGCGCGCAGTCATCAACGGTATGAGCATTACGGTGTTGGAATCCTGTGGTGGAGGGCGTCCTGTCCAGTGGCGGAGAATACGGACCAGGTGAGTGGCTTTGAATATCTGGCATGATTCCGGCATAATAGGATCTGAGGTTGCTACCGCCATGGCATGACTGTGCTCGGTCCCCGGAGCTGTTACCCGCCATAGGAGATAGCTGTGAAGCTGTTCGCAAACCTGAATCCTGACAGAGCAGGTACCTATACACGCACTCGATTGTTCCACTATGGCAGTGCCTGCGTGCTTGTTGCGCTCGCTTTACTTGCCACGTTGGCCCTGTCTGACATCCGCAACGGCACGCCTTTTCTGTTCTTCTTTCCGGCAGTACTCTTCAGCGCCGTCATCGGCGGCATCGGTCCAGGACTGCTGGCGTTGGCGCTCGCCACCGGCGCCGTCGAGCTGTGGGTGCGCCCCGATATCGCTTTGCTTCCGCCTGATCGCGGGCAGCCGGTGCAAACTGTTGCCTTTGTCGTGGTGATGATGATCATCATCGCGCTCATCGAGGCACTGCGCCGCTCCCAGGCCCGGCGCGATAATGAGCGCGAACTGCTGCGGCTGACACTTGCCAGCATCGGTGAAGCCGCCATCGCCACCGACGCCGGGGGCCAGATTACGTGGATCAATGACGTCGCCGCCAGGTTGACCGGCTGGCCGGCGGCTGACGTCCTTGGCCTCCCGATCGAGGCGATCTATAAAACAGCTAATGCGGATACGCACTCGCCGCTAGCGAATCCGGTGCACGCCGCCCTCAAAGAGCAGCGTGTAGTCGAGTCAAGCACGCCGGTCCTTTTGCTGGCGCGCGGCGGCCGTGAGTACATCGTCGACAGCACCGCCGCGCTCATCCGCAGTCGCAACGGCACCACCGCCGGCATGATCCTGGTCTTCCGCGATATCACGCAGCGGCGGCAGGCGGAAGCAAGGCTGCGCGCCAGCGAGGATCGCTTCCGCATTGCCCAGGAGATTTCCCCCGACGGCTTCATGATCCTTGACGCCGTGCGCGGTGCGGATGGTGCTATCGTCGATTTCCGCTGGCAGTACCTGAACCCTGCCGCTGCCCGCATGCTTGGCAATCCGCGCGAGTGGTTCGCAGGCAGGCTGGTGCTCGACGTGCTGCCTGGGATTAAGCAGGAGAGCGACCTATTTGCTCGCCTCGTCGCGGTAGTCGAGACCGACCAGCCGCACGACATCGAGCTATTCTACGACGCCGACGGACTCAGGGGCTGGTTCCGCAGCATGGTCGTCAAGCTCGACGACGGGATCGCCGTCTCCTTCACCGATATCACCGACCGCAAGCAGTACGAGCAGCAGTTGAGCTACCAGGCGTTCATACTCGAGAACGTGAGTGACGCGATCTATGCAGTTGACCGTGACCTCAATATCACGCTGTGGAGCCAGGGGGCAGAGGCCCTGTATGGCTGGAATGCGGATGAGGTTAGCGGGCGGCCGGCTGCCGAAGTCGTGAGCACGATCTCGACACCGGAGCAAAGGGCGGCGAGGATTGCAGCCGTCGCGGCAGGGCAAAAACGCAGCTTCGAGGTGGTGCATCACAACCGGCAAGGTGAGCAGGTCTATGTCGACTCGGTGGCGAGTGCACTGCTGAGCAGCGACGGCAGCATCTTGGGCTATGTCATCATCAACCGCGACATGACCGAGCGGAAACGGTACGAGCAGGAACTCATGCGGCTGAATGCCTTGCTGGAAGAGCGTATCCTGGAGCGCACCGCCGACCTGGAGCGCAGCAACCGCGAACTGGATCGCTTTGCGTATGTGGCCTCGCACGATCTCAAGGCCCCGCTGCGAGCGGTTGCCAACCTGGCCAAGTGGATCGACGAGGATGGCGCAGCGGTGCTGCCGCCGACATCGCGTGAGCACCTGGCTAAGCTCAACGCCCGCATCAGGCGCATGGATAAGCTGCTGGACGACCTGCTGGCGTACTCGCGCGCCGGGCGGGTGCGCCACTCGCCGGAGTTGGTCGATACCCGGCTGCTGGTGCAGGACACCGTCGAGTTCTTGAACCTGCCGCCACGGTTTGTCGAAGTGACAGGGCACCTGCCAACCATCTATACCGAGCGTGTGCCGCTGGAGACAGTATTTCGCAACCTGATACAGAATGCATACAAGCATCACGATCGCCCTGACGATGGCTGTGTCCGCCTCTCCGCCCAGGAGTCTGAGCATGCCGTCGTGTTCGCCGTTGCCGACGACGGTCCCGGCATCGCCTCGCAGTATCATGAGCGCATCTTCGAGATCTTCCAGACGTTAAAACCGCGCGACCAGGTGGAGGGCAGCGGCATCGGGTTGACGGTCGTCAAGAAGATCGTCGAAAGCCGCGGCGGCTCGCTGGGGCTCGAGTCGGCGGCGGGCGCAGGAACCACGTTTTTCGTCACCTGGCCGAAGCAGGAGACGGTCACCAACCGCGATGAAGCTGCCCACGGCGAGGCCACCAACGGAGAAGTCGCCAACATATAGCTGTACCCCAATGTATGCCCCTAACGTAAGATTCGCCTAACCTTTTCCTCACGTCGTCACAAACGCTAGAGCGACAACGACTGGCAGACATGGAAAGCCTACAACAATCGTTTCTGGCCCGCCATGTACCTGGTCGACAAGCAGAGCAACACGCGCTATTTGGCCATCGGCGAGGGGAACTATGAACACACAGAAGCGGTAATCAAGGCGTTGCTGGCAGAGTAAGCGAGTTGTTCGCAATGTACCATGCGGTTGATAATAGCAGCTAGAATGGGTAAAATCCTGGGTACCATATTCGGCATATGGCGAATATGGACAGAAGTCCTCCATCCATCGTCGTGCTGCGGCACCAAGCCACTTCTGGAGGCTAGAGGGATACTGAGTATGTAGAAAAGGAGCATCAATATGCCGGACGATACACCTTCGCGGCAGACAATTCCAGGGTACTGTGCCCTGTGCGTCTCACGGTGCGGCTCAATCGCCGTCGTCGAAGATGGCCGCTTTGTCGCCTTAGAGCCGGATCCAACACACCCCACAGGACAAGCCCTGTGCGCCAAAGGTCGGGCAGCGCCGGAACTCGTCTATCACCCTGACCGCCTGCTCTATCCGCTGCGGCGCACGCGTCCCAAAGGCGATCCCGACCCCGGTTGGCAGCGCATCAGTTGGGATGAGGCACTTGACCATATCTCCAGCCGGCTGCGCGAGTTAGCCGCGACGTATGGTCCGGAATGTGTCGTCTTTAGTGCTTCCTCCCCTTCCACCTCTGCATCAGCTGATTCAGTCGTTTGGATCGACCGCTTGCGCCATGCATTCGGTAGTCCGAGCCTATGCGCTTCGATGGAACTTTGCGGCTGGGGTCGCTATCTTGCTACGGTCTACACCTATGGCGCCAGCGTACCCGGCAATTACATGCCCGACCTAGAAAATGCCGGCTGCATCCTGTTCTGGGGCTACAATCCCAACGTTGCGCGGCTGGCGCACACGACCGCTACGATGCGGGGCATCAAACGTGGTGCACGCCTGATCGTGGTCGACCCACGCCGCGCTGGTCTCGCCGCCAAGGCCGATCTTTGGCTCCAGGTACGGCCAGGTACTGACGCCGCCCTGGCGCTAGCCATTGCGCATGTCATGATCGAACGTGATTGGTACGACAAAGCCTTTATTCGTGAGTGGACGAATGGACCCCTGCTCGTGCGCGCGGACAACGGTCACTTGCTGACTGAACACGACCTGTCTGCGGCGGGTAGCGCTCAACGCTACATAGCCTGGAGTGAGGCCCATAATCGACCAGTAGTCTACGATCCGGCCGTTGGCCGCTACAAAGTGGACAGCCCCGATCTCGCGCTGTTTGGCAGCTATGACATCGCTACGCTGCAAGGCAATGTTGTCTGCTGGCCTGCTTTCGCCCTAGCGGCCGAGGTCTGCCGGCGCGATGGTGCGGAAAATGTGGAATCGATCTGTGGCATTGAGCGTCAACAGGTGGAAAGTGCCGCGCGGATGCTCTGGGAGGCGCGGCCTGTCGCCTACTATGCCTGGAGTGGTGTCGAACAGCAGACGAGTTCCACCCATATTGCACGGGCGATCGCGCAGCTCCATGCTTTGACCGGCAGCTTTGATGTCCAAGGAGGCAATGTGCTCTTTGCAGCTGCGTCGACTGCTAATGTCGCCGGCGATGAATTGATGCCGGTGGAGCAGCGTGCTCGCGCTCTCGGCCTTGCGGCGCGACCTTTGGGGCCTTCGCGCTGGCAATTTGTCACGTCGCACGAGCTTTATCGGGCGATTCTAGAGCAACAGCCCTACGCCGTACGCGGGTTGGTCGGATTTGGCGCTAATTTGCTCGTGGCGCACGCCGATGGCCGCCGCGGACGGGAGGCGCTGGCGGCTCTCGACTTCTATGTTCATGCCGATCTGTTTATGAATCCGACAGCCGAGTTGGCGGACATCGTCCTGCCGGTTGCCAGCGCCTTCGAGCGTGAGGCGCTCAAAATCGGCTTTGAGGTAAGTGCGGACGCGCAGGCGCTGGTGCAGCTACGCAAACCCGTAGTCCAACCGCGTGGCGAGGCGCGGTCCGATACCGCGATCATATTCGATCTTGCGTGTCGCCTTGGTCTCGGCAGCCACTTTTGGGATGGAGACATCGACGCCGCCTACCGCCATCAGCTTGCGCCATCCGGCATTTCGCTCGAGACACTGCGTGAAAGTCCAAGCGGGGTACGGGCGCCGGTTCAGACGCGCTACCGCAAGTTTGCTGAAGAGAAGGACGGTATACCGCGAGGGTTTGCCACGCCGACACGCAAGATCGAGCTGTACTCCGAGCAGTTGCTGCAGCATGGCTATCCACCCTTACCGGAATACGAAGAGCCGCTCGTCAGTCCACGCTCGCGACCGGATCTAGCTGAGCGCTATCCACTGATCTTCACCTGCGCCAAGCATGCGCTGTTCTGCGAAAGCCAGCATCGCGCCCTGCCCAGCCTGCGCCGGCTGGCCCGCGATCCGGAGGTCGACCTCCATCCGGCAGCCGCGGCGGAGCGTGGCATTAGCCCCGGCGATTGGGTAACGATCGCAACCCCGGAAGGCAGCGTCCGGGCGCGCGCCAGGCTGAACGACTCGCTGGCACCCGGTGTCGTCTGCGGTCAACACGGCTGGTGGCAGGCGTGTCCCGAGATTGGAGCCCCCGGTTATGATCCATTTAGCCCGGACGGCGCCAATCTCAATCTTGTCATTGGCACCGGCGCGATCGACGCGATCAGTGGATCAGTGCCCCATCGCGCCTATGTCTGCCAGATCTACCGCGTTGATGACTCTGGCTAAATCGTCAATATTGGCTTCGTACTGTCGATTCTCTGCCCTACTGCCACCCAAACTGCCGATTTGCTTCGACTGGGTGAGTAATGTCCGGTTCTCATAAATGTACCTTGGCATGTAGCGAAAAGTATAATGGTAGCTACCATATCTAACGCAAAGCATATTCATATTCATTCAATTAGCACGCAAAAACACACCGTTTGATATGTGAAGTAAGGGGCAAGGAATCGAAATGGCGTCGAAGAAAGGGATGCGGTGGATGTTGGGCAGTGCAGGGTTGGTCCTCCTTGCGGCCTGTACCGGCTTGCAGAGTCAGACAATAGCGCCCGGGCAGGATGCGGCGGAGAATGCGACAACCAGCCCGGAAATGACGGTGGTACCGGCTGAGGCCGGCCTGGCAGGCAGCAACGATGAGGCGAGCGCGCGGCTCCAGGTCCCGGCTGGGTTTGCCATTAACACCTATTTCGGCGGCCTGCATTCGCCGCGCCTGATGACGGTCGGTCCCGATGGCAATCTGTATGTAGCTGAACAAGGCGCTGGCGCCGTCGTGCGCTTGCCCGACGCCGATAACGACGGTGTGGCGGATGAACGGCAGGTGGTGGCCGAAGGGTTGGCGGAACCGCACAGCGTTGAATGGTTTGAAGGCGCTCTGTACGTCGCCGTCAGCGGTCGTGTCCTGCGTATGGCGGACCAAAATGGTGATGGTGACTTTTTGGACGACGGCGAGCAGGTGACGATCACCGACAATATACCAACGGGCGGCGGTCACTCGTCGCGCACGCTGCACTTCGGCCCAGACGGGAAACTCTACGTTGCCGCCGGGTCCAGCAGCAATATTGGCGTGGAAAGCGATCGCCGTCGCGCCGCCATCATGCGCTTCAACGCCGATGGCTCAATTCCAGACGACAATCCCTTTGCCAACGACGAGGAAGAAACGCGCCGGCCGGTCTGGGCGGAAGGGCTGCGCAACAGTGTCGATTTTCTCTTTCTGCCCGACGGCCGCCTGTGGGCCGACCACAACGGCAGTGACGGGCTTGGCGACGATATTCCGCCGGAAGAAGTCGTGATCGAGGTCGCCAAGGGGAAGCACTACGGCTGGCCCTATTGCTACACTCCCGTGCTGGGGGCGGTTCCGCCAGGCACGCAGGACGTCCACGACGAGCGCATGGCGTTTGACGAGCGCTTAAGCGACTGCAGCCAGTCCACACCGGCGCTCTTCACCGACCTGGCCCACCAGGCGCCGCTGGGCATCGTGCAGTATAACCAGGCTGCGTCACCGGTCACCTTTCCGGCCGAATACCAAGGCAATCTCTTCGTGGCCTATCATGGCTCGTGGAACAGCAGCGCGCCGCGCGACTGCCGGGTGCAGATGATCGTGGTGCAGGACGGCGTGCCGGTCAAGAGCGAGCCTTTCGTGACGGGCTTCCGTGACAATGAGGCCCAAAACTGCGGCGGTGCCTGGGGAAGGCCGGCTGGGGTGGCGGTGGGCGCCCACGGCGAACTCTTTGTGAGCGACGACCAGAATGGCAACATCTATCGCGTGGTCTATACCGGCAGCCAATAGCTTCCTCCTCACCCTCACGAATGTTCTCACGCCTACGGCACGCCGCGCCGCTGTGTGATACAATACCCAATCTATGCTAGTACGTAGAGTCTTCTTTGGGCTGGCCGCCCTGTCCCTGGCCGCGCTGGTCTTTATTGCGGGCTATGCCGCCTATCCGCTCCTGCATCAGGGGAGCCTGCCCAACCTGCCGGCGCCGGGAAGCGGCGTGGCCGACGGCGAGGCTGAGATGGCGAAGTACTGGCAGGTGTGGGAACTGCTCGACCGCGACTTCTATGGCAATAAGCCGGCGGCCGCTAAGCGCACCGACGGCGCCATCGCCGGCATGGTGGAGACGTTCGGCGACCCGTACACGTTTTTTGTCGAGCCGCAGACGCGCGAACTGGAGCGCGATCAACTCGCAGGCCGATTCGGCGGGATCGGCTCAAACCTGGAGCAGTCCGATGCCGGCTACGTGCTCTCACCGCTGGCCGGCCAGCCCGCCGAGCAGGCCGGCGTGCGCAAGGGGGACCTGCTGCTTATGGTCGACGGCCATGAGGTCACGGCACAGATGACCAGTGACGAGGTGGTCGCCTTGCTGCGTGGCCCGGTTGGCTCGCAGGTAACGTTAGTTGTGCGCCGCAGTCCCGGAGAATCCGGGGCAGATGCGCAGGAATTAACCTTTTCGTTGACCCGCGCCGAGATCCAGACGCCGAGCCTCGAGTGGCGCATGCTGGACGATTCGCCCAGCACCGCCGACGTCGGCTATATGCGCCAGACGATCTTTAGCGAGCGCAGCCCGCAAGAGATGCGGCAGGCGATCGCCGAACTGCGCGACGCCGGAGCTGTACGCTTTGTGTGGGACCTGCGCAGCAATCCCGGCGGCCTGCTCAATTCGGCCGTGGATCAGGCCGACATGTGGCTGGACAGCGGCGCGATCGTGGTCGAGGAGAAGGCGGGTGGCCTGCGCAAAACCTTTGAAGCTACGCCCGGCGAACTGGCGGCCAGTGCCCCGCTTATGATCCTGGTCGATCACGGCACGGCCAGCGCCAGTGAGATCGTTGCCGGCGCGCTGCACGATCACGGCCGCGCCCGCATGGTTGGGCAGCAGACCTATGGCAAGGGCAGCGTGCAGTTGATCCACGAGTTAGGCGACCAGAGCAGCCTGCATGTGACCAATGCCCAGTGGTACACGCCTGACGGCCTGCAGATCAGCGGCCACGGGTTGACACCTGATATTCCTGTCGCCGACGGCGACGATCCATTGGCGGCAGCACTGGCTGCCCTGCCAAGCGTGCAAGCAGCAAATAAGAGGACTGTCACTCCATGACGACCGAACCCATCCAGACCCCCGCGGATAGTAACAGCCCCGCCGATCCTATCGGCAGCATTCCCGCGCAGGCGCCCGTGTCCTTACAGCCGGAGATCGCACCCCCTCACAAGCAGCTCGGCGGCAGTCGCCAGCTGCTGGTCACTTGCCTTTCGCTTGTGCTGGGCGTCGTATTGTTACTAGTTGGTTTTGGTGTCGGCTTTGGTCTGGGATCGGCTTCTACAGCTTCGGCAGGCAGCCCCAACGGCGCGGGCTCGGAGCATCTGTACCCCAAATTCGGCGTCTTTTGGGAGGCTATGGACCTCCTCTACAAGGATTTCTATGGCGAGCTCCCGACCACCGACGAGGCCACGTACGGGGCAATTCAAGGGGTGCTTGGTAAGCTCGAGGATCACAATACCTCCTTTATGACGCCGGAGGAGGCGAACTACTTTCGTTCCAGCCTAGAGGGAAGCTTTGAAGGCATCGGCGCGCGCGTGGACTGGGATATGCAGTTTGACACGGTGCGCGTGGTGGAACCGTTCGAAAACCAGCCTGCGTGGAAGGCCGGCGTCAAGCGCGATGACCTGATCATCGCCGTCGACGGCGAGACCGTCGTCGGCACCGACCTGGTTTCGGCTATCGACAAAATTCGCGGTCCCAAGGGCAGCAAGGTTGTGCTGTCGATCGTGCGCGAAGGAGAGGAAGCGCCGTTTGATCTCGAAGTGACGCGTGATCGCATTGAGATTCCGACCATCGCCACCGATACCCTCGACGGCGATATTGCCTACGTGCAGCTCAACACCTTTAACGAGAATGCCGGCGAGTTAGTCCGCCAGGCGGTCACCGATGCACTCGCACAAAACCCCAAGGGCATCATTTTTGACCTGCGCGGCAATCCTGGGGGCCTGCTGAGCCAGGCCGTAGAGGTCGCCAACGTTTTCCTGCAAGACTCCGATGTCCTGATCGAGCGCTTCGCCGATGGCCAGGAGGAAATCTACAAGACGAAAGGCAATGCTACGACCAAGGACATTCCCATGGTGGTATTGGTTAACGAGGGCAGCGCCAGCGCCAGCGAAATCGTAGCGGGAGCAATCCAGGATAACGGCCGCGGGCAGGTGGTAGGCGCCAAAACTTACGGCAAGGGCAGCGTACAACTGCCGCAAACGCTCAGCGATGGGTCGATCATGCGTGTGACGATCGCGCGCTGGTTTACCCCCAAGGATCGCACTATCGACGGCACGGGATTGGACCCGGACGTGGCGGTGGAGATCACCGACCAGCAGCGCGAACAAGGTGCCGACCCGCAATTGGACAAGGCCATTGAACTGCTGGGCGGCAATCCCCAACCGCTGCCCGTACAATAAACCTGTGCAATACACCTAGCACGCCAGTACACGAACATGATAGCGAGTGCGCAGTGACAAAAGAAAAAGAGGCGGTGCGTGGCCCGCGCACAGTGGCGACCAATCGCAAGGCGCGCCACGAATATTTCATCGAGGAAATCTACGAGGCCGGCATTGTGCTTACCGGCACCGAAATCAAGTCGGTGCGCGCCGGCAAAGTGAGCTTGCAGGATGGGTTTGTGTTGGTCAAGGGCAGCGAGGCATGGCTGCTCAACGTGCATATTGCCCACTACGAACAGGGCAACCGTTTTAATCACGTCGAGGTGCGCGACCGCAAGCTGCTGCTCAAACGCCGCGAGATCGCCCAACTGCTTGTCTCTGCCACGCAGCGCAACTTCACGATCGTGCCGCTGCGCATGTACATTACCGAGCGCGGCCTGGCTAAGGTCGAGATCGGCGTCGCTCGCGGCAAGCAGCTGCACGATAAGCGCGACAGTATCGCCGAGCGTGAAAGCGAGCGCAATCTGCGCCGCGTGCTCAAAGGGGATCGGCAGTAACGCAAGCCATGTCCTCTCCTCTCCGTTTGCCGCATGGCGATCTCGAGCTGCCGACCTTTTTGCCCGACGCCACGTTGGGCGTGGTGCGCGCCGTTGACAGCGTAGACGTGGCCAACTGCGGTATACGCGGCGTGGTAATGAACACCTTTCACCTGATGCAGCACCCTGGCTCGTCGACGGTCCAGGCGTTAGGCGGCCTGCACCGCATGAGCGGCTGGGGTGGGCCGATCATCACTGACTCGGGCGGCTTCCAGGCCTACTCGCTGATCAGCGAGAACCCGCGTTTTGGCACGATGACCGAAGACGGCATCACAATTCGCCCTGAAGGCAGCGACCGCAAGTTTCAGTTGACACCCGAAAAGTGTGTGCAGTTGCAGGTTGCCTATGGCACAGACGTGGTCATGTGTCTGGACCAGTGCACACACGTCGACGACCCACTTGCCTTGCAGGAGTTGGCCGTGCGCCGCACCGTGGCATGGGCCAGGCGCTGCCGCGCCGAGTTTGACCGCCTGATGGCACAGAAGCGGCTGCCGCAAGACCAGCGCCCGCACCTGTTTGGTGTGGTGCAGGGCGGCGGTTCGCCTGAACTGCGCACTGAATGCGCCGCCGCCTTGTTGGAGATCGGCTTTGACGGCTACGGTTATGGTGGTTGGCCGCTGGACGCCGAAGGTCAGTTGGTGGACCAGATGCTGCGCATCACGCGCTCTCTGATTCCACTGAAGTTCCCCATGCATGCCCTAGGTATCGGCCACCCTGCCAATATCACTGCGTGCGTGGCGCTTGGCTATGGGGTTTTCGACAGCGCCCTACCGACGCGCGACGCCCGCCGCGGCCGCCTCTATGTCATGGCGGGCGACCCTTCCTC
This sequence comes from uncultured Chloroflexia bacterium, assembly GCA_963839515.1. GTDB lineage: Bacteria > Chloroflexota > Anaerolineae > Caldilineales > Caldilineaceae > Fredericiella. Next base: position 414,092 of record CAWIVN010000001.1, read on the forward strand.
TGGCAGTACTGGTTGGTTTCGTTTCTTGTATGTTACCGATGACAAATACATCAAGGCTGCCGAGCCGGTGGACCCCAGCTGTGATTGTCTCACCTGCACGCATTATTCGCGGGGCTATTTGCGCCACTTGTACCGCGCCAACGAAGCCGCCTTTCAGCGGCTGGCCACGCTGCACAACCTGCGCTTCATGAGCCGCTTGATGGCGGTGCTGCGAACGCATCTGCAGGTGGCGGATGAGTGATACACCGCAGCCGCTTGGCCCAGCCATAGCCCCCCAGCTCGCAGCCCAGGTCGCGGCGACGGTGCTTGCAAGTGCCAAGTACCGTAACATCGACCCCAGGCTGATAGAGGGGCTGGTTGCGCGCGAACTGGCGACGGGTGCGCGGCCAAAAGAAGCTGCCAAGGCCGTCAAGAACAAGCTGCACCAGGTTGCGGGGGCCTACCAGGTTGAGCCGCTGCAGGGCGAAGCCTGGCTTGCAGAGGTGCACGAATTCGTACAGCAAGGCGCCGACCTGCGCCCGCTCTGCCGTGCGGAGATGGCGCGCCATGCCTCGACACGCGAGCGCTTGCCCATCCTCGACGAGTTCTATGCGGCGGTCTTTGCCGGGTTACCGCCGGTGCGGTCTGTGCTTGACCTCGCCTGTGGCTTGAACCCGCTGGCGTTGCCCTGGATGGCGCTTCCTCCTGGCGCAACCTATTGGGCGTGCGATATCTATGTCGACCAGGTCGATCTGCTCAACCGTTGGTTTGCGCTGATTGGTCAACGGGGTGAGGCCTTTCTCTGCGACCTGGTGAGTGGCCGCCCTACACGCGGGGCCGACGTTGTCTTGCTGCTCAAGGCGATTCCTTGCTTGCAGCAAGTGGAGCGCGAGATCGGCCGCCGTCTGCTCGACACAATCGATACTCCCACCCTGATCGTCTCCTACCCGGCGCACAGCCTGGGAGGGCGCAAACATGGCATGCCGGAACAGTATGCAGCCCAGTTTGCCCGCCTGGTCGAAGGGCGCCCCTGGCAGATCGACACCTTTCCATTCTCGACCGAATTGGTCTTTCGCATTCGTCGCTAACAGAAGGGGGTGAGCATGGCGCGTACGCAAGCAACAGGCAGATCGACTGGCAAGCCCCCAGGCAAGTCCCCGGTCGTCGAGCAACTGCACGCATTATCTGCCGACCCTGCCGCACAAGCGGAATACGCTGCCGGCCTGTTGCAGGGGCAGCATGGCAAGGACGTCATGCAGGCCGCCCTTACCATATTGGCCGAACGACCAAACCGTGCGGCGCGTGAACCCATTCTGCACCTCTTCGCCCGCTACTCCGCCGACAAGGGTGTGCGTGATCAGGGGGCCTACTTTCGGCGCAGTCTGCTCGACGCCTTGCGTCCCTTAGCGGTGCGCGCCGACGCCGAACTGCTGGCGCAGGCTGCGGCCAGCTACGAGTTCTGGCCGCCGGACTTCGCCGAGGATGCCGTGCTGTTGCGTTCCTCAGCCCTGGTGGCTTTGGCCGAGGTGGACGAAGACCTGGCGCGCTTTCATGCCGCACGCTTGCTCGTCGATCCCTACGTGCAGCCGATGTCGGGCGAGCCGGCCATGACCGCTGCGCGCGTGCTTGGCATCCTTGGCGAACAGACCGTGCTCTGGTCGTATGTGTTCGCCCAGGAGACACCGCGCTACCCCGAAGTCACGGCCGAATGCTTGCGCCAGTTGGTCGTCTTACCCGAATCCCTGCTCCCGGCGCTGCTCGCGCGTTACAGTGAGAAGCCGCCGTCGGCCGTGCTGCTTGGCCTGGTGGACCTGCTCATCAACCATCGCACGGGACCGCACGGCCGTGAGTTCTTGACCCGCCAGCTACAGACGACGCGCGATGCCGACATCTATCGTTATATCGCCATGACCATGGTGGCTTCCGGCAAACCGCCGCTATTGGAAGACTTACTGGCAGCAGCCAAAACCGCCCAGGACAAGCGCAAGCTTGCCATCCTGGCCGAGGCATTTGACTTATTGGCCCATCAGCCGCAATTTCGCACTGCTGCCGCAGACATTCGACGGAGAATCTGACCCCATGGCGTCACAAGCACCCGCCATCACAAAACGCCAGGCCTGGATCCTCGCCGCGCGCCCCAAGACGCTTCCCGCTGCCTTGTCGCCGGTTGTCGTCGGTGCAGCGCTAGCCACCGCTGCCGGCACGTTCGACCTCTTCCCTGCACTCGCCGCCGCACTCGGCGCGCTGCTGCTGCAAATCCTAAGCAACTTTGCGAATGACTATTCCGATTTCTTTCGCGGGGCCGATACTGCCGATCGCCTTGGCCCGGTGCGCGTCACAGCCGGTGGTTTGATTTCGCCGCAGCAACTGCGACTGGGCATTATCGTGGTCATTGCCTTGTCGGTCGTGGTCGGCCTGTACCTGGTTTGGGTGGGCGGCTGGCCGATCCTGGCCATCGGCGTTGCGGCTATCCTGGCCGCGCTGGCCTATACCGGCGGGCCCTTCCCGTTTGGCTACTATGGCTTGGGCGAACTCTTTGTCTTTCTCTTCTTTGGCGTCGCTGCCGTCTGTGGCACGTACTATGTGCAGGCGCATAGCGTGCCGTGGGCGGTGCTCGTCGCCTCGGTTCCGGTTGGCTTGCTGGTGACGGGCATCCTCGTCGTCAACAACTACCGCGATATCGACACCGACCGCCGCGCCGGCAAACGCACCTTGGCCGTGCGCATGGGGCGCCGCGGCGCGCGCATTGAGTACGTTGCCGTTCTGGTCCTGGCTTATCTCGTCCCACCCTTGCTGTGGCTGGGCTTTCAATTTTCGCCGTGGGTATTATTGCCCTGGGTAACGGCGCCGCTGGCCGTACAGTTGGTAGGCACGCTGAACCGAGCAACCGACGGCCCCACGCTCAACAAGACGCTGGCCGGAACGGCGCGCCTTGGCCTGCTGTTCAGCCTGCTGTTTGCCGCGGGGATTCTGCTGTAGAACGCAAAGCCCCTAGCTCATATGCCAACCACTGCGCAGGTCCCGGCACCGGCGTGACGCCCAGCGCATGTGCCAGGTTCGCGCCCGCTACCGTGCCACTAGGCAAGGCGTTCGCCTACCCAGGTGACGTCCCTCACCTTGCCGGCTGGACTGCCCATTCTGCGCAGCGACTGCTCAAACCCCCCTATTGAGCCACTTGTGAAGTAGACGTTGCTGCCCTGGCGCCCGTCTTTGGCACTGGTCTGCCCGTTTACTGTGGCAAGTACGCGTTCCACCTGGCGCGCTACGGCCGCCGACGGGTCGATCACACGCACACCTGGGCCGCAAATGCGTTCCAGCAGCGGCCGTACGAACGGATAGTGTGTGCACCCTAGCACGAGAGCATCAATGTTGCGCGCCAGCAGCGGTTGGACCCAACCGCGCAACATCGCTTCGGTGCGGGGCGTCTCCAGTTCACCTGCCTCGATCTGCTCGACGAGACCGGGGCAGACTTGTGGGATTACCTCGACGCCGTGGGCGAAACGCTCTACGACCGAGGCAAACAGCGCGCCCTGGAAAGTGGCCTGCGTGGCCAGCACTGCCACGACACCTGTGTGCGAGTGTTCGGCGGCCGGCTTGACCGCAGGCTCCATCCCGACAAACGGAGTTGCAGGGAGGACGGCGCGCAATTCATGCAATGCTGCCGCCGAGGCCGTGTTGCAGGCCACGACGATCGCTTGCGCCCCTCGTTCGATCAGAAAGCGGGATATGCCAAACGAAAAGGCGCGCACCTCTTGCAGGGGGCGCGGGCCATACGGCACATGAGCAGAATCCGCTGTGTAGAGCAGGTCGACGCCGGGCAGCCGCTCACGCACGGCAGCCAACACCGATAGCCCGCCTACGCCCGAGTCAAAGATGCCGATGGTCGCCATAGGCCGATCATAGCGCCGCGCAGAGAGAAAAACAACCTGGCCGCTATCCTTGCGGTAAAATAACGAAAAACCGAGCACTACAAGGACTTGAACGATGCCCAATTTCTACGGAAGCCTGGAAGCTGCACAGGGCTGCTATTCACCTCTCCACTACGACAACGCCTTGCAGGAATTCTTGGGGCGATTTCCCACCTATGCTGCCACCACCCAATTGGATGCCCTGCGCGCCGCAGAATATGGCCGGCTCGACCGTCTTGGGCATGTGTATCTCGACTACACGGGCGGGGGTCTCTATGCCGAGTCACAGCTGCGTGACCACCTGCAACTGCTGGCCGGCAATGTCTTTGGCAACCCGCATTCGAACAACCCGACCTCATTGGCGATGACCAGGCTGGTCGAGAGCGCTCGCCGCGCCGTGCTCGACTTCTTCGCCGCCGACCCGGACGAATACACTGTCGTTTTTACGCCCAATGCCAGCGGCGCGCTCAAGCTCGTGGGCGAGTCCTACCCTTTTACCGACGAGAGCCGCTACCTGGTTGCCTATGATAACCACAACTCGGTCAACGGCATCCGCGAGTATGCCCGTGCGCATGGCGCCCAGGTGACCTATGTGCCGACCGTCCCCCCAGAGCTTCGCCTCGATCCACACACGATTGCCGCGCAGTTGGTCAAGGCCGACCGCAGCGCTGCCAATCTGTTTGCCTATCCCGCCCAGTCCAACTTTAGCGGCGTTCAGCATCCCCTGGAGTGGGTAGAGGAGGCACAGGCCCACGGTTGGGATGTGCTGCTTGACTGCGCCGCCTTTGCGCCGACCAACTGCCTGCGCCTGGACAAAGTCAAGCCGGACTTTGTGCCGCTCTCCTTCTACAAGATGTTCGGCTACCCAACCGGCGTCGGCGCCCTCATCGCCCGGCGCGCAACATTGGCCAAACTGCGGCGGCCATGGTTTGCCGGCGGGACGATCACAATTGCATCGGTGCAGGGTGAGGGTTGGCATTACCTCATACCAGGCGAGGCAGGCTTTGAGGACGGTACCGTCAATTATCTTAGCCTGCCGGCTGTCGAAACCGGTCTGCATCACCTGCAGCAGGCCGGCATCGACGCGATTCACGAACGGGCGTCGTCTCTCACTGCATGGCTGCTGGAGCAATTGGGAGCACTGCACCACGACAACGGTGCTCCACTCGTGCGTATCTTTGGCCCGCAGAAGGTCGATCGCCGCGGCAGCACGGTGGCCTTTTACCTGCTCGATCCGGCCGGCGATACGTTTGACGTGCGGCAGGTGGAAGCGTTGGCGGGCGAGCAGCGCATTTCCCTGCGCACCGGCTGCTTCTGCAATCCAGGCGACGGCGAAGTGGCGCACGACCTGCGCCGCGAGGAAATGGCCCAGTGCTTTGTCAGCCAATCCCCAGTTTCCTACAGCCAGTTCTTTGCGCTCATCCACGATCGCACCGGCAAGACGCCCAGCACGATCCGTGTCTCGCTCGGCATCGTCTCCAACTTTGCCGACGTCTATCGCTTTCTGGAATTTGTCACCACATTTCGCAACCGCCGTGCCGGCGAGATCGGTGGCGCCGACCTTATCGACCGCCATCACACCCCCGATGCAGCCTAAAGCACCTGCGTGCCACACTCGTCTCCTCCAAGGCTCCCCTGCCAGGATCCTGGTTGTCGGCGTGGCGAAAACGCCTTGCGTGCGGACGTGAATCCTCCGGCAAAATAGTAATGGACATGCCTGATATCATGCCGCAAGATCCATCTTCTGCCTCCCTCGTCGTGGCCGGCCGTCATTACGACCAGCAGCAAGTGCTTGCCTGGGATGAGGCGCAGGCTGGGCCAACGCTGAGCGAAAATGACCGTGCAACACTCCAATTTGCCCATGAATGGCTGTGGGGCTCGCAGCGCTTCGCCCTGCAAACCTCAGGCTCGACCGGGGCGCCCAAGCCCATCTACCTGGAACGCAGCCAGATGGAGGCCAGCGCCCGCGCCACCGGAACTGCCCTTAGCTTGCGCCCCGGCCAACAAGCACTGGTTTGCCTGCCCACGCGCTATGTCGCCGGCCGCATGATGCTCGTGCGCGGCTTTGTGCTCGGCCTGTCCATGCACGTGGTCGAGCCCACCTCCGATCCCTTCGCCACCCTCGAAGTCTCGGTGCGTCCGGACTTTGCCGCCTTCATCCCTCTCCAAATGCAGGCACTTCTAGACATAGCCCTCATGGCGCCCAGCGACTCCTGCTACAGCGACGACACGGCCGCTGCCTTCCGCTATCGCCGCCTGCTTGAAGGCATGCAGGCAATCCTCATCGGCGGCGGCCCCGTCAGTGAAAGTTTACATAACAATATTCAGCGGCTTTCTGCACCCGTCTATCATACCTATGGCATGACCGAGACAGCCACCCATGTCGCACTGCGCCGTCTGAACGGTCCCCAGAGGTCCGATGCGTTCGTGCCTCTGCCGGGCGTCGAACTGGCGCTAGACGACCGCGGCTGCCTTGCCATCCGTGGCGCGGTGACGGCTGACGCGTGGCTGCAGACCAATGACATGGTCGCTCTGCGTGCCGACGGCTCATTCATATGGTTGGGGCGCTGGGACAACGTGATCAACAGCGGTGGGGTAAAGGTGCAAATTGAGGCGGTCGAGGCCAGCGTCGCAGCCCTGCAGGCGCGCCGGCCCGAGCTCGCCTGGGCAGGCCGCCGCCTGGCCATTGCCGGCCTGCCCGACGAACGACTAGGTCAAGTAGTGACTCTCGTGGTAGAGGGACCACCACTTGCAGCCGCTGAAGAAACGGCCATCCAAGGCACGCTGCGCGCGGAACTGGATCGTTTCGCCGTTCCGCGCCGTTTTGCCTATCTGGCACAGTTGCCACAGACGCCAACTGACAAGATCGACCGCAGTGTCCTGTCGGCTATGCTGGCCGGTCGCCTAAATCCCCCTGTCGATCCAACTGCATCCGGCTCGACAGGATAAGGGCGGCGATCCCGAACGCCGTGGCTACGTTGAGTGAACGTTTGACGCCTCGCATCGGTATCGCAACCGTGCGCTCGCACAGCCGCAGCAAGTCCGGATCGACGCCTGTCACTTCGCTGCCTACGATCAGCATCGTGTGTGGGAGTGGCGGAGATACATCAAAGAGCGATACCGCTCGCCTACCCTCTTCCAGCGCCCATAAGTGATGGCCCATCGCCTGCAGCCGCTGCGCAAGATCCACGGCGTTGGGCCAGGCTTCCCAACGCATGGACATGTGTGCCCCCAGCGCCGTCTTCGCCAGCTTGGGATTGTCGGGCGTGGGCGTCACGCCGCACAAATACAGCGTATCAAACCCCGCGCCGTCGGCGCTGCGAAAGATCGAGCCCACGTTGTACACGCTGCGTACATTGTCGAGCAGCGCATGCAACTTCAGAGTCACTTTCGCGTCGCCAGCCACGTGCCGTTCTGCCTCCTGCTGCAGGAACTTGTGGGAATGGAGGACCGGGGCGTGGCATGCTGGGCAACGACTATACGCTTTGTCCCCAAAGCTGGCTGGGTAGCGCAGCCGGCACTCCCGATTGCTGCACTCACAGATGGCGTAGCCGATCATGATGCCCGGATCATTCCCTGGGCCACGGCGTCATCGATTAAGGCATTTATGTAGGCGTGCACAGATGATGCAGCGCTGATCGGCTCCATACGGTGTTCGACCATGGTACGGTCCAGATTCGCCTCGCGCCAGGTACCGCCACCGTTGTTGTAGTTCTGCAGCGCCGGCATCAGGCGATCCGCCATATTGGCAAATTTCGCCTCCGCCGTCTCCCCTGCCTCAAACTCTTCCCACAGCCCACGCAGTTCGCGGTTCTGGTCGTCCGGCAGCAGCCCGAAGAGACGTTCGGCGGCTGTCTGCTCGCGATCGGCCTTGTCCAGGTAGCCGACCGCGTCAAAGGCAAAGGTGTCGCCGGCGTCGACTTCGACGATATCATGCACCAACAGCATTCTGATCACCCGTGACACATCGATCGGTTCGTTGGAGTATTCGGCCAGCACAAGGGCGATCATGGCGACATGCCACGAGTGTTCGGCGGTGTTTTCGCGGCGCTCCCCACCCACCAAACGCGTGCGTCGCAGCACCAGCTTTAGCCGGTCGATTTCGACCAAGAAGGCGATTTGTTGGTCCAGGCGTGATTCGGTCATGAGATTCTCAATACCTATTCCGTTACGGTTGTGTTGGTCCGAAGGTCGCCGCCGTCTCACTCGTATTTACCGTCGGGACGATTCCAGGCCCAGGTAAGACAATCGTCGGCGTGGTGCCATCCGGCGTAAAGATTAGCTTATCGGTTGGTTGCAGCGCACTGGCGTTTGCCTCGATACTTCTCAATTGCAGCAAGGCGGGATTGGTCGCCAGGATGGCTGCCAAGGCCGACTCCATCGCCGTATCAGCCTTGGCCTCTTCTACTGCGGCCAAAGCTGCCGCACGTTGGATTTCCAAGTCGCGCTGGGCTGCTAGCAGTTCGTTGGCCTTCTCCGCATCAATAATAGCACGCTCGGCCTCTACGCGTGCCAATTCGTTGGCGCGTTCGGCTTCGATCACAGCTTTTTGCGCCTGGATCTTTTCATCGTTCAGCTGGGCCAGCGTCAGCTGCTGGCGCGCCTCTTCTTGGATGCGGCTTTGCGCCACGCGGATTTCGCCTTCTTGGCGTGCTTGTTCGGCTTGCGCCTGTGCCGTTGCCTTTAGCTCGTCCTGGCGTGCCTGCTCGGTCTCAAGCCGCAACTGCACGATGCGATCCAGGCCGGCCTGTACCTCGGGCGACAGCGTCACCTCGGGTACGGCCACATTGTCGATCGCAAGGCCAAAGTCGCTCGACAGGTTGCCTAGTTCGACGTCAATGCAGTCGCGCAGCACATCGCGGCCGGTGCCAATCACGGCGTCGTCAAAGTTGCGGTCACCCACGCAAACTTTCATTGCCTGCTTGGCACGCGCGATCACTTGTTGGCGTGCGGATTCGTCATTGATAAATAACTGGTTGTACTTGGCCCACATGCTGCGTAGTTGTTCGGCATCGGCCAGGCCGGGGCGGAAGATATCGCCTGTCACGACCAAGCCGATCCGCTGCTTGTCCTTAGTGATCAGTTCGGCATCCTGCACCTCAAAAGGCACGGCCTTACTGGAGATCCGCTCCAGATCGACAAACAAGCCCGTAGCACTGTAGACGCCGGGGCCGACGATGTCCTGGATGCGGCCACTCTCGAATTGAACACCGACCTCATCCTGAGCAACCTGCTCGAAAAAGTAGAAAAAGCGGCTGGAAACGCTCATCAGCAAGACGATCAGGACGCCGATTGCCAGAAATGCAATCAGGATGGTGAGTGGCTTGCGTGAATTTGCTGTTTTGACATTGCTGGACATGTGCGGATGGTCTCCTGACAATTCTGTGGAAAATTACGGCTGATCTTCCCCGTGGCCCATTGTACCAGCCGGCGGGCGCCGCCCAAATGACATTTGGCTGACGATCGACTACATTCGTGCGCCCGTTTTTGTCAGTTCCCGCGCGGCGGATTACAATTAGGTCCCGGTCAAACACAGCTACTGGAAGGAGTCGGCAATGACCATACTGCGCTTGCCCGGGCTGATCGATGCCCACGTGCATCTACGTGAACCCGGCTACACCCACAAAGAGGATTTCCTTAGCGGCACAGCGGCCGCTTTGGCAGGAGGTGTGACGGTCGTGCTGGACATGCCGAACACCAACCCGCCGACAGCGACGCCCGAGCGCCTGAGCGACAAGGCCCGACTTGCAGCAGCCAAGACTGTTTGTGATGTCGGGCTTTTTGTTGGCGCTACGAACACGCATGCCGACGCTTACTTGCCTGTCGCGCTCCACGCGTGCGGTCTCAAGATCTACGTCAGCGACACCTTTGGCAGCTTGCGTATCGATACGTTGGACCTGATGCACCGGCTGTTTCGCACGTGGGCCGAGCAGGCCGAGCGGGATGGTTACCGCCGGGACGGCAGGGCTAGCGGCTTGGGACCGATCACCGTCCATGCCGAGGAGTTGATGCTGCCGGTATGCCTTGCCTTGGCCGATCTATATGGCACGCCACTGCATATCGCGCACGTGTCGCGGCGCAGCGAAATCGAGTTGATTCGCGCCGCCAAGGAACGTGGCCATTCGGTAACCTGCGAGGCAACGCCTCACCATCTTTTTCTTAGCAGTGATGATTTGCCACGCCTGGGCAACCGCGGCGACATGCGCCCGCGCCTGGCGAACCCGGACGATGTAGCCGCTCTCTGGGAGAACCTGGGTTATATCGACGTTTTTGCCACCGACCATGCCCCCCATACGCTCGCGGAGAAAGGCTATGGCGTACCCGAAGCACCGGCTGCGCCCCCACCTGGTGTTCCAGGCGTGGAGACCTTGCTGCCCTTGTTGCTGACCGCTGTGCATGACGGCCGGCTTGTGCTTGAAGATGTGCTGCAGCGCTGTGTTGCCAATCCACGGCGCATCTATGGTCTGCCTGAGCAGCCGCAGACGTGGGTGGAAGTAGATGTGGACAGCCGCTATGTGTTGGACGATCAGGCGCAGCAGACAGCGGTGCGCTGGACGCCCTTTGCTGAGATGGCGGTCTACGGGCGCGTTGAGCAGGTAATCCTGCGCGGCAAAACTGTGTACGCCCAAGGCAAACTGCTGGCCGAACCAGGCAGCGGCCACGTATTGTTTCAGTAGCGTTTGTGTAGCTTTCTTTTACAAAGGAACTCATACTATGGAAACCAAACCGGAAGTCAAGATCAAGGACGTGGACCGCATGGCGGCCAACCGCGTGGATAACGGCTTTTATGGGCAGGACATCTTGAGCGTCAGCCAATTCGATCGCGACAAGCTCGACTTCATCTTCGGCGTAGGCGAAGAAATGCGCATGCTGGTCGAGCGCTTTGGCAGCGCCGACCTGCTGCAGGGCAAGATTTTGGCCAACCTTTTTTATGAGCCCAGCACCCGCACGAGCTCCAGCTTTATGGCCGCCATGCTGCGCCTCGGTGGGCAGGTGATACCGATCAACAACGTGCAGTACAGCTCGGTTACCAAAGGCGAGAGCCTGCCTGACACAGTGCGCACACTGGAGAGCTATTCGGATGTGATCGTCATTCGCCATCCCGAGGTCGGTTCGGCTGCCACGGCCGCGCACTATTCCAGCAAGCCCATTATCAACGCCGGCGACGGCGTGGGTGAACATCCCACGCAGGCACTGCTGGACCTTTTCACCGTTGTCGAAGCGTTAGGAACAATAGGTGGCCTCAAGATCGCCATGGTGGGTGACCTCAAGTTTGGCCGCACCGTGCACAGCTTGACCAAGCTGCTGGTGAACTATCCGGTGGAATTTGTCTTTGTCAGCCCCCAAATCCTGCGGATGCCAAAGGATGTGCTCGACGTGGTCAATTCGACCGGACATAGCTACAAGGAAACCGAAGACGTCCACGACTGTATTGCCGACGTAGACGTGCTCTACGTGACGCGTGTGCAGAAAGAGCGTTTCACCGATTTGGCCGTATATGAAGCCCTCAAGGATCACTACGTGGTCGATCCGGCGCTGATGAGCAAGGCCAAGGAGCGCATGATCGTCATGCACCCCCTGCCGCGCATTAACGAGATCAGTTATGCCATCGACAATGATCCGCGCGCCGCATACTTCGACCAGATGCGCAACGGCATGTACATCCGTATGGCCTTGCTCGCAGCCGTGCTCGGGAAGGCATAGAGTAATCAGGAGACGGCAGTTGGCAGCACACCCCGAACGCGCAAGTTTCCACAATAGCCTGGGCGTGGCGCTCAAACAGGTTGCCTGTCGGCATCCCGGTGCGTCGTGCCGGGGACGCCTGTTGGTATCTGCTTGCCTGCTGCTAATCCTGCTGGCTCTCCCCGGGCGCGCTTTGGCCCAAGACCTGCCCGCGGGCTGGCTGGTCAATCCAAACAGCGACGACGAAGTGATCTACATTGATCCGAGCGGTTTCATTCGCGTCTATGATCCCTTCGGCGAACCCAAAATTACCTGGGTGAGCCCCGAAGGCGGGTGGGGCGCCGCAGCTCTGGGTGACTTTACAGGTGACGGGGACGACGAGATCGTGGCGGTAGGCGGTGAAGGGGCTGCCGCCAGGCTTGTCGTCTACGATCCTGTTGTTGCATCGGGTTCGGTAGACGCGAATCAGCAGTTCGGCGGTGTGCCGTGGAAGCAGCTTTATATCACCAACCTGCCGGCGACGCCACGGCTTGTGGCTACGGGAGAATTTGACCCGTCCGTGGCCGGCCAGGAGATCGTTTACACAACCGATGCTCCGCCTGACTCGGACGGCGACCCGCGCAGCATCGTTGCGATCTTGACGCAGGCTAGCGATCCCGCTGACGGCAGCGCCTGGCGCACCTTTACCAGCACTACCACAGGCCAGCAATGGAGCGACATCTCGACGGGCGATCTGGCGCTGACCGGCATTGACCACATTGCCCTGATCGACGAAGACCGTGGCGTGCTGTCAGTCTATCGTTTGCGAGATGGTAGTTTGCAGCGCTATTATCTGTCCGCGAGCGACACGCGCGAGTGGAGCAGTTCGGCGATTGGCCAGGTCGATCTGGCCACGGCTGAGCCTGAACTGGTGCTCGTGCGGCGCGCAGACCGGCCCTTGGCCAGCCTTATCATCCAACGCTACGAGCCGCCCGACAACTTCGTGGACGTCTACCTGCGTGATTTTAACCCTGCCCCGCGCGTGGTATTTCTCGCCGACGTAAATGCTACCGCCGAAGCGGAAGTATTCATGTTGCGCAACGTCGTGCGCACGGCCGGCTGCCCGCCACCCTACAATACGCCCCCCGTCCAGCTCATCATGCGCAACCGCGGGCCGGATCGGCCGACCGATTTTGAAGTCTGCCTGGATCAGGCCAATACGTTTCGCTACGGCGCGGGAGGCGACTTGAATGGTGACGGCAAGGACGAAGTGATCGTTCTAAGCGCCACACAAATACGCGTCTTCTACAATGTGGATACGACCTTCACAGTCACCAACGTGCAGGTCTCGAGTGATGCGCGTACTATCGCTGCCGGCAACCTTGATAAAGCGGGTGCAATCAAGCCGAACACGCTGGCCGTCAGCCGCAGCAGCCTTGACTTCACCGTCGGTGCCGGTGAAGCCAGCCAAGTGCAAACGATAGAACTTAGCAACAGTGCACCGGATGGTGCCCCAATCCCCTTACAGATCCACGTGTCGCCGCAGGTAGATTACGTACGTTGGACTCTAAGCAGCCAATATACCCCAGCGACACTGTCCGTCTCTGTTGATGCCGCCGAACTCCTGCCCGATATTACGTATGCTGTGGAGCTGATAATTGAATCCCCAGGGGTTAGTGTCACGAATACGCCTTACCGCATTCCGGTCCTAATCCGTGTGGGAGAAGGCATGATCGTACGCCCCGCCGCCCTCGGCGTAGTGCTCAGTCCGTGCGAGGCTTCATCCGCCACGCCGCAGATTGATTTGCGTGTGCTGGGAACGGCGGACATTACGTTCAGTGCTACGGTCGATGCCGGTCCTGCCGGCGCCCAGGTCGCAACACAAGACGCCGCGCCCTTGCCAGAAAGCGTAACCGCCACCTCTTGGCAAGTGCGCGACGTCCCGTGGATTCGCAGCGCTCAGTCTCCCACTGTCACTGTACCGTCAACAATCACACTATTGATCGATCCGTCTCTGGCTGCGCCGTTCAATCAAGCACACGTGACGGTCGTCGGTCAACTGAGCGGGCGGACTTTAACGCGTACTGCCGATATTGTCTTTGTTTGCACCGATAATCCAGTTTACTTGCCGGTCATCCAAAGTATGGCCTGGCCGCATTAGGTGCCGGCGCCGGCTGCGACTAACACAAAGCCCAGCACGCCAACAATACCCACGATCAGCATGATGTAAAACATGCCGGAGTAACCGTCTTCCTGTTCGTCCATGATGCCCTCTTTGTAGATTGCCGCTACGTGCAAGTTTCTAGCACGTAAGCTGGCCATTAGCAACGTACGCCAAATAGGATGACGTTACGAATCCGCTAAGGTTACGGGCAGTTTTACTTTACCGTAGGATCTAGCTGTTGTCGATAGACGACTGTACTGCGGAGGGAAACAGTAAGCATTGCGTCAGGTTGAGGGATGCTAGTGCGCGGCAGGGACAGGGGCGCTGCTGGGCGACACGGGATAGATACGCTCGCGGTGAACCGCTCCGCAGATCTCCTCTATGGAGCAGTCGTGGTCGTCAAGCCAGCACTGCAACTCGCCGTGGATGGCGGCTATGGCATCCGCTCCACGGTAGTAGACAGCGCTGCCGACACCCACGGTCGTGGCGCCTGCCATCAACATCTCAATGGCATCAAGCCCAGTGGTGACGCCGCCGGTGCCGATAATCGGGATATCTGGGCAAGCGCGCCGCGCATCGTAAACGCACTTGAGGGCGATCGGCTTAATGGCGGGACCACTTAGCCCGCCGCTGCGATTGGCCAACACCGCCTGGCCACTCTCGGCGTCAATTACCATGCCCGGCATCGTGTTGACTACACACAGTGCATCGGCGCCGGCAGCCACGACGGCGCGTGCTATCCGGCCAATGCCGGGCACGTTGGGAGCCAGTTTCACGACCACGGGAATGCCGCTGCCGATCAGCGCCTGCTTGACGTGGCCGGTTACTTCGGCTGCCGCGTCGGCGTTACCTGCATATGGTTCGCCGAACTCACTATGTACGTTGGGACACGAGATGTTGACCTCGACCAAGTCGGGGTGCGCCGCAGCTACCGTGAGTGCCACGGTGGCAAATTCTTCCGGCGGTCCGGCAAAGATGCTGGCAATTAGCGGCACACCTAACGGGGCCAGGGCAGCCTTTGCCTGGCTCAGCAGGGCTACCTCTGCCTCGGCTCCCGGGTTCGCCAGACCAATTGCATTTATCAAACCGTGCCCCCAGTCAAGGCAAGTGGGGTTGACATGTCCGGCACGCGGGGCTGGACCACAAGATTTGGCCGTAACTGCGCCGCAACCTGCGCGTGCCGCTCGCTCCAGAAGACTCACAGTTGTCCCCCAGATGCCGCTGGCCAGTACAAGCGGAGTGGGGAGAGTCAGATGAAGAAATTGAGTTTGCAGGTCGGCCATAACAGTACCTCGATGAGGCCTCTAGTTGCGTAAGAACGCGAGTACTTCCTGATGCTTTTGGGGGTCGAGCAGCTTCTGGTCTGCCAGTGCGTCCAGCAATGTCGTCAGCTTGAAGACACTGTGTGCCCGAATGCCCGCCTGCGCTAGTTTTGCCACGCCACCTTGTTCTCGATCGATCAGCACGATCACGTGTTCCACCACCAGACCTGCAGCCCGTAGTTGCTCCGCCGTGTCGATGGTGCTGCCTCCGCTCGTGATCAGGTCCTCGATCACGACCACGCGCTCGCCTGCTTGCCATGCGCCCTCGATTAGCTTGCCGAGGCCATGGCTTTTGGCCTCTTTGCGTGGGTATATGAGCGGCTTATCCGCTGCAATTGCTACGGCTGTGCCAATCGGCAGCGCGGCGTAGGGGACGCCGGCAATACGCTCGCACTCGATGTCGGCCAGAATCGCCGCATATGCCTGTGCTGCCCTGGCTAGCAGCGCCGGCTTGCTTACCAGCAGCCGTAGGTCCACGTAGATGGGGGATTGGATGCCGCTGGCCAGTGTAAAGCTGCCAAACTTCACGGCGCCGAGCTCGAACAACTCGGCCGCCAACTGTCGAGCGTCGCCTTGGCCCGCCTTGGCTGCAGGTACACCCACCCGCTGGGTGCCAGGCAGGCTTTGGTCTGCCAGTCGCGCACACACGGCATTGATCTCGTCACGCAACTTGCGGGCGGCCTGGCCGTGGTCGTCGGCCAGGGCGACGTTGCGGCTGGCGTTTATGATCACGCCGGCGCCATCGTCCCGCAGCCCAGCTGCCAGCGTCGCCTCTAAGTCTCCACCTTGGGCACCAATGCCGGGAATGAGGAACCAGGCGTGCGGGGCGGCGCTGCGCACGTCGGCGATGGCCTGAGGGAAGGTAGCCCCCACGACAAGACCGACGTTGGGCGACCAGGCGGCGGCCGTGCGTGCTACATGCACGTAGAGGGGCCGGTTTGGTTCGCGATCAAGCGTACGCCAGTCGGCAACCTCCAGTTCCTGGAACTCGCCTGCGCCGGGGTTGGACGTATGGCACAGCACGAACAGGCCCTTGTCTGCGTAGCGTGCAAACGGTTCGACACTGTCCTTGCCCAAGTAAGGGCTGAGTGTGACGCCATCCACGCCCAGGTCATCGAAGCAGGCGCGGGCGTAGGCTTCCGCCGTGCTGCCAATGTCGCCGCGTTTGGCGTCGAGCAGGACGGGAATGTGCGGCGGGATCAGGGCCAATGTCTGGCGCAGCGCCGCCATGCCCTCTGCGCCCAGCGCTTCGTAAAAGGCGATGTTCGGCTTATAGGCGCAGACGAGATCCTGCGTCTGCGCGATGATGGCATGGTTCCATGCCACAATTGTGGCCGCCGGGTCGCCGTCTGCGGCCCGGTAGCGCGCAGGAGCCTGCGCCGGGTTGGGGTCAAGTCCAACACAGAGCAGGCTCTGATTGCGTACTACAGCGGCCTGGAGTTTCGTAAAGAAGCCCATTGTGCTCCCTTTCGCGTCCTCACGCGGGCGCTGGTTTCGCCGGCAGGCTAGACGTTTACCGTCGCCGGCTGGTATGGAATGTGGTCTTTTGGTGAAAACTGCAGTTCCAACTGCCACCCGCCGGGTTGAGCGCCGGTCGTTACACGCCAGGCGGCTGCCGGGGGCAGAGGGTTTTGGTGGTCAAACTGCTTGCGGTAATGCCAGAGCACGTCCGGCAAACCACCCAAGTTTTCCAGCATCACGCGCACCGGGCCGCCGTGGCTGACAAGGGCAACGGGCCCATATTGAGCCGACTCTGACCAGGCGCGTAGGAAGACCGGATTCACACGGGCAAACACCTGGGCGTCATTCTCTTCGCGGCGGTATTCGGCCAGGGCGTCGATCACCTCCACCTGAATACCTGCCACCTTGGCCGCAATCTGTGCCGTGTGCAGGGCACGGACCAAAGGGCTGGTGTAGACCAACTGGACACCCTGGCTCTTGAGGAACTTGCCTAACTTGGCAGCCTCCTCTTCGCCTTGTGCCACAAGTGGCGGACCGGGCGGAATATCGTAGCGTATGTTGGGCATGTTCCAGTCCGGCGTCCCGTGACGGCCCAGGAACACGACGGGCTGGCGCCATGTCAACATGCCGTTCGCCCCATTCAGACTGATCTTGTTTCCGTTGTTTTCAAACAGCATGCGGTATTGGTTCCTTTTTTGGGCACAAAAAGATTCGTGTGCTCTCACCGCCTCGCCAGGACACCAGGCTCTCCCGTGTCACCCAGAACGGTCTGCTTACCGTTGCTGCCTTCCGACCCTGGCGGGGTTCACAGTGTTCTGCCGCACAGGACCCAGCGCCTGACGAAGCGATGAGAACAAACGAATCTTGGCGGAGAGGGAGGGATTTGAACCCTCGACGGCTATGAACCGTACGAGCTTTCCAGGCCCGCGCACTAGGCCACTATGCGACCTCTCCGCTCCTGATTATAGGGGAGATAGTGGTTTGAAGCAAATATTAGGGACTTGAGGAGGGTATAAGATGAGAAGGTGAACGGGTGACGCCAGAAGCCGGGTTTCTGGCGAGCTGCGCTTGGCACAAGCGACGCTCGCTTCAGAAACTCGGTTTCTCTCTTACCTTATCGCCCTTTCACACTCAGTGATTGCTAAAATAGTCTGCTACCGATTCGACGAGACCTGCGATTGTGTGTTTCTGGGGCAGGATGTCCACGTGCAGGCCGTATTCCTTGGCGGCGGCGGCGGTGAGCGGGCCGATGCAGGCGACGGTCAGGTCGTCGAGCATGGCGAGGGTGCCGCCTTCGTAGTCCAGGCGTTTGACGAAATAGCGCACGGCGGTGGGAAAGGTGAAGACGACGCAGTCGATCTTGCCCTCCCAGAGCAGGACGGGGACGGGGTCGCCGCCCTTGCCGATGACGGTGCGGTAGGCGTTAATGGCGGTGACTTCGGCGCCGGTGTTGCGCAAGCATTTGGCCAGGCTCATGCGCGTGACGGCGGACTGGGGGAGGAGCACGCGTTCGCCGGGCTTGAGCTTCATGGCTTCGGCCACGTACTCGGGCGTGTAGACCTCGGGTGCAAAGGCCGAGTCGAGACCCATAAACTCCTTGGTATAGATCTCGGTCATGCAGCCGATGGTGGCTACCTTGAGACGACGCGGGATCTGGATCGGGTCGATATTGGCGGCGCGCATGCGCTCGCCGACGACCATGGCTGTGTCGGCATCGTTGAGCACGAGCCAGTCGTATTTGCCGGCTGCGGCTTCACGCAGGGCGGCGTCGAGCTCGCCGTCATGGTCGTAGGGCAGGATTTCGATACAAGGATAGTAGAAGACTTCGGCGCCTAGCGCCTGGAAGAGCTCGGTCTGGTCTTTGGCCTGCTCCCTATCGTGCGTGACGACGACACGGACGCCAGAGAGGACGCCGGACGCGTTTTTGGTGGGCGAAGAGGTTAGTGGATTCATGGCAGTTTATTTTCCTGGTTCACGGAGAACGGAACGGGAACGCCGCCCGGACAACAGATGGGCTGGCTAATCCGGCCCACGAACGGCTGTACACACGTTGCATACGGCACCGGGATTGTAATCAGGCCGTGTTCCAGTACTGTTGCTGCGTTTGCTGGATAGGTTCACTGTTGGCCTTGGTCGGTGCTCCCGGATGACAATAGTTTAGCGCATTCTTACCGATCGCGCACTGGTCAGTTGCCCTAATTCGGAGGTGACGATAATACCTTGGCGGCTGCGATTGGGGCGCGACTGCCTGTGAGGGGCGAATCAGTAGTGCTTCTAATGGGCGTGATGGTTCAAGACTTTGACGAGGGCGCTACCTTGCTGGCCGGCCACACTGGGGTGGTGTGGGCGTTACGGTTTGCGCAGCAGGTACCAGCGGCAGGGGTAGCGGTCGGGAATGGCGCGGACGATTTCGACAACCTCGAGGGCAGGGGTGAAGCGCTCGACGACTTCGTTTTCGAGCATGCCCATCTGGCGGTCTTGCGCTTCTTCTTCGGCACGAGGGACGTAGTCGAAGGCGTAGAGATGATAGTAGCCGCCGGGGCGGAGGTTGGCGACGATGCCGGCCGCATAACGGGGGCGCAGGCCGGGCGGGAGGCCGTGTGAGCAGCCGAGGTCAAGGATGTAGGACGCGTTTGCATTGGCGAGCGGGAGCGCCGTGACGTCGGCCTGGACGAACGTCGCGAGCAGCAGGAGGCGGGGGCGCGTTGGGCGATGCGGGCGCGGCCCGTGGCAACGGCCTGGTAGGCGATGTCAAAGCCGACGGTGGTGAGGCCGAGGTGCGCCAGGTAGCGGACATTGGTGCCGGGGCCGCAGCCGATGTCGAGCGCCAGGCCCATGGGAGCAATGTGGCCGGAGGACCAGAAGGCTTGGACTTCGGGTGGGGTGATTTGGGTGTCCCAAGGCGTGTTGCCGGAGGCGTAGTGCGTTTCCCAGCGGGTGCGTGTGGTTTCGGTCATAGGTGCGCAGGCGCTAAGTGGGCACGTCTTCGGTTGGGAAGGGGGGCCGGCTGCCGCCGATGGGGTAGACCATGAGGGGCAGCGAGCGGGGGAGGCCTTCCAATTCGTACGTGACTTCGCCCACCGTTTCGGCGCCCATTTTCTGATAGAAGCCCTCAGCATTGGGGTCGGATTCGATTTCGATGCGCTGTGCGCCGCGTTCGGTGGCGAGTTGGACGGCGTGCTCGAAGAGT
The DNA here is from genome assembly GCA_963839515.1 of uncultured Chloroflexia bacterium. Lineage (GTDB taxonomy): Bacteria > Chloroflexota > Anaerolineae > Caldilineales > Caldilineaceae > Fredericiella. The sequence continues at coordinate 433,778 of CAWIVN010000001.1, forward strand.
TGGCGACCCACGCCGCCGTGCAGCGACCGGGGCTGAACCCACAGGTGTTCGAGCACCATGCGCTCGCCGCTGCCCGACAGGGCATAGAAGCCGAGGATGGCCTCGCCGTCGTCATCGACGGCGGCGTAGACTTCGTTTTGCAGGATAAACTGCTTGGTGATCGTCAACTGGTTGTGCCAAAGCTCGATCCACTGGGACGGGTAGCCCCAGAAGCTTTTGGCGGCATATGCGATTTGGGTGAGGCGCTCGGCCTGTTCGGGGCGAGCGCGGACGACTCTAATCTCCATAGTCAGCGAAGTGATCCTGCACGGTGGCTAGTTTGGACTCCGAACTCAACGAAACAATCCCGGAAGACGGTTTTGCTAGTCGCCATATTCGACGAAGTAGTCCTGCATGGCAGCTTCCACAACGCGCAGGGCATGTTCGCGGTCGTAGGTGCGGTCGACGGTCAGGCCGGGCTCCTGGCCGGGAATCATTTTGTAGGTGGCGAAGTAGTGGCGCAGGCGTTCGATCAAGATCTCGGGCAGGTCGCTGATGTCGCGGGCATTGCCCCAGACGTTGTCGTTTTGGAGCACGGCGATGATCTTGTCGTCGGCCTCGCCGTGGTCGTTGACATAAAGACCGCCGACTACGCGGGCGTTGAGGATCACTTCCGAGCGGTTGACGGGACGTTCGCTCAAGACGCAAATGTCGAGGGGGTCGCCGTCGCCCTGTTCGGCGCCGCCCAGTTCGGCCACAAGTTTATCGCAGTAGGTGCGCGGGATAAAGCCGTAGAGGGCTGGCGGCTGCGACGAGGTGCGCTGCGGCCGGTCGACGCGCAGGTAGCCGGTGGTCTTGTCGATCTCGTACTTGATCAAGTCGAAAGGCGTGATTTCGATATAGGCATGAACCACCTCGGGCGGGTTGGGGCCGATCTCCAGGCCGTGCCAAGGGTGGGGGCGCCAGCGATAGAAAGGTGGTGGGAATCGTTTCGACATATTCTTCCTTGTTGCTTTCTTCGTGCGTGCTCTTTTGGCTGCACGACCTGTGCAAGCCTGGAAATTATGCAACATTCCGCGGATCAGGACAAACCAAAGGGGTGACAGGTCCCAAGAGGTTGCGAACGAGGTAGAAGGCGACTGTGCGCGAGGCAACTGTGCGAGGCTCGCCCCACGGAGTTGCGGGTTGGCAAGGTGGCGTGGGGCGAGCCAGGCACGCGGGGGCGAACGGCATGCCAGGAGGACGGTCTTCCTGGAGGTGGGTCCTCCTGGAGGTGGGTCCTCCTGGAGGTGGGTCCTCCTGGAGGTGGGTCTTCCTGGAAGGGACTCTTCCTGGAAGGGGGTCTTCCTGGAGGAGGGGCTTCCTGGAGGTGCCTGCCAAAAGGTGGGGGGGAGCTGTGCGGCGCGTGATGATTTGCTTACAATGCTGACAAAATAGGCTATTGACATTCACTGTGGCTGACCTTACCTTAGAGCCCTCTACGCGTGTCGTCAACGCATTGCGTTTGTCGACACTTTGCGCTTGTCATGGTGCTGTGATTCGTGCGTTTTCGTTTGTCCACTGACCTACCTGTGCGTTGCGCCAGCGCAGTGCTGCCCGGGGCACGAATCATTGTCAATTTCATTGCTTTCATGGGAGCCAAATGCACCGCCATCGGCATTTGTTGTGGGCCTTACTAACTAGTTGCATCGTCTTGCAGCTGTTTACCTATATGCCTGTGCAAGCACATGGCGATCAGCCGGCAGCCACGCCGGTGCCGGGCACAGGGGCAGATGAGCGAGGGGGTGTGCAGGCCGACCTTGGGGTCCCGGGCCTGGTCGAGGCGCAAGCAGGCAGCTCGCCTGCCGGCCATGTCGAAGACGACTATTACCTGGCGGAGCAGGCGCGGCTGCGCAATGAGCCGGCATTTGTGGCGCCAAAGCTGCTGTATTCCGCCGCGGCTGCGGCGGACTTAAGCAAGACCGGGCAGTGGGGGCCGGTGGTGACGTGGCCGTTTGCATTTGCGGCGGCCGCCAACCTGCCGGACGGGCGCATCATCGCCTGGGGCGGCGACAACCCGCGCTTCTTTAGCGGCGGCACCTCTACCTATGCCTCGGTGTGGGACCCGGCTACCGGGCAGTTTCTCGCACGCGACAGCGGCATTCACTCGATGTTTTGCGGCATCCCGGTGATGCTGGAGGACGGCCGCGTCTTTGTCAACGGCGGCGACGGCACACCCGAGCGCAACAGCACCTTTGACTATCGCACCAATACCTGGACGCGCGTGCAGGACATGCAGACGGGGCGCTGGTATCCGGGAACAGTGGCCTTGCCCAACGGGCAGGTCTTTACAGCGTTGGGCCGGCCGGGCGGCCGCTACCCAGAGGTATGGACGGCCGGCACGGGGTGGACCTATCTAACGGGAGCCGACCTGCAGGGCCCCATTTTGGACCTGCCGGGGTATCAGAACAACTGGCTGCCGTACTTTTTTCTCAGCGGCGACGGGCGCATCTTTCACAGCGGGCCGACGCAGCAGATGAACTGGATCACGCCCACCGGCAACGGCAGCATAGCCGCGGCCAACTTGAGCAACGGCTGGTATCCCAAGTACGCGACCGGCGTGATGTACGACGAGGGCAAGATCCTGGTGGCGGGCGGCCAGGCGAACCCCACCGAAATGGCTGCCACCAACAAGGCCATGAGCATCGACCTTACCGGGCCGGCGCCGGTCAAGACCGTGCTGGCGCCGATGGCATATGCGCGCAAGTATAACAACGGCGTGGTGCTGCCGACGGGCGAGGTGCTGGTCATCGGCGGCAACACGTCGGGCGAGGAGTTCAGCGACGAAGGCACGATCCTGACGCCCGAGATCTGGAACCCCAACACGCAGACGTGGCGGACGGTGGCCCCTCATTCCGAGCCGCGCAATTACCACTCGGTGGCGCTGTTGATGACGGACGGCCGCGTTTTTTCGGGCGGCGGCGGGCTGTGCAACTGCTCGGCCGACCACCTCGATCACCAGGTCTACTCTCCGCCCTACCTGTTTAACGCCGACGGCAGCCTCGCGATACGGCCGGTCATCAGCAGCGCACCGGCCGTCGTGAGCTACGGCCGCACCATCAATGTGGCGGCGACGGCGGGCATGCAGAAGTTCAGCTTGATCAAGATGTCGGGTGTCACGCATAACCTCAACTCGGACCTGCGCTACCTGAGCGTTCCTTTTAGTGAAGTGAGCAGCGGGCAATACCAGCTGCGGCTGCACGCCAACCGCAACGTGATGACGCCCGGCTACTGGATGTTGTTTGCCGTCAACGGCCAAGGCGTGCCGTCGGTGGCCAAGGTCATTGCCGTCAGCAGCGTCGATGCGCCGGTCGTGACTAACCCCCGTGGGCAGAGCAGCCCGGTGGGAAACGCAGAGAGCCTGGCCATCGCCGCCAGCGACCCCACGGGCGACCCGCTGACCTACAGCGCCAGCGGCCTGCCCCCAGGGTTGAGCATCGACCGCAACAGCGGCGTTATCGACGGGGTGGTGAACACGGTTGGTCTTTATACGGTGACCGCCGACGTGTTTGACGGGGCCAATACGACAAGCGTGCAGTTTGCGTGGTCGGTCAGCGCGGCGAGCCCGGTTCGGTACGTCAAGCTGGAGGCGCGGTCGGAGGTGAACGGCAATCCGTGGAGTTCGGCAGCCGAGCTGAACCTGGTGGACGAGCACGGTGTGGCACTGCGGCGCGGAGCGTGGCATATTCGGGCCGACAGCGAGGAGACCCAGGGCGGAAGCTATGGCGCATCCAACACGTTGGACGGCAATCCGGACACGTTCTGGCAGACACAGCGACAAGGCGTTGTCCTGGGGCATCCACACTCTCTGGCGGTGGATATGGGCGTGGCCACCAGCGTGGGCGGGATTCCGTTACCTGCCACGCCAGAACGCGGCGGACGGGCGCATCAAGGAGTATCGTTTCTATGTCAGCGCCGACGGCGCCAACTGGGGCAGCCCAGTGGCAAAGGGATCATTTGACGGCGGTGCGGGGGAAAAGAACATTACTATCCCCGAGACGTGGGCGCCGGCCGTCAGCACGCCAGATGCGCAGAGCAGCCTGGTGGGTGAAACGGTTGGGTTAGCGATCGAGGCAGTGGATTACGACGGCGACCCGCTCACCTACAGTGCGGTGGGACTGCCGCCCGGGTTGTCGATCGACAATGCGGGTATGATTGGCGGGACGATCGTGAATGCGGTGGGCAGCACCGGCGTCTACCCCGTCACGGTGACGGTGCGCGACAACCGGGCGTTTGCCGGCAGCACGGCGTTTGACTGGACGGTGCAAGCAGCGCCATTGGTGTTGGATGGCATCGTGTCGGAACCCCAGCTGGTGGACACGGCGGTAGGCTACGCGGCGAGCAGCAGCAACGGCATCAACCCGCGGTACAAATGGCAGTTTGGCGACGGGTCGGCGGAGACGGCGTACTCTGTCGACCCGAGCAGCAGCCACGTCTTTGCTGCGCCGGGCATCTACGTGGTGCGGCTGACGGCGACAGACGACCGTACGGTAGAGCAGAGCGTCACCTTTGTGCAGGCCATTCACCTGCCGCTGACGGTGGGGAAGCCGATGGCCTCGACCAGCATCGCCTACGAGCAGCAAGCAAGCGGCCAGCTAACAGCAGGCGGCCAGCAAGCAGGCGGCCAGCTGGCTGGCGGCAACGGCCGGGTGTGGGTGGTTAACGGCGACAACAACACGGTCTCGGTGTTTGATGCGGCTACTAACGCCAAGCTGGCCGAGGTCCCGGTGGGGGCGGCCCCGCGCAGCCTGGCCGTGGGACCGGCAGGCAGTGGGGCGGCGGGCAAGGTGTGGGTCACAAATCGAGATTCGTCCAGCATCAGCGTGGTGAATGCCGGCACCTTGGCGGTGGAGAGCACCATCGGCCTGCCGTTTGCTGCGCAGCCGTCTGGCCTTGTCTTTGCGCCCGGCGGCGCGCCCGGTGGGGTGTTTGCCTATGTGGCGCTGGAGGGGACGGGACAGGTGCTCAAGCTTGACCCGGGCACAGGGAGCGTGGTGGGCAGCGTGGCGGTCGGGCCGAACCCGCGCCACCTGGCAGTCAGCGCCGATGGGGGCACCCTGCTGGTGGCGCGCTATGTCACGCCGCCGCTGCCCCGTGAGGCAACGGCCAGCCTACAGCAGGCGGCCAGCTTACAGCAGGCGGCCAGCTTACATACGTCCGCAAACGGGACCGAGGCCGGCGGCGAGGTGGTGGCGGTGAACACCGGCAGCATGACCGTCGCCAAGACCGTGGTATTGCAGTTGAGCGATAAGTCCGACACCGAGGCGCAGGGGCGCGGGGTGCCCAACTACCTGGGGGCGCCGGCCATCTCGCCCGACGGTGGTGCGGCCTGGGTGCCGTCCAAGCAGGACAACGTGCAGCGTGGGGTGCTGCGCGACGGCAAGAACCTCAACTTCCAGAATACGGTGCGGGCCATTTCCTCGCGCATTGACATCGCCAGCCTGAGCGAGGACTACACAGCACGGGTGGATCACGACAACGCCGGCGTGGCCAGCAGCGCGGTTTTTGACCCTAACGGCATCTACTTGTTTGTGGCGTTGGAGACAAGCCGCGAGGTGGCGGTGGTGGACGTCTTTGGCCGGCGCGAGCTGTTCCGCGTCCCCGTGGGGCGGGCGCCGCAGGGGCTGGCCGTCTCGCCTGACGGCACGCGGCTGTATGCCAACAACTTTATGGACCGCTCGGTCAGCGTGCTCGACATTGGAGGCTTGATCAACCAGGGCAGCAGCAGCGTGCCGCTGGTGGCGACGCTGGCGGCGGTGGCGAGCGAGAAGCTCAGCGCGCAGGTGCTGGCGGGCAAGCAGCTGTTCTACGATGCCAAGGACCCGCGGCTGGCGCGCGACGGCTATCTGAGCTGCGCCGCCTGTCACAACGATGGGGGGCAGGACGGCCGCGTGTGGGACCTCACCGGCTTTGGCGAGGGGCTGCGCAACACAGTGGCCCTGCGCGGGCGCGGCGGCATGGGGCAGGGGCCGCTGCACTGGAGCGCCAACTTTGACGAGGTGCAGGACTTTGAGGGGCAGATCCGCAACCTGGCAGGTGGCGCCGGGTTGATGAGCGACGCCGACTTTGCCGCCACGCAGGATCCGCTGGGCACGGCCAAGGCCGGCAAGAGCGCCGACCTGGATGCGCTGGCGGCCTATATCGCCTCGCTCAACAGCTTTGACGCCAGCCCTTACCGCAACGGCGACGGTACGCTCACCTCGGCGGGCGGGGCGGGCAGGCTCGTGTTCCAGGCTGCCAACTGCGCCAACTGCCATGGCGGCAGCGGCTTCAGCAACAGCGCGCCAGGCAACGTGCAGAACATCGGCACGATCAAGCCCTCCTCGGGCGGCCGGCTAGGTGGGCTGCTGACGGGTATTGACATTCCTACTTTGCGTGACGCGTGGCGCAGTGGGCCTTACCTGCATGATGGTTCGGCGCAGACGCTGGGTGATGCCGTGCGCGCCCACAACGATGTCGTCGTCGACGATGCCGATTTGGTGAAATTGGTTGCCTATCTCCAGCAGGTGGACGGGTTGGAACCGGCGGTGCCGGCAGCCGTGCCGACTGCCACACCGATCGCTACACCGACCGCTGCACCGCCGGTGGTTACGCCGACGCCAACGGTCACGCCGGATCCGCGAGAGGTGGCGGAGGTGCCGTGGAGTGGGTTGGATCCGGTGTTTTTGCCGTATGTGGGGCGGTAGGGAGGTTGGGGGAGACGTGCGAGGCTCGCCCCACAGAGTTACGGGTTGGCGAGGTGGAGGGGGGCGAGCCACGCACGGGGCGCGACCTGCACGTGGGCGTGCAGGCTACGCGGGAGTAGGGGGAGCGCGGATGGTGAATGTGTTGGTGCTGGGGGCGGCAAAATGATTTGCGTGTTTGGGGGAGGTGGGATAACGTTCCTTTGTTTGTCGTATTGGCGCAACATTGGGGACGGTGGGATTTTCTATGCAGCGGTTGGGCGTGTGGTTTGGGCGGGCGGGTGTGCAGGTGCAGCAGCAAGAGCGAGGCATGTGGGCGGCCAAGCTCTATTATTTTAGCTTTTTTGCGGCGATCGGTGCGATAGCACCGTTTTTTAATATCTACCTTCAGCAGCGGGGTTTGTCGGGCACCGAGATTGGGCTTTTGGGCAGCCTGGCGCCGCTGGTCTCGCTGGTGGCCAACCCATTTTGGGGCGCGGTGTCCGACCGTTTCCAGGTGCACCAGCTCGTGCTGGCGTTTTGTGTGCTGACGGCAGGCATCCTGAGCGTGCCGTTTATCTGGCTGAATAGCTTTTTTCCCATCCTGCTACTGCTGCTGGTGATGGTCTTTTTCCGCACACCGGTGCCGCCGCTGCTCGACACCGCGGTCATGGGGATGATCGCGCGCAATGGGGCCTCGTATGGGCGGCAGCGCATGTTTGGCAGCCTCGGTTTTCTGCTTGCCTCCTATGGGTTGGGGCAGGTGATGGCCTCGGACGATCTCAACCTCATTTTCTGGGTGCACGGCGCGCTGCTGGCGATCGGGTGTACGATCCTGAGCTTTATGCTGCCGTTTCACAAGCATGTAGAAGCGCATGGGGCGAGCATGTGGCAGGGGCTGCGGACGCTGGCGGGGCAGCGGCGGTACGTGTCGTTTCTGGTCATGACGGTCTTTGTCGGGTTTGGCTCGGCCTGCTTTATCAACTTTGTGGGACTGCGGCTGCTGTCGCTGGGCGGCGACAGTGCGCAGGTGGGGCTGGCGTTTGCGCTCAATGCCGTGACGGAGATTCCGGTCATGTTTATGGGCGCACGCCTGTCGGCGCGATTTGGGACGACCAAGCTGCTGTTGACGGGCGTCTTTGGGCTGGCGGCGGCCTACATCTTTGCCGGATTGGCGGGATCGCCGTCCATGATCATGGTTGCCATGGCGATGGTCGGCTTCTTTAGCGGCGCCTACTGGATGAACCTCGTGATCTTTGCCAACCAGAGTGCGCCGCCGCGGCTGCGCGCCACGGGGCAGTCGCTGGTGGGTGCGGCACAGACGGGGCTCGGTTGGGCCATCGGCGGGATCACCGGCGGCATTTTGTGGGACGCTTTTGGCGGTACGGCGGTACTGGTTGCGGGAGGCGTAAGTCTCATCATCGGCGCCTTTGTCTTTATCTTTGGTCAACGCCAGACACAACAAGTAGAGGTTGCACTATGAGCGCGCAGTTTGACACGATTCTGCCCCTGATGGAGTCTACGCATGCGAAGTTTAAGGCGTTTATCGCCGCGCTGGGCACCGAAGCGCTGCAGCAGCCGGCGGCGCGCAACCCGTGGAACCCGCGCGAGATCGTCGGCCACCTGGTCGACGCCGAGCGGGCGCACCGGCGGTTCATCGAGCTGGTGGCAGGGGGCAACCCGCCGGCCAAGCTGGAGAATTTTGATCTGCATGCGTGGAATGCGGCGCGCGTGGCCAAGCGGGCGCAACAGTCGCTGGACGAATTGATGAGCGCGTATGACGAAGAGCGGCGCGCCACGATCGAGGTGCTGAGGGGACTGCCGGACGATGCCTGGGAGAAGAGCGGGGATCATGCGGCGCTCGGGCATGTGACGGTCGAGCAGGTGGCGCGGATTATCGGGCTGCATGAGC
>CAWIVN010000002.1:0-147500 GCA_963839515.1 uncultured Chloroflexia bacterium
TGCGCAAGGCGTTGTCGATGGCAATCGACCGTAATATCATCGCCGAGCAGCTCTACGGCGCCGGCGGTAAGCCCACTTGCAGCGTTCTTTCTGGACCGCCCGCGGTGGCATCTCACAACAACGACGCCTGCCTGACCCAGGATATCGCCGGCGCCAACAAGCTGCTGGACGACGCGGGTTATCTGGACAGCAACGGCGACGGCATCCGCGAGACCAAAGACGGCCAGCCGATGAAGATTCTCTACCGATCATCGACCAACTCGGTGCGCCAGAAGACGCAGGCCCTGGTGCAGCAGTGGTGGAAGCAGATCGGCATCGACACCGAACTGAAGAACGTCGACGCGGCCGTCTTCTTTGGAGGCGACCCTGCCAGTCCGGACACGTACGGCAAGTTCTATGCCGACGTGCAGATGTTCGCAGATAACCCAGCTAATCTCGACCCGCAGAGTTATCTTGCCGGCTGGCTATGTGAAATCGACGGCACAAGCAACATCGCCGCACGCGCGAATAGTTGGAATGGAAACAACAAGGAACGCTGGTGCAGCCCCGAGTACGATGGCAAGTTCGCCGAGTTCCAGGCTACGACTGACCCAGAGAAGCGTGCCAGCCTGGCCATCGAACTCAACGACATGTTGGCGCAGAACGTGGTCAACATCCCGTTGATATTCCGCGGTGACGTTTCTGCCCATGCCAATAACCTGCTCAATGTGGAGATTAATGGCTGGGACAGCCAGTTGTGGAACATCGAAGACTGGCAACGAGCGCGCTAGTTTGACTGTACTTGTGTAATTTGCACGCCCACGTGTAAGCAACAGGGGCACGTGGGCGTGCCTATAGAAGGCAGCGAATGGAGTTGCTATGGGTCAATATGTCATCCGCCGAATTCTGACGGCTATTCCCACACTTATTTTTATCAGCTTCGTCATCTTTGCCCTGCTCGATCTTGCCCCGGGCGATCCGACCTCCAACCTGCCGCAGAGCATCCCACAGGAAACCAAAGAAAAAATTCGCCAAGCCCTTGGTGTGAACGACCCGTTCCTGGTGCGTTACGGGAAGTGGGCCTATCAATTCATGGTAGTTGAGCCGATGAATGCCTTTGAGAAGGTTACGGGCATCAAGATTGGCGACTCGGAAAACCGGCTGCGCATAACGTCGTGGACCAGCCGCGGCAAGGCTGTCGTGGACATTATTATCGAACGCCTGCCACAGACCCTGTGGGTAGTGGGGTCAGCCTACCTGCTGTCGCTGCTGATTGCTGTGCCGCTGGGTGTTTATGCGGCTTATCGCCAAAATTCCATGTTCGACCAGGTATCGAGCATTGTCTCGGTCATTGGCTTCTCGCTGCCGACCTTTTTTACGGGCGTGCTGTTGATCCAGATCTTTGCCGTGTGGTTGGGTTGGTTCCCCACGCTGTATAACACCACCTTGCGTGTGAACAGTGTCGGTACGCTGGGAGAACAACTGCGCCAGATGGCCATGCCGGTAGCGGTGCTGGCATTCTTCCAAATGGCAACGACCAGCCGCTTTACGCGTTCCTCGGTGATCGAAAACTTGCGCATGGATTATGTGCGCACGGCCCGTTCTAAAGGTTTGGACGAGAAGCTGGTCGTGGTGCGCCATGTGGTGCGCAACAGCATGATTCCAGTGGTTACATTGGTGGCATTGGGCATTCCGGCCATCTTTGGCGGCGCCATCGTCACCGAACAAATCTTCGCGGTCAATGGGATCGGACAACTGCTGATCACGTCGATTCAGAGCAACGATATTCCAACCATACAGACGTGCCTGATGATCTTTGCCGTGCTGGTCGTCGTGTTTAACCTGATCGCCGACATCACCTACGGCTTTCTGGACCCGCGCATCCGCTATAGCTGAGGAGCAGCCTCATGGCCATTTCCGCCGGCGCCGGCACGGTCCCACCGCTCGAACTGCAGGGCGGCAAACAACGCAAACAGCGCAGTCTGTGGGGCGACGCTTGGAGCCAGTTCCGCCGCAACAAGCTTGCCATCTTTGGTCTTGTGCTGCTTACCACGATTGTTTTGGCCGTGCTGGTAGGACCACTAATCTATACCGTCGACCCCAAGGCCATTGACATTCTTGCCTCCAGCCAGCCACCTTCGGCGGAGCACCCTATGGGAACCGACGACCTTGGGCGCGATATGCTGGCGCGCGTGTTGTACGGTGGACGCATCTCGCTGTCGGTAGGTTTTGTGGCCATGATGATCGCCATCTTCGTGGGGACAACGGTAGGCTTGCTGGCAGGGTACGTTAGAAGGTTCGACAGCCCGTTGATGCGCTTCACCGACATGATGCTCACGCTGCCGCAGATCCCGCTACTGCTGGTGGCGATGGGTCTCTTCCGCGACCCACTGCGCCAATACCTTGGGTTGGAAATGGGCGCTTTTATCATGGTTGTCACGATTATAGGTATACTGGGCTGGATGCCCACCGCGCGCATGGTACGCGGCTCGGTGCTTTCCCTCAAACAGAAGGAATTTGTCGAGGCGGCAGTCAACGTCGGCGCGCGTTCGAACAGCATCATGACGCGCCACATCCTGCCCAATGTGTTTGGCATCATCATCGTTGCTGCTACTTTGGAAGTGGCGGCGGCGATCTTGACCGAGTCCACCCTTTCGTTTCTGGGTGTCGGCTTCCCGCCGGACGTGCCGACCTGGGGCAGCCTGTTGTTCTATGGCCGTAACTACATGACCCAGTACCCGTGGATGGTGCTATTCCCCGGCCTTTTGATCTCACTCACGATTCTCGCAATCAACTTTATCGGCGACGGCCTGCGCGATGCATTGGACCCGCGGCAGAGGAGATAGGAGACAGCTATGACAGACGATGAGTTTCGCGCCTCCCTGCCCAATACGAGGCCGCCGGCCGCCATCAGCCCTGCCTTGGAGGCTCTCTGGTATGCGGCCAAGGGCGACTGGAACAAGGCACACGACATCACACAGCCCGGCGGCCCCCAGTTGGACTGGGTGCACGCCTATCTGCACCGCGTGGAGGGCGATCTGAGCAACGCTGGCTATTGGTATCGCCGGGCGGGCAAGCCGGTAGCCGGCGTGCCGCTCGATGAGGAGTGGGCAGCGCTGGTGCGCACGTTTTTGGCCGCCGGTTGAGAGACACGTCCAGCGTCTATCGCTACTACCTCGTCCACCCACGCCAGCGCCGCCTGCCGGTGCGAGATGACGATCGTCGTGCGTCCGGCTACAAAAGTACGAAGGGACGCCAGCAGCGCCTGCTCGGTGAGCGGATCCAACTGTGACGTGGCCTCGTCCAAGATCAGGATCGGCGCATCCTTGAGAATGGCGCGGGCAATCGCCAGCCGTTGACGCTCGCCGCCGCTGAGCAGCAGTCCGTTTTCGCCGATCATGGTGTCGTAGCTTTGGGGCAAACTGGCGATGAAGTCGTGGATCTGCGCCTGGCGGCAGGCAGCGACCAACTGCTCGTCCGTGGCGTCCGGATCGGCTACGTAGAGATTGTCACGCACGGTGGCGTTGAACAGGTGCGTGTGCTGCGGCACGGTGCCGAACAGGGCACGTGCTTCATCCGCCGGCATGTCGCGCAGTTCTACGCCGTCAATGCGGATCGAGCCAAACGGATAATCCCAGAAACGCACGAATAGGTTGGCGAGCGTGCTCTTACCTGAACCGTTGGGGCCTACGATGCCGATGCTGCCGCCGGCGGGGATGGCCAGGCTGAAGCTGTCCAGCACCCAGGGTTCGTCATCCGCATAACGGAAGGACAGGTTGTCTACCTCAATAGAAGGTGCATCCAAACGCAGACACGAGGGCGTGCCGAGTCCGCACGCGGCGTGCGGACTGGACGGGACGACGGTGGATGGGATGACGGTGGATGGGATGACGGTGGATGGGATGACGGTGGATGGGATGACGGTGGATGGGATGACGGTGGATGGGATGACGGTGGATGGGATGACGGTGGATGGGATGACGGTGGATGGGATGACGGTGGATGGGATGACGGTGGGCAGGATGACGGTGGGCGGGATGACGGTGGGCGGGTCTGGTACGGCGGGCGGCGTGTCGATCAGTGCGAAGATGCGCCCGGCCGCTGCCTGGCTCACTTCCAGCCACTGGAGCGACTGGGACAGCGGCTGGATGGCCTCAAATGCTGCGATGGCCGTCAGCGGCAGCAGGGCCAGAAATACCCCGTCGATTTGTCCCGCATACACCAGCGGAACCGCCAGCGCCAGCACGGTCAACGCTGCCAGGCCCGTAAATAGAATTCCCAGGCCGTTGCTCACGCCACGTACCAACGCCAACCGCTCCTGCCACCTGTGCAGCGCTTGGCTGAGCGCCTCCACGCGTGCTTGCTGCAGCGATTCCTGCCCGTACGCCAGCAGGTCGGCCATACCCTGCACCTCATCCAGCAAGGCAACATTGAGATCGGCGCGCAGGGTGACGACAGCTTGCGCCGCTTGCTTGCTCAACTGGCGGCCGACAAGCGGCAACACGACTCCGGTAAGCAGCACAAATGCCAGGAGTGCCCAGGCCAGGCGCGGGTCAAAGGCGCCCAAAATCCAGCACGCCAAGGCAGTCACGAGCGCGGCTGACAGCGGCGGGATCAGCACGCGCAGGTAAAAGTTCTCCAACGTCTCGATATCGGCGACGATGCGCGCCAGCAGGTCGCCGCTGTGCCGATCCGCAAGTCCGGCAGGGGCCAAGGGCTCAATCGCACGATAGAACCAGACGCGCAGGCGGGTTAATATGCGAAAGGTGGCCTTGTGGTTGACGTAGCGCTCGGCATAGCGCAAGGCGGCGCGCGCGATCGCAAAGAAACGGACCCCAGTGATCAGCAGGGACAGGTCCACCAGGGTCGTCGAGACGGCCGCCTTGGAGATAAGATAGGCGGACACGGCCATCAGCCCGACGCTGGCTCCAGTGGTGGCGAAACTGAGCAACACGCCCAGCACAATCCACCAGCGGACGGGGCCGATCAACTTGAGCAGACGCGTGAAGGTTGCCATCTGTCAGCCTACCCCAAGATAGCTGGTTGCCAGCTTCCGGTACAGCGTATCACGTGCCAGGAGGGCCGCGTGCTGCCCTTGTTCGACGGCGCAACCACCCTCTAGCACGATGACCTGGTCGGCAGCAGCAGCCAGGTTGAGGCGATGCGCAATGGTCAGGACGGTGCGCCCGCGTACGAGACGCTGCAAGGCATCCTGGATTAACTCCTCGCTTTCAGCATCAAGGCTGGCGCTGGCCTCGTCCAGGATCAAGAGTGGCGCATCTTTGAGAAAGGCGCGTGCGAGCGCCAGCCGTTGGCGCTGCCCACCGCTGAGCCGTGCGGCCTGTTCGCCCAACTGGGTGTCGTAGCCCTGCGGCAACCTTGATAGAAACTCGTGTGCGTGGGCAGCCTGGGCGGCGGCTACCACTTCGTCGAAGGTGGCTGCAGGCCTGCCCAGGCGGATGTTTTCTGCGGCCGTGCTTGCGAAAAGGTGTGGCCGCTGCGGCACCCACGCCACGTGTCGGCGCCAGTCGGCCGGGTCGATCGTGGCAAGATCCACAGCGCCCACCAAAATCTTGCCGCTGCCTGGCTCCAGAAAGCGCAACATCAGGTTAGCCACCGTTGTTTTGCCGGCCCCACTTGGTCCCACCAACGCCGTTGTCTTGCCATGTGGCAGCACAAACGACACGTTACGCACCGCAGGCGGGCGCAGTTGACCTTGCGCGCCGTTTGCCGGATACGTAAAGGTCACCTGCTCAAAAACTACGTCACCTATAGGCAAAGTCACTTCGCTCCCGGCGCAGCCACTCGCCGCCTCAGCCGCACCCAAGCACCCGTGCCGAGCCGAGGGAGTCTCCGCACCATCATCCAAAATGGCGAAGATCCGCTCAGCCGCCGCCTTGCCTGTCGCCCCGGCATGGTATTTGATTGCCAACTGGCGCAGCGGCAGAAAGAACTCCGGGGTCAACAGCAACACGGCCAGCGCGGGTGCAAAGCTGATGCTTCCCGCCACCAGCCGAAGACTCATCTCTAGTGCCACCATGGCCGTGGCCGCAGTGGCCGCCCATTCCATGACAAGCGAGCTTTGAAACGCTGTCGCCAGCACTTGCAGCGTGGTGTCACCGTAGCGGCGGCTGATGCGTTCGATGTTGGCGGCCTGTTCGCGGCTCCGCCCGAATAGCTTGAGCGTAGGCAGGCCCTGGAGAATGTCAAGATAGAATGCGCTCATCCAGCTAAGCTCGGCGAAGCGTTTTTGTGTCAGCTGCTTCGCCTGCCCACCGATCAGCGCCAGCAGCAACACAAGCATCGGCCCGGCGAACAGCAGGATGAGCGTAGTTGGAGGATCGATCCAAAGGATGGCGCCGGCAATGAGCAGGGAGTTCAGGACTGCCCAGTAGCGGGCAGGCAAGTATTGTGTTATGTATTCGTCGAGCGCCTCGACGCCGCCGCCCAGCGTGTTGACCAGTTCACCGGATCGTTGGCTGCGCGTGTACACCGGTCCGGCGGCATAGAGCCGAGAGTTGAGCGCGCGACGCAGATCCCCCTTCATGTAGGAAGCGGCGCGCTGGAGCAGCACATCGGCCAGGCCGGCGGCCGTACTGCGCAGCGCCAGGAAGAGCGCAGCCGCACTCAGAAGTGGTAAGACTGCAGCCAGATCGCCCGCTTGCAGGAAGACAGCGTTGATTGCGCGGCTGAGCAACCAGGTCTGCCCTACCAACAGCGCAACCGCCAGCACGCCTGCGCCTACTGCTGCAGCCAGCAGGGTGGTCGCCGTGCGATTGAGGCGCAGCAGGCGCTTTTCGAACAATTTAATAGCTGGCCGGGCCAAGCTGCACCCGGCCGCGGAAAATATAGTACACGCCGGCCGTGTACAGCAGCACAAACGGCATCCCGATCAGGGCGATCACAAGCATGACAGTCAGTGTGTTGGGCTCCGAAGCGGCATTGAAGATCGTCTGGCTGTAGGCAGGGTCAAGCGTCGAAATCAGCAGGTTAGGATAGAGCCCGATGGCAGCCGAGAAGAGCAGCCCGGCGATCATCGCGGATGAGAGCAAGAACGCGACAAAATAGTGCGCCCGGTCCACCATCCAGCCGGCCAGCAGCACGGAAGCAAGCGCCAAGGCCGGAAAAACCACGAAGAGCGGCTGCGCCAGGTAGCGGTCGGCAATGAGTTCATGCGTGAATACGGTCAGCGTCACCACGGCTGTATTCAGCACAAAGAAGGCAATCATCAGGCGCGGAATCCAACGCTTCACGCGGCCTAGCTGCTCACCCTCGGTCTTCATGCTCAGGTAGATAGCCCCATGGGTCGCCAGCATAAAGATGCTGGTGAAGCCGACCAGCAGGGCAAACGGGTTGAGCAGGCTCAGGAGCGGGATACGGATGTTGCCGGCAGCGTCCAGCGGCACACCCTGCATAATGTTGCCAAAGGCCACGCCCAGCAGCAGGGCAATGCCCAACGACGAGCCGAAAAAGAGCATGTCCCAGAAGCTGCGCCAGCGCGACGAAGGGCGCTTGCTGCGAAACTCAATGGCAACTGTGCGCAGGATCAGCACAAGCAGGATCAGCATCATGGCGGTGTAGAAGCCGGAAAAGAGCGAGGCATAAACGTGCGGGAAGGCAGCAAAAAGCGCACCGCCGCCCAGCACCAGCCACACCTCGTTGCCATCCCAGACGGGACCAATGCTGTTGAGCGACACACGACGCTCCAGGTCATTCTTGGCCAGGAAGGGATGGAGCATGCCCACTCCCAGATCAAATCCGTCCATGATCAGGTAGCCGGCAATAATGATGACAAACAATGCAAACCAGACAACATTTAACCACATAGCATTCACCCTCTCAGGCGCGCGCCTGGCGGCGGAACAGGTCTTTGAATGTATCCGGCAGCGACGCAACGTGTACGTCTTCCTCCAGCGGCTCAGGGCCATGTTGAATCTTCTCGTTGAGCAGGTAGATAAAGAGAGCAAAGAGGATGGCGTAGAGAGCCACAAACATGAGCAACGAGAAGAGCACCTGGCCGGTGTCAAGCACGGGTGAGACTGCCGCTGAGGTGCGCAGCAGGTTCCAGACGATCCAAGGCTGGCGGCCAGACTCGGCCGTCCACCAGCCGGTCTGGGTGGCAATTTCAGTCAGGAATATGCTGACCACTAACATCCACAGCACCCAGCGGGTCGTCCATAGGCGGCGGCCCCAGAAGAAATAGAGGGCGGCAAGCAAGCTCATGGGGATGAAGAGGAAACCGAGATTGATCATCACGTGGTAGACCTGAAAGACCAGGTTAATGGGTGCCCAGACATCGGGCGAGAACTCAGTCAGCCCCTGCACCGGCGCGTCAAAACTGCCATAGCTCAGGAAGCTGAGCAGGCACGGAATCGAGATGCCCGTAGTGGTCTGGGCGGCTTCGTCCACCCAGCCGACGACGTACAAGGGTGCGCAGGAAGTCGTTTCCCACAGACCTTCCATAGCAGCCAGCTTTGGCGCTTGAAAGTCGGCCACGGCCACAGCTTGCTCGCCGCCAAAGACCGGCACCTGCAAGATGCTGAGAACGACAAAGACGGGCAATGCCACCCGGATGGAAGACTGCGCCAGTCCAGTATGCTTATTGCGCAGCAGGTACCAGGCGCTGACGCTCAAGACGAGCGTGGCGCCGACCATCCACGAGGCCACCAACACATGTAAAATGCGCGGGATGAACGAAGGCGTCATCAGAACTTCACGGAAGCTGGTCATTACGGCTATCACACCGGCGGAAGACTGCTGCAGTGTGTAGCCGGCAGGGGTCTGCATCCACGAATTGGCCATCACGATCCAAATGGCGCTAAAGTGGGCGCCAAAGGCAACCAGGGCTGTGGCGAGCAGCCACATACGCGGTCCCAAGCGGTTGCCGCCAAAGAGCATGAGGCCGAGAAAGCCGCCTTCCAGAAAGAAAGCAAAAATGCCTTCGGCGGCCAGCAAGCTGCCGAAGATGTTGCCGACAAAGCGCGAATAGGTAGACCAGTTGGTGCCAAATTGAAACTCTTGCACAAGGCCGGTGGCAACGCCAAGTGCAAAGACGAGACCGTACACTTTTACCCAAAAGAATAGAAGTTGGCGCCACTTGGGATCATTCGTGCGAAGATAAATAATACCCATCACGACCAGCAGCAGGCCTAGACCCATCGAAATCGGCGGATAAATAAAATGGAAGCTGATGGTAAAGGCGAACTGCAAACGCGAAAGCAGTTCCGGATTCATGCGGATCAATCCTAACTTGAACGACATTTTATTGTTAACGAACACACCTACCACCGATTATGGACAGCAGGCGGCCCATTGTCAACTGGTCATTGATCCAGGATTTTGCCCATCTGGCTCGTGCCGTAGCCGCCCAGCGCCTCGACCGAACGTGCAAACAACGGGTCACGAATCAGGTGCAACAAGGGCTGGAGGAGGTCAGACTCGTAATAACGGCTAGGGATTACCAGTTCATAGCGTTCATCGAAGAGTGGAATAAAGTCGAGATTGAGGGCGCGAGCGGCGGCAAGGATCCCCAGCCCGCAGTCTGCCGCCCCGCTGGCTACGGCCGCGGCAACCGAAAGATGAGTGTATTCCTGCCGGTCGTAGCCCTGGACGTGGCGAGGGTTGATCTGGCGCTGCTTGAGTTTGTAATCAAGCAGGACACGGGTGCCTGCCCCGCGCTGGCGGTTGACAAAGACCACATCCTCGCGCAGCAAGTCCTCCAAATCGTAAATCTGCTTGGGATTGCCGCTTGGGACCATCAGTCCCTGCGTGCGGTTGACAAAGCCGAGCAGCACGACCGGCACGCCCTGGTCCACCAGCATCTCGCGCAGGTAACGCACGTTGTACTCGCCGCTCTCCTCGTCGAGCAGGTGCGATCCGGCCAGGTGCGCTTCGCCCCGCTGCAAGGACAACAGTCCACTGATGCTGCCCACATGCGCAGAGGAGAGGCGCAGCGCGGGATGGCGGCGCTGCAACTGGTCTGCCAGCAGGTCGAGCGTCATATCGTGGCTGCCGATCGCGACGATGGTCTGGTCGATCACACGTGGAGAACGCAGTAATTCGACCGCCACGGTCTCCCCGGCGTGATGTCCTTCGGAAAAACGGGGGATAGTCACGATGCCGTCGGCCTTGACCAACGACATTAACACACCTGCGCCGCTTGCCAACGGCGTCGCCACCACACGCTCGCCTACCTTGCCCAATGAGACGCGCATAAACTCATCCTCACCCATGGGTGAGAGCACCTTGCGCGTGAGCACCGCCTGCATCGTCGGCCGTTCGGGCGGCAGTTGCCCTTGCCAGCGGTAAAGCAGCGGCCGCACGATCAGATCAAATGTGATTGCCGCCGATACTGGGTAGCCAGGAATACCGGCAATTGCCTTGCCGCGCGCTACGCCGAGGATCACCGGGTGGCCTGGACGAATGGCAATGCCGTGCACGCAAAGCCGGCCCAGTTCAGAAACGATGGAAGCGGTGAAATCCTCCGACCCGGCCGAAGACCCGGCATTGATGACGACGATATCGTTCTCGACCAGCGCCTTTTCCACAGTTGCCAGGATCGACGCCCGCACGTCGCGCTCGATGGGCAACCGGGTGACCAAACAGCCGGCTTCCTCTGCCATGCCGCCCAGCACCAGCGAGTTGTATTCGATGATGGCGCCGGGCTTGAGTTCTTCACCCGGCTGCACCAACTCGGTGCCAGTCGGCAGGATCGCCACGCGCGGCCGGCGATAGACGGATACCGCCGTATGGCCACACCCGGCAATGGCGCCCAAGTCCTGGGGGCGCAGCCGCTGGTTGGCGGGCAGCACCAGTTCGGAGGCAACCATATCTTCGCCCATCGGTCGTACATATTTCCAAGGGGGTGTGGCGGCCAGAATCTCGATGCAATCGCCGTTGGGAGTGGTGACGAGGTGCGTGTCCTCGATCTTGATTACGGAATTGCTGTTGGGCGGCAGCGGATCACCCGTGTCGAGGGCGAATGCCTGGCTGCCCAGCAGCAGCAATAGCGGACTCGTTTCTGATGCGCCGCGTGTATCCTCGGCGCGCACCGCATAGCCGTCCATGGCCGAGGCGTGATAGTGCGGCGACGAGATGCGCGCCCACACGGGCTCAGCAGTCACACGCCCGAGAGCCGCGGACAGGGGCACAGTCTCGGCAGTCAACGGCTCCAAGAGCCCTTCCGCACCCAGTGCTGCATGCCAGCTGGCCAATGCCTCGCCCAGCGCCACATCATGCAGGTAAATATTCCGTTCGCCGAGTTCCATAGGATGGTATCCATTCTAGTGCTTTTCGTCCAGTGCGCACGCCTTCGTGCGCAACGCACGCCTGCGTGCCGCTTGATCGTAGCCCCGACCCTGCGCGCCTGTCAATTGACGGGACCAAGGCTTACGCGCGCAAGCCTGCACATACCTTATACTCTCTATAGGCACGGGCAATACAATGAACAAACCGTGCCCCAGGAGAAACAACTATGGACACCAATTCGATTTCGAGCGAGCAGGCAGTTACCGGCGAGCTAGCAGATTCTGCAGTTACCCGCCAGGCCCTGGAGCAATCCGCTGAGGCTTGTCCCTTCCACAATAAGGCGTACTACGGCTATCAGAAGACCACCCGCGTGGTCGAACCGCAAGACCATCCTATCGAGCGCGACGCCGATGGCGTCTGGCACGTGCGCGACCACGACCTGGCGCGCGCCATCCTGCGCAGCACCGACACCAGGCAGGCGGGTTTCAAGGCCGAGATGCTGGCCAAGGTCCCGAAGATGACGAACCAGCCTATTCTCTACCTGGAGGGCAAGGAACACCTGGAGCAGCGCAAGCAGACGGCGCGCTACTTCACCCCGGTGGCCACCAGCCGCAACTACCGCCAGTTTATGAATGATCTGGCCGATAGCCTGGTGGCAGATCTGCGCGGGCAAGGCCGCGGCGACTTGAGCAAGCTCACGATGACGCTGGCTGTCAACGTGGCGGCACGCGTAGTAGGGCTCACCAACAGCCGCCTGCCGGGCATGGACAAGCGGCTGGACGCTTTCTTTGAAGAGACGGACATGGAGCCTAAGCTCACGCCCCGCGGGATTGCTAACCTGCTGAAGACGCAGTGGCGTGTGCTCGCCTTCCTGTGGCTTGACGTGCAGCCGGCTATTGCCGCCCGCCGCAAGAACCCGCAGGAGGACGTGATCACCCACCTGGTGCAGTCGGGCCGCAACGATCGTGAAATTCTGACCGAGTGCATCACCTACGGTGCAGCCGGCATGGTAACGACGCGCGAGTTTATCTGTGTAGCCGCCTGGCATATGCTCGAATATCCCGAGCTGCGCGCCCGCTACCTGGCTGCCGGCGAAGAGGAACGCTACGCCATCCTGCATGAGATCCTGCGGCTGGAACCAGTAGCAGGTCACCTGTACCGCCGCACACTGACGGATCTTACGCTCCACCATAAGGGCACGAGCTACACCATTCCGGCCGGCGAGCTGATCAACCTGCACCTCAACGCTACCAACACTGACATGGACGTGGTGGGCGAACGGCCGCTGCAGGTCTGCCCCGGCCGCGAGCTGCATGGTGACCGCATCCCGGCGCAGGTAATGAGCTTTGGCGACGGCCATCACCGCTGTCCCGGGGCCTACGTGGCTATCCAGGAGAGTGACATCTTTCTGCAGAAGCTGCTGGCCATCGACACGCTGCGCATTGAGCGGGCGCCCCAAGTGACTTTTAGTGATTTGACCGGTGGTTATGAGCTGCGAAAGTTTTTGATTTCAGTCTAGAACAATGTTACCGTCACCCACTCACCTGCCTTGATGCCGTTGGAATCGAGGTCAATCTTAATTGTTCCTTCGGCGTTGACCAGGGTGTAGATGAGGTTGGACTTGCCAAAGACCGGCACGGCCCATGGCTCGCCGTCGCGCGTTTCCAGGCGCACCTGGACGTAGTCCTCGCGGCCGCTGTCGGATGCGACGTTGCGCGCCAGGCGAGCGCTCACCTGTTGCTGAGGCCTTGCAGTCGTGTCCAGCAGTGCCAGGATCGTGGGTGTGATAAAAAGGTCGAAGATCACAATGGCAGACACCGGGTTGCCGGGCAGGCCAAACACCGGCTTGCCGTCGCACACGGCCAGAATGGTGGGTTTGCCTGGTTTCACACTGACCCCATGCACTAGCACGCCCGGGGCCCCGAGGTCGTTGATCACGTCGGCCGTCATATCGCGGTAGCTGACCGAGCTGCCGGCCGAGAAAACGATGATGTCGCACTCGGCGAAAGCACGCCGTGCTGCGGCCGCCAATGCCTGGCGGTCGTCCGGAATAATGCCGTAACGCACCGCCTGGCCCCCAACACGTTCGGTGAGGGCTGCCAGCGTGTAGGAGTTAATGTCGCGCACCTGGCCCGGCAGTACGGGTTGATCGGGCGCCACGACTTCGTCGCCGGTCGAGACGATACCCACGCGTGGGCGGGCTGCCACGTCGACTTGCGTGATGCCGAGCGCCAGCAGGCCGCCGATATCCTGTGCGCGCAGCTTGCGCCCAGCGGTCAACACTTGCGAGCCGCGACGGATGTCCTCGCCGATCTGGATCACACTTTGCCCTTCGGACACCGGCGCCATGACCTCGATGTTGTTGCTGCCCACGCGCTGCGTGTTCTCGATCATCACCACGGCGTCAGCCCCGGTCGGAAGCATGCCGCCGGTGTGCACGAGCGCCGCCTCGCCCACGCCGATCTCCAGCGCCGCCGCCTGCCCCATCGGCACCTCGCCCATGACTGTCAGAAACGCCGGCAGCCCAGGACTCGCCCCGTAGGTATCGGCGGCGCTGACGGCATAGCCGTCCACCGTCGAGCGGGAAAACTCCGGCAGGTCTTGCGGCGAGGTAAGCGATTCCGCCAGCACACGATCCATTGCATCGGCAACGGCGACGCGTTCGCTCCGTATGTGCGGCGTGAAGTGGCTGCGGAACAGCGACCAGGCGGCGGAAGGTGTGTAGACAGTGAACAGTTCAGTCATAGTGGCTGCAGATTCCCAGCGGTAGAACCAGGCAGAGACAGCGTGATAGAGGTGCCGTGTACAAAGTCTAGTGCAACAGCGCTAACGAAGCAATAACACATCGCTGTCGTTATTGTTAACACAGGTATGTCAAACTAACAGCATGAAAACAACTAAGACTCTTTATGAGGAAGGCCGCGCAGCGGCCATGGGGCGCCTGCGGCGCCTGCTGTGTGGGTGCGGCGAAGTCTCACCTGCAGTAACCCACTTTGTCTTGCGCGAGGAAGCAGCGTACTGGCGACGCCTGCTGCTGCACCATACCGACGCCGACATCCCTTCTCTTCCATCGCTCGCCTACAGCCGTGGTGGCTTGGACGTGGTCGAAGCTGTATGGCTGGCCCACAGCGCAGGCGAAGATGCGAGCACCCGTTTGGCAGCATAAGGTTGAAAGTGCAGTTAGCGTCCCTGGAACATATAAGTTCCAGGGATTGTTTTATTCAAGCCGGCCATTCTTCCGTCGGTTCACTCCACACATTGCGCGGGATTGCCCTCCTCGTGTTTGACCACTCATCGTAAAGCCGATATGATCCCTGCAATGTTTCCCCTATTGCAGGACTGTACAACTCACTTGAACCGAACCTTTTCAGCCATGATACCTTATGGAGGCTCACCGATGACACGCAGACTGCTTGCTGCGCTTTCCTTATTGTTGTTGCTTGCCATGCTTGCGGGGGCCTGCGCTGCACCCACAGCCGCACCGGCCGGCCCAGCCACGGGTGCGGCCACAGATGCGGGCACAGAGGCAGCTGCCGGCGACCAAACCGCTGCACCCACTGCCGGTGAACCACTCAACGTTCTGCTTTTTATCAACGGAACATTGGGCGACAAGTCGTTTTTTGACTCGGCCAAGCGCGGCATCGATCGCGCGGTGACCGAGTTAGGCATCAAAGCCGATACGATTGAGGCAACCTACGATGCCACGCAATGGGAACCGGCGCTGGTCGATGCCCTCGCCAATGGCAGCTACGACGTAGTTGTGCTCGGCACCTCCAACATGGTCGAGTATGTCCAACGCATTGCCCCGCAATACCCAGACACGCGCTTTGTCTTCTTTGACGACACGGTCAACTATGAGACGTGTGAAAATAAGTGCGCCAACGTCTACTCGATGCTCTACAAGCAAAACGAGGGCTCGTACCTGGCCGGCGTGTACGCCGGCGCCATGACCACGCAAGAACTTGACGGCATGAACCCCGACGCCATCATCGGCTCGGTCGGCGGCCAAGAGATCCCCGTCATCCTCGACTTCATGGTTGGTTACGAACAAGGCGCCAAGGACACCAACCCCGACATCCAGGTCATTCGTCAATTTGCCGACAGTTGGAACGACCCGGCCAAGGGTAAAGAACTAGCCAAGGCCCAGTACAGCCAGGGCGCCGACATCGTCTTTCAGATCGCCGGCGGCACCGGCCAGGGCGTCTTTGAGGCGGCGACAGAAGATGGCAAATACGCAATCGGTGTCGACTCGGACCAGGCCATGGCAGTCGCCGAGGCCGACCCGGCGCAGGCCCAGCGTATCCTCACTTCGATGCTCAAGAACGTCGACAATTCAATCGTCCGGGCACTGCAGTTGCACATCGACGGGACGCTCCCCTACGGCCAGGTCGAGAACCTTGGCATTGCCGAAGGGGGCGTGGGTCTTGCGCGCAACGAATACTATGAGAAGAACACGCCTGACAGCGTGAAGCAGCTTGTGGACGAGGCCGAGGCAAAAGTCACCAGCGGCGAGATCGTCGTCGATACGGCGTTCAAGTAATAACATGAGCAGGCGAAAGACACCGAGTTTCCAAGCAAGCTTCGCTTGTCAGAAACTCGGTGTCTGGCATCACCGCACCACCCTCTCACAGAGGTATGTCTGAATGACCGACTACCTGGAGATGCGCGACATCGTCAAGGTTTATCCAAACGGCATGGTGGCCAATAACCATGTCGATTTTTCCGTGCGCAAGGGCGAGATTCATGCGCTGGTGGGGGAGAACGGCGCCGGTAAGAGCACGTTGATGAAGATCCTCTACGGGTTGGAACAGCCGACCAGCGGTGAGATCCTGCTGAAGGGAGAGGCGGTAAGTATCTCCAGCCCGCACAAGGCCATTGCACTCGGCATCGGCATGGTGCATCAGAACTTTATGCTGGTGCCATCTTTCACGATTGCGCAAAACGTGGTGCTGGGCAGCGAGCCTACGCGTGGGCGCTTTGTGGACGAACGCAGCGCCGTCGCCATCACCGAAAAGCTGGCGGCCGATTACGGCCTGGAGGTGGACCCACTTGCCCCGGTCGAAGCGACGCCAGTCGGCATGCGCCAGCGCGTCGAAATCCTGAAAACGCTCTATCGCGGGGCCGACCTGCTCATTCTCGACGAACCGACTGCCGTGTTGACCCCCCAAGAGACAGACGACCTCTTTGCGGCCGTGCAGCGCTTGGTCGACCAGGGCAAAACGGTCATCTTTATTACGCACAAGCTGGTCGAGGTCAAGGAGATCTCGGACCGCGTCACGGTCATGCGCCGCGGCCAGGTCAGCGGCTGCGTGGACACGGCCAGCGTCAGCGAGGCCGACATCGCCCGCATGATGGTCGGCCGCGACGTGTTCCTGGCGATCGACAAGGCAGACCAACCGCGCGGTGAACGCGTGGTCGAAATTCGCAATCTGAGCTGCGTTTCGGAGACGGGCCTGCCCCTGCTGACCGATATCAACCTCAATCTCTACGCAGGCGAGATCCTGGGTATCGCGGGTGTAGAGGGCAACGGCCAAACTGAGTTGGCCGAGGTGCTCAGCGGGCTTCGTCCGGCTGCCTTGGGCGAAATTTACGTTGCCGGCAAACTGCTGGAGGCGTCCAACGCCCGTGCCGCTCGCCTCGCCGGTATCGCCCACATTCCGGAAGATCGCCTTGCCAACGGCGTCGCACCGGACGTGAGTATTGCCGATAACCTGGTCGTCGATCGTTACAACCGCAAGCCATTTACCAACGGCGGCGTGCTCTCGCTCGGCGAGGTCCGCCGCCAGGCCGATGGGTTGATGCAGGAGTACGATATTCGCGCCGCCGGCCCCGATGCGCCGATGAACTCGTTGTCAGGCGGCAACATGCAAAAGGTCATTGTTGCGCGGGAATTCTCCTCCGACCCCGTCATGCTGATCGCCGCCCAGCCCACACGCGGCATCGACATCGGCGCCAGTGAATTCGTGCGCAACGAGCTGGTGGACCTGCGTGACGAAGGGCGTGCCGTGCTGCTCATCTCGGCCGACTTGGTAGAGGTCATGAGCTTGTCGGACCGCATCGCCGTTATGCACGACGGCCAGATTGTAGCTATCTTTGCCAACAGCCCCGACTTGACCGAGCACGAGCTTGGACTCTACATGCTCGGCGTCAAGAAACAGGATGCCACCGAAATCGGAGCCGCCATGTGAAGGCCAATTCCTCGCGTTGGAATGAACTGATCCGTGTGGTCGTCGTCATTGCCGTGGCCTTGCTGATTGGCTTTGTCATTACACTGGCAGTGAGCGAGGAGCCGGTGAAGGCATACACTGCTTTCCTGCTAGGCCCGCTGCCACGTATCTCCTTGGAAGGCGGCTTTCACATCCAGAACATCAACCGCTTTGGCAACTGGATGGAGGAAAGCATCACGCTCGTGCTGCTTGGCCTGTCGGTGGCTATCGTCTTCAAGGCCAAACAGTTTAGCCTGGGAGCAGAAGGGCAGCTGCTGCTGGGCGCACTGGCGGCGGGCATCGTCTCTCTCTACGTGCCTGCACCCTTTGGCATCCACTTGCTGTTGGTGCTGCTGGCGGCGGCGGCGGCCGGCTTCTTCTGGGGCCTTATCCCCGGCGTGCTCAAGGCCTATCTCAATGTGGACGAGGTCGTCAGCACGTTGATGCTCAACGTGATCGCCGCGCAGATCTACAACCTGTTTCTCATCCAGTGGATGCGCGACCCGACCGCAGGGTTTGTCGGCACGGTTTCCTTTCCCGCGACAGCCGTCATGCCGCTGGTGATTCCAGGCACACGCGTGACGATTGCCATCTTCATAGCCCTGTTGGCGGTGGCCGCAGTGTGGTTCCTGATGAACCGCACGCCCTTTGGCTACGAGCTCAAGGTGCTCGGCTCCAATCGCAAGTTTGCCGAGTACGGCGGCATCAATACCAAGCGCGTGATCGCATTGAGCATGGCCATCAGCGGCATCCTGGCCGGTCTTGCCGGGGCCCACCTGTCCAACGGCCTGGTTAAGCGTCTCACGCTGGGGCTGTCGCCTAACATCGGCTTTGAGGGCATCGTCGTCGCCCTGCTGGCGCGCAACGATCCGATCGGCGTGCTCTTCACCGGCCTCTTCTATGGCTACTTGCGGACAGGGGCGCAGATCATGGAGCGCTCGTCGGACGTCACGCGCGAGGTGGTGCTCATCATCCAGGCAATTATCATTCTCTTGGTGACGGCCGAGCGATTGCTGCCCGTGATCCTGCCTTTTGTCCAGTCGCGGCGGCTGCGCCGGGCCGCAGGAGCGTCTCATGTCGATTGAGGTCGTTCTCAACAGCATTCTCTCGGCTGCGTTCCTGGCTACCATCATCCGCATCTCTACCCCTATCTTGCTGCCTGCACTAGGGGGCTTGATCTCCGACCTGGGTGGGGTGATCAATATTGCGCTCGAAGGCCAGATGCTGATCGCCGCCTTTACCGGCGTGGCCGTCAGCGCCTATGCGCCGCAGTGGGTTCCAGGTCTGCCGGTGTGGGGATACGCTTTGATTGGTGGGGCAGCCGGCATTTTGGCCGCGATGGTGCTGTCATGGCTTATTGCCTTCTTTCATCTCGAACTGGGCACCGACATCATCCTCACCGGGCTGGCGATCAACATCCTGGCGGCCGGCGCCAGCGTTTTCCTGATGTTTGAGTTGACAGGTGACAAGGGCAGCACCTCGACGCTGGCCAGCCCGGCCATGCCCAACCTGCCAATTCCATTTGTCAACCAAGTCCCTTTCCTGGGCACGCTGCTCAACGGCGAAAATGGCACGGGGTACAACCTTCTTTCCTATGCCGCCATTTTGCTCGTGCCCGTGGTGAGCGTCTTTCTCTACAAGACGCGCCTCGGCATGCACCTGCGCGCAGCAGGCGAAAACACGGCCGCCGCCCAGTCGGTGGGTATCAATGCCAAACGCACGCAGTATATCGCTCTCTATTTGAGCGGCATCTTGGCGGCGCTGGGCGGGCTGTACTTGAGCATGGGCTACCTGACCATTTTTCAGGCCAACATGACGGCCGGCCGGGGCTTTATTGCCCTGGCTGTGGTCAACTTGGGCAACCGCCGGCCTACCGGCGTGTTGATCGCGTCGCTGATCTTCGGCGCGGCCACCTCACTGGGTGCGCAATTGGGCACACTCAACGTCCCCACCCAGTATATTGAGATGATCCCGCCTACCATCACCATCCTAGCCTTGATCATTTATCAAGTGCGGCGCCGTGCCCAGGTGGCCGCCAACGCCCGTCGCTTCCAGCAACAAGCAGCCCAATAAGAGTGCCCACTAGAGTGTGAATGCTATGCCAAAAAAAGTTATCATAGATACCGATCCGGGCATCGACGATGCCATGGCCATCTTGTTTGCGCTGGCCTCGCCCGAAATCGACCTCATTGGGTTGACGACCATCTTTGGCAATGTCTACACGCCCCAAGCGACGCAGAATGCCTTGCGCTTGCTCGAATTCGCGGGCCGCGGCGACATTCCTGTGGCGCAGGGGACCGAGCTGCCGCTCTATGGCGACCTCGAAGGCGTGGCCGATTACGTCCACGGGGTTAACGGCCTCGGCGATATCCCGCACGGCGATCCGCTGGGCAAACCCGACACACGCAACGCCGCCCGATTTATTGTAGATACCGTGATGGCCAACTCCGGCGAGGTGACGCTCGTCCCCATCGGCCCGCTGACCAATATTGCCCTGGCGCTCGCCATCGAACCGCGCATCGTAGACAACGTGGCCGAGGTAGTCGTGATGGGCGGTGCCGCCACCGTCAGCGGCAACGTCAACCCGGCCGCCGAGGCCAACATCTACAACGACCCGCATGCCGCCGACCGCGTCTTCACCGCCCGTTGGCCGATGCTGACGATGGTAGGTCTCGACGTTACCGAGCAAGTGATCATGGACGAGGCGTACCTGCGATCGCTGTGCCCCTCACGCACCGGCGCCTACATCGAAGAGATCAGCCGCTTCTACATCGACTTTTACGAACGCGCCAATGGCCTGCGCCTGTGTCACACACACGATCCCTCGGCCATCGCCTATGTGATCGACCCCACGCTCTTCCGCGCCCGCGTCGGCCCCATGCGCGTAGTAGGCGATGGCCTGGCACGCGGGCAGACGCTGTGGGATCGCCGCCAGCATTGGTGGGGGCCGCACGCCTGGACCAACCGCCCGGCGATCAGCGTATGCGTCGAGGTGGAGGCCGAACGGCTGCTGAACCTGTATAAAGAACGCATCCTTGGGGCGCACTAACCTAACGCGTAACAATGATCGACTACTTCACCTTCTCACTGGTTATCGACGACATCGTCCTGCCCGACGGGCGCACGTGCATGGGGCTGCTAGGCGGTGGGGGACCACAGGCGGCCTTTGGCATGAAGTTGTGGGCCACCGGCGGGGTGGGCATCTGTGCGGGCGTCGGCTCTGATTTTCCCCCATCGGCGCAGGGGTGGCTCGAAGCGATGGAGATCGATACGGCGGGGGTGCGCTATCATCCCCACCATCCCACGCTGCGCGCCTGGCAAATCTTGGAAGACGGCGACCAGCGCACGCAAGTCTGGCGCACGCGCGGCAGCGTCATCCCTGCACACCTGGCATTTTCACCGGACCTGATTCCCCCCATCTACTGGCAGGCACGTGGGTTTCACTTTGGGATCCATCCCGAGCATCCCAATCTCGCCACGATACAGGCTCTGCGCGCACGGGACATTCGAGTCAGCGTCGAACCTTTCCGTGCGGCAACGCAGCCCTTGAGCAGTCAGGAACTATCCGCCCTGCTAAGCAGTTGTGATATCTTTTCGCCAAACGTAGAAGAGGCCCGCTCGCTGGTTGGCGACGGCGACCCGCAAACATTGGTCGAACGCCTGGCGGAAGCGGGTGCGCCGATCATTTCCCTGCGCATGGGCGCCGCAGGCTCGCTTGTCTACCGGGCAGCAACCCAGGAATCTCACCACATTCCTGCGCTGCCTGTCGTCGTCGTGGATCCTGTCGGTGCAGGCAATGCCTATTGCGGAGGGTTTCTTGCCGGTTGGTGCGAGACAGGCGACCTGCGCCGGGCCGGGCAGTTCGCAACAGTGGCGGCCAGTTTCCTGGTCGAGCAATATGGCCTGCCTGCACCGCGGGCGGGGCTGCAGCGAGAAGCGCAGGAGCGGCTAGCTGCCCTTGCCTAGTCCGAACCACCGCCTCAGGTCACGATCTCGACGACGTGAGCAGCTATTTCCTGCATCCCTGCGGCATGGGCGACGCTGATGCGGTGGTGGCCGTCGACTACGGCATAGTGATTCCCAACCCGCAGCAGTTCCACTTCCGGGAATCCTTGCGGACCGCGCAATGCCTCATAGAGGCGCACCCAGCGGTCGGCATTGATGCCGGGCCTGGGCAGGAAGGAGCGTGTAAAGTCCCCTTGCCGGTCAAGACTCGCCACGATCTGCTTGATCGGGACAAACTGCACCCCTGCATCGCGGCGGTTGTAGGCCCGGGAGCCGCCGAGCAGGTCGTCGAGGCTTAGGAGTTCTATGCAACGGTGGAAGAGCCTGGCGCCCCAACTCACCAAATCAGCCCGCGTGCGACTTCCGTGAAACAACTCCAATCCTTCGTTGTGTACCATGGCAGTCATATGATTCCCCTATCCAGCAGTGGAGCCGTTCAACCATTGCAACTCCATGCAATATTATGCAATCGATTGCATCCAATCGCAAAAAAAGAGCACCCTATCCGCCCAAAGCGCCGCACGATTGGCGAATCACCAATTCGACCGGCAGCACCACAGAGGGGGCTGGACGACCCTCGATTGCAGCGAGCAGCCGCTCCACCAGCAGGGTTCCGGCAGCAGGCACATTCTGCCGCACCGTAGTCAACGGCGGGCTGCAATAGGCCGCCAAGGAAATATCGTCATAGCCGACGACCGCAATATCGCCCGGCACGCTGCGGCCGGCCGTACGCAGCGCCTCCAATGCACCCAGCGCCATCACATCACTCATCACGACCACGGCATCCAGATCGGGCGCCTGTACCAGCAGGCGGCGCATGGCTTCATAGCCGGCCTGGCTGGTGGACTGGGCATTTACCATATAGCGCGCTTCCACGGAACGGCCGGCGGCGCTGAACGCAGCGGCATAACCGTCATAGCGCAGCTTAATCTCCAAGCACTCCGGGTCACTTCCCAACAGGGCAATCCGCTGCCGCCCCAGGTGGATCAAGTGCTCGGCTGCCGTCTTGCCGCCATGGTAATCGTCGCTGCCGATCGAGCAGTAGGCCTGGTTGGCTACGGTCGGCCCCCACACCACGAAGGGTGCGCCAATGGATGCCAGCGCGTCTGCCTGGCGCAGGCGTTCGGAAAGGCGTGGAATCAGGATCATGCCATCGGCGCGCCCGCTGCGCAGGAAACGAGCATGCCAATCTGCGCCGTCGGCATGGCTCTCCGACAACAGCAAGTCATACTCACGGGCCGCAGCTGCGGCTGCGATCTCACCCAAAAGCTCAAGCAGAAATGGATCGGTCAGGGTACGCCCATACGGGCGGCTCGCGCTGACGACCGCAGCCAACGTCTGGGTGCGTTGCATACGCAGATTCTGGGCACCGGCATGTACCGTAAAGTTATGTTCGCGGGCAATTGCCTGGATGCGCTCGCGCGTCTCGACGCTGATCAAGGAACTGTCACTCAAGGCCCGCGAAACGGTAGAGGTCGAGACATTCGCCAGCCGTGCGATATCGGCGATAGTGAGAGTTTTCGTTTTCTGCTCCGCGGTCGCCATGCCATTCCTCTCTGACGCAACCCTTGCAATAATATGCAATCGATTGCATTAATTCTAGCAAGAATACTTCTCTTTGTCAATCCCCCAAATTGACCACGACAGAACGCCAAATAACGTGATATGATTTTCCAGCGCTTAGAACTCACAATTCAGAACACAAAGGAGAACTACTTGAGTCAACAAGACGCAACCCTGCTCGAACAGATGCAGCAAAACTTCATCAGCTACTTCCGCCTCTTTGCCGCGCTGCCGGGCATCACCTTTGTCGAAGAGGATGTTACCTGGTTCTGCAACGCCAATGAAGGTGAACCAGGCAACATGATTCTGCGCACGCAGCTCGCGGCCGAGAGCGCTGACCAGAAGATCGACCGGCTGTTGCAGCAGGTCGGGCGGCATACCGACCATATTGATTGGATGGTCTTTCCGGGCAGCAGTCCCGCAAATTTGGGCAAACGACTTGAGCAGCGCGGGATGACCGGCCGCCCTGCCGGCACCTGGATGACCGCCGACCTCACGCGGCTGCCAAGCCCGCCGCCGCTCCCCAAGGAATTTGCCGTGCAGCCAGTGCAGGACGACGGCATGCTCAAGGTTTGGAAGTTGGCACAGGATGCTGGTTTTGGCGGGGACGAGCAGCTCTATTATGACGCCTATGCGCGCCACGGGTATGGGCCGGACGCAATTGCGCTGCACTATGTGGGGTTTCAGGATGACGAGCCTGTTACATCCGGCACACTCCTCTTGAGCGATGGAATCGCCAGCATCTATAACATCTCTACACCGCCGGCGTTGCGCCGCCGCGGCTATGGCAGCGCCATTACGGCACACGCCATGCGAGAAGCCATCCAGCGCGGATATCGTACGGCGTGGATTTGGTCGTCAGACGCTGGCAAAGGGGTGTACAGAAGGCTTGGCTTTGTGGCCGCGGACTTTGGCATCCGTGAATACCCCTGGGACGCCTCACTGGCCGGCCAGTAAGCGCATTGCCTCGGCCCATTCTTCAGGCGTGTTGGTGTTAAAAAACGAGCGCAGGTGCGAGTCTACCGCCCGCAGTTCGGACTCGTGGATATAGCGCGTACGCACGTCGGGCATAAAGCTGATCACGCGCAGGTGCCCTGCCGCCAGGTGAGCTTCAATGGCCGGCAGGCAGCGCCGGTGATATAGCGCATGCAATGGCTCCTCATAGCCATCCACTACCGGCACAATTGCATCCCACCGGTCTTCGCCTGCTTCCTGATCAGCCGCCAGTTCCAATAACGCCGCAAACAGACCTGCACTTACAAGAGGCAGATCACAAGCCGCGACAATCGCCCAAGCCGCCGCCTGCTGTAAGCCGGTAGCGATGCCGCCCAGTGTGCCCGTATCAGGGTAGGCGTCGGGCACAAAGATTGTGTCCGGCGGCAGCTGCGCCAGGGCAGGTAGCTCGGCATCGTTCGTTACCACCACGAGGCGTGAGGCGTCGAGCGGCGCCAGGCGAGCGGCTATATGGGCAATCAAGGGCGTGCGGTGCGGCGGCACCGGCAGCAGCGCCTTCGCCGTCCCCATGCGCCTGCTCTGGCCGCCAGCATTGATAACGATCGTAAGATTGTCCATCGGCTACGTAACACGCCAATTTTCTAGTTGAAGGCCCGCAAAATGCACATAATCGCCTTCATTATATGTTACCAGCGTAAGCCCTTGTGTAGCCGCAACCGCAGCAATTTGCCCATCCACAAAAGGCGGCATGCGTCCAGCTGCCCTTAGCCTGGCGCGTTCCTCCGCATGCCAGGCGGCAGCCTGCATATCATAGGGCAGGATTGTCATCGACGGCTGAATTACACGCACTAGATAGTGCTCAATTTTGGCACGACGTGCAGATGCCGGCAGCTGCAGACAGCCAAACCAGAGTTCATGCCAGACTAGTGCAGCGATGGCGCACTCGTTTCTATGTTCCTGTAAATGCCGAAGCACATCTTCGTCGGGCTGTAAACGAAGTGGTTCAGATACGATGTTCGTGTCCAACAAATAATGCAGCATCAATAACTCACATCACGGCCAGAAGAAGTGTCTCTACCCGTAAATATCTCCGGCTCGACATCTACATCCATAAAATCTGGTAAAGTGCGAAAAGCTTCGTACGCTTCCCAGAAGTCTTTCCGCCGTAAAGTAAGTTGTTCATAATCAACCTGTGATAGAAGTACGGCAACGGTCTTGCCACGGCGCGTAAAATGGATCGGCCCAGTCGTTTCAGCTTCATGTACGATTGCCGCCAGATCCTGGCGCGCTTCCGCAATAGAGTACTGTTTGGACATTTATCCCTCCCGGAGCAAATAGCCATCTGTATAGCTATTTTAAAACCGGTTATAGAGAGTGTCAATGTTTTCTAGAACAAACGCAACTGGGCGTCCTCGGTCTTGGGTTTGCGTTGTTTCAGCTCGCTATCGTGCACCTGCTTGAGCACCTGCTCGATGTCGGCCAGAAACGGCGATGGGGCCGGCTGGATCTGCTGCCCAAAGAGGAAGCGGCTGCGGGCATGTGTCAACAGCAGCCGCTGCTGCGCACGCGTCATGCCGACATAGAAGAGCCGCCGTTCCTCCTCCACGTCGGCGTGCCGACCTGCCGGCAGATACGGCAGCAATCCTTCTTCGCACCCTACCACAAACACGACCGGGAATTCCAACCCCTTGGATGCATGCAGCGTGCTCAACGTAACCCGGTCGGCGCGCGGGTCGTAGGCGTCGGCTGCGCGCGACAGCGCCGTTGCCTCTAGAAACTCGTCCAGGCGTGCACCGTAGGACGCAGCGCGCAGCAGCAGAGATTTGAGCCACGGCGCCGGCGCCTCATCGGCTTTCTCGCCGCGCAGGCCCATCAGCAGTAGGTAAGCGTGTGACAGCAGCCTGGTCACCAGTTGGGAGGCAGGAGAGTCATCAGAGGCGTTCGGCTGCGCGTGCGGCGCCAGGTCGGGCGACAGGTCGCCCGCAATGCCGGGGGCCTCGCCGGCTATGGCGTCCGCCCCCACGACAAATGCTTCCCATGCCCGCGCCAAAGCCGTCAAGCGCGGTCGTTGCGCCGCACGAAACGAGTGCCGGCTGCCGGCATCTGCAAACGCAGCCGCCAGCTCATAATCGTGTTCGGTCACGATCTCCGCTACCTGGTCTAGATATTCGGCACTTGGCGCCGACCGTCCCACTGACAGCAGCAGGTCGAGATGTACCGCGCGAACGAGGGTTGCGCAGCAGCCACAGGCACGCCAACAGCTCGCGCACCGGCTTGCTTGCGTAGGGGGATGCTTGCCCCACCACCTGATAGGGAATACCGGAACGATCGAACGCTTCCACCAGCAGCGCAACCTGCGCATTCAGCCGGTATAACACGGCAAAATCGCCAAAGCCACGTGTCACCACTGCACTGCGCTCGTCGACACGTCCGGAGTCCAGCGAAAAATAGCTTGTGCCGCCCACCATCTGCTCGATCTGGTGCACGACGTATTCGGCTTCGGCCTTGTCCGTCGGCGCCGGATGCAGGTCGATCTTGACTTGCTCCGTGTACTCCGACCACAGCCGCACGGCCTGAGTGTCTACCTCTTGGTTTTGGGCAGCCGCCAGCACCTGGCCGGCCGCGTCCAACAGTGTCTGTGGCGAACGGTAGCTGCGGCTCAGGCGCAGCCGCTTCGCCTCAGGATAGTCGTCGCCAAAAGCCAGGAAAAAGCGCCGGTCCGCGCCACGGAAGCCATAGATGGCCTGGTCCGGATCGCCGATCACGCACAGGTTGGCCCCACCGCCTGCCGGCGATCCTGCCAGCAGCCGGAGGAGCCGGTATTGCGCCAGGTTGACATCCTGGTATTCGTCCACCGAGATCCACCGGTACGTGTCGCGCACCGCCGCCAGCACGCCAGGCTGCGTCTCCAGCAACCGCACGCTGAGCAGAATCAAGTCGTCAAAATCGACTGCCTGCGCCGCCCGCAGGGCAGCCTCGTAGCCTGTATAGAGCGTGGCCAGGTACGGCATGCCGTCCACTTCTGCCAGCACGTCGCCGGCCAACGCAGGATCGTCAGGGGCTAACAGCTGGTTTTTGCAGGTCGAGATGCGCGCCAGGCATACCTCGGCAGCTGTTTCGCCCAGCTTGGGAAAGGTGCGTTTGAGCAGTGTCGCCCGGTCAGCCTCGTCCAGAATCACAAAGTCCACCGGCAGTCCTATCTGCTCGCCATGTGTGCGCAATAGGTGCGCGCCCAAAGCATGAAAGGTCTTCACCGTCACCTCGGCAGCCACCACTGTACCCGCTAGCCCCGTGAGGCGTTCGGCCATCTCGGCCGCCGCCTTGTTGGTGAATGTGATGGCCAGAATGGACTGCGGCGTCGCCAGCCCAGTCTGCAACAGGTAGGCAATGCGCACGGTCAGCGTGCGTGTCTTGCCCGTGCCCGGTCCGGCAACGATGATCAGCGGGCCGCTGGTGTACAGTGCCGCTTCACGCTGTTCAGGGTTGAGGCGCGCCAGCCAGCTTTCGTCGGCTGGCGGCGCAGACGCTGGTGCAGCAAACAAGTCTTCCTGGGCCCAGGCGGCCTCTTGCGCAGCCACGACAGCTTGCGTTAATGGGGCAGCTTGTTCGCGCAGGGCAGTCGCCACCTCCTCGACCTCCAATAGGCGAATCTGCGGCACGCCGTGTGCCTGGTCCTCACCATAGCCTTCCAGCAGGCGAATCACACCGTACTCGCCGTCGTACCCTCCCTTGGCGCGCACTTTGCCGCTGCGCATGCGCCGGATGGCCTCGGCCAGGCGTGGCCCGCCTGCCATCTTAATGTCCTCCAGTGGCGCCTGGCGCAGTATATATAGCTCCGGCCCCAGCCTTTCCAACAGCTTGTCATATTCCTGCGTGACACGGCGCGCAGTGGGGCCACAACCGTACACCTCACACAATACCTCCGGCAGCGGCACCAGGTTATAGAAAGGATGTGTGCGTGGCGGCCGCTCACCCATTGGGCGATCCGCCAGCACCTCCACCCGGTGCATCACGCCCACCGTGATCTCCTTGCCGCACACGGGACAGATGCCGTGGTGGGCGATCGTCTGTGTCGGCTCCCAACAAATGGCGCAGTTCCGGTGGCCGTCCAGGTGGTACTTGCCCTCTTCGGGGAAAAACTCCACCGTGCCTGCACAGCGAGCCCCGTCACCGCTGCGCAAAGCGTCGAAGAGCGCATCATATGCCAGTTCAATGTCAAAAAGCGTCGCCTCGCGCCCCAGTTTTGGCGGCGAATGAGCGTCCGAGTTGGAGACCAATGTATAGCGGTCCAGGTTGCTGACGCGCCAGTTCATGGGCGGGTCCGAAGATAACCCAGTCTCGAGAGCAAAGATGTGCGGCGTCAGGTCGCCAAAACACTGTTCCACCGAGTCAAAACCTGACTTGGAACCCAGCATGGAAAACCATGGCGTCCAGATGTGCGCCGGGATCAGATGGCAGCGTTCGTCGATACCAAGGATGATCTCCAGCAGGTCGCGCGAGTCAAGCCCCAGGATCGGCCGCCCATCCGAGCGGATATTGCCGATGCGCTCCAGCGCCGTCTGGATGCGCTCGACCACCTCTAACGACGGCGCAAAGATGACATTGTGGACCTTGCGTGTGGCGCCATGGCGCTTGTAGATATTGGAGATCTCGCCCGCCAACACAAAGCGCGTGATTCCCCGACAGGCGACCGGCGTTGCCTGTTCCACATGTGCCGCTACTTCTGGCTTCAGTCGATACAGCCCCTGTTCGGCCGGCTCCAGGTTGGCGCGCATCTCCTGCAGCCAGCCAGGATGCGAAATGTCGCCCGTGCCTACCAGGTTCACACCCTTGATCTGTGCCCAGCGCGCCAAGTTATCGAGGGTCAAGTCTTTCGAAGTCGCGCGCGAATAGTGAGAGTGAATATGAAGGTCGGCGACAAGTTGCATGAGTTAGTTCGTGTTAGGGAATGGTCGTGGCGATGCGCAAAATTTCGCTGGCGTATTGGCGGCGCGCCTCCGGCAGCGTGTCCCACGTGCCACCGCCTTCCAAAAAGTCGTTGAGCTTGTCGGGCCCCCAGTTATACGCCACCAGCATCCACTGCTTATCGGGATAGCCCTTATCCGCCAACTGGCTGCGCAGGTAATCCAGATAGACGGCAGCTACCAGTACATTACTGTAGGCGTCGAACGGATCGCTCACCTCAACCGGCTGCGCCCATTCACGCCACGTATCGGGCAGCACTTGCATGAGACCCATCGCCCCGCCGTCGCTCAGCGCCAATGAATCAAA
This sequence comes from uncultured Chloroflexia bacterium, assembly GCA_963839515.1. Classification (GTDB taxonomy): domain Bacteria; phylum Chloroflexota; class Anaerolineae; order Caldilineales; family Caldilineaceae; genus Fredericiella. Next base: position 29,226 of record CAWIVN010000002.1, read on the forward strand.
GCCGCTCTCGATATACGCTTGCGCCGCAAGCATACGCCAATCCATGTCGAAGCGCGTGCCCACGTCCTGGAACATCTGGCCGTAGGTCTGGTTGGCATCCCCTGCGCTTGAAGCGGGAGCCGGATCAAATGACAGGGCCGAGCTCGGTGCCCCTGCTGCCTGACCGGCCGCCGCTCTCGACGAAGCAGCAACAGCAGGCTCCACACCGTCAGGCGCACTTACCTGGTCTGGCAGCACCAACGGCAACGCCGGATCGGGGGACGCACTGGCCGTAAAGTCAGACACGACCGTACCTGGGTTGCCCGGCGCCGTTAGCTGACCGGATGTGCCGCTCCCTTGCACCGGTGCGCCCGCCGGCTGATTTAAGTTGACAATGATAACCGGCGGTGCCGCGGCCGCCACTGCAGCAGGCTGCGGGATGGCTGCCGCCTGTGGGAGCACGCTGCGCTGCGCCAACAAATAAACCAGCGCCAGGAACAGCAACAGGCCCACCGCGCCAGCCGCGGCCAATCCACTCGCAATCACAAACTGCCAGGGGCCGATCAAGGGCCGCGCCCAGAGCTCAGTACGCGTGCGGGTGATGGTCCGGCCAGGCTGGTCGTGGACGCGAGCTTCCACTTGCACATTCACCACGCGTGCCTGCACGCCCAACAACGGCAGGCGCTGCACGTCCACACGCACGGGTACGCTGATTCCCTGGTTCGGCTGCAGCGACACGGCAGCTGCTCCCGCCTCGTTGCGAGCCGCGGCAAAGGCAAAGCGACACTCTTGCGGCGTGTTTGTTCCGTGCAGTTCTACTTCGACGGGCCGGTTGCCGCGGTTGGCCACCGCCAGCGGCAGAACGACGCTGCGCTTTAACCAAGAAACCGCCCCATCCGGCAAGTCCAGGAAACGCATCTCGACCGCGTCATAGGGCAGCACCGTCAGCAGGGCTCCTAGTCGCGCAACTCGCCCGGGATGTTGAGGAGAACGTACAATGACGGCAAAGTGATAATCCCCTGCCTCGCTTTCGACGCGTCGCGGTGGCGAAAGAGGCAGGCGCAACGTCGCACGTGCGCCTGGTTCGACCATGGCAGCCGCGGTGGCGTCCCCTAGCCAGTGTGGATCCAACCAGCCTTCCAACTGCACCTGGAAGAGCGCTGCCTGGCCGCCATTGTTGAGCACGGTCACAGCATACGTCGCCGTGCTGCCACATTCCACCTGGCGCCGGCGGTTATCGAGCGTCGCCACGATGATCTCGTCTTGACGATCCTCGATTTGCAGGCCGCGCAAATCTTCAGGGTGCCCGCGCGCCTGTTCGCCGCTCGTCTGCGCGCCACTGTCTGTCTGTGCGCCGGCGCGCGAAGATTCTGGGACCGGCGTGGCCTGTCCGTCGATTTCCAACACCTGCCAGTTGCGCAGGGCATCTGGCAATGAATTTGGCTGCGAGTCGTCAGGCACAGGCACTCGCTCTAGCGGTTGCACGGGCAATGGCTCTGACAGCGAATCCGGCAGCGGCTCTGGCAGCGGCCTTTCTGGGCCGTGCGGCGAGTCGTGTTCGTCTTGCATGGCGACAGTATGGTTCCTGAACGCGCGCCTGTCAAATGACCGCACGCGCCTGCTTCGGTCGCCTGCTAGATCACCTTCGCCAAAAACGTCTGCAACGCATCCGCCACGGTCTGCGGCCGTTCTATCATTACGTTGTGCCCGGCGTCCTCGATCACCAGCAGCTCACTGCCGGCGACATGATTGTGGAGATAGATGCTGCGTTCGAGAGGTGTCATGCGGTCTTGGCGGCCGCAGATAAACAACGCCGGCGTGGCCAACGCAGCCAACCGATCTACGACGTCAAAGTTATGGCAGGCCACAAAATCGCCATATAAGACGTGAGGGTCATTTTCGCGCAGATGGCGCAAGTAGAGCTCCTTCTCGGCCGCGGGCGTATCTGGGTGATAACAGTACTCGGTGATCTGGGCCGTGGCGGCGTCGAAATCGTGCAGCACACCCTCCATTAACGCCGGCGCAACGCGCATGCGCGCGCCGCCGCCCATGACCACAATGGCAGCCAGGCGATGGCCATATGCAAGCGCAAAGTCGAGCGCAATTGCTCCCCCCATCGAGTGACCGACAAGCAGAAACCAGGGCAGTTCCAACGAATCGACAAAGTCACGAACGATCTCACTGTAAACGCTAATCTCGTTTGAGCTAGGCCCCGGCGAAGCGCCATGCCCCGGCAGGTCCAGCGCAAAGACGGCCGTGTTTGCCAGGTGGCGCACTTGCGCCGGCCACACCAGGTGATTGCCGCCGGCGCCATGCACCAGCACCACCGGCGGTCGTTGCGCATCCACATCGCGACCGTAGGCGCGATAGAATACGTTGCGGTTGCCAATCCTCAGCGATTCCATGACTATACCTTACTCACATCTGAGGGCGACTTTGGGATTAGAATTGGACACAAAATTCGGTGTGAATCTCAATGTCTTCCAAGGATGTTCGTACGCTGTTGCATGCGTGCTGCCGAACCTAGATCAACGCGCTGTTAGGCGTGTGCTGGCCGCCTTGCAGCATCGTGAGGTCAGCATCCACCATCATGCGCACGAGTTGGCGGAAGTCGACAGTCGGCTCCCAACCGAGCTTGCGTCCTGCCTTGGTCGGATCGCCTACCAGCAGGTCTACTTCAGCCGGACGATAGAAGCGCGGGTCTTGCTTGACATACTTGCGCCAGTCCAGGTCAAGATAGCCAAATGCCTCCTCGACAAACTCCTGGACACTGTGCGTCTCGCCCGTGGCCACGACATAATCGTCGGGCATGCCCTGCTGCAGCATCAGCCACATAGCGTGTACGTAGTCGCCGGCAAAGCCCCAGTCGCGCCGCGCATCAAGGTTGCCCAGGTGCAGCTCGTTGGTCAGGCCAAGCTTGATGCGCGCCACGCTGTGCGTAATTTTGTGCGTGACAAATTCCAGGCCGCGTCGCGGGCTTTCATGGTTAAACAAGATGCCCGAACTGGCATGCAGGTTGTAACTCTCGCGATAGTTGATCGTGATCCAGTGGCCATACACCTTGGCTACCCCATAGGGGCTCCGCGGGTGAAACGGCGTCGTTTCACGCTGGGGCACCTCGACGACCTTGCCAAACATTTCGCTCGAGCTGGCCTGGTAAAAGCGAATCGACGGGTCCACGATGCGGATCGCCTCCAGCACGCGCGTGACACCTAACGCCGTGAATTCGCCGGTCAACACGGGCTGGGTAAAGCTGGTAGGCACAAAGCTCTGCGCCGCCAGGTTATACACCTCACTCGGCCGGTACTCCTGGAGGATGGAGATCAAGCTCATCTGGTCGAGCAAGTCGCCCTGCACGATCTCGATGCGGTCCTGGATGTGCTTGATGCGGTCAAAGTTGATGGTACTGGTGCGGCGCACCATGCCGATCACACGGTAGCTCTTTTCGAGCAGGAAGTCAGCCAGATAGCTGCCGTCCTGGCCGGTGACGCCTGTAATCAATGCGGTTGGCATGAAATGGAGAACTCCTTTGTTTTGTTTGGCTCAGACCGGCTTAAATCTCGCGGCGCACCATCTGGTCACGCCAGCTATTCAATAGGTCGAGCAGCGTCGTACGCAGGTCAATTTGGGGCTGCCAGCCTGTGGCGGCAACCAGCTTGCGATTGTCACAATAGCTGCATGGCACATCGCTTGGCCGCAGTCGTTGCGGGTCGAGCACAACGTCCACATGCGCCGGCGACAGTTCGATGAGCGTGTCGAGCATCCACTGGATCGACCGTGGCTGCCCGCTGCCGACATTGTAACACTCGCCCGGCACTCCTTTCGTAACCAGCAGCCAATAGGCGCGCACAACATCGCGCACATCCGTAAAATCCCGCTGTGCGCTCAGGTTGCCGACGTTTACCACCGGCGGCCTTTGTTGGGCCTCGATCTCGGCGATCTGGCGGGCAAAGGCACTGGCAGCGAAGTCGGCCGACTGCCCCGGTCCCAGGTGGTTAAAGCTGCGGGCCCGGATCACCGGCAGCCGATGGCTGTTCCAGTACTGCAAGGCCATCATGTCCTGGGCAATCTTGCTCACACCATAGGGGCTGTTGGGACGCAATGGCGTGTCCTCGTCGATCGGCAAGTCCTCCGGGTGCACCAGCCCATAGATCTCGTTGGACGAGATCGTGAGCGTACGACACTGCGGCCGCCAGCGCGTCAGCGCCTCCAACAAGTGGAGCTGGCACTGGATGTTGAGTTCGTAGGTCGTCCACGGCTGCTGCCAGCTGCCGCCCACGTCGCTCCAGGCTGCCAGGTGCAGGGCAATATGGGGCTGCACTTCCTGCACGACATCGCTCACCCAGAGAGCATTGCGCAGATCACCGCGGTGCAGCGTAATGCGCGGCAGCAGGTGCTGAATGCGGCGGTCATGGCGATGCACGATGCCGTGCAGTTCCACATCCTCCTGTTGGAGGACATATTCGGTTAGAAAACTGCCGGCAAACCCGGCGATCCCCGTCAACAAGACACGCACGCCCTGCTCCTCGTCTGTCTTAGCGCACCCACATCGGTAGGGGCACAAGGTCCGGCGGGAACGACGATCGCCGCGACATCGATGCTCTCACCGCCGGACCTTGTGCCCCTACGCGCCATCTCATTGTGTACATCAGAGTATAACCCACGCCCAAACCGCGCTAACAATCCACTGACGTTGTTCTGATTCTGCGATAACGTTACGCATGCGCAGCGCTAACGGAGAAGCAGTATCCTAAAGACAATCAATGACACGGCGGTCCACCCGACCGCAAATGACTTGAATCGATCACTACCAGGATTGCAATAAGGAGAACCAACCATGAGGACCCGCAACTACAATGATTTCGTTCGTGAGTTTGTCACTGTGGCCGATGCCATGAACCGCGTGTTTGACAGCCGCCAGTATGACTACGCTCGCAACGGCGGCAGCGATGCAAACGGCAGTGTGAACAGCGGTGCGAACGGCACTGAGGCAGGCAACAGCACCGCGCCGGCCCAGCGCGTATCCCGCCTCCCGATCGACGCCTATGCGAACGAAGATGCCTTTGTCTTGACCGCCTATTTGCCCGGCGTCAACCCCGAGGATGTTGAGATTACGTTCGAGGGTGAAGAGCTGACGATTCGTGGTTCCTTCCAGCCGCAGCCGGAGAACGTGGAATATCTCAAGCGCGAGCTGTATCACGGCGGTTTTGAGCGGCGCCTGACCTTCAACGTACCGGTCAACGCCGACGCCATCGAGGCAACGTACGAGATGGGCGTGCTCACCCTGCGCGTGCCCAAGGCCGAGGCCATCAAGCCCAAGCAGATCAAGGTGCAGGCCAAGTAACACCAAGTGGCAATACCAAATTGCCGCAAACAACGTAGAGTAGTTGTGTAAAGGCGTCCCAGGACAGCGTGGTCCTGGGACGCCTTTTTGTGTGCGTCAACGTTCGTCAACGTTCGTCAAGGGCTTGGCGCGTGGGTAACGGCAGTTTATACTCACTGATAACAACAATACACATTGCCCAAACGTTTGGAGCAACACCTATGTGGACGACAGCCGACCTCTGCGACCAGTACGGCGCCAGCCTCCAGGTCGCGCAGCCGCTCTTTCACAGCTATGGCGGCACAACGTCATTCTGTGGCCCGATTGCCACGACCAAGGTCAGCGAGGATAACACCTCTGTGCGGCTGCGTCTGCAGGAACTTGGATTGGGGCGCGTCCTGGTGGTCGACGGCGGCGGCTCGCTTGCCTGCGCGCTCGTGGGCGACCAACTGGCGCAACTGGCGTACGACAATGGCTGGGCGGGCATCCTCGTCAACGGCTGCATTCGCGACAGCGCGGCGGTCGCCGTCATGCAGATCGGCATCATGGCGCTGGCCGCCATGCCGCGCAAAAGTGAAAAACGCGGCCCAGGCGACCACGATATTCCCGTGTCGTTTGCCGGCGTCATCTTTACGCCCGGCCATTATCTCTTTGCCGACGGCGACGGCATTGTCGTCGCACCCGGCCCACTCGACTGACAGGCAGGAGAGCACCATGCAGTGGAACAACGAACCGCCGAGTTGGAGCAGCACCGATGGCCGCATCCAAGTGGCCGTGGCCGGCGGCACCGACTTCTGGCGCAAGACGCACTATGGCTTTATTCGCGACAACGGTCACTTTGGCTATATCCACGTTGAGGGCGATTTCACAGCCGAAGTGCAGGTGACGGGCGCCTATCATGAGCTTTACGATCAAGCGGGACTGATGCTGCGCATCGATGCCGAACACTGGATCAAGACGGGGATCGAATATGTGCACGGCGTACAGTACGTGAGCGCCGTCGTCACCAATGACTTCTCCGATTGGTCGGTGGCGCCCCTCGGCGACAATCCACCGACCATCTGGCTGCGAGTCGTGCGCAAGGCGGAAGCCGTCGAGATTTTCTATGCACTGGACGGCTCTACCTATACCTTGCTGCGGCTTGCCTACCTGCCCCCTACGCCGAGAATGGACGTCGGCGTCATGTGCGCAGCGCCGGACGGGCACGGTTTTGCGGCTACGTTTGAAGGCTTTCGGGTTCACCCGGCGTAAGGACGGGCCTAGGAATTGCACCGACCTTATCTGGTATAGTTGTGGGAACAGCCTTGCGCAGCCCAAGGCCTAAGACTATGCCGGCGTTGGCGTTCTACTCAGGATAGGCACCGGACACAAATTGGTCATATTCGATCAGGGATCCAGTCATGACGCCTGATTCGGGACTCAATAGGTAGGCAACAAGGCCAGCTAAGTGGTCAGGATCGATCAACTGGCCCATCGGCAGCTTCTTGGCGGCTTGCTCGGCCCAGTCGCTGCCGCCGCCGTGAAAACGCCGCTGAATGACTTCTTCGCCCGGCGTATCCATCCAGCCGACCAAGATACCGTTGCAGCGGATGCGATCCCTGGCAAAGGCATTGGCGACGTTCTTGGTCAGGGTAGCCAGGCCGCCTTTGGAGGCCGAATACGGAGTCAAGAACGTCTGCCCGCACAAGACATTCATGCTGAGGATATTTACGATGCTGCCCGGCTCACCCGCCTCTTTCAGCGCTCGCACAGTCCGCTGCATGGTCAGGAACGGCGCCCGCAGGTTGACTGCCATGATCTCTTCCCACAGCGCCAGGTCGGTGTCCAGTAGCCCGCCGCGCACGGACGTGGCGGCACTGTTGACCAGCGCGTTGACGCGACCATACGCGTCCAAGGCGGTCTCAACCACCCGCAGGCAGTCCTCGGCGCGGGCCAGGTCTGCCGGCACAAAGCGACACTGGGCGCCAAGCCCAACCAACTCCGCCGCCGCCAGTTCGCCCTTAGCAGCGTTGCGGCCGCAGATGACCAGGGAGCGAGCACCTTCGGCGACCAGCCGCCGGCAAATCGCCAGTCCCAACCCTTGCGTCCCGCCGGTCACTACGGCAACTGTATTCTCATGCCTTGCCATGCGCGCCTAGTTCCCATGCCCTTCCCACAGCGCCAGCCACTGCTGCGCCGTTTTCGCTTCCAACTTTAGCCGCCGCTCCGCCTCCGCCCCATTGCGAGCAAGGGCAAAGGTGAGTTCCTGCAGAGAATCCGTTGCTGCCACCGCTACGCCAGCGATCGCCTGGCGTGGAATGCGTGTAATGCGATACCCATACTGCTGGCTCTTGCGCACTAATGCCCGGTCCTCGTCGAGGACGATGACAGAGGCATTGGTCAAGGCGAGCAACGTGTTGGCCGTAATCTGCTTGGGGAACAAGGCCCAGTGTTGGTCCCAAATGGGCGGCTGAAAAACGGCCCCCTGCAAGATTTCGCCCGTGTATATGCCATATTTGCGCAGGCCAAAGCTAAACTTGGGGGGCAGCGCTTCGAGGAGTTCCAGCTCATGTTCGCTCTCGCGCAGCAAGGACTCCGGCGGCAGCGGCGGCAAACCGACGACTTTACCCACCAGAGTACGCCATTCGGTATCCATCAAGCGCCAGCCCACAGCGTTGAACTCCATGTCCAGCTTGACTGGTTGGCTGTTCTCAGCGCTTACCAACTCCAGTCGCCCGTACAGCAGCAAATGGCTCGAACGCATGTAAAGCAAGGTATCAGGGCGAACCAATAACGACGGACGCTGCGATCCATCTTTTGCCCTGCCTTGGACGTGCAGTACGCCTTCCTCGGTAAAGATGAGTGCTTGTTCCGGCGTCTGGCGGGCGATCGACCATCCTCTTGCGCGGTAGTCGCGCGGCACATACAGTGCACGCACAACTGTGGCGCCAAGCGGCAGCGCCGCTTTGGCCGGCCCGCGCAGGCTTTCCGGCAGTGCGTCGACGCTGTCCACCATGTACGGATGAAACTCCGAGGATCTGGCTTGCCAGGGCCTTATCATATGCTGTCCCCCGTCGGCTGCACTATGATCTGCACTATGCTCGGCACAATCACCTGCAGATCATTCGCTTAGCGGTTCTTGCGCTCGTCGATGATGACGGCAATCACAATGATCGAGCCCTTGACGATCGTCTGCCAGTAGGCCGACACGTTCAGCAGATCGAGGCCGTTATTAAGCACGCCGATAATCAAGGCGCCGACGATCGTGCCCCAAATCGTGCCGATGCCGCCCGACAGGCTGGTGCCGCCGATGACCGCCGAGGCGATGGCATCCAGCTCGTAGCCAAGGCCAAGACCGGGCTGGCCGGAGCCGATGCGTGAGGAGAGCACCAGTCCGGACAGACCGGCCAGCAAACCGGCAATGGTGTAGACGCCGATCTTGACGCGGCCGATGTTGATGCCGGAGATGCGGGCGGCCTGCTCGTTGCCACCCAAGGCATAGATATGGCGGCCAAAGCGGGTGTTGTTGAGCAGGATGTGGGTCGCAAACGCCACGACCAAAAGAATGATGATGGGGACCGGAATGCCAAACGGGGCGCCGGGGGGAATATAGCCTTGACCGATAAAGTTGTAGTCGTCCCTGAGACCGCTCACCGGACGTTCCGAATAGATCAGGGCAAAGCCACGCGCCACCGTCATCATGCCGAGCGTGGCAATAAACGGCGGTATTTTGAAGTTGGCGATCAGGGACCCGTTGACCAGGCCGCACAGCGCACCGACCGCCAGCGCGGCCACAACCGGCACAATGATCGGCACATCCAGGCCGGGAAACTTAATATCTGCCCAGTCGAGCCGCTGCGCCAGGCTGGTAGCGACCACGGCGGCCAGGGCGAGCACCGAACCCGAAGACAGGTCGATACCGCCGGTGATGATTACCATGGTGACGCCGATGGCGATCAGACCCACGACCGAAATCTGGCGCACAATGTTGAGCAGGTTGCGCCAGGTGAGAAAGGCCTCGGACAAAAAGGTCATGGCGATCAGCATGGCCAGGAGGATGAACACAATGGCATACTTGCGTATGAAACCATTGAACCGTTCCCGGTTTACGCTCCTGGCTTCGGTTACCCCAGTCGTCGTTTGCATATGCTAGTCCTTGCTAGGCTTCTACCTGTCACCTACCTGTTCAATGGCCTGATCAATGCTCTGTTCCATGGCTTCTTGGATCGCGGCTTCGGCGACCGAAGCATTGCCCGTGGCGGCGCGCATGATGGTTTCCTGGGTCGCAGCGGCGCGGTCAAATATGCCGCCCACCTTCCCTTCATGCATGACCAGCACCCGGTCGCTCATGCCTAGGATCTCCGACAGCTCCGAAGAGATCATGATGATCGCCTTGCCTTCCTGGGCCAATTTGCACATCAGGCGATGAATCTCGGACTTGGCGCCGACGTCGATGCCGCGCGTGGGCTCGTCCAAAATGAGGATGTCTGGGGTCGTCAGCAGCCAACGCGACACCAGGACCTTTTGCTGGTTGCCGCCCGACAGCAGCTTGGTCACCTGGTCCATGCTCGGCGTCTTGATCTCAAGCCGCGTCCGCTCGCGATTGCAGGTTTCGTTGATCAGCCGCGAGTTCAGAAATCCCGCCGACGAATAGCTCCGCAGGCTGGCGATCATCATGTTGTCACGCACGGATAGCACGCCCATGATGCCCGTGAGCTTGCGATCCTCCGTGAGCAGCGCCATGCCGTGGCGGATGGCGTCGGCGGGCGATTCGATGCGGACCTTTTTGCCGCGCACTTCGATCTCGCCGCTGTCGATCTTCTTGATGCCAAAAATGCCTTCGATCACCTCGGTGCGGCCGGCGCCCATCAGCCCGGAAATGCCAAGAATTTCCCCACGGCGCAAATCAAAACTGACGTCCTCCACAATGCCCTTGCGCGTCAAGTTGCGCACAGACAAGACCACCTCGCCGATCGGGGCATCTTCCTTGGGGAAAATATTGGTGAGTTCCCGTCCCACCATCATGGCGATCAGCCGGTTCTTGTCGGTCTGCGCAGCAGGCACCGTAGCGATGTGGCGGCCATCACGAAAGACGGTGATGTCGTCGGCAATCTGGAAGACCTCGTCCATCTTATGGGTAATATAGATAATGGCTACGCCCGTCTCTTTTAAAGCGCGGATCATGCGGAACAGGTGCGCCACCTCGCGCTCGGTAATGGCGGAGGTCGGCTCGTCCATAATGATGAGGCTGGCGTCATAGGAGATGGCCTTGGCGATCTCGACCATCTGGGTGTTGGCGACACTCAGCTGGCGCATGAGCAAGGTGGGGTTGATGTTGATCTCCAGGCGGTTGAGCAGTTCGCGGGTGTCGGCAAGCATCTTGCGCTTGTCGATCATGCCAAAGCGGCCCAGCGGCTCGCGCCCCAGCCAGATGTTTTCGGCTACGGTCATGTAGGGAACGGGAGAGAGTTCCTGGTGGATCATCGAGATGCCCAGCTTGAGGGCCTCCTCGGTGCTGGTGATCGCTACCGGCTTGCCCTGGAAGGTGACCTTGCCGCTCTCCGGGATGTACATGCCGATGAGCACCTTCATCAGGGTGGACTTGCCGGCGCCGTTTTCGCCCATCAGCGCGTGCACGCTGCCCCGGCGCACGGTCAGGTTTACCTCGCTCAACGCCTTCACGCCGGGGAAGGATTTGGAGATTTCCTCCATGACGAGGATGGTGTCCGTCTTGGCGACGGGGTCCATCGGAACGACGGGGTCCTGGTTCTGGTCCATACTGCGGTCTCCTACAAATTGTGCCCGCATTATGCAGAGTTCTGCAGGGCGCGCGTGGGGTGCAGCGCGCGAGGTGCAAGGGCGCAACGCACGTGTCGCAAAGTGCAAGGTGCAAGGTGCAACGCGGAAGGGTGTCCGGGGGCGAGAGAGGGCACAAGGTCCGGCGTGGAAAAGATCGTCGCGATGGTGGATGTATTTCCGCCGGACCTTGTGCCCCTACGAAGTGGGCGTCCTGGACGCCTTTGCGCGGGGCGGTTTATTTGGCCATGTAGTCTTTGTAGTTCTCGGGTGTTACGGGCTCGTAGGGAACCCAGACCAGCGGTTCGGTCGGCTCGCCGCGTGCGAGGGCGATGGCGGCCTTGATGCCGGCTTCGCCCTGGCCCTTGGCGTTCTGGAACACGGTCATGTTGAGGCGGCCCTTGTCCATTTCGTCCAGTGCATCCGGCGAGGCATCTACGCCGCCCACGAGAATCTGGCCCAGCTTGCCGGCGGCGTCGATGGCGCTAAGGGCGCCGATGGCCATTTCGTCGTTGTTGGAGGCCACGCAGTCGATCTGGTCGCCGGTGGACAGCCAGTTTTCCATCAAGGCAAGGCCCTCGGCGCGGCTCCAGTTGCCGGTGTCTTCCTTGATGATCTGGATGTCCGGGTACTTAGCGAAAATTTCCTTGACGCCTTCGGTGCGCTTCTGGGCGGCTTCCTGCGTGAGATTGCCATTCATGATGACGCAGTTGCCCTTGCCGCCCAACTGCTCGGCAAGCCATTCCGCCTGGAAGCGGCCGGCGTCGATGGAGTCGGAACCGGCGTAGACGACGCCCTCAGGGAGGTTGCTCGGCTTGCGGTTGACGTAGACCAGCGGGATGCCGGCATCGACGGCGGCCTTGGTCATCGGGTCGGTGGCGTCGGTGTTGGCAGCAACCAGCACGATGGCATCGAGGCCCTGGGTGACAAAGTTCTCGACCTGGCCAAGCTGGGTAGCGACGTCTTCCTTGGAGTCGACCATCACAAGTTCCACGCCCGGCTCCGAGGCAGCGACGGCGGTCATGGCATCGCGCAGGGTGGTAAGCCAGAGGTCATCAAACAGCATGCTGACGCCGATCTTGATCGGCTTGCCCGCAGCGGCCTCGCCGCCTGCTGCCGCCTCTGTGGTTGCGGTGGCTTCACCGGCAGCCGCTTCGGTGGCAGTAGCTTCGGTGGCGGCAGCTCCGCCGGTCGTCGCCGCGGGTGCCGGGGGAGCCGCACAACCTGCCAACATGGCGAGCAGCATGGACAGCAAGACCACAAAAGAAAATAACTTCTTGCGTGACATGAAATGTTTCTCCTTCTGGTTGACGATACGGAAACACCAAGGTTGAAAAGCCGCCAGAGATCCGATGGGTAGTCTGGTCCAGATGGCAGGCCCTCCTTTCTCACGGGGATGCAAACGCCAAAGCGCGGCCGGCGAGTACGCCGGCGAGCGTGTGGATTTTTGCATCCGGCAAGATGCAACGAGCGATACGAAAGCGATTTTGGAGAAAGGCAGAAATCGTGTGCACGATCGCTGCACACGTATGCAGCCAGTATAGGAGGGGATGGGGGTGCTGTCAAGCGGGGTAAAACTACGGCAAAGCTTTGGGTGTCCGCAAGCGTGCGATCGGCCAAACGCACGTTGCGGCGTAGAAGCGGCACAGGGAAACACACGCGGCAGCCGCGTGGGCTGCCGCGTGCTTGCTTGACCGCGGGGTCCTGCTACGGTGCGCGTTCCACGTAGGGCGGTACCCAGGTCTGGTCGAACAGGCTCGGTCCGGGCCAGTACAGGCGCAGAACGAGGAGGAAATTGCCCTGAGGCGGTTGCTGCCCTCCGGCAAGCTTCGGGCTGGGCAGCCAGTTGCAGTACTGCTCGGGGCTGTCCGGCGGATCGGCCTGGATGTAGAGCGTCAACGAGCGATCCTCGTTCAGACAAACATCGTTTCCCTGCACCATTGGAATGCCCACCGCATAGCGGCCGATGGAATTGCTGACCAGGTTCTCCGTGGTCTGGTTGTACATCGTCACCGACCAGAAGGCCTGCGGATTTGCCGGTGGCAGCTGCCCCGGCGCAAAGGTCAACGTGTACTTGTACTGGCCGTTGAGCGCCGTCCCCGTACTGTCAGTCCCCGTGCCGGCGTAAACGGCATCGAGGAAGTAGTTGGCGCCGATACCGTTGCGGGCCGTGGCCGCGCGCAGCAGATACTGCGTGCCGAAGTCACCGAGGTTGAGCGCCATGCGCCAGTTATTGACCGGCTGCACCGGCGGGTTGAAGGCCACATAGTTGACGAGCTTGTTGCCTTCGCGGGCGCCAAACTCCAGCGCCTGGCGGGTGGCCCCGTCGACACTGTTGATCTCGAAGGGGCGGCCGGGAACCAATCCCAGCTTGGCCAGGTTGGCGATGACCGGTGCATCGGCCCCCAGCGGCGGATTAGAACGCATCATGTCCATCATGTACTTGAAGAAGACGCCGGGCGACATCTGGTCGACCTGCGTGTAGGGCACGGTCGCCATGTCGACCTTCGGGTCGATCGGCGCGTTCGTCGCCGGCCGGTACTGCTTGCCGAACTTGTTGAGCGGCGTCAGCGTGTACTGCGGCTCGATCGTGTTGACGACAGTGTTGATGTCGCCCTGCGTGCCCGTGGTGTACGTGCGGCCGATAATCCAGGCCATGTTGGTCGGCATGTTGTAGACGCCCGTGATGCCCTGAGGCGGATTACAGGTAAGGCCGCGTGCCATGTCATCTGCAATGGCACGCGGGCGCGTGTAAGCAAGGCTACGTGGGGCACGCCTGACACGGCCCGTGGCACTGCAGAGTGAGGAACACACCCCACTATAATGATGGAATTTTCTAGAAAGTAAATAGCGGACTGCTGACAAATCGCTGTCACGGGGCGAAAGCAATCGTCTTCGTTCCGGCCCAGCACATTCTCGATAGGAGCTCTATGCCGGCTAGATTCGTCTGGTTGACTGATTGTGCTGCACCCATTGCCGCAGCATCCCAATCGGTATATGCTGAATACGACAGAATACTGCCTCACTCCACAGCGTCGTTGAGGAATGTGACAAAGAAACGGGGCGCTATGCCAACACGTAAAGGTTCTCCCCTCAAACAAGAGAACGTTCAGCCCCACCAGTGCAGCATCGGGCGCCGCCTCGAAATTCTGGGCCGCACACCCTTTTTCTCTGGGTTGCGGCACGAAGATCTTGCTGCCGTCAACAGCGCATTTCACGAAGTGGGCTATGCTGCAAATGAGGCCATCTTTTACGCCGGCGAGGCGGCAGATTACTTCTTCGTCGTAGCGGCCGGCAAGATCAAGCTGACACGCCACAACCTAAGCGGACAGGATGTGCTCCTCGAGATCCTGACCGCCGGCGACTTCTTCGGCACCCTTGCCCTCCTCGGCGATACCAGCTACCCCGATACGGCCGAGGCGCTCACGCAGGTCTGCGTCCTGCGCATCGACTCGCAGGCGTTTCAGTCGATCCTGCTGCGCTATCCTACGGTGGCCGTGGCGGTACTGCAGGAGATGGCGGCCCGCCTCCACCGCGCCCAGGAAACGATCCGCCAGCTCAGCGCCTTTCCCGTGGAGCGGCGCATCGCCTCCATCCTGCTCGCGTTGGGCAGTAAAGTTGGCGAGCCCAGCGCCGAGGGGCTGCTGCTGCAGATTCCCTTCACGCGCCAGGAGCTGGCCGCCATGGCCGGCGCCACCGTCGAGACCGCCAGCCGCGTCATCAGCAAGCTGGAGCAAGCGGGGGTCGTACGCAGCGGGCGCCAGTGGATCGCCATTGCCGACCTAAAAGGATTGATGGCGTTGGCCGAAGAGAAGTAGATCCTTGATCTAGATCATGTACGGGCGGACCCTAACAGGCCTACGCTGTAGACAGTGCTTGACAAGTCTATGGTAGGGGTTCTAAAAGGAGATGTCGTATGAAACCGCAAGTTCGCAAGTTCCGGCTCATCACGAAAATCGGGATGGTGGCAGCAGCATTGGTGGCCTTGGCCGGCCTGCTGCGTCCCAGTTCAGCCAAGGCGCACTGTGATTCTGTCGAAGGGCCGGTTGTGGCGGCTGCCCGGAATGCGCTGGCAGCCAAGAACGTGGCGCTGGTATTGCCCTATGTGCAAGCCGACGCCGAGCCAGAACTCACCGCCGCATTTGAACACGCAACGGCAGTGCGCGCCCTGGGCCCGGAGGCACAGGAGTTGGCCGATCGCTTCTTCTTCGAGACTGCCGTGCGTCTGCACCGTGCCGGTGAGGGCGCTGCCTACACGGGCTTGAAAGAGGAAGCGGTCACGGATCCGGCGCTGCTCGCCGCCGACGCTGTGCTGGAAGGAGACGATCTCAGCGCCGTGTATGATGTGCTGGATGAAGCCGTGCGCACAGGGGTTAAGGCTCGCCATACTGCCGTGCAGGAAGCACGCGAGCACGCTGCCGACGCCAAGACCGTGGCGGCAGACCGCGAGCGCGTTGAGGCCGAGCTGGGCTTCGAGAAGTATGTGTATGGCATCTATGCGGCAGCCACCAGTGAGGTGCAGCATGCCGAAGGCGAGACGGCTGCAGCGCCGGTCCACAGCCATTAGGCCGCCCTCCACTCCCCCACCGACACACGGCAAGTGACCCTCACTATTGTCGCCGACCAGTTTCCTGGTCGGCGACTGCTTTGTATGATGGAGTTTTCGCCCATATAACGCTGCGGCCCCACGATTCCACAGGTTATGCACGGAGCCGAATTATTCTGCTTCCGGCAACGCAGCCACAAAACGCGCATATTCCTCGTCCTGGATCTGCACAAGCTGGTTAGGGGCCGGATAGACGCCACGCTGGACATCTTCATGGAACTCGCGGAAGGCTGCGATCGACTCCTGGTGGAGGCGCGCGTACTCACGCTTGAAGTCGCGATAGGTCTTGGCGTGGCGGGGAACATGGCCTTCGTTGTCGCCGAGAATATCGGTGGCAAAGAGATACTGCCCATCGCAGCCCGTGCCGCTGCCCATGCCGATCACGAGGATAGCGACACGCTTGGAAATCTCGGCGGCGACCAGGTGGGGCACGATTTCCATCTCTACGGCAATCGCGCCGGCATCCTGGTAGGCCAGCGTGGCCTCATACACCTTGAGGGCTTCGTCGGCGGTCTTACCCACCGCCTTGAAGCCGCCGAACCAGGTGCTTTTGTAGGGTACAAAGCCGACGTGGCCGACGACCGGGATGCCTTCGCTCGCCATCGCCCGCACGAACGCCAGGCTTGACCCGCAGTAGACCGCATCGGCGCCGTTGCGCAGCGCCCGAAAGCCGCCGGCGATCGCTTCGGCGGGGCTGGTATAGTCCCCGTACACCTGGCCGATGGTGAAGAAAGTGTCGGGCGCGGCGGCCCGGATGGCGGCGGTGTCATTGCGCTCGGACGTGACAATCATATCGATGCCCGCCGCAGCGCAGGCGGCGGCTTCCTTGGGATTGCGGACGTAGACCTCCGTCAGCTGGCGGTTTCCCTTGAGCGTAAACAAGTCTTTGACGGTCAGCTTGGCCATGATGAGGCATCCTGTGCAGGTTGGGTTTGGCGTATGCGCTTGGGTTGATCGAAAAACGACGCAGCGGGTGTGTGCATTTCCCCTGGGCGCCCGGGGAGAGCAAGGGCGCCACGAAGGCACTATGATGCGCTAGAACGGCAAAAATCGCAACCGCGGTTGGAGCGCTATGCGCGTGGCGGGGTGCTGTGCACATGCTACGCGCACGGCACCCCGCGGACGCCTAGGGCGCGGCGGTGGTGGGGGTGATGCTGCCCGTGGCGGTCAGGAGCGGGTCGACCAGGGTGGAGAGGTCGATCAGGGGGGTGGCGCTGCTGCCGGAAAAGACGGGCAGGCGGCCGTCCCAGCGCTGCAGCTGCTGGTAGCGGATAAGCTCGGGGGTGAGGCTTTGGGCAAGCAGCCGGTTGGCCTCGGACTGGGCCTCGGCGCGGATGCGGGTGGCCTGGGCTTCGCCTTCGGCCTGGGCCTGCAAAGCCTGCGCATGGCCCTGTGCCTCCACTTTGTCCTGGTCGGCCTTGACCCTGGCCTGTTCGAGCTGATAGCGCTGCTGTTCGGCCTGCTGCTGGGCCTGGATCTTGTTGTCGAGCGCCTGCTGCAGCGACTCGGGCAGGTGCACCTCGCGAATGCCGAATGACACCAGGATCAGGTGGCGCTTGGCGAACTCTGCGGTCAACTTGGTGGCCACCTGGTCGGCGATCTCGCCGCGCTTCGACGCTGCGATCTCTTCCCAGCCGTATTTGGCGGCGATGACGGGCACCTGCGAGCGTGTGTACTGGCGGACGACGCGGTCCTCGACGATGTCGATGGGTGCGCCGCCCCAGTCCTGGTAGAGAACGCCGGATTCATCCTTTTTGACCTGGTACTGGATGACGACGTCAAGGTTGAGCTGCTGGCCTTCGCTGCTCTGCACCTTGAGGCTGTCGTCGCCGGTGACCTGGCCCTCACTGCCCTTTTGGACCATGGCGTACGTCTGGATAGTGACCGGGTATTCCTGGATGGACTGGGTGAAGGGGTTGATGATGGCCCAACCCGGTTCGAGCACGCCGGCGGTGACGCGGTGGTTGACCTTATCGAAGACGACGCCAACGTAGCCGGGGTTGACGCTGCGCCAGGCCATGAAGACGACGATCATGGCGCCGAGCACGACCACGATGGCGCCGACGAGGAGCGGCGAGGCGAAGAGCAGGGCGCGGCGGGGGGCCGGGCGGGAGGGCGGCCGGGGCTGCGCAGGTGCGGGCTCCGGCAGAGCAAACGGTCTTTCGGTTTCAGTTGACATTCTTTTCATCTCCTTGGGTGGCTGCGTTTGTACCTTGTGCTGCGACGGCCCGATCTGGGCCAGGCGCAGTTGGGGCAGCCGGGCGTTCTTCAGCTGTAGGGCCGCGGCGCTGCGGCAGCCAGGCGCGGACCAGCACGCCAATATAGACGGCCAGCAAAGCCGCCAGCAACAAAAACAACAAACCTTCTAACAGGGTGGGACTCATGGCATCCGCCTCCTTGCCGAGCAACATGATCATTGTACACCTTTTGGGGGCGTGTGATCTGACAATGCAGCCAGGCGATCGGACAAGGAGAAGACGGGAATCTGGCGGAAAGGTCAGAGAAGGGAGGGGGATGAGGGGATTCACTACAATGGCACGATGCAGGCTCGGGCATTGTCTATTCTTTGCAGACTACTGCAAACCTACAAAGAAGCCGCAGAAGCATTGAACCACAGCAAGCAACGACGTAAGATCATTTGGCAACCTATCACTTTGCCGCCGGTTCGCCATGACCCTACTGTACGCCGCGCTCGCCTATATGCTTGGCCTGGCCTTTGCCCGCTGGTGGTGGCAATTTGCCGGCATTCCGTGCCCCCTGGCGGGCGAACTATGGCTGATCCCGCTTGCACTCTTGCCCTGCGTTCCGCTGCTCAACCGACAGCGCCGGCGCCGCCTTCACCCACCGATGCGCTGGCCCGAGGAAGCCGGCTTTGAACCGCCCGGGCAGCCACCGGCGCCGGCCCTGTTCGCCGGAGTAGCACTCTGCCTGATCGCCGGCTTTCTGCGCTACGGCAGCCATCCCTTTGCGCCCTGCTGGACGCCCATGGACCTGGCGTACTACAACCTGCCGCCCGACGCCGCTTTTGACCGCCGGGCGCAGCCGATCACACTCAGCGGAATTGTCGACTCTTATCCCCTATTGGTAGACGGCAAGCAGGAGCTATACGTCGCAGCGCAGACGGTGCAGCCGCGCGCACTGGTGACAGCCGGGTTGCAGCCTCGTGCAGAGCGCCAGGTGCAAGGCAGCGTGCGCGTCACGACGTCCGGCCTCACCCGCCTGGTGTACGGCCAGCACGTCGCCGTCAGCGGCCGGCTGGTCGAGCCGGCCATTTTCGACGGCTTTTCGTACAAGGATTACCTGGCGATCAAGGGCGTCGGCAGCGTCCTGTACGATGCGAACGTCCAAGTGCTTGACGGCAGCCAGCACGGCAACCCGATCCTGTATGAACTCTATGCGCTGCGCGCCCGCGGCGAGGCGCTGATCGACCGCAGCCTGGGGGAGCCGTACGCCGCACTCGCCAATGGGATGCTGCTGGGCATCGAGGCCAACATTCCCGACGGCCTCTACGACCAGTTCAACGCCACCGGGACGAGCCACGTGATCGTTATCTCGGGCAGCAACGTGGCCCTCATCTCCGGCGTGATCGTCGCCGTGGCCGCCCGCCTGCTGGGCAAGCGCCGCGCCCTGTGGCCTGCCCTGGCCGCCATCGCCGCCTATGCCCTGCTCGTGGGTGGCGAGGCCAGCGTGCTGCGCGCGTCGGTCATGGGCGGGTTGTTCGTCACTGCCACCGCCTTACAGCGCCGCAGCACCGCGCTGGTCAGCCTGGCTGCCGCCTGCATGGCCATGACGCTCGCCAATCCCCTGGTGTTGTGGGATGTGGGCCTGCACCTCAGCAGTATGGCGACCGCGGGGCTGGTCCTGCTGGCGCCCGCCCTGTCCGGCGGGCTGCGCCGCCTGTTGGGTTTATCGCGTGGCTGGCTGCGGGTGGCCGGCGAGGACGTGCTGGCCATCACCCTGGCTGCCAGCCTGACGACCCTGCCGCTCAGCCTGTACTACTTCGATCGTTTCAGCCTTTCCAGCGTCCCGGCAAACCTGATGATTGCTCCCGTCCAACCGCTGATCCTGTTTGGCGGCAGCACGGCGTTGCTGGTGGGGCTGGCAGGCCAGGAGCTGCTGGCGGGCACGTTGTTGTGGCTGCCTTGGTTGGGGCTGGCGTGGACCGTTGCCGTCGTGCGCTGGACGGCGGGGTTGCCCTTTGCGGCAGTGAGCGTGGGATCGTTTGGGCTGCCGCAACTGGTGGTGGCCTATGCTGTCATTGGATTGGCACGTTGCCAGCGCGAATTGTGGGGTGGTGCATGTGGGGTTGTTGGGGCAATTGAGGGGCGCGTGGGTGGTGGGAGGTGTAAGGGTGGCGGGGGGTGTGAGGGCACAAGGTCCGGCGGGGAGAGCCTTGCCGTCGCGGCGACTGTTGTTCCGCCGGACCTTGTGCCCCTACGGGTCTGCGTTTGGGAACGGCTGCTGGTCTCGCCGGTCTCGCTGGTCGGCGTTGCGGTGCTCGCGGCGCTTGTGTGGGTGGCTGCCTTTGCACAGCCGGATGGGCGGCTGCATGTCTGGTTTCTCGACGTGGGGCAGGGAGATGGCATCTTTATCCAGACGCCTTCCGGCCGGCAGGTGCTGATCGACGGCGGTTCCAGCGCGCAGGTACTGCTGGGGCAGCTCGGGTCGGTCATGCCTTTTTGGGACCGTACGCTTGACCTCGTCGTCCTCACCCACCCCGATGCAGACCACATGGCGGCGCAGGTGGAGGCGGCCGGCCGCTTTGCCCTCGATGCAGCGTGGGAGACGGAGGACAGCGCGGCTAATCCGGCCGGCGCAGCCTGGCGGGCAGCGGTCGCAAACGCGGGAGCGCAAATACAGATCCAGCACGCCGGCGGCTGGGCGGACCTTGGCGACGGCGTGGCGCTCTGGGTCTTGGGCCCGCCGGCCGGGGGCTTCAGCGGCGAAGATGCCGACAACCAGAACTCGCTCGTCGCCAAGCTCGTCTACGGCGACTTCAGCGTGCTGCTCACCGGGGATGCCGGCACGGCGGCCGAGCAGGCGCTTGTGGCGCACAGTGCGCCCCTGCCGTCCACCATACTCAAGGTTGCGCATCATGGCAGCAAGTCGAGCACGGACGAGACACTTGTAGCGGCGGTGAATGCGCCGGTCGCCGTGATCCAGGTGGGAGCAGACAACGACTACGGCCATCCGAGCACGGAGACGCTCGGGCGATTAGCGGGACGTCTGGTCTTGCGCAACGACCAGGATGGGCGGGTGGAGATAACGAGCGATGGCCGGCAGATGTGGGTGGAGAAAGAGAATCCGTGACATCTGACACAGATACGCGCACTGCTTTCGTTGGCGCCAGCGTTGCTTCCACAGAATTCATCCTATTCACTTTTCGACTGCTGCTTTAACAGAGCTTCCGCCTCCTGCAGGTCGGGCGTATCAAAGCCCTCGACAAACGAGCTGTAGATGGCCGCCAGCGACTGCCGGGCTGTTTCTGTTTTCCCTTGCCGCCGCCATAAGTGGCTAATCTTCAACGTAGCGCGCAGTTCCAGCGACTTCGCTTGCTGGCTGCGCGCAATGGCAATGGCACGCTTCTCGCCGAAGCTGATGGAGCATGGCAGCGTAGCTCTGCGCTACGGCAATGGAATAGGGATGGCCGGAGTTCTGAGCCAGGGTGAGCGCATGCTCTACTTGCCTTATGGCCTGATCCGGGTAGCCCAGGAACCACAAGGCATGGGCCCGATAGGAGGCACAAAAGACGCCGTAGTCGAGTCCATAGCTAGAGATGCGCGCGCGATGGGTTCAGGCTGATAGGCGGCTATGCCCCGCTCCCAATGCGCTAGCGCGGGTTTCAATTCGCCAAGATGAAATAAGGGCGTGCCTACTGCGAAATAACCGACGACGAGGAGAAATGAATCGTTCTGCGCGTGCGCGAGACGAAGGCACTGTTCTCCAAGCGCATGGGCCGAACGCAATTTCCCCAATACCGCATTGTAGACATACTGGCCCCACAAGATTGAGCCCAGCTGGGAACTGTCCCCGGTCTCCTCGAATAACAGCCTGGCCCGATCGTATGCCCGTCCTGCTTCTCGGGCAGACCAACCTTTCATAGCAGCCAGCGAAATTCCCAATGCGATCTGAATCTGCAGTTCCTGCCGAGCGCTCTCCGCCAGGCGCGGTGCGCGCTGCAGCAGATCGATGCCTTGTGTGAAGTGGACGATTGCCTCATGGTGGGCAGCCCTCCACGCCGCGCGCAGCCCGGCCCGATAGAGATAGTCTACCGCCTTGGCCGTCAGCCCGGCCATCTGGAAATGATGCGCCAACTGGACCGCCACATCTTCCGCCTGCTCGCCGTACGCCTCCTCTAGCGCCTGTCCTACTGCCTGATGGCGATAGATTCGTTCCGCCGCATCGAGGGTTTGATAAAGGTATTTTTGGAAAAGAATATGCCGAAACCGATAGCGGGACAGAACCTGCCGGCCGAGCCGTTCGGTTCCTTCGCTCCGAACCAAGCCGTGCTGCCGATCGACTATACTCCCTAACTGGCGGACCATCTCTTGCGCGTCTACGCCCTGCACGCAGGCAACGACTTCGGCCGTGAACGTTTCCCCTTCGGCGCTTGCGACCTTTAAGGCTTCCTGCAGCGGCAGCGGCAGGCGGCCCAAACGGCGACCGATGACTGCCTCGACACGCGACGGCAGCATCTCCCAGTTTGTCCCCAACCCTTCAGTCCATTTTCCATTTTCATCGCGAATGAGGTTGCGCTGAACCCGCATTTCGCGCAGGAGTTCAACGGTAAAAAGGGGATGGCCCTGCGTGCGCTGAAACAGCAACCGGCGAAAGCTCTCGTCAAGCCGATTCGGTTCCTGATCCAGTAACGCCGCAATAAAGTGGTGGCCGGCTTCCGGCGTCATGGCGGCGAGCGCAATCTCGTTGTCACCATGACGACGCTTGAACTCGAGAACCATGGAGGTAAGAGAAGGCACCGCGTCCGGGTTCGCATCCGGCGAGTGTTCCAGCGGGGCTTCGCTCGGCCGGTAAGCGCCCAGAATAAGCACCCGGCTGCCGGAGATGCGCGGGCCCAAGTGAAACAGCAGCCCGGCGGACGCGCTGTCGGCCCACTGCAAGTCGTCCAGGATAATCACAAGTGGATGGTGGGCGGCAAGCGCGCACAACACCTGGGTGTACTGTGCGAAAAGCTGGCGTTGTTGGGGAGCATAGGTGCGATTTTGGTGGCGTTCGAGACGTGCCACGACCTGCACCCATTGGTCATTCTGTTGCGATACAACCGCCCGGGCGCGCTGCAGCAGGGCAGCGATCGGCACGAACACGTCAAGCAGCTCCGGTCCTTGATCGACCATTGTCTTGACGGTTTCGGGCATCAATGCCCACAGGCGGCGCGCTTGCTCTTGGGAAAGCGCGCCGGCCCGCCAACTGGCGTCTACATCGCCGCTGAGCAGCGCCATCACGTCGCGAAAGGGAAGGTACGGGTCGCCCATCCCGGCGTAGGCGTCACAATTACCGCCGGCGACGATCAGATCGGAGAAGCGATCCTGCGCGCGGCGGGCGAATTCGGCCATCAGGGTCGTCTTGCCCTGCCCTGCCTCGCCGGTGACAAAGACGATGCGCCCACTGCCGTTGAGAGTAGCAATCAAGTGTGTTTCGAGTTGAGCCAGTTCGCGTTCACGCGCTACGAACGGTGAGCGAGTGGCCTCCCCGCCTGTGGGCGGAGAATATAGCGGTGGCGCAGGGGGATCGTTCGTCGCAACCGAAGTCTCGACGTACTCGCCGGCCGCGAGGCGGAAGAATGCCTCGCGTTGCGCCGCGGGAATGGCGAGCCGGTCTGCAAGCACGGCAGCCATTTCACGCGAAGGGCGGCGAGTCTCCTGCTCGATCTTCTTAATCGTGATAAGGGCACAGCCCACCCGTCGTGCCAGGTCTACTTGGGTCAAGCCTAACAACTGCCGCCGCTTGCGCACCCAATCCGCGAATGATGTCTGGGGATCCACGTTCGCCGTCCTCCTGTATCCCTGCTTGTATACCCGATTCTACCACATAGGGATACCCGCCCAAAACAAGGTTTTACTACCATGTGGAGGGACGTCCCGATTACCGTTAAACCCGATCTGCAAAGGAGAATCATGATGAGGATTTCGTCGTTGATGGCTTGCCTGCTATGTACTGTACTGCTGGCGGCTTGTGTTGCGCCGATCGCATCGATGCATGCCAACCAGCCCATCGAGCCCCGGGCCGGCGAGTGGGACACGTGGTTGCTGAATTCAACTGACGACGTGCGCCCGGCGCCGCCCCCGGATGCGAAAGCAACGCTCGCCGAGATCGAACAGCTAAAGGAACTGGCGGCCGAGCGGGATGCGGATGCTGAGGCGCTGGTGGCATATTGGGACGCCGGCTCGCCCTCTTATCGTTGGATCTCGCTTGCGCTCGCCCAGCATTCTGCGGCGCGTATTCCGCCTGGCCCGGTATTTAGCCGGGGCATTGCCCTGTTGAATGTGGCGATCTATGACGCTATGGTTGCGGCCTGGGACGCCAAGTATTCCTACCATCGACTGCGCCCGAGCCAGGTGGACGGAACCTTGACGACCTTGCTGGATGTTCCCGACAGCCCTTCCTATCCCAGCGAACATGCGGTAGCGGCCGGCGCGGCTTCGACGATTCTTACCTATCTCTTTCCCGACAATGCGGCCTTGTTTGCCGAGAAAGCCGAGGAGGCGGCCCGTTCACGCCTGGTGGCCGGGGTGCAATACCCCAGCGATGTGGAAGCAGGTCTGGCGCTAGGCCGCGCCGTGGCTGAACAAGTGATTGCGTACGCCAAGACCGACGGCGCCGACGCGAAGTGGGATGGGGTCATGCCGACAGAACCCGGCCATTGGACCGGCAAAGATCCGGTTGCGCCGATGGCCGGTACCTGGAAGCCGTGGGTGCTCGCCTCGGGCAGCGAACTGCGCCCACCTGCACCACCGGCGGCCGGTTCCGAACAGCTGCACGCCGAGTTGACGGCGCTCGAAACCTACACGCCCACCTTTGCTACCACGGCCGCGGCCTTCTTCTGGCAGTCGCCGGCAGGCACCATCCCCTTTATCTACAACAACACTGCCCGTCTGCTCTTCGAAAACCGAGTTGACCGGGATCCGCCGCTAGCCGCTCTCATCTATGCGGCCGCGGCTGTCGCCCAGCACGACGCCTTTGTCGCCTGCTATGACGCCAAATACACGTACTGGTCGATGCGGCCATCGCAACTGGATCCTGACTTTAAGCCCTTGTTTCCCAGCCCGAACTTTCCAAGCTATCCTTCAGCGCACGGCTGTGGCTCAGGCGCGGTGGCCACTGTGCTCTCCGGCTTCTTCCCGGCAGATGCCGAGGCCCTCATGGCGAATGCGCAAGAAGCTGGCAACTCTCGTCTCTGGGCGGGTATTCACTTCCAAAGCGACGTAGACGCGGGCCTGGACTTGGGCAAGAAAGTCGGTGGGCTGGTACTCGAACGGGTACAGCAGATGAGACAACAACCGTAGACGGGGTGCGGCAACGCCAACTAGGGAAGGCATAACGTCCGGCGGAGGAGAGCAGGCGGGGGCGCCTGCTCTCCTCCGCCGGACGTTATGCCGCGAATAAGAAATGTGGCGGGCATCGACAGAGCAAAGAACTCTGGATATACTGGAGAATACAGTTGGGGGCAGGGCCGAATGCAGGTGAGGAGCCAATCCATGACCGACTCACAAGTTCTACCTACAGCCCTGGGCGGATTGGGCGTCGCGGAGACTGCCATTACCGAACTGGCAAACCGTTTGCGGGGCGAACTCCTGCGTCCGGGCCAGGCCGACTACGACGCGGCGCGGCGGATTTGGAACGGCCAGATCGACCGTCGACCGGCGCTCATCGTTCGCTGCTCTGGGGTTGCCGATGTGATTCAGGCCGTCAACTTTGCGCGCACAAACGGTCTACGCCCGGCGGTGCGCGGTGGCGGCCACAACGTAGCCGGTCTGGCCGTGTGCGACGATGGGCTGATGATCGATCTCTCGCAGCTGAAGGGAATACACGTGGATCCTGCTGAGCGCACGGTACGCGCCCAGCCCGGCGTCGCGTGGGGAGAGCTTGATCGCGAGACACAGGTCTTTGGATTCGCCACGCCCGGCGGCTTTGTCTCCACGACGGGGATTGCCGGGCTGACTCTGGGCGGCGGCTTTGGCTGGCTGTCACGCAAGCATGGGTTTACTGTCGACAATTTGCTTGCCGCCGACGTGGTGACGGCCGACGGACGCTTCCTGACCGCCAGCGCCGAAGAGAACCCAGATATCTTCTGGGGCCTGCGCGGCGGCGGCGGCAACTTCGGCGTCGTCACGTCGTTCCAATATCGCCTGCATCCGGTCGACCCCACAGCAATCGCAGGGCTGGTACTCTACCCCATGGAGCAGGCGGCAGAAGTGCTGCGTTTCTATCGAGAATTCAGTGCGGCAGCCCCCGATAGCCTGGCGACAATGGCGATGCTGCGCTGTGCACCGCCGGCGCCATACTTGCCGCCGGAGATCCATGACAAAGCCGTCGTCGGCATCGTGGTGTGCTATGTGGGCAACGTGGCGTTGGGCGAGCAGCTCGTGCGCCCGCTCAAGGAGTTCGGCAAGCCGCTCGTCGATCTTATCGGCCCCAAGCCATACACAGCCCACCAGATGATGTTTGATTCAGGTGTGCCGAGCGGCAATCATTATTACTGGAAGTCGGAGTACCTGCCGTTCATCAGCGACGAGGCGATCGACACCGTTATCACTTTCTGCGAACGCCTGTCCTCGCCGTTGACGCTGGTGCTGCTCTTCCAGCTTGGGGGCGCCATCAGCCGTGTTGCGGTGGACGCCACCGCCGCCGTCCACCGCGACGCGGCCTATGTACTCAACATCGCCACCAACTGGACTGATCGCGAGAATTCGGACGGTCACAGGGAATGGACGCGCAGCTTCTGGACGGCCATGCAGCCTTACGCCAGCGGCGGGGTCTATGTTAACTTTCTCAGCCAGGACGAAGGCGAGGCGCGAGTGAGAGCAGCCTATGGCGCGAGTTATGAGCGGCTGGTCGCGCTCAAGAACAAGTATGATCCAACAAATTTCTTCAGCATGAATCAGAACATCAAGCCGACGGTGGCGGCCAACGTCACCAATGGTGGATAGGATTATCTGATTGTGCGTGCGAATTGAGGGGTGGTGCGTGCGGGGTTGTTGGGGCAATTGGGAGGTATAGGGGCGGGAGGTGGGGCCGTTTATGATGGTTCTCGATTTTGTGAAAATATCCAGTCCAGCAGGAAGGAGCATGAACCGATGAGTTGGGACGAGGCGTTCGGAAACCGCTACGACGAATGGTCGGCGCACATGACAGCCGATGTTGCCTTTTACGTCGCACTGGCCCGGCAGGCAAACGGCCCTCTGGTCGAGCTGGCAGTTGGCAATGGCCGGGTGGCCATCCCCGTTGCGCTGGCGACGGGCCGGCGCGTGACAGGCATTGACTCCTCG
The DNA here is from genome assembly GCA_963839515.1 of uncultured Chloroflexia bacterium. GTDB lineage: Bacteria > Chloroflexota > Anaerolineae > Caldilineales > Caldilineaceae > Fredericiella. The sequence goes on from CAWIVN010000002.1 coordinate 56,413, forward strand.
CCGGCGATGTTGGAACAAGCTCGCCAAAGAGCGGCTGAAGCCGGCGTGGAGCTCGAATTAATCGAGAGCGATATGCGAGAACTCGCGCTTGCCGAACCGGCGGCGCTCATCTACTGCCCATTTCGCGCGCTCCTGCATCTGCCGACTTGGGCTGATCGCCGCCAAACGTTTGAGCGGGTCGCGGCGTCGCTGCGGCCGGACGGGCGCTTCGCCTGGAACGCCTTTGCCTTTGATCACCGGATCGCCGCGCGCCTCGACGGTGTTCGGGAGGAAGAGCCCGTAGCGCATACCATCCAGTATGCAGTGGGCGACAATCGGATCGACATGATACTCGACAATGGGGCAAAGAGTTCCATCTGGTGGGCAACCAAGAATGAGTGGCTCGGGCTCCTCGATGTCTCCGGCCTGCAGTTGGAGGCGCTTTACGGCGGCTTTGCATGGGAGCCGTTTGGGGAAGATAGCCGCGAGTACGTGTTCGTTGCTCGCCCTTGAGTCGAGGATATGGCTTGGAAGAGCTGTCAGTGCGGTACATTGGCAGCGCGAATTGTGGGGTGGTACGTGAGGAGGTATTGGGGCAAGTGGGGGGGTGAGTGGATGGTAGGAGGTGTAAGGGGGCGGGGGATGTAAGGGCACAAGGTCCGGCGGAACAACAGTCGCCGCGACGGCAAGGCTCTCATCGCCGGACCTTGTGCCCCCACGCGTTTGGGCACGGTTGCTGGTCTCGCCTGTCACGCTGGCGGCTGCACTGTGTTTAGGGGCCAGTCTGCACAAAGGGCAGGTGGAGGCGAGTTGACCAGGTGGGCACAGGTTCTTCGGCGGGCGGCTCAGCGGTCGGCGCGGCATCCCAGTTGACGGTGGTGTAGATGACTGCGACAAACCCCGCGCCCATGTTGCCGATGAGCTCGAGTGCCAACAAGATCGCCAAGGAAATGTCGTCGGTGGCATCGTTGAGATATTTGAGCGGCTGCGCCAGCGCCGGCAGTGACCCCAGCACGTTGCCGCCCAACACCAGGAGCGCGTCGGTGGGCGGGTATTCGACCATGTCAAAGATAAAACCACCGATGCGGACGAGGGACAGGAAGGCGGCAACGGCGGGCGCCGCGGCCAGAAAGTAGGGAGTAAACACCAAGCCCAGCGCAGTGGCCGCAAAGATGAAGTCGCTGGCGTGTGCGGCCTTGAGCATCGTCGTCGCGAAAAATCCAGTGCTGATAACGGCCAGGCTGTACGACGTGATGGGGTTCGGCGCGCCCGGCTGGCCGGTCGTATCGTTGATGGGCATCAAGATCGCGCGGCCAAAGAAGAAGGCGGCATTCAGCAAGCCGAGCGCGCGGGCGATGGGCGTCAGCGTGACCCGTGCGGCGCCGTCAGACTCCCCGGCCGCCTGCCCAGATACTTGTTCTGACAGCCACTGGCCCTCGACAATGCGGTAGAGAAACGTGACGGGGATGGACGCCACCAGGACGATCAGATCCAGAAAGGTCAGTTGGCTGCCGAAGAGCAGTTTGTAGAGATCGGAGAGGATCGGGATGTTCAGCGGCTGCACCAGGATGCCCTGCAGGGGGTCGAGCAGGAAGGTGACCAGGTCGCCTGCCAAGGCCAGGAATCCCTCGAGAAAAGCCTTGCCGATGGCCAGGCTGCTGATTAGGAGGTCTTGGATCACGTCGAGCAGGTCGAACACCGCCGTTTGCAGGAACTCGGCGGACGACTTGAAGGCAAACGAGGCGGCGAAGTCGTTCAGGGCGGCGGTGTAGGCCTGCTGCAGCGTCGGGTCGGTGGTTAAGCTGTTGGCGAAGCTGTTGACGAAGTCAAGAATCGGATTCCCCACCGCGGCCGTAGGCCCCAGCCTAGCAGCGGCAGCTGGTGTAGTCGCCTGCTTGTAATGGCTCCTGATCTTATCGAACCCCCACGTGGCAGAGACCGCGTGTGATTTGGCGCTGCCGCCGGCCTTGGGGGCTACGCTAAAGATGGTATGGGCCGTGGCGCCAATGCCGGTAAAGCCGCTGACAGGTGGCGATGCCCACGCACCGGGAGCGCTGCAGGTGAAGCCGGGGACGATCTGCTGCTTTACGGTACAGAACACCTTCTCGATCGCGTCCTCGCCGTTGGCAAAAAAGCCTTTGACGGCGGGCTGAATGATGGTCGTGCCTGTGAGGAACAGGCCATTGATTTGTTGAAGGATCGCCGCCTTGAGAATTTTATGGGTCTTGACGACTTCCTCGAAGTGCAGCAGGAGGCTGAGCAGCTCGATGATATCCTCGATGGCCTTGCCGAGCGCGACGAAGAAGGCGCCGACCGTGGCCGCCAGGTCCTCGATCTGGCGCACGACGAAGCGGAACACCTTGGTGACGCCGTCCTCCACGTATTGAATGCCGGTGTAGACTGCATTGCCGACGCTTACGAGCACCTTGGCGACCTTGGCGACGCCGCTTTTGATCTTGTGCCATAAGTCGCTGAAGATGCTGCCCAATCCGCTGCCGATGGGCGCGGCCAATGACGGAGCCAGTGACGGATCCAGTAATGGATCCACTGCGCCGCTCAAGGCGTCGATTGCGTTGGCAGCCGCCGCAAATGGCAGCACGGTGTAGGTGGTGGGTGTATCGCTGCTCCAGCTCAACCCGTTTGGGGCTTGTGGGACGGCCAGCCGGATGGCGGGCGTGTTATACGCCGTGTACTGCATTCCCGGCAGGTCACCGTAGGCAACATAGGGCGGCAAGCTCGCGGCTGGCACCTGTATGCTGCCGTGTGAAGCGCCAGCGCCGGCTGTACTGCCGGCGCTAGTGCCGCCGATCCCCGCCGCCTGGCAAGTGGTTGATACTGCCGTGGCGATGCCCTGGGCCTGCTGCTGGTCGGTAAAGACTTGGGTGCCGGCATAGTTTGTGCCGGTGGCGAGGTTGATCAGCGTCGGATCGTCGTTGTTTGGGTCCGCAATCATGCCCGGCAGCCGGTTGTGAAACTCGCGGTCCGGGTAGATCACGATGCGCTCGAAGGGATCCATGAACGCGGCCCAGATGCGCAACGGCGTGGCAAACAAGTCGGCGGCAATGCTCTGAATGGTGAGGGTTCCGCTGGCGTCAACCTGCGTGGCAGCCGGCGTGGCGGGGTCGATCGTGTAGGCTACGCCGTCGATCTGCACCTCCAGCGCTGCGTCTGCCCATACCTTCACGCCGATAAATGGCTGGGGCGTCTTGGCGTCGTCTACGATCGTCACGTGCGTCTGGTAGCGCCCCACCGACAGGGCGCCCGGATCGTAATCCTGCAGCAGCTGTGACTCGATCACGAAATCGCGCAGCCCGCTGACGTCGCTGGTGCGGATGGCAAAGATCTGCCCCACTGAATCTGCGTCATCCTGCGGGCTGTATCCGCCCACGTAGATAAGGCCATCGCCCGTGACCTCCGACATCAAGTTGACCATCGTCTGGTTGGTCGCCAGCGCGGCCAGATTGTTTGAGGCCGTGCTGTAGAAGTTGAGGTTGTCCGTCACGGGATCGCCGAAGATCACGATCGCGCTGCCATCGGCATCCGGCATGATCCGCAGCCCCGATTTGATCGAGCTGTTGGCGACCTGGTAGGGTGACCCCGCTACTGGATTCAGGGTGGTGTCCAGCGCATAAAGCAGCCCAGTCGAATCGCTGAAATACACAACGTTGTCATAGAGCACGAGCGCGGAATCGACCGTGACACCAGTGCTCCAGCCAGGCGTGTAGTATTCCGCCCCCTGCTGGCCGCTTTCCAGGTCAAAGGCCGCCACACCCCAGACCATATTAACCAAAAGAGCTTGGGAGGCGCCGGCGGCAGAGATAAGCGGGGCAACCAGGGTCGTCGGCAGAGTGGTTCCCGCCTGGTAGAGTGGCTGGCTGTTGATCCAGGTCGTGCTGCCTGTACGTGCATCTAGCTTCCAGACCCCCATACGAAGCAGCACGATGCTGTCGGTCGACCAGGCCACGCAGTAGATACTGCCCTCAAAGTAGGCCGGCGGCGTGAGCACCGGCGCGGTGCCCCCCGGCAGCAGCTCGGCCGTCCATGCCGTCACCGGCATTTCGCCTCCCGCTGCACGGCGCGCGGCATCGGCGGTATCAATGGCCGTCAAATAGACCTGCTGGTAGTCCGGAGTGTTGATGGGGTTGACGGCGCCGGGCACATAGATCACGCCGCCGGCAAATAGGGGCTGCGCAGAAATAAACGATTCCAGCTGCAGCGACCACACGACCTCGCCAGTATGCGCGTCGAGCGCGCTGACAAGGCCCGCATCGACGAAGACGTAGACCAGCTGGTGCTGGGGATCGTAGGCGGGTGCGAAGCGGCCGCTGCCGGTCGTAGGCGGGTACGGATAGCGCCAGCGCTCCGCGCCAGTCTGCGCATCCAACGCCGCCACGAAGTAATTGTTGGGGTCGGCTACCGTAAACATGAATAGCGAGGCAGCGCCTACGGCGAGCGTGTCGACGTCGTAGCTCCAGTACGATGCGCCTGTCTTGAAGAGATAGGGCGAGGTGTAGCGAACAAGGGCGGCCTGCCCGTTCTGCTGCGCCAGAAAATAGCCGGTGCCAAAGCCGGTGCTGGCTACTTTCAGGACACTGGTGATGCCCTCTCCCAGGGCAATCGGCTCGGACGGAAGCTGCCCCTCCGAGATGTAGCGATAGGCGTCCGGAGCGCCGGCGCTGCAGTGCCAGAGAGTGCCGTCCGGATTGGCCTTGACGTCGCTGACGGCCACGCCGAGGTTGGCTTGGGTAAAGGCGCCGCTCTGAAAGCGGTACGCAGTGCCCTGATCATCCGTGACCCAGACGTGATCGGCGTCCCCGACGGCGACGCCGTGCAGGGCAAAGGTAGGTGCGGCTGCCTGCGTCCAACCACCACTAGCGGCCAGTTGGAAGAGCGCGTGGGCGGCGACTGCATACACAGCGCCGTCGGCGCCGGCGTCCACGGCGAGGGCCGGGGCGCTGTTGGGGAGGGGCGCAAGATTCCAACCTGCGCCCACATTCACCAGGGGCATCCCGCCCGGGGTGAGCCCCCACAAATTGCCGATCGCACCGGCCGGCGCCTGCTGCAGCACGGGATGCCACGCCTGCGGCCAGCCGCTGAAGGCTTGGGCAAGATAGCTGGCCGGCGCCGACGCGGTGGACTGGGTGTCTTGCAGGTTGTAGACCACAGGCCCACTGAGAGCCTGCAGCGGCGCGCCCGTCGCCTGCACGGGGCCAGGGCAGACGACGGCCTGGATGCCTCCCTGCGCCAGCAGCGTGAGCGCGGCGCCGCCAAACAGGGCGGAAAGCGGCTGGGGCGCGCTGATTGTCAAGTGGTAGAGATTAAAGACAATGTACTGCGCGCCGCGCACGAAGATCACGGAACTGGACTCCGTATCGTCCTGGCCCGAGATAACGAAGTCGAACATGCCGTCCTGCCAGGGGCCGTCCGGCCAGCCGGCGCCGTTGCGAAATTCAGTCAGAGGGGCGAGAGTAACTGCCCCCCCGTGCGTGAGATCGACAAAAGCGGCCTGGCCTTGGCGGAAGAGATAGAACCAGCCGCCATTCATGAAGGTCGCGCCGTCGACGCCTTGCTGGAAGCTTGGCGGCAGCTCGGGCCAGAGCTGCGCAATGGGAACCGGGCCGGGCGCGCCGCTGCGGTAGACCTCACTGCCCCGAAAGAAGCAAAGCGAGACGCTCGGGTAGCCGCCGTCGTCAAATGGAATGTACGCCGCGGCGTCGATGCCGCCGCCAAAGGGCTGCCATACCCCCTGCAGCGGGTCATAGGTGGAGGGCGCACCCGATTCTCCCACGACCCAGAACACGCCGTCCGCTCCGATCGCTACGTCGACCGGCGCGCCCAGAAGTGCAGGTGGCGGCAGCGCCTCGAAGGCCGCTCCCGGCGCTAGTTGCTCCTGCCGCGGCGCCGCCTTGGCTGCTCCGACAGGGTCAGGCAGCAGAGGGGCAAACCAGAGTGCGGCCAGAGCAGCTGCGCTGTAGCGTAAGAACTCGCGTCGAGTAATATTGTAGGGCATGTGGGCGGCTCCGTATTCCGGGCAGGAAGATCGGGGGTACCGAAAAGTCCCGGCAATATAGCCATTTGACGAGCCCTTGTCAAATGGTTGCCACCACCCTTATGCCGTCATTTATACCGTCATTGGCGAGGTCCCTATTTGTAGATCTTTGTCGCCAGCGGGTTGCGCTCGGCGAACCCGCGCTGGTGCCAGTAGGGATAGATGGTGTCGGTTTCGCTGACGGCATCCAAGCGGGCGACCTGCTCGGGGGTCAAGTTCCAGCCGACGGCGCCCAGGTTTTCGTGCAGCTGTTCTTCGTCGCGGGCGCCAATCAGCACGCTGGCGACGGTCGGCCGCTGCAGCAGCCAGTTGAGCGAGACTTGCGCCACGGTTTTGCCCGTTTCGGCACTGATGGCATCCAGCACGTCCACCACGCTGTAGAACCACTCCTCCGGGATCTCCGGCCCCTCGCCGGCGCCCTGGGCGACACGGCTGCCAGGAGGGATGGGCTGGTTGCGCCGGAACTTGCCGCTGAGCCGGCCTTGGGAGAGCGGCCCCCAGACTACCGTGCTGACCTTCTGGTCGAGCGCCAGCGGCATCAGCTCCCACTCGTACTCGCGCCGCAGCAGCGAGTAGTGGGCCTGATGGGCCATATAGCGTGCCCAGCCGTACTTCTCGGAAACCGCCAGCGACTTCATCAGGTGCCAGCCGGAGAAGTTGGAGCAGGCGATGTAGCGCACCTTGCCGCTCTGGATCAGTGTATCGAGGGCGCGGAGCGTTTCTTCGACCGAGGTCTGCGCATCGAAGCCGTGGATGGTATAGATGTCGATGTAGTCCGTGTTGAGGCGGCGCAGGCTGGCCTCGCACGAGCGGATGAGGTGAAAGCGTGAGGTGCCCACGTCATTGGGCTCGTCACTCATGCGGAAGGTGGCCTTGGTGGCAAGCAGCACCTTATCCCGCCGCCCGCTGACCGCCTTGCCCAGAATCTCCTCGGATTGGCCCATCGAATAGATGTCGGCCGTATCGAACATGGTGGCGCCTGCTTCCAGGCAGAGATCGACCAGGCGCCTGGCCTGCGACACATCACTGGCGCCCCACTTGCCAAAGAAGGGATGGTTGCCGCCAAATGTCCCCGTGCCAAAGCTAAGGGCCGGCACACTAAAACCTGAACTGCCGAGCAATCGATATTCCATCTTTGTTTTCCCTTGCCAGATCAATTGTGATAGATGTGCGTGGATGTGCTGAATATAGTCGATAGGCACGTGGTCGTCAAGACAGGAGGTTTGACAGCTTTGACAACCCAATGTAGGATTTCGCATCATTTTCTAGACAAACTACGCGCAAGGGGATGACTCTTGCAGGGACTTGCCATGGCAAAGCACTTCTGGCGCTACGACCATCTGACCTGGCCGCAAATGCGCGCGGCGATCGCTCGCCGCCCACAGCCGGTCGTCGCCATCCCGATCGGGGCCGTCGAGGACCACGGCCCGCATATGTCGATCTCGACCGACAACGACATTTTAGAAGGTGTTCTCGCCGCCTGCGGCGCAGCGGCGGGCGGGGACCTGCTCGTGCTGCCGACGATTCCCTTCGGCCTCGACGAACACCACATGGACTTTCCCGGCACCATTGCCGTAGACATCCAGACCACCCTGGCGTATCTTGCCCAGGTAGCGATCTCGGTGGCGCGCCACGGTTTTACCCATATCCTGATCGTCAACGGCCACGGATCCAACGTCTCGATCTGCGACCTGGCGGCGCGCGAGTGTGTGCTCAAGACCGGCGTTATCTGCGCCGCCACCACGGTCAACGCCGCGGTCAACCCCGCCCTGGTGGCGGACGTGCTGGATACGGAGCGGAAAGGCGGTTGGGGTTCGGTTGGGCATGCGTGCGAGTATGAGACGGCGATGATGCTGCACCTGCACCCTGAGCGCGTCGACATGAGCCAGGCCGAACGGGATATCGGCCAGATCAAGCTGCGCTATTTCAATTGGGATCACCCTGAGCCGTCGGCCTACAGTTGGCAGGATTGGTGGAGCCGCTTTTCCAGAGACGGCGTGTGCGGCGATGCCGCCGCCGCGACCCCGGAGTTTGGCGCCCGCCTTTTTGAGCTGACCGTGACACGTTTTGTCGAGTTGGTACGCGAGTTCCGGACGATCGAGATCAGGCCACGGGTCGACCATCACGCGCCATGATCTTACGCTCAAGGTCGCCCATCATGGTCGCATTGGCGGGACGGAGCGAGTATGGAGCCTATTGCTGAAAAGGTAACCGCCTTCGTGACACGCGTGGCGCCGACAGCGGTGTCTGGGCAAGATGTGGAACTGCTGTTGTTCGAGCATCCAAGCGCGGGTATCCAACTTCCGGCCGGCACGGTCGAGGCTGACGAACCGCATGCCGTGGCCGCTGCGCGCGAAGCGGCGGAGGAGACCGGCCTCCTTGACCTCCCGCCAGGACGTTTTCTCACTGCCGTGAGCGAGCGGCTGCCGGATGATCACTACATGGTGGCTACGACGACGCGTGTGTATGCTCGCCCCGATACCACGAGCTTTGATTGGGCCAGCATCCGGAACGGCATCCTCGTGCGACGCCACCGCACGGAGGCGGATTTCTCGCATATTACGTTTGTCGAACGCGATGAACGCGCCGATCCACCGTACGTGAGCTACCAAATCACGGGCTGGATGCAGTCGGCGGTGCTCACGCGAAAGGTGACACGCTACTTTTACCACTTCCCGTATCACGGGCAGACTCCAGACACTTGGCCCGTCGATATAGATTATCATCGCTTTCGTCTTTTTTGGGCACCGCTTGCTGCGCTGCCGCCGATCGTCGCGCCGCAGCGCTGGTGGGTGGACATCTTGATGCAGGCCATGTGATGACGGAACGCCGGCCTCAGCAGGATCATGGCTACGAGCAAGTGTCTAGGATATCTATATGGGAGAAACGCTAAGTTGACCATCAAGTTTGATTGGGTGATCATCCCCGCCGGCGAGTTCTTGATGGGGAGTGACCCGGCCCAGGATCCACACGCCCTCGACAACGAGCTGCCGCAGCACCGGCTGTATTTGCCGGCTTATCGGCTGGCGCGCACCCAAGTCACGGTGGCGCAGTTCGAGGTATTTGTCACTGCGGCTGGGTATCAGACGACGGCGGAACAACAAGGCTTTCTGTGGACGTACGACGGCGCCGAGTGGGCTAAAGTCGAAGGTGCAAGCTGGAAGCACCCACGCGGGCCGGAGGATCATGTGCGCGAGAAGGCCGAACACCCGGTCACCGGAGTCTCCTGGTATGACGGCATCGCTTTCTGCCGTTGGGCGGGTGTGCGCCTGCCAAGCGAGGCGGAGTGGGAAAAAGGAGCACGCGGGACAGATGGGCGCATCTATCCTTGGGGCAACGATCTACCCGACGAGGAGCGCTGCAATTTCGGGGGGAACGTCGGCGATACAACGCCGGTGAGCGCCTATCCAAAAGGGGCAAGTCCTTATGGCCTGCTGGACATGGCGGGGAACGTACGCGAGTGGCTGCAGACGCAATGGGGACCCTACGGGGATGTGCCCCAATATGGCTATCCTTATGACCCGGCCGACGGTCGCGAGGCCCTGGCTGCACCGGAGGAGTTCTGCCGCTGTATGCGGGAAGGCAGCATGTTCAACAGCGTGCGCGGCGTGCGCTCTGCGTACCGGCACGCCAATTTTCCCGATTATGCCGACAATGGCAGTGGCTTGCGCGTGGCAGCCTTGGCTATACGATAAGCAGTCCAACTCTACTCAAGCCCACGAATCCGGTACAGAGCACGTCCAATTTGGACATGGTGCCAGTTATCTCTCGGTTCCGCCTGGTGCAGCTCCGCCCAAGCCTCTACCAAACGCTGCTGGCGACGCTCAACCATTCGTGCAGGAACACGGGCACGAAGGCGTGCCCCCCACCCGCACGAGGGCGTGCGGGCTACGCGGGAGTGGGTAGGGCGAAGTTTGTCGTTGGGTGCAAGATGCAAGTGCTGGGCATTCCTGTCAATTGCATCTTGCACAATGGTCCGCTTGTTGGCGACGCAGTCCGTGTTGTACTCGTAGGTGGCAACCGTGCGAGGCTCGCCCCACCGAGCTGGGGGCAGGCAAGGGGGCGTGGGGCGAGCCAGGCACGCGCGACCGAACGGCGCGCCCGGAAGTACCCACCTCCTGGAAGTAACCACCTCCTGGAGGTGTCGCTAGGAGGTGTCGCTTTTAGTTCCCCCCTTGACTGTTAAAACGTTTTTGGTGTATACTCTCGTACAAGGTCACAGTATCTCTTCCCGGGAGACATGCGCCCCCTCGAAATAATTCCAAGTACGCTAGATTAACAAAAGGAGAGGATTCAATGAAGACCTCGACAGTAACGTTTTTTGCTGCACTCTTGCTAGTTCTTGCCGTGCTGGCGGGCTGCACCGCGCCTCCGGCTGCGGCACCCGCCGCGCAAGCGCCGCAGGGCGATGCCGCCGCGCAGCCTGCGGCCGAAGCTGCCACTACCGGTGCGAAGACATTCAAGGACCTGGTTGTCTGCTTCCCGCAGCTCGGCGCCGAGAGTGACTGGCGCACTGCCAATACAGCCTCGATGAAGGAAACGGCCGAAAAGTTGGGCATCAAGCAGTTGGTGTTCTCCGATGCGCAGCAGAAGCAGGAAAACCAGATCTCTGCCATCCGCGCTTGCATCCAGCAGGGTGTGGATGTGATTGCGCTGCCGCCAGTCGTGGAAACCGGTTGGGATGCCGTCCTGACCGAAGCCAAGAATGCCGAAATCCCAGTCATTATTGTGGATCGTTCCGTTACGGCCGACCCATCCCTGTATGCCGCACACCTTGGCTCGGATATGGTGATCGAAGGCCAGCGCGCAGCCGAAGAAATGAACAAGCTGCTGCCCGATGGCGGCAAGATCATTGAGCTGAGCGGCACTACGGGTTCCGGCGCCGCCGTTGGCCGCGCCCAGGGCTTCCGCGAGAAACTCAACCCCAACATCGAGATTATCGACTCGCAGACGGGCAACTTCACCCGTGCCGAAGGCAAGCCCGTAATGGAAGCTTTCTTGAAGAAGTACGCCGACCAGATCGATGGCGCATTCATTCACAATGACGACATGGCCATCGGCGCGATCGAAGCCGTCAAGGCTGCCGGTCTGAAACCCGGCGATCTGAAGATCATCTCCGTCGACGGTACGCGCGGCGGCTTCCAGGCCATGGTGGATGGATGGATCCAGGCGGATGTCGAATGCAATCCTCTGCTTGGGCCGCAGGTATTGGACATCGCTTTGAAGCTGGCGAACGGCGAAGAAGTGGTCAAGGAACAGCTCACCAACGAGAGCGTCTTCTACCCTGAGAACGCCGCCGAACTGCTGCCGAGCCGCCAGTACTAAACTGCGCTTGCTGCGTGCCTGAGTTCCCGGGACACTTATGGCACTCACTCGGTAAATCTCCAAAGAGGGGCGGCGCTGCAAACGCCGCCCCTCCTTAGAAGTAACCTGGAAACCTCAGGAGAGGGGCAGACCCTGTGGCAGAGACAGGCGACTATGTTCTAACCATGAAGGGCATTTCCAAGACTTTCCCGGGCGTCAATGCGCTGGAGAATGTGGACTTCGCATTGAAACGCGGGGAGATTCATGCCCTGGTCGGCGAGAATGGGGCGGGAAAATCTACCCTGATTAAAGTACTGACCGGCGTCGAGCATGCGGACGCCGGCGCTATTGCGTTGGAAGGGCAGATCGTTCAACCTCGTTCTCCACAGCATTCCCAGCAGATGGGTATCAGCACGGTCTATCAAGAGATAAACCTTTGCACCAATATCTCCGTAGCCGAGAACATTCTGCTCGGCCATGAGCCGCATCGATTCGGCAGTATTCACTGGCGCAAGATGAACGCCCAGGCGGACCTGGCGCTCAAGCGATTGGGGGTCGATATCGACGTGACCCTGCCGCTGGGCGATTATTCCGTCGCCCTGCAACAGATGGTGGCGATCGCACGCGCGCTCGAGGTACTGGCGGCCAAGGTGCTGATCCTGGACGAACCTACCTCCAGCCTGGACACGAATGAGGCCGATCGGCTTTTCGACGTGATGGAGAAGCTGAAGAGTGAAGGCATCGGTATCATCTTTATCACCCATTTTCTTGACCAGGTCTACCAGGTTGCCGATCGGATCACGGTGCTGCGGAACGGAAAACTGGTTGGCACCTATCCTACGGCTGTGCTGCCGCGCTTTGAGTTGGTCGCCAAAATGCTTGGACGCACCTTGACCGACCTGGACGAGGTGTCAAAAGCCAAAGCCAGGGAAGAACAAGAGATACAGAGCAAGCGCTGGGTTCAAGCGCAAGGGCTGGGTCGCAAAGGAGCGCTGGAGCCCGTCGATCTGGAGATGAACGTCGGCGAGGTGGTTGGCCTTGCCGGCCTGTTGGGATCCGGCCGTACGGAACTGGCGGAATTGATCTTTGGCATCGATAGTCCCGACACCGGTTCACTGCTGCTCGACGGCCAGAAGGTCGAGCACTTCTCGCCTTTGCAGTCCCTGAAAAATGGGGTGGCCTTGTGCCCGGAAGACCGCAAGGCAGAAGGTATTGTCGGGGAGCTCACCATACGCGAAAACATTATCCTGGCTTTGCAGGCGCGCAATGGCTGGATCAAGTTCCTGAATGTTCAGAAGCAGAATGAAATTGCCGAGAAATATATCGACCTCTTGGGCATTGCCACGCCATCCGCCGAGCAGTTGGTGAAAAATTTGAGCGGCGGGAACCAGCAAAAGGTTATCCTGGCGCGCTGGCTGGCCACCAACCCGCACGTTCTCATCCTGGACGAGCCTACCCGCGGCATCGACGTCGGCGCCAAGGCGGAAATTCAAAGACTGGTCTTGGATCTCGCCGAAGAGGGCAAGTCCATCCTGTTCATTTCCTCCGAGCTGGAAGAAGTCTTGCGCACCAGCCACCGCATTATCGTGCTGCGTGACCGCAAGAAAGCCGCCGAGTTCGCCGGCGATGTAAGCGATCAGACCCTCATCCAAACCATGGCAGGAACCTAGTGAAACAAACACCGCTGCTGACACGTATGCGTGAGAGCCAGCTGTTCTGGCCTCTGGTGGCGCTGGCGTTGATATTCCTGTTCGACGCACTTTTCGCGCCGGGCTTCTTTAAGATCGGGATCTTGGACGGCCACCTATATGGCAATCTCATCGACGTGCTAAACGACGGCGCGCCGTTGATGTTGGTAGCCATCGGGATGACGATGGTGATTGCCACCGGCGGGGTCGACCTGTCAGTCGGCGCCGTCATTGCCATTTCGGCAGCGCTCGCCACCGTGCTGATTAATCCGGCCCTGGGCACGCATCTCATCACCAACGATATTCTGACGGCGGACACGACGAATACGCCTCTGCCGATCATCGTTCTGGTGTGCCTGGCGGCAGGCACTGCGTGCGGTCTGTGGAACGGGCTCCTGGTTTCAAGGGCCAGAATCCCACCCATGATTGCCACCCTCATTCTGATGGTCGCCGGTCGCGGCATTGCCCAACTGATCACCAATGGGCAAATCATGACTATCTACTACACCCCCTACTTCTGGTTTGGCAACGGGTTTATCCTGGGGCTGCCGGTTTCCATCTATATCGTGGCCGTTGTCCTTACGTTGGCCTGGTTGGGGGTGCGTCGAACCGCGACCGGGCTGTTTGTCGAATCGGTGGGCATCAACTCGAAATCAACCTACTACAGCGGCATCAGCGAACAGAATGTCAAGCTGCTGGTGTATACGTTCTCGGGTTTCTGCGCCGGCGTCGCGGGCCTGATCCTCAGTTCTTACGTCCACAGTACAGATGCCAATAACATCGGTCTTGGCTACGAGCTGGATGCGATTTTGGCGGTTGTGCTGGGCGGAACGTTGATGACAGGCGGGCGCTTTTCCCTCCTGGCCAGCGCCATCGGCGCCCTGGTCATCTGGGCCTTTACGATCAGTGTGTACACCTTTGGCGTACCGGCCGCGGCCTTATTGGCCGCCAAAGCGGTGCTCGTCCTGGTCGTTATTCTTCTCTACTCTGACTATACTCGCCGATTAATGAACAGGCTTTTTGCGCAGAAAGGACCTCGCGATGGCGCAACGGTCTAAGCGGTTCCTGTTCAACAATGCCCCGCTCCTGATCGTCATGCTGATCTTTGTCGTCGCCTACCTGGCAGCGGGCCAGGTCTATCCGGCGATGCAGAAACCACAGGTGTTTTTGAACCTGTTCATCAACAATGCCAGTTTGCTGATTGTTTCGATTGGCATGACGCTGGTGATCCTGACCAAGGGGATCGATCTTTCGGTGGCGGCCGTGCTGGCCTTGACGAGTGTGGCCTCGGCCGCCTTGCTCAAAGAGGGTGTCAGCCCTTATGTCGTAATGCCTTCCATGCTGCTGATGGGCACCCTATTTGGGTTTACCTTGGGCTGTATCATCCATTTTCTCAAGGTACAACCTTTTATCGTAACTTTGATGGGTGCCTATTTCGCCCGCGGCCTGGCTTACATTATCAACCTGAATGCTGTTCCGATTGAAAACGACTTCTATAAGGCCCTGGGGCTCACGCCGCTGGTCATCCCATTCATACCCAAGGCCTACGTGTATAGCTACGCCATTGTCGGCCCGCTGCTGCTGTTGGTCGCCATCTATCTGAGTTTCTTCACACGTTTTGGCCGCACTATCTACGCCATCGGCAACAATGAACAGTCGGCGGTGTTGATGGGTCTGCCGGCGGGGCGCACCAAGATCATCGTCTATTCCTTTAGCGGCTTTTGTGCTTCCCTGGCAGGGATCGTGTGGAGTGTGTCGTTACTTTCGGGCTACGGCCAGTATGCGCCGTCGATGGAACTGGACGCCATTGCGGCCGTGGTGATAGGCGGGACACTGCTAACGGGTGGCGTGGGCAATGTGATCGGCACCCTGTTTGGAGTCCTCATAACTGGGACAATCATATCCATCCTGCAGTTTAATGGGACCCTGAGTTCGTGGTGGACCCGTATTGTCATCGGTGTGCTCACCCTGGTCTTTATCGGCATTCAAAGCCTGTTCTACGCGAAAAGAAAGCATTCTTGATGGCCGGCACCAAGCCCTAACCATTGGCTCTTCCGTATATGTCTTTGGCAACCTAATGATTTTGTGAAAAAGAAACCGGCCATACGAGGCCGGTTTCTTGTCCTAAGTTTACGTCACGCCACTGCACACACGGCGTTACGCTGCCTGCTACATACCGGCCTACAGATGTTCCTCAAACCAGGCCAGCATATCGTTCCATGCCTGCGTCGCCTGCTCTTCGTTATACCGTTCGCCGGTGTCGTTGTGAAAAGCGTGATCTACACCCGGATATACATTCATTTGGTGCGTAACCCCGGCGTCCTTTAGTGCCTGGTCAAGGGCAGGCATGCCGCCCGTGATGCGGTCGTCTAGTTCGGCGTAGACGCCCAGCACGGCCGCCTTGATGCTGGGGACGGCCGCCAGGTCGGGGGCGGGCCCATAGAAAGGTACGGCAGCCTTGAGCTCTGGGATCGCCGTGGCAACGCGCCAGGTAGGCTGTAATCTCGTCGGCGCCACTGGCGAATGTAACGTCGGAGGCCTGTACGTCGGGGTCGTCTTCCGGCACGGAAAGAGGGCTGCGTGCCTCTGGGGCGGCGGCGGGCTGGGCGGTTGCTTCCTCGCCGGCCGCGGGCGTTTCCGGCGGCGGCAGCGGCTCGGATGCCGCGGGCACTTCGATCGGCCGGCAGCCCACTGCCAGCATGGCGGTGGCAGCTGCGGCCATGCTGCCAGTAATAAATGCCACGCGACGGATAAACGTGCGCCGGCTGATTAAACCCTCGCGGTAGTCGTCGTAGAACTCCTCAATCAGGTACTTTTTGAAGGTCTCGTTGTCACTCATCTCCAGATTTCCTCCTTGGAACTCATTGGAGCGCAGGTGGGGAACTGATCTGTCGCGTGAAGAGTAAAGGTAGCGCGGCGTCCTACGCAAGGGCACATATCACTGCCGCCACAAAGTCACAAACGGGGATATAGATCGTGCGCCGGCCGAGGACCTTGCGCACAATTGCGCTTCTCGGGAGTGTCGATATTGCGGTCCGGGAGCACACTGCCTGTTAACGCACGGACGCCAATGTAATGACAGTGTACATCAATGGGAATCCTGCTCGCAGCACATTGCGCTGTGACACTGCGCCCGGCCGCGTATGAACCATGGCTAGATCGCAGCCCGCTTCTACGGCAGCGGCGAGTCGAGCATGCAATAATGCGGTGTGCACGCCCTGCCTTTGAAAGGCTGGAAGTGTGCTGGCCGCCATCAGCCCAGCCACCCCACTGTGCACTTCCAGTGCGCCGGCTCCCACTGGCTCTCCAGCGGACCACGCCAAGAAAAGTTGGGTGCCCCTCTTACGCGTGCACCGAATCTTCATGTGTGACACACCATCCGGCTCGGCCCAGTCGCCGCCCGCGCCCTGGCGCTCAAACCACATCCGAGACTCAACTTCCGTTGCGACCCGGATACTCAGGCCGGAAATGACGGCGGGAGCTTCACCAAGCGGTTCGATCGGCCGGGCGTATACGTTCATGAAGTCTTCCACGACATAACCACGTCTACCCAATAGGCTCAACAACGAGGGGTCCACTAACGGGCATATGCGTACTCGCACCGGCACCCCGCGGCTGCGATAGAATGCCTCGACTCGGTCCAGGCCGGCGGTTGTGATCGGCCCGGCTAATCCCCAGCCATACACGCCGCTTAGTGGTGACCTCTTGCCGCCATAAACCGCGCAGCCAGAGCAGAGCGGCTCGACGGCCGCCCCTGTCTCGGGGTACAGCATTGCTTGTGTCTCAGCATGGGCCGCACTGCTCCACGCTTCATGCAACTCTAGACGCTGGGTTATTGCAAGGTCAGGGAAAAGCATATCAGCCTCCTTGGTCAATCGACGCCAATCTCGCCAGCAAAAGGCCAAGACGAGTCCTTTTCGGAATGTCAGCTTTCTGCAAGCTTTCTGCCACCTAATTCTGCTACACTGTACTGGCCAACGCTTTCATGCGCTGGCCAGCCGGTGACTTACCTCATACCGGCAGCATCCATCCCCCGTGTGAGGTGCTGATCGGGGTCGACTGCTCCGCCTTGCACCAATGGAGGCAACTGCGCCGATTTTGGCAGAAGTTGTTACTTGGTGCAACCCGCGCAGGCAGAGCAGTCGACCCCGACCCTCACGACCCCCCATTCGACTTGCCACGCGCACCTGTCGCACACCCCTATGGGCATCGCTATGGCACCCGAATTGAACGCAGTATAAAGCTGTCACCTGCCGCTTTGCCGTTCTCAAGACGTGACAGGCGCTGCTGCGTGACTGGGTCGTACAGCCCCACGACAAGCGTATAGTCCCCGCCGGGCAAGTCATCCGGCAGCGCCAGCCGGTACTGATCGGTGGCCGGAACACCCGCCAGCCATGCATCTGTCGGATAGGCACCCTGCCAAGGTTCCTGGTCACCTTGCGCTGCCGGCGTGCCGTTTGGGCCGATAAAGTGCAGGAATACCGTGTAGCGGCCGCGTTCGGAAGTCCCGGCCAGCCAGGTAAGATCGACGGTCTGGGTGGCACCGGCCTGCCAACCCTCAGCAGGCACGTCTGCCCCGAGCAGCGTAATCCCATCGCCAAATTGTGCCGCGTTCGCCGTCTGCGCCGCGTTTGCCGTCTGCGGCTCACCTACCACTACGTACCCCACCGTGGCCGCATCGCCCATCAATTCCAGCGTGGAGGGGTCGTAAAAGCTCATCTCTATTCGGTAGGGACCCGGGGCAGCGCCGGCCGGGATCGGCAACTTGTGGCCGTCGGGCCATACCTCGCCCACCGGCCACGTCGAGGTCGCCCGTCCCCACGGCCAGCCCTCGCTGCGCGCCAGTTCCTGCCCGCCTGCATCTACCAACCGCACCAACACGTTCAGATTGCTTGTGATCGGCTGTATGGCCTGCAAGTGCATGGTTCCCAGCACCTCGCTGCCCGGCTGCACCTGCTCTAGCGGCAGGTCCGCCGCTCCCAGCCGAATCCGGTCACCCCAGGTAGCCAGCGGCGAGGCCCACAACGTGCCCTCCTCGGGCAAGGCGATCGGCACATAACCCTGCGCCTGCGCATATGCCAGCAGCGGCGCTTCCTCTGCGGCGTCGTTGTCGTGCAACCCCGTAAAGATACCGCGCGGCGGCTGTGTTGCCAGGTCAGCCGCCAACTCTTCCAGCCCCACCAACCCCATCGCTTGTCGTTGCTCGGCCGTCATCAGCGGCGCCACGCGCCACCCCAGCGGCCCCGTCACAAACTCGGGATAGATTCCCGTATGCCCTTCCAGGGCATAGATGGGGGCAAGCGTGAGCACCTGCCGGCGCCCGACCAGATCGCCCAAATATTCGCCGCGCGCATGCACCTTGAGCGGAAACCACTCAGTTGGATCGAATGCCACCTGCGCGCCTTCCACATAGCGCGGCACGGCCAAGAGCGCCGACACGATCGCCGCCCCTGCCAGCAATCCCGCCCCCAGACGCGGCCGTTCATCGTAGGCAAGCGCCGCCAGGAAGATCAGCGCCAACAGCGGAAAGAGCAGGTAGATGTACTGCGGCTGCAGTGGTGTTGGCGCATATGCTCCCACCAGAAAACAAGGGATCAACAGCAGCAGGAAGAGCAGCTCAGGCGCCCTGCCCAAGCTGCCACGTGCCCGCCACAACGCAAACACTGCCAGCAGCACCAGCAGCAAGTTTCCGGGTTGCGTGACTACATACTCGGCAGTCTTGACCAGCTTGGCAGCCAGCGTCATCGCCGCGTCAGGGGCAGTCCCCGCTGCCTCTGCCTGTTGGTAGAAGGCCGTGTTGAGTTGGGCGTAGGTCAAATTGCCAAAGATGAACTGCGCGGGCGCTACCCACAGCATGTACAGCGCCGGGAGTGCGCCGAGGAGCGCACCCACAATCAATAGCCCGATGGCGAACCACGCCCGCCGCGTGCGCCACGCCGTCACCAGCAGGATTGACAGCACGAACGCCGCTGCAGCCACGGCAAAAGTGAGTCGCGCGCTTGCCGCCAACCCCAGCAGCGCGCCCGCCAGCAGCGGCCACCAGAGCGGGCGGTCTGCCCCCTGCAGACGTTTGAGCCACGCAACTTGTCCCACCGCCGCCAGCAGCGTGAGCAGGATGGGAAAGTCGTGGTTCCAGGCGCGACCGCTGGCATGCAGGAAGCTGGGCGTTGTCATCAGCAGCACCATGGTCGCGGCGCCCACCCCGATGCGCCACCAGGCCGTCAGCCGCCGCGGCCAGGCCAGCGCTGCCGCAAAAATCAACACCAATGTCAGCCAACTGCACAGGATTGAGAATGAACGCGCAGCGAGCAGCAGGTAGTCGGTCGCGCCGAAGAGCAAAGCGTAGACAAAGCTCAGCGTGGGCACGTGAAAGTAGGGGAAGTCACGATACGGCAGCAGCCCGTCGCGTGCGATCAACGCCGCACTGGCCACGAACTGATGCTCGTCGTGGTTCAGCCCGCGCCGCATGTTCAATCCCCACACCAAAACCAGCACGAGGGCAAGCAATGTGACCGCTACTACCCACGCCCATGCGCTCAAACGCTGCGATTTCATCTCTGCACTCATGGCCAACAACTATAGCACGCAGCCAAGGCAAATTCCCTATTGACATTCCAGGCAAACAGGCGCATACTTTCGGTAGTGTTGCCGGTAACATTACCGGAGAAATTACCGGCAACATTACCAGCTTCCTTAAGCACACGGCTATTTCCCGTTTCAAATCACAATCGTCGTTCCACATGTCCATTTCCTAGGAGGATGAAACGCATGAAAAGGGTCTCGTACGTTCTTAGTTTGCTCATGATCCTCTCGCTGCTGCTCTCGGCCTGCGCCGGTGCTGCGCCCAGCGCACCCGCAGCCTCCAGCGGCTCCGAGGCTGGCGCCGGCACCGGGGCCAAGGAAGCCGTCACGCTCACCTATATGGCCAGCCAAGGCTGGATTATGGACGCCGAGCTCGAACTGGCCAAGAAGTTCGAGGAGCAGACCGGCATCCACGTCGACTATCAGATTATTCCGGCCGACCAATACTTTAGCGTGCTCAAGACCAAGCTCAACTCGGGCGAGGCCACCGACATCTTTGGCGGCCAGAGCGGCAAGACCGATCTCAAGGTTCAATACGACGTCGAGAAGAACGCCGTGGACCTGACCGGTGAAGAATGGACGCAGCGCCACGACCCAATTTCGCTCGACCAGGTCAGCCTCGACGGCAAGGTTTATGGCGCCGAAATCTGGGACACGGTTGCTTCTAACTATTTCGTCGTCACGTACAACAAAAAAATCTTTGAGGAGCAGGGCATCAGCGTGCCCAAGACCTACGCCGAATTCAAGGACATCTGCCTCAAGCTCAAGGACGCCGGCATCAACCCGGTCTACGAGCCAATGTCTGACGGGTGGCACCACGTGCTGTGGTTCCCCATGGTAGGCCCCCGCTACGAAGAGCTCAACCCGGGTTTGGCCGACAAGCTCAACGCCAACGAGACCACCTTTGCCGAAACCCCGGTGATGGTCGATGCCATGACCCAGCTCAAGGAACTGTATGACCTGGGCTGCTTTGGCGACAATGCCCTGTCCGATGCCGTCGCCGATACCGACGCCAAGCTGGCCTCGGGCGAATATGCCATGGCCGTAACGGCTCTGGCGCAGCCGGCTTCGACGGAAGCAGCATTCCCGGATGTCCCCGCTTCGACTTTCGGCTTTTTCCCCATGCCGCTGGCGGACAACCAGTTGGCCCCTGCCCACCCGGCCGGCCCCAGCAAGTTCATCTATTCCGGTTCGCCGCACGTTGCCGAAGCCAAGCAGTACCTGGCCTTCCTGATGGAGCCGGAGAACCTGCAGTACCTGCTCGACAACACGCCTGCGTTCGTGGGCCTCAACTTCTCCGGCGTCACGGCCAAGTGGACGCCTGAGCAGCAGGCGTTCCTGGACACCTACCCGGCCAAGACCATCGTCTACCAGGATGCCGTCAACTATCTCAACCCGCAGTGGATGGATATGGGCAAGGACATGGTCGCCATGTTCACGGGCTCGATGACACCTGAGGACGTGCTTAAGTCGATCGACCAGCGCCGTACCGACATGGCTGCCACTGCCAACGACCCAGCCTGGCAGAAGTAACATCGTTTCATCGTGCGAGGCTCGCCCCACCAGCCTGCTTGAAGGCAAGCTGTCTTGGGGCGAGCCACGCACGGCTGCACACGATACTCGAGAGGGAGCCCACCAATGAAAAACCGAGCCTACCCCTTCTACTTTACCGGCGGCGCGCTGCTTCTCTACTTGCTCTTCTATGTTGTCCCCAGCCTGATGGGCATTTACTATTCCTTTACCGACTGGAACAGCTACACGCCCGAGGTCAACTTTGTCGGCCTCGAGAACTTTCGCATCATCTTCTCCTCAGGATCCAGCCAAAACTATCTGCACTTTATCCGCAATACGGTCATCTTTACGCTGGCCACCATTGTGCTCAAAACGGTCATCGCCCTCGGACTGGCCGTACTCCTTACCTGGGGCATCAAGCGCCTCTCTTATTTCCATCGTGTAGTGATGTACCTGCCCGCCGTGCTGCCCATACTCGTGGTCAGCCTCGTCTTTAAGTCGATCCTCAACCCCGCAACGGGCCTGCTCAACACCTTTCTGCGCAGTGTCGGCCTCGGCTTTATGGCACAACGCTGGTTGGTAGACGTGAACTGGGCGCTGCCCTCGGTGATTGGCGTCGACACCTGGCGCGGCATCGGCTACATCATGGTGATCCTGATTGCCGGACTGCAAGCCATCCCGCGTGAATACTACGAGGCCGCCGCCATCGACGGCGCCAGCGGCTGGGCTGCTTTTTGGCGCATCACCATCCCATTGCTGATGCCGGTGCTGGCGGTGACAACGGTGCTCAACCTGCTCTATGGCCTCAAGGTCTTCGACATTGTTTTCGTGCTCACCAATGGCGGGCCGGGTCGGGCCACCGATACCGTTTACACCGCCATATTCGAGGAATTCTCCAAAGGCCGGTACGGCGTAGCCACCACGCTTTCCACGATTCTGTTCTTTATCATGATCGTGCTCGGCTATTTCGTCATCCGCTTGATGCACCGCGAGGCTACGGACTAATCTGGGGACTAATCTGCGGACGAGTCTGCAGAGCAATCCGGGGAGTGATGTGGGAGTCGCACTATGACTAGGCGCAAATTGCGTTCGCTTTTCAACAACGTGCTGGCCGTGGTCGTCAGCCTGATCATGTTTATCCCAGTCTACCTGGTGGTGGTCAACTCACTCAAGACGAAGGCCGAGTCCAGCTCGATGAGCGTGGCCCTGCCCACCTCGCTCAACTGGTCGAACTTCGCTATCGTGATCGAACGCGGAAAGCTCCTCACGGCCTTTGGGAACAGCGTGCTCTATTCGGTGGGCGCCACGCTCATCGGCGTGACACTGGCCGCGCTCGCCGCCTATGTGCTGTCGCGCAACCGCAGCCGCTTAAACCGCTGGGTCTATTTCTTCATCATCATGGGCATTGCCATGCCCACCAACTTCGTCACTTTGATGAAGGTGATGCAGACGACGGGGCTTATCAACACGCAGATCGGCATCATTCTGCTCTACGCTTCCTCTTCCATTCCCTTTAGCGTCTTCTTGATCTATGCCTTTGTCGAGACGCTGCCGCGTGAATTGGACGAAGCGGCCATTGTGGATGGCTGTGGGCCCTTCCGGCTCTTTTTCTCGATTATTTACCCCTTGCTGACGCCCGTCTTGGTAACTGCCGGCATTCTCAACCTGCTCGGCATCTGGAACGAGTTCCTGCTGCCGCTCTACTATCTCAATCGCAGCACCTACTGGCCCATGACGCTGGCCGTCTACAACTTCTTTGGCCAGTACCAGGCCGACTGGAGCCTGGTTTCAGCCGACATCGTCCTGACCATCCTGCCGGTCATCATCATCTACCTGTTTGCCCAACGTTTCATTCTCTCCGGCATGACGGCCGGTTCGGTCAAAGGTTAACGCTCATGCAGCACGCGCACTGGAAAGAGAACTGGGGGGAGTCCCGGCAACACTATCTCGACTGGTGGGCCGGCAGGGGCCTGGTCGTCAGCATGTGGGAGCACTTGGAGCAGGAAGGCCCTCCGCATGAAGTGGCACCACAGCCCCCCCCGGCTCGCGACCTCCAGCAATACTGGTTTGACCCTGACTGGCGCGCCGCCAACCTTCACTACCGGCTTTCGCGCAGTTCATTTAAGGCCGACATTCCGGCCGTCGCCAATACTCATTTCGGCCCCGGCTCGCTGGCCGCCATCTTGGGCGCCGAACTGGAGGGCAGCCAGGAAACCATTTGGATTCACCCACGGCCGCAGGACAGCGACGCGATCGTGCTCGACCCCGCCAACCGCTGGTGGCGTCTGCATCTCGACCTGGTCAGCGCCTGCAAGCTCTTGTCGCAAGGTCGCTACTATGTCGGCTGCCCTGACTTGATCGAGGGCCTCGACACCCTGGCGGGACTGCGCGGGACCCAGCCCGTCCTCCTCGACACGGTGGATCGCCCCGAGGATCTCGAGTGCCAGCTACAAGCGGTCAACGACATCTGGTTTGAAGTCTTCGACCGTATCTACGAGATTATCAATGAAGAAGGCGAGATGGCCTTCTGCTACTTCTCGCTCTGGGGACCGGGCAAGGTGGCTAAGCTGCAAAGCGACATCTCGATCATGATGTCGCCCCCCAGCTTCCGCCAGTTTGTCCAGCCCTATATCCGCCAGCAGTGCCGGTGGCTCGACTACTCGCTCTACCATCTCGACGGCGTGGGCGCTATCCGCCACCTTGACGCCCTGCTCGAGATCGAGGAGCTTAACGCCATCCAGTGGACACCCGGCGTCGGCCAGCCGCAGGGGGGCGACCCGCGCTGGTACGACCTCTATCAACGCATTCGCGGCGGCGGCAAGGCCGTCATGGCGAGTTGGGTTGAAGTCGACGAACTCCAGCCCCTGCTCGACACTGTCGGCCCCCAAGGCGTCCATGTCCTCATGCACTTCGAGACCGAACACGATATCGACCGGGCGCTGAAGATTGCCGAGGCGTATCGTTGAAATGAGCCAACCATGTCTAGCTTGACCTACGAGACCAAAGCCGACGGCCTGCACATTCAAACGCCTACCTGCTGGCTGCTGCTCACTCCCTACACGCCGCAAACCATCCGCGTCCGCTGCAGCGCCAGGCCGGAGTTCAGCACACGCCAGAGCCTGATGGTCGTCGCCCAACCTCAGGTCGGCGCCGGCTTCACCGTCACAGAAACGGGCGATGCCTTGCTGTTCGCGACGTCCGCCGTCACCATTGCCGTCGACAAGCGTACAGCCGCCTTCACCTATTTAGACAGCCAGGGGAATTTACTGGCAAAGGAGCCCGCCCGCGGCGGCAAGACGCTTATGCCCGTCGACGTGGTTGTCTCCGTTTTCGACGAGGCCACGGCCATGGAGACCGGCGTCACCGCCGACGGCGTGCGCGTGCGCGCCCGCAATGTGCGCCAGGTGGTGGACCGCCAGGCGTATCACACCAAGCTCGAATTTGAGTGGGCCGCCGGCGAGGCAATCTATGGACTGGGCTCACACGAAGAAGGCATGCTCAACCTGCGCGGGCAACACCAGTTTCTCTACCAGCAGAATATGAAGGCAGTGGTCCCCGTCCTCGTCTCCACGCGCGGCTATGGCATTCTCGTCGACGCCTATTCGTTGATGACCTTTCACGACGACGCGTTTGGTTCCTACTTGTGGACAGAGTACGCCGACGAACTGGACTTCTACTTTGCCTACGGCCCCGAACTAGACCAGGTTGTGCACGAACTGCGCCATCTGACCGGCCCTGCCCCCATGCTGCCCAAGTGGGCGTTCGGTTATATCCAGTCCAAGGAGCGCTACGTTTCGCAAGCCGAATTGGTCGAAGTCGTGCAGGGGTACCGCCGCCGCCAACTGCCGCTCGACTGCATCGTGCTCGACTGGCGGTCGTGGGTGGGCGATCTCTGGGGGCAAAAGACACTTGACCCTGACCGCTTCCCCAATCCGGACGGCATGATGCACGACCTGCACGACCTGCACGCGCACCTGATGGTCTCGATCTGGCCCATTATGAAGCCGGGCGGCGCCAACTGGCAGGAAATGCACGACCAGGACTTTTTGCTCGGCAACCAGGCTACCTATGACGCCTTCAACCCCGCTGCCCGCGCCCTGTACTGGCAGCAGGCCGATCAAGGTCTGTTCCGCCACGGCATCGATGCCTGGTGGTGCGACTGCACCGAGCCCTTCGAGGCCGACTGGGCCGGGGCATGCAAGCCTGAGCCGGAAGAACGCCTGCGCATCAATACGGACGAAGCCAAGCGCTATCTCGACCCACAGTTTATCAATGCCTATTCTCTGCTCCACTCGCAGGGCATCTATGCTGGGCAGCGCCAGGTCTCGGGCGAAAAGCGCGTGCTCAATCTCACCCGTTCCGCCTACATGGGCCAGCACCGCTACGCTACCATTACCTGGTCCGGCGACGTCACCGCCACGTGGGACACGCTGCGCAAGCAGATCGCCGACGGCCTCAACTTCTGCGCAACCGGATCTCCTTATTGGACGCTCGACGTCGGCGCCTTTTTTGTGCAAAACAAGCCCGACCTCTGGTTCTGGAGCGGTGACTACGATCAAGGCGTGGCCGACGCCGGCTATCGCGAGCTCTTCGTGCGCTGGTTTCAGTATGCCACCTTCCTGCCTATGTTGCGTGCCCACGGCACCGATACGCCGCGCGAGATTTGGCGCTTTGGCGAACCTGGCCAGCCTGCATACGACGCATTAGTCAAGTTCCTGTATCTGCGCTACCAGCTGATGCCCTACATCTACTCGTTGGCCGGTTGGACGACACATCAGGACTACACCATGCTGCGGTTGTTGGCGTTCGACTTTCGCGGCGATCCCAACGCGTACGATGTGCGCGACCAGTTCATGTTCGGGCCGGCATTCTTGGTGTGCCCGATCACGGAGCCGATGCGCGCCCAACACGGGCACGTGGGCGTGCCCCCCAACCCGCACGAGGGCGTGCGGGCTACGCGGGATGAGGGCGGGGCGCGGAGTGAAGGCGGGGCACGGGGTGAGGGCGGGGCGCGGGGTGAAGGCGGTGGCAGTCTGCGGGATGTGTATCTGCCGGCGGGCAACGACTGGTATGATTTCTGGACTGGCGAACGCCTGGCGGGAGGGCAAACGGTTTTGGCCAGTGCCGGACTCAGTACGCTGCCGCTGTATGTGCGCGCTGGCTCCATCGTCCCCATGACCAAACAGCAGCAATATGTGGACGAACTACCCGATGTTCCTGTCGAACTGCACATTTATCCCGGCCAAGACGGAGCATTCCAACTGTATGAAGATGCAGGCAACAGTTATGATTACGAACAGGGCGCCTTTGCGACCATTGACATGCGCTGGCAGGATGCCGCCCGCCGCCTGACCATCGGCAGCCGTCAGGGCCACTATCCCGGCATGCAGCAACAGCGCGAGTTTGTCGTAGTTCTCGGCAAGCAATGCACATCCGTAATCTACACGGGGCATGAACTAACCGTGGCTCTACCCGGATCGGCCGCGTAGCCCGCATGCTTTTATACTGGCCGCCCGCCACGCCCGCGTGCGGGACACAGGACACGCCAGGCGCGGCAAGCTACGCACCGTGCCCGTGTTCCTGTTCATGTATCGTTTTGAAAGCCAGGTGACTGCGTGGGAAAAGGCGTTGGGGGACCAAGGGTCCCCTTCAAGAAAACAACCATCATCGATATTGCCAAGGCCGCCGGCGTATCGGTCTCCACCGTCTCGCGCATCCTTAACAACAAGCCGGATGTCGCCGAAGAGACGCGCCAGCGCGTCCTCAAGATCATCGAAGAGCAGCGCTTCGCGCCCCAGATGTCGTGGCAGCAGCTGCGTTCGGGCAAGAGCCGTTTTATCACCCTGCACTTCCCGCAGGACTTCAACCCACCTTCGCAGGCAATCATTACCAGCGCAGCCTTGCGCTGCGAGCAGACGGGCTATTCGCTCAACCTGATCGTCGGCGCGCTCGACGAGAATGACCTGCTCGCCATTTACCGCAGCGGGCAAGCTGACGCCACCATCCTGGTCGAAATTCTTACTCACGACTGGCGCGTCGACTTGCTGCGCCGGCATGGGCTACCTTTTGTCATGATCGGCCGCTGCGCCGATCTCGACGGCCTCAGCTATGTCGACTTTGACAGTGGCGCCGGCATGACCGATGCTGTTACGCATCTAGCGGCCCTCGGCCACCGCCATGTCGGACTTATCACGCTTGGCCAGGTTACGGCCCAAAAAGAGTATGGCTTTACCACGTGGGCGCACCAAGGCTATGAGGCGGCCTGCCGCCAATACAATCTACCCACCTGCTGGCGCACGGCCGAGCTCAACACCCACACCGTAATGGCTGCCGTGCTCGACCTGCTGCGCACCAACCCGCAGATTACCGCCGTGGTCACGCCGCAGGATTCAGCTGTACCCGGTATCCTCAAGGCAGCCGCCGCCCTAGGTCTGCGCATCCCCGACGACATTTCCATCGTCGGATTGCTTGACGAAGCCTTTGCCGAGATGACAACACCGCCACTGACCGCACTCAGCTTCCCCTCCCGTGAGATGGGCGAGGCCGCCGTCGACATGCTGATCGCTCAACTCAACGACGACGCATTGCCCCCGCAGCAGATGCTCATCCGCCCGCGCCTGTATGTGCGCGGCAGCACCGGGCCGGTGCGCAGCACACAGATAGCGCAGCAGCAATCTTGAGACGATAGAAATCGAGAAAAGCACATGAAACCGCTTGGATTGGGCGTTCTTGGCCTTGGCGAAGGCCGCAGCATTATCTCGGCCGGCGTACACAGCGATCTATGGGACGTCGTCTGTCTGTGCGACACCAACGCCGCCCTTGCCCAGGAGCGCTGCGCTGAGTTTGGCCTGACCGGCTATACCACCGACTACGATGCCATGCTGACCGACCCTGCCATCGACGTCGTCGGCATCTACACGCCCGACCATCTACACGCCGCCCACGTCATCCGCGCGCTCGACGCAGGCAAGCATGTCATCTGCACCAAGCCCTTTATTGACAATCTCTCCCGCGCCGCCGACGTGCTTGCCGCCCAGGCACGCAGCGGCAAGCAGGTAATGGTGGGCCAAAGCACACGCTTCTTTGCTCCCTTCGTACGCCAACGCCAGCACTATGAAAGCGGCGCCTTGGGTGAGTTGACCACTGTCGAGGCATCCTACAACGCCGATCACCGCTGGTTTTTGAAGAAGCCGTGGGCGCGCCAGCCCTCCTTTAAATGGCTTTACGGCGGCATCAGTCACCCGGCCGACCTGGTGCGCTGGTACTTGCCCGACATCGTCGAAGTCATGGGTTACGCCTATCTCAGCAACAACGGCCGTGCCGGGGGCCTGGCCAACCCTGACACATACCATTTCGTACTCAAGGCGGCCGACGGCCGCATCGCCCGCGTCACGGGCGTCTATTCCTGTCCCATCGTCCCCGTCGAACGCGACAGCGGGATGACGTGCATTCTGCGCTGCGACGACGGCGCCAGCCAGGCCGACTATCACGAACTGCGCTACTCC
Source organism: uncultured Chloroflexia bacterium (assembly GCA_963839515.1). GTDB lineage: Bacteria > Chloroflexota > Anaerolineae > Caldilineales > Caldilineaceae > Fredericiella. Next base: position 85,032 of record CAWIVN010000002.1, read on the forward strand.
TGGAAGATCGGCGATCAGGCGGCCATTGAATCCTTCGAATCCCAGCGCGACTACTTCTTCCGCTTTGGCGGCGTCAGCCACCACGCCGGCGAGTATCAGAACTACATCGAATACTTTGCTCGCTGCCTGGAGAGCGGCGCAACGCCTAAGCCTGATGCGGCTGAAGGCATCGTCACTGTCGCCTTAATGCAGGCCATGGACGAAGCTGCGCAAACTGGCGTCCCCGTCAAGATGGTCGACGTCCTCGCTCGTTACAACCTCGCAGGTCACGTTAGCGACGTGACACGACCATGACGTTTCGCCCGGCCTCTTCTATCCAGCCCATTGCACAAACACAGAAGTTGCAATACACTGACAGACAGGATAATAGAGGGGAGGGTATGATGCCAGAAGATACTGTCACCATCGGTCAGGTCAAGAGGGATATCTCTGATCTCGTCAATCGAGTTGCCTATCGGGGCGATCGCATCTTGCTCACGTCACGCGGCAAGCCAAAGGCTGCGCTGGTCAGCATGGCAGATTACGAGCGGCTCAAGCGCCAGGAGAGCGATCCCCAACTTGCCTACTGGAACCAGTGGCTGCTGCGCGCCGAAGACCTGTCCCGCACCATTCGCGAGCGCCGTCACGGAGAGTACGTTGCGCTTGAGGCGTTGGAGCAAGATGAAGAATCCGATCTAGAGCAGCGCGACGATGATCATCTTGCAGAGTGATGTACTGGTAGTGGATGCCTGCATTGGCTATCGCCTGTTTATCCCCAATCCCGAACAGGCAATGCTGCGCACCCTGATCTCCGCCAAACTTGAGAGTGGCTGCCGGACAAACCGTTCATTCTTGACTGGCAGTGCCCAAACGCCTCCTGAGACAAATTTGCGATCATCCTAAACCGATCTATAATTATTTCTGCCGCTTTCAGAACAGATTCGGAATTGCCAGCCGCTATACTCAGTGCGCTCACTCCCTGGCCAAGACCGAGCGGCGATTCACCACATGCACAGAACGCAATCTCCCTCATTTATGCGCGTCACTTTGAATCAGGACCGGAAGCAATGACTGATGGTCAACCGCAGGTTGCTCTCCAGGGGCCGCTGCCACGCTCTGATTCTCAGGGTCCGGACCTGCTGCGCGTCGAGAACCTGACCAAGGCATTCTCCGGCGTGGAAGTCCTCAAGAATCTCACGCTCGGCATCCGGTCGGGCGAGATTATGGGGGTGATCGGCGAAAACGGCGCCGGCAAGTCCACCTTTATGAAGTTGATCAGCGGTGTCTACGCTCCTACCAGCGGCCGCATTCTCTTTGATGGCCAGCCCGTACGCATTGCCAACCCGATTGCCGCCAAGCGCCTGGGTATCGCCATGATCCCGCAGGAGTTCAATCTCATCGACCCCCTGCGCGTCTATGAAAATATTTTTCTCGGCCGCGAATTGCGCCGCGCCGGAATCCTCGATCGCAACCGCATGATCGAAGAAGCACGCCGTCTATTTGCCGCCCTCGTCACCGATGTTCCACCAGACTCTCTGGTCGGCGACCTTAGCGTGGCCCAAAAGCAGATGGTCGAGATCGCCAAGGCCATGAGCCAGGAGTCGCGCGTCCTTATCCTTGACGAGCCGACCACCGTACTTTCACGTGCCGAGATTGATGCCCTCTTTGCCATCATGCGCGACTTTGCCGCCAAGGGCGGGGCAGTCTTCTTTGTCTCGCACAAGCTGGCCGAGGTGCGCGAGATCTGTGACCGCGTGCTCGTCCTGCGCGATGGGGACTTTATCAGCCTTGACCCGGTTGCTGCCCTTGACGAACACGAGATGGCACGCCGCATGGTAGGCCGCGAGCTTAGCGAAACCTTCCCGCCCAAGGCCACGGCCGGCCAGCCGGACGGTAACGGATCTGAGCCCCTCGTTCTTGCCGTGCGCGGCCTGACAGTGCCGGGCTGTATCGAAGATGTCTCTTTCACCCTGCAACGCGGCGAAATTCTGGGGATCGCCGGTCTCATGGGCGCCGGGCGCACCGAACTTGGCGAAACCCTGATGGGGCTGCGCAAGCCGCAGTCCGGCATAGTCGAAGTCGAAGGCAAGCCAGTCCACATCCAGAGCCCGCGCGACGCCATGGACGCCGGTATCGCCTATCTTTCCGAAGACCGCCAGGGCCGCGGCCTGCTCCTCCAGTATGATACGGTGGTCAACATTACACTCGCCTCGCTCAAGCAGTACGCCCAATTCTTTATCCAGGGACGCAAGGCGCAAGAGCGCGCCCGCTATTATGTGAACAGCTTTAACATCCGGGTCCCTTCCCTCTCGGATGACCTGTCACATCTCAGCGGCGGCAACCAGCAGAAGGTTTATCTCGCCAAGTGGCTCGACACAGCGCCCCACATTCTGATCCTGGACGAGCCGACGCGCGGCGTAGACGTGGGTGCACGGCATGAGATCTACGGCTTTATCCACGAACTGGTCGCCAACGGCCTCGCCTGCATCCTCATTTCATCCGAGTTGGAAGAGATTCTGGGTCTTTCCAACCGCGTGATCGTGATGCGCGGCGGCCGCATAGCAGGAGAGTTGGGCGAAGACGAACTGAGCGAGCAAGAGATTATGTATTACGCAACCGGCTTGAAGGTGCAGGAAGTAACTGTAGCGGAGTAAAGACACAAGTCATGGCTACAAACCAAATGGCTGCCGGTGCGGCAGCAACAAAACGCAGGATCAATTACTCGACCTGGACTCCCCTTGCAGCGCTCATCGTCCTCATCATTATTTCCGCCCTCGCCAGCCCGTACTTTTTGGCGCCGCGCAACCTGCTTAACATCACGCGTCAAATCTCCTATACGGGGATTATCGCGCTGGGCCTGACGCTGATCATTATTGCCGGCGGCATCGATCTATCGGTAGGCTCGCTTGTCGGCCTCGCCGGCGGTATTGCTATCCTCGCCCTCAACGCTATGGGCGGCGGCCCTTTGGCGGTCACAGTCGCGATCTTGGTGGCCCTTGCCGTCGGCGCACTCGGCGGCATGCTGAACGGTTCGCTGGTGACGGTCGGCCGCGTCGCTCCCTTTATCGCTACGTTAGGCACAATGTCGATCTTTCGCTCGCTCACGCTCTACATGGCCAATGGCGGCGAATTCCGCTCGCAGAGCGATCTCTACCCTGCCGTTGGCTCAGGCCTTATCCTGGAAGTGCCGATCGCCACTTGGGTCTTTCTGCTCCTGGCCATTCTCTTCCACATCCTGCTCACCTACACGCCTTATGGCCGGCACGTCTGCGCCGTTGGGGCCAACGAATTGGTGGCTCGCTACTCCGCCATTCGCGTCTATTTTGTCAAGTTTATGACGTACGTGCTTACCGGCCTCACCGTCGGCGTCTCTGCCGTGCTGCTCTCATCACGCTTGAATGCCGTGAGTTCTACGAATGCCGGCGTATTCTACGAACTGGATGCCATCGCCGCGGTGGTGATCGGCGGCACTTCCATGTCGGGCGGTATGGGCACGATTTGGGGTACGGTGATTGGGGCCGCTGTGCTGGGTATCATCAACAACATGCTCAACATGGCCGGCGTCTCGACCTACCTCCAGGGCCTGGTCAAAGGCATCATCATCATTGCGGCCGTTCTTGTGCAATATAAGCGCAAGTAGTAGTTAAGCAAGTAGCTTTTGCAGCGATTTATTTCCGTCCCGTCAAGCCATTTCGTTACGAAAGGAACCCAACATGCAATATTGGCAAAGACTTTTCGCCCTGGTTCTGGTCGTCGGCCTGTTGGCCGCCGGCTGCACCGCCGCCGTACCGCCGCCGCCGGCCCCCGCCGCAGGTGATGCCGCGGCTGCCCCGGCCGCACCGGCCGAAGCTGCCGCCCCTGTCTCGACCGAACCCATCAAGATCGGCGTCTCCATCCCCAGCGCCGACCACGGCTGGACCGGCGGCGTCGTCTACTGGACCGAGAAGGCCATCGCCGACTGGAAGGCCAAGGACCCGAACGTCGAGTTTGTCCTGGCCACGGCCGACTCGCCCGCCACCCAGGTGAGTGACATTGAAGACCTGATGGCCCAGGACATCGACGGCCTGGTCGTCCTGCCGCATGATTCCGCCTCGCTGACCCCGGTCGTGGAGGAAGTCAAGAATGCCGGCAAGTACGTGGTCGTGATCGACCGCGGCCTCACCAAGCCGATCGAGGATGTCTACGTAGCCGGCGACAACCCCGGTCTGGGCAAGGTCAGCGGCGAGTGGATGGCCAAGCAGCTGGAGGGCAAGGGTAACATCGTCGTGCTCGAAGGCATCCCCACCGTCATCAACACCGAGCGCGTGGAAGCCTTCAATGCCGTGATGGCCAACTTCCCCGACATCAAGATCCTTGACTCGCAGCCCGCCATGTGGTCGACACAGAAGGGCCTCGAGATCATGGAGAACTACCTGCAGAAGTATGACTCGATCGACGCCGTGTGGGCGCAAGACGACGACGTGCTCAAGGGCGTACTGCAGGCCTATGAGGAATCCGGCCGCGACGACATCAAGTTCTTCCTGGGCGGCGCCGGCTCCAAGGACATCATCAAGATGATCATGGACGGTGACCCGCGCGTCCAGGCCGACGTGACCTATCCGCCCTCGATGGCGGCCACGGCCATCAGCCTGGCAGTCAAGGGTATGCGTGGCGAAGCGCTCGAAGGCTTCTATCAGCAGCAGGTCCCGGCCAAGACCATCCTGGCCGCCGAACTGGTCACGAAGGAAAACGCCGAGAAGTACTACGAGCCCGACTCCGTCTACTAAATCGGCGACAAGTGTGGCACACAGGTCCGTGGAATGGGCGGAAGCATGCTTCCGCCCGTCCCAGGGACCTTTTGATCCGCGAGTATTTGCCCACATCCGAATAACATACTCCTGCGTAGTAGATAGTGCAATTGCTGCACTATCTACTACGCAGGAGCTTTTTTATGACTAAGCTGCGCACGAAGTGGGTTAGCCGTCGCGAACGGGACCTCTGGTGCATCGATTTTTCAGGCTATGGCGACGACTTCACCGGCCTCCAGCGCGAGATCGACTTTGCCGAAGATGTGGTACGTAACTATCCCGCCAACTCGCTGCTTGTGGCTGTGGACCTGAATCAGACCAAGATTTCCGCCCCGATTGCTGCCTTCTTCAACCGCAACGCCGAAAGCAACTCGGTACACAAAATCGCGGTTCTCGGCGTCTCCCGTTTGCGTCGCATCTGGTATGCAAAGGTCCGGCACGTTACCTGGCCTAAGCCAGTCCGGTTCTTCGACGACTACGAACAAGCCAAGGACTGGCTTGTCGGCGAGTCCTATTAGTGCAGATTCGCCAGTACACCTTACTGCGGCTGCATCCCTAGATCACTGAACAATGCCTGCAATGTAAACGCTGCGCCATTTAGCAATGAGTTGACTAACATTGCCCCAAGCACAAACACCAGTATCGCAATCATGGGGAACAACGCCGCCCGCCAACCCTTCAGATTGTGCGCGATCGCTGCGCCCAGCCAAATGGCCAGAATACTGAGGGAAAATACTATCACCTGTATGGCCGACCCAAGTCCTGGGATCAGAGAGAATAGTCCCAGCACTGTAACCGCTTCGGCAAAGCCCAAAGCACGGAAGGTTTTGGCGAAAGTGCCTCGCCTGGAAAGAAACCACCCAGCCAGAAAGATGATCAGCGCCGCGCCCACCCACACCACGTAGCCAGCGAAAATGCGCTGAAGGTTGAATTCGCCATAGCGTACAATGGTTGTAACAGCCACCATCACAAGCACAATAAGCAGCGCCGGCCCCGTCATATATGGATCCTGCACAACTTCCTGGTAGGCCGTACGATCTAGTATCAGGCAGCGCAGCGCACGATTGATCCATTCGCCAAAGCGTCCGATACCCGTCAGCAGCGTACTTGGCGCCCAATCCGGCACGGCATCTGCCACATTCACTTGCCGTGGCGCCACCGGCGCATTGCGATGGCTGTCCAAGATATGAAACACGTCAGTCGAGCAGCGGGTGTCGGGCACATCCATGTCGGCCGGGTGGAAGATAAAGGCGTCGGTCTGCTCGCCGCCCACGCCGCCATGGCTGCCCACCAGCTCCTCCAGCGCGGCCACGGTACCGTCCGCGTATACCGTGCTGAAGAGCCAGAGGTCGCCGGCGCTGGGGAAATCCATCACGCGGCGCAACTGCCACACGCGCTTGTCGATTGTCGCTACCCCATGTCCTTCCGCCGGCGCATAGGGAGCGACCGGATCCACACCCTCTACCTCGCCGGTGTGCAGGTTGCGTTGGCCGCCCTTGCCGAGCACGACGGCCGTCATGTCGTCCGCATAGCCGATCACCATGCCGAGCCCCTCGTGCTGCACCAGCGCGTCCAACATGCCGGGGTAGGCAGCCTCCAGTTCGCTCAGCTTGATCTTACGCGGGAACAAGTCGAAATATACTTGGGCGGCATTGCCGCTGCCGTAGGCCGTCACCGCCGCCTGCTCGTCGCTGGCGTGCTGCTCGTCGACCTCGGAGCCCTTCTTGGCCAGCTTCTCACCCTGCCTGGCCATCGTCGTGCTGATGCCGCCGGTTGCCCCCATCTGCTGCATGTTGGACAATTCGCCCGCCATACCTTGCAGCCCCATGGCTCCTGTATCGCCACCGATTGACTGTGTCACGGTGGTACCTTGCGGCAGCTGCCGCTCGATAAACTCCTTGATGCTCATGCCATAACGCTGCTTGAACGTAGCGCCAAACGACTGGCCGTGGTCGGACAAGATAATAAAGCTGTAGGGACGCGGCGCCTTATCGTTCACGACGCGGCGCAGGCGGGCAAATGTCTTGTCCAAGCGCCTGAGATCGCCAAAGGCGTCGCCGGTCCATGGCCCCGAGTGATGCGCCACTTCGTCATAGCCCAGGTAGAGCATGTAGATGGAAGGCGCCCCGCGCATCATGTCCAGAATGGCTATGTTGGCCGACATGTCACGCATCAGGCCACACATGGCGGCGCGTACAAAAGGATACCCGTGCTCCAGCCGGTTCAGGCGCGGCTGCACGTTGTTGATTTTTTGCTTAAACGCTTCCCAAAGCTCGCGCCCGGTCTCCCAAAAGAAGATCACCAACATGCGCGTCAGGAAATATGGGTTGAGCATCAACAGCGCCACATCGTTGGCGCGGTGCCTCTTCTCCTCCTCGGTGCCGTCCCACATGTTGGCCATGGTAAACAGCGATTTCTCGGCGTCGCCTGCCATCATGTTCATGATGCTCGACCCCTTGCGCATGAGCCCCTGCCCCTGCGCGTAGCGCGCATTTAGCTCGGTGGCGTCGCTGGCCGATACATACAGCTTCTTCTTTTCCTTGTCATACCAGCGGTACGCTGGAATATCGTAGTTGTCACCGAACATGATGCCGGCCTGGCAGGATGATGTCATCGAAGGCAGGCCGCAGTCGACGTGCGAGAGAACGTAGCCGTCCTCCTCGATCATCTGCGACAGGGTCGGCATCAAGCCGTCGTCGAGCGCCTGCTTGATGTGCCAGTAGCTCAAGCCATCTATCTCCAGCATCATCAGCCCGCGCCCCGGTTCATTGGCGCTGTCGTACGGCTGCTCCTTGGCTCGCTTTTCGATGCGATTCTGATACCAAGACCCCTCCTCGTCGATTTCGAGAATTCCCGTCAAGATGCTGTTGAAGAAGGCAAAGACAATGCCGCCGAGAATGGCTCCCAGGAAGTCCACCTCAAAGCCCGGCATCAAGTAAGCCGTGATCCAGAGGGCGACAGCGTTGACCAGAAAACCGATGACGAACATGGCCACCCAGCCCAACGGCCGGGCGATGAGGAACACGACCGGGCGAATCAAGAGGTTGACAATGGAAAGCAAGAACGCTGCAGCAATCGCCACTGTAAGCATTGGCGTATCGCCTACTGCCGATACGGTCAAACCAGGCATCACCCAGGACGTCGCGAGCAGCGACAGCGCATCTACAAACCAGAGGATGGCAAAGCGCACAAGGTACATGAATCCGGTGCGAATCGTTTGAATCATCGTGGTACTCCTACACAGACGGATGGCGCGCGGCAGCAAGACTGCGAACCCGGCACAGCGAGTGGAAAGATCGTGTTATCTGCGGCTGCTCAAGTTGCGGTATACAAGAATAGAACCGGCGTGTTGTTTGGCCAATCGTTTACTGCAAACACGGAAATTTCGCGAACCATAAAAAGACACCGAGTTTCACCGCAAGCTGCGCTTGGTACAAGCGACGCCTGCCGGAAACCCGGTGTCTGGCCTCTTTTGTTGTTGCGCCAGTTAGCGCCGCGGCCGTGTCCCCAACGTCAAGTCAACCTGCTGTTCCTCACCGTCGCGCAGCACGGTCAACGCTACTGTGTCTCCAGGGCTGGTGTAGCGCGCCATGTAGGTCAGCATCTCCTCGAAGGAGGTCACGGGCTGCCCATCGATCGCCGTCACCAGGTCGCCACCGGTTACGCTGGGGCAGATGCTGGGATACTCCGTATCCACTTGCCGGTCCGCCCCGCGCAGGCCAGCCCGCTCGGCCGGTCCCCCATCCAGCACCTGCTCCACAATCACGCCGCGCTGCGTCGGATTCAATTCCAGGTCGGGTCCGCACAACGGGCTAAAGGTCACGCCGCTCACGCCAAGATAGCTGTGTTCGTAACGGCCGTTTTCGATCAGACTCGGTATGACGCGCCCTATGATGCTCGCCGGCACGGCAAACCCCACGCCGCTGTTGGCCCGCACCTCTGACCGGATTTGAGAGTTGACGCCGATCACTTCCCCACGCTCGTTGAGCAGCGGCCCGCCCGAATTGCCCGGGTTGATGGCAGCATCGGTCTGGATCGAGTCGGGAATGCTGTAGTTGCCCATGGTCGGGGCCGGTATCGAGCGGCCGATGGCGCTCACGATGCCGCTGGTCAGTGTGCCTTGCAGCCCAAACGGGTTGCCGATGGCGGCCACCCGCATGCCGACGTACACGTCGTCCATACTGCCCAGCCGCACCGGCACCAACTCATAGCCTGTGGGATCGATCTGAATGACCGCCAGGTCGCTGTCCTCGTCTTCGCCGACGACATCTGCCATCGACATCGTCCCGTCACTAAAGGTCACCTGCACCTTGCTGGCACTCTCGACCACATGATAGTTCGTGACGATATGCCCATCGGTGTCCCAGACAAACCCCGACCCGCTGCTGGTAATCTCCAGGTCGCTGGGAATATCCTCACTGCCCGAAACCGACGGATGGCCCATCTCGACGGTGATGTTGACCACCGACGGCCCCACTTGCTCGTAGACGTTGCGCAGCACGGCGCTCTCATAATCAATGCCATCGGGAGGTGGCTGCACTACCACCTGCGCCCGCGGCGTCACCTGGCTCGCCGCCACCACGCGTTGCGGTCGTTCAGTCCGGCTGCCGGCAGTAGAAACACTGGTCAAACCAAATAAGGCCGCGCCGACCGCCAGCAAAAAGCACGAACTCAATAAGATCACGGTCGCAACCGCCACGGCAATGAGCGCCGGCCGGCCCTTTGATCTAGTAGCTTCTGACCCAGAAGGTGGTGTAGATTCGTACATAATCTCTGCTATCTTACCCTGTGCGAACACTCAACTTGTGCGAATACGACGTGCGGCGCAAATTCTACGCTCGCCGCACCAACTCCTGCCAACGCCGATCTCGTGTCCCTATGCCTGAAGACGGAGATACCCGTTAGTATCGCGTACCTGCGACCAGGACACCGTGACTAGGCTCACTTTCACCTGGCTATATGTTACAATGCAGCTTGGACGGGGCTGCCGGTGCTGCCGGTGCTGCCTGCCCAAATTAAGCTCAGTCTAGGCCAGCTATGAACCGTCGTCAACTGTCTTTTATCATCATCCTCAACGCCCTGATTAGCCTGGTGATCGCCATGGCCGTGGTTTGGATAGTTGAGGCTCGCCGGCCGGACCCCGAGGCGCTCGCCGCCCTTAACACTCCAGCCGCCGCTCTCGACGTTCCCATGGCGGCTACTCTCACCCCTACGCCAGGCACAGGCGCAGCTGCGACAGAGGGCCAGGCAGACACAGGTGGCCAACCAGCAGACGCACAAACCGCAACTGACGGACAGCAGGCTGCGACACCGGCTGCCGCCGATGGCGCCACGACGCCCGCCGCCGGCTCTGAATATGTGGTCCAGGTGGGAGACAGCCTTTCTGGCATCGCCGACCGCTTCGGCGTGCCAGTAGCCGCTATCATATCAGCCAATAAGCTGGATAATCCTGACTTTGTCTTTGTCGGCCAGCGGCTGACTATCCCCAGCGGGGATACGGCTCTGGCTCCCGCCACCGCCACACCTATCGCATCCAGCGTCAACACCGGCATTCGTGTGACCACCGTCGAGAGTCCAGGCGTGCTTACCTCGGAAGCCATCAACGTCGGCAACGACAGCGACCTTGCCGTCAATTTGCAGGGCTGGCGTCTCGAACGTGAGGGCGGCCCTGCCTACACCTTTGGCAATCTGCTGCTCTTCCCCGGCAGCGGCCTCAAGCTGCACTCGGGGCCGGGTACCGACACAAGTGTAGACGTCTACTGGAACCAGCCGGCCAACGTCTGGAGCACCGGCGCAGTTGCCCGTCTCATCAACCCGCAGGGCGCCGAAGTCTCGCAGCTGACTGTGCCGTAACAAAGGATATTGCACAATGACCGAAGAAAAAGGCGGTAACCGCAACCGCAAGGGCCGCAGGCGCTACTTCCAGCCTAAGAAAGAGGGTAAGCCCCAGGGCCAGCCCGGCCAATCTGGGCCGTCCGGCCAGCAAAGCCAATCGCAACGCACCCAAGAGAATCGCCCACCTGTCGCCAAGGCCCGCAAGGCCCGCCGCCGCACCCGCTCCCGCCAGCGCTACGACGACAATCGGGTTACCAATCTCGAAGCCGAAGTGGCCTATGTTGCCCCGCAATCAGTCTACATCTACGAACATAGCGTGCACCCCGAACTGCGCGACTCATACGAGTTCCGGCCGGATCATTTCTCCAAGGTGGGGCGCACGCTGACCGACTACCAGATCGACTTGTCCAAGCTGTTTCCCGGCGACATTGCCGATGACGGCACGCCGGTGCTCACCAATATGCTGCCCATGCCCGAATTTGACTGGTCCGGCTGGGAAGAAGAAGACGCAGAAGAAGACGAGAAAGGATAACGCCGTGCCGCCTGTCGTTACAATTCGGGAACTCAAGGACCATGTGGGTGAGGAAGTCACCCTCCAAGGCTGGCTCTATAACAAGACGGGCAAGGGCAAACTGCACTTTCTGCAGGTGCGTGACGGATCGGGCATGTGCCAGGCAGTGGTCTTCCGCGACAACGTGGCGCCCGACGATTTTGAGATCGCCAAGTCGCTGACACAGGAGAGCAGCGTCATCCTCTCCGGCCTTGTACGCGCCGACCCGCGCGCGCAGGGCATTCCCGGCGGCTATGAGGTCGACGTCCGCTACCTGGAAACGCTCGGGATTTCGGACCCCTATCCCATCACCCCCAAGGAACATGGCATCGAGTTCCTGATGGAGAACCGCCACCTGTGGCTGCGCTCGTCCCGCCAGTGGGCGGCGTTACGGGTGCGCGCCGTCATTATCCGCAGCATTCGTGACTGGTTGGACAGCCACGGTTTTCTCAACGTCGATACGCCCATCCTCACGCCTGCGGCGGCCGAGGGCACGACTACGCTCTTTGAGATCGACTATCATGGCGAGCCCGCCTTCCTGGCACAGACAGGCCAGCTGTACAACGAGGCCAACATCTTCGCCTTTGGCAAGGTCTACTGCTTCGGCCCCACCTTTCGCGCCGAAAAAAGCAAAACCCGTCGCCACCTCCAAGAATTTTGGATGGTCGAGCCGGAGATTGCTTTCTGCACGCTCGAACAGCTAATGGACGTCGAAGAGCAGTTCGTCGCCTACATCGTCCAGCGCTGTCTCAACGAATGCGCCCCTGAGTTGCGCGTGCTCGAACGCAACACCGAATTCCTGCAACGCGTGGTGCCGCCGTTCCCCCGTATCCACTACGACGAAGCAGTGCGCATGATCAACGCCGCCGCCGATCGCGGCGAGTTGGTGCCCGGCTACGAAGACACTGTGCCCGCCATCGAGTGGGGCGACGACTTTGGCAGCCCGCACGAAACCTACCTGGCCGCCCAGTTTGACCGCCCGGTCTTCGTCCACCACTATCCCACGCAGGTCAAGGCCTTCTACATGGAGCCCGAAACGGGCCGGCCGGACGTATGCCGTAGCGTCGATCTCTTGGCCCCGGAAGGTTACGGCGAGATCACCGGCGGCAGTGAACGCATGAGCGATGCTTCCAAGCTGCTGGCCGCCATCGAGCGTCACAAGCTGCCGCTTGAGCCTTACGAATGGTACGTGGACCTGCGCCGCTATGGCTCCGTTGTCCACAGCGGCTTTGGCCTCGGCGTCGAGCGCACCGTCGCCTGGATCTGCGGTCTCGACCACGTACGCGAGACCATCGCCTTCCCCCGCACGTTGACCAACATGCGTCCTTAGCGCTTCTCAAGCGTCGTGGCGGCATGCATGCCGCCACGACGCTTGACGCCGTTTGCCGCCTCCGACGGTAAAGCCGTCGGCGCCCACCACAAGGTCGTCCGCTTCATGGTGTTCCTGGCCACGCTCGTTTTTGCCTTTCTGCTGACCTATGCGCTTACGCCTCTCGCCGGGCAGCTCGGCGTGCGTTGGGGGATGGTGGATCGCCCGGGCGGGCGGCGCAAGCATAGTGGTGTCATCCCGCGCACCGGCGGCATCGCTCTCTTTGGCGGTTTCTTTGTCACGGTCCTGCTCATCACCGTCCTACCCGATGTGCTGCCCCCCTCCGTTGCAGATTGGTTTCCGGCCCGCAACGATCCCAACGAGATGCGGCGTCTCGTCGCCCTTCTGGGGGGCAGCCTCTACTGTGTCGTGTTCGGCCTGCTCGACGACCGCCTGCACTTCCGCGCCGGGCCACAGTACCTGATCCAGTTCGGGGCAGCCATCATCGGCATCCTTGGCCTCATCTTCATCAAGCACGTCAACAACCCGTTGGGCGGCGGCTTGCTCTTTGGCGAAGATGGCTTCCCCTGGTGGCTGCTCTGGCTTGTCACCGTCTTCTGGTACATGGGGATGATGAACACCATTAACTTTCTCGACGGCGCCAGCGGGCTCGTCGCCGGAGTCACGGCCATCCTCTCCGCCGTGCTGGCGATTCATATGATCTGGCGCGCCGAGCCGCCGCAACTCAGCGTTGCGCTCCTCCCGCTCGCCTTGTTGGGCACTGCCCTGGGCTTTCTGCCCTTCAACTTCGCTCCTGCCCGCATCTTTATGGGCAGCAGCGGTTCCTACTTCCTGGGCTTTGTCATCGCCTCGCTGGGCATCATCGGCGGCGCCCGCCTCGCCACCGTGCTTATGGTCGTCGCCCTGCCTGTCGTCGAAGTCGGCTGGCTGATGTTTACCCGTTGGCGGCGCGGCCAACCTCTCGGTCAAGGCGGCCGCGACCACCTCCACTTCCGCCTCCTCGACAGGGGCATCGCCGAGCGCACCCTCGTCGTCGGCTACTGGCTCTTCTGCGCCGCCCTCGCCATCCTCACCCTTGCCGTGGACAGCACCATCTACAAGGTCCTTGCCCTTGCCGCCGTCACGGCCATTGCCCTAATCGTCCTGATCTGGGCCGCCCGCGCAGGAGCCGCCAATCCCCCCCCTAATGCATAGGCTTCCCGCGTATCGCACGCCTCGTGCGGCACGCACATGCTGCCCGCGTTTCAGCGCTCGCTTTTCCTCAATAATATGGCACATCCGGGTGCTCAGGCAGTCCGCTGAAACGCGCCTCGTCCCCACTGCCGACAAATACCAAAGCAAACGCCTGTCCCGGGTGGGTCTGAAAAGCGTTTGCGGCAAACGCGCCGCCGATCACATCCACCAGATAGTCTCCTGATGGCAGCGTTGGCGCTCCGGCCACGACGATCTGTTCGGCATTATGCACGGACTCAAATGGATTGGCGGGAGGCGGATTTGGCAAGGGATCGCTGTATTGCGCATTGGGAGCCGCCTGCCAGCGATTGCCCACATACACTTTGCCGTCTGGCGCTGTAATCCGCAGGTCAAGGTTGTTGACCAGCCGCACGCCCGGCGGGTCGGTCCACGTTAGCGTCGCGCGCAGCAGCCGCGTCCCTGCTGGGAGCCGGAACCGGTAGCGCAATGTCTGACCACTCGCCACCGCCGCATCGTCGCGCGCATAGAACGTCACCGGCGGTAGCGGCGCCAATGATTGGCGCAGGTTCAAACGTCCCCAACCGTACCCGTCATTGGGGTCGTTGCCCTGATTGGGCAGCGCTGTGCGCCGTATGTTCGTAGCACCGTTAAACAACGTAGCCCGCACCAGCGCCGCCGAGGGATGCTCATAAGCACGATCGTAGCCCGGCGGGCCAGGCTTGCGCGGCACGGCCAGGGCCGTCTGCATATGATGGATCTTGCCGTCGCGTTTTTCCGTCCAGGTCACCCGAAACGTACGCCCATTCCGCACCAGTGCGTAATCCTGTACATCTGCGTCGGCGGCGCTCACCGCATACAGCGGCGCCGGGCGGACGGGAGCCACGCCAAAGTTCAAATCTACCCGCGCCCCTTGCTCGTCCAAATACCGTGAACATCAGCGCGCGCCTGCCCCCGGCTACCGGCTGATGCAGCCACGCCAAGCCGTACCCGTCCGAATGCCACACCAACTGCGGATCGGTGGCGTCGTTGGCTGCATCGACAATGAGACAGGCGGAGGTGCACCACTCAGTAAGCCAAGCAGGGCATCCTTCAACTGTGTTGCAATCGCTTCGTCCAGGCTGCCAATCATACCTGCTCGTTGTGCACTATAGGCGCCGCACCATTTACCGACGGCTGCTCGTCCGTCAACATCTCTTCTAGCACCTGGATCGCACCGCTGATGCGCAGCAACGTCTGTTCCAGGTTAAGCTTCCGCTGCTCGATCTCGGCCAACATCTTCTGCCCTGCCTCAAATTCTCCCTTCAACTCCTCCAACCGCCGCTCAATCTGCTCTCTCATCCTCTTAATCCTCCCCACAATGGATCTAGCCGGAATTATGTGTACGACGTACATTTCCCGAGGCGCACTGTCCACCGGAAACGGTCCTCAAAGAGCGCGGCAAACTGGCTCATGGCCAGCTTCCATTCTCTCGGTGGCATTGTCCACGTCTGGCTGATATTGGGCAAGGCCAGGTACAGGCGTTTGACGGCCGCCTCATCGTTGGGAAAGTGGCCGCGGCTCTTGATAAATTTGCGCAGACGCATGTGCACGCTTCCGAGGGCATTGGTGGTGTAGATCGGCCGGCGCATTTCGACCGGATAGGTCAGGAAAGGCGTCACCTGTTCCCAGTGCCTGCGCCAGAGTGGCGCAATCGTCGGGTACTTGCGGCCCTAGTCCGAGTCGGCAAATTCCTCCAGCCGCTCTTTGGCAGCATCGGCGTTTTCGGCCCGGTAGATCTCACGCAGCGCCTTCGTGACCGGCTTGTAGTCTTTCCAGCCGACGAGCTCCAGTGAGTTGCGCAGCAGGTGGACGATGCAGGTCTGTACTTGCGTCTGTGGAAAGGCGGCGGTAATCGCCTCGGGGAAGCCTTTGAGACCGTCCGCGACCGCAATCAGGATGTCCTGCACGCCACGGTTGCGCAGCTCCGTCATCACCCGCAGCCAGAACTTCGCCGCCACGCTGCACGGCCATCACCATCACCTGCGCACTATGAATTACAGCGTGATCCCGGCCGTTGTCTATTCAATCCCCGAGGTCGCCGCCGTCGGCCTGGTGCCGTTTAGCGACAACGGCGGCAGGAACGGCAGCAACATGGATGGCGTTGGCGTCTTCAAGGTTCCCTTTACCGCCAACTTGCGCGCCCGCATCGAGGCCTACGAGGAAGGCTTCGTCAAGATTTGGGTCAGGGACAACACGGTTGTGGCCGCCCAGGCGCTCGGCCATAACGTCTCCGAGATGATCCAGGGGTTGGCCAACATGATGCCCTGCGCACGCCGCTCGACGACATGGCCACCATCATCCACGCCCACCCCACCTACTCGGAGATCACGCGCACGATCCTCGAACGTGCCCTTGGCAAGGCGATTGAAGTTCCGAACAGCTAAGGCGGAGCACCTTTGGAAGTTGTCCCGTCGCGTCCAGTACGCACGCCTTCGTGCCCCTGGCGCCCCACGCCCACACAGGCGGCCTGACGGGCGCTCCGCACGCGGCGTGCGGACTGAACGCGGGGCTTTGTTCCGGCGCGTCCATATTCCTGACGCACACCCCACACCTTTTTGGAGAGCGTAACACACTGGGGACATAGGCAGTCTGGACAGACAAATTGACCACGCACAAGGCATCCTGGCTGCACCGATGGGAGGATCCGCGCCCATTATGTCTCTATACGGGCAACAGGCAATTGCCTGAACATCGGCCGGAGCCAGGTACAAGCATGCCGACGGGTCGGCTTTCCATTTTTTGTCCCCAGCGTGTTACGCTCTCCTTTTTGAATGGATCTTTTCCATGCAATCTGCGCGATAATTACCTGTGAATCCCTATTACTCTTCTGCCCTACAACTAAATACGCGGTGCCTCAGCTGACTCTTACGACAAGATGTTTCACAGGAGACCTTGCCCATGTCTGCAATGCACGGTCCAATTAAGCGCTTTGCTCGTGCGCTGGCATACGTCCTAGCCGCTCTACCGGTGGGGATAACCGCTTTTCCGAGGAACCCTCACAGGCAAAGGGCTCCTCGCCCTTAGCCATGGTGGAAAAAGGTGGACATCATGTGGCCAGGCTCAGGCCAAGTTGGCGGAGATGAACACCGAGATTCAATTTGTGGATATTTTGTGGATGCAACTTCTTTATCTTAGGTGAACCACAAAGGGAAGGACCGCGGGAAGCAACTAGTGCAACCGAGTCAATGACAAGATCGTAAATTGAAAACTCGAGACCAAGGTCATGACTGAAGAACTCGACTCTCGAGGTGACCGATCGCAACACGTCCAAAGAACGGGCCAATTGTATCAGTGAGGCATCGTCCGGGCAATTTGACCATAGGAGCCTTTGTCATGTCCACCCTACAAGTATCGTTGTTTGGCAAATTATGTATCCGGCGCGATGGGAACGAGCTTGAAAATCTAGATGCGCTAAAGGCTCAAGAGTTGTTCTGCTATTTGTTGCTAGATCGAAAGCGTACACACTCACGCGAGGCGATCGCGTCCGTCTTGTGGAGCGACGCGACCAGTGCTCAATCAAAAAAGTATCTACGCAAGGCACTATGGCAACTACAGATGGCGATCGATCCGCAAACCAAGTGCAGTCCGGACTGCACGTTACTCGTGGACGCCGATTGGATCGAAGTCAACCCTCACGCTGACATTCAACTTGACCTTGACATCGTGGAAAATACATTCTCGAATTTGCAGGGTATTCAGGGTCAAGCTTTGACGGCAACACAGGCTGAATCCATTAGAAGTGTCGTCCAGTCCTATAGAGGTGATTTGCTCGAGAATTGGTATCACGACTGGTGTATACAGGAGCGCGAGCGCTACCAATACATGTATTTGGCTCTACTCGACAAATTGACCGATTACTGTGAAACCCATGGCCTTTACGAAGAAGGTGTTATCTATGGCACTCGCATCCTGCACTTCGAACCGGCGCGCGAGCTCACACACCGGTGCCTGATGCGTCTCTACTATCATTCGGGTGACCGCACGGCAGCACTTCGTCAATACCAGCGTTGCGTTGAGGCGCTGCTCGCCGAACTGAATGTTGCGCCCGCCGAGGGCACTACGAAGTTGTACACCCAACTTCAAACCGATAATGTCAACCTAGGATTCTCTGTTGATAGCCAATCGCCACTCACGACGTCCGCCAGCGCCCCAAAGTCGATGCTAGTACTTGACCAGTTGGCCTCGGCGCAGGTGCTTTTGTTGGACACCTTGCGCCATGTAGAAGAGGTGCTGCAGACGATTACGCGGACGCTAAGCGAAACCTCGTAGGCTATGTTAGGCGTTGCATATCGGCAACAAAGATTTTGTGTATCGAAACCATGGGTTGCTGGCCAGCAGGCCACCGGAACTTTATAAGGCAGAAGTTGCAGAAAACGAACCATGCCCAAGATTTGAGCAAAAGATCGTCCAAGTGCTCCAAGAGACGCTGCAAGAGCCGCTTCGAGAGACGCATCAAGATACGGCCGGTCGTTACATTTCGTACAGTGCGCGCCCGTACCTAAGCCTGTGATGATATGCACTCCGTGACCGTGCACCTTTTTGAATCGGACACGCGTGTTTTTGTCACCAAACCATGCGCTGAGGAGCGCGAGATATGTTTCAAGTGAGTTTGAGCAAGGGCCGTTCCGATCAACGACACTAGTGCTATCTATCTGTGCGCACAGGTGCAATGACATCGTCGTATCAAACGTAGTACCTCGCCCTCCTTCCGCTTAACGGTCTAGGAGTGGCGTAGCAGTCATAGTCAGAGGAGGCCACGCGCCTCGGGAGGTTTGCTCATGCCTGAGTTAGTCTTGCCGGGAGTATATATCGACGTCCGCGCGGAGGCCCTCATCGTGCCCGGTCCGGTCACGGTGGGGAATATTGGTATCGTGGGCACGGCGAACCGCGGCCCGATCAACAAAGTGCAGATTCTGAGCAGCTACGCCGACGCACGGTCGACGTTTGGCGCGTACGATAAGTTCGACGCGCCCGACATCGCAAACAGTCCCCTGACCCTGGTGCGTGCCCTGGAAATCGCGTACTCACACGGCGCGTCGACTGTGTTCGCGGTGCGCGTGGCGTCGAACGCGGCTGCGCCGGCAAAGCCGGCGGCTCCTATCGCCGGCACCAATGTCAGTCTTGAAGCTCTCTCCCCTGGCACATGGGGCAATGGGTTGAAGCTGACCGTCGGCTCCGCCGACACCAATGGCAATATCCCGCTGACCGTCACGTTGGGGAGCACGGAGGAGACGTTCCTGGTCAAGACAGGCCAGGACGTTGTGCAACGCGTCAACGACGCGCGCCAGGGCTCCGCCCTGGTCAAGGCATCGGCGCCCTCCCCGGTCACGGGGAACGTTGCGCCCACTGCCGGCTCCACCCCAACCCCTCTACCATTCATTGGAGGTGTCGACGGAGCGGACACAACTCCGGCTGCCTACAAGGCAGGGCTTGAGCTCCTTCTCAACGAGAACGCCCACATCATCGTCTCTGCTGGTCAAGACATCACCAAATCTGGCGCCGACCTGAAGGCCCACGTAGAATCGGCATCGACGGACAAGATCAAACGGGACCGTATCGCCGTAGTCGGCAGCGCTCCTGCGGGCAACAATATCTCCACCTTTCTGAGCAGCTTGCTCAGCCCAACGGTGACCGGTGACCGCATCATCTTTGTCGCGCCTGGGATCAAGACCGTCGACGCGGCCAAGGCGGCTGACCGTACCATCGCCGACCCGTCCGTCGTACTGCCGGGCGCGTACACTGCGGCGGCCATCGCCGGGATGCTCTCGGCGCGCGATCCGCACGTCAGCCTGACTAACAAAACGTTGAGTGTGTCCGCTCTCGAAGTCCCATTCAATTCGGGCCAGCTCGAGCAGTTGGTCCAGAATGGCGTCCTCGGTCTCGAGGTCCGGCGCGGAGTACGCGTGGTCAAGGGCATTACGACCGACCTGGGCGCGTTCCAGCAGATCACGACGCGGCGCATCGTCGACTTCGCCAAGTTCGGGGTGCGCGCGGCATGCGATCCCTTCATCGGACTGCTCAACAATGACCGCGTGCGGCAAGCGCTCAAAGGCGCGATCAACGGGTTCCTGGCCGGCATGATCGACGACGAGATGCTTGTGAGCTACGAATTGGACGTGTCTGCCACGCGCGAGCAGGAGATTCGGGGTATCGCTCAAGTCACGATGACGCTGCGTCCGACGTTCAGTATCGACTACATCAAAGTTGTGATGTTCCTAGGTTAAGGAGACTGCCCCATGGCCAATACCGATGTCTATTCAGGGTCCGACGCAACCCTTACCCTTGCGGTCGAGGCTGGCGCGGAGGGCGACGCGGCGAACGAGATTATCGAGTTCTATGGTCTCAGCCCTGTCGGGCGCGCGACCAACGTCGAAGTTTTGGTGACGACGCAGGTACAGCCTTTTCACGAGATTGGCCGCCGTCACCCTGCCTCGCTCAATGAAGGCAACATCAACGTGACCGGACGGATCGGCCGTGCCTTCATTAATGGCGCGCTGTTGCGGCTCATGCTGGGCAAGGGCGCACTTGTGGAGCGAACCAACGAACCGTTCCCGCAGCCAGCCTTCAACCTGCAGTTGCTGGCCCGCAACCCGGCGTTCCCCGATACCAACAGCACCCTGACCGTGCATGGGGTCAAGTTTGATTCCTGGGTCTTCAATCTGCCTGAAGACGACTTCCTCATGGAAGGCGTTACGTTCAAAGGTCTGTTCATCACCATCGAGGACAAGGAAGCCAGCGGAGGCTAAGCTGTATGAGCCTTTCAGCAGAAGAGCTGCTTGCGGGCGGGGCACTGACCCACGTCGTGGACCTGCCGTCCGACTTGCTCGCCACGGGCGGCCGCGGGCCGGGCGGCCAGGTTATCCTGCGTCCGCTGACTGTGCGTGACCTGCAACGCATCGGCAAGGCTGCCAAGGATGACGATAGCCTCTCCGCTGCGCTGATGCTGCAGCAAGCGCTGGTCGAGCCGCCGCTCAAGCTGGAGCAGGTGATCCAGTTGCCGGCTGGGATTGCACGCTTCCTCGTCGAACGTGTCAATATTATCAGCGGCATCGACACGCCGCGCGATGCTCTTGAGGAGATGGTACAGGCTCCGCTGGCGAAGGCGTGCTTCATCCTGGCTCGCGAGTTCGGCTGGACCCCAGAGGAGGTCAGCGGCATGACCATCGGCCAGATCCTTCTCTATCTACAGATGACCCGCGAGGGGAGCGTTAGCGCATGATGACAGCGCGGCAGCCGCCGCTGAGGGCGAGGCGGGCGCTCGCAGCGTACCAGCATCAGATGGCACAGCGGACCGGCTGGATCTACTGTCTGCGCCGCGGCAGTGGTTGGCTGGAGCCGCTGCTGGCCCCGCTGCTCCCTTTGCGCGACGGCCCACTTATGGGCGTGGCGCTGACCGAGTTGGCCGTCCTGACCAGCCAGCCAGATGAGGCTCGGCCACAGCGGATGCAGCGGCCAAAAGGTCGCGCTGCCCGGCAATCGACTAGCTCCCTGCGCGGCCGGCTCTCGCTGCCGCTAGTGGACACGCCCTTGACGCCGGTTCCGCGAGTGGCCGCAGATGCCCCCATCGCCGCACGTTCACATAGCAAGAGGGCAGCATCTTTAACCTCGCCGTTGCAAGGGGCACCAGAAACCGCGCTGATGCCGTCGCTTCCGCTCGGCAAGCTGTCTCCGGGGCGGCACATTACCCAGTCATCGGCAGTTGGCTCTGCTCGTCTCGCCGCTGGACTGCCCCGACAGGCACACTCCGCGCTGCTGGCTCCGTTCGCAGGCACAGCCGCGCGGCGAAGTGACGAACCGGGTACCGCGCAGGCGCTCCCTCGGCGCTGCGAAGTGCGCGCCAGAGCGCCTGTTCCAGCCAGGCGACCTGGCGGAGCGAGTTGCGAACCATTGGCGCACGCCGCTTGCCGCGCGCGTCGCTCACATTATTAGCAGAGCTAACCGTCTGCTCCTATCTGAACCGGAAGCCGGAGCGAGGGAGCCAATCGAGGGCGCCTGGGCTACACGGCTCAGCGGGCCCACTGCTGCCCTGGCAGTACTGACACGATACGCTCATCTGGCGCCAGCCTCTGCAGCACACGGGGGTCCACCGTCGCGCGTGGAGGAGACGGTCACGGCTGCACGATCCGGCAGCCCACTGCCCCAAGCCCTTTCTTCGTTCACCCCCGACGAAGTGCACGGTGTACACACGCTGCTCATAACCGAGGATGGCACCCCCTTCGCGCCTTCGCTGTGGGGGATGCTGGACTTCGCCGGCTCGCCGTCGGCACTGGCCACCCCGCTGCCGGACCATGAGTCAACGGTCAGTGTGGTCAATCCCACGCTGGCGTCCAGGTTGCCTTATTTGACACCAGCGGAGCCAGGCACGGCTTGGGACCTGCCCATTGCGGCCGCCACAGCGCGGCACGGCGCGCTGGTCGAGGCGACTGCCGAGGAGGATCTGGATGCGCTGGCGGCGAAACTCAAGCGCATCCTCAACGAAGAAGCTCGCCGGCACGGGATTCAGGTGTAACCATGCGACCCATGTTGGATGACCTCGAACTGCCGCAGGTGCAAGAGATCGCGACGGTCGAGCGCCGCAGCCTGGCCGAGCACAAGCCCCCGGGCATGGACGGCAGCCTGCTCCAGAACCTGGGACGGCGGCCGACCCGCGTGGCGCTGTGGGGCGTCGCGACCGGTCCCGATGCGCGCACGTTTCTTGAGACGCTCGACGGCAAGTTTCGCGCCGGCAACGCCATCCCATTCACAGCGGACATCATCGCCGATGCCGCCATCGACCAGGTCGTGATCGATGACATGCAGATTCAGGAACTGGCAGGCAAGCCGGATCGCTTCGCCTACGTCCTGACGTTGCGCGAGTACATCGAGCCGGTCGAGCCGCAGGACACATCAGGCTTGGACGCGGACATCCTCGCCGACGCTACCAATCTCATCGATGATTTGGTTCCCGGCCTGGACCTGGGTCTGAACCTGGCAACAGGTCTGGAGCAGTTCGTCGGCCCCTTGAGCGACTTACTCAGTCGCTTGCAGGCGGCCAACCGAAGCACGTGACACAGTTACCATACAAGGAGAGTGAGACATGGCAACGACACCGACTAGTCTGTTCGAGGACTTGAAGACGGAACTCGAAAAATTTAACACCTTCCTGGGTGGGGCCGTCGGGGACATAAGGCCCGCCATGCCGGTCCTACGCTCGCTGATTCCAGCCATCACCGACTTGCTCACCAAGCTCATCGACCTAATGAAAAGCATCAAGGCCGAAGTCGACCGCCTGGCTACGCCGAATATTCCGGCCGTGGCCGAGGTGAGCCAGTTCACGACGGGCGTCACGAGTTTACTCAACGCCGCCAAGAACCTGCTTCCCGACCAGGCCGGCACGATTGACGACGTGCTGCGAGTGGCAAATTTGGTATCGAGCCTGCCGTCGGTCGGTGACATCAAGGGTCAGATAGACCTACTTATTGACCAGATTGTCGGCCACCTGGAAACCCTGAAGAACTCGTAGACTGCCGGCGAGGCCATTCATGCCGCAAGCGCGCCCGATGCTCAGCGATACTCGAGCTGCAGCAGGTACAGCAGATCGACGTTGAGAAGGATCAGGTCCTGACACAGCATGCCATACCTGGGTTGGAGGGAGACTTCCTGCAGCGTCAGGGCCGGCGTGCGACGCGGCGTGACGGTGGCCGGCGTGCTCACGGGTGCGGAGGTCGCCGACGGCCTGAGTGCCCTGCGCGAGAAGTTTCGCGCCGCCGAACCGGTCAGCTTCGTCGCCGACATCGCCACAGCAACACGCGTCGATCAAGTGCTCATCGAAGAGATGGGTGTGCGCGAACTGGCGGGCAAGCCCCAGCGGTTCGAGTACAGCTTTACGCTACGTGAATTCACGCCGCCTCCCGAGACGCGGCGTGAAGAGCCACCAACTCCACCACCGCCGCCGCCACCATCGACAGAAACGGGCACACTCGTGGTGGAGGTCACGGTCGAGGGTCAGCCTGATTTCGACATGGGCACGCTGACCGTCACCGTCGCAGGCACACAGGACGACGGTGCCAGCCTCTCGCGCACGTTAACAAACCGGCAAAACAACGTGTGGACCGAGGAAGAATTTCCCCGCGGACAATACACTGCCACAGCGACGGCCGCAGGCTCGCCCGCCATGTCCGGCTCGGCTAGTGGAACGGTCCGCGCCGGCCAGACGACACGGGTCCAGATCACGCTCTACCCGGCGGCGGTCAATATTATTGCGAAGGCGATTGTGGTCCACTTCCGCTTCGACAAGGCATTTGTCGAGCCCTGCATGCGGCATGTCTTGCGCCGTGTCGTCGAATACGCCGGGGCGCATCCGACTGAGAAGATGGTCGTCGTCGGCCACACAGATAAAGTTGGCCCGCCGGAATACAACCAGTCTCTGTCGGAGCGCCGGGCTAGGGCCGTCTATGCATACCTGACTTCCGGCCGCGACAGCGCGACGGCGCGCGCCGAATGGGGTGAGATTCGCAAGCGGGCAGCGGGCGGGCTGCCAAGTCTCAACGATAGCTGGGGTGTTTACCAGTATGAGTCCATCCTTCAGGATCTGGGCTTCTACAGCGGCAATCTCAGCGAGACAGAGTCAACTGAAAGTAACACTGCTGTGCGCGCCTTCCAGCAGGACAAGGGCCTGGCCGTCGACGGCATTGTCGGGGACCAGACCTGGGCAGCGCTGATCGATGCGTACATGGCGCAAGACCAGGACGTGATGACCATCGCGGAGACTCAGCTCCTCCCTAATGCCAAGGACGGCTGCGACGGCGGCAAACTCAAGTGGCTAGGCTGCGGAGAAGAGGATCCGGTCAAGGATACTGAAGATGCGTGGCGTCCCAACCGCCGGGTTGAGATTCTCTTCGTCCAGACCGACCGTCTTCCCTGCGACGTTCCGAAACCAGTCACTTTTGAGAAGCCTGCCCCCGGCTCCGTCAATAGTGCGTGGTGCCTGGGGCCGGACACGGGATCGCGCTGCTGCTTCCTGGCACGGGGTGCCGCTCAACCGGGGAAATGGCTGGTTCAGCCCGCCGAGACCTGAACAGATCACAGTGCGCGGCTCCATCCACTTTGATGACGGTACGCCCGCCGCAAAGATGCAGTATGTCTTGATCGCCCCCGACGGCGAGTTTATGGACGGCGAAGTACCTAAGGGGGCGCGGCGCGGCGAGCCCAACACGGCGCAGACAAAGGCCGATGGCACGCTTTGAGTATCCGGGGCGCACCAAGCCAGTCGGCATATATACGCTAGAGGTGCGCGCACCTGTCGCCGCCCGCAACTCGGATGAGCCGCCCGAGGCGGCTAAAGGAAACGTTGTCTGCAAGCGGCTGGCTGTCCAGGGAGAGCAGCCGGTTAAGGCAGCTGGCGCCGCCGGACCGATATTTCCGACGAAGGTCGGGAAAGCGGCGCCGCCGGGGCCAAAAGCCCATCCGCACATCGGCTTGGCCTCACCCGTCGTCATCGTTCCAAAGTCGTATACTAGTCCTGCTCGACAGGCCGTGACATTACGCGCCGACGCTGGCTTTGTGGGAACGGGCAAATTCGAACGCTCAAGTCTGGCGATCAAGTTCTTCACATTGGTGGCCGGTGGGGTCGAGATCACGTTCAACGGGGCGGACAACGTATTCACAGACGCCCAACTCAGATCTTCTGGTGGCGTACAGTTGTTCGCTCAAGGGGAGACGGCCAGTGCTAAGGCCGAGGATTTCGAAGTAACTCTTTCGCTGAGCGCAGGTGTAGGGGGAAGTGTTGGCCCTTCTCTTCCCGCGGGGCCGCCGGCGAAAGCCAAGATGACCGCTGTGGAGCTGACACTGGATATTTGCACGACGCGCACGGCGCCGGCGGCCGTGCCTCTACCGCTTCCGCAGCCACCGAAGGTGGCACCCGCGCCCGGTATGGCGACGGACAAGTGGTTTGGTGGCCGGCCTATTCATGTAAAGCTTGGTACGCGCGGCAAGCGCGGCTCTGCTGATAGTGCGCCAGAAGCCTGCCACTTTCAACGCAACCTTGGTCCTGCGTCAGGTCACAGTGGCCGGAATCATTATGACCGGATTGGATACGAAGGCACAGCTGTTTGACGCCGAGACAGCCGGGACGGCAAAAGCTAACCCTCACGAATTCCCTGCGAACGGCGTCCCGGCGACAGGTAGGCAGTTCTTTGTCGAAGGTGCAACGGTAAGTGGTGGGCTGCGCGACACCGGCTTTCAACTGGGCATCAAGGGGGTAGACGACGACGGGGATAGGATCGCGTTAACCATTTTCCAGGTCGATAAGGTGGATGCAAAACTGCGTGGGACGCCGTGTAAGCGCGATGGCAGCCGGGCTGACACGATGCCGGCTAAGAGCAGCGCCAACGATAGCCGAGTATTCGGCGCTTCAGCCATCACGCTCGTGCAGGAGTGTGGTGACCTGCGACTGACGGCCACCGCACGACCAGCGGCCATCCCGATTACTTGGGATGTGGAGCGCGTGGCCGATGACACCGGCCTCGCAGGCCTTCTGGCGCATGCTGCCGACCCAGCCGCGCTAGCGGACAACAAGAAGCGTGTCGTAAAGAGCGATGCCACCGGATCTTTCCACCTCCATGCCTTTGTTGATGTGAATGGAAATGGCAAGCGGGGAACGGATGAAGACGGCATCATCCTGAATGTGAACATTGTCAACATTGAGATACGCCCAGGCGCACCCAACAACCGTATCATCACGAAGGATACGCTATTCCGCAGGACTCCGTCCGCTATATCTCTAATAGTTCATAGTGGTTCGACAAACGGTAGGGTACCGGGCGTCAATGCTGCGTACAGGGATCCCGAATTTGTGAAGCACCCTCTGGCGATGAAGGTAACGGTGAAACTGACAGGTGGCGGCGCCAACCAGCTACGCGGCACAGACAAGGTCGGACTAGGATATATTCAGCAAACGCCTGCCGATAGTGTTACTGGCACGTATGCCGACGGCCGCACATTGAAGGAGGTCATCGTCCAGAGCACGGCAACGCCACCTATTATTACGGGCGGCGCCCCAGCTATGCTGGGCTTCCCGGTCCGTGATACACGTAATGCGAATGTCCCTGATCCACTTAATGTGAATGTCCATGGCACCGGGCCATTCATTATCAGCTCCTCAGATGACGAAAAATCGCCCATCGCGTCAGGCGGCCAGCAGCGAGTCGTGCGCTTCGTAGACCCGCCCGCTATCGTCATCAGCCTGACCCACCCTGTCACTGGCTCGGCCCTGGCAAGTATTGCCGGCTCCAACGACTTTGACGTGTTCCTGTGCGCCTTCTCCTCAGACTTCGACGAGAATTTTACAGTGATTGCAACTAGCTCCTGGTCTGTCACATACGGGACGTTTGCTGCCGGTCCGGGTTGGACTAATGCGGGCGCTCACGTGACTGCCGCTGCGGCCATGAGCGCGCTCGCAAAGCTCACACCGGGCGAGAAGACCAATGTCGAACGATGTCCACCAAATTTCGTGGACAACATACGAATGGATGCTCGTTAAGATGGACGCTACACTTACGCTCTATGACTTTGTCCACAGCGGCGCCTCAATCTACACGGCAAGGATCGTGAAGGTGAACGTAACTTCTTCGCCCTCTGGCCAGGAGACGATTTCGCTCCAGCTACGCATCCTCGATACGCTATGGGGCCAGGGAGGAAAGCCCATGCGCCGCTCCGAGTTTACGCAACCTGAGAGTGAGACTGCTCAACTTAAGTTTCCACATCCTATCTGGGGCCAAATCGATGTTCGGGAAGGAGCACTGTTGTTACTCGTGACCTACGAGCTTACCGAAGCGCCGGAGGATCCAGTCTACGTCGACGAGATAGCGGATTTCAGTGATCCCGTGCTCACCGCGATAAGCACTGTCCTCCAACAAGAGCGTCCTGAACAGGACTCAAGAGACAGCAAATCCCGTTATCTCCGCTACGTGTCCGAAGGGCCGACGGTGCAGCGCCTCTTTGGAGCTCAGGCGTTGGCAGAGGATGAGTCGCTTCCTGCCATCGATCAGACGGGCCAAGCTGCATTAACGATGGCTGGTGCGTTCTCGTCCGATCCTAGCGTCTACGTCCGCTTCAGCGTCGCAACATGGATGTGGGATGATGTGTACTCAAGGACTAGCCCCCTTGGCCGCACGGCAATCATCAACGCCACAATCAGGGCATTGAATGATCCGTCCGAAGATATTCGGAGGTTTTCGCTTGATCAACTGATAGGGGCAGACCTTGGCGCTTTGCAGCAGCCCGGCATCATTGCGAGCCGTGAGGCCATTCAGCGTCTCCAAGGCGAGCTTGTCCAGGAAAACTCGGCCCTGGCGCGTGACCATCTCGTGCAGTTGATCGCTGCTCTACAACGACAGGGCACTGAGGGCGTATAGAAACCATGTTCACACCCTCCTACAAACTCACGTTTAATACCAATGCGGCTGGGTCTAGTGGCGTGCTGGGTACAGTCTCGAATGTCGCCCAGAGCGCATTGGCGGGCGGTGGCGGCGGCAAGGTCATCGACACGACCGACGAGCCGCAGGCTAGTATCGTCACCGACCTGACCGTGACCTTCGACCTGGACACGCCCGCCGACTCGTTTACGCTTGTCCTGGGCAATGTTGGCCGCTTCAGGCCCCAGCGCGACGACCAGGTTACGCTCGAACTGGGCTACGACGACGACCAGGGCCTGACCCAGGTGATGCAGGGCGGCGTGGTCACGGTCGAGCGGGGGCTGCTGACGATACGCGTGACTGGACTAAGCGCGGCCGATGCGACACTGCGGATGTTTGTCAACGAGACGTATGAGGGACAGAGCGCGGGAGCTATCGTGCGCGACCTGGCGGACAAGGCCGGCATCGAAATCGGCACGGTCGAGGACGGCATCGCCTTCCCGGCCTATGTGATCGATGCCCGCCGCAGCGTGTTCCATCACATGCGCGAGCTGGCGGCCCTCTGCGGCTTCGATCTGTACATCAACAGCGAGGGCAAACTGGCCTTCGAGCGCTTCGCCAACGGCAAGACGGTCCACACCCTCGAGTTCGCACGCCACATCGTCGCCCTGGATATCTCCCGGTCGCCCTTGCGGGCGGCGCGGGTCGAAGCCTGGGGCGAGAGCCCGGCAGGTGGGCGGGCGGACAAGGCCTGGGCCTGGCTGATCAAGGATTTCAGCAGCGCACGCGGGATGGCCGGGTCAGGCGAACCCCTGCTTCTGCTGGAGCGCCCGGCACTGCGCACGCGGGACGCAGCAACCACGGCCGCCCAAGCTGCGTTTCAAGCTCTTCAACGCCGCGCAGTGCGTGGCGAGCTGCTGACGTTTGGCCAGCCGCAGATCAAGCTCGGCGACGCCATCCGGCTCCAGGGTCTGGCCGACGATACGCTCAACACCACCTTCCAGGTGCGCAGCGTCAAGCACCGCATCACAAAGAGCGGCGGGTTCACCACCACCATCGGCTTTCGATCACTGGGGACCTAAGCATGGACTCGATCATTACCACGCTGCAAGAGATCATCCGTCACGAGTTGCGCGGCGTGCGCGTGGCGGAGCTAGGACTCGTGGAAGGGGTCTACCCGCACGGGGCCAACGGCGATCGCGATAACTACGGCTGTGACGTGCGCTTGAAGAACAGCGGCCTGCTGCTTAAGCGCGTGCCGGTCGCCACCGGGCATATCGGGACAGCTGCGATCCCCAACAAGGGGGACTTGGTGCTCCTGGCCTTTGACAAGGGCGACGTCAACCAGCCCATCGTCATTGGCCGCCTCTATAACGATGTGGATCGCCCGCCGCTAAACAATCCGAACGAGGTCATCTTCCGGCTGCCGCTGGCCGAGGCCGATGACAAGACAGTGCTCGCCGCCATCCGCAACCTTCCGGCGAACAGCCCGCCGCGCGAGATCATCGTCGAGATGCCGCCCAAGATCACGGTGCGGATCACCGACGGCACGGTGCGGGCGACGGCCGGCAAGACGGAGATGAAGCTCGACCAGCCCGACGGGAGCGGCGGCACGGTCACTGTTGTCGCCGGACGCACGAAGATCACTATGAACCAGGATGGCGATGTTGTCGTCGAGGCGGCGGGGGCGATGTCACTCAAGGCCACCCGCGACCTGTCGCTCGAAGGGCAGAACGTCAAGATCAAGGGGCAGTTGAAGACCGAAATCGAAGCCGGAACACAGGCTTCGCTAAAGGCCAACATGGGTGCGACGGTCGACGGCGGCCTGGCGAGCACCATTCAAGGCGCAAGCGTGTCCATCAAAGGCATCACCCAGTTCTCTACCTAGAGGAGCTTATGCCCGGTCCACCTGTATCAATCGGCTGCGTGGTAATTATCACTCCCGGCGCAGCGGGTCCGCCCGACACCGGTACGATTGTCGGCATCTTTCCACCCGTCATCACGGCCAACGGGATGCCCCTGGCGATGACCGGTTCGCTTT
This sequence comes from uncultured Chloroflexia bacterium, assembly GCA_963839515.1. Classification (GTDB taxonomy): domain Bacteria; phylum Chloroflexota; class Anaerolineae; order Caldilineales; family Caldilineaceae; genus Fredericiella. The sequence goes on from CAWIVN010000002.1 coordinate 115,180, forward strand.
GTACCATGGTGAACTCGCTGACCGGCATTCCCTATCCATTGGTCATTGGCCCACTGGCGAGCACCGGCGTGACCGTCGGCGGTCGGGCGCTGGTCCGCATGGGCGACACCATTCCGACACCACCGGGCCTCCTGACCATCGTCGGCCCCCCGGCCACCGCGTTCGTCATCGATCAATGGCCGCCTTAAGGAGCAACGTATGCCTGTGCTTCCCGCGCGTCTGGGAACCGATCTCCATTTGCTGCGCAGCCTCGACCTGCGCCACAGCAGCCGCGACCCCGGCAGCGACCTCGCAACGCGGCGGCGGCAAGGCGCGCAGGGTGAGGACCTGGATATACTGTCTGGGGCCGACAACCTGGTCCAGGCACTGCTGATGCGCTTTCTCACACCCCAGGGAGAGCTGGAGGCACTTGGCCATCCGGACTACGGCTCGCGCCTGTTCGACCTGATTGGCGAGCTGAACAACGACACGACGCGCAACCGGGCCAAGCTTTACGTCCTCCAGGCGCTCGGGGCGGAGCCACGTGTCAAGGAAGTACTCTCGGTGCGCGTGACTCAAAATCGGGCCAGCCCGACCCAGATGGATATTAACATTTACTTGCGAGCGGTCGACAGCGATACCCCACTCAACCTGGTCTTTCCGTTCTTCCTCGAAAGGGGGCGGACACCATGAATGGCGCCACCCAGAACTTGATCCAGCGCCCCTACGCCGAGATCGTCGACGACATCCTGACGGCTATCGTGGGGGGCGTGGTCAACGAGCCGATCTTCTTCGACGTCAAAGAGAGCTTCTACCGGCTGGCCAAACCGGCGAGCGATGTGCGCTCCATCACCGGCACGCGCACGCCTCCCGGTGCAGCCGACCCGCTGCACTTGGCATTTCAGAAGCAGCAGGACTTCGACTTCGACAGCGCCGCTAATTCCATCGTTTGGCGGCAAAACGGGGCGCGGCCTGACGATGAGACGACTTTCTATGTCGACTACTTCTTGCGCGATGCTAACCCTCCCCTGACCGACATCAACGTCGGCAGCGTGACCCGCACGCTCAGCGAGGCTATCGGCGTCGAGATTGCCACGGTCTACCAGCAGATCAACCAGGCCTACCTGGCAGGGTTCATCGACACCGCGACCGGCAAGTCGCTCGACCTCGTCGTCTCGATCCTCGGCGTGACTCGCAAAACGGCGGAATACGCGCAAGGTCTCGTGACATTCTACCGCGACCCGGCAATCCAGGGCGTTGTCACCATTGCGGAAGGCCTGAGCCTGAGTACCGACAAAGGCGTCACCTTTGTCACCAGCGAGCTGCGCACGCTTCAGCGCGGCCAGGTGCGCATCGATGTCCCGATTCGGGCGACAGACGCATCCAAGGGCGCCGCCGGCCAGGTCGGCCCGAACACGATTACGACCCTGGCCCAACCGCTGGCCGGTATTGCCCGCATGACCAATCTCGAAGCAACCCAACTGGGGGCGGAGGCTGAGACCGACGCACAGCTGCGCGACCGTGCCCGCGCCGTTCTACGCGGGTTGGGCAAGGCTACCCTTGCGGCGCTGATCCAGGCCCTGTTCGATGCACGCGCGACGCTGCTCGAAGTGTGGGACCCTAACGGGCCGCCCGGCAAGACCCCACCCGCCAACGGCATGGTGACGCTGCTCGTCGACACCCCGCCGGAGCGATTCAGCGAGGTGCAGGCCCGGGTAGAGGAGACGCGCGCGGCGGGCGTTCAGGCCACGCTCGTCGCCAAATACATATTTTTTCGCCCCAGGCTGGTCATTCGCTCCAGCCGCGACTTGGCGCCTGATGGCAAGCTGAAGCTGGTGGGCGAGGTGATCGAAGCATTGAACGGCGCGACCGACACGCTGACGGCGGGCCAGCCGGCAAAAGGCAAGGACTTGCTCGACGCCGTCAAGAAGGTGAAAGATGTGGCCGCGGACGGCCCGAACGCCCCCCGCTTCGTCGACGTGATGGCCTGGCAGTCCGACATCGGCCAGCCTGCAGCTGCTACCCTGGTCAGCACACTGGTGGAGGCGGTCGCCGCGGCCCCAAACGATGCGGAGGCCTTGCGTGCGGCGTTTGCGCGCATTCTCGCAGAAGCCGGAACGGTGGCGCCGACCAGCAGCCGCTTGCCTGCGCGCGGCCGCGTGGAGACGGCGGCGCCGGGTCGCACGGGGCAAGCCACGGATGAAGACATCGCCGCGGCCCAGTTCCAGGTGACGACGCCTGACCCGAGCTGGACCGTCGTGCTCGACATGAATCCGGCAGACGTATTCGTCGCGGAGAGGCGCTGACATGCCGACCAAGACCGACCGTATCCTCAACCGTCTACCCAGCATCTACAAGGCACTCCCGGCGCCTTCGGTTCTGTACAGCGTCACGGATGCATTTGGGAACGAGCTGCTCCAGGCGGAGAACAGCCTTGCGGCGCTGATGCTGGCCCATTGGGTCGATCACGCCGACAAGGGCGCAGAATTCATCGACGACTTGCGGCGCATCGGCGCGCTCTACGGCCTTGCGCCGCGCCCTGATGAGACGGTCGAAGAATTTCGCGCTCATCTCAAACGCTATGTGCGTATCTTTTTGGAGGGGCCTTCTACCGTCCAGGGTGTCTTGCGCATCGCTGCCGAGAGCCTTGGTCTCCCGATCGACGACGACTACAGCAAGCTGGATACGTGGTGGACACGCGGCGACGACGACAATCTGGCCACCGTCGAAGCGCGTGGCGACGACGCAGCATCTCTGCTGTTCGGAATCCGCGTTGCGACGGCGATCGGCGAAGCGGCACGGGCCGCACAGATCATTGGGGATGTTGACTTGGCTGAAGGCGCAGCCCTCACGCGCGGGCAGCCTGCACCTGAAGGTGGACCGCGACGCGCCGGTTGAAATACTGCTGCCGGCCCAGGCATCCCTCGACAGTGTCATCAGCACGATCAACACCGCCTGCCGCCAGCCAGTTGCCAGGCGCGCAGCCCAACGTCTGGTGTTGACGTCGCCCACGGCCGGTCCAGCTAGCCGGCTGGAAGTAATCGAAGGCGACAATGACGCTGCCCCCGACCTGTTTGGGCTGTTGCTGCGTACTTACCGGGGCGGCCCGGCCAGCGCCACGCGCATTACCAGCGTGGACTTTGGCGCGGGCCTGAATCTCGGCGATGAGCGTTTCCTGCGGTTGGTGATCGACAACCGCACGCGCATCGAGGTGGACTGCGCGGCAAATGCCGCCGACGCGTCCCATGTTGCACCTGCCGATGTAGCGTCGGCCATCAACACCGCACTCGAGACCATAAGCGCTCCCGCGATCGCCACCGTCGACGCTGCCCACCTCGTCTTGACCTCGCCCACCCAGGGCTTCTCCAGCAGCCTGACCCTGGAGCCGGCTGCTGCTCAAGACGCGCGGCAGCGCCTCTTCGGTGCGATCTCGTCGTTCCACACGGGACGGGATGCCAGTCCGGCCGACGTTATCGGGCGGCGCGATGTGAGCGCTGGCGTCGACCTGCGTGCGCGGTCGCAGCTCCGCTTGCGTTTCGAAAACCGCGGGCTCGTGACGATCGACTGCGCCGGCGAAAACCCCGGTGCGACGCGGCCCGACGAGATCGTGACCACGCTCAACCAGGCCTTGGGCGAAAATGTTGCTTCCCATGACGGCCGCGTGATCCGTCTGACATCGCGCACGCCTGGGCCGGGCAGCCAGATTGTATTCCAAACCCTGCCGGCGGACGTTGACGCCACTGAAACGATATTTGGCATCCGCTCGCGCGTGGCACAGGGAGCGGCGGCGACGCACGCCCGGCTGGTGGGAACCGTCGATCTCCCGGATGGGGTCGACTTGCGCGCGGTCCACCAGCTCCAGCTGGCCGTCGACGGCGGGCCGCCGGTTGAACTCGATCCGCGGCGTCGCAACACGAACGCTGAGAAGGTGTCACTCGAGGAGGTTGCCACCGCTATCAATGCGGCCTTGCCGGAAGCCATTGCCGCGCGCGATGGTGATCGCATGGTCCTGACCTCGCCGACGGCAGGTGCGGCCAGCCGCATCGAGTTGCTGCCTCTCACCACAAAACGACGGCGCCGCTTCGTCACTCGGGCGATGGTGACGGATGAGGCATCTCGGCGTGTATTGGGCTTCGTGCAAAGGGAGGCCACTGGAGCCGCCGGCAGCGTCGCCAGCGTGCAGGGTGAGCGCGACCTGAGCAGGGGCGTCGACCTGCGTGAGAGCCGTTATCTACGACTCATTGTCGATGGCTGGGGACCGATCGACATCGACTGCGCTGCGGCCAGCCCCCGCCCCCGGCTTGCCCTGCCCGCCGAGATTGTGATGGCCATCAACACCCGCCTCAAGGCGGCTGGCATCGACGCTATAGTCGCAACTAGCAACGAACAGCACCTTATCCTGACCTCACCGAGCAGGGGCCAGGCGAGCCGGATCGCTTTTGCGCCGGCGCGGGCGTTGGACGCCGGAGTTCGCTTGCTGGGCGAGACCCCCACTGCCATTGCCGGCCGGCCGGCTACAGGCGTGAGTTTCCTTGGCACCCTCGATCTGAGCCAAGGCATCGACCTCCCAGAGCATGCCACGCTGCAGCTGCACGTTGACGACGTGACCAGCGACCCGATCGACCTGACGGGCGAACAACCACAACACTTGACTCAAATTTCTCTGGCGGTTGCGATCAATGTCGCGCTTCAAGCGACTGTGGCGCGGCCCGATGGTCCGTTCCTGCGCCTCGCAGCGTCCACGACCGGCAGCAACAGCCAACTCGAATTCCTGGCTCCAGAATCGGGCCAGGACGTGACGAGTTCGATCTTCGGCGTGCCGGCTGGACGGCGCTACCACGGCGCGGACGCCACGCCCCCGCAGCTGGTCGGCCGGATCGACCTGCAACAGGGCGCCGACTTCCCTGCCAGGGCGACGCTCGCTTTGAGTGTGAATGGCCAGCGTGTCGAGATGGTCTTGACCGCAGACACCGGCGGCCACAAGAGCCTCGGTCAGATCATAGACGCCATCAACAACCTGAACCGCGGCGTCGTCGCAACCGGCGAGGGTGGGCGGCTTGTCCTTACCGGCAGCGCAACGCCCGGTGCAAGTCTGGCCGTCCTGCCCGTCACACAAGGCGACGCGCGTGCGATCCTTCTTGGCGGCATACCGGATACGACAACAGGCGAGGACGCTATTCCTGCCGCGATCGTAGGCGAGATCGACCTCTTGAAGCCGGCCGACCTGTCCGAGCGGCGCAGCCTCCGTCTTGCTGTGGATGGCGGTCTGCCGCTCGATATTGACATTGCCGGCTCGGCGCCGGCGTCGAGTACGCTCAACGAGATCGTCGCGCGCCTCAATACGGTTGTGCCAGGGCTGGCGGCGGCGACTGACGACGCGCGCCTGCGCCTCACCTCTCCCACGGCCGGCCCGCAGAGCCGCTTGAGCCTGCTGCCGAATCGCACACTTGACTTGATCGAGTACCCTCCCCGGTTGATCGCCGACCCGCCGCGTACCCTGCAGCATGGAGCCCAGTGGTCACTGGTTAACGCAAGCGCTGCCGGTTCAAACGTGACTATCGATCTGTTGGCTCCGCAGGGTGTCGTCGGACCTACCTTCGTCAACCGCACCACGGGCCAACGGCTGCGCGTGCTTACTGCGGCTCCGCCGGGCGGTCGTCTCCGCATATGGAATGAGGCCGGCGGCGCACTGCACGCCGTGGTTACCGCCGTCGATGGGAGTGAGACGCCCGTTCCGCCGGATGGGCTGCTCAGCGGGCCGCTGGGCGCGCAGCTCATCCTCAAGCGGGGCGCCGCATCGGCGCTCAGCGGCGGCGCGGCCGGAACGTCGGCTCAGTTGCAGCTCAACGACCCCGCTGCCCCGGCCCTCGCCGTCCTGCGTGCTCTGCGCCAGGGCGCGGCGGGCAACACCGTGCGGGTGACCGTTGCGGAGGCTTCTATGGACGGCCAGGATATCCCCGAGCCGACCGGCCAGTCTACACGATTAGTCGGCCGCATTCGCGAGGACGGCGCCGGTTATCAACTGGTGGGTCTCTCGGACGCTGCCCTCGCCCACCTGCGCCCAGGCCCCGCCGTTGCCCTGGCCGCCCTGGTAGACAGGGTCGTCGCCGTAAGCGGGACGCTCTACAGGGCTCAAGCTGGGATGCCACTGCTGGTGGTCAGGAGCGCGGCAGCGCTGTTCGATGTGACGCTCAGCGACGGCAGCGCGCCGCCGGAGGTATACCTGGGCGTGACCATTGGCTGGCCAGCGGATGAACAGGACGGCCTGGTCAGCCGCGTCAATCGTGCTGACTCGTACCTGGCATGGGCGGAGCACGTGAGCAAGACGGACGCGCTGCGAGTGCCAGCCGGGCGATCGGCGTACGTGTACCTGGACTGTTACGGTGCGCGGTTCGACCGCGACCAGGTTGCCGATCTCCCGCGCGGCATAGACACGCGCTTTCCCGGCGCGGTATGTCGCGAGCGCGGTGTCTTCGATGTCAGCCGCTTCTCGCCGCTGGCGGGTGAAGCCGAAGAGGCGGTCTTCGCGGCACCTGGCCCTATTACAGACGGGTTGGTAGAGGTGACCACTCAGCGGGAGGAGTATCAACCCGGTACGTTGGTGGTCAACCTGCCGGCTGATCTGCCGCCGGACCTAGGAGCACGCTTCGACCTGTCGCGCTTTGGCAGTGCAGGCGATCAGAGCGAGCTATTTGAAGGATTCGTCACCGAGCCGACCAGCGACAACCAGCATCCGCTGCAGCGCATCGGGAAGGACAAGTCGCGACTTGTCAAAGCCTCAGTAGTGCAGCGCGCTGAAATCGGCTTCCAGCCGGTAAGCCTCCCCTTCCGTCATCCGCGCACGCGCACTTTGCGTGGCGGAACCGCGTCGGAGCCTGCTCGGCTGTACCTTAAGGACGACGACGTGGCAGACCTCATCAAGCTCGAGGCGTGCGAGCCGGGTGACGCAGGTAATGCCATTGCCGTCACCGTCACCAAAGTCGATCCGGCCCACTTTGATATGACCATCAGCTATCAAGGGGGGCTGTTCGAGAGTGCGCGGCTCGTCGCTCTGATCGGCCAGAGCGGGGTGGCGCCGACGCTCCCCGCGTCGGCGGCAAATCTATTGAAGCCGGGACCCGTTGGAGTTTTGCACGCCAAGGCGGCGGGGGTTCACATTGCCGTGACCCGCGACCGCACCATTTGACCATCCCAGACCTCTGTGGTCTGGGCAGAAAGGAGACTGTAGCATGCCCGACAGCAACAACGTCTATATCGAAGTGCATCCAGGCGACCTGATCAGCTCAGGCTTGTTCAATGGGATGCAGGAGAAGATCAAGGAGGATATCCAGAGCAAGATTGACAAGGCTAAGCAAGAGGTCATCGACAACGGCGTCAAGCGGGCCGATAACGCGGACAAATTCGATACCAAGTCGCCCAAAGACTGGACGGACGTCCTCGACCAGCGTTACACGCCTCGCGTCCATGATCACGAGGGCACGGCCAACTACCGGCGCTATTTCCGCCGCATGGACACAGAGAGCACGCTGCTCGTCCTCGAGCACGGCCTGCACCGCTTTCCGCTGGTGGATGTCTACCGTCTGAAGCCGATCGCTGTCCCTGCCGACCTGCAGCCAACTCCGGCGAGCGGGACTCGGCCGGCAACCGTACAGGAGATACCATTCTTCCTGTACTACGGTCACACCGAGCTAGACATGCTGCAGCAATCGCTGTTTGATCCTCCGCGTCGCCTTCCCCGCCGCGTCCTCGGCACACCCTGGGAGTTGCTGCTGACCGAGGTCGGCGTGCAGTATGATGACGACGATAGCCTTAACGATGTCATCAATGACTTTTTTGACGCCTTCTTCAAGGCTCCAGCCGCCGATGAGATGGACCACATGGTTTCGCGCTGGATTGACGAACACCGCGACAACCGCACTATCGCCAATTTGAAGCAGCGCGACGAGTGGGATGACATCCGCTGGGCGGTGCTGCCACGCAAACTCGGCACCGGTCAGGTGCTTGGGATAGGCGGTACAACTGACCTGGTCGCGGGCATCGACGTCATCGACCTGAGTTATGACACGCTCGCCATCCAGGTGCCCGCGAATGTCGTGCCGAAGGAAAAATCGCAATTCCTAGACCTGATGATTCTGCTACGCAGTTAGGAGGATAGACAATGTCAACGGCAACTGCACCCGCACCAACCGCTACCAAAACGTATTACCGTGTCTTTCGCCGGCTCGGCGCCGAGCAACGCCGCGCCATCGTCCAGCATAACCTGGGCCAATTTCCCGTTGTGGATGTGTATGAACTGCTCGGTATACCGGTTAGCGATGCCGGTCCGGAGCAACAGCAGGTACAGTTCTTCCTGTACTACGGGCACGACGAGTTGGACAGCCTGCTGCGCAGCATTGGTGTGCGTTTCCCGCGTGAGGTCTTCGGTACATCCCTCGAAGAGCTCGCAACAGAATATGGGATCACGTACGAAGACGATGACAGTCTCGGCGACCTGGTCAACGACTTTCTGGACGCCTTCTTCGCCGAGCCGGGCGCAAATGAGATGGAGCATCGCGTCTCGCCCTGGATCGATGCGCATCGTGACCAGACGGTCGGTGACACCAAAAAACGCGGCGAGTGGGACGATCTGCGCTGGGCGCTGCGTCCCGTCAAGCTCCTAAGCGGAAGCCCGCTGACGGTCGTCGTCGGAGGCGTCCCCGCGACCGTCACCCCACTGGTATCCGTCGAGCAGTTGAGCTACCAAGCGCTGGCCGTGTCTGCGACCGACCTTGGGGCTGCCCGAGAATTTATAGATGTCATGCTCGTCATGTCGGTTTAATCCGCGAGAGACGCCATGAAGCTTACTGATCGTTACCTGGGAGGCCAAGATCCCTTCGAGGGTGACAATATCGTCACTCTGCGGAGCTTGCCCGCAGGCACGCGGATCACCAAGGCCAGCCTGACCCTCACCCCCGCCACAGGCGGCGAAGGTGCAGATCCGACAGAAACCATCGTGTTTGACGAGACCACGGGTGTCGGCAGTCTAGGAGCGACTCGCGAGCCAGCAGCGCTAGCTAGCGCGACCTCCTGGGCGGCAGCGCATCTCAACGCGCGGCGAAGCATCAGTGCCGTAGTCGCCGCGTGGGAGAGCGGCAGCGACCAGGGTACTGGATCGGGCACAGCAATCGAGGTCAGGCAAGTGTCGGTGCAAATCGACGTGGGTGGGGTGTGGATGGGCGTTGCGGCGAATGGTACGCTCGGGGGCTCCAGCCAAGATAGACTCCTCCTCACCCTACCATCTGCCTCCTCAACAGAGCAACCCTCGGCGACGCTCCTCCCGTCACTGGCGTCTGAGAAGATCATGCTCACCGCCATGCCAGCTGGTACGTCCACTACGTCTCCTGCGGCGCAGAATACCAACGGGAAGGTATTGCTCTACGGCGTTGTCATCCGTACTGTGGCCAACAACATCTCGGTGCGGTTGGGGCAGTTCCCGCCGTTCTGGACACGACCGGGCGCTCTAGGTGGCCCGGCTACATCTCCCGATTTCGCCGCCGTCCTCAACGCGTTCCTGGCCGATGCCCAGCCCCAGAACGGCTTCTACAGCGTTCCTTTCACCGTTCACTCTGACAGTCGAGCACGCCTCGACGTCGAGGTGAGCATCGACTTTGTTGTTGAGCAGCCCGTCCTACCACCACATCTACCCCAAGTCACGGCAACCTTCGGGGCGAGCACGCGACCTTCACTCGCCGCCAGCCTTACTACGGTTACGCTGCCACGCCAGGCTGTTCCGGTCGCTGGCCGTAGCTCCGCCCAGGTCCAGGGTCAGTTTCAATCGACACGCGTTGCAGCCGGGCCCATTGGCGACACCCCACCCGTCATGCCGGTTGAAGTGGGGTCTACGAGCTCTCTGGCACAGGCCGTCGAGCTGCAGGAGGAGGTGCATGTCCTGGGGGTGGACGTTCCCCTCAGCTCGCCGCAGGCCGTACTGTCGGGGCTGCATATCGCCTTCCAGACTGACGACGACGGCCGGCCTTCGGGCGACGTCCTGCACGGTGGCGACGACCGGCCCGCTTCGGCCGACGTCCGCGTCGAACGGCCGCTGCCCAATCAGTCGACCTGGGGCATGGCCACGTTCACCACCCCTGTCCGCCTCCAGGCCGCCCAGCGCTACTGGCTGGTTCTGCAGAGCACGCAGGGCAAGGCTTTCTGGGACGCCACGCCGGGGACGGCCGAGCCTCCCGCGGTCCTGGCGCCCCCGCTCCTTCGCAGCGATGATGGCGGCCTGTCGTGGCACACGGCCACCGTAGCGGGTTCCACGCAAGCCTTCGCTGCCCTCATCCGTTTGCGCCATCAGGTCGACCACTTCACCATCCCGATCCAACTCCAGATTGGGTCTGGGCCAAGTGCGGTGCGCCGCAAGCTGAGCGAGTTCGATCCGCTGGGCCGTGTCGAATTCACATTTGATTTCGCAGAGGCGCTTGCCGCGCACTTGGCGAGCCAAGTCACGGCCGCGCCCTGTGTTTCCGGCGAGCTGCTCGTCAACGGCAGCTTCGACGCTCCGCCTACGGACAACGCCGCGCGACGACTGTTCGGCTTTGATGCTGCGAGCGGATCGGCGATCACGGGTACAGTCGATCTGAGCCAGGGGGTCAGCTTGAGCAGCCAGCGGTTTATTACCCTGGCATTCGATAACAAGGCTCCCCAGAGGATCAACTGTGCCGGGATCAACGCCGCCCAAACAACACTGGCCGGAATAGTGGCCGCCATTAACCGCGCCGTCGGCCGGGAAGCTGCATCTATCATCAATAAGAAGTTTCTTGCTGTCGATCCGCGTAACGTCTCCGGGGCCCAAGTCGACCTGCTCCCCTGGCGTCCACCCGGTGCACCGGAGGGCTGGTTTCAGGTCGGAGCGTCAGACGACATTTCTCCAGGCGTCATGTCGATCTCACGTGTGCGGCTGCCGATTCGGCTGCCGCAGTCCCTCTCAATGGCTAGCCGGCCGACAAATCAAAGCGCTGCAGAACGAATCGTAGCCGTCCTGGAAGCCGATGCTGTCGAGCCGGCAATCCTGGCGCAGTGCGTCCCTGTGAGCGCAGGCTGCGCCTATGCCTTGCGCTGCCAGTTTGACCCGCGTCGCCTGGCCTGTAGAGCCTCAGAGCAAGAGCCACCCGCGACAGCCGCTTGGGAAGTGCATTGGCGCGGTGCCAACGGCCAGGACATCCGCGTCGACAGTGGGACACTCGAAACTGAAGATGAAGGCATGGGTTTCGTCCCGCTGGAAGTACTTCTGACAGCGCCCCAAGAGGCCGTCCAGGCCGAGTTATGGTTCATCCAACCACCGCCCGGTCTGCTCCTGCTGGACGACGTATCGTTCAGGGCGACTGGTGAGCGCTTACTCAACTCGACCTTCGTGCTGTGGAAAGCCGCAGTGGACAGTGTAGCGCCGCGCCAGCCCCAAGGGTGGACGGTAGCAAATGGTAGCGCAGTGCAGACGACGGAAGGTGCCCAGCTCATCAGCGATTCCCTGGATGACGCCGTGCTCGTCCAGACGGTCGATATCAAGGGCGGCGGGATGCATGCCATGACCATCCAGGCGAGCGCCACGCCTGCTGGTGATGCCGATGCCTCTCCACCGTCGGCCCACGCTCGGCTCGAGTTGCGCTGGTTGGGTGATGGCCCGATCGGCGTTCCTCTCATCATCCCGCTCGATGGCCGCGACTTCTCTACCCGTAGCTGGAGCGGCGCAGCGCCGGCTAGCGCAAAGCAGGCCGAAGTGCGCCTGATTCAACCGATGGGAGGTAGGGCCCTTATCCTGAACAACGTGACACTGACGGAGCTGGACACCATCCGCGTGCCGCTCATCTTCCTGTCCGAGACATCGGGCGAGTTGACACTGTCCAACCTCCGCGTCGCCTATGATTTGCCCTCGGCACCGATGCAACGCCGCCCTGTGGTGCGTGACTTGAGTGATGCACTGGCCGCACAGCCACAATCACGCTCTGTCCTTGCGCCACTCGTCGCCTCGCCGCTAGAGCCGGCCCCGGTGGAGCCGGTCGCACCAGCTGCGCCCCCGCCACCGCGGTCGGGAGAAGTGGTTTCTGCTCCGGTCGAAACGCGCGATCTGTCCATTCCTGCGCCCACGGCTGTGCCGGTGGAGGTGGAGGCCGCCCCGGCTGCAGGACCACTGGGCCTGGCCGGCATCAAGGGCATCGGCCAGGTGCGCGCACGGCGCCTTGCAGATACAGGTATCAGCAGCCTGGCTGACTTGGCGGCGGCCATACCGCAGGACATAATGACGCGGCTGCGTGGGGTCACGGCGGCAGCGGCCGAGGACTTCATCCGTCAGGCGCGCCAGCTCGTCGGGTCCGGGCTAGAGCCTCCCCCGCCCCCGCCGCCGTCGACAAATCTGCCTTTGACCCTTGTGCATGGCTTGGGAGCGGCCCGCGTCGCGCGGCTGACCGAAGTCGGCATCGACACGCTCCAGAAACTGGCCGAGGCCGCGCCTGAAGACGTGGCCCGCGTCCTGCGCGGCGTCTCCGTGGCGGATGCCGCCCGATTCATAGAGACTGCGCGGCATGTCCTCAAAGCCGATTCAGGTGGTACACCATGACGCTGCCATACATGGAAGCTCGCACCTATGGCCTCGGGCAACTCATCTCTGAGCGGCGGCTGTTCAGCGTGCCTGATCACCAACGCGACTATGCCTGGACCCCTGATGTTGTCACTGCCTTCCTGGACGATGTCATTGGTGCGATGCAGGACAACATGCCCGACTATTTCGCTGGATTGGTCGTCCTGGTTGGCCCGCAGCCGGGCGGCGCGTGGGAAATCCTGGACGGCCAGCAGCGGCTCGCAACCGCGACGATGGTCTACGCCGCCCTCCGCAGCGCGCTCCGCTCTGTGGGTCTCGACAAAGATGCCGAGCATGTCCAGGCGCAATACATTGGTGTGACTGAGCTAGGGGAGGAAAGGGCCAGGCCGCGCCTCAATTTGAATGTCAACAATCGGCCGGCGTTCGTCGAGCTTGTCGTCAACCCGAGCGACGAGAGTGAACTGGATGCCAGGCGGCGTGAGGCGGCGCGCTCTTCATCTACTCGCCGCATTATCGACGCCATGCTGACGTGCCACCAGCGGGTCAACCACCTGGTGCACTCAGACGCGGGTGACTCGAAAGACCAGGCGCAGGACCTGTACCGGCTCGCCAACTATCTGCGTGACAACGTGCGCGTCGTGTGTGTCGATGTCCCCTCGACGGCTAACGCCTATATCATCTTCGAAGCGCTCAACGATCGCGGGCTTGATCTGTCGGCGCTCGACTTAGTAAAGAACCACATCTTTGGCGCGGCCGGCGAGAGGCTGCCCGACGTCCAGGCCAATTGGGCCAAGATGGCGTCTTTCCTTAGCGATCGACGTGCCGAGGATTTCCTCAGGGTGTTCTGGACATCCCAGTATGGCCCCCTTCCTCGTGGCCGGCTCCTCGACCAATGGCGCATCAAGTCCGAGACACCGGACGACGTGGCTCAACTGGTGCGCGATATGGCAGAGGCGGCCGAGCAGTACGCCGCGCTGGAGACGAGTGAGCACGAGATTTGGTCTGACTACAGCGAAGCCTGCCGTGAGAGCATCAAGACGCTGGCCTTGCTAGGGGGACGTCCGATGCACCCGATTATTCTGGCCGCCTTCGAAGGTGTGAGTGCGGCGAGTATGGAGGAAATCCTAGGCTTCCTGGTGGCGCTGGCTGTGCGAATTTTGGTGGTTGGCGGTCGCTCAAGCGCGCTTGAGACCGCATGTGCTCGCGCTGCACAGGGCATCTTCAGTGGAGATCTCTCAGCGCCGCAGGAGGTCTGGCGAGCCCTGGCGACTGTAGCTCCCGATGACGACGAATTCAGCCAAGGGTTTAGCCAGTACGTGGAAACAAAAGAGGCCAAAGCACGCTATCTCCTGTACACGCTGGAAGGCGCGGCCGAAGCCCCGCTCGCCTCGGCCGGTGCGAGACACCCATTGGCGCCCCAGGAGACGATGTGGATAGACCACATTTTGCCCCGGCACCCTACCAAAGCGTGGCAAGCCATCCTCGACGCTGATCCGGACCTGCGACTGCAATACATCCAGCGCCTCGGCAACTTGTGCCTGCTCGAACGCAGGCCGGACCGGACGCGAGGAGGTGGAGGTTTCGAGCAGAAGAAGGCTGCGCTATACGCCCCGTCAACGCTTGTCTTGACGCGCCAGGTCAGCGAGAAATACGCAACATGGGACCGCAAGGCAATTGAAAATCGCCAACGCACATTGGCAAAGTTGGCTCTCGTGGCTTGGCCACGTCCGTAACATGGAAAAAGATAGTTTAAGTGTCTATAGAGGCGCTTTAGGAGACGCGTCGAGAGACGATTCAAGAGACGGCTGCTCGTTACAGTTTGAACAGTTCGCGCCTGCACCTAAGCCTGTGATGCAAGACACGCTATGAACGTCAAACTTTTTGAATCCAACACGCATGTCTTTGTCATCAAACTGTGGGCTGAGGACGTAGACCACGAGTCGGGCAACGCTATATGGCGTGGGCACATTACACATGTGCCCAGCCAGCAACGAAAGTCTCTCGAATCGTTGTTCGACATTCCTGCGTTCATTCTGCTCTGCGCGAAAGATGTCAGATTCCAGAGCTTACGCAGCGGGCGATTACGGCAATGGTTCGCACGTCGCCTCGGTTGTTAGGACAGATAGTGAGATGTCATGACATCGCTATACTCCTTTATGCGCTCTCCTGAATCCAGACCCGGGCCTCAAGCGCCGCCACCCACTACCTCGGCGCGGGCGATAGCGGTGTCGCCTGCCGTCGCCACGCCGCCCGCGGATCAGCCATCACCCGCGCCGCCACCCGCGCCGTCACCCGCGCCGCCACCCGCGCCGTCACCCGCGCCGTCACCCGCCAATCCGGTCCCGGACGATGTGCTCGCCGTCATGTTAGGTGACCTGCGTAGCTTCCTAGCTCCCACCGATGCGCCACTTCCGGGCTCAACTGTCTCATTGATCAGCGTGATCGAGCGGCCGGTCGGCTTGGGCGGGTTGCGCGGCATCGAACCGTACAGCACATTTCCCGCCGTGGCGCTCAAGGGCGGTCGCTTTGACACCGTCATACGCTTTCAGATGTGGGGAAATGATCCTGTAGCTGTTGAGAATGCAGCCAATGCGCTCTATGGGCGGCTGCACGTCGCCCGCGAAACACTGCGGGGGAGGGGATTCCTCAAGATTGTGGCGGAAGGCGCACAGCAGGCCGAGCATGTTGCTGCGTTGGGGTTTTGGCGCAACGCAGCTGATTACCGGGTGCTCTACGAATACCACTTTCAGGAAAGCGAAGCGGAAAGCCTGATCGCGCAAATTCCGGTGACGATAGACGACCTCCTTCTGCACGATTCCCTCCTCATCACCGACGACATGGTGCGCTGGGACAGCGTCGCAGCGCCCACGCTGACCGTGCGCCTGGGCAACCGGCGCCCACTGCCACTTCGTGAACTGGTGATCCTGAGTTTCTTGCCCGCCGGGTGGGACGGCCAAGGCGTAACCATCGCGGCCACGGTGAATGGGACAACTGTCACACAGGCGTTTCCTTCTGTGCGCGCGTTTTTGGAGTCGTTCGCGGCCGAGAGTGGCACGATTCAGTTCGGCCCACATGCTTACCAAGGCGGACGGCGAAAGTTTCCCAATGCGAGTTTTCCGGATTCAATTGTGCTGCAAGGAGGTGACGACACTCTACGCATCGTCTATGCCGCCGACGCATTTGATAGCGATGCCGTCGTCTATTTGCGCGCGTTGCGCTAGCCCGGTTTGACCCCGGCGACAAGCCTGTTAGCCAAACTCGAGTCGCAACTATTCACGTTCCTATCACGTTTGAGGCCCACGCGCTGGGTGAACTCACGCTGACCGACTTCTGGCTCGCAGATGATGTGGTCGAAGCTGTTGCGCCACCTGAGCCCACAAACGAACTTGTGCATCGTTGTGGTTCGTGCGTCCATTCCCGGGCATTCCGCTCTACGTGTCGGTCCTCCAATGGGGCAGCATTGGCTTTCACGCCGGTAGCGTTACCTGTGATCAATAGAGCATATACGCACTTAGTTATACACCTGGCCGGCACGGAAGGATCATAGATAGGCGCGGCCGCGGCAATACGTTCCAGAAGCTTGAGGAGCATAATCATGGCTGCGAAGCGAATGCAAGCCACTAGTAGCATCGAAACTGGCGCGTTAACACTGGGTCAATGCGATGCGAGCTTTCTAATCAACAGTCAGCCGGGCAATCAGTCGGTCGCTAGCGGTGCACAGGTTGCGTTACTGGCGGGCGACGCTACGGCAAGCAGCTATACTTGGACAGTCACCGCCTCGCCGCCGGACAGCGAATATGTACTGACCGGAGCAGATCAAGCTGAAGCCGTTCTCACTCCGAAGACGCCTGGGGCATATACAATACAACTGCGTGTTGCCAAAGCAGATTGCGAAGCGCTCGCCCCGCGATACTATGGGTTGCCACGCTCACACAACAATATCGCCTGCCTGCCACCAACGAACCGTTACAGTTCGACGGCGACGCCGAATGGGCCGGTGATCTGTTACAGGTGATAACAGACGTTGACCGCGCCCTACCTACGCCCGAGCAGAAGGCTGCCCTCGGTGCCGCTCACAGCCCAAACGGCGAGAATGCCTTCGCCACCTTGGCTGATATCTCCGGTGGACAGGTGACGCCTGAGCAGAAGGCTGCTCTCGAGGCGGCCGACAATCCCAACGGCCAGAATCCGTTCATCACGCACAGCGCCCTGCCGCCCGACGAACTCACGCCCGAGCAGAAGGCTGCCCTCGAGGCGGCCCACAGCCCGAACGGCGAGAATCCATTCATTACGCGCAGCGCCCTGCCACCCGACGAACTCACACCCGAGCAGAAGGCTGCCCTCGAGGCAGCCGACAATCCCAGCGGCCAGAATCCGTTCATTACGCGCAGCGCCCTGCCGCCCGACGAACTCACGCCCGAGCAGAAGGCTGCTCTCGAGGCAGCCCACAGCCCCAGCGCCCAGAATCCGTTCATCACGCACAGCGCCCTGCCGCCCGACGAACTCACACCTGAGCAGAAGGCTGCCCTCGAGGCGGCCGACAATCCCAACGGCCAGAATCCGTTCATTACGCGCAGCGCCCTGCCGCCCGACGAACTCACGCCTGAGCAGGAGGCTGCCCTCGCGGCGGCCGACAATCCCAACGGCCAGAATCCGTTCATTACGCGCAGCGCCCTGCCACCCGACGAACTCACACCCGAGCAGGAGGCTGCCCTCGAGGCGGCCGACAATCCCAGCGGCCAGAATCCGTTCATTACGCGCAGCGCCCTGCCACCCGACGAACTCACACCTGAGCAGAAGGCTGCCCTCGAGGCGGCCCACAGCCCGAACGGCGAGAATGCCTTCGCCACCTTGGCTGATATCCCGACGCTGCCGCCCGACGAACTCACACCTGAGCAGAAGGCTGCCCTCGAGGCGGCCCACAGCCCCAGCGGCCAGAATCCGTTCATCACGCGCAGCGCCCTGCCGCCCGACGAACTCACGCCCGAGCAGAAGGCTGCTCTCGAGGCGGCCGACAATCCCAACGGCCAGAATCCGTTCATCACGCGCAGCGCCCTGCCGCCCGACGAACTCACGCCCGAGCAGAAGGCTGCCCTCGAGGCGGCCGACAATCCCAACGGCCAGAATCCGTTCATCACGCACAGCGCCCTGCCGCCCGACGAACTCACGCCCGAGCAGAAGGCTGCCCTCGCGGCGGCCCACAGCCCGAACGGCGAGAATGCCTTCGCCACCTTGGCCGATATCCCGACGCTGCCGCCCGACGAACTCACACCTGAGCAGAAGGCTGCCCTCGAGGCGGCCGACAATCCCAGCGGCCAGAATCCGTTCATTACGCGCAGCGCCCTGCCGCCCGACGAACTCACACCTGAGCAGAAGGCTGCCCTCGAGGCGGCCCACGGCCCCAGCGCTCAGAATCCATTCCTGACCCAGGATGCGCTGCCCGCATTGCAGATCACGCCCGATCAGAAAGCCGCGCTGGATGCTGCGAATCTGCCGAACGGCCAGAATCCCTTCGCCACCTTGGCTGATATCCCGACGCTGCCGCCCGACGAACTCACACCTGAGCAGAAGGCTGCTCTCGAGGCGGCCGACAATCCCAACGGCCAGAATCCGTTCATCACGCACAGCGCCCTGCCGCCCGACGAACTCACACCTGAGCAGAAGGCTGCCCTCGAGGCGGCCCACAGCCCGAACGGCGAGAATGCCTTCGCCACCTTGGCTGATATCCCGACGCTGCCGCCCGACGAACTCACGCCTGAGCAGAAGGCTGCCCTCGAGGCGGCCGACAATCCCAGCGGCCAGAATCCGTTCATTACGCACAGCGCCCTGCCGCCCGACGAACTCACACCCGAGCAGAAGGCTGCTCTCGAGGCGGCCGACAATCCCAACGGCCAGAATCCGTTCATCACGCACAGTGCCCTGCCGCCCGACGAACTCACGCCCGAGCAGAAGGCTGCTCTCGGTGCCGCTCACAGCCCAAACGGCGAGAATGCCTTCGCCACCCTGGCTGATATCTCCGGTGGACAGGTGACACCCGAGCAGAAGGCTGCCCTCGAGGCGGCCGACAATCCCAGCGGCCAGAATCCGTTCATCACGCACAGCGCCCTGCCGCCCGACGAACTCACGCCCGAGCAGAAGGCTGCTCTCGAGGCGGCCGACAATCCCAGCGGCCAGAATGCCTTCGCCACCTTGGCTGATATCCCGACGCTGCCGCCCGACGAACTCACGCCCGAGCAGAAGGCTGCTCTCGAGGCGGCCGACAATCCCAGCGGCCAGAATCCGTTCATCACGCACAGCGCCCTGCCACCCGACGAACTCACGCCCGAGCAGAAGGCTGCCCTCGCGGCGGCCCACAGCCCCAGCGGCCAGAATCCGTTCATCACGCACAGCGCCCTGCCGCCCGACGAACTCACACCTGAGCAGAAGGCTGCCCTCGAGGCGGCCGACAATCCCAACGGCCAGAATCCGTTCATCACGCACAGCGCCCTGCCACCCGACGAACTCACGCCCGAGCAGAAGGCTGCCCTCGAGGCGGCCGACGATCCCAGCGGCCAGAATCCGTTCATCACGCGCAGCGCCCTGCCACCCGACGAACTCACGCCTGAGCAGGAGGCTGCCCTCGAGGCGGCCGACAATCCCAGCGGCCAGAATCCGTTCATTACGCGCAGCGCCCTGCCGCCCGACGAACTCACACCTGAGCAGAAGGCTGCCCTCGAGGCGGCCCACAGCCCCAGCGCTCAGAATCCATTCCTGACCCAGGATGTGCTGCCCGCATTGCAGATCACGCCCGATCAGAAAGCCGCGCTGGATGCTGCGAATCAGCCGAGCGGCAGTAACCCCGTGATGACAATGGTCGATCTGCAGCAAAGAACACGCCTCGTTCCGCGTACAGCCGGTCAATTGGATATTGCTGCTGGGGTTGGTCTAGCAGCGACTAGCTTTGGCGAACTGCGCATCGTGCGCGTGGATGCAGCGCACGGCGAGATTACTGTGTCATTTGACGGTTACGATCAGGCAAGGAGCAATACCTATATCGTGCATTCGTCGACCGTGAATGACCATGCCGTCAATGTCAATCGCTTGTTTGCGATTGAGCTTGTCCGCTTTGAGGCAGATGGCATTACGCTGCATATGCATGAGTTCCCTGGTGGGCAGGCCAGGCTGGCGCCACGCTGCATGGTTGACGTCACCGAAATTGCGACGACGGTCGAGCCGGCCGTGGAGTACTACTACTGGCTCATCCAGCAGAAGCGCTTCGCCGAAGCGTGGCCCATGTTCGGTGAACCGATGCGCAAGCAACTGCAAGTCACCACTCTGGAAAAGTACATTGAGGAGTGGACGCAGTCAGGACCGGCCAGTATCTTGCGTCTCGTGCCAGTGCTGCTTCGCGACAGCGCCGCACTACTGAATCTTGACCTGATTTACAGTAAGCCGAATGTTATGCGCCGCATCCGGTACCGCTTTGAGCGCAACCTGGAGCTCGGCGACGCTCGCTTTGATCACTGGTTGTTCGTGCAGGGCAACTTCATTACTTGATGATCAATTCGCACTACTGGCTTATCGTTGGCGGGAGACATCTCCAGGTCTGACAAAGACAATGTGATTAGGAGGCCCTATGCTGTTAGGTTCGAGCACGCTCGAAATCGCCATCGGTCTTGCGTTTATCTATGTGTTGCTGGCCCTGATCTGTTCGACCCTCAACGAGTGGATTGCCGGTATCCTTGGACTTCGGTCCAAAACCCTGCGGAAGGGCATCGCCAACCTACTGGAGGATCCTGACGCTAAGGGCCTTGCCAGAAAGTTCTTCGAGCACCCGTTAGTCAAGGGACTGGCGCGCAAAGGGAAGAATGATTTTCCGTCATACATCCCGGCTCGCACTTTTACGCTAGCCTTGATTGACATTGTCTTGCCGGCAGAGGGCGGTGCGGGATCCCAGAGTCTGCTGGAAGTATACGAAAAGATCCGTGTCAAACTTGCCGAGTTCTCCAACTCCAACAGTGATCTGGCAAAGGCCTTGTTGATCCTGCTCAATCAAGCAGGTGTCGATCCGAAGAAGATCGACGATGCTGCATTTGCCGTGCAGCAATTGGAACAGGTTCGGACGGAGCTCCTCGAATTTGTGGGCCAGTTGGACCCCAGTGAAGTGGGTACGCTTAGTCCCCTCGCCGAGTCGCTCGACAGGTTCCAGCAACTCGAGGTCGCTCTCCGTCAGGCTGAGGTTGACGCAAGGTCGGCTCTATTCCAGGCTCAGCAGAATGTCGAGCGGTATTATGACGACGCTATGGACCGTGTATCCGGTTGGTATAAACGCCGTGCGCAGGTAATAATCGTCATCCTTGCGGTGATGCTCACAGGCATCCTCAACGCGGATAGTCTTGCCATAGCCAACCGCTTTGTGGCAGATCCAGTCCTGCGCAGCAAGGTGGCTGACGCCGCTACACTCTACCTTCAAGAGCATACCGGGGAAGCGGCTGGTGCCGCACCGTCCGTTGTCGTAGTAGCCCCATCGGCAGGCGAGACACGGCCAGCGGGCTCGACGACGGTATCGGTGACGTTGGGCAGTGCAGTCACGAGTACAACCCCAGTCACAACCACAACGACGACAGCGGTACCGGTGAGACCATCTACGGAAATTTCCGAGACATTGAATGCCCTAACCTCACTTGATCTTCCCCTTGGTTGGGCCGAGATTCCGCAGGACACCGAATCTTGGCTTATCAAGATCACCGGTCTATTGGTCACCGTCGTCGCCGTATCGCTTGGCGCTCCGTTCTGGTTTGGGCTATTGAACAAGTTGGTCAACCTGCGCATGGCCGGTGCCAAGCCAGAGCCAACACCTGCCCCTGCCGTGAGCGGGAATAGCAGCGTGTTGGAGACCAGGCTCGTGCCAGACTCAGCGACGCGTGTAACACCGTCTGCGGCGTTACGCGGGCGCTCGCCTGACATGACAGATCTTGCAGCCCGTGCCTTGCAGTATGTCGAGCAAGTAAAAGGCACACGCACCCTGACCGTGCCAGAACGGGATCTTGCCGTCGGCTGGATGATGATGGAGACCGCTGGCCAGCAGTTGCCCGTGACGCCTGCTGCGCCACGCGCCCAACCGGACGAACTGGCGAGGCTTGCAGCCCGCGCCTTGGAGTATGTCGCGCAAGTGAAGGGCACGCGCCCGTTGACGGTGCCAGAACGAGATGTCGCCGAGGCCTGGATGGTGATGGAAGCCGCCAGCCAACGGCTGCCAGTGACGCGTGAGGAGATTGTGTACGCTATGGACCAGGCACTCAAGAATCAGGCCTAGTTTAGTTGCAGACAAGTAGGGCCATATGCTATAGACAATCAGAAAAAGGTTCGTGAATGTGGAGGATGCGGTGGGTTTGAGGGTTGAAAAAAGGATTGAGAGATGCGATCCTATCGGGTAACGGAACCGAAACGAAAGGAGGCATCTCTCATGGACATCAGGATACGTCTTGGTCAGGGTCTGCGTCAAGCTGTGGTCGAGCGATTGCAGCAAGCCTATTAGTGCGGGCAGGTGCGCCTGGTACGCCGGATTCATGCCCTGCTGTCCATCATTGAAGGCAAGTCGGTGGACGAGGTTGCGACCGTGCTGAACCTGGGTGAGCAGACGGTGCGCGATTATGTGAACGCATTTTTGTACCGAGGTGTGGCGAGTTTGTCCTAGCGGAAACCAGCAGGGCGACCGCCCAAGTTGACCAAGACGCAACGAAAGGAGTTGGCAGAACTGATCAATGCCAGCCCGGAAGCGGCAGGCTACACCATGGCCTGTTGGAGTGCGGTGCTGATCCAGGACCTGCTCCTGCGCACCTTTGGGGTCGCCTACCATCCGCACTACATTTGTGAACTGTTGGGGCAAATAGGCTTCTCGTTTCAGAAAGCGCGTTTTGCCTCGGATCATCTCAATGAAGCGGCGCGTGCGGAGTGGGATCAGCAGACGTGGCCGGCGATTGTGCGTCTCGCCCAGGAGAAAGGTGCACTGATTCTCTTTGGCGATGAAGCTGGTTTCGCCCAGTGGGGTTCCCTCAGCTACACCTGGGCGCCCAAAGGCGAGCAACCGCTCGTCATGACCTGCGGCAAACGCAAAGCCTACAAGGTCTTTGGCCTGATCGCCCTCAGCGGACCGTAGGTCATCGATTACAGCTCTGGGCGCTTCTTCTGGCAAGGCCAGACCGAACGCTTCACCAGCAGCAGCTATGCCGCCTTTCTGACCGCGGTCCTGAACCAGACCCAGCTTGTGATCTACCGCACACTTTGCCGACGAAACCACTGCATCGGTTAATCTTAATTTGACATGAGGCCAGGAATCGGCTATTGTTACTTTTTTGCGGTGCCATCTACACGATCGCACGCACGAAAGGCAGAATCGTCTGCCGCATAATTTTGGGCTGAGAGTGCGACTTGGCTCTAAGAGTCATGGAGTACTCTATAGTGAATTTTGACCAGTTTTCGTTAGACCCGCGCATTGCCGCGGGCGTCAAGGGCGCCGGCTATACCACGCCCACCCCCATCCAGGAACAAGCCATCCCCGTTGCCCTCGAAGGCAGAGACGTTCTTGGCCTGGCACAAACCGGCACCGGCAAGACCGCAGCTTTCGTACTGCCTATCCTGCAGCGCCTGACCAAGGGCCAGCTCAACCAGGTCCGTGCCTTGATCATTGCACCCACGCGCGAGCTAGCCGACCAAATCAACCAGACCATCGTCAGCCTCGGCAAGAAGACCAAGGTGCGCAGCGTGACCGTCTACGGCGGCGTCGGCAAGATGCCCCAAGTGGCCGCCCTGCGTCGCGGCGCCGAGATCGTCGTCGCCTGCCCAGGCCGTCTGCTCGACCTGATCGATGGCGGCGACATCAATCTTTCCAACGTGGAAATACTGGTGCTGGACGAGGCCGACCGCATGTGCGACATGGGCTTCCTGCCCGACATCCGCCGCATCCTGCAGCACGTCCCGTCGCGCCGCCAGACGCTCTTCTTCTCGGCCACCATGCCCGATGATATCCATGTCCTGGCCGACAAGATTCTCAAGGACCCGGTTACAGTGCAGATCGGCATGATCGCCCCGGCAGAGACTGTCTCGCACGCGCTGTACCCTGTACCGGACAGCCACAAGTCCCGCTTGCTGTTCCACCTGCTTGAACAGACCGCGACCGGCCGTGTGCTGATCTTTACGCGCACCAAGCACCGTGCGCGCAACCTGGCGCAGGATTTGGAAGCACGCAACTACCGCGTGGCCGCCCTGCAAGGCAATATGACGCAGAACCGCCGCCAGGAGGCCATCTCCGGCTTTCGCGCCGGCAAGTATGATGTGCTGGTGGCCACCGACATCGCCGCTCGCGGCATCGACGTCAGCGAGATCTCGCATGTCATCAACTACGACATGCCCGACACTGTCGACGCCTACACGCATCGCATCGGCCGCACCGGCCGCGCCACCCAAACGGGCGAAGCCTTTACTTTCACCTCGCCCGCCGACGAATGGCTGGTGCGCGATATCGAGCGCCTGCTGGGCGAGCGGATCGAGCGCCGCAAGTTGGAGAGCTTTGATTATGGCTCCGCCACGGCGGACCGCGGCCCTGCACAACAAGGGCGCACGTACGGGAACCAGCCGCAGCGCAGCCGGCAGCCGAGCCGTGGTTATGGCCAGGGCAGAAGCAGTGAGCGCAGCGCCGACCGACCCTACACTCAGGCGAACGGGCACAGCCAGGCAGCTGGATATGGCCAGCCGGCCGCACGTGCCGCGCATGTGGGCAGTTCGAGTAATGACGCCCAAGGGCAATCCGAACAGCTTTCCTCACGGCCAAACAACGCGCCGGCGGGGCAGCCGCAACGCCGCCGCCGCTTCGTGAACCAAGGCCGGTCCTCCTCCTAGGCGACGCCTGGGAATGCGGCCGTCTTCGGCCGCACAAAACACCGAAACTTCCAATCGGCGCCGTCAAGCGATCTCACGATCCTTGGCGGCGCCGGTCGCACTTCATATCTACTACTTGGCCAAGCCAGGAGGTTCATCCTATGCTAGAATTATTGCACGACTATTTGTTCCGTTATCCCTACAACCATCAGGCGACCGGTGGCTGCTGCCGGGTGCGCGTCTATCAAAGTGGGAAGAATAGCCATATGGTGCTCTTGTCCGAACTAAGCAGCCAGGCGTCCGGCTCGATTGCGGCGGCATCCGATGCCATCGCCACCAACCTGGTAGCTCGTTACGCGTTCGACCCCAAAAAGACACGCTGGATCGAACACGTGCCGCCCCAGGACGATCAGCCTGGCGAATACGGCGAGTTGGTCTTTACCTGGAAAGCAGGCAAAGCCGCTGCCGACCCGCAATGGCGCCAAATGGAAGAGGCGGAGGTCCTGACGTTGACCGGCGCTACGATTGAGCAAATCAATCGGCCATTAGGTGAAACCGAACAAGCCTAGAAAGCTCCGACCATGCAGCACCGCCAGCGCTTTCCCATCCTGCAGTCCAAGGTCTTTCTCAACAGCTGCTCCAAGGGCGCCCTTTCCCTGGATGTACGCCAGGCCTACCAGCAGTATCTCGACGATTGGGAACAACTGGGTTCGCCCTGGGAGCTGTGGGTAAATAAGCTGGAGCAGGTGCGCCACCTCTTCGCCGACATGATCGGAGCAAGTCAAGAGGAAGTCGCCGTCGCCACTTCGGTGTCGCAGGCCGTCAGCAGCCTGGCCAGCGCCTTTGACTTCCGCGGCCCGCGCAACAAGATCGTGGTGGACGACTTCGCCTTTCCTGCCGTCGCCCAGGTCTGGCACGCACAGGAGGCGCGCGGCGCGCAGGTCGTTCACGTCCCCTCCGCCGGCAACAGCATTCCGCTCGGCCGCTACGCCGACCTGATCGACGAGCGCACGGCCGTGGTCTCGCTGGCCCACGTCTGCTATCGCAACGGCGTCAAGCAGGATGCGGCCGCCATCGCCGAGATCGCCCATCGCAAAGGGGCGATCGTCCTGCTCGATGCCTACCAATCCCTAGGCACCGAAGCGGTGAACGTCAAAGACCTGAACGTGGACCTGCTTGTGGGTGGTGCGCTCAAATATCTGCTGGGCTCGACCGGCCTGGCCTGGCTCTACGTGCGCAAGGATTTGCTGTCCAGCCTGTTCCCCACCAGCGGCGGCTGGTTTACCCAGGCCAACATCTTTGCCATGGACATCTACCACCACAGCCCAGCGCCGAGCGCCCGCCGCTTCGAGGCCGGCACGCCTGCCGTGCCTAACCTCTACGCCGGCATTGCCGGCCTGCAGATCATCCGTGAGGTTGGCCTGCCTGCTGTCGCTGCCCAGATACGCGCGCTCACCGACGCCATTAAGAGCCTGGCCATGCGCCGCGGCTTTCGCCTCGCCACCCCCGCCGACCCGGCTCGCCACGGTCCCCTTGTCGCCATCCGTTCGCACCGGGTAGACCTCCTTGTGAAGCGCTTGGAGCAAGCCGGCATCATTACCTCCAGCCGCGATGGCAACCTGCGCATCTCCCCCCACTTCTACAACACGCTCGAAGACGTCGATCGCCTCTTTGCCGCCCTCGACACCCAACGCGACCTGCTTGTCTCGTGGCGCGACAAAGCCAAATTCCTGATCGTGCCTCTTCTCTGGCCACCTTCGTGCTCTTCGTGCTCTTCGTCGCAAAGTATCGTGCGTAAGGCGTGCCTTGGCTCAGCACCACACGATTAAGGGTTCGCAACGATCGTGTGGTGCGAGCCAGGCACGGGAATCGATCCTTACGCAGCCAATCTCTCCACCAACGCCACCAACTCCCCCGCATTGTGCACCGTGTAATCCGGCGTCTCCTCCACCGTCAACGGCGTCGTCCGCCTTCTCTCGTTCCA
Source organism: uncultured Chloroflexia bacterium (assembly GCA_963839515.1). Lineage (GTDB taxonomy): Bacteria > Chloroflexota > Anaerolineae > Caldilineales > Caldilineaceae > Fredericiella. The sequence goes on from CAWIVN010000002.1 coordinate 141,573, forward strand.
ATGCAGAAAGATCGTGACTAGTCCCAAGCGCTTAGCGCCCGCAATATCCCGCTCTAAGTTGTTGCCTACCATTGCCACACACAAATACTCCTGAGGCGCAATTCCCAGCGCGTCCAGCGCCACCTGAAACAGCAGCGGGTCGGGCTTTTCCACGCCGACGATCTCCGAGATCGCCAAATAGTCAAATAACTCCACCAGGTCATGTTGCGCCAATACGTTGGTCGCCGTCCCTGGACGTGTATCGGCCACCAGCGCCAGCAGCCCCACCCGCCGCTTGCACCAGCGCAACGCTTCGCCCATCCCCGGGATCAAGTCGGCCTGCAGCGTCGTCTTCGCAGCATCCTTGACCTCGGTTCCCTCGTCCATAATGGTATCGCCCAAATCAAAGAACAGCGCTACCAAGCCTTTGGCCATACGAACCTCTCTTGCTCCGCCCCGCTGGCGGCTCATGCGGCTAGACTACCCGGCTTGCCAGTCGCTGCCGCCAGCCTGTATACCACTCGTCGCCGTGCTCGATCGGCAAACTTACCGGCTGCCCCGTCGCACTCGACTTATACAGCGCTGTGATCAGTTCGAGCGACACACGGGCGTCGTTCAGCGTCACCGGCAGCTCCGTCCCGTTCGCCATCGCCTGCGCAAAACGGTAGAACTGCCCCTCAAAGCGCTCCGGCAGTGCCACAAATCCGGCCAGCACCCCGTCGATACGCGCCTGCACTTCCGGTGTGTCGCCGTCAAACCGCCAAGGGTCGCTCGTGTTGGCATACGGCTCCAGACTGCTCTCCGCCGTCAAGTTGCGAAAACAAAAGCGGTGCCGGCTGATCTCGCGCACCGATCCTGTTGTCACCGATAACGAGCACAGCGACCCGTCCACCATCTGCAGCGAAGCACTGATAGTGTCTTCGGTTTCAATCGCATTGACCGCTGTCACCGTGCGTGCGTAGACGTTGGCTACCGGCCCTAAGATGTATGTGATCAAGTCGTGGGCATGGATGGCCAACGTGACCAGCGCGCCGCCTAGCTCGCTCTCCCACTTCCCGCGCCAGGTGCCGTCGTAGTAAACCAGCCGTCGCCGCCATGCCGTTTCGGCGGTAGTCAAGTACGCTTGCCCCGTCACGCCTGCCTCTACCAGCCGTTTGAGCTTCTGCGCCCCATGGCCAAACCGATATTGATACATCGGCATCAGCCGCCGCTGGGCTTTCTCCACAGCCGCTGCCAGTTCGTCTACCTGTCGCAGTGATTTCGCCACCGGCTTCTCGCAAATCACGTGCTTACCCGCGCCCAATGCCTGCAGCGATTGCTCATAGTGCAAGAAGGACGGCGTGCAAATGTCGATCACGTCCAGGTCGTCCATACGGCACAGGTCGTCGTATGACGCCACGGCCCGCGCAATGCCAAACTCGTCGGCCACAGCCTGCGCCTTGCCCGCTGCACTGTCGCAGATCGCCGACACCTCAAACCAATCCGGCAACCTTTGGAAGGCGCTGACATGCTCGCGCCCGATACCGCAGCCCACTACCCCTACTCGCAACTTATCCGTCACTGCTCCTTGCTCCCTTCCGCAGCCAGTCTCGCCTGGTCTGCCGCCTGTTGCGCCTCCAGCACCAACTGCGAGGCCAGAAAACAGTGCGCCTGCGGCATGGCGGTCTCGGTGCGATCCCCGACGTCAGCCAGCAGCTGCGGTCCATAGGGCAGCTCCACGCCGCGACAGTCAATATATTGGATCCCCTTGCCGTCCACCAGGAACAGGTGATCGCCCCCGGGCCGCCCGGCGATGTCTATATACTTGCGCAGCTCGATGTAGCCCTCGGTCCCCAAGATGGTCAGACGGCCGTCGCCCCACACGCCCAGCCCCTGCGGCGTAAACCAGTCTACGCGCACGTAGCCCATGCCGCCGTCGCCGCGCAGCACCATGTCGCCGAAATCCTCCAGCTCGGGATGCTGTGGATGTGCCACGTTAGCCACTTGCGCGGCCACGACACTCGCCGCGGTCGAGCCGGTGTAAAACAAAAATTGGTCCGCCTGGTGCGAGGCAATATCGGTCAGAATGCCGCCAAATCGCTCCTTCTGGTAGAACCAGTCCGGCCGCGCGGGCGGATGCATCCGGTGCGGCCCGAGCCCCACGGTCTGCACCACCTTGCCGATTGCCCCGGCCTTCACGAGTTCGCCCGCCTTGACCGCCGCCCGCACCTCCAGCCGTTCGCTGTAGCAGATCGAGTAGATGCGCCCCGTCTCTTCCTGCACGCGCCGCGCCTCGGCCAACTGCGCCAATGTGGTGAACCCCGGCTTGTCGCTGATCACATCCTTGCCGTGGCGCATCGCCGCGATCCCAATGCCTGCCCGGTCCGCCGGAATCGCCGCACATGCAATGAGGACAATAGTCTCGTCCTCTAGCACTTCCGCTGCGCTGTCCACCGCCCGCGCCTGTGGGTACTTTCGGCTATATTCTGCCGCCAGCTCCGGCTCAGGCGCATAAAAAGACACCAACTGCGCCCCCGCTCGCAGCAGCAGGTCGGTGATCCCGTAAATATGGTTGTGGTTGATCCCGATTACGCCAAAACGCACGACCGAATGCGTGCTCGCCTGCGCTCCCATGTCGCTATCCCCCTCTTATTGCCCTTATTGCCATAGCTTGGTGATCTCGTCGACGGCATACGTCGGGAATTGGGCTGCACGGCCGCCACGCAAGGCGGTATACTCGCCCGCCTGCGGCAAGATGCGTCCAATCACCGTTCCTTGCCAACCGGCCTCGCCCCACACATCTAGCAAGCGATCCACATTATCAGGCGCCGCCGTGGCCAATAATGCGCCTGATGCGATCACACCTAACGGGTCCAGCCCAAAGACGGCACATAAATCGCGGGCCAATGGCAGCACCGGAATCTCGTCGAGTTCGATCTCGATCCCTACCCCAGCCGCCAGCGCCAACTCCAGCAGCCCTGTCGCCACGCCCCCCTCGGTTGGATCGTGCATAGCCGTGACCAAACCGGCGTCGGCTGCCAACAGGGCAGGCTTGAGCACGCTAATGCCCGGATCGTACAAGTAGCCCGCCGCCTCGTCGATGGCTGTAACCGGCCAGCCCATCTCCAGCAATGCCGCGCGCTTCTCACGAGCTATCAAGCTGGCCCCCTCCACCGGCACGGTCCCAGCCAGCAGCACCACGTCTCCCGGCCGGCAGCCGGCGCTGGAGATCATGTGTGTGCGCGCTACCTCGCCTAGCAGTGAGCCTGCCACGATGGGTTGCGTGACCGCAGGCGTGATCTCGCTGTGCCCGCCCGCCACGACGATCCCCATCTGCCGGCAAGCAGCGCCGATTTGGCTAAAGATGGCGGCCGCCATCTGCGCATCGGCCTGCCCGGCGGGCAGCAACAGGATGGGGAAATAAAAACGCGGCGTCGCTCCCGACACCGCCAGATCATTTACACAGACGTTCACCGCATAGTAGCCGATCTGGTCGGTGGCAAAAGTGATGGGGTCGCTCTTGGCCACCAGCAAGCGATCGCTGCCAGGTGTGAAGTCGATCACGGCCGCATCTTCGCCTACCGTTGGACCGACTAGCAGGTGCGGATCGTCATGCGGCAAGCTCGCCAGCAGTTCGCGCAACAGCGAATGTGGCAGCTTGCCCGCCGGCAACAACCCATCTATTCCATTCATGATTGCCTGCTCTCTAGTTCACGATGTGCACAGGCATGCCGAGGAAGGCCATGCGGTATAGCGTCGATGCATTCGCATCGTCTAGCATGGCGCAGCCAAACGTTGCCGGCTGCCCGATCAGCCCGGACCAGATCTTCTTGCCGCTGCTCCATGCCATCGGCAGGCCGTGAATGCCGTTTTCCACTTCGCCAACATCATAGATGCCCAGCCAGTATGGCATGTCCAACCGCCACACCTTGCTCTTGGCGTTAGGAATTTTCGACTGGACGGCAAAGTTACCCGGCTTGGTCTTGCGGTCGGCCTGGCCTGTGCTGCAGTTCCAGGCATAGCGCACCTTGTCGCCCTCAAAGACCCAGCACTGTTGGCGGCTGAGGCTGATCACAAAGCGTGTGCCTGACATGGGGGCAGGCGGCAAGTTGATCGGCAGCGCCGGCGGGCCAAAGGGGATCTTCAACTCCAGCCCGGTGTAGACCGTCTCGTTGTCGGGCAGCCCATTGAAGGTGCGCAGCGCTTCCATCGTACTGTCAAACTGTTTGGCAATCGCCGAGAGCGTGTCGCCGGGCTGCACGGTATAGAAGAAGTAGCCGCTGCTGGCAGGACCGATCTGCTGCAGCACCGCACCGCTGGCGCCCAGCGCCAAAGATGGGATCAGCAGGTGCTGGCCTGGATAGATGGCGTTAGCATCGCTGATATCATTCGCCGCCATCAGGTCACCGGTAGTCGTGTCGTAGGCCTGGGCGATGCCACTCAAGCTCTCGCCGGCCGCGACGACATGTTCCTGGGCCGGCGTGCTCGGCCGCAGTTCGTCGGCCGTGGCGGGCAGGAGCAGCGTCTGCCCGGCAGCCAAGGGGGCATCCACACTGTCGTAGTGGTTTAAGTTTGCCAATGCCTCGGGGTCGACGTCTTCGCGCAGTGCTATGCGTGAGAGGGTGTCGCCAAAGCCAATGGTATACGTGCGATTCAGGCTACCGATCGGGCTGCCACTGCGCACGATGGGGTCTGGCGCCGCGCTTGCAGTTTCGTCTGCGGCGGCACCATCGTCTAAGGGTTCCGGCGTTGCGTCTGCCGGCGGTTCCGCGCCCGGTTCAGTGGGGCGGGGGCCGGCAGTTGGCTCCGGCGTCGGCGCCACTAAGGCAAGCACCTGGCCGACATAGATAGCGTTTTCGTCCCGGATACCGTTGAGAGCCTGCAAAGCCGCCAGCGAGAGGCCATAGCTGCGGGCAATGCCGGTCAGAGTTTCGCCTGCCTGCACGGTGTGGGAAGGGGGTATGGGAGTTGCACTGTCAGCCGGTGATTCTGTTGCTGCCTCTGTTGCTGTTGATTCAGACGTCGCCTCTGTCTCAGCAGAGCTAGTAGCGGTCGGGGTTGGCGTCGCCTGTTCCTGCACCTCTGCTACCGACAGGATCAACTTCTGCCCAACCACGATATAGTCGGCGTCACCCAAGTTATTCAGCGCTTTAAGCGTTGCAGCTGGGATGCCATAGCGGCGGGCGATGCCGGTCAGCGTCTCGCCGGGCTGCACGGTGTGGGAATCGGGAAGAGTCGCCGTGGCCGTAATCTTGCTGGTCGGCGCGAGGGTTGCTTCGGTTGTGCCGGTCTCCGGTTCTACGGTTTCTGCGGCAATAGGCTCGCCAGCAGCGTCTGCGACGTCGCTGCTGGAAGTCTCCGGGGCGGCTGTCGCTGGGCCGATCGCCAGCAGTTGTCCGGCATAGACCGCATCGGCGTCGTCCAATTGGTTGAGCGTCAGCAGATCTTTCACGGCCATACCGTAGCGTTGCGCGATGGCGCTGAGGGTTTCGCCCGGCTGGACACGGTGGGTGCCCGGCGGCGCAGGCTGGCCGGAATCGACTATCACAGGCACGCGCAGCGTCTGGCCGACAAAGATGGCGTCCGCATCTTCCAGCCCATTGAGATCGAGCAAGTCCTGGGGATCGACGCCAAACTGTGCGGCGATCTCACTCAATGTCTCGCCTGCCTGCACGGTGTAGACCATCGTGTCGGCGTCCTGCGCCACGAGAGGCGCAGTGAATACGAACAAAAGGCTGCAAAACAGTGCGGCAGCCGCGACGGCCAGCAGCGGCTTGCGGCGCGCACCAAACAAGGTCAAAAATGGGAAATAATGGGTCAAAGCGATCCTCCGCAGACAGGGCGGCTCAAAGGCAGGTTGCGAGCGCGGCAAAATTCCCGGCAAAGCAAATTGCACTGAGCGTACTCAGATTCCACAAAGGTGTCAAGTTGGGGACCAGGGGCAAGGCTTGTGCCCTCGGCACGGCCGTC
>CAWIVN010000002.1:150000-151600 GCA_963839515.1 uncultured Chloroflexia bacterium
TAACGGTATGACGCTAACCCTAAAGTTATTTCGGCGAGAACCAGCTATCTCTGGGTTCGTTTGGCATTTCACCCCTATCCACAGCTCATCCGAGCATTTTGCAATATACAACGGTTCGGGCCTCCATGAGGCTTTACCCTCACTTCACCCTGGCCATGGATAGCTCACCCAGTTTCGGGTCTACTCCCAGCGACTTATACGCCCTTTTCAGACTCGCTTTCGCTTCGGCTCCGGCTGTATCTGCCTTAACCTTGCCACTGAAAGTAACTCGTCGGCTCATTCTCCAAGAGGCACGCCATCACCCCGCCTTGCGGCATCAGGGCTCTGACTGCTTGTAAGCACACGGTTTCAGGTTCTATTTCACTCCCCTAGCAGGGGTGCTTTTCACCTTTCCCTCACGGTACTGGTTCACTGTCGGTCGTCAAGTGTATTTAGCCTTGGAGGGTGGGCCCCCCAGCTTCCTACAGGGTTAGCGTGCCCCGTAGTACTCAGGATACAGACCAGAACTTCACATGTTTCGTGTACGGGACTCTCACCCCCTATGGTCGGCTTTCCCAATACCGTTCCACTACACGTTGGTTCATTTCGTCTGTCCTACAACCCCAAAAAAGGTCTCCCCCTCTTGGTTTGGGCTGCTCCGCTTTCGCTCGCCACTACTTACGGAATAATCTCTTCTCCTCCGGGTACTTAGATGTTTCAGTTCCCCGAGTTCCCCGCTCTATGACTATGTGTTCATCATAGGCTGACCTGACTTTCCTCAGGCCGGGTTTCCCCATTCGGATATCTGTGGATCAACACTCTAGCGCAATTCCCCACAGCTTTTCGCAGCGCTACACGTCCTTCATCGGCACTTGACGCCAAGGCATCCCCCGTGTGCCCTTAGTAGCTTAACCTGTTACTAAGAATCACGTCAGTTTCTGTAAACCTGACCCTTCAATGTGTCGCCGCTTGGACCTCGCTCGGATTGCTCCCAGCTCCACCCTTCACAGCGCCACCTCTCGGACCGATTCACTGAAATCTGTTCGTAAAGATGTCCTTCATCTTATTCAGTTTTTAACGTGCCAGCGTTTTCGGTGCCTTCGCACCCGATGCTTCCGCCTTCCAGCTTCCACATCGCACCAGTGTCTTCCAACACCAGCTTTGAGACCTTCGCTCACCTACTCACAACCTTCTGCGCCTCACCGTTCCAGTTCCCTGGCGCCGGTTACGCCCTTCCAGCTGCTTTCACCTCGCTCCGTCTCAGTGGGCCTGAGTGGACTCGAACCACTGACCCCTGCGTTATCAGCACAGTGCTCTAACCTGCTGAGCTACAGGCCCTTCCTTTGCAGGATTCCGGGGGCTCTCACCCCCAGGGCTCTTCACCCAGCGGTTCGCATCCCCGCCTCTAACGCCCATTCGTCTTCGTCGCCCAGACGACCGCTTGACCTGCCCGGCTCAGTTCGTTTGCACGCCCTCAACCAACCATTCAAACCATCCCCTGCAACAACAAAAACCAATGTTCAACGGCACATTAACCGCTGAAGAGTGGTAAGACAATCATCATTCTATTGCGAAGCCCTCATGTTGGCCTCCGCCAACTCGGTGACTCTCGTCACCAGGT
>CAWIVN010000003.1:0-146583 GCA_963839515.1 uncultured Chloroflexia bacterium
CGCCAGGCTCTCGCACTGGGTATCCGGATTATTTGCCGGGGCTTCAACCTGCTGCCGGTCATTGACGGTCGCCGAAGATCTCTTCCTGGGCGATGAGCCACGTACACGCATGGGATTTGGTCGACACGTCCGCCATGCGCGGGCAAGCATCGACCTGCTGCTGCAGCTCGGCGTTGAGTCGTCCCCGACACCCCCGTGAGTGAGCTGACCGTAGCAGGCCAGCAGACTGGTGGAAATTGCCAAGGCACTCTCGCGGCGCGCCGAGCTGATCGTAATGGACGAACCCTCCGCCATCCTGGCCGGGCATGAGCTGGAGCAGCTCTTTGCCACGATTCGATCACTTAAGAGCAGGGCGTCACCATGGTCTATATCTCGCACCGCCTGAACGAGATATTTGAGATTGCCGATGAGGTGACGGTGTTAAAGGACGGCGCCGTCGCCGGCACTGCAGCGGTCGCCGATGTGACCCGCAGCCAGCTGGTCCAGATGATGGTCGGGCGGCCGCTCGAGGAGATTTTTCCCAAGGGCGAGGGCCAACCGGGCGCGGTCGTGCTTTCTGTAGACCAGTTGTCCGCCGGCCGCGCCGTGCGCAACGTCAGCTTGAGCGTGCGCGCGGGCGAGATTGTCGGCGTAGCCGGGATGGTCGGTTCGGGACGCACCGAACTGGTGCGGGCGATCTTTGGGGCTGACCCCATTAGCGGCGGCACCGTCACGGTGAACGGCATGCCGCTGCAGGCACGCACTCCTCAGCAGGCCATCCGCGCCGGGTTGGCGCTCGTGCCGGAAGATCGCAGACACAGGGGCTGTTCATCAGCCAGCCGATCCGCCACAACATCACACTGCTCGTGCTGCCGCAACTGGCCCAGTGGGGCATGATACGCCGGCAGGCCGAAGATGCCGTCATCGCCGACGCCCGGCAGATGCTGTCGATCCAGATGCAGTCGCCCGCTCAGGCCGTCCAGTATCTCAGCGGCGGCAACCAGCAGAAAGTCGTGCTCGCCAAGTGGCTGGAAACCACACCCAAGCTGATCATATTGACGAGCCCACGCGCGGTATCGATGTCGGGGCCAAGTTGGAGATCTATCATCTGATGCGGCGGCTTGCCGATCGGGGCGTCGCGATCCTGATGATTTCCTCCGACCTGCCTGAAGTTCTAGGGATGAGCGACCGCATCCTGGTTATGCACTCCGGCGAATGTGTTGGCGAGCTCTCTGCGGCTGCCGCTAGTGAAGAAAATATCGTCGAGTTGGCCACAACCGGCCGCCTGGAACAGCGAGAAGCGAGCGTATGACGACCAGCACGTTGAAGGCGAATACTGCCGCCAATCCTCTGACCATCTTGTGGCGCCGCCATGCGCCGCTGGTCGTGATCTATGGCCTGCTGATTGTCCTGTTCATCCTGGCCACGTTCCTCTCCCAACGTTTTCTGACCGAGCGCAACCTCTACAATCTTCTGCGCCAGGCCGGTTTTCTGGGCATTGTCGCCATTGGGCAGACGATAGTAATTCTTACCGGCGGCATTGATCTCTCGGTTGGCTCCGTAGTCAAGCTGTCGGTGCTGGTGGCGGCCCTGGTCATGAACGGGCACCAAAGCAACACATGGCTGGGAATCGGGATCGTGTTGGTTATGGGCGCGGCCATTGGCCTGCTCAATGCCACAGTGATCACAAGGCTGCATGTCGCCCCGTTTATTGCCACCCTCGGCGCGTACGGCATCCTGCGCGGGATTTCCTTGGCGATCACCACCAAGCCGGTGGGCCGCGCCTCTCCCGACTGGCTCAGCTTTTACGACAGCGGGATGGGACCGATCGCCGGGCCGGCGTTCTTGTTTCTGCTGCTGTTGGTCGTGATGATCGTCGTGCTGCGCCGCACCCGCTTTGGGCGCCACGTGTATGCGGTGGGCGGCAACGAGCAGGTCGCGCGGCTGTCGGGCATCCCGATTATGAGGGTCAAATATGGCGTCTATACGCTCTGCAGCCTCCTGGCGGCGCTCACTGGGCTGCTCTATCTCAGCCGCATGGGGATTGGCGACCCCGTGGTGGGCGACGGGCTCGAGCTGCAGTCGGTCACGGCCGTGATCCTGGGCGGCACCAGCCTCTTCGGCGGACGCGGCGGTCTCATCGGCACGTTGGGCGGCGTGCTGCTGCTCGCGCTGATGGGCAACCTGTTGGTGATCTTGAATGTCAACCAGTGGATTCAGGAACTCATCCAGGGCCTCATTATCATCGGCGCCGTGGCGCTCTACAAGCAGAAGGGCCGGCAGTAGGGCAGGCTTCCAGGAAGGGGGTCTTCCTGGAAGGGGTAGGCTGGAGGTGCCCGCCTCACATCAGGTTGGGGGGGACGCCGAGCTGGCGGAATGCGGCGGCCGCCTGTTCCACGTGTTGCTTGCCGTTGCGCAGCGAAATTTGCAGGTGGCCGGGCAGAAGAGCATCAAAATCCAGGGAAGCCACCTTGGCGACGCTGGCTGCGTAGGCGTCGATGCGACAGTCGTGAATGTTTTGCAGCAAGATGCGCCCGCCCCAGAAGACGAGATCCGCACCAATGAGATAGGTACGGTCGCCGCCGCGCATGAGAAAGCTCAGGTGGCCGTCGGCGTGGCCCGGTGTCTCCCATACATCCAGCGTCAGCTGGCCTACCTGCACCTGGTCGCCCTCACGCAGTTCGCGCTGCACCGGGCAAGGTGGCAGATGGTAGTCCTGCGGATAGAAGCCCGCCGCTTTCGCCACGTCCAGCGCCACGGCCCGTTCGTCGCCCGTGCGGATAGCCCGTGCGGCGACGTGCGAGGCAAGGACTTCGGCGTCGAGCCGCTCCCAAGCCTCCGCGCAGCGCCGACATGGTCGCAGTGATAGTGTGTAAGGATGATCTGCCGCACCCGGCGCGGGTCGAGGTCGTCGTCGCGCATATTTTGCAGTACCTGGTCAAAATCACCTGCCAGCCCCAGGCCGGGATCGATCAGCGCCAGGTCGCCGCCCCCGCCGTCGAGAACATAGACATGGCAGTCTAACGGCCCGGAGATGCCAAAACCGAAGCGACCGCCGCCGACAACATAGACGTCACGCGTGAGTTTCATAAGGTTCTGCTTTCGCTAGGATAGGAGTAGGCTGATTGATTTACTGGCTCGTCCCGCCAAAGCGGCGGATTGACTGCTGGCGCGCCTTGGCGGCTTCGACGGCGCGATCGCGCGGCGGAGCCGTGGTGGTCAGATCGGCAAGCAGTTCCTGTACGGCCAGTGCCACGCCGTCCACGGCACGGTCAAAGGCTGCCTGGTTGGCCTGGGAAGGCTTGTTGAATCCGCTGACCTTGCGCACGAACTGGAGCGCAGCGGCGCGCACCTCCTCGTCCGTGGCCGGGGGGTCGAAGTGGTACAACGGTTTGATATTGCGGCACATGCGGCTTCACTCCTGTGTCTCTGTCCCTATTTCTAGCCCGTCTAGAAGATAGCTTTGCCCGATTGCTGCTCATTTTACTATAATGTGGCTCGAACATTTGTGCGAATGCCCCGATACTGCACCTTGCAGAAAGGAGTTCCGATCTATGACCCAAAAGACGAGCAGTAAATCCAGCAGCCAAGACCAAAGCGATCTACCCGCTAACTTGGCAAAACCGGCGTGGCGAGCCTTGACGGGCGCCGGCTACTGGCAGCTGAAACAATTGACGGCAGTCAGCGCAACCGACCTGCTAAAGCTTCATGGCATGGGCCCCAAGGCGCTTGATCAGCTCCGGACCGCCATGGCGGAACGCGGTCTCGCCCTTGCCGGCGAGTAGATTGGTAAAATCGATCAGAGCCTGGTCTCAATGGACGTTTGGCTGGAGAAGTAGCGGCCGGCTTTCTATGGGATCTGTGCGGCGCGGTAGGCGTCCGCCAGTCCCTCCAAGAATAAGCGGCAGGCGTACTGATCGGGGCCGGGGGGGCTGGCGTCGACGCGCGCCGCCATAACAACGGCAAGCCGGCGCAGAAGGTAGTGATCGGCCGTCCCTTGCGCATGGCGCGCCAAGACGTCGCGGATTAACTCATAGTCGCTCGTGGTAACTTGTGCCAGATTCGGGTACAGGAGATGCGCTTCGCCCGCTGTGGTCGAAGCTGTCGCTGCGGGCGCGGCCGGCATATTGGTGGTAAGATCGGATAACTTCACTCGATCCTGCCGCTTGACGACCAGGGTATTGGCGGCAAAGTCGCCCAGGCGCCGCGAGCGGCGATTGCTAAACATGACCACGAACCCGATGGCGTAAGCAAATGGCAGAAAGTCGACGATGCGTACGACGTTGCGGATGGCGACCTCGGCGAACCGCACGGGCGCGCCGCCTACTTGCACGACCTGGGTTCCCGCCAGCCGTTTGCCGGGCGTCTGCCCATTCCACATCAACTCGAACGCCAGGTAGTATCCCCAGATAATGCCAAAGTTGATCAGGGCATAGATGGCAACCAGCAGCCCTGCAACCCAGCCGGGGGTCGGCTCAACGTCGATAGGCTGCGGCGGCGCATTATCCGCCAGCCATGCCAGCAGCAGCGAGATGGCGATGTTGAGCAGCAGCAGTGCCAACACCAACAGCGTGGTGTCGACCAGGGCGCCGATAAAGCGGCTGCCGATGCCCGCAATGGTGTAGCCAAAGGTTACATTCTCGGGCGTGTCGATGGTATACTCTTCACGCAGCAGATCAGCAGGCGACGAACCCTTATCTTGCATCAAACACCGCTTACGTTTTCCACACCCGACATACAGCAGTTGCCTTGGCCCTATGAATGTAGACACTTTTTTGCAGCAGCGACGCGCTGCCTGGCAGCGAATGGAGACCCTGCTCGCTTCCCTTAGCCGCTCACCCCAGGCGCTGTCGGCTCAGGAACTGGAGGAGTTTGGCCACCTCTATCGCGCTGCCACCTCGGACCTGGCGCTGGCGCAACGGGACTTCCCACAGGCCCAGGTAACCCAATACCTCAACCAGTTGGTGGGCGGCGCACATGCCGCCCTCTATCGCGGCGAGCCGCTGCATTGGCGGCAGCTGCGCGAACTCTACGCCCATCGCTTTCCCCGATTATACCGCAAGCTGCTGCCCTACACGGCCATCGCCTTCACTTTGTTCCTGCTGCCGGCCGTGATCGCCTTTTTTGCCGTCTGGGCCGAACCGAATCGCATCTATATTGTAGAAGGTCCGGGCATCGCCCCCCTGGTCGACCAGGTGGAGCAAGGGGAGCTGTGGACCGATATCGCGCCCGAGGTGCGCTCGGCGGCTTCGGCCTTTATTCTGACCAACAATATTCAGGTCATGTTTATGACCTTGGCCGGCGGCATGAGTGCCGGTATTTACACCGGCTGGATCCTGCTCAGCAACGGCCTGCACATGGGCGCCATCTTTGGCCTGCTGCAGGTACACGGTTTGTCGGCGGGACTGGGTGAGTTCGTGCTGGCACACGGGTTCATCGAACTGAGCGTGATCTTCCTGGCCGGAGGCTGCGGTCTTTACATCGGCGATGGCCTTCTGCGCCCTGGGCTCTACAGCCGCCAGGCCGTCGTCGGCCGCCGCATCCGTACGGCGGGCCAGGCGATCATGGCCTGCATTCCACTGCTTGTGCTGGCCGGGCTGATTGAAGGCTTTGTCAGCCCCAGTGATCTGCCCTGGTGGATCAAGGCAGCGGTCGGCGTAGGGACAGGTGTGGCACTCTACTGGTATTGGCTTCGTGCAGGCAGAGAAAGTGGAGAGAGTTTTGAAGACCTATTTTTATGATCGCACCGCCTATCGCCTGTCGGAGCAGGCAGTGCCGAGCTGCTTTATCCGCGTCGACGAGGTGTTTGATGCCCGCTTTGCTACCTTTGAAGAGGCCGACGCTCACCCGTGCGTGGCGATGGCCGAAAGCCTTTGTGCCCGCATGGCAGACGTGGAAATGTACGCCTTCCTGATGGAAGACGCCCGCCGCCGGCACTCTGTGGATGCCAAAGGTGACGACAAGACTTCCATCCTGACGCGCTCGTTTCTCGTCGGTTATTTTGGCGCCGGCCGCGCCCTGTTGGATGTGGCAGCAGGAACGCTGGCGTCTCTCTATCACTTGCCCATGGGGATGGCCGAGGCCAACTTTGGCAACGGCGACTTCTGGCACCAGCTCGTCTCTAACGCACCGAACGTACACCGCCGTTACCACGCATTGCGCCTGTTTGTGACCGAGTTCTGGCGCTGGAGCAGCGAGACGGCGCACCGCATTCCGCCCCTGGGTTCGGCACAGCATCACTTTGGCCGCTATGCCCCGCGCGAACAGCGGCTGCAGGTACTGGACGAGCCGGTCGGACTTGCCGATCTTGTGGCCGTTCCACACACAGCACGCTGGGTGGATCCATTGCGCCTGCACGATCGCTGGAAACCGCAGTTCCTCACATTATGTGACAAAGTATGCACTGACCTGGAAAAAGGGGTGGGAACCGTCGGCGGGTTCTAGCATGCCGGCGTCATTGGCCAACTGCGTCGACGTAATCCGGTTGTGCCAATTCTCGCCCGCCGGCGCAAATGTCTGCACGCGCAGATAGTTGTCGGTAAGACCGGTCCAGCGCACCAGGTCGGCCCCTAGCACAGCAGCACCCTGCCCCTCCCACAAGACGGGACGCGTCGTGCCGGCAAACCGCTGCCGTTCCTGTTGGCCGGTGACTGCTACCGCAGCCTGCAATTGTTGGACGCGCTGTTTCTTTGTTGCAGGCGCGACTTGCCCCCCAAAGCGGGCGGCGGCGGTGCCTTCGCGCGCGCTGTAGGGGAAAACGTGTGCATGCGCAAAGCGACACTCCTGGACAAAGGCCAACCCTTGCGCAAAGTCCGTCTCGCTTTCGCCGGGAAACCCCGCAATCAGATCGGTGGTGACGATCAGGTCAGGAATCGCCGCGCGCGCCTGCGCCAGCAGCTGGCGATACGAGTCCACGGTACAGCGGCGGGCCATGGCGCGCAGTTGGCGGTCGGTGCCGGCTTGGAGCGGCAGGTGAAGGTGAGGGCAGAGCCGTCCTGGCCAGCGCGCCCAAAGGTCGAAAAAGCCGTCGGCCAACTCCCACGGCTCCAGACTGCTCAGACGCAGGCGCACAATATTGGTGTCCGTGAGGATGGCGGTTATCAGCTGCTTCAGGTCACCGGCCTGTGCTTGCTCGAGGTCACGGCCATAGGAGCCCAGGTGTACGCCGGTGAGCACGGCCTCTTGGACGCCTTGTTGCGCATGCCGGGCGATCTCCTCGACCACGGCGCTTAAGGGCCGGCTGCGGCTCTCGCCGCGCAGGTTGGTCACGATGCAGAACGTACAGCGGTTATCGCAGCCATCCTGCACCTTGACAAAGGCCCGCGTCCGGAGGCAGGCGTCGGCGAGTAGGTCGGATCGCCTGCGCTGTGTGTCCAGTAGCCTGTGGTAGGACCGCCCCGGCAGGCGAGGACGCCTGCGCTCCGGATGGCTGCGCTCCAAGAGGCTGCTGCTCGGTGCTTGGGAAGTCAAAGGGATTCGCATCGGGGGCCAGTCGGCCAAGGCTGGTCGTGTCCTCGAACTGCGCACTCCACGGCTCAAGCAGCAGCGGCAGCATCTCTTTGCGGCTGTTGTCCGCCACCAGGGCGACGCCCGGCATAGCGGCGGCGGCGGCGGGGTCTAGGGTGGCGTAGCAGCCGGTCAGGGCGATACGCGCGGCAGGCGCTGTTCTGTGCAGGGCGCCGACACGTTTGCGGCTGTCGCGTACTGCCCCCGCCGTGACCGCGCACGAGTTGAAGATGACCACCTGCGCCTGCCCCGGCTCGTCCACGACATGGTGCCCAGCAGCCGTCAAGCGGCGGGCCAGGCTCTCCATTTCGCTATAGTTCAGCCGGCAGCCAATCTGGTCTAGATAAATCCGCATAATTCTCGTCGCAGGTCACGTCGCCGACGTGAGGCCAGGCGCTCCCGCTTCCGAATCTTCACTGTTGCGCAAACGCTCGCTCAATTGTGCCAAGTGTTCGACAATCGCCTCGCGTTCTGCGGGCGTCAAGTGACGTTGCTTTGCCTCGAGCTGGGCTGCCTGGCGTACCAGCTTGACCGCTGTCGCCAATTCTTCGGGGACCGGCTTGTTGTGCCGCCGCAGCAGGTTGTAAGCGCGCTCCAGATCACCTGCGATACGCGCCTGCTGCACGGCAAGGTCGATCTGGCCAAGTTTCTCCCAGGCCGTGGAGGCGATGATCGGGTCGCCATTGTACGCAGCGATCAGGGCAGCAAACTTGACCAGCGCCTCGTCCTCGCCTTCCAGCTTCCAGTTTGCACCACGTTCCAGCTCGACTCGGTTCTCCAAATCCCACAGACGCTCGTCCAATGGTGGATAATCCACCTGCGCGGCGAACTTCTGCGCGCCTAGCGCCCAGTCGTAATAGAGACTGCTGTAGCCGTTGAGGCGCTGGAATGTCTCCTCCAGCCAGTGGGCGACATAAACAAAAGCCGAGACGTCCAGGCTGAGCGGCGCCAGCACCTGCAGATACTGGTCGGTGTAACGGATCAGACGCGCCAACTGCTGCTCTGAAAGGTCCGCATTGTGCGGCAGGTTACGATACCGGTCGGCCAGCAAGGCAGCTACCTGTGCGCCGACGATATCGTGCTGCCGCTGCATAGCTTCCGCCAGGTGCTTGAACAGTTCAGCCAGGCGCGGTCCGGCTTCAGCGGCTTCCGCCAGCAGCTGGATTCCCCACTGCCAACCATGTGCCACCGTAGCCGTGTCGAGCTGCGCCTGCAGGCTTGGCTCATGCATGATCTCGAGCAGTTCTGCCGAAGTGAAGGCAATACGATAGGCCAGGGCATAGTCGTGCTCATCGGCCGCCGCTTGGGCAGTGTCCACAAGCGCATCAGCCTTGCGTTGGATCGCAGCGCGGATAGAGCGCAGTTGCTCGTCCACGTCGTCCTGGACCTGGGGGTCGCCATGTGCATCGGCCAAATCGTCAGCCTGCCGATTGAGGACGTAGGCATCACGCAGCCGGTCGTGCGCCAGTTGATCGGCGGCATGCGCAACATAAATGCGGATGTATTGTTCCTGCGCCTCGCGCAGCAGCGAGCGGTCGTCAATCTGCTCGGCGAACTCGTAGGCACGGCGGTTGCGGCGTCGCGCCTGATCCCAGCGAGCCCGCTCAAGCAGGTCGTCGGCTTCATCCAAATAGCCCTCGACTGCTTCAATCTCCGACATCTCTTCCGTGCGCAGCAGTTCCAGCAGGCTGTCCCAGGCAATGGTGTAATGGCCAGGTAAGCGCTGAACGCCCAACTCCTTGAGCACCGGGGCAGAGGCCGTTTCCAGCAGTACGAGCTTGTCGGTTGAGCGGCTGATGGCAACACGCATCTCGTCAAACTGGCGGCGTGCTTCGAGCCGCGGCAGGTTGCTAAGCCGGTTCTCGCTGTTGCGTACTGCATCCTGGTAAAGTCGATCGAGGCCGTGGACAAGCACCGTACCACGTTCCAAACCCTTAATCTCACGCGCCAGGAAGACGACCTCGTTTGTGTCTGCGCCCTCTGCACTGTCGTCGTGCTCGCCGTTGATGGCAAGCTTTTCGCTGAGATCGATGAGCGCGCGGCCCGGCAGTTCGGCCAGCAACTCCACCAGTTGCTTCCAGCCTGCTCCGGACTGCGCTGCTTGCAGTTCGGACGGCAGCGGGCAAATCAGGATGCGGCCATTCTCATCCTCGGGTGCGGCCGTGTGATCCGTGAGCTCGTGCCCGGCGTCGTCGAGGAAGGTCTGGCGATTGGCCGACGGGCGCAGCGGCTTGGGCAGATAGCTATAGAATCCCCAGGCGTTATCGATCAGCCGCGCCAGGTTGTGCGGCGAGCGGCGCTGGTGGCGGAACTCAAACTCGATCGGTTTGGCTCCGAGCAGGTCACGCATCAAGTCCTTGCTCTCACCCCAGTCAAACCCGCTTGGCTGGACGATCTGCGACTCGTCGCCCGCCACGGCGACGACCAGCGGCGCATCAGGCCGCCGCTGCAGCCGGGTGCGTGCGAGCTGGCCGAGCACGAGCGTCTGTAGGAGGGTGAGATCCTGCACCTCGTCCACAATCAGGGCGTCCAGGTTACGCAGCCACGACGGCAGCTTGCTGCCGGTTCCCAACAATGGCAGGGCACGCGCCGCCAGGCGCTGGTCGGCAAAGAAGCGGTCGCCCAGCCGCTCGGCGATGCGCACGGCTTGCTCGGCCAGCGCAGGCTCAATATCGCGTGCATTGGCATAGGCATCGGCACTAAGCGTACCGGGCGCAAAGAAAGCCTTGGCGCTGCGCCCATCCGGCGGCTTGTAGCCCTCCGGCAAGCTGCGTCCAAACAGAAAGGCGCGCAATTCCGTATAGAGAGTCTCTGGATAACGGCGCCACTCGCCCAATGAAGAGGGCTGCTGCAGCTCAAGGAAGCGTAGGAAGTCGCCCAGGTCGGCAAAGGGGTCAAGTTGGGGTACAGGTGAGCCGAGCAAGTCGCCGAGGATTTCATTCAGCGTACGCACACGCACCGACTGCTCGAAGCCTGCACCTTGCGCGGCCAGGAACTCGCACGCGGCGCGTTTGAGACGGCTGGTGTAGGTCACGTAGAGGATATTCTGCATTCCCACGTGGCCCGCCAGATCGCGCACGAGGTAAAAGAGTGAGATTGTCTTGCCGCTGCCCGGCAGTCCCTTGATGGCAGCAAGCGAGACGTTGTCACGCAGCATACGTTCGCCGACCGAACGCTGCTCGTCGTAGCGCGGGTCGAGCGTGGCGATTTGTACTTCCTCAAACTCGTCGAGGCTGCGCAGATCGATCGGGTCGTCAGTCTCGTCGTGGTGGCGGATCGAATGCACCAGGATCGTGCGGCCGGGGTCGCTGGCAAGCGAATCGGCCAGGTCGCTTTCGCCAAGTGGAATCCACCATAGGTAATAATGGTAGCCTTGGACGGGGGTGCGACGCCAGTGGGAGTTATAGCCCGTCGTGCTCTTGACGTTGGGCGTACGCCCGCGCGTGCCCAGGAGCACCTGTGACCAGACCGCCTTGTGTTGGATGGCGGCCGGCAGCCGGTCGGCGCTGCGGTCATATTGGCGGTGCTTGAGCAGCCGGTAGCTGGGCATGGGGGGATTGTACCCGAAAGTGCTCTTATCGCGTAGTCTGGACGTCTATATATGAGCTCGCAACCAAATCATGGTGCCGCCGCGCGCTGCAAAACGCGCAGCGCGCGCAGCGTAACCCACTTGTTGGGCTGGCTCTTTCTACCAAAGTTGACCCAGGTCTTGTTGCGATACACATACTCGAGCTTCCACCGCCCTGCCTCATCTTGCTTATCGGCGACAAAGCGCAGCAGGGTAACCATCCGCCGGTCGTTGCCTAAGCCGAGATTGGCCAATGCCTCGGCCAGTTGCAGCAGGTCGGTGACGTAGAAGATAGGGAAACCAAATGTCCACCAGCTGCGGTTTGGCGCATGGCCGCCGGTGGTAGGATAGGCAGCCGTGGCCGGGTCGATTGCGAGCAGGAAATCCACGCCCGCGGCAATGGCGTGTTCGATTTGCGGCGTACGCCGCTCGGCAGGAAGAGCAGACAGCGCCAACATGACCTTGACGGCACCCCAGGCGCACGCTTGCGAATTATTGATGCGGCAGGCAAAGCAAGGGCCGCATTTCAAGCTGGCGTAATAGCGGGGAGCATTGCTCTTTGCCGCCAATTTGTCATCGGCGGGCGCGATGCCTTCGCCCGTCACGCTGCGCGCCATCCAGTCGTAGGCTGAGGCCAGGCGCGGGTCGTCGCAGCCGAGTTGTGCCAGCGCCCAACATAGGTTGCCCTGCAGGCAGTCGATTGTCCCTGAGGGGGCGCCGGAACTTGAGTAACTGAACTGCCCACCCACTGCCAGCGCATGGTCGAGCAGATAGCGGCAGGCAGTAACGATGCGTTCGTCGCTCTGCGCTGAAGCGCCCAATTCGGCCAGCAGGATGAGCGCCCACACCGTAGAACGATACTTGGGACCATAGCCCGCGCCCGGCTTTACCCAGAAGCCGGTGGGATCCATCGCGTCGAGCACCGTTGCAATGGGTCCGGCGCGGTGGGCCGCCGCACGGGCGGCGAGCAGGTCAGGGTCGTCGCTGGGTACTTCACATAGGTCGCGCAAGGCAAGGTAGCGCACACCCGGCTCGTCGGGTTCAAGCAACCAGGCAAGCGGGTCGGCGTGAAGGAGAGAAGGGTCGCGCATGGCGGATGCCTCCCACACAATGCAACAGTAGCGCTGTCGTAAGGGGTGCGCTATTATGACCATTATAGCACGTCTACAATGAGGTGTATGAGAGGAAAAGTCTATGACGCAGGCCACTGGTACCTTTGAGGTAAAGCTGGAGCCCCAGTCTCTTAGCGACAATGGGCAGACCGCCAATCTAGGTCGCCTGTCGATTGATAAGCATTTCTTTGGTGACTTGACAGGTTCCAGCGCCGGCGAGATGTTGGCATTCTCGACAGGCGTCGAAGGCTCAGCCGGGTATGTCGCGCTCGAGCGTGTCACCGGTTCCCTGCAGGGACGCAGCGGCTCCTTTGCCCTCCAGCACAACGGCAGCATGGCGCGCGGGGCTCAGCAACTGGAAATCACAGTTGTGCCTGACTCGGGAACCCATGAACTGGAGGGACTGGCAGGCAACATGGCCATCCTGATTGAGGATGGGCAGCATCGTTACAGGTTCGACTACACGCTGCCGGAAGCACCAATTTGACTGGCGGTGGCGATTAGTCGAACAGCTTCCTGCGCAGAGCCAGCGTTCTCTCTGCCACGCTGGAAATCGATCCTTGTCCAAAGCTTGCCACCACTGTTTTCACAGAGTCGTTGAGCGGTGCAATCCAGCGCTGCGGCAGGCGCCCGTAGCCGATCGCTGCGCCGCAGATGCTGCCGGCGGTGGCCCCATTGCAGTCCACGTCCATGCCTGCCATAACAGCAGTGGTGATGGTTTTTTCGTAGTCCAGATTGCCGTGCACCAATGCCAGCACCACCATCGCCAGGTTGTTGACCTGATCGGCATAGGCCAGGTGCCCATAGCGCGCCTCGATGCGCTCGCACGTAGCGATCCAGTCATGCGTCTCGTCATACCAGGCGACGACATTACGCACGGCTTCGGCCAGGCGCGATCGCTGCGGGATTGCGCACAAGCCGCCAGACACGATAGTGGGCACGTTCGGCTCGGGGCTGAGCGCCGCACTGATGCAGCCCGAGACAAACATTGCCCCGTATATACCATTCTTGATCAGCGCCAGGCTGGCGGAGCGGCCGGCATAACGCGCACCCAGCCTCGGTTGGCCAGGTGTAATATAGCCCCACACGTCTGCCTTGAGCTGGCCGTCGATCCATTCGCGCCACGGGTTGAGCGTGATGCGCATCTCGTCGATGTGCGCATCGGAGATCGTCTCTTGGTCTTTCTCCCAGTCGGGGCGGTTCTTGACCCGCACCAAGTGCCAGTACATCTGGTGATGTGCTCCCCACAGCCAAAAGATCGGCACTTCCTGCAGGAGTTGCATGCCTACGTCAAGCCGCCGAAACTCCAGGCCCTTCTGTTCCGCTAGGAGCAGGGACAGCACACTATAGTGAATGTCGTCGTCTGGCTGTACGAAGTGAACATTGCTGCGTGTCGAGGGCAGGCAATCGCGGCGCAGCGTAATGTCGAGCGCCTCCGAGCGCGCCGGCACCCAATCTCCGAGTGGATAGGCGTCTACACTCTCCAGGTACGTGCGAATCATGGCGCGGTCATACCCCATCTCCAAGGGCTTGCCCAACACCACGCCGGCGCAACGTCCAAACCATGCTCCCCGAATTCGGTCGCTGTACTCCTGGTCGCCGAGCGTCCCGAGTGATGGCTCAGGCACAGCGTCGGCAATGATGGCATCGTAGTCGTCAGGCTCCACATAGGGATAATCGTGGCGAATTCCTAGGTCGCGTACGCACCAAAGGCGATGATAGGCTGCTTCCCAGTCTGCTTCGCTGATTTGACTCTCCGTGAGCTCGGCACGCACGCTGGCGGGAAAAGGCAGAAATTCAGCGTTGAGATCGGGTACGAGGCTGTCGCCGACTGGATAGCCTTCCTCGCGCAGCTGGCGATATTCATCGTGATACAGTGTTCTCCAGGTTGCGTAACCGGGCATGACGATCTAGTCCTTCCTGTTCTGTTTGCGTCTTTGCTGCTTCGTATCAGTCGTTGGCAAGCTAGCTTTGGATGATCCGCACATCACCGGGAAATGCGCCGCGGATGCCGCCAGGTACTGACCGTTCGACATTTACTGCAACGGTGCGCTCCTCGGGGACGTAGCGGTAGGACACACGACCAAAGTGCGTCGGCAGGTTGGCGACGGCAAATGGCTTGTCCAGCCAGCCAGCAGGCACGCCAAGCCCGAGCACGAGCGTGTCGCCTTCCTCGCGTACGAGGCAATCGCGCAGCAGCAAGAACATTTCTGAGAGCGTCCAACCCGTGGGCGTGACAAAGTGCATCCTGTCCCATCCGCGCGTCTTCTGCCACATCAGCAGCGCGCTGTTTTCGTCACGCTCACCCTCCGGCCAGCCATATGTTCCAGGCGCGCTCTGGTTGGCAAAGTACCATTCCATCGTCTGCCAGGCACGTTCGCGTTGGCCCAGCAGCAGGTAGTTGTGGGCCTCGCCCACGGGGAAGTAGGTCCACAATGGTTCAGGGTTGTAGACACCACTTGGGCAGCGGGTCGTATTCCACCAAGAGTTGAAGACTCCGCGCACAGGCTCGTCGTCGGCTGATGACCATTCGCACGGCCAGATGGCGGCCACGACGTCTCGTTCGTTGGTGCCAAACCCAGTCTTAGGATGCGGCACATGGCGATGGAGTGCTTCACGCAATCCTTCCGCTTCGGCAGCATAGAGGCTCCCATCTTCATTGAGCTCGGCGGCGCACTCTGCGGCACGCTTGAGCCCCATGTAAGCAAACGCGTTGACCCAATACAGCGGATAGTGATGGTCCATACGCCCGACGATCAACCCATGGTGCGCCGGCGCACAGAATAGATCCGTTACTGGCGAGAGTGCCCACTCTTGGGTGACAAATTCATAGGGCACTCGGATGGGGACTTCGGTGTGGCGAGCACGCACCAACAGGTCGGCCTTGCGCTTGATAAATGGCCAGACGGTGCGCAGAAAGTCTTCGTCGCGTGTCTGCAGATAGTGCTCGCTCAGCATCCAAATGATCTCGCCGGGCACGTCCGCCTCGCCGCCAAAGCCAGTCATGGCGTCAATGCGCACGGCATCCAAGCAGGCACGGCGGGCAAAATCGTGCAGCCCCGCACGGTCAAAGGCTGTGACGACGTAGGCACAGTCGCGCATCCACCACAATGGATAGGTGAGAGGAGAGATGCGGGGGGCGTCGCCAACAGTAAACGAATACAGTTGGTTGAGCGTGGCGCCAAAACAGTCCACGAAACGGCAGTCGGGCAGATTCAACTGCACCGGCAATTGCGAGCGATAGCGCGACAGAAAATCGGATTCGGCGACCGCATAGTCAATGGTGGCTGGCGGCTGGATCCAGCTCAACATCCAGTGTTCGGCATGAAGATGAAAGACAAAGTCGAAATACTTGTGTGCGCCGGCCGCCAGCGTGGCGCTATATTCAAGCGCACCGGATGCCCAGCCGCTGTCGTCGATGATTTCCGTAGCGCCGGGCAGGATGCCGGCGCGCAGACAGACGGACACATCACTGTGCGTGGCGTCATAGCTTAGTGCGCCAAAGCGCCCGTTACGGTCCCCCAGGTAGACTAGCGGCTTGCCATTTACGAGCAGCGTATCATCTTTGGCTGCCAGGCTGTGCAGGCGGCCACCGGCTGCCCCGAAGGAGCGAATAACGAGATAAACCTTTACCTGCTGCGGCTGGATCGAGTGATTCTCGATCTCAATGTGCAAGTAGTCTTTGATATCGTATAGGTCTGGGTTGCCGTCGGCAAACAGGCGCGAGGTAACCTGAATCGGCCCCGCCTGCCAGGTGGAGATGAGGACGGGGAGCCCGCCTTCTTGCCACTGCCAGGCAAGGTCGGCTAGCGGTTTCTCCTCGGGAGCGTGCAGCTTGCCATCTACAAACACCCAGGTAGACACGCCATAGGAGCATGGGCCCGGCGAAAATGAGTTGCCTGGTTCCACGGGTGTTTTAAACGATTCATGCGAACCTGGCACCGCCACAAATGTGTGAGTGTCGCTGCGGTTCCAAATCCAGTCTGGGTGTGCGGCGCGCATCCGCGCCAGCTTCGTATGCTCGAATGACTCGATCATAAGACGGTCCTTCTTGAAAGACACCGAGTCTCGCTACGAGCACAGCTCGTCAAGGAACTCGGTGTCCAATGCCGGCAGGACACGGGGTGTTATGGTAAATACCCCGTGTCCTTAGGTGCCGCAGTTACTTGTACAACTCGGCGAGCACGCCACTCATCTCCGCTGTGGCGTCAGCTCCACCTTGGCTATTCCAGTCGCTCACAAACTGGTCGAACATGGCGGATGCCTCATCGTCGCTGCCGGCGCGCACGATGTCGGTGAAAGCGCGCGTGATCAACTCGGCGCTGGTAGCCTGGAAGTCAGTCCAAAGCGGGCTGGTGACGTCGAGTCCATAGGATGGGATCTGGTATTGTGCCTGGTTCGCGCGCATGGCTCGATACCAGTCCTTGAATTCCTGATCCTTACCGTATAGCAGCGAGAATTCCTGCCACTCGCTTGGCACCCAACTCACGATCGTCGATGCCAGTGGGTGGGCGCCTGTGTCGCCGGCCTCGGTGGGGAAGCCATGTTCCGTACGTGCCGGCAGCAGTTCAATGGCGTCACCTTCGCCTTGATAGTCGACGTCCTTGACACCCACAGCCGTTAACTCGTAGCCTTCAGGACTGGCCAAATAGTTGAGCACGCGAGCGGCAGCCACCGGGTTGTTGCCCTGCATGTTGCCGATCATGCTCACACCCCAGAACATCGGCTCGGTCGTGTAGCCCGCGAGCCGGCGCCCACATCCAGGGCCGGCAGCAGCCATTCCTTATACTCGGGGTTGGCCAGCGTAAGATCGTTTTGGATACGGCCCACGTGACCACCACCGTTGAATATAAACGAGCAGGCCTTGCCGGTGACATACTGAGCGCGCGCCTGCTCGCCGTTGCTTTCCCAGGAAGTCGGATCCACTAACCCGTCCGCTACCATTTTGCGGAAAAGTAGGAGCGCATCCTTCATCTGCGGCTGAACAGCATAGTAGCCAAAGCTGCCGTCGCTCTGCTTCACCCACCCGCGCATAGGCAGGCCGTAGGCGCCGGCAAAGGCGTTGATGGCTGCCCCGACACCCTGATCTGGCTGAGAAGATAACTCCGGTCGAACCGTCGTCCTTGCAGGCTTGCAGAAACTTGAAATAATCGTCAAAGGTCTCAGGGGCAGCCATGCCGTACTTGTCGAGCAGGTCCTTGCGGATGTGGATCAACCCCATGTTGGGCTCATTGCCTGTGCCCCAGGAGATGGGCTGGAAGTAAATTTTCTCATCTACCTTGAGTTCAGTTAGCGAGGGGTTCTGTTCGTATTCGGCCACAATGTTGGGCGCAGCGGCGGCAATATCGCCTTCAATCGGGGCGATCACACCGTCCTTGATGAATTGGCTCAGCAGTGTCCGGTTGTTATGGTCGATCACGCCAATAATGTCTGGCACTTTGCCACTGGCAATGGCCGCATTGATTTGGTCCGTGTAGACATCCCAACCGATCTTAACCATCTCAATGTCGGTGTTGGTCGCCTTTTCGACTTCGGCCAAGATCGGGTCGGCGTTCCAGTCTTTGACCGGTCCGTTGTCGCCCGGCGACCAAATCACGACTTTGTCGGCGCCTGCAGGCGCCGCGCTTTCGGCTGGGGCGGCGGCACTGCCTTGACCGGCCGGCGCCGCTGGGGCAGCACAGCCAGCCACCAATAGCAGGATTGCCAGTGCAGCGAGCAGTACCGAAATGTGGGAAGATCGTTTGCGCATAAGGAGCTCCTTGTGAGCTGACGGAAAGTTCGTTTGCTGCAACGTTACCCTTTCACCGAGCCTACCAGAATGCCGGTTACGACGTAGCGCTGGAGAAAAGGGTAGACGACCAACACGGGAATGATCAATACGGCAGCCACGGCGGCAATGAACGATTGCGGGGCCATTTGGATGCCGACGCCCAGGCCAAGCAGCACGCTGCGGTTGGTAACCATGTTTTGCAGGAGCACGCTGGCCGGCTGCAGATCCTGCTGGACAAGGATGCTGGGCCAGAAGTACTCGTTCCACTGCGCCACTCCATAGAGCATAGCCATGGTGGCGATGATGGGCGTCGAAGTCGGCCACACGACGCGCCAGAAGACGCCAAACGGCTTTGCCCCGTCGATTGTCGCCGCCTCGATCAACTCGGGTGGATAATCGGCAAAATGCGAGCGGACGATGAGTAGATAGAAGCACGAGACGGCCGAAGGCAGGACCAGCGCCCAAAAGGAGTTTAACAGCCCGAGGTTGCGTATGTTGAGATAGGTGGGAATCAGGCCGCCGTTGACAAAGATCGGAATAATAAAGAGTGCCGTCAGCAGCTTGCCGTAGCGCAGTTGCGGGCGCGAAAGTGCATAGCCTGCCATGACCGTGACTATCACACTCACCGACGTGCCGATCAACGTCTTGGCGATTGAGACGCCAAAGGCACGCACCAAGCTGGCGTTGTCGAGAATCTGCTGAAAATAGAGCAGCGTAAAGCCTGCCGGCAACGCATGAATGGCGCGTTTCACGTACTCCTCGTAGGGCATAACTGAGAGCGAGAGGACGTAGAAAAATGGGTAGGCGGTAATCAGAAATACAACCAGCAACACCGCCCAGATCGCCCAATCGGCCGCCTCAAAGCGCTTGTTGAGGGACGTCCCAGATGCAGTTGCGGCCATATTAGAACATCCCTCGTTCGTTCCAGCGCCTGACAAGCGCATTTGTCGCCAATACCAGGCACAAGGCAATTGCAGACTGGAACAGGCCGATCGCGGCGGCCAGCCCGTATTTACTTTGCGAGAGTGCCAGGCGCAACGTCAACGTTTCCAGAATATCGCCCGTGCTATAGACGGACGAGTTGTACATAACCAGCACCTGCTCAAAGCCGCCTTGGATGATCCAGCCGGTGAGCAGCACCAGCAACGTGATCATGGTCGGGCGGATGTTTGGCAGGGTGATGCTCCAAACGCGCTGCCAGCGTGAGGCGCCATCCACGGCCGCCGCCTCGTAGAGCGTAGGATCGATGGCGGACATGGCGGCCAGGTAGAGAATGGCAAAGAACCCGCAATATTTCCAGGTGTCCTGCAAAACGATTACCCAGCGAAACTTGGCCGGGTCGGACAGGAAAATGATCGGCTGCAGGCCAAATACGTTTTGCAGGATCTCATTGACCACACCCTCAGGGGCAAGCAGGTTGCGAAACATCGTGGCTGCCACCACCCATGAGATGAAGTATGGAAGGATCGTGGCCGTTTGCACACTACGTTTAAACCAGGTCACGCGTACCTCGTTTAGCAGCAGCGCCAGCACGATGGCGGCTGGAAAGCCGATCAGCAGTTTGAGACCGTTGAGG
This sequence comes from uncultured Chloroflexia bacterium, assembly GCA_963839515.1. GTDB lineage: Bacteria > Chloroflexota > Anaerolineae > Caldilineales > Caldilineaceae > Fredericiella. The sequence goes on from CAWIVN010000003.1 coordinate 19,512, forward strand.
ATGAGCGTATTGCGCAACGCGCTCTGAAAGAATGGGCTGTCAAAAGCTGTGCGAAAGTTCTCCAGTCCTATCCACTCGCTGTTCCACATCCCGCGCACCGGTGAGTAGTCCTGGAACGCAATCACGATGCCCAGCAGCGGGGCATAGCCAAAGATGATCACGGCGGCGACGGCCGGCAGTGCCATGGCGTAAAGCTGCCAATGGCGGCGAATCTCGCCGATAAAACTATGGCCGGCGCGGGCGCGCGGCAGGATTGACTGGCTGCGTAGGCAGCCGTGAAGAATGCTCGGTTACGAGCATGGGCTTGGTGTCCATGGTATGGCGTTTTTGCGATTAGTGAGTACGAACGAGTGATCTGGGAATCGGCTGCTCGCGTGCCTATCGTACTCAAAATCAAGCTCGTTGTGCTGCCTTTTTGCACAGAAGACTTGCCTTTTTTCTATCAATTGTGCGAAAAGGGCATGGAGCGTGCTACAATCGAGCTATGAAATATGCGGTCATCGAAGAGAATCTTGCCTTGCAGCCTGGGGTCCGCATGCAGGCATCGGTGATGAATCCACGCGGCAATGGCGCGCGCGATGTGTACGTGCTCCTCAACGAGAGAATCCTGCAGCTGCAGGGCAAGCCACTCGAAGAGTTTGAGCGATACCATACCTATGACACGTATGACGGCGCAAACCAAGCCCTTGGGCCGGACTGGTACGCAATTTTGTTTCCAGCGCCGATCACGTGCAACTGCGTCGAAATGACGATGGGTTTTCCCAATCACAATGGCGGATGGTGGCGCTTCTTGGCCGTCGAGGTGCAGCATGCCGCGGGTGCACCTTGGGAATCTGTGCTTAACCTCCAGATCACGCCTGCCTATGACTTTACAAATTCCCATGCCGGCCGCCTGCCCTACGAATCGTACGGGTTAACCTTTGAAACTACAACTGTGGCTGCCCTGCGCCTTATTGGCACACCCGGCGGCACGGCGGAGTTCACGTCGCTGGCGCGACTGGCTGTCTACTGCCGTGATCTAACCCGCTGGAATCCGATTGATTTGCCCGAGCCGCCGATTCCCTATGCCTTTCAACTCATTGAGCCGCACATCATCCACGACTTGTCTGAAAGCTTCGGTAAACTTACCGGACTTACCCTAGATTTTCCCTTATTCGAGTTCTATCTCGATCATGAACGATTTGTGCAATATTATGCCCACCGCGACCACACACTGGATGGCGGGCCAGTACTGTGGGGCCTGGTGGGTGAGGTGATCGGCTGGGATGCTTGGGACCGGTACGCCGATGCACGCGCAGCAGGCGAGGTTGGCCCCTTGCAGCCATATGTACGCATGAGCTTTCACAACGTGCGCGGCAACGCTGTGGCACCGCTGGTTGTCGACGGTGAGGTTCTTGGTGAGTTGGCGACACATTTTGCGTTGCTGGCTGACACGTTTGACATCGATTGGCATCGCCGCTATGCCGCGGCACACGGCATTCACTGGCAGGACTACGAGTCTGCACTTCTCCGCATGTCGCGCCTGACTATCCGTCAATTGGAAGGAGCGGCCGCCATGCTGGGGATATTCGCCAACCAGATCGCCAAGCTGGCGCATCGCAACCTTGTATTGCAGAAAGAACTGGAAGATGTGCGCCGGCAACGCCATGGGCGCGCCTATTCGGCCAAAGAGCTCGTCAAGCAAGCAATTGACTACATGCAGCAAAACTTGGAGGAAGCGATTGGGGTGGCGGAAGTAGCGAAGGCGCTGGCGGTAAGCCCGACATATTTAGGCGTGGTCTTTCGCCGTCACACCGGGCGCAGTCCCAACGACTTTTTGATTGACCTGCGCTTGGAACGGGCCAAGGAATACCTGGAGCACACCGATATGTCGGTGATGGATGTGTGCATCGCGCTTGGCTACACGCCGAGCTACTTTTCGCGCCTTTTCAAACGCCACACGGGCCAGTCGCCGTCGCAGGTCCAACGGAAAGGCAAGAAGCCCTCTGCCACTTAGCGCAGAAAGATCGACACTGGTATCAACAGCGCCCAGAAGTACTTGGCCCAAGCGGCGTTATCCAACGCGATCGGTATTGACAGGCCAAACACAAGTGCCGTGAGCAGCGGTCGCAGCAGTTCCATCCGCCTTTCGTGCTGCGTCGTCTGCTCCTTTACCAGGTTGTGGCTCACTGGATACCACCACAGCAGCGCCGACAGCAGGCTGGCGACGACGATGGTCCCAGCGTAAAAGATAGTGGCAGTAGCGTTGCCAGACTCTCCCAAAACGGCAGTCGGGAATGGCAGGAAGGCAACCACCATCAACAGCAGCAAGTTGATCAACACGACACGGCGATCATAGCCTTTGATGTAGCGGAACTTGCGATGGTGAGTGTTCCAAAACGAGCCGATTACTAAGAAGCTCAACACATACGAGAAGTATTGAGGCAACATGGACAGCAGCGTATTGCGCAGTTCCACATTCCCCAATTCGCCGCTGCCTGGGGGCAGGCGCAGGTCTATGACCAACAGTGTAATTGCAATGGCGTAGACCGCATCGCTAAAAAAGACCAGGCGTTCAAGCCCAAGTTGTTCAAGCTCAGTCTCTTCGTCGTGCCCCGTCGCGGCAGGCTTACTGCTGTTGTGCCGGGAGTTCGCCTTGCGCACTGCTTCACCACACGCTTCCGGTGTAGTAGTCGCTGGATAATTGGCAAGCCTCTCGCCACAGCTGGCGAACCGCTGCCACGCTTGCCTGCAGGCTGGCCACCGCATTGCCCGGGCAAGCCAATACGGCACACAGCCGTTCACCATAACAGTCCGGTTGCAGCGCAAACGTTGCGATCGTGCGCAGCGCGCGTTTGTCGGTCAGGAAATAGGTTTCGTTGAGCGCGAATAGTGCCTGGGCGAGATTGTTGGCGCAGCGCGCAAGACAACCCACCGTATTGTACACATCGCTACGACCGGCGTAGGTGTCGGCATGCAGTAAAGTAAACTCGACACTCCACAGCGAGTCAGCCACTACCTTCTGCTTGAGCACAGGTGGATAGGTTGTCACACGGCCTTTGAGATGGGCAACGATATGCTGTGGATCATAGAGCGGAACACAAATCTGCGTTTCGGCCAGGTACATGATGCTGTAGAAGCCAAATGTAGGCTGCTGGCCATAATCGTGGCGGACAATGCCAGCCTGTGCCTCGTCGATCGTCTGCTCCACTTGATCGACGTTGCGGTAAAGAAAATCCACCTTGCCCGCCGCCGTCTGGATCCAGGCGCCGCCATTTACCCAGGGGCCCCAAGCGTAATAACCTGTAACGGTGGGCGGCTGAATGGCCACACGTTCAGCCACCTGCCGTACGGCCCTGACGCGGAAGGGGTCTTCCGCCCGATAATACAAGCCAATGTCCATGTCCGAGGCCGGCGTCTGCGTGCCTTCGGCATAGGAGCCACCTAACACGACTGCCACCATCCCGGGAAGCCCCGATAATTCCTGGACCAACTGCTGCAGCAGCGCGCTGCGTTCGGGATCAACAATTTCCATACAACATGCTTTCTAATTTGCGCCGGATATCCGGCCATTCGTGATTAAGAATGCGAAACCAGGCCGTGTCCCGGTTATAGCCTTTAATGATCATGTGCTGCTCTTGGATGCCCTCGAACGTAAAACCCATGCGCAGCGCCGAGCGTCGCGACCGTTCGTTGCGGCTGTCACACTTCCATTCCACGCGCCGGTAGCCAAGCTCAAAACAATGCGCCAGCATCAGGTAAGTCGACTCCAGGTTGACCTGGGTGCGTTGTATGACAGGGCTGTACCAGATGCCGCCCAATTCGATGCGCAGAAACGACGGCACATTGCTCATCAGGTTGGCCACCCCCACCGGTCGATCGCTCTCCTGCTCGATCACACACAAGCACAGGCGATCGGCGCCATTCACCTGGTCGGCCAGGTAGGTGCGGAATGAGGCAAGGTCGGTGGGTGGCGCTTGGAACAGGTAGCGCCACACAAGTTCATCTGCATCATAGGCCGGGTAAACACGGCCGGCGAGGTCGATGGACTGGCCATTGCCCACCTCGTACAGCTCATCTGCATCACGTTCGACGTCAAGTGGCGCCAATCGCACAAAACGACCGGGCAATGTGATCGGGTCAGGCTTTAGGGGGAGCGTTTTGGCCTTGGCCAATACGGAGGCAGGAAGTGATTCGGTCATCTGATACCTCACACGAAGGCGGCGTTACTGTGCGTAAATTGTAGACTACTTACCTGTTGCTGACAACGTAACCTAGTGGGTGAGAAAGTCCCACAGAATACCGTGCACCACCTGCTCAACCTGCGAATGATCGTCGGTAAATACCGGTGTGTCCGTTGCGACTTCCGGCGTCCGGACCTGTTGGGCCGCCTGCTGTGCAAACGTGCGGAATTCACTGGGCAATGCCTCCGGCAGGCTGCTTACCCGTGCTTGGAATTCTCTGAGAGCAGCCGGCCGGCGAGTGGCCACCACCAAGGAGTTGCCCAGCGTGTTTGGGGGCCCTGGTTCGTCGACGACATAAACGTCGGCGAAGACCTCGTGCAGTGTAGCCACCAAGGCATCGACCAGCGCAAAGTTGCTGGGCGTTCGCCCTACGTTAATCGCCACCACGCCATCGTCGCTCAGATGGTCGTGCACCAGGCGGAAAAACTCGACACTGGTCAGGTGAAACGGGATATACGGCGGACGATAGGCGTCGATGGCGATGACATCATAGGTTGGAACTGACGCTTGCTGTGCCAGCCAACGCCGTCCGTCCGCCGCCACGGGAGCGTAATTGGGCCAGTTCGCCCCGAAGTATTCCCTGCCGACTTCAAGGATCTGCGGGTCCAACTCGACACCGGTAATCGGCAGCGGTCCATAGATATCTGTATACAGCCCTGCCACCGTCCCTGCCGCAGATCCGATCAGCAAGAGGTTCTTTGCCGGTGCGGCGCGGAAGAGCGGAGCCAGGAGAAAATAGTCCCAGATGCCATTGCTCAGCAGGGCGTCGGGATGATAGACACTGTGGATGCCGATGCCGTCATTTAGCTTCAGATGGCGCTCGCTGCCCCACTGGCGCACGGCGATGTAGTTAAAGGCGCTCTCATCCTCGTAGATTATCTGCCCGTTGCGCCCGTCGTCCCATGCTGCCCGCACGCCCGCAGGTTGCGTGAAGAATGCCAGCAGCAGTACGGCCAGAAGGGCAACCAATGGGACCCAGCGATGCGAACGGTGCAAGGCAGACAAGCTGAGCACAACCAGCAGCAGCAAGGCCAACAGGTAGAACGTCCAGCGGGTGCCAAAGGTGGGAATCAGCCAAAGCACGGGCAGAAATGCACCGACGAGGCTGCCTGCCGTGGCAATGGCCGAAAAGCGTCCGGCAATATGTCCGGTGCTCTGCACGTCGGTGACCGCGAGGCGCACGGCCCAAGGCGTCGCCGTCCCCAGCAAGATGGCCGGTACGGCAAAGAGCAGAGTCACGGCCAGCAGTGCGCCCGCCAGCAGTCCAGGTGCGAGGTCGGCCATGCCGCTAGCCGCCAGTCGCAGCACCGGCGTGCTGAGCAGCGGGACCAACGCCACTGCCAGCGCCGCCGCCGTCAACACCAGGTCCAGTTCGCGCCGCCGCGGATAGCGATCCGCCAGCCGCCCGCCCAGCCAGGCCCCCACAGACAGGGAAAGCAAAATAAGTCCGATCAGCGCCGCCCACACAAGCTGTGAATTGCCAAACGCCGGTTCCAGCAGCCGCGAGGCACTGAATTCCATCCCCAACGTCACGAGACCTGTCGTAAAGATGAGAAGGGATAGGTCTAGCGCCACTGGTTTAGCCAACGTACCCGTCCTAGCCAATCCGTATCTTCCGTCTCGTTGAGTATCCTATCGAGAGCGTTAATCAGGTCGGAAAGCGTCCACGATTGTTGCGCTGCAAGAATGATGCCATGATGTTCGACATACTGCTGTCCGAGGGCCATGAAATCCTTGATGTTGAACGTGAATAGACAACGGCCTTGTGCACTTGCACCAAGCAACTGTTCAATATCAGACGCGTCTAGTGGCATCCAGGAGACCGGTGTCCGCGTCACGTCATGGCCACGGTTCAGCAGCGCTTGCTGCAGGCTACGTCTTGACGTGTCGGCGTCCAGGTGCAACCGCAGCTTAGCCATGACGTCGTTGATTAGAGTTGGCCTGGTTTTCCAGTTCTGCCTCGGCAGCGATCGCGCTGTCAATCTCCATGCCGTGTTCAGCATAGAACTGCAAGGCGCTCTCTACTTGAGCCGTCTGCAGCCCATAATCTGCCGCTACTTCCACAGGCGACATGCCCCAAGTTCTCACAGCAGTAACGATGGTTTGGACGCGCAGGTTTGTGCCCCGCAATACAGGCGTTGGCCCGTGAGCGGTTCGCCGATAGGTGATCTGCGGAAAGCTTGGATCGTCTAGCCGTTCTCGAAGGCTTCCAATCTTTTCTGAGACTGCCCACAAAATGAATTGGTTTAGTGACACTCCTTGCTCTGCCGCATATCGTTCGGCATCCTCTTTTAGCACCGTAGGTAAGTTCAATGGATAACGAGCCATCCTGCCTCCCGACCAAAAGAAAACATAGATATCGGATATGATGTATTATACAACATCACTCGGGCAAAGAGTAACCCCAGGCTAACAGCCTGGGGCTACGGTCAATCTGGTCGTTACGTCCTTATGATCTAGTTCACTAGCTGGATGATCCCCGCCGCACCCATGCCGCCGCCGATGCACATGGAGATCATGCCGGTCTCCTTGCCCTGCCGCTGCAGTTCGTGGATCATCTGCACGGTCAGCTTGGCCCCGGTGCAGCCGAGCGGGTGGCCGAGGGCAATGGCCCCCCCGTTGACGTTTACCTTCTCTTCGTCCATCTCCAGCGTGCGCACGACGGCCAGCGCCTGCGCGGCAAAGGCTTCGTTGAGTTCGATCAGATCGATGTCGCTCAGCTGCATGCCCGCATACTTGAGCGCCTTGGGCACGGCGGCGATCGGACCGATTCCCATCACTTCAGGCGGCACGCCGCCGACGGCAAAGCTGACGAAGCGCGCCAGTGGCTTGAGGCCAAGCGCCTGTGCCCTCTCTTCGCTCATGATCAGCAGCGCCGCCGCGCCGTCGCTGGTTTGGCTGCTGTTGCCCGCTGTAACCGAGCCCTTCATGGCAAAGGCGGGCTTGAGATTGCCAAGTGCCGCCAGGCTGGTGTCGCGGCGCACACCTTCGTCCTTGGCAAAGGTTGTGCTTGTCTCTTTGACGCTGCTGCCCTCGCCCACCTTGGTTTTCACTTCCAGCGGTACCACTTCGGCGTCGAACTTGCCCGCCGCCTGGGCCGCCGCCGCCCGCTGGTGCGAGCGCAGGGCAAAGGCATCCTGGTCCTCGCGCGAGACCTGGTACTGCCTGGCCACGTTCTCGGCCGTCAAACCCATTCCCAGGTAGACGCCTGGGTATTCCGACGCCAGGTACGGATTTGGCACAAACTTGTTGCCAATCATTGGCACCATCGACATGCTCTCCGCCCCGCCGGCGATGATCACGTCGCCCATCCCAGCCATGATTTGCTGGGCAGCGACTGCGATCGACTGCAGTCCGGATGAGCAGAAGCGGTTGATGGTCTGGCCTGCGGTCTCATAGGGAAGGCCGGCGCGCAGTGATACGATGCGCGCCAGGTTCATGCCCTGTTCCGCCTCGGGAAAGGCGCAGCCCAGCACCACATCCTCGACTTCTTTGGGATCAATCCCCGAGCGCTCGACTACGGCCTTGATCACTTCTGCCGCCATATCGTCAGGCCGCAGCGTCCGCAGCGTGCCCTTGGGAGCCCTACCTACGGCCGTGCGGGCCGCAGAAACAATAACAGCATTACGCATGGTTGGTTATCTCCTTAGATCTTTCGTCCCGGCCACTCATAGGGGCATGAAGATCTGCGGGGGGATGCAGGCGAGGACGCCTGCGCTCCGGGTGCCGCCGACCTTGTGCCAGCCCGCTTAATTGCGCAAGGGCTTGTTGTTCTCAAGCATGTACTGGATGCGGGCCTGCGTCTTCTTCTCGCCCACTAAGCTGAGGAATGCCTCACGCTCGAGGTCAAGGAAGTACTGTTCGTCCATCCACTGGCCGCTGCTCAGATCTCCGCCTGCCAGGATGTAGCCCAGCTTGCGTGCGACCAACGCGTCGTGCTCGCTGATATAGCCGCCCTGCTGCATGCCGTAAACTTCGATATTGACCGCCGCCACCACATCGCGGCCGGCTGCCCAGACGTCGCCCGTTATGATCGGCGGGCGATAATCGCCGGCCAGCGTCAACACCTGCTTCTTGGCCTCGGCAATGCGGTGCTCACTGTTGAGCACCACAAGATCGTTCTCAGTCAGGAAACCTAGTTCGCGTGCCTCTTCGCCCGAGGTCGAGACCTTGGCGAACCCGACCGTCTCAAACACCTGGCGCAGGTAGGGTGTCGGGTTGACATTGGTGGCGTTCATGTGCGGGCTGATGCGGCGGCGCACCATCTCCTTACAGCCGCCCCAGCCGGGGATGACGCCAATGCCCACCTCGACCAGGCCCATGTAGGTCTCAGCGTCGGCTACGATGCGATCCGACGTCAGGCAGATCTCGCAGCCTCCGCCCAGCGCCATCTGGTGCGGCGCCGCCACGACCGGCTTGGGGGCAGTGCGCAGGCCCATGAAGATGTCCTGGCCCATCTTAATCATCGCCTCGAGCTCGCTCCACATGTTGCTCTGCACCGCCAGCAGGATGCCGAAGATGTTGGCGCCTACGGCAAAGTTCTTGCCGGCGTTGGCGATGACGAGGCCGGTGGCGCTGCCGTGCAGCTTCTCGACGGCGGTGTGGGCCATCTCCATGATCGGGCCGTCCAGCGCGTTGACGCGCGTGTGCCACTCGAGCAGCAGCACGCCGTCGCCGATATCCCACAGGCTGGCCATCTCGTTGCCCGCCACCTTGCTGCGCGTGCGGCGAATGTCGGCGATCGACAGCACCATGGGGCCGCGGTCGATTTCGACATAATCCTTGCAGGATGGGTCGTAGGCCAGCTTCTTGCTGCCGGCGTAGGCGTAGAAGCTGCTCTTGCCGGAGGCCAGCATCTCCTTGACCCAGGGGGCCACGGTGGCGCCTTCCCCTTCGAGGCGTGAGACGACCTTCTTGACGCCTAGCGCATCCCACGTCTCAAACGGCCCCATTTCCCAGGCAAAGCCCCACTTCATGGCGTTGTCGATATCGACGATGCTGTCGGCGATTTCGGGCACGCGCTTGGAGGCGTAAGCCATGGTGCGCGACAGTGTGTGCCAGATCAACTCGCCTGCTTCGTCGTCGGCATCCACCAACGAATTGAGCCGCGCCGGCAGTTCCAGGTTGCGTGCGTCGCCCACACTGCTCCAGCGCTGCTTCTTGGGTTCGACATACTCGAGCTTGCCGTCTTCGGCCGCCGTCTGCAGGTCGAGGCCCCAGAAGGACTTCTTGCCCTTTTCGTCCACAACTGTCTTGTAAAACCCCTGGCCGCTTTTGGTGCCGAGCATCTTGTTGGCGACCAACGCTTTCATGACGGCCGTGCCGTACTCTCCGCGCAATATCTCGCGGTCTTCATCCTCGGGGATGAGACCATAGAGGTTCTCTCCAACCATGGCCATGACGTCGATGCCGACAATGTCGTTGAGGCGGAAGGTGCCTGTCTTGGGGCGGCCCAGCAGCGGGCCGGTCAGCGTATCCACCGCTTCGACATTGTAACCGTTCTCGATCGCATACTCCATGAGATCGCTCTGGATAAACGAGATCATGCGGTTGGCGACAAAGTTGGGCGTGTCCTTGCAAATCACCACGCCCTTGCCCAGTACGTTCTCGGCGAACTCCTTCATGCGCTTGACCGTCGCCACATCGGTGTCCGGGGTAGGGATGATCTCGAGCAGGTGCAGATAGCGCGGCGGGTTGAAGAAGTGCGTCCCCATAAAGCGCCGCTTGAAGTCGGCCGAACGGCCTTCGGCGATGATGTGAATGGGAATGCCGGAAGTATTCGAGCTGATGATGGCCGTGGGCCGGGCCACCTTTTCGATGCGTTCCATTAGCGCCTGCTTGGGGCCAGGGCGCTCGACGATGACCTCGATGATCCAGTCACTCTTCTTGATGGCGGCATCAAAGTCGTCTTCCAGGTTGCCCACCGACACCAGCTTGGCGGCACTCTTGGTAAACAGGTTGGATGGGTTGGCCTTGACCATCCGATCATAGCCCCCTTGTACGATGCGGTTGCGCACCTTGCGATCGGTGAGCTGCAGACCGGCCTTCTGTTCGTCGGCGGTCAGCTCGGTTGGTACCACGTCGAGCAGCGTGCTCGGGACGCCGGCGTTGGCCAGGTGCCCGGCAATGGCTGCGCCCATGGTTCCCGCGCCAATCACGGTGACGTAATTGATTCCGTATGGCATTGCGATTTGCTCCTTCAAAACGGGATTGGGGCAAGCAAACTCGGTTATAACTTGGTTGGTGCAATCGGCGTCAAACAGGGGGGCGAGTTGCCTCGCCCCCTTGGTCATCGCGTGTCGTGAGTTTGGCACGCGCCTGTTGTGGAATGGTTGTGGATGAATTGATGTGTTAGCCGGCCACTAACGACTCACCACCGGCATGTACAGTTCGCGCGTGGGAATGCGTGCCCGAGTCAGCGGATCGCCTAACAGGACAAAGGTCATGAGTGTGTCAAGTGAACCGCTTTCCAAAACCTGGGCGTAACCTGCCGCCACCAGGTTGCCAAGCCGCTGGCTGCCAACCGGCCCCGTCTGCAACTGCTTGAGAAAGCCTGCTTGCAACAACTCATGTCCGCTTACAACGCTCAGGCCCGTAGGACCCCAAACGGCAATGGCGCCGGCATTTTTCGCACGGATCAACCATTCGTCGATGGTGCCGTTGGCTGCCGGCTTCACAAACTGTGAGGTATAGCAGGTCATCGACAGCATAACAAACGGCTTATTCTGGTTGGCCAGCAAGCTGACCTCGCTCGTGCTAAGCAACCAGCCGTCTTTGGCGGGCGCGTTGCGCAGGTCTTCCGTCTTGGCATAATAGAAATGGTTGCTGTGACCGTTATAGGCGACCAGACCTGCGCCGTTGCTTAGGGCCTGAATGGTGGCCAAGTTCGCCGCTGCGACATCGTCCACGCGCCAGCTTTGTGGCGCTGCACGCGCCACAGTCTGATAGTAACCATTGCCTGCCGGAATCATGGTCTGGCCATCGCCTGCATAGGCGATTTGGCGGCCGGGTGCAGGGTCGTAATAGATACGCTTGATACCCATTCCCTTGGGGAGTGTGCCTGCTACGGTGTCGCTGAGCGCCGCAAAGTCGCCGGCATAATCATACTGGGCATTCTGCTGTGCATCCAGCGCCTTGATATAGTTGTCGGCCAGGAATACCTTGCGCATGCGCCAGTTGTCGGTGTCACTTGTCAGAGTGTCGTAGGTCACCAACTTGGCTACCAGGTCGGCGATCTCCTGTTCGTTGCGCACGGGAAAACGCCCAATCCACACGTCAGCCGCAAACCACTCCCGACCGCCGCTGAGATTGTCGCCCGTCACCGGGTTGTCACCGTTGAGCTGGGCGATGCATGCGTCGCACGCTGCCTCGCCAAAAGGAGCAGCCACGCCTGCCGCATAGGGGTCGACTTCGTCCATCCAGGCTGCGACCAGCGTATCGTTGGCAATGCCGGCATAGGCGAACGGATCATACGTGGCGTCCCCCGCCAATACGACTGAGATCTGGCGGGCTGTGTTCTGCCAGTCGCTTTGGTGGCGCAGGAAGTTGCGAATGGCCACCGCCGATACCTGGCCATAGCCGTACACGTCATAGATGGCCTGCACATCGACAAACAATGGCGTGAAACCTTGCTGTTGGCGCAGGGCCAGCAGCGGGGCCAGTTCGTCCGCGAACTTGGCCGGCCCAATGTAGATAGCATCTGCCGCCGTGACTGCGCTAAACTGCGTCGGTGTGTGCACTTGGATAACCGGCTGGCGCAGTGCCGCCAGGTTGGCCAGCAGATAGCGGCTTGCCGGCGCACCGGCAGCCTGGTTAAGCGTGTAGCCGCCGCCGTTGCCTGACGCCACAATTTGTGGTGCGCTCGCCGTGGTCACGTCATACAGCCGCCAACTGGCAGGCAGGTCAGTGAGGGCAAACGAAGCCGCACCGGCATCGGTGACGAACTCGACGCCGGTGCTCACCCCTTGGAAGTTGAGATTGACCGGTCGGCGCCATGCAACCGATTCCACCAGCACGGAGGTGTTCATGAAGCCATTGGCGTTCAGGCGCAGCCGAACGCTGTCGATCGGCTGCGATATTGAGACAGTTGCCGTGCTGGAAGCTTGCTTTGCGCAGGCAGGAGCCGGCGTCCAAGCTACATTCTGTGTCTCAACGATGTTGCCGCCGCTCGTACCCTGTACATAATAATAGTAGGGTTGGCCGCAGTCCATGCCGAAGCCTGCGATATCGGTCGCCACGATCGCGAAGGCGGAGACGCCACTGCGCAGCGGCAGCATTGTCTGTACCGCCACAGTGACAGGCTCAGATTGCGTTACGTCGACGCCGGGGCTGTAGGTGGCTGGTGCCTCAAGCTTCTTGTGGAACCAGTGGTCGCCGTCCGCACCGCGGTAGCCTGCCTCATATCGGCGGTTATCCTGCCACTTGCCCTCTTCATAGGCGCCCTTGGCCGGACCTGCATCTATCTGGCCACGTTCGCTGATGGTTGGCCCTGTTTCCAGCGTCAGCCAGTAGGCGCTCGTGGCATTCCACCGATCTCCCACGGACGGTGCGTAGAAGCGTAAGCGGTCGCCGGCCTTCTCAACGGCAACTTCTGTGCCGTTTACCGCCAGGCGCAGGTTAGCCGGCTCCGCCGCCAGCCCCAACTGGCCGTACGACACTTCCTGCAACCCCGGCTGGGCTACCGTGATTTTGTAGCTATTACTCAACGCAGCGGCGTTAATTGGCACAGCTACTGTCTCGGCCACTGTCGCTTGCTGAGCGTTGGCGGCGAATTCCAGCAGATCGCCCCTTACCACCGTTGCACCTGGCACCACCACGCGCAGGCTGCCGGCGACTTTGGCTACGTCGTTTTCCTGGTAAATAGGACTGATGGCTAGCACGGCATAGTGCCGGCCACGGATGGCGCCGCTGCGGAGGACGAAAACAGGTGCATCGGGCAAGCTGGGCGCAGCCGGTGCTACGTTGGCATCCGGCTCCCAGTCGAGTGCCGGCGGCAGCTCGGGTGCAGCCGGCTTCGGCAGATCGGTCAGTGCGCTTGCCTCAAGTTGCTGTACCTCGATCGACGGCGTCGATCCCGAAGGAAGTGCCAGCGTCACATACTGCATAGGCAGTTCATAGCCGCCAAAGCGCTCAATAGGCAACTCGCGTTCGGCGGCCGCAGCCAGCGCACTTCCGGAAAGCTCGCCTGCGGGCAAGCCCAAACTGATGACAGTATCCGAACCCTGGCTTTCGACGTGCAGGGGCGATGTGGGAACAGGCGGCTCCTGCGCATGCAGTTGAGCGGGAACGATCAATCCTGTGGCCAGAACGGCGCATAACGCCGCCAACGTAATCAACTTGCGTGCTTGAAGTGCGCGCTTTGGCATGAGACTCCTTGCTAATGGAACAGTATCAGACTTACGCGTTCATGCAGAGTGTACAACGGATCTGCCAAAATTTTACTGATCGTTTGCTTGCACCTCGACAAGAACTTACGGCGTAGGTTACCTGGCCTGCAGTTGTTGTGCGCTTTTAGTGATGCGGGGCAAAAAGGAAGGGCGACCGCATGATGCGATCGCCCTCTCTGTCTGTTCTATTGTGAGAGGAATTCGAGCTACTTGCCGCTCTTGCCACGGCGGCTGGCAACGGCTGCCGACAATGCGGCCAGGCCCGTGCCAAATAGGACGACAGTGACCGGCTCGGGGATCGTTACGGGACCACCCGGCACGGGCGTCACTGTTGCGACCGCCGTCACGGTGGCGGTCACCGGGCTGATAGTCCCAGTCGGTGTCGGTGTGTTGGTCGGCGGAACAGTGGTCGATGTTGCCGTGGCCCCGCCTGTCGTGGCGGTGGGGGTAAAGGTAGGTGGCTCTGTCGTCGGCGTCTCCGCGGCAGGTGGGTCTTGCGCCAACACGACGGCAGGTACCGCTGCAAACGACAAAAGCATCATTAGCAGCAACGCTGCAAGGATGCCCACCCGTGCCAAACTTGATCGTTTCATCGATCGACATCTCCTCATGATAACTGTTGCGGGATCAGGACGCAAAGCAAAGCCAGGTCCAGCAGTATCGACTAGCGCCAAACATAGTCAGACAATAAGTGAAAAATAATACCAATGAATCAAGGGGAATTCTATCACAGTCCGCTGCATGGCCTAATACGCCACAAAGGAACATGCAAAATTCCTGCTCCACCAGTTTACACAACCCCTATCAAATAGGCAAATGCCTTTTTGGCCATTCATACCCCCAACGTCGGTCAGGAGTAAGTCAATCGTCAGGTAATAGCGCATTTAATGTCCCTCCAGTGTGCTAGACTTGCGCATACTTCGACTGCGAAGTAAATCTTTTGTCAGACGCGTCAGTAGGGAGAATCGTATGCACTTGCCCGACCAATCGGAACCTTACGACTCGTCGCCATTCCACCACACCGGTTACGACACTGCCACCATTGGCGACATTGACCAACAGCAAATTCCAGAAGAAGAGCCAGGCGAAGACCCAAGAGCCATTTTAGATCGGCGCAACCTCCTACGCAGTGGCGGCGCGGCCACGCTTGTCGGTGCAGCCCTCGCCGTGGCTGCCGCCCGTTCACCTGCGGCTGCCCAGTCGACCCCGCCGCCGGCGATGCACGGTCAACGCCGTGCCTTTCGGAGCGCAGGAGGCGTCGAAGCCGCTCCTGCTCCCGAAATAGTTGCCCTCAGCCGCATGGGCTTTGGCCCCCGGCCGGGCGACCTCGCCGCACTCATGGCTATGGGCGCCACATCTGACCAGCGTTTGACCGCCTACGTAGACCAGCAGCTGAATCCTGCTGCCGTCGACGACAGCGCTTGCGAGGCCAAGATTGCTGCACTCAACTTGACGACTTTGGCCAAGCCGCCGGCGCAGTTGTGGCAAGAGCACGTGCGCAAGGAAAACATCGACTGGGCCGAGCGTACGCGTCCCGCCGCCGAAACGCGCATTGCCACATTCATGCGCGCCGTTTACAGTAAGCGCCAACTTGTAGAAGTGCTCGCAGATTTTTGGCACAATCACTTCAACGTTTATGGTTTTGAATTTTGGAGCGGGCCAACTTGGGTACAGTACGATCGCGACGTCATTCGCTCCCATATGCTCGGCAACTTCCGCACGCTGTTGGAGTCTGTTGCCAACAGCCCCGCCATGCTCTACTACCTGGACAACGTCTCCAACACGAGCGGCGGCCCCAACGAGAACTTTGCCCGTGAGCTCTTTGAGCTCCACACGCTGGGGGCCATGAATTACCTTGGTTCCCTTGGCAAGCCGGACAGCGTGCCTAAGGACGAAGAGGGCCGCCCCGTCGGCTACCTGGACACCGATGTCTATGGCGCCACGCGCGCCTTCACTGGCTGGCGCATCAATCCCGATACAGGAGAGTTCTTCTTCGACACGCAGGTCCACGACAAGTATTCCAAGACAGTGCTGGGCGTCGTGATGGACGACTTCCTGGGTATCGACGACGGCAAAACGGTGCTGGACCTGCTCGCCAACCATCCCGGTACAGCGCGCCACATTGCCACCAAGCTCTGCCGCCGCCTGATCAGTGATGACCCGCCGCAGGCGGTGGTCGATGCTGCCGCCGCCGTCTTCTACGCTCAGCGTAATGCGCCAGACCAGCTTACCCAAGTCGTACGCACGATCCTGCTGTCAACTGAATTCCGTACGACCTGGGGACAGAAAATCAAGCGTCCCTTTGAGTACGCGATCAGCCTGCTGCGCGCTGCCGAAGCCGATTTCGTGCCCGATGACTCATTCTTCTGGCTTTACGAACGCTGTGGTCAACCGCTCTTCCAGTGGCAGCCACCCAATGGCTTCCCTGACCGCAAGGAGGACTGGTCCAGCACGATGCCGATGCTGCAGCGCTGGCGTCTCTGCAATTGGCTGATCGACGGCTGGCGCTATGGCGGCGACGGCCCCAACAAGGATGACCTGCGCATCAACCTCAACGCGCAAATGCCTGTTCAATACACCACTGCCGAAAGCATCGTGGACTTCTGGGCGCTGCGTATCCTCGGACGCTCCCTGCCGCCGGAAGAGCGCGACCCGATTGTGGATTTCATGGCCTATGGGCACAGCCCGTCCAGTGGCTTGCCGGCCGAGGACATTGCCGATCGTCTGCGCTTCATGGTCGGACTGATTTTTATGGCACCGTCGTTTCAATGGCGCTAACTCCAATGGTGATTATCGGCGACACGCGCTGGAAATGAGAATACCCCATGTTTAAGATGACGCGTCGTGGTTTCATGGTCGGCTGCTCGGCCGCCATTGCCAGTTTCGCCGGCGGACTCAGCTTTACAGCCTTTGGCAGTATGGCCGCCGAACCGAATCAAGATATCGTACTCGTGGTCTTTCTACGCGGTGGGATGGACGGCATGAACCTTGTGCCGCCGATCACCGGACCGGACCGCGGCTACTACGAAGCAAAGCGCAGCCGGATTGCCATCCCTGCCAGTGGCACAAACGCTGCGCTCCCGCTCTCGGCCCTGTTTGGCCTCCATCCTGCGGCTGCGCCGCTGCTCGACCTATACCAGGCCCAGCACCTTGCCATCGTGCATGCCGCCGGCCTGACTTCGGACACGCGCAGCCACTTCGATGCCATGCAGTACATGGAGCTTGGCACGCCCGGCAGCAAATCGGGTACGACAGGCTGGCTGACCCGCCATCTGCAGACCGCCAATAACTTGCCGGCCGAGATCGTCATGCCTGCCGTCGCCGCCGGCACGCTGCAGCCAACTTCACTGTTGGGCAGCCGCGAGAGTATCGGCATGGCATCGCCCGACGATTTTCACTTTAATGGTCACTGGCGCTACGGCGACTGGCAGCGTTCCAGCCTGCGCTCGATGTACAGTGGCAGCTCCTGGCTCCATCAGGCAGGCATCCAGACCCTGGATGCGGTGGACGTAGTCGAATACGCTGATCCCGGCAGCTATACACCGGGTAACGGCGCCGTTTACCCGGGCTCGTCGTTTGGCGACAGCCTGCAAACGGTGGCACAGCTCATCAAAATGCAGCTGGGTCTGCGCGTGGCCACTATCGACTTGGGCGGCTGGGACACGCATGAATACCAAGGCGACGGCGGTGGCGGCTACTTTGCCTCGCGTATCGGCGAGCTGGCGGCAGGCCTGGCGGCCTTCTACACCGATATGAGCAACGACAATGGGGTTGACCACAACAAGCGCATCACGGTCGTGGTCATGAGTGAGTTCGGGCGCAGCTTCCAACAGAATGCCAGTCAGGGCACTGACCACGGGCATGGCAACGTCATGCTTGTCCTTGGCGGCGCCGTCAAGGGCGGCAAAGTCCACGGCGAATGGCCGGGCCTGGCGACCGACCAACTGTATGACAAGCGCGACCTGGCGATTACGACTGACTACCGGCGCGTCCTAAGTGAGATCCTGATCCGTCGCCTCGGTAATCCCAACTTGGGGACGATCTTCCCTGGCTACAGCAGCTATGCGCCGCTTGATATCCTGGAAGGCACCGATTTGACGCCAATCTACACGCCGGTCGCTGGACCAACGCCGACACCCAATCCGCAGCCAGGCGGTCAGCAGAAGCTGTACATCCCCGCTGTCATGCGCGGCAGCTGAAGCCGCAGGTTTGCCCACAAGGTCGCTGTCCTGACACCCTCGCCCGGTGCCCTACAAGGCGTTTGCCTCGTACCTGGAGCACCGAGCGGAGGGGCGGGAAGACCTCATACATCTCGAGATGATTTATTCGACGTGATCCAAATCGTTGCCTTGATCAGTCGTCGAGCGCAGGCAAGAAGAGCAGCCAGCTGCCTCGCGGTTCTTCTTCCGGCTCAAGGCCGGTGGGAGAAATCCAAGTTGCCGACGCCTGCACGCTAGGGTCATATATCCGCGGCGCGGCGGAGCCAATTGGCTGTTCGATTTCCGGCTCGGCCTCGCTCTGATAGACCTGTACACCCGGCAATGTGACGACCGCCGACGTCGAAATGAACGCGGTACCTGACACCGGGCTAGTGAGTGTGAATTCTATCTTGCCTTGGCTGTCGGTCACGCCACTCACCTTGTTCAACGTACCCAAAGTGCTCGTTACATCGATAGTGTAGCCAGGTAAAGGCTGGCCGCCATTCGTGAGGCTGACCGTGAAGGTGTGCACGGACGAAACCAGCAAGGCAGGCACGGTGTTGGTCGGCACCACGCTCATCGTCGGAGGGCCGGGAAGATACTGTGCCGGCGGGTTGGCCGGATTGGCGTTGGCCGCGACATCGGCCAAGATTGCGTCGTAAGCTGTCAATACGGCAGCGTCTAGAACAGCGTCGCCTGTGGTTGCGTCCGGATTCTGAAGTGCGACGCCGTTGGCGAAGTGCCACACCGCTGCCTGGCGTGCCGCCTGGGTGATGCTGTTTGCCGGGGTGGGTGGATAGGTGTTCATGACGTACAATAGTTGCGGAGAGAGTAAGGAATCACTCCCGCAGTAAGGGACGTTTTCCTGAAACGCTTTCTCAATATCCACGCAGAAGCCCTGGATGGTAGCACCGTTACTAGCAAGCACTATCTGATGGATCGGGGTGTCTTCGGGGAAGTCTTGCCCGACGATTTGAACCTGCACTCTCTCGCCGGCCGGCCGAGTTGTTGAATGTATGCCACCACCGGAAACACAGGCAGCAGCTTGATCGGGATTCGCCGGCTGATAAGTCGTCCAAATGCCTTCCGCCGATGCTGCTTGGTGAAGACCAAGCGCAGCGAAAAGCGCCACCACACCTGCAATGATAGCAATTCTGGCAACTGACCAGCCAGAACTTCGTCCTGCTACCCTCGCAAGCACCCCAGTCACAACGTGCATCGATGTTCTCCTTCAGTTCAAATGCTAGGATGGATATGGATAAAAATATGAGGCGTGACGCATACAAAGGTTGTATGCGCACGCCTCATCACATCAGCAATGGAGCCGGTCAGGCTGCAAACGCCACTGGCGTCTGGACGGAATTGGCGGCTTCTGTCCTCGGTTGTCTAGTGAGTGAGCATGGGCAGGAACAGTCTCATGCCCGTGATTGCAGGCTCCTCGCCTTCGTCGAGATCTGTGCCGGACAAGTCCACGTTATCCTTGCGACAAATGATGTCGTCTCCGGCATTTACGGTCAAGGTGATTGGGCCGTTTGGTTCGACCACTCCTACCGGCTGGTCGTCCAAGGTGCAACTAAAGTCGCCTTCGACCCACGGCGCGCCCGGTACTTGCTCACTCAACCGATAGGTAACGCCTGGCGTCAGATTGTTCCATACCGTCGTAGCCGCGCCTTTGCTGACCACGCGCGACTGTGGATTGCCACCGTCGAGCGTCGTCAACTGGAAGGCGAATGCCCAGTTGTTTTCCCTGGTCACGGTGATTACCTTAGTCAGCGTGATGCTGCCGGGCGGCGGCGGCGGCATCCGGGTATTGGTGATCGTGCAGGTGATCGCCGCACCGGATGTGACTCTGATTTGGAAGCCTGCCGTCTCCGGTTCGAGATCCACGATCGGATCGCCGCCGATGGCACAGCTAAACCCACCGGCGCTCCAGCCGGAACCGGGAGGCACTTCCGTCAGCGTGTAGGTGCGATCCGGCTCTAGCCCGGTCCATGTCACAGTTGGCGCTACCTTGGTCGCGGTGCGTTCGTTCGCTCCGTCCAATGTGAAAGTGAATGCCCAATTCTCGGTGGTACCGCTCACCAACTTAGTTACCGTGATGGCGCCGGGTTCTGGGGGCGGCGGCAGCTTCGTGTTGTCAATCCCGCACTCAACTTGGGCGTTCGGAGTCACCAGGATTTGGAAGCCCAAGTCGGGGCTGGCATCGCCCATTAGCGTGCCGTTGACCGAACAAACGAAGCCACCAACGCTCCAAGCCGCGCCTGGGCTGACCTCAGCCAACGTATAGATCTGGTTGGGCACTAAGTTGGCCCACACCACCGTTGGCGCTGCCTGCGTAGCAGTGCGCGGATTGCCACCATTCAGTGTAAAGTTGAACGTCCAGTCCTCCGTGGTGCCGAACACTTGTTTTGTCAGTGTGATCGTGCCCGTATCGGGTGGAGGCGGAACCTTGGTGTTGTCGGCGGCGCAGTCGATGACAGCCCCTGGCTGTACCAATATCTGGTAACCGGAAGTGCCTGGATCGGCATCGCCCAAGAATGTCCCGTTGACGAAGCAACCGATGCCGCCCGCCACCCAATCCGCGCCGGGGTTGTCTTCCGACAGCGTATAGGTGAGGTTGGGAGTCAAGTTGCTCCAACTCGCCGTCGGCACAGCCTTTGTGACGACGCGCTCGTTGGGTAACGCCGCGCCGGCCAGGCGGAACGTGAACGACCAGTCCTCATCCGTGCCGACCACGCGTTTCGTGAGTCGGATCTGTCCCGGCGGCACCTTGGTGTTGGTGATCGAACAGGTGATATCGGCGCCCGCCGTCACCGGGATCTCGAAGCCATTCGCGCCCACGGCGCCTACAGGTGCACCATTTATGAAGCAAGCAAAAGTACCCGCGGTCCAGGCGCTGCCTGGGTCGGCCTCACTTAGTATGTATGTGCGGCCGGGCACCAGGTCTTCCCATGTCACCTGCGGTGCCGCATTGGTGGCGATGCGCAGGCTGCCGCCGTCCAGTGTGAAGTTAAACGCCCACTGCTCGCCGGTGGCCGTACCTTGCACGTTCTTTGTCAACGTGATCCGGCCCGGTGGTGGTGGCGGCGCATTGCGCCACTCCTTGGACGCGGTGGCCGTTATCGTCTCGACGGTGGAGCTTGGGATGCCGAAGGGCTGCACGGCAATGGGATCTTCCCGTACTACATATTCCAGCGACCGCGGCACCGTAACGACGGCCGTCGCCGTAATATTGGCCGTGCCGGCGACGTTGCTGCTGATCGTGAAGGTCGCTTCACCCTTAGCATCGGTCGTTGCCGTCGTCTGATCGAACAGCCCGAAGTTGGACGCAACCTGCACCTGGATGCCCGGCAACGGCAAACCACCCTTGCTGAGGGTGACGGTGAACGGATGACCTGGTTCCGTGGGCAACTGGTTGATGGCCGCTACCGGATCGACCGACATGGCCAAAGGGCCAGGCGTGAGGATTGCGGGTGGATTGTCCGGATTGATGGCGTTGATTTCCGCCAGCAGCGCCGTATAGGCGCTGGCAACTGCCGCGTCCACTGCCGGTCCCTCGGTTGTGGGGTTCGCCATATCCAAGACGATCCCATTCGAGAAGTGCCAGACTGCCGCCTGGCGTGCCGCCTGGTTGATTCTGTTCTGGAGGTCGGGTGGATATTTCGCAATCAGGTAGGCCAGGCGTACGTTGCTGATTTCGCTGAGCAAACAGACAGTGACGCCGGTCAGGCGCGCTTCAGTCGAGGCGATGCAGAACCCATAAACAACCTGGCCTCCAACCAGTTCGATGCGTTGGATGGAGGTGGGATAGTTCTCAAGGATTGAACTGGTTGGACCGTCAAACATGCGCACCTGAATTGCACCGCCGACGGGATCGATGATAGTGGCTGAGCCTGGTTGAATGCAAGGCTCAATTGCCTGCGCCAACGGCGCAGCCTGCGAAGTGCGCGTAGTGAAAACGGCCGCCAAAAGCGCCAGCAGCATAGCTGCACCTACGCGCCACAGCACTTGCCGTATAGACTCACGGCTTAACACGTGTGACAACATTGTTTCCCTCCCCAACAACGATAACTATCTGCGATAATAGCGTGCGCGTGGTTAGCGTCAGCGGGTCTACATAGTATCACACACGCATAGCAAGGAAAACTTACTATTTTTTGCCAATGCTTGAACATTTTACCTGAATTCTGCCAAAACATAACTTACATGTTGCTTTCAGCTTTGCTTCCAAACGCTATTATGTCTGCAATTCACCAACCATTTAGACCTTCGTTCCAAAGTCCTGGTATATTGGGGACAACCGACAGTGATTCGAACAGGAAAGGAAACCTGCCTATGACCATCCAGGACTATTTTGGCGTAAAGGACACGTTCGATACCGGCAGTGGTCAGGCCGTGATCTATCGGCTCGCCGCACTGGAAAAGCACGGCTTCAACCTGCAGCGCTTGCCGTTCTCTATCCGCATCCTGCTGGAAGCTGCGCTGCGCCAGGCCGACGGCTTTGAAATCACAAGGGAAGCCATCGAGACCATCGCCCAATGGGGACCGCAAACTTCAGGACAAGTCGAGATTCCATTTAAGCCCGCCCGCGTCGTGCTGCAGGACTTCACCGGCGTACCCTCGGTTGTAGATCTGGCCGCGCTGCGCAACGCCATGGAACGTATGGGCGGCGACCCCAAGCGCGTCAATCCGCTGGTGCCGGTAGATCTGGTCGTCGACCATTCGGTCCAAGTCGACCAATTTGGCAGCGTACTGGCTCTTTTCTACAATGCCGAACGTGAGTTTGAACGAAATCGCGAGCGCTATGAGTTCCTCAAATGGGGCCAGGAGGCATTCGACAACTTCCGCGTCGTGCCGCCTGCCACTGGTATCGTTCACCAGGTCAACCTGGAGTATCTTGCCTCCGTCGTGCAGTTGCGTACGCTAAATGGCGACGGTATGCCCGTGGCATATCCCGACTCGCTGGTCGGCACCGACAGCCACACGACCATGATCAACGGCTTGGGCGTCCTTGGTTGGGGCGTGGGCGGCATCGAAGCCGAGTCCGTTATGCTCGGCCAGCCCATGTACTTTCTGCTGCCCGAGGTGATCGGCTTCAAGCTCATCGGGCAACTGCCCGAAGGCTCCACTGCCACCGACCTGGTGCTGCGCGTTACCGAGATGCTGCGCAAAAAAGGCGTGGTAGAAAAGTTTGTCGAGTTCTACGGCCCCGGCCTCAGCGCGCTCTCGCTCGCCGACCGCGCCACCATCGCCAACATGGCCCCCGAGTATGGCGCCACAATGGGTTTCTTCCCCGTGGACGAAGAGACGCTGCGTTACCTTGTCAGCACGGGCCGCACGGAAGAGCAGGTCGAGCTGGTCTCGCGCTACTGCCGCGAGCAGATGCTCTTCCGCACCGACGACATGGCCGATCCCGAATTCACCGACACGATCGAACTTGATATGAGCACGGTCAAGCCTGCCTTGGCTGGCCCCAAGCGCCCACAAGATCGCGTCGACTTGGACGAGATGAAGGCCATGTGGACCAACGCCGTGACGGCGCCGGTGGGACCTCGCGGCTTTGGCCTGCCTCCGGAAAAAGTGCACACGACTGTCCCCGTCACCTACGCAGGGCGCAGCTTTGAGCTAAAGCACGGCGACGTCGTCATTGCCGCCATTACCTCGTGCACCAACACCAGCAACCCAAGCGTGATGGTAGCCGCCGGCTTGGTGGCAAAGAAGGCGGTCGAACGCGGCCTGTACGTCAAACCCTGGGTAAAGTCGAGCATGGCGCCCGGCTCCAAGGTCGTCACGCGTTACCTGGATGCCGCAGGGCTCACGCCCTACCTGGAGGCGCTCAGCTTCCACACCGTCGGCTACGGCTGTACCACCTGCATCGGCAACAGCGGCCCGCTGCCCGAACCGATCAGCGCCGGCATCAAACAGGGCGACCTGGTAGCTGCTGCCGTGCTGTCGGGCAACCGCAACTTCGAAGGGCGCATCAGCCCCGACGTGCGCGCCAACTTCCTGGCCTCGCCGCCGCTTGTGGTCGCCTACGCCATTGCCGGCACGGTTAACATCGACCTGGCCAGCGATCCGCTCGGCTATGATCCCAACGGTAACCCGGTCTTCCTGGCCGACGTGTGGCCTTCGCAGGCCGAGGTGCGCGGTACGCTAAATCGGGCGCTCAAGCCCGAGATGTTCCGCGAGCAATACGCCAATGTCTTCACTGGCAACGAACAGTTCAACGAAGTCAAGGTCGTCGGCGGCGACCTGTTTGCGTGGGATCTGGCCAGCACCTACATCAAGGAGCCGCCTTTCTTCCGCATCAGCAAGGAAGTTCCGCCCGTGCAGCCGATCACCGGCGCACGTGTGCTGGCCTGGATGCCCGACAGCACCACGACCGACCACATCAGCCCCGCCGGCGACATCGCCAAGGGCAGCCCCGCCGCCAAGTATCTGGAAGAGCGCAGCGTGCCGCGCAGCGAGTGGAATAGCTACGGCAGCCGCCGCGGCAACCACGAGGTGATGATGCGTGGCACCTATGCCAACATCCGCATCAAAAACCAGATGCTGCCTGGCGTCGAAGGCGGTGTCACCCGCCATATTCACACCGGCGAGATTCTGCCTATCTGGGAAGCCGCCGAGCGCTACCAGCAGACCAGCACGCCGCTGATCGTACTGGCCGGCAAGGAATATGGCACTGGCTCCAGCCGTGA
Source organism: uncultured Chloroflexia bacterium (assembly GCA_963839515.1). Taxonomy (GTDB): domain Bacteria; phylum Chloroflexota; class Anaerolineae; order Caldilineales; family Caldilineaceae; genus Fredericiella. The sequence goes on from CAWIVN010000003.1 coordinate 44,018, forward strand.
CTGGGCGGCCAAGGGCGTGCAGCTCCAGGGTGTGCGTGCCGTCATCGCCGAAAGCTTTGAGCGCATCCATCGCTCCAATCTGGTCGGCATGGGTGTGCTGCCGCTGCAGTTCCTGCCCGGCGAAAGCGCCAAGAGCCTGGGCCTTACCGGCTACGAGACTTATGACATCCTCGGCCTGTCCGACAACATGCTGCCGCGCCAGATTTACCTGGTACGCGCCACGCGTGACGACGGCAGCATCGTCGAGTTCCAGGTCATGAGCCGCGTCGACACGCCCGTCGAAGTCAACTACTACAAAAATGGCGGCATCCTGCAGACCGTCCTGCGTCGCATGGCCGCCCACTAAGGCCCACCTCCAGGAGGTCTCACCTCCTGGAAGTGGGACCTCCTGGGGGTCTTTTCGTATAGGTGTCAACGATGACTCAATATCAACTTGCCGGCTGGGATTTGTCAGCGCTACTGCCCAGCCCAGAAAACGGAGTGGTCGAGCTGCGGCTCCAGCAGCTCGAAGCAGATGTAGCTGCCTTTGAGGCCTGGCGCCCACGCCTGGCCGATCTTTCCGCTGCCGACTTGCGTGCGATCGTGCAGCAGTACGAATCGATCATGTCCCAGGCGTATGTCCTGGGGGCGTATGGCAGCCTGTGGTTCTCCGCCGACACGCAATCCTCGGCCGCCATCACGTATCAAAACCGCATACAGCAGGCGCTGACCACCATTCAAAACCGCCTGATTTTCTTCGATCTTTGGTGGAAAGAATTGGATGTCCTTACCGCCGAATCCTTGCTGCCCGACGCGGCCAAGGACCCGGACTACCGCTTCTACTTGGAAGACTTGCGCCGCACCAAGCCTTATACGCTGGACGAAAAGTCGGAGCAGCTGATCAACCTCAAGGATGCCGACGGCATGTCGGCCCTGATGACCATCTACACGATGCTGACCAGCCGCCTGGAGTTTACGCTCACACTCGACGGCGAGACGCAAACCCTCACCCGCGACGCCTTGATGGCCAACGTCTACTCACCTGACCCTGAGCGGCGCGCCGCAGCCTACCAGGAGCTCTATCGCGTCTATGCTAAGGAAGCGCCCATCCTGGCGCAGATCTACGCCAACCGCGTGCGCGATTGGTACAACGAGCAGGTGAACGTGCGCGGCTACCATTCGCCCATCGCCGTACGCAATGTGGCCAATGACGTGCCCGACGCCGCCGTCGAAGCGCTGCTCGACGTCTGCCGGCGCAATGCCGGCACCTTCCAGCGCTACTTCAAGCTCAAGGCCAGGTGGCTCGGCCAGGACAAGCTGCGTCGCTACGACATCTATGCCCCGCTGGCTTCCTCGGACACGAAGGTCGAGTACGGCAAGGCCGTCGCCATGGTGCTTGACACCTTCCGCCGCTTCCACCCGCAAGTGGCCGACCAGGCGCTGCGCGTCTTCGATCAGGATCACATCGACAGCGAAGTCCGCAAAGGCAAGCGCGGCGGCGCCTTCTGTGCCACGGTGCTGCCCTCGCAGACGCCCTGGGTGCTGGTCAACTACACCGGCAAGGTGCGTGACGTGGCCACCATTGCCCACGAGTTGGGCCACGCCATCCACAGCATGGCTGCCGAGAACCATTCGCTGCTCACGCAGCACCCATCACTGCCGCTGGCCGAGACAGCCTCGGTCTTTGCCGAGATGCTGCTGACTGAGCGCCTGTTGGCCGAGCAGCCGGACCCGCTGGTGCGCCGCGAACTGCTGGCTGCATCGGTGGACGACATGTACGCCACCGTGATGCGCCAGGCCTACTTCGTCATCTTTGAGAAGGCCGCGCATGATGCCGTGCTCAACAACAAGTCGCCGGAAGAGATCAGCGCCATGTATTTCGATCTGTTGGCCGAGCAGTTTGGCGACAGCGTCGAAATTGGCGACGAGTTCCGCAACGAGTGGGTGAGCATCCCGCATATTTACAATACACCCTTCTACTGTTACGCCTACAGCTTTGGCCAGCTCCTTGTGCTCGCCCTCTACCGCCGCTACCAGCAGCAGGGCGATGCCTTCAAACCCGGCTATCTCAAGCTGTTGGCCTACGGCGGCTCGGCCCACCCTGTCGATATACTGCGCGAGGCCAATGTGGACCCGGCCGATCCCGCCTTCTGGCAGGGCGGCTTCGATGTAATCCGTGACATGATCGACGAGTTGGAAGCGATCGAAGTATAAAGGCATCGTTCACATGGCCGTCCGGTCATATTTCGCCGGCGTCGACGTCGGCGGCACTACCGTCACCACCCAGCTCGTGGACGGGCATCAGCAGCCCGTCCACGAAACCACTGTTGCGACCGACACGAGCAGCCCCGATGCCACGTTGGAAAGCATCGCCTTTGGGATCGAACGCACTCTCCACGAGGCAGGCATCAGCAGCGGGCTTGCTGCAATCGGTCTTGGCGTACCCGGCCAGGTTGACACTGTCGACGGCGTATCGCTGATGGCCGTCAATCTTTATTGGTATGGCTATCCGGTGGCCGCTCGCTTGCGCGAGCGGTTTGGCGTTCCGGTTTTCCTCGAAAATGATGTGCGCGTAGCGGCATTGGGCGTATACCAGTTCGACAATCCCTCCCACAGTCAGGATCTTGTCTACGTCAGCATTGGCACCGGCGTAGCCGCGGGCATCATCTTGGACGGGCAACTGCTGCGTGGACGCCATGCGCTGGCCGGCGAAGTAGGTCACTTTATCGTCGAGCCCGATGGCCCTCTCTGCAACTGCGGCGTGCGTGGCTGCTTGGAGACGCTCGTCTCTGCCACTGCGGTCATCCGCCTGGCGCGCACGGCCATCAGCTCCGGCGAACACACACTGTTGTCGGGCTGCGATCCACTGAACGCCAAGGCCGTGTATGACGCCGCAGCGGTTGGGGACGAAGTTGCCCAACAGATCGTCTCCGGTGTAGGAGCCAAGTTGGGAATTGCTTTGCGCAACGTCCTCATGGCTTACGACGTCGACAGTGTCGTGCTCGGCGGCGGCGTCACGCGTGCCGGCGACCGCTACCTGCGGCCCATCCTGGCGGAGTGGGAGCGCCAACGCGCCACCTCCGCCTTTGCCCGCGCCATGCTCACTCCCGACAAGTTGCGCATCGCCGATCCCACCCGCAACATGGGCGCCTGGGGCGCCGCAAACCTTGCTGCCCGCAGCATTCTTTCCTAGAAAGCTTCCAGGAAGCCTTCTGCCAAATCATGCTCTACATTCACAACGCCACCATTTATACGCCCCAAGAAATAGTCGAACGCGGCGCACTCCTGGTCGATGGTCAGCGTATCATCGCCTGTGCTCCTGCTGCCCAGGTATCCGTACCCGTAGAAGCTGAGATGCTCGACGCCGGAGGTGCGCTGATCGTACCCGGTTTTATCGATCTCCAACTCAACGGCGCCTTTGGCGACGACTTCACGGTGTCGCCGGAGACAATCTGGCGCGTGGCGGAGGGGCTGCCGCGTTGGGGCGTCACTTCCTTCTTGCCCACCATTATCACCTCTCCTCTCTCCCAGGTTGGCAAGGGGCAGGAGGTGCTGGCGGGCGGCCCGCCGGCTGGCTGGAGCGGCAGCATCCCGCTGGGCATGCATTGTGAAGGACCGTTCCTCAATCCTTTGAAGAAAGGCGCCCACAACCCCAATCATCTGCAGCTGCCCTCCCTGGAGGCCGTGGCCGGCTGGTCGCCGCAACAGCATGTGCGCCTGGTAACGTTGGCGCCGGAGCTGCCCGGCGCCCTGCCCGTGGTCGAGACACTGGCTGGCCGCGGCGTGCTGGTCAGCAGCGGCCACTCGATGGCCACCTATGCGGAGGCCCAGGCTGCCTTTGCCGCCGGCGCACGCTATGGCACCCATCTCTTCAACGCCATGCCCACGCTCGAACATCGTGAACCTGGCCTCCCTGGAGCACTGCTCACCACGCCCGGACAGACGGCAGGCATCATTCCTGACGGCGTGCACACCCATCCTGCGATCGTCGCTCTCGCCTGGCAGATGAAAGGTCCCACGCGCCTCAACGTCGTCACCGACGCCATGGCCGCCCTCGGCATGCCGCCCGGCCGTTATATGCTGGGCGATCAAGAAGTCACCGTTACCGAACGTGATGCCCGCCTTCCCTCCGGCACACTGGCGGGCAGCGTCCTCACCATGGACGAGGCGCTGCGCAAGCTCCTCCGCTACACCGGCTGTTCTCTCGCCGAGGCGCTGGCGACGATGACCAGCACGCCGGCAGACCTGCTTGGCATCGGCCACGAACGCGGGCGCATTGTTCCTGCTGCCTACGCCGACCTCGTCCTGTTGACCCCAGATCTCCATGTGGCGTTGACGATGGTGGAAGGAAAGACGGTCTATCGGCTATAATGCGTTTAACCACAGCCGAATTGCCCGCTAGCAAAGGAACCGAGGAATATCATGGTGCTTGAGAATTCACATCTCTATCGCGAGATCCATGAGCAGCCCGCCGTGCTGCGCCAGTTGATCACGCGCGAGCATCACGTCATCCGTCGCCTGGCTGCCGCCATTCGCGCGCGCGAGGTTGACTATGTGGTCATCGCCGCACGCGGCACCAGCGACAATGCCGGCCGCTACGCCCAGTACCTGTTCGGTGCCATTAACCGCCTGGTCGTTGCTTTGGCCACGCCCAGCCTGTTCTCGATTTATAAGCAGCCGCCCCGCTTTGCCAACGCCCTCGTCATCGGCATCAGCCAGAGCGGCAAGAGCCCCGACATCGTCTCGGTGCTAGCCGAAGCTCGCCGCCAGGGCGCCCTCACTGCTGCCATCACCAACTTTCCCGATTCGGACCTGGCACGTCAGACCGAGTATGTGATCACGCTGCATGCGGGTGAGGAAAAGTCGATCGCCGCCACCAAAACCTACACGGCTTCGCTGGCTGCCATCGCCGCCCTCAGCGCCGAGCTGGCGCAGCAGTCTGCCATGCAGGACGCGCTCGACTTGATACCCGACGCCGTGGCCGCAACTCTCAAGCTCTCAGACGAGATTGGGGCGGTCGTGGAGCGCTATCGCTACATGAACGAATGCGTGGTGCTCGGCCGCGGCTACAACTACGCCACTGCCTTCGAGTTGGCGCTCAAGCTCAAGGAACTGACTTATACCATTGCCGAACCGTACAGTAGCGCCGACTTCATGCATGGCCCACTGGCGCTGATCGAGCACGGCTTCCCCGCCATCGTCGTGGCGCCCACCGGCGTGGTGCTGCCCGAGATGCAGGAGTTTATCCAGATGCTCAAGCAGCGTGAGGCCGAAATCATTGCCATCAGCGACGACATCGACACGCTGAGCCTGGCGCGCGTTCCGCTGCAGCTGCCGCGCGCCGTACCCGAGTGGCTCTCGCCCATCGTCTCCATCGTGCCCGGCCAGCTCTTCTCTCTACACTTGGCCAAGGTGCGCGACTTTGACCCGGACCACCCGCGCGGCCTGCGCAAAGTCACGGAAACCACATAAACAGGTGAGAAGCTAACGTCAGAAACCGAGTTTCTCAAGTAAGCGTCGCTTGTACCAAGCGCAGCTGGCCAGAAACTCGGTTTCTCTTACCCTATCACCCCACTCACGCCTTCCCCGACAATATCTTGCGCCGGTACTCCTCGTCCAAGCGCTTGTCGATGCGCTGGGCCTCTTCTTCCGGCATGTAGTTAGGCCCGCCCAAGGCGTACGTCCCCAACAAAATCTTTGACCATTTGTCGGCCATGCGCATGACGTTGAGCGCCTCTTGCGCCGTCTGGCCGAGGCCTGTGATGCCGTGGTTGACCATCAGCAGCAGCTTGGGGTTGTGGCCGTGCGCGTCCTGGTAGCGGCGCAGCTCGTTGCGGATGGCGTGGCCCAGGTAAAAGCCGGGATCCACATAGGGGACCACGGCTGGGTAGCGCCCACAGACGACAATGCCGTCCGGGAACATCGGGCGCATATACGGTTCGGCTCCCAACCTGCTGCACAGGATCGAGTTGGCGGAAACTGGGTGCGCATGCGCCACCCATTTGGCGCCACCTTCGGCCAGCAGCACCGCGTGCATAAACGTCTCGGTGGAAGGCCGCTTATGCGTAGGATCTACCAGCACGTCGGCCAGCGCCTCTCCTACCTCGACCTCATTCATATGGGGGCGCTCCACATACTGCAGCACGGCGTCCATGCGAATGTGGCTGAAGCTGGGGGCGTTGGCCGTCGACAACGACGTGCCCGAGGCCTTGATCCAAAATGTGCCGTCGCCTACGTCCGCGCTTGTGTTGCCTTCCCCCAAGATGGCAAGAGCGCGATCTTCACGCCCGACGTCCAACGAGAGCTTGATAAGTTCTTCCAAAATTTGATCGGCAGCCATAAGAAAATCCTTGCAAAAAGTAGATGGTGAACGGACGCAAGACGTTCAAAAAACGAATCACATAACTATATTACATCCAATCGCAACAGCTGCGAAACATAAAACAACAAGTTGCGAAAATCCTCGACAACGCGTATACTGCCAGTGCTTCGTTACGTTGCACCCCAATCATTACAATCAAACAGATAATCTATAGCTGTTCTGTTCATAGGTAGGAGATTCGTCATGTCGAACTCGTCAAACGTGTCGAGCCATCAAGCCGCTTACAACGTGCTGGCAGACCAACTGCGCGCCGCCGGCATCGATGTGGAAGCCGTCAAAAGTGCCCTCAAAAAGCAGCATATCGAAACGCCGAGCTGGGGCTACGCCAACAGCGGCACACGCTTTAAGGCCTTTGCCTGGCCGGGCGCCGCCACGACCACCCAGCAAAAGCTGGACGACGCCGCCATGGTGCATAAAATGACCGGCGTTGCTCCCACCGTGGCCATTCACATTCCCTGGGATAAGCCGGGCGACAATGATTACGCCGCCATGGGGCAGTACGCCGTCGATCGCGGTGTGCGCATTGGCGCCGTCAATCCCAACGTATTCCAAGACGACGAGTACAAGCTTGGCTCGTTTGGCAACCCCGACCCCGGCATCCAGGAACGCGCCCTCGACCACGTCCTCGAGTGCTGCGAGATCATGACCAAGGTCGGCAGCGATGTGTTGAGCCTCTGGTTTGCCGATGGCACCAATTTTGCCGGCCAGGACAATCTGCCCGCCCGCAAGCGCCGTTTCGAGCATAACCTGGCCGCGGTTTACCAGCACCTGCCCGCCAACAGCCGCATGATGATCGAGTACAAGTTCTTCGAGCCTACCTTCTACAGCACCGACATCCCCGATTGGGGCACGGCCTACTCCATGAGCCTCAAGCTGGGAGAGCAGGCGCAGGTCCTGGTGGACCTCGGGCACCATGCGCATGGCGTCAATATCGAGCAGATCGTGGCCTACCTGCTGGACGAGGGCAAGCTGGGTGGTTTCCACTTCAATAACCGCAAGTACGCCGACGACGACCTGATCGTGGGCAGCGTCAACCCCTATGAACTCTTCCTTATCTATAACGAGTTGGTGGCCGCCGAGGTGGAAGGCGTTGATGTGGTCAGCAACACGGCCAAACGTGTAGCCTACATGCTCGACGAGTGCCACAACATCGAAGGCAAGATGCTGCCGACCATCCTCGCCGTGATCAACTGCCAGGAAGCCTATGCCAAGTCCCTGTGCGTGCAGCGCGCGGCGTTGGCCGAGCTGCGGGAGGCCGGCGAGGTCCTGCTGGCCCACAACCTGCTGACCGATGCCTACCGCACCGACGTGCGTCCGCTGCTGGCCCAGGTGCGCGAGGAAATGGGCGTGCCCACAAACCCGATCGCCGCCTACCGCGCCTCCGGCTACGAGGAAAAGGTGCGCAAGGAACGCGGCCTTGCCAATGCAAGCGGCGGCTTCCAATAACAGCAACGGCAGCAACCAAAGGCCTGCAGCAGCCCATGATACCTACATCCGCATCGCATTCACCACAATCGATACAAGCTGCGTCTTCACCCGTCCTGGAGATGCAGCACATCTCCAAGCGCTTTGATGCCACGCAGGCATTGGAAGACGTCTCCCTGGCGCTCTACCCCGGCGAGGTTCACGCCCTCATCGGCGAGAATGGCGCCGGCAAGTCCACCTTGATCAAGATCATGACCGGCGTGCACCGCCCCGACACCGGCACGATCCTGCTCGACGGCAAGCCGGTGCAGATCTCCAACTCGCAGGAAGCCCAGTCGTTCGGCATCGCCGCCATCTACCAGGAACCAATGGTCTTCCCTGATCTCAACGTGGCCGAGAACATCTTTATCAGCCACCGCAATCGCGGCATGATCGTACAGCCGCGCAAAATGGCGCGTGATGCCGAGGCCATCCTGGCCCAGCTTGACGTCAAGCTCGACGTGCGCATGCCCGCTCGCGGCCTCACGCTCGCCGCGCAACAGGCGGTCGAGATCGCCAAGGCCATCTCGCTCAAGGTGCGCGTGTTGATCATGGACGAACCGACGGCCTCGCTGTCGGCGCACGAGGTAGACCAGCTCTTCCGTCTGGTCAACTCGCTGCGTAGCCAGGGTGTGGCCGTGCTCTTCATCGGCCATCGCATGGAAGAGGTCTTCCGCATCGGCGACCGCGTTACGGTGCTGCGCGACGGCAAATGGATCTCCTCGCGGCCACGGAGTGAAGTAAACCGCGACCAAGTGATTCGCGAAATGGTCGGTCGTGAGGTAGGCGACTTCTTCGCCAAGACGCAGGTGGAACGCGGCCCGCTGCTGATGTCCGTCTCCGGCTTGGGCAAAGAGGGCGCGTTCTCCGGCGTCTCCTTTGATGTCCACCACGGCGAAGTGCTGGGGTTTGCGGGCCTCATCGGGGCACGGCGCACTGACGTCGGCCTGGCCCTCTTCGGTATCGAGCCCGCCGACACCGGCTCCATCACGTTTGATGGGAAACCCGTCACTATCCGCGAGCCAGATGACGCCGTACACCTGGGCATTGCCTACGTAACCGAGGATCGCCGCGGCTTGGGGTTGAGCCTGCCGATGTCGATCACGTCCAACATCAGCCTGCCCACCTTGCGCCGTTACCTCACCGGCCTTGGATTGGTGCGGCGCAAGCAAGAGACAAGTACGGCGCAGGAATACCGTGACCGCCTGATGATCCGCACGCCTTCTGTCGAACTTGAGGTGGGCAAGCTCTCGGGCGGCAACCAGCAGAAGGTAATGCTCAGCAAATGGCTCAACGCCCGCCCCAAGCTGCTCATCCTCGACGAGCCAACGCGCGGTATCGACGTACGCGCCAAGGCCGAGGTGCACCACATCATCAACGACCTGGCCCAGGAAGGCCTCGCCATCATCCTAATCTCTTCCGATCTCCCCGAGGTGCTGGCGATGAGTGACCGCGTACTGGTCATGCGCGAGGGCAGGCAGATGGGCATATTTGACCGCGGCGCAACGACACAGGAGGCAATCATGACCGCAGCCATGGGTCAGCATGAAGAGGCACACGCATGAATGCCATCCGCCGCCGTTTCCAACCCGAGCAAATCCGTGAACTGGTGCTGGTGGTGCTGATCCTCGGTATTCTCCTCTTTTTCGGGACCCAGATCGAGAATTACTTTAGCGCTCGCACCTTCAACCGCATCTCCACCAGCGTCGCCGTGATCGGCGTCGTGGCCGTCGGCCAGACGCTGGTAATTTTGACCCGCAACATCGACCTGTCGGTCGGCTCGATCGTCGGCTTTACCGCCTACATGGTCGGTACGCTGCTCTCGCAAAACAATGAAATTCATCCCGTCGCTGTCGTGCTCATTGCCGTCGGCTTGGGCGCATTGATGGGTGCCTTCAACGGCCTGTTGGTCGCCTACGGCCGCGTGCCCTCCATCATCGTCACCCTCGGCACCTTGGCCTTGTATCGTACCATCCTGGTACAAATCTCCGGTGCCAACAGCGTGGTCACCAATGAGCTTCCCCAGTGGTTGGTGGACCTGCCGCGCTTCAACGTCACGAGCTTCGGCGATCTCGACATCCGACTAATTTTCTTTCTGGCTCTCCTGGTGGTGATCATCTTCCAGTGGGTGGTCAGCTATCTGCCCTGGGGACGCCGCCTCTATGCCATCGGCTCCAACCCCGACGCCGCCCGCATCGCCGGCTTTCCTGCCCAACGCATCGTCTTTGCCGCTTTTGTCTTGAGCGGCGCGCTGGCAGGGTTGGCGGGTTTCATGTTCCTGGCTCGCTTCGGCAACATTACTGTAGTCGCTGGGCAGGGCATCGAACTGCAGTCGGTAGCGGCGGCCGTCGTCGGCGGCGTCAGCACCAACGGTGGCATCGGCTCGCCCTTTGGTGCCTTTCTCGGCGCTATTCTGATCGACGTGCTCGAGAACAGCCTCATCCGCTGGCTGGCGATCAGCGAGTTCTGGCGAGATGCCCTGCTGGGCCTGTTGATTCTGCTGGCCGTGGCCACGGATACGGTAATCATGAATCGCCTGCGCAAAGTATGGGCGCGTCACGAACTGCAGGTGACGCCTGACGCGGAAGCGCAGCCGCCCAAGCAAGGAGACACTGGCTATGCGGTCTAATCTGAAATGGTTGTGGCGCTGGGAAGGCCTGTTGCTGGTCATCCTTTTGCTGATCATAACCTACAACGCGCTGCGCACGCCCGGCTATCTGACCGTCGGCAACTGGGTCAACATGTTTGAGCTGTCGATCGAGAAGATCATCGTGGCCTTGATCATGACCTTTATCATCATCAATGCCGAGATTGACCTGTCGGTGGCATCGGTCATGGGCTTCGCTGCCTGCACGATGGGGTTTGTCTATGCGGGCGGCACGCCCATGGTTGCGGCCATTGCTGCCGGGCTGGCCGTGGGCATACTGGCCGGCTTCTTCAACAGCTTCTGGATCGGCGTCGTGGGGCTGCCGTCGCTCGTCGTCACGCTGGCGGGCCTGATCGGTTACCGCGGGCTGGCCTATGTTCTGCTTGAAGACCGCTCCAGCGGCCAGTTCCCTGCCTGGTTTAACTACCTCGGTCAGCAGCCGCTGATTGGGCCCTTTCCCCTCGCCATGATCATTTTCTTTGTCATGCTGGTGCTCGCCATCATCATCCTCCAGTATTCTGCCTTTGGCCGTTACGTCTACGTCATCGGCGACAGCAAGGATGTCGCGCGCTACGCCGGCGTCAAGGTGCGGCGCACCAAGATCATCCTCTTCGTCGCCTCGTCCACCATTGCCGCCATGGCCGGCATTCTGTACGCCGCCCGCCTCGGCGCCGTGCGCGGCGATTCGGCCACCGGCTTTGAACTGGACATTATTACCATGGTGCTGCTGGGCGGCGTCAGCATCTTTGGCGGTTCCGGCTCCATGTGGGGCGTGCTGCTGTCGATCCTGATCATCCTCAACCTGCGCAATGGCATGTCCCTGGCCAATATGTCCGGCCACATGCAGACCGGCGTCATCGGTGTTCTCTTGATTTTGTCGGTGCTTTTGCCCAATATGGCAGCCAGCGCTCAGGCATATTGGAAGCGCCGGCGCGCCCAGTCACCCGGCGCAGAAGCCGTCAGCGCCTAAATCAACTTCTACCATTTGCTAATCAATGCTGTTGTGCTATTATCCCGTATTGCTTTCCTATTGCTTTCGCAACCAACCCGTATCACTAACGTATCAGTAACAACAATCGGAGGATTTCCATGCAGAAGAGACTTCTTTCTGCCCTTTGTATTTTGATGGTCGCCGCCCTGCTGCTGGCAGGCTGCGGCGGATCGGCTGCTACGCCGGCCGCACCTGCTGCCGAGACGACTGCCACCGAAGAGGCTGCGCCAACCGAAGAGGCTGCGCCAACCGAAGAGGCTGCGCCAACCGAAGAGGCTACCGCCACTGAAGAGGCCGCGGCGACGGAAGTTACTACTGAAACCGCCACCGTCGAGGCTACCGCCGAGGTAACTACGACGACGGAGACGACGGGAACCACCGCCGCCGCCACTGGCGACGTGGTCAAGGCCACGCCCGGCGAAGCCCTCAAGATGATCCTGCTGCCCAAGTTCCTTGGCATCTTGGTCTTTGACCAGGCCAATCAGGGCGCCCAGGAAGCGCACAAGGAACTCCAGAACCCGGAAGAGTTGCAGTTCCTTGGGCCTACACCTGAGAACAGTGTCGCCGGTCAGATCGAAATTGTGACCAGCGCCGCCACCCAGGGCGCCAATGCCATCATGATCGGCAACAACGCCGGCGACCAGATCGTGCCCGCCGTCAAGGCTGCCCGTGATGCCGGCATGACCGTCACCACCTGGGACTCACCGATCCCCACCGGTGAAGGCGAACAGCTCTTCGTCGCCCAGGTAGACTTTGCTCAGACCGGCCAGGTCATGGCCGATATGGCGCTCAATATTCTGGGCGAAGACGGCGGCAAATTTGCCCTCCTCTCCGCCTCGCCCGACGCTGCCAACCAGAATGCCTGGATCGCTTCCTTGCTGGAAACCCTCAAGGACCCGAAGTATTCCAAGCTGGAACTGCTTGACACCGTCTACGGCAACGACCAGTCCGAAGACTCCTACAACCAGGCCCTGGCCCTCGTCGACAAGTACCCGGACATGGAGCTGATCATGTCTCCGACCTCGGTCGGCATCGTGGCTGCCGCCAAGGCCATGCAGGATGAAGGCCTCTGTGAGACCGTCAAGGTCAGCGGCCTCGGCCTGCCGGCCGAAATGCTCGAGTACACGCTTAACGGCTGCGCACCCGAGTTCGCCCTGTGGAGCTTTGTGGACCTCGGCTACGTGACCTACTACGCCACGTACCTGATCGCCACCGGCGCCCTTGACCCGGTCGAAGGCGCTACCTTCGAAGCCGGCCGCATGGGCAACTACACGATTGAGGCGGACCCGACCCGCGAAGGCGCCCTGCGCGTCGTCGTCGGCCCCTTCACGATCTATAACGCTGAGAACGTCGAAGCTGCCGCCAAGTAAGTAACGGCCAAGTAAGTAACGGTAGTCTTGCCCCTCGCTCGACGCCTACAATGTCCCCGGGACCTCGCAGGTCCCGGGGACATTGTAGGTCCCGAGGACATCATTCCACTTGCACGAGAGTCCACCATGCCCGAATCGGTGATCGAAGCTTCACGTAACTTCTTCCACGAAATCCTACTCCCCATCCTGCGCCGTGACTTCCCCCAAGAGACCGCCCAGACGGCTTTTGGCGTCTTTGGCTACGGCTCCGAAGTCATGCGCATGGAAGACGAGTACTCCAGCGATCACCACTGGGGCATCCGCATCAACGCCGTCATGCCCGATGCCCTTTACAACGGCAATGGCGCCGGCATCGGCCAGGCTGTGGCCTCGAGCCTGCCCGAGGATTACCACGGCTACGTCGTGCGCGCCGGCTTTTCCGGCGGCACCGGCCTGTCGATTACCGGCTTGGAGAGTTACCTCAAGACTACCATCGGCATCGACCACGCACCGTGCACCTATGCCGACTGGCTCGGCGCCCCCGAAGAAGACATCATCCACATCATCAACGGGGAACTCTGGCTCGACGAACTGGGCGCCTTCAGCCATATCCGTTCGATCCTGGCCGGCTATTATCCCGAACCCGTGCGCTTGCGCCGCATTGCGCACTGGTGCCGCTACTTTTCCGGCATGGGCGCATATGCGCTCAAGCGCGCCATCCTGCGCGACAACGAATATTACGCCACCATCGTCTTCTCGCGCGCCGTGCGTTGGGCCGTACAGCTTGCCTTTATGCTCGAGCGGCAGTACTACCCCTACGACAAGTGGACGCATGCGTTTTTCCAGCGCCTGCCCCGCCTCTATGCGCCGCTCGGTCCCTTAGTCGCCGAGTCTGTACGCCTGTCCACACCGTGGGAACGCAAGCTGGACCTGCTCAACCGTATGGCCGACGTGCTTGACCACTACTTGGTGGCCGACGGCATCCTCCAGCCCCATCCCAAGTATGCCGAATCTCCCACCTCCGGCTATCGCCTGCTCGAACATGCCTACGCCGAGATCCTGCACCAACTGCCGTCCGAGCTGCGCGCCATGACGCCAGTGTGGGAACAAATCTACTGGGAACAAAATCACAGCCTGTTCGTCGCCTCCCTCGACCTGCCCACCTGGGACGGCATGCTCAACCTCCACCCAGAGTGAAATACGAAATACTAGAACGCTTCCAGGAAGCGTAAAAGAAATAGGTGTTATATCGTTGGGCTTCCTGGAAGCGTTCTAGGATAGGCTGCTGAAATATACGAGACGGAGAAAAAAGGTGAATTCCAAAGAACGCGTAAAAGCGACCCTGCGCCGCCAGGCGACCGACCGCACCCCCGTCGATTGCTGGCTCTATCAGAAGCAATTCCTGGAAAAGCTCGAGGCTGAGTACGGCACCCGCGACCAATTTCTCGACGAGTTTGGCGTCGACATTTTTGTCGGCTATATCCCCTACCCCAACCAGAGCGGCCGTCTCTGGGACGTCAAAGAGTTGCTCGATTTCGACCTCGGCGACCCGCGCGACCCCAAGTGGCTCAACCACACCGACTGGAATTACGATTTCGCCGGCCTCAACGTCACCCAAGCCGTCGCGCAGCAGGGCGACAAGCGCTTCATCATCGCCCACGTCTGGGGCATGGTCGAGGGCACCAGCCGCATCATCGGCATCGAGAACTGCTGGATGAACCTCGGCGCCCAACCCAAGATCATGGGTGCCTGGTTCGACCGCTACGCCGACTGGCTCTGCGGGCTGCTCGACAGCATCAAGGCTGCCGGCGCCGACGGCATCACGCTTTCTGATGACTGGGGCAGCAACAATACGATGCTCTTCTCCCCCCGCATGTGGCGCCAGTTGATCAGCCCGCATGCCGCCCGCGTCGTCAAGTACGCCCACCAGATCGGCTTGTTCGTCAACCTGCACAGTGACGGCTATATCATGCAAATCATGGATGACATCGTCGCCATGGGCTACGATTCCCTCCACCCCGTCCAGGAAAGTTCGGGCATGGACCCGCAGACGGTCAAGGACAAGTACGGCGACAAGATCACCATCTACGGCTCGCTCGACGTGATCGACGGCCTGCTGGCCTACGAAGGCGACGTGCTCGACGACTACATCACGCAGCGTTTTGCCATCTATGCGCCCGGCGGCGGCTTTATCTACAACACGGGCCATTTTGTGCAGCCCGACATTCCCCCCCTGCGCCTGGTGCGCGCCTACGCCACGGTCAAGCGGCTGGCCCAGCAATACCACACGCCATGAGCGGGGCTCCGGTCTTGTTTCCGCCCGAGGCCCATTGGATCGGCTCCTCGCACCCCTTTGACCTGCATGAGGCCTATCTTGATTTCCGCGCGCCGCACCTGCTTCTGGCGACGGAGCCTCGCCAGGCGGAACTCTTGATTACGGCCGACAGCCGCTACCGCCTGTGGATCAACGGCCGTGCCGTTGCCCGCGGCCCGGCCCGCTGCTACCCCTGGCAGCAAAGTGTCGACCGCCTCGACGTTGCTCCCTATTTGCAGCAGGGCGCCAACATCCTGGCCGTGCAGGTCTACCAGCCGGGCTATTCGCATTTTGCCTACACCCACCGCGGCGCGGCAGGGCTGCTCGCCCACTTGCTGTGCGATGGGCGCACGGTACTGGTCACCGGCACTGACTGGCGCGTCCGCCGCAATCCATCGTTCCTCCCCCACGTTCCCCGTGTGTCCATCTACGGCAGCGGCGTCGAGGATCGTGATTTGCGTTTGGACGACGACTGGTGGGCGCCGGGCTATGCCGCCGGTGACGGGTCTAGTGGCTGGTCCACCCCGCGCATTGTGGCCCCCGTCGGCGGCTACCCCTGGCTCGAACTGCATGAGCGCATCACGCCGCTGCTGATCGAGCGCGCCTTGCCCCTGCAGCTGGTGGAAGTGCGGCAGGGGCGTCTGGAGGAGAGCGTCGAGCCGCACCTGGCGCTGCGTGCGGCCTGGCACGCCGGGGTGCCGGCCGGCCCGCACGTAGGCATGCCGGCTGCACAGGAAGGCGCGCAGGTGGCGCCGCACGGTGACGGCACCGGCTGGTTGTTTGACTTAGGCCGCGCCTATCCGTGCCAAGGCTGGGTCGAGATCGAGGGCGCCGTCGCCGGCCAGGCACTGCTGGTCAGCTATGCCGAGAAGACTCGCGAGGGCCAGCTGGTGCTCTCCGACCCGGAAACCTACTGCCACGTGCGCATGACCGATCGCTTCCGCCTGCGCTCAGGCAGCCAGGTGGCAGAGTCATTCACCCTGCGCGGCGGCCGCTACCTGCTCTTCTGGCTGACTGGGCCTCCTGCCGGTGCCGGCACATCCGCTGCTTCAGCCTGCCGCCTGCATTTTCACGCCCGCACCCTGGAATATCCCCTGGGCGATCGCCGGCCTCTGGCCACGGACGATCCGCAGCTCCAGCAGATCGCCCAACTCTGCGAGCAAACCCTCGCGGCCTGCCTGCAGGACAGCTTCGTGGACAGCGCCTGGCGCGAAAGCTCGCTCTGGCTCGGCGACGCCCTACCCCAGGCTTTGATCCTCCACGCCATGACCGGCGACACGCGCCCGCTGCGCCAGGCGCTCATCCTTGCCGTCGCCGGCGCCTATCCCGACGGCGTGCTGCCCAGCGTACTCCCCGGCGAGGTGCACGCCTACGCCATCGTCGACTACAACTTCATGTGGGTGGAGCTGCTGTCGATCTATCACGCCCAGACGGGTGACTCGGCCCTGCTGGCGGAACTTTGGCCGGCCCTGATCAAGCTGCTCGACCGCTTCCATGCCGACCGCGCGGCAGAGGGGCCAGCAGATGGGCCAACCGGAGGGCTGATCCTCAGCCAACCAGGCCGCCGCCTCTTTCTCGACTGGGCGCCTGTCTCGCATCGCGAACCCAGCGCCATCTACAACCTGCATTACCTACTGGCCCTGCAGACGGCGGTTCACCTGGCGCAGCAGCTCGCTCGCCCTGGCGACGAGCAGCGTTGGCATGCCCGCGCCCTGGACCTGCAGGCCGCCATCCGCCGCGCCTTCTATCACGCCGGCCGTTGGTGGGATGACCTGCCCCGCACCACCTGGTCCCAGCTCGCCGCCGCCTTTGCTGTGCTGACGGGCGCCGCTGCACCTGCCGAGGTCCCCGCCATCCTCGATCAGATCGTTGGCCGTTCGCTCGACCTTGACGACAGCCATACTGCCGGCGCCATGGTCCTCGCCAGCCCCTTCATGCACCACTACCTGTTTGAGGCGCTGCGCAGTCACGGCCGCGCAGATGCCGTAGTCGCCATTATCCGCCGCCGCTGGGGACGTTGGGCCGCCGCCGGTTATCCTACGGCTTGGGAAAACTGGAACGTCGATTTTCCCGACGGCTCACAATGCCACGCCTTTTCCGCCCATCCGCGTTACCATTTGTCCTTGCTGCCCCCCGACCAGGCCACACCCTGCAACGGAAACACCGATTGTAAGTAAATTGTAACCGAAAATGGACCTTTAGCTTTTTCCATCCGGCGCGATACTGGGTAGGATACTTCCCACGATCTAGGTTTCCAACATCGCCGCCTCATCATGCAAATTTTTAGAAGGGTGTACATTCTATGCATTGTCTCTCGGCACGTGTATTTTTTCGTGCGAGTGCTGCCGCAGCCCTCTTGCTGATCCTGTCTATTCCACTGCTTGTCTGGAATCTACCCGCTCGTGGCGCCACCCTTGCCATCAGCCTCCAGCCGGTTGCATCCGGTTTCTATGATCCGGTGCTCGTGACGAACGCCCGCGACGGCAGTGGGCGGCTTTTTGTCGTCGAAAAAGCCGGCAAGATCAAGATCGTCCAGAACGGGCAGGTGCTGCCTACGCCGTTTCTCGACATCTCCGACCGCGTCAAGAGCTATAGTGAGGCCGGCCTGCTTGGTCTCGCCTTTCCTCCCAACTATGCTCAAGCGGGCTACTTTTTCGTCTACTACAGCCACCGCGACCAGGCCATCGCCGCACCCGAGCCGATCGACGATAATAACGGCAGCGGCTGGGATACCGTCGTCGCCCGCTTCCGCCTTACCGCCGATCCCAATGTCGCCGATCCCAACAGCGAAGAGCGCATCCTGATCCGTAACCAGCCCTACGATACGCACAATGGCGGTAACATGGCCTTTGGCCCGGATGGCTACCTCTACATCGGCATGGGCGACGGTGGCAGCGCCGGCGATCTCCTGCGCCAGGCGCAGAACCTGGGCACCATCCACGGTAAGATGCTGCGCATCGCCGTGGGCGCTACCGGCACCTACACGATTCCACCCGACAACCCCTACGTCAACACGCTCGGCGCCAAGCCCGAGATCTGGGACCGTGGCCTGCGCAACCCCTGGCGCTGGAGCTTTGACCGCGGCACCGGCGACCTCATCGTCGGCGACGTAGGCCAGGCCGATTGGGAAGAGATTAATGTCCACCCTGCCGGCACTCCCGGCGGGCTCAACTTCGGCTGGAGCTGCTACGAGGGCACCGTCGAGTACAACTGGAACACGCTCCAAACCTGCACGCCGCCGTTTACGCCGCCGCTCCTGGTCTACCCCCATACCGAGGGCTATGCCGTGACGGGCGGCTTCGTCTACCGCGGCCCCTCCTACCCGAGCATGATGGGACGCTACTTTTTTGCCGACTATTCGCTCGGCAAGATCTGGAGCCTCACCCGCTCGGGCAGCACCTGGTCATCCGCCAAGCAGTTGGTGCTCGACACCACCTACTCCATCTCTTCTTTTGGCGAAGACGAGGCCGGGGAGCTGTACGTCGTCGACATCACCAGCGGTGAGATCTACAAGCTGGTCACCGATGAACCGCCGCCACCCAACACGCCCACTCGCACGCCCCAGGCGGGCACCCCCACCCCCATGGCCACCACTCTGCCGCCCACCGCCACCCCGACTGCGCCGCCCGCCGCGATCGTCGCCGACCCGGATTTTGTGCTGCCCGGCACGCAGCCCGGCCATCTCGTCGATGCCATCGTCGACCCGACCACCTGCAACTCCTGCCACACCGCCCCTATTTACACGGCCTGGCGTGGCAGCATGATGAGCCAGGCGGGTCGCGACCCGTTGTTCTGGGCGGCGCTGCATGTAGCCGAGCAGGACGTGCCCGGTTCCGGCGACTACTGCCTCCGCTGCCACTCGCCAAAGGGCTGGTTTGAAGGCCGCAGCCACCCGACCGATGGCTCTGCCCTGCAGCCCAAGGACCTCAGCGCAGGCATCGCCTGCGAGGTCTGCCATCGCGCCGTCTCCCCCGCACCCTCTGGCCCGGGCACGGACGCCGCCGCCGTGACGCGCGATGCCGCGATTCGCGCCGTATTAGCCCAAGAAGGCCAGCTCCCGCCCACCGACCATGTCGGCAGCGCCATGCTTATTCTCGACCCCGAGGACAACCGCCGCGGCCCCTTCAGCTTCACTTCGCCGCCGCCGCATCCCAAGGCCACCTGGCGCACGACCCTCCTGGGCCAGGACGTCGACCCTGTGGCGGAGGCCGGCCTCTGCGGAACCTGTCACAACCTCGACAACCCCGGCCTATCCTGGGACGCTGCTCGAAACCAGTATTGGCCCAACGCCGAGGACACCCCACCCCCTTCCGTGGCCAAGGACAGCATGTTCCCCGTGGAGCGCACCTTCGACGAATGGCTGAACAGCGATTACGCCACCGCCGCCGGTGTCCTCGCGCCGCAGTTCGCCGGCGCCAAGCCTGATGACATCGTGCGTACCTGTCAAGACTGTCACATGCCGCGTACCACGGGCCTGGCCGCCACGACCGGCAACCCCGTTGCCCGCGACTGCAAGACCACCGGCTGTCTGCCTGCTCATGTATTGGCCGGCGGCAACACGTGGGTGCCCCAGTTGCTCCAGGATCCCCGCTGGCGTCTGGCCGCAGAGGATGACGCCGAGGCGCTCGCTGCCACGCTGCTCGCCGCCCGTGACATGCTCCAGAAGTCGGCCACCCTCTCGCTCAGCATTGCCGACAAAACCTCTGGCAAGCAGGCGATCGTCCGCATCGTCAACGAGAGCGGTCACAAGCTGCCGACCGGCTACGCCGAGGGCCGCCGCATGTGGATCACCCTGCAGGCCTACGACCAGGACGACAACCTGGTCTACACCAGCGGCGCCTATGATCCCGCCACCGGCGTGCTGGCCGCCGACCCTGCGCTCAAGGTCTACGAGATCAAGCAAGGCTTGACGCCCGAGCTGGCCGCCGAACTGGGGAAGGATGCCGGTGAGAGCTTCCACTTTGTCCTCAACAACACGACCGTCAAGGACAACCGCATCCCGCCCCGCGGCTACACGGTAGCCGCCTATAGCCGCCCGGGCATGGCCCCTGTCGGCGCCGCCTACGCCGACGACCAGTACTGGGACGAGACGGTCTATGCCCTCCCCGCCGGCGCCACACGCGTGGTGGCCAGCTTCTTCTACCAGACCGCTTCCAAGGACTACGTCGATTTCTTGCGCGCCGAGGGCGGCCCCGACGGCGCCATGCTGGGCACCCTCTGGGACGACCTCAAGAGCCCGCCCGAATTGGTGGCGCAGGATACAGTCGTCGTAGGCGAGGGCAATCAACCGCCCGCCTTGGCAGACGATACGTTCGCCATCGAGCCCAATCAGCCGGCACTGCTCGACGTGCTGGCCAACGACCAGGACCCGGACCAAGATTCCCTGACGCTCATTGCCGTCGATACGGCCGGCATCGGCAAGGCCACCATCGTCGCCAATCAGATTGCCTACACGCCTCCGCCGGGTTTTGCCGGAAAAGCCGTCCTGCTCTACACCGTGCGCGACGACGCCGCCAACGAGCGCGCCGGCCGCGCCACCGTCCACGTGGCGGGCATCAACTACTTCCCCTTGATTGGCAAGTAGTAGATCCCTCACTCTCTTCGCATCGGAACCACCGCCTGTCCCGGGGACGTTGTTTCTGTCCCCGGGACATTTTGTTGTCCCCTGGACATGAATGTTCCCGGCACACTTCTTCTCGAAAGGACTACTGAAGGACTACTGTATGGATAAGCAATCACATCACCCCACCCCCCGCCTGGCCGCGCTGCCCCTGGCCCTGCTCGCGCTCGCATCGCTGCTTACATCCTGGCTGCCCGCCCGCGCCGCCAACGATCTGGAACTCGTCAAGCTGGTCGACGGTCTGACCTCGCCCGTCTTTGTCACCAGCGCCGGCGACGGCAGCGGGCGCCTCTTTGTCGTCGAAAAGGGCGGCACGATCCGTATCGTCAAGGACGGCCAGCTGCTCGCCACGCCCTTTCTCGACATCAGCGCGCGCGTCGCCGACGACGGCGAGGCCGGCATGCTGAGCGTGGCCTTCCCCCCCAACTACGCCGACGATTACTTCTTTGTCTACTACAACCACAAGGACGACATCGCCGCGCCTGAACCCACCGACCAGGGCCACAATGAAGGCCATGACACGGTCGTGGCCCGCTTCCGCGTCACCGCCGATCCCAATGTAGCCGACCCCGCCAGCGAAGAGCCCATTCTCGAGCGCAACCAGCCCTATGTCAACCACAATGGCGGCCTCATCGCCTTCGGGCCCGACGGCAATCTAACCATCGGGCTCGGCGACGGCGGTGACGGCGGCGACCCGCAAAACCAGGCGCAGAACTTGGGTACGATCCTCGGCAAGGTGCTGCGCGTAGCGGTGGGCGCCACCGGCGACTACACCATCCCCGACGATAATCCCTTCCGCACCAGCGCCGGCGCCAAGCCCGAGATCTGGCACTACGGACTGCGCAATCCCTGGCGCTGGAGTTTCGACCGCGCCACCGACGACCTGCTGATCGCCGACGTGGGCCAGAACAAGTTCGAGGAGATCGACTACGCTCCTGCGGGGGCGGCGGGCCTCAACTTCGGCTGGCGCTGCAAAGAGGCCAACAGCGTCTTCAACGACAACCCGCCTTGCACTGGCACGCTCACCGACCCCATCGCCTCCTACGGCCGTACGCTCGGCCAGTCGGTCACCGGCGGCTACGTCTATCGTGGCGAGGCCTATCCCACCCTGCTCGGCACCTACTTCTTTGCCGACTTCGTCTCCGGCCGCATCTGGAGCATGACGAAGAACGGCACACGCTGGACCGCGCCCGTCGAGGAATTGGACACCGGCTACAACATCTCCTCCTTCGGCGAAGACGAAGCCGGCGAACTCTATGTCGTCGACTTCAACGGCGCCGTCTACCAGCTGACCACCACCATCGGCCAAGGCTTGTCCGACCAGATGTACCTGCCCGATATTCGCCTGCAATCCCCCGTAAGCTCCCAGTAGAGCCAAAGACCTCCTGGAGGTACCCACCTCCAGGAGGTACCCACCTCCTGTCCCTCCATTCCGCCGCGTGACAAAAGTCCCCGCCAACCACCCTCTCCCCATGTTATCCTAGACCCCATGCAAGCCAATCGCCCACTCACCCCATTCCTATTCGTTTCGCTCTTCGCCCTCGCTCTCGCCGCCAGTACTGGCGTCCTGCTGCGTTTCGGCATGATCTACGGCATGCCTGCCTGGGCGCAGAACTATGCCGCCGTCCGTCACGCCCACAGCCACCTGATGTACTTCGGCTGGGTCACCCTGGCGCTGATGGTATTCATCTGGCGTGCCATCCCCGGCTACACCGGCAGGCCGCTCTCGCGCGCCGTCACCTGGCAGTTGGCCGCCACCTCCTTGGTCGCGCTGCTCAGCTACCCTGCCTTCTGGCAAAACGGCTACGGCCTCACGCAGGTCGGCTCCGCGCGCCTGCCGCTCGGCGCCATGGTCTCCACCTTCAACGGCCTCACCTGGTTTTGGTTTGTTTTTCTCTACGTGCGCGCCACGCGTGGCCTCACGCCGCGGCCGCTGCCCGTACAGCTGTGGGATTGGGCCATCATGCTCCTCCTCCTGGCCTCCCTCGGCGCCGCGGGCCTCGTCGGTCTCGTCTTCAGCCGTCTCGACAATCCCTTCCTGCAGCAGCTCTTCCTGCACCAGTTTCTAGACCTCTTTGCCGTCGGCTGGTTCAACCTGGCCATCTTCGGCGTCTTCTGGTCGCAGTTGGAACAGTCAGCGCACCTGCCGCCATCGGCTGCGCCACGGGCCTTGCCGCGCTGGCTGCCCACTATGAGCCTGGCCCTGTTCCTGGCCCCCACCTTTGTCCTTGGCATCTCCCCCGCCCTCCTGCCGCCGCACCTCTTCTGGCTGGCCGCCGCCGCCAACGTGGGGGCCGCCGTCCTCCTGGCCATCCACGCCTGGCGTTATCTGCGCCGCGCTGGTCACTCGCGGACCGGTTCATCATTGCCGTCGCTCCCAGG
The DNA here is from genome assembly GCA_963839515.1 of uncultured Chloroflexia bacterium. Lineage (GTDB taxonomy): Bacteria > Chloroflexota > Anaerolineae > Caldilineales > Caldilineaceae > Fredericiella. Next base: position 67,146 of record CAWIVN010000003.1, read on the forward strand.
TCTGCACCTGCTCGCCTTTGCTTCCCTCTTCGTCACCATTGCCATCGCCTTTCTCCTCCTCATCCCCGGCGTATGGGAGAACAACGCCACGGGGCCTCTGCGCATCTTCTACCTGCACGACCTGCTGTTGGGCTGGGTCAGCTCCTCGCTCTTGATCCTTGTCGACGCCCAGTTTGCCCTCATCCCCTGGCGCCGCCTGCGCCTGGCCATCTACGCCCTCTGGGAGCTAGGCGTAGTCGTGATGCTGGGGGCCTTGCTTGGCCTTGGTCTCACGAGCATCGTGCCGCTCCCGGCGCTCACGCTGCTGCAGCTTGCTGCCTGGGCCGCCGTACCGGTTGCACTTGCCGCGATTCTGTTGTTGTGCGGTGCACTGGCGGCCCACAAGGGTTTGTACACAACAAAGCGGGCAGTTGCGCCAACATTTTGATAGCCCCCCATTTGCTTGCGAAAGTGCTATATATTGGTTCGATCACGGTTGACACAACCATTTGCTCGTGTTACTATTGCTCCAGCCCAGTAGTTTGACTTCGGCCTGTGTCCATTTTCGGAGTTTCGTAAAAACGTTTTTATTCGCCGGCGCCCACCCCAGCGCTCTACTCAGTTCGGAACATCGTTTGCCGTTGCTCCCAATAGCCCATCCAATCGGCTGCGCGACGTGCCGACGTTTGGTTCGCTCTCCAATCCATTCTTTGCTTGCAGATTGACAGGAGAAGTTCCCATGACAAAACGAGTACAAGCTGTACTAGGCCTGCTGGTCATCCTGGCCATGGTGCTGAGCGCCTGCGCCGCCCCGGTGGCCGCACCCGCCCCCGCCGCCGGTGACACGGCCGCCGCGCCTGCCGCCGACTCCGGCGCCGCGCCTGCCGCTACCGGCGACAAGCAGAAGCTCACCGTATATTTGCAGTGCTACTTCGACCCCAATGTCGAGCCAGATACGGCCAAGGTCGCCGAAGAGCTGGTGGCCGAGTACGAGTCCCTCCGTCCGGATGTGGATATCGAACTGGTTCCCAATCAGCCCTCGGGCGTCGATTTTGAGACTTTCTTGGCCGCCCGCATGGCCGCCAACCAGTCGCCCGATATCATGTGGCAGCAGTTCGGCACCCGCAACGTGCGCGGTGCAGACTGGTGGACGCCGCTCAATGATGTCTTCGAAATGCCCAACCCCTACATCGAAGCCGGGCAGCCGGGCAGCGAGCGCTGGGCCGATTCGTTCCAGGATTACGTGCTCAACCAGACCCGCGCCGCCGATGGCAACTGGTACCAGGCCTCCCTCGACTGGGTCGAGACCGGCTACTACTATAACAAGGAAATCTTTGCCGCCGCCGGCGTCGATCCCGCCAACTGGAAGAGCTGGGGTGACTTCGTGGCTGACATGAAGAAGATCAAGGAGACGCAGAACGTCGACGCCCTTGGCGCCTTCATGAAGCAGCAGGGCTGGTCCAACTGGTGGTGGGCCGACGATATCTTCCTGACCGTCGCCTGGGCCAACGCCGCCAACGACCTCTACATGGAAAAGTATAACGACCCCAGCCGCCCCTGGCGCCAGCTCAACCCCGAAGAGATCGCCAAGGCCGTCCTCGAGGGCAAACTTGTCGCCACCGACCCGCGCATGGACGACTACCTGCGTATGAACAAGGAGTTCGTCTCCCTGCTGCCGGCCGACTACAACGGCATTGCCTCGCTCGACGACCTGGACGTGCCCTTCTTCTCCGGCGCCCTGGCCTCAGTCTGGACCGGCACCTGGAAGAACAAGCCGTTCGTCGCCCAGATCCCGTTTGACTACGGCGTGACCTATCTGCCGCCCTTTACGACGGCCGACGCCGCCGGCGCCCAGAACACCGCCTATCGCGTGGGCGGCCCTTCGAGCTGCGGCCAGTACGGCATCGCCAAGTCGGCGACGGATGCCGGCCGGCTTGACGTGGCCACCGACTTCCTTATGTTCCTGTCCGCCCCGCAGAACTTCGAGAAGCTGGCCGTGAGCTACGGCGGCTATATCCCGATGATCAAGGGCGCCGAGGCCGGCGAGGTGATGGCCAACTTCACCGACATCTCTGCCCTGCCCGAGCGTCTCTTCAATGACCCGGACAACCGCCTCAACGGCCCCGAGCACGGCGACGCCTGGTCGCAGGCCATGCAGGCCTACTTCCTCGGCCAGACCGACGAAGCCGCTACCAAGGATGTCCTGCAGAAGTTGTGGATGGACGGCGCTACCAAGCTGTGCGCCGACCAGAAGTACGATTGGTGCCCCGCCCAGTAGTCCACGTTTGTGCGTTTTCCCACCTTGTGCGAGGGCCTCATGGTCCTCGCACAAGACCTATTCCACCCAGAGGCGCCCATGGCAACCGGTTCGCTCGCTACGACCACCACCACCGAGAAGCGGCAGCGCAAAAGATCCCGGGGTGTTCCTGTCTATGTCCCCCTGCTCTTCTTGCTGCCCGCCATCCTGATCTTGATCGCCTTCCGCTATATCCCGGCGTTTTCGGCGGTCTATCACTCCTTTACCGACTGGACCGGTACCAATAATGCCGCTTTTGTCGGCTTGGCGCAGTACCAGGCGCTGGTCGCCGACCCTGTCTTCTGGACGGCCCTGCGCAATGTCATGCTCTATACGTTCGGCCGCACGGTGCTGGCCACCCTTATGGCCTTTATCGCCGCCGAGCTGGTCTACAACCTGCGCAACCGCCAGTCGCAGTGGCTGTGGCGCGTGGCCTTCACGCTCCCCATGGTGATCCCGTCCACGGTCATCCTGCTCATCTGGCGCCAGATCTATGCCGCCCGCCTCGGCCTCCTCAATGAGTTTCTGCGTGCGGTCGGTCTCGACCAGTGGGCCCAGCCCTGGCTAGGTCAGCCCAATACGGCCCTCCTGGCCATCATGGTGATCGGCTTCCCCCTAGTCTCCGGCTTCACCTTTCTGGTGATCTCGTCGGCCCTTATGGAGCTGTCCACCGAGATCAACGAGGCCTCGCTGCTCGACGGCTGCAGCCCCCTGCGCCGCGTCTTTGCCATCGACATTCCCAGCATTATCGGCCCCACGGTTCTCGTCATCATCCTCAGCATCAATGCCGGCCTCCAGGAATTTGCGCCGATGCTGATCATCACCAGCGGTGGCCCCGTCAACGCCACCCAGACGCCCGGGCTTTACCTCTACCAGACTGCCTTTACCTATGGCAAATTCGGCTACGCCACTGCCATCGGCACTGCGCTGATGGTCATCACGCTGGCCTTCAGCTATTTCACCCTACGTGCTCGTTACCAGGGGGCTACCGATGTCGAAGTCCAATAGCTTACCTGCTCGCTCGCCGGCTCCCTCACCCGCTCCCCGGCGCGGGCGCGGCTGGCGCCGCGATTGGCCGCTTAACCTGGCCCTGCTCTTCCTGGCCTTCTTGACCTACCTGCCCTTTGCCATGATGCTGCAGCAGTCGTTCAAGGACAACACCCAGTACTTCACGTCTTTCTGGCTGCCCACCTTGCCGCTGCACTTTGAAAATTACACCAAGGCCTTCCCCATCATCTACAGCACCACGATCAACACCCTGGTGTACGCCATCCCCACTCTCTTCCTGGTCTTGGCGATCTCCGGCCTGGCCGGTTATGCCTTTGCCCGCTATACCTTTCGCGGCAAGGACTTTCTCTTTATGGCCATGCTGGTGCTCATCATGCTGCCCGGCATTCTGCTGGTCATTCCCATGTTCGTGCAGATGGTCGACATCGGCTGGACCAACACCATCCAGGCCATGGTGCTGCCTTGGGCCGCCGTGCAGATTCCCTTCGGCATGTACTTGATGCGCACGTTTTTCGAAACGCTGCCGCGTGAATACTTTGAGGCTGGTCGTCTCGACGGCGCCTCGGAGTCACAGCTCTTCCTGCGCATCGCCTTGCCGTTGGCCATGCCCGCCTTTAGTACGCTAGGCATCCTGACCCTGCTCTTTACCTGGAACGACATTATCTGGCCGCTGATCGTGCTGCTCGACACCACCCGCTACCCGATCGCCATCGGCGTGTTGTCGTTCTCCAATACCCAATCGGCCAACTACGGCGTCACCTTTGCCGGCTACGTCCTGGCCTCCCTCCCCCTCGTCGTCGTCTTCATCTTCACCGTCCGCCGCTTCATGGCCGGCCTCCAAGGCGGCTATCGCTAAAAGAACGTCACCTCCAGGAGGTAACACCTCCAGGAGGTGGCACTTCCTGGAGGTCCCCACCCCCTGGAAGCCCAGCGCCTCCAGGCGTCGTCCAAAAAAAGACCAATCAATTCTCTACCGGAGATTTCATCGTGTCCACCCAATCGCATCCGACTTTCTCTGCCGCCGCATCCTGGATCTGGGGCGGCGAAAATCATGACCCCAGCCCCAAAAACGACTGGCGCTATTTCCGCACGCGCCTCGATCTGCCTGCAGATATCGCCCGAGCCACGCTCCTGATCACGGCCGACTCCGCCTACGAGCTGTATGTTAACGGCGCCTTCGCCGGCCGCGGCCCGGTGCGCGGTTTCCCCTTCGCCTATTTCTACGACGTCTATGACGTGACCCCCTTGCTGCAGGGCGGCCGCAATACGCTCGCGGTCCTCGCCCACCACCTGGGCGACCATACCATGACCTACATCCGCGGCGCCGCCGGCTTGCTGGCCGAATTGGTGGTTGAGACTGTCGCCGGGCAGACAATTTCCTTTGCGAGCGATGGTAGTTGGCGCACTGTGCATTGTGATGCCTTCAACGCCGCCGCCACGCGCATTTCCGTCCAGCTCGGCTTTGAGGAACAGTACGACGCCCGCCGTGAACTGGCTGGCTGGCAGTCGCCTGCCTTCGACGACGGTGCCTGGCCGCCCGCCGCCGTCGTCGGCCCCGTCGGCTGTGAGCCGTGGACCACCCTCGCGCCGAGCACCATCCCCTTCCTCACCGAAGACGCCATGCCCCCGGTCGAGCTCAAGGCCGCCGAACTGGCGCGCCCGCGCGAGGGCCAGATCTGGAACCTCGACGTGCGCGACCTGGCCAACACCATGCGCACCGGCCTGCGCAGCGCCCCCTACGGCGAGCGCGGCTGGCTGATCGCCACCGAGATCCACGTGGCCAGGCCCTGCACGCTCAATGTCCACCTTTTCCCCAACTACGAACCGATCGACTTCCGCATCAACGACTATGAGCACGGCCAGATCGAGGCTATCGACGGCCAGTACGGACCCTTTGCCGTTGCCCTGCACGCCGGCGCCAATTTCTGCCTGCTGCGCAACGCCGAGTGGCCCTCGCTGCTCTTCGCATGCGACGAACCGCTCACTTTCTCGGCCGGGCGTGTCCTACCATCTTCCGCTTCGGAAGACGCTTCCGCTTCGGAAGACGCTTCCGCTTCGGAAGACGCTGCCTGGCTCTTTGTCGGACCGATGAACGAGTTTAGCGACGAATTTGCCGCCGCCTGGCGGGTCAATCGCCTCGACGATCTTCCCGCCAATGCCCGCCGCGTCGCCATCCCCGCCGCCGCCAACAAGACCGACATCTTCGCCCTCACCGCCGGCCAGAACTTCTACGCCGTCGACGGTGGTTTCTGCACCTACGACATCACGCGCGCCACGCCCCGCCCGGAGTTGCGGGGTTCCCGCCGGCTGATCGACGCCCCTAATGCCCTGCTGGCCGACACCGCCGCGTGGACGACCATCTACCCGCAGCCCGACGGCGATGTCCACCTTGTGCTCGACTTCGGCAAGGAGACGATCGGCTACTTCGAGTTCGACCTCGATGCTCCCGCGGGGACGATCCTCGACGGCAGCGGCTTCGAAGGCATCGACGACGGCGGCATCTTCTGGACCATGAACACGCGCAACAGCTTCCGCTACGTCTGCCGTGAGGGCCGCCAGATCTTCCGCTCGCACGAGCGCCGCGGCTTCCGCTACCTGTCGCTGACGCTGCGCAACTTCGACCGCCCGCTGCGTATTCGCCATATCAGCAACTACATGGCCACCTATCCCGTGGCGCAGACCGGCCACTTTGCTTGCTCCGACGCGACACTCACCAAGATCTGGGAGGTCGGCGCCTATACCGTCCGTCTCTGCATGCTCGACACCTACGTCGACTGTCCCACCTACGAACAAGTCTACTGGGTCGGCGACGCCCGCAATAGCGCGTTAGTCAACGCCGTCGCCTTTGGCGCCTTTGACCTTACCGACCGCTGCGTGCGCCTCACCGGCCAGTCGCTCTCGCCCGAGCTCAAGCGCGTCAAGCCGCCCTACCTGGAAGAGCTGCGCACCCATCTCCCCACCTCGCACGTCGTCAGTGGTTGGTTTGACGAGATCCCGATGTGGAATTTTCTTTGGGTGTGGATGGCCTGGGAAACCTACACCTTGACCGGCAACCGCGCCGCCCTGGCCGATTACTACCTGGACGTGCGCGAGTCCCTGCAGCGTGCCGAAGGCTTCCTCTCCACCCGTGACCTGTTCGATATCCCCGAGGTCTGGAACCTGGTGGACTGGGCGGCCCAGGACCTGGAGCGTGACGGCGAGGTGATCTCCAACACGGTGCTCATGGCGCAGGCGCTTGACTGCGCCGCGCTCATGGCCGAAGCGCTGGGCAAACCCGAAGAGGTCGACGCCCACCGCGGGCTGGCCGCCCGTCTGCGCGCCGCTGTCAATCTCTATGGTTGGTCCGACCAATACCAGGGCTATGTCGACACGGTGCGCGACGAAATGGGCTACGCCATTTATAAGGCCCGGCGGGAGGCTGCCGGCGTTCCCGTCGCGCCCTACGCCGAGTATCTGCAGAAGATCCGTATCAGCGAGCCAACCAACACGCTTGCGCTGCTGTGCAACAGCGTGCCCGCCGCCCGCAACGATGCCGTGATGCGTTACGTGCTGGCCGCCAAGCAGGGCAAGTTTATCGGCAGCAGTCCGCACATGGCGCGCTTTGGCAGGACCGAGGATGTCGTCCCCGTCGGCAGCCCCTGGTTCCTCTTCTTCACCCTCGAGGCACTCTTCCAGGCCGGCCACAGCGACGACGCCCTGGAAATTCTGCGCGAGCAGTGGAACCGTATGCTCGAAAAAGGCGCCACCACCTTCTGGGAAACCTTCCCCGGCCACATCGGCGGCGGCCATTGGAGCCGCAGCCTCTGTCATGGTTGGTCGGCCGCGCCCGCCTACTTCCTCTCCACCAAGGTCCTGGGCGTGACGCCGGCCGCCCCCGGCTACAGCCGCATCCGCATCGCCCCCCAACCCTGGAATCTGCGCTGGGCCCGCGGCACCGTCCCCACCCCCCGCGGCCCCGTCAGCGTTGCCTGGCAGGTCGGCGACGACGGCAAACTCCAGCTCGAGTACGACGCCCCCGCCGGCTGCGAAGTAGAAGTCTCTCTCCCCTGACTCTTAGGTTCGAAGGATTACCATGATTCTCATACATCGCCTGTCACGAGAATCATGGTAATCCTAAAAATCCGCTAAATCATGGTTGATGTTTGACATCCTCTCACATTCCAGTAAAGTACACAGACCAAAATATCCGTCGCTTTACCAGCGCGTCCGTCGCACCGCTTTTTCGCCGCAACAAAGGGGTCGTAGGTGTCCACACGTATCGCTGACCGCCTCAAAGCTGCGCGCCGGCGTTTCTTTGTCGGCCGCACTGCCCAAAAGAACCTGTTTCAGTCTGCCGTGACCAGCGACGATCCCCCCTTCTTCGTGATGTATGTCTATGGTCCCGGCGGCGTGGGCAAGACGACCTTGTTGCATGAGCTTGCCCAAGACGCGCGCGAACTTGGCGCCGAGGCTACCTACCTCGATCTGCGCAACGTCGAGGCAACCCCCGATGCCTTCGCCGCCAGCCTTGCCCTCGCCCTGGGCGGCAATCCGCAGCAAAGCCCGCTTGAACTGCTGCACGGCCGGGGGACCCGGTCGGTGTTGTTGCTGGATACGTGCGAAATTCTCGCCCCCCTCGAAGGCTGGCTGCGCGAGTCGTTCCTGCCCGAGCTGCCCGCTACCACGCTGACCGTCATGGCGGGGCGCAACGCACCCGGCAGCGCCTGGATCGCCGATCCGGGCTGGCAGAGCCTGCTGGAAGTGGTGCCGCTGCGCAATCTCACGCCCGTCGAAAGCATGGCTTACCTCAACCTGCGCACGGTGCCCATGGCCGAACGCAATGGTATCGTCGACTTTACCCATGGCCACCCGCTTGCAATTTCATTGGTCGCCGACGTGCTGGACCAGCAGCCCGAGCACCACTTCGAGCCGCTCGCCGCACCAAACATCATCCAATCTTTGCTCGAACGGCTGGTCCACGATGCGCCAAGCCGGCAGCACCGGGCAACGCTCGAAGCCGCTTGCCTGGCATTGTATATGACCGAAGCCCTGCTCGCTGCCCTGCTTGAGATCGAAGACGCTCGCCCCTACTTCGAGTGGCTGCGCAGCCTGTCATTTATGGAGGCCGGGCGCTATGGCCTCTTCCCCCACGACCTGGTGCGGGAAACCATGACCACCGATCTGCGCTGGCGCAATCCCGATTGGTACGTCGAGCTGCATCGACGCGCGCGCAACTTCTACCACGCGCGCCTGCTTCAGACGACCGGATTCAACCAGCGGCGTATTCTGGCCGAGCTTATCTTTCTCCACCGGGACGCTTCGGCCGTGCGTGCTATTTTTGAGTTCCAGGTCAACGACAACCTCTTCACCGATCGGTTGCGCCCTGCCGACGTCGTCGAATTGCTCAGGATGGTTCACCAGCACGAGGGGCCCGAATCCGCTCGCCTGCTCACCTTCTGGTGCGAACGCCAGCCGGGTACGCTCCTGGTTATCCGCGACCAATTTCAAAAGCCGGTGGGTTTTGTCGCCATGCTTTTGCTGCAGGATGCCTCGCCTGCAGATGTGGCGCACGACCCCGCTACCCGGGTCGCCTGGGAATACGTTCAGGCGCAGCCGCCGCTGCGCCAGGGCGAACAGGTGCTCTATATCCGTTTCTGGCTGGACGAGTCTACCTACCAAGGATTGTCCACCGCCCAGAGCCGAATCTTTCTTAACATCATCCAGTATTATCTGATCACACCTGGGCTCGCCTACAGCTTCCTTGCTTGCGCCGACCCACAGTTCTACCAGGATGTCCTTGCCTACGCCGATATCAGGCGCCAGCCCGAACTGGACTTTGTCACGGACGGGCGAAGCTACGGTGTCTTCTTCCATGACTGGCGCCTCACCCCGCCGGCGGCCTGGCTCGATTTGCTGGCCGAACGCGAGATCGCCTACAGTGCCGAATCGGCATCCCCCCCTCGCCCACCTGCACAGCAGCAGACCGTGCTTGTTCTCAGCCGGCCGGAGTTTGCGGACGCCGTGCGCGCTGCTCTACGTCACTTTACCCGTCCCGACGAACTGCAATCCAATCCTCTCGTGCGCTCACGCCTCGTTGTGGAGCGTGCGGGCAACGATGCCGGCAGCAGCACGCGTGCCGCGGTTCTCCACGACGTAATCGCCGAAGCGGTAGGCCTGTTGCAGTCTTCCCCACGTCAACGCAAGCTCTATCGTGCGCTGTACCATACCTACCTGCAGCCCGCCGCCACCCAGGAGCTGGCTGCAGAACTGCTCGACCTGCCGTTCAGTACCTATCGGCGCCATCTTAAGGAAGGCATCGATAATTTGGTGGATACATTGTGGGCACGCGAACTGGGCGCACAAGGCTCATAGAGCTTGCTCCATTAAGCCGTTACTTTGATGTTGATTGTGCGCCGCGCCTATGTTAAGATAACGTTGATACTCTGCAACGTATGTACTATGATGCGACAGAACCTAGACGCACCGGCCAAACGACGCACAGGGCTTGTCACAAGTAGCAATCGCGCACCGGCGCACCCGCAGCGGGGGGAATGTGGCCAACGCAGCACAGGAGATTCAACTTAACGATTTCGCGACGACGCCGCTTTACAACATCAAGGCCGTCGTCCAGGCAACCAATATCAGCCCCAGCACGTTACGCGCTTGGGAACGCCGCTATAACATGTGCCAGCCACAGCGTTCAGATAGCGGCTACCGCCTCTACTCAGACCGTGACATCGCCATTATTCGCTGGCTCAAAGCGCAGGTAGATGCCGGGATGTCCATCAGCCAGGCCGTAGCGTGGCTGCAGACGCTGATTGACGAAAGCGCCAACGGCCAGTCTGTCGCGCTTCCCGACCCCTCCGGCCGCATCCAGGAGGCTGTGCACGCCGCTGCGCCCACGCAGCTCGATGTGCAGAATTTCGCGCTTTTGCACGCGCGTCTCTTGGATGCGCTGCTTCTATTTAACGAGCACGAGGCCGAGCAAGTGCTTGGCAGCGCCTTTTCCCTCTATCCGATCGAGCACGTCGGTGAATTCGTCGTCGTGCCGACGATGGTCGAAATCGGCGAACGCTGGCACCGCGGCGAGTTGAGCATCACGCGCGAGCACTACGCCACCAACTATCTCTTGCAGCGCTTGGGCGCAATTCTGCGCGTCGTACCCAACGGCTACAGTGGACCATTGGTTTGGGTCGGTTGCGCCCCGGGCGAAAAACACGAAATGGGCGTCCTCCTCCTTTGCATCTATTTGCGTCGCGCAGGCTACCAGGTGCGTTACCTTGGCCAGGACTTGCCGCAAGATGACCTGATCGCCGAAGCCCTGGCGCACAAACCGGCGTTGATTCTCTTTAGCGCCTCCAGCCTGGAGGCGGCTGCCAACCTGCAAAAGCTGTGCGAACAGCTCGTCGCTATCAATCCGCCCCGGCCGGTCGTCGGCTATGGCGGGCGGGCTTTCAATGTGCACCCTGCTCTGCGCGATGGGATTGCCGGCGTCTTTGTCGGCGCGACCGCGCTCGAGGCAGTCGAAACCGTGGGCGAGTTGCTAACCGAACGCCCCCGTCAAAATGGCTGGTCTGCTTAAGGCCCGCCCTCGAAATGAGCGACTTGTGCCCGGTCAATATACGGCAGGTGGTATGGATGATAGTGCCCCAAATAAGGGACCGGCTGAGGGAACTGCCCTTCTCCAGGAGTTGGCAGAAGTAGAACAGGCCGTGTTGGCCTCTCTTGCCGATCTGAACACGCCGTTTGCGCAGCTGGTGCAGAGCCAATGGCGGCGCAACTTTCCGCTCGTGCGCGCCGCTTTCGTCCTGACTGCCGGCGCCGGCGGCCTTTCTGAGGCTCCCGAGCTGCGGCGCAGGCGCATCGATCTGGCCGCCGCCATGGAAACCCTGCGCCTTGCGCTTGGCGTTCACACGCAGCTGCTGCTTGCCGAGACCCCGGCCGCCATCGATCGTTCGCTGCTTGGCAGCACCGTGCTCGCCGGCGACTACTGTTTTAGTCGCTCCGCCGGCCTGGCCGCCAAAACGGGCAGCCCGCAGATCGTCGATCTGTTTGCCAATGCCCTCCAGCGCGTCAGTGAAGGCTCGCTGCGCCGCCTCTTTCGTCCTGCCGAGCCCCCCTATGATGCCGACCGCGATCTCTGCTTGTCCGGTATTGCTGCCGCCAATGAGTTAGCTGGCCTTGCGCCCCAGGCCCGCGAAGTGGATCAGAAGCTTGGTGCTAACTTGCTGGATGCGCATCTCGCCGGGGCAATCCACTTAGATGGCGCCGGCGCCGGATTTGCCCAATTGGCGTCAAATCGCCGTCCCCACTGGCAGGCCCTTGCCGTCTGGCTGCACGCTCAGCCGCGAGCCTAGTTTCCTGCCGCGACAAGTGTGTGCGGTTGGACAGGAGTTGGACACGAACTGGACTGCGTCCCGCACCATCACAGCTTTGCCCCTTTTTGTGTAGCCCTTCCACGTAAGCTCAAACACAATTCCAATGCAATATCAATGTCCCTTTAACACTTCTCTTGTATAGTAGACCATACGCCTCAATTGAGGACCCTTCCGGTGTTATGCCGCCCGGCGGGATTCCGTACAAAGGTGAGAAAATCTTAATCATTTTGGGGGCTAGACAAAGCTTGTCCTCTGTGGTTAAATAAATGCAAAGGTTTTGTACGGAATTGTACAGCCTGGTTGAACAGAAAGATTGGTTGTCTGTTATTTGTCCAGGTATTGTCGATGCGACATTCATTCATAGAGAGGCAACGTACGTTATGAAGGCTAATACACGTGATCAATTCTCCGCTTTCGGCATGCCCGCCGCTGCCTCTGGGTTCTTGCCCACCAGCAATCAGCGCCTTTCTGGTGTGCGCCAGGCTTTGACCGCCCTGCGCGATGAGGATCCTGCCTTTGATAAGAGCATCACGACGCAGCGCTATGAGCGCGGTGCGATGGTTGCCACGGCCGATGCGCTCGCACAACGCATGTATGTGCTGATGAGCGGCAAGGTCAACATGGTCTGTACCAACAACGAGGGCCGCCGCCTGGTCATTGCCACTTTGGAGCCCGGTGCTATCTTTGGTGATGGCGCCCTGGACTCGACCGGCGACGCCAATGTCTTTGCCGAGGCGGTGGACGATGTCGCCGTATGGGTGATCCCCTCTGGCGAAGCCCGCAATATGACGATGCAGTACCCTATCTTGGGCTGGGGCTTGCTGCAGACCTATGGCCTCCGTCTGCTCCAGGTAGAAAACAGCCTGGAGGATGTCGCTTACAAGAAACTGCCCGAGCGTTTGGCCACTCTCCTTGTCGATCTCGACGAGGAAGGCTCTGGTATCATTAAGGGCGTCAGCCATCAGGCACTGGCCGATCGCCTCGGCACCTATCGTGAGACGGTCAGCGCCATTTTGCGTGATTTCAAGCGCCAGGGCGTTGTCGAGCTGGGCTACCGCCGCATTCGTCTCGTCGACGTCGAGGAACTCAAGGCGATTGGCGGTATTTGGGAGTGGTAGACGGACCTCGGCAGCACCTTCGCCGGGTACTTGGTTAGCAGGCAGGTGGGGCGTAATAACCCCACCTGTGTTTCAAAACACAGCGCGCAGCTGAGAGTAAAAAGCGTTTCTTACGCGAATAAGATTTTTGCAGGCTGAATTGTGCCCAATACGCCTAAAGCGAGTTGACGGGTGCATCTTCTCCTGCTATAATCGAGTTGAATCGGGGCTTTATACGCTTTTGATTCGACTGACCTCCAAGTTTGTGTTCCCAACTATTACCCGTCCAAAAATCGCCCGCAAGGAATCGTTTGCACCATTCCCATCGGTAAAAGGCGTTAGCCTCTCCTTTTTATGGAAGGCCCAAACGCTTGAAAGCTAAGTAGCCGCCACCACGCCTAATTTGTTCAACGCCCGAAGAACATCCCGTGGGTCGGCAGTTTGCTGGCAAGGGCACACTCTTTGTGTGCTGTGTCACAGCAATCATAATCAACAACCACTTGAATCTTTTTGGGCGTTTTCGTCCATGCCAAGTTGAAAGCCAAGGAAGATCCGTATGAGCAACACCACTGTCCTCCCACTGGAACAGATGACAATTTCTATGTTGGAGGCTTTGAACCTCGACGACCTGCGCGATCTGGCGCGCGCCGCCGATGTCACGGGTTACACGCGCCTCAAAAAGTATGACCTGGTCATGCGCCTCCTGCGCGCCAACGCCGAAAAGCAGGGCTATATTTTCGGCGGCGGCATCCTGGAAATTGTTCAGGATAACATCGGCTTCCTGCGCAGCGATCACCTCCTGCCCGGGCCTGAAGATGTCTATGTCTCGCAGAGCCAGATTCGCCGCTTTGGCCTGCGCACCGGCGACCTGGTCATCGGTCAGGTGCGCCCGCCCAAAGACACCGAGAAGTATCACGGCCTGCTCAAAGTCGAAGCCGTCAATGGGCTCGACCCCGAGGAAGCCAAGAAACGGCCGAATTTTGAGAAGCTGACTCCGATCTTCCCGAACGACCAATTGCTGCTCGAAACGCGGCCGAACGTCATCTCGACTCGTATGATCGACCTGCTGTCGCCCATCGGCCGTGGCCAGCGCGGTCTCATCGTCAGCCCACCCAAGGCCGGCAAGACGACCGTTCTCAAGCGCATCGCCAATGGCATCTCGACCAACTTCAAAGATATCCACCTGATGGTCGTGTTGATCGGCGAGCGCCCGGAAGAAGTGACTGACATGGACCGCTCGGTCGAAGCGGAGGTCGTCAGCAGCACCTTTGACGAGCCCGTGCAGAATCATGTCCGCGTGGCAGAGATGGCGCTGGAACGCGCTAAGCGCCTGGTCGAAGGCCGCAAGGACGTCGTGATCCTGTTGGATAGTATCACCCGTCTCGCCCGTGCCTATAACCTGACCGTGCCGCCTTCGGGCCGTACTCTCTCGGGTGGTATGGACCCTGCCGCCCTCTACCCGCCCAAGCACTTTTTCGGCGCCGCCCGTAACATTGAGGAAGGCGGCAGTCTCACGATCATCGCTACCTGTCTCGTCGATACCGGCAGCCGTATGGATGACGTTATTTATGAAGAGTTCAAGGGCACTGGCAACATGGAGTTGCACCTCAGCCGCAAGCTGGCCGAGCGCCGCATCTTCCCTGCCTTTGACATCGAACGCAGCGGCACCCGCGCCGAGGAAAAGTTGATGGACGCCGAGACCCTTTCCAAGGTCTATACCCTGCGCCGCATGATCGATGCCATGGGCGGCGGCAGTGAAGCCATCCTCCCCATCATCGAACGCATGAGCCGCACGCGCGACAACCGTGAGTTCCTCGAAACCCTCACGAAACGCTAAAAAATACGGCTGTTCTGGCGCATTTGCCTACGCCAAACCTACGCAAAGACGACGATCTCTGTACAGAAGCCAGGGATCGTCGTTTTTTGTGCCCAGTACGACATTTGGCGTCTTGGCAAAGCATGGCCCCCGTGCTAGAATCTCACAAATGGCATCTATTCAAAAGCCCTGTGTCGTACGGTACTTCTGGGCAGCGCAGCGTAACCAAACACGGTTGAGCCCCCAAGCCAGACTGACGGAGATGCAGCGGATATGATAACTGAGGCGGATTCTGAGTCTGGTCGATTGGCCGGCTCGGGACGAGATAGGTCGGTCAAGTCCGGCCAAAGTTCTTTTCCTGTTCATTCTAGGCAATCTTCTTCCCCACCCGAAGCAGACAAATCTACAGACCACGAGGGTCTGATCATTCGACGGCCAGGTTCGCTGGCGGCGCGTTCTGCCTTTGCTTCCTTGCCTTCGATCGGCATGCCGGCATCGGCGCCAGACGGCCTTACCCAAGCCTTGCTGCCGCTCCAGCGCACGCTCCACCAAACACTGTCCGACCAAGTAACGCCCTTGCGCCTGGCTGGCCATCTGTCGGTCCTGCTGATTGCCGGCGTTATCCTGATCTTGAGCCAGGTCAAGATTCCCGAATGGGAGCTCTCGCTGGATCCCACCCCGCAACCTACGCTTGGCGCCGGCCCTATGGCCTTCGCCGCCAATGCCCAGGCTGACATGGGGCTCTTCGACAATGCTTCGTTGCGCCGCAGCCCCGTCTTCACCCTTGTTGATAAGAAGGTGCAGCAGGAAGCCCCGCGCCAGGATATTGCATACTATACGGTGAAGGGCGGCGATACGGTGCTTGCCATTGCCGAGAAGTTCGGTCTCCAGCCCGAGACCTTGATGTGGTCCAACAGCACTATCGAGCAAAATCCCGACCGGCTGAGCATCGGTGATGAGTTGCGCATTCTGCCCGTGGACGGCGTGCTGCACGTGGTCAATCCGGGTGAAACGCTCTCTGACCTGGCCGACGAATACGGCGTTGACATGCAGAAAATTGTGGACTACACCGGCAACGGTCTCGCGAGCACCGCCGATACGCTCACGGTTGGCCGGGAGCTGGTTGTCCCTGGCGGCACGCGCGCCTTTGCCACTGCGACGGCTGACGAGTATAGCAGTGCCTATTCCGTCGACGTACCCGATGGCGCGCCGCAAGGTTCTGGCAACTTTAGCTGGCCTGCCGCCGGTTATGTGAGCCAAGGCTACTGGGGTGGCCATCCTGCCATCGATATCGCCGGCTGGGTCGGTGCACCGGTCACGGCTGCTGATGGTGGCTACGTCGTGCTCGCCGGCGGTGGCTGGAACGGTGGCTACGGCAATCACGTCATCGTCGACCACGGCAACGGCTTCACGACGCTCTATGCCCACCTCAACAGCATCTACGTCAGCCCCGGCATGACCGTCAGCAAGGGTCAGGCGCTCGGTACCATGGGCAACACCGGCAACAGCACGGGCCCGCACTTGCACTTGGAAGTTCGTTACGGCGGCGTCCCCTACAATCCCGGCAACTACTTGAAGTAGACGCGAATCACGCGTTGAACTGCTGATAAGAAAAAGGAAGGCCGGGTGTTCAAGCGAGCTATGCTCGCCCGACACCCGGCCTTCTCTGTTGCTGAAACACCTTTCCCTACGCCCCTCGCTTTGTGCCCTTCAAGCTAACCAACCGCTTACCTGGCGCACCGAGCCTGGGGCGGCTCTACCCCTCCACCCTACTCGTGAATTCCACCCTCGGTCAACCCACGCGGGTCCAAAATCCTGTCCAGCTCCTCGGCCGTCAGGCTCGTCTCCTCCAGCGCCACATCCTTCAGCAGCCGCCCTTCGGCATACGCCCGCTTGGCGATCTTGGCGCCCTTCTCATACCCGATTACCGGGTTAAGCGCCGTCACGATGATGGGGTTGCGGCCCACCAGCTCGCCGATGCGTGCCTCGTTGACGGTAAAGCCCTTGATTGCCTGGTCAGCCAGCACACGGCTGCCGTTCGCCAACAGGTCGAGGCTCTGCAGCAGGTTGTAGGCCAACACCGGCAGCATGACGTTGAGTTGGAAGTTGCCCGATTGCCCGGCGATCGTGACGGTCAGGTGATTGCCCATCACCTGCGCACACACCATCGTCATCGCCTCGGGAATCACTGGGTTGATCTTGCCCGGCATGATGCTCGACCCCGGCTGCAGCGCCGGCAGCACGATTTCGCCCAAGCCTGCAATCGGGCCGCTGTTCATCCAGCGCAGGTCGTTCGAAATCTTCATCAGGCTGACCGCTACGGTGTTCAGCTGACCACTGATCTCGACCGCTGCATCCTGCGTGCTTAACGACTCGAAGTAGTTGGCGCTGGTCACAAACGGCAGTCCCGTCATCTTGGCTAACTGGGCGGCAATGCCCTTGCCAAACTCCGGGTGTGCGTTGATGCCCGTACCCACAGCCGTGCCGCCCTGCGCCAGCTCCGCCAGCCGCGGCAGCGACGACTCAATGCGCTCGATGCCGTGCGCTACCTGGCTGGCCCAGCCGCCCACGATCTGCCCCATGCGCACAGGCATGGCGTCCATCAGGTGGGTGCGGCCCGTCGTCACGACGTGATCGACCGCCGCCGCCTTCTCCACCAGCGTCTGGTGCAGGTGCCGCAGCGCCGGCAGCAGGTTCTCGCTGATCGCCAGGTAGGCGCCCACGTGGATCGCCGTCGGGATCACGTCGTTGGAGCTCTGGCTCATGTTGATGTGGTCGTTCTGGTGCACCTTGCTGCCCAGGTACTTGGTGGCTAAGCTCGCCAAAACCTCGTTGGCGTTCATGTTGGTGCTGGTACCCGAACCCGTCTGGAAAATGTCCAGCACAAAGTGGTCGTCATGCTCGCCCACCGCTACCTCGTGCGCCGCTTTCTGGATGGCCTCGGCCATAGCGGGCTCCATCAGGCCCAGCTCCTGGTTGGCGGCTGCGGCTGCACCCTTAATCAACCCCAACGCACGTACAAACGTACGCGGGAAGCGCAGGTCGCTGATCGGGAAGTTGTCGACCGCACGTTGCGTCTGTGCCCCGTAGAGGGCGTTTACAGGCACCTTGACTTCGCCCATGCTGTCGCGCTCGCTGCGATGTGTCTGTTCTGCCATGATTTGAAGCTCCTTTGGATTTTGGGACGAAATAAAATAGAATTTATCAAAATTGTAGCATTCTGCCCCTACGAACCGGAAATATCACCGCCAAACTTGACACCCCTATCGCCCTTATCTACAATCCTAACGAGCAACTAACCTTTACGCACCAGGCTACAGAGGCCCACTGCCATGGCAGAACGCATTTTGGTAATCGAGGACGACCGCCGTATTCGTGACCTGCTGCGCCGTGGGTTGATCTTTGAAGCCTATCAGGTGGATACTGCCGAAGATGGCGAAACCGGCCTCCGCATTGCCCGCGAACGAACACCCGACGCTGTCATCTTGGACGTCATGTTGCCGGGGCTGGACGGGCTGGAAGTATGTCGCCGGCTGCGCTCCGCCTCCAATGTACCCATTCTCATGCTTACTGCGCGCGACACGGTGCCGGACCGCATTACAGGGCTCGACGCCGGTGCCGACGACTACATGGTCAAGCCCTTCGCCTTTGACGAACTGCTGGCACGCTTGCGCGCCTTGTTTCGCCGCCACAAGATGGAAAATGCTCCCGAAGTCTATCGCTATGCCGATCTCGAGCTCAACCCGCGCACGCGCCAGGTCTTTCGCGATGGCCAGTTGATCGAGTTGACCGCCAAGGAGTTCGACCTGCTCGAGTTGTTTATGCGCCACGCCGGCCAGGTGCTGACGCGCGAGATGATCTATGAGCACATCTGGGATTATGACTTTGGCGGCGAAAGCAACATCATCGAAGTGTACGTGCGCTACCTGCGCACCAAGCTGGAATCTACCGGCAAGTCGCGCCTGATCCAGACCGTGCGCGGCGTTGGCTATGCCTTGCGCGAAAGCTAAGCCGCAGCTGGGCTACGGCCTGGCTGCAGCCGCCTGCATCCCATTTCATGACGATTCGTCTCCGCCTTACCCTTTGGTACACCACCCTCCTGGGTGCAACGCTGATCCTTTTTAGCGTCATCGTTTATTCATCGCTGTACGCTACCCTGCGCGCCGCCGTCGAGCAAAACGCCGAACGGCAGGCTGTCAATGTCGCCAGCGCCTTGTCAAAACAGCTGCTGTGGGACGCACTCATTATTCGCAATGACCCGGCGGCCATTGTCCTGCCCGAAGTCGGGCTCTTTGGCAACCCGGTCGGCGTGCAAATCACCGGCCTCGACGGCAAGATTCTCAAGCGCAGCGTCAATCTCGGGGAGATCGCTCTGCCTGATTACCAGCAGGCCCTGCCGGACATCGCGCAGGGCAAAGACCACAAGTATTACACGCCACCCTTCCGCGGTTTCAGTTTTCTCGTCTACAGCACACCTCTGCTCGTAAATGACACAATCGTCGGCGCAGTCCAGATCATTCAACCTGTGCAGACCTCCATTACCGCGCTCACCCAGGTGAGCCGTTATCTGATCTTGGGTACTGTCATCAGCCTGATTTTGGCCGCCATCGTGGGTGCTTTCTTGGCCCGGCGCGCCCTCGAGCCGATCGACACCATTACCAGTACCGCCGGCGCCATCACCCGCACGCGCGACCTGGGCAAGCGCATCCAGATCGCCGACAATGCCAGCGAGATTGGCCGCCTGGCCGCAACCTTCAACGACATGCTGGACCGCATTCAGCAGCTGTTCCAGACCCAGGAACGCCTGATCGGCGACGTGAGCCACGAGTTGCGCACTCCGCTGACCACCGTGCAAGGCAACATTGATCTGCTGCAGCGCATGGCAAGCGCACCCACCGTACCTAGCGCACAACGTGCCCAAGAGATCAATGCCTTGCTCAACGAAACGCTGGTGGAGGTTCAGGCAGAGACGGAGCGCATGAGCGAGATGATCAGCGATCTCCTGCTGCTAGCCCAGGCCGACAGCGGCGGCCTGCAGCTGCAACTAGGGCCGGTAGAGCTGGACACGCTTCTTCTAGACGTCTATCGTCAGACCCGGCGCCTGGCCGACCATTACAAGGGGCCGGGCGAGTTAGAGGTGCGTCTCGGCAGTGAAGACCAGGCCATCGTGCAGGGCGATCGCGACAAGCTGCGCCAGGTGCTGCTAAACCTGGCGGAGAACGCGGTCAAATACACCCAAAGCGGCGGCGTGATAACCATGGGGTTGCAGCATGACGGCAATGGCGTAGAGGTGTACGTGCAGGACACCGGGATCGGGATCAGCGACGAACAGAAGCAGTTGATCTTCGAGCGCTTTTACCGCACCGACAAGGCACGCAGCCGCGAACTGGGTGGCAGTGGCCTAGGGCTCAGCATCGCACAAAGCATCGCCCAAGCCCATGGCGGCACCATCAACGTAGCCAGCAAGCTCGGCTCCGGCAGCACCTTTACCCTCTGGCTCCCCGCCACCCTCGACGCCCCCACCGAATTCGTCACATCCGCCGCCAAAATCACCTAGCCCACCCGCACCCGGATGACTCCCCGCTCCTGCAATGAGCGTTCCAACGCCCCCAGCGCCGCCAGGTTGTGCAACTCGTCTTCCCCACTGGCCAACGGCTGTGCTGCCCCGCGTACCGCCGCCAAAAAATTCGCGACACTGGCACGGTATGGATTCACTGCCGGCACCGCAACGTTGCGCACCTTGTCGCCGCGCCGCAGCGTGATCTCGGCAGCTTGATTGCCCGGGCCGCAGTCGCTGGCGGCCAGGCTGCCGTTGGCACCATAGAGCTCCACCAGTATGGGCACGTGATTCTGCACAAACGAATCGTGCAGTTGCACCACACACCCTCCCGTCAAGACGACAAAACCCACGATCTCTTCTACTACCGGCGCCGCACCCGGCGTGACGCTGTGCTGTGTGCCGTGCGCATAGGCCTCGCGCACCTGCAGATGCAGCAGAAAGCGCAGCAGGTCCACATCGTGCAGCGTGCGATCCCACAGCACGCCGCCACCGCGGTCCTGCAAACGCCATGTATGGCGCTCCACGGGCAGATAGCTCGTGTTGCGGATGCGCCCACCCAGCAACTCGCCGATGCCGTCGGCCAGCAGCAGCTCATGGATTGCGTGCACGGCCGGGGCCGCGCGCCAGGTGTAATTCAGTGCCAGCACCAGGCCGCGATTCTGTGCCATCTGCACCAGTGGTTCCGCCTCCGCCAGGCTCAATGCCAGCGGCGGTTCACAGAGCACATGCTTATGCGCCTGCAGGGCCGCCGCCACCGCCTCGGCATGGTGTCGTGGGTGACTTGCAACATACACGCAGTGGACTTCCGGCCGCTGCAGCAGTTCGTCCAGGGCATCGGAGAAATGGATGATGGCGTGCCGCTGGGCAAAGTCGCGCGCGCGCCGTTCGTTGTGGCTGTACAACGCTGCCACCCAGGCGCCCGCCACATCACGCGTGCCCGGCAGCGGCGGCTGTTCACGAATGGCCGCCAGCATCTGCTGCGCCGCAATGTTGCTGGCGCCCGCCACCAAAAAGCCCATCGAACGGGCATCGGCGCTGCGCGTAAACAGCCGCGAAGACTGTCCCAAGTCGCGATCCCCTACTCGTCCGTTTCGCCCGCACCGGCGATCAACCGGTAAATCGCTTCCAAATCGTCGTCGCTATAGAAATGCACGACCAATCGCCCACTCCCATCGTCGTTGCGATTGAGATTCACCTTGGTCCCCAACGCCGAACGGAAACGGTTTTCCAGGTGGGTCATATGCGCCACAAGCTGTGGGTCGGGCGCTGCCTTGGCTGTCTCGGGCGGTGCAGGAGGGCTCTCCAGCCACTGCTTGACCAAAGCTTCGGCCTGGCGCACCGACAACTGCCGCCGCTCGATCTCGTCCAGCAGCGCCAGCATTGTCTTGTCGTCCGGCAGGGCGAGCAGCGCCCGTGCATGGCCCGCCGAGATGCGACCCTCGACGATGGCTTGCTGCGCCGCCGCCGGCAGGCTCAACAAACGCACCGAATTGGCCACGGCCGATCGGCTCTTGCCCACCCGTTCTGCCACTTCGGCCTGCGTTAAACCATAGTCGTTCATCAACGCTTGAAAGGCCGCTGCTTCTTCCAGCGCGTTGAGGTCGTCACGCTGGATGTTCTCCACGAGCGCCAATTCAGTCAGCGCCTGGGGCGACGCCTCACGTATCAGCACCGGCACGCTTTCCAGGCCTGCCAGCCTGGCTGCCCGCCAGCGCCGCTCGCCGGCAATAATCCAGAAGTGTCCCGCTTGATCGATCGCCGGCGTGACGACGAGCGGCTGAATGATGCCGTGGACACGAACGGAGTCCGCCAGCTCGTTGAGGCTGTCGGCGTCAAACTGGCTGCGTGGCTGGTGTGGGTTGGGGCTGAGCAGGTCGAGCGCCAGCTGGCGCCCATTCTGCCGGTCTGCCCGGTCTGCCTCCGGTGCTGCCGGCAGCTGTGCGTGCGCCTGTTCCTGGGCGGTCCCACTTGCGTCACCTGCCGCTTCACCCAGCAACGCCGCCAACCCGCGGCCCAGACCGCGTTTCTTGACATCAGTGCTCATGCAGCCACCTGCGATCCTTCCATGCGTGCAATAAACTCCTGCGCCAGCGCCTGGTAGGCGAGCGCACCTGCGCTCAGGGGAGCATACGCGAGAATAGTCTGTCCGTGGCTGGGTGCCTCGCTCAGCCGCACGTTGCGCGGAATAATGGTGTTAAATGTCTCGCGTGGGAAGAATTGGCGCACATCGTTTACCACCTGTTGCCCCAGGTTGGTGCGGCTGTCGTACATCGTCAACAACACACCGGCCACCACAAGACGCTCGTTCAGCACCTCGCGCACCTGCCGGACGGTGTTGAGCAGCATGCTCAGCCCTTCCAGCGCCAGGTATTCGCACTGCACCGGAATAATCACCCCATGCGTGGCCGCCGTCAGCCCATTGACCGTCAGCAGTCCAAGGCTGGGCGGCTCATCCAAAAAGATGTAGTCGTACTTCTGTACCAACGGCGCCAACACCCGTGCCAGCAGCCGTTCGCGCGCCATCATGCCTGCCAACTCGACGTCCGCCCCCGCCAGGTCCGTGCTGGATGGCACCAGGTCCAAGTTGAGCCATCCGGTCAGCGTCAGAGCTTCCTGGATCGGCCGCCCGTCCACCAGTACGTCATACAGGCTGACGTTGAGCGTGTGCGGATTGATGCCCAGGCTGGTCGTAGCATTGCACTGCGGGTCGATATCCACGATCAGCACGCGCCGTCCCGCCGCCGCCAGGTAGGCGCCGAGATTGACCGCCGTTGTCGTCTTGGCGACTCCACCCTTTTGGTTGGCAAAACAGAAAATCTGCGCGCTCATACGCCTGGATCAGAACTTCGACTGGGCAAAACTGTTGGGATGAAATGGATGATCGTCCATGTATTCGAGCACTTGCTCGCGCGTCGGCACACCCGTTGCTCCCAGGTGCTCGACGGAGATCGAGGCCGTGATGTTGGCAAAGCGCGCCGCCTGCACGGCGTCGCCCGATTCCTGCAGGTGGATCAAGAAGGCGGTGGTAAACGTATCGCCCGCCCCCGTCGGATCGACTTCATTGGCCAGCCGCGGCGGGATCTTTGTCTCCAGCACCGATCCGTTGGGCTGCTTCTGAAACACCGAGCTGCCCGCCTTGTATTCGGTCACCACGACCATCGGCACAAAATGGAAGACCGGCGCCAGCCGCGCCCAGTCGGCGTCAAAGTCCTCCAACGACAGCACCAGCGTGTCCAGGTGCGGCAAGATCGCCTCTGCGGTCTCCCACCGCTTGCTGTGTACGCGGCCGTCGGCATCCCAGCGGCGCATCCAGCCCTGGGGCACGGCGGCGACGATGGTTTCGGGCGCAAAAATTGCGGCCACTTCCGGTGCGATCTCGTCGGCAATCGGCCCCATCAAGACAATGCTTGGGCAGCGCATAGCTTCAGGAATGTCGGCCGGGACGATCTGTGGGGCCGGGGTGTAGCAATACTGGATGCGCCCCTGCGGCGTGTAGATATTGGCAAAGCACGTCGTCGTGGCGCTGGGGTGCAGGATCAGTTCGGTCTGCGGCGGCAGCACCGAGAAATCCGTGTCTGTCTGTGCATAGGTGATGACGGTGGGGCGGCGGCCCAGGCGGGCTGCTACGGCCGCGGCAAAGGTCACCGTGCCACCCAGGCGGTAGCTGGAGAAATCGCCTGGCTGATCGAGGTCGCGCGTGACATTGCCCAGCAACAGAATGTCGGGGGCGCCCGGGGGTGCAGACGCAGTTCGCATAGCTTTCGGCACGCTCCTCACGGTAGGTAATCTTCGGCAGTCACGGTCAAAAATAGACATGCCCTGCCGACCGGCAGGGCATGGTAGATTACGAGTTGCGCCGGGGGAGAATTTGAATCTTCCGCCGTTCGCCCTCGCCGCTGCTCTCTGTAAAGACGCTGGCGTTGCCACGCAAAGCGAGGTGAATAATGCGGCGCTCGTTGGGCGGCATGGGCTCCAGCGACAATGGGCGGCCCGTCTTGGCCACTTGCTCGGCTGAGCGCAGCGCCAGCTGCATCAGGTGTTCGGCGCGGTGCTGGCGGTATTGCTCCACGTCGACGACGATGTTCTTCCATTGGTGCAGCCGCTGATTGACCATCAGCCGCAGCAGGTACTGGAGGTTGCCCAACGTTTCGCCGCGGCGGCCGATCAGGGCGCCTAAGTCGCGGCCGTGCAAATCGAGCAGCAGGTAGGGGTCGTCATTGTCGGCATCCGGCTCTTGCCAGCTGGCTACCACCTCGGCATCAAACCCCATCAGCCGCACCGTTTCGCTTAGCAGTTCGACGGCCAGCGCTGCCAGTTCGGCATCGCTCGGTTCGTCGCCTGCCGGGCGGTCCATCTCACCTTCAATATTCTCTTCTTGACCTTCGTCGTCGCTTACAGATTGGTCCGCAGCGCCGCCTCCTGCGGGGGGCTCACTGGCAGCAGCTGCCTGGACGGTTGTCTTCGGTGCTGGCGCCACCGGTGAAGGGGTCGCTGGTGGCAATTGCGTCGCTGGCGCCGAAGGCGCGACCGGGGCTGCCGGCGCGGCCGGTTCTGCTGCCCGTGTTTGTTGCTGCTCGTTTGTTCTTGACTGGCCTTGGCTGCCCGGCTGCCCCTGGCTGCCCGGCTGCGGGGCTGTCGGCGGCTGCGCCCCGGCTGCGGCGCCGGCGCTTTTGGCAGCGCGCGGCGTGAGGCGCACCTGCGCCGGCTCGCTGCCGATGCCAAACAGGCCGCGACTGCCGCGCGTGATGACTTCGATCTCCACCTGCTCCTGCGTCAGCCCCAGGCTGCGCAGGCCTTCGGCAACGGCGTCCTCCACTGTCTTGCCAGTAAACAACATGCCGTCGGTCATTGTCTATTTCCCCTTGGCTTTGGGTCGGTTGGAAGGCTTGTTTGCCTTGGGACCGGATGTACCGGATGTGCTGCTGCCACTGGAAGCAGTGCGCGTCGCAGTACCGCTGCCATTGGCGCCTGCGCTTGACGGTGAGCTCTTCGACGTTCCGGTGGCGGCCACTTTGGTGGCCGTGCTGTCCACGACAACCGGCGTACTGGTTGTTGCGGATGAGGCGCCTGCACCGGCAGCCGTGGCCGTGGCCGATTTCTTGACGAAGAACTTGGTCACGCTCCACTGCTGCAGCATCTGGAGCAGGTTGCTGGTTACCCAGTACAGGGTCAAGCCGGCCGGCACCTGCAGCGTGAAGAAGCCAAAGAACAGCGTCATCACCAGGCTCATGTTCTGCGTCATTTTCGCCGAGCCGTCGGCACCGGCGGTGGCCGGCGCCGGCGTCATCCACTTCTGCATCACGAACTGTGTTACGACGAGTAAAAGAGGCAGAACCATGTAGGCGACAAGCGTATAGTAGTCGCCCTTGTTCCACGCCTCCATAATCCAGTTCGTCCCCATGCTGTAGTGCGGAAAGCTGAGGTCCGGGATCCAATAAAAGGCCGAATTCGCGAGCATGGGCCCCACCGCCACGAGCGCGGCGTAAAGACCAAACAAGATCGGCATCTGGATCACCAAGGGCAGACAGCCGCTCAGCGGGTTGACGCCCGCTTCCTGGTACAGCTTCATCTGCTCGGCGGACAGCTTTTCGCGGTCCTTGCCATATTTCTTCTGCAGTTCTTGTAAGCGCGGCTGGAGATCCTTCTGCGCCTGCATGCCCCGCGTCTGCTGCAGGGTCAGCGGGAAGGTGATCAGCTTGACGATCCCGGTGAAGACGATAATGGCCCATCCCCAGTGATAGACAACGCCCATCCCCGCCAGAAAGCTGTCGATGCCAATCAGGATATTGGCGAGCGGCCAGACGACAAAGGTCTGCCAGGGGCCTTCGGGCTGCGTATTGACGACGTCCGCCCCTTGCATGGGCACACCGCAACCGCTGAGCAAAAACATGGCCAATATCAGGACGGCCAGTAATATCCATCTATTACGTCGCTTCACTACGAATCTTCTCCTTGCCAAAATCTGCCCAGGTATCGCCCTTAAGGCACGGGGTCATAGCCGCCCTTGTTAAAAGGATTGCAGCGTACGATACGCCGTAACCCCATCCAACTGCCACGTACTACACCGTACTTCGCAACTGCTTCATAGGTGTACTGTGAGCAGCTTGGGTAAAAACGGCAGTTGCTGCCCAGTCCCGGCGAAATAAAGCGTTGGTAGAAGCGGATCATCCCTAGTGCGACGTTACGCATTTGCATCCGGCTTTCCAGCTGGTCCAGTGCTCGACGCCGGACCTGATAGCGATGTCCCTGCGGGGCCGCCGATCTGTCCGGTCTGCTCTTCGTCCAACAACAATTGCGCCCGCCGGAGGAGGCGGGCGCAGGCGGTTTCCAACTGATGATACTCCGCACTGCGAATCGGCTTCCGAGCGATCAAGATTATATCGCAACCTGGCCGAATCCCCGCCACACGCAAACGGACAATCTCGCGCAGGCGGCGCTTGATGCGGTTGCGCACCACGGCATTGCCGATCCGGCTGCTGACCGCAAATCCAAAACGGCTGTACGGCAGATCATTGGCGAGTGCGCATATCACAAGCACATCGTTTGCAACAGAGCGCCCACGTTGGCGAATCTCACGAAATCGCCTGTCTTCCCGCACGCGGTAACGACGCTTCACGCTCTGCTTCTTATTCTCAAGTTCGTTTTGCCATTCTCGCCGGCCTGGTGGCCCGTCGCTCCGCCGCAGCTAAACCAGCTTGCGCAGCTAGACCGACTTGCGGATGGTCAGCTGCACGGAGAGACGCTCACGGCCCTTGCGGCGGCGGCGCTTCAATACATTGCGACCACCGGGCGTCGCCATGCGCGCACGGAATCCATGGGTCTTGAGCCGCTTGCGTACTTTCGGCTGCCAGGTGCGTTTCGTAGCCATGACTGTCTCATTCCTTACATGCTATGCATCAATTGCGCATCAATTGCTATGCATCCAACAAAGATGCAGATCCGAGCGATTCTCAAAGCGATAGTATACCGTCTGCCCACCTGGAGTGTCAAATCATTTATCCTCCTACGGCATCCAACCTTTGTTTGACTCACCTCCCCAACCCTGCTACAATCGGTCGCAAACGATTGCGAGATCCTTCTCTCACCGTCTCACCCATTTAATCCTTGCCCGCATAAGTCTGCTTCTGAGTTTGCTATGGGCGATACCGCGCTGCTCCACATGCAGGATGTCAGTAAATCCTTTCCCGGGGTGCAAGCCTTGGACGCGGTCACCCTAGAGGTGGGGCACGGTGAGATCCTCGGCCTCATCGGCGAAAACGGCGCCGGCAAGTCCACGCTGATGAAGATTCTTTCCGGCGTGTATGCCATGGACAGCGGCGCGATTTCCATCGAAGGCCGGCCGGTCCAAATCCACAACCCCCATCAGGGGCAACAACTTGGCATCTCGATCATCTACCAAGAGTTCAACCTGATGCCCAACCTCTCCGTCATGGAGAATATCTTTGTGGGCCGTGAGTTCGGGCGCTATGGCTTGATCGATCGCGCAACCTTGCGCCGGCAAACCCAGGTGCTGCTCGACCGCCTCGGCGTCCACCTCAGCCCTGACTCCATCGTGCGCGACTTGTCGGTGGCCGAACAGCAAATGGTGGAGATCGCCAAGGCGCTCTCGCTGCAGGTGCGCGTCATCATCATGGACGAGCCAACCTCTGCCCTCAGCGAAACCGAGGTGCACCACCTGCTGGCCATTATGCGCGACCTGAGAGGCGCAGGCATTGGCGTCATTTTTATCTCGCATCGCCTCGAAGAGGTGCTGAATATCTGCGACCGCATCACCGTGCTGCGTGACGGCAGAAATGTCGGCTCGGTCGATGCGCGCAAGGCCAGCCAGGACCTCTTGATCAGCATGATGGTCGGCCGCCCGCGCAGCGAACTCTTTCACAACGAGGAACGCTTTAGCGCACAGCCTGGGGGCCAGGATGCAGCCGCCGCGCAAGATATCGTGCTGGAGGTGCGCGGCCTCACACGGCGCGGCACTGCCCTCGACGCCGCCGCCACTGTGCTTGACGGCGTGAGCTTTGACCTGCGCCGGGGCGAAATCCTGGGCCTGGCCGGGCTTGTGGGCGCCGGACGCACGGAGACGGCCCGCGCGATTTTCGGCGCCGACAGCTTCGACAGCGGTGAGATCCGCATCGACGGCCGGCCGGTGACGATCAACTCGCCCATCGACGCCATCCAACATGGCATCGGCTTTGTCCCCGAAGACCGCAAGGAGCAAGGTCTGGTATTAGGGTTGACGGTGCGCGAGAACGTCGCCCTGCCTAACCTCGACAGCATGTCGCGCTTTGGCTTTGTCCGCTTTGCGCAAGAGACACTGCGGGTCAAGGAATATGTGCAGATGCTGCAGATCCGGACGCCCAGCCTCGACAAGCGCGTCCTCAATCTCAGCGGCGGCAACCAGCAGAAGGTCGTCATCTCGAAATGGTTGATGCTCCACCCGCGCATTCTCATCATGGATGAGCCGACGCGCGGCATCGACGTCGGGGCCAAGGCCGAGATCTACCGGCTCATGAACCAACTCGTGGAAAGTGGCGTGAGCATTATCATGATTTCGTCCGAACTGCCCGAAGTGCTGGCCATGAGCGATCGCGTCGTGTGCATGGCGCACGGGCGCGTGACGGGCATCCTAACGCATGCCGAAGCCACCCCAGAGCTGGTGATGCGCTATTGCACGCTGCAACCGGGGCAAGCCCCAGGCGCTACGCTTCAGGAGGAAGTACAGGCACAATGACCGCAATTCCCACACCGGGCCCCAAGAGCACACCCGTCGAGCAGCAGAAAGGCCGCGACTGGCTGACAATTCTCAGCCGCTACGGCGCATTGATATTCCTGGTCGTGTTGTGCGTGATATTTGGCGTGCTGTCGCCGGCCTTCCTGACCCAGGTCAATATCTTCAACGTGCTGCGGCAAGTGTCGATCTATGGGCTGCTGGCGATCGGTATGACCTTTGTCATCCTGACCGGCGGCATCGACCTGTCCGTCGGCTCAGTGCTCGCGCTGGCCGGCCTGGTGGCCGCGGCGGTGGCCAAGGGCAGCACGGGGCTGTTGACCGGCGCTGCCGCCGGGGAGGGCGGTGGTTTTCCCGTGCCCGCCAGCATCTTGGCCGCCGTCTTGATCGGTATTTTCGCCGGCTGGATCCAGGGTTTAGGCGTTGCCAAGCTCAAGGTCCCTGCATTTATCGTCACGCTAGGTGGCCTGAGCGTATTCCGCGGCGCCGCTCTCGTCTTTTCCAGCGGCCAACCCATCAGTGCCTTCCCGCCGGAGTACCGCTGGTGGGGCCAGGGCATGGTGGGTCCCGTACCCGTTCCCGTCCTTGTTTTCCTCTTTTTTGCCATTCTCGCCGGTGTTGTCCTCCGCTATACAAAGTACGGGCGCCGCATCTATGCCGTCGGCGGCAACCAGCAGGCCGCGCGGCTGTCCGGCCTGAACGTGGACCGTCTGATCCTCAGCGTCTATGTGATCAGCGGATTCTTTGCCGGTCTCTCCGGTTTCCTGCTCTCGTCCCGTCTTAATTCGGGCGAGCAGGTGGCGGGCATCGGCTTCGAGCTGACCGTGATCGCCGGCGTGGTGATCGGCGGCACCGGCTTCCTGGGCGGTGAAGGCGGCATTTTCGGCACGGTCGTCGGTATTCTGCTGATCGGGGTGCTCGCCAATGGCTTGACGCTGCTGAACGTCTCCCCCTACTACCAGCAGATCGTGATTGGCTTGATCATCGTCTTCGCCGTATTCTTTGACCAATGGGTAAAAAGTCGCCGGCGCTAAAGGGCGAAAAGGAGGCTGTCGACTCGCAAACGTCTGCAAACTGGTTCTGCACTGCAATCCGATCGATGTGTTCGCAAGAGAAGCAATAGAAAAGGACAAGCAATATGAAGCGCACTACCTATCTTGTCGTTGCCTTGATCATGCTGCTATCCACGTTGCTGGGCGCCTGCGCGCCGGTGGCGCCTGCCGCACCTGCTCCGGCAGCCGGTGAAGCTGCCGGTGAAGCTGCCGCAGAAGCTACTGCCGCCCCGGCTGCAGAAGGGACCGAGCCGCTCAAGATCGCCTTTTCGGTTCCCGACATGGCGTTCCCATTCTTTGTGTTTATGGAGACGCAGGTGCGTGCCCAGGCTGATGAGCTGGGCGGCATTGAAATCTTGACGCTGGACGGCCAGAACAACCTGAGCAAGCAGACGGCGGACGTCGAAGCCGCGATCGCCCAGGGTGTTGACGGCCTCTTGATCAGCCCCATTACCTCGGACGGCATGGCGCCCGCCGTGCAGCAGGCGATCGATGCCGGCATTCCCGTCATCACGATTGACCGCAGCGTGACCGGCGTCACCGGCCTGTTGGCGCACGTGGGCGCCGACAATGTCAAGGGTGGCGAGCAGCAGGGGCAGGCAATCGTCGATATGTTCCCCGACGGCGCCACCATTTTTGAACTGCAGGGCACGCCCGGCGCTTCGCCCGCTATCGACCGCAGCAAGGGTCTGCACAACATCATCGACCCGGTCACAGCCATTGCGGTGGCTTGCCAGCAGACGGCCAACTTCCGCCGGCCCGATGGCCTGACGGTCACCGAGAACTGCCTGGGCGCTACGCCCGATCCTGATGCCATTGTGGCCGCCAACGACGACATGGCGCTCGGCGCCATCGAAGCCGTCAAGGCTGCCGATCTGACTACGCCGATCATCGGCTATGATGCCCTGCCCGAAGCCCTCAAGGCCGTCCAGGAAGGCACCCTTTACGGTACGGTCGAACAGTTCCCCGGCGAGCAGTCCAAGACCGCCCTGCGCACGCTCGTGTCTTCGCTGCGCGACGGCACTGCGCCCGAGAGCGACGTGATCTACATCACCCCCAAGCTGATCACGCAGGACAACATAAACGAAGCTGAGCGCATCGGAGAGGTACAATAGGGTTCTCGCTTTCTTAACAGAATTGAGCAGGTGGCGAGACGTTCTCGCCACCTGCTCCCGTTTTTAGGAGACAAGCTGTATGATTCGCAATGCATTGGATCAGGGTGAAGGCGTACTGCGCCTCGCCCCCACCTGGGTGCCACGCTCGTTCTGCATTCCCGGCAAGCGCCTCAAGCTTCACGCCAACGATCTCTATGCCTATGGCGCCGTGCGCGGCGGCATCGACGAACGCTGGTTTGCTTCTACCACCAAGGCCGACAATGGACCACTCACTACCCCCGACGAAGGCCTCAGCTATGTCGTCTGGGAGCATGACGGGCAAGTAGACAAGGTGACCCTGGTCGACGCTGTGGCCGAGCTGGGCGCAGACCTGCTGGGCGATACGCTCTGGAACGAGTACCAGCGTTGGCCGGTCTATTCCAAGTTCTTTGACAACAAAGGACCGCTACCGCATCACCTGCACCAGAAGCAGGAGCATGCTAAGCTGGTCGGCCAGGAGCACAAGCCCGAGGCCTATTACTTCTCGCCACAGATGAACAACTATGGCGCCGAATTCCCCTACACCTTTATGGGCCTGGAACCGGGCACGACGCCCGAGCAGGTGCGCCACTGTCTCGAAATCTGGGAACAGGGCGACAACCATATCACCGACCTCTCGCGTGCCTACCGCCTGGAGCTGGGCACCGGCTGGTACATCCCACCCGGCTTGCTGCACGCGCCCGGCAGCCTCTGCACGTACGAACCGCAGTGGGCGAGCGACGTTTTTTCCATGTTCCAATCGCTTGTCTCCGAGGTCTTTATGGGCTGGGACCTGCTGACCAAAAACGTGCCGCCCGACAAGCGCGACGACATGGATTACCTGCTCGACATGCTGGACTGGGATGCCGATCTCGACTCCACGTTTAAGAACACCTATTTCCGGGTGCCGGTGAACGTCAAGCCGATCGACGAGATGCGCGACGCCGGCTATGTCGAAAAATGGATCACGTACGGCAACCCTTACTTCGCGGCCAAGGAATTGACCGTCCTGCCCGGGCGCACTGTCACCATCCAGGATCCCGGCCCCTACGGCTTCATTATGGTGCAGGGGCATGGCACGTTTGGCAAGCACCCGATCGAGACGCCCACCCTGATTCGCTTTGGCCAACTGACTTGCGACGAGTATTTCGTCGCGGCCAAGGCTGCGGGGGCTGGCATCACGATTCACAACCCGAGCACCAGCGACCCGATCGTGATGCTCAAGCACTTTGGTCCCACGGCCGAAGCCCCGCGCTAGGCTTAGAAAGCAGCACAGCGACATGTTCTATCCGCGCAGCGAACGTCAAGAACATCTCGTGACCCTGGCCGCCGAACTGGCAGAGCAGTTTGCGCTGCGAGCGGCGGACCAGGACCGCACAGGCGAGTTCCCCTATGCCAACTTCGACGCCATCCGCGGCACACTCGTGCCGCGGATGGTTGTTCCTGTGGAGTTAGGCGGCTTAGGGGCGAATTTGCTCGAAACGGTCATGACCGTCGAGCGGCTGGCCGCCGGCGACGGCAGCACAGCCTTGAGCCTCACGATGCACCTGCAAACGATCGGCAGCGCCGCCGAGAGCGGCAACTGGCCGCCAGCGCTGTTTGCCCGCATCTGCGCCGATGTGGTCGGTCGCGGCGCATTGATCAACGCGTGCGCCACCGAGCCCGAATTGGGCAGCCCCAGCCGCGGCGGCAAGCCCAAGACGACAGCTCGCCTGCTCGATCCTGCGCCCGGCTTCTCGGACCCCATGGCAGCATGGTCGATCTCCGGGCGCAAGAGTTTTGCCAGCATGGCCCCGGTGCTCGACTACTTCATCATTCCGGCCACCTTGGAAGACGACGGCGACGTCGCGCGTTTTGTCGTGCCGCGGGGCGCGGGCGTCGAGATCGTCGAGACGTGGGACGCCATGGGGATGCGCACGACCGGCAGCCACGACGTCGTGCTGCACAATGCCGTCGTTCCTGGCGCCGATCTGATTGCGCGCAGCAGCCAGTCCAGCGGCGGCGGCGCCAACGCCTGGTTTTTACTCACAGTCAGTGCTGTTTACTTGGGGGTGGCCGAAGCCGCCTTGACCTCGGCCGCGGCTTACGCCCAGGAACGCGTACCGACGGCGCTGGGACGGCCGATCGCGACGCTGGAGAGTGTGCAGCGTCACGTGGGCCAGGCGGCCTTTCTGATCCAGCAGGCGCGCGCCTTGCTTTACCATTATGCCGGCCTGTGGGACGCGCAGCCGTCGGTGCGCGACAATATGGCTGCCATGCTGGCCGTGGCCAAAGTCACCGCCACAAATAACGCCGTCGACGCCGTCGATCACTGCATGCGCGCGGCCGGCGGCATCAGCATGACCCATGCACTGCCGCTCGAACGCTACTACCGCGACGTGCGCGCCGGCTTGCACCATCCCATCGGCGACGACGAGGCCTACCTCATGCTTGGCAAACAAGCTGTCTCCGATCAGCCAGGCCCTTCAACCACGTAAATTGTGCGTGTCCCCGTCTTACGCCATAAGCCGACCCAGGTCCGTACGCGGCGTGCGGGTCCCTCCCCCGTCCAGCGAGCACGCCTTCGTGCGGGTCTGCGGCGAACGTTGTCGTTGCGGAAGGGCATGTGGGCGTGGCGCGCTTGGGGGCGCGGGGGTCCGCACGCCGCGTGCGGACTGGACGGGTGGTAGGGGGCGCGGACAGAGTGGGGGTGTGGGGCCTGTATTTGTGCCGTACTTTTGTTCTATTCGTATAGTAATACTTCTGTCCCGGTTGTGCGCATCCTGTCAATCTACGCCTGCGTTTTCCCTACTTTTCCCAAATATTGTCAGGTCTTTTCCCAAATCTTAATCTTTCCCTACTAGACAACCGTCCTAAAGTGATCTACAATGTGGGACAAAGTGGTGAATTGTGGGGCGCAGTGCCTTACTCACCCTTTGATCGTCAAGGTTGGTGGGGAAAACACGAACTATCCATTTACCAGGACGATACGGACCATGCGAGTCACCTGTTGTAAGGGGTGTTTCAAATAAGTAATGAGTGTGGTGCGTAATGCGTACATACTTACCGCACTAGGTGTGATCATACGCATTGCGCATCACCCATTACGAAGCTCGGCAGACCGGGAAGTCTGCCGGCAGGAAGCTTCAAAGCAGTCGGAGTGCGGATATAGGTAAATGCGAAACTCGACAACAGCGCAATGATGTTTCTCGGCGAGTTCACCCACAGCCTTGACAGCAAGGCGCGCTTGACCATTCCGGCCAAGTTCCGCGCGGCGCTGGCTGCCGGCCTGGTGGTGACTCGCAACCCGGCGGACCAATGCTTGTTGGTCT
This sequence comes from uncultured Chloroflexia bacterium, assembly GCA_963839515.1. Lineage (GTDB taxonomy): Bacteria > Chloroflexota > Anaerolineae > Caldilineales > Caldilineaceae > Fredericiella. The sequence continues at coordinate 101,480 of CAWIVN010000003.1, forward strand.
TTCCACGTGAGGAGTGGGAGCGCCTGGCCGACAAGGTCAGCGCTCTACCATTGACCGACCCGCGTTCGGCGGCGTTTCGGCGGGCGTTCTTCAGTGCCGCCGAAGACATGGAGCCGGATGGCCAAGGGCGTATCTTGCTCGGCCAACGGCTGCGTGACCATGCCAAGATCGATGCCGATGTGGTGATCGCCGGGCAGAACAAGTTTCTCGAACTTTGGAATCCTGGGCTTTGGGATGAAAAAGTTTTGCAGGAAATGAACGGCGCCGACTTTAGCAGTGACTTCTTTAGTACGTTGAGTCTGTAGGGTCTGCCACTTGGCCGCCCCGTTGGCAGGGATCTATTCAAGGCAGCGCCGGCCCACACTCGCGCTGCCGGCACGTTAAATTACGAAGATGACAAACACGCCTCCCTCTGACCCTGGCCCGGTTCCCGATCCACTCGGCGCACGGCATGTGCCCGTATTGCTACCGGAAGTTCTGGAGGGACTACGAGTGCGATCTGGTGCTACGTTCGTCGACTGCACAGCCGGCGGCGGGGGCCATTCCGCAGCGATTTTGGAAGCAAGTGCGCCTGATGGGCGCCTGCTGGCGCTGGATGCTGACCCGGCCGCCATACGGCGGGTGAGCGAGCGTCTGGCCGGCCCACTGGCAGATCAAAGACTTGTGCTGGTGCAGGCAAGATTTGAGCAGCTTGCGCAGGTTGTACAGGAAGTTGGCATCGGCCCAGCCGCCGGTGTGCTGCTTGACCTTGGCGTCAGCAGCTTCCAACTGGAGACGCCCGAGCGAGGTTTCGCCATGTTGCTCGATGGCCCACTGGACATGCGCTTCGACCCCGAAGCTACCCTCAGTGCTGCCGATATCGTCAACCACTGGGACGAACGCTCACTGGCAGACTTGCTCTATCGCTACGGGGAAGAGTCGCAGAGTCGACGAATTGCTCGCTACCTGGTTCAGCGCCGCCCGTTTTTTACAACGTCTGAACTGGCAGCAGCAATAGAGCGTGCGGTTGGTGGCCGAAGAGGAAGCCGGATCCATCCGGCCACGCGCAGCTTCCAGGCATTGCGCATTGCCGTCAACCGAGAACTAGAGCAACTGGAGCACGTACTGCCGCAGTGTCTGCAAGTGCTTGCACCAGGTGGCCGCCTGGCGGTCATCAGCTTCCACAGCCTGGAAGACCGCATCGTGAAACACTGGATGCAACAAGAAGCAAGAACATTCGTGCCGGATCGTATCCTTCCGCAAGGAGGCTACGACAGGAAACCGGCGTTAGCAGTCGTTACCCGCAAACCGATCGAGGCAGGTGAGGCCGAAACGGCCCAAAACCCTCGCAGCCGCTCGGCGAAATTAAGAATCGCCGAAAAGCTGTCCTAACCAAGCGTGGCACGTGATGCGCGACAAGTGAGCTACTGGCCCTCCCTCACATCGCGCATCACGTATCACTATATCAGGAAGCTGCTTCACGGCAGCTTTCCGTAGTGTAGGGGCGACGACCACGTCGCCCCTACTACACTACAGGTACACTATAGGCCTATACCCGGGCCAATTCAACACAAAAACTATCAACCAGTAACCGACACAGATGCCAGATGGGGCAAATCTCATCCGGGTCTGGGCACAGACAGAGAGTAATCGTTCGCTATGCTACAGCGCAGCAGCTTACCGACCACATCTCCTGCCGAACTTGCCGACTCGCTGCAACGCTCGCTCGACCGTCCTTTCGACGGCCGGCGCTGGCAGGCTTTGCAAGACGTTTTGCCTATGCCTGCGACCTGGCAGCAATATTTGCTTGCGTGCCTGGCCCTCGCCATCGTGCTTGGCGGTATGTGGCTGCAGGTGCTGCTCTCCGTACAAATTGCGCGCGCCGAGTTTACCCTGCGCCAGATGCGCAGCGAATATGCGCGCGTCGAACGCCAAAACAGCGAGCTGGTCTACGCCATTTCGCAACAGTCGTCGCTCGCCCAAATGGCAGAGCTGGCGACGCAAAGCGGCTATGTGCCCGCCACGGGCCGCACCTATCTTGTGCGCGGCGAGCCATTGGTCGCGTCGCTGGCGGCAGCGGCGGTGGAAGCGGCTGCGCATAACCCTGTCCCCACAATTGATCGCCTGGAGCCGACCGCTAACTGGCTGGACCAAACGCGCCAGTGGTGGCAAAACCTGCAGCAGTCTATGAGTACGGCGACAGGTCAGTTGTGGCGCGACGTCACAGGACGGATGGAATGACATGACGGCGTCTGTTGCCCCTGACGTGAGCGATGGCGCTCCACAGGCAGTCAACGAACCGCATAGCGCCCCAAGTGAGACTGTCCAGAAGCGCGAAATTTGGCGCTTCTGGATTCTTGTATTTTTCTTTGGTCTCCTTGCAATCATGGTGCTCGTGCCTCTCTTCGTGCACCAGGTGCTGCAATTTGGCCAGGCGCTGCCCTCCGGATCGCCGCACCAGGGCCAACCGATGCGCGGCACAATCGTGGACCGCCACGGCGCCGTGCTGGCAGCCGACCGTTATTTTTACCAGGTGACGACGACACCGTCGCACTTTGCCAACGACGAGGAGCGCATGGCGGTGGCAAAGCAGTTGGAAGCACTGGCCGGCATGCCCGCGGCCAAGACCTTCGACCTGCTCACGCGCTATGCCGACAAGCTCTATGTCGAACTGGCGCCCAAAATCAGCTTGGAAGCCGGCGAACGAATCCACGCCGAGCAGGTCAAGTTGGCAGGCGACCGCGGCCTGGATCCGCTGCTGCAGATCAACTTGACGGCTACACCCGAACGCTACTATCCGGAAGAGACTCTCGCTGCGCACATCGTCGGTATGCTGGCGCTCGAGCGGGACGGTTCCTGGCTGACCGGCTACTATGGCTTGGAAGGTTACTACGACAACTTCCTGCGCCAACGCGATGGCATTGGCCTCACGGCCCAGTCCAAGGGCACGATGACAGACCTCCCCGCGGATGTGCAGCGTTTTTTGCCCTCGGTGGCGGGCAAGGACCTGGTGCTGACAATCGATCGCACGATCCAGTGGATTGCCCAGGATGAACTGCAAAAAGGATTGCAGAAATATCGCGCCAAGGCCGGCACCATCATCGTCATGGACCCGCGTACGGGCGCCATTCTGGCGCTCGCCAATGCCCCTACGTTTGACCCCAACGATGTGTCCAAGGCAGATATGGGGGCGATCCAGAACAGTGCCATCAGCGCCCAATACGAGCCCGGCTCGGTGCTCAAGATCGTCACGGCCGCAGCCGCACTCGACACCGGCGTCGTGACGCCGACTGAACTGCTCACCGACACCGGTTCGATCGTGGTCGGCGACCGCATCATCCTCAACAGCAGCCGCTCGGCCTGGGGCCAGGTCGACATGACCGAGACGCTCGCCCGCTCGCTCAACGTCGTTACGACGCAATGGGCACTGCGCCTCGGAAAAGAACGTTTCTATGATTATCTGAATCGGTTTGGCTTTGGCCGGGTCTCCGGCATCGACCTGTCGGGCGAGGTGTATGGCTTGCTCAAAAAGCCAGGCACCACCGACTGGAGCATGTCGGACCTCGGTACCAACAGCTTTGGCCAGGGCATGGCCGTTACGCCGATCCAGATGATCAACTCGGTGGCGTCGATCGCCAACGGCGGCAAGTTGATGCGCCCCTATGTGGTGGCGGCACGCGTGGCGGACGGCAAGCTGCAGTACACGGAGCCAACGGTGATCGGCATCACGGTGCGCCCGGAGACGGCTGAGGAGTTGACGGACATCTTGATCGACGTGGTGGATGAAGGCAATATTGCCGCCGGCGTGGCCGGGTACGATATTGCCGGCAAGAGTGGTACGGCCCAAATCCCCACGGAACAGGGCTATACCGAAGATGAGACGATCGTGACTTTTATCGGCTATGCGCCTGCGGACGACCCGCAGTTTATCGTGTTGGTCAAGCTTGATCGGCCTGACCCGAATATCAGCCCGTGGGCCAACTATACGGCGGCCCCGGTTTTTGCCATGGTGGCGCGCCGCCTGTTTGACTATTACAACATTCCGCCCGACGAGATTCGCCTGGCCAAGGCCGGTGCGACTGTACCGGTAGCGACCGGAGACTGAGCTAGTGGCAGCAAATCGACCTGTCGTCGCAACCCAAATCACGCAGCTCACGCTGTGGACGGCCCTGAGCGGCGAACTGCCGCCCCTGGCCGTGCCGGCCGCGCCGATCGCGCGCGCCGTGATTGACAGCCGCGACGTCGAACTCGGCGACTTGTTTGTCGCCCTGGCCGGACAGAACACCGATGGTCACCAATATTTGCCGCTGGCTCTCATCAGCGGCGCCCGGGCCGTGATCTGTGAGGAGCGCGGCCGCGCCGTCGCCCAGCAGGCGGGCGCGGCCGTCGTCGACTGCACGCGCGGCCGCTGGTCGTTGACCGCCAAGCTGCCCGAGCACTACCAGTCCGAACAGCCGATCGCCTACCTGGTGGACGACAGCACGACGGCCTTGCAGCAAGTCGGCGCCTTTCAACGCCTGCACCGCGCCAATCCCAACCTGCGCGTGATCGGCATCACCGGCAGCGTGGGCAAGACCAGCACGAAGGAGCTGACGTCGGGCGTGATGCGCCGGCGTTTCCGCACGTTGGCATCGCAAGGCAACCTGAACAACGAACAAGGCCTGCCTTTGACCCTGTTAGGCTTAGCCCACGACACAGAGTGCGCTGTCCTCGAAATGGGCATGTATGACCTGGGCGAGATCGACCGTCTTTGCACGCTCGCGCGCCCGCATGTCGGCATCGTGACGATGGTGGGCCCCGTGCATCTCAGCCGCCTCGGGACGATAGAGCGGATCGCGCAGGCCAAGTCCGAGCTGCCGGCGGCACTGCCGCCGGCCGAGGACGGAGGCGTCGCCATCCTTAACTGGGACGACCAGCGTGTCAAGGCGATGGCCGGCGTTACGCGGGCGCGTATCTTCCGCTACGGCACTACGCCTGACGCCGACCTGTGGGCCGACGAGGTGCGCGGCATGGGCATGGAAGGCATTCGCTTCCGCTTTCATTACCGGCGCCAGGGTCACGACCGCGTGGAGACACTGAGCGTGCGCGTGCCGCTGCTGGGGAGCCACAGCGTGCAGACCGCCTTGTGTGCCGCGGCCGCGGGCCTGGTGGAAGGGATAGGGTGGGATGAGATTGTTGCCGGCATGCAAAGCACCTCTAGCCAACTGCGCCTGGTTGTCGTCCCAGGCATCAACGGTTCTACTGTAATCGACGATACCTATAATGCCAGCCCGACCAGCATGATCGCCGCGCTAAACCTGCTGGCAGACGTCGAGCCGAAAGGGCATGGGCGGCGCGTGGCCGTTTTGGGCGACATGCGTGAGCTGGGCGACTACACGGATGAAGGCCATCGCCTTGTCGGCCGCCGCGCGGCAGACGTGGTCGATCTGTTGGTGACCGTGGGCGAACTGGGGGCAGCGATCGCGGCCGAGGCCAAGGATGGCCAGCTCGACCCGGCGGCACTGCACATCACGCAGACTGCCGACGAAACGATAGCGCTCCTGCGCACGCTGCTGCGCCCCGACGATCTCGTGCTCGTCAAGGGCAGTCGCGCTGTGGGCATGGAGATGATTGTCAGTGAACTCGTTTTGGTGGATAGCGACAGCCAAGGTAACGGTCAGGGCCGCGGCGTACAAGACAACCAGGCGGAGGCTTTCTAATGGGGGCAAATCCGCTTGAACCGCGCATGGCCTATGCCTTAGCGTTGGGCGCCGTCAGCTTTATCATCGCCGTCATTTGGGGCAGACCACTTATTGGTTTTCTAAAGCGGAGGGGTATCGGCAAGCAGATCCGCATCGAACTGCCGGGACGGCACCAGTTCAAAACCGGCACGCCGACGATGGGCGGCGTCCTGTTTGTGGTGCCGGTGCTGCTGATTACCGGCGTTTTGAACATTATTAACCTGTTGGGCATGGATGCTATCGGCCAGAGCACGCTCTTCCTCTTCTTTTGTCTGGCCTCGCACGCCGTGCTGGGTGCAGTAGACGACTGGCAAGGCATCAAGGGGATTCACGGCAAAGGCGAAGGCATGAGCCCGCGCATGAAAAGCGGATTTCAAATCCTTTTTGCCAGCATTATCGCCTTAGTGCTCTACTTTGGCCCGCCGCAGTGGGACTACGTGGGTGTGCCGGGCTATCCGGACTTTTTCCGGATTGGCCCACTCATCATCCCGGTGACGATCTTTTTAATGGTGGCCATGAGCAACGCCGTCAATTTGGCCGACGGCCTCGACAGCCTGGCCGGCAGCACCAGCACGATTGCGTTCGCCTGCTACGGCACCATCGCCTACCTGCAGGACCAGGTGTACCTGGCGGCTTTCTGCTTTACGCTTGTAGGCGCGCTGATGGCTTTTCTCTGGTACAACGCCTATCCTGCACAGTTGTTCATGGGGGACACCGGCAGCCTGGCATTGGGCGCGACCCTGGCGTTGGTAGCGGTGATGACCGGCCAATGGCTGCTGCTGCCGGTGATTGGCCTGGTCTTCGTCGCGCAAGCCTTGAGCGTGACATTACAGGTCGGCTACTTCAAGCTGACGCGGCGCATGTATGGCGAAGGGCGCCGCCTGTTCAAGATGGCCCCGCTCCACCACCATTTTGAGCTGCTGGGGTGGAGCGAAATGCAGATCAAAGAACGCTTCTGGTTGGTAGCGGTGTTCGCAGGGATGTTGGGAGTTGCGTTGGCGCTCGTGTAAAGCGCCGACGATCTGGAGAGCCGCATGTGGCGTGCTCCCTGGACGGGAGGAATGGGGACGGGAGAGCCGCACGTGGCGTGCTCCCTGGACCGAGGGGAATGGGAATGGGGAGCCCACGTGGCGTGCTCTTCAGTGTAAGCAAGTAAACGTGTAGGTGAGTCGGTGGAACACAGCGAATTTACCGGCAGACGAATCGTCATTCTGGGCCTGGCCAGGCAAGGCCTGGCCCTGGCGCGTTTTCTCGTGGCCGCCGGTGCAGCCGTTACGATCAGCGACGCTGCGCCTGCTGAAAAGCTTCGCGCCGTGCTGGATCAACTGGGCGATCTGCCAGTCAAACTGGAACTGGGCGGCCACCCGCTTGCGCTGCTCGACGACTGTGACCTCCTCTGCCTGAGCGGCGGCGTCCCCGCCCAGCTGCCGATCGTGCAAGCCGCCATGCAACGCCACATCCCGCTGAGCAACGACAGCTTGTTGACGCTGCAGCTTGCCGCGCAAGCCGGGTTGGGGCCGATCGTCGCCATCACCGGCAGCAGCGGCAAGACGACTACGACCACGTTGGTCGGCCTGATGCTGGAGGCGGCGGGCAAGCAGGTGCATGTGGGCGGCAACATTGGAACGCCCTTGATCGACAAGCTCGACACCATTCGTCCCGGCGAGCCAATCGTGCTGGAATTGAGCAGCTTCCAACTGGAGCTATACGATCCGGCGTTGGCCTGGGGCAGGTTGGATGACCTCAATCTGCGTGTCGGCGCCATCCTCAACATCACGCCCAATCACCTGGACCGGCATGCCAATATGGCTGCCTATGCCGACGCCAAATATAACCTGCTGCGCCGGCTGCCGGCGGGAGCAACGGCGGTGTTGAGCGCAGATGATGCCGTCACCAATGCCGTGCTGGGCACGCCGCCTGCCCTGGCTAAGGAAGACGCCAGCCAGCTGGCGCGGCTCAACGCCTGGAACCTCGTAGCGATGTCGAGCGAGCTGCACCAGCAACTGGTGGCGGGCAACGTCCACCTGCTGGGTTTTAGCCGGCTGCACACCTGTGCGGGCGGCGCCTGGCTCGCCAGTGACGCCGAAGGCGCAAACCTTATCTATCGAGGCCAGCCTGTCTGCAAGCGCAGCGAGGTCAAGCTGCGCGGCGAACACAACGTGAGCAACCTCCTGGCGGCGATGGCCATCAGTGGGGCGGCCGGCGCCACGGTGGCGGCGATGGGCGAGGTGGCACGCACGTTTACCGGGGTGCCGCACCGCCTCGAGATCGTGGGCGAGCGGGGCGGCGTGACATGGATCAACGACAGCATTGCCACATCGCCAGAGCGTGCGGTCGCCGGCTTGCGCAGCTTTGGCCGGGGCGGTGGATCCTTGATCCTGCTGGCCGGCGGCAAGGACAAGAACCTGCCCTGGGAGGAGTTTGCGGAAGAGGTAATCGAGCGCGTCAACTTCTTGATCGGGTTTGGGCAGGCCGGCCCGATGATCGTGGAAAAGGTGCAAGAGTATGCCCGTTTTGTCCAGCGCCGCCCCCCCAGCTCGGCGATCACGCAGCGGCTGGACGAGGCGGTGGAACTGGCGGCGAGGGCGGCAGAACCAGGCTCGATCGTGCTGCTGTCACCCGGCGGTACGAGCTATGACGCCTACAAAGATTTTGAGGAGCGCGGCGAGCATTTCCGCCGCCTTGTGCAGCAGAATGGTAGAGGGTGAGCGATGGCTGGAGAGTTGACAAGGCAGACACGCACGCGCGAACACAACAGCTATGATTGGGCGCTTCTGTTTACCGTGACCGCCATGCTCGGGCTCGGCCTGGTGATGGTGTTCAGCGCCAGTTACCCGCGTGGATCGGAGGGATTCGACGATCCCTTCTACTTTATCATGCGCCAGCTTGCCTGGCTGGCCGTGGGCGTCGGCGCCCTGATCGTGGCGGCACGTATCCCCTATCCTTTCTGGAACCGCTGGAGCATTCCGTTGATGGGGCTGGCGCTGCTGGCCCTGCTGGGCGTGATCGCATTTGGCGCCGAGCGGTTTGGCGCCACGCGCACCTACATCAATGGCAGCCTCCAGCCGAGCGAGCCGGCCAAGATCATCATCATTATCTACGTCAGTGCCTGGTTGACGAGCAAGGGCCGCCGGATTCGCGACGCGTGCGGGGCTGCTGCCCTTTGGCGTCCTCATGGGGATCGTGTCGGTCTTGATCGTGCTGCAGCCGGAGATTTCGACGGCAATCCTGATCGTCGCGACGGCGGGCGTGATGCTCTTTATCGCCGGCGCCGATATCAAACAGCTGCTGGTGGTGGGCCTGATCACCGCGCTCACCTTCTGGTTGGTCATCACCTACAGCTCCTATGCCGCCGATCGCGTGGACCGCTACCTGGACTCGGTGGGCAATCCGCTGGCCAGCGAGGAGTGGCAGGTCAGCCAGGGTGTGCAGGCTCTCATGCGCGGCGGCCTGTTGGGCCGCGGCATCGGCAGCGGCCTGGCGCAGCAGACAGGATTTTTGCCCGTCAGCTGGAGCGACAATATCTACGGCGTGATTGGCGAAGAGCTTGGGCTGCTGGGCACGCTGTTCGTGGTGCTGCTGTTTGCCGTGCTGGCCTACCGCGGGCTGCGCATTGCGCTGCGTGCGCCGGACAACTTCGGCATGCTGCTGGCCACCGGTATCACTACCATGTTGATTCTGCAGGCCCTGCTCAATATGGCAGTGATCGTAGCGGCGGCCCCGCCGACGGGCGTAACGCTGCCCTTTATCAGCTATGGAGGCAGTTCGCTGGTCGCCTCTTTGTTTGGCATCGGCGTGCTGTTGAGCATCAGCCGCTATGGCGTGGAGAAAGGCGCCAGGGCGTCGGAAGTGGGAAGGTATGCCTATGAACGTCTTGATCTCGGGCGGGGGGACGGGCGGTCACGTGTATCCCGCACTGGCGGTCGCACCGCATCTCGCCCCCCGACTCGCACGGGGGTACGCTCAGGTTCCTACCAATCCAGCGTACCCCGCGCCAGCGTCAGCGACGGCCGCGTCCGCCGTGGCGGAAATGACGGTGGGGGAGGAGGTGGCTAGCCGCGCAAACTCGCCGCGCCTCCCCGTAACGGGTTCGCTGCAGCTGCTTTGGGCAGGCAGCGTCGACGGCATGGAGCAGGCGCTGGTCGAGCGGGCGGGGATCGCCTATAGCGGCATCAGCAGCGGCCAACTGCGCGTGACCAACCCAATGAAGGTCATGGGCAGCCTGGGCAAAATGTCCGCCGGCTTGCAGCAAAGCCTGGCCCTTGTCGATCGGTTCCAGCCGGACGTTTGTTTTGTGACAGGAGGGTATGTATGTGGCCCAGTGGCGGTTGCCTGTTCGCTGCGCAAAATACCGATCTTGATTTACCTGCCCGACATGACGCCGGGCTTTGCCATCCGTGCGCTGGGCAAGCTGGCGCGACGAGTGGCCGTGACACTGCCGGAAGTAGCGCTGCACTTTGGCGGTGAGGTTCCGCAGGGTAAGGCCGTGGTGACCGGTTACCCGGTGCGCCAGGAACTGGTAGAGGCGGCACAGGATCGCCCACGCGCCCGGCGCAGTCTGGCCGAGGCGTTGGAGTGGCCGCAAGGAAGCGATGAAGGATTGCCATTGTTGTTGGTATGGGGAGGAAGCCAGGGCGCGCGGGCGATCAACCGGGCTACCTGGGCAAGTGTGGCAAGACTGGCGCCACAAGCTGCCGTCTTGCACGTGGTGGGCGAGCGGGACTGGCCGCTGTACCAGCAGTGGGCGCAGGCAAATCCGCTGCCGGAGCACCTGGCCGATCGCTATCGGGCGGTGGCTTATCTGCACGAGACGATGCCCTTGGGATTAGCGGCGGCGGACCTGACGGTGGCACGGGCTGGGGCGAGCACCTTGGGGGAGTTTCCGGTGGCAAAGCTGCCGGCCGTGCTGGCGCCCTATGCGGGTGTCAACCAGATGGATAACGCCCAGGCGTTGGCCAGGCGGGGAGCGGCCGTGATCGTGGTGGATGAGGAGTTGGAGGCGAAGTTAGCCCCCACGGTGCTGGACTTGCTGACGCAGAGGGATCGCCTGCAAGCAATGAGTGAGGCAATGGCTGGGTTGGCTCGACCGCATGCGGCCGAGGCAATTGCGACGGAGATCATACGTTTGGCGCAAGAGAGATAGCGAAGCCGTGTTTCCATTTCAGGACTTTCTAACACCACCACCGCCGACGCCGACGCTGCCGGGCGGGCCCGCGCCGCTGGCCGCGCCGATTACGACGCCGCTGCCTACGCCGATACCGACGATAGGACCGACGCCGCTGCCGACTCCTACACTGGCGCCGGGGGCGCCCACACCGGTGCCGCCTGTGAGCACGCCGCCGCTGACGACGGAAACAACCAACCTGGCGGCCATCGTCGCCCTCCTCATTTACCTGGCATTCTTTGGCGCGATCGGCTACCGCCGTGGTGCTCGGCGTGAACTGTGGGTGCTCGTAGTCGCCGTACTGTTGGCATTCGGGCTCCAACAATTTAGCGACCTAATCGTGCTGATTTTCGACCGCTTCGGCAAAGGGCTGGCCTTCATTACTGGGCAGCCAATACCGGAGCAGTCTACGCTGGGAGCGTGGGCAGCAGCCAACACAACCACATTGCTGCTGCTATTGTGGTTTGGGGGGGTCGTGTTCACTTACATCATGACAAACCACTTTGTGCGCAAGAGCAAGAGTGACGGCTGGGCTGTGTTGTTGGGCATCCTAAACGGCATGGTGTTTGCTACCATCTTTGCGCCGCTGCTAACGTCGTTGATTTTTCCGAACACCACCATCGAGGGCCCGATCATACAGCTGCCTGTTTTGACCTTCGTCAGCACTATCTGGCAGCAGATTACCAGCTTGCTCAGCCGGGTTTGGACGGCGCTTGGGCCGGCTGCTGCCAACGTTTTCTTTCTGGCAATTGTGGCGTTGGTGCTCTTTGCGGCATTCACGCTGCGCACCAGCGCAAAACCCAAATCTTAATATGCAAGGTTTGATCGCGTCCATCGGAGCATAGTGTGGGGCCAATTGAAACGCTGTTCCTCACTATACAGATCTTGATCGGCCTCGTCGGCGTGGTCCGCGGCTATGCCAAGGAGCTAGGCAACACGCTTGTGTTCATGGCGGCAATCTTTTTCCTCTCGTACGTGGGAGCGCGCGCGCTGGAGCCGCTCAATGCGACCGCTGACCAGAATTTTTGTACGCCGAGCCCGGTGCCGCCGCAGTGGAACGTCGTCGGGCCGTTCGGGTCTTTCTTTACGACTACCTTCGGCATTCCACCGGGGTCCGAGCAGCTCAATACGATACTCTTTTTTGTGTATGCAGGGACATTTTTGGCAATTGTATTTGCGAGTTATGCCGGCCGGACGCTCGATTTTCGTGGCAAGGAGCTGCGGGCGCCGGAAGGTACGATGCTTTCACTGCTCATCGGTTTGCTCAACGGCTACCTGGTGGCGGGGACGATCTGGTACTACGCAGCTTTGTTCGGCTATCCCGCCATGAACGTCGTGGAAACCTTCTCTTCGACTGCGTGCTTTATGCTGACCTACCTACCGCAGGAAGTGGTGACGAACCCCGTGGCATGGATGGTACCGGTTGCATTGCTGATTTTATTACGGGTGCGTGGATGATGTCAGGAAACGTGTTATGACCTTGGAACAGCCAGGGCAAGCTACACAGCCAAATAACAGGGACAGCTGGCAGGATCGCTTGGGACGCGGCGACAGTACGCTGCGTATCCATCTGCTGGGTATCGGCGGCACGGGCTTGAGCGCGATCGCCCATGTCCTGCTGCAAATGGGCATTCAGGTCAGCGGCAGCGACCGCCAGGCGGGCCCCACGCTCGCGCGCCTGGCAAGCCAAGGGGCGCGCGTCGTGGCACAGCAGGCGAGCGCCAACTTGACCGACCTGGCACCGCAGGAACTGCCCGACGTCGTGCTTGCCAGCAGCGCCATAGACGCCGCCGATCCCGAGCGCCAGGCGGCCCAGGAGCTGGGCTTGCCGATCGTCAAGCGCAGCGAGTTTTTGCCGGTCTTGCTGGCCAACCGCCGGCTGATCGCCGTGGCGGGCACGCATGGCAAAACCACGACCACGGCCATGATTGTGCAAGTGCTGCGGCAGGCCGGGATCGAGTGCGGCTATATCATCGGTTCCGACGTCCCGATCTATGGCAATGCCGCCGCCGGCAGCGCAGCCGAGTTTGTGCTGGAAGCCGACGAATACGATCACATGTTTTTGGGACTGAGCCCCCAGATTGCGGTCGTCACGAATGTGGAGTGGGACCATCCTGACTGTTATCCGACGCCTGCCAGCTTCCGCCGCGCGTTTATGCAGTTCACGGACAACGTTGAGCGGGGCGGCGTGATCATCGCCTGTGCGGATGACATCGGCGCCATGCTCGTGCATGACTATGCACCTTCACGCGGGCCGCGCTGGCTGCTGTATGGCACAGGCGAGAGCGCCGACCTGCGCGCCGTCAACATCCGGCCTCTGGCGGGCGAAGGCATCACAGCGGAACTGGAATGGTGGAACGCCCCCAGCGGCAGCCTGCAATTGGCAGTGGCCGGCGTGCACAACGTGCGCAATGCCTTGGCGGCCCTGGCGGCGGCGGTAAGCTGTGGTGTGATCACCGAGGCGGCGCTGGCAGCGCTGGCGGACTATCGCGGCTCGGCGCGGCGTTTTGAATGGAAGGGGGAGGCCGGCGGCGTCGTGGTAATCGACGACTACGCTCACCATCCGACCGAAGTCACCGCCACATTGGCCGCCGCGCGCCAGCGCTATCCCGACCGGCGCATCTGGGCCGTGTTTCAACCACACACGTACAGCCGCACGCAGCGCATGCTCTACCAGATGGGTGAGAGCTTTGAAGCGGCCGACGAGGTCATCGTGCTTGACATCTATGCCGCGCGCGAGCCGGATGACGGCAGCGTCAATGCCGCCGAGCTCGTGGCTGCCTCCCCGCATCGTGCGATCCGCCATATCGCCGCCATCGGCGACGCCGCCGCTTTCCTGGCGGCGCATGTGCGCGCCGGCGACGTCGTGCTCACGCTGGGCGCCGGCGACGGCAACCAGGTTGGCGAGAGGCTGCTGCGCCTGATGGGCGAGGAGGAAACGCTATGAGTACGCGCACGCTGCCTCCTTCGCTCGGGGTTGAAATAGGCGAGAACGTGGGGTTGGCTCCCTATACCAGCATGAAAGTGGGGGGGCCGGCGCAATACTTTGCGACCGTCGCCACCATGGAGCAGATGATCAAGGTGGCGCGCTGGGCGCGCGCGGCCGCGATCCCCTACTACATCCTGGGCGGCGGCAGCAACATCCTGGTGGCCGATGCAGGCATCCGCGGTCTCGTGATCTACAACCGCTGCCGCCAGGTGCGCGTGGACGAGGCGCCCTGCTGTGTCTTCCCACTCGACGATCGCCCGTTCCTGTTTGCCGAGAGCGGGGCCGCCATGGCCGGCGCCGCCCGCACCAGCATCGCCGCCGGGCTCTCGGGCCTGGAGTGGGCGGTCAGCGTACCCGGCACCGTCGGCGGCGCTGTGGTCGGCAACGCCGGCGCCCATGGCATGGAGATCAAGGACAACCTGTGGAACGCGATGATTTTGGATGAGGACGACATGGTCGAGGAAGTGCCGGTGGAAGCGCTTGACTTTGCCTATCGCAGCAGCGTACTCAAGCGGCAGGTCGCGGTCAAGGCCGGATTTGGGCCGATCGTACTCAACGCCAACTTCCGCCTCTCAGTGGGCGACGCGGAGGCCATCAAGTCCGCGGCCGACCAGTATCTGCAGCACCGGCGCCGCACGCAGCCGGTCGAAGCGAGCGTAGGCAGCACCTTCCGCAACCCCCCGGGCGACTTTGCCGGGCGGCTGATCGAGGCGGCGGGGCTGAAGGGCACACGGGTGGGCGGCGTCGAGGTCAGCGAGCTGCACGCCAACTTCCTGATCAACCGCGGCGGGGTGGGGGCCGCCAGCGCGGCCGACGTGCTGGCACTGATACGCAGGATTCAACAGGCGGTGCAGGCCCGCTTTGGCGTGCAGCTGGAGCCGGAAGTGCAATTGGTGGGCGAATGGCCCTTGGAATGAGCGAGCTTGTGGACGAATTTGTGAGCGACACGATGAAGGACCGTAAATATCGCGTGGGCGTGCTGTTTGGCGGACGCAGCAGCGAACATGAAGTCTCGCTGGCAAGCGCCAAGAACGTGATGGACGCACTGCGCGAGGCCGGGCACGAAGTCGTGCCGATCGGGATTACGCCGCAGGGGCGCTGGCTGCCGCAGGCGGATGCCTGGGCGCGGCTGAGCGCCAGGGCCGCGGGTGCGTTGAATGGCGAGACTACCGGCGCCGGCGAGAACAACAGCGGCGATGAGGCAGGCTGGGGACTGCTGCCGCAGGGCGAGGCCGGCCATGCGCTGCCCGCCATCGACGTGATTTTTCCCGTGCTGCACGGCCCGTATGGGGAAGACGGCACGGTGCAGGGCATGTTGGAGATGGCCAACCTGCCCTATGCCGGTTCCGGTGTGTTGGCCAGCGCCTGCGGGATGGACAAGGACGTGGCCAAGCGCCTGTTTGCGGGGGCAGGCCTGCCCCAGGTGGCCTCGGTGACGCTGCAACGCCAGGCCTGGCGCAGCGATCCTGACGGCAGCCTCCATGCGGTCGAAGCGGCGCTGCCCTACCCGCTGTTTGTCAAGCCGGCCAACCTGGGCAGCAGCGTCGGCATCAGCAAGGCGCGCGACCGCGGCCAGCTGGCCGCAGCGCTGGACGCAGCCGCCCGCTTTGATCGCAAGCTGATCGTGGAGGCGGCCGTGCCGCACGCGCGTGAACTCGAGGTCAGCGTGCTGGGCAACGATCAGCCTATTGCCAGCATACCCGGCGAGATCGTGCCCGGCAACGAGTTTTACGACTACAACGCCAAGTATGTCGACGACAACAGCGAGCTGCTCATTCCCGCGCCGCTCGATGCGGAAACCGTGCAGCGCCTGCAGGACTACGCCGTGCGCGCCTTTGGCGCGCTGGACTGTGCCGGGCTGGCGCGCGTGGACTTTCTCATGAACGGCGAAAGCGGGGAGCTGTTTCTCAACGAAGTCAACACGATGCCCGGCTTTACGCGCATCAGCATGTATCCGAAATTGTGGGAGGCGAGCGGGATCGGCTATCCCGAGCTTGTGGACAGGCTCGTCCGGCTGGCGCTGGAACGGTACGCCGACCGGCAGGAGAACAGCACGGCGCATTGATTGCACGAGAGATGGTTTCGTAACACAAAGATGGCCAAGCGCACGAACGTGGCAGGTAGCAACACAACAGCCAAGGCAGCTGCGAAGACAGGGTCTAGAACCGGATCCAAGACACTGTCCAAGTCGCTGCCGCTGCTCACACCCAAACAGCGGGTGAGCACGAACGGCGCTGCGGCCTACCCGGCTGCGCGGCGGCGTGCCAACCAGCGGCGGAAGGAGCGGATCACGCGCCAGGTGATGCGGCTCGAGGCCGTCCTGCCCGGCGCGGCCGGCGGTATCTGGCGGCCAAGCCTGCCGCAGGTGAGCAACTGGCCGATCTGGGGGCTGCTGCGCGCGCGGTGGTTCTTAGTGGTGGGCATCGTGGTGGTGGCAGCGGCCGGCCTGGCAACGTGGGTGCATGTGGACGATCGTTGGTTCCTGTATCGCGAGGATGCCCATTTCTCAGGCTTGACCTACTTACATGAAGACGAGCTGTGGCGCACGAGCGAGATCGATGGGTGGAACATGTTCTGGTTGGACACCAACGAGGCGCGCCGGCGGCTGCTGACGAACCCATATGTCGCCGATGCCGACGTGTACATCTCGCCGGTGCAAGGAACAGTCAACATAGACGTCAGCGAAGCGCAGCCGATCGCCTTGTGGGTCACCGACGACGGGACGCGCTGGCTGCTGCCCAGTGGCGCCGCGGTCGAGCCGCGCGGGCCGACACCGGCGGGGCTGCTGGAGATCATCGACGGCGGCGCCATGGCGACAGCCCCGGGTGCGGCGTTGGGCGGCGCCATCGACGCCGACGTATTGGCGAGCGCCGCAAGCCTGCTCAACGTGCTGCCGGACGTCGCACCGCTGCGGTACAACCGGCAAATAGGCTTGAACTTCCAACTGCAGGACAAACCATACTGGGTGTACTGGGGCGATGGCGCCAACGTCGAGCGCAAGCTGGAGAACCTGGCAGCGGCAGTGCAGCTGCTGGAAGATGGAACCCTGGAAGGCACTGTGATCGACGTGCGCTTTGAGCGCCCTTATGTGAAATAGAGCGGGAGTGTCGGTATGCAAGAAATTGTCTGTGCCATTGATATCGGAACCACCAAAATCTGCGCACTCATGGCGTCGGTCGCGCATGACAGCTTGGGCAAGCTTTCGCTCACCTTGTTGGGCGAGGGGCAGGCGCCAAGCCGGGGCATCCGGCGCGGCGTCGTCGTCAACGTACCGGAAGCCACAGCCGCCGTGGCCGAGGCGATCGAGAAGTGCGAGAAGGCCGCGGGCAGGCAAATGCTCAGCACCTATGTCGGCATCGCCGGCAGCCATATCGGCACGCGTAATTCCAAGGGCGTCAGCCCGGTGGACAAGCGCAACGGGGTGACAGGCAATGACATGCAGCGAGCCTTGGAGGGGGCGCGGGCAGTGGCACTGCCCGAGAACCAGGAAGTCATCCACACCATTGCCCGGGATTGGACGGTGGACGGGCAGACCAAGGTCCAGTACCCCGTGGGGATGAGCGCCTACCGGCTTGAGGTCGACGCCCATATCGTCACCGGCAGCAGCACGGCCGTCAGCAACCTGGTGCAGTGCGTGATCTCCCACGGCATCGACGTGGACGAGCTGGTGCTGGAGCCGCTGGCTGCCAATGAAGCGGTCCTCAAGCCCGAAGAGCGGCGCATGGGGGTAGCCGTCGTCGACATGGGCGGCGGCACGTCGGACCTGGCCGTCTTTATCGACAACGGCCTGTGCCACACGGTCATCCTGGATATGGGCGGCAACCACCTGACCAACGACCTGGCGGTGGGGCTGCGCTGCCCATTTGAGACGGCGGAAGAACTCAAGCTGCGCTACGGCACGCTGCTGCCCGAGCGGGTGGCCGAGGACGAGGCAGTGTGGGCCACGGTCTTTGGCGAAAAGGCAGAGCGCAGCTTTAGCCGCCGTTTCATCTGCGAGGTGTTGGAAGCGCGTGCGACCGAGATGCTGGAGATCATCGGCCAGCGGCTGGACGAGAGCGGCTACCTGGACCGGCTGCCGGCCGGGCTGGTGCTGACGGGAGGATGCTCGCAGCTGCCCGGTTTCTCGGACCTGGGGCGCAGCGTGCTCAACATGCCGGTGCGCGTGGGGGCGCCGGCGGCGACCCTGCCGATCGCCGGGCTCAGCCGCAACCTGCTGTCGCCTACGTACGCTACGACAGTGGGTTTGCTCTTATGGGGGCTGCACGAGGATGCGCGATCCATCCGCCATCGTTTTGATGCAGATCACACAACGAACGGCAGCAATGCCGCCTGGGTGCGCCAGGCCGCCCAGTGGCTCAAGAACCTGCTGCCGGACAAGAACTAGGGATAGGTGTGTAAATTCGGTGTAAACGTGGCAGGGGCAGCCGGAACTCCCTTCCCATACATAGGCCGAATTCGTAAATTTCCTGCCTGCAGGAACCAATAACCCGTACCGTCACATTGTCGTCACCGTCGCAGAAATACTGATCGAAGGAGCCGGAATCCAATGACACGCAGCACGAACAACAGCAAGTCGCAATCATCGTTTGTGGACAATTTTGCGCAAATCAAGGTTGTGGGGGTTGGCGGCGGCGGCCAGAACGCCGTCAACCGGATGATCGAGGAAGGCATACAAGGGGTAGAGTTTATTGCCGTCAATACCGACGCGCAGGCACTGATGCTGTCGAGCGCGCCCCAGCGGCTGCGCATCG
This sequence comes from uncultured Chloroflexia bacterium, assembly GCA_963839515.1. GTDB lineage: Bacteria > Chloroflexota > Anaerolineae > Caldilineales > Caldilineaceae > Fredericiella. Next base: position 120,083 of record CAWIVN010000003.1, read on the forward strand.
GCGAGAAGATCACCAAGGGGTTGGGGTCGGGGGGCAACCCGGACATCGGCCTGCGGGCGGCCGAAGAGAGCCGGGAAGAGATCCGCGAGATGTTGAGCGGGTCCGACATGGTGTTTGTCACCGCCGGCATGGGGGGCGGCACCGGTTCGGGCGCCTCGGCGATCGTGGCCTCGGCGGCGCGCGAGATGGGGGCGCTGACCATCGGCGTGGTGACACGGCCCTTCACCTTTGAGGGGGCGCACCGGCGGCGGGCGGCCGAGCAGGCGATCGAGAACCTGAGCGCCAACGTCGACACGCTGATCACCATTCCCAACGACCGCCTGCTGCAGATCGCAGACAAGAAGACGGGGATCAAGGATGCCTTTCGCCTGGCCGACGACGTACTGCGGCAGGGCATCCAGGGCATCAGCGAGCTGATCACCATTCCCGGGCTGATCAACCTGGACTTTGCCGACGTCAAGACCATCATGCAGGACGGCGGGGCGGCCTTGATGGCGATCGGCCGCGGCAGCGGCGAGAACCGGGCGCGCGAGGCGGCCGAGCGTGCCATTCACAGCGCGCTGCTCGACGTCTCGATCGAGGGGGCGCGTTCGATCATCTTCAACATCAAGGGTGGCGAGGACCTGAGCCTGTTCGAGGTGAACGAGGCCGCCGAGGTCATCCGGGCCTCCGCGCATCCCGAATGCAACATCATCTTTGGCGCCGTCATCGATCCCGAGATGCGCGACGAGACACAGCTGACCGTCATCGCCACCGGTTTCGACCGGCCGAAGAAGGAGACGCTGGACTTTGTCGACACGGCCTTCCAGCGGCCGCGTAGCGGCCAGGCCAGCAACGCCCAGTCCAATGGCCGGGATGCCGGCAAAGACAGCGCGCGCGAGAACGGCCGCAGCGAGCCCGCCAAGCAGCAGGTGGACTACAACGTGCGCACGTTTGACCGTGACGACCTGGACATCCCTGCGTTCCTGCGCCGCCAACAGCGTTCGAACAACGGCCGTTAAGCGTTAACCGGATGGAGAGCCAGGAGACCGGGTTCTGGGCAAGCATGCTGCGCTTGCCCCAACCTGGTCTTTCTTTTGTCTTATACAAAGCTAAAGATCCCAAGCTCTTCTCGTCGCATCGTTTCTGCGCACTTGAAATTGTCCCAGTCAGATGTGCAATGGCGGCAAAATAATGGCTGGTTGGTCCCACTCAGTATGTGACTTTTGCATGATGAGTACCCATACGTCCCACCCAATGGCATTCACCAGTCTTGGAACGGTCACGGGAAGGTTCACTACCGTAATGGTCCAAGCTACTCTATCGATGAGTTGCCAGGACACACCTCATCATGCAGGTATTTCTGACATTCCTCTGTGGTCAACGAACGCGTGACCTGGGATTGAGCGATTGCCACCAGGTCGTCAATCTGCAGGGAAAAGACGCGGGCAATCGGGTTGCGACCGGCGGTAACGAGCCGGGTGCCATCCGGGCTGAAGGCTACGCGATAGACCGCACCGGTATGGCCGTAGAGCGTGAGTGGCTCTGGCACTTGCCCGCCAGCCGCCGGCAGCTGCCAGATCTTGACCGTGCGATCCACACTGGAACTGGCCAGCGATCTGCCATCCGGACTAAAGGCGACGCCAAAGGTGGGGCCTGTGTGACCCGTCAGCTTGAATATTACCTCTCCCGTTGCGGCATCCCACACTTGGACGGCAGCATCATTCCCGACGGTGGCGACCCATTTGCCATCCGGACTGAAGGCAATCCCACTTGTACGTGGCCCTCGCCATGGCCGCTGAAGCTAAGCAGCTGCTTGCCGGTTGCGACGTCCCACACATAGGCGCCATCAGCTTGGGCAGGGCGCTGGCAAGCCGCCGACCGTCCGGGCTGAAGGCCATCTGCCAAAAATAATGTTCGTCACTACCGCCGTGGGTAGTTGAGAATTCGAGCAGCAGGCTGCCATTGTTGCTGTCGTAGATGCGCAGCACACCAGTTCGCGTGCCCGCAGCTATGCGCCGGCCATCCGGTGAAAACACGACAACTACGGCATCGTCTGCAAAAGGGGCAAGGGTGAACAGCGCCGTCCCGCTGGCTGCATCCACCACTTCGACATGGTTGCCGCTGTCAAACGCCAGCTTTTTCCCATCCGGACTATAGGCCACTTCGCTGAGCTCGGGTGTCGCTGCGTGGTTGACCGTGCGCAGGAGCGTGCCGTCCTGCGCGTCCCAAACCTTGACCGTGCCATCCATGCTCCAGGTTGCCAGTTGTGCGCCGTCAGGACGATAGGCAACGCCAAACAGGCGCTCGTTATGACCCACCAGATTCAACCAATCACGCCCGGCCGCCGGGCGAGATGTCCCAAATTCTAGCGGTACCGTCTCGGCTGGCGCTGTACAGGTGATTGCCATCGGCGCTGAAGGCCACGCCCATGACGCCACTCGTGTGGCCGCCCAGCGTAAGCACTTCCCTGCCGGTCAGCGCGTCCCAGAGTTTGACCGTCCCATCTTCGCTGGCGCTGGCCAGATAGCGGCCGTCGGCGCTGTACGCCACGCTCATAACCTGGCTCGAATGGCCAAAGAGCGTGAGCAGGAGCTTGCCCGTGGCTGCATCCCAAAGCTTGACCGTGGTATCAAACTCTCCCGTGGCAAGTTGCGTGCCATCCGGACTGGCTGCGATCGCGTCGACGCCCACGACGGTCGCCTTGTCCACTAAAACGGAACAGTTCCTTACCACTGGCGACGTCCCAAGCGATCGCGATCCCCGTTTCATCACTGCCGGCAATAGAGACGTTTACCATCGGGACTGAAAACCACCACAATGCCGGATACCTTCAAGCCCCGTAAGCGTTTTGATCGCCGTCCCGGTCGCCGCATCCCAGAGCTTTACGGTCTTGTCGTCGCTTGCGGTGGCCAATAGCTTGCCATCAGGGCTGATCGCAACCGAAGTCACCGGTGCGGTGTGGCCGTGCAAGGCAAGAACAGCGCTTTGCCGGTGGCAAGCTCCCACAGCGTTGCGTTATTGTCGCTGCTGATGGTGAGCAGCTGCGTGCCATCCGGGCTAAAGGTTGCGCCGGTGCCGCCGAGGTTATCGGTTACGTTGGTCGGTAGGGTCAGCAACACTTGATTGGTCGCCGGATCCCAAACCTTGGCCGTGCCATCCATGCTGACCGTGGCCAGCCGCGTCCCATTGCGGCTCAGGGCAAGCGCCCAAAGTCCGCCATCGTGCCCACGCAAGGTAGTACGTAGACGTGAGGTTTGCACCGCACGGTGGAGCGCGTCTTCCGCTTCCACGCAGCACGGGTTTATCGCCATCTGTGCTGAGCTTTACCGCCTGCAAGGCCAACAGGATGCTGCGCTCGGGATCGGTGGCCAGACTGCTAATGGCCGAGGCCGCAACCTCGCGCGCAAGCGCCACCTGGCGCTCCGCTTCGGCGGCGCTGGCGTTGACTGCAGCCTGGCGGCCGAGGGCGAGGGCCGTGCCTGCCAGCAGCACAGCCAGCAGCAGCGCCGCGGCGAGCAAGAGCGCACGGCGGCGCAGCTGCTGGGCCGCACCGGCCTGTTCCTCGGCGCGCTGCGCTTGTTCCTCTGCGCGCCGCGCTTGCTCCGCGGCCAGCTTCTTGTGCGGCTTCCAGTTCGCGCCGGCGTTGCGCCTCACGCTCCAGGACCTCGTGCTGCTCCTGCTGTAGCGACGCCGCCAGAAACGTACGCTCGGCGTCGTTCAGGCGCCCTTCATTGGCTGCCGCCCATTCCTGCGCCTGCGCCAGGCGTGCCCCGCGATACAACGCGCCGGCGTCGCCGCCCAGCACTGCCCATTCGCGTGCGGCATCGGTGAGATGGCGATGCACGCGCAACCCCTCCCGATCCTCCGTCAGCCATTCGTGCAGGCGCTGCCATTCGCGGATCAGCGCTTCATGCGCCACCTCGGCGCTGTCTTCGTTCAAGGTGATCAAGCGCGCATCGGCCAGCGTGTTGAGCACGCCGCGCAGCTGCGCCGCTTCCTCCGCCTGGCGCACCAGTTCCGTCAGAGCGGCACGGCGGCGGGTGTCTTCGGTGCCTTCGCCCAATTCGGTCAGGCGCAAGAAGACCTCGCGCGCCAGCTCCTGCTGCCCGCGATCCAGCTGGTCCGCAAAAACGCTCTCGGCCGTCTCGGCAATCGCACTGCGCACACCGCCGGCCGCGTGATAGCCGTCCAGGGTCAGCGTTCGTCCGCGCCGCCGCTCCCACGTCGCCAATAAGGCGTGAGAGAGCAGCGGCAAGGCGCCGGGTTCCGGCGCGCCTCCATCGTGCGCGCCGATGTCGTGCAGCAAGAGATCCACCAGCCCAGGTTCAAATTCCCAGCCTCGCACGTTTGGCCGGTTCTTCGATGGCGCGGCGCAGTTCGGCAGTGGTCATCTGCCCGATGTATTCCTGCTGGGCAGCCACCGCCTGGCGCAGCAGTGGATACTGCGCGCAGTGGGCATAGAAATCGGCGCGCAACGTGATGACGACGGTTGTGGTTGCCTGATCGCTGATGGCGAGCAGCTTGTCGACAAAGGCCACGCGCGTGGCTTCGTCGTGGCACAGCGTAAATGTCTCTTCGAATTGATCGACCAACAAGAGGACATGGTGCCGCATTGGCCTGGCCGTGGGCTGGATCGAGCTGCGCCTCCAGCCGGGTCAGGGGTGCGGCCGTGGGCGTCATAATATGCGTCGTCCAGCCGCGCTGCTTGAGCGCCACCGCCAGCCCGGCCCGCACGAGCGAGGACTTGCCGCTGCCCGAGGCACCCACGACCGCCAGGAGGCGCGTGGTTGGCGCCAGCGCGAGAGCCATGACCCGATCGGCAAGGCGGGCCGTGAGCGCCTCACGGCCAAAGAAGAGGCCGGCGTCGGACTCGTCAAAAAACAACAGGCCTTTGTAGGGTGTGATGCCTGGGACGGGCGCATCCTCTTGCCGGGCGGATTGGGCTAACGCCAGCAGCTGTGCGCTCAGCTCAGGCTCCTGTTCGAGATGGAGCGCGGGGATAAACAACGCCTTGAGCGCAGCCAGATCGGGCAGGCGCTGGTTCTTTTCCAGGCGGCTGATCTGCGCTTCGCTGTAGCCGACCGCGATGGAAAGCTCGAGCTGCGTGAGCTGTTCACGGCGGCGCAGGAATTTCAGATATTCGCCAAAGGTAGTGGACGAAGCGACCGTTGGGGGCAGAATGGCCATGTTCCTCCTTAGTTGGCCCCACACGAGGAGCCAATCGATTGCGCGCAGTATAGTGATGTTTTCTAGCAATAGCAAGCACCTCGCAGGTCCCGGCCGCCAAATCCCGCATATTGGCAAGAAATGTCATGTTTGCGGTATGCGGCGGGTTCAGCGTATTGGGCACGGCAATGACAACGTTGGCAAGAAAAGTCATATCTTCGTCTCCACTTGTGGCTACGATGGGGGCGTGGTGAAGTACGGCGCCACATTTCAGCAAGGGAGCAAGGGAGACCATATGCACCATCGTTATACTTCTGGTCTGTTGTACGTTGGATTGTTGTTCACGCTGGCAGCCTGCCAACCGGTGACCAGCCGGCCGGAGCTGCCGACCCTCGTCGAACACAAGATTCCTACCCACAGCGCGCACGCCGGTGGCATCAAGGTAGGATCTGATGGCGCCCTCTGGTTTGCCGAGACGGGTGCGAACCAGATCGGGCGCATCACCGTCGACGGCGAAGTAACCGAGTACCCCGTCCCAACCGAGGACGCGCTTGACGACTCGCAAGGGTTTGTGGCGCTGGGCCCGGATGGCGCCATCTGGTTCAACGAGGATCGGGTCAATAAGCTGGGACGCATCTCACCCGACGGTGCAGTCACCGAGTACGATCTGCCGCCGGGAACTAGCGCCGATTCGCGAAATGGTCGCGGGGCCGGACAACACGCTGTGGGTGACGGCGGTGGATGCGAACAAGATCGTCAAGCTCAGCACGGACGGCAAGGTACTGGCAGAGTATCCGCTGCCGAAGGCCAGACAGCCGTCCCATCGGCATGGTAGCCGGGCCGGACGGCGCGTTCTGGTTTATTGAGAACGGCGCCAACCAAATCGGGCGCATCACCCCGGAGGGCGAGCATCACAGAATATCCGATCCCCACGGCGGGCAGTTACCCTCATTCGGCTCGACGGTGGGGCCAGACAATGCCGTCTGGTTTGGTATGTACGGCGCCAGCAAGATCGGCCGCATCAGCCCCGCAGGCGAGATAACAGAATATCGATGTTCGCAGGCATGCAGCCGGTGGGGATCGCAGCCGGCCCCGATGGCGCACTCTGGTTCACCAGCTACCAATCGACCGAGATCGGGCGGCTCACGACGGATGGTGTCCTGACCAAGTTGAGCATCCCCACTTATGCCGCCGTGCCCTATCACATCGCCGCCGGTCCCGATGGCAGCATGTGGTTTACCGAGCAGCAGGGCAATCTGATCGGGCAGATCAAGCTGCCGGCAGGGGCGGCGGCGCAGGCGACACCCAGCACGCCACGCAAGGTCAATGTGATTGCGGAGTGGCCGATCCATTTCCCCCAGGACATTGTCTTCGGATCGGATGCAGTCTGGGTGCCGAGCCGCCGCAGCCCCAGCGTCACCACGCGCATCGACCCGGCGACAAACGAGATCGTCAAGGTCGTCGAGGGAACCGGGCATCTGGCAAAATCGGCCGTCGTGGTCGGCGATTCGGTCTGGGTTGCGGGACAGACGAGCGATTTGGCCCCGATCGATGCGAAGACCAATACCGTCGGCGCCAAGGTGCCGGGTGATCATCCGCGCATCGACTATGGCTTTGGCTCCATCTGGGCCGTCGGCCACCAAGGCGAGCCACTCGATCGAGTGGATCCTGCTACGAGCCAGATCGTCGCGTCGATCCCATTGACCGGCACGGGTTCAGATCCAAGCGAAGAGAATGATGTTTGGGTAGCCGGCCCAGCGGTCTGGATCACCAGCGGCAACGGTGTGCTGATCAAGGTCGATCCGTCTACCAACAGCATCAGCCTGCGGACGACGGTCGATCAGGTAGTCGAGGAAGCCAAGGCGCAGACGAGCGTGCCGGCGGGTAAGGGAAGTGACTTCCTCTGGTTGAGTCTGAAGCAAGGAGTGGTTCGCATCGATCCCCATACCGGCGTTGGCGTCACCCTAGTGCCCGATATCACTGGCGCGATTGCCGTGACCGACGACGCAGTTTGGGTCGGCAGTAATGACGGGCAGCTTTATCGGGTCAACGTGGCCACCAACAAGGTGGATGCAACCTATAAGTTTCCGGCGCACATGACAGGCCTGGCAGCCGGTTTCGGCTCGCTGTGGGCGATCTCTGAGGATGCAAATCACGTCGTGCGGCTGGACATTGTGCCATGAACGATAGGCAGGTGTAGATGTGCAAATGGGATGAATTGCTCCTCTTAACCGAGGAGTGCGTGGACGAACGGAACATGCCAGGCGAACTTGGCGCATTGTCCTGCCGCTTCACCTGCAGCCTATCGGTTTTGTATCGGCGATTATATCGCAAACCGGCTTCCGGCCGCTACCAAATGCCTCATCGAGGAGAGTAACCTAGATGGCAACTGAAACAGTGCTCAAGCATGCTCTGCAAGTCTATGTCGAGCAGCTCCGAAATTTCGAATCGGACTGTAGCGGCCACACAGTCGTCGATCAGCCAACGTTTCAAGCACTGACCGCAGCCTCAGAGGAGTTCCTGTGCATCTGTGGTGAGTTCGAGCAGGTTCACAATCAGAAGGAGATCGAGCAAGCCGCGCGCTGGTGCAGGTGTTCACCAGGCCCTGGTTCTCGCAAAGCTACTTTTTCAACCGCACGCGCGTGTGGCCACGCGGCTATCCAGGCGACTTCGAAACGCTGGAAGGCATTTACCACGGCTCGCCGGTCGCACGCTCGGGGATTGGGCTGTATCTCGATGTCTACTTCCAGTCACTCGGGATCGTGGTCGCTGCCCGCGGGCGGCGTGCCCGGCTGGTGGAAACGCCTCTGCCGAACTGGCGGCACGCCGCGGCGATATCCGCATGTTGAACGTCGCCTGCGGCTCCTGTCGCGAGCTCTTTGAACTGCCGGACGTGTTGGCATTGCGCCGAACCGCCGTCACGTGTATCGACAGCGACCAGGACGCTCTCGACTATGCCCACATGCTGCTGCTGAGCAATGCCATCCCTATCGACAATATCTCATTTGAGAAGTACAACGCGCTCCGCCTGATCAACCTTGAGCGGAGCCGGGGAAGGTTTGGCCCGCAAGACATCATTTACAGCACTGGTCTGCTGGACTACATTGCCGACGAGCCGCTCACCGCCATCTTGGCAACCCTGGCAAATCTGCTGCGCGAAGGGGGGACGATGATTGCGCCCTTCAAGGACATGCAGGCCTTCAACACGTACTACGGTCACTGGCTCTGCAAATGGGATGCGTTCCTCCTCAGAACCGAAGAATGCGTGGATGGGCTGTTCGCCAAGGCAGGCATTCCTGCCGGCAGCATCCACAAGAGTCGGGAGAGAACTGGGACGATCATCTTCTACAGTATCAATCGCTAGTGCCGCCAGAGTTGACAGCACCGGCATCTTGAATGCGTTTCTTGTAAGCTCATACGACAACAGGATAGGGAGTCACCGATGGACTACAAGGAATTGATGACTGACACGGAATCATGGTGGGATCCACAACGGACGATGCAGCTCATGTACAGGGCGATTCCTCTCCTCCAGTACGTGCGCTTCCAATTGCGGCAGGTTACCACAGAGCAGGTGGTAGCCCTTCTACCCCTTTGCACGGAATCGACGAACCACAACGGCTCTCATTTCGGGATGGCGATCGGGATGGCGGCAGACGCAGCCGCTGCGCTGCTCATGGCTGCAGCCGCCGGGCCTGTGCGCGTAATCGGCATCCACCCGCAGCATGACAATCGAGGCGCAACCGTTGTGTTGGTTCACTCCTCCATGGATTACTTGCGCCCAAGCGTGGAAGACTTGGTTGTGACAGCCTCTATCACGGCTGAGGCAAGCGAACGAATCGCCAGGCGCTACGCTGCCGAAAAGCGTATTGTCGAGGAGGTTACCGTGACTTGTCATAATGGCGCCAAGATTGTCGCACGCGGTACCTACACCTATATGGTTCAACAGGCGCACACGCTCAAGCCGCGCACCCCAACCGCCCACACCTCAATCCTTTACCAGCACAAGATCACGCATCAGCTCGCCTGGTCGCCGCCGTGCGCGCCATGGAGGCCAGGCAACAAGCGCCTTTGTTTGCCGATCCCTGGTCTGACGCCGTCGCCGGTGCGCATGGCCGGTACTTAGCCGAACGCATGACGCAGATCCTGCCCGTGCTTCCCGCCATGATCGCGTCCAGGACCCGCTATCTCGACGATGTCGTCGTGCAAGCCGTAGAGGAGGGCATCACGCAGGTGCTGATCCTCGGCGTAGGATTTGATACGCGCATGGCGCGCTTGCCCATCGATCGCGCAGCAGTGACTGTCTACGAAGTGGACCTTGCCGATATGATTACTGCGCGCGAGACCGTCTTGGCCGATCTGCCGGATTTTCCCTTGTTGCGGCGCGAGACAGCAGAGATCAACCTCGAGATCGAAGATCTGGCCGAGCGCATCGTAGCCTCCACATCCTTCTCTCCCAAGCATCCCAGCATCGTGATCATGGAAGGCGTTTCCGTATATCTCGATGCCGCAACCAACAAGCGGGTGCTGGCATCACTGCGCCGCCTGCTGCAGCACCCACACAGCCGGCTGGCGTTAGACATCGTCGCGGAGGAGGTTGCCAGCGGCAGCACCAGCTTCCCGGACCTCCGCAACTTCGTGGAAGGCATGCGCGAACTTGGCGAACCATTCCTTTTTGGAGTTTCTGACCCTGCGGAGTATTTCAAGCGCCACCACTATCGCATCGACGCCCAGATTCCCTCCAACCACTATCGCCGAGAAAGTCCAGACGAGCTGTACGCCGTGTACAACTTCTTTGTCGTCAGTCCGCTGGCGTTGCCCGGGGAGGCTGTCGATGAGCGCCAGAGCGCTCAATCATGATGTTCTTGGAAGTAAGCCATGTCAATAAGGGCCAATAGTATGGAATCGCAAAACGGTTCTTCTCCCCCTCGTGTCGTTATTACGGGAACCGGCGCAGTCACCCCCCTGGCACTTTCTGCTGTGGAGACATGGGAGAAGCTGCTCGCCGGAAAGTCGGGCATCGACTATATCACGAAGTTCGATACGCGTGACCTGGACGTCAACTTCGCCGGCGAGGTGCGCAATTTCGATCCGGGCAATTACATGGATCGCAAGGAAGCGCGTCGCCTCGACCCGTACATTCAGTTCGCCGTAGCCGCGGCCAAGGAAGCCTTCGTGGATGCTAATCTCGACATGGAGACTGAGGACCCTGAACGCGTGGGCGCTATTGTCGGCAGCGCTAGTGGTGGTCTACATTCTCTGGTCGCAAATGTCGACCAAGCCACTGCCAAAGGGCTGCACAAAGTCAGCCCCTTCATGATTACGAACATGCTGGTAGATAGCGCGGCAGGCAAGCTCGCGATTGACTACAACTTGCAGGGACCTAATCACGCCGTGGCCAACGCCTGTGCTAGCGGTACTGCGGCCTGCGGCGAAGCGTATGAACTACTGCGCCGCGGCGACGCCGATGTGATGGTGGCTGGTGGGACCGAAGCAGCCATTCTCCCTATCATTGCTTCGGCCTTTGATGGTATGGGTGCGCTGAGCCGGCGTGCAGCTGAGCCCCAGGCCGCCTGCCGTCCCTTCGACAGGGATCGCGACGGTTTCGTCATGAGTGAGGGCGCCGCGCTGCTCATTATGGAGACCGAAGAACACGCTGTCCAGCGCAGCGCTCGCATCTATGCCGAAGTCATTGGGTATGGCAACAGCGCCGATGCTTATCACATGGCTACTCCGCATCCGACTAACCGTGGTGCTGTGGGTGTCATGCGCATGGCACTACGCAAGGCAGCCGCCTACGGAGTGTCTCTTGACCAAATAGACTACATCAACGCCCACGGCACTGCCACCCGGCTCAACGACGTTGGCGAGACAATGGCGATCAAGCAGGTGCTGGGCGAACATGCCTATAACGTGCGCATTAGCAGCACCAAGAGCATGACCGGTCACATGATGGGCGCAGCCGGTGCACTCGAAGCGATAATTGGGGCCAAAGTCATCCAGACCGGCAAGATCCCGCCCACGATCAACCTGCATAACCAGGACCCCGGGTGCGATCTGAACTACACGCCCAACCACGCGATAGAGGCTGACGTCAAGGTCGTGCTCTCTAACAGCTTCGGTTTGGGCGGCCACAATGCCTGTATCATACTGCGTCGTTATGTACGAGACCTTTAGCGCAGCCACTTAGCGCGCAAAACCAAAGCGGCCGCACGGGCAAGGATTCACTGCAGCAGCAGGCAATAAGCAGCTTGAGCAGCCACGCATCCTGGCTGCGGCCGGTGGCGGACTCGTGCCAGGGACAGTTGTTGTCGTCAATATCCGCAATCTGCAGGTTGCCGAGTTCGTCGTAGGACACCTCGGTGATCACCCGCGGCCACATGCCGGCAGCAGGTGAAGTAGCTGCGTCTTGGGCAGCTCTTCGGCCATGCGGCGGGCCTCGGCCTGCAAACTCTGGTACTGCTTGCTCGAAATGGTCATTGTCTTGTTCCTTATCGGTTTATCACTTGGTTCTTCATCTCCGGGTCTTTCGTCTGTCAGATGCAGACAGGTGCGGATCATGCCATCTTCGGCAATGGGATAGAGCTGCGGCTGGGGTGGGAGCCGCTTGGGCGGCACGCTGTCGCCCCAGGTTTCTAGGGCGTGCAGGTAGTCACGCGCGCGGCCACCTTCGGGGCGCCAGAGCAGGGCGGCGTGGGCATTGGCGTGGGCATGCCAGATGCCAGTAGGCGGCGTGAGCGTGGGGAGGTGCACGGGCGGGTGTGTAGGGGCATGAGGTCCGGCGGCAACAACATTCGCCGTCGCGGCGAGGCTCCCTCCGCCGGACCTCGTGCCCCTACCGCCAATGTCCCCCTGCTAGCTCTCGGCTGACTGGACTCACTTCGGCGGTTGAGGTTGAGGCGGTTGAGACGCCATTCACTCGATCAACCGCCGCGATCGCGCTCCCATCAACCATCTCAACCGGCTCAACCTCAACCGATTCTGAGGTGGTGGGAGGAGGCACGTGGGCGTGCCCAGCCCACACGCGGCTTGCGGGCTGAACGAGTGGAATGACCTCAACCGGCTCAACCGGGGTGGGGTCGGGATGGTTGAGATGGTTGATGCGGTTGGGGCGGATGGGCCGGTATTCAGCCTGGATCTCCTTTTTTTGAAACCACGCAACAATCGAAGTAATAATCACCGTTTAACTAAACTCCATTTCCAGAGGTAGAAAAATTCATGTGCAAACTTGCTTGAACGGCCAGGAAAAACGTGAAATGATCTTCATTACGAGAGGACAAACCATTGACAGTGCAAGTGCAAAAGGATGGCATATGGGCGGAATGGGTGAAACGCAGCAGGATAGTAAACGCAAACCGTGGGATCAGATGCCGGGCGAGCCGGACCGGTGGTATGGACGGTTCCAGGTCTACCTGGGATTGGGGCCGACCCGTACCCTGCGGGCAACTGAACTCGAGGCAGGTCGCCAGAGCAGAAATGAACCATTCCGCAAGAACAGCGAATGGTCACGTGTTATGCACAGATGGCGCTGGCGCCAGCGTGCCAATGCCTGGGATCTGGAGCAGCGTGCGCTGCTGGCGATCAGCGAACGCAACGCCCGTGTGGCGCTGCACGAACGGCGCGTCGAGCGGATGGAGGATCACCTGGATATGGTTTGCGAGGTGCTGGAGACGGCTAACATCACCGCGGCCGACGAACAGCAGGCGCGCGCGTGGCTGCCGCAGATGCGGGTCTTTCTGCGCGACCTGCTGGTGGCAGAGCGGCAAGAATTCGAGCGCGGCGACTACGAGAGGAACGACCCCGAGAACAACCTCATCATTACGGCCGACGATCTGCGCGCCGCACAGCGCGCACTGGAAGCCCAAGCCGAAGGCCAGACTGCCGACATGACACAGCCTGCCGCAGTCGTCTATCCAGAACGTTTTGCGGCAGGCCGCACGCTGTACGTGTGCGGCGGCCAGGACAGCGCACTCATGCTTGATTTAGCCGTGCTGCGCGCCGTGCGCTCGGCCACCGGGCTCCAGTTTATACGCCTGCTTAACACCACACGGCCCAAATTTGCCACGGCATTGCGGCGCGAGCGCAGTTTTAGGCGACCCATCGAGCTTTTGCACCTGGCGCTGCACGCGTCGGCCGGCGGCGTCGAATTTGCCGACGGCGTGGTGGACGGCAACTGGCTGAGCGAGCGGCTGTTTGGCGTGCGCATCCTGCTGCTGGCGAGTTGCCAGGGCGACAGCGTGGGCGACTGGCTGGGGGTGGTGCCGTATGTGATCACGCTCAGCGAGGATATTGCGCACGAGGATGCGGCGGTGTTGACGCAGCACTTCTGGCATAACATCGGGTTGAACATGGAGCCGGGGGAGGCGCTGGACGAGGCGCTGGGGCACTGCCCGCCGGCGGTGGGGGAGTATGTGGTGAGGCATTGGTAGGTCTGAACCTTGATTCACTTGATTTTTGGGATTTCCTTGATTTTTCGGAAGGCGCATGTTAGGTGGGTTGCGGGAGTTGTTTGGAAGGTGGTCGGAGAGGGGGGGTTTGGTGGGCGGTGGTGATGGTGGTGGCGGTGGTGGGTATGTTGGTCATGAAGATGGTGATGGGGGTGGATGTGGGGCTGTCGTGAGGTGTGTTGGGCGGGTGAGGGTTGCGTGAAGGGTGGGGCGGGCACGAGGTCCGGCGAAGTGATGACCGGCGCGGCAGCGGGTGTTGTTGCGCCGGACCTCATGCCCCTACGATAGATGAGAATACGCCGTAACGGAAACCGTACATCTTCAGCGATGCGGTTGAGGGCGCACACGGGCGCACACGGGCGGCTGCGGAAAGTCCTTGCCTTCAAAGACAATCCCCTACGGAGAGACGCGGAAAACGCGCTTCGATCTGGCCCAAACTATAGATGTATGACATAGGCATACGCCCGGCGCCACTGTTACATGTCGGGCACGACACGGCCATAGCAGGCGGTGTAGTTGCGTAGTCGTCTTGTGAAGGCGTAATCAGCGACCGAAGATGATTTGACCTAAGCAGACCCGCCTGCCGGTGCGAAGCCGCTTTGCGATATAATTGTTATATAAAAGTGGCAGTCCGTAACTGAAGTCGCAGTTATACATCGCTGATTGTCTGCACACCCTGGGAAAGGATGCTCATGATGCAGGCTGCGCTTACCTTCGGAGGTTGGGTCAAACGGCGGCGGATGGGGCTGGGGCTGACCCAGAAGGAACTGGCGCGAGAGGTGGGCTACGCCTTGGTAACCTTGCGCAAGGTGGAGGCTGACGAGCTGCGCCCTTCGGGACAGATGGCGAGGAAGCTGGCCGAGGGGCTGCAACTTGCGCCGGAGGAACAGGCGCAGTTTGTGCGCTTTGCGCGCGATGAGGCGCACTGGGACGACATCACGCTGTCCGGCCACGTGGCGCCGCCGCCTATGCCACGGGCGCACCTCCAGGAACAGGTGGCTTCTGCCCTGGACGGCGCGCCGGAACCACCCGCCTTGGCGAGTATTGCGGACGAACGGCCGAGGGTTACACTGGACCGCCTCAGGCCAAAACACAACCTCCCCGCCCAGACCACGCTGTTGATCGGCCGGGCGGAGGAACTGGCAGAACTGGCGCAGCTGCTGGCGGACCCTGGGACGCGACTGGTCACGATCCTCAGCGCAGGCGGAATGGGCAAGAGCCATCTGGCAGTGGCGGCGGCCTTGCAGCAGGTCGAACGGTTTGCCGACGGCGTCTGCTGGGTGCCACTGGCGCCGCTGACCGACGCCAAAGAGTTGGTGCTGGCGATTGCGGCTGCGCTCGGCTTGCAGCTGCAAGGAGAACGCTCGCCGGACCAGCAGGTGGGTGATTTTCTGCACGCCAAGCGGCTGCTGCTGGTGTTGGACAACTTCGAACACTTGCTGGAAGGTGCGCCGCTCGTTGGCGAGCTGCTCACACGCGCACCGCAGCTCTCGATCCTGGTGACCTCACGCCAGCGGCTCAAGCTCAGCAGCGAGACCGTGCTTTTCCTGGATGGCTTGCGCTTTCCCGCCGGACAGAGTGGCGACGCGCTCGGCTATCCAGCCGTGCAGCTGTTTCTGCTGCACGCCCGCCGCGTGCGCCCTCGCTATCAACCCGATGAGAGCGATATCGCGGGAATGGTGACGGTCTGTCGCCTGGTGCATGGGATGCCATTGGGCATTCTCCTAGCTGCGGCCTGGTCAGGCGTCATCTCGCCGGCGGAGATCGCGGCGGAGATCGAGCGGGATCTGAGTTTTTTGCAGGCCGACATGCCGGACATTCCTGCCCGCCAGCGCAACCTGCGGGCGGTCTTCCTGCACACATGGACCCGTTTGAGCACTGCCGAGCGCCAGGTGTTTATGCGCCTGTCGGTGTTCCGGGGCGGCGCGACTGCGGAGGCAGCGCAAGGTGTGACGGGTGCCACAGTCGATATGCTCGCAGGGTTAATCGACAAGGCACTGCTGCGGCGCCTGCCCAATGGCCGCTATGAGATCCACGAGCTGCTGCGCCAGTTTGCGGCGGAGCAGCTGGCCGGCGACGGCGCTGCCGATGAGGGTGGACAAAGGGAGGCGCAATGGCAGCATAGCCGCTACTACCTCACCCTGCTGGGCGAGCAGGAGCAGTGGCTGCAAGGTCCACAGCAGCGAGCAGCACTTGACATTATTCGCGCCGACTTCGAGAACATCAGCGCTGCCTGGCGCTGGACGGTGCAAGCGCGCGAGTTTGCCCTGCTGGCGCCGGCCATCCATCCGCTTTTTCTCTACTGCGAAGTGCGGGGCAACGTCCGCGACGGCATGATCCTCTTTGCCGCTGCCGCGACTGAGCTAGGTGCTGAGCTCGCTGAGAGTTCCGGCGACGAACCACCGTTGCCGGCGCTGTGGGGGCAGGTGAGTGTGCGGTTGGGCGCCTGTGAGGTGATGTTAGGCAACTATGGGCGCGGTGAACAGCTGCTGCAAGATGGTCTACCGCACCTCGCGCAGGATTGGGAGCGCGCGTTCACGCTGTTGTTCTTGGGGCAGGCCAGCGGTGAACGGAATGACCTGCCGCTTGCGCACACGCGACTTCACGATAGCCTGGCGCTCAGCCGGCAGCATAACGATGTCGCCGGTACGGCTAGCGCCTTGCAACGCCTAATCTTTGGGCGATCTGAGGATTACGCCGAAACCTGCCGCCTGGGCAGCGAAAGCCTGGCCCTCTGGCGCAAGGTCGGGCGCCCGGACCGTATTGCCAGCGCGCTGAACAATTTGGGCTGGTATAAATGGTGTTTCGGCGATTACGCGGATGCTGATACATGCTGGCAGGAAGGCAGCGCGCTATGCGAGCTGTTGGAGTTATACAATGAGAGAGCCTGGGCACTGGACTGCATGGGGCTTGGCGCCTGGAGCCAGGGCGACATGGCAGCCGCCGAAAGCTATGTCGAGGAAGCCCTGGCTATCTACACCGAATTGGGACGCCAGATGTCAATTGGCATGTGCATGGCCGATCTGGTGCTGGTCCTGACCAGCATGGGTCATGTCCAGCGGGCGATTGCCTTGGGGCGGCAGGCCGTCGCCTTGACGCGCAAGATCGATAGCCAAATGATGCTGACCGTCAGCCTCAACTATCTAGGGGCAGCGTTGCTTGCCGCCGGCGAGCTTGTGGAAGCACGTGGCATCCTGCTCGAGGCGGTCCAGCGGGCGTGGGATCACCAGTATTTCTTCGCCGTAATGATGGCGTTCTACTACTTTGCCGAGCTGCTGGCGCTTGAAAGCCAGTATGCTGAATGGCCCGACGCGGTGGAACGCAAGCACCTAGCTGTGACGCTGCTCAACTGCGTGCGCACCCATACTGCTACCTGGCAGGCATTCAAGGACAAGGCTGCACAGTCGCAGGCGGAAATCGCAGGTGCGCTACAGGCGGGAGAAAGCCACACTGTGAAAGAGCTGGTCAGCATACTCCTGGGAGATAAGACCGCAAGCGGCGCGGCCACGCCGGCGCTCGAACGCAGCCCCGTACCCGGCGCACAGGTGAGTGAGGTGCTGGTCGAGCCGCTGACAGCGCGCGAACTGGCCGTGCTGTACCTGATTGCCGCGGGTCAGTCCAACCAAGACATTGCGGCAGAGCTCATCATCACGCCGGGCACGGCCAAGTGGTATGTCAGCCAGATTCTCGCCAAGCTGGGCGTACGCAGCCGCACCCAGGCCATTGCACGTAGCCGGGAGCTCGGCTTGTTGGCCTAAACCTGCCGGCAATTTCCCTGGTTTTCGCTCCAAGCAGAAGCAAGAGAAACCTATCTTTTGGCAGGAACTGGGGCATCGCCTGGGCGCTGGGACCCAGCATCAACCTGCCGATGGACCCGGCGCGCAACGGCGACGCCTGGGCCGCGCTGCAGCAGGCGCAGGCGCTGGCGGCGGTGCCAGCCCGGTGGAGCAGGCCTTTATCGCGGCGCTGGCCGCCCGCTACAGTGATGAGGCGCCGGAGAACCGGGCTGGGCTGGAGCGCAAGCGCACGGCCGTGGCGCTGCTCAGCTGCGTGCGCACCCAGACAGCGACCTGGCAGATATTCAAGGACAAAGCGGCGGAACTGCAGGCGCAAATCGAAGGTGCGCTGCCGGTGGAAATGCTCACGGCTGCGCTACGGCAGGGGAAAAGTCGAACCATGGCAGAGATGGTCGGCACGCTGCTGGGGGACAAACCGGCGGCACAGGTTCAGTGAGGCCCCGGCCTAGCTCGACACCCCAGACTCCTACGGATAGGGTGCGACGCGCCTGCGCGATGTACCTGGTGTCCCCTGGGGTTCGGCCTGCAGGTACTGCCAGGTGGTGCGTTCGGGGCCGCGGCGCCACTGCCAGAAGAAGTACTGCAGCACGGTGAGGGGGCCAAGCAGGACGAGCACCGGGAAGCTGACGCGTACGCCCAGCACAAGCAGTAGGAGCAGCAACGCCACAGCCAAGATGTTGATGGTGATGGCGGCGGCGCCGGCCGCGCGGCCATACGCCTTGCGCAGCACGAGCGGCACGAGCGTGGCCACGATCAGGTCCCCCAAGCCAAGACCAAGCCAATCGCCGCCGGCGGCCACAGGCCAGGCGACAATCGGCGCAAAGGGGATAGCAGCCAACCCTTGGAACAGGTCGCGCATCAAGCTCAGCTGCTCGGAAAAAACGAAATCGTAGAGGGTCAAGGCGCCGGTCAGAATCGCGACCGCGCTCGCCGACATGCCGCCTTGCGCCCACAAGTTGCTAAAGCCAATCACGGTCATGACCAAGAGGGCATTGTTGATCAAGAAGAACGGCATGCTGTCCCCGCCCCAGCGCCAGGCGGCAACGATGTCGGCGCCGGCCAGCAACAGCGTAGCCAGCAGGATCAACGCGGCGCGGCGCAGGATGGGTTCCAACACCACGTACAGCAGGGCAGCCATGCCCAGCGCCAGCAGGGCCATCACCAAAGAGGGCGGCAGGCCGAGGTAGAGATAGGGCACGACGACGACGGCGGCGAGGAGCAGCGCCACGTCCCACAGGTTGATTACACCCAGAGGCGGGCGGCTCAGTGTAAAGCGCCGAAAATAGAACATGCTGAGCAGCATGGCGGCGGCGACATAGCCAAGGATTACGCAGCTTGCGCCGATCATAGCCGCCCTTCCCCGGCGGCGACCGCCTGGCGCGCTGGCGCAAGTTCGGGCTCGCGCAGGTCGCCGCGCAGCGGAAGGGGACGGCCCAGATCGCGCAGGTGCTCGACCAGGTAGAGTTCGCACAAAGGCACCCCCTGCGCCTCCAGCGCATCTGCCACCTTGCGGCGGACCTTGGCAGCATTGTTGGCAGTATTGTCGGCAGCGTTTCTCTTTACCAGCACCTCCACGCCCACGCCGCCGGGGACGGCCCAGAAGCCGCAGCGTGCCGGCAGCGGCACCTCCGGCAGCGACTCCAGCGCCTCCAGCAGCGGCCGCGGATAGGTCCAGCCCTGGTCGTGGCGCACGGCGAGCCTCCGCTTGCCAAGGAGCGGGCCGGTGGCCGGCGTGGCGTGCAGGCTGCACTGCGGCGGCGCAGCCAAGCGCTGCACCATGTCTTCCGTGTTGTAACGCAGCAGCAGCGTCGTGTCGCGCAAAGGCGGGAAGGGCGTGGCGACGATGGCACCGATTGCGCCCGGGACGGCGGGCTGGCCGGTGTCAGGATCGACGATCTCGAGCAGGCCCTGCACCGGCTCGAAATGAAGGTGTCCCTGCTCGCACAGCTGGCCGCCGAAGGGCCAGATCTCGGTCATGCCATAGCTTTCCGTGAAGCGCACCGCGCCAAACAATGCCTGGCTGCGCCGGCGCAGCCCCGCTGTGAAGATTTCGCCACCGGCTGCAATCAGGCGCAGGCCAAAATCGCGGGGGCCATAGCCAAGGCGCAGCCCGCACTCGACCAGCTCACCCAGGTAGGAAGGATAGGTATAGAGGACGCTCACCTGCGCTAACCGGCCCGGCAGCGACTGCCGGGCCGCCAGGCGTGCCAGCGTCGCGGCCGGGTCGAGCAAGCCGGCCAGCGTCACCGTGGCGCCGACGTGGGCGCAGGCCCCGGCCAGGCACAGGTTGCCCAGCACGCCGCGGCCGCTCGTGCTGATCTGCACGATATCGTCCTCCCGGATGCCGCGGCTCAGCAGGTGGGCTATGGCCTGCAAGGCACAATAGACGCGCAGCTCGCGGCTGGAAAACGAGATAGTGGTGGGCTGGCCGGTGGTGCCGGTCGTCGTGGCGCACAGGTAGGGCCGGCTGCCGCGGCGGACAAAGGCGCCGGGCTGGTCGCGCACGTTCTCTTTGCCGGTGATGGGGATGCGTGCGATGTCGGCGTGCTGTTTGATGCTGGCGGGATCGAGGTCCAACGCGGCAAAAAGCTGTGAATAGTAGGCTGTGTCCTTGGCCTTGACTGCCTGGGCGCGCAGCCGGCGCAGCTGCAGTTCCCGGCGCGTCTCCGCGTTCATGGCGGGGCCGCTGACAATCTCGGCGCCGCCTGCGCCAATCGTACCGAATTCATGGGCGGTGGCGCGCAGCGATTTGATCAGCTGTTCCAACGACCAAGGGGAAAACGGCCGGCCCGCCAGCAAGGAAGCGGCGAAGCGCAGTTGTGCGACGGCAGTCTCCAGCATGTGCGCGTTCCTATCAAAACCCATGGCAGAAGCCTAGCAGCCGCCGCACGATGGATCTCGGGGGAGAGCCATCACGTCCAACGGCTGCAGCTTGACAGTATTACTAAAGTTGGCTGCGAAGCGGCCGGCAGTGCCGCAACTAGTTCACCGCTAGCTTGAATACGACCGAGGCGAGGGCCGGCAGTGCATAGCGCACGTACTGGACATAGAACTTGACCTGGGACTTCGTCATGATGGTTTTCTCCTTTTGAACCTGTGTCTGTTGCCGAATTGTGGGCGTTGCTGCTGGTAGGATTTAATCAAACTTGGCGGCTGCCTGGAAGCCGCTTTGCGATACAATAGTGATACAAAAATGATAGTAGGTCCGTGTAGCTGCGGCCGACGCTCGCCGGCAGGAAGGTATTGTGCATGGCCGAGCCGGCACTGGTGCTGTTCGAGCCGCTGACGGATGCGCGCGTGGGGCGGGGAAACCAATACCTATTCAGCCGTGGCGGGGTTGGCGGCGATGCCCAGGATCGGGGAATTGGCGTATGCAGGGGCGTGGGGCTGCCGGATGGGCGGGTGGTGTGGGAGCCAGGCGGTAGTACAAACGCTGCATGGTATCGGATGCAACACCTGCGAGATCGGCAGACGTCTCAAAGCCAAGCCAGCAGCTTTAGATCACGAACTAATCCTGACCCGGACGCTTAGTAACAGACATCGTACTGGCACAGGCGGCTGCGTGATCGTTCACCCCTTGGCCAGCGTGTAGGGTGTGGCTGGAATGCACACCTCAGGGCCGGCCTGGATACCTTGCAGCGCCAGCGCCTCTACGTACTCGGGTGAGATCTGGAACGAGCCGTCGCGCAGGATTTCACGGTCCCAGGGGTTGAGGATGAGTTCATCACTGATGAGCCCGATGTAGTCCGGCACGTGTACGCCCCAGGTATGGGCGTAGAGGACGGCGCTCTTGATAGCGGCAGCGCCTAGCGCGGCGGCCTTCTCCTTTACCATCGTGATCGTCTCGCCTGAGTCCACAATCTCGTCTACAATCAGGACGCGGCGACCAGCAATGCTAGGAGGCGGCTCCAGGCGCCACTGCGGGCGGTCATGCAGCACGACGTCGTTGACACGGCGGGAGACACGCACGGGGTAGATCTCGACCTGGAGCAGGTGTGAAATCAAAGTTCCCGGGTAGTAGCCGCCGCGGCCGATGGGCAGGATCATTTCCGGCTGGAAGTGGGCGACTGCAACCGCCAGCGACTTGCACAGACCGTGAAAATCTTCCCAGGAGATAGCGCGAATCCCCTGGCGTGTCGAGTAGTTGTATGAACCCGGAGATGCTGATTGCGACATGGTGCGACCCGGACCACAAAAGTTAGCAGCGTGTGACAAGAATAGCACGTATGTTAAGGCGATTCAAGCTTTTCCGCAGTGGGCTACAGCGGACTCAAGCACTCAAAGCGACGTTTGCCATCATGCGATGGATTGATAGTAAAGTAAGCAAGGCTGAATGACGTAATGGACAATAACACATCAAATTAGGTGCTATGATTTTGTGCACTTACCAGGAAGCTACGGAGGACAAACTTGAATCACCCAGGAGTGCCCGCCATTCAGCAGATCCAGCAAAACTTCATCACTTATCTGCGCCTGTTCGCCGGCTTGCCCGGCATCAGGTTTGGTGACGAAGATGTCACTTGGTTTGTCAACGACAATGGGGGTTCGCCCGGCAACATGGTTCTGGGCACGCAGCTAGACGCTGGGACTGCGGACCAGGAACTTGACCTCTTGCTGGACCGCATTGGGCAGCCCGCTGATCCCATCCATTGGCTGCGATTTCCCACCTGCCGACCTGCGGACCTGGGTCAGCGGCTGGAGGCGCGTGGCTGGGTGAGTGACCCCGGCGCCACCTGGATGACGGCCAGCCTGGCAGCATTCGCCGGCGCACCGCCAACGCCAGGCGGCTTCACGGTGCAGCAGGTGGCCGACGACGCCATGCTTGAGGAGTGGAAGCAGCTCTCGTCGGCAGGCTTTGAAATGGACGTACAGATCTACTATGACGCCTATACACGCCACGGCTATGGGCCTGCGGCGCGTGCGCTGCATTTCATTGGCTACCAGGGGACGCAGCCCGTGACATCCGCCACGCTGCTGTTGAGTGACGGCATCGCCGGCATCTACGACATCTCCACCCCGCCGGTCTTGCGCCGGCGCGGGTACGGCAGGGCGATCACCGCATTTACCATGCAAGAGGCCATGAGACATGGTTACGGTATGGCCTGGTTAATGGCGTCCGACGAGGGAAAATCCGTGTATCGCAGCCTCGGCTTTGTGGAGGAGGATCTCGGCATACGCGAGTACCTCTGGAAGCCGGCGCTGAATAGACAATAGCTCACGACACTCGGCGCCGCGCCTTCCCGCGCTGCCCCCTTGGTCGGTGCCACCTGCACGCCGTCAACGTAATACTCTCGGGGTCATAGATCATCCCGCGGAGCTGCCGCCCAGGCGCTATTATCAGCGGCGAGAGCTTTGACTACCTTGGCCGCCATGCTGCCGTGCTTTGCGCCGCTGAGCCTGGCGGAACCGGAACTGGTGATCAAGCCGCTCAAGGCGCGCTGGGAGAGCTGTACGCACGACGGCAGGATCACGCTGAATCTGGCGCTGATCAAGATGCCCAAGGCATGCATCGAGTATGTGATCGTGCACGAGCTGTGCCAATTGGTGGAGCACAACCATGGGAAGCGGTTCTTTGCGCTGCTGGAGCGGGTGATGCCGGATTGGGAGGGGAGGCGGAGGCGGTTGAATGAAGGGGAGCGGGTTTGAGCAGACCCGTGCGTGGCGCTGCCCACAAGAGTGCAGGTTCAGCGGATTGAAGGGGGCAGCGCCACGCACGACGGCAGCGATCGCCCCTCGCTCTGGCTATTGGCAGCAAAGCAGGCAGCAGGTTGGCGATCGGTCGGGAGGAATTCGAACTATGAAGATTGCCCCATTGGCGGAAGTGAAGGACCGCTTCAGCGCCTATATTGAAGAAAGCCGCGAATCGCCTATTATCGTTACGCGCAATGGCCGGCCAGTGGCTATGATTATTGCGATTGAGGATGAAGACGACCTCGATGCACTGCTGCTGGCGCACAACCCGCGTTTTGTGCAGTTGTTGGACGAAGCGCGCCAGCGGGTGCGTGTGACCGGTGGCGTGTCGCTTGCCGAAATGCGCCGCTTGCTGGAACGGCGGGAGCCGGGGGAGACCATAGAGTAGGGCGCAGCTTGCGTTAGGAGTGGGGCGGGCACAAGGTCCGGCGGGAGCAGGCGAGGACGCCTGCGCTCCAATATCCGCCGGACCTTGTGCCCCTACGAGTATTGCGACGATGATGCGTACGTGCCCGAAGCCGTTCTTATCTTATGCAAAGCTTAAAGTTTTGGGCTCTTCTTTTTTGGGCGCAATTCTGCCCCTTTTTCTCCATGCGAACGCCTGTGCGACACTTGCGGACCGGCCGCACCTGTGCTATACTGCCATCCCGTAACCCAATATATTGTGTCCGCCATAATCCAATGTACAATATGTAGGCGGTGCACTTATGAAGTGCCCTCATTGTGGATATACATCGCACCGTGTCATTGATACACGCGATGCCAGCGACGCCATTCGC
Organism: uncultured Chloroflexia bacterium; assembly: GCA_963839515.1. Lineage (GTDB taxonomy): Bacteria > Chloroflexota > Anaerolineae > Caldilineales > Caldilineaceae > Fredericiella. The sequence continues at coordinate 143,945 of CAWIVN010000003.1, forward strand.
AGGCGCCGCCAGTGTGAGAAGTGTGGTCAGCGATTTACAACCTATGAGCATGTGGCCGCTAACCTGCTCGTGATCAAAAGTGATGGGCGGCGTGAGCCGTTCGACCGCCTGAAATTGTTGTCCGGTATCCAGGTGGCTTCCGCTAAGCGGCCCATCAGCCGTGAGACGATCGAGCATATGGTCGACCAGATTATCGAAGCGCTGCAGGCGGTAGGCCGGTCGGAAGTGCCAAGCAAGTCGATCGGCACGATGGTGCTGGACCACCTGGCCCAGATCGATCAGGTGGCCTATATCCGGTTTGCCAGTGTGTATCTGAACCTGCACGACCTGGCGGAACTGCGCACTGAGATCGACCGCTTGATGGGTCGACCAGCAGCCGAAACAGTGTAAAGCGATTTTCGTCCGTTTATTCGCTTGCTGCTCCACGCCGCTGCTGCCGTGGTGTGGTTTGTTGTTCCTGCTTGTCGGGGGCCCCTGCGAGGCGGTTTCTGTGGGGCTAGCCGGCGATGCCGGCATCTGTGATGCTTGATCCGTATTTGTCATGTTGGATAGGAGATAGGGCATGTCCAAAACGACTGAGATTTCCCCCGCCATTGCAGAGCCGGTTGCGGCGCCGGTGCGCACCGTGATCGAAAACGTCAAGGGTGAGCGCGCCTACCTCGCCTGTCCCGACTATGTGAGCGATGCTGCGATCAACCTGAGTGAGAACAGTGTCAAGGTGCTGGAGAAGCGCTATCTGCGACGCGATTATGATGGCTCGTTCCTGGAAACGCCGGCGGGCATGTTCTATCGGGTCGCCTACCACATTGCCCAGGTGGAAAATGAGCACGGCGGCGACGCGGCCGGTGCCACACGCAGGTTTTATGATCTCCTGGCCCAGCGCCGCTTCTTCCCCAACAGCCCCACCTTTACCGGCGCCGGCACGCCGCTGGGCCAATTGGCGGCCTGTTTTGTGCTGCCGATCGAAGATGACATGGGCAGGGAAAGCGACGGCATCTTTAGCACCCTGCGCGTAGCGGCCTTGATCCAGCAGACGGGCGGCGGCAACGGCTTCTCGTTTAGCCGCCTGCGCCCCAAGAACGACCTTGTACACACTTCGTCCGGCCGCGCGACCGGCCCCGTGGGCTTTTTGCGCGTCTACGACCAGGCGTTTGGCGAGATCGCCCAGGGCGGCAGCCGGCGTGGGGCCAATATGGGCGTGCTGCGCGTGGATCACCCGGACATCGAGGAGTTCATCACTTGCAAGGCGGAAGAAGGCAAGATCGCCAACTTCAATATTTCGGTTGCCATCACGGACGAGTTTATGGCGGCCGTGCGCGACGACACCGATTTCAACCTGCGCAACCCGCGCGACGGCAAGATCTGGCGCACCCTGCGGGCGCGCGACCTGTTTGCCAGGATCGTCAAGTATGCGACCCATAACGGCGAGCCGGGCGCCCTGTTTATCGACGCTGCCAACCGCACCAACCCGGTGCCGCACCTGTATGACCTGGAGGCGACTAACCCCTGCGGCGAGCAGTGGTTGGGGCCGTACGAAAACTGCTGCCTGGGTTCGATCAACCTGGCCCATCATGTGACCACGACGACGGAGGGCGAAACCGTCGTAGACTGGGAACTGCTGCGCCGCACCATCTATGAGAGCACGCATTTCCTGGACAACGTCGTGAGTGCCAATGCCTATGTGCCGGCCGTACCCGAAGTGGCCGCCGCCGCCTATCGCGCGCGCCGCATCGGTCTGGGCATCATGGGGTTGGGCGACTTGATGTACCAGCTGGGCATCCGCTATGGCAGCGAAGAGGGGCAAGAGTTTGCGGCGCAGATCATGGAATTCGTGCGCTACAGCTGCATGGAGAAGAGCGTCGCGCTGGCCAAGGAACGCGGTTCCTTCCTGGCCTTTACCGACAGCATCTATGACCCGCAGCAGCTGGGCGGCATGAAGTGGCAGCCGCCGGCGCCGCTCAAAGCCTACGCGCGGGACTGGCAGCGGCCGCAGCTCGACTGGTCGTCGATCGTGCGCGGCATCGAGCAATATGGCCTGCGCAATGCTGCCCAGACCACCGTGGCGCCCACGGGGACCATCGCCACCGTCGTGGGCTGCGAAGGCTATGGCTGCGAGCCGGTCTTTGCGCTCGGCTATATCCGCCATTTTAAGGATGGGGACCGCGACGTCGAGCTATACTACACCAGCCCGCTGTTTGAGCAGGCGCTCAATGCTGCCGACCTGAGTGAGGCCGACAAGTCGCGTATCAAGCAGCATGTCGCCTCGTATGGCACGTGCCAGGACCTGGAAGATCTACCGGAGCGCCTGCACCATACCTTTGTCGTCAGCAGCGACATTTCGGCCGAGGAACATGTGTTGATGCAGGCTGCGATCCAGGCGTTTACCGACAACAGCATTTCCAAGACCTGCAACTTCCCCGAGGGCGCAACCGAAGAGGATGTCGCCCAGGCGTACATGCTGGCATGGGAGACAGGCTGCAAGGGGTTGACCGTCTACGTCACCGGCAGCCGCCAGATCGTCGTGCTAGAAACCAAGGCCACGCGCGGGAAGAAGGATGAGCCGGGCGCGGCGGCCGAGATGGTGAATGCAAATGGGGACGGGTATGCCGCAGTTACCAGCATCGTGAATGGCAGCAATG
>CAWIVN010000004.1:0-362605 GCA_963839515.1 uncultured Chloroflexia bacterium
ATATTCAATCGGGTCTGCTCGGCTCTAATCACATGCAGAATCTACGAGTTCTTTGCAGGCGCTGTCATGTGCTGCGAGCGGATTTTCGACATCGGGGTATGGTCGCTAGAGCGTTGCGGGATGGTGTTATTCCGGCGGATTGGAGATCACTGGTGTGGGAGGGGTGAAGTAGCTATGGTGAGAGCAGAGAATCCAAGTGTTGTGTTACTTGGCCGGTACCAAGGCCGATGGGAGTAGTGACGCAGATTTGTTGGCTCGACAGTCGGACAACCAGGGTCTGAGATGAGGTTCAATTCCCACACTGTCAGTTAGCCCATTTGGGCATACCCGGCTCGGTTCGGTGCAGATAGGCTTGGCATGGTCCGTGCATGGTAGTGCGAGGTAAGGCTTGGTACTGGACATGAACCGGAATGAGGCTAATAACGAAAGCACATCGTTCTAGTCATTAGTTGATGGATAGATGCCAGGCTGCGCTTGCTGTAGAGCTTGTCGGATTTCTGAGCGCATAAGTTGGAGCCATTCATTTGAATCAGACTCTAGGAAGCTGAACCAACATGCAATCTTGACGAACAGAGAAAGCAATTGGGCTTTCTCTGGCGAGAACTGCCTCTCTTGTGTGGTGTCAAAATCGTTCGCGCTGACACGTTCAGCGACAGCAAGAATACCAATAAGATCAAGTTGTAATTGGGTTTCAAGTTTGGCAAGGTCATCCAGCCTGATGCGGTCTCGTGTATGACTCTGAAGGCGCCGCAGAATTTCTTTACCTTGGCGATCGAGCCTCTGGAGAATCTTTCTATCGTAAGATATCTCTTCCAGCAACAGCTGGACATCTCCGTGGATCACGTGACCGCCAAGTTGATATATCATTGGCACCACCACCATTGCCCGATTGGCAGGCAGTCCAAGCATTAAGTGCAACGGGTTGTGCTTCACAAGAACGAAAACAGCGAAGTGGTGGAGGAATTCCTTCGATACCGGGTCGTCACCAGTGTCATTTATGTGCATAATCAGTTTATTGAGCCAACGAACCACTAAGTCTTTCGCTTGCTGCTGGTTGGTCTGGAATAACAACACAAAGGCGGCAGCGTCTTCGCTGGATACCTGCCTAGGAAGTGCATTGACGGAAGATTCTGTGGGCATGGGTGGTTGCGTTCTGGGTACTTTGACCAACTCGGTCAAGGGAATTCGCAAGCCCCGGCTTAACTGGATGGCTGTGTCAAGCGTGAGTTGAATCGAATCATTCTCTACGCGGCTAATCGTCGCAATATCAACGCCCACCATGGCGTTTAGTTGATCCATCGAAAGGGCGAGCGCCTTCCTGCGGTTGCGGAGCTTTTCTCCCAGGCTCGTGGGCGGATAGTGTTCCATTGGGCTGTCACCAGCCACTGGCTTTACGTTTTTTGCTCTTGACATGATAAGAGGTGAGTGATATATTGATGTATGCACGTTGATCAAGGAATAGTGATCATACTCTGGTAATAACCTGATCATACCACGATAGCACCGTAGTAGCACCAGCCAATTTGAAACACAAGCTGCTTTTATATGGAGGGTTTCGTTCTCCATTTGGCACTTTTCGAGTTCGTTGCCAGCAACGGCAGTCCGGCTCCCAATAGTATCTACGGACGGCGACAGATACCAGTTCGATCAGTTTCACCTAATTACGTTCATTTGATCTGCCCACAACAGCGTTTCGGTGCCTGGCGTGTCAATTGCCGTACTCTGGCTGTAGGAGAGGCGAAGTGAGCAACGATCATGAGATGTTTGATCTTGAGTCGGCAAGGCAGGCTGAGGCTCGTCGCCGGTTGCGAGTTCTTGGATACCTCATCGACGAGCCCTACAGTTATTACCGATTTGAAGAACGTTCCTGGGAGACTCAAGTTCCAGTTAAGGTTCTAAGAAAGTGTTTGAAAAGTAACGGCTGTCAGCCAAAGGGCGGTATAAGTTGTAGTTGTGAAGACACAACTATACCCAAGCGATTTGACTGACAGCCAGTGGAACATTATCCAGGAAATGATTCCGCCGGCGAAATCTGGCGGACGACCCCGCAGCCTGGACATGCGGCAGGTTATCAACGGCATCCTGTACGTGACGGTGGGTGGCATCCAGTGGCGGATGCTGCCGAAGGAGTATCCGAAATGGCAGAGCGTCTACACCTACTTTCGCAACTGGCGTGAGGATGGCATCTGGCAACGGATCCACGACACGCTGCGGGCCAAGGTGCGGCGGCGTGCCGGCCGGCACAAGCATGCGACCGCCGGTTCCCTCGATAGCCAGAGTGTCAAGACGACCTCGTTTGCTGGTGTGCGGGGCTATGATGCGGGCAAGAAGATCAATGGTTCGAAACGGCATCTCCTGGTTGACACCATGGGCTTGCTGTTGGCGGTGCTGGTCACCGCCGCTTCGGTCCAAGACCGGGACGGTGCCTGCCTCCTGCTCTCCCAGCTGGGTGGCGCCTGCAAGAAACTGCGCCTCATCTGGGTCGACGGTGGCTATCGTGGCCAACTCCTGGCCTGGGTGGCCGACCATTGTCGCTTTCAGCTCCAGGTCGTCCTCCGTTCCGATGATCACAAGGGCTTCGTTGTCCTGCCCAAACGCTGGGTGGTCGAGCGTACACTCGCCTGGCTCAATCATAATCGCCGTCTCAACAAGGATTATGAACAGCTTGCCGCAACCAGCGAAACCTTCATCTATATTGCTATGATTCGCCTGATGCTACGCCGTTTGGCTCGTAATTGACCTTTTCAAACACTTTCTAAGGCAATGGCATTCGGCATATTTACTTGGTGGCGAAGCCGCTCTCCTTCCTGAGTGGGAGGAACTGCCCGATGCGGTCTGGCAACGAGCGCAAGAGTTGTATGGACGGCTAACACCGTATGTCGACAAGGATCCGATCACTTACTATGACATTGCCGACTATGCAGCTAGCCAGCAGTTCAGCACGAGTTCAGCTGAGCGGTGGATTCGAAAGTACTGCATAGGGGGTTTGTGGGGACTGACGCCAAAGCATAATCCCCTCAGACCATCAAAGCGGAGTGGCGTGGAGCGGCTCTTGCCAAGCAAAGAAGCCGCTACCGATGCTCAACTTGAGGAAGTGATTTGCCGCCACGCCCTGATCGAACCTCTTCTACAGAAGAAGAACCTGACTGAGCCCGACGTGATTAAGCGGGCTGAGGAAACAGGTGTTAGCCGCGCCACCCTTTACACCTATTTATCTGCATTCCGTAGGCATGGGTTCTCTGGTCTGATGCCCAAAGTAAGATCAGATGCTGGTACAACGCGCCTCAGCCCGTTGATGGAGAATTTAGTTGCATCTATACGTTTGACACACAAGGACTGGCTCCCTAAGGCGGTCCAGGAACTTGCGGCCGAAAAGGCGAATTTGCTGGGTGAGAAGCCACCATCAATCTCGCAGGTCCGTTCAATAATCAAAAGTCTCGATCGGTACATCGTACTCATAGCTGATGGCCGCATTGACGAATTTAGAAATCACTATCGGGCTACAGGTCCTATACACGTCGAAGGAGTCATTTATCAGATCGACCACACGCAAGTGGATGTACTCGTCCTGAGGAAGGCAGCCAAAGGCAAAGGCCGCATGAGCATCGGAAAACGCCCCTGGCTAACAAGTGTTATTGATGCGCGTTCCGATTGGTCATCACGACACTGCTTAGTCTCAAGGTTCCGAATCGGCACACAGTGGCCGCCGTTATTCGCGAGAGCATCATCGCAGAACACGGTGGAATTCCAGATGAAATATGGGTTGACAACGGGAAAGATCTTGTCTCCGTTCATGTTCAGCTGATGACAAAGGAACTCGGCATCCATTTGCATGTATGCGAACCCAATAATCCACAGGAACGTGGAATCATCGAACGCTTTCATGAAATCTTGGGCACGGAATGCTGGTCTCGCCTACCAGGATACGTCGGTCGGAACGTAGTAGAGCGGAATCCCACCACGCGTGCCCATCTTACGTTCGAGGAGCTAGAGAAAGTTATCAACGAGTTCGTAGCCACACGCAATCGTTCAATCCACAGTGCACTCGGGGTAAGTCCAGTTGAATTCTGGGACAAGAACTGTTTTGCACCGCGTGTGGGAGACATTCATCAGCTTGATCTCCTGTTGCTCGAAGTCAAACTCCGTATAGTCCAGAGTGATGGAATCCATTTTGTAAGAATTTACATGCATGCAGCACTCTACGACAAGATAGGCAAGTCAGTAACCCTGCGGTAAATACGCGCTACGGCATTCCAGATACAGTGGAAGTTTATCACGAAGGCCAATGGCTATGCCGTGCATACGCCCAAGATACAGAGGAGGGGCGCAAGTTCTCGAGTGAGGGGCTTGGGCTTATGCAACAGCGACAAATGGCACATGCTAAATCGCAAATCACAGAAGCAAAACAGATGATGCAATCGGTTGATGGGTTGCTCGCTAGCCAACAGGCCAATCACTCAACACCTTCGCATGTGCCCAATGTCTCGACACGTATCCAGTGAGTGTGAATGCAAACGTATCGCCTGATAATGTTTTACCTGTGCCAAAGTCGAAACCGGCAAAGCAGAAGGGCGATCTGCTGGATTTTATGATCGCAAAACAGCAGCAGACTAACGGTAGTCAAGGGGAAACAGCATGAGCACCTTCTATGAGGACCGCCTTCCAGTCGGTCAGCATGATCGAAACGCACAGTGTTCAACGCTTTCGGGTATTCATGCAACTGGTAAGAGACCCCAGCCGTAAGCACCCATCAATCTCTACGGTGACGGGTCCGGCTGGCACTGGGAAAACGATCACGCATCGCTCATACATAGACATGTTGACCGTGCGGCAAGATTCGGTTCTTCCTGAGGCTGTCTCGATAAAGGTGGCTCATCGAGCCACAGGCAAAGCAGTGGCAATGGACATTGGCCGAGCTCTGTTCGATAAATTGAAAGCGCGAACGCTTCTGAGGCCATTAGCGAAGTAGTGTTGTCCATTCAGCGTAACAATTTGAAGCTCCTGATAGTGGACCAGGCGGATAGCCTTAACGAGGACAGTTTTGAGGTGCTACGTTCGATTTTGATTGGAGTGGCTGCAGTATCGTACTTGTTGGTCTTCCTAATCTTCTAGACGTTATTGAGAGCAAAGAGAAATTTGCTAGTCGCGTGGCACTGCGAACCGAGTTTGCACCGGTAAGCAGAGATGAGGTCCTGAATATTGTGCTGCCGCAACTGATTTTTCCGCGATGGCAGTTTCAGGGTGATAGTGAAACTGACCGTGAGTTAGGTGCGCTTATCTGGGAGCGGGCAGGTTCCAACCTGCGCCACATTCGAAACCTTCTTCAGGCCGCAGCGCAACTGGAGAAAACTTGGAGGTGCGGTGATCACCCCAGAGATCATTAAAGAAGCCTTTAGCTATTCAGGTTTGAAGTGGGACAAGGTTCGAGTCGCATCGAACGATGGCTGACGAACCCAGCAGGCACACGCTGAGTGGGCTGTCAGAGCGGATGTCAAACCAGAGTAGATCTAGTTATGGGTGATATCATTTGTATTTCAAAGTATCTGGACCTGAATCTGTCTTTAGAGACCTGCCAGGAGATTTGCTTTCACGGCCTGAACGTGTTCTACGCAGAGGTAGGCAGGGCAAAGCCAGGGTCAGATTCATGCGAGTTGCCAGAGTTGCTAGGCGCTGTACCATCTTGCGGGCAGGACGCGTCCCTTCCAAACGCCGACACTGTCAGAGAGGTCTTTGCCGGAATGACGACCCGCAGTCTCCAGACCATTCAGTCCCTATACTGCGACCCCGATGGTAGATCGATTCGTACTGCGTGTATGATCCTCGACTTGGCGGCCAAAAGGAACGGTGTTCGTTCACTCCACCACGAGGCCGTGACGATCATTTGCCTATATCTCGAGAAGCGTAGACAAGAGGTGGTTGGAGTATGCATTCGCGTTCGGGACGCAGAGTGGCATGCAGGCTGTTTCTTCCTGCCTTTTCAGGTCGTATTGCCGAGCGGCAAGCAGTTTTCGCCGGTAATCGCATACATTGTGGATGTTACCTGTGACGAAGTGCTCTCATTTCAGGTCGCCGACTCGGCGGAAGCGCCAATGCCGCTGCACTTGCACTGTACGACGCTATTGCTGCGCAGCGTCAGCCGAGTGCAGACGCGCGGGACGCTTGGTGTGGACACTACCGCGTCGGTTCACGCTCGGCCAAGAGAAGTTTTTGGCATCGGTGGCACAAACTTGTGGCTCACTTGCAATCATCCCTGAGTTGCTGCCCACAGCTGCAGGCCATGAGTCGTCGAAGACCGTCGCGGAGTGGCGCATGCGTTGGTACGAAGCAGTCAACGAAAGCCAACCTCCGTTGCCCTTAGAGCTACTGGAACTTCGTCTCGATAACACCCTTTTCCGCCTACAAGGTTATGGACCCAAACGTCTGAAGACTGAGAAACTGCGGGACTGGTCAGCTCTTAGGGGTTATTCCCGCGATTCAGCCCATGTGTTTCCAGAAATTCGACGCTTACTTCCCGTATTTTCTGGGAAAATCGAGAAGGGGGCTGTCTACCATGACGGGCCACACTACACGGCGGAACTGCTTGAGCTTTGGCCTGACTGCACGGTACGAATCAGGCGTTCACCGAATCAGAGGCCCGTGCTTGGATATACCTGGACGACGAGATTTTGTGCGAAGCCAATGCCATTGAACTGCGCCGTAAAGACGGCACCTACCGTTTACATCGGTGAATTGGGAGCGTGCAAGTGCGTTTTGTTGCCATGACATTCAACTTGGAGTCGACAATCCGTGGTGCATCCCTTGATCTAGGGGCAGCGCAGCATGCCCATGCAGCCGTACTGAAGTGCATTAGCTCGGTCGACCCAGAACTTGGCAGAACAATCCACGATGAGAAGCGACACAAATCATTTTCCATCGCATGTATCAAGCGGGGGAGACAGAGAGGAGTCCTCCGTGTGACTTCCTTGGGCGGGAAGGCTTGGCGGCGGCCAATGCACTAACGACGTGCCTGTCTAGAACACAGTCGCTGCAGTTAGGATGCGTCTTTGGAGAATCACGGATGTTTGTCTAGGCGGTACCGAATGGACGGGCATAAGTACTTGGGCTGATCTTACAGATGTCAGTCATGGACGTCACATCTACTTCGATTTTGTTACACCCACGGCATTCACAAAGAGCAACGGGTGGGGGTAAGAAATCTCCATATTTTCCCACCGAGGTCGAGGTCTTTGGTCGGCTGGCCGACCGATGGAAGAACTGGGCGGCCTTTATTTCCCAATAGCCTCAATACCTATCTGGTACAGCGTGGATGCTTTATAGCGGACTTCACTATTTGTTCAGAGACATGGTGGCTGCCCGAGCGCAAACAGAAGGGATTCGTGGGTCGTGTAACATACGAGTGCGTTAATGCCTCCCCAGTATGCTTAGCAGCACTGCATTGGTTGGCACGTCTTGCCATGTATTCCGGTGTAGGCTATCAAACTCCGCGAGGAATGGGTGCCGTAATGACAAAGGTGGGCGATTAGGAATTGGATTGGACCAATTGGCCGAGTACAAGGTAGTTACAACTGGCATGGAACTTTTCGATTCGGAACATGCTTTGGGATTCGGCAGTACCTTGGCCGAGTTAGCAGGCGGAACCGTTGAACTTACAAGGAGTGGCCTCTGTTACGACTTTTCAGTGTTGAAGTTGGGACCACGTGTGCCAGCACGAACGCGACTGGACCAAATCCTAGAACTACCTTCAGGAGCAGCCCTCGAGCACAAACCTGGGCTCGCTCATGCAAATCTTGATGGCCTATTGACAGCCTGTTTTACATCGCCTGGGGTCCGGGCAGTTTCACTGCAAGATGCTCGGGAGCAAAACGCAAGGCGTCCTGATGTGATACCGAGAGCGATGGCTAAGGCAAAATCGCTGGTCGACCGACTCGTTAGATACACCTATCGTTGCTCTGGTGTAACGGAGCACTGGTGCCTTCCATTGTTTCGGGAGTATGAGGTACAAAGCCCAAAGATACCACTTCCCAGCCCGAGAGCATCAAATTCTATCAGTATCACAATGCCGCTTGAGCCTGCATTTGGCTATGCTGCGCGCCCGACAAGGGATGATGGTTTCATCAGTGACGCGTACAATGTCGGAATCACTCAAGCCCGATACGCAGGTGTACTCGCCTATATAGGTGCTGCGCAATTTCTCCGCGGTCAACGGGTTGGCCCAAGGGCTGTTCTATTGTTGGTACCCATTTTCGACAGGCTGATTATTCAGCCGGGCGATGCCTTGCCCGGACTACTGTCGAGTGCGGATGGCTGGCGCCGTGCGCTGCTAATCAAGTGGCTGGCCCTTTGGCAAGCATATGGCCACGGTCTGGCGGGAGTGAGCTATCAGGTGCTACAAACTCAAGGTGTGAAGCAATCAATTTCACTTGAGCGGGGATTTCTGCCCTGTTCATTCCTGGCCGCATTACCCGGCAATGTATCTCATCAGTTATGTGGACGTTGGTCCAGATTTCTTAGAGGGTTTCATAATGGCAGAGATTGATATTGATCTGCTAGTGGATTTCCTACTGTCTGCGAACCCGACCACTTTTCGTTTTCATTTGCTAGATGTTGCGGCAAGGTGTGGGCGGTCGACAACATTGTTGTCTGACGGATATCACCTCGAAGAGGTAATGAGCATGATCAGTAATTCAATCCACCAGATGCTGCTCTATCAACGATAGTCTTTCGTGAGGCAGGAACCCTTCGTTTTGGAAGGAGCCTCCGGCTGCTTGGGGCCCAACAGCCGCATACATTGCGCGAGGCAATCGATGAGCTTCAGTCGGCACATGCACTTCATCAGCTTCTGGTGGCGCTAGCGCGATCAACTCAGATGTGTGTGTTGGCCAAGGCTATGTCCGAATTCATCATAGTACCTTCTGAAGAAGACCTTGGGTTGTTACTTGAGGACGTCGAACGATTTGGGCTCAAAGATGTTGTTGCGCTACTAATCATCCTTTCTGCCGTACGTTACCCATTACGGCGAGAACAGGAGAGTGAAGCGGACAACCTTGAATCCGAACTGGCGGCAGTCACCGCACCGAACTGAAGGAGATCTCAATGCCAAATGATCCATTTGCTCAGCCCGAGGATGCTATAAGGCTGGACAGACCGATTACGGCGTACGAAATATCGCTAAATGCACGTGTCGGCTGGATAGGGCACAGTATGAGTAACATTGGTAGTAATGGAAGCAACAGGCTAATGCCTCGGCGTCAAATGCTCGCGAGCGGAATTGAGACTGACGCCTGTAGTGGCAGCCTTCTCAAGCACGAAGGCGCAGAGTCTGTCGCAGAATATCTCGAAGCTGCTGGGCAAACACTCTGCACTGCGTGCGCAAGGCGTGATACTCAACGAGCTGCTAGCTTGGCCAATGAACCTAATGCAAATCTTGAGATGGAGGAATTGCTGAAATGTGGCTTGTGCGATGTGCATGGCTTCTTGATCCCTGCTAGAAGAGCCGCGCAAAACGTCGAGGAGCGGAGGAGACGCTCTAAAGCAACTCTTGTTGAGTATGCACTTGCTTTGGCCATACCCGAAAGCTTTGCTGAGACAACACAGGTCCACGCTAGGACGGCCAATGAGGACGGAGCCGGCCAAATGATTATGAAAGTGCCATCTCGTTCCGGAATGTATGCTCTTTCAATACGGTACAAGTGCGTAGGAATTGGGGTGGATACGAATACCTGGCGCGTTCATGTTGCGGATTCCGAGGTCAGGGCTACGCGGCACAAGTGCGTATTGCGGGCATTGCGAGATCAGGTCCTGAGTCCCAGCGGCGCATTGACGGCAAGCATGCTTCCACACCTCACCGGCGTTACTGGCGCGATTGTTGTTAAGACCAGTGCTGGGCGAGCACCCACCTGGTCTGCGCTTGATTCCGACTTTGTGGAAAAACTAGGGAGTATTGCAACCCAGATGCCTGAGGATATTCGTATGTTTCCATTCGATAGCGTAACAAGTTTTGTCGCGCAAATGGAGTATTTGATTGCGGATTCTCGGCCAAGTCTGCCAAGGATCGGTAGTTGTTAAGTGTTGGAGTGCTCTCATGAAGACTTTAGCAGTGTGGCTAAAGGCGTGTTATCACATGGCTGCACCATACTCTATTCGGATGGCACCATCTAGTCCGTTTGCCGGCCGCTGTCTGCCGACTCCAGGTCCAGCGACTGTACAATTGGCAATGATTAGAACTGGTATTGAGCTCTATGGACTGGACGGTACCCGACGGCAACTGTTTCCTAGCATTGTAGCTAGCCGACCACTCATGCAACCTCCGCTGCGAGTCGGCATAGGTGATCAGCTATCTACGATACTAAAGGCTAAAGATGACGGGGGACTTGAATCTGGGGTCGGATACCGTGAAACCTGTCATGCCGATGGGCAAATCCAAGTTTTTGTCCGTGTGCCACTTCGACAAAGTGGCATGTTCAAGGAAGTTCTGAATGGTATCGGCTATTGGGGGCAAGGTCATGGGTTCGCATCCTGTACGGAGGTGCAAGAGACTGAGCCTGTGGATGGTACCTATGCTGTTGCATTTGAATCAATTACCTCAAGTCATCAGCTTCGGAGCTATTTTACCGCATTTGTGACCGAATTGACTGGAACCGATGTAAAGTGGTCCGACGTCGTATCCGACGATTTTTCTGAGCAATGTCAACACCTGCGCCTCCGGTTATATGTGTGGCCGCTGGTGGCGTGCGAGCACCGAGGCAACGGCCGACTTTGGCAGTTTCGCTCGCTCGTGTGAAGAGCACGGAATCAGGACACAGTCCGTCCTGTCGCCGTCGATTCAGGTTGATGCTCGCTGTGGTTCCAACTCTCCTTTCCTGGACAGTATGAAGCTGCCTTGTTGTGATTGAAGATGGCACTTCTGGGGCACAAAAGGTTGAATTCTCAGCTGAAATGGATAACACAACGTGGGGAGTCTTGAGGGGGGTTGGAACATGTGATATTCCATTCTTGGATTTGTAGCATCACCGAGACGGTCCTAGCCACCCTCTCGCTGGCCGTTTACCCAGTTGGAACAGGTGATATTCCATTCTTGGATTTGTAGCAGCGAATTCAGCGAAAGCGGCTATGAACAACGCGGTGTCGGAACACAGGGTATTCCAGTATTGGATTTCAAGGCAACATTGATCTGTCCCCCTAAGAACTTTACCAGGCGGAGTGAGACTATTCGGGGTTGCTGGAGCAGGTTTTTTCGTGCAAGAGCAGCTAACGCTGGATATCTACACTTAGTGAACTGGCGGCGGAGAAGTGATACGGCGTCAGCCACTTAACGACAAGTGCCCTCCAACGTAGTGGTACCTGAGCATGCTGGAACGCATCGCACATGCAGCTTGAAGGTGTCATTCATGCTGCGAGTTGCGATGTCGAGGCGGTGTACGCGACATGTGCGTCAACCGTCAGAAGACCAAAAAGCCCTCGCTTTTAGTTGCAAGACATCGCATCTAATGGCTTCCATCTTTGCGAGGTGGGCAGAGTAGCTGAGCTTACCTCCAGTAGTGTCGGCGTATGCACTGGCTACGTCATGTTGTCGCCACGGGCTAATCGATTGCGGCACTCGATGTTCTATCAGCCTCGCCAAAAGAATAGAGACGTTATTCGGAAAGGTGCCACCTCGTATCATTACGCCTAGCTCCATGTTGATCGTGAGGGTGTAGCCGGTGAGATCGGCACTGGAAATAAAGAGCAGCTATCGATCGGCCACGGCGCATTTCACACCAAATGCGCAGTGGCTGCCGTTGGGAGCCGACGCAAGTCGGCTTTCCGGCCGAATGTAGAGCTCGGCGTGGCAGCCGGCGTCATGGCCAAGTGCATGAATTGTGGTGTAGTCGATGCGACCGGTATTTTCGCTGGGTGTCTCAACGCGATACGAATCGTGGCCCCACCGGATGCCGCACTGATTAGTGCATGCGCAATATGGGGTACGATGTAGACTGTGAAGCTGACCAACAGCAGCTCGCCCTGGGCGGCGTTGATAACCTCCTGCCGTGCCTGGTCAGTTGCGCAGCGACGGACCAGGCACGGTTGGCCCCGCCCATAATAGAGATGTGACCTGCTCCTATTTGGATATTCCATTCTTGGACTTGAAGCAGCGAATTTAGCGAAAGCGGCTATGAACAACGCGGCGTCGGAACACAGGATATTCCAGTTTTGGATTTGAAGGCGACATGCCATCTGTGTGGCGTTATTCTGGAGCGACTGAACGGAAAGCATCAGTGGGACTCTACTCTAGTGCAATTTCGTTACTCTTGTGCAAACATCTTGTTACTCTAGTGCAAAGTGCTGCTACTCCAGTGCAAAGTCATGGCTACTCCGCTGCAAAGTTATCGTCTACACTTCGCGCTGCACCAGCAGCCGGTTGATCAGCGCCAGCAGCGCTCCCCGCTGCTCATATCCGCTTTCGCTGAAGTCGCTTACGGCCAGATAAATGCTGCGCCGCGTGCGTCGGATCAGGCCCAGCAGCAGCCGGCGCAAAATGTCTTGTCGGCGGAAATATTCTTCGGCGTCGGTCCACGGTTCGTCGGCAGGCCAGCGGTGCGAGAGGACGAAGGGGTGCGTGAGCGGCTGATAGAGCCGTTCCCACCAGCCGCTGGCGCCGATGTCAAGCCAGAACTGCACGTCAACCGGTTTGTTGCGCAGAAGAAAGGTGTAGGCGGGAGCCAGGAACACGGCATCTTCGGGCATACGCCAGCCGGGCACAAAGAGGGCGCCGACGGCGCCGGATTCGGCCAACTGCAGGTAAGAGCGACCCAATGTCGTGAGCGCGGTCGGCGCGGGACCGCCACTCGGGGCCTGGCCGTTCGCACCGTGCGCGGGGGCTTCCCGTCGCCAAGGTTCGCTTTCCAGCGCCCAGCGGAACCTGCGCGCCGACTGGACGAGCTGGCTGGCAACACGGGCTGCATCGCGGTCCTCGTGAAAGCCGTAGTTGGGCTGGCTGAGCAGCTCGCCAAACAGGCGGGCAAAGAACTGGTCCAGCGGCGTCTCTTCGGCCGTGGCGCGGTAGGCGTAGATCCACTCGCGCAGCCGGTCAAAGTCCTCGCCCGCGGCATAGGTGATACGCTCGCGCATGCCCTCGTTAAGCGCGGCAAATGCCCCCAGCTCGTTGGCGCGGCGGCGCGACGGAAAGACAATCTCGGTCAGCAGTTGGGCGCGCACCGGGTCCAATCGGGGCATGGCGATGGCCAGCGCCTGGCTGACGTCGGGTGCGGGCGGCAGCAGACCCCAGTGCGGGTGCGCCAGCTTGGCGAGCGTAAAGAGCGTGCGCGCCGCCGGTTCCGCTTCCAGCGGCCGGCTGGGACGGTGCGTGGTCAGCTGGATGCCGTAGGTCTCCAGTGCCGTCTGCAGGCTGAAGCGCAGCGCGTCGCTCACGAAGGGCGCCATGACGGCAATGCTGCCGGGGGCGACGCCCTCTTCCGTGATCAGCCGGTGGATCTCCTTGGCCGTCCAGCGCAGCATCTGTGGATAAAAGCGGAACGGGTCGGGCACTTCGAAAGGCGAATCGGCAAAGTGAAACTCTTGGAAGGCAGGTGATTGGATTGGCTCGCTCACGACCTGGTCTGCTTCGAAGGCGGGCTGGCCGGCGCCCGCGCGCGCCAGACGCGGGTTGATGGCGCGCGCGACCTGCGGAATCAGGCCGGCTACCTCGGGTGACATAATGTAGGAATCCGCCAGGCGGATGCGCTGGTCGCACTTGGCAGCCAGGCCCGCTGTGCCCTGCGGGTCCGCGCCGAGAAAGGTGCGGTAGCCGGCGTCGTCGTCGCTGACGATCAGGGCGCTGTCGAGCGCGGCTGTGGGGTCATCCAACCACTGCCGCACGAGCATGTGCGTGCTGGGCGTATCCTCCTCGGCATTGTCAAAGACCAGGTGACGGTGCGAACGCAGCAGGTGAGTGCGGCTCCAGTCATTCTTCATCACGTGGCGGTTAAAGAGTGTCACCTGCAGGCTGAAGTCGAGCAGCGTCTCAGCCAGGCACAGCGCGCGGAATGCCGTGCTGATGCGCTCGGCTGCGGCCAGGGCGTTGAGGCGGGCCGTGCGCTGCTCGGAGAGCGGCACAGCCAGTTCCAGGCGGCGATAGGCATCGGCGATATCCATATCCAGCAGGGCGGCCTTATTGAGATTGTCGAGCACCTGGGTGATCACACGGCTGCGGTCGAGCCGCAGGGCATCGAATTCTCCCTGGTCAATGGCCGCGTCCACAAGCTGCGCCATGTGAAACTGGCTCGTTTCCAGGCTCAGAAACGTCGGCTCCCGGGTAGGATCTTCAAAACCCGCCGTGGCGGCGAGCAGCGGCCAGTAGCGCTCGACGCTCTGCTGGGCCAGGCTCGCAAAGGTCGTGATGGCTACCGGCGCTCCCGGCCGGGCATCGGAGCCGCGCAGTGCCTGATAGAATGGCTCAGCCAACGTGCGCTGCGGGACCAGTACGAGGATCGAATCTCCACGGACGCGCTCCTGCCGCAGCAGCCAACGCACGCGCTCGACGGCCAGTGTCGTCTTGCCGGCGCCAAATGGCCCATACAGGTAGACTTTGGCGGTCGATTGGATGGCGGGTAAAATAGTGGAATCTGTCGTTTCCATGTCTGCAATTTTACCCGATCTGCTCGAGGAACGCCGCACGCTGGGTTCCATTCTGACCCGATAACGGTGAGTATACCGTCCAGTGCGCAGGTGGGCGTGCGCACTCGCACGCCCACCTGCGCATCAAATAGGAGAAGAGAAGCAATGCAAACTTATGCCATTCCCCTCGTGCCCGGCCCCGTCGCGATTCCTGAGCAAGTGCGCGCCGCCTACCAGGTTGATTACGGCAGCGCCGATATGGAAGACGAGTTCTTCGCCCTGTACGGGGCCTGCGAGCGCGATCTACAGACGCTGCTGGGGACGACCAACAGTGTCAATATCCAGAGCGGCGAGGGCATGCTGGCGTTGTGGGGTGCGCTCAAGAGTGTCATTCGGCCGGGTGATAGGGTGTTGGCGGTGGCCACCGGCCTGTTTGGCTATGGCATCGGCGACATGGCCCGCCAGTTAGGCGCCGAGGTCGAGGTGGTGGGGTTTGGCGACGACGAGGCGATCGACCCGCAGCCGGTGCGCGAGGCGGCACGGCGCTTCCGTCCGCGCATGGTGACCGCCGTACACTGCGAGACGCCCAGCGGCGTGCTCAACCCGCTTGGCGAGGTAGGGGCCATCTGCCGCGAGGTGGATGCACTGTACTACGTCGATTTTGTCGCCTCGGCCGGCGGCGTGGCGGTGGACGTGGACGCCTCTCACATCGACTTGGGCTTGTTGGGCAGTCAGAAGGTGCTGAGCCTGATGCCCGATCTGTCGATGATTTCCGTCAGCGAACGCGCCTGGACAGCAGTGGCCGAGACTGGCTATGTCGGCTATGACGCGCTGGCCCCGTGGTGCACGGCATTGAACGACAAGTTCTTCCCGTACACGCACAACTGGCAGGCGCTGGCGGGGCTGCAGGTCTCGTTGCGCATGCTGCTGGATGAGGGACTGGAGAATGTCTATGCCCGGCACGCGCAAGCGGCAGCGTTCTGCCGGGATTGCCTGCATGCCATGAACGTGCGCCTGTTTCCAGTCAGTGACGACATTTCCTCCCCCACTGTGACGGCCGCCTACGTGCCTGACGGCTGGACGTGGCCGGCGTTGGACCAGGCGCTGCGCGAGCATGGCATGGTCGTGGGCGGCAACTATGGCAAGCTCGCAGGCAAGGTCTTTCGCCTGGGTCATATGGGCAGCCAGGCCGAGATGGGCTTGGTCGAACGCGGAATGGACGTCCTGGAGCGCGTGTTGGCGCAGGGGCGTAAAGCCCGCTAGCAGTTCATCTTAACCTTGCTGGCCCGCCATCGCCGCAATCCTTTGCAATGCAGATGGCGGCGGGTCGGCGACAAGCCGCCGGCGGATTGCTGCGGCACACTCAGCCGGCGTCAACACGGATGTGTCCACCTCAAGGTCATAGATTCCCGGGGTGTGTACTTCCTGCTGCCAAAGTTGAACTGGCCGCGGCACGGGAGCGTCGGGCGACCCGCTGTTGGCCCAGCCGGTAGCCTGTCGTCGCTGCATGATGATCTCGAGCGGGCAGCGTACGCCGACAAACAAGGCAGGCAACCCGGTCAGCAGTCGCGCGCACGCCGGCAAGATTCCCAGCGGGACGGAATAGCCGTCATGGTGACCGACGTCAACGACTACGTTGATCCCCAGGCGGCTGTGGGCGGCGATGCAGTCGTACATGGCGCGATACAGGAGCTGTACGATCGGCTCCAAGTCCGGCCGTTCACCGCCGGGGCGCAAGCCAATCCCCGGTTGGTAGCGCGCCGGGGTCATCTGCATGTAGCGATCGACGCCCAGGTTCATCCACAGTCCGTCGAACGTCTCCTGGATTACGGCCGCAATACTCGACTTTCCCGCGCGGGGAGTGCCGTTGAGAATGACGACGTGGCCCAGGTTCCGTGTATCCAGCATGCAATCTCCTTACCCGCTGCGCCCCTAGCGCCACAGATAGCTGCTCAGAACCCAGGAGGCGCAGTTGAGGGCAAGGCTTACCAGCCAGCCGCTCCAGGCAGGGCGGGCAACCGTAGTGGCGTAGACCGCCCCTTCGACGGCGATAGCGACCAACTCTGCCAGCGGGACGGCGGTTTCTGGGGGCAGCGAAATCAAGGGAAGGGTGTACCAGAAAATGGTATGGCTGACAAGATTGAGGGCCAGCGACAGCACCACGGCGCGTTGCCACCTCGGCCGCCAACCCGGCAGCAAGGCAGCCAGCAGCGCCATGCCGGTTCCCTCGATGACCAGCGTTGCCAGGAGCGCGATGAGATGAACCAATTTGTGCTCTGGGCGCCGTTAAGTTAGTTGGTCACGCAGATCAGCGACTCGTTGAGGTCGGCGGTGCCCGAGTCGTCGGTGAACGATTGTGAGATCGTGCACGTGCCGCGATTGCTGCTGCAGGCCGCACCGCCGTACCCATAGGTGCAGGCATCGCCGACAGCCTTGCCCTGGCAGGCATAATAGGGCGCCGGCGCGTTGCCCATCAGCAAGAGCATGGTGACAAGGGTGAGAATGACTAGGATACGCTGATGTTTCATGAGTGCTTCCTCCTTCACTATTTACGCACTGTTTACGCCGATGCACCGGAATAGCTCCGCACACCATAGCGCCAGAAAGCGCGGGCGGCGCTGAAAATGGCGGCCGCCAGCGTCAGCGATGCGACGAGCGTGGTCCAGCTAAGGCGGCCGACGATGGCCTCGGCCGGTACAGTCACGGCGAAGGCCACCGGTATCAAAAAGGTGAGCACGATGCGCAGCGCGCCCGGGTAGATGCTGACGGGCCAGCGCCCCGCCTGGTATATGCTCTGGAAAACGACCAGGATGTTCTCGACATTGACAAACCAAAAAGCGGTGGTTGCCAGGAGCAGCCAGAAGCTGTAGACGATCACGGCGCCTGCCGCCAGCACTACGAGGAAGCCGAACACCTGCGGCACACTAAGGCCGCGATTCAGTCTGACGAGCGCAATTGCCAGTACCACAGTGCCCATCAGTACATCCATCAGGCTCCAGATCGAAACGCGGCGAATCGAGACCAGCAGCTGCGAATCGCGCGGCTTGGTCAAGACGAAGTCGAGCGTTCCTCGGCGAATGTCCTGCAGGAAACGCTCCATGCTGGGCTGGACAAACGTATTGATAAATCCCGCCATCAGAAAGTAAATGCCGAGCAACGCCAGCAGCTCCATCGGCTGCCAGCCTGCCAGGGCCTCGGTGTGGTTGAAAATGACTGCCATGCCGGCCAGGGCCGACAGCAGCGACAAGGTAGACTGCAGCAGGCTGATCCAGAAGTTAGCCCGGTACTGCAATTCGTTGAGCGCACCGAGCCGGAAATAGGTGGCGATCAGTCGGAACATGGTTGCGCTCCCCTAGGATCCAACCGCTGAGAACTGCTTGATGCTGGTGCGCCAGGCAAGCAGCATCGCCACGACGACGACCGCCGTCCAGCCGATTTGCGCGGAATAGCCGATCAGGATTTCTTGGGCCGACAGCTGTCCCAGCAGGATTTCGAGCGGGAACGACAGCATCCAGCGGAAGGGCAGCACTTTGGCCAGCGCCTGGGCTGACTTTGGCAGCAGTTCCAGCGGCGCCAGGCGGCCCGAGAAAAAGAGAAAGACGACAAAGTACACCTGGTTGATGGCGTTGATGCGCGTGGTCCAAAAGGCCGACATGGCCAGCCCCCATTCCAGGCAGAAGCGCAGCATGAACGCCAACATGAGGGCAGGCACAAAGGCCAATAGGTCCAGCCAGGAGGTCTGGAAGCTGGGCCGGAAGATAAGCATCAACAGGATGACCGTGGGGACGAGGACGACCATGATAAAGGCCTTGTAGGCGAGGTTGTCGGCAACGTCTACCCAAAAGGGATGCAGTGGGCGCAGTAGCCGCCGCGCAAGCGTACCATCGCGGATAAAGAACTCGTACTCCCACATGATCCAGCTAAAGGTCAGGCGATCGACGACCATCAGCGCCAGGTAGTAGGCGGCGAAGTCACTGCTTGTGAAGCCGCCCACCGATCCGCCTTGCGCCTGGGCTACCGTGTCCCAGACGACGAGATAGATGATCGGCTCCAGGATGGCCCCGATCAGCCAGATCAAGTTGGCGGCTCGATACTGGAGATTGACAGCCGAGCTGGTCTTGAGTTGAACCCACATCACGTTTAGCATAGGCCTGCGAATCAAGGTTCAGACTGCGCAAACACTTTCTCGATTACTTCCTCGATGGGCGGATCCTCGACGGTCAAGTCGACGATGGGCAGGTCGGCCAGGAGGCGGCCGGTAATGGCGGCGGTTTCTTGCTTGCGCACGCGCAGCTTGACGCGCCCGCCTTCCTGCTCGATCACGTCACCATAGGCGCCGAGGCCCGCGGCCGGGATGTCGGCCGGGCCATTGGCCAGGTCGATGGCAATGGTCTTGTAGGCCGAGAACTGCGTGACCAGCCCGCTGAGCCCGCCGTCGTAGAGCAGCCGGCCGTGATGGATGATGACCACACGCTTGCAGAGCGCTTCGACATCGGCCATGTAGTGGCTCGTCAGCAGGATGGTGGATCCGGTGAGCTGGTTGTAGTCCTTGAGAAAGGCGCGGATGCGGCGCTGCATGGTGACGTCGAGGCCGATGGTCGGCTCGTCAAGGAAGAGTACCTGCGGTCTGTGCAGCAGTGCGCCGGCAACCTCGCATTTCATACGCTCGCCCAAGGACAGATTGCGCACCGGCTTGGAGAGCAGCGGCCCCAGGTCGAGCAGCTCGGTGAGGTCGGCCAGGGTCTGCCGGTACTGGTCGTCCGGCACACGATAGACTGCGGCCAGCAGATCGTACGAGTCCTGGCAAGGGATGTCCCACTCCAACTGGTTGCGATTGCCCATTACGAGCGTGATTTGGCTGAGAAATTCCTTCTGGCGGCGCCAAGGCTCAGAGCCAAGCACGCGCACGCTGCCGCCGGAGGGATGCAGCAGCCCCGACGCCATCTTGAGTGTCGTCGTCTTGCCGGCGCCGTTAGGGCCGAGAAAACCCACCACCTCGCCCGGCTCGACCACAAACGAGATGTCGTCGACAGCCACGATGTCCTTGGTCTCGCGTTTGACCATGCTGCGTAGTGCAGCGCCGACACCCGCCTCGCGCACGGGGACGCGGTAGACCTTGCGCAGGTTGGACACCTGCATGGGGTACTCGTGTGTCATGGGCGCTTTGTTACTGTCATCTTGACTCCCGGCCGCGGCTCGAGGGTCGCCCCCATGTGAGCATGAATCCTCTGGCCCGGCAGCAGGTCGAAGCGCACGCGCTGGAAAAGGCGCGCCATCACGACCTTGGCCTCAATCTGGGCGAAGGTGGCGCCGATGCAGTTGCGCGGGCCGCCGCCAAAGGGTACGTAGGTAAAGGCGGGCATGGCAGACTGGCGATCGAAGCGTTCCGGGTCGAAGCCGGCGGGATTCTCCCAGTGCGCCGGGTCGCGGTGCGACAGGTAGATCGAGTACATGACGCGGTTGCCGGCGGGAATAGTGCCTTCGGCCAGGTGTACGTCTTCGACAGCCTTGCGGTTGCCGATGTGGATGGGTGGATAGAGGCGCAGCGCCTCGCGTGTGACCAGATCGACATAGTGCAGCTGGTTGAGATGTTCGGGGGCCGGTGCGGCGCCGTCCAACACGGTGGCGACCTCCTCTTGCACGCGGCGCATGGCGTCCGGGTGTTCGCCCAGCAGGTACAGCATCCAGGCAAAGAGGGCCGTGCTGGTGTCGTGCCCGGCGATCAGCATCGTCAGCAGTTGATCGCGAATCAGGTCGTCGTCCATGTCAGGTGACTGCACCAGGCGCGTGAGCAAGTCGTCCGGCGGGTCTGCCAGGGAGCGGCGTTGGCCGATCAGCCCGTACAGGTAGGCGTCCAGCTCCGCCAGTTCTTTATGATAGCGGCGGCGCGGCAGCTTATGTGACAGGATCCAGAGACCCGGCGAAATATAGTCGATGGCGCGCAGGATCGGTCCCCACATGCGCACCATGTCACTACGAAAATCGACGCTGAACAGCGCCCCCATGAGAATCAGCAGCGCGACCTTGCGCATCTCGACCAGCATGTCATAGGCCTTGCCGTCCTGCCACTGATCCACCACCCAATCGGTGCTCGCCAGCATCGTGTCGACATGGGCGAGCGTAGGCCGGCGCAGCATGGTCGGTTCCATGCAGGCGCGCACGCGGTCGTGCTCTTCGCCATCCAGCACCAGGACGCCGCGGCGCAGCAGTTCGGTGACCGGGTCCGTCTCTGTGCGCCAAAGGTATTCATGGCGGTCGGTCAGCAGCAGGTGGCGGTTGTATTCCGGCCCGGCCATCACGGCTGGATGGAAGCCGGGCGCCGGGATTTGGAACAGGTTACCGACGTGCTGCTGCATCAGTTCCAGCGCTACCAGCGGCGAGCGCGTGGCTGCTAGTTGGCGCAGGATATTGAGACCTACCTGGCCGTCGGCCTTGGGCAGTGGGCAAGCGGATGAGGACATGGGGCGAGCTTTCTCGACTTGATTGGTTGGACGGGTGCAGTTACGCCGCGGTTACATCATACCCGGCGGGACTCAATTCGGGCAACAATTACCGCCATACGCCGGCGCGCCGGCGCCGTCCCTATCGATCAGATAGTCAGACCCAATCCACTTGCAGGCGACAGCAGCCTGGAGTTTGTGTATGCTGAATCCGTAAATCAAAGGGGGCCATGATGTCAGCAGACTTCACTCGTCGCGATTTTGTTGCAGGTGCAGCAGCGCTATTGATCGTCAACCGGTTGCCTGGTCAACGAGGCAACCAGACCGATAGTTGTTGGCCTACGCAAGGATGGAACGCCTGTCAGGCGAAAAACACGACCGTTCAAACCACTAAACTGCGCAGGCTGATGGACAGCACGGCGCGGCGCAAGCTGGGGGTCAAGGGCTTGCTCGTCGTGCAAGGTGGCGCACTCGTCTTTGAGCAGTATGCACCGGGCATAACGGCAGAGGACCGCCCCAATATCTATTCATGCACGAAGAGCATCGTGTCGTTGTTGACGGGAATAGTGCTGGAGCAGGGCCTGCTCCCAGGTGTTGATGCGTACGTGCTTGATCTCTTGCCCCAACATGCGGCGCACATCGGCAACCGGGACCCGCGCAAGCAGCGCATCACCCTGGCACATTTGCTCACTATGGCGGCAGGTCTTGATTGGCCGGAATGGACGCCTTGGTCGGCGCGCCACCCGTTGGTACAGATGGAGCGATCGCAGGATCGGGCACAGTATGTGCTGGATCGTCCCATGGCGACGGAACCAGGAACTGAATGGCACTACAACTCGGGTATCCCTCAAGTCATCTCCGCCATGATCCAAGAAGCTGCGGGAATGTCGTTACAAGAATATGCCGTCGCGAACTTGTTTGGACCGCTTGGTATTGCCGACTTCTCCTGGCCGACGGACCCCGCTGGCGTAAACGTTGGCGGCTATGGGCTGCGCCTGACGGCGCGCGACCTCGCCAAGATTGGGTTGTTGTGCCTGCGTGGGGGCCAGTGGGAGGACCGCCAGCTTGTGCCCAAAGCCTGGCTGCGGGAATCGACGCAGCGCTACTTCACGGCCGATCCAGCCGATCGGGGGTACGGCTACCTATGGTGGCTGCCATCCTTTGGTGGCTATGCGGCCATTGGTTACGGCGGGCACCGCGTGTATATTTTGCCGGAAAAGGACATGGTTGTCGTACTGACGGCAGAAATGACTGAGCGCGACATGACGCAGGCACCCGAGGAACTGATGGGGAAGTGGGTGTTAGGGCGTTAATGTTAGGGTCGATTCCAGATTATTTGCGAGTATGGGCGTGCGGAACATAGGCACGAAGGCGTGCCCGGCAACCGCACGAGGGCGTGCGGGTCGCAGCGGCAGGTGGTGCGGGTCGCGGCGGTCACACCTGGATTTGGATGGGCAGAAGCAAGTCAACGGCGCTGGAAAGTCACGTTCCAGCTGAAGTGGCCAAGGCAGCCGTTGTTTTCGGCAAAGTGGCGGCAGCTTTCTTCGTCCTGGCAGTAGCCTGCGGCGATCAGGTCGGCGTGGGCAATGTTGGCGGCATTGGTGGAGAGCCCGGTGGCCATGTCGGACGTTGCCGGCGCGCCGTTCTTGTCGCGCACGACGCGTACGTCCTGGCCCCCGCCCAGTACAAACTCGGCGACGCCGTCGCCCTTGCCTTGTGCACCGGTTACCTCGATCTCGCGTGCGCCGTACTGTACCTGTACGGCCACGCCGTTGAGGCGGCTGCCGTTGGCATCCAGCACGTCAACGTGGAGCTCACGGCCTTCGCCGCAGTGAACTGATGGTCCGTCCAGCCAGCCTCCGTTCTCGCGGACATCCCATAACCGCCGTTGGACCAACACGAACTGGTTGCCAGAGCCGCTGGGAACCGGCTCGGGAACCTGCTCTACCTGTGTAGGCGCCGGCGTAGGCACCATGGTGGGCACGGGGGCTCGGCTGCTGCCCGCGCCACCGAGGTCCACCAGGAAACTGGCGATCCAGCGACCGCTGGTGAGGTGGTACCAAGTGCCGGGCTGGTTGGTCCCGGCAATGCGGACCGTCGTGCCCTTTGGCACCGAGCCTACGACAGCGTAGCCTGTGCCGGGACCGGCGCGCAGGTTGGCATTGCGGTTGACGACGCCGACCTGTATCCCTTGGGCTTGGACGGCGACACTGAACATAACAAGAAACGCCAGCGCCAGGGCTGCAGCCGCTGCCCAGGCGCCGGCGTGTTTGCGTAGCGAAGACATAAGCGATCCTTCTCTAAGACAACACCCTATTCCGGACCGCTATTTTATCACGTATTGGCCATCGCATAGGCAGCCAGAACGCGCTCGCGCGCTTCTTGGTGGTCGACAATTGGCAGCGGGTAATCGACCCCCAGCGTACAGCGTGCCTTGATTTGATCGCTCTTCTGCATTTTCCACGGTTCATGCAGGAACTCGACCGGTACGTTCTGCAACTCGGGCAGCCAGTGACGGACGTAGCTGCCTTCAGGATCGAATTTCTGACCCTGCACGACAGGATTGAAGACGCGGAAGTAGGGCGCGGCGTCGGTGCCGGTGCCCGCTGTCCACTGCCAGCCACCGTTATTGGGGGCCGGGTCGCCATCCACGAGATGCTGCATAAAGAAGCGTTCGCCGAGCCGCCAGTCGATCAGCAGGTCCTTTACCAGGAACGAGGCAGTGATCATGCGGCAGCGATTGTGCATCCAACCTTCCGCCACCATCTGCCGCATGGCGGCGTCCACGATCGGGTAGCCGGTGCGCCCTTCACACCAGGCGGCAAAATCGGCATCGTCGTTGCGCCAGTGTATTCCGTTGAACTCCCGCCGGAAATTGCCGCCGCGTACGTGCGGGAAATAATGCAGGATGGCGATGTAGAACTCGCGCCAGATTAACTCGGAGAGCCACGTATCGGCACCTTTGCGGGCGTCTTCGGCATTGGCGCCACCTTCCTCGCGCGCCCGCTCACTGGCCTCATAGGCAGCCAGGACGGCCAGGCGCGGCGACAGCATGCCCCAACGCAAGTAAGTCGACAACTGCGAAGTTGCGTTGGCGCCGGGTTGATCTCGGAGCTTCGCATAGTCAAAAATAGGTGCGCTGGCACCTGCGACGAAGGCGCTTAACCGGCGCTTAGCCTCAGCTTCGCCCGCTACGAAAGGCACGCTGTCCGGCAGGGCCGGCTGCATGGGAATAGGTTCGCTGCCTGGCTGCTCGGGCGTGCGCATCGCCTGCGGCGCCGGGAGTATATCGCTGCGGGGGAACCCGCCAAATGTGCGCCAGCGCTTACCAAACGGCGTATAGACGACAAACGGTTCGCCGTCGTCCTTATGTACACTCTCGGGCGGGCGGGCGGTCACGCCATCCTTGAGGTGCAGCGGCACGGGTAGGATGTCGCCCACAACTGCGTCGCGGCGTACCGCAAACGGCGAGTAGTCGCGCTGGGCAAAGACGGCCGCTGCGCCCGTTTCGCTGCATAGCTGCACCAGCACCTCAGCCGGGTCGCCGCTGCGTACCAGCAGGCGGCTGCCGCGGCTGAGGAGGTCTGCATCTAGTGCCCTCAGGCCGGCAAAGAGAAAGGCCGTGCGCTTTTCCCCGTTATAGCGTGACTCCAGCAAGCGCCGATCGAGAATAAAGACGGGCAGCACCTGCTCGCCCGCGGCCAGGGCCGCACTCAACGCTTGGTTGTCCGTCAGGCGCAGATCACGCCGTATCCACCAGATGGAAAGTGACATAATAATGCTTTCAAGATGAGGCCGTGCTCGGCTTTCTGTGTCAGCGTCGTGTTCCTAACACTTCCTAGTAGCCCAAGCTGGAGATGGCTTCGCGCACAACCTGGGCACTGCGCTGCAGGGCAAGTTCTTCTTCGTCGCTCAAGGGTTGCGCAAACGTGTCCAAGACGCCGTCACCGCCGACCAGGCGGGGCAGGGCTACCGTCACGTCCTTGACGCCCGCTACTTCGGCCGCGGGCGCGCAGACGGTGAGAATTGAGCGTTGGTCGCTGATTACGACGTCGGTGATACGCGCCAGGGCGGCGCCGATGCCGTAATATGTGGCGTTCTTGCCCTCGATGATGGAATAGGCGGCGCGACGCACCCCCTCGTCGACCTCGGCCCGATCCGCCTTGCCAAATTCGATGTTGCGCCGGTCGCAGAACTCCGCCAGCGACATGCCTCCGATCGTGACCTGCGACCAGGCCAGCACCTCAGAGTCGCCATGCTCGCCCAGTACATAGGCGTGCACGTGGCGGGCATCTACGCCGAGCTTGCGCCCGAGCAAAGCACGAAAACGTGCCGTGTCCAGCGTCGTCCCCGATCCAAGCACTTGCATAACGGGCTTGCCATGGGCTTCGGCGATGCGTGCCGTCATATGGGTGGTCACATCCACGGGGTTGGTTGCGACGATCAGCCGCGCGTCGGGCGCGTGTTTGATGACGTTGGGCACCACCTGGCGAAAGACCTCTGCGTTGCGCTCGAGCAGCTGCAGCCGCGTCTCGCCTGGCTTTTGGTTGACGCCGGCTGTGATGACTACGGCACTGCATCCGTCCAGGGCTGCGTAGTCGCCGGCGGACACCTCGATCGGATGCGCAAACGGTACGGCGTGCGAAATGTCGTTGGCTTCCGCTTGGGCGCGCTTGTGGTTCATGTCTACGAGCACGATCTCGCGACCCACGTCGCTCATAACCATCGCATAGGCGGCGGAGGAGCCAACAAAGCCGCTGCCGATAATGCCGATTTTGCCGCGCACGAAATTGCGCATTACGGTCCTTCTCCCTCGTTGCTTGTATGTGACGGAAAATGAATCTAGAACGGCCGGCTTTGCCGCACGCAATCTATTCTCCTGCTATTCTGTGGCCCGTGCGTGTTCCGCAAGATAGTGCGTCTCTGGCGCAAATCCTGCAATCTGCCGCTCCTGGATATTGTACTCGGAGAGGATACTGCGCGCCACACGCAGTCCGCCTAGCGCCACCGCGGCGGTGGACTGCCCCGGAAAGATGCTGTCGCCGACCATCCACACGTTGGGAAGGAGGCGCGGCGCCCAGGCGCGCAGCAGGTTGGTCTGCGGGAATCCGCCTACCCAGCCCCAAGCGCGCCGTGTGAAGCGCTGGAATGTGACAGGCGTGCCGGGCATGACCAGCACCGCCGCCTCGCGCAGGCGCGGCAAAGCTACTTCCGCCGCTGCCAACATTCGACTGACATAATGTTCCTTGCGCTGTTCATAACGCCGTGGATCGTAGCGGCGCAGCGTCCACCAGGGCTTTAAGGCGGTGTGGGTGCTGATAGTCAACGCTCGCTTGCCGGCTGGCGCACGATTCTTGTCCCAGCCGGGGCTGAGTGATAAGAAGACGGAATTACCTTCGGCCATGGGCTCGCGCAGCAAGACCTGGCGGTGGAGGATCTCCTCTGGCGGCAGGGCGGACGCGTCTACGCCGACGTAGACCATAAATGCGCCCCAACCATCCTCAGGCTGTTCGGGCAGATGGCGCAGCTTTGGCGGCGCAGCTCCGCCGAGCAAGGGGGCAATGTTCCAGGGTGGCAGATTGGCGACGACAAGATCGGCGGGAAAACTGTCGCCGCGCTTGGTTTCGACAGCCACCGGCCGTCCCTGTTCGACTATGATTTTGCTGACTTCCTGCCGATAGAGCACCCTGCCGCCGTGGGCGCGGATCGCATCAGCCAGGGTAGTGGCGATCGTTCCGATCCCACCTTCCATGTGGACGACACCGCGCCGGGGCAGGTCGAGTGCGGAGGCCCCGTATAAGGCATTGGCATGGGTGCTTGTCGCCTGGGCGGCAATCAGCAGTTGGGCATCCACAAACTGGCGCATGGCGGCTGGCGCACCGCCCAGATGCGCGGCGACTGGTCGCAGTGCATCGGCCCACAGCCGTGGATTGAGGTGACTGAACGGATTGCCACCCAGCCAGCCGAGTCCGTCGCCGATAAGGCGGCCCGCTTCGCCGGCGGACTGCGGCGGCCAGGGAGGGGTGCGCAGCGCCAGGTCCCAAAGTGCGTCGGCCGTGCGTTCCTGCCAGCGCCAGAAGGCGTGGCTTTGCGGCCCAAAGGCGCGCTCATGTTCGTCCCACCGCCGTTCATCGCCGAAGCGTGTAACGGTCAAACCACCGGGAAGATGCACCGCCATCGAGGGTTCCGACGCATGGGCTGGCCACTGCTTGATTCCGACAGCCTTGGCCACGACGTCCATAGGACCGCCGGGATAGAAGCCGCCGGCGAGGGTGGCGCCGGCGTCAAAACGGTACTGCTTGTGGAAAAAGGTGCCGGCGCAGCCGCCGGGATAGACATGCGCCTCAAGTACGGTGACGTCGAGACCTGCTTGTGCCAGCAGCGCAGCCGTCGTGAGGCCACCGATGCCGGCGCCTATGACGGCTATCCGGTCTCTCGTGCGGTTCGGTGCTGGCATATATGGCCTTCCTTTGCAGACCGGCGGTCCTTAGACTGCGACGGTGACCGTTTGTTTGCGGCCTTCGAGCAGGCGGCGTGTCTTCCAGCCGCGGTAGGCGAATAGGATGGGTAAGTTGAGCCACATGCCCGCGCCGACCATTTTCCACCACCGGTTGTCGCTCAACTCGGCCTCGACCTGGTCGATAACCAAGGTCTTCTCCGGGCCATGCGCAACATAGGTGTGAAGATGCCTCCAGCTTGCGAACGGTCCAGATATCTGGCGGTCTACGAAGCTGACGGGGGTGGTCTGCTCGATCCGGGCTAGCCAATGAATCGGCAGCGGTCCCAGCCACATGGTGAAATCCATCTCGTCGCCTTCGCTGAGTCGTTCGGGCGCGTTGTGAACGCGCACAATGACCGGCGGCGGTGTGATGGCGCCCATGCTGTCAGAGTTGCGATGAAAGTCCGCCACGACGGACTGGGGTGCTGCCACTTCAAAGCTGTGTCGGTAGATCATATCGCCGCCTGTCAGGCCTTCACCTTTTCCGTTGGCCGCGCCTGGTTTGCCTGGTCGTTCTCGCCGGCGGCCTCTGACTTGCCCAGCAAGTTACGCAATGCACCCTGGACCGTCTCGTATTTGAACGGAAAGTTCAGCCCCTGCAACTTGGTGGGTACAGCGCGCTGGCCGTCAAGCACGAGCGTCGACATGTCCCCCAGCACAGTCTTTAGGGCAAACCCAGGCGCGGGCATGAAGGAGGGTCGCCCCATCACTTCGCCGATCTGTTTGGCCATTTCACTGTTGGTAACGGGATTCGGTGCAGACAGGTTGAACGGGCCGTCAGCTTGGTCAGTATTCAGCAAAAACTGGATGGCGCGCACCTCATCCTCGATATGGATCCAGGGCAGCCACTGTTTGCCGTTGCCAAGCGGTCCGCCGGCAAAGAACTTGAAGGGAAGGAGCAACTTGGGGAAGGCGCCACCCTCGTTGGCAAGCACGATACCCGTGCGCAGCACCGGCCGGCGCACGCCCATGCGTGTGGCTGCTGCGGTCGAGGCCTCCCAGTCGAAGCACACCTTTGACAAGAAATCGTTGCCGGGCGACGCCGCTTCGGTGACCAACTTATCCCCCGTGGTGGTGCCGTAGTAACCGACGGCGGAGGCTTGCACCAGCACCTTGGGCTTGACAGCTGCGGCCGAGATAGCCTCCAGCACGGCTTTGCCGGCCATAGTGCGGCTTTGCCGGATCTTCTGCTTGCGGTCGTTGTTCCAACGCCCGTCGCCGATGCCTTCGCCGGCAAAGTTGATGATGGCGTCAGCGCCGTCCGCAAGCTGGCCCCACCCCTGGGCGCTCTGGCCATCCCACGCGGCCAGTTTGACCCCCGCCACCATGTCCTTGATTTTGTCCGGGTTCCGGCTCAAAACTGTCACGTCATGGCCTTCCGCCACCAGCGCTGTGCTCAACGGTCGCCCAATTAAGCCCGTGCCCCCAGTAATAACGATGCGCATGGTACTTCTCCTTCCTGATAGAGCCTTAGTTGTCACGATCTGAGCCACCCTGCAGCCGGCGCACCTGATGCATCTGCCAGATCTCGCTGGGCATCTCCTTGCCAAGCAGGCGCGCCATCCATTCAACAACCAGGTAGCCAGACTTGCCAAGATGCCTGACTACAGCATCATAGTACGTATCCAAGTATGCATCCAGGGCTGCTGCCGGCATCTCATTGTGGTTGACCAGCAGACCCTCGATCCAGTCGATGTCGGGGTCTAAATAGTTCACATCTCCCAACGATAGGGCGGCGATAATGGCACGCCCAAAGCTGAGATTGGCCATCGCCAGGTGCCGCTTGGGCATGTGCTGCTGCATTTGCTCCCAGACGTCCGACTCGATCAGCGTCTGGCGCCCACGGAAGTGCTCGACGGTTTCCTTGTAGTCATAGCCAACCAGGCGCTGCGCCGGAACTGGTCGCAGCGACGCCATGACCTGTTCCACCGCTGCCGTGGCTTGCTCGAGTTTGTCGCCAAGGTAGTACCCTGGAATCGCGCGATGAAGATCGGGCACCTCGGTAAAAATGAGACCGCCAAACGCTACCGGCACGCGTTCGCTGTACAAAACCTCGGCCATTTCCAGCAGGCTGGCAGCCGTATACAGTTGTTGTGCCGTCAGAATGACCAGATTCGGCCGCACGACTCCGACGGTGGCTTCAATGCTGCGAATCGGGACATTGGCACCCAAGTAGATTACCTCCCAGCCGCGCCGGCGCAGCAGCAGCGATAGCATAAGGGGCACAAAGGTGTGCTCTTCATCCGGTGGGCAGCCAACCATGATACGCCCGGGGCGGGTGGGGGACGGCGTGGAAATAAGCAGCGCCTCCATACGCCGCAACGCCAGGGCGGAAGCAAAATGTTCCTGTTGTACAGTCACACGTCCGCGGTACCATCCCTCCCCTATTTCCGCCAGGCCCTTCTGGATCACATCGAGGCACACTGTTTCGGCTGGAAATAGGGCGAAAGCCTGCGACAGCAGTTGCTCGGCCTGATACTCGTCGAACGCAAGGCAAGCGTTGACCCACGACTGGCGCAAATTCGCCACCGTGTCGCCGCTGCCAAATGCCACAGAGACCGCCGGCGTTGCTGGGCTGCGCGGTTCTGGGGTTCGCTGTGCGCCCGGTGCTACACTTGCCGTCAGCGGATCGAAACCATCCGTTTCCAAGCGATGCCACAACTCGACGGCGCGGCTGATGCTCATGCCCTCATTCTGTCGCACCAGCAGCCACTTGAGCGTGTCGATATCGTGTTGTGAGTAGAGCCGGTGCCCGCTCTCCGTACGTTGCGGTGCAGGTACGCCATAGCGTCTTTCCCAAGCACGCAGAGTGTCCGGTTTTAAGCCGGTATCGCGCACAACTGCTTTCAAATTATACGTTGGTGTCTTATCGCTCATGCTTGTCCTGCGGTTTGTAAGGGTGCCCCCGTACAGAGATATTATGTCTGACCCATTGCCTGACACTCGTAGTCTAACATGCCCCTTGTGGCTTGTCAAGCATTTGCATAAGATTTTTCTAGGTTGTTTCTGGATATTTGTTGGACAAATGGTGGCAGGATTGCTTGACAAGGCAATGTGTGTATGTTACCGTATGTACAGTGGCAGGGGCTGTCAGCGTGCTTCCAAGCCTTACTGCGACTGTCATCGAATTCAGCGGGACCTTGAGGGAGATCGAGCCATGCAACTGGAACATGCCTGGGAGCACAACCTCCTCGATCGGGCGCACGAAGCATTGCACCGCCATGAAGATCGGCCTGCACACGCTGCCACCTACACGAATGATGTGCTGGAGGCAGCGTATGCCTATTGCGACAGTATCACCTCAGTCAACAGCCGCTCGTTTCATCTCGCCTCAGGCCTGCTGCCCTGCGAACAACGCTCGGCCGTGCGCGCCTTGTATGCATTTTGTCGAGTTAGTGATGACATCGTCGATCGCAGAGTAGAGGGGGCGGCTGACGACCGCAGTGCCCGGTTGGAGGAATGGCGCCGGCTGGCCACGACTAACCATCCGCCTAGCGACCAACCGGTGGCCGTGGCGTGGGCTTATGCGCGCGAGCGCTATCAGGTTCCCAGCCGTTATGCTGAGCAATTGATCGACGGCGTTGCGCGCGACCTGGCGCAAACACGCTATCAAACTTTTGCCGAGTTGGCCTCCTATTGCTATGGCGTGGCATCCACCGTAGGGCTGATGAGCATGCACATCATAGGCTTTGCCGGCAACCAGGCAATTCCCTATGCCATCAAGCTGGGCGTGGCGCTGCAGATGACGAATATTTTGCGCGATGTTGGGGACGACTGGCGGGCAGGTAGGGTCTACCTGCCACAAGTCGAACTGGCTCAATATGGTCTCGGCGAGGATGACCTGGCCGCCGGCGAGGTGACGGACCGCTGGCGTGACTTTATGCGTTTCCAGATCGAGCGCAACCGCCGGCTGTATGCCGAGTCTTTGCCTGGCATCGGCTTGCTGCACAAGGATGGCCGTTTTGCGATAAGCGCTGCCGCCGCACTATACCAGGGAATTCTTGACGCCATCGAGCGCGCCGACTACGATGTGTTCTCTCACCGCGCCTATGTGGGCAAGTGGGGGAAACTGCGCATGCTGCCGGGGATCTGGTGGCGCAGCCGCAAACATGGGGTCAGCGAGGACTGGTAGTCGACAGAGCCGCCGGTAGTGAGGGTCGACCGGGTCCTGAGTATGCGCAATGCAGTTCAATCGCGGCAATTACAACAGCCCGGACTGCGCAGGACAAGGCCATGGAACCGCAGACAAAACCCCAAGCCGAGGCACAGCCTGGATCAAAGCTCGCCATCCGCCTTTTAGGCGAGTTTGTGGTGACCCACGCCCAGCAGCCCGTCAGTGGGTTGGCAGGCGATCGTCCACAGTCATTGCTTGCCTATTTGCTGCTCCATCGTGATGCCCCCCAGTCGCGCCGTTATCTTTCGTTCTTGCTGTGGCCGGACTCATCCGAGGCTCAAGCGCGCAGCAACCTGCGCAACCTGCTCTTCTCCTTGCGGCAGGCGTTGCCGCAGGCAGATGCCTATCTTGTAAGCGACGCCTCGACCATCCAATGGCGACCAACTGCTCCAGTTCAATTGGACGTAGCGGACTTTTGCGACGCCTTGGCCGAGGCGCGCCGCCATGCCCAACAGCACGACGATGGCGCCTGCGCGCGCTGGCTCGAGGCGGCCATCGCCAGTTATGGTGGCGATCTGCTGCCAGGCTGTTACGATGATTGGCTGATCGCCGAGCGCGAAAAACTGCGCCAGGAGTACGGCGAGGCGTTGGCCGGCCTGGTGGCCCTGTGGGAGAAGCAGGGTGACTATGCTGCCGCGCTGCGTCCTGCCCAGCGTTACCTGCAGACCGATCCTCTCAACGAGGCTGCCTATATCCAGTTGATGCGGCTGCATGCACTCGCCGGCGATCGCGCAGCCGTGCAGCGGCTGTACCAGAACTGCGTGGTCGTACTGCAGCGCGAGCTGGATGTCGAACCTTCACCCGCAACCCAGAAAGCATACCAGGAATACATGCGCCTGGTTCCTGCCAGTCAGCGCCAGCCTGCACCCGGTAAGCAGCCAGCTGCGCCCCCCAGGGGGCAGCCACTGCCGGCACGGCGCTGCAAGGCGAGGCTGTGGCTGAACCTGAAGCTGTACATTTGCCTGCGCCGGCGCCCAGCCCTGATGCTATAGGCGAGCGTGCCTGGCGGCCGCGCCCGCTGCCGGCGCCTGCCACACCATTCCTCGGTCGCGAGCTGGAACTGGCCCAAATCGCCGAGCGGTTGGCCGACCCTAGTTGCCGTCTGCTGACGCTGTTGGGGCCGGGTGGCATCGGCAAGACGCGCCTGGCGCTGCAGGTCGCTGCCGGCCACCAGCCGGTTTTTGCCGACGGCGTGGCCTATGTCTCGCTGGCAGGAGTAGAGACAGGCGAGCGGGCGGAGTCAGACCTGGCCTCGGCACTGGCCGGCGCCCTCAACGCTCCCTTCCGTGACAGCGAAGATGCGCAGGCGCAGTTGACTGCGGTACTGCGACCGCTGGAACTGCTCTTGGTGGTCGACAATTTTGAGCACCTGGCCGGCGAGGCGGGGCTGCTGGCTGATCTGCTGATGGAGGCGCCTCGCTGCAAGTTGTTGGTGACATCGCGCCAGCAATTGGATCTTGTCGAGGAATGGATCTACGAACTGCAAGGCTTGCCGCTGCCTACCGGCGCCGACGGCGAAGAAAGCAGTGCCGTCGTCCTGTTTGAGCGCAGCGCCCGCCGCAGCAGCCATGCCTTTGCGCTGGACGAATCCAGCCGGGGCGCAGTCGTTCAGATCTGCCGGCTGGTGAGTGGGATGCCGCTGGCCATCGAACTGGCAGCCGGTTGGGTGCGGCTGCTCTCCTGCGCCGAAATTGCGGTCGAGGTCGCGCGCAGCCTGGATGTGCTGGCTGCCGGCCAGCGCAACCTCCCCGAACGGCACCGCAGCATGCGCGCGGTTTTCGAGTATTCGTGGCGGCTGTTGAGCCAGGGTGAACAGACTGTGCTGGCTGCACTTTCGGTATTTGCCGGCGGTTTCGGCCGTGATGCCGCACAGGCAGTGGCTCAGGCAGGTCTGCCCATGCCCATGGCGCTGGCATCCAAGTCACTGGTGCAGCGTATGGATGCAGGCCGCTACATGCTGCACGAGTTGGTGCGCCAGTACGCGCAGGAACAGCTGACGAACTCGCCGCAGTGGACGCCCGTGCGCGATAGTCACCTGGCCTACGTTGCCGGGCTGGCTGGTCAACATGCTGGGCGACACCCCGCACGCCAAACAGCTGCAACTCGAAAGCCTCGCCTTGTGCCGTGCCTGTGGCGATGAAAGAGGTATGGCCGAGGCCTTGGACGCATTGGGTGATAGCGTCTGGTTCGAAGGTGCGCTGGACGAAGCCAAGTCCTATTACAGTGAGGGCTTGGCGTTGCGCCGGCGGCTGGGCAATCCGAGCGCCGTCGGCCTGGCGCTGTACAGCTTGGGACGGCTGGAGGTGGATTACGGCAGCCTGCTGGAAGCACAGCCTCTACTGGAGGAAGCGCTCACGCTGCTGCGGCGCATTGGCGACCCGCGCGGCGTGGCACTGTCGCTCAACGGATTCGGACGGGCTGCCTTGCGCCGCGGCGAACCGGCAGAGGCCGATCAACTGATACCGCGGCGTTGGTGACTTTTGCCGAACTAGGTAACCGCATCGACATCCCGGAATGCCTGGAGGAACTGGCGCTTGTGGCCGAAGCCTGTGGGCAGGAACTGCGTGCGGCACGGTTGTTGGGCGCGGCGTCTGCCATGCGCAACGTCACGGGGGCACGTTTTTCGGTAGACGAGCAGGCAGTGGCCGGTATGCTGCTACGCATGAGCGAAGACCCGGAGCGAAAGGCGGCGCTCGTCGAGGGCAATCATTTCAGCCAAGACCAGGCAGTAGTTTACGCGCTGTCTGATACTGTCTGAACCTTGATTCATGGCTTAATCCCACGAATCAAGGTTCAGACAGCTCGATCGCCACCAACTCCAGCGCGTCGCTGGCCTCTTGCCACTGAATACGCAGTTCGGACCCCTGCAGGCGCGTGCCTTGTGCAACCGGTTCCCACGCAAATTGCAGCGCCTCGGGTACGACCGACGACAGTGTACCGATGCGAATGTCCACGGCTGTGACAGTTGCGTGAGGTTCGGCGACTAGCTGTTCTTCGACCAACTCCGCCAGACTCATGGCGATCGAGAGCTCGTGCACTGCGTCAGCCGCCCGCCTGTTTTGCCTGCCACTGGCTGCGCAGGTACGCAATCCACGGCTCGAAGCCTATCCCTGTCTTGGCCGACAGCTTGAAGATGGCGGCGCCCGGCCGCACCTGGCGGATGTTGGCCTCCAGCAGCTGCACGTCACACTCGACGGCGGCGGCGAGGTCCAGCTTGTTGATAATCACGACGTCAGCCGTGTTGATCAGCGTGGGGTACTTTAGCGGCTTGTCTTCGCCTTCGGTGGTGGAGAGCAGCAGCACCCGCAAGTCTTCGCCCAGGTCAAAGTCGCCGGGGCAGACCAGGTTGCCGACGTTCTCGACCAACAGGTAGTCCAGATCGGCCAGGTCCCAGTCCGCTATTGCGTCAGCTACCATGCCGGCTTCAAGATGGCACATCGTGCCCGTGAGAATCTGCTTGGCCGGCGCTCCGCTTTGCGCCAGGCGGTCAGCATCGTTGGCCGTGGCCAGGTCGCCGGTCACGGCGGCACAGCGCTGGGTTTTGCCCAACTCGACCAGCGTGCGCCGCAGCAACTCGGTCTTGCCGGCGCCCGGCCCGCTCACAAAGTTGACGGCCAGCACCACATACTGCGCAAACGAGGTGCGCAGCATGTAGGCCAGGCGGTCGTTCTTCTCGAGAATGTTCTTGCGTACTTCCAGGATGCGCGGCTGCGCCATATACGCCTGCTTTGCTGGTCACCTGCTTTGCTGGTCACCTGCTTACTGAATGAAATCCTTCGGATGCAGCACCAATGTGACATGCCTTTCCTCCGGCAGGACGGCGGCAGCCATGGCTTGGACGTCTTCTGGCGTCACGGCGTTAATGACTTCGTCGATTCGCTCGATGTCGGTCAGCGGTCCCTCAGCGTCGACGACATAGCGGTTGATCCAGTTGACCCAAGCGTCATTGTTCTGCCGGTCTTGCTCCTGCTGGCGGCGAAGCTGTTCTTTGGCCTTGGCAAAATTAGCCTCAGACGGTCCGTTGTCGCGCAAGTCTTTGATCTCGGCAAAGACCGCATCGGTCAGCTCCACGACGCGTGTCGGTTCAGCGGTAAAGTTGATGCTCGTCTGGTAATTGCCTTCTGGGTGGGGTTCTGCGTATGAAGAAACGCCTGCTCCGTAGATGCCGCCGCGCTTTTCGCGCAGGTCCTCGCGCACCATAATATCGAGCACGCGCGTCATCGCCTGCAGCGCCACGCGGCTCTCTATCGTGGGCGAGAAGGGGCCGTCAAAGTAGATCTGCACCTCGCTGCGCGGGTCAATGCCGGCGTTGACCGTCTCGGCGATCACACCTTCCGGCAGCGGGGGACGTGTGTCGCGCCAGGTTTCATCACCCTCTACCGAAGGCAGCGCGCCCAGGTAAGTCTGTGCCAGCTGCTTGGCCGTGGCGACATCAAAGGCGCCTGCCAGCACGAATACGGAGTTATCTAAGTCGGCAAAGCGCTGTTTGTAAAGCTCGAGGGCCCGGTCGGGATTCACCTCGTCCAGCCGGTTGTAGACGGCCATCATGCTGCAGCGCGGGTCGTCACCACAGAAAATTTCGTCGTACTTGTCGTCGAGCTTTGAACTGGGGTCAAGTGCGCGATTCTTGAGATAGTCCTCCACCTGCCGCTGCAGGAGCGTATAGGCATTGGGATCCATCCTCGGCTCCGTTGCGTACAGATAGACCAGTTGAAACAACGTTTCAAGGTCCTGTGGTGAAGCCGAGCCGCTAAAGCCTTCGCCCAACTCGCCGATATAGGGCGACAGACTGACTTTCTTGCCGGCTAGAAGCTTTTCCAGTTCGGTCTGGCTGTAATTCCCGACGCCGCTCTGGGTGACGAGGTAGCTGGCCAGGGACGCGGCGGGCACATCCGCATCCGCCACGACCGACTCGCCGCCGGGGCTGTCGCCTGAGAGAATAACCTCGTCGTCCTTGAAGTCGGTGGGCTTGAGATAGATCTGGATGCCGTTGGCCAACGTGATATGGGTAACGCCCAGAAGATCCGGCCGCGTCTCCTCGCTCGTAATGGCCGCGGGCGCAGGTGGACTTTCCACCAGTTCGCCGGCGACCTCGCTGCCGGCGTAGGGGTCATACTGCTGTGCCGCCACGTCGGCGAGCAGGGTCGTCAACGCAGCCTCGTTGGGCATGGTGACGCCTTCCTTCTCGGGTGCGATAAGCAAGACGGCGCGATTGTCGGGGGCGTAGAGCGTCGCCAGGCGATCGTTTACGTCGACCAGGGTGATCGACGGCAGCAGTTCTTGCGCCAAAGTGTAGTCGTCGGCCACGCCGGTGGGGATGGCGCCTGTGAGGAAGTTCTGCAGGTAGCCCTGGGCGAAAGCATCGTTTTCGATATTGTTGCGCTCGTCATAGTTGCTCTGGTACTGGCGCAGGAGATCCGCCTTGGCGCGCGTCAACTCGGCCTCGGTGAAGCCGTGTTGGCGGGCGCGTTCTACCTCAGTCAGCGCTGCTTTAAGCCCCGGCTGGGCCTTGTCTTCTTCGGTCTGGACAAAGACACTGGCAATTTGGACCGGGCGCACGAATTCGCCAGTGCCGGTAGATGCGGACAGGAACGGGGCATCTGCCTGGCGCGTGATCTCCGTATAGCGTTGGTTGAGCATGCTTGTGGCCAGGCTGTCCGCCAGCACCGTGCGGTATTCTTCCTTGGTACGGACCGGTTCAGCCGGCTGGCGATAGACGACATAAGCGTACGTCGCCGGAAACTCTGGGTCCGTAATCACCCGCGCGTTGGCACTCCCATCGCCACCGCCGTAGTCAGGCACCTCAAAGGCGGGGCGATCGAGCGTGGCGGCCGGGTTGGGCAGCGAGCCAAAGCGCTCGCGAATCCAACTTTCCACCTGGTCGAGATCGGCGAAGTCGCCGACGGCGATGATCGCCATGTTGTCCGGCCGGTACCAGGTTTCATAGAAGCGGCGCAGCGTATCGGCAGGAGCCGAGCGCACGATCGCCATATCGCCGATGGGCAGGCGCTCGGCATAGCGCGAGCCGCCTAACAGCGTCTCGATCAACTCGTCGTTGACCCGGCCACTGGCGTTGAGGTCGCGCATACGCCACTCTTCAACGATCACCCCGCGTTCAGCGTCCACTTCCTCAGGGCTGATGGTGGCACGGCTCGACCAATCCGCCAACACGTCAAAGGCCTTTTGCAGTTTTTCTTCATCGTCAGTGGGGACCTGCAGCGTGTAGACCGTTTCGTCAAAGGATGTGTAGGCGTTGACGTCGGGACCAAAGCGCATGCCGATGCTTTCCAGGTAATTGATCAGCTCTTGCCCTGGGAAGTTTTCAGTGCCGTTGAAGAGCATGTGCTCGAGGAAGTGGGCAAGGCCCATCTGGTCATTGTCCTCGAGCACTGATCCGGCGTTAATTGCCAGCCATAGGTCGGCGCGGTCCGGTGGTTCGGCGTTGTCCCGGATGTAATAGGTAAGACCATTGTCAAGCTTGCCGACGCGGACGTCGGGGTCAAACGGGAGGGCAGTGCCGCCATCGCCGGCCGCGGGGGCCTGCGCAGCAGCGGGCGGCAACGGCTGCACGGGCCGGCAAGCGGCAATCAGCAGGATTAGCAGCAACAGGAGCGCAGTGCGGGTCAGGGTGTGTTTCGTCGTGGGTAGCATGGGTCTCCTCGCAATCAATCTCCGATCTGTATCCATAGGATAGCACAACGTGCACGGAATTCGTTGATGGAAAAAACCAGCAGCACCTGTGCCGCTGGTTAGATCCATGCCTTCCTTCCGGTTGGATTATCGCGTGGCTGGTCGCCTGCTAATGTGCGATTTGCTAACGAATAATCTGGTGCAATACCATGACCATTCTGTTCGACACAGGCGGCTACAAGATGTTGGCAACAGAGGTGGTGGTCGGGCAAGGGCTGGTGCACAGTGTTACCGAGGAATAAGCTCAACGCTGACTTTGACATTGACTATGCCATGGCGCAGCTGCGTCAAGCCGTGGCGCCCTTTCCTCCGGCAGCCCTGTTTGGCCTGGCCGATGAAGGGTTTATGACTGCGTTCGAACAACTGTTGGCCTGCATTATCTCCATTCGCACGTACGACGAAATGACCATTCCCTGTGCTAAGCGGTTGTTTGCCGCAGCACGCACGCCGGCGCAAGTGGCGGCGCTGCAGCCCCTGGAGATTGACGCGTTGATCGCTCCCTGCACCTTTCACGAGCCAAAGGCGCAGCAGATCTGGGAGATTGCTCACACGGTACAGCAGGAGCATGGAGGAGAACTGCCATGCGACTTTGCGCTGCTCACCTCGTTCCGTGGCGTCGGGCCCAAGTGTGCCAACCTCGTACTGGGTATCGCGTGCGGCATGCCAAGCATCAGTGTAGACGTGCACGTCCATCGTGTGACCAACCGCTGGGGCTATGTGGCGACGCGCACGCCTGAGAAGACGATGGCTGCCCTGGCACAGGTGCTGCCGCAGCGTTACTGGGTGGAGATCAACCGGCTGCTCGTGCCTTTTGGCAAGCATATCTGCACCGGCAGCCGGCCGCACTGCTCTACTTGCCCACTGCTGGAGATGTGCTGCCGCTGTGCGCTACCGAAATTACTTGACGTAGACACAAAGGTTTGTGGGTGCTAGATAGTTAGACAATGTTGAACAGTTATATGATTGTAGCTTCTTCACCCGTATCTTGATGCGAATGTCTCTTCTATCGAGATTTGCTGCCGTTGTGCGCTACCAAGATTGCCAGATTTGCACACGAAGGACTGTGGATGCTAGTCGGAGTTGTCTTTGTTTACACTAAACGGAATTTTAAGTTCTAGAGTACTAACTTTCTTGTCCCCTTTATCGTAAGACGGTGCACGATTCTACTTCTTCTTGCGAGGCTTCGTATTGTCAGTCGATTGGTGGATATTTTTGCCAACGGCGACATTTTCTGAACTTCCGCCGATATTGGCGATGATGATGTCGCCCCCAGCACTATAGGGTGGCAGGGCAGCGGTTTGCGCGGCAGGTGAACCTGCTGCTTGGCGCGTTTCGGCTGGTGTCTTCGAGCCCCCTGGCGCAAACCACGCAGAAGAATCTTGCTTCAGTTGTCGAAGCGCTTCATTTTGACTATTGTGCTCCACCGCAGCCCTAATCAGGGTACTCACGTTGTCGCCTCGTTCTGCCCATTCGATCACGTCAAACATGACATCGTTGTCCGTTGTGCCGGAAGTGATCTCGTCCAGCGATGTATCGAGTCCCAGTCGCACCAACCTTCGCAGCCCGGCCCGGTCGTAGCCGTCCAACAATGCCGTCTGGATTTGGAGAAATTGTTGTTTTGTCAGTTTCATAATGTTCCTACTGCTTGCGCAGCTCCTCCAGCATAGCAGGTGTAAAAGGGTTCTCGCCTCGCGTTAAGGACTCTATCCAGTTCCTCCGCTGTTCTATCAACTGTGTTTCATCTGGATAATTTTCTGCTAGCCAATCAACAAATACTTGAAAATCGGCTATGGCGGCAGGAAAATCTCCCAACAGCGCATGTGCCAAGCCGCGACTGCCGATGTAGTTGGGATCCTCTACAAGCAAAACAGCTCTTTCGCAGTACGTCACCGCTTGTTTCGGTTTCTGCTGCAATGCAAGAGACCAGCACAGGGAATTATAGGCATAGGCATTCTGCGAGTCGAGGGTGATGGTCTGGGTGTAGTCTGCGATGGCCTGGTCGAGCTCGCCCTTGGCGCTGTAGGCAACGCCCCGGTTGTAGTAGGAAAAGGCAAGGTTCGGGTTGAGGGCGATGGCCTGGGTGTAGTCGGCGATGGCCTGGTCGAGCTCGCCCTTGGCGCGGTAGGCAAGCCCCCGGTTGTTGTAGGAAAAGGCGTCCTTCGGGTCGAGTGCGATGGCCTGGTTGAAGTCGGCGAGGGCCTGGTCGAGCTCGCCCTTGGCGTAGTAGGCATTGCCCCGGTTGTTGTAGCCATAGGCATCCTGCGGGTCGAGGGCGATGACTTGGTTGTAGTCGGCGATGGCTTGGTCGAACTCGCCCTTGTTGTGGTAGGCAAGGCCCCGGTTGTAGTAGGCATCAGAATACTTCGGGTCGAGGGTGATGGCTTGGGTGTAGTCGGCGAGGGCCTGGTCGAGGTCGCCCTTGTTGTGGTAGGCAAAGCCCCGGTTGTAGTAGGCAAGCGCAGACTTCAGGTCGAGGGTGATGGTCTGGTTGAAGTCGGCGATGGCTTGGTCGAGCTCGCCCTTGTAGCGGTAGGCAACGCCCCGGTTGTTGTAGGCACCGGCAAGCTTCGGGTCGAGGGTGATGGTCTGGTTGAAGTCAGCGATGGCCTGGTCGAGCTCGCCCTTGGCGTGGTAGGCATTACCCCGGCTGTAGTAGGCATCGGCATACTGCGGGTTGAGGGCGATGGCCTGGGTGTAGTCGGCGATGGCCTGGTCGAGCTCGCCCTTGGCGTAGTAGGCCTTGCCCCGGTTGGTGTAGGCATTGGCATACTGCGGGTTGAGGGCGATGGCCTGGTTGTAGTCGGCGAGGGCCTGGTCGAGCTCGCCCTTGGCATAGTAGGCATTGCCCCGGTTGGTGTAGGCATTGGCATACTGCGGGTCGAGGGCGATGGCCTGGTTGTAGTCGGCGATGGCCTGGTCGAACTCGCCCTTGTCACTGTAGGCACTGCCCCGGTTGGTGTAGGCAAGGGCATCCTGCGGGTCGAGGGCGATGGCCTGGTTGAAGTCGGCGAGGGCCTGGTCGAACTCGCCCTTGTCTCTGTAGGCAATGCCCCGGTTGGTGTAGGCAGCGGCAAGCTTCGGGTCGAGGGTGATGGCTTGGTTGTAGTCGGCGAGGGCTTGGTCGAGCTCGCCTTTGTCACTATAGGCAACGCCCCGGTTTCCGTAGGCATCAGCAAGCTGCGGGTCAAGGGTGACGGCCTGGTTGTAGTCGGCGATGGCTTG
Organism: uncultured Chloroflexia bacterium; assembly: GCA_963839515.1. Taxonomy (GTDB): domain Bacteria; phylum Chloroflexota; class Anaerolineae; order Caldilineales; family Caldilineaceae; genus Fredericiella. Next base: position 41,618 of record CAWIVN010000004.1, read on the forward strand.
GTCGAGGTCGCCCTTGGCGTGGTAGGCAAGGCCCCGGTTGTTGTAGGCAAGCGCAGACTTCGGGTCGAGGGCGATGGTCTGGTTGTAGTCGGCGATGGCTTGGTCGAGGTCGCCCTTGTCGCGGTAGGCAACGCCCCGGTTGTTGTAGGCACGCACAGACTTCGGGTCTAGGGTGATGGCCTGGTTGAAGTCGGCGATGGCCTGGTCGGGCTCGCCCTTGTAGCGGTAGGCAACGCCCCGGTTGTAGTAGGCAAGCGCAGACTTCGGGTCAAGGGTGATGGCCTGGGTGTAGTCGGCAATGGCCTGGTCGAGGTCGCCCTTGTCGCTGTAGGCAACGCCCCGGTTGGTGTAGGCAGCGGCATCCTGCGGGTCGAGGGCGATGGCCTGGCTGTAGTCGGCGATGGCGGCATCCAAATCGGTAGGTGCCTCCTGATAAAGCCAACCGAGCCGAAAATAGGCTTCGGCCAGCCCTTTCGATATTACATCTGCTTGGTCACCTGTGTCTTGATCGTTAGGTGAGCTAACTTCCGCAACTGCGGATTCAATCGTATCAATCGCCGATGGGTAGTCGCTATTTATAAAGTAGGTCTGCCCCACAGCAAACAGCGCCAGAAAGGCTAGCTGTCCCGGCAACTCACGCGTGACGAATTCGGCATATTGGCTGGGATTTGCCACCTGCGTTCGTTGCGTCTCCTGAATGTCTACATCCGCCGCGTCAAAGTCCGGCTCGCGCAGGTTCAAGAAGCTGGCAATAAGTTCCACGCCCGTGTCTTCGCCCCAGATCACCATGCTGGCGTTGTAGCGCTTGCCTACAATCTCCGCCTCTGCCTGTTGATCAGCAGTAAGTACCGTGTTGGGATCAATCACGGCAGTAACGGGCTCATTCGGCATCTTCTGCCTCAATAAGTCTTGGATCTTACGCCATATCTTCTTGTGCGGCTCGCTGTCAGTCGCCCCCGTGCTGTGGAACGGCAGAATCACAATCATCGTTTCGCCATCTGCTGCTGCGGCAAAGGGCAACGCCGTCGGTGTGAGGGTAGGCAGTGGGGTGAGGGTAGGCACAGGCGTGACGGTAGGGGCGGGCGTAGGGGTGTACGCTAGAATAGCCGCAGCCTGCTGGTTTGAGTAAGCGTTTACGCCACCGAGCGCGACGCCAAGCGCCAGAGCTGCAACAATGAATAACGCTGCCCACCCGGGGATTGACAACGAACCGATCTGGAAGATGTTCCTGCCGACGGCAACGTGCTTGGCCCTTCCAGTAACTTCCGCCGAAATATTGTCTCCAGCAATTCTTGGAGAACTCAGCGTACTGGGTTGCTCAGGTTGCTCCTGGGCATTCTCTTCGGTGTCGCCAGCCATATTTCCTCAGCCTACACTTTGCCAGTTGTTGTAGCTGCCAGTGCAGCTCTATGCTGCCCTGATGATCGAACCCCGTATTTTATAGGTGAGTAACTTCTCGTTTAGCTCAACACTTATCTTGCACTCAATCCTACCTTGTTGCAGTAAAAGTATGTACGACGTATTGGATATCCTGACTGCCTGAGAGGACGACATCACACATGACTGCTATTGATGGCCCATCGCGCGTTTCAAGTACTTGGCCGTTGCCCTTGATACGTTTTGATAGGGGGCGTATTACAGACATTGGATCTCCTGTTCGAGCACCAAAAATAGAAGCTGAGTCAGCACTGATCAATCTTAGCTTAGCGGCAACTACCTTGAAGGACAATCGTCATTTAGCGCGATCGGGCGGTACCGGCCGCACTATTGCTGAAGTTGCAGATGATCATGCGATGCGCGGTTGGTCAGTGAGACTTATCTACGTCAATGTCGTCAGCTCTGATCCATCCTTCGCATTTCTCTGTTTTCACTTTTAACATCTGAGTTTTGTTTGAGACCACGCCGGCATCGGTAATAATCCCTCTTGCATGCCAGTCGTCTACGCAACTGTCTGGACCGCTGATGTCTAGGTACAAGATAGGATTCGCAGGGGTCTTGCACCATTCCTTCCCACAAGAGAGTATGGTTGGCCCCGATGTCAAGACCACAAACTGCCAAAACTAAAGTGGTGTCACTGAGCCTGGGCCTCGGAGGAAGCACATGGATCCAGGACAACCGCTGCGGTCACCGTTGAGACCGCCAGTCACCATGATGTACCTCTGCCGGCGTACGATAGGCCAGGCTTTGATGCAAGCGTTCGTGATTGTAGAACGCAAAATAGCGGGTCAAGCCGGCCTCCAGTTGGGGCACAGTAAGATAGTCATGCAGGTAGAGATGCTCGTACTTCACGCTGCGCCAGAGGCGCTCGACGAAGATGTTGTCCAAAGCACGCCCGCGGCCGTCCATGCTGATCTGGACGTCGGCTGCCAGCAGCCGCTGGGTGAAGGCCTGGGCCGTGAATTGCACCCCCTGGTCGGTGTTAAACACGGCGGGTTGCGCCTGGTGCAGTGCGCGGTCCAGCGTCTCGACACAAAAGCGACCATCCAGCGTGTTGGAAAGCTGCCAGGCCACCACATAGCGACTGAACCAATCGATGATGGCAAACAGGTACATGAAGCCTTGTGCCATCGGCACATACGTGATGTCCGCCGACCACACCTGGTTTGGGCGCACGATCTCCATACAGCGCAACAGATAGGGGTAGATGCGATGCTCTGGATCCACCACTGTCGTGCGATGCTTGGGATAGATCGCCTCCAAGCCCATCAGCCGCAGCAACCGCCGCACACGCTTATGGTTCACCGCATACCCGAGCCGGCGCAGATGGGCGACCATGCGTGGCCAGCCGTAAAACGGCGTCTTCAGATACTGCTCATCGATGCGCCGCATCAGTTCCAGGTTCAGCGCCGATTCCGTCGCCGGCGTATAGTAGTAGCTCGCACGATTCACACCGAGCAGCTCGCACTGACGCCGAATGCTGAGTACACTGTGCTCGGCTTCAATCATGGCGCGGCGCTCCGCCAGGGATGCCGGCAGCTTTTTTTTTCAGCCATTCCAGCTCCATTTTCAGCCGCCCTATCTGCTCGTACAAGTCGCTCTCCGTTTTGGCCGTCTCGTGTGCCTGCCGGTTCGTCTTTTGCGCAAAGACTTGCGGCCCTTCGTCCAGCAATTGCTTCTTCCACTCCCCAACCTGCGTCGGGTGCACCCCATACTCGCTGGCGATCTGGCTCACCGTCTTCACATTGCGCACCGCTTCCAGCGCGACCTGGAACTTGAACTCCGAACTGAACTGCCGTCGTTGCTTCGTCATTCCCCAAACCTCCCATGTGCTTTCCTGAGTATACTCTCTCACTTAAGCTCATGGTCTAGTTTTCGGGGCCAATTATACAGTTTGACTTTGGTGCCGATCCAGTTGGTCAACGGCTTCAATATAAGCGGCGTAGCAGTTGGCGGGATCGGGGTAGGTGGCGGAGGAACTTTCACCCACGCACTAAATGTCCAGCCAGAGCAAGAAGACGTATTCACCCAAACAACTTCGAGATTGACAAGCTCTCTTGATCCCGACAGGTACTCGTCAAACATGGCGTATTCAACATCTCTTTTGAGAATGTTTTGCAGCACATATGTCTCTTCTATCGTTGCCGGGCTTCCCCAGTTCTCTTTGCACCACCCACCTTGCAAGTCTCTACTAGTGTACACCTTTGCCGGAAGGTTAGACTCCATGCACTCAGGGCACCACATCACATACTGCGGCCCCACGGGTACTTTCGCTGCAACCGCCAGCACGGGTGCAGACAGTGGTGCCGCTGCCGGCGGCTGCGCCCGCATGTTAGAGAGGGTAACCCGGAAAAGAGCAACTACCACGAACACCAGAAGAAAGAGAAACAAGCCCAACTTGAACAGCTTCACGGGGGTTCTCCGTTCATTATTTAACTGCGTTAATTATAGGCTCGCGCCAATTAGATCTCCTTAATTGTAGCCCGACTATTTCACTGTGTCGCCGTCCTAGGCTGACGAATTTGTTACAGTTTTTTAGTCCTTCATTAACATCGGGAGCAGCTTCGGACGGCGTAACTGGCTACGCCGCTGTTCCTCTGTACGGACAACTAGCAGTTCGTCATCGCTGATTATCTGCGGGTGCGTACTTCGTGCTACTGTGTATGGCCGGCCGCGTTTGCTGTTCCTATTTACATATACATAGCCGGCATATCTGTCGGCATTCTTAATGATCTGTCAATAGAGCTACTCACCCATTTCTCGGCCTGTGGCGGCTTCGTTGCCGCATCGTTGAGCTGCTTGGCAATATCACGCAAACTCAACTGTTGCGTTGCGTAGAGATCAAGGAGTATAGTCCGGGCGCCTGCGCGGCCTCTTGCTCGACCACAATGCTCTTGTTGCCTTCTTCGAGATGTGCGCCCAGGTGGGCGTGGTGAACCCCCGGTAGGGTGCAAGAAGAAAAGTCCCCGGGACCTCTAAGGTCCCGGGGACAATGGCGTCTACTGCATTTGCAGCATTACCTGCTGAGCGCCGGCAGGTAGACCTTTTTGCCACCATTCTGGCCGCCGTTATCCCCGCCGCCGTTATCCCCGCCGCCGTTCTGCTTGGCGCCGACGAGGGCCAGCGGCTGCAGGAGGTTGGTGGTGCCAGTGACGATCTTGTTCTGGACGTCGACGCCGCCCTGGAGGGGCTGCCAGGCCGCACCGTCCCAGACCACGAGCTGCAGCGAGGCCGGATCCTGAATGCCTGCCGCCGCCAGTTGCGCGTCGGTGTACTGCGCCTGCACGGTGTACGGCTGCGCCGTCTGCGCCAGCTGCTTGCCGCTTACGGTGGTGGCGCCTGCTTGCACGCCAAGGACCCCGGCCTTGCCTTCCGGCAGGGCGAAGGCTGGCTTGGGCGTGACGGCGAGCGTGGCAACAGCGTTTTCCCCCACGGCGCCGGCCGGAAACGTGACCTGGGCGCCATTGGCCTGCACTGCGCCTCCCTGCCCGGGCGTCAGGTTGGGCGCGCCGAGCGCGCCGGCCCAGCGGGCAAAGCCCATCGAGGCCTTTTCGCCGGCCCGGTCGAACTCGCCGGCCACGTACACGCCCGACGGCAAGGCAAGGACCGTGTAGGCCGTCGTATAGATGTCGTTATACCAGCGCAGACCGCTGCCCAGCCCGACCCACTGGTTGGTCGCCGTGTTGAAGCGGGCGACATAACGGGCCTGGGCTGCGCCCGTATTGGTGAACTTACCTGCGACCAGCAGGTCGCCGCCTGACGGGGCGAGCGCGCGCACGTGGGCGCCGTCCATGCCGCCGATGCTGCCGTCGATCGATACCCACTCCTCAGCCGCACGCTCCCAGCGGGCCAGGCCGCCGGTGGCGGCAGTGCCGCCTGCCTGGTTGAACTTGCCGCCGATGAACAGTGAGTTGCCGACGATGGCCAGGGCGTACACGTCGGTGCCAAAGCCGCTGTAGCCATCGGTCGTCACACCGGGCTTGGCCGGCGAGCCCACCCAACCCCAGGTGTCGGTCGCAGAGTTCCACTGCACCACGTTGTGCACGACGACAAAGGTGCTGAGGTCAGCGGTATTGGTGCCGAACTGAATCGTCTGGAAGTGACCGCCGATGTAGACGTTGTCGCCCACGACGGCGAGGGCGTTGACGTAGGTTCCTACCTCACCGCCGCGGTCGCCCACTTCAAAGATGCGGTACTTGGCGCCGAAGGAGTGCCAGTTGGCCCCGTCCCAGTAGGCGACATCTTCGGCGGCAGCATTGCCTGCCGACTTGAAGGCGCCACCGGCGTAGAGAATGCCGTCGCTGTAGGCCAGGGCATTGACGGTGCCGTTGATGCCGCTGCTGAGCGGCGACCACTGGCCCGTCTGCAGGTTCATGCGGGCCACATGGCCGGCAGCCACGCCGCCGATCTGCGTAAAGTTGCCACCCGCATATAGGAAGCCATCGCCCACGGCCAGGGCCGCGATGTAGCTGTCGGCATCCCCGACGTTGTGCCACTGCTGGCCATCCCAGGCCGCGATGTTTTGGGCTGCGACGCCCCCGGCGCGGGTGAACTGGCCGCCCACGTAGACATTGCCTGCGTCATCTGCCGTCAACGCATAGGACTTGCCCGGCATGTCGCCGTAGTCGGTGTTTACGCCCTGGCCGAGCGCCAGCCATTCTCCGCCCAGCAGCAGCGCAATGTTGTCCACGCGCTTGGCAGCGATCGTGCGGAAGTAGCCGCCGGCTATGACATAGTCGGCGCCGGCAGCCAGCGCGTAGACCTTGTCGTAGCCCTCGTTGGCAATGCCGCCGGCCACTTCGTTCCAGTTGGCGCCGTCCCAAGCCGCGATCAGGTCGATTGCCTTGCCGCCGGCGGCTTCAAAGTCGCCACCTGCATAGAGCAGGCCGTTACCATAAGCCAAGGCGTTGATAGGTGAATCCGTCGACCACTGCTTGATCTTGACGCCCGATCCGAGCGCACTCCATGCGCCGCCGGTATATTGAGCGACATAATTGACTGCCTTGCCATCGGCCCGGTTGAAATAGCCGCCGGCGAACAAGGTATTGTTGCCGTAGGTCAGGGCCATGACCTTGCCCAGATTGTCGTTGCCGTTTTCGATCATACGTACGCCGCCACCCACTGCGGACCAACTTGTGCCGTCCCACTGGGCGATCGAATTGACCGTCTCGTTGTCGGCCAGTTGGAAGCTGCCACCGGCTACCAGCACGTCGCTGACCGTAAGCAGGGCGCGCACCTCGCCTTGGGGAGTCCAATTGTCGTCATAATCCCACTCGCCGACGCCCATACCGAGCGGCTGCCAATTGGCGCCGTTCCAAGCTGCAATGTTGTTGGCGTCTACGCCATCGACCTTGACGAACTGGCCGCCGATGATCAGGCTGCCGTTGTAGACCGCCGCCGCCCGCAGCCAGCCGCGGCCACCGTATTTGTCCGTGGCGCCGTCACCGGTGCCCACGGCCGACCATTCCGTGCCGTTCCAGAAGGCGATGCCATTGGCGCTCACGTTGCCCGCCGATGCGAAACCGCCGACGGCGTACAAGTTGTTGCCGTCAACTGCGATCGCATCCGGTGCGCCGTCGAGCCCGTTGCCCAGCGGGTGGAACTGCGCGCCGTCCCAGCGGGCGATATAGTTCGCCTTGACGTTGCCCGCCTCCGTAAAGCGGCCGGCGATGTAGATGTCGCCGTTGTCCGCTACGGCCACCGCGGTGACCTCACCGCCCTCGACGCCGGGAATGCCAAAGCGATTGTCCCAGAGTTCGTCCCCCGGGGCTTGCACTGCCGTGTCCTCGGCGTGTGCTGCCGGCGCCATCACCAGGGAACCGGCCAGGAGATTCAACAGCAGGCTCAGGGCAATGGTGCTGCGAATAAGCCAGTGTCGTACATTCATGATTCTCTCGCTCCTATGACTGTGTTGTTATTTGTTGCTGAAAGGAGGATAGCAAGCCGGGCGATCGGTAAGCGTTACGGGAAGCGTTTGGAAAGTGTTGAATGGGGAGGAAAATGACTTGCCGGCGCGAATGACCCCGGGACATCATGCGAAAACTTGCTTCCGCCCGCCCCCGGGACATTCGCGTGTTGCGGCCTAGCGTTTGACGACGGGCATAAAGATCTTGGGCAGCTCGGCCGGCTGGCGGACGCCGGAGATGGTGAAGCTCCAGCTGTAGTTGGCCGCCATAGGGTTGCCGCGCAGATCTTTGACGCCGGTGGTGATGGTCACGGCGTAGGTCTTGCCGACCTGGGGCTCCTCACGCAGGAGCAGCTGCATCTGGTCGATGGCGGCGTCGTAGCGCACGTCGGCCTTGACGACCTTGCCGGACGCGTCGGTAACAATAACGGTGGTGCCATTGACGGCGGTAGGGTCGACGGCCTCACTGAATTGGGCCTGGACAGCCGGATAGTAGTAGTTGCCCGTGTTGTCCGTGCCTGCCACCGTGACGGCGAGCGCAACCTGGTCCTTGTCTTCGGGTCCCGTCCATTTCACAACCGGGCCAGTTACGTCCGAGGACGAGGGCAGGACGCGAATGCTCACGTCTGCCCCAAGGCTCATGGCGACACCGTTGCTGACGGTGAAGCGGATATGATCCAGACCGCTGCTGTTGGCATCCGGCGTGTAGGTCAGGTTGGGCGCGCTGCCGGTGACGGCGCCGTAGAACGGCCCTTCCACGATCTGGAAGGTGAGCGGCGTGCCCACGGCGTCGCGGCCGCCAAGCGTGACGGCGACCGGCTTGCCTGCCTCGGTCTGGAGCGACTGCGGCTCGGCGACGAGCGGCTGGATGACGTTCGCCAGGCGGTTGGTGGGCGTCTCCTCGGGCACCGAGGGGAAGTGCACCACGGCCTGGTTGGGGATGATCGTGCCGCTGGGCAGGTCGCTGCGCAGCCGGACGCTGTAGGCGACGGTGCCCTTGGCGCCGTCCTGGCCCTTGGGGGCGAGGTCGCCCACATCCCAGGTGATGCTCTTGGAACCGGCCGAGTAGCTGCCGCCATTGCCGATCTGGAGCGTGGCGAGGTCGAAGACGCCGTCGGGCAGCTTGTTCACGATGAAGACGCCGAAGGCCGTACCTTCGCCCACGTTCTCGTAGGCGATGGTGTAGTTGACCAGCTGGCCGGGCAGCAGGTCGCCCGCCGGACCGTACATCTCGTTGGGGTCCTTCGCCTGGCGGCACTCGTCGCATTCCTGGTCGCTCGAAGCCGTGGCTTCCAGCTCGGCGCGTGCACCCTGCTGTGCTGCCAGCGTGGCAACTGTGGCCAGGATATTGAAGGTGGCGAAGTTAGAGAGCTTGGCCACGCACACCGGGCTGGTGGCACCCTCCATGCATTTCTCGCACAGCGCACAGACCTTGACCACCGTCTCCGCCAGGTAGGTGCCGAGCCCCTCGTCCGGATCGTCGATGTTGCACTTCTTCATCTTGACGACGTCGATGCCAAAGGTGCCGTAGAGCCAGTCGTTCGCATCGCAGCGGTACTTGTCCTCGGTGCAGCAGTGACAGTTGGGATTGTCACAGCTGCCGCCGCTCTCCTCGCACAGCTGGCACTCGCCGTTGCATTGGCCCAGGTCGATGCCTTCGCCGATGAACGGGATCTTCTTGCCAAAGTACTTGGCGCAGCCGAGATAGGCGGACTCGTTACCCTGCGCCGACTGGACGCAGGAAGAGATCTTGCTCAGCTCGCTCAGCTCCTTGATCTTCTTCTTAATGATGTAGCCGGGCAGCTTCTCTTCGATGCAGTTCTGCACGCATTCGCTCCAGCTGATGCCGTCGTTGGTGGCCGCTGTTTGCAGCATCCCGAGCATAATCGGGGTCCAGGCGTTGCTCTGCAGGTCGTAGCGTACGGCCTTGCCGTCGCGCACGACGGTGTAGGTAGACCCGTCTACGAGCGTGCCGACCGTGTTGCCGTTGGCATAGTAGAGCGAGAGGATGTTCATCGCCGGGCTGAAGCGCAGCAGGCGGATCTCCGTTTCCTGCTCGCCGGTGCTGTAAACGTGCTGCTCGGCGCTGCCAAACTTGAAACCGTCTGCCAATGCCTGCTGATAAAGCTTTTCCAACGCCGGCGCGCCAGCCCGCAGCGCCTCGGCCTGAGCCTGGCTCAAGTCGGTCACGGACTGGATCATACGCGGGGTGTAGGCCAGGTAGTCGTCTACCCGGAACAGCGGCGCGGGGAGATTCGACCCGCTCAACTGGGCGGCCGTCGTGGCCTTGAGGCCGTCGGGCAAGCCAAAGTCGTAGCGCACACGGACGTAGACCATGCCCTGCGCACCTGCCGCCAGGCTGCCGAGCTTCCAGAAGACCTGGTTGCGCTGGGCGTGGAAGATGCCATTCTTGCCGATCTCGAGCAGCTGCGAGTTGGCGGGCATGCCAAAGCGCAGCACGGCGTTGTCGATGGTCCCGTTCGTGCCGTTGTAGTAGAAGACGCTGTAGACGACGGTGTCGCCCGGGGCGAAGCGGCCGGGCCCGCCGAGCTCGACGACGATACCGTTGGCGCCGCCGCCCTGGTCAGGGCTGGTCAGCCAGGGGTCGAACAGGACGTCACCGATGATTTCCTGCCCCTTGCCGTTGGGATTGTTGGGATGCTTGGGGCCGCTGGCATCGCCCCACCAGTTGTTGCGCGCGTCGACCGGGCTGAGCGGGAAAACCGCTTCCAGGCCGATGGCGTTGTTCTCGATGCGGTTGTTCAGGATCTTTGGCTGCGCGCCAGCCACGACGACGAAGCCGCCCGAGCTGCTGTCGTGCACGCGGCAGTTGCTGATCGAGAGCTGGCTGCCCTGCACGACGACCATCGCGGAGTGGGGTGCGGGGCCCCAGTTGCCCCCGTAGCCGATATCGCAGTAGCGCAGCTCCGCCACGCCGTTGCGGCCGATCTGGATGCCCTTCCACCAGACCTTTTGTGCCTGCGTGCCGGTGAAGACGACCGGCTGCTGCGGCGTGCCGACGGCGGAGAGGACGCCGTCGACGGCGAAGCTGGCGTCCTGGGCCATACGCACCTCGACGCCCGGGTCCAGCGTCAGCGTGCCGCCCTCGGCCACGCCGCCCTGGCCTTCGATCACGTAGGGGAGGCCGATATTGTGCCAGGTCGTGTTGCCCAGGATATACGAACGAAAGATGACGGCATCCAGCCCGTTGCCACTCACCTGCAAGTTGGTGAGCGTCATATTGCATGACTCATCCTCGCAGACGGCTGCACCCTTCTGGTTGCCGCTGATCGTAGTGTTGGACACATTGACGGCATACTGTTCGTCAGGTGCGCCGCCGCTGTTGTACAGGCCGTACGTGCTGCTGTTGCGCAGCGTGCTGTTGGTGACGGTGACGTTGGCCGTGGCGACGATCAGATTGCCGCCGTAGTCGGAGTTGTCGGAACCGCCGTATTCGACGGTGACATGGTCGAGCCACACGTTGGCCACGCCCTGAGTGCCGCCGCTGACGTTGAGACCCCACCAACCGCCTGGGGTCTGGTTGACGCCGGTAATCAGGATCGGCTCGGCTGCGGTGCCCAAGGCCTTGAGCGAGCCGTGGGCATAGAAGCCGGTGACTACCCGAATTTCCACGCCCGGATCAATCGTCAGTTCGCCGGTGCTTTCCACCGAGGTGCCATAAAAGACGTAGGGGAGGCCCATCTTCTCCAGCCGGTGCGGCTTAGCGATGTCGACCGAGTCGTAGACGACGGCGTTGTATTCCTTGTTGCCGCTGGCGGTCAGGTTGCTGAACACCGGGTCCGGCGCCAGGCCGCTGGTAAAGAGGACCGCGCTCAGCTCGTTGTCCACGAAGCTGCTGTTGCGCAGCATGAGGTTGGTGGCGTAGGTGGCGGAAAGTCCGTGGCTGCCGCCAAAGCGGAAGCTGCTGTGGTCGATATTTGCCACCGCCGCCTGCAGCTCCAGGTTGCCGCGACGGGTGACGCCGACCATGGCGCCGTACTCGATGGTAACGTAGTCCAGCGTAATCTGGGCCGGCTGCTGCTCGCTGTTGCCGACGATCAGGCCGCCCCAACTGCCCGGCGTCTTTGCCCCGCCTGTGATGAGGATAGGTTCGGTGGCCGTGCCTTGGGCGATGAGTGTGCCCTGTACTGCCATCGGAATGGCAAAGCCTTCCGGGTTGCTCACAATCATCGTCACGCCGGGCTCGATGGTCAACTTGGCGCCGGCGCGTACCGTAACGTTTGTTACGACTGTGTAGGGGCTGCCGGCCTTGGTCCAAATTGTGTCTTGTTCGATGTCGCGGTTGACGGTTGTGCCCATGACGGCAGAAGGTTCAACTAGGGGTGCGGGTTCCTGGGCCTGGGCGCTGCCCACTGCTAGCAGCAGCACTACAGTGACCAGCAACAGGGCCGGCAGCCCCCGGTGCACCAGGCTCAAAAAACGTGATGGCTTAGCATTGCAAGGCATTGTCGGCTTTCTCTTTCTTGGCAACAATGAAAAAAAGGTGACCTGTTGCAGGTGAGTTGTGGCATCTCGTGCCTGGTTGTCCAGCCCGCGGGCGCTGTTATGTAGGCTCGATGGAAGTAGGGTAGCAGTCAAGGTGATCGGGAATCGTTACGGGCGGCGTCTTGCCGGTGGCGAGTTCGCGTTAACTGCCTCCCGAACCACTGCCAGTTCTTGCGTCGGCAGCGATCCGGGAGACATCTACATGGCTCGGTCAGTTCACCACAAAGGGCATAATCATGCCCATATGCATGTGTTCCTCGCCGCTGGCGGCGTCGGGGACGTGGCAGAGAGCCACATAGCTGCCCTTTGTCAGGTCCAGGTCGAGCCAGGCGCTGGCACCGGGCATGATGGTTTGCATGCCGCCCACGTCGGCGAAGGGCGGAGCGCCGGCCGGCTGTGCCATGTACGCTGCCACGTCGTTCATCGTCTTGCCTTCGCCCAGCTTGATCAGCACCATCTCATGTGGCTGCTTGCCGTCGTTCTTGATCTCCCACACCTGCTTGCCGGCCTTAATCTTCTGCGGCAGGCTAAAGGAGAAGTCGAGCAGGCGCACCTGGCTGTTGGCCTTGGGGGCAGCGGCTGCGGCATCAGGTCCGGGTTCGGTCACCGTGAGCGGAGCGATCATACCCTTGGCCAGGTGCGGCACCCCGTCGACGCTGGGCAAGACGCACAGGAGGATGTACTGGCCAGGCGTCAACTCGACCGTCACCGACTGGCTCATGCCAGGATCGATGATGGATGGGCCCCCTGCGAGTGTGGCAACCTGCATCATGGCTGGCACGCCGCCGGCCAGCGCTGCTTGGAATTGCTCCATCGTCACGCCGTCCTTAAGGCGCAGGAACTGGGCATGGTGGGGTTCCTGCCCGGCATTTTCCATTACCATATGGACATAACCCGCCTCGATCTGGGATGGCATATCGTAGTGGTGGTCGGTAGCCACGATCTTGAGCAGGGCCGGCTGGACGGCAGCGGCCGCAACGCTGGAGGCAACCTGCGCAGCACAGGCTGCCGTGAACAAGGCCAGGCCGGCCAGCAACAGAACGACGATTCCAAGCTTTTGCGATTTCATAGTTGTATTTCCTCTCAGTTGTCTATATTTGCGTGCGCTGTAGAGCAGACTTGATGGCAACAGGATAGCAAGCGAGGCGATTGGCAGGCGTCACATAGGGCGTTTGACCAGCGTTGATTTGGTGATGTTTGCACCAGATTTCACCCCTTGTGTCCAAACGCCCGACGTGTCGCTCCGTACGTCCGGCTAGCCGAGCGTCTCTTCCTCCTTCACCCAATCCGGCGCACCGTCCACACTGATGGTGACGCCCGCGCGCCGCAGCATGGCCAGTAGCACGGGCAGCAGCGCCGCCCAACCGCGAAAGTGGGTGACTTCATTGCTGGCCACGTGGTGCAGCTTGCCGCGCCATTCCTGACGGCCCTCGCCTAGCTCCTCGTGCCAGACGCGCAAGGTAAACAAGTGTGAACGGGGGTTTTGTGATTGATCAGACATAGGATTTCTTCTCCAGGCACTCGGCGCAGCCGAACATAGGTCGCGGCAACAATCGGCCGTTACCATGAAGATAGCGGATCGAGCGTTTGGCGGGCGTTTGAGACCGCGTTTGTCTGAACCTTGACTTTTGGGATTTGTGGGATTTTCTTGATTTGTGTGGTGGGTACCGCTCGTGTCACTTGGGGGGCGGATTGGGGATGGCAGTTGATTGTCTGAACCTTGATTTGTAGGATTTTCGGGATTTACTTGATTTGGGTGGTGGGTACCGCTCGTGCATTGGGGGGCGGTTTGGTGAATGTGAGGATTGGATTAGATTGATTACGCAGGATGGCAGTTGATTGTTCAAATCTTGATTCGTAGGATTGTAGGATGCCCCATGATTTGTCACATGCGCGGGGTCAGAATCATGGAAATCCTGCAAATCCCACGAATCAAGGTTCAGACACCATGCAGTACGAAGACATCACCCGTCGCATTATCGGCGCGGCCATGAAGGTGCATGCGACGTTGGGCAATGGCTTTCAAGAGGTCATCTACCAGCGGGCACTTGAGATTGAGCTGTCATATCACGAACTGACATTTGAGCGTGAGAAAGAAATGCCGATCTTCTATCGTAACCAACAGATTGGCACGCGTCGAGTCGATTTCTTTGTCGAACATAGTGTGATGGTGGAGCTAAAGGCAGTATTACAGCTAGAAGACGTACATTTGGCGCAAGCTATGAATTACCTGGAGGCGTACCATATACCAATTGGGCTTCTGATCAATTTTGGCGCCAAGAGCCTAGAATTCAAGCGCGTGCATAACCGGCGCCTGAACCACGCTTTGTAGGATTTCAAGATTACCATGGTTTGATGTCACCGAGACAGTACGAAGCGCGCAAAATCAAGGAAATCCCAAAAATCAGGCGAATCAAGGTTCAGACCACGCTTTGTAGGATTTCAAGATTACCATGGTTTGATGTCACCGAGACAGTACGAAGCGCGCAAAATCAAGGAAATCCCAAAAATCAAGTAAATCAAGGTTCAGACAACGTGATCGCCGTCACCACGCCGTGCTGTTCGCCCTTGAGCCGGCTCCAAGGCTGCCAGTCCTCAGCGCGCCAGGGTCCGCCCTTGGCGGCGGGGACGGGGCGAGCGGCGTTGCCGCCGTAGCGGAAGGCCCAGTCGGGGTCGCAGGCCTGGCAGGCGAGACAGCCTGCGCTGTCGGGCGGGCAGCTGAGACCGGTGCGGCTTTGCGCCGCCAGACGCAGTTCGTAGTGAAAGTAGTTTTCACTCACGCCGCTTTGTACGATATTCCAGGGCAGCGGCGCGCCGATCTCCCAGGCGCCGGTATAGTGCTCTTTGTCAAGGTCAAGGCCGGACATGGCCTGGAAGAAGCTGCGCACGGTCAGGCCACCTGAGGGGATGGCCAGCAGTACCTCGGCCAACTGGCGGTCGCCGCGGCTCAGCACGGCCTGCACCTCGGCCCAGTCGGGCGCATCCGCGCGCACGTCTACGCCGTGGCGGGCAAGCGATTGGTAGATGAACTTCTGCCGTTTGCGCAGCAGATCGCTGGGGGTCATCGCCTCCCACTGGAACGGTGTGTGCGCTTTGGGCACAAAGGGGGTGGCGTTGATGGCAATGCGGCGCTTGAAACGCTTGCGAGCGTTGAGCACGAAGTCGACGATGGCCTGGATATCGTCGTCTTGTTCGGTCGGGTGGCCGACCATGAAATAGAGCTTGAGTTGAGGAAAGTCATATTCCTGCGCCAGTGAAATGGCGGCCATCATCTGGTCTTCGGTCTGGGTCTTGTTGATCACGTTGCGTAGGCGCTGGCTGCCCGCCTCGGGAGCCACGGTCAGATTCTTGGCCCCAGTCTGGGCCAATGCGCGGACGAGCGGCACGCTGATCGGGTCCATGCGCATGGATGAGGCGCTGAGGCTGGCGCCCATGTGCTGCAACTCGGTGGCCAAGTCGTCGATCTGCGTGTGATCGCTGACTGCGGCACTCACGAGCCCGACCTTGGTTTGCCCCGCTGCAATGGCGCGTTCAGCCGATGCCAGGAGATGGTCAAGCGGCTGTTCGCGCGCCGGCCGGTAGACATAGCCGGCCAGGCAGAAGCGGCAGCCGCGGCCGCAACCGCGCGCGATCTCCATCAGGTGCATGTTGGAGAACTCGGTGTCGGGCGTGTAGAGCGTGCTGGTCGTGTCGTAGTCCGGCAGGCGGCGCACCCAGCGCCGCTCAACCTGGCGAAAGCCGATGTGGTTGGGATTGGATGGCCGCAGCGAGGGCACGTACCAGCCGGGCGTGCGGTCCAACTCGGCCAGCAGCGCGCTATGATCGTCGATTCCTCGATCGTCCAGACCGGTGCAACACAGATTAACCAGGTGCGGCACTGCCTCTTCCCCTTCGCCAATCAGGATGGCGTCAAAGATCGGCGCCATCGGCTCGGGATTCATCGTCACCCCAGGGCCGCCGGCGATCAACAGCGGCCAGGGCCGGCCGTCCCACTGGCGTGATTCCTGGCGGTCGGCGGCGCGCGGCGGGATGCCGGCCTGCCGCAGCATCTCGATGACGCTGAAGTAGTCCATCTCCCAAGAAATGGTAAATGCCCAGAGGTCGAACTCATCGGGCGTGCGCCCGCCTTCGATCGATTCCAGCGGCTTGCCGGCCTGGGCGCCGCCCTTCTCCCAGAAGATGCGCTCGCAGACCACGTCGGATTCGGCGTTGAACATACGATACAGCAATTGCAGGGCGAGACTGCTCATACCTACGAAGTAGGTCGTGGGCATACTGAGGGCGACGCGCATGCGCCCACCCCAATCTTTATAGATAGCGCCACTTTCCTGCGGCGTGTTTGTTTGTGCGTGGCGGTCCGTGTGACGGCCGCGTGCTTTCTGGCTGGTCTTTTTCATGGCCGCCAGTATATCACGTATAGCGCAATCGTGTCCGTATGCCAGCCACCCAGTGGCCGACACCCAATAACCGTCACCTGGTGGCCGTCACCTAGTGCCTCATCTGCAGGCCCATCACGCGCGCACCGATACACTTGCCCTGTGCCAGGCCCGCTTCGTTGCCTGAGGGAAAGTGGATGCCGCCATACAGGCGTGACATGGCCGCTTCCTCGGCCGCAGCGTCAAAGGACGGAAACACTCGCGGGGCGAAGCCCAGTCGCTCCTGTGTCCGGTCTACCAACAGGTAATCGTCGCCGAACAGGGCTGTCAGTACGGCCGCCGCGGCAGCGATCTCGGTGGAGTGACCCGACGGATATTCGGGGAAGGGCGGCGTGACGACTGGGTCGGTGGGTGTAGGGTTGTTCCAGGCGGGATCGATTACCCGTTGAATATAGTCGATCGGGCGAATACGATTGTATTGATATTTCACGTTCCAGCAGCCGATAAAGGCATCGGCCACGGCAATACCCACACGGGCGAGAGTTTCCGCCGCCAGCGCCAGCGACGCATTCTCGTCGCGCAGCACCAGCGTGGCGAGGGCAATTGAATGCCCCGGCGGGGTGGCGGTGAGGTTGGGGTCGTCGGACCAGAAAAGCGCAATGTCCCGCTGTTCCGGCGTCAGGTTGCGCACGGTGTCGTACACCTCCCGGGCTTCTAGGTACATCGGCGAGGTGGGATCAGTCGAATACGCCGGCGGTGGTGGCGGCGCACACTCGCTGCCGTCGGTTAGCATTAGCGGGCGGTTCTGTCCCCAATAGGGCTGCAGTGGGCGTTGATAGCTTGGTGGGGTGGGTGACCATAAGCCTTCGCCGATCGGCGTGACATAGTTGAGCGGCGTGTTAAAGAAGTAGCCCTCATGCCCGCCATCGCTGCGTGACCAGGCGAAAATGGCCGCAGCTACCAGGCGTCCATGGCGGATCGAGCGGCGAATGACGTCCGGCGGCGCCTGGTCCGCAAAGCGCTTGCGCAGGTTGATCTCCAGCCCGTCAATAGCGGCGCGCTGTGCGCCACCGCCGGCGGCAAACAGCCGGCGCGTGATCCCTGCCAGGGCAGCGTTGGCCACCGACGGCCAGTGATACTGAGCGCCGGACTCCACCTGCGGCAGCTGTGCCAGCCCATTGAGCTGCCCTGCCAAAGAGCTTGCGCCGGGTATTCCGGGCGCCACCGACTCGTAGAGAGTGACACCGGCATACCCCAATGCGCGCGAGGCGACCGGCGGTGAAAAGCCAGGCGTCTGGCGAATGAGCTCGAGCGTGAGGTCAAACCAGGCAGTAGCGACCGAGTGGTCGTAGTCTTGTGCCGAGCGTGTGGTTTCCGGCTCAGCCTGGGCTTGGGCCGGCGGTGCATACGCCCCAAGGCAGGCGGCGACCAGCAACAGTAGAATCAAGTGACGTGAAGGCATACGATTACTAACTCACATTTTGAGCGGTTCAGGCACACGGTGCGGTGGATATTGGAGCGCAGGCGTCAGCCGGCGCTTGCGTCGGAGCCTGCTCCCAGTCGCATCGTGCCCCTAGGATAGGGTGCTGCGTTCGACAAACCGGCCATCGCCCGGAGTGCCGACATAGCGCTCGTTCTCGACGATGACTTTGCCGCGCAGCAAGACGGTGCGCGGCCAGCCCATGACCTGTATACCGTCGTACGGAGTCCAGCCGGCGGTCTCGTGCAATGTTGAAGGAGAGATGGTCTTCTCGACATCCGGGTCGAAGATCACAATATCGGCATCGCAGCCGGGGGTTAGCCGCCCCTTGCGCGTCAAGCCCATCCAGCGCGCCGGATTCGTGCTGCACACCTGCACCCAGCGCTCAAGCGACAAGATGCCGGTATTGACGCCAAAGTGGTGCACCAAGGCCAGCCGCGCCTCGATGCTGGGCACGCCGCCCGGCACCTGGGTAAAATCTCGTTGCGTCTTTTCGGCCA
Source organism: uncultured Chloroflexia bacterium (assembly GCA_963839515.1). Classification (GTDB taxonomy): domain Bacteria; phylum Chloroflexota; class Anaerolineae; order Caldilineales; family Caldilineaceae; genus Fredericiella. The sequence continues at coordinate 59,822 of CAWIVN010000004.1, forward strand.
GCGTCCAGGGGCAGTGGTCCGTGCTGACGATCTGCAGCGTGTCGTTGGCGAGCGCCTGCCATAAGACATCTTGGTCTTCGAGACCGCGCAGAGGCGGAGCGCAGATATAGCGTGCGCCGTCAGGGTCGCCCAGGTGCTGGTCGGCATTGAGGAGGAGATATTGGGGGCAGGTCTCCGCCCAAACATCCAAGCCGCGGGCACGAGCAGCGGCGATCGCTTGTACGCTTTCTTCGCAGCCCACGTGAAAGACGAACAGGCGGCAGCCGGCCAGATCGGCCAACTCGACGGCGCGCTGCACCGCTGTAGCCTCCAAGGGGGCAGGTCGCGTGTAGGTGTGCCAGATTGGCTCCGTATGGCCCTCGGCGAGGGCGTTGGCGCGCAGCATGTCGAGGATGGGGCCAGTCTCGCTGTGCAGCACCGTGCGACCTCCGGCCTCGCCTACCGCCGTCAGCGCGCGCAGCAGCGAGGTGTCGTCCAACATCACGCCGCCGTAGGCCTGGTACATCTTGAAGGTCGGCACGCCGGCCGCCACGACCTCCGGCACCTCGTGCAGCCGCTCGTTTGTCTCGGCATGCCAGGACGGAATCGTCATGTGCAGGCCGTAGTCTATGGCGACCTGGCCGTCGGCCTCGGCGCGGCGCTGTTTGAACGCATGCAGCAGCGATTGTTCCGCCTCAGGCGCCACGAAGTCGATCAGGGTTGTCGTACCGCCACAGGCTGCAGCGATCGTGCCGTCACAAAAGCTGTCGGTGCTGACCAGGCCGGACAGCGCCATCTGCAGGTGGACATGATTGTCGACGGCGCCCGGAAAAACATAACAGCCCGTGGCGTCGATAGTGTGGTCTCCATGCAGGTTGCGGCCGAGCGCGACGATCTGCTCGTCTTGGATGGCCAGATCGGCTTCGACGACCCCGTCGCCGGTGATGAGCAGACCGTTGCGAATCACGAGAGTAGACATAAGGATATCCTCACAACACGACTCATGTTGTGGCGACGTTCCTAAGGTACAAACACACGCAGCAGCACTGCGTCTTCGTCGGCCTGTACCTGGAACTCGCCCATCTCTGCCGGCAGAAGCGCCCATTGTACGGCGGAGAGCGCTACTGGATCGGCGTCGGAGTAGATAGTGGCCTTGCCGCTCATCACGCCCCAGAGCTCGAACGTCGTGCCGTCGCACAGGCCAAAGAACTCGAAGCCTGCCGGCATGGTGAGCCGCTCGGTCTCAAAATAGGAGCATGCGGCCAGTTGTTCAACCTTGAAACCCTCGTCGTCCAGCACCAGCTTGGGGCTGACCGGCTTTGGCTCAATCAGCGAGAAGTCGAGCACGTCGAGCGACTGCTCAATGTGGAGCGGTCGCGGGCGGCCCCAATCATAGATGCGGTAGGTCGTGTCGCTGTTTTGCTGTATCTCGGTCACAATGATGCCGGGACCTAAGGCGTGGACGGCGCCCGATGGGACGAAGATGACGTCGCCCCCCTTCACCTGTAGGCGATGGAGCCCATCTGCGCTCTGTTCGCCGCCGATCACGGCAGCATACTTCTCCTTCGTCATGCCGGCGGCAAACCCATAGATCAACTCGGCGCCGGGCTCGGCGTGCAGCACCACCCACATTTCGGTCTTGCCCCACTCACCCTCATGTGCAAGCCCGTAGGCATCGTTGGGGTGCACCTGGATCGACAGCCAACGATTGCAGTCGAGAATCTTGACCAACAAGGGAAATCGTCCCTGGTCAAGCGCCTTGGTGTTATGCTCGCCGACTAGTTGGACGCCGAGCAACTCCATCGCTTCGGGCAGCGTCTTGCCGGCAAGCGGGCCGTTGTTGATGGTGCTGGACCCATTAGGGTGCGCTGCGATGTCCCAGCTCTCGGCGACAATCCCTGGCGGCAGCACACGGCCGAGGAATGTCTCCAAGTTGCGTCCTCCCCAAGGGTAATCTTTAAAGACGGGGTTGAATGTCATCGGGTAAAGCATCTGCTCGTCTACGCTGGACATAGGGCTTGACCTTTCTGCGTGGATACCAATTGAGGCTATTATGCCACAGAACATTCCTGGGACATTCAACGTCCAATGAAAGTAGGCTGCAACCCAGTGTGCGTAGCATAATTGTAGATTTGTGGAACTTATTGCGTATGGTAAGCGTTAGGTGAATAGTGGAACTCTGCGCGCCATAAGTTTCCGTAAGCAATAGACCGTGCGTTGATGGTATACTAAGCGATAGGCATTGCACGAAACGCGTTGCGCGAACGGCGTTGCCACCTGTTTTACTGTCCTCATGTTTTTGAGAAGGACCATTTGTATGTCTGCATTACAACATCATCCAAAATCAAATAGTGTTCAGCCGAGTGTGCACGCTGGGGTGCACCGGCAGCCGTGGCTGCTTATGGGCTTGCTTCTCACGTTTATGCTGCTGGCGGGAGGCTGTACTGTGCAGCCGATCCTTGCCGGTGAGCGTCCCAACATGCCGGTGCCGGTGGGCGACGAGCAAGTGATTGCGATCGCGCCGAGTACTGCCCCACAAGGAACAAACGTGGCCATCGCCGGCGCCGGCTGGAACGCCAACGAGGTAGTCTATGTCAACCTCGAAGGTGTTTTGGACGGCGTGGATCTGGAAGCTACGCTGGTGATGACTTCCACCGATGCCGAGGGACGTTTCGAAACCGAGTTTATCGTGCCGCTGGACATTTTCTGGCAAGGTGCGACGAATGTGCAGGTCGCAGCCTACTCACTGGACAAGGTGCGCAGCGCCTCGACGCAGTTTACTTTTAGCACGGGCACGGTGACGCCTACCATGCCCGTCACGCCGACCGTCACCGGCACGGCTACGCCGGCAGCCACCCCGACAGCCCAAGCCACGCCCGTCCCACTGCCCACGCAGGCACCTGGGGACAACACCGCGCGCGTGATGAGTGCGGCTCTGAATATGCGCATGGGGCCAGGCACCAACTACCCGATTGTGCGCTCTTTGCCCAATGGCACAATCCTGCTGGTATTAGGCCAAGATTACTCGGGTGGCTGGCTGTATGTGAGGACGATGGACCTGCAACTGGGGTGGGTCGCCCGTGCCTTTACCAACTTCACCGGGCGGGCGCCGATCATCAGCGCGCCGCCGACTCCAATTGTGCCGCCTACCACGCCGACCGCCACGCCCACTGCCATTCCGACCTCTATACCGCCGGGCGGCAGCTGGTTGGGCGAGTATTATGCCAATCCTTCCTTGGCCGGCTACCCCACGATCGTGCGCCAGGACGCGGCGGTGGACTTCAACTGGGGATACGGCTCGCCAGCTCCCGGCATCCCTGTCGACAACTTCTCGGTGCGTTGGACGCGCTCGCTGTGGTACGACGAAGGCACCTATCGCTTCTATGCCAACGCCGACGACGGCGTGCGCGTGTGGGTAGATGGCCGGCTGGTGATCGATCAGTGGCACAGCTGGCGGCCTGAAACCTACAGCGGCGAAATCTGGCTCGGCGCGGGCTACCACCAGGTGGTCGTCGACTACTATGAAGAGGCCGGCCTGGCGTTTATCTCCGTGTGGTGGGAGCGGATCAACCCGGACTACTTCCCGGACTGGAAGGGCGAGTATTTCTCGAACCGCCATCTGGACGGCAACCCGACCTACGTACGCAACGACGACGATATCGACTTCAATTGGGGCACCGGTTCTCCGGCTCCTGGCATATCCAACGAGAACTATTCGGTGCGTTGGACGCAGGAGATTGATTTCAAGAGCGGCACCTACCGGCTCAATGCCCGCTCCGACGACGGAATCCGCGTCTATGTTGACGGCGACCGCGTGATCGATGAGTGGCGCAATCAGACCTATGGGCCGACCTACTCGTACGAACTCCACTTAAGCGGTGATCATGACCTGAAGGTAGAGTACTACCAGGCCTACGGCGGCGCCCGTGTTCGCTTCTGGTGGGACCGCATCAGCACTACCCCGACGCCCACACCGACGCTCACGCCCACACCGACGCCGACACAGCCCGCAGCGGTTAATCCCTATGCCGACGCCAATCCTTCGTCCGGCCCCGCGGGCACGGCGGTAACCGTGAGCTTTGGCAACTTCCCGGCCAACACGCGGATTGACCTCTACATCGGAGGCTTCGTCAGCGCAGCTAGTGCCGAGGCGGCCAATACCCAGAGCTACGCAAGCACGTCCAGTGATCGCTTCGGTCGCGGCAGCCTGACCTTTGTCATGCCGGCCAGCTGGCCGGACGGCGCGCCGATTCGCCCGGGCAAACTCGTGCTCCTCGCGGCAACACCTGGTTTCGGTGTCTCGGCGGGCGCCGACTTCGACTTTGTAGGCCCGCAGCCGACCGTGGCGCCCAACCCCTACGCGCGCATCAATCCGTCTTCCGGTGGCGCCGGCACCCAAGTGACAGTGCAGGGTGGCGGCTTCCCCGCCAATACGGCGCTCAACCTGTTCCTGGGTGGCGTCGTCAGCGCCAGTGCGGTCAATGCGGCTCCGCCTGTTGCCAGCACGGTGACTGACGCAAACGGCAACTTCGTGGCTTCCTTTACGATGCCGTCTGTCTGGCCCGATGGCCAGCCGATCACCAGCGGCAAGCTGGTTGTCCTTGTGGCGACCACCAACTTTGGCGTGGAGACGAGCGCTACCTTCGATTACTTCACGGTGGCGTCCAATCCGGCTGTCGCGCTGAGTCCCTCGTCCGGCGTAGCCGGCACGATTGTCGCCGTCAATGGATCGGGCTTCCCCGCCAACGTGAACGTCGGCGTCTACCTGGCAGCACTGGATGCGTCCATCAATACGGGCGAGCCGGTGCGCTATGCTGCGGGCCGTACGGACGGCAACGGCCGTGCCAGCCTGAGCATCACGATGCCTTCGAATTGGCCCAACGGGGCGCCGATTTCACAGGATAAGGTAGTAGTGACGCTGGCGCGTACTGACTTCAGCGTATCGGCCAGTGCCGTGTTCAACTACCTGTCGGCTGGTCCGACCTGGACGCCGACGCCGCTAGCAACGCCGCCGGCTACGGCTACGCCGGCGCCCAACCCCTCGGCGAATCTCAACCCACGCACGGGCGGTGCCGGCACGGTGGTTACCGTCTCCGGCAGTGGCTTCCCGGGTAACAGCACGGTCTATGCGCATCTCGCTCCGCTAGGCGGCAGCGGTGGCAGCGGCAACGAATACGCCAACTATGCCATCGTCGCGACGACAGCGAACGGCGACTACACTATGATCTTTGCCATGCCCGCAGTGTGGCCAAACGGTACGCCGATCAAAACAGGGCGCATCGCCATCCTGATCGCGACGGCCGACTTCAGCCGGCAGACCAGCGTCAGCTTTGACTATGTGGGCGTAACCACGGCGGACGAACGGCCGACGCCGGAACTACCTACGGTCGAGCCGACTGCGACCCTGGCGCCGGAGCCCCCCACCGCGATTCCAACGGACATACCTACGGAGACGCCCACGGAGGTACCGACCGATATCCCGACCGCAATACCGACGGATGTCTCGATCGAGTTGCCGACCGCAATACCGACTGAGACTCCGACGGTTGTCCCGGTGGAGACAGATGGCGGGTCAACCATTCCGCCGGCTCCTATTCCTGGCGAGCCGGCTCCGATCGAGCCAGGCCAGTAGTTAACCCATTAACCGCAAAAACGGGCTCCAGGTGCATGCACCTGGAGCCCGTTTTTGCGTGATATGAGGGTGGTGGCGGCAACGCCGAACGGTTCTAGCGTCAAAACGGCCAAGATACGTTGCATTCCATCGCCAGCAAGCGCAAGTCCTCGAATACCTCCGGATCGAGTGGAATGCCGGTGGTGGCTTTCTCACGCTGGCGCCGCCACTCCAACTCACCCGGCAGTAGAATCTCCTTAAATCCGGGCCGCACGCGGCTGGTCTTGACCATAGCGATAAACTCGTGCATGTGCGCGTAGAACTCCGCGCGCGGTTGGAACCAGTCCACGTCGTAGGCGATGAACTGGTGCGCCACTTCTTGCCGCGCCTGATCGCTGTAGGGAACGACGCCATAGGCGCCCCCGCTCAGAACTCCCGTCAGTACGTCGGTGATGAGGCTCAAGCCATAGCCCTTGTACTCGCCCATCGGCAGGAGTGTGCCGTCCATGGCCTCGGCCGGATCGTCGGTCATGCGGCCATCGGCCGTGATGGCCCAGTTGGTGGGCATCTTGCGCCCATCACGCAGCAGCCACCGCATCATGCCTTTGCCCGAGGTCGTCAGCGCCATGTCCAGGATGATCGGCATGGCGTCCGGGCCATCGCCCGTGGGCACGGCGACTGCCCAAGGATTGGTGCCCACAACGCCGTCGATCCCACCCCAGGGCGCCATCTCGGGGCCGGCGTTGGTCATGCTTACGCCGATGCAGCCGTCGGCCAACGCCTGTGCGGCCGAATAGCTGGCCGAACCAAAGTGGGTGCTGTGGCGCACGAGCACGATGCCGACGCCACAGGTCTTGGCCTTTTGGACGGCCAGGCGCATTGCTTTGACGGCCACGACCGTGCCCGCCGCATTGTGCGCATCCACCAGTGCCAGCGCAGGCGACTCCTTCACCAAATCAAAGGGTGCAGCCGGGTCGACGTGGCGCGCTCGCACGCGATCGACGTAGGCGCGCACGCGGCGTACCCCTTGGCCCTGGCCCTGGAGGTTGCGCAGCTCGCTTGTCACCAGAGCGTCGGCAATGATATCGGCGTCGTCGGGCCTGAGGTCGGTTGCGCGCAGCAGTTCGCTGGTAAGCTCGCGCAGTTTGTCGGCCGGAACGTACTGCAGGGGGATCTGCACAGTTTTGTAATCAGCACTGTATTCCATTTGAAAGCCACTCCGTGTTCTTGCAGCGCTTATCTGCCGCGCAGGCGAGGATCGAGAAAGTCGCGCGTCCAGTCGCCCAGGATGTTGAGTGAAAGTACGGTCAGCATGATGGCGACGCCGGGGAAGACTGCCAACCACCAGTAACCGCCCAACAGCTGGTCGCGGCTTTCGGCCAGCATACCGCCCCAGGTTGGCACTTCCGGCGGCACGCCCAACCCGAGGAAGGAAAGTGCTGCCTCGGACAGAATGACGGCCGCCACGTTGAATGAGGCAATCACCACCAGCGGCGCAAGGATATTGGGCAGGATGGCGCGCGAAAGGATTCGACCATTGGACACCCCTACTGCGCGGGCCGAGTCGACATAATCGCGGCGTTTTTGCGAAATCGTCTCGCCACGCGCGATGCGTGCGTAGACCACCCACTGGCCGATTGCCAACACGATGACGAGGTTAACGAGGCCTGGCCCCAAGATGACCAGCACCATAATGGCCAGCAGGATAAAGGGGAAGGCCAGCTGGATGTCGACGAGGCGCATAATCACGTCGTCTAGAAAGCCGCCATAATAGCCGCCCAGTACGCCCAGCAGGATGCCCAGGAATCCACCCAGAAGTACGGCGGTCATGCCTACCAACAGCGACACACGTGCTCCGTAGATCAGGCGCGATAGCACGTCGCGGCCAAGCCCGTCCGAACCGAGCACAAATGTAAATGGCTTGCCGCTGATCTGCACTTCGCTCATCGGGGGTTGCAGACGCAGTATCAGGTTCTGCCGGTTGGGATCGGCTGGGGCCAGCACGTTGGCAAAGAGGGCGCACAGGACGAGCAAGATGAGGAACGCAATGGCGATCAGCGGCCAACGCGCCTTGACCAGGCTGGTGCGTGCCTGCCGCCAAGCTGAACGCTGCCGGCGCTGCGGTTGGTCAGCGGCCTGCGGCGCAGCTATGGATTCCCCCGGAGAGAGTGCTCTGTTATCGATCATACGTAAGCCAGGCACCTTATTGCAGGCGGATGCGTGGATCGATCAACGTGTAGACTACGTCGACCACCAGGTTGAGCAGAACAAACAGCAGGGAAAAGACAACCACTGACGCCTGCACGACCGGAATATCGCGCTGGTTGATGGCATTGAAAACCAGGCGGCCGACGCCTGGCCAGGAAAAAACTGTCTCGGTGACGACGACGCCGCTGAGCAAGAAGCCAAATTCCAGGCCCACGATTGTGACGAAAGGAATCAAGGCGTTGCGAAAAGCATGGCGCATGACTACGGTGCGGCGGGCCATCCCCTTGGCACGCGCCGTCGTGACGTAATCTTGGCCCAGCACCTCGAGCATGGAGGAGCGGATCAGGCGGGCGTTGCGCGCCAGCGAAAAGACGGCCAGTGTGATGCCAGGCAAGATGAGATGGCGCAGTCCATCAGGCGTGTTGGCCAAGGCCTGCTGCCAATTCCCTTTCAGGAGCGGATCGAGTACCGGCACCTGGCCTGAAATGGGCAGCCAACGCAGCCCGAGGCCGACAAACAGGATCAACATGATCCCCAGCCAAAAGCTAGGCATCGATTGGCCCACCATGGCAAACAGCATGATGCCGCCGTCGAGTGGTGTGCCGCGGCGTGTAGCCGATATGATGCCGATAGGGATGGCGAGCCCCACCGCCAGAATGAGGGCGAACAGGGTAAGCTCCAGTGTGGCCGGCATCCGTTCCATGACCAGGGCGAACGCTGGCGTGCGCGAACGCAGCGAGTTGCCAAGGTCAAGGCGCGCCAGGCCGCTTATATAGTTGAAGTACTGTTCGTGGAGAGGGCGATCAAAGCCCAACTTGGCGCGTGCTGCGGCAACCTCTTCATCGGTGGCGCGCTCGCTGACATATAGATAGGTGGGGTCGCCCGCCAGGTGCAGGGCCAGGAACGTCAACAAGGTGACGCCGATGATGACAAAGATGGTCTGCAGCAAACGTCGGGCGAGATAAGTTGTCATAGCGGCTCGATGATTGCGGTGGTTGTGCCCCAGGACTGCCGGCGGAAGCTCGCTTCCGCCGGCAGTCCTGGGGACTTACGTTCGAACGTATCTTACTTGGGCTGGGCCGTGGTGGCGTCGATGATCTCGTCACGCCGCGGCTGCCAGTCGACATCGCTGCCGACGCCGTAGAAGTCCGGCTGGAAGTAGAGGAACAGCCAGGGCGGGTCATTGTACATGATTTCCTGCATCTGGTCCGTGACCTCCTTCTCGACTGCCGGGTCACGCGTCTCGGCCAACTTTTCCCAGCCGGCGAACCAGTCGGGGTTATTCCACTCGGTGTAGTTGGTGGCCGCATCCGGCGTGGAGATGTCGGACATGTCGTAGACGGCGCTCCACGTGCTGCCGCCAGTGCCCACAAAGAAGAGCGGGCCGACCTTGTGCTCGCGCAGCAGCGGCACGAATTCGGAACCCCATTCCATCTGCTGCAGGTTGACCTTGACGCCGATGTCCGTCAAGTATTGGGCGATCGCCAGCACGACGTTGACGTCGTTAAGATAGCGGCCCTTGCCGGCCATCATGCCGATTTCGAAGCGGGTGCCGTCCTCGCCGCGCGGGTAGCCGGCCTCGTCCAACAACTGCTCGGCCTTGGCCGGGTCAAACGGATAGGCCGTCAGGTTGGTGTTGTTGTTGGGCGGATTCACCATGCTGGAGGCGCGCTCGCATTCAAACGCCAGCAGCGTCTGGCAGATGGTGGGCACGTCGACCGCGTACTGCAAAGCGACGCGCACCTTGGGATCCTGGATGATCTTGCCGTCAGGCGAATCGGCGAACTCCTTGCCCAGGTTGTAGCCGACGTACATGCGCCGCGTGCCGCTGACACCTTCGACGGCGGCGGCGCCGGAGTCGTTGATGGCCTGGTGCTGGTCCGGCGGCACGTTGGTGATGATGTCGACGTTGCCGGCGATCAGTTCGGCCGAGCGGGTCGAGGCTTCAGGGATTACCTTCCACTGGATTTCGTCATAGACGCCCGGCTTCAAGGTGAAGTCCGGCACCCTCTCGATCAGGACATAGTCGTCCTTGACCCATTCGACGAACTTGTAGGGGCCAGAGCCAATCGGGGTGGCGGCGGCATCCTCCAAGCTCATCTTCTCATAAGAGTCTTTGCAGTGGATGTAGGCTTCAGCGATGAGGCCGAGGGCGGGCGACGTGTACTGGTCCATCACGATGGTGACTTCCAGGTCGCTGTCGACACGCGCCTCAACGAAGCTGATGGCGTCGAGCACGAAGCCTGCCGTGTTGCCGGTGAAGGCGTTGGCAGGGTCGGCGGCGCGCGAGAATGTGTAGGCTACATCCTCGGCCGTCAGTGGCTCGCCGTCGTGGCAGGTAAGACCTTCATTCAGCGTGAAGGTCATCTCCTTGCCGTCCTCTGACAGGGTGTAGGACTTTGCCAGGTAAGGCTTGATTTCGCCGCTTTCGGTGATGTCATACAACGTGCCATACAGGTGGCCGAAGATGTTGGATTCGGCGCGCGAGTTGACGTTGGATGGCTCCAACCCCTGGACGTCGACCGACTGGGCAATAACGAGACGGGACTTTTCGCCGCTCGCTGCTTCGCCGGCTGCTTCGGCCGGAGCCGCAGTGGCTTCGGCTTGTCCGGCCCCACTGTCGGTGGCCGGCGCTGCCGCGGGTACAGTGGTACAGGCCGCACTGACGGCCATCGCGGCTGCCAGGAACGTGCCTAACCAGGTCTTACGCTTCCATGTGGACATTCGCAATTCCTCCTATTAGGATGGTGAACAGGGAGTTTGGCAGGGCAGTCGTCATTGACAGGACCATGGCGACATGATATAACCACCTTGGTCATTTGTCAACTGTTGACAGTTGGCACGTCAACAACAAACTCACACGCGAAACTGAGGTTGTCTATGTCCGCACTTGCCGGTGCCTTGCGCAAAGCCGTCCACTTGCCTCCTGACCATTACCGCCGGCGCGTGGCGGCGATCCAGGATCGCATCGGCGCTGCGGGCTATGACGGCCTGCTCGTGCTCAATGCCGCCAACCTGATGTGGGCGACTGGTTTCTTCCACATTCCCAACGAGCGCCCGCTGGGTATTTACCTGCCCGCCCAGGGCTCACCGCTCTTTCTGGCCCCACTGCTGGAAAAGGAAAATGCGGAGGAAACGTGGATCGCCAACGTGCACTGCTATGACGAGTATCCCGGCGTCGTGCCGGCGGAAGTGTGGATGATGGATCAGATCGTCGGCGAACGGCTGGCTGTCGACGCCGCCGGCCACGCTGCCTTTGAATACATGCGACAGCGCAAGCCGCGCCTGGTGCTCGATGATACTATCCAGCGCCTGCGGTATCTCAAGAGCGAGGCCGAGATCGAACTGACGCGCCAGGCCGCCGCCTACGCAGATTTCGGGCTGGCGCTGGCGCGCGCCAGTGTCGCCGAAGGTCTGCGTGACGGCATTACCGAGCTTGATGTCGTCAAGGTAGTGCAGGCACAGACCACTGCGCGTATGCAAGCCCAATTGGAGGACCTGGTCAACTTCTATCGCGGCGCCGTAGCGCTGACGGCCCACACCGGTGCCCGCGGCGCACTGCCGCACGGCCACTCCGGTCCGCACCGTATAGAGCCTGGGCACACGCTTATCGTCGGTATCGGCGTCAAAGTGGGCGGCTATCACGCCGAGAGCGGCTGCACCTTTGTTGTGGGCGATCCTTCCCCGGACCAGCGGCGCTGCCTCGAGGCGACCTGGGCCTGCGACGAGGCTGCCCTGGCGGCGTTGCGGCCGGGCAACCGCTGTCACACCGTCAACGAAGCAGCTTGGACCGTGTTGCGCGACTACGGGTATGGTGACTTCATCCGCCATCGTATCGGCCATGGCATGGGTGTCGAGGGCCACGAGGCGCCGTGGCTGTCGCTGGGCGACGACACGGAACTGGCCCCTACCATGATCTTTTCCAATGAGCCCGGCATTTACCGTCCGGGGGTGGATGGCTATCGCATCATCGACTCGATGGTGGTGACGGAGACCGGCGGCGAGCGGCTCAGCCGTTACCTCAGCGAACATGGGCCGGACGACCGGGTCATTGCTTAGGGGGAGGCTTCCAGGAAGGGTGCCCTCCAGGAAGGGTGTCCTCCTGGCACATGCAGGCAGCAATTAACTGGCACGCGTACTCGACAGCGCGCACGCTGTGAGCAAGAAAAAGAAAGAGGATTTTGTCATGACTACCATCGCACCCGAACTGCAGGCAGCGTTTGACTGGATCGACGCACACGTGGACGAAGCGATTGCCGATCTGCAGCGGCTGGTGCAGCAGCCCAGTATCAGCGCCCAGGGGATCGGGCTTGACGAGTGCGCCAGCCTGGTGGTCGAGATGATGCATGCCGACGGGCTGCCGGCCACCGCGCACCAGATTCCCGGCGGCCCGCCCTGCGTCATCGGCCATGTGCCCAGCGCCGCAAGTAGCAAGACGCTGCTCGCCTATGCCCACTATGACGTGCAGCCGCCGGAGCCGGTGGAGAAGTGGACCTATCCGCCCTTTGGCGCCGTGGTGGACAAGGGCCGGCTGTGGGGGCGCGGGGCCACCGACAACAAGTCGGGGGTGCTGGCCTTTATGAAAGGGGCCAAGGCGTGGCTGCGGACGCGCGGCGAGCTGCCCGTGGGCGTCAAGTTTTTTACTGAGGGCGAGGAGGAGATCGGGTCGATCCACCTCGGGCCGTTTATCGAGGCCAATCCCGAGCTCGTGCGCGCCGACGCCATGCACTGTCTTGACGGCGGCGTTGACCCCAGCGCCATGACGCCCGACATCGACCTGGGGCTCAAGAGCGTGCTCTTTATCGAGCTGGTCGCACGCGGCGCTAACGCCGACATTCACAGCCTCAACGCGCCGCTGGTGCCGCAGCCGGCCTGGGAGCTGGTGCGGGCGCTCAACACCCTGGTCGACGCCAACCGCCGCATCTTGATCGACGGCTGGTATGAGGGGCTGTGGGAGCTGGGCGAGGAGGAGTTGGAGCAGCTCGAGGCCAACGCCAGGCGCCTGGACCTCAACAAGCTCAAGCAGGAGTGGGGCATTGACCAGTTTGCGCTTGGCCGGGACGGCGTCGAGGCGATCAAGGCGCGCGCCTACGAGCCCACCTGCAACATCGCCGGGCTCACCTCCGGCTACCAGGGGGCGGGGAGCAAGACGATCGTGCCCAACGAGGCGCGGGCCAAGCTCGACATGCGGCTGCCGCCGCTGATCGACCCGGCCAAGGCGATCGAGAAGCTCAAGCGGCACCTCGTGGAGCGGGGCTTTGGCCACATCGAGGTCATCATCCGCGGGGGCACGCCCGAGCCGCCCTACAAGATCAGCGTCAAGGAAGACATCAGCCAGGCGGTCATCCGGGCGGCGACGACCGTCTTTGGCAAGCCGCCGGTCATCAACGGCGTGAGCGCCGAGGGCACGATCCTCAAGCACGTCTGGATGCCCACCGTGCTCACCGGCTTCGCCCAGCCCGACTGCAACCTGCACGCGCCGGACGAAAGCATCGACCTGGAGCACTACGTCAAGGGTATCAAGTATGCCGCCGCCATCATGTGGGAATACGGGCAGATGGAACGGGGACGCTAGGCCATGCAGGACATATACAATTGGATCGACGCCCGCCGCGACGAGCTGGTGGCGGAGCTGCAGGAACTGTTGCGCCAGCCGAGCATCAGCGCACAAAATGTTGGGCTGGAGGAGTGCGCTGCGCTGCTGCGGGGGCAGATGATCGCCGACGGATTTGCCAACACCCGCATCCTGCCCGTGCCGGGGGCGCCGCCGCTGGTCTACGCCACGCAGGCAGCCGCAGACGCCGCCGCCAAGACACTGCTGTGCTACAGCCACTACGACGTGCAGCCGCCCGAGCCACTGGAGAAGTGGATCGACCCGCCCTTTAGCGCCGCCATCCGGGACGGCGTCATCTATGCCCGCGGGTGCGACCGACAACAAGTCGGGCGCGCTTTCGTTCGTACGCGCGGCGCAGGCCTTTAACGAGATGCGTGGGGGGCCGCCCGTCAACCTCATCTTCTTTTGCGAGGGCGAGGAGGAGGTGGGCAGTCCACACCTGGCGCGCTGGGTCGCGGATCACCAGGATCTCTGCGCCTGCGACGCCAGCATCGGGCTGGACGGGGGCGTGCATGCCACGTCGCAGCGCCCGGAGATTCAGCTGGGCATCAAGGCAATCCTGGCTGTCGAGCTGCGGGTGGCGAGCCACGGCATCGACTTCTGGAGCGGCCGCGCCCAGCTGCTGCAGGCGCGGGCGGCGACGTGGCGGCTGGTGCACTGTCTCAGCTCGATCTTCTCGCCCGAGGGGCGCATCCTGATCGACGGCTGGTATGACGACCTGCTGCCGCCCGATGCCGACGACCTATATTATCTGCGCGAGGAGCTCAAGTATTTTGACCGCCGGCAGTTGGCCGCGCAGCTGGGAGTGCGCGGGGAGTTTGCGTACGCCGACGACATCGAGCTGCTGAAGGCCATTCATTACGGCGCCTCGTGCAACATCGCGGGGCTGGCCGCCGGGTATGCGGGCGAGGGGATGAAGACCATCGTGCCCAGCGAGGCCGTCGCCAAGCTCGATTTTCGCTGCCCGCCCAAGCTCGAGCCTGCGGTGCAGATCCAGAAGCTGCAGGCGCACCTGCACAAGCACGGGTACGACGACGTCGAGATCCTTACGCACACCGTGCGCGGCAACCCCTACAAGACGCCCGTCGCCGAGGCGATCAGCCAGGCCGTGATCCACGCCGCCGACCGCATCTGGGGCGAGCAGCCCGTCGTGCTCGGCGTCAGCACGCAGGGGACGATCATGACCAGCGTGCCGCACCCGGCTGTCCTCAGCGGCTTTGGCGCGGCGCAGAACAACCTGCACGCGCCCAACGAGAACATGCCGATCGAGCGGTATATTCAAGGCATCAAGTACGCCGCCACGATCTTTCAGGAATTTGCCGACCGGACGCGGGCGTAGGTTCATGTCCCCGGAACAATGGTCGTCGCCCCCGGAACATGAGATCGCCCAATAAGCATCATAGTGACCAGCCACGGGACTTTTCACAAAAGTGAGTCCTATGCAATCTACATTCGATGAGACTGAGATCCGCAGTGCTGAGCGCGCCCTCCAAAACGCGCTCCAATCCCCAGACGCAACCGCCTGGGTGTACCATTACACGGAGGATGCCTTGTTCGTAGGACCAGGTGCACCGGCTGTTCAGGGTCGGGAAGCCCTGCTCGCGATGGCCAAGGCAATGCAGCCGCTGTCGTCCGTGTCGATCGTGGCGCTGCGGACCGAGGGCAGCGGCAACATCGCCTACACATACGGTGAAGCCACCTGGGTGAATGGCCGCCCACCGAGCGCCGGCACAACCACGCACGTCCGCTTGGTCATCGTCTGGCGCAAAGAAGGGGATGGGATCTGGCGCGTTACGCAAGAGCTGCTCAATGCCGCACCGGCTGCCTAGACGCCCCACGCGGCCTCTTACCAGGCTAAGTAGGGTATCTATGCCGGCAGACCAACGCGCGCTGCAATAACCAGTGTACAGAATTGGCATTCGACCGTCGAGTAGCCAGGTTCACGTTGTGTGGTAAGACGCCGTACATGCCGGCCTAAAGCTGTCGGTGACGCCTCGGTCACGTGATATAATATCGCCAAGGGTCGCAGAAAGATCAATGTTGGCGCAGAATTTGGAGGCACCAGTGCAATGGCTAGCGATGCTGATGTCACACTTGCGCAGCTCCGCGCCTGGGCCGGCGAGGCGGTCTTCAAGCGCGGGCAGGATTATGAGCGGCGCGGGCGGGTGCGCGAGCTTGCCGCCACTGCTGAGGGCGGGCTGGTCGCCTGGGTTCAGGGAAGCGAGCGCTACGCGACGCGGGTGTTCCTGCACGCGGATCAGCTCGCGTCGGACTGCACCTGCCCCTACGGCAGCAGCTGCAAGCACGCCGTCGCTGTGGCCCTGGCTTATCTCGCCCGCTCCGAGCAGGCGCAACCCTTGCCCGTCGTTCCGGCGAGCGATCCGCGCCTGGTCCTGCTGGAGCGCCAGGCCGCCGCTGCCACAGCGCTGGCCACGTTCACCGTAGACCCGGCCGCGCAGGAGGGCGCCGAACCAACCCGCAAGCCAACCCTCGCGGCATTCCTCGCCACCTATACCCAGGCCGAACTGGTAGCGCTGCTCATCGAGCTGGCTCAACGCTTCCCGGAGGTGCGCGCCGCCCTCGCGGTGCGTCAGATGCTGGCCAACGACAACGCCGACCAACTCGAGGCCGAGGTGCTCAGGCGGATCATCGCCGCCACGGCAGAGCCAGGCTGGCGCAATCATTGGGACGCGGATGGGTATACGCCAGATTACGGCCCAGTCCTCGACGGCCTCACACTCCTCCTCGAGCGTGGCCACGCCGACGCAGTCGTACGGCTCGGCGAGCATCTGCTGGAGGCTGGGATCAACCAGGTGGAGCAGAGCCACGACGAGGGCGAGACGGCCGCTGATCTCTCAGCGTGTCTCTCGGTCGTCTTCCAGGCGCTGCCCGCCTCGTCGCTTGAGCCTGACGAGCAGCTCACCTGGACGATCGACGCGCTGCTGCGCGACCCGTACGACCTGTGCGACGGCGCGCAGGCGGTGCTTGAGCTCCCGTATCCGCCGGTGGCCTGGAGTATGGTTGCCGACGATCTGCTCAGCCGGCTCGCCGGCGTTCCGCTGGCAGCCGGCGACTTCTCGCGTGAGTATCGGCGGGGACAGTTGGCCGACTTCGCTATCCTGGCACTGGAGGCGGCGGGCCGCGATGAGGAGATCATCCCGCTCTGCGAGCGTGAGGCGGAAGGGGGCAGCGGCTACCAGCGTCTGGTCGAAAGGCTGCTGGCCGCCGGGCGTCAAGCAGAGGCCGAGCAGTGGGCACGCACAGGAATTGCAGCAACGGCGCGCCAGTACCCTGGCCTTGCCGGCGCACTGCGCGAGTTGGTCTGCACCCTGCGCGGGGGGGCGGGCGACTGGGCAATGGTGGCGGCGCTGCGGGCTGAGGCGTTCTTCGCTACCCCATCCCTCCCGGCCCTGCGCGCGCTGGAGGCGGCGGCGGCGCAGGAAGGGGTTGGCCCGGCTGTGCGCGCGGCGGCGCTGTATTACCTGGAGAGCGGGCAGCTGCCTCAGCGGTTGGCGCGCAGCGCCGGCGAAACGAACATCCCGGCCTGGCCGCTCCCCGAGACGGGCATCCCCCCCACCGAGCAGCGCTACCAGCTCCAGTTCCCGCAACTGGGTATCCTGATCGACTTGGCAATCAGTGAGGGCCAACCCGCCGAGGTACTGCGCTGGTACGATCGGCGCGGCCAGGCGCGGTATGTCCAGATCAACGCCGATGCGGTCGCCGACGCCGTAGCGAGGTCCTACCCCGAGCGAGCTGCGGCGATCTGGCAGGAGTTGGCCGAGGCGCGCATCGCGCAGACCAACGCGGCGGCATATGAGGCGGCGGCGCTGTTCCTGCGCAAGCTGCGGCGCGTGTGGACGGAGCACGAGAAGTCAGCGGAGTGGCGATCGTATGTGGAAGGACTGCGGGCGGCGAATAAGCGCAAACGGCGGCTGATAGAGACGCTGGACGCGCTGCTGGGCGAGCGAGGATGAACGTCGATGAGTATTCTGGTGGTCATGCTCCTGATCTTTGTGGTCATATTGGCGGTATTGCTCGGGCTGAGCGTCGGTGTCGCCCTCCTGATCATATGGCTGCTGCCGGCGGTGGGTCTGGGGATGGCGCTGCTCGTGGCGGTAATTGCCGTGGGCCAGGCGATGCTGATCTTCGGGCGGCTGATGAATACATTACCGGAAAGCCCTGAGCCGGAAGGCGAGAGCCAGCCGCCGATCGTCATCCTCGACCGTGAGGTTACGCTGCCGCGCCGGCGGCGAAAGGGGGCATAATGGGATCAACGTTGCGCCAGTCCCCAAAACACATCAGGCGGCTGATCCGCGAGTATGCGGCGCGGGCCTACGAGGCCGAGCTTGGCCGGGCACTCGGCGAGCTGGAGCAGCAGTTCACCCTCTGGCGCGGTGGTCAGATCAGCGCCGGCGAGCTCAGTGACCGCATCCATGCCTTTCACCAGGGCCCGAGCCGCGAGCTGTGGGGACGGTACAATGCTGGCATCGAAGATGCCCTGGTCGCCCACGCGATCGTGACCGGCCTACTGCCCCGTGAGACGATCCCTGCCGAATTGCTGGCGGCGCTCCAGCCGACCATGGCCTTCTACGAACGCGAGCACGGCGCGCCGGAGCAGGAAACCGAATAAAAGGCCACAGCGTCACGCGTGACCAGGTGGCGCCGTGCACTGCACTGCGATCCCGGCAACCCAGCCTGTGACCTTGCCGGGGGCGCGGCCGGCGACGATAGCGGCGGCCATGATGGGCGGCGACAGCGGGCCTGGCACTGACGAGCATGTCGTTCCGTGAGCGGTCGACTTCCGGCAGATGGTAGCGCTGCTGCATGCCGAGTATGGCAGCCAGGGGCGACTGATTCTTTGCGGCTTGGCAGCCGGAGACGGTGCCCAGCCCGTCGGGGCAAGGAGACCCCTTCTACGGGGCGCCGCCCGAGAATGCGGGGCCTGCCGGCGGCCCGGTGCTGCGCTGCAAGCAGCGCCTTGCGCACGAAGGCGTGCGCACTAGACAAGATTGCGCCCCACGAGGAGGCGGAGCAAACGAGAGGCCGCGCGGGCGCACGCAGCGTTCAACGGCCGACGCAGTTTAGGCGTCGGCCGGGCGAACGAAGCGGCCGTCGCCGGGGGTGCCGGTGATCTGGCCGTCGCGGTAGACGACTTTGCCGTTGACGATTGTGGCCTGGACGCCCCCGCGTACGGGGCGTCCGTGGTAGAGGCGATCGATGGCCTTGGCCTTGGAGAACCAGCGGCTGCTGTCGATGGTGCCGGCGGGCTCCGGCGCATAGACCAGGAGGTCGGCGATCGAACCGACCTGGAGGGTGCCCCGCTCGGGGTAGAGGTTGAAGAGGCGCGCCGGCTGCGCGGCGATGAGACGAACGGCCCAGGGCAGGCTCATGCGGCCGCCCAACGCCTCGCTCAGGACAAAGGGGACCAGCGCCTCGACGCCGGGCGAGCCGATCGCCGCCGTCCAGATGTTGCCCATGCCGCGTTCTTTTTCCTCGAGGGTGAAGGGGCTGTGGTCCGTCGTGATGGCCAGCAGCGCCCCCGAAAAGAGCCCACGCCAGAGCGCTTCCTGGTCCGCCGCCGTGCGCAGGGGCGGCTTGATCATCGCAAAGGGGCCCAGGCGGTCCATGTCGGCGGCCGTAAAAAGGAGGTAGTGCGGGCAGGTCTCGCCGGTCATGGGCAGCCCCGCCGCCTGCGCCGTCACCAGCGCGTCGAGGGCCGCGGCACAGGAGACGTGGGCGATGTGCACGTGCGTGTTCACGTCGCGGCACATGACGGCCAGCTGGGCGACGCTCATGGCTTCGACCACGGGCGGTCGGCTGGCGACAAAGGCCGCGGGGTCGGTGCGGCCCGTGGCCTTCATGCGCCCCTCGAAGAGCTGGATCAGCCGCTCGTTTTCGGCATGAAATGAGACCAGCCGGCCGGTCTCCTTGATCAGCTCGAGGGCGCGGTAGATCTGGTCTTCCTGGTCGATGCAGATGCCCAGGAACTCGTCCTCGCGCCCCTTGGGCGCCGCATGCGTAAAGACCTTGAAGCCGCAGGCGCCCTCTTCCGCCATTCCGAGCACTTCGTCCCGGTCGAGCAGGCCGGGCGCACCGTAGAGGCCAAAGTTGACATAAGATTCGGCTTCACCCAGGGTGCGGCGGTTGATCAGGATGTCGCGGCGTGCACAGCCCGGCACGCTGATGGGCATCTCGAGTACCGTTGTAACGCCCCCTGCGGCTGCCGCCTGTGTCTCTGTGATAAAGGTGCCGCGCTGCGGGTGGCCGGGCGCGCGCACGTGGAAGTGGATGTCGATTGCCCCTGGCAGCAGCAGACAGCCGTCCGCTGCCAGTTCGGTGCGTGCCGGTGGCAAACTGCCCGGTTGCGTGATGACGGCGATGCGCCCACCTTCGACGCCCAGGTCGCCGGAAAAAACCGCTTGTTCGGTGACGAGTGTGGCTCCCTTGATGGCTAGGTCGAGCATAAAATCCTTTCGGCAAAGCGCAGAAGAATGCGGTGCGTGGTGACCAGCTCGGCAATGTCTACGTACTCATCGCTGGAGTGGGCGACGTGATGCGTGCCAGGACCAAAGACCACCATGCCGTCCCGTGCAGTTTCCACCAGGTGTTTGGCATCGCTGCCGGGCAAGTAGCCGACCGGCTCGGCCGGCTGGCCGGTCTCGCCTGCGGCTACCGCCAGGAACTCCTGCACCAGTGGCTGTGTCGGGTCGGTTTGAAACCAGTTGCTGACCTGAAAGCTGTCCACGCTGTAGCGGCGTGTGGCATCATGTGCTCCGCATGTGGCGGCAATCGCCTCCAATTCGGCAATGACTGCTTGTGGATCTTCGCCCGGCAGCATGCGCCGGTCGACGTGAATTGTGCAGGCATCGGCGACGACGTTGGCACTTACTCCTCCCTCGATCACGCCCACGTTGATGCTGGGCTTGCCCACCAGCGCGTGGTGGCGTCCGTCCAGCACCTCGGCCTGATAGCGTTCGAGGGCCAGGATCAGGTGCGCCATACCGTTGATGGCATTGCGCCCGCGCCACGGCTCGGTCGCATGGGCCGTCTCGCCGGCCACATGAAACGCCGCCCGCAGCACACCCTTGTGCGCAATGGCCATCCGGTTGTGTGTCTGCTCGCCAACGACGACGAAATCGCTGGGCGGCAGAAATCCTTTTTCGGCCAGCCAGCGCGTGCCCAGGCGCCCCCCGACTTCTTCTTCGCCGGCGCAGACGAGCGTGAGACGGCCGGCCAGGGCGTCTCGTCGTTCTGCAAGCTGTGCCCCGGCCAGCATCATGGCCGCCAACGGTCCCTTGTCGTCCACGCTTCCCAACCCATAGAGGCGCCCATCGGCAATTTCGCCGCCAAACGGGTCGTGTGTCCAGCGGGCATTTTGGCCCAGCGGGACGGTGTCGATGTGGGCGTGGTAGAGCAGGGAAGGACCGCTGTTTGGCCCGATGGAGGCCACCACACTCCAGGCGCGCTCATCGGGCGCCGCCAGCGTCACTTGGAAACCGGCAGACTCAAGGTACGCTCCGCAGAACTCGGCGATGGCGCGGCAGTTCCCAGGAGGGTTGGGCGATGGAATGGCGACCAGGGCCTGGAGCAGTGCGGTTAATGCTTGCATTCCGTCTCAGCCTGTCTGCAGCAGATTGTCGACCGTCTTCTCGACGACCCCGAAAAAGCAGCACCACTGCCCTTCAAGCACGGACGGCCGCGAACGCAGGCCAAAGACGACACCATCCTTGGGCGCCTTGAGCTCGGCCACGATATCCCCGTACAAGTTGTAAATCGATCCCAGCGGCGTCCCTTGTGTGATGGGCGTTTCGAATGGCAGGTCGGGGTTGCCGACAAAGATGCCGGTCGTGGGGGCGAGCACGGCGATTTGGTAGCCCTGATGCCAGGCCGGCGCATAGGTAGCTTCGCCTTCGATCATGCTGTAGTGGCGCATGACGTTGAGATAGCTGCCGGCCAGGTCCTGCGCCACCACGTGCAGGTCGCGTGTCAGCGAGCGGCAGTTGCCGCCCAGCTCGACCGTGATGCCACCTTTGCCCAACGAGCCGATCATCGAACTGGGGTTGCCTCCCCCGACCGGGCTGCGAAAGACTAGCGGCCATTGCGGCCCCATGGCGGCAGCCAGTTCCATGCTGACCGGATTGTCCGAGGCGAAGATCATGTGCGCCAGGTACGAGTGTTCGCCGCCCGAATGGATCGCGATTTGCAGGTCGCAGTTGTCTTTCATCGCCTGCCAGTGAGCGAAGGCCACGCGTTCGGTCGGGTAGCCGTCGGGTTTTCCCGGGTAAATGCGATTCATATCATAGGCGAACGTGTCCAGTGGGTCGCCACGTGTGCCGGCCGTAAAACCGGCTACGTTCATGGCCGGTACAGCCACGACCGTGCCGCGCAGCTTCTGTGGGTCGAGCGCCTGCAAGGCCCAAAATATCGACAGGGGCCCCTCGGGTTCGTCGCCGTGTGTCGCGCCGTTCAGCCAGAGCCGCGGCCCCTCCTCCACTCCGCGCACCACCAAGATCGGTGTCTGGCGTGGGCTGCCGCCCATATCTACGCCCGCCTCAATCGCTCCCCGTTTCATTTCCCCCGGCAGCACGGAGAGATTACCGATGCTCAATGCATTTGCCATGCTAGTCCCTCAATCCCTTTACTCTTGGTCTGTTTCTCGTTTGCCCCGCGCCGACACTGTCACCCTGCGCCGCCCGCGCGCCTGATCCCGCGCCGACCGCCGCTTGGTTCCGCGTAGCCCGCACGCCTGGTCCCGCGTAGCCCGCACGCCCACGTGTGGGAAGCCACGCCCACGTGCACGAGTCACCGATGTCGTGCCAGCACGCCTCCCATACGGTCGAGCGCCTCCGCCAACTTTTCCTCCGGCTGCAGCAGGCTGATACGCAGCCAATCTACCCATTTGTCGCCAAAGGCCGTGCCGGGAAAGATCAGCACGTGACCCTCGCGCAGCAGCAAGTACGAGAGTTCGAAGGCCTGGATGCCGCTGGTAGACGTATCGGTGTAGACAAAGAATGCCCCCTGTGGCTCACCGTAGCTGAAACCCATCCCGCGCAGCCCCGCCATCATCAGCTTGCGCCGCCGATCGTAGATTTCGCGGTACTGGTCCACGATGTCCTGGGGGCCGGTGGCTGCGGCCAGCGCTGCCCACTGGGCCACGGACGCTATCGGGCCGGTGGTCGCCGCCTTGACTGCGGTCAGGGTCGCGATAAAGTCCGCCGGCGCGATCACATAGCCGACGCGCCAGCCTGTCATGGCGTAGGTCTTGCTAAAGCCACCCAGCGTGATCGTGCGCTCGTACATACCTGGGATGCTGGCGATGCTCAGCTGCTGCGCCGGGGCGTAGATGTAGCGCTCGTAGATCTCATCGCTGATAACCACCAGATCGTGCTTGCGCGCGATCCCAGCGATCGCGGCCAGATGGGCCGGGCTCACAACTGCCGACGTGGGGTTGCTCGGCGAGATGATCAGAAGCGCCTTGGTGGCGGGCGTGATGGCGGCCTCGACCTCACTCGGGCGCAGATCGAAATTGTCCTCAGGATACGTGGGGACGAGCACCATCTTGGCCCCAGCCTGGGCGATCGCTTCGTCGTAAGATGTGTAGCGTGGGTCAGGCACCAGGATCTCGTCGCCGGGATCGAGCAGGGTCTGCATGACCAGGTACAGCGCTTCTTGTCCGCCATCGGTGATCAGCACGTCGCTCGCCTTGGCCGAGATGCCGTTCTGTTTGCCCACGTTGTGAGCAATGGCCTCGCGCAGGGCATCCATGCCCTGGGTGGGCAGCCGGAGGTCGGCGCGCCCGTCACGAATAGCTGCGCGCGCAGCGGCGATGACATGCTCCGGTGTATCCAGGTCCGGGTCGCCGCGGCCAAGCGTAATGGCATCGGGAATTTTGGCTGCCAGCTCCATCAGTGCGTAGCGCAGCTTGGTGCCGTCGGCTGCTACGGCGCGCAGTTCGGCTGGCGTAACGATCTCGCCGGGTGTGGCAAATGTGCGATGGCTCATGCTTGTTCCTTTTTCCCCTGTGCGAGGTTCCCCTTAGCACCTTCCAGCTCTTCCAGTGCCGCCAGCGCTGCGTACTGGCTGGGAGCCGACGTGCAGATGGTGATGGATTGCTTGAGGTCGCGTACCGGTGTCAGAAGTGGCTTAGGGCCGGCAAACCAGCTGACCTGCCAGGCAGCCAGGCCGGGCGCGCCGGCGAAGCCGCCCAATGTAAGCGTGCGCTGCGCCATTCCCGGAAGGGCCGCAAAGGGCGTATAGCCATCCGACGGCGCGCCGGTTTCGTCGGCGATAACCGGCAGTTCATGATCCGCCGCCCACTGGGACAGTCGCTGCATTTGCGCGTCTGCCCACTGGGCAGATGCGGGTTGTGGGTTGGCTATCAGCAGCAGTGCAGCACCCCCTGCAGAGGGATTGGGCAATTCCCCTTCTTCCGACAGGATCACGCCGGCAGCGCCGGCAAAATTCAGGCCCGCAGCATAGGGTTCTGCCGCGGGGACGAACAGGTAGACCGTCTTGCCGACGGCGAGCGAACGCAACGCCACGTAGCGAGCTTCCTCAATACTGCCGCTGACGACGACATCATTCTCGTGCGTGTTCACGCCGAGTGCCGTCAGATGTTTGGCGACCGCCTGGCATAACGGCGCGATCCCCGGCCGCCGCGTGTAATGGTCGCAGAGGTGGCGCCCGATGGCTTCGGCTGCGGCCTCGCGCACGGCAGTGCTGGTGTTGCCTGTGACCAGGGTTGGCCCTGGCGCGGCGGGGGCCGCAAACAGACGCGTGCGCTTTGCTGTTTTCTGCTGCAAGATGGATGGCTGCATAGAGCACTCCTCGACGCCGGCCCTAGACGCCCTGCGGGCGGGCGGCGCCTTCTCCTTCCTTGTAGACCTGCATAAACTCGATTTCGGTGCCGCTGACCTGGTCTTCCAGAAAAGCCACCCAACCTTCAGGGTGAATGTGGCTGCCGGTTATCTTACAGGCGGCGCACTCCTTGAGTTTCGCGCCATTCGCCTGTGCTTCGGCCAACGCCGCGTCGATGTCTTCCACGGCATAGCAGATGTGGTGCAAGCCCTCATAGCCGCGCTGCGCGATCCAGGAGGCAAAGCGCCCGTCGGCGTCCATCGACTGGGTGATCTGAAACTCGATGCCGCCGAGATTGAAGATGGCAGCGCGGTTGCGACTTTTGGCAAATTCTTTAACCTGCACGTCCGGGGACACGCCCAAGAGTCGCTTATAGTCCGCCAAAGATGCATCTATGTCGCGCACGGCAAAGGCCATATGTTTGATCTGTGTAACCTTCATGCCTCTATCCTTTCAAATTTGGTTGGTTGGTCCAGTACGACCACTGCGTCCGCTGTTCCAGACGCTGCTTGAAATCCTCCACGTAAAGCGTCGCCTTCTCAGGGGCAAAAGCGAATTCATATCCTTCTGCCGCGATCGTGTCGGCCAGCGGGCCGGCATCGAAGCGCAGACCGGTGAAGCGCGCCGGCGGCTGCGCGGCTAGCCAGGCAAAGGCCGGCGCCAGCAGCAGCGGGTCGGTCCACTGGTTTCGTTCCGCGGCCGGTACCTGGGCCTCGCCCGCACGCGTGATCGAGGTCGGCTTGAGCCGCTTGCCTGGTCCCATCGTGTTGACGGCAATGTTGTATGGCTCGGCTTCCATGGCTAGCGCCTTGGTAAACCCCTCGATGCCGTGCTTGGCGGCGCAGTAGGCTATCTCGGCGCGAAAGCCGCGCACGCTGGCGCCGCTGGCGATCGCAATACAGTGGCCGCCGCCTGCTGCCAGCAAATGGGGCCAGGCGGCACGCACGCCGTGATAGACGCCGGTCAGGTTGACGCCAATCATCTTCTGCCAGAACTCGGGCGTGTGCCCTTCAAAACCAACCAGCGGCATGATAGCGGCATTGTTGACCACCACGTCGAGCTGACCCCAACGCTGCACCAGGGCGTCAGCCATCGTCTCCATGTCCCGAAAATCGGTCACGTCCACCACGCGCGCCAGGACGTCGCCACCCGCAGCCTGAATTTCAGCCGTCGTCATCTCCAACTCGGCTGCGTCTACGTCGCAGATGCCGACGCGTGCCCCCGCCAGCGCCAGCCCCTGGGCGATGCCGGCGCCAAAGCCACGCCCGGCTCCCGTGACCCAGACAGTCTTGCCTTGCAGTAGACGAATCTCTGTGTTTGACATAGAGTTAGGAGAGCTTTAGCAGGTCGGCGATGTTTGCCCCAGGCGTGGGTAGCGGGCGAATCGCGTCATCGGGGCCTGTCATGATGATTGCAATGCCCGGGCCGTAGCCGCTGCGGTAACTGCCGCCTTGGCAAACGACGCCGATCGCCACGGCGCCGCGCAGGTAGCCGTGACCAAAGCGGCTGTCCCAGTCGGCCACCGCCACGAGGTCGCCGAAGCGCAGGTCGTCCAATCCGGCTGCCGCCAGCTGCGCCAGGTCGGAGGTTTGCAGGTTGAGCGCGCCGTTCTCACTGCCGAGACCGGCCCCGGCGCCCGCCAACGTGCTCGGAGCGATGCCCTTTACCGGCACCACCAGCTTGCCGTCAGCACTGACGTCGGGGTTGATCGCTTCGAGCAGCTCAGGTGAGCAACTTTTAAACTGGATGGTCGGGAAGTCCCCCAATGTCAAGCCGACGCCGAATGCCTGCACCTGCACCTTGTCGCCGGGCGCCATTTTTTCCAGCGCTTCGGGGCCGAAATGGCAAATGACATGCTCGGCAAAACGGCCACTCTTGCCAGTGACTACACCGCTGGCGCCACCGGCGGCGCCGCTCACTACGCGGGCCCGGTTCCCCAGGCAAGCAAAGACGCCCAGTGCCGTGTTGACATTGGCATTGCTGTGCTTGATCGAGACGCCGGGCTGAATCAGTTCAGCCGTCCAGCCCATGGCACGGTCGCCGATGCGTACGTTATAGACCAGCCCACCAAACGTGGGCAAGAGCAGTGGGGCGCCGTCGGCTGCCACGAAGTAGGGGCTGGCGGGCAGCCCAGGCATGGTAGGGTTGGCGACTTCGCCGAGCACGGAGATTTTTACCAGTTGCGAGACGTTTGTTTGCAGCATCGTGACGTGTCCCAAGAGAGCCGGCACACTTGCCGGCGCGTGCCGCCAGGCAGGCCTAGCGAATGTTTAGCAGCCGAGCAATGTTCGCCTGCGGGTCGATAATGGGTTCCAACGTGCCGTCGACACAGGCGAGCAGGTCCTGGCAGCCCGGCCCATGTCCGGTCATCACTGAATCGCCGTGCATGATGACGCCGATGGTGACGCCGCCAGGATAATAGCCGCGGCCGTAGCGATGGTCAGTGTCCATCACGGCCACCAGGTCACCCAAGCGCAGTTGATCGATGCCGTGTTCGGCCAATGCGGCGCGGTCGCCGGTCATCAGGTCCTGGTCCACAAATTCAGGCGTGAGCTCGGCGCCACTGCCCATGATATGGGCGGGGATCTTGGCCACCACCGGCACTAGCAGCTTGCCCGCAGCCGAAATGCGCAGTCCCCAGTGTTCGATCAGGTTAGGGCCGGCTTTCTTGACCAGCACGCCCGGGAAGTCGAGCAGTTGCAGCCCGCGGCCGCAGGTCTTGATCACCAGGCGATCGCCCACGGTCAGCATTTCGAGCACGTCGGGTGGGAAGTCAACCAGCAGGCGAGCGTGCTCGCCGGTAACGATGCCGCGCGCGCCGGCAGCCTGCCCGCTCGCCACCATGGCCTCGTTGCCTACGCAGGTGAGATAGTGCATGGCATGGTCCACGTCGCTATCGGGGTGCGCGATACTTACCCCCGGTTCGACGTGGTCACCTGCCCAGCCGTAGGCGGGATCGCCCACGCGTGCGTTGTAGACGATGCCGGCCATCCCAATCAACACCCGGCCGATGCCTTCCGTGTCAGGTCGATAAGGGGAACGGTCGAGGGTAGGTGGGCTGACAAAACCGCTCACTGCCATCTGGACCAATGAATCGCGGTTGG
Organism: uncultured Chloroflexia bacterium; assembly: GCA_963839515.1. Lineage (GTDB taxonomy): Bacteria > Chloroflexota > Anaerolineae > Caldilineales > Caldilineaceae > Fredericiella. The sequence continues at coordinate 87,195 of CAWIVN010000004.1, forward strand.
TTCTGAGCATGGGCGCCTCCATTCCCAGTGCTGCGGCGGATTAAATAGTTACACGCGGTGCAAGAGAGGTTCGCCGCGCAAGAAACGCTGAACGTTAGCCAGCACATCGTCCATCTGCCGGTCGCGTGCGCCGCCGGTGCCCCCGCCAATGTGGGGGGTAAGGATCACGTTGTCACAGGCCAGCAGCGGGTGATCGTATGGGATCGGCTCGTAGACAAACACGTCGAGCCCGGCGCCGGCAATGCGGCGCGACTGGAGGGCATCGACCAGGGCGGCTTCGTCGATCACGCCGCCGCGGCAGATGTTGACCAGAAAGGCCGATGGCTTCATCAGGGCCAACTCGCGGCTGCCGATCATGCCCTGTGTTTCGGGCGTCAAGGGTGTGGAGAGCAGCACAAAATCGGACTTGCGCAGCAGATCGTCTTTCTCGGCGTACGTAACATGTTCGGCCTGCTCAAGTGCCGCAGGCAGGCGGCGGCGCTTGTTATAGATGACCTGCATGTCAAAGGCGCGGGCGCGGCGAGCCGTTTCGGCTCCGATCTCGCCAAAGCCAATAATCCCGAGTGTATGGCCGCGCACCTCGAGCAAGCCGGGCAGCTTCATCCACTGGAACTTATGCCGCTTCTGCTCGGTGAGGATGGGTTCGACGCCGAGGTCGCGATAGGCGCCGGCGACGGTAGCTGCGTGCGCCTCGATCAGATTCTTGCTGAGCGCCAGGATCAATGTCATGGCCAGTTCGGCCACGGCTATACAGCCATGCAGTGGCATGGTGGCTACGGCGACGCCGGCTGCCTGGGCCGCAGCCAGGTCAATGTCCGTTGGACGTGACCCATAACGTTGCACCAGGCGCAGCTTTGGCGCAGCGGCGATCATTTCTGCGGTCACCGGTCGGTCTTGGGTGACGATGACCTCGGCCTCGGCCAGCTGCGCCGTTAGCGCTTGGGGCTCAGGGGTGGAGGGGGCGATTAGCTGCAGGCCTTGCGCCGCCGCCAGTGCGCCGATCCAGGCAAAGTCAGCTTCAGTCTTTGGGTCGCTAAACAGAATGGTGGGTTGCGTCATGCCCTACCTCGATCTTTCCGTCTGCTAAATTGTTGCGCTGGCCGCAGGCTCGGAGTCCAGCGGCCAGTTAGCCAGAACATGCGTGACGGATTCCGCCACGTGGTCGCTCAGGATCTGCTTGGCCCGCGTCTTATCACGCTGTTCGAGCGCCGTGATCAAGGTCGGATGGCTGCCCACTACCTCGTCGAGAAACGTGTAGATCTGGTGCCGTGTGCGCAGACAGCGGCGAATGCCGACCTCTAGCATGCGCCACAGCTTCAGCGCCAATGCATGGTGGGCTTGTTGGAGAAGATAATCGTGAAAGTAAAGATCCACCTCGACCAACTTGTTGAGATCATTTGCGCGTGCAGCAGCACGCATGTCGTCCACGATCTCATCCAGGTGCTTGATTTCTTCATCCGTCATGCGGTCGATGCTGTAGTCCAGGCCAAGCAGTTCGAGTGCGGTGCGTACGGAATACAGCTCTTCAATATATTTGCGCGTCAGTGGCGTCACAATCACGCCCTTATAGGGAATGCTCTGCACAAGGCCTTCCTGCTCGAGCTGGCCTAGTGCTTCGCGGATAGGCCCCCGACTAACGCCGAGCTGCTCGGCGATCTGGGCCTGGTTGAACTCCGTGCCTGGGGCCAGCGTGCCTTCGATAATCAGCTCACGCAAAATATCAGTAACGTTGGCCTTTAACGTGCGTGCCTCGACGCGGGCCACATGTTCCAGATTCATAAGACAACTCCTAAAGCCTACTGGGGAAAGAAGGGTGTTCTACAGGATTAAAATGCCCCTTGACACTCTTACCCGGCCATGATATAACTGTTGCTGCAATTTGTCAACTGTTAACAGTTAACGTCGCCGTTGATGTTAGCAGTCTCTAAACCCCCCCAGGGTCCCCTAACCTAGTGTATCCGTTTGGTCTTCCAGTGCTGTAAAACCAACGTTTCAACCCTGCCTGTCCAAGTTACGAACCTTTGGAGGATGTTATGCACAAGAAGGTCAGCTGGGAAAGATGGATTCGTACCGCAAAGGGTCTAGCCGTATGCGGTGCAACACTCGTGCTGTTGGCGGGCTGCGCTGCGCCGCCTGCTGCACCTGCCGCTGCACCTGCCGAAGGGGCCGCCGCTCCGGCGGCTGCTCCCGGCGAACCGCAGAAGGGAGGTGTGCTCACCGTAGCACGGCAGGCCGATGCCAACCTGTGGGACCCCAAGTTCACAAACGACAACGACTCGTTGTGGGCGCAGAACCAGATCTACGCCACACTGATGCAGAATTCGCCGGACGGCAAGGAACTGCTCCCCTGGCTGGCCGAGTCATACGAGTTCAACGACGACGCCACCGAGGTCACGTTTAAGCTGCACGACAACGCCAAGTTCTGCGACGACACCCCGATCACTGCTGAAGATGTCAAGTGGTCGTTGGATCGTGGCATGGAAGAAGACTCGGCCGTCTCCTGGCAGTTCTTCTCCAGCCCGAAAATCGAGGTCATCGACGATCTGACGGTCAAATTCACGCTCGACCACCCGAATGTTGCCTTCCCGAACTATCTCACCCTGTGGGGCATGTCGATCCTATCCAAGAAGTATGCCGAGGCCAACGGCGTCGAAGCCCTGTCCGATAAGCCGCTCGGTTCCGGCCCCTTCTGCCTCGACAGCTGGAGCAAAGGCCAGGAGATCGTCCTCAAGCCCAACCCCGGCTATTGGGGCGATGACGGCCCCTATGTGGACGAAGTGCAACTGAAGGTGGTGCAAGACGACAATGCGCGCGTGCTCCAGGTGCAAACCGGCGAGGCCGATATTGCACTTAATGTTCCCTATGCCCAGGTGGAAGCGCTAAAGTCTGTGCCAGGCGTCAAGGTGGCGGTAGATACACTGTATGGCACCGCGGCTATCCCACTCAATCAACGCACCGTGCCTCAATTTGCCGACAAGAAGGTGCGCCAGGCTATGGCCTATGCCATCGATCGCCAGGCGCTCGTCGATGCCGTGCTCTTGGGGCAGGGCGAAGTTGCCAAGTCACCCTTCTATGGCCCGTCGATTCTCTACTGGACGGGGGATTACGAGATCCCCTTTGACCTGGAAAAGGCCAAGCAGTTGATGGCTGAATCGAGTGCCCCTGACGGCTTTGCCGCCGAGTTGATTGTTCCCTCAGGCGACACAATGGCCTCCCAGACGGCCGTGATTCTCAAGGACCAACTGGCTCAGCTCAACATCGACATCACCATCACCCCCGTCGAGGCTGGCACATGGTGGGAAATGTGGTCAGGCGGCACCTACCAGATGCTCTACAAGCTGGGCACGAATGATGTAATCGACCCTGCCGAAAACATGCCCTTCGACTTCTGGTCTAAAGAGGAAGGTGGCTCAGATGCAGCCTTTACGGGCTTCTACAACGCTCGCATTGTCGAGCTGAGCAAGCAGGCCGAAGGCGAGTTCGATTCCGCCAAGCGCGCCGAACTCTACCGCGAGCTGCAGCAGATCGCCATGGACGAAGTGCCCCAGCTGTGGCTCTTCCATCCTTCCAATCGCTGGGCGACGCGCGACAACATCGAAGGCTTCTCGGTGTTCCCCACCGGTCTGCATCGCTTCTGGCAGGTCTCAAAGACCACCGAGTAAACGCAAGGTTTCGTTCATTCATCTCTAGACGGGTATCTTCAGGAGCCGGCACACTGCCAAGCAGCATGGCGCCGGCTCCTGAAGGCGCCATGCCGATGCCGAGACGGATCTGATGCCAACTGTTCATTGCCGGGGCCTTGAAGAAAACCTGTGGACACCCTGACTTTTCTGCGCAAGCGTCTCATCCACATGATCCCTGTCCTTTTTGGGATCTTGTTGGTGGTCTTCCTGATGGTGCGCCTGATCCCTGGCGATCCGGCGCGCATCATGCTGGGCACGCATGCGACGGAGGATAAGCTGACCGAGCTGCGCGCTGCGCTGGGGCTCAACGAACCGCTTTGGCGGCAGTTTGTGCTGTTCATGGGCAACGTGCTGCGCGGCGATCTGGGGACATCGCTCGTCTATCGTCGTTCGGTAATGGAGGTAATCGCCGAGCGGCTGCCGCCGACGTTGTTCTTGGTCACCTACGCCGCAATCCTGTCGTTGCTGTTGACCGTGCCGTTGGCGTTATTGGCTGCCATTCGTCAGAATCGCTTGTCCGACCATGCCGTGCGCGTCGGCGCCACGCTCACGCTGTCGATGCCCAGTTTCTGGCTGGGGCTCATCCTGCTTATCATTTTTGCCGTGCGCTTGCGCTGGTTCCCTGTCGCCGGCTATGGCGATGACTTTGGCGAACACCTCTGGCACCTCTTCCTGCCGGCGTTGACCATCACGCTGGCACTGGCGCCGCTGTTGATCCGCAGCCTGCGCAGCGGGCTGATCGATGTGCTGAAAGCGCCCTATGTGGAATTTGCACGCGCCAAGGGTATCCAGGAGCAGCGAGTAATGCGCCGTCACGTCCTGCGCAACGCCATGATCTCGACCGTTACGATCCTGGCCTTGAATGTCGGCTGGCTGCTGGGCGGCTCGGTCGTCATCGAAACTGTCTTCACGATTCCCGGCCTGGGCCAGCTGATGGTCAACGCCATCTATGCGCGCGATTACCCCATTGTGCAAGGCGTTACGCTGGTCTTCGGCTTTCTCGTCATCATGATCACCTTGCTGACGGACATAGCCTATACGGTGCTCGATCCGAGAGTCACCTATGATTGAATCGCCTACCCTGGATGGACAAGGGACGAGTCGACGTACAGGCAGCCGGCTGGCGCGCTGGGGCGCGCCGCGCTGGCTGCAGCAGGCGTCATTGGTAACAGGTGCGATTATTTTGTTGGCGGTCTTGTTATCCAGCATCTTTGCGTCCTACATCAGCCCGTATCCGCCTAACGAACAAAACTTGGCGAATACGCTGCAGCCGCCGAGCGCCACGCATCCGTTCGGCACCGACAACTTCGGGCGCGATGTCTTCAGCCGTACGCTGCACGCCGGCAAGCTCGACATGACGATCGGGGTACTTTGCGTGCTCTTTCCTTGGATCGTCGGCGTGCTGCTCGGCTGTCTCGCGGGCTACCTGGGGGGAGCCCTCGATACAGTGATCATGCGCACGGTTGATGTCTTTACGGCCTTTCCTTTCTTAGTCCTGGCGATTGCCATTATCGCCATTCTCGGGGCGGGTTTGACCAGCATGGTCGTTGCATTGACGTTGGCCGGCTGGACTGCTTACACGCGCATTGTGCGCGGCGAGATCTTGGTCGTGAAGAAGTCAGAGTTCATCCAGGCGGCGCGTGCGCTGGGCTACAGCAACCCGCGCATCATGCTCCGCCACGTGCTGCCCAACGTCGTTACACCGGCGGTCATTTTTGCCATGGCCGACATTATCCTGGTGATCTTGTCGACCACTGCGCTCAGCTTTTTGGGGCTGGGTGTACAGCCACCCACGCCCGAATGGGGCAGCATGATTGCGGAGGGACGCACGTTTATTATGACGGCGTGGTGGATGGTGACATTTCCGGGGCTGGCGATCATGCTCGTCGGACTGGGCTTTAGCCTCTTCGGCGATGGCCTGGCAGACCTCTTGCGGACAGAGGACTAATGATGGAGCCCATTCTGGAAATACGGAACCTGACCACCCAGATTCCCACCAAGCGCGGTGTGCTGACCGCAGTCGATGGCGTCTCCTTTTCGCTGCAGCCAGGTGAAATCTTTGGCATGGTCGGTGAGAGTGGTTCCGGCAAAAGCATGACCTGCCGATCGATCCTCCAGTTGGTTCCAGCGCCCGGCAAGATCACCGGCGGCGAGGTAATCTACCGCGGCCGTGATCTGCTGCGCTTGGCTCCCAAGGAGTTCAGCCAGATACGCGGCAAGGAGATCTCAATGATCTTCCAAGACCCGATGGCTGTCCTCAACCCGGTGCTGCGCGTGGGGGAGCAGCTGACTGAGGCTATGATCGAGCATGGCGTGGCAACCTCGAAGGCGGATGCCCAGCAGCGGGCGGTTGAACTGCTGCGACTCGTGGGCATTCCCGCGCCCGACCGGCGGATGCGCGACTACCCGCACCAGTTCAGCGGCGGCATGTGCCAGCGCGTGGTGATTGCAATTTCGCTCGCCTGCCAGCCGCGCCTCATCCTCGCCGACGAACCGACTACCGCGCTGGATGTCACCATCCAGGACCAGATTTTGAAGCTGCTCGTCCGCCTGCAGCATGAATTGAACTTGAGCTTGCTGCTGGTCACCCACGACATGGGTGTGGTTGCTCAGACCTGCCAGCGTGTGGCGGTGATGTACGCCGGCCAGATTGTGGAAATGGCGGACAAGTTCGCCCTCTTTGCCGCACCCCGCCATCCTTATACCGTTGGGTTGCTCAACTGTGTGCCGCGCGTCGAGGCAGACGGCGAGGTACGACCGCTCGCTCCCATTGCTGGTTCCCCCCCTGATCTTGTGAACCCGCCCAGCGGTTGTCGTTTCCATCCGCGCTGCCCGCTGGCCAGTGACGAGTGCAAGAGCGGCGCCTTTCCACTGCGCCAGATAGGTCCCAACCACTACAGTGCGTGCATCAAGCACGAGCAGCTGGTTCGAGGTTAGCAAAGCTATGATCGAGTCGATCCCGCAAACCGAGCCAGCGCCCGTGACGACGCTTGCGCAACAGCAGTCCAATCCGCTGCTTGAGGTGAACGCCTTGTCCAAGCGTTACGTCATCCACGGCGGCGCCTGGCAGCGACTGACGCGCCGCCCGCAAGAAGTTCTGCATGCAGTCGACAACGTCAGCTTGCAGATCGCCCAAGGCGAAATCCTTGGCCTGGTCGGCGAATCGGGCTCCGGCAAGACGACGCTGGGCCGCTGTCTGCTGCGGCTGATCCAGCCCAGCGCCGGGCAAGTGCTCTACCAAGGGCAGGATATCCTGACCCTGCCGTCACCGCGCATGCAGAGCATTCGCCGTAAAATGCAGCTAATTTTTCAGGATCCCTACTCGTCGCTCAACCCGCGCATGACCGTGCGGCAGACATTAGGCGAAGTGCTGACCGTGCATCGTCTCTACGCACCGGCGCAGGTGGACGCGCGCATCGAGGAACTGCTGCACATGGTGGGACTGCCGGTGCATGCCATGCAGCGCTATCCGCGCCACTTCAGCGGCGGTCAGCGCCAACGCATCGGCATTGCCCGTGCACTGGCCGTGGAGCCGGAGTTTATCGTCGCCGATGAGCCCGTCTCGGCAGTGGATGTATCGATCCAGGCGCAGGTGCTGAATCTGTTGAAGGATCTCAAGGAGCAGCTAGGGCTGACCATGCTCTTCATTGCCCACGATCTCAGTGTGGTGCAGTACATCAGCACACGCGTCGCCGTGATGTATTTGGGCAAAATCGTGGAGATCGCGCCGCGCAAGCGGTTGTTTGCACACCCGCGCCATCCTTACACACAAGGGCTGCTGCTTGCCGCGCCACAGCCAGACCCGCAGCATCGCTCGACGCGCGTCGCGATCGAAGGCGAGCCGCCTTCTCCGCTGCACCCGCCGCCTGGCTGCCGCTTTCACACACGTTGCTCGCTGGCCAGCGAGCGCTGCCGCCTGGAAGAGCCTTCGCTGCAGGATATTGGCAGTGGTCACCTGGTCGCCTGTCACCATCACGACCAGGCGTTGTGGCCTCCCGTGCCGGCGGATGATGTTTTGTGAGTAGTTCCTTGATCGGCGTTCTGTTGATCGGCAAACCTTACACTCGAATTGTCACACGGAGGAAAGACACCATACCATGGCCCACGATCCCTATTACGACTTGATCACCCTGCCGCCCGAGGCGCCGTTTGACCCCAAGAAGACGGCTTTGCTGACCATCGACCTGCAATATCTTGACGCGCATCCCGATGGCTGGATGGGCCGCCTCTGTCGCGACCAGGGAAAACCGGACCATCTCAAGGAGCGCTTCGACTTTATCCAGGAGATTCTGCCCAACGTCCGCCGGCTGCAGGATGCCTGCCGCGCCAACGGCATCGAAGTGATCCACATCCGTGTTGCCTACCGTACGCGCGACGGCCGCGATGGCCGCCGCGGGCTTTCCGCTAATTTGGCAATGTCCCCCATCCTGCCCAGCGACGATGCGTTTCTGGAAGAGGTTGCCCCTGTGGGCGACGAGATCGTGATCGACAAGACCAGTGCCGGCACCTTCAACTCGACCTCGATCGACCAGCTCCTGCGCAATATGGGCATCAACCGGTTGTGGGTGACCGGCATCGTCACCGAGGGCTGTGTCGAGATGACGGCACGCGATGCCGCCGATCGCGGGTTCCTGGTGACGCTGGTGAGCGACGGCTGTGCCTCTTCGACCCACATCGCCCACGACGACGCCTTGCAGCGCATGGGCGACGGTGGTCTGATCAAGGTGCGGACGGTCGATGAGCTGGTCGGCCAACTGGTTGCCGTACCTGCCTGAGCTACGCGACTGCAAATCACGGATGGGTGACACAGACTGGCGCCGGCAATGACTCGCACGTTGATTCAGGGCGGTTGGATCGTAGGCTTCCAAAACGGCCATCACGCAGTTCTGCGTGATGGCGTTGTGGTCTACGAAGAGGACCGCATTCTCCACGTAGGTGCGAGCTTTGCCGGTGCAGTCGATGTGGTCATTCCGGCCGCCGGCAAACTCGTCGCGCCCGGTTTTGTCAATATCCACGCTTTGGCCAACATCGATGTTCAAACCCTTGTGCTGGACACAAGCGAAGAGGGCCTTGCCTCGTCCGAGGCCGTGGCAAAGGCCGTGTCGGATGCCGGCGAAGTGAGCGGTGCGGGCGAGTTGGAACTCCGTGAAGATCACCTACGCGCCAGTGCCCGCTTCTCGCTGTTGCAGTTGCTCAAGGGCGGCTCGACCACTATTGTCGAGATCACGACCATGGCTCCGTCGCGCTTTGAGACGCCACGCTGCGAGGCGCCTTTGCTCGTGGAAGCGGCTGCCGAGCTGGGCGCCCGGCTCTACGTCTCACACAAATTTCGCGCCGGCAAGCGCTATCTCACTCCCGGCGGTGTATGGCGCTATCACTGGGACCTTGCTGCCGGGCGCTCGGCATTGGCCTACGCCGAGGAAATCGTGCGCTGCTACGAAGGAACGCACGGCGACCGCATTCGCACGCTGCTTTTTCCCTATCAGTTCGACGCCTGCACGCCCGAGCTGCTGCGCGAGGCAAAAGCAGCGGCAGATGCGCTGGCTGTGCCGGTGCATCTGCATGTAGCCCAAAGCCTGTTCGAGTTTCACGACTGTCTGCGCCGCTATGGCAAGACCCCCGTACAACTGCTGGATAGCATCGGCTTTCTGGACGAGCGTACGATCTTGACGCACTTGATCTACACCACGCTGCACGGAGCATCCGGCTTTGGGGTGGGCGATGCCAGCGATCTGCACATCGTGGCCGATCGCGGGGCAACCGTGGCGCATTGCCCGGTTGTCTACGCTCGGCGCAATCGGATTCTAGGCTCATTCGCTCGTTACTGCGAGCTGGGCATCAACGTGGGGCTCGGCACCGACACCTTTCCCCAGGACATGATCGAGGAAATGCGCTGGGCGGCGCTCGGCTGCAAGTGGATCGACCGCGATGCCAATCGCGGCACGGCGCGCGATGTCTTTAACGCGGCAACGCTCGGCGGCGCTCGTGCGTTGGGGCGCAGTGACATTGGCCGGCTGGCGCCGGGTGCCAAGGCCGACATTATCATCGTCGATCTGCACCGTCTGCACAGCGGTCCAGTGGACGACCCGATCAAAACGCTGGTCTATGCTGCCGCGGGCAGTGACGTGGAGACGGTGATCGTCGATGGGCGCACGGTGCTGACAGGTGGCAAGGCGCCCGGTGTGGACGAAGGCGCGCTGCAGCAGGCTGCGTGTGCCGCTCATCGCTGGCAGCAAGCACAGTTCGCGGCGCAGAATCCCAGCGGCAAACCCTCCAGCGTGCTTTTCCCTACCAGCTATCCGGTCAGCTATGCACGCGTTGGGGAGCAGCCATGAATACGGCAGCAGAAGTGACCCTGATCGACGGCGGCATCGTTGTCGGCTATCAGGAAGGCGGGCATGTGCTGCTGCCGCGGGCACAGGTGGTCTATGCGGGTAATCGCATTGTCTTCGTCGGCCGCGATTATGCCGGCCCGGCTGATGTGCGTATCGATGCGGCCGGCAAGTTGGTGATCCCCGGCTTGATCAACCACCACATGGCCTTTGGTATCCACATGCAGCTCAGCCGGCTTGATGCCGCGACGCCCCACTCTTACAATGCCAGCCTGGGCATGGGCGTACAACCCGAACGCGCCTATGCAGGCGGCGGACTGCAGCCCGCCGACTGGCGTGCCAGCGCCGAATTCGCCATGGCGAGTGCGCTGCGCAGTGGCACCACCACGTTTGTGATGGTGCCCAACTATGGCAGCCACCCCTATCGCGGCCGCTTGGGCAGCGATCCGGAATTGGTGGACTGTGTGGGTCGCAGCGGACTGCGCGCGTATCTGGCGCTGCCGCACATGTCGGGGGCCGTGCGCGGCAAGCCCGACGGCACCATCGAATGGGCGCAACTGGATGCGCAGGGCTGGGAGGGATTGGAACAGGCGGTGGAGTTCGCCCGCGGTTACAACGGCGCCTGCAGTGATCGCATTCGTACGTTCCTGTTTCCCTACCAGGCCGACAACTGCTCGCCCGAGTTGCTGGCAGCCACCAAGCAGGCGGCGAAGAAATTGGGCTGTCTGCTCAAGATTCACACCGCCCAGTACCTGCTGGACTTTCAGGAAGTTATCCGCCGGCGGGGCAAAACGCCGATCGAATACCTGTACGATCTTGGCTTCCTCGGCCCCGAGGTCTCGGTCGCCCACGCCATCTTCACGCCGCGCCATCCCTGGACGGCCTACCCGGCCGGCGCCGACGACGACACCCGGCGGCTGGTTGCGAGCGGCGCCAGCGTGGCTCATTGTCCTGTCGTCTATGCCCGCACCGGCTACGTGCTGCATTCGTTCTCACATTACGTCCGGGCGGGCATTCCCGTCGCGCTGGGTACCGACACTTCGCCCCACGACATGCTGATGGAGATGCGCACCGCTGCATTGCTCTGCAAGCTGACTGAAGCCGACGCCGGCATGGGCACGGCGCGCGAAGTCTTCGACGCCGCCACACTGGGCGGCGCCAAGGCACTGCAGCGCGACGATCTGGGCAGGCTGGCGCCGGGCGCTAAGGCGGACATTGTGCTGGTCGATTTGGAAAAGACACACATCGCGCCGGTGGCGGCAATCGATCCGATCAAGGCGCTGGTTTATTGCGCAAGAGGCGACGACGTGGACACCGTGATCGTCGACGGCGTGGTACGCGTAGCCGGCGCTGCTGTGCTTGGCGTCGATCTCGACCAGTTGTGGGCCGGCGCCGAACGGTTTAATGCCAGGCTGCGCGCCAGCGTGGCACAAATGCACTATCTCAACAAACCTGTCACGGAATTCTACGAACCTGCCTTTCCAAGCTGGCAGGCTGAGGAAGGGACCGCATGAGTGTGAGTACGCCTGCGCTTTCGCGCAAGATTCAGTCACTGCAAGGCGGCGCCGAAACATCGTTCACGCGCATGCTGCGCCTGGCGAACCAGACGCCCAACCTGATTTCGCTGGGGCGCGGCGATCCGGATGTGGCCACACCGGCGCACATCGTCGAGGCCGCGGTCAAGGTGCTGCAGACAGGCCATGTCAACTATACGCCGCCGCCCGGCATGCCCGCGCTGCGCGAGGCAATCGCCGAAAAGCTGCGCCGCGAGAATGGGCTGCACTATGAGCCGCTGAGCGAAATCTTGGTCACCTGCGGCGCACAAGAAGCGATTTCGGTGATCATGCAGACGCTGCTCGACCCCGGTGATGAGGTGCTGCTGCCGGATCCCTTCTACACCGCCTATGAAATGGCGATTGGCCTGGCCCACGGCAAGGTAGTGCACGTGCCGACCTATGCCGAGCAGGATTTCGAGGTGCAGCCGGCCGAGATTGCGGCGCGCATCAGTGAGCGAACGCGCATGATCGTACTGGTGTCGCCTAGCAATCCCACCGGCGGCGTGATCTCAGCTGCTGCGCTGGAGGAAATCGCCGCCATTGCTATCCGCCACAACCTGATCGTCGTGTCGGATGAACTGTACGAGAAGGTCCTGTTCGACGGCGCCCAGGCGCAGAGCATTGCGCGCTTGCAGGGAATGCGCGAGCGAACAATCATCATCAACGGCTTCTCCAAGACCTACTGTATGACGGGCTTTCGCGTTGGCTATCTGGCCGGGCCTGCTGCGTTGATGACGGCCCTACAGGAACCGCATCATATCTTTACTATCTGCGCACCTACTGCCAGCCAGCACGCGGCATTGGCCGCGCTGCGTGGTGACCAGGCATGTGTGACAGAGATCGTCGGCATCTTTGCGGCGCGCCGGCGCGCCTTGTTGGATGGTTTGCGCGGTGCCGGCATCCCCTTTCCGCATCCATCCGGCGCGTTCTTTGCCTTTGGCGACATCCGCGCCACCGGCATGACCTCAGCCGATTTTGCCGTAAAAGTATTGCAGGAGGCTGGTGTGCTGGCCTTCCCCGGCACGCAGTACGGGCCATGTGGCGAAGGTTTTTTGCGTATCTCTTACCTGGCCGAGATTCCCGACATCGAACGCGCTGTCAAAGAGTTGGGACGCGTCTATCAAGCTGCAGTGCAGAATAGGAACGGAAACTGACGATGGTGATCGACTACCTGAAACGCAATCGAGAGCAGTTGATCGACGATCTGCGGCAGTTTATGCAACAGCCTAGTGTGGCAATCCAGAACCTGGGCATGGCCGAGTGCGCCGAACTGCTTTACCGGCAGATGACTGATTTTGGCATGGCGCCGCAGATGCTCCCCACTGCCAACTTTCCGGTCATTTATAGCCGGCTGCAGGGTGAATCCGACTACACGCTGCTGATCTACGGCCACTATGATGTGCAGCCGGTTGACGATCTATGGAGCTTCGATCCTTGGGGTGCGCAGATCGACGACGGGCGCATCTACGGGCGGGGGGCGGTGGACGACAAGGGCGCCGTGATGGCCGCGCTGCAAGGCGTGCGCGCCTATCTGGCGACCGGAACACCCCTGCCGGTGTCGGTGGTCTTTTTCATTGAGGGCGAGGAGGAGATCGGCAGCCCCAACTTGGCGCCGTTCATGCGTGAACACCGCGATCTGCTGCAGGCGGATGCGCTGATTAACTTCGACGACAACGTCTGGCCCGATGGCCGGCCGCGCGTAGTGAGCGGCATCGGCGGCGGCGCGCTGGTGCGCATCGAGGCGCGGCGCAAGCGCGAGTTTCACGGCATGATGGCGCCGCTGATCGAAAATGCCATCTGGCGTCTGCAAGCGGCGCTCGGGAGTATTCGTACGCCCGACGGGACGATCACTATCGACGATTTCTTTGAGGACGTGCGGCCGCCAACGGAGGTCGAGCTGGCTGCCATGCAGACCCTACCGTGGGACGGCGCGCACCTGCTGCGCGACTCGGGACAGCGCGAGTTTGTCGGCGGCGTGCGCGGCCTGGAGGCGCTCACCAGGCTCTACCTGACGCCAGGCTGCAACATCACGGGGATTGAGGGGGGCTATGTGCGCCCGATGCGCAAGGCGGTTGTGCCGCACTTCGCTGCGGCAGAACTTGACTTTCGCACGGTGCCATACCAGCGGGGCGAGCGCATCGTAGAGTTGCTGCGCGCCCACCTGGATCGGCGCGGCTTCACCGATCTCAGCGTGGAGTTGATGGGTGAGACCGATTGGTTTCGCTGCTCGCCCACCAGCCCGGCCGCCGTGGCGCTAGGCAATGCCATTCGCACGACCTTTGGCGTCGAGCCGGCGCGCCAGCCCACCTATCCCGGCTTTGGCCCGGAACCGCTCTTTGCACAGCTGCTAGGCATCGAAGAGCAAGCCTACAGCGGGTTCGGCCCCACCGATGATCGCCTTCACGCCCCGGATGAGTACATCCGCATCGAGGACTATCTGAACGGTGCGGCGTGCGTCGCCTGTCTGCTCGAGGAGTATCCGCGTGCGAAGGCAGAAAGTAGGGGGGCAGTAGTGGCATCGTTACAGGAACGCGATCGGCGCCTGGCTGCGCTGTGCGCCTTGATGCAAGAACAAGGCTTCCAGGCGCTGATCCTGGGGGGCAACGCGGAAGCGATGCAGCGGGGGTATATCCGCTACGTCTCTGACTGGCGGTTGTGGGGTGGCAAAGGCTTTGCGGTGATCCCGTTGGCGGGCGAGCCAACGCTGGTGCTGGGCGCAGGTTCGCAGTCTTATTGGTCGCAAGTTGTCGGCTGGATACCCGACGTGCGCGCGGCCGGCGATATGGTGGCGGAAGTGATCGGCGTCGTCAACGCGCTAGGGCTGACGCAGGCCACTTTGGGGCTGGTGGGCATGGGCCAGGTGATGACCTATGGCGACGTCAGCATGCTGCAGCGAGAGCTCCGGCAGGCGCGGCTGGTGGATGCAACCGTGGCGGTCGACGACATCATGGCCGTGAAGAGCGACGAGGAGTTGGCGCTGGCCGCCGAGACCTATCGCGCGGTGGCGCGGGCCCACGCCACATTGCGCGCAGCGCTGGCGCCGGGGAAAAGCGAGCGCGCGGTGATGGCACAAGCAGTGGCCACGCTGGCCGAGCTGGGATGCCTGGATGGCATTGCCCACCTCACCAACGGCACGCGTCCCTTTTTCCGCCCGCCCACTGACCGCATCATCAACGCCGACGACATCATCAAGGTGTCGTTGGAATTTGCCGGCCCCAGCGGTTATTGGATCGAGCTGGCCGGCGTCTACTCGTTCTGTGAGCCGCCCGCGCGCGAGTTACGCTATTATCGCACCTGTGTCGAGGCCATCGAACGGGTGAAGGCGATGCTGCGTCCCGGCGCCGTCGGCGGCGATGTGACCCGTATAGTCGAGGCAACCTTTGCCGAAGCAGGCTGGCATGTCACCGGTCGCGGCATCTGGGAGGGCCATCTGATCGGCTTGAACGTGATCCGGCCACCGTACGGGTTGATCGACAACCTCGACGTGTTCAAAGAAAACATGTTGTTCAATGTGCATCCTGGCCTGGTCGTAGATGACGATCAGATGGGGATGTTTATTCAGGACAATCTGGTGGTGACGCCTGAAGGCGGCAAAACGCTGGATGTCTATGAGCAGCAGTGGCACGTGCTGCCCTGAAATGCGAAAGGTACGGTAACCGGAGTCCTATGACCAACCAGACGTTCGTTGGTATTCAAATCAGCCCTATCAGCTTCATCGACGAGGGCGTGGACAATGTGCTCGACACGCTGCAGCAGCGGGTTGGCATCAACACGTTGATGATCGGCACGGTTTCGTGGTTGGGGCTCAAGGCTGGACGCAGCATCTCGTCCAAGCTCGACGGCTGGCCGGACCACGGTGTGCCCGAAGTGATCGACATGAAAGGTGGCGCGTACTATGAGCCCCACCCTGAGTATTACCAGCACACCGCGATCAAGGACTTCCGCGCCCAGGACGAAATCACGCGTGGCTTTGACGTGCTGGCGGAGGTGATCCCGGCCGCCAAAACGCGCGGTATGCGCGTGATGCCCGAGCTGATGGAGCCGCTCTTCAAGTACGCGGGGCACGGTTCGGTTAACAACGTCGCCATCGCCAACATGCCTCAATACCTGGAAGTGGACGTCTATGGTCGGTATGCCTCGGAGCCATGCACAAATCATCCGGATTATCGACGCTGGTGGCACAGCCTGATCGAGGATCAATGCCGCAGCTACCCGATCGACGGCATCATGTGGTGTAACGAACGGCGCAGCCCACTCGACCAGATGATCGCCGGCCAGGCCCCTGGCTGCTTCTGCGAACACTGCCGCCGCGAGGCGATGAGCCGGGGAATCGACCCCGAGCCCGTACGCAAGGCGATGCTGGTGGTATGGGAGTATTTCCAGGCTGCCCGTGCGGGGACCAGGTTCGTGGACGGGGCCTTGATCGAATTCCTGCGCGTGCTGCTCGCCGAATCCCGAGATATTGCTGTGGGAGCGCTTCTGGCTCGAACGTAACAAGGACCTGGATCGCGAGCTGTATGGGCTGGTCAAGTGGTGCAGCCCCGACTTGGAGTTTGGGCTCAACGTCTGGAACCGCAACCACTTCAACCCGCTGCGCAAGGCCCAGTGGCCCTGGGCCGAGCAGACGCGCTACGCCGATTGGGTCAAGCCGATCACCTATCAGCACCAGTCGGGGCAGGTATACATAAAGGAGATGGGCGACTTCCACAAGTCGTTGCTTGCCGACTTCACGCCGCAAGAGGTCACACCGCTGATGTACAAGCTGCTCGGCCTTCAGGAAGCGCCGTGGGATGACCTGATGAGCGCCGGCATGGACCCGGACACCTATGTCTACGGCCAGTGCGCCGACGCCGTGCGCGGCGTGGCCGGTAAGGTTCCCGTGTACATGGGGATCGGAGTCGACGCGCCACGCGTGCACTCTGACCAGGCACGCTGCACGCCCGACATTGTCTACCGCAGTGTACTTGCCACCTATCGTGCCGGAGGCAAGGGAGTTATCTTTGCACCCAACTATGCCAGTATGTCGCTCGCCAATCTCGACGGCGCCGCACGCGCGCTCAAAGAACTGGGGTTGCTGGCATGAGCCAAGTACGCATCTTTCTGGCCGATCCTATGATTCGCACTGAGCAGTTGGCCGCCGTCAGGCATCAACTGCCTGCTGAATGGCAGCTGACGAGTGAACCCGACGGGGCTGCCGCCATTCTCACGGAAAATGTCGACGTCACTTGGGCCATGGTCGAGTCCGCTGGGCCGTCCCTGCGCTTGGTAGCGCGTCTGGATACGGGCGCGGCCCAGCTGCCGGGTGGGCTGCCCGTACCAGCGGTCGATTTACCCAATACGGCGCTGGTGGGGGTCGCCGAGCATACTCTGCTGCTGATGATGGTGCTCAGCCGCCATCTGCTCGACGTGCTGGCCCGCACCCAGGCGCAGGCCTGGATGCCCGAGCGCAGCGCACCCATCCTGACCGATCAAAAGAAGTACACCTACAACTGGATCGGCCAACACGATTTTGGCGTGCTCTATCGCAAGACGCTGGGCATCGTCGGCCTGGGGCTGATCGGCCGCGCCGTCGCCGTGCGGGCCCACGCCTTTGGCATGCGGGTGCTCTATACGCAGCGCCGGCGCCACGACCCGGCGTTGGAGCAGGGCGTGGGCGTCACCTACTGTTCGCTGGACGAACTGCTGGCGGCCAGCGACTTCGTCTCGCTGCATCACCGCTTTGACGACGCACCCGGTGGCAATGACCGTCACTTTGGCGCCGCCGAATTTGGACGCATGAAGCCCACCGCCTTCTTTATCAACACCGCGCGCGGTCGCTTGGTGGACGAGGACGCCCTCGTCGCCGCCCTACAGTCGGGGAAGATCGCCGGCGCCGGGCTCGACGTCTTTCGCTACGAACCGCTGCCGCCCGATCATCCCTTCTTTGCTCTCGCCGGCGAGCGGTTGCTGCTGACGCCGCACGTGGCCGGCGCGCCCATAGCCGAGGCCTGGCAGACAATCGCCGAGGAGTTGGTCGAGCAGGTGCAAAAATCGCTGGAAGAGGTATATCATCTCAGCCATAATCAATTCTTCCCGAAACATATTGAGGAGCAAATATCATGCCCGAACCAGCTGCCTGGCGTTACCAAAAAATCATCCGTCCTCTCTTTGATCCGCCTGCCGAGCACATGGTTCTGTGCGGGCGCGTGCTTACTTGTGTCGGCGACGAAGTAATCGAAGATGGGCTTTGTCGAGATCGAAGGTGGCAAGATCGCAGCCGTGGGGCCATCGTCCGAACTGGGCGAGCGAGCCAACACTGCCCAGAATGTGGGCGGCACGATCCTGCCCGGCCTGACCAACAGCCATGCCCATCTGGCCTGGGATGGCATTCACGACCTGGCGCGCCAGTCGATGGACGATGCGCCCGAAATCAGCGCCTATAAATCCGCCGGCAACATGCTGGTCAGCCTGCGTGCGGGCGTCACGACTGTACGCGACCTGGGCATGAATATGGCGAATTTCTTTGCCAAGCAGGCCGTGGTTCAAGGCATCTTCCCTGGCCCGCGCCTGCTCATCTGCGGACAAGCCATCATTCAGACGGGCGGCCACACCTACTGGTGCTGCCGCGAGGCGAGTGGGGCTGACGAGATGCGTCGCGCCGTGCGTGAACAGGTGCGCGGCGGGGCTGACCTGATCAAGATCATGGCCTGCCACGACACCCTCGAGTTTACCGACGAGGAACTGCAGGCGGTGGTAGACGAATCGCACCGCAACGGGCTGCCCATCACGGCACATGCCACCTATGATGCCTGCATCCGCCGCGTGGCGGAGTTTGGCGTGGATTGCGTCGAACATGGCGGCAGCATGAGCGACGAGACGATCCAACTGCTGCTCGACAAGAAAATACCGATCGTTACGACGTTTGCGCCGCTGGTGATGCAAAGCGTGCCCGAAGTGGCGCGCCAGTACAACATTCCCGAGTGGAAGATCGCCGAGCGGCAGAAGGCTGTGGCCGATCCAAGCCGCTATCAGGGGTTGATCAACGCCGCCAAGGCTGGTGTCGTCATCGGCTTTGGCACAGATGCCGGCAGCCCGGTCGTCGGCCATGACGTGATCGCGCCCGAGATGGCGTTTATGGTCAAGCTGGGTGTCAAGCGTGACAACTATGACGCCATCCGCAGCGCAACCTCGGTGGCGGCGGAGATCAACAAGCTCGACAAAAAGATCGGCACGCTCGAGGCCGGCAAGCTGGCCGACGTGATCGTCGTCGACGGTAACCCGCTGGAAGAAATCGACGCCATCGGCCGCGTGCGCATGACTTTCCTCGAAGGCAAACGCCTGTTCTAGCACAGGCTTTAGGAGAATATTCGATGTCAAGTACCCCACTTCTCCACGCCCTTGCCGGCCGCATTGTCGAGGAGGACGTTTCGATCCGTACCAAGATGCTGGAGACCGCGGCCGGCATGGACGACGTGATCGCGCTCGGCCGCGGCGACCCGGACTTTCATACCCCACCGCACATTGTCGAGGCGGCCAAGCGTGCGCTCGACCAGAACCAGCACCACTACACGCATCCTGCCGGGCTGCCGGTGCTGCGCGAGGCGATCGCCGGCTCGTTGGCAGCTGACTTCGGTCTCCGCTACGGCGCTGACGAGATTATCGTGACCGCCGGGGTGCAGGAGTCGATCATGCTGTGCATGCTCGGACTCGTGAATCCGGGCGACGAGGTGTTGATTACCTCGCCCCGCTTCACCACGTACGATATGGCGGTGCACATGTGTGGGGGCGTGCCGGTGCCCGTACCCACCTATGAAGACGACGACTTTGCACTGATGCCCGCCGCGATCGAGGCGCGCATCACGCCACGCAGCAAGGTGCTTGTCCTCGTGACGCCCAATAACCCAACCGGGGCCGTCACCCCGCCGCATGTGATTCGCGAGATTGCCGATCTGGTCGTGCGCCACAATCTTGTGCTGATCTCGGACGAAATCTACGCCAAGCTGATCTATCCGGGCTCGGAACACCTGTCCGCCGCCACGCTCCCTGGGCTGCGCGAGCGCACCATAACCCTCAACGGCTTCTCCAAGGCCTATGCCATGACGGGCTGGCGCGTCGGTTACATGGCCGCGCCCGAGGAGTTCACACGCCAGTTGGTCGAGCCGCACCACACCTTGAGCATCAACGCCAACACGCCCGCCCAGTTCGGGGCACTCGCCGCTATCACCGGGCCGCAGGATGCAGTCGAGGCCATGCGCGAGGAATATGCCGAGCGTCGCGCGTACCTGATGGGAGCGTTGAGTGCGATGGGGCTCACCTATGGTCATCCCGGCGGGGCGTTCTACATCTATACCAATGTCTCATCCACAGGTCTGGCCGCGCCGGAGTTCTGCCTGCAGCTGCTGAGCAAGACCGGCGTGATGATCTTCCCAGGCGAACTGTTTGGTGACGAGTCGGGCCGCTACGTTCGTATCAGCTATCTGCAACCGCTGCCGCGCATTCGCGAGGCCGTCGACCGCATAGGCTGGTTTATGGGAGGGTTGCAATGACCTCCGAGATCAAACCGATGCGTGTGCTGTTGGCCGGGCTAGGCAACCGCGGGCGCATGTGGGCTACCGTGCTGGGCCGCGATCCGCAGACGCAGGTGTGTGCCGCGGCCGACGTCAACACCAACGCGCGAGCTCGTTTTGCCGCAGAGTATCCAGGCGTCCCGGTTTATGCCAATCTCGATACAGCACTGGATGCGGGCGACTACGATGCAGTCGTGCTGGTCACCTTTCCCGAAAAGCGGCTGGACCAGGTGCACAGGGTTCTCACCGGCCATCTGCCGCTGCTGGCAGAGAAGCCCCTGTCGCTTGAGCTCCAAGAGGCCGTGCAGATCGTGGATCTGGCTCGCACGTGTGGGACGCCGCTGGCCGTGGGGCTCAACTTTCGCTTTCTGCCCGTCACGCAGAAGCTGCGCGAGCTGGTGGCGCAGCAGGTGGTCGGGGCGCCCGGGTTTGCCCAGTTCGTCTACCAGCGCAACCGGGACGGCAAACAGCCGCATCTCAACAAGTATCCGCTGACGATGCAGCACCCGATGATGCTCGAGCAGAGTATTCACCACCTCGACCTCCTGCGCTTCTGCTACGACCGCCGTGTGGAAGAGGTTATCTGCCGCACATGGAATCCGCCCTGGAGCATGTATGCCTACGACAGCAACGTCAGCTGCTTGTTAGGTCTCGAAGGCGGGTTGGAAGTCAACTATCTTGGTACGTGGACGGGAGGGTGGAACACGATGCAGTTCGAGTGGCGCACCGACTGCGCCGACGGCGTAATCGTCCAGCGCGAGCTATTCGACAACCTGGCATGGGCGAGGATGACGGACACCGAGCTGCAGCGAGTTGATCTGGCGCCCTGTGAAGCGTTTTACGACGACACCGCGGCCCTGTGGCAGGCATTCATGGCACATGTGCAGAAGGGTGCGCCGTTGTCGTGCAGCGGAGCGGATCACCTTGTCACGTTAGGGCTCTGTTTCGCAGCCATCGAGAGCAGCGAGACCGGACGGGGCGTCGATTTCGCCACCTACTGCCGCAAGCACGGCATCGCCGAGG
The DNA here is from genome assembly GCA_963839515.1 of uncultured Chloroflexia bacterium. GTDB lineage: Bacteria > Chloroflexota > Anaerolineae > Caldilineales > Caldilineaceae > Fredericiella. Next base: position 108,335 of record CAWIVN010000004.1, read on the forward strand.
TCTGATGCGAATTCTGCTCACCGGCGCGGCCGGGTTTGTCGGGGCCAATATTGCCGCCGTGTTGGCAGCGACAGCAGCCGGCGGCGCAGCCAGCGGCCAGACAGACGCACGCCTGATCGCGGCCGACCTGGCGCTGCCTGGGGACACCGCGCGCCGGTTCTTGTCGCCGTGGGCCAACCAGATGACGTGGACCACGCTCGACGTACGCAACCGTGAACAGGTGCGCGACGTGGTCGAGCGTGAAGGCGTGACACACATCGTGCACGGTGCGGCCATTACAGCGCTGCCGCACGAGGAGGCCGTGCGTGCCGCCGAGATCGTCGACGTCAACCTCGGCGGCACGATCAACATCCTGGCCGTGGCGGCAAGTGCGCCGGCGGTTGCGCGGGTCCTGGTGTTGAGCAGCAGCGGCGTGTACGAGGTCCCGCCGCACGGAAGTATCCATAAACGGGCAGTTCGACAGCAGGAGGCGGGCCCCCTTGCGCTGGACGGGTTGTACAGCATCACCAAACGCAGCGCCGAGCTGCTTACGGCGCGCTACGCCGACCTCACCGGTAAGCAGATGGCGTCGGTCAGGCTGCCGGCCGTCTACGGGCCACTGGAAAGGCCGAGCTCCAGCCGTCCCGGCACCAGCACGATGCACAGGCTGATGGAAGCCTTGCGGCACCGAAGGCCGCTCACCGTGGCCGGGCCGCAGGTCGGGCGCGACTGGACCTATGTCGCGGACGCCGGCGCCGCCATCGCCCAGTTGCTGGTCGCGCCGAGCTGGCATTACAGCGTCTATAACGTGAGCTGCGGCCATCGTTACACCTTTGCCGCGGTGGTCGCAGCCTTTGCCGCGCACGGTCTGCAGGCGACGTGGGTAAACTTGGACCAGCACGCCGACGTCGCCATGTACAAGGAGCACGAACGCCTGGCGCTGGACACCCGGCGTTTGCGCAAGGATACGCACTTCACCCCCCGCTACACCCTGGCAGCCGGAATTGCGGCCTGGCTCGACGCCGAGCCACTGCCCTAACCGCTATTCCCGATCCTTGCCTGCCCTTTGGCGGCAGCCCTCATTATTTCCCTACTACTTCCCCAAAACCTTCATAACTTTTTCACAGCCTTCCGCCACAATCAAGGCATGCTGCGCTGGTGAGCCGATTACTACGGCGGCGAGCCGGCAAGTGCAGCAAGGAAAGTACTTTGATTCGGATTGTGAACTTTGGGAGGATTTTGTATGCCACGTGAACGATTTGCTTTGATTGGCTTGGCGGTCCTGGTGGTCGTCGGGCTGATCTTCACCGGAGTGTCATCCGGCATTTCTGCTGGACAGCGTGATGCCTGGATGCAAGGCTATACCATGGGACGGCTGACGGCCGCCGCAGGGGCGGAGGGTGCGGCTGCGCCGGTTGTCCCCAATGCCGCTGCCTATGCCGTTCCCTACGCCGTTGGTTACCAGCAACATGGACCCGGCTTTGGCGGCTTCTTCTTCTTGCTGTTGGGAGCCGGCGCCCTGTTCTTCTTCATCTCGCGCATGATCATGATGGCGCGTTGGCGAACATGGGCAGCCATGCAGGGTGGGCAGCAGGGCTGGCCGCAGGGCGGACCACAAGGTGGTCCTCAAGCAGACTGGCATCACGGACCGCCACCATGGATGCGGGGTCGCTGGGGCTGCGGGCCGTCGGGCGCCCAGTGGGAACAGGCGCAACAACAGGCACAGCAGCCCCAGGCTGCGCCCAGCCAGGCGCCGGAGCAGCCGGCTGCCGAGAGGTAGGCGCGTAGGCGGAACGTGAGCCAGAACGCAGTTTAGGGACAAGACCGCCCCACGCTCGGTGCACCAGGTTCGATATAGCACAGTCGACGTGCACCGAGCGAGGGGCAGATGGCTGCCCCTTCGTGCGTGGCGCTGCCCCAGTGATTTAGCAGGCTCCGAACCCGGTGGGCAGCGCCTCGCACGGCACCACACACGACAAGCCACAGCCACTGGCGCAAATACAACGTCCATGTTACAAACTCTCCTATGAACGAGCTGATCCTCATCGTCGACGACGAACCGCAGATTGTGCAGCAGGCGCGTGATTACCTCGAGCACGGCGGCTTTCGCGTGCTGACAGCGGGTGACGGCAAAACTGCGTTGACCGTCGCTCGCCAGGCCAAGCCTGACCTGATAGTGCTTGACCTCAACCTGCCGCAAATGGACGGTCTCGACGTCTGTCGGGCACTGCGCCACGAGTCGGATGTGCCGATCATTATGCTCACGGCCCGGGTGGAGGAAATCGACCGCCTGATCGGCCTCGAACTGGGGGCCGACGATTACATCGTCAAGCCTTTCTCTCCCCGCGAACTGGTGGCTCGGGTGCGTGTCATCCTGCGCCGTGTACGCGGCGAAGTGCGCCAGAGCAACCTGGTGCGGGCCGCCAACCTGGAGATCGACCTGGCCGGCCACCGCGTCACGCGCGGCGGCGAGCCAGTCCAGTTGAGCCGCACCGAGTTCAACCTGCTGGCCTTGCTGGCGCAGCATCCCGGCCAAACCTTCACGCGCGCGCAGTTGGTCGATCGCCTGCACCAGGTGGTCTTTGAAGGCGTCGACCGCAGCATCGACGCCCACGTCAAAAATCTGCGGCGCAAGCTGGAACCAAACCCCAGCGAGCCGCGCTACGTGCTGACCGTCTTTGGCGTCGGCTATAAGTTTGCCGATGGGGATTGACATGGAACAAGAGCCGCACCAGAAGTCCCTGACAGATCCCCAACAAGATCCCCCACAGGCGGCGTCTGGAGCAGAGCCATCGGCGCACGCGCCCTGGAGCGGCCCAGGCGGTAATCCGGGCTGGGAGAGTTGGAGTGGCCCTGGCTGGGGCGGTCCTGGCGGGAAGCGACCTGGTTGGTGGGGGCCCGGACCCGGGCGGCACGGCTGGGACAAGCGCCACATGCGTGGCCGGCCGGCATGGCTCTTTTTTCGGTTTGCCGGCGTATTTGGCATGCTTGCGCTGATCTTGCTCGGCGGGTTGGCGCTGCTCATCTTCTTTGTCGTGCGCCTGGCCGGCGGCGACCGCCATACGGCTGCCCAGATCTGGCTGGCCACGTGCGGGCTGCTGCTTGTCGTTCCGTTTATCGCCGTCCGGCTCGGCCGCCGCGCCTTCCGCAATATTGCGGCGCCGTTGTCCAACCTGATGCAAGCGTCCGAACGCGTGGCTGCAGGTGATCTCGACGTGCGTGTGCCGATCAATGGCCGCGGCGAATTTGCGGAGTTGAGTAATTCCTTCAACCATATGGTCGAGGAATTGGCACTGGCCGATCGCCGCCGGCGCAACCTCACCGCGGATGTGGCGCACGAGCTGAGAACCCCGCTGCAAATCATCCAGGGGAACCTGGAAGGCATTATCGATGGCATCTACCAGCCCACCCCGGAGCACCTGGAGGCGACGCTGACAGAGACGCGGCTTCTCAGCGCGTCTGGTGGAGGATCTGCGCGTGCTCTCGCAGGCCGAGGCAGGGCAGCTCCCAATGCATTGGGAACCCATCGATGTCGGCGAATTGCTGAACGACGTTGCCACCAGCTTCAGTGGCCAGGCTCAAGTTGCGGCTGTCACGTTGGCAGTACAGGTAGCTGGCCAGCCGGCCAGCCAATCAGCTGCGCATGGTGCCGAAGCTGCAACGTCGCCTGCCCTGCGGGTGCGCGGCGACTACGATCGGCTGGAGCAGGTGCTCGGCAATCTCCTCGCCAACGCACTGCGCCACACGCCGGCGGGTGGCGCAGTCACGCTGCAAGCTGGCCCAGGCCCGTTGGGTGCACGCCTGGTCGTGGCAGACACGGGCGAAGGGATCGCTCCCGAAGATGTTCCCTATGTCTTCGACCGTTTCTGGCGCGGCGACCGCGCTCGCACCCACGGTGAGGCGGCAGGCAGCGGCCTTGGCCTGGCTATCGCCCGCCAACTGGTCCAGGCCCACGGAGGTGTAATCGACGTCCAGAGCACCCTTGGACAGGGTACGACCTTCACGATCGACCTGAGAGCAATTGCGTTTCCCCCAATGGGTGGCTGACACTTGGTGGAATGCCGTTTGACAGCCTAGCTACCTCCTCCAGACAGAAGCCCCAGGGTGTCTGCCTGCACGATGGCCTGGCGCCGGTTCGCGACGCCCAGCTTGCGATAGATTTTGACCGTGTGTTGTCTCACGGTGTCCATCGATATCGCTAAGGTGTGCGCGATCTCCTTGTTTGTCAGCCGCTGGTTAAGTAGCAACAATACGTCCATTTCGCGAAACGTAAGCAGATCACGCAGGTCCCGTCCTGTGTAAGCAGGTGCTTGCGTCCGTTGCGCCGGCAGAGGGCCCGGCTCCATCCTGTTAAGCGACCACTTCGGCGCCTGTGGATAGGGGGTGCCAGGAAATTCCGCATGTGTTACGGTCCGCTGCCGGGGACTCACGGCGATCAATGCCTGGTTCAGGGCCTTGTTTGGGACTGAGGCGACAGGCATGCGGTCCAAAGACAGGTCACGCGTGACGCCGTCGTCGTGCAGGTTGTGCTGCTCATACCAGGTACTGGCACGTTGGTAGAGCACGTTGATCGCTTGCGGAGCGTGCGTCCTGCGCAGCCTGCGCAGCAGCAAAGTCCGGAACAATTCGTGATAACGAAACCAATCTCCGTCGTCGAGACGCTCGACGAAAATGCCGGCGTCTGCCAGAATGCGCAGCGTGGCGGCGCTGTCGCCGCCTGGGTGCGTTTCGCCGATGACGGCGTCGCAAAGTGATCCGGTGAGCTGGCTAAGAATGGAGGTATACGTCAAAAACGTCTGCACATCTACGGGCAGGTCGCCGATCACCTCGGCCTCCAGGTAATCCAGCAAAGATCGTTGGCACTCTCGCAATGCACTATCCAGGCAAGCATCACTCTGCCGCTGCATTAGAAGGATCCCTGCCAGGCGCATGGGCACCGCCCAGCCTTCCGATTGCTGCACAAAGAGGGCAATGGATTGTGCGTCAAGCGGCTGCTCGCCGAACTGGTTCAAGAACTCATGAGTTTCGGCTGCGGTAAAGCACAGCTCGTGGGCCCGTATCTCGGTCACCGTACCCCGCAGGCGAATGCGCGGTGGAATCGGCGGATCGTGGCGCGCCGTAAGCACGAGATGCAACGGGCGTGGCGGATGTGCCAGCAATTCCCACGTCAACTTATGAATGGACGGCGCAACGATATGATGGTAGTCGTCGAGCACCAAGACAAAATCCTGGTCAACCTTGTCGAGGTCGTTGAGCAGGATTGGCAGCACCTGGGCCGGAGTCTGTTCGCACGTGGGATCCTGCAGCAGGTCGAGCAGCTCACCGCCAAATGCCGGAAACATACGCCGTACGGCGGTGACAAGTGCCAGCAGAAAGGCGGCCGGCGTGTTGTCGTCGCTTTCGAGTGAAATCCAGGCGCCTGGACGGCCGCATTGCGCCAACCAAGTGGCGGCCAGCGTGGTCTTGCCGTAACCGGCAGGGGCTACGATAAGGGTCAGCGTCTGTGGGCGATCCAGTCTCGCCAGCAGCCGGGTGCGCAGCAAGACGTCGTCTGGAAGGCGGGGCGGACGCAGCTTTGTGCGTGGCACAAATGGAATGGGTGCAGAAAGCATTGATGCCGTCCTTTGACTTCAGTGAACGCCAGCCTGTAATTGGCGGTCGTGGTGGCGATTCCGGCGAAGGCGACAACTTACAGGTGTGGATCACTCTGGATGTACGCTGCGCCCGTCAGGCGCCCGGTTCGATTGCGTTGTCAGCCGGCAGTTCTGCCAGGCATTCGACGCACAACACAGGCAGCCGCAGATCGTGCAGGCTGTTGATCACGCCGACGAGCGCCGCCTGATCGGCCAAAACGCCCAACAGCGTCGTCACAACCAGATCGCGCGCAATCGCAGTTGTGGTAATCGTCATGCCTTCGAAGCGGTCGCTCCAGTTCGGCGTGATGCGGCCTCGCACGCAAATCCGGTAGATGGCCGGATCACAAACGGTAACATAGCAGCCACATGTCTTGGTGTTCACAAGTACCAGGGTAATTCGGGTGCAAAAGAAAAGCTATACCCAATCGTATGCAATTAATATGTAGATATGTGTAGAGGGGGGATGCTGCTTATGCAGTGGCAGCTTGCAGAGGAGTCAGCGCGTCGGCAGGATGCCCAGCTCTTCGGCCTTGGCGACGGCGTCCCAGCGTGTGCTTACGCCGAGTTTGTCGTAGAGGTTGGCCGAGTGGCGGTTGACAGTCATCGGCGCAATGCCGAGTTGTCTGGCGATCTCTTTGGCGCTCAGGCGTTCGCGCATCAGTGTCAGCACTTCGAGTTCGCGTGCCGTCAAGGGTTCGCCACCAGGGATAGGGACAGCAGAACTGCGAGGTTGAGTCCCAGACTGGGCAGGCACCGGAAACGCCGCCAGGACACGGTGCAGGTGCACAGACACGCTGCTCTGCCTGGCCAGGCGCTCCAACAGATCCTGCATGGGCGGACCGAGATCGACAAAAGTACGGATGAAGCCGCCCGGCTGCGCCAGCTCAAGCGCTTCCCGCAGGCTCGTTTGTGCCGCACAGTCCTGCCCTTCAGCATCCAGCGCCAGAGCCCGCAGCGCCCCAAGCACGATCATAAATCGTGTGTTGCATGTCCGCTCGGCGATTGAACAGAGCGCCGTGATAATCGCCTGCGCTGCCTGCACATCGGCCGCAGCGCCCCTGGCGAGCAGCAGGCGCGCCTTTGTTATATGCGCAGCATGTGTCGACAAGAGCGGCTGCTCCGGCACCGGTTCGTTGAAAGCGTCTACCCAGCGGGCAGCGCTCACCATGTCGCCTTGCAGGTACTGCAGCTCGGCACACGCTCCCTGCGCCGCGGCAGTTTCATAGCCCAGCATATCGACATCATATTGGCTGAGAAGCTTCAGCGTCTCCTGGGCGCCTGCCATGTCGCCGGTCGCGCTCTGCACGCGCAGCATGCCCAGCAGTCCCTCGCGTGCTGGGAGGCTGTGCGTGCTGTAGCGCTGACGGGTGACCACCTCAAAATGCCGAGCCGCCGCCGGCAGTTCACTCCATTCGTAGTGTATCAGGCCGAGCCAGTAGTGCCCCCAACCCGTCGTCAAGAACGTTGACCTGTGCCGGGCTTGTTGGAGTGCCAGCGTACAGCTCTGCCTGGCTTTCTCCAGCCGGCCGGCCTGGATCTGATTGAAGCAGAGTGCGCCTAGAACGCGCAGGGCGTAGGCGTCGTCTTTGTCGGACGCGGCTGCGTAGGTTGCCCACAGGAACTGGTCGACGGCGTCGCCTTGGCCGGCGGCCTGCCCACTCAACCCCAGAGCGTACATACACACGCCGCGTACCAGGGTATAGAAAGGCGGCAAGCACGCCAGTGCGCCCTGCAGATAGGGGATGCCGCGGGCAGCCTGATTGCTAAAAAAAGCTGCCTGCCCGCGCATGCATAAGACTTGTCCGCGCAGAATGTCTGCTTCACCTGGCCCCAGCGCTCCTGCATCCTCGGCGATCAACGTCTCGATTTGGTGGAGCACGCCAACCAGCTCGCGAATCCGCCATGAGAAGTGCAGCACCCACGCCTCGATCATGAGCAAACCAGGCCGCCGGTGCCGGAAATCCTCGGGCAGCAGGCTCAGCCAGTGGCGCAGCGTCGCCGGATCCTCGCGATTGAGCACATCGCACAAGCTTTGTTCCATCAGGGCAGCCGCCTGATCGAGATCGCTGCCCGCCAGAGCCTGCTGCAGGGCTTCCTCAATCAGGCCCTGCTGCGCAAACCAGGCTGCCGCGTGGCGGTGCAAAGCATTGACTCGCGCCGGACCGAGCACCCCCGCCACCTGCGCGCGCAGCAGGTCCTGCAGCAGATGGTGATACCGATACCACTCCCGCCGATCGTCCAATGGCACGATCAAGAAGTTCGTGCGTTCAAGCCAATTCAGGCACTCACGCGCACTGCGCTCGCCGGCATCCCGCTCCACGACCTGCTCACACAAGGGCACGCAAAAGCGATTCAGCAGCGCGGTCTGGAGTAGAAATGTCAACACGTCGGGCGGCAGCTGCTGCAGCAGTTCGTCGAGCAGGTACTCGGTGATGTTGCTGTCGGCTTCTGCCAGGACGGTCAGGGTGGCAGCATCCACATCCTTGGGCAGTGACAACGTGGTCAGGTGCAGCCCGGCGATCCAGCCCTCTACCTGCTGTTCCAACTGCGCCAACACCGGTGCGCTGGGCGGCTCTCCTCGCACACCGGTCAGGTACTGTGCCGTTTCCTCGGCCGTGAAGCGCAGGTCAAGGGTACGAATTTCGCTGAGTTGCCCTTTGCCGCGCAGGCGAGCCAAGGGCAGGGGTGGATTGTGCCGCGTGGTCATGACGACATGCAGCGGCCGTGGCCAGTGCCGTGCCAATCCTGTGAGCAGATTCGGCACCTCCACCCCGCTGATGGTGTGGTAGTCGTCCAACACCAGGATGAAGTCTTGCGGCAGTGCCTGGATCTCGCTGCTGAGGGTGGCGATGAGGACGTCCAGCGGTGCCTGCTGCGGCGCCTGCAGCAGCGCCAGTGTCTGTGCGCAAGCGTCAGGAAAGATCGTCGCCACTGCAGCACAGAAGTAGCGCAGAAAGACGGTCAGGTCGCTGTCATACTCGTCCAGCGACAGCCAGGCTGCGGGCCAGTCAGTACTGTCAGTGCCTGTCTCCCTGCTCTGCAGCCACGAGCTGACCAGCGTCGTCTTGCCGTAGCCGGCCGAGGCGCAAACCAGCGTCAAGGGAGCCACGACGCCGCGATTCAGCTGCTCGACCAGCCGCGGGCGCACAACCAGGTTGCCAGTCACGCCAGGCTGGTGCAGCTTTGTCGTGTTCAGTGGCCAAGGCTCGAGTCTCGTCATGGACGCGGCATATCCACAGCAGATGGTGCAAACCAATTCCCCGGTGCGGGCCCGTTACCACGAACGACCCGCTGGGTGTTTGGAAATTGTACACCAGGCACTGCCTTTGTGGGACATTGCTGATCGCGTCCTTGGCTGAACAAACGATGTCAGTGCGAGCACGCGCTTCGTCTATATGCCCGGCTTCTTCAGATGCCCGGCTTCTTCAGATGCCCGGCTTCTTCAGATGCCCGGCTCCTCCCAGCCCGGCTGCATCTTCTCCTTGAGCGTCTCGCGCCGCTTGACCTCGCCCACCACATGGGCAGGCAGGTGCCGTGGCAGCGGTTCTTCCCAGGCGAACCAAATCGCCGCCACCCGGAAGATGAAGCCCACGGCGAAGGAAATCAGCGTCGCCGGCCAGATCGACAGCTGCAGGTAGAGCGCACAGACCAAATAAACCACGGAGGTCAGCACGGCCGTACCCACAAACCACTCGCCGCGGACGAACTGCTTGGCCGACTTGCCCGCCGTAATGTCGATCAGAAAGCGGCCGGTGGTGGGGCCGACCACGCCCAGGGCGACCGCAGCGATGGGCGGCATGCCCACCTGCAGCCCCACGTGCACGCCCATGGCGGCGTACCACGGCAGCGAGAAAGCGGTCATGAACTGGAACCAGGTCTCACGGAAGTTCTGCCCCTTGCCGTAGGCGGTGAACAAGCCGACGATCCCGGCCAGGATGCAGAGGATCAGATACCAGGGATTCGTCCATGACCCCGGCGGCAGCTTGCCGGCAATGATGTCACGGGCGCTGCCGCCGCCGATGCCGCCAAAGATACCCAGAATGAGGATGCCGACGATCGTCCACTGCTTGCCGCGATAGTAGTCGGGCCGCTGCGCCAGCAGGGCGCCGTTGAGGGCATTGGTCGTGGCCGCAATCAGGTCGATGATGACGAAGTTGCCCACACCGCTGCTGAGGTAGGAAAACAACTGTGTGAAATAGGCCGGCAGGTCCATACGTGTCCTTTCTTGTTTCCTTTAGACTGGGATGCATCAATGTGCAGGCGCGACATGCGCCGGCGCCGCAGGCTTCTCGGGCATCATCTCACCCATGGCCGCCATGTCCTGCTGGTGATAGGCGACGAGCATCTCCTTCTCCTTGTCATGCTTGGGGAAGAAGAAGAAGACGAGCGCCGCGCCGATCAGCACGGCGATGATGCCGGCAAGGTAGGCATAGGTGTCGCCGGCCAGGAAGGCAGTCTTGGCCGCGGCCGTGATCTGCTCCGCATACTGCGGATAGGCCGCTGCTACCGTCTGCGCGCCGGTATAGGACATGGTCAGCTCATTGGTGACGGTGCTCGGGATTTGGCTGCTGTCCCCAGTGCCGGCTACTGCCGTCGTCATGGCAGTCGCATAGCCCGCCGCCAGCAGGGCGCCGAAGATCGACTGCATCAACGCACCGCCCAGATCACGCTGCAGGTCGGCCGTGCCCGATGCCATGCCCACACGCGTCACCGGCACCGAGGCCGTCAGCGAGCGCGAGGCAGGCGTGCCCGCCAGCCCGACGCCGATGCCGACAAAGGAGTAGCCCAGTCCCACCATCCAGTAGGGAATCTCCTCGTTCCACAGCAGGAGCATGGTGACGAAGCCGAGCAGGACGAAGAAGTAGCCCGCCAGCAGCGTGAAGCGGGCGCCGCGCGCCTCGACCAGCTTGGCCGAGCGCGGGGCGACGAGGACCATAAAGAACGCGGCGGGCAGAATGGCAAAGCCGGCGGCGACCGTCGAGTAACTAAGCACATCCTGCAGAAACTGCTGGCCGATAAACATGGCGCCCATCAGCGAGCCCATGACGATGATGCCGCCCACCGCCGCCACCCAGAAGGTAGGCCGGGCGGCGACCTTGAGGTCATAGAGCGGATTGGCGGCGCGGCGTTGGCGGATGACGAACAGAACCAACGTGACGGCGGCAATGACGAGCAAGCCAATCACCAGCGTGCGCATGCTCGCAACCGGTGCAAAGTTGATGGCCAGGATAAAGGTGCCGACCAGCACCAGCGAGAGGATGCCGCCCAGGTTGTCCACCTGCTCCTTGGTCTCGTTGACGTGCGAGGGCAGGAACTTGAGCGCCATGAACAGCGCCACCACCGCCACCGGCAGCACCGCGAAAAAGACCGAGTTCCAGGGAAAGCGCTCCAGCAGCAGCCCGGACAACAGCGGCCCGCAGGCGCTGATGGCGCCGCCGAGCGCCGCCCACAGCGCGATCGAACGCGTGCGCGCCGGTCCCGGCCCCCACAACGCCGCGATCAGCGCCAGTGTAGTCGGGTACGCCATGCCGGCGGCAAAACCGCCAAACAGGCGCCCGCCGATCAGCACCTGGATCGAAGGTGCCAGGCCGCAGATGAGCGCGGCGGGCATCGCCAGCGCCACGCCGAGGATCGCCAGCTGCTTGCGGCCGTAGCGGTCGCCCAGCGCGCCCAGCCACAGCACCGAGCAGGCCAGGCCGAGCGAGTAGGCGACGGCTACCAGGTTGAGCTGCGTCTGCGAGGCGTCAAAGTAGGCGCCGATCGAAGGCAAGGCGACGTTAGCCATCGCCAGCGGCAAGTTGGCCACCGCCGCCACAATGATCAGGGTGGCAAGGACAAGACCTGCTTGCGCAGGGGCGCCGGACACAGCCGCCGCAGGAGGTGCTGGTTTTGCAGTAGCCACGAGAACCTCTCCTCTGTTGCAGCATCTAAGCGATGCAAGATTGGAATGTATTTGGACAGCTTACGAGACTGAGTGTATTTGCTCGCACTCCAAGTTCACAAGACTTTCGACGCTTGGTACTCACGATCACCAGCGTAGTGCGACCGTGGGAGAAAAGCCATACCCAATTCTATGCAAGTAATATGTAGCTGGCTGGCGTGTAGGGCGCAGGAAGAGAAATCAGCCTCGAGTGGCCATCATTCAGCCCGGCCGTTCTGCGATCGTCGTCCCGTCCGCACGTTGAATCGCCGGCAATCATGGTAAGCTTGTAATCCTACAAATCAAGGTTCAGATCAAGGTTCAGACGGAGCTTATCCTATGCCTAGCATTTGGACGATGGGTGAGCTGCTGGTCGAGATCATGCGGCCGCAGCCAGGTCTAGGTCTGTACGATCCAGGGCCCTTCCTTGGCCCCTACCCCAGCGGCGCGCCGGCGATCTTTATCGACACTGTGGCCAGGCTGGGCCACCCGGCAGGGATGATCGGCGGCGTCGGCGAAGATGATTTTGGCCGCAGCCTCGTCGATCGCCTGCGCAAGGACGGCGTGCGCTGTGAACACATTCATGCCTATCCTGGCCAGGCTACGGCGGTTGCCTTCGTCAGCTACTTTGCCGACGGCTCGCGCCAGTTCATCTACCACATCGACGGCACGCCTGCGGTGCTGGCCGATGGCCATGGCGCCGAGATGATCGCAGGGCCGGGCTTCTTTCATCTCATGGGCTGCTCGCTGATGGCCAACGACCTTTTTCGTACGCGCATATATGGCGTGATGTCGGTTTTACATAAAAAAGGTGCCAAGATCAGCTTTGACCCGAACATTCGCCCTGAACTGTTGGGCAGCCGCAAGCTGGAGGACATAGTCGAGCCGGTATTGCAGCACTGCCACGTGCTGATGCCCGGCGTCGGCGAACTGGCGCTGCTTGGCGGGCAAGCTAGCGTGGAAGATAATGTTGCTGCAGTATTGGGCCGCACACCGATCGAGATCATTGTCGTCAAGCGCGGCAAGCAGGGGGCCACCGTTTATTCCCGCGCAGGTTCGAGCTTTGAATCAGTGGATGTGCCTGCCTATGCAGTTGACGAAGTGGATCCTACCGGTGCAGGCGATTGCTTTGATGCCGGGTTTTTGTGCGGACTGCTCGAGGGGCTATCACTTAAAGGCTGTGCTGAAGTGGCCTCGGCTGCCGGTGCTCTCAATGCCGGCGCCTTTGGACCAATGGAAGGCCGCATCAGCCGTGCCAACGTCGCCCGTGTAATGAAGACGGGCTGCGTGCCGGCGGAAATGCTGGTTGCGGTCAGCCCAGCGCACTAATTCAGCGCGATATCCACAGAATGGGACGGATCGGGGGCACAGCATTGAAAGGTGTTAACCATACGGCATACGACTGGAACATCTGCCGGCACCGTGTAGCCAAATTCGGCCAGCAACTCGCTCAGGTCCGCCAGCGGCAAACCCATGACGCTGGCATAGCAGCCCTGTAAGTGCGCTACGCAGGCAAAATCACGCGCCTGGATGCCATAAGCGCCGGCCTTGTCCAGCGGGTCGCCTGAGGCGATATAGGCGTCAATCTCGGCATCACTGTAATCGCGCATAAATACGTCAGTCGTGTTGATGCGCGTTGTCTGTCGGTCTCTGGGCAACTGCAGCACGCTCACCGCGCTGAACACCTGATGCGGCCCATTACGCAGGTCCTGCAGCATACGCCTGGCGTCCGCGGCGTCGATCGGCTTGCCGTAAATTTCGTCACCCAGCGCCACCGTCGTGTCCGAAGCCACGATCAGCGTGTCGGTGGTGACCTCGCCCAAGCGCATGGCAATGGCGCGTGCCTTTTCCTCGGCCAGCCGGCACGTCATGGCGCCGGGGTGCTCGCCCGGCAGCGGCGTCTCGTCGATGTCGGCGGCGAGTGCAATGAAAGTGAGACCCAGCTCGCGGAATAATTGCTGCCGGCGCGGGCTGCTGGAGGCAAGAATCAAGTGTTGCTTGTTCATGGCCGCATGGTACGCGTGCCGGCCTGGATTGGCAACTTTGGCCGCTTGTGGCACTATGAAAGGACAACCATCCGTCGCTTGGCAGAGAGGGGAACGCTATGGCGAGCAAGAAGGCTCATTCTGTGCGCATGGCTATGATCGGCTGTGGCGGCATGGCACGTCACCATGTGGCGCAGATCTTGCGTCACCAGGATACGACGGAGATAGCAGCAGTATGCGAGCCCTCGCCTGCTGCCTACTCGTCCCTATGCGAGATCTTCCAAGACGCCGGCCTGCACCCACCACCTAACGAACCAGAGCTTCAAAGACTGCTGGCCACGCGGGCCGGCGAGTTGGACGCTGCGTTTATCGTGACGCCCCATGTCTATCATCACGACCAGGCTGCTGCCTGCATGGAGGCTGGGCTGGATGTGCTGCTTGAAAAGCCGATGGTCATGACCTCCGCGGAAGCGTGCAGCCTGATCGACACGCGCGACCGCACGGGCCGTCTGCTGGTTGTCGCCTTCAATGGCAGCCTGTCGCCGCAGGTTCGCACCGCGGTCAAGATGCTACGTTCCGGCGAACTGGGCCAGTTGCTCAACATCAGCGTTGTCGTCTGGCAGAGTTGGGACATGCATACACTCAACACCTGGCGGCAAAATCCGGCGATGTCGGGCGGTGGCTTTTTGTTTGATACCGGCGCGCATGCGCTAAACACGACAGCCGATCTGGCAGGTGAGGAGTTTGTTGAAGTCGCCGCCTGGTTGGACAACCGCGGCCGGCAGGTAGACATAATAGCAGCGGTCATGGCCCGCCTGGGTTCCGGCGCCTATGTGACGCTCGGCGGCTGCGGCGCCACTATCGAGTCATGCGCCTCGGATGTTCGTGTGTTTTGCTCGCAAGGCATCCTGCGCACGGGCGTATGGGGCGAGCGATTAGAGGTACAGCGTGCAGGTGAGACGGATCTGCAGCCTGTGGAAGTGCCGCCGTCGCACGGCGCCTGGGATCAGTTCCTGGCTGTCCGCGGCAAGCGTATTGCCAATCCTTCGCCGCCCGAAGTAGGACTGCGCATGGCGCGCCTGTGGGATATGATTAAACTGTCTGCTGCACAAGGGGGCCGACCTGTGAGCCCTGCCGATGTCGGCTAGACACAAAAATAGCATTGATTGTTTTTCCTGGAGACAAAAGCAATGACAAATCCGCTGCGTGTGACTGTGTGGAGTGAGTATCGCCACGAAAAGCACAATCCCAAGGTACAAGCCGTGTATCCTAACGGCATCCATAACGTAATTGCCGATTCGCTGCGCCAACAAGGTTTTAGCGTGCAGACCGCCACTTTGGATGAGCCTGAGCATGGGCTGACCGAGGAAGTGCTGCTCAACACGGATGTCCTGACCTGGTGGGGCCATATGGCTCATGGGGATGTACAGGACGAGATCGTCGAGCGAGTACACAAGCGTGTACTGCAAGGCATGGGCCTGATCGTGCTGCACTCGGGCCACTTCTCCAAGATTTTTAAGCGGCTCATGGGCACTTCATGCGATCTTAAATGGCGCGAGGCAAACGAGCGCGAACGAATCTGGGTCGTCAATCCTGCCCACCCCATCGCCGATGGCCTCGGGGAATTCTTTGAGATCCCGCAGGAAGAGATGTACGGCGAGTACTTCGATATCCCCGAACCGGACTCCTTGGTCTTTGTCAGTTGGTTCCAGGGCGGCGAGGTGTTCCGCAGCGGCTGCTGCTACTACCGCGGCGAAGGCCGCATCTTCTACTTCCGCCCTGGCCACGAGACGCACCCGACCTACTTCCAGGAAGAGGTGCAGCAGGTGATTGCCAATGCCGTGCGGTGGGCTGCGCCGGTCGCGCGCGCCAAGATGACTTTTGGTCATCGACCACAGCCACTTGAGGCACTGCCCGCGCACGCCTGACGCGGACCGACGTGTAGTCGGTCGGTGACCTCTTGCAGCTCTTGGTGGTCAACTCGCTGTGACGCGCCCGCTTGCTCCTTCTGCTTTGAATTGCCCGTGGCCGCCGCCAATTCGGCGGCGGCTGCGCGTGCGCGGGATTGTGCAGGGGGTGGGTTTTCGTCCGCACGTATATGCTCTAGCTACGCAACTGGGCCTCACTGGTTTTGTCGGCAACGACGGCAGCGGCGTGTTCGTCGAGATCGAAGGCCCAGAGCAGGCGCTAGATCGTTTCCAGGCCGAGCTGCAGGAAAAGCCGCCGCCTTTGGCATCGATCGAACGCATCGAAGTTGAGCCTGCAGCGCTGCGTGGCGAGCAGACCTTCAGGATCGTCGCCAGCGAGGAGGGCCAAGGCTCATCCGCTGCGCAGCGTACCTTTGTCTCGCCTGATCAGTCCCTCTGCGCCGATTGCCGGCGAGAACTGTTTGATCCGCTCGACCGTCGCTTTCGCTATCCATTCATCAACTGCACCAATTGTGGACCGCGCTTTACCATAATCCGTGGTGTGCCGTACGACCGCCCGCTAACCACGATGAGCGGTTTTGCTATGTGCGACGCCTGTCGCCGGGAATACGAAGACCCTGGCAATCGCCGCTTTCATGCTCAGCCCATCGCTTGTCCGATTTGTGGTCCCCAGTTAGCCTTCAAGTGGAGTGCCGAACTCCAAGCAGACCATCTGGCTGCTAAATCGCCGGCGCGCAGCGGACAACTCAATTCACCGGCAGCAGCACGATCTGAATCTCGCACGATTTCCGCACTTGTTCAAGCTCAGCGCGTGCTGGCAGACGGCAAGGTGCTGGCTGTCAAGGGCCTCGGCGGTTATCACCTGGCGTGCGATGCGGCCGACGAACAGGCCGTGGCGCTGTTGCGCGCGCGTAAGGGACGGGCGGGCAAGCCATTTGCCGTTATGGCTGCCAGTCTGGAGGTGGCGCGGCGAATTGCCCACGTCGACGAGGCAGAAGCAGCAATGCTGGCTGGCGGCGTGCGTCCCATTGTCCTGCTGCGCAAACAAGCGGATGCAGGCATGGCTGGCGGCGTGGCGCCTGGCAACGGCTATCTGGGCGTTATGCTGCCGTATACGCCGCTGCATGAACTGCTCTTCTGTGACCTGGGTAACGGTGCGCCGCCGGATGTGCTGGTGATGACATCGGGCAACTTGAGTGAGGAACCAATTGCTTGGCGCGACGAAGATGCCGTGGCAAGGCTAAGTTACGTGGCAGACGCTTTTCTGCTGCATGACCGCCCAATACATGCCCCGTGCGACGATTCAGTCGTGCGCATTTTCGAAGGGCGCGAAATGCCGGTGCGTCCGCGCGAGGGTATGCGCCCATGCCGATTTTGTTGCCTTTGCTGCCAGAATCAAGTCGGGATCGATCCGGTCTGGCGCTGCTGGCGACAGGAGCTGATCTTAAGTCAACCTTCTGCCTTACGCAGGGGCAGCATGCCATCTTGAGCCAACACATCGGCGACATGGGTAACGTGGAGACGTATGAAGCGTTTACACGTGCCGTGGAGCATCTGCAGGGCCTATTTCGCATCCGGCCGGAGGTCCTGGCCTGTGATGCACACCCCGGCTACCTGTCGACTCGCTGGGCGCAGGAACATGCCGACGGCCGGCAGGTTATAGCCGTGCAGCACCACCATGCCCACATCGCTGCGCTGATGGCCGAACAGGCTGCTGCAACTGCTGCCAGTGACGAGCCTGTCATCGGATTTAGCTTTGACGGAACCGGCTATGGCAGTGACGGCGCCATCTGGGGCGGCGAAGTGCTGCTGGCGACCTACTCCTCATTTGCACGACGCGCCCACCTGCGCTATTTGCCCTTGCCGGGGGGTGATTCTGCAGTGCGCCGGCCCTATCGCACGGCGCTGGCACATTTGTGGGCAGCGGGTGCCGATTGGGCCGGCAGTTTGCCCCCTGTCCAAGCCTGCCCCTCTACTGAGCTGGCGCTGCTGCGACGCCAGTTGGAGACTGGTCTCAACTGCGTAGCGACCAGCAGCATGGGGCGCCTCTGTGACGCCGTGGCTGCCCTGGCCGGCGTCTGCCAGACGGCAAGTTATGAAGCACAAGCCGCCATTGAACTGGAAGCATTGGTCGACAGCAATGCTCTTGCTCAGATCGATGAACTTGGCGACAACGGCTATGCGTTTCGCTTCCTGGACGACGACGATGTAACGATCGTTGACCCGGCCCCGTTAATCCGCCAAGTTGCCGCAGACGTACA
The DNA here is from genome assembly GCA_963839515.1 of uncultured Chloroflexia bacterium. Taxonomy (GTDB): domain Bacteria; phylum Chloroflexota; class Anaerolineae; order Caldilineales; family Caldilineaceae; genus Fredericiella. The sequence continues at coordinate 126,044 of CAWIVN010000004.1, forward strand.
GAGCGGACGCCCGGCTGTGTGGATTGCGACCAATTTCCATGCGGCGCTGGTGCGTCTGATCGTCCAGCTGAGCCACGATGTGCGTGCTCAAACCGGGATTGGGCAGGTTGCTCTCAGCGGTGGCGTATTCCAGAACATGGTGCTGCTAGGGGGTGCAGTGCGTGCATTGCGCCGTGCTGGGTTTGCGGTGCTCGTGCACCGCCGTGTGCCGCCGAACGATGCCGGCCTGGCGTTGGGGCAGGCGATCGTCGCTGCAAGGCAACTGTTTTGGTAATAGCAACGTTTTTTGGTCAAATGTCTGATGCATCTGGCGCGGCGTCATGCTACTCTATGACAAGGGTCGACACCCCACGTTAGGCAGAGCGTGGAGCTTTTGGCTTGCAGGTAACGGGTCCAAAGTGCGCTAGCACTTTCTCCCGTTTTCGCAGCTTGACAGCAGCTTGACACGCAGGCATTCTTGCACAGGATTAGGATTGGCTTTGGTGAAACGCATGGCGGAACTACATTGTGGACAAGTTGGGGTTGAAAGCTCGCCTGAACAAGGCAGCTGCTTCTGCATCTCTTTACCCTTGCGCTCAACCCAAGCAGTGCAGATCGATGGGGGGGCATAGATGGCGACGGCAGGCAAGGTCCTTATCATCGACGACGAACCCATAGCGCGCGAGTCGCTGGAAGCGCTGCTGCTGGGCGAAAACTACGAGTTGCACTTTGCAGCCAATGGCGCCGATGGGCTGCAGAAAGCCAAGGCACTGCATCCTGATGCTATCTTGCTTGACGTTATGATGCCGGGCATGGATGGTTTTGAGGTGTGCCGGCGCCTGCGCGACGACAGTGACCTGGAGCAGGTTGCTATCATCATGATCACTGCCCTTGACGACCGCTCGTCACGTCTCGCCGGACTCCGTGCCGGCGCCGACGAATTTTTGTCCAAGCCTTTTGACAGCGTCGAGCTGAAGACGCGCCTGCACACGATTGCCCGGCTTGGCCGCTACCGTCGCCTGCTGGCAGAACGCAACCGCCTGGAGTGGATCGTCGAGCAGTCGGAAGAGGGCTATGTGCTGCTGGACGATGCCGGCACGATCCGCTATGTAAACCCGCGTGCGCGCACCTACCTGGGCCTGCCGCAGGGTGTAGATGGTCAAGACTTCTTGCAGGCAGCCCGCCGGCTTTATCGGCTGGAGCCCGTTGCCGGCTGGCAGCAGTGGGAGGTGGACGGCACGTTTGAGACGCCGTGCTATCTCGTGCAACCGGAGACGCTGACCGCCCGGGCGTTCTGGTTGCAGGCGGACGGCCAGGGTAACCCCCACCTCGCCAACCTGGGGCGCATCGTGCGGCTGCGCGACGTGACGTCCCAGATGAGCAGCTATCAGGATATGCGGCGTTTTCACACCACAGTGGTGCACAAGCTGCGTACGCCCTTGATTTCCATGCATGGCAGCTTCACGTTGCTGGCCAACTATGGCGGCGAAATGAGTGCTGCCGAGGTCGAGGAGTTTGCACGTACTGCACTTTCAGGGATTGAGCGGCTCAAGTCCGAAATCGACGACATCCTTCAGTACATCAATGCTCCCGTGATGGCACTTTCAGGCGACACAATGACGTTTGCCGAGTTTCGTGTCCGTCTCATCGAGCAGTCCCAACAACTGGAGATTAAACAGTTTGACCTGCAGTTCGACCAAGGCATCGATGCCAAGTTAGTGCCGCTCACGCCGCAGGCGCTTGACACAATTATATGGGAACTGCTGGAAAATTCTGTTAAGTTCCATCCCGACAAACAGCCGCGTGTCCAGATCGAAGTGGGCTTTGAAACCGAGAAAGTCATCCGACTATGCATTCGTGACGACGGTGTGACCCTGTCGCCTGAACAGCTGCGCACTGCCTGGACTCCTTATATCCAGGGGGAGAAGTACTTTACCGGTGAATCTCCGGGCATGGGTCTTGGGCTATCCTTGGTGGCAACACTCGTATGGCAGGTTGGCGGCGAAGTGCAGCTCGCCAACCGTGAGGACATAAACGGCGTGGAGGTTACGATCCGGTTGCCGCTGCCGGCCATTCTGGACATGAGTACTTCCATGTGATTCAATTCTTGACAGTTCCTCACAGATGGCCGTAACGTCGTCTGGTTGATCGAGCTGACCGCTGACAGGCTTCAATTGCGGCAGGTTAGTGTGGCAGTTAATTTGGGCATTAGGTTCGGATAAGGGATTGGAACACGGCAAATGGCAAACAGCTTCTATGTGCCCAAGCGGGCAATGGTCATCGTTGCTCATCCGGACGATATCGAGTTCGGCTGTGCCGGCACGGCAGCCCGGTGGGTGCAGGAAGGTGCAGAAGTATGCTTCGTCCTCGTAACCAGCGGCGATGTCGGCATCGCCAGGTCCGACATCACACGTGCTGAGGCCGCCGCCGTGCGCGAGGCGGAGCAATTGGCGGCCGCTGCGGTCTTGGGCGTGCATAACGTCGTTTTTCTGCGTGAGCCGGACGGTACCGTTGTCAACACGCTCGATCTGCGCAAGCGGCTCGTCCGCGAAATCAGGCGGTTCAAACCCGAGGTCGTCATTTGCAGCGACCCCACAGTCTTCTTTGTCGATAACAGCTACATCAACCACCCGGATCATCGCGCCGTGGCCGCCGCTGCGCTTGATGCCATATTCCCGGCGGCCGGCCAGCCCCATGTCTTTGAAGAACTGGCCGCCGAAGGCTTGAATGCGCACAAGGTGCGCAAGGTTTACGTGGAAGGCTGGGGAAGCGGTGATACGTGGATCAATATCTCCGAAGTAATCGATCGCAAGATTGAAGCCCTGCGCAAGCATGTGAGCCAGATGGGTGAGTGGGACCCGGAACCCATGTTGCGCCAGTGGTCCCGTGATGCAGGCAAAGGCAAAGAGATGGAATATGCTGAGAGTTTCCGCGTAATGACCATCGTCCCCGACGAAGAATGGGCCAAGCTTCACCCAACAGAGTAGCGTCGGCGCAGGTGTAGTACGTCCCCAGGACTCCCATGCGTCCTGGGGACAGCCAGTGCTGTCCAGCCACATACCCGCCCCGTAAGACCCTCCTTTTGTCAGCGAATTGTAATGACCAGCGCGAGATCGCTCTGTTACACTATGGGCGCTAGATAGGCTTTGCACAAGTGTGTGAGCGAGAAAATCTAGCATCGCGAGCGAGTGAGGAACGTTTGTCCCGTCTAGATGTGCCGCAATCAAAGAGCTCTGGGTTAAGGCTGTATGTAGAGCGCCAGGCAAGTTCGCCCGCTCGCTATGTACTGGAGCAATTGCTCTTTGTTTTGTGTGGCTGGATACCTACAGTGATAGGGATCGGCGTACGTGCCGTGCTATACCGGCTGATCCTGTCGATGAAAGGGCTTGCCGCCATTGAAAACGGAGTGCGCATTCGGTTTGCCGATCAGGTGCGCTTAGGACGTAACGTGTATCTCGATCAAGGTGTTTATCTGCATGCCTGCCCCGGTGGCATCGAGATTGGCGACAATAGCTTTGTGATGCACGGCGCCGTGTTGCACGTGTACAACTTCCGTGACTTGCCGCATGCGTTTATCCGCATTGGGAGTGACAGCTTGATAGGAGAGTTGAACGTGTTGCGCGGTCAAGGCGGCATCACGATCGGCGATAGGGTCTATACGGCGCCGCTTGTGCAGTTGCTCGCTGTAAATCATGTGTATTCGGACCCGAACCGCCCGATGGTCGAGCAGGGTATTACGGCCGAAGGCATTGTCGTCGAAGACGATGTATGGATCGGCGCCGGCGCCATCATTACGGACAACGTACGCGTGGGTAAGGGCGCAGTCGTTGCAGCCGGCTCCGTGGTGACCCAGGACGTACCGCCGCATACGGTTGTTGGCGGTGTGCCGGCACGGGTACTAAAGACCATTGCGCAGGACAGTGTCCAGCAAAATATTGGAAAACCTGTCACAAAGCAGGTGTTTCTTTGAAAGATGAAAAAGCACGCGAGGGGGATGGCATGACGACGCTTAGCATTGTAATTCCGGCGTACAACGAAGAAGGTGGCATACAGGCGATCATGGATCGTGTCTTGGCTGTGCGCCCGGCGCTTAAGGCAGCTGGCGTCGACGAGATGGAGCTGATTGTCGTAGACGATGGTTCGCGCGACCGAACAGCAGATATCGTCATGGCCACACCGGGCGCGACCTTAGTTCAGCATGCTCGTAACGGTGGCTATGGCGCTGCGCTCAAGACGGGTTTCGCCGCGGCCAAGGGCGAATGGATTGGCTTCCTGGATGCTGACGGAACTTATCCGCCCGAGTACTTTCCCAAGATGTACAGCGCAGCTGTCGAACAGCAGGCAGACATCGTCATCGGTTCACGCATGGCCGGTGAAAAGAGCGAGATGCCCAAGGTGCGCCGGCTGGGCAACATGATTTTTGCTCGCCTGGTCAACATCGTTGCTGCCTCGAATATCACTGACTCTGCCAGCGGTCAGCGCATCTTCAAACGCAGTGTGCTTGAGCAGCTCTATCCACTGCCGGACGGCCTTAACCTGACGCCGGTGATGAGCACGCGTGCCTTGCATGAACGCATGAAAATGATTGAAGTGGCTATTCCCTACAGCGAACGCGTGGGCCGCTCGAAGCTGAGTGTGGTTCGTGACGGCTACCGCTTTGGTCACTCGATCGTGTGGACGGCGCTCAACTACAACCCGGTGCGTCCGCTCGGCCTGTTTGGCCTGGGTTCACTCGCCCTTGCCGCCTTAATCGGCGTGGTGCTGATCATCGCTCGTCTGCAGGGCATTCAGAGCGTTGGCGCCGTCGGGGCGTTTGCGCTCTTCTTGGGCCTGGTCCTGGCAGTCGCCGGCGTCAGCATTCTCACCCTCGGCGTCAGCTTCAATTACTTCGTGGCGCTGTTCCACAAAACCCCCGTGAAGCAAGGGTTATTTGGTAAGCCCATTTTCCCCGGCCTGGAACAGCATTTCGGCTGGATTGGGGCGGCGGCGCTCGCGTTCGGCATTGTGATGGCGTTGGTGAGCTTCGTCTTGGCGCTCAACGGCTGGACCTTGACGCAGCTGTGGCTTTACTACCTGGCTAGTGCCAGCCTGGCGCTGATCGGCATCCAGTTGATGATTGCCTGGGTGCAGCTGCAGGTGTTCGACACCCTACGTATCCGCGAGGATTTGCAGGCGGACGACCTGCGCGGGAAGGAAACTAAGGCTCCCGAGGCGCGCATTCCCGTGGACGTTCGCCCCGAAAAGCGATCGGTGACGACGCAACCGCACGCTTAAGACATTCTGGCAGTGAAAATTTACCTGGTTGTGACAGGTTATCAGGTCTCATCTTTGTTATTGCAGATAACTTGCCTGAGTTAAGGAGAAACGAAACCCTATGGCTGAACACGACGAACTGTTACATGACTCGGAAAAGCTGGACGGCGAGAAGGTCGCCAACATCGAGCTCTTTCCGTCGATTCGCGATAACCTTGGCACCCGGCGGATTCCGCCACTGCGTCCGTCGAATTTTCCGGATGCCGGCGCCAGCGTACAGACTTTGACCTCATCGACCCGCCCGACTGGTACGGTGGACGTGATGCTGGTCAACCCGCCCACGCCTGACGGCGCCATTTGGATTCGCAGCCAGCACCGTGTTGGCCGGCGCAGCCGCGAAAACATGATCTGGCCGCAGGTCAGCCTTGCCCAAATGGGCGCCCTGCTGATGCCAGAGTACACAATCGAGATCATCGATTGCGTGGCAGCACGTATGGGCTGGGAAGAGTTTGCCAAGATCCTGGAGGAAAAGCGGCCCAAGTATTACATCACGCAGGTGACGGCGCCGACATTGCGCAACGACATGTATGGGGCGTTCCTGGCCAAGGCGCTGGGCGCCAGAACCATTGCGTTCGGTACGCATGTCACACCCATGACGCTGGAGACAATGCGCCCCTTCCCTGTGCTCGACTTCGTGCTGCGCGGCGAGCCGGAAATGACGCTGCGCGAACTGGTCGACCGTCTGGAAGGCCGGTCTCCCAGCAACCCCAAGGTGGCCAAAATGCTGGCTGAGACGAGCAAGCCACAGGTGCGCCGGGTGGGAACCCAAGCAGTGGCCGACGCGTTTCCGGTTGCCGGCTCCGAGTCGGACGACGAGCCTTATGCCTCTATTCTCGGCCTGGCCTGGCGCAAGGGCGACGAGATCATCATCAACCCGGATCGGCCGTTCATCCCCAACTTGGATGACATGCCGATTCCGCGCCACGAACTGCTCCCACTGGATAAGCAGCGCATGCCTATGATTAAGGGGCCGTTCACCTTTATTGTGACCAGCCGCGGTTGCCCCGCAGGCTGCAAGTATTGCATCAAGCATGTGAGCTACCAGAACAGCGTGCGCGTGCGTTCAGCCGAGCACATTGTTGAGGAGATCGAGTACCTCAACCGCCTGGGCATCTACAACATCCACATGTATGCCGACTTGTTCACGGTCAATCGTCAGCATGTGATGGACCTGTGCAACCTGCTGCTCGAGAAAGGTATCAAGATTAAGTGGACCTGCAACAGCCGCGTCGACTACGTAGACGAGGAACTGTTGGCCAAGATGGGACAGGCAGGCTGCTGGCTGATCTCCTGGGGCATCGAAAGCGCCAGCGAGATGATCCTTAAGCGGGCGCGCAAGGGTTACAAGAAAGAGCAGGCGTTCAAGGCGTTGCAATGGGCGCATAACGCCGGTATCAAGAACTGGGGTTATTTCATTATTGGCCTCCCGGGCGAGACGGAAGAGACCATCAAGGAAACGATGGTGTACTCGAAGCAGCTGCCGCTGGACATTGCGCTCTTCCACATCGCTGCGCCCTATCCCGGGACGCCTTTCTTCTACGAAGTTGTGGAAAACAACTGGTTCCGTCCGGGGACCAAGTGGGAAGAGGTGGATATGGACCAGTCCACTGTGCTTGACTACGGCAATATAACGGCTGAACAGCTGGAGTATTGGCAGAAGCGTGCCACGCGTGAGTGGTCGCTGCGCCCCGGGCCCATCTTGACGTTCGCCAAGGGACTGAACACCTGGCAAGGCGCCAAGAGCGCAGTCAACGTTGGCTGGCAAATGCTGCAGTTCTCGCGCACGTAGCGGCGCAGCCTCCGATGCACAAACATTAGGCACGAGACTTGGTGGGAGCGGCTCAAATCCCAGGTAACTGGCGTTTCCCACCGGCTCTCGTGCCTCGGTGGTCATCAGGTATAATGTTGGCGCGTACAAGCGGAAGTGCTGGTAAGCAGCCACTGGTCAGCCCTTTCGTCTCTAGTTGTAAGGGCGACCAACATCATGAAGCAACGAACAGACATGACGTCAAGTGAAACCCTGGTAGGTCGAGCCAGGCCCATGCGTGTGACACACAAGCGCGTCATGCCTGGTCACGCTGCGCTGGCACTCGGTATCTGCTCAACATTTCTTTATATAGGGTCGGCCATTGTGTCGTTCATGAATTCTTACGACCAAGGGTCTGGGCGCGAGAAGTTGACGCTGATGCTGATCGGCCTGTTGCTGCCGCTGCTGCTTGTCGTTCTGGTGCGCAATCGCATTGAAACCGTCATCGGTATCCTAGGTACCGTGCTTGGCTTAGCGGCGCCTTTGATTGGCGTTGCTGCGATGACCATCCCCGCCGTGGACAAGGGTACGGCGGCGGGGGATCTGGCCGTGCTTGTGCCGCTGGCCGGCTGTGGCATCGTGTGGGCGCTGACACGCAATAACTGGGCTCTCCTCGGGGTACTGGGAGTCTGTTTGGCGGTGGCGACCGGTATGATCTTCGTTAGTGCCGAATATGCAGCCATGTTGGGGATCGTGATCGGCGTTGTTATTGGCTATGGATACTTCTGGCGCCATCGAGTTACCTCGTCCTCGCGCTGGCTGCATGTGATCGACGTCTCAGTGCTGGTGCTTGCTTTATTGTCGTTCAGCGTCTACCTGCTGTTGATCCTGGCTCCTGATAACATGGGGCAAATCGGGCGGATGCTGCCGAACTACTATGCTCAGCGCTTTGCTGCCTGGCGCGATGCGCCGGCGATCGTCGGCGACTACCTGTATACCGGCAGCGGCCTGGGTGCAGCGGCAATGGTGCTCTCGTCCTACTTGTTTCTAGTGCATGTACCCTATTTCTATCATGTTCACAACCTCTTTTTACAGGTTGGGATCGAGCAGGGCCTGCCCGGCATGATTGGCTTGCTCGGCATGTTTGTCGCGGCCTTTTGGTCTATGACCATCGCCGTGCGACGTGCGCACGCCTATGTCGCCCTATGTGCAGCGTCGGTGTTTGCGTCGCTGCTGTCGCTGTTTGTATCTGGCATGTTTGAGTCGGACGTATATGCCGGCGGCTGGGTAGTCGTTATGTACCTGTCATTTGGTTTTGCTTGGGTCATAGCTCAATACGACGTGTCGGGACGGGCGAGTCGTCGCGGGGTGCCGAATCGCCCGCAGTTAACGGACTGGATGATAGGCAGCATTCCACTGCTGTTGGTGGCGGGGCTATTTCTGTTGCCGGGCGCTCAAGCGCAGATGGCTGCCAACCAGGGAGCTTTGGCCCAAACCAAGGCTGAGCTGAGAGGATTTCGTTTTCCGCTGTCGATGATCCAGGACGAGATGCGCCGCGATTCTCGCGTGAAATTGGATCCGTCGATCGCACTCTACCATGAGGCATTGGCACGCGACCCCGATAACGTCACTGCTCTGCGCCGTCTGGCGCAAATTGAACTCTCGCGGGGCCAGTATGACGATGCCCTGCAGAACTTGGAGCGCGCCTACCACAACGCACCAAGCGAAAGAGCTACGCGCCAGATGTTGGGCGAGGTATACGCCGTCATGGGGCGGCTCGACGAGGCCACAACACTGTGGAAGACGATCGACGTAGCCGCCGAATTGTTAAAAAACCGCCTTTGGTGGTACGAACACATTGGCGATCAGCAGTCCGCCGATAATATGCGTGCGGTATTGCAGCGCCTCGGAAGATGAGCTTGCGCCACAATTACGAATCGAGTCAATCGAAACTCATGAATGAACAACTTGCGCAGTCGTGGTGGTTGATTTTGCTCTCGGTAGCATCAGGTGTCGCAGGCCAGACATGCCTGAAAATTGGCCTTACGCGAGCAGGGGGCGACGCATCAGCCGACACGTTATTCAGTCTGGTCGGCCTGATCTTGCGTTCACCGTTGGTGATGGGCGGCCTCTTTTTGTATGCGCTTGGCGCTATCGCTTGGATCGCTGTGTTGCGAAGGATGGACCTTAGTTATGCGTATCCTTTCCTAGCGCTTAACTTTGTGTTGATCGCCCTTGTGGGCCAGGTAGTCCTGGGCGAGACTATGCCCTGGATCCGCTGGGTAGGTATTGCAGCGATTTGTGTGGGTATCTTGTTGATTGCGAACAGTGGCGTGAGCCAGTAAATGCAGCAAACGGCGGCGCTCTATGGCGGCCGGTCTTGAGCAGAAGTAATGACACGTAACGGTTTGAACTGCTGGTTGAGCGGAGTGTATATTTTGGTGGCACTGGGCTTATTGCTTGGCGTGCCGGGAGCTGTGCATGCGCAAGCGCCCGTGAGTGTGGATGTCGCAACTGCCGCAGATTGGTCACCGGTCGCAGCGATCCCAGGGTATTACCCCGACGCGCTCCCGCCCATCATGGTTGCTGATGAGAACCACACGGTTCATGCATTCGCATCTTTGCCGCTTTCCGATGATCCTGCTGACTCGCTCAGTGAGGAAATCGGCATCTACTACCGGCAGTGGACTCTAGAGGGCGGTTGGACGCCGATCAACGACGTTATCCTTACCCCGCTAAAGCAACAAGCGCGCGTCAAGGACGCGTTTCTCGACAAAGCCGGGATCATTCACTTGGTATTCTTTGGCGGCGATGAGCAGGCCGCTAACATCTACTACACATGGGCGCCTGCTGCAGCTGCGAGTTCGGCTCAGGCTTGGGCAGTTCCCGTGGCCATCGGTCCGAACGCAATTACGCCTGAGGTCGCTGCAATTACGGGTGACGGCGTCGACAAGTTGGTTGTGCTTTACAGCGGCAATTTAGGCGAAGGCAACAGCTTGTATCTGACCTATTCTAACGACGGTGGCGTCACCTGGAGCGAACCGACAACGCTGTTCTCAACCTATACGCTTGATAACAAAGTATTTGATTTTGACTGGCATATGGGCGATTCAGGCAGGTTGTACGCCGTTTGGAACGTGACGGACAAAAATGGCCAGAACGTAGGAGGCTATTATGCCAAGCTTGATAGCCTTGCCAAGAAGGAATGGACCAAGCCGATCGAAATCGATAAGTCAATAGGTTTGGGTATTGCGATCCCTGCCATCACCGAACACGACGGTAACGTCATTATGATCTATAACAACGGCGTGCCGGACTTCGTCTCGCCTGTCATGTGGTTAAAGATGTCCACTGACGGTGGTAATCGCTTTACCGAGCCGGTGCGACCCTTTCCTGACCATATAGGCCGTAACGGTGTCATTTCCTTCGCCGAAGATAGCGGCGGCACGCTGCACACGTTCTTCGGACAACGTATCGGGGGAGGCTATGGTAACAACCTCGACCTGCATGGCATGTGGCACTCGACATGGGACGGCGGCTCATGGCTTCCGCTTACGCCGGTTGTCTCCGGGCCTATTGCGCCGACGTTTGACCCGTACGACGCACGCGCCGTTATCGTCCAAGGTGACGTCATTCTGTTGACGTGGCGAACCGACCCAGGGCGCGCCGTCAGCAGCTCCTGGTTTAGTCACCATGTCCTTAATACGCCGGAACTCCCTGCCGTTCCACTTCCTGCGCCGTCGCAGACGCAGGCACTCGCAGCGCAGGAGCTGGGAGGCGGAGCTGGCTCGGCGGAACTTTCAATTAATGCTGTGCTTGCCACGCCGACACCTACACCCCAGTTGATTGCAGAGCCGCCGCCGCTCGAGTTCTCTAAGGAGCCGGGCGCCGTCGAGGCGGCCAGCCCTGCTGCGCCCCTTTTGGGGGCTATTGTGCCAACCACATTGTTCGTCGTCGCAGCGCTGCTCTTCGGTAGCACGCGCCGTCGCAAATCATAGGAGGAATTGCTTTGCTCGCCGGTATTCGAGACTTAACGAATTCACATGAATTGCTCTGGGCGTGGACTGTGCGCACGGTGAAGGCGCGCTATCAGCAGTCATTGTTGGGCGGACTCTGGGCCGTCTTGCAGCCTGCTGCCTCGGCCATCATATTCAGCGTCATTTTCACGCGGTTTGTGCCCATCGACACGAACGGCATTCCGTACATCGTTTTTTCGTACGTTGCCCTTGTACCATGGACCCTGTTCTCGGGTGCAGTCAGCGACATGGTTGACTCGCTGGTGGGCAACATGAATCTGATCAGCAAGATCTACTTTCCACGCGAGGTCTTGCCGTTCTCCTTGGCCTTGGCGCGCTTGCTGGACTTTACCATCGCGTTTGGCATTATGATCCTGCTGATGCTGCTGTTTCGCATGCCAGTGTTTACATACTCCTGGCTGTATTTGCCAATCATTATCGTGGTGCAGCTCCTTTTCACTGCGGGAGTTGGGTTATTGGGCGCAGCACTCAACGTATTCTATCGCGATATGCGGCATCTTTTCGGCCTGGCACTGCAACTCTGGATGTACGCTTCTCCGGTCATCTACCCGGTGTCTGCCGTGCCGGAGCAGTTCCGAACGCTTTATTTCCTGAATCCAATGGCCGGCATCCTGACCGCGTACCGTGAAGTCTTGCTTTTCCAGCAGGTGCCTGGCGCCTATTTTATAGCCACCACCATTCTATCTCTGCTGACCTTTCTTGGCGGTTACTGGTTCTTCCGTAGAGTGGAGCCGCGCTTTGCGGACGTCGTGTAATTGTCAGTTCAGCAAATGTCCAGGCTAGTTTAGGTGAACCGAATGGCAACTTCGATTGAGTTCGACAACGTATCAAAGTGTTACCGGCTGGGCAAAGGACTGCCAAGCTTGCGTGAGGCAGTTGGTGGGATGTTTAACGCCGTGCCCGCTAAGCTCCACTGGGCGGTCAAAGATGTGAGCTTCAGTCTGGAGCCTGGCGAGGCTATGGGGATAATTGGGCCCAACGGTGCCGGCAAGACCACAATTCTCAAGCTGCTGTCCAAGGTTTCGTTTCCCACTAGCGGCGAGATTCGTGTCAAAGGCCGCATGTCGGCCTTGATCGAATTAGGGGCAGGCTTCCATCCCGATCTGACAGGCCGCGAGAACATCTACCTGAACGGCGCCATCCTTGGCATGCGCCGTGAGGAGATTCGCACGCGTTTTGACCAGATCGTCGATTTTGCCGGCATCGGCAAGTTCTTGGACACGCCGGTGAAGCGCTACTCGTCGGGTATGTACGCCCGCCTGGGTTTTGCTATCGCCGCGCACGTGGATCCCGAAATCCTCTTGGTGGACGAAGTGCTTGCCGTCGGGGACTATGCCTTTCAGCAAAAATGTCATGCGCGCATGGCTGAGCTGCGCAGCAAGGGCACTTCGCTGATCCTGGTGGCCCATAACCTGGAGGCCATCCGCCAGGTGTGCGATCGCGGCCTGGTTATGTACCGTGGCGAGAATGTTTTTCAAGGCAGCGCCGCCGAGGCGGTCATCACCTATTCGGACATCCTGCGCAAGGCAGCACGTGACTCGCAGGTGGCAGCACCAGTGGAAGAGGGGCTGTCGTCACGGGTGATGACCTTTGACGCCGAAATCCTGAAAGTAACACTGGTAAATCCTGCTGGGCAGCCGGTATCGGTCGTGCGCTCCGGCGATAAGGCATCGGCGCTGGTCGATGTGATGTTTCACAAGCCGGTTGAACAGCCGATATTTTCCTTTACCGTGCGTACGCCGGATGGAAGGGTCGTCTACGACACCACGACACGCTGGCAAGGGATCGAGACGCGCGACTTTGAGCCAGGCGACCACGTGCAAGTGGCATTTGACTTGGACATGGCCCTACTGGACGGCGAGTATGAACTCGGCGCCGACGTCGTCGCTACGGACTTTGGTCACTACTACGACCGTATGGAGCGGGCCATGGCCTTTGCTGTCATGGGCGACGACAGCGCCAAGGGATTGGCGGACCTGAAAGCTCAGGTTCGCTTGTCTGAAACCAGCACCTCCGCTGCGGCGCACCACGCCGAGGGCCCAGTAAAGGCGTACTAAGCATGAACGACCCGTTGGTTAGCGTCATTATTCCAGCCTACAACCAGGCCGATTATCTGGGCGCAGCCATTCGCAGCGTGCTTGGCCAAAGTTATACCAATATCGAGGCCATCGTCGTCGACGATGTCTCGCCCGACCACACGGCCGATGTCGTGCGCTCGTTTGACGACCCCCGGCTGAGCTATATCGTGCATGACAAGAACCGCATGTTGGCGGCCGCACGCAATACCGGCATGCGCGCGGCGCATGGAGAGATCTTTGCCCTGCTGGACGCTGACGATTTCTTCGCCCCTGACAAGATTGCGCTGCACGTCGAGTACCTGCGTCAGAATCCTGACGTGGGTGTGTCATACAATGGCCGCTACGATCTCCAGTGCAGCACTGACAAGGTGCGCAACATCGTACGCGTGCCGCCGATGCTTACACTGCGTTCCCTGGTGTTGGGGTTCCCGTTTAACCCTAGCGATATGGTGCTGCGCCGCGAATGGGCATATGCCGTCGACTTGTTTGATGAGAGCTATATCCATTTTAGTGAAGATTTGGATATCAACTGCCGCCTGGCGCTGGCCGGTTGCCGCTTTGGCGGCGTGGATCGCTGCCTCAACTATCGCCGCTTTCACGCCGGCAGGACTATCCGCAACACGCGCCAGCGGCTCGAAGGCTCCGTCCGAGCCCTGGACAAGACATTTGCCGATCCGCGCACGCCTCCTGAGGTGCACGCTCTTAAGGGGCGGGCGTATGCCAACAACTATGTCGTCTGGGGGGTTGAGGCGCTGCGCCAGTTCGACACGGCCACCGGCCTTGAGTTTCTGCGCCGAGCCGTGAACTATCTGCCGGAGGTGTTGGCCGGCGATCCAAATGATCTTACTGTATTCCTAATGTACGATGCCATCTTTGACGAGACAATGGATCACCCCAAGGTCTATCGCAATAATGTGGCCCAGCTTACACCCGAATTCGCGGCGGTGAATGCGCAAATGGAGTGGGCCATTGCGCGCGGTTGGCTGATCAAAGCGTATCGTTTTCTAGTTTGGGGTTCGCGCGCAGAAGGTCGCGAGTGCTTGCGCGAAGCAGCGAAGGCGAACGCCGTTATCGATGACCAGTACGTGCGCGACGTAGTCTATCAGTTGCGAGGTTGTGAGATTGAGTGTGGTGCGGAAGCGGCCAATGACGCCGCACGCCGCATCGACGAAGAACTACGGGCTACGATGGCGGGTGCTAAGATCCCCTCCTTCTCCGCTGCATTGCAGTTGGCCCGGGCATTCGAGTATTACATCGCTGGCCGCCGCGACGCAGTGCCCTCGGAAGTTTTGCGCGCCTTCCGTATGGATCCTCGCCATATATTGAACCGTGGGGCCCTGGCGATCTTGGTGCGTTCGGCGATGCAAACGCACCTGGGAGCGAAATGATCCGCAGCATCCGTAGCACTAAATAAGCAGAGGGCATGGAGGCACGAAATGCCTGGTATTGTTGGGTTCCAGGGCGCGGCAGACCCTCAGGTTGCCGCTACTCTCTTAGGTGCCATGGTCGAAGCCATGGGTATCGAGGACAACTATAAAGTCGACAGCTATGTTGACACAGGTGTAGGGCTTGCGCGCATCCATCTCAACATCGTCGACCGAATGCCGCAGCCGCTCTGGAGCGCTGACGGCAATATAGCCTTGGTCATGACCGGCGAGATCTTTAGCTGGGACGAACTGTCGTTGGACAGGCACTTGACCGGGAAGGAACCTGATTTTAGCAACGCCGAGCTGCTGCTAGCGGCCTATACGCGATTTGGTGAGGCATTCCCCGAGCATGTCAACGGCACGTTTGCAGCCGCCATCTGGAACAAGGCCGAGCAGACGTTGTTGCTGGTCACCGATCTCCTAAGCTCCTACCCGCTCTACTACGCCCAAGTTGGCAACCTGTTAACCTTTGGCTCAGGCGCACGCGCCGCGGCCCAAGCGCCTGGGTTGCGCCGCTCCCAGAACCTCACTGCTGTGGCGGAGCTCATGGCGTTTGAGCACCTT
The DNA here is from genome assembly GCA_963839515.1 of uncultured Chloroflexia bacterium. Classification (GTDB taxonomy): domain Bacteria; phylum Chloroflexota; class Anaerolineae; order Caldilineales; family Caldilineaceae; genus Fredericiella. The sequence goes on from CAWIVN010000004.1 coordinate 141,189, forward strand.
TATGGCGACAAAACACTTTTCGCCGGGGTGCACCTGCTGCGGCCGGGCACGATTCTTCGCTTCCAGCGTGGCAACCTGTCGCTGTCGAACTATATTGACTACCAGCATCCAGAATATTATGAGATGCACAAGGAAGAATACTATATAGACATGTGGATCCAGCACATGCGCCAGGCCGTAACCAGGCAGGCGCGGGCCGGCTCCCCTTGGCGTGCTACTCACTGGTGGACTTGATTCTCGCTCGATCCTCGGCATGTTGGCTGGCAACGATATCGAAGTTCGAACGATGACATTCGGCATTCCAGGCTGCGATGACGAGATGGCTGCACGCCAGTTGGCACACATGCTGCGGGTGCCACACAAGTTTTTTCCCTTGCCGCCAGATTTTCTCGTTCACTTAGGGACGAAAGCTGTACGCGATACGGACGGGCAGAAGAGCGTAGTCCATACAAATATGATCGGCGCGCTCAATAACCTGGTGCAGGAGTCCAGAATACTCTATAAAGGCTTTCTGGGTGGAACTATCCATGGCTATGTCGTGTCACATGATCGTCTGGCGCCCATGCCGGAAGCCGTATGGTTTGAGTATGTATTTGCGGAGCGCAACCGGGTCTTCAGCGAACAGGAGTGGCCGCAGCTCTACACGGACGCAGCGTATCGTCAATTGAGTGACGTTCCACGTCAGTCGCTGCGCCAGGCGCTAGCGCGCTCATGTTCCACCTGGTGGGTGGATAAGGACAGCTACGTCGACTTGTACGAGGAAGACGTACGCTTCACGGTCATGGGCGTGGAATTGGCTCGCACACAGGCACTCGTGCGTACGCCCCTGGCCGACAAGGACATGCTGCGCTTTACGACCTCGGTGCCGCCCGGTTATCGCGTGGATAAGAACTATTACCGTAGAGCAATTATCAAGGCCTTCCCCGAGTTGTCAAAGGTTGTATACTCCGGCTGGCGTCGCCCCCTCAACCAAGCCTGTTTTCGCGACCTGCGCATGCGTCTGGATGAACAAACACGCTGGTGGCTGCGTGATCATGGCCTGACGTGGGTTCCTGTCACTCACGGTCGGCCCTATGCCGACTATTCATCCTGGATGCGCAATGAGCTTCGTTCCTGGCTGGAGGAGATTCTGCTTTCACCGCAAGCGCTCGATAGAGGAATCCTGCAGCCTTCGTACGTTCGCAACTTGGTCGCCGAGCACATGGCCGGCTGTGACCATACGCGTAAAATCAGCATGCTTCTCACTTTGGAGCTATGGAACCGGCAGTTCTTGGACTAATGACATGCGCATAGAATTCGATTGTGACTTGATCCAACACAATGCTCAAACCGTCGTATCCCTGTGCGCCGCAAACGGTATCGAGGTCGTCGGCGTCGGCAAGGGCAGTTGCGGCAACGCCCATATCGCCAATGCGATGCTGGCCGGTGGCATTCAGATGCTCGGCGAGTCGCGCCTGCCCGTCATGCGCCGGCTGCGCGCTGGTGGCGTGATGGCGGATTTCATGTTGCTGCGTATACCGCGCGCCAGCGAGGCGTTTGATATTGTGGAGCTGGCAAAGGTCAGCTTGAATTCGGAAGTGACGGTCGTGCGTGCCCTGTCCTTCGCTGCCGTCCAACTGGGAGTCCGCCACCAGGTGTTGCTGATGTTAGAAATGGGTGACCGGCGGGAAGGAGTGCTGCTCGATCAGGCCATCGCCACCGCCGGTGAGATCCTTAAACTGCCCAGCATCGAGCTGATAGGGACGGCCGTCAATTGGGGTTGCGTAAGCGGCGTCATGCCGAGCGAAGGCAAAATGGCGGAACTCGTGGCCATTACCGAGCAAATTGAGCGCACCTATTCGGTCTCGCTTCCCATAGTTTCCGGCGGCAGTACCGTTAACCTGGGCTTGGTGCTGGCAGGCAAAATGCCATCTCGTGTGAACCAGTTACGTATCGGCGAGGGCATTCTGCTCGGCAACAGTGTGCCCGCCTGGAATCCGATTCCCGGACTTGTGCCTGGGGTATTCACCATGGTGGCGGAAGTGATCGAAGTGCAGACCAAACCCTCACTGCCGGACGGCGAGATCGGATTTGACGCTTTCGGCGGCGTGCCGACATTCGTGGACTTGGGCGAGCGCCGCCGCGCCATCGTGGCAATGGGCAAGCAGGACCTGCTGATTGACTCGCTGGCGCCGCAGCGCCGCAATATCACGATTGTGGCAGCCAGTTCTGATCACACGGTATTGGACGTGACCGATGCATATCCTCCGGTCGAGGTGGGAGACGAACTTGCCTTCGACATGACCTATGGCGGTGTGGCCACTGCGATGGGCCGGCTCGACTTACTGCAAGTCCCCAAGTCGCAGTTGTCGATGTCTATTCCCATGCCGGTAGCGCAGTGCAAAGGAGATGCGTACCGATGAGACTAGGTGTGGCGATTGAAGACACTTGGGACTTCTTCAATGAAATATACGCCGACCTTGCCGGCCGATACGAGACGCGCCTTTTTGCGCGCCGGCACCTGAGGTCAGGCCCATTCCATATGCGCATCAACAATGCGCTCTTGCGTAAGGATATGCAGTCTTTCCTGGCCGGCAGTGATGCGGTCTTTTTTGAATGGTCGAGCGAACTGCTAGCTCTTGCAAGTCATCTTCCGAAGCGCTGCGCGCTCGTGACCCGCTTGCATCGATTCGAACTCTATCAGTGGGTCGACCGCATTGATTGGGACGCGGTCGATCGTATTATCCTCGTCAGCGAAGCGAAGCGGCGAGAATTCCTTGCCCGCTTCCCGACTCAAGCAGACAAGATCGTCGTGATTACGGAGGCAGTGGACCCGGACAGGTTTCCTTTCCAGCCAAAGCCCTATCGGGGCAATATTGGCATTCTGTGCCACCTTACCCCGCGCAAACGGGTATATGAAACAATCTTGGCTTTTTCCGAAGCGGCTGCTCAAGACGCGCAGCTGCACCTGCACATTGCCGGCGGTGCGGGCCCAGCTTTCCGTGACTACGAGGAAGCGCTGCATTTCTTGGTGCGCAAGCTTCAGCTCGAAGATCGTGTGACTTTCTACGGCAACCTCAAAGACACCTGGAACTGGTATCCGAAGATCGACGTGTTTATCTCGAATAGCTATTCGGAAGGCTTGCAAGTAGCTCCCATCGAGGCCATGGCAATGGGTTGTTACGTGCTCTCACATCACTGGCACGGCGCCGACGAACTAGTACCTGCCGAGAATCTGTTCTTTACCGACCGCCAATTGCAAGAAAAATTGCTTGCCTACAGCGTCCTGCCCGAGGCCGACAAGCAGGCCATGGCACTGGCTATGCGCCGGCGCGCCTCTGACAATTTCAATGTTTACGATAAGATCCCACATATCAATCAAGTAATTGGTGAGGCTGTTGCAGGTTGGCAACGGACCGTCCCGGCCACCGGCAAGTAGGAAACGAAATGAAGATCGGGTACTTGATGCAGGCTGGCGCACCCGATATGAAGGTGCAGCCGCGCTCTGGGCCGGCCGCCCACGTCTGGTACGTGTGTCAAGAGCTGCAGTCTCTTGGCCACAACGTGTGTCTGCTGACAGTGGCCGCGAATCAAGTATGGAGATCCGACGATTTGCGCACCTTTCGACCGGTGCAGGTCCAGATGGATCGCGGCATGCGGCGGCTGTTCGAGCGCAGCGTGCGCCGTGCACAATCCGGACTGCACCTGCCCTATCTGCATTTTTTTGACAGTATGCGTTTTGCCTCCGCCTGCCGCCAGGAACTGGGCGATTGTGACGTATTGTATGAACGCATGGGCTGGATGGGCTGCGGCGGCGCCATCGCATCCCGGCGGAGTGGGCAGCCGCTGATTCTCGAAGTAAACGGCGACCATCTTGCCGAGTATGAGATGCTTGGTATCGCCCCCCTGGGTATGCAGCGGGCGGCTTCCATGCGTTTCATGCGTTGGGCTACTCAACAGGCTGCCTGGGTGGTCGCGACGGGTGAGGGGTGGCGGCGGCGATTCCTACAGCGCTGGCCGGTTGACCCTAGCCGTGTAACGGTGGTTGAAAACGGCAGCGAGATTGTCCACTTGCTGATGCGCTCTGACCTGGCCAACTTCCAGGACGCGACGACAGAGGGGGCGGCGCCTGGCCAGACCGTGCGCTTGGTGTACGTTGGGGCTTTTGAGCCGTGGCACGGTATTCTTGTCCTGCTCCATGCCTTGGCCAACGTTGTCGCCCAGCACACGAATATACACCTTGACCTGATCGGCGACGGCAGCGCGCGCCCCGACATCGAACGCCTGATTGCCGAATACAGGCTTGAGCCATATGTTTCGCTGCGTGGTTTTTTGCGGATCGAGCAGGCTGCTCCGCTACTGGGACAGGCTGAAATCGGCCTTTCGCCCTACTGTGGTCGCGTTGAATATTCCGGCCTGAAGCTGCTTGACTACAAGGCGGCGGGATTGGCCACTATTGCATCTGGTGAAAACGGCGAACCGGCCGTCTTACGGCACGGACAAACCGGTTGGATCGTGCCGCCCTGTGACGCCGACCGGTTGGCGGAAGCCATTCTGACGCTCAGCGCTGACGCATCCCTGCGCCGTTGCATTGGCCAGGCGGCGCGCTTGGAAGCAGAAACGGAGCACAGTTGGCGGCATACCGCACAGCAACTGCTGGGCATCTTCGCTGAGGTAGTGCGCCAATGACCGACGTTTCTATTGCGCCGAGCAGGCTCAATGCTTCCGCCGGATACGGCGGTCTGGTCAGCTTTGTGATCCCGAACTACAACCATGCAGGCTACTTGGGCGATGCAATCCGCAGTGCATTGGCGCAGACCTATGCCAACATTGAGGTGATTGTCGTAGATGATGGCTCAACTGACGACAGCCGCACTGTGGCGGCAGAGTTTGGCGGGCGTATTCGCTACATCTATCAGCGCAACGCTGGCCTGTCAGCGGCTCGCAACACGGGCGTGCAAGCAGCGCAAGGTGAGTACATTGCGCTGCTTGATGCTGACGACTTGCTCGAGCCCGCCTATGCCGAGCTCCTCTTGGCGGCCTTGGCACAGGCCCGGGGGGCGGAAGGAGCCTACTGTGGGTTTCGTTTTGTGGACCAAAACAACGAGCCCTTGAACCGCATCGAGCAACGCACTGTCCCCCCCGAAGCACTGTATGGCTCGTTGCTCAACGGTAACTACTGGGTACCCGAATCGTTGCTGGCGCGAAGGGATTGCTACCTGGCATCCGGCGAGTTTGATACCTCCCTGCGCGCATGTGAAGACTGGGATGTCTGGCTGCGCTTCAGCCATCGCTATCGCCTGGTCGGCATAGACGATGTGCTCATTCGTTATCGTGTTGTCGCCGGCAGCATGTCGAGCAACCCGCAGCGTATGCTCGAAAACCGGCTGGTTGTACTGGACAAGCACGTGGGCGCCCAACCGGGCTTCGCTGGCACAAGCGCCGCCCACCAGGCATATGCTTACGCCTACTTCCGTACAGCCCTCGAATACTACCAGAACGGCGAAGCACAGAGCGGCTACGCCAGTTTGGTAGAAGCTGTCTATTTGTTTCCACATTTGCTGCTTGACCATGCTACCTACTACGAACTGGCGTGCAGCGAACAGGCCCGTGGCAGCCAGGGCGATGCCTCTAAAATCGATATTGACCGCCAACAAGACCAACTGTTTGCTATCTTGCACCGGCTTGAGACCGAACCAGCTTTACAGGCCGCCTGGCGGGCGACTGCCGGAGACGGAACCTCTCTCCGGCAATCAGCCGTGCTGTCACAAGCCCTGTGGGCGTTAGGCTTGCTGCACTACCAGGCGGGGGCAAGCAAAGCAGCACGCCACGCCCTGGTATCGGCCGGCCGGCTCGATCCAAGGCTTCTGCGCAATCGCCGATTTAGTGCACTGCTCATTCGTTCATTGGCCGGTGCTCGACAAGTGGCTTTGCTCAGACGCGCGACGAGTCTTTAGCAAGAGGGAATCCATGACAGGTATTGTTGGTCTTACATTTTCTACTGGCCCTGCAGCGGCCGGCGCTGAACTCTCGGCGATGTTGGCGGCAGTGCAAGACTACGGGGCCTACAATGTCGACTTGCGTGTGGCGTCCAAATTGTTGCCTCCGGTTGCCGTGCTGCATATGCGCGACGGACTCTGTATGAGCAACCGTTATTGGCATGGGAGTATGTCTGGGTACTATCAACCGCGCAGTCGCATTGAGTATCGCGATACGCCGCTGCATTTGATTTAGCAAGCTGTTGCCCGCCAACTGCCTGCCGCAGATGTGCGCGGCGGCATGAACCTGAGTCGACCAGACCTGCCAGGCCTAGTCGACATGGGCGCAACGGATCATGAGTTTGCTGCTATCGTCTTACTGCCGGCAGATACAGCTGCGTGCCGTTGACGATCACCACAAGTTCTGTAGTTCGTATATCGGTGCCGCTGCGGGCAGTCACCGGAACGCGGTAGACACGAGCTTCCTTGGTTCCGTCCGCATCAGTGAGCGTGACAATTGACTTGCCGCCTGGCGCCGCGACCTGCTCGGGTGCAACTGAAACATCTAGTCCTGCCGGAGTGCTTGGTCCGACTTCAAGCATGACTGATTCACCTGTCCGCAAAGCCCTGAAGTTGAGATCGTACTGTGCGGTTTCACCGCTGCGAATCATCGGCTTGACCGCTACAATCCCCATCACGTAGCCCGCATTGCCTGAAGTAATGTCCAGGCGTGGCCGCGACTCTTCGCTGGCATCTGCGGACCAGAAGTACTTGCCACTGTGATAGTCGCCGTCGGTAGAGTAGATGACCAAGCGTAAAGGTTGTCCAGTGGCGTGAGCGTCGGCAACGGCGCGTGCCAGATCCCAAGTACGTGGCTTGCCCGAATAATCGGCGGCATTTTCGACCGCATTCACCCAGGACCAGGTGTAGTTCTCCAGCACGGGCGGTGCGTTGTTCCATGTGATCGTCTGCTCACTCCAGTCCTCGGCCACGCGCGCCACCTGCATATACGATGGCTTGGCATCTTCCGCACCATAGCCGGCGTTGCCAAACATGTACATGGTCAGCGTTGCCGATACGACACTGGTCGCTTCCGGCAGTGCATCAAGCGGAAAGGTGATGTAGTACTTGGAGAAGCACGGCCAGTCTGCCACATCCCACTGGTTTTGAATGTTGAACTGGGCAAAACCGGCGTAATTCGCTGCGCCCCAGCCATCGAAGAAGTCAGGATCATAATCGTGACCACAAGTGCTGTGCCCGCCTACGGCGGCATCCGGCGCTACGACGCCGTCGACGCCGTGACGAATGGTCACTTCCTGTGCATCGACGACAGAGGGGGCGCTGTAAACAGGCACGCCCAACGCGACGTGCCCCCAGGTAGTCGGTTGGTCCTTCACTGCTTCGCGCGGCCAAGACTGGTCAGACAGCACGGGCTTATCCAACTCGTCGCGGTCGTGCATGAACAGTGCCATACGCAAGACTGAACCTGGAGCAGGCGCAGCCGCTAGCCCAATGCTGGCAAAAGGCACTTGGTAGCGCATAGTCCAACCCCGGTCGTCGTCGCCATCGTTGGGATTGGCGCGGTAGCCGGACTCGGTTGCGAAGTCTATTGGCGCCGCTTGCCAGGCGCTGCCATCCCAGGTATAGGCTCGCTGATAGTTGTCGCGCGGCTGCCAGGTACTCAGCGCTGCGTCTAAACGGCGCGCTCCGGCTCCTAAGGGGGCGGTCAGGTCGCTTTGTGCATCCAGGTAGAGCGTAACTGAGTCAAATTGCGTCAGGTCACTGGCAGAGTTCGACTTCTCATCGTAGGAGACTCGGCGATCGAAGACATGCATGATGAACACCAACGCGTCGCCGTCATACGCGATACGCACATCGGCATAGTTCGCCCCTGGCTCCACCTTGCCAAACCAAAAGATTGCGCCCTGGCCCGGGTTTGCGCCGTCGGAGAAGTAAGGCACCCGGATCGTGGGGAGCACCGCCGCCTGTGTTGCCGCTGGTGCTGCCGGCACAGATGCACCGGCAGGTTCCTGCTGTTGTACGTCCTGCCGTGCGTAACTATATTGGGGCCACAGTAGCCCGCTCAGGAATATGAGCAGGGTCGAGCAGCGGGCGAACCAAATGCGCCCAACTGGCCCAATCGGCCGATACCGTGTGGAAAACATGCCGTGTTCCTTTCGGAATCAGACGCCAGGGTAGCCGGGAACTAGCGTCTTAGTGACCACCCTGGCGGCGTGACTATCTATACTGGTTCCATCTATTTCGTTCCAGCGGAAACGGCTGGAAGGAAAATCTTCTTGGGGTCGACCAAGATGACGACCTTGCGCTGAACCTCTGAAACACCTTCCGCCGTTGCGCTGATCGTAACCTCATACACGCCGGATTCGTTTGGGGCAGTAATCTTGAAAGTCCACTGCCCTGGGGCATTGACTGTGGCATCGGTGGAATCCAGGCTAAGCCCGGAATCACTATTAGCAGCATGCAGCGAAACAGGCTTGGCAAACTGGCCAAATGCTTCGACCTTGACCGTGATTTCGGCTGTGCCTTTGCGCTTAAGTTCATACGCGGTAGGGGTCACTGTCAAGGTGAAACCGTAGGCATTGGCGTACTTGATCCCGATTTCGTTTACTGACACGCCAATCTCGTTGTGAATTCTGTCATCCATCGGCCACGGCCACAGAGGCTGGTCGGTCAACTGGCGGTCGACGTAGCGATACTGAAAGCGAGCGCCCTCCCCCTGATTTGCCCACTGGCTGTTCGCAATGCGGCTGTTCGTCACCGCCACGTCGCCGCGGTCGATGTAGATGTCGCCGCCCTGTTCGGCTTCCCAATCTTCGATGTCGCCGCCGTTGTCGTGGATGGTGGCGTGGTCGACGATGGTATTAATGCTGGCAGGACCTCCGGGATGCACGGCAGACCATCCCAAGCCCATGTTGCCGGTGGCCAGGATGTCGCGGAATACGTTGTCGTGCAGTTCGCCCTGGCCCCATAGGCTGAAGCCCGTGCGATGATTGCCCCACCACCACTGTGTGATGTGCCCGTCACAAGCAGGTCCATATGGGTTGACCGTTGGGCCGGGGCGGCTGGTGGGCTGGTCTACCCCTGCCCCAAACTGCCAGCGGCTGCCGTCATAGTCTCGCCCCTGCAGCAGCGCCATGCTGCCCAGCACCTGGTTGTTGTTGGCCACGGCCACTATCATCGTTCGCCTGGATAAAGATGCCGGTCAGCGCACGGCCGTAGGCGATCACGTTCTCGACCGTCGTGTTGCTCGAGTTGTACACACCCACGCTGTCGCCGTTGGGCCAGGTCACACCGCAGAACTCGCGGCCGTCCCACTGCTGCCACTGCGTGAAGCAGCGCCGCAGCGTGTTGTTCTGCGAGGTGAAGACGTTGATCATGTAGCGCCCCGTCCCCGCCGCCACGCAGTCCTCCAGCAGGTTGTCGTTGCTCCAGATGATGCCGATGGCAAACGAGTTGTCGTCTGACGCTGGCGTTGTAGGCCGACACCCGCCGCAGCACATTGTGGTTGCCGTGCTCGATGCGTATGCTCGACAGCGTGCCGTTGCGCGCCACCAGCCCTTCGACCACAAACCAGTCGCCGATCGCACCCATGCGGCCCCCAGTTCTCACCCAGCCGCACGGGGATGTACTCCCCCTCGCCGTCGATCACCGCCTTGCCGTCGTTGAGTGCCTTGATCGTGATCGGCTTGCCCGGTTCGCCGTTGCGGATGTTGGGCTGGACGAGGCCCGTCGTGGACTCGGTGTAGGTCCCGTCCAGCAGCAACAGCGTGTCGCCCGGCTGCAGCACGTCCCACGCCTGCTCAAACGTCTTCCAGGCACTCCCCGTGGATGTTCCATTGTTGCCATCGCTGCCGTTCGGAGATATGTAATAGGTGGCTGCCAGCGCGCTCTGCGCTGCGGCAATTTGCGCCACGCAGGCAAATGCCAGCGCGACAAAGAATAGAGTACTTGTACGCACCCATCGGTGATGCGTTATTCTATTTTGAAACATTCCAAATCCTCCGTAGTTGGGATGATGCCCAGTTTGGTTGAGCCTGCTTGCGGAGACCTCATGCTTGTCCAAACCGTTGCATAAGTTAACACATTATTCGTGATAAAAATCTACGATTGCCCTACAGTTTGGTTAGTTTCATCGTACGCACTTGGTTTGTCAGGATTCTGAAAGCTCTCCGTAGTGAATTTTCATGTTAAATGATGGGGAGGCAACACCTGGACAGCACCCCCTACGGGTGCTGATCGTTTGTTAGCAGGCTGTCAATCGGCACACGGTCGTGGGTAAGTCGACCGAAACTCGTTTACGTCCAACTGAAGGTTGTGGGACGAAGCTCACAAGCAAGCGGCAAAGAAATGTTATTCAACAGCCTAGAGTATTTTGTTTTCCTCGCCCTTGTCTTGGCGATCTATTACCGGCTGACGCATCGCTGGCAGAACTACTTTCTGCTGGGCGCGAGCTACTTCTTTTATGGCTGGTGGGACTGGCACTTTCTCGGCTTGATGTTGATCTCCACATCGACTGACTTCTTTGCCGCCAAATGGATCCATGAATCCAACAACCCACGCACGCGCAAAATGCTCTTGTTCGCCAGCGTTGCCATCAATCTCACCATTCTGGGCTTTTTTAAGTACTTCAACTTTTTTATCGACAGTGCCGTTCGTGTGCTTGACCTGCTTGGGCTGCCGGCTGCCTCGCCTGCGCTTTATATCATCTTGCCGGTCGGCATTTCGTTTTATACGTTTGAGAGCATCAGCTACACCGTCGACGTGTACCGCGGCAACCTGAAGCCTGCCAAGAAGTACCTTGACTACGGCTTGTTTATTGCCTATTTCCCACATTTGGTTGCCGGCCCAATCAATCGAGCAGGTGACTTCCTGCCCCAGATCGAGCGGCCCCGCACCGTCAACACGCACATGGTTGTCACGGGCGTAACCCTGATATTGATCGGCCTGTTTCGCAAAGTCGTAATCGCTGATGCGATTGGCGGTCAAGTGGAGGCCGCTTTTGCCAATCCAGGGTCACACTCATCGCCGCAATTGCTGCTTGGCATCTGTCTCTTTGCGCTGCAAATCTATTGTGACTTTGCCGGTTACTCGGACATCGCTCGCGGTTCGAGTCGTCTCTTTGGCATCGAGATGATGCGCAACTTTAATCAGCCCTATTTCTCGACCAGCATCACCGAGTTCTGGCGCCGCTGGCATATTTCGTTGTCCACCTGGCTGCGCGATTATTTGTACATCTCGTTAGGCGGCAACCGCAAAGGTACGTTTAACACCTATCGCAACCTGTTCCTGACCATGCTCTTGGGTGGTCTTTGGCACGGTGCCGCCTGGACTTTTGTCATCTGGGGTGGTCTGCAGGGGGCGTTCTTGATTGCCGACCGCCTGCTTGGCGTGCGGGTGCCGCTCTATCCAGAACAGGTGCACCAGCCTTGGACGTGGCGGCGGATCGTCGGCTTGGTAGTGACTTTTAACCTCGTGCTGCTTTCATGGATCTTTTTCCGATCGCCCGGGCTGGGCGTGGCCTTTGCCTACATTCGCCAGTTGTTTTCCTTTACGGGCATGAATGAATTGCCCACAGTGCTGCCCGCCATCATCATTCCCTGGTTACTCATCCTTTTGATCGATATCCCGCAATACCGCACCAATGATCATGAAGCCATCTTGCGCTGGCCAACATTGGCCCGCGACTTGGCAGTTGCCGGCATGTTACTCTTAGTCATCCTAGGATTCGGAACGCGTGCACCATTCATCTATTTTCAGTTCTGAGACACACCAGGCGCAGTGGCGTGTTGCGCGTTGGATGGTATATTTCGCCGCCTTCCTGTTGCTGGCAGAGGTGCTCTTGCGATTGCCTGTCGTACAGGCTATGCTGCCCGCGCCCGCACCCTCCTTATGGCATGCGCCGCTTGTGGAAGACAAGGTCGAGTATTTTCGCAACTTTGCCGCCAGTCACGACATCGACGTATTGTTTGTCGGGAACTCGACCATGCAGGCGGGCGTCGACCCCGCCACATTTGACGCCGACCGTACTGCGCAAGGCGCTGGTGGCAACTCCTTCAATGCATCAATTGAGGGGCTGCCGCCGTCGGTCAACAAGGAGTTTCTGAAGATGTACCTGCGCGACGTCAACCCGCGCACCGTCGTGATCGGCTTGACGCCGCAGGATCTGAACGCGGGCAGCCCCTGGGCCAAGGACATGGATGACCGTGCGGGGCACTCTATCAACCTGCAAGCCGGCGCGCGCGACAGCCTGATGGGCTACGTCCTGGCGTTTCTGCTTGACCACTCAGAGCTTTTTCGCTATCGCTATGTTTTGCACCAACTGCTGCTGCGCGGTGGAAACGCCGCACCTCATCCGGACGTTTACTTTGGCGAGCGTGGATTTCATGCCATCGAGCGCAGCCTGGCCGACTTTTCGCCGTCCGAAAGGCTACAGGCGCAAAATCGCGCCGGTGTGCTAAACTATAATCCACAGGGCGAGCAGGCCGACGCGCTCACGGAAATGATCGCCACCATCCGCAACCACGGCGCTGCACCTGTGTTGGTCAACATGCCGCTATCTGACCATTACTACGCCAACTTCGATTCTCCTGACGACTACCAGAAATATCGCACTGCCTTGCAGCGCTTGGCGGATGATCTTTCCGTCCCTGTCTGGGACATGGAGACCCTGGCACAGGGTGAGCAGTTTGGTGACAGTGAGTTCGGCGACTTGAACCACCTCAACCAAGTAGGGGCCGAGCGGCTGTCTGCCTTGCTGGCGGGGAACTATGCAGCCCTCCTCGCATCTAAGGATGCGAACTAGATGCGTATCCTCTTTGTATCGGCGTTCTACCCTCCGTATATCGTGGGGGGCTGGGAGCAACTCGTCGAAGACCTCAACAATGGCTTGCGCGCGCGCGGTCATGAGACACTTGTGCTGACCAGCACGCACGGTCTGCCTGGGGGTGACCCTGCACGTGCCACGAAGGACGGCGTCGATCGCAGCCTCTATTTGGAGAGTAACCTCCAGTTCTACCGGCCGTCCGACATGTTTACCTATCGGCGGCGCACGCAGCACAACCTGGACGCCACCCGCGCCGCGATTCAGGGTTTTCAGCCGGACATCGTCTTTGTTCACATCATGTGGAACCTGTCGCGTGGAATTCCCTGGATCGCCGAGCAATTGGTTCCCGGACGCGTCGTGTACTACGTCGCCGACCATTGGGCCTACTCGCCGGATACGCATGAATCCTATTGGCGAGACACTGCCGGGTCCCCGCTGCGCAGGACGGCAAAGAAAATTATCGCACCGCTGCCGCTGCGCATCGTTGCGCAAGATCGGAGTCGTTTCCAGCTTGCCTTTGACACTGTCCTTTGCGTCAGTGATGCCATCCGCCGATCTATGTTGGCCAACTTGCATCTGGATCCGCAAAATCTGCAAGTCCTTTACAATGGCATCGACCTTGATGCATTTCCGTACCAACAGCGCCAGCTAGCTGGGCCCGCAGGTGAGAAGCAGGCCGGTTTGTACTTACTATATGCCGGAAGCCTTGTGCCACACAAGGGCGTTCACGTGGCCGTCGACGCGCTGGGGGAATTGGCAAGGCAGAACTCGCTGCACGGCATGCGCCTGACGATTGTAGGATCGGGGCGACCAGATTATGAGGCGCGCCTGCGCCAAGCGGTTGCCGACCAGGGGCTGGGGGAGTGCGTGCATTTTGCCGGACGCGTCGCCCGCAGCGAAATTCCTGCATGGTTGGCTGCACACGATGTGCTTATCTTTCCTTCCGAGTGGCCCGAGCCTCTCGCCCGCACGACTCAGGAGGCAATGGCCAGCGGCGCCGTCGTCGTCGGCACAAACACGGGCGGAACGGGCGAGATTTTGGTCGACGGCGAAACCGGACTTGTTTTTGCGCCAGGTGATGCCGCCGCCTTGGCTGATTGCATCGGTCGTCTTGCCGCCGATCCGGCGCTCTTTGCTCGTTTGGCTGCCAACGCTCGACGATGCGTGGAAGAGAGATTTAGTTTTCAACGCATGCTTGATGAGGTTGAAAGGGCATTGATCGACGCGGTGTTGCGAGCGCTACCTGGTGTGGAACTCGATGCCGGAGTAACGGACCCGACCACTCTTGTTGTTTTACCGAACACGGTTGGGTCGTAGCGGGCGCATATGAGGATTCTATTTGTCACTAACATGTTTCCGCCTTATGCCCGTGGCGGCTACGAGCAGTGGTGCGAAGAGATCGCGCTGGCCTTGGCGGCACGCGGCCACAGTTTGGCGATCCTCACCTCGCGTCCTGCCAGCGCGCCGAGCAACAACAGCACGACTGCTGCCGAACTGGAAACCAATCCACCGATTGTGGCATATCGGCTGCTTCACACCCAGGTGGAAGGCACGCTTGTCCAAACTACACTGCGCCTATTGCGCGAACCAAAGCGATTTGAAGAGGAGAATCTTGCTCAGGTTCGCCGCATACTTGACGAATTCAGCCCGGAGACCGTCATGATCTGGGGGATGTGGAATATAGATCGCTCTGTTCCACAACTGACAGAGGCTTTGATGGGATCGCGTGTGGCGTATTACTTCTGTGACTACTGGCCTACGTTGCCAAGTGCCTACGTGCAGCGTTTGCAGGAGCCGGCTCGTCGTACCCAAATGCAGCAGTTCAAGAGCCTCGTGAGCCGCTACTTTCTGCCTCGGTTGATACAGAGTGATACTGTACCTCTCCGCTTGGAGCATCCTATCTGTGTAAGCCGCGCCGTGCGCGACATTCTGGTGGCCCATGGCGTGGCTGTGGAGCATGCAAAGATCGTGTATGGCGGTACCTCCGTTGAGGAGTTTGATGCCGCAGCGCGGCGTGCGGCGGACACGACTATGCCATTGCGGCTGCTCTATATCGGACGGCTGGTAAGAATCAAAGGCGTGCACACGGTTGTAAAGGCCATGCAAAGTCTCGATGCTTCGGTCACACTGGACATTCTCGGCGCCGGCGATCCCGATTATGTAACCGAGTTGGAGGCCATGATAGGGCAAGGTGGGATGCAAGACCGTGTTCATTTCCTGGGCGCCGCAAAACGCTCCCAGGTCCCCCAGGTGTTGGCGCAGCATGACGTTTTGCTCTTTCCATCAGAGTGGGATGAACCTTTTGCGCGCAGCGTGCTCGAGGCCATGGCCGCCGGGCTTGTCGTGATCGGCACTACAACCGGCGGCACAGGTGAAATCCTGGTCGAAGGCGAGACGGGGCTAACGTTTCCAGCCGGCGACGCCGAGCAACTGGCTGCCCAAATACGGCGGTTAGTCGACGATCCTGTACTGTGCCGGCGCTTGGGCGACTCGGGCTGCCGGACAGTTCGCGAGTACTACACATTGGGCCGCATGGTGGACGAACTGGAAGCAGAACTCTTCACCATTGCGAATTAGCCCATCCTGATATCCTGCTAAGGAGGAAAAATCCTTGAACATGCAAGGGGACGCACAGCAGATCACGATTACAGGTGGCGCCGGCTTTATCGGCTCGAACCTGGCCCATCGCCTGTTGGCACAAGGGCATCGCTTGACAATTTTTGACAACATTTCCCGCTCAGGCGGCGGTCAAAACCTGGATTGGCTGCGGCACGAGTTTGGCGCCGATGCATTTCGCCTGGTCAAGGGAGAATTGGCGGATTTTTCGGCTGTGCAGCGTGCCTGTGAGGGCGCACAGCGCATCTATCACTTGGCCGGCCAGGTGGCCGTGACCACCTCCGTTACCAATCCGCGCGCCGACTTTGAGAGTAACGCGCTTGGTACGTTTAACGTGCTTGAAGCTGCACGCACCGTGGCCGACAATCCTGTTCTTCTTTATGCCTCAACCAACAAGGTGTATGGAGGCATGGAGGACGTCAAAGTTGTCGAGGATGACACCCGTTATTGTTACGCTGATTATGCCCATGGCATCCCTGAGACGCAAACTCTTGACTTTCACTCCCCGTACGGCTGCTCCAAGGGTGCCGGTGATCAGTATGTGCGCGACTATAACCGCATTTTTGGTCTGCGCACCGTGGTCGCTCGCCAGAGCTGCATTTACGGCTATCGGCAGTACGGCATCGAAGACCAGGGTTGGGTGGCGTGGTTTATTATTGCCGCCCTCAAGGGCCGTCCCATTCGCATCTATGGCAACGGCAAACAAGTGCGCGACGTTCTGTTCATCGAAGATTTGCTTGACGCTTACGAAGCGTTGGTGAAGGGCATTGCCGTGACGGCTGGCCAGATCTACAACATTGGCGGTGGTCCGGAAAACACGATGAGCATCTGGACGGAGTTTGGCCCACGCCTGGAGCGACTGCTTGGCCGGCCTATTCCCGTCGCCCATGGCGAATGGCGGCCCGGCGACCAGCCAGTTTACATCAGCGACATTCGCAAGGTGGAACGAGAGATCGGTTGGCGCCCACGCGTCAGTGTCGAAGAAGGCACGCGCCGCTTGTACGAGTGGATTCGTGATAACCAAGAGCTTTTCGCCCACCTGTGATGGGCTAACCTGCGATTGCGCATGACCAAAACATTGCTGATCGGCTACAATCCACCCCAGATTGTGCCCAAAGTCAAGATCGAAGCGGCACATTACCGCACCTGGCAGTTTCTCGAACCGCTGCTCGACGATGGCCATGAGGTGTGCCTGTGCGCGGGCACGCGCGACGAGGTTGCGAGTCGCGACGATGTCCCTCCTGCCTGGCGTGAACGACTCACCTACCATCCCATCGCATTTGGCGCCGAGGGTTGGGCGAAGCAAATGCAGGCTGTGCATGACTCGTTCCAACCCCAGTGTGTCATAGCCGTCAACTTCAGCCACTGTCTGTATGCCACCAAGCTCAAGACCCATGTGCCGATATGGATGGAAGTCTACGGCGATGCTCTGACCATCACGCAAGCTGCCGTCTACCGGATGCAGTCTGACCGGGGTCTGGAAACGCAGATTTCCTTTATGCGCGAGATTCTGCGTAGAGGCGATATTTTCTCCGGTTGCGGTCGCGCTCAGTGCCACATGATGGTAGGCGAGTTGGCCATGGCCGGTCGTCTAAACCGTCGCACGTTCGGCTATGAGTTCACACGCACTATCTTGCCTGGCTCGCCGCCCAAAGCAAGTAATCAATCCGAAGCTGCTGCCATCGAAGTCGATAGCCCAGCCAAGGCAGACGGGCACGTTCGGCAGCTGCTCTCAAAACAAGGTATAGAGAACAGCGATTTCGTAGTCCTGTGGTGCGGCGGTTACAATACCTGGACAGATGTAGAGACGCTCTTCCAGGGTTTGGAAGCCGCCATGCGGTGCAATCCACGGCTGCACTACGTGTCCGTCGGCGCCAACACCTACACTGCCCCTGACAACGTCTACGACCGCTTCGTCGCAATGGCGGTAGCATCACCTCAGCGCGACCGTTATCACATGCTTGGCTGGCGCCCTTGGTCGGAGATGGCAACCTATTACCGTGAGAGCAACGTCGGTATCAACATAGATGCTCTGCATTACGAGACGATCTTTGGCACGCGTACCCGGCTCGTCGAGATGATTGCATCCGGTCTACCGATCATTACAAGTTTGGGTGCGGAACTAAGCTACTTGTTGCGTGACGCGGGCGTCGCTCTTACCTTTGATGTAGGCGACTGGGAGCAGCTGGGAAGCAACCTTGTAAAAATGGCGGCTGACGCCGAGCTCACCCGTAAAATGGCAACTGCCGCCTACCAATATGCCCAGGAGGATTTATCATTTGCCACCACAACAAGGCCGTTGCGTGAATGGGTGCATAACCCGTCCGTGGCTCCGGACAAGCAGATGCTAAGCCGGTCCGAGCACCTGCGCAGTGTCGAACATCGGGCGCGCAGCACGCTGCGCCAAGTGATCTGGCATTTGTCCGGAACAGACCGGTAAGTAGGCTTTCGTAGGGACTTTAGGGGACTTTCCCAGGAATTATCGTATGGCTTCTTCGTTAGCAGGACGCATTCCAGGTCTTACTCCTGCTCGCCGCTGGATCAGCGGGCACGATCAACAACTGCTGCGCCTGGCCATAATTCTGGCGGTCTTCGTTGGGGCCTTTGTGCTCGGGCGCAAACCGTCTGTCCTGCCCCTGCTTGGGCTGGCCGGCATTGTCGCCGTGCTGGTGTTCAATCGGTGGCCAGTCTGGGGCGCCCTGCTTACGATTTTGGGCGGCATGCTGATCCCCTACAGCGGTCCCAGCGGGCTCAATGTGACGATGATGGGTTTGGCCCTCCTGTTGGGCATCTGGCTGATACAGATGCTTGTGCTCCAGCGCCGCTTTGAGTTGGTCGACTGGCCAACTGTGCGCGCCGGACTGGCCTTGTTTTTCGTTGGTGCGCTTTCGCTATTGATGGGTTTGCTGCCCTGGTTTCCCACGAAGCAGGCGCCGCTTGGCGCCCAATTGGGAGGCCTTGCGCTGATTGTTCTGTCGGTCGGCACTTTTGCTTGGGCCAGCAACGTCATCAAGTCTCTGTTCTGGCTCAAGGTGCTCACCTTTGGCTTTGTTGCCTACGCTTCGATACACTTGCTCGGCTACTTTGTGCCGCCCTTGGGCGCATTGACGAATCGCATGTTTGTCGTCGGTTCGACGGGTAGTATGTTTTGGACCTGGTTAGTTGTCCTGGCGTTTGGCCAGGCGATCTTCAATCGTCAGCTGGGCATGGCCCCGCGCATGACGTTGGGCCTGGTGGTCTTGATGACGATGTATGTGGCCTTTGTAGTCCAGAATGACTGGAAGTCGGGTTGGGTCCCGCCTGCTGTTGGCATCGCCGTGATGCTCGCGATTTCGTCCTGGCGCGTAGCGTTCCTGATGGCTGTAGCTGGGTTGATTCCTGCTGCAGGTATGGTCCAACGCCTGATTAGCAGCGACACCTATAGTTACTCCACACGGATTGAAGCATGGGAGATATTGGCGCAGATCATCAAGGTCAATCCTGTATTCGGTTTGGGGCCGGCCAACTACTACTGGTATACGCCGCTGTTTC
Source organism: uncultured Chloroflexia bacterium (assembly GCA_963839515.1). GTDB lineage: Bacteria > Chloroflexota > Anaerolineae > Caldilineales > Caldilineaceae > Fredericiella. The sequence goes on from CAWIVN010000004.1 coordinate 160,137, forward strand.
CCATACGAGGGTACTTTGTCAGCTTTAACTCGCACAGCCAGTACGTTGACCTTGTGGCGCAGTTTGGTTTTATTGGCGTCCTCGCATTTCTCTGGTTCATCTTTGAAATTGGACGCGTGGCCTGGCGTCTTTGGCGCTCGCCGGTCGCCGACGGTTTTGCCCATGCCTACGTGTATTCAGCTATCGGCGGTTTTGTCGCCACCTTGGTGGCAGGTTTCTTTGGTGATTGGCTGTTACCGTTCTTCTATAATGTTGGTCTGGCTGGTTTTCGGGCCAGTGTGTTGCCCTGGATATTCATGGGCGGGCTGGTCGCCATTGCTGCGATGAAACTGCCTAAGCGGATGGGCTCGGAAGCCTGACAGTTTGCTTATAAAGTAGAGCGAAAGCCTTGCAAAACTATGTCAAAATACCCTGAAGGATCTCACCCCCAAGTTGCCCATCGGGTAGCGGTAGTGCGCTGGACCGAAAGTGATGAGCTTTCCGATGTGATTTGTGACGCCCTGCAGACACTAGGCCACGAACCCATTCCATTCAATTGCGACGGGATCGTTCCCGGCAATGCCGAAATCGTATTCAGCTTTGCCCCCTATGGCAACTTTATGGCCCTGGTCGACCGTCTTGGCGCCCTGCCCGCTGGACGCCGGCCTTTGCTCATTCACTGGAATACCGAAGGGATACCCGATCTCAACCTGCCGTGGGGGTACGTATATCCCCTCAGCCACTTGCGGTCGTGGTTTGGCCGCGTGGCAAATCATTCTGGGGTCGAAGACAAACCGCCGTTTGCATGGTTCAAACAGCGCATGTTGCGCTTTCGTTATGTCGGCGACTACTACCACGCCTACCATCGCGGCGTGCTCTCAATCTTCGCTGATTCCTCGACTGTCTATGCCGGGATACATCGGAAGCACGGTCTACCCACGACCTACTTCCCCTGGGGTGCAGCGCCTTCCTGGTATGCAGATCTAAACTTGCCGCGCGATGTGGATGTGGTTTGGCTTGGAAAACGCGGAACAAAACGGCGCAGCGACTTACTTGACCGCATTCGTGGCGAACTCAGGCGACATGGCGTGGACATCTATCTTGCCGACAGTGTCGAGCATCCGTTTGTCTGGCGCGAGCAGCGGACCGAGCTACTCAACCGCGCCAAGATTACGCTTAACATCACCCGCACCTGGTACGACGACAACTACTCGCGTTTTTCGATGGCTGCGCCCAATCGCTCTCTAATCGTCTCAGAGCCAATGTTGCCGCACTGTCCTGAATATAGGGCCGGCACGCATTACGTAGCGGCTCCGATTGAAGAATTGAGCGCTGCAATTCTGCATTACCTGGAGGCGGAAGACGAACGGCGCAAGATCACCGATTGCGCCTATGACTTGTTGACTCAAGAACTAACACTCGTCAACAGTGTGCGCAGAGTCATGGCCGCAGCCGACGCAACCTTTGACGGCAAGCACAGGTATGGACAAGACGGCATTCACGGCGGCGACTAATGGCGGTTGATCTCATGAGCGCGATCGATCTCTCAATTGTAATAGTGAGTTGGAACACTTGTCGTCTCTTGGACGAGTGCTTGCAGTCGGTGCAGAACGAATTGGCCGCACAAGCCGGCAAGACGGACCTACACGCCGAAGTGTTCGTCGTCGACAACGGCTCGACTGACGGCAGTGTCGAGATGGTGCGCACAGGTTACCCTGACGTACACCTGATTGCTAACCAGCACAACCCTGGATTTGCCGGCGCCAACAACCAGGCACTGGAACTAGCACGCGGCCGCTATAGCCTGTTGCTAAATCCGGACACTGTTGTGCTGCCGGATGGCCTCGGTGCACTGGTGCGTTTCATGGACGAGCATCCACGCGCCGGGGTCGCAGGTTCGCGCCTGCTGAATGCCAACCATACGCTGCAACCTTCCTGCTCGCCCGCTCCTACTCTGGGGGGTGAGCTGTGGCGCATGTTTCATTTGGATCACTTTGTTCCTTACGGCGTCTATGACATGAGCCAGTGGTCGCTGACTGAAGCGCGGCCAGTCGACTCTGTACAAGGGGCCGCCATGCTCGTCCGGCGCAGTGCTCACGAACAAGTGGGCCTATTGGACGCCAGCTACTTTATGTATTCGGAAGAGGTCGACTGGTGCACGCGCATCAAGTGCGCCGGTTGGGAGATATACTGGGTTCCCTCCTCGCAGATCGTGCACTATGGCGGCCAGAGCTCAAAGCAAGTAGCAGACGCCATGTTCCTGCAGCTATACCGCGGCAAGATCCAGTATTTTCATAAGCACTGGGGGCGTTTTGCTACGCGGGCATACAAACTGGTGCTGGCGCTGGCGGCTGTGGTGCGCCTGGTGTTGAGCCCCTTGGCCTTGCTGGAGCCATACACACGGCGGCGCCGTCACCTTGGGCTCGCCCGCCAGTATGGACTCCTGCTGCGTGCTCTGCCTGGCATGTAAGCCACCGCGCAGGCTGGCGCCAGTGGGTAGCCACACATGCGCGTAAGGTGACGATTGCAAGCTTATTGACAGCCAAGTAAGCCCCGAGTTCTGCTATCCTGGACGAGAGATATGCCCTTGTCGCGTTGACTCGGGCTGCAGGATTTCGAACAGGGTTCAGCGTCATGTTCTGTTCCACAGTTATCGCTACAGTCGGCAGGGCCTCACTGACCCGCTCAGTGGAGAGTGTCCTGGCGCAGCAACTGAACCCAGAAGATCACGAAATCATCGTGGTAAACGATTCCGGCAAGCCGCTGCCGCCAATGACCTGGGCAGACGACCCGCGTGTGCGCATCGTGACGACGATGAAGCACGAACGTTGCGTTGCTCGCAACACGGGCGCGGCCATAGCGCACGGCGATTACCTTCACTTTCTTGACGACGACGACTGGCTCGCTCCGGGAGCTCTGCGGGCCCTGCAAGACCTGGCTGCACGCAACTCGTCCGCCGGACTCTTGTACGGCGCGACGCAACTCGTCGATCGGGAGAATCGGCCGCTTATTCAGTTGCGGTCGAATTTTGTGGGCAATTGCTCCGTGCAGACGATGGCCGGCGAATGGATCCCCCTGCAGTCGTCGCTTGTCGCCACCAAGCAGTTCTTCGCCATAGGCTGCTTTAACGTGCTGATCCCTAGCAGCGAGGATATCGATCTTGTGCGCCGGCTTACGCTAGTTACGGAAGTGGCTTCTACCGACACTATCGTCGCTTGGGTGGGCATGGGCGTATTCAATAGTACGACAGATTACGTCAATCATGACAACCTTGCGCTCATCGGGCGTGAACAGGCCTTGAACACCAGAGGCGCCTATACGCGCATGCGCTCCGCTGCCACGACCGCTGAGTGGAAAGGGCGCCTGGTCCGTATTTACTTGACTTCGGCAGTGTGGAACGCCAGGCAGGAGAACTGGAGCGCTGCGTTAGGTCGTAGCGCAACGGCTGTGGCGGGTACGATCTCGGCCGGAGCAGCGCTGTTCCACGCCGAGTTCTACCGCGCGCTGCGGAGCCGTTACAAGAGTGGGACCTTCGCTCGCGGTTTCGCCGAGATGCAAGCGGCTAGTGAGCCGAAACCGGCAGTTGGACGGTCCACATGATACTGCGTTTGGCGATGGTTTCCAATGAGTATCCGCCTTTTCTCGGTGGTATATCATCAAATCTGCAAGCAACGGCGCAGGCGCTTGCGCAGCAAGGCGCTGAGATCCATATCATCACACGCCAGTGGGACGCGACTGCGCCAGACGTTTCTCATGAGGTGGAGGGTGACGGCCTTATCGTTCATCGCCTGGCGACGTCCAAACAACGTTGGCAGGCTTCGCCTGCGTTCATTTGGTGGAGTGCCAAGCTTGTCCGCAGGCTGCAGCCTGCAGTGATTCACGCTCACGAGTTGCTGCTGCCGACTACTACAGCGCTGATCGCAAAGCGGCTCACCGGCCGCCCAGTGGTCGTAACCGTACACACCAGCGGCGAGATGGGCGACTGTGTGCGTCTCCGGCGGGCTGCTATGGGCGCTCGACGGATGGAATACGTGCGCAGCGCCGTTGACCGTTTTGTGACCATCAGCAGCGTAGTCGCAGCGGATATGGCGGCCGTCGGCATTCCCCTACAGAAGCGCGTCGTGATCCCCAACGGCGTCGATATGGAGCGCTTTCAGCCGATCGGAGCAGACGAGAAAGCGAGGCTGCGCCGCAAACTGGGTCTGCCCGACGGCACTCTGGTGGTTTTCACCGGTCGGCTCTCTCCAGAAAAGCGCGTGTTGCCATTGGCGCAGCAGTGGCCGTCGCTGCGCCAGACTTACCCAGATGCCACTCTCGTCCTGGTCGGCGATGGGCCGGAGATGGCCCAACTGCGCGCCTTGCAAGCACCCGGAGTCTGGCTCGCCGGCCCCCAGGCAGATGTAGTGCCGTTCCTGCAGGCTGTCGACCTGTTTGTGATGCCTTCTGTATCGGAAGGCTTCTCACTTTCTACCCTCGAAGCTCTGGCTTGTGGGCTGCCTACGGTGGCAACGACAGTGGGGGCTATCCCCGACATGGTCACGGACGGCACGACTGGCAAGCTTGTTGCTCCCGATGACTTGCCTGCCCTGCTGGGAGCGATCTGCCAGCTCTTGGCGAATCGCGGCGCCTGGGGAGCCATGGGCAGCGCGGCGCGCAGCAATGTGGTAGAGCATTATTCTTTGTCCAGCACTGCACGCCAGTTGTTGGACCTATATCAGCGGCTATAAGGAGACAATCATGGCGCGTATTTTGGTCACCGGCCACTACGGCTACATCGGCACTGTCATGACGCCAATGCTGTTGGCAGCGGGTCACGAAGTCGTCGGCTTGGACACTGATTATTATCGGCGCTGTACCTTTCTAGATGGGGTGCCGCATGTCCCCTCCATAGAAAAGGACGTGCGGGACGTTACGGTCGGAGACCTACAGGGCTTCGATGCGGTAATCCATCTGGCTGCCTTATCCAACGATCCCCTCGGCGATCTGAACGCAGATTTGACCTACGAGATCAATTATCGCAGCTCGGTGAATCTTGCGCGCCTGGCCAAGCAGGCGGGCGTACGCCGCTACCTGTTTGCCTCTTCATGCAGCCTCTACGGCGCCGCGGGTGATGACATGCTGACTGAGGAGTCGTCGTTCAACCCGGTGACGCCCTATGGCCATTCGAAGGTGCTCTCCGAACAAGAGATCAGCCAATTGGCCTCGGACGACTTTAGCCCGACGTTCTTGCGCAATGCGACTGCCTATGGCGTGTCACCTCGCCACCGCTTTGATCTTGTTTTGAACAACCTGGTCGCATGGGCAGTAGCCACCGGTCGCGTCTTTATCAAGAGTGACGGTACGCCGTGGCGACCCATTGTCCACATTGAGGACATTTCGGCGGCGTTCCTGGCAGTTCTAAATGCCCCGCAGGCAGTCATTCATAACCAGGCCTTTAACGTCGGCATCAATAGCGAAAATTACCGTATTCGCGACCTCGCCGCCATGGTCGAGGAACTCGTCCCCAACTGTGTCGTCGAATATGCTGCCGACGCCAGCCCGGACAAGCGCAATTACCGCGTCGACTTTTCCAAAATCGCGCGTGAACTGCCGGCATTTCAAGCCAAATGGACGGCGAGAAAAGGTGTTGAACAGTTATATACTACGTATCAGCGCAGGGATCTTCGGGTCGACGAGTTTGAAGGCGTAAAGTTCCGACGCGTAGACCACGTCAAGATGCTGATTCAAGAGGACTACTTGGACCAGTCACTGCGCTGGCGTCGAGCTGAGCCCGTTCGCTAACATTGCCATTATTATTGCATCATCCACCCTATAGATAGAGGTTTCTAACCGCCATGGAAAAACAACCCCCTTCATGCCGCTTCTGCGATGCACCACTAACGCAGACGTTCGTGGATCTGGGCATGTCTCCGCTGTGCGAGAGCTATTTGCGCGCTGATCAGCTCAACCAAATGGAGCCGTTCTATCCCCTCCATGTCTGGGTCTGCGAGCGCTGTTACCTCGTGCAGTTGGAGGAATATGTAAGCCCCGCAGACATCTTCACCGAGTACGCCTACTTTTCCTCCTACGCCGATACATGGCTGCAACACGCCCGCGCCTATGTCGATCAGGTCACCGACCGATTTGGGCTGCACGCGGGCAGCCACGTCGTGGAGGTAGCCAGCAACGACGGGTATCTGCTCCAGTACTTTGTCCAGAAAGGTATTCCGGCGCTGGGTATCGAGCCCGCCGCAAACGTCGCCAAAGTCGCCATCGACAAGGGCATACCCACGCGCGTCGAGTTCTTTGGCGTGGCCTGCGCCCAGCGTATGGTAGCAGAGGGACTGGCCGCCGACCTGATCGCAGGCAACAACGTGCTGGCACAGGTTCCCGACCTCAATGATTTTGTGGGCGGCCTCAAGATTCTGCTCAAGCCGCAAGGGGTGATCACGATCGAGTTCCCCCATCTGATGTGCTTGATGGCCAGCAATCAGTTTGATACGATCTATCACGAGCACTTTTCCTACTTCAGCTTTATTACAGCAGAAAAGATCTTTGCCGCGCATGGCTTGACGCTCTTTGACGTGGAGGAGCTAAGCACGCACGGCGGCTCGTTGCGCATCTACGCTCGTCATGTAGAGGATGGAGCGCAGCCGGTTACACCGCGCGTAGATGAGTTGCGCAGCCGGGAGCTCGCGGCAGGTTTCACCAACCTGGCTGCCTACGCCTCGTTCCACGAACAAGTTAAGGCGACCAAGCGCAACTTGCTGACATTCCTGATCCACGCGCGCGAGCAAGGTAAACAGGTGGTTGGCTACGGCGCCCCTGGCAAGGGCAACACGCTGCTCAACTATTGCGGCGTCCGCAGCGATTTCCTTGATTTCACGGTCGACCGTAATCCATACAAGCAAGGCATGTTCTTGCCAGGCACACATATTCCTATCTATCATCCCGACAAGATCGCCGAGTCAAGACCGGATTACGTGCTGATCCTGCCTTGGAATTTCAAGGACGAAATTATCCAACAGCTTGCCTACATACGGGAGTGGGGTGGACAATTTGTTGTGCCAATCCCCTCGGTGGAGGTGCAATAACCATGCCACACACACATTGCAAGGTACAGTTGGGTCTCCCAGTCTACAACGGTGAAGAGTATCTGGAGCCGGCTCTACGCTCGGTCCTGAATCAGACCTATAGCGATTTCGAGCTTCTGATCTCCGACAATGCTTCCACAGATTGTACGCGGGAGATCTGTCTAGACTATGCCAAGCGCGACCCGCGCATACGTTACTTCCGTAACCCGGAGAACCTTGGATTAGTGCGCAACTTTAACCGGGTCTTTGCCCTTTCTAGTTCCGAGTATTTTGCCTTCGTCTCGCACGATGACGACCGCGACCCGACATTTCTCGAGAAGTGCGTCGCCGTGCTGGACGGGGACCCGACGGTCGTATTGGCGATGAGCCATGTTAAGCTGGTCGACAAGCACGGTGGCACGGTGGCACAGTACGATAAGAAGCTGCAGTTTCCCAACGAAATGGCGCCCGAGCCGCATAAGCGCTTCCGAGATCTGGTCATGGTGCCCCACCTCTGTATCGACGACTATGGCTTGATTCGTTCGTCGGCGCTACGCAGGATACAGCCACTCTACGAGAGCCACGACGGCAACGATCGCAACATGCTGGCGGAATTGAGCCTCTATGGCAAGTTCTACCACATTCCGGAAACGCTGTTTTACTGGCGAGACCAACGCAAGCGTGATCTGCCCTTTGAACAATGGGCAGAACGGCTTGATACTTCACATGCGGGTGAGATTCCCATGCCGCGTTGGCAAGTTTTGGCGGGTTACCTGCGAACGCTGAAGCGGGTGCCGCTTGAGCCTGATGAACGCAGTCGCTGCTATGCAGTCGTGGCGGAATGGGTTCCGCGCCATGCTCGCGGGCTGGCCAAGGATGTTGGGCGTGGTGGGCGTCTGGCTCTGCGCCGTAACACGCAGGGCAGGTTCATTCGCGCTGGGCGCAAGACGCGTTCACCCGCCACCTAAGAGGGGTCACATGCGCATCACCACTACGGAACTTCCAGGTGTACACCTGGTCTATCTTGAACGCATCGAAGACGAGCGCGGCTCCTTTGCCCGCTCGTTTTGCCAGCGCGAATTCTCCGAACACGGCCTCGATCCGGTCGTAGCGCAGTGCAATGTCTCGCATAATCGCATTGCCGGCACGCTGCGCGGGCTGCACTTTCAGCTGCCGACTTCCGCCGAAGCCAAGCTTGTGCGCTGTACACGCGGGGCAATCTTTGACGTAGCAGTGGACTTGCGGCCAGGCTCGCCGTTCTTCGCCAGTTGGTATGGAGCCGAATTGAGCGCGGCCAACGACGCCATGCTCTATATTCCAAAGGGGTTTGGCCACGGATTTCAAACCCTGGTGGACGATACAGAGATCGCCTACCAGATGTCGGAGTCCTACGTCCCTGAGCTGGCAGCCGGCGTACGCTACGACGATCCGACGATTGCTGTGCAGTGGCCGCTGCCAGTTGGCGCCATTTCTGAGCGTGACCGCCGGCAGCCCTTGCTCGATATCGCTGCCTTGGCCCCACTCGCTATCTATCTTTCCGGCGCAAAGACGACATGAAGATCGGCATCTTTGGTAACTTTGGCTGGGGCAACCTCGGAAACTCGGCTACCCTGGAGGCAGCAGTTGCGGGTGTGCGCAAGCACTGGCCCGCAGCAAGTCAGCTGTGCATCTGCACCAATCCGGACGAGGTGCAGCGCCAGTATGGGTTTGCCGTGGCGCCCGTCCGTTGGGGTTCTGGTGAAGGGCTCGACCTGCCATCTGGACGCGTGACGCGCACCGCCGCAAAGCTGCTGCGCAGGCCTCCGTTTGAAGTTCGCTTATGGCAGCGAGCGCGTCATGTGTTGGACGGCCTTGACCTTCTGCTGGTGGCGGGAACCGGGGCTCTGGACGACTTTGCAATCGGTCCGATGGACCTTCCCTATGACTTGTTCAAGTGGTCGCTGCAGGCCCATCGCCGTCACGTGCCGCTGGCATACCTTAGCACAGGCGCCGGCCCCATCGACCATAGACGCAGCCGCATCTTCATCAAGCAGGCGCTGCGTCAGGCACTCTATCGCTCGTACCGGGACGAATACTCGCGGCAGTACCTGCACTCGATCGGGTTCGACAGCTCGCGCGACAGCATCTACCCGGACCTGGCGTTTGGGCTGCCGATCGCCGAAGAGTTGCTGCAGCTCCGGCCGGCAGGCCCAAACGAAGGCGCCTTGGTCGTAGGCCTTGGCGTCATGAGCTACAGCGGTTCGCAGACAGCAGCGGAGGAGAGAGAAGCAATTTACCAAAAGTACCTGCAGAAGCTTATCCAGTTTGGTTTGCAGCTGCTGGTATCTGGTCATACGGTGCGGTTGGTTTACGGCGACACGGTGGTAGATCAACGCGCATTTGAGGATGTTCGTTCGGCCCTCGCGTCGGCTGCATCCGCTGGCGGTACACCCGAGCGCGTGATCGCCGAACCCGTCTATTCCGTCCATGACCTTCTGCGCCAGTTGGCGTTGACGGATCTGGTCGTCGCCACACGTTTTCACAATGTGCTGTTAGCGCTGCTCCTGGAGAAGCCGGTCATCTCCATCTCATATAACCAGAAGAACGATGATTTGATGGGCGAGATGGGGCTGGGCGCATTTTGCCAGCCGATAGACGAACTGAACGTCGAACGACTGCACGATCAGTTTCTACGCTTGCAGGCCACTGCCGGCACGCTCCGGCCGCAGGTCACCGCACAAACTGTACGGCATAGGCAGTTGTTGGATGAACAATATGAACGAGTTGTCGAATATGCCCGCGCAGCCGGCAAGCCCATTCGCCACTGATCGGAGTGCGGAACAAGGCGCCGGCGCGGATCGCAACAGGATGATGGCAGGGCTCTTGGCGGAGCTCTATCCCATCTGCCGCAGCATCACTGGAGACGGTGTACGGGCGTCGTTGCGCTTGCTCCAAAGCGTCGCACCCTTACAACTTCACGAAGTGGCCAGCGGGACGCCGGTTTTTGACTGGATCGTTCCCGATGAATGGAACGCGGCAGATGCTTATATCGCCAACGCAGAAGGTGAACGTGTGGTCGATTTCCGCCGCCACAGTCTGCACCTGGTCTCGTATAGCATCCCTGTTCACGCCCGCATGACCTTGGCACAGTTGCGGCCACACCTGCACACGCTGCCGGAACAGCCGGCTGTGATTCCGTATCGGACCTCCTACTATCGGCCCACCTGGGGATTCTGCCTGAGCCAGTGTCAGCTCGACAATCTGCCTGACGGCGAGTATGAGGTGTGTATCGATAGTACGCTGCGACCTGGTTCGCTCACCTACGGGGAGCTTTTGCTCCCTGGCGAGCTTGAGGACGAGGTGTTGATATCCACCCACGTCTGCCACCCTTCGCTGGCGAACGACAATCTCTCAGGTATGCTGCTCGCGGCTTTTTTGGCACGCGAACTGGCCGGCTGGCAGCGCCGCTATTCGTATCGTTTTCTATTCATCCCAGGGACGATCGGCTCGATTACATGGCTGGCACTGCATGAGGCGCAGGCCAGGCGCATCAAGCACGGCCTCGTAGTGGCTTGTGTGGGCGACCCTGGCCCAATGCATTACAAGCGCAGCCGGCGCGGCAACGCTGAGATTGACCGCATTGTCGAGTGTGTACTGGCGGAATCGGGTCAACCCTACACGCTGCTCGACTTCTCGCCTTACGGCTACGATGAGCGCCAGTATTGCTCGCCCGGCTTTAACCTGCCAGTCGGCAGCCTTACGCGCACACCGCATGGGCGTTATCTGCAGTATCACACCTCCAGCGATGATTTAGACCTTGTGCGGCCCGAGTACGTCGGCGCCTCGCTCTCCACCTACTTGCGCGTGGTGGAATTGCTGGAACAGAACCTTACCTATCTCAACCAAAACCCCATGTGCGAGCCGCAGTTGGGGCGCCGTGGCCTGTACAGCAGCCTAGGCGGCCGGCAGGACACAAAGGCGATAGAAATGGCGATGCTGTGGGTGCTCAACCTGGCAGACGGTGAGCATTCGCTGCTCGACATAAAACAGCGTTCTGGCATGCGTTATGCCGAAGTACATGAGGCAGCCGAACTGTTGCGCCGGCACGATTTACTGGTGGAAGTAACGCGCTCCCACTTCGCAATAATATAGCAAAGGAACTTTCGACGTGTTAGCAACCAGCCCATCCAGCGTTTCCTCTGCGGCTCCTGAAGAGATCAGCCGCTATGCAAGGTCCAAACAGTTGCAGGTGACCGCGCACCGGCTAATTCCCGGTGGCGCGCACACCTACGCAAAAGGTGATGATCAGTACCCCGAATTGGCGCCCGGATTTATAGACCACGGGCAAGGCTGCCATGTGTGGGACGTAGATGGCAACGAGTACATCGAGTATGGGATGGGGTTACGTTCGGTAACCCTGGGCCATGCCTACGCACCCGTCGTCGATGCGGCGTATCATGCAATGCAGCGTGGCTGTAACTTCACGCGGCCGGCGGCAATCGAAGTGCAAGCCGCCGAGGCATTGTTGGGCATGGTCCCCACCGGCGAGATGGTCAAGTTCGCAAAGAATGGCTCCGATGTGACGACCGCTGCGCTAAAGTTGGCGCGCGCTTACACGGGCCGCGATCTTGTTGCCATTTGTGGCGACCAACCCTTTTTCTCTGTTGACGACTGGTTTATCGGCAGTACAGCCATGCCTGGTGGTATTCCCGAAACGGTACGTCGCCAAACGCTCAAATTTCGCTATAACGATCTGGCGTCGTTGGTCGCATTGTTTGAGGCGTACCCGGGCCAAATTGCTTGTGTTGTCATGGAGGCCGAAACCACGGAGGCGCCTGCAGATGGCTACCTGGGTTCGGTGATCGATCTCTGCCATAGCAATGGCGCGCTCTTTGTCTTGGATGAGATGATCACTGGCTTTCGTTGGCACAATGGCGGCGCACAGACGCTCTACGGCATTACGCCCGACTTGTCCACGTTTGGCAAAGGAATCGGCAACGGTTTTGCCGTCTCTGCACTTGTCGGCAAAACCGAGATCATGGAGCGTGGTGGGTTGGTACACGACAAGGAGCGTGTTTTTCTGCTGTCCACGACTCATGGGGCCGAGACGCACAGCCTGGCGGCGGCCATGGCTACCATGCGCACGTACCAAGAACAGGACGTGATAGGGCAGATGCATCGCCAAGGCGAACGATTGGCGCGCGGGGTTCGCCAGGCTGCTGCCGACCTGGGTATAGAGGACTATTTTGAAGTGGCAGGACGAGCGTCCAACTTGATTTTTGTGACTCGCGATGCTGACAAGAACCGCTCGCAGCCATTTCGTACGCTGTTTATGCAGGAGACAATTCGCCGCGGCCTGTTGATGCCGTCCTTCGTCATCAGTTTTGCGCACGGCGATGCCGATGTGGATTATACGATTGAGGCCGTGGCCGCCGCGCTGCGCGTCTACTGTCGTGCATTGGAAGACGGTGTCGAACACTATCTCGTCGGTCGTGCAGTCAAGCCGGTTTTTCGCCCCAAGAACTGAGGTGTCTATGAAAGTTGTGCTTTTTTGTGGTGGTTTGGGTACGCGCCTGAAGGAATACTCGGAGACGATCCCCAAGCCGATGGTCGAAATCGGCCATCGGCCCATCATGTGGCATCTGATGAAGTATTACGCTTTCTATGGCCACACCGAGTTCATTCTGTGTCTGGGATATGGCGGCGACGTCGTACGGAATTACTTTTTGAACTACAACGAGTGTCTTTCTAATGACTTTGTGCTTTCTGATGGCGGTCGCACAGTTCAGCTGCTCAATCAAGATATCTCTGACTGGACGATTACCTTTGTCGATACAGGGCTTAACTCCAATATTGGTCAGCGTCTGATGGCCGTGCAGCGCTTCCTGGGCAACGACGAGTATTTTATGGCCAATTACGCTGATGGTTTGAGCGATCTCAATTTGCCGGCGTACATCAATCATTTCCACCAGCATGGCAAGATCGCCAGCTTCCTCTGCGTCCAACCTTCGCAGTCGTTTCATGTCGTTTCATTGAAACCGGCTGGGGAGGTGACCAGCATCCAACCGGTCCAGGATGCCGACCTTTGGATCAACGGCGGCTACTTCATTTTCCGGCGTGAGATTTTTGACTTCATGAAGCCGGGTGAGGAGTTGGTGGTTGAACCCTTCCAACGGCTTATAGAGCACAACGAACTCGTTGCGTACCGCAACCCGGGCTTCTGGGCGTGCATGGACACCTTTAAAGAGAAGCGCATGTTTGATGAGCGGGTTGCCAGCGGCAAGACGCCGTGGGCCGTGTGGGAGCAGCCCGCAAACCAGACCTTGCGTCCGGCACGCGCAGAAAACGCACGTGTGCTGAATCTGGCAGCGTCGATCAGTGTGCCGATCAGTCTTCCCGTTAGTGTGCCCGGCAGTGTGCCGGTGAGTACGGGAGTTGGTGCCGGGACTGTTGCGGCGGGAGCCCCTGGCCGTGCATAGCCTCAAGTTCGGCGAACTGCAGCGCGTCCTGTGTTTGGGCGCGCACAGTGACGACATCGAGATTGGCTGTGGCGGCGCCATCCTACAACTGGTGGCCGCTAACCCACAGCTCGAAGTCCACTGGATCGTCTTTAGTGCTACTCCAGAGCGGAAAGCCGAGGCGCTGGCCAGCGCCTCGGCTTTCCTGGAGGGCGCAGCAACGCAAAATGTCGTCGTTCATGCGTTTCGCGATGGCTATTTCCCGTATGTGGGTGACGCCATCAAGGACGAGTTTGAGACGATCCGGCGCGCGCTTTCGCCGGACCTTATTTTTACGCACTGCCGGCATGATTTGCACCAGGATCATCGCCTTCTGTGTCAGTTGGCGTACAACACCTTCCGCGATCACCTGATATTGGAATATGAGATTCCCAAATGGGATGGCGATCTGCGTACGCCTAACGTCTATTTCCCTCTGGTCAGCAACACGGCACAGCGCAAAATCGATCTCCTGCTGCAGCACTTTCCGTCGCAGGCTGGCCGCGATTGGTTTACTGCTGACACGTTTCAAGCGCTAATGCGCATTCGTGGGCTTGAGGCGCGCGCACCAGAGGGAAAAGCGGAAGGATTCTACGTGCGAAAGCTCATTCTCTAACACAATCCGTCGTTGCGCGTCTCCCCATCGGTATGTGCGCGTATGATTGAATGTATGACTGCGAGTATTACTGCGCGTTACGTCAAATGGTAGATTAAGACCCATCTTGTCTCCGATTCTCTTCTCCTGTTTTCTGGCTATTCTTTGAGGTGTAGAGAATTTAGTCGTACCTGGCGGCTCATCTAGAGTCTCCTCTATTATTTGATGATGCCAACCTGAACGGCGCGACGACGCAGGCGGCGTGGCCGCCGAGCGGGAGGGGGTCGCTGCGCTGGGGCCTGCCCGACTACGCGGGGCGCACGGCTGCCGAGGCGAGAGTGCCGGAGGTGGCGCTGAGCGGCGACAGCATATTGGGCGGCGGGACGGGCTGCGCCAGCCAGGATTGGCCGGATTACTTTCCGACGTGGGGCAACCGCAACTTTGGCACGTCGGATCATGTCAACGTGCAGATGCAGTGGGACGTGGCGGACTGGCCGTACTTTGGACCGGGCTATGCCGAGGACGGCACCAAGGACACGGTCATGCAGGTATTTGCGGTGGACAAGCCGTGGCAGGAGACGGGCATCACCTGGGACAACGCACCGGTGCCGCAGGAAAACACAGGCCGCACACTGGTGCGGCCGCTGCCGGGCGTATGGCGCACGTGTTCGATCCCACCTTTACCCCGCAGCCTCTACCGGAGGCGCCCTTGAGACTATTCCTGCCCCATATCAAGGGCAGCAAGAACTGACCTGTGGTCCCCACGTCATTTCTGCATCATTCTTGCCGCCTGCTTCCATGTATCTGTCTGGAGGACAGAAAATGATACTTCCTTTTTTAGCTGACTAGAATGACAGCTTTGTCAGCATCTTATGATGTTATACTGCGCTGAAACGAACATGGCTTAGCGGTTGGGTGAGAGGCGCATGAAAAAACATTTCCATATTGCGGGTAAGTCCAAAGATCGCTCCTTGTTTGCGTGGCGCCGCCCACGTACGTGGTTCCTTATCGGCGGAGCCAGCATTGTCTTGCTGGGCCTCGCCTTTCTGTTTCGCCATCAGATTCGGCAGGAAGTCAACGCGGTCATAGAAATCGCTTTGATCCGGCACAACGAAGTCGAATTGGACCAATTTCTGGCCACAGGCGCCGGCAGGTCTGCTCAGCCCCCGGCGCATGTACCTTCGGCGCCATCTAATACTGGCGCAGCTAGCGGGCCGCTGCGGGTGTCGAGTGCGAACCCGGGCTACTTCATGGACGGGAGTGGGGCGGTGGTGTACTTGACGGGTTCGCACACGTGGGCGAACTTTCAGGACAACGGGAATGGGAATCCGCCGGCGGCGTTTGACTACACCAAGTATCTGGATTTTCTGGCAGCGAACAACCACAACTTTTTTCGCTTGTGGACGTGGGAGCAGTCACGCTGGACGTTGGAAACTGGGGACGACAACTACTGGTTCAATCCGGAAGGGCCATATGTGCGGACGGGGCCTGGGACTGCGCTGGACGGCAAGGCGAAGTGGGACCTGAGCAAGTTTGACCAGGGTTACTTCGACCGGATGCGGCAGCGGGTGGTGGCGGCTGGGGAGCGGGGGATGTATGTGTCGATCATGTTGTTTGACGGCTGGAGCGTAGTGAGCGACCAGTACCCGGCGCTGAATAACCCGTGGAAGGGGCACCCGTACAACAGTGCGAACAACATCAACGGGATCAACGGGGATGGCAACGGAGACAATAACGGGCGCGAGGTGCACACGCTGGCGACGCCGGCTGTGACGGCGCTGCAAGAGGCGTATGTGAAGAAGGTCGTCGACACGCTAAACGACCTGGACAATGTGCTGTACGAGATCGCCAACGAGGCGCCGGACGAGTCGCTGCAATGGCAGTACCACCTGGTGGATGTGATCCACACGTATGAAGCAGGCAAGCCGAAGCAGCACCCGGTGGGGATGACGGGGCGCTACGAGTGGAGCGTAAACGACCTTTTGGCAAGCGGTGCGGAGTGGATCTCGCCGGGCGGCAGTGCCTACCAGTGGGACCCGCCGGCGGCGGACGGGCAGGCGGTGGTGGTCGTGGACACGGACCACCTGTGGGGGATCGGCGGCGACTATGCCTGGGTGTGGAAGAGCTTCACGCGTGGGTTGAACCCGATCTTCATGGATGGCTACGACGGGGCGGGGTATGGCGTCGGTGGGGAGGGCTTCAACTTCAGCGACCCGACCTGGGTAAAGCTGCGCGCCAACCTGGGCTACACGCGGGCCTATGCGCAGCGCATGAACCTGGCGGCGATGACGCCGCGCGGCGACCTGTGCTCGACGGGCTACTGCCTGGCGAATGCGGCGGGGCCGGGTGCGGAGTTCATCGTGTACCAGCCGAATGGTGCAGGCAACTTCACGGTCAAGCTGAACGGGTTGAGCGGCACTTTTGCCGTGGAGTGGCTGAACCCGGAGAACGGGAACAAGAGTGCGGGATCGGCGGTGAGTGGCGGCGGCACGGTGAGCTTCACGCCGCCATTTGCCAACGCCGTGCTCTACCTCAAGCAGCCAGGCGGCCCTACCCCAACACCCATCCCGCCGACCCCGACTGCTACTGCCACAACGGCGCCACCCCAGGAGCTTGAGGTAACCACATCTGTCGTGGGCAAGGGATCAGCCACAGTAGCGCCTTCAGGCACGATCACCTGTGGCCAACTGGTCACCATTACGGCCATTCCCGAGGCCGGCTGGTCTTTCATCGGTTGGACCGGTGACATCCTCGAAAGTGACAACCCACTTGTCGATAATCTTTATAGCAGCCTTAACCTGGTCGCAAATTTCTCTGCAGCTGCGCCGGAATTTATTGTTGCGGCACAAATCCAGGGTAGCGGCAATCTGGAAATCCGACCAGGGGGCCCTTATCGTTCCAGCCAAGTTGTGGAAATCAACGCACTAGCCGAACCTGGCTGGCGGTTTGATAGTTGGCAAGGTTCTTTGCAGGGCAGCGACAACCCAGTGCATCTACAGATTTTGCAGGATATGGCCGTCACGGCCAAGTTCTTGCGCGCAAAAAGTCTCTACTTACCCAGCATCAAATTGGGGAGCACGGGACAAGCTACCGGCCCCCAGGAAAGCTGCCAATAGCCTTTCATGCGCATCTTGTTCCTGACCCAGGTATTGCCCTATCCACTGGACGCCGGGCCCAAGACACGAGCCTATTATGTGCTCCGCTATCTGGCGCAATCACACGAAGTAACCCTCGTGTCCTTTGTGCGCAATACCGATACCCGTGAAGCCATTGACCACCTGCGCCAGTATTGCGCTGCCGTCCACACTGTACCGATTGCTCGTTCATTTGCCCGCGATATAGGGTTTCTGGCCGAAAGCCTGGCCACAAACCAGCCGTTTGTCATTGCCCGTGACCGATCTGTGGCAATGCACAAGTGTTTGGCCAGGCTAATCGCTGCCGAGGACCGCTTTGATGCCGTCCACGGCGATCAGTTGTGGATGGCTCCGTACATGCAACACGTCCAAACACTGACAGCGCAAGCTACTGGATCGCCGCTGGCCCGTGTTCTTGATCAGCATAACGCAACTTACATGATTTTCCGCCGCTTGGCCGAGGGCGAGAGCAACCCGCTCAAGCGCCAATTGGTGCGGCTGGAGGCGCACAAGTTAGCTCGCTACGAGGCAAGACTGTGTGCCGAGTTCGAGCGGGTCGTCTGGGTCACTCGCGAAGACTACGATGCAGTTGCCGCCGCTGCGCCCCTGGGCGCAACGATCGCCAATTCGGGCATCATCCCCATCTGTATTGACACTGCATCCCAGCCGGCCCTCAAGCGCGACAGGCATGCCTGTCGCATTACTTTTTTGGGCGGTCTACATTATCCCCCTAACGCCCAAGGCGTACTCTGGTTTGCCGAACATATATTTCCCAAAGTCATGGCACAAGCACCAGATGCCGTGCTGACGGTCATTGGCAAACAGCCGCCTGCCGAACTGGCACACCTCAATATCCCATCCGCCAATCTTGAAGTTACGGGTTACGTGGACGATCCAAAGCCCTACCTGGCGGAAACCCGCGCCTTTATTGTGCCACTGCTGGCCGGTGGCGGCATGCGGGTCAAAATTCTCGACGCCTGGTGCTGGGGATTGCCTATCGTCAGCACTACAGTCGGGGCTGAAGGCATTGCCACGACGCCGGAGCAAGATATTCTGCTGGCTGATGAACCCGATCAATTTGCTGCGCACGTCGTGTGCCTGCTGCAGAATGCTCAGCTCGGCGACAGGATCGCTATGGGCGGCCGGCGCAGTGCCGAGCAGCAATATGACTGGCACAACGTCTACAAAGCTTGGGACCACGTTTATCGCTAGATGTGGACTGCTTTCGGTCCGCCACTGTCAGCGATCTGTAAGTGAGCCCCCTGGCTCCTTCTGCTACACTGGGGACGCACGAACTTAGTCGATTGAGGCAGACTGATGCGCATTTTGTTCCTTGTTCCGTATACTCCTAATCCTATCCGCGTACGTCCCTACGAGTTTGTGCGTACCATGCTGCGACGGGGTCATCAGGTGACGCTGGCCACGTTGTGGACGTTGCCTGCTGAACAGCATGACCTCGACCGCTTGGCGCAAATGGGAGTGCGCGTGCTCTCCCAGCCGATGCCGGCATGGCGGTCAGCGCTCAATAGTCTGGCCGCGTTGCCGGCGCACACTCCGCTGCAGGCCGTCTACAGCTGGCAGCCCGAACTCTATCGTTCGCTGCTAGCGTTGGTGCAAGAAGAGCAGTTTGATGCCATACACGTCGAGCACTTGCGCGGCAGCCGCTATGGATTAGAACTGCTGAACGGCTTGCAGCCGAGCCCAATGCGTCCACCTATCGTTTGGGATAGCGTCGATTGTATTTCGCACTTGTTTGCCCAAGCCGCGGCGCAAAGCCGCAGCACCAAGGGCAGGTTGATGACTCGCTTCGAACTCCCGCGCACGCGACGCTACGAAGGCAGGCTCATCCAGGCGTTCGACCATACGGTCGTAACGTCCTACATCGACAAGACTGCCCTGGTTGAGCTTGCCAGACAAGTTCGCACGAGTGACGGCGGAAGGCCGCGCGATGCCGACCAGGCCATTGACGTCGTCCCCAATGGAGTCGATCTGGAACACTTTGCTTTTTGCGGCCAGGAGCATCGCCATTCAAACCGCATTGTCTTTAGCGGCAAGATGAGCTATCACGCCAACGTGACTGCGGCGCTTCACCTGGTCAATGACATCATGCCGTTAGTCTGGGCGCAACGCCCTGATGCCGAGGTGTGGCTGGTGGGAAAGGACCCTGCTCCCGAGTTGCGTGCTTTGGCCGACAGGCAGGCTGGCAGCGAAGTCGGACAGAACCCCGCGAGACAAGAGATCCAGCCTGCACGCCGTGTGGTCGTCACCGGTGAAGTGCCTGCCATGCAGGACTTTATTCAAGCTGCGGCCGTCGCCGTGGCGCCCCTGCTCTATGGCGCCGGCATCCAAAACAAGGTGTTGGAAGCAATGGCTTGCGGCGCGCCGGTGGTAGCGAGCCCCCAGGCTAGCCAGTCTCTAGCCGCGTTGCCGGGTCAGGATTTCCTGTTAGCCTCTGGCGCGCACGAGTTTGCTTCCGCCATCCTTTCCTTGCTCGATTCACCTGGCCTGCGCTCTGAAATGGGCCGCGCTGGTCGCCGCTTTGTCGAAACAAACCATTCGTGGGATAGCGCAGCAAGGCAGCTTGAAGCAATTTATGCCGACTGCGCCGCCCGCCTCTCACTGCACCCTGTAACGCCATGACCATACGAATGACCACAGAGACTGCCACGGCTAACACGCCTGCTGCAAATACGGCTCTCATGTCAAGGAGCAGCCGCTTCACGCTGTCGGCCATCAACGTCCGGCGCCTGCTGCTTGCCATCGTCCTGCTGGCTGTCGCATTACGCGTAGGCTCAGCCCTGTTCCAAGGCAACCAAATCGATACACTCCCGGGCGTCTATGATCAGGTGTCCTACGATGCACTGGCGCGTCGCGTGCTGGAGGGCCACGGCTTTAGCTTTGGCCAAGATCACTGGCCGGCCACGCGCGCCGGCGAGCCGACTGCGCACTGGAGCTTCCTATATACCCTGTACCTCACCGGCGTGTACGCGTTATTTGGGCCAAACCCTCTGCCCGCGCGCCTCATCCAGGCTGTGCTGGCCGGCGTGCTGCAGACTATCCTCTTCTGGCGGCTGGGCAAGCGCATCTTCGGTCCGACGGCTGGGCTGTTGGCTGCTGCGTTCAGTGCAATCTACATCTACTTTGTCTATTATGCCGGTGCGCTGATTACAGAGACGTTTTACATAACGACATTGCTTTGGATCGTGGATATTGCATTGCGGATCGACGACCGCGCACAGTCCGTCCAGCGAACCGGCGATGCTGGTTGGAGGCGTTGGCTGGTCTGGGCAGAATTAGGCTTGGCGATCGGCATGGCTGCCTTGCTGCGCCAACTTGTGCTGCTGCTTGTCCCGTTTTTGTTTCTTTGGCTGTGGTGGCGCATCGCTCGTCGTCGGCCAGGTGACATGGCAGGTGGCTACGCGCGGCGGTGGTTTGGCTGGCGAACCCTATCCGGTTTTGTGGTAACGGTAGCCGTTGTTGCCGCCATGATCTTGCCGTGGACCGTGCGCAATTATCGCGTCTTTCATACGAGCGTTGTGCTCAATACCAATTCCGGCTATGTCTTTTTCTGGGCCAACCATCCCATATACGGCACGCAGTTTGTTGGTATATTGCCTGGCGATGGACCGGGCTATGGTGACTTGCTGCCCAAGGAAGTGCTTGCGCTCAACGAGGCGGAAATGGACAAGGCCCTCTTTAGTCGCGGTCTTGGCTTTGTGCTGGACGATCCCGGTCGCTATGCGCTGCTCTCATTGAGTCGAACGCGTGAGTATTTCAAGTTCTGGCCCAGCGCCGACTCAAGCCCAATCAGCAACGTCTCACGCGTCGCCTCGTTTGGATTATTTCTGCCACTGATGATTTATGGAGTAATTTTGGCGGGGGTGCGGAGCTTTCGCTCGAAGGATGAAGTGTGGCGATCGCGTGTGTGGCTGCTGTTGGGTTTTGTCGCCGTGTATACCCTGATGCATTTGCTGACCTGGGCGTTAATCCGCTATCGCTTGCCGGTTGACGCGTTCCTGCTCTTGTTCGCAGCCTATGGCGTCGCCGATCTTCTGCAGCGTATTGGCGCCGGTATCAGCGTCGAGCCCGCCATCAATACTTAGGTACGCAGCCAGCTCTAGATTCCTGCATGTGCCGGCTTTGCCTGGCGGCTTCGGCTGTGATGGGGCAACTCCACTTCGGCAATCGAATGCAAGGACTCTACCGGAATCCATCCAAGTTCTACTTCTGCTGCCCGTTGCACCTGACCGGACAGCATGCAGGCCGCTGCCAATGCGATGGATGTAACAAGACTCGCACCGAAGAACAGGCTGACTATTACGGTGATCATGGATCGCTCTCTCTGCGTACGCTGTTCGCTTAACGTCAGTGTAAGAGTGCAATGACTGACGCAATGATACCCATTATCGCGTAATCGTTCTTGACGCGCCTTGTACACTTGTCGGACTTTGTCCTACGCCAAATGTACGAAAGACGTCCGTTAATCTTGACTGCAATGGTGCTTGCGGCACCTTCAGCCTGAATTTAGCCCACCGTATCCCAGTATTCCTTCTTTCGAACTGACCACCTGTGCTGCTACGTCATTCCCCAAGACAAGCGCACCGGCCGCATCTAAGCCTTGCGCCAGGCCGTAAAGAAAGCCGGCGTTGAAGGCGTCGCCCGCACCGACGGTCTGTCTTACTTCACATTCCGGTGCCGGCGCATAGTCGGCCCGCCCATGCCGAAACAGGGTTGCACCCCCAGCGCCTTGGCGGACGATAACTGCCTGCGCACCTCTTGCCAGCAGCGGCTCGACTTGGTCGCTCAGCCGGTCTGCAGTAACGTTCGCCTGTTGCGCCAGCAGTTGCGTCTCGTATTCATTGGCCACCAGGTAATCAAGCCCTGGCAGCATTGGCTCCAGCTCTGGCAACGTCACCGGTTCGCCGATGGCAGGGCCGATGTCCAGCGCAGTGACTGCACCCGCTGTCTTGGCCGCAGCCACTAAGGCGCGGCAGCCGTGCGGTCGTAGTCCCCGCAGCAAAGGATAGCCGGTGATGAGCAGCACCTGGAGCCCCTCGCTCCACCCCGTCGGCAAGTCCTCCTGCGAGTAGGTTGCATAGGCGCCTGGATGGTGGAATGAGAGCCGGCGACGCAGCGCGTCGCTAACGATTGTCGTGGTAGCGGTCGCCGTATCGGCGCGCCTGCGCAGCCACGACCACAACGCCCAACCCGCGCCCTGCCTCCAGCGTGGCCGTGATCTCATGCTTGCCGCGTTGGTCGTGCGCCGGCGGCCCCCAGCGTCGCGGTGAAGCCTGTTCGGGCTCGATGCCACCAATAAAGCCATAAAACGAGAGATTGAAGTCCAGCCGTGTCTGCTCGCCGTCGGTGATCACATCCAGCCCGGCGTTCACCTGGTCATGCATAGCTGTAATTACGGCATCGTCTATCATCTCCGCTATGTCAGCCGTACCAAAGTCAGCCAGGTGGTTGGTTGCATACTCCAGCCAGGCTGGGAACGGATAACTGCCGATAACCGTGGTGCGTAGTGGCCTGGGTTGCATGGGTTGGCTCCTGTTCTAGCGCCTGCCTAACGCATCTCTGCCGCCTGCGCTGCAAGCCGCTGCAGTGTGTCTTGCTCGATACGGACGTTGAGCACATACGTGATCACCTGTGCCCAGCCGCGCACAAAATAATCCCAGCCGTCCTTTACGTACAGGTTACGCTCTCCAGCCTGCGATCGTGCCTGGCGTAAAAAATCAAGTTCGCCGCGATAGTTGAAGTCCCAGGCAATTCCATAGGGCGGGAAAGGCGCCGCGTCGCTGATAGGCGAACCGGGGCGATCTTTCCCCATGCCTGTGGCATTGGCCACGACGCTGCCCGGCGGCAGCTCCGCCAGCAGCTGATCGTTACTGTGCGGGTCTTCATTGAGCACAAACCGGCATGGCATCACGAAACTCCGGGGGAGGGCGGCCCGCCATTGCTCGATCAGCTGCTCCATACGGTGCAGTCGGGGGGCCGACCGGTTGACTATGATCAACTGGCTTGGACGGTCCGCAGGGTCCGGTTTGCGCAAAAGGTGCAGCGCCAGCGCCGCCGCCGACCCGCCGGCGCCGAAAATAAGCACCTGGGCGCCGGTACGGCCGAAATAACCGCTTCCGATCATGGCGTCCAGGCTGTCACCGCCCGAAATGGGATCGCTGACATACCCCACCAGGCGCCGTGCAGAATGCTGAACGCCGCTTTCTGGCCGCTTGGCAATAGCCGAGACCTCTCCCAGCGCTGCCGCATCTGGGTCCAGTTGGTCGAACAGATCGCGTGCGGCGTCAAACAGGTCGATCTTATGTGTGGTTACCAGCCCACCAAGTGCCATCGGCTCGCGCTTGAGGAATTCGATACACGCCCGGTAGTTGGCTGGATCGTCGTGCAGCGGGAAGTCAAGCCCGACGAGTTGGACGTCAGGCCTGCCTAGCGTCTGCATCCATACTGGAAACACACGGCGCGCCGCCGATCTCGCTGTGGTCACGCCGATAAAGTAAAAGGTCGGTTGCTGGGGAGGTTCAAAGGTTCTGGCCATAAGGTCTGTGGGTCAGCCACCATATACGCGCTTGATGCGGTCACGATAGTCGTCGTAAGCAGCGTCAAATTGACGTTGCGACGCCTCACTGCCGATAAAGTAGGCGCTGGTCAGTACAAGCGGAGGCTTGCCCGTGGCCGCCAGTTCGGCGGCGATCAGGCATTTAAGCGCATTGGTCACCGCTGCCGCTCCAATTGCTTTCTATTGCTGGAAGTGTAGCTGAACGCAAATTTGTGCGGGCAAGCAGTATAACGGAAGGCGACCGTTTGGGAAAACAAGCGGTTGACACTCCGGCCCGCTTGCACTAGACTGGGTAGCACGATAGCTAGACTACCACGAGTCGCGGGACCCAGCTGGCTGTCCCAAACCAAACCCTTCCAATGCGCGATCTTTCGACCATAATTCCTGCCTATCACCAGCGAAACGGGCTGCTATCCGTTTGGCTGTTTGGCGTTGGCCGTTGGGTAACGCTGCCGCAAGAAGAAATCAAATAAGAAACCATAGTAAGAAGACAGGAGAACCTGTTATGCAACTCGGCTTCGTCAGTGCAATCCTGCCCGAGCTCTCGCTGGAGGAAGTGGCCTCGCTGGCATCTTCGATCGGCTACGGCTGCGTTGAGGTGATGTGCTGGCCCAAGGGTAAGGCGGAACGCCGCTATGCTGGCGTCACGCATGTGGATGTGGTTGGCTTTGGCAAGGACGAGGCTGCCGAGGTCAACGACCTGATGCAGCGCTATAGCCTTGCCATCAGCGGCCTGGGCTACTATCCCAACCCCTTGGCTCCCGATGAAACGGAGGCGCAAGTCTACGTCGAGCACATCAAGACCGTCATTCGCGCCGCCGAATTGCTTGGCGTTGGCGTAGTCAATACGTTCATTGGCCGTGACTGGACGAAGTCGCTAGACGAGAATTGGCCGCGATTTTCTGGCTACCTGGAAGCCGATTATCGCCTATGCCGAGGATCACGGCGTCAAGATCGGCATCGAGAACTGCCCTATGCTTTTTACGCGCGACGAATGGCCCGGCGGCAAGAACCTGGCGCGCAACCCTGCCATCTGGCGGCGTATGTTCGAGGATATCCCATCTTCCAGCTTCGGCCTCAACTACGATCCTTCGCACCTGATCTGGCAGCAGATGGACTACCTGGCGCCCATGCGCGAGTTCAAAGACCGTCTGTTCCACGTGCACGCCAAGGATGCTCGCGTGGACCGGCACAAGTTAGATCGGGTCGGCATTCTGGCCTATCCCAACGAGTACCATACGCCCAAACTGCCCGGGTTAGGCGATGTGAACTGGGGGGAGTTCTTCTCGGTGCTGGGGGATACGGGCTACAAGGGACCCGTGTGCGTCGAAGTGGAAGATCGCGCCTTTGAAGGCGGCTTGGAACTGCGCAAGGTTTCGTTGGTGCAGAGCCATACCTATCTGCGCCAATACCTGGCCAAGGATATCTAGCGAGCAATGGGAGTCTACGCAAGTATCGACCTGGGCGGCACCAAGATTGCCGGCGCATTGGCTACCGAAGACGGGCAAGTGCTCGCGCAGCGGGTAATTGCCACCGAGTCGCATGCCGGGCCCGGGGTAGTGTTGAACCGCATCGCCGGGCTGATCGAGGGATTGGCCGCCGAAGTCGGTGTCCGCCCACTTGCGCTGGGCATGGGTGTACCGGGGTTGGCTGACTTGGAACGGGGCGTCGTCAAATTTCTGCCCAACCTTCCCACGCAGTGGCGCGATGTGGCGGCCGGTGAACATTTGTCGCAGGCATTGGGGTGCTCGGTGCGCCTGCTCAACGATGTGCGCATGGCCACCTTAGGGGAGCTTGTGTACGGACACGATCAGGCCGAGACAGACCGCGGGCATAGGGGGGCAATGGTCTTCTACGCCTTGGGCACGGGTATCGGCGGCGGTCTGGCAATCGACGGCCGCCTCTACCTTGGGCCCATGGGGGCCAGCGCAGAATTCGGCCACATGACCATCGTTCCGGATGGGCCGGCCTGTTCCTGCGGCAGCCGCGGCTGCCTGGAAATCTATGCCGGCGGCCCTGCCATCACCGGCCAGGGCGTGCGCCTGCTGCTGGCGGGCCAGACCACCTGCCTCTACGACCTTGTGGAAGGGAGACCGGAACGGGTGAATCCAGCGGCGATGGCAAAGGCGGCGGCGATGGGCGACGAACGTGTGCGGGCTGTGCTGGTACAGGCAGCCGAGTACCTGGGAATCGCCGTCGCCAACACCATCTTGATGGTGCATCCGCACCTCGTCGTGTTGGGTGGCAGCGTAGCCGAGATTGGCCCGCTGTTGTTCGACACCGTGCGCGCCACAGTAGGCTGGCGTGTCGGCATGTTTTCAGCGAAGGACATCGCCATTGTACCCTCGCGCTTGGGAAACCGCGCCGGCCTCTGGGGCGGCATCGCACTGGCGGCGGGCGTTGGCATTTGAGAGAGGATAGGAGCAAGGAAACAAGATGGATGTCACGTATGCTGATGTAGCGAAGATGATTGATCACTCACTGTTGAATCCTACGATTCCCGATAGTGACCTGGAGGCTGGGATCCAACTTGCGCTTGACTATGACGTGGCCAGCGTCTGTATTATGCCCTATTATCTCAAGCGCTGCGCCGAACTCTTGGTGGGATCGACCGTCAAGGCCAGCACTACCATCGGCTTTCCTCACGGGGGCCACAGCACCAAGATCAAGGTGGCCGAGGCTGTGCAGTCGCTGGCCGACGGCGGCGAGGAGTTAGATATGGTCGTCAACATCTCCAAGGTGCTGAGCGGCGACTGGGACTATGTACGCCAGGATATTGCCGCCGTCGTTGAGGTCACCCACGCTGCTGGCCAGAAGATCAAGGTCATCTTTGAGAACTGCTATCTCAACGACGTGCACAAGATCCGGCTGTGCGAGATCTGCGGCGAACTCAAGGCAGACTGGGTTAAGACTTCCACCGGCTACGGCACCGGCGGTGCGACCGACGACGATCTGAAACTGATGCGCATGTATGCGCCGGATTTCGTGCAGGTCAAGGCTGCCGGCGGCGTGCGCACGCTAGACCGCTTGCTGGAGGTGCGTCGCCTTGGCGTGACACGCTGTGGCGCCACGCGTACGGCCGAGATACTGGACGAATTGCGCATCAGGCTCGGGTGAATGCTGCACGTCCTCTTGTCCGTCTATGGTTGTCAGTACGCACTGCCTAGGTAGATGTGTTCCTGACCCAGCCTTCGTATAGCGAAATAATGTGAGCAGCAGTAAATTTGAAGGGATAATTGTATGACAGAATCACATAAAGTTGCCATGCTGGGCACCGGCTTGATCGGTATGTTCTACACCATGAGCCTGCACGGGCAGCGCGGGCGCGACCGGGTGGCAGTTGTGTACTCGCGCCAGCAGAGCCGTGCCGATGAATTTGCCAAGCAGTGGGGCATTACCAAGGCCACCACCGACCTCAAAGCAGCCATCCAGGACCCGGCCGTGGACACAGTTATCATTGGCCTGCCCAACTTCCAGCACATCGAGTGCGTCGAACTAGCAGCGGCAGCGGGCAAGGCCATTCTGTGCACAAAGCCGTTAGGACGTAATGCCAGAGAGGCCAAGCACATGCTCGACGTGGTGGAGAAGGCCGGCGTATTTCATGGCTATCTTGAGGACCTGGCTTATACGCCCAAGACGCTCAAAGCCCTTTCGAGCGTGCGTGCAGGCGCTCTCGGCGACGTACTCTGGGCGCGCTCGCGCGAAACACATCCGGGACCACACAGCGCCTGGTTCTGGGACAAGGAGCAGGCCGGCGGCGGGGCAATCATCGATCTGGGCTGCCACTGTGTCGAGATCATCCGCAACTACATGGGCAAGGAAAACCGGCCGGTCGAAGCCATGTGCTGGTCGGACACACTGGTGCACCCGATTCCGGCCGAGGATAATGCGATTGCCCTCATCAAGTTTGAGAGTGGAGCGGTGGGTCAGTTTGAGGTGAGCTGGACATTTCGTGGCGGCATGGACCTGCGCGACGAGATTTCAGGTACGCAGGGCACCATCTGGACCAATCACTTCCTGCGCACGGGCTTTGAGATGTTTACGGCGGCGCGCGGCGGCTATGTGGCAGAGAAGGCAGAGACCGAAAGCGGCTGGCTGTTCCCGGTGGGCGACGAGGTGCACGAGCTGGGATACACTGATATGTTTACAGATATGTTTGCCGCCATGGAGGGCGGCAAAACGCCGATGGAATCCTTCTACGACGGCTATGTCGTCAATGCCGTGCTTGACGCCTGCTTCAAATCGGCCGAGTCGCGCAAGTGGGAGCCGATCGTAATCGACGACTGGCGTGCGGCGGCGCCGACTCCGCGTATCTCGCTGAAGCCCGCCATGATCGACGGCCTGGCCGTGGTCAAGGAAGAGCGCATGCACGGCAATAAGCTCAAGCAAATCCTGTGCGACCAATCGACCGGCAAAATCGTCGAGCGAGTAATCGACATCGAATAGTAGCAACTCCGGTTGATAAACTGTGTAGTTCGCACGCCCACGTGCGACTCTCCGATTAACCAACAACCCGTCCAGTTGGTACGCCTACGTGCGACTGTATGGGTTGCTGGACAAAAGGCGCTTGATGAAAAAACCGTTCCTACAAAACGAGGCATTTCTAGCGGACGTAGAAGCAGCGCGGCAGAACCCCGCCGCGCTGCACATCTGGTGGCTCGGCCAAAGCGGCTTCCTTGTCCAGTGGCAAGGTCACCACCTGCTGCTCGATCCATATCTGTCGGATTCGCTCACGCGCAAGTACGAGCAAACAGACAAACCACATGTGCGCATGACCGAGCGTGTCGTCTTTTCCCACGACCTCGACTTTGTTGACGTCGTGACATCGTCACACAGCCACACCGATCATCTGGACGCCGAAACGCTGCTGCCGATTATGGCTGCCAACCCGCGGCTGCAAATGGTCGTTCCGGCCGCCAACCGCACCTTAGTCGCCGAACGAATGCTGTGTGATGAGGCGCAGTTGCTGGCGTTGGACGATGGCGAGGAACTTGAGGTAGCTGGGTTTCGCCTCTTCGCCGTCCCGGCCGCCCACGAACAGATCGAACGCGACGAACAGGGGCGCTGCAAGTACTTGGGCTACGTCATCAAGGGTTTGCAGCCAGGGACTCACGAGACAGCGTGGACCATTTATCACAGCGGCGACACCATCTTGTATCCAGGCATCGTGGAAACGCTCTTTGACTTCGGTATCGACGTCGCTCTGCTTCCCATCAACGGCAGTGCGCCTGAGAGGCGTGTGTCCGGCAACCTGGACGGCCGCCAGGCAGCCGAGCTAGCGCACAGCATCGGCGCCAATGTGGTAGTCCCCTGCCACTACGACATGTTTCTATTCAACACCGCGACACCCGATCTATTCGTCGCAACCTGCGAGCGGCTCGGCCAGCCCTATGCCGTGCTGCAAAACGGGGAACGTCTCACCGTTCCACTTTCATGAATGACGTTCCCTACACGGGCATGGTCACCACGAATATCCTGACTAGACAGCCGCTGCCCGCGCCCGGTCCTCGACCATGTGCGCTCGCGTGTAGTTGCGCAGATTGGGATACTTCCAGGCGATGTAGCCGGTCAGTACTATCGTCGCCAGTCCGCCGCTAACGATGGCAAAGGGCACGCCAAAGAGCGCCGCCACAATGCCGGCTTCCATTTCGCCCAACTGCGGACCGCCCATAAAGAAAATCTGGTTGATGCCTGTCATGCGCCCCCGCAGGCGATCCGGCGTCATCATCTGGCGGATCGTCTGGCGAATGACGGTCGAGACGGTGTCGGCGGCACCGGTGAAGGCAAAGAGCACGTAGCTGAGCACGAAACTGGTCGAGAGGCCAAAGAGCATTGTCGCCACGCCATACAGCGCCACGCTTGTGAGCAGCACCACGCCCTGGCGGTAGACATCCCTGCGCAGCGAAAGCACCACGCCGGTGAGGAGCGAGCCCAGTGCTTGTGCGGTTGCCAGCAGGCCGTAGCCGGTGGCGCCCACGTTGAGGATCTGCCCGGCCACCAGCGGCAGCATCGTGTTGGCGGAGCTAAAGAAGGTGGCCAGGAAGTCGAGCATCATCGACCCCCAGATGATGCGGGTATGGCGCACAAAACGCCAACCTTCCACGACGGCCGCCCAATTGAGTCCCGTGTCACGTGCTGCTACCCCACCCCTGTAACGAATTAACAGCAGCGCCACAATAATGGTAGCAAACGAAATGGCGTTGAGCGCATAGACCGTACCGACACCGGCGCCGGCCATGACCATACCGGCCAACGCCGGTCCGGCGATCGTGGCAGTCTGGAATGACAGCGAATTGAGGCTGATGGCATTCGTTAAGTGCTCTTCGGGCACCAGGTTGGGCACCAGCGACTGGAATGCCGGCCCCGAGAAGGCCGCGGTCGCCGCCGTCAACGCCGTCAGCGCGTAGATCGTCCACACCGAACTCAAGTTGGCAAATGAAAGAACCGCCAAGATCAAGGCAAACAGTGCGGCAGCGGCGTTGGTCCATATCAGGAGCGTGCGTCGATTGCGCACATCAGCCAGTGCACCGCCAAGCACCGCAAACAAGGCGATGGGAATGATGCGCGCCAGCCCCACGCCGCCCAAACCCAGTGCCTCCGGATTAAGCGTCAGGTGAAGTCCGAAGAGGTCCAGCGACACCGTCGTGCCGTTCAGCAGTTGGAAGATGTTCCAGTTGATGGCAACTACTTGCATCTGCGTGCCAATAACCGAGATAAACGAACCTATCCAAATTAGACGGAAATCGCGATGCTGAAGGGCGATGAATCGTTGCTTGGAAGGCGGGGGCGGAACGGAGGGTGGCGCTGCGGGTGCTGACATAGTGTCTATTAAACACCCGCAGCGCAAAGGGGAGCAAAAAGTAAGGCAGTCTGAACCTCGAATCGCTTCCTACCCCCGCGCAGCCCGCACGCCCTCGTGCGGATTGGGGGGCACGCCCTCGTGCCCGTGTTTCATGCTACCGCCACACTCTGTTCGAGGGCGTGTTGTATCTGGAACACCCTGCGTTCCGCCGCCAGGTGTGCATGGAAAATCTCAATCGCCCGTGTAATACCATCCTCTGCTTGAATTTGCTGCGATAGTTTATGTGCACGCCTACGCATGACCTGATCGCCGGTAGCCGAACGGATGGCCGCGGCCAGGCTCTCCGCAGAAAGCTTCTTCTGCGGAAGCGGGCTCGGCCCCACACCCAACTCTGCCACGCGGCGCCCCCAGAACGGTTGATCGCCAAAGAACGGCACGACGATGGTCGGCGCACCGGCGCGCAGCCCTGCTGCCGTCGTGCCTGCGCCACCGTGGTGCACGACGGCAGCCATTCGAGGGAACAGCCAGTCATGTGGCACGGAATCGACCGCAAACACAGAGTCGGGCAGATCACCGGTCTGCAGCCCACCCCAGCCGGTAAGCAAGATGCCGCGTTGGCCACTGCGTTCCAGTGCCTGGATCGCGATCTCCGTGCGCTCCTCGGGGTTGCGGCCCGCCATGCTGCCAAACCCAATGTAGACGGGCGGTGGTCCGGCTCGCAGAAAATCGACCAGGGCGGGGGTTGGCTGCCACGCGGGTCCTGCGTCGAGAAACCAGTAGCCGGTCACGTTCACCCAGGCCGGCCAGTCAGCCGGCGCTGGAAAGACCGTCGGGCTATAGCCGGCCAAAAGCGGCCATTCTCCCGCCAGCATGCGGCGGCGCAATGCTGCGGGTGAAACCGCTGGCAGCTTGAGCACCTCTTCCTGCCAGCGGTTGATCGCCTGCCAGATCGGCCGCCCAAACAGCCGCTTGGGCAGGCCCGCCACATCGTAGGTCAGCCGGTTATAGGCTTGCGCAATGGGCCCGCCAAACGGCAGCTTCGGTGCGTACAGGCTGGGATAGGTGTGCGTCGGCAGGTTTGACCAAAGCGTGACCAGCATGGCCCGTGCCTGCAACTTCTCGGCTACGGGCAACGCGCCGATGGCAAGCGGCGAGAAGAGAATGACATCGCTCCCCGCGCAGGCATGCAGGCAGTCGGTCAGCATATCGTTCAATAGCGGCGCAAAGGCACGGGCCATGTGGCGGATGAAGTGTACCGGGTTCTTGCCGGAATCCATCCACGCCTGACCGGCCTCCTGCTTGAGCATTTCCTGCGGGTTAAGGCGGATCAGCCCGAACTCAAGGCCACGACCGGTGACCAGGTCACGGAACACCTCGTGGGTAGCAATGCGAACGTCGTGCCCCGCGGCCTGCAAGCCCGCACCTAGGGCGGTGTAGGGTTGAGCGTCGCCGCGAGAGCCAACGGCAAGAATAGTAATGCGCATACTAAATTCTCCTCAGAATCTTCGTATCAAAAAATAAAAAAATTAGCTGTGACTAAAATATCGCAAAGAGACAGAAAAGTCAAGAGGATGGTAGCTTTTTCGTGAGAAGCCCTACCGCAGGCAAAACCGCATATTGACAAGCACCAACACTTAGTATACTGTATACGGGCACCCTGTAAGCGGTAATAGAGATTGATCCGGCGCAACTGTGCAGATCCGCAGTTGCGGCACCGATAGGTTTTGCGTGCTGATCACGGTTGGTGCGATTCTGGAGATCGTTTGACATGAGGCGTGGGACCACAGTCGTAGATGCCCGGATCGTGCGTCTCAATGCAGAACTGCATCCGGTTACCAAGCACGAAGGCGAACAGTATGCCCGGTTCGGCCTCGCACCCGCAATGGTCGAGGCGCGCACCCCGGCTGAGATCATTCCGCACATAGCCCAGGCGGACGCCGTGTTTGCCGTGTCGGTGGCGCTGCCCGATCCTGTGATCCGCGCCATGGCGCGCAACCTGGTCATCTCGCGCATGGGGACCGGCGTCGACAAGATCGATGTGGCAGCTGCCACGGAGCAAGGGATACTGGTCACGAACGTGCCTTATTTTTGCGTCGAAGAGCAAGCGGATCATGCCATGGCGTTGTTGCTGGCCCTGGTGCGAAAGCTGCCGCAAATGCGCCAGGCCCTGGAAGCCGGGGCGTTCCGCCACGCCCATGCGCTGATGCGTACTAACCAACGCCTGCCCGGGCGCGTGCTGGGCCTGGTCGGCTTTGGCAATTCGGCACAGGCTATGGCCAGGCGCGCACGGGGATTCGGCATGCGGGTGATAGCAACGCGGCGTAATCTGGCAGCAGCGCAAGCCGAAGCCGCAGCCATCGGGGTTGAGCTTACCGATCTGGAGACTGTGGTGGCCGAAAGCGACTATCTTTCACTACATCTGCCGCTGAGCGCGGAGACCTACCATCTCTTCGGCGCAGCCATGCTGAGGAAGATGAAACCCGGGGCGCTGCTGATCAACACCTCGCGCGGCGCCC
Organism: uncultured Chloroflexia bacterium; assembly: GCA_963839515.1. Classification (GTDB taxonomy): domain Bacteria; phylum Chloroflexota; class Anaerolineae; order Caldilineales; family Caldilineaceae; genus Fredericiella. The sequence continues at coordinate 193,265 of CAWIVN010000004.1, forward strand.
TCGTCGACGAAAGTGCCCTGGTGGCGGCGCTGCGTGACGGGCACCTCGGCGGGGCCGGCATCGACACGTTTGAGACGATCGACATCTTTGGCGAGGCCAAAACGCCTCCAGACCACCCTTTGCTGCAGTTCGACAACGTCGTTCTGACACCTCATGTAGCGGCGGGATCCGTTCAGGCCATGCAAGATGTGGCGCGGGGCGCAATCGAGAACGTAGTTTCCGTTCTCTACAGACACTGGCCGGATGCTGTCAACCGTGTGAATCCGGAGGTGCAGCCAAGGCGACCGCTGGCAGAATATGATCCGCAACTGTTCACCGACCTGGAACAGGGCGTACGCGCGGAGGAGTGAAGATCTATGCCATTGGCAGAGGTACCGCCTCTCATAACCCGCACCCTCAGCGACGAGGTTGCCGAACGACTGCGCGATGCCATCCGCAGCGGCAGTATTCCCCCGGGCAGCCGGCTTGTGGAGCAGGAAGTAGCCGAGCAGCTTGGCGTGAGCCGGGTCCCTGTGCGCGAGGCTATCCAAATGCTGGTAGACGAAGGCATGGTGCGCAAATCGCCCCATCGCGGTGCATTTGTCTTCCTGCCAACCCGCAACGAAATCGACGAGATCTCGTCGCTGCGCGTGGTGCTCGAGTGTTTTGTGGTGGAACGTGTAATCCAGAACTGGAACGCTGCCCACGAGGAAGCACTGCGCGGGATTGTCGCCGCGATGCGTGTCGGCATGCAAGAAGGCAATTACCATGTCATTTACGAACAGGACTACGCGTTTCACCGCACCCTGTGGGAAATCGCCGACCACTCGATCCTGATCGAGGTTGTGTCGAGCCTGCGCGCCCGTCTCAGTCGTTTTCTGTACGAAGCCGCCAGCGCACTCTCCCAACAGCACGCCCATCGGCATGTCGACTCACATGACGAGCTGATCAATATCCTGAAAAGTGGCGATGTCGCCGCCGCCCAAGCGGAGATCACACAACATATCCTGGCCGCGAAAGAACGCGTTCTGACCTACTGCCAGGTGGAAGCCTCCGATCTTCCTACTTCTGACTCACGCGCAATCAATTCACCAGGGGAAGTACCGTTATGAAACCAACTGTGGTCATCGGCTATCCGGGCTTTGGCGATATCGAGATCGAGAAAGAGATCTTGCGCACCATTGACGCGGAGGTCGTTCACGTCGGCGCCACTGACACGCCGGCTGCCAGAGAGGCAGTGCGCCGCGCCGATGCGCTGATGGTCACGATCCAGCCGGTTACGGCCGATCTCATCGCCGTCATGGAGCGCTGTCGCCTCATTGCGCGGGTCGGCACCGGTCTGGACGCGATCGACCTGGACGCGGCGACTCAGCACGGCGTCTGGGTAACTTATGTACCCGACTACTCGATCGACGAGGTCTCCACACACTCGATCACCTTGCTGCTGGCCCAAGCGCGCGGCCTGGCGCCGCTCTTGCGCTCGACGCGGGCCGGCAAGTGGGACAGCAGTGGCGTGTATGTGCGCCGACTACAGGGCCAGGTGCTTGGGCTGATCGGCTGCGGGCGCATCGGCCTGGCGACGGCCGCCAAGGGACGCGGTTTGGGGTTGGAGGTGATCACGTACGACCCGTACGCTGCGGCGGATACCCTCGCCGCCGCTGGGGTCCGCGCGGTGGAACTGCCTACCCTCCTGCGCGAGTCAGACTTTATCTCCCTGCATACTCCGCTGACTCGTGACAACCGCCACATCATCAACGCTTCGGCTCTCGCGCAGATGAAGCCCAGTGCCTATCTCGTCAATACCGCGCGCGGCCCGTTGATCGATGAGGCAGCGCTCCTGGATGCGGTGCGGTCGGGCAAAATTGCCGGCGCCGCGCTCGACGTGCTCAGCGTGGAGCCGCCGGCTGCTGACAGCCCACTGCTTCACGAAGAACGCATCCTCGTCACACCCCACGCTGCCTGGTACTCCGAAGAGGCAAAGGTAGATGTACGCCGCCGCGGCGCAGAGGAGGTCGTGCGCGTACTGCGCAACGAGCCCCCACGCGCACCCGTGAATCGGGTCGAGGCGCGTCCATCATGAACTCAAAGGCAGGACAGACTTTATGCCCATGCTCTCGGTTAGCGAGTTGCGCATACTCACGTTGGGCATCCTGGAGAAACTGGGCACGCCTGCGGACTTTGCGCGCGTAGTGTGCGATAACCTGGTCGGCGCCAACCTGGTTGGCCACGATTCACATGGGGTGCTGCGGCTTATCAGCTACGCCCAGTTTGTGCGTGACGGCCTTGTTGTTCCTCGCGCGGCCCCCGTCGTCGTCCGGCGCGCTGGCGCCACGGCGCACGTGGACGGCTCGTGGGGGTGGGGTGCGGTGGGCGCACGCCTGGGCACACAAACGGTGATTGCCCTGGCCGATGAACTTGGCGTGGGTGCGGTGACCATAGATCATTGTGCCCACATTGGGCGTATCGGCGAATACGTCACGTTGATGGCAGAGGCAGGCATGGTGGGCCTCGCGCTGTGCAACTGTGGCCCAGGGGTTGCGCCCTACGGCGGGCGCGAGCGCATCTTCGGCACTAATCCCTTTGCGTTTGCAGCCGCGGGCGGGCCGGATCAGCCACCGATCGTGGTGGACTTTGCCACGTCAGCTGTTGCGGAAGGCAAGCTGCGCGTGGCGCGGGCCAAAGGAGAAACCGTCGCGCCCGGCTTGATCGTGGACCGCGAGGGGCATCCTTCGCAACTGCCGGACGATTATTACGACGGCGGCGCGCTGCTGCCCTTCGGCGGTCATAAGGGGTATGGATTGGGTCTCATGGTGGAGGTGCTGGGCGGGCTGCTTTCCGGCGCCGGGATCTCGGCGCTGCCCGGCTATGCGGGGGCCAACGGCACCCTTATGATCGCCATCAACACTGCGCGTTTCCTGCCCGACCTAACGTTTCGTACTCAGATGGGCGCGTTCGTGCAGCGTATCTCCACTTCGCAGCCGGCCGACGGCTTCGACCGGGTCCTGCTCCCAGGCGAACCGGAGCGGATGACACACGCCCAGCGGAGCCACCATGGTATTCCGATCCCTGAGACGACGTGGGCGGAGTTACAGCACCTGCAGCACACACTGACGCAAGAAAACGGCCGATGAATATGGTCATCAGAAAAATAGGAAGATACCATGACACAGACCCTCACCGCATCCGATCCACCCCTCGCCAAGTCGACACTACTTGCGCTCTATCGGGAGATGCTGGTGATCCGGCGCACCGAGGAGCAGCTGGCAAAGTCGCATCAACAAGGCATGATTCACGGCGCCTGCCACACCTATGTCGGAGAAGAAGCCATTGCCGCCGGCGTCTGTGCACATCTACGGCCGGACGACGCCGTCTTCAGCACTCATCGCGGCCACGGGCACACGCTGGCCAAGGGAGTGCCGCCCCGGGAGCTGATCGCCGAGCTTTTTGGGCGCGCCACCGGCTGCTCGCGCGGCCGCGGCGGCAGTATGCATCTTTTTGCGCCAGAGCTTGGCCTGATGGGCACCAGCGGCATCGTCGGGCCGTGCATCCTCCAGGCCACCGGCGCCGGTTACTCGTTCAAACTGCTCAAGACTGACCGTGTGGGCGTAGCTTTCTTTGGTGACGGCGCAACGAACAACGGGGCGTTCCATGAGGGGCTTAACCTGGCATCGATCTTCAAGCTGCCGGTGGTTTTCGTGTGTGAGAACAATCAGTATGCGACCGAGATCGCCTTCGCCTATGCGGCAGGCAACCCCAATGTCGGGGAGCGGGGCGCCGCCTATGGTCTGCCGGGCTTGACGCTCGACGGGAATGATGTGCTGGAAGTCTATCGCGCTGCCGGCGAAGCCATCGCCCGCGCCCGGGCGGGTGCTGGACCTACCTTACTCGAGTGCCGCACCTATCGCACGCGTGCCCACGCCGAAGGCATGCGCGATGTGGGCTATCGAACCCAGGAAGAGGTCGAGCGCTGGAAGGCCCAGGATCCCATCATACGCCAGCGCACCTACCTGACCGATTCTGGAACGGCCAGCGCTGAAGAGCTGGACGAGATCGAGGCTGAGGTACAGGTATTAGTAGTGGAGGCAGAGGAGTTTGCACGCAACAGCCCGTGGCCCGAGGGTGCCACAGCGTGTGACCATGTTTATTATGAAACGGCCGTGTCACAAGCGGCACCACAGGCGGCCGTCCGCTAGGAGCTATCATGCGCGAGATTACCTTTATCGAAGCCACGCGCGAGGCCTTGGCAGCAGCCATGGCCCGGGACGCCACCATCTTTGTGGTCGGCGAAGGGATCGGTCCGCGCGGGGGCAACTTCAACACGACAACCGGTCTCTATGACCTTTATGGCCCCGAACGTCTGCGCGATACACCCATCAGCGAGCGCGGCTTCGTCGGCATGTGCGCCGGCGCAGCCATGACCGGCAGCCGGCCCATTGTCGACTTTATGTTCGTCGATTTCATCCTGGATGCCATGGGCGAGATCATAAACCAGGCGGCCAAGATGCAGTACATGAGCAGCGGGCGGCTCACGATGCCCCTCATCTTGCGCGGCTGCATCGGCATCGGCCATTCGGCGGCCACCCACCATTCGGGCAGCTACTTCCCCCATTTCGTCAACATCCCTGGGCTGCGTGTCGTCGTGCCCACAAATCCCTATGACGCCAAAGGCCTCTTTGCCACCGCCCTGGTCAGCAATGACCCCGTCGTCTTCCTGGAGCACAAGTCCATTCTCTTTCACAAAGGCCCGGTGCCGGAGGAGGAATACACGATCCCCTTCGGCCAGGCCCGGGTGACGCGGGAGGGGCGGCACTGCTCCGTCGTGGCCGTGGGCGGAATGGTGGGCAAAACCCTCCAAGCCTGCGAAGAACTGGCGCAGGCCGGCATCGACGTAGAAGTGATCGATCCGCGCACGCTCAACCCCCTCGACGTCGACACGGTCCTGGCGTCCGTCCACAAGACGGGCCGGCTGCTCATCGTCGATGAAACATTCCAACCATGTGGGATCGGCGCGGAGATCAGCGCCCAGATCGTCGACCGTGGCTTCGACGATCTGGATGCCCCGATCCGCCGGCTCAACGGCGCGTACGCCCCGACGCCATACAGTCCCACGCTGGAGGCGGCTATGGTGCCAAACGCGGCGGCAATCGTGCAGGCCGTCCAAGATCTGATGGCAGAATAGAGGGCAGGCAACGTTATGGCCTATACGATCTTGATGCCCCGCTTGGGCTGGACTATGGAAGAGGGCGTCTTTGGCGCCTGGCTCAAGGCTGATGGCGAACGCGTCGCCTCGGGCGACCTGCTCTTTACCGTGGAAAGCGATAAGGCGACCCAAGAGGTCGAGACCTTCGAAAGCGGCATCCTGCACATTCCCCCCGACGCGCCCCGCCCCGGCGCAGTGGTTGCCGTCGGCGCCGTGCTGGGCTACCTGGTGCAGGAGGGCGAGCCGCCCCCGTTTGCACCGCCGGCTCAATCAGATCCGGTGGTTCTGGATGTCGCGGCAGCGACGCAAGCGACTGGCAGTCTCGAAGCCACCGTGGTGGAGTCCATGCCGGCGCCAGCGGTGGCTGTGCCGGCGAAAAGCAGCGATGCGATGCCGGCTATCAGCCCGCGTGCCCGGCGTGTGGCGGCGGAGCTGAACGTCAATTGGACACATCTGCAAGGTAGTGGGCGCACCGGTAGGATCGTCGAACGCGACGTGCGTGCCAGCGCTGCCTCCCAGGCAGCAGGGCCACGCGCTGGGGCTCCGATCCGTGCAACGCCTGTGGCCCAGCGCGTGGCCCAGGGCGCCGGCATCGACCTGGCTGCGGTGAGTCCCACCGGGCCAGGCGCACGCATCCAGCGCAGCGATGTCGAGGCGGCTATCCGTGCGCAGCAGGTGCCGCTCGCACCTGCACTGCCGGAAGGCGACTATGAAACGGTGCCCGTGTCACGGGTGCGCCGCTTGATCGCCCAGCGCATGTCAGGCAGCGCGCAAGAGACTGCTGCCGTGACCTTGACGACCGAGGCTGACGCCACTGCGCTAGTCGCACTGCGCGACCAGCTGCGTGGCGTCCTCGAGCCGCGCGGCCGGCTGGTGCCGAGCTACAACGACCTGTTGATCAAGATCACTGCCGTGGCCCTCCAGCAGCACCCGGCGCTGAACGCGACCTGGCAGGAGGAGACGATTCTGCTGTGGCACGCAGTGCACATGGGGCTGGCGGTCGATGCGCCGGATGGGTTGGTCGTGCCGGTAGTCCGCGATGCCCAGGCGCACAGCGTGGGGCAGATTGCTGGTGTCACTCATGATCTCATCGCCCGGGCCCAGGCGCGCCAGCTGCGGGCCGAGGAAATGCAGGGAGGCACCTTCACGATCACCAACCTGGGGATGTTCGGGATCGACGCCTTCACGCCGATCATTAACCTGCCGCAGTCCGCCATTCTCGGGGTCGGGCGTATTGCGGCGCGGCCGGCCGTGGTGAACGACCAAGTGGTGCCGCGCAAGCTGATGGCGCTTAGCCTGACCTTCGACCACCGGGTGGCGGATGGGGCCGCGGCGGCGCGCTTCCTGAACCTGGTCCGTGAGTACGTTGAAGAGCCGTCGCTCTGGATGTTCGAATAGCATAAGGAGGCTGCAATGCCGATCGGCAACAATGAAGAGTGGGGCCGGGCAGACGATGGCTGCGCCCGCGAAGGAATGGACGCTGTTCTGCTCTCATCCCTGGCCGACGTCACCTATGCCAGCGGTTTTGAGGTGCCGATTCCGATCGGCGCCGGCGCCGAGTTTGCCTACGGGATCCCGCTGGCCGTCTGCACGGTGGGTGACAGAGTGGGCGACGCGCACGGCTGGCTCATCGTGCCAAATGGCATGGCGGGGCAGGCGCAGCAGCAATCCAGGCTGGACGAGTTGGTTATGTTTGATACCTTTGGCCACTTCGAGCCGGCAGATTCGGAAGCCTCGTACCTTGCCTCGATCCGCGCTACGCTCAAGGCGGCAGGCTTGGGCCGCGGGCGAGCCAAGCTGGGCATCCAGGCGCGCACGCTCCCATACGCAGCGGCGCGCTTGATCCAGGAGGAGTTTCCAGACGTGAAATTGGTCGAGGCGGGGCCGGCCTTGCTAGCCGCGCGGGCGGTTAAGACGCAGCGGGAGATCGATCTGCTGACGCGGGCGTCCCATGTCGCCGACGTAGGGCACAACACCCTGGCGCACCTGGTGCAGGAAGCCGGGCGCAGCGAGTTCGACATGTGGGCAGAGATCACGGCGCGCATGTTCGAGAGCGTTGGACATGAGGTGCCGGTAGTCGGCGAACTGGTGACGGGGGAGCGGACGCGCACCGTAGAGTATCCCAATGGCCCGCGCCGCCGCGCCACGCAGCCGGGAGATGCGGCGCTCATGGACATCAGCCAGCGCATCGACTGCTACTGGTCCGACTGTACCAACACACATGTAATCGGCGGTGTGACGCCGACGCCTGAGCAGCGGCGCTATGCCAAAGCCGCGCAGGACGCGTGCGAGGCTGCCATGGCGGCCTTGCGCCCCGGCGCGCGGGCGTGTGATGCCTGGAGCGCAGCAGAGCGTGCCTTCCAGGCACACGGCCTGCAGCCCGCCCACTACGCAGGGCATCAGATCGGCGTGACGGTCAACGAGCCGCCGCGGCTGGTGGCCTACGACCAGACTGTCATCGAGGTGGGCATGGTGTTCAGCGTGGAGCCGGGCGTCTACCAAGGGCCGGACGGCAACTTTGGCGCACGGGCCGAGAAAATGGTGCATGTTACCGCTAGCGGCCCACAGATCCTTTCCAAGTTTGCGTGGGGGGTAGCGTGATGGTGACAGACCTGTTCGACCTGGGCGGCAAAGTTGCCGTCGTGACGGGCGCCGGGGCCAATGGCGGCATCGGCCATGCCATTGCCATAGGCTTTGCCCAGCACGGCGCTGACGTCTTCGTATCCGACATTGACGAGCCCGGGGCCGCCGCAACGGCCGCCGAGATCCAGCAGCTGGGACGGCGCGTGGCGATGGCCGTCTGCGACATCAGCAGCGCAGCAGCGGTTGATGCGCTCTTTGCTGCCGTAGATGGGTCGTTCGGGCGCGTCGACATCCTCGTCAACGTCCCGTATGCGTTTCCCAGCCGCGTCCATCCCGACGAGTTGACTCTGGAGGCGTGGCACAAGACCCTGGCCGTAAGTCTGACCGGGTATTTTCTGTGTACGCAGCAAGCAGTTCGACGCATGCTTGGGCTGGGCGGCGGATCGATTCTCAACATTGGCTCGATCGCCGGCGTGTCAGCGCTGGGACGCGGCAACTTCCCGTACAGCGTGGCCAAGGCAGGTGTGGCCCAGATGACCAAGGAACTGGCGGTCGAGTATGCGGGGCAGGGGATCCGGGTAAACGCGATCCTGCCGGCCCAGGTGCTCACGCCCAGCTTCAAGAAGGCGCTGCTGGGCGACCCGCGCTTCGGCGAAAAGCTCACGCAGCGGCTGTTGATGGGCATTCCGCTGAACAGGCTGCTGGATCCGGAGGATTTTGTCGGCCCGGCGGTCTTCCTGTGCTCGCAGGCGGCGGCAGCGGTGACGGGTGTCCTGCTGCCGGTGGACGGCGGCAATCTCGCCCTAAACGCAGGCGGGAGCCATGTCTGGCCGGTGGACTGAGCATATGATCTCAAATCTATTCTCGCTGGAGGGCAAAACGGCCTTGATTACCGGCGGCAACGGCGGCATTGGCCGGGCACTGGCACTGGGTTTCCAGGCGGCCGGGGCAAACGTGGCCGTGACAGGGCGCAGCGCCGAAAAGAACGCGGCGATCGGCGTTGAGCTAGGGCCTGAGGCGTTTGTATGCAGTCTGGACGTGCGCAATGAGGACGAGGTGCGCGCTGCGGTGGACCAGGTGGTGGGGCACTTCGGCGCACTCCACATTCTAGTCAACAACGCCGGCAATGTGTCCTTGGGAAATGCGTTGGAGATGTCCCAGGCGAACTGGGACGCCGTAATCGAGACGCACCTGACAGGCGCGTTTCTGTGTGCGCAGGCAGCAGGGCGCGCTATGGCCCGTCAGGGCGAGGGCGGCAAAATCATCAACATCGGCTCCATGTATTCGCTGTTTGGCCCGCCCAACATTCTGCACTACGCCACGGCTAAGACGGGCATGCTGGGGCTGACCCGCGGGCTTGCCGTGGAACTGGCCGAGCACAACATCCAGGTCAATGCGCTGCTGCCCGGCTGGATCGAGACGGATCTCAATCGCGAGCGCATGCGTGGGCCGTTAGGGGAACATGCACGCCGCAAGACGCCCGCGCGGCGGCTGAGCCGCACAGATGACCTGGTGGGTGCGGCGATCTTCTTGGCGGCGCCGGCCTCCGATTTTGTGACGGGCGTGACGCTGCCGGTGGACGGTGGGTATTCGATTGCAGATCGATATTGGCAGGATGCGGCGAACTGATGCTGCCGTGCAGCCTGCCTGAATTCATCAAATAAGCGAAAAGGGAGGGAACTCTCATGGTTGACCCAACAAGTTTAGAGGGCAAGCTGGTGCTTGTGACCGGGGCCGGTACAGGCATTGGCCAGGGGGTGGCGTTGGAACTGGCCCGCCGTGGCGCCGACGTGGCGCTGCATTATGCTTCGAGTGCCGCAGGTGCGCTTGCAGCCGTAGAGCAAATTTGCGCCATGGGCCGGCGCTCAGTGGCAGTCCAGGGCGATCTGGGTAAAGTAGAGGAGTGCCGGCGGGTGGTAGACCAGGCCGCCGAGTTCCTGGGTGGGCTGGATGGGCTGGTGAGCAACGCCGGCATCACGGCGACCTATGATTTCCTCGACGTCACGCCGGAACAGTTCGACCGCCTATACCAGGTCAACATCCGCAGCCAGTTTTTCTGTGCCCAGCGCGCCGTACCCTACATGCTGGAACGCGGCCGCAGCTATCCCGAGCGCCATCCTGAGCAGGCATGGGCCGGCGGCAGCATCGTCAACATCTCGTCGGTGCACGCCATCGTGGGGTTGCCAGGGCACTCCATCTACGCGGGCACCAAGGGCGCTATCAACTCCTTCAGCCGCGAGCTGGCGGTTGAGTTGACTAGGATGCATATTCGCGTCAACGTGCTGGCTCCCGGGTCCATCGAAGTGCCCAGCTATTTCTCCGGCGGGTCCGGCTACACCCGTGAGCTTGGCGATTCGCTGGTGCCTTGGGGGCGCGTCGGCCTGCCGGCAGATGTGGGGTACGCGGCGGCCTACATGCTGTCCGATGCGGCAGAGTTCTTGACCGGGCAAGTGATCTTCCTCGACGGCGGTTTGACGGCAAAGATGGCACTCCCGTACCAACCGGCTTCGGGTGAACGAAAGACGAACGAAACTGCCGGCGCATAAGACAAGCGCGGAGCTATGGATAGTCTGCTGCAATGGGGGGGGCAGGAGTATTCCGCATTAGCGTGTCATCAACCGGTGGAGAGACCGATCGTGAGATGCCATTCGTAGGTTCCGCCACCCTGCACCGTGCTGTGCTGCCCATGCAGGCGCGCCACGTCCAGGCGATCAAGCGGCCCACTTGCCGGTTCCAGGAAAATGTTGTATAGATCCTGCCAGCCCCCTTCATTCGGCAGCACGCCCAGATAAGGAACCTGCTCCACAGGGAACTCCAGGCGCAGGGTCAGCCTGCTCTGAGGATAAGTGAGCTCGCACCAGCCGGCGCGCAGCTTGCCTTTGACGTAGTACTTTTCAGCATCCTGTGTGCTCTTCGGTCCGATCTGCCGGAGATCACGCAGCGTGCCATCTGCGAGCGTCGCCAGCGGCCATTGGTGTTCATCGCCATACCGCCCCAGCCGGCCGGAGGCACTGAACGCGGTCACAATCCGATCGACCCCAGCCGGAAGGCGCAGCACAGCGCCTTCCTCCAGGACAAACATGGGATGTGCGGCCCAGACAAAATCGAAGGCATAGGGCGAGAGATTGGTCAGACGGTACGCAATGTGGAGCGTTGGCGCACTGGAAAACGAGATCCACTTCTCCAGGCGATAAGGGAAGCGCACCCCATAGGTGGCCATGTGCACCTGATCCTCTTGTAGGGTGGCAGACCATGGAATGCTCCACACTTCGCCGTGGTCCGGGATCGGGGTGCCTTGCCATGGGTAGCTTTCGTAGTAACAGCGGTCGATGGTGGGAAACATGTCGTCGAGGCCGGAGCATTCCCCCTGCTCCACATAGTTGCCGTCGTAAGGCGCGACCCGGTAATGGGCGCCGGGGCGCTGGACCAGCAATTCAAGTGCCAACGGCTTGTAGAGCAAGGAGCAGAGCTTGGCGCCGATATGGGGCAGAAATTGGGCGATCAGCTGTGGCGATTCGATCGTCAGCGCCGGTTGATCTTTGTAAGTGGATGCATAGATCTGTGCGTTCACAGGCGTGCAGCGAGCCTTTCTGCCCCATGGGGCATATTGGGTTGCGTAGGGGGGACGGCGAAGTCAGACGCCGCCGTTTCCAAAAATATCCCTCTTGACAAGCAACGGTGTTGAGTATACTGTATACACGTATCCCAGCTACACCGAAAAATGCCTGATCGATGCAACTGCTCAATCGTGCAGTCCATCCTTGTTTTGCCTGCACTATACGAGCAGGAGCGAGCGACAACGGCGCAGTTCCTTGGCAACGCTTCCCACCATTTGCCTGCGTCACGTACAGACGCAGGGCATGGAGTTTGCCGTGTTGGTCCGGTGCACGGTACTTCCACGACTCAGTTCACTAGACCGGAGGCTTGCAGGCCAGCTGTACACATGTACAAAGGAGAACCTATGACAACCCGCAGTCAACAGTCCATCAGCCGACGCGATTTCCTCAGGGTATCGGCCATGGGCGCCGCCGGCCTGGCTCTGGCCGCCTGCGCAGCCCCCGTGGCTCCTGGCGCCGCGCCGGCAGCCGCGCCGGCTGTCAACACCGGGGCCAAGCAGACCGTCCGCTATCTGTCCTGGTGGTTCGAGGAAGGGAACCGCGGCATCACCTGGATGAACTTCATCAAGGAGTTCAACGAGAAGCACCCGGACATCGAAGTCGTGGCGGAGAATATCCCCTTCGATCAATACACGACCAAGACCATCGTCGGCGCACAATCCGGCGAGCTCGACGGCGATATCGTGATGGCAACCCCTGAGTTGGCACCGCGCTTGATCCGGTCTAATCTACTGGCGCCGCTGGACGACATCCTCGTGCGCAACAACATCACCGACCTGAGCTCGGCGCACGATGCGCTGCGCCAGGACGGCAAGCTGTACGGCCTCGACATGGTGACGGTGGCCTTTGGCCTGCTCTACAACTCTGATCGATACAAAGAAGCCAACATCACGACGCCCGCAGCGACGCCAGAGGACTGGATCGGGATCAGCGAGACACTTACGAACCGGGATGCGCAGAAGTACGGCTTCTTCACGAGTCATCTGGTCAGCGAGCCTTCTGACTTCTGGTTCCAGCTTGAGGTATGGTGCATGCCCTACGGCGGCAAGTGGGCGGAAGGCACGACCCCGCTCTTGACATCCGAGCCGATCATCAAGGGTCTCAAGCTGTTCAAGCAGATGTACGACGTAGCCATGCCCCAGGGTACAGACACCCCTACCGGACACCGCCTGTTTGGTACCGGGGATGTAGCGCAGGAGTTTATTGTTTCTGCCGCCGTCGGCAGTTTGAAGCCGGATTTTCCAGAGACCTATCCGAAATTGATGAGTGCGCCCATCCCGTGGGAGAGCAACACGTCGATCGCACGCATCCATCCCATGATGGTCAACGCATCCTCGCCGGTCAAAGATGCCGCGATCGAGTTCGTGGCCTACATGTACGACAAGGAGAACTATCCGCGCATGGTGGAAGGCTGCGAGGATGTGATCTTTGCCATGCCGTCGACGGCGCGCCAGGAATACTTGGACAGTCTGCACTGGCTGAAGCCAGGCTTCTTCGGTGTGAACTACTTGACGCCGTTCGACATAGTGGGCGACTTTGTCTATAACTTCAATGAGTTTGGCCAGATTGTGATCACCAACTTCGCCGACGCGCTCAACGGCGTCAAATCGGTTGAAGAGGCCATGGCAGTCGCCCAGGGGCAAGCCGAACAGTTGGCCGCACGCATCGCCTGAGGTTCGCACGGGGCCTGTCGAACTTGATTGTCAAGCTCGACAGGCCACTGGGTTATTTTTGCCGGCTGCCTGTTCGGCTACCTGATGGACTGGTGGATGGGCAGCCCGCTTCCCCTTGCTGGACGGCTTTGTCAAAAGCAAACATCAATCAGAAGGCTACCTGAACTGAATGAGCTACTCAGCAAATGCCAGCGCACGCAATGGCATGGAGCAAGCAAAACCGATTGGCCGCACTCGCCGGCGCCGGCATCTGCTCCCCTACGCGCTGGTTCTGCCGATCCTGCTGTATGAAGGCATTTTGATCGTCTATCCCATTTTGCGGGGCATCATCGGCAGCTTCCAGCACATCGAACTGGCCTCGAACATACCTCCGGAATGGGTCGGGCTGGAAAACTACCAGCGCATGTTCAGCGACCCAGAATTCTGGAAGGTGATGCAGGTGACGCTGATCTTCACCGGGTTGGTCATCGTCGTGGCGATCAGCGCCGGTCTGTTCACGGCGCTGCTCTTCAACCGGCCCTTCCGGTTCCGGCCGGGATCCCGTGCCGCGATGATGATGCCGTGGGCCATGCCTGAAGTGCCGGTGGTGATGATCTTTATCTGGATCCTCAACCCCCAGTTTGGCGTCATCAACGTCTTTGTTCGGCTGATCCCTGGCGTTGACCAGAATCCTCAATGGCTGCTGGAACCCAGGCTCGCCATGATGTGGATGGTATTGATCGCTTCGTGGAAGGCCTTCCCATTTTACAGCCTGGTGATCCTGGCGGCCTTGCAAGCAATCCCCGATGAGATCTACGAGGCGGCCAAGGTAGACGGCGCCAGCTGGCTGCAGCTGTTCTGGCACATTACGCTTCCCGGCATCGGCACAACCCTGGAACTGCTCGTGGTATTGGCCTGCATCTTCTCGTTCAAACAATTCACAATTATCTATCTGATGACAGGCGGCGGCCCATCGGGCGCCACCGAGACCATCGTCATTCGCATCTACAACACGGCCTTCCGCTTTTACGACTATTCATATGCTACGGCGCTTGGCGTCGCTGGGTTCGTCGTCTCGCTAGTGATTGCATGCTTCTTTGTGATTCTACAGGCCCGGCGGGCGCAAGAGAATGAGTGATCATGGCAACAACTGAAGCGAGCATCCATACCACCCAAAGGAAACCTAGGGTAAAACAGACACTGGGCAGGATCGCGTTATATGTCACTGTGCTCGCAGTGTGTGTTGTCACCATCTTTCCCATCTACTGGATGGTCGTCAGCACGCTGCAGCCCAACAAGTATACGCTCCATTTCCCGCCGCCGCTCATCCCACAAGAAATCACATTCGGCCAGCTCGCCGAGCTCTTCGCCAATCACCCGGTAGGACTCTGGCTCCGGAATTCATTCGTCGTTGCCATGCTCACTATGTTGATCTGCATGATTTTGTCTGTCATGGGCGCCTATGCGATTTCCAGCTTGCGCTGGCCGGGACGCAACTTGTTTGGCCTTTTCCTGTTGATCACGCAGATGCTGCCCGAGATGCTGGTCTTGATTCCCATCTACGGCATCTACCGCAATCTAGCATTGCTCAACAACCTGAACAGCCTGGCGGTGATAGACGCTGCATTTATACTGCCCATCTGCGTATGGATCCTCAAGGGTGTGTTTGATACCGTGCCGCCAGAGATTCTGGACGCGGCCCTTGTGGATGGCTGCACCGAGCTGAGTGTCGTCTGGCGCATTGTGCTGCCCCTGACTGTGCCAGGCCTGGTGGCGGTGGCCGTGGTCGCCTTCTTCTTCGCCTGGAATGAATACCTTTATGCCAGCATCTTGCTCGGCAAGGCAGAATTGATGCCGGCCTCGGTGGGTCTGTCAACGCTCAAAGCCATCGGCCGCACGCCGATCGAGCAGTATATGGCCGCAGGGCTGATGTTCTCGATCCTGCCCATCTTTTTCTATCTGATCATGCAGCGGTACATTGTCTCGGGCTTGACGGCCGGCGCCGTGAAAGGCTAGAAGGAGCAGCCATGACAATGCAGATTACGCGGCTGGAGACGATCTGGCTGGACGAACAACCAAACACGACGTGGGTGCGCATCCACACGGACGATGGCTTGGTTGGACTGGGCGAGACCTTCTACGTGCCGCGCGCGATCAGCGCCATGGTACACGATGTGTTTGCCAATCTCCTGCTGGGGCGCAGTGCCTTCGATATCGAGAGTCACTGGCAAAATATGTTTTACACCGTCAACTTCTTCGGGTATGGCGGCAGCGAAACGCGGGCCATCAGCGCCGTGGATGTGGCTCTGTGGGACCTGTTAGGACAGTATACGGGGCAGCCGATCTACAACCTGCTGGGCGGGCGCTGCCGTGACAGGATTTGGGTCTACAACACATGTGTCGGTCACGGCAAGCACCAGGACTTTCAGCGTTGGTTCACTGGAGGCAGCGGCGAGCTGGCAGCCGAACTGCTAGACCAGGGAATCAAGGCAATGAAGATCTGGCCGTTCGACCAGTTTGGCGTGCCGCTGGGTGGGCCGGTGGGGCAGCGGGCGGGCGTAGGGGCTGTCGGCCCGGTGGGCTATCATCTCAACCACGAGGACCTCAAGAAGGGCGTGGCGTATGTGGAGGATATCCGGCGCGCGGTGGGCGACCGGATGGAGATCTGCATCGAGGGCCATGCCCGCTGGAGCCTGACGGACGCGATCAAGATCGCGCATGCGCTTGAAGCGTACGACGTCATGTGGCTGGAGGAGATCATCCCGCCCGACAACGTGGAGTCGTATGCGCGGCTCAAGCAGGCGACGACGATTCCGCTGTGCGTGAGCGAGCGGCTGATCACAAAGTTTGGGTTTCGCGAGGTAATCGAGAAAAACGCCGCCGACATCATCATGCCCGATATGGCGTGGTGCGGGGGGATCAGCGAGACGCGTAAGATCTGCCATATGGCGGAGACCTATCTGCTGCCGATCACGAGCCACGATTGCATCGGGCCGGTGGCGCTGTGGTCGGCAGCGCACCTGATGCTCCACATACCGAACGCCAAAATCGTAGAGACGGTGCGCGCCTATTATGATGGCTGGTACAACGACGTGATGACGGAACCTATTCCTATCAGCGACGGCATGATTGGGCTTTCAGGCAAGCCGGGGCTGGGCACAGCGCTGCGAGAAGAGGTGCTCAACCGCCCGGATGCACACATGGAATATTCTGACGAGCACCACCGGATCGATATGTCGAAGGGCTGATGTCTTCACCTAGCGTGCGGAGCGGGAAACACCATGTCATCTCTGGCTGACACCATCGCTACCACCCAAGTGTGCCCAGGCAGCGTCATGGCCTGGTGGCTGAGTGGCACGGGCTTCGTCTTCAAGACCTCCCAGGGGACACAGATCTATGTGGATCCCTATTTCAGCAACTGTGTCGCGCAGGTCTTCGGCATCGAGCGCGCCGTACCTCCACCTATACCCGTTGGGCAGGCTGAGCCGGACCTCGTCGTGGCCACGCACTGGCATGAGGATCACCTCGACCCGGAGGGGCTGCCGCAACTGGCGCGGCGCAGCGGTACACACTTCTTGGGCCCCCCGAGCTGTCAATCGCGTCTGTTGGGCTGGTTGGTGCCCCGCGAGCGGGTGACTCCGATCGTGACGGGCGAGTCGTTCACCTTTAGAGACGTGCGGATCACGGCGGTGCCGGCGCGCCACGAGGCCGGCGTTCGGGGCTGGGAAGTGCCCGACGCGATCGGCTTGTTGATCGAAACAGAAAGCTTGCGCATCTATCACACGGGCGACACCGAATATGACCTGCGCCTGCGCAACCTGGCGTATGACAAGGATCGTCCCGTCGACGTGATGCTGGCGGTTATCAACGGCGCTGGAGGCAATATGAATGCCCACGAGGCGGCTTTGTTAGCCTGGCACATCCGGCCCAAAATCCTTATTCCCATGCACCATATTTTGTGGAAGGACTTCACCGGCGGCGAGCAGGCCACACTGGATCCCAACCTGTTGGCTGATACCTACCGGCGCCTGGGCGGCGCCGGGCAAGTGCGGCCGCTCGCGGTCGGTGAGGGCATCGAGTTTTCAGCCTGAGATCGTCAAGCGGTTGGCCATGCACGTACAAGGGCAGGATGTAAATCTATGTCTCTAACTAGTAAGGAACGCTTTGAGCGCATCTTGAAACATCAGCCGGTGGATCGTATTGGTTTGTTTGAGGTCTACTGGCGCGAGACAGCCGAGAAGTGGGCGGCGGAGGGACACTTCGCCCGGCCGGAAATGGTCAGCGATCACTTCGGCCTGGACGTGCGGCGCACGGGTGGGGAGATCACGCCGGCCAATTACAACATCGTGAACCTTATCGCCGACGTCGATGCCGGAGAACACATTGTCGAGGAAACAGAAACGGCCAAGCTCACCCGCAACGGCAATGGTGCCCTGCTGCGCTGGAACAAGAACGGGTCCGGCGCTCCAGAGCATGTAGGCTTTGCCGTCCACGACCGCCGTAGCTGGGAGGAGTACATCCGCCCCTATCTCCTCGACGAACGCACCTACGAACGGCGACTCGATTTCGCCAGCTACCGGGAACTGCTTGCCAAGTGCAGCCGGCAAGAGCTTTTTATGACCTGCGGCGTTGTGGGACCTTTTGATCAGATCTCACCCATGTGCGGTCACGAGAACCTGCTCATAGGGATGGGGCTCGACGGCGAGTGGGTGCAGGAGATGGCGGATCTATATGCTGCCGTCGCCATCCGCCTTTTGGAGATCCTCTTCGCCCGAGAAGGACTGCCCGATGGGCTCTGGGTCTGGGAGGATTTGGGCTTCAAGCTCCGGCCCTTTATGTCCCCAGCAATGTACAAGGCGCTAATCTATCCTGCGCACAAAAAACTCTTCGAGTTTGCCCACAGCTGTGGGCTGCCGGTAGTCCTTCACTGCGACGGCTATGTGGAGGCATTGATTCCCAGTCTGATCGAGGCTGGCATTAACTGTCTCCAGCCGATCGAGGTGAAGGCAGGGATGGATCTGCTCAGGCTGAAGCAGTGCTTTGGCGACAAAATTGCGCTGATCGGCGGTATGGACGAGCGTGTGCTGGAGACTAACGACTGCCGGGCTGTCGAGGCTGAGCTACTGGCGAAGCTGCCGGGGGTGATGGCCGGCAGCGGATACGTTCTTCAGGTGGATCACAGCGTGTCGCCCTTGGTCGAATACGCAACATACAAGTTTTTTGTCGACCGCGGGCTGGAAATCGGAACCTACCGTAGCTGAGAAATCCTATAATTCGGTTCGAAAAATCCTCTTGACAAGTGAGGTGGGCCGTGCTACGATCTTCCTGTAATCAAAACGGTTAACCGTTTACTGTTTACCGTTTAGTGACCTGCTATCGTAGTTTGCATTCGGTCTTCTTTCCGCAGTGAGTTGGAAACACGATGCACAACGACGAGCTGGTGCAAGCTCTATCGCTTCCCGCCAAACCCACCTTAGCTGACGACGTAGTTGAGCGCGTACGCAACGCGATCTTGTCTGGCCAATTGGCGCCCGAGGCACGATTGAGCGAAGCCATGCTTTCTAAGTTGATGGGCGTCAGCCGTGGACCGGTGCGTGAGGCACTGGTGCGTCTCGAGCGCGAAGGATTGGTCGTCTTCGGCCGAACTGGGCGGGCTAGCGTGGCGCGTCTGTCGCGCCAGGATTTGGACGAGGTCTTCAGCCTGCGCAGGACGCTGGAGCGGTTGGCCGTCGAATACGCCTGCATGCGGGCAACGCCGGAAGATCTGGAGGTGCTGCAAGCCGTGGTCGACACCATGTCTGCCACCATCGCCCAGGGCATTAGCGCAAAAGAAGCAGCCGAACTCGACCTTCGTTTTCATGATGTGATCTACCAGGCCAGCCGGCATCAGCGCCTGATCAACACCTGGGCAACCCTGCGCCCACAGGTCTATGTGATTATGCTTAGCCGCAACGTTGCCAGCGCGGATTTCCAGGATGTCGCCGTAAATGGCCACCAAGGGATCGTAGATGCAATGAAAACCCGTAGTCCGCGAGTAGCACTTGAGGTCATCGATCAGCACATGCTGGTCGCCTATGATCTAGTGAGCAACAGCTATGGGGGCCCACCTGCTGATTCGAGCGGGAACAGCCCGCCCGCTGGCGCCAACGGGTATCAATAGCTGTACAGCAGTTTGTCTGCCAATTTGTCTGCCATAGTTTGATTGCCATTTTTCCACAACAGAAGAGAGGCGGGGATGAGGCTGATAACGTTTGCCCACGCGGGGCAACAGCGCCTGGGCGCGCTGGCCACTCCTGACGGGTATGAGCGAGTGTACGATCTTAACCACCTGGAGCCACGCCTTCCGGCCGACATCCTTGCCTTTCTTGAAGCCGGCCAGCCGGCGCTCGCCTTGGCACAGCAAGCGTTGGCGGCTGCCGCGCCGGAACAAGGCATGGAACTCGCCGCAGTTCAACTCAAGGCGCCAATTCCTCGGCCGGGGAAGATCATCTGTATCGGCCAAAATTACCTTGCGCACGCCCAGGAATCGAACGCCTCTGCGCCGCCATTCCCCATCATCTTCGCCAAATTCGCCAATACCGTCATCGGCCCGGGCGAGACGATCGTGATTCCATGTGCGGTCCAGAAGCCGGACTACGAAGGTGAGCTGGCGGTCGTCATCGGCCGCCAGGGACGCAACATCCCTGAGTCCAGCGCGCTGGACTACGTGGCCGGCTACATGCCGCTGAATGACGTCAGCGCCCGCGATTGGCAGAATCGCACCAGCCAGTGGGTGATCGGCAAGACCCCGGATACCTTTTGCCCGATGGGGCCGGCGCTGGTGACTGCCGACGAAATCCCTGACGTTCAGAATCTATGGCTGCGCACAGTAATCGGGGATGAGGTACTGCAGGAGGGTCACACCAGCCTCATGATCTTCTCCGTCGCTCACCTGATCGCCGATATGAGCCAGGTGATGACATTGGAACCAGGCGACATCATCGCAACGGGCACCCCGGCCGGCATTGGCGCGGCACGCACGCCGCCCCGCTGGCTGCGGCCGGGCGACATCGTACGCATCGAGATCGAGAAGGTTGGCGTGTTGGAAAACGTGGTGGCTGCGGAGCCCTAGACCAAGCACGCTTGGCCTAGATAGATTAGCATCAAGGGCGCCGTTTCCCAGGTGGTCAGGCACTTGCTTGCACTTCAGTTCATTGAGAAAGGTTAAAGGAGGAAGGAATGTCCGAGCAACTGCTCAACACAGCGGTGGATCGCGCTGCGAAGCGATCCGTGAGTCGTCGTGATTTCCTGCGGTTTTCTGGCATTGCGGCTGCGGGGCTCGCATTGACGGCGTGTATGCCGGCCGCGGCGCCGACTGCCCCAGCCGCCACTACAGGCACCGAAGCCGCTGCCGCCCCGGCCGCAGCGGCCGCTACAGGTGTCCTTTGGGGCTTGGAATATGATCCCCATGTCGAGACCTACCACCGGCTGGCGGACATGTTCAAGGAGAAGAGCGGCGTCACCCTTTCGGTGGAGCCCCAAGCCTGGCCCATCGAGACCAAGCTGATTGCCGCGCTCGCTGCCGGAACCTATCCTGATATTGTCTGCATCATGGGCAAAATGTGCATCCCATTGCACATCCAGAAGGCACTCATGCCCTTGAAGGAAGCCGTCTATACAGCCAATGGCGTCAGTCCTGACACTGACTTCATCGGCGATGGTATCGGCGCGTACTCTTGGGAAGGCGACATCTATGGTGTGCCCACGGAAGTCAATGGCGTCGGCAACGTGGTCAATGTGCCGGTGGACGATGTGAAGGCCCTTGGCCTGGATCAACAGTATCCACCGACCAATGGTGAGCCATGGTTCGACAGTTATGAATCTATGTGGGAATTGGCCAGAGCACTGCAAGTAGAAAAAGATGGCAAGGTCGAGCGCTGGGGTCTGAGCAGCAAAGGCTGGGACAACCAGAGCTACCTGGGCATGCTGCGCACGTTGCTCAAACCGGAGGGGGTGGATTGGTGGGACAACACCAATAAGAAGTTCAACATCAACACCGAGGCCGGCGTCAAGGCCATGGAGCTCTATGCTGAGACTCCAGTCAAAATGGGCATCGAGACCGAGCTGGATCAGAATCAGATCGACGCTGCACTTGCCGGCAAAGTTGCCCTGGCACGCGGCAACGGCACTCCTGCGGTGCAAGGGCGCGAGTTGGGCTACAACTACTATCTGACAGGCGTACCCAAAATTCTTGGATCCGATCCGCCTTACCTGGTCGGTGAGGCTGGGTGGGGCTTCGTAGCACCCAGGGAATCCAAGAATCCGGAAACGTCGATTAAGTTCCTGCAGATGATGGCCTCCGAAGAAGGACAGATCGGCTACGCCAAGATCTACGGCGGGATCATATCGGCGTGGAAGGGGTTGGTAGGCAACTTCTCCTACTTCGCTGACCCTGCGGAAGACAGCCCGAACGTGATGGCGGCCAAGCTGAGCCAGGATCATCTCCTTGCGCAGACTCAGTACTATGGCGAGAGTTTTGGCTACCCGGGCGAGGTGGATACCATCGGCGGTGAGATCACATCGCTGGTGCGCCAAGGCAAGCTCACGGCGGCGGAAGCGGTGGCCCAGTACCAGGAGCGCGCTGAGGCCCAGTACAACCAGTACCTGGAGGATGTCAAAGCGGTAGGCGGGTAGAGGCGGAGCCCGCGCGGCGATACGTAACTGTTTACTACAACCTGCCAGGAAGCGTACTGTTTCCTGGCAGGTTTCAGCCACATGTAACCACTCTCCCCAAAGTCGTATGGGTGGATTCATGGCAGCGAGACCGCAGTCGGTTTGGGTTCGAGAGACAACGCCAACCAAATTACTCATAGGCGCTAGCCAGGCAAAGTACAGAGCGGCAACCAGGATGGGTGGGCAGTTGTCGGCGCGAAGGAGAAGTGTATGACTCAAAGTACAGGGATGCTACAGACAGGTCGTCCGCCAGCGGCCGGGCCGGCGCACACTTGGCGCGCGGCGATGCGCAGGACCCTGCGCAAACCACAGTTCTGGTTTGGGGTCACTGTGATCGTTCCCACCCTGATCTGGTACTGGTACTTCGCCTACCAACCTATTATCCTGGCCTTCCGTATCGCGGTGGTCAAATACCAGATACTCAATCCAGCCGCCAGCCCCTTTGTCGGATTGGATAACTTTCGCCAGCTGTTCAACAATCCTCTGTTCATGATCTCAGTGCGCAACACCCTCACTTGGGCCGTGTTTTCCTTTGTCGGGATGTTGCCGATTGCCCTCGGCATCTCTCTCTGCCTGGTGAATGTAAAGCGGGGACGCAATATCTACCAGGGGATTATCTTCCTGCCCGTCGTGATCTCGCTGGTGGCAATTGCCCTGCTCTTCCGCATGTTGATGGACCCGGAAGTGGGCCAGCTGAATTGGATCCTCGAGAGCTTGGGGCTGCCTGGGTTTACCTGGCTTTCCAGTTCCGACACTGCCCTCCCGACTGCTGTGGGCATCGGCATCTGGAAGGGATTGGGCTTCTACGTCGTCATCCTCACCGCAGGCATTCTGAATATTCCCATGGAATTGCAGGATGCAGCAACAGTGGACGGCGTGAATCCGTGGCAGCGCCTGCGCTACATGACGCTGCCGCTACTTTCCCACACTCTGGCTTTGGTGATGGTCGTCCTGGCAATCGGCGCGCTGCAGGAATTTACCGGTGTCTTTGTTCTTACCAATGGCGGTCCAGGTAACGCTACCTACATGTATAACCTGCTCATCTACCAGGAAGCGTTCCAGGATATCCGTTTCGGGACAGCCACAGCCGCCGCGTTAATCCAGTTCGTGTTTATTATCGCGATCACAATCATGCAACTGCGGTTGATCCGGCCTACGTGGTCTTATTGAAAGGCGCACATAAGATGGCAGCCACTCAACGTAAATCTCAACCGCAGCGCCCTTGGTTGACGCCGGCTTCCTTTGGGCAAATCGCTTCGCATGCAATCTTGATCTTTGTGTCACTGCTGGCGGTTGTGCCGTTCATCTGGATGTTCTTCGCCTCTTTCAAGACATTCAAAGATCTGGTCAGTTCTCCCGGTATGTTGCCCAAGGTCTGGACCCTCAACAACTACATTGAGATCGCCAGCCGGGTGAACTTCCCCTATGCCTTTCTCAACAGCACAATTGCCGCTACTACGGTGACAGCCGCCACGCTGCTTACCTCGGCCGCCCTCGGCTACGTTTTTGCCAAGTACCGTTTCTGGGGCAAGGATGCGATCTTCTTCCTTCTACTTGCAACCATGATGGTGCCGTTTGCCGTGGTGCTCGTGCCGCTCTATCTCACCATTACCTCGCTGGGACTGTCCAATCATCTGGGCGGAATCATCATCACGGGGCTGTGGTCTTCCTTTGGCATGTTCATGATGCGCCAGTTCATGGAGACGATTCCCTCGGAGTTGATCGATGCTGCGCGCATCGACGGTGCTTCCGAGTGGCGCATTTTTGTCCAGATCATCCTGCCGCTCTCCGGCGCTCCCCTGGCCGCCCTCGGAATCTTCGCCTTCCTGGCGAACTGGGACAGCTACCTCTGGCCGTTGGTCGTGCTCAACAGCCCGGAAAGACAAACGCTACCTCTCATCTTGGCCGGTTTGCGCAACCTCTGGTGGACGCGCTACGAGATGTGGTCGGCAGGGTCCATGCTGACCGTGATCCCAGTCATGATTATCTATGCCGTAGCTTCCAGGTACTTTATCCGCGGCATCGCCATGACGGGTATGAAGGCGTAATTACATCGAACTAACTAGGAACAGGAAATCACCGTGAATACAGCACCAGCTGCGCCTGCCACGAAGCCGGCAGACATGCAGAAGAGCCAGGCCTGGTTACAACGCTATTTTTCCAGCGCTGCCGAACTCCCGATCAGTTTTGTGTTTGCAGGCAAAACCATCAACGGCATTCCCGCGACGTGGCAGCCGCTTGAACAGCGGCGCCGCATCGACGCCAATATCATCGAACGAGTTTTTGAGGGCAATGACCCTGCTACCGGGTTGAATGTTCGGGTGGAATGCACAGAGTACAAGGATTTTCCGGTGATCGAGTGGGTGGCGTGGTTCACCAACAAAGGCAATCAGCCTACGCCGCTGCTGCAGGATATCCTTGCCATAGACGCGTCGTTCAGCGGCGCTGAAGCAGTTGTGTATCACTGCAATGGCGACTACTACAGCGAAGAAGGCTACACGCCCATCGAAACTTCACTGCCCCCCGGCGGCGAACTGAGCTTCGCTCCCAACGGAGGTCGCCCTTGCGACGGTGCGTTTCCCTATTATCGTATTCTGTTTGCCGACGGCGGCCACTCCATCGCCGTTGGGTGGCCCGCACAGTGGGCCATCCGTTTCAAGGGGCATGAAGATGGGACGCAAGTGCAGGCAGGGCAGCAAAAGACACATCTCCGTCTCCAGCCAGGGGAGAGCATTCGCACCCCTCGGATGACCGTCCTTACCTGGACGGAGGACAGCGCACCGGCCGTAAACCTGTGGCGCCGGTGGTACCTGGCCCATGTCCTGCCAAGACCCAACGGCCAGCGCCTGCGTCCCATGTTGGCTTGCGCCGCCACGGAAGAGGGCGAGGAGTTCACTGCCGCAACCGAAGAGAACCAGCTGCGCTTTATGGACAGGTTTAAGCAGCTTGGCTTCAACTTTGACGTCTGGTGGATCGACGCGGGGTGGTATCCCTGCTACAACAACGAACATGAACGCAGGTGGTGGCGCACCGGATCGTGGATACCGGATCCAGAACGGTTCCCCCGGGGTCTGCAGCCCATCTCCGACCATGCGGCCCAGCATGGCGCCGATCTGTTGGTCTGGTTTGAGCCGGAGAGAGTTCAGCCGGGCACCATGCTCGATCTCGAGCACCCGGAATGGCTGCTTAGAACGCAGAACAACGACAACGGCCTGCTGGACTTGGGCAATCCGGATGCGCGTCAATGGCTCACGGACCATTACTGCCAGCTTATTCGCGAGAATGGCATCAAGATCTACCGGCAAGATCACAACTTCCCACCCCTGGACCACTGGCGCACAAACGACGCCGAAGATCGCCAGGGCATGAAAGAAAATCTCCACGTCCAGGGCTACCTGCAGTTCTGGGATGACCTGCTGGCCCGCAACCCAGGCCTGTGGCTCGATTCATGCGCAAGCGGGGGCCGCCGCAACGATCTTGAAACCATGCGCCGTTCTGTGCCGCTCCACTACACTGATTACGGCTACGGCGACCATCCGGTGAAATTGGCCTTCCACCGCACGCTGTACGAGTGGATACCCTATTTCAAGGAGTGCACACTTTCCTGGGATATCAGCGAGGCGGAGACCCGAGCCGACGCCGGTTGGGATGGCGGCGCGGGTGGCTCGACAACGGCCATCACCGTGCGGGCGCGCTTTGACCCGCGGGTCGACAGCTATGCCTATCATTGCGGGATGGCACCAATGCTGTTTGCCACACTTGACATCCGCCGCGACGACTACGACTTTGCGCTTGCGACGAAAATGGTCGACGTGTGGCGCCGGGCAGCGCCACTCATGCTCTACGGCGACTACTATCCCCACACACCTTTCCACCGCAGCGCGTCGGAGTGGGTCGTGCGGCAGTTCGACGATCCAGTAGCAGGTCACGGACTCGTCCAGGGCATCCGTTTGCCCGCAGCCCCTGTGGAGACTTCTACAGTCCACCTGCAGGGTATTGATTCCGATACCCAGTATCGCTTCGAGAATGTGGAAAGTGGGGAAATGAGAGAAGTAGCGGGTGAAGCGTTGATCCGCAATGGTTTCACCTTTGCGCTGCCGGCGCGTGGTGGAGCCATCTGGTTCTACCGGAAGTGCTGAGCAAGCACATGCGCTTCGACAAGCTCGAAATCAATCCGGCGCTAAATCCGGGTGTGCTGGACACGGCAACCTGGGATCGTACAACCGCCTGGACTGCAGTCCAGGCGGTTGCAGACGACGATTGGTTGGCCTTGGTCGAGGCGGCAAGGCAGACCGCGCCGCTGCCCGCCAGCGGCAGCCTGACGCTTCATACATCATCCTGCGCCTGGTCTGGCGGCACGCTGGTCTGCCTTGCCGGCTTGGTTGATGGGCAGCAGGCGTTCCTGTCGATTGGCTCCCAAGCGGCAGATCTCCCGCTTGGAACGCCGCTTGGGGAAAAGCTGTTGTTGTCCTCAGCTGTGGGCAATTCATCGGCGATGCTCGCGCTGTACCCTACCGATGCGCCGGTCATCGATCGCTTCTTCCGTCTCCTGGCACCAGAAAAGGGGCCGCGTGCATTGGGGCCCGTGCCGCGGTTGGGCATCGGCACGCGCATGACTACTGCGGTCTGGCCCGCGATCTGGTTGGCAATGAGACAGCGCGGCTTCGCGGCCAACGCAATTCAAAATTCGGTGCGCGAGCTCAACTTCCTGGAAACTCTGCGCAGAGGCCGGCCGGCAGAGAGAAACATCGCGTTTGGCTTTGGCGCCATAGAAACCGGTTACACCGGCAGTTCCTTCGAAGGATTGTGGGTCGCAGGCGTACTTGATGCAATCAAACATGGCACCGACGTGCCTTACGGCGCCGACGCCGACCACATCCAGGTCAAGCGCGGCGCAGATGGACTGGCTCGCGCCAAACGTATGCTTGATGCGACGCGCTATTACTCGTTCTACACACTGGACGTGTCGGATGTGCTGGACTATGGGGCGTTAGCTGCCGCACCGCCGTCCGCCACGGCCATGCTCGCCGCCGGGCTGCCCGATCCGGGGCAAAGGCGCGATCTTCTTGCCTATCACCGCCAGCCGCGGCGGGTCGGGGGCTTCGACTATCGGCCTGACGAAGATACGCTGGACCGGCTGGCAGGCAAGTATCAGATCGCGCTGGACGCAGTCGGCGCGCTCTATAATCACATTTGCTCGCTCAAGGCAGAGTCCGAACTGGGCAAACAGGCCGGCGCGCCCTTTGACCTGGAGCTGAGCATCGACGAGCATCCCAATGAAATACCTACCTTCGACTGCCTGACGGCCGAGACCGAGCTGATCTTCGTCCTGCTGGAAGCCCAACGTCGCGCCATTCCACTCACTCATGTCGCACCCAACTTCGGCGTGGAGAAGGGGACCGACTATCGGGGAGCTGACGGGTTGCCTGGCTTCGAGGCGCGCTCCCGTACGCTCTGCCGTATCGCCGAAGCGTTCGGCGTCATGGCGGATTTTCACTCAGGCGATGACCTCAGTGCAGCCGCGCGTCAGGCAATAGGCCGGGCCACCGCAGGACGCAACCATTTCAAGGTGTCGCCCAATCTGCAGTTGCTCTTTGCTGAGGTACTGGCCGATCATCATCCTGCGCTTTTCCAGCGCTGGTGGCAGGATGCCCTGGCCTATGCGCAGCGCGAGGCGGCCAATGGATCTGCGTTCGCACGCGACTGCATCCGCCAGTCTGATGCGGGCAGACCTTCGTCCCACGATGCGATCTTCCACAACTTCAGCTTTGCATTCGTCGGGCGGCGGGACGCCGACGGGCAGTTCATCTGCCGCGAGGAGTTCTACAGCCTCTCGCCCTCTTTTTATCAGGCTTACCAGGATCGCATTACCGGTTACCTGCTTGAATTGGCGGACGATCTTTTCGGATAACCGTTGGCGGTCAGCAAATGGAGATAAGAAACGTGACAGTCAAGGTAACTCAACTCACCGAACCGGTGCATGGCTGGCGCTACCACTCTGGCACTGCGATTTACACCGAGCGGTTTCGGGATGGCCGTCTCATCGCTGCTTCGCTCCAGGACACAGGAGTGCCCTATTACACCGAAGATGAGGAGACCAGCACGCCGGCCTTTGACCTGGTGGTCGACGGCGAGTCGCTCAGCTTTGGCTGGGAACTGGTCGAGGCGGGCATCAGCGCAGCAGGCACAGACACACCCAACACTGACACACTCAACACCGGCGCACACAGCACGCGCCTTCTCCTGCGCCACACGCTCAAGCCGGTGGAACTCGAACTCGTTACACTGGCGGGCGGCGACGGCTTCTTCCGGCGGCGACTGCAGCTCACCAACACGTCGCCAACCGCAACATTGAGGTTGACTGCGGTGGCGCCGCTGACCGGCGTTACCTGGCCCATGACTGATACCCTGCGCGAGAATCTCCATGACAGCGGTGGGGTGCCCTATCGCGTAGGCTGGATGCAAGACAACGAATGGGGCAACGAGGGCAACTTCCAATGGCAGGAGGTACCGCTGAACGCCGAGTTGGGGTTTGGCTCCCTGCGCGGCCGCAGCGGTTATACCACCCCGTTCGCCGTGGCACATAACAACGTCTATGGCGGCTACCTTGTGGTCAGCCTGGCCTGGTCCGCCAACTGGCACATGAGCTTTCGCTGCGACTATGCCCGGGCTAACGGCACGAGCCGGCTGGCCTTTGCGGCACAGCCGACGGCGCCCGCGCCCATGCGCATGATTGCACCCGGCGAAAGCATTGCGCTTCCTGAAGTCCATTTTGGCTTGAACCATGTGAGCTTTGACGATACCGTGCAGTGCTGGCATGCCTACCTGCGCCGGTGCGTGCTCTACCGCGTCGGTGACGGCCGTCAGCCAATCATCTACAACCACTGGGGCTACATGCAGCACGAACTGAGCGAGCCCGGCCTGCAGCGCGAGGTTGATATCGCCGCCGAAGTCGGCGCCGAGCTCTTTATGGTCGATGCAGGCTGGTATGCCGATGCCAACACCCCCTGGCCGGACACCAGTGGCGACTGGCAGGCCGGCAATCGCCTGCCCAACGACCTCTTCCCGGTCTTCGCCTACGCCCGGAGCAAGGGGCTCCTCTGTGGCCTGTGGGTGGAGATTGAGAGCGCGGGCAGGGCCTCGCGACTGGCCGCGGAGCATCCGGACTGGTTTATCACCCGGTACGGCAAGCCAGTCGAACGCGTGCTTGACCTGGCCAAGCCGGTGGTGCGCGATTACGTCGAAGCCACCATCTTCCGGCTCGTCGATCGCTATCAACTCGATATGTTCCGGCTCGACTACAATCTCGACGCCTGGGAGGGCGGTTTTAATCTCAGCAACGGCTGCCAGGAGAACACGCTGTGGCGTCACGTCGAGGCGATCCACGCCATCTTCGACCGTGTTCGTGCTCGCTATCCGCACCTGCAGCTCGAAAACTGTGCCAGCGGCGGCGCCCGCACCGACCTTGGCATGAACAGCCGCTTCACCACCTTTTGGATCTCTGATTGGATGCGCATGCCACGGACAGTGCGCATTCTCAATGGAATGTCCATGGCGTTACCGCCTGAGCGGATCGACCGGCTCTTCGGCGTCTGCATGAACGGCAGCTACAGGGGCAACCCCGAAACCCAGCTGCACACGATCCTGCTTGCCCACCCGGCGGTCAGCGGCCTGACCCCGAACCTGGACGAGGCCAACCCGGAGTTGCTCCGGCTGGCCAAAAAATATCTGGCGATCTACCGCGACTTTGTGCGCCCCTTCCACCAGGATGCGCGTATCTATCATCATACGCCAGTCCTGCCAGGCGCTGACGGGAATGGTTGGTGCGCCATCGAGAATGCGGCCGCCAACCGCAGTCGTATCGTGGCCGCCGTCTTCCGGCTGGTGAATGCTGTCCAGGATGAGTACTGCCTGTGCCTGCGCGGCGTCGATCCAGGCCGGCGCTACCAGGTTATGTCCGAACCTGATGGCACAGTCATGCGCGTTGAGGGGTGGGTTCTGGCTCAGCAAGGGCTGACTATCCGGCTCGATACCCCGCTCACTTCACGCCTGCTGCTCTGCGAAGTAACGGAGTAACCAATCATGGAACTGTACCTTGACAGCTCGAATCCAAAGGAAATCCTGGAAGCGCGTGCGTGGGGCTTGCTCTCTGGCGTCACGACCAACCCTGCATTGATGGCAGCCGCTGGGCCGGATATGGAGAGAACCTTGGGCGCGGTCGTGGACGCCTCGCCTGGTCCGGTGTTTGCCCAGGTGATCGGCTGGCACGATCCCGAACCCATGCTGCGCCAGGCGCGCTGGCTCCATTCCTTTTCGCCGCGCATTATCGTCAAGCTGCCTGCAAGCGTGGCCGGTCTGCAGGCGCTTCAGCAGCTCAAGGCGGAACTGCCCGGCCTGCGGCTAGCCGTCACGGCGATTGCCTCCCTGGCACAAGCGTACCTGGCTGCCAAGGCCGGCGCCGATATCGCCGCCGTCTTTAACGGCCCGCTGGATCAGGCCGAGGATACTGCGCACGACATGATCGCACCGATCCGCCAGATCTACACCAACTACGGCTTCCAGACGAAGATCCTGGCCTGCGGCCGCTACCCGCGACTCTTTGGCGAGATCGCGGTGGCCGGCGCTGATATCTGCACCATGCGCATGGAATTTCTGCGCTTACTCTACGAACACTCCTTCACCGAAGCACGCATGAACGGCTTCCTCAAGAGCTGGCAGGTCGTCTTCGGCGACAAAACGTGGCCGGAACTGCCATGAGCGTGCTCGATCACTTCAATCTGGGGGGACAGGTCGCAATTGTGACAGGAGGCGCGCGCGGCTTGGGCCGTCAGATGGCGCTGGCGCTGGCCGAGGCCGGCGCCGACGTGGCGATCTGTGACCTCCTGGTCGAAGACGGCCAGCGGGTCGCAGCCGAGCTGGCCGCCCTGGGCCGCCGCTCGTTCTTTGCTCAAGTCGATGTGACCCGCGGTGACGAAATCGAGGCATTCGTCGACCAGGTCGTTGGGCAGCTAGGCAAGATCGATATCCTGGTCAACAACGCCGGCATTTCTTCGGATGGCCTGGCGCTGGAGGAGGAACCCGACGATGCCTGGGGCCGCATGATCGACACGAACTTGTCGTCCATGTTTTACTTCGGCAAACGGGTGGCCCGCCACATGATCGATCGTGGTACAGGCGGCGTCATCATCAACCTGGCCTCGATCAATTCGCTTGTGATCAGCAACATCGCCCCCCGCCATAACGTGCCCTACTGCGTGGCCAAGGCCGGCGTTGCGCAGCTGACGCGCGGGATGGCCGCCGACTGGGCGCCCTATGGCATTCGTGCCAACGCAATCGCGCCGGGCACCATGCTCACCGCCCAGACCGCGGCCAGCCGGAAGTACCCGGAGATCGTGGAGCGCATCATGGCCAACACACCGATGAAACGCTATGGCGAGGAGGAAGAGATTAAGGGTTTGGTCGTGTACCTGGCGTCGCCGGCCTCCTCTTTTATGACCGGCAGCCTTGTGGTCATGGATGGCGGAACGACCATATGGTAAATCGGATTGGAGGAGCCTTGGAATCTACACCATTGACAACTGTCCGGGTCACCGCGCAAGACCTGACTGCATTCTGCATCGAGGCCATGCGCCGGTCTGGACTCAGCGAGGAGGACGCGCAGCTGACCGCCGAGGTCCTGGTCACCACCGACACGCTGGGCACCTTCACCCATGGCACCCGGCAGCTGCGCGGCCTGCTCAGGAATCTGCGCACCGGCCGGCTGAGCGCAGCAGCGCGCGAGGAAATTGCCGCCGAGGGACCGGCGTGGGCCATCGTGGATGCCCATTACGCCATGCCCCCGGCCGTCTCCTACCGGTCTATGCTGCTGGCCATGCGCAAGGCGCAGGCGTGTGGGATCGGCTACGTCGGCGTCAGACACAGCAGCCACTATGGCGCTGCCGGCTTCTACGCCAACCTGGCGGCGCGCCACGACATGTTCGGGATGTCCATGTGCAATGTCGATCCGTGCATGACCGTGCCCGGTTCCAAGGGCAGGGTGCTGGGCACCAATCCCATCGCCTATGCCGCCCCGGCGGGGGAGGAGAAGCCGGTTTACTTGGACATCGCAACCAGCGCAGTGGCCGCCACAAAGATCTACGCCGCCAAGAGCCTGGGCAAACCGATCCCCGGTAACTGGCTCGTGGACGAAGATGGCCTGCCTACCAGTGACTACAGCCAATTCCCGGAAAAGGCGGTGCAACTGCCCATGGCCGGGCACAAAGGGTACGGGCTTGCCGTCATGGTGGAAATCCTCACCGCTGTCCTCACCGGCGCGGCAGTGATGAGCCAGGTAAGCAGCTGGGTGACAGACTCACCGGAACCGACCAACGAAGGGCATGCGTTCATTGCCATCGACATCGGCCAGATGATGCCCATCGGCGACTTCAAGGGCCGCATGGATGGCATGATCCGGGAGATCAAGTCGGCGCCCCTGGCCAAGGGCGCCGACCGCATCTATCTCCCCGGCGAGATCGAACTGGAGCGGCGCGACGCTGCGCTGGTCGAGGGGATCGACCTGCCGGCCGACGTGCTTGCCAGCTTGCGCGGGCTGGCCGAAGATGTGGGAATGGACGTGTCCGCGCTGTTCAAGCCTTGAATGCACACGAAGGGATCACAACGATGTTTCACCCGCTCTTCGATCTCACTGGCCGGGTCGCCCTGGTCTCCGGCGCTGCGCAAAACATGGGACGCGCGGCGGCCATCGCCCTGGCCGAGATTGGCGCCGATCTGCTGATTGCGGACGTCAACGAACAGGGTCTGCGCGACACCGCAGAAACCATTCGCAGCCTTGGCCGGCGGGTCGTACCTGGGGTCTACGATGTGTGGAATGAGGAACAGATCCGGGCCATGTACCAGCAGGTGGATCGGGAGTTCGGCCGGATCGACATCGTCGTGAACATCCCCGGCGGCAACAGGCTGGGCCACCCCGAAGAGATCACGGTCGAGCAATTCGTACAGGTCATCCAGGCCACGCTGGTGAGCAAATTCATCTCCTGCCAAGAGGCGGGGCGGCGTATGCTGGCGCAGGGCAAAGGCAGCATCATCAACATGTCGTCCATCGGTGGGGTGCGCACGCTGGGCCGCGGCAACTTCGCTTACAGCGTCGGCCAGGCCGGCGTCATCCAGATGACCCGCGAACTGAGCACCGAATGGGCCGATCGCGGTGTGCGCGTGAATGCCCTGGCGCCAGCTCAGATCACCAACCCCGGCTTCGACATCCGCATGGACAATACCCCGGGGTTGCGCGAACGCTTCCTGCGCGGGATCCCCATGGGACGCCTGGGTGTGCCCGACGACATCAAGGGGGTCGTGATGTTCCTGGCATCGGACGCTTCCGGCTATGTCACTGGCTCGGTGATTGCCTTCGACGGCGGCAACCTGGCCATGGGCGCCAATGCCACGATTGGCCGCCAGGAAGCCTGACGTGTGAAGCAGTGCATCAATCGGCAGCCCACGTGGCTGCGGTAAATCCAGGAGGGATGGCATGCTGACTGGACGAGAACGCGTCCTGTGTGCGCTCAATCACGAAGAACCCGACCGCGTCCCGATCTTCTTCGGTACCTCTGGGGCGACGACTATGCTGGCGCCTGGCTACGAAAAACTCAAGGTCCACCTTGGCATCACGCGCCCAACAACGGTTTTCTGGCGCGGCCTCCAGTATGTCTTGATGGACGAAGAGGCACTCGCCTGGTCAGGGTCGGACGGACGGCCGCTGATCGCCGGACCTGCGCCGGGGACGCTGGCGCGTGATCTCTCTGCCGAGGCTTACGTGGATGGCTGGGGCTGCCTATGGGAGCGGCGTCCGGGCGCCATTTACTATGAAGTAGTGGACTCGCCGATTCGCACCGCCACGATTGACGACCTCGACCGCTTCCCGTGGCCCGACCTGGCGCATCTCAGCCGCTTCGCCGGGCTGCGCGCCAAGGCCAAGGCAATTCAGGATGCCGGCTATGCCGTGGTAGCGCTCAGTGGCGTCTCGCCCTTCGAGCAGGCCTACATGTGCCGCGGGATCGAACAATGGATGGTGGACCTGGCCGGCGATCCTGACTTTGCCGTGGCCCTCATGCGCAAAATCACGGATCTCATGCAGGCAAGCGTGATCCAGCTGCTGGAGGAAGCCGGCGACTACATCGACGTCCTGATCACGGGCGATGATCTGGGCGGGCAGACTTCGACCCTGATCTCGCCCACGATGTACCGTCGCCTGATCAAGCCCTTCCACATGGAACTGATGGCGGCGATCAAGCAGCGGACGAAGGCTAAGATCTTCTACCATTCCGACGGCAACATCTATTCGCTGCTCGGCGACCTGATCGAAATCGGCGTTGACCTCCTCAACCCAGTGCAGGTCAGCGCCGGCGACATGGGCGACACGGCACGGCTCAAGCGTGAGTTCGGCGATCGACTGTCGTTTTGCGGGGCAATCGACACTGGGCGGGTGCTGCCGTTTGGCACCCCGGCGGACGTGCGCGCAGAGGTGCGACGTCGAATTCAGGATCTGGCCCCAGGGGGAGGTTACATCCTCGCATCGGTGCACTGCATCCAACCAGATGTACCGCTAGAAAATGTTCTCGCAATGCTCGACGAGGCACAGGTGGCCGGAAAGTATCCGATCCAGCTATCCCACCAGCGACAATAAGAGGAGCGTACTCATGCCATCATTCAAAGTAGTTATCACCGACTTCGGTGATCCGGACCACAGCCTCGAAGCCGGCGTCCTCCGTGAGTCAGGTCTCGACATCAACCTTGTGCGTATGCAGACCAGGGATCCGGAGGAATTGATTCCGCAGGTGCACGATGCCGACGCACTGATCGTGCAGTGGGCCACGATCAACCGCAAGCTGATCGAAACCCTCACCCAATGCAGGGTCATCTCCCGCTATGGTATTGGGGTGGACATGATCGATTTGCAGGCCGCGGGCGAGCACGGGATCCCGGTAGCCAATGTCCCTGACTTCTGCATGGAAGAAGTCAGCGACTCTACCATTGGTTTCATCTACGATCTAGGCCGCCGGCACTTTGTCCTGGACCGCTACGTGCGATCTGGAGGTTGGGGTTCGACTCGCCCGATCCCCTACTGGCCGCCC
Source organism: uncultured Chloroflexia bacterium (assembly GCA_963839515.1). Classification (GTDB taxonomy): domain Bacteria; phylum Chloroflexota; class Anaerolineae; order Caldilineales; family Caldilineaceae; genus Fredericiella. The sequence goes on from CAWIVN010000004.1 coordinate 228,135, forward strand.
CCACGCCTGGCCGGCCAGGTCCTCGGCATCGTGGGGCTGGGCAACATCGGCCGGATTGTGGCGCGCAAGGCCGGCGGCATGGGCGTGAAGTTGTTGGGGCACGACCCATACATCACGCCGGTACAGGCTGCCGAACTCAATGTGGAGCTGGTCTCCCTGGATGACCTTTTGCGTCGCTCGGATTTTGTCAGCCTGCACTGCCCTCTCAACGCCGAGACGCGCGGGTTGATCGGCTACGAGCAGCTGGCGCAGATGAAGCCGACTGCCTGCCTGATCAACATGGCGCGCGGTCCCGTGGTCGTGCAAGCGGCGCTGTACGAAGCGCTGGCGAACCACACAATCCTTGCTGCGGCGCTGGACGTACTCGAACAGGAGCCGCCCAAGGCCGACGATCCGCTGCTGCAGCTGGACAACGTCATCATTACGCCCCATACGTCAAGTGGGTCAGTCGAGGCTGTGCTTCAGCTGCGCCGCGACACGGCGCAGAATGTGGTGGAGGCTCTGTGCGGCAAACTGCCGCGTTCGATTGTGAACCGCAAAGCGCTGGGCTGGCAGTAAATGCTTAAGAACATGGAAAAAAGGAAAAGAGGTCCGTCGTGCTACGCAATCCTGTTAAACAAAAACTATTAGCCGGGCAGCCAGCCATCGGGGTCTTTGCCGCCATGCGATCGGCGCTGGCGGCCGGCGTGCTTGCCCGTGCCGGCTGTGACTATGTGCTGATCGACAACCAGCACGGCGAATGGGACGACGCCACCCGGCTCGAGGCCATCCGCGCCATCTACCTGCAGAACGTTGTGCCGATGACCCGCGTGCGCATCAACGACTATAGTGGCATCGGCCGGGCGCTGGATTCGGGTATTATGGGTGTGATCGTCCCCATGGTGAACTCAGCCGCCGAGGCGAGCGCAGCGGCCTTTGCCATGCGTTATCCGCCGCGCGGCGGCCGATCAACAGCTGACAATCTGGCCGTCAACCTGGCCGCCGATTATGGCGCCTGGGCCAACGATGAGGTCTTCCTGGCGGTCCAGATCGAGACGGCCGAGGGTCTGGCCAACGCCGAAGCCATCATGTCCGTAGACGGCGTGGATGGCTGCCTGTTGGGGCCGGCGGACCTCGCGCTCTCTTTGGGCGTTGTCCAGGGGTCGCCGGAGCACACGGACGCTGTCCTCCAGGTACTGCAGGCCTGCCACCGGGCGGGTAAGATTCCCGGCATTTTTGCCGGCACGCCTGCGCTGGCCAGCCGCTGGATCGAGGCGGGCTACCGCTTCATCACCATCGGCGCCGACGCCCGGCTCCTGGAGGCCGCGATGCGGGAGACGTTGCAGGATGTGGGCGGCACCGGAAGCGAAAGAAGATGAACCTGAAACCGAATCTGTTATTACTGAAGCCCAAATCCAGCAGTTACAACAAAGGTTCAGACTTCCAACACCAGTTTGTACGCGGTTACTTTCTCGACGGCCTCACGCGTCCACGGCATCGGGTGATACACGCCCTCGCGCCACATCATGACCTGGTCGTCGTACAGCCGGCTGAGCGGATGACCTGACTGGCCGCCGGCGAGGACGGATTCGGCGCGATCCCAGGTGCCTACTTCGTAGAGCTGCCTGTAGACGGGGATCGTGGTGACGAGACCCGGGGGCAAGCGCGTCTCGGGACGTGCATCGGTGCGTGTCTGCAGTGGGGTGGTGGCGTCGCCGCCCACTGGCAGGGGTCCGCGGTCAAAGAACTGGCCGATAAAGCGGGCGCGGCCAAGCGGGTGCGCAAAACGCACCTGGTGTGTGCGGCCCCAGGCCCAGCGCAGGCTGCTGTCGCCATGCACCTGGCGCACCGACTTCATGGCCCTGGTCAGTGCCTCCTGCAGCAGTTGGTCGCGCTGCCGCTGGCGGCCGGCGGCGATGTCGGCATACCAGAAAGACTCCTCGTGCGTGTTGAGGAGGTCGAGCAGCATCGTCTCGGCGCGCAGCCGGAAACCATGGAGCGGGAAGAGCGGTGTGCCCGCCACGCCCAAGAAGCCTTCGTAGCTCCCGCGCAGCTTGTCGCCCCATACCATTTGCATCAGGTGCGCCAGGATGTAGTGAAAACATAACGCGGCCTGGCTGTCACTGTCCATCCGGAAATTCCACTTGCGCAGGAACTGCAAGGCCGTCTTCTCCCACGGGTCTTCGCTGCGCAGCAGGGTAAACCAAGGCGTGAGGGCCTGGGCGAACTTGGAGAAAGTGTCCTGCTGGATTTCCTCCATGTCGCGAATGGTGTGGCGGTCCTTTTCCGCCAGCAACTCCTCGATGCGGGCGGCGCGCCAACCGGGATCAAACTCTACACCTAAGAAGTGAGCGTAATCATCTCCAGCCGGTTTGTTGTTGGCCACGACAATCTTGCCCGACGGGGGGTTGTAGAGCTGCGGCAGCTCTGCAAAGGGAATCGGCGGTCCCCACTCATAGGCGGGATCCCACCCGGCAGCCGGCAGCAAACCAAAATTCGTGGTGCGTTGGGGAACGCGGCCGGCCAGCGTAAAGCCTATGTTGCCGCGTGAATCGGCAAATGTGAATGCCTGCACCGGCGTTGCCCACTCGGCGAGGGCGGCGTTGAACGTCTGCCAGTCGGCCGCCCGGCTGAGTGCCAACTGCGCCGAGAGCGTCTGGCTTGGCTCGTGTCCACTCCACCGCAGTGCCAGCGGCACCGTGATCGGCGCCTGTGACGGCATGCGTCCTACCGACGTTTCGACTCCCAAAAAGCCTGTGATGATCGGCCCGTGGCGAGTAATCACGACACGTTCAACATGTGGCTCGCTGCGCCGCACCTGAATGGTCTCTTCGACGACTTGCGCCTGTTCCCAGCCGTCGCCATAGGCAAACAACGTCGAATTGTCAGGGTGAGGACGTTCGATGAACAGGTCTTGCGTGTCGACGAGACCATTGGCTGTGCCCCAGGCGATGGCATGGTTGTGCCCCATGACGATCGCCGGCTGACCTGGGAAGGTGGCGCCGCTGATCTCCAATGTGGGGCAGCTCAGGTGCATCTCGTAGATAGGGCCGGGCATCTGCACGTTTAGGTGCGGGTCGGCGCAGAGCAGAGCGCGGCGGTTGAGGCTGTGCTTAGGCGCCACGACCCAACTATTCGAGCCTTGACCTTCGCCCCCGCCCAGCCAGGCGCGTACATTTTCGTATTGACCTAGCAGAAGCCCAGCTGTGGCTAGGAGCCGCTCCTTGGTTTCACTGCCCACACCCTCGAGAATCAGCGGGTTCTTGTGCGGGTAATCGGGGTCCAACTCGGCGGCGATATAAGGGTCCAACTCCTGCAGCAGGCGCAGGCGTGTGAGTTCGCTTTCCCAGTTGACGCTCATCGACCATGCCGTCGCCTTGGCGCAGGCCAGCGTATCCAGCGGCGTCCACGCATCCACACTCACACGCAGCAAGTTGATTTCTGCAGCCAAACGGCCGGGATGGGATTCGATGTAGGAATTGACGCCTCCTGAGTACCACTCCAGCACCTGGCGCGTTGCGGCGTCGAGGTGCGCCAACTCCGTCTCGGCCGCCCGGCGGAAGCCAATGATGCGGCAGAAGCGGTCGGCGTCAAGCGCCGGCGCGCCAAAGAGCTCGGCCAGGCGGCCGGAGGCGATGCGCCGTGCCTGTTCCATCTGCCACATGCGGTCTTGCGCGTGCAGCCAACCTTGGGCGCGCCACAGATCGGCCTCGTTTTGCGCGTAGACGTGGGGCACGCCGTGCTTGTCGCGCAGCACCTCCACTGCCTGTTCGAGGCCCGCAACGTGCAGCTTGCCTTCGAGTTTGGGGCTGGGGCGCTGCAGCCTCCACCAGTAGACGTACAAAAACAGGCCGCTGGCAAGCAGCGCAAGCAGAAATAGCACGAATACGATTACAATAAAGATGGAACTATCCATGCGCGTGATTCACCGCTGTGTAGTCCGCACGCCACGTGCGAAAAGGCATGCCAGGTACATGGTTGTTTCTTCGTACTATACACGATGGTAGGTTGAACGGACAGTTAACGGAGTGAGATTGCTCTCTATGTCACAAGCGAACGGCGCCGGACAACAGGAGAACCGGCCACTTTGGATCGGCATCACCACGCGCCATGGCGGCGCCGAATGGGTACAGGAGAACACGCGCAACTATGTGGCGATGGTGCGCGAGGCAGGAGCGGAGCCGATCATTCTATCGCCGGATATACCGGCGGTACTGCCCGATGGCCGGGCGTTTGTACCGGACACGCAAGGACGAGTGGGGACGCAGGTGCTCGATGCCCTTGACGGGTTGATCCTGTCGGGCGGGGGCGACGTGCACCCCCGCTACTTTGGCCAGCCGCTGGCGGGAGCCGAGCCAGAGTCGATCGACCTGTTGCGCGATGAATTGGAGATCGAACTGGCGCAGGCCGCCTTGGCACAGGATTTGCCATTGTTCGGCATCTGCCGCGGCTGCCAGGTGCTCAACGTGGCAGCGGGTGGCGGCATGATTCAGCACTTTGGCGGGCACCGTACGCCTGAGGGCGGACCGACCAATTTCCACGATGTGGCCATCGATCCCGGCAGCCGGCTGCACACCATGGTTGGCGCCGTTACGTTGCCCGTCAATACCTTTCACCACCAAGGGCTGGATCCGGCGTCGCTCTCACTTCTCTTTGCGCCGGCCGCTTTCGCACAACCCGACGCTTGGCTTGTCGAAGCGTACGAGAGTCGATCGCATCGCTGGGTGCTCGGCGTACAGTGGCACCCTGAGCGCCATTTCGAGCTGGATGCAGGCCACCGGCGTATATGGGAGAGTTTCTTCCAAGCATGTTATGGTTATGCAAGCAATGCAAAGGAGCCGCCACATGACAGCACAGACGACAGAAGCCACGCTGTCCAACACTAAGCAGATGTTGGCCAGCTTGCAGGATGAACGGGATGGCGTCACCTTGTATTCGGCGCTAGCCGACTTGGAGAAGAGCCCGCAAATGGCTGAGGTGTACCGGCGCCTGGCTGCGGTAGAGGGGCGCCACGCCGAGCGTTGGCAGGCGCAGCTAACGGCAGCCGGGGTCACACTTCCGCCTTACCAACCCTCGTGGCGCACGCGCATGCTGGTTTGGCTGGCGCAGCGATTTGGTGTCGGCTTCGTCCTGCCTACCATCGCATCACGCGAGCAGATAGATGCCGGCAAGTATCAAAGTATTGCGGGCGCTGCCGATATGAGCGGCGACGAAATCTCGCATGCCCGCCTGCTGGGCCAGGTGACACAATCGCTCCCCGGCGGGCTGGAGGGCAGCGCCATTGCGCAAATGGAGGGGCGTCACAAAGCTGGCGGCGGCAACGCCTTGCGTGCGGCCGTGCTGGGGGCCAATGATGGTCTCGTGTCCAACATGAGCCTCGTCATGGGCGTGGCCGGCGCATCGCTGGCCAACAACCAGATACTCGTCACCGGGCTGGCCGGGCTGCTGGCTGGAGCCTGTTCGATGGCGCTCGGCGAGTGGCTGTCGGTGCAAAGCTCGCGCGAACTGTACGAGAAGCAGATTGCCATCGAGCGCGCCGAGATCGAGGCCGACCCCCAAGAAGAGGCCGAGGAGCTGGCGCTGATCTACCAGTCGCGCGGGATCGAAGAGGCGCAGGCCCTTGAACTGGCGCAGCGTATTGTCGGCGACCAGAAAAATGCACTCGATACGCTCGCGCGAGGAACTGGGCATCGATCCCGAAGAACTGGGCGGCTCGGCCTGGGAGGCAGCCATCACCTCGTTCCTGCTCTTCTCGGCCGGGGCCATCATTCCTGTGCTGCCGTTTATGTTTATGAGCGGCATGACGGCGGTGCTCGTCAGCCTCGTATTGAGCACGATCGGCCTGTTTGCGATCGGCGCCGGCATCACCCTCTTTACCGGCCGCGGGCTGCTCTTTTCCGGCGGCCGACAGGTTCTGTTTGGTTTGGCGGCCGCCGCCATCACCTATGGCATCGGCCACCTGATCGGGGTTAGCATCGGCGGGTAGCTGTGGCTACTCGTCAGCCGACTTTCTACCCCCAGCGCCGCGCGACGTGCTCCTGCAAGAAGGCGCGGCCCTGGCGTACAAACGCCTCGCCGTCCGGGCAGACGTTGTGGAACATGGCGCGCTCGTAGGCAAAGTCGCCGATGGAAGAGTTGTACGCCTCCATCGTCAGCGGACCGTCAAAGCCGACTTCGTGCAGGGCATCGAAAAGGTCATCCCACGGAACAAGCCCTCCCCCGGGCACCCCCCGGTCGTTCTCGCATGGGTGCACGCACCAGAGCCGTGGCGCCAGCGTGCGAATGGCGTCGCCGTAGCTGCGCTCCTCGGTCATGAGGTGATAGGTGTCAAAGAGTGCGTAGAGATTGGCGTGGTCGGCCTGGTTGATCAGCCGCATCAATTGCCCCGCCGTGTTGACCAGGTGCGTGCGGAAGTGGCTCATCGGTTCCAGAACGATACGTATGTCGTACTGGGCCGCATACTCGGCCAATGCATGCAGCCCCTCGGCCGTGACGGCGTATTCTTCTGCCGGCGGCCGGCGTCGCTTGATGACCCCTGGATGGCCGTACAGCGCGCCGGCGTATGCCACTGCGCCCAATTCAGCACTCAAGTCTACCTGGCGCTTGTGCCATGCCAGGCCCTTAGCCCGTCGCGCAGGTTCGTCGTCCGAGAGGTCGCAATCGAGCGGCCAGGCGCCGCCCGGTCCAACCGTGAGCGTAAGGCCCAACGAATGAGCATGCTGCCGCGTCTTTTGTGCTGAAAAGCGGACGTCGTCGCCGACCGAAAGCTCGACCAGGTCCAGCCCGAGACGCTTGGCCGTGTCGAGCACCCACAGCTGGTGGTCGTCCCAACGTTGCGTGAAGATATAGATGTGCGCGCCATACTGCATAGAGTGCCTCGCTGTGGTCATGCGGGTTTGATATGGAAGAAGTATAGCATCAAGCCTTGCTGCAACGTCGGCGGTCACGCCTTCATCGTGCTATACTACTGGCATGATGGACCTCTTCACACAAATCCAACAGATCGAATTCAACTCGCCTCTGCCTGCCACGCTGCTGGAAGTCGAGCAGCATTTTGATGCGCCGCGTGTGGATGATGTGGCGTCGGCCACGCGCACCGCGCTCGAATCCAGTGGAATCCTGGCGCGTATGCAGCCGGGTGCGACGGTGGCGGTGGGTGTGGGCAGTCGCGGCGTCGCCAACATCGCAACCATTGCCCGCGTAGCTGTTGCGCGTCTCATGGAGGCAGGGCTCCAGCCGTTTGTCGTGCCCGCCATGGGTAGCCACGGCGGCGCCACGGCCGAGGGACAGCTCGACGTGCTGGCACAATTGGGGGTGACAGAGGCCACCGTGGGTGCGCCGCTGCACGCCACCATGGAGGTGCGCGAGATCGGCCGGCTGGCCGACGGGATGCGACTCTACCAGGGATTGGACTCGGCTGCTGCCGATCATACGCTCTTGATCTCGCGCATCAAGCCGCACACCGACTTCCGCGGCGAAGTCGAGAGTGGGCCTGCCAAGATGGCCCTCATTGGTCTCGGCAAGCAGCGAGGTGCCCTCGCCATGCATTCGCTTGGGGGCGCCGCCTTTCAAAAATACCTGATGCCGGCCGCGCGCATCTATGCCGAGACTACCAACCTGGTGGGCGCCGTGGCGGTGGTCGAAAATGCTTACGACGAAACGGCCCAGGTCAAGGGCCTGACGGTTGACCAAATCGGCGCTGCGCCCGAAATCGAACTGCTGCAAAAGGCTAAGAGCTTGATGGCCAGCCTGCCGTTCCCCGCCATCGACGTGCTCGTCGTACACCAAATGGGCAAGAACATCAGCGGCACCGGTATGGACACTAATATCCTCGGTCGCTTGCTGATCCCACGCCAACCGGAAGCGTTTGGCGATATTGATGTTGCGGTGATCGTCGCCCTTGATCTCACCGAAGCCACACACGGCAATGCCACCGGCATGGGCCTGGCCAACATCACCACCGCACGACTTGCGCGCAAAATCGACTGGGTCTCCACCTACACCAATGGCCTGACCTCGGGCATTTTTAGCATGTATCGCGGCAGCCTGCCGATGGTGATGGCCGACGACCGCCGGGCGTTCATGGCGGCCTCGCACTGCTGTGCTGTGCCACAACCGGGTACGCGTATGGTGCTGATGGAGGATACGCTGCACGTAGATCGGCTTTGGATCAGCCCTTCGCTGCGGGCAGTCGCCGAGGCGCACCCACGCCTGCGCATTGTGGGCGAGCACGCACTGGCATTCTCACCCGCGGGCGAACTCGTCAGTCCTTGGTGTTTGACGGACGCGTAGACCTGGCGGCTGATCGCTCACCCTTGTCTGTCCTGCCGATCTCGTGGTGCTCTTGTAGTGGTACAGTTTTGTAGAAATATTACGCCTTTTTGCTGATGTGCTGACTCGCGCTTGCACTTATAGTAGGTTTATAGGTGCCCGAACTGCGTAGGCGAAGGAGTCAGCAAGGTGTGGTCTTTCTCAGCGATCTCAGCGATCTCGGCGATCTATTTCTTTGCAGCAGTTGTGGCGTTTGCTACCAGTGCCTACATTTGGACGCGCCGCGACACGCTGGGAGCCAGCTATTTGTGCGGCCTGATGGCAGCCACGGGCTGGTGGTCAATGTGGGACGGTATGGGGGAGATGGCCGTCGGCTTGCGCCAGAGCATCGTCTTCTCCGAGCTGAGTCACGTCGGTATCCAGTTTGTTCCCCTACTCTTTCTCCTGTTTGTGGCCCAATATACACGGCAAGACAAATGGTTAACGGCGCGACGTACCGTGTTGCTGACAGTCGTCCCGGTCATCACCATCATCGCCGTATTTACGAATGAATGGCATGGCTGGATTTGGCCGGCTGTCTATCTGGTGCAGCAGCCAACCGGTACGGTAGCCGTTTACGACCATGGCTGGCTGTTCTGGCTGTCTGCCTCCTATTTGCATGCCTTAACCGTGGCTGGGGCGGTACTCATGGTGCGTGCCATGGTGTTGCGCCCCGCGCTCTATCGGCGCCAGGGCATCGTTATCCTGTTTGCCATGGCGATTCCTTGGATTGGCAATGTTCTCTACCTTGCTCGCTTGACGCCTATTAACGGCGTTGACTGGACCTCCGTATCCTTTGCCATGACGGGGCTGCTGGTCACATGGGCGGTATTCAAGATGGGGCTGCTAGAACTGCTCCCCGTTGCGCGCAATGTCGTTTTTGAGGGCATGAGTGATGGATTGCTTGTGCTGGATTTGCAGTTGCGTATTGTCGATATCAACGCGGCAGCGAGACACATGCTGGGCAAGGCGGGTGGCGAAATCGGCGGCTCCGTCGCGCAACTCGACGGCACTATTGGGCCGGCGCTGGCAGCCATGACCAGACTAGCGGCGGCGCACGCAGTCAAGACGCTGGAGGTGGAGGGTGGACGCTTTCTTCATCTGCACTGCACCCCGCTGCGTGACAAGCGCAGCGTACTGCTGGGTTACGTCGTTAGCCTGCATGATGTGAGTGAGCTAAAGTGGTATGAGCACTTGCTGGCGCAGAGCGAGCAGCGCGCTCGCCAGGCGCAAGAAGCGGCGGAAGCTGCCACACGCGCCAAGAGCGAGTTTCTGGCCAGCATGAGCCACGAAATCCGTACGCCTATGAATGCCATTGTGGGCATGACCAGCCTGTTGCTCGACACCGACCTTACGTCGCAGCAGACGGAATACGTGGAAACAGTGCGCAGTAGTAGTGATTCCTTGTTGACGATCATCAATGATATTCTCGACTTCTCCAAGATCGAGACAGGCAAGTTGGAACTGGAACTGCAACCTTTTGATCTAGCCACTTGCCTCGAATCGGCGCTGGATCTGGTGGCCCTGCAGGCAGCAAACAAGGGGTTGGAACTTATATACCAACGCGACGACAGCGTACCAATGAGCGTATGCGGCGATTCGACGCGCCTGCGCCAGGTCGTCGTCAACTTGTTGAGCAACTCCGTGAAATTCACGGAGCATGGCGAAGTAACGCTTGTCGTGTCCGCCTGCGACCTGCCCGACTACCAGTGGCCCACGCAAAGCTGCCGCAATCAGGAGGATCAGGATAGCACCGAAGGATCCAGCGGCGGCTGCTGGGTCCAGTTGCAGATCGACGTTCGTGACACCGGCATCGGCATCCCGGCCGACCGCATGGATCGATTGTTTCGTTCGTTTAGCCAGGTCGATAGTTCTACGACCCGGCGTTTTGGCGGCACCGGCCTCGGCCTGGCGATCAGCCGGCGGCTGGTGGAATTGATGCAGGGGACAGTCGAAGTCGAGAGTGCGGGAGTCTCCGGCCTTGGCAGTCTCTTCCGTGTCCGCCTGCCTGTGCAAGTCGTCGTGGACGAAAATGCCGTATCGGATGCACCGGCGCTGCACCAACTGAGCGGCAAATCGGTGCTTGTTGTGGACGACAACGCCACAAACCGCAAGATTCTTGATCATCAACTGGCGGCGTGGGGAATGCGCGTGGAGGTTGCCGCATGCGCTGCGGGGGCCTTGGCGCTGTTGCTGGCAGGCCACAAGTTCGATTTGGCGCTTCTGGACGGCGTTATGCCGGACATGGATGGTTTCACCTTAGCCCGCGCCATTCGAGAGCATTACAGCCGGGAAGCCTTGCCACTGATCATGTTGACATCGCTGGACCGTCACGGGGACCGCGCTGCAGGACTTGGGGCCGCTTATCTGCGCAAGCCAGTGAAGCCGTCCCAATTGCAGGAAGCGCTGCAGCGAATTCTCGCCCGACAGCCGGTAGCGCGGCAACGCAGCCTGTCAAGCCGTTGGGATGTAACGTTAGGACAGCGGCAGCCACTGCACATCTTGATGGCGGAAGACAACCGGGTCAATCAGAAGGTCATCCAGGGCATGCTGGCTCGCTGTGGCTATCGTGCCGATATCGCAGGCAATGGCCTGGAAGTGCTCGAAGCCCTGCACCGCCAGCCCTATGATGTGGTCTTGATGGATGTGGAAATGCCGGAGATGGATGGCGAGGAAGCTACCCAGTGCATTCGCCAGCAACTGGACGCCAATCGGCAGCCATATATTATCGCCATGACGGCCAACGCCTTTGAGGATCAGCGCAAGCACTACCTGACCACCGGCATGAACGGCTATATCAGTAAGCCGGTCGATCCTGCCAAGCTAGTAGATGCGCTGGAACTCGCGTGGCAGCGAGTTATCATGGCTGCATAAAGTACTATACGTCGCCAGGATACGTCCCCGGGACCTCAAGCGAACGCCTGCGCTCGCCGGTCCCGGGGACATTGGGCGATTGCAGGTTCGTCATATGGCTTCGTCCCACGTATACTGTCCAAGCTTACTTCAGGGCAAGCTGCCGCGCAGCAATCGCCGCGACCCGCAGCTTGTCCCAACTGGAGGAGCATAACTTTCGGGCAGCGGAAGGAGACCGCGTGGACGAAGTGTTGAAGTGGATCATCTTGCAGCCCGTTGCGCTCGTGCATAATGCACGCACGCCCCCAGAAGATGATAACTGGGGCGACGTGATTTCCTCGATCGAGTTGGTGGCGCAACTGCCGGAGGAAGCCCTGGAAGGGCTGGAGGCGTTTTCACACGTCGAGATCCTGTATTTCTTTCACCAGGTTCCGGCTGCCAAGGTAGTCACGACGGCCCGCCACCCGCGCAACAATCCCGCCTGGCCCAAGGTAGGTATCTTTGCGCAGCGTGGCAAGGACCGTCCCGATCGTGTCGGCGCCACTGTCGTACGTCTGTTGCGGCGCGAAGGCCGGAGTCTCATCGTCGCCGGTCTCGACGCGATCGACGGCACCCCGGTGCTTGACATAAAACCGGTAATGCGGGAGTTTCTGCCCCAGGGCGAAATCTGCCAGCCGTCGTGGGTTGCGGAACTGATGGCCAACTACTGGTCTCAACCCTGATATATCTATTCCTACAAATCATGGCCCACCTTGCGCTCTGCCCGCCTGCGTGCTAGCATTCTGCGGTTTGGCAACAAGTAGACTGGACGAGGACTGTGTTTCAATTTGAGCTTCACAAGCAGGATGGGCTGGCGCGGCTGAGCACCTTTCATACGCCGCATGGCCCGATCGAAATGCCGGCCTTTGCACCTGTAGGCACGCTGGCCAATGTAAAAACGTTAGAGTCGCGCGATCTTTATGAGGCGGGCGCCCAGTTGGTGCTTGCCAACACCTACCATCTGTATCTCCGGCCTGGCCACGAACTGGTCGAGCGCTGCGGTGGATTGCATAAGTTTATGGCATATGACGGGCCCATGCTGACAGATTCCGGCGGCTACCAGGTATTCAGCCTGGCTCGGCAGCGCAAGTTGGACGACGACGGCGTGACCTTTCGCAGCCACATCGACGGCGGCATTCACCGTTTTACGCCGGAGAAAGTGATGGAGATCGAGCAGGCATTAGGCCCCGATATTGCCATGGTGCTCGACGAATGCCCGCCGCCGCTGGATCGCCGTTACAACGAAGAGGCTTTGCGGCGTACCCACCGCTGGGCGGAACGCTGCCGCGTAGCCCACACCCGGCAAGACCAGGCCCTGTTCGGCATCGTGCAAGGTGGTGTTTTTGAGGACCTGCGTCTGCACAGCGCGTCCTTCTTGGCGCAGTTCGATTTCCCGGGCTACGCCATCGGCGGACTGGCCGTGGGCGAAACTAAGGAGCAGATGTACACGACGCTTGACTTCACTTGCCCGTCGCTGCCTGCCGATCGACCGCGCTACCTGATGGGCGTAGGGGCCCCTGAAGACATCGTCGAAGCGGTGTTCCGCGGGGTGGACTTCTTTGATTGCGTGCTGCCGACCCGTATTGCTCGCAACGGTCAACTGCTGACCCCCGACGGGCGCATCAACATGCGCAATGCGCAATATGCCGAGGACCTGCGTCCCGTGCAGGAGGGCTGCCCCTGCTATACGTGCCGCACTTTTAGCCGCGCTTACCTGCGCCACCTCTATAAAGCGGGCGAGATCGAGCGCGCTGCGTTTGGGCACGATCCACAACGTCGCCTTCATGCTCACGCTCATGCGCCAGGTGCGTGCGGCGATTGCCGCCGGTACTTATGCCGAGTTTCGTGAGCTCTTTCTTGCTCGCTATCGCATAACCGACCAAGCGACGCGTCATGCCCAACGCGAACTGCGCGCCGCCCGCAAAATGTGAATGAAGACCGATCCCGAACCGCCATGATGTTGCGCGCCTTTGCTTGCTTGTCCTGTCTGCTGTCTGTCATGCTGCTCGTGGGCTGTGAAAGCGCGGGTGTGGCTACGCCTGTGCCGACGACGATTACGATTGCCGGCTCTACAGCCATGCGTCGCGTGCTGACCGATCTCACGACAGAGTTCAACCGACAGCACCCTGACGTATTGTTCGTGACGCGCGGAGGCGGCAGCACGATCGGGGAGGAACTAGCGCTGCGTCGCGAGGTGGACCTGGGCGCCAGCACATTGTTTCCTCCCGAGTCGGGGTCAGGGTCCGCGGCAGCACATTCCTCCGCTGCAGATCCTCTGATACGTGTTCCGATCGGGCTGGACGGGCTGGCTGTCATTGTCCATCCCAGCAACAACATTGATGAGTTATCGCTTGTGCAACTGCGTGACGTCTACGCCGGGAGGTTGCTCGACTGGCTTGCACTCGGCAGCGATGCCGGCGAGATTCAACTAGTCAGTCGCGAAGATGGCAGCGGCTCGCGTATCCTATTCGAAACGCGAGTCATGGTCGATGAGCGCGTCGCGCTCACGGCCGTGGTAATGCCAACTAGCCAGGACGTTGTCGACTACGTAGCGAAAAATCCCCAGGCGATCGGCTACGTCTCGCGTGCCGAGGTAGCGGAGTTAATCGAGGGAGCCGACTCGCCGGAGGCGGCGGGTAACATCCCGGCTGCTTCCGCTGCAGCGTCACGCGTAAAGGCCATACCGGTCGAGGGCAAATTGCCGACACGCGCGAGTCTGCGCAGTCAGGAATACGTTTTAACCCAACCTCTCTATCTCATCTCGTACGCCCAGCCCACCGGCAGAATTCGCCAGTTTATCGACTTTGTGCTAAGCCCCGCAGGCCAGGCCATCGTCGGCCGCTACGACGCTCCTATCCGCTAACAGTCTCTCCTTGATCCCTGTCTTTGGGACATTCCTGACAATAGTTGTACCCATAAATAGGTCATTTGCAGGAAAAAGGCGCATTTCCTTTGTGCTAACCTAATCCTAGACTGGCGACGCAACCTCTACACCAACACAATTGTCAAAAAAAAGAAAAGGCGGCGACTATGTTCTCTCACATGCGGTACGTGTTGATCGCCGGTTGGCTTGTTCTGGCGTGCACCTTTGCCGTCACCGTCGAAGCCCAGACTACGGCTACGATTGCTAGCGGGCCGCTGCGGGTGTCGAGTGCGAACCCGGGCTACTTCATGGACGGGAGTGGGGCGGTGGTGTACTTGACGGGTTCGCACACGTGGGCGAACTTTCAGGACAACGGGAATGGGAATCCGCCGGCGGCGTTTGACTACACCAAGTATCTGGATTTTCTGGCAGCGAACAACCACAACTTTTTTCGCTTGTGGACGTGGGAGCAGTCACGCTGGACGTTGGAAACTGGGGACGACAACTACTGGTTCAATCCGGAAGGGCCATATGTGCGGACGGGGCCTGGGACTGCGCTGGACGGCAAGGCGAAGTGGGACCTGAGCAAGTTTGACCAGGGTTACTTCGACCGGATGCGGCAGCGGGTGGTGGCGGCTGGGGAGCGGGGGATGTATGTGTCGATCATGTTGTTTGACGGCTGGAGCGTAGTGAGCGACCAGTACCCGGCGCTGAATAACCCGTGGAAGGGGCACCCGTACAACAGTGCGAACAACATCAACGGGATCAACGGGGATGGCAACGGAGACAATAACGGGCGCGAGGTGCACACGCTGGCGACGCCGGCTGTGACGGCGCTGCAAGAGGCGTATGTGAAGAAGGTCGTCGACACGCTAAACGACCTGGACAATGTGCTGTACGAGATCGCCAACGAGGCGCCGGACGAGTCGCTGCAATGGCAGTACCACCTGGTGGATGTGATCCACACGTATGAAGCAGGCAAGCCGAAGCAGCACCCGGTGGGGATGACGGGGCGCTACGAGTGGAGCGTAAACGACCTTTTGGCAAGCGGTGCGGAGTGGATCTCGCCGGGCGGCAGTGCCTACCAGTGGGACCCGCCGGCGGCGGACGGGCAGGCGGTGGTGGTCGTGGACACGGACCACCTGTGGGGGATCGGCGGCGACTATGCCTGGGTGTGGAAGAGCTTCACGCGTGGGTTGAACCCGATCTTCATGGATGGCTACGACGGGGCGGGGTATGGCGTCGGTGGGGAGGGCTTCAACTTCAGCGACCCGACCTGGGTAAAGCTGCGCGCCAACCTGGGCTACACGCGGGCCTATGCGCAGCGCATGAACCTGGCGGCGATGACGCCGCGCGGCGACCTGTGCTCGACGGGCTACTGCCTGGCGAATGCGGCGGGGCCGGGTGCGGAGTTCATCGTGTACCAGCCGAATGGTGCAGGCAACTTCACGGTCAAGCTGAACGGGTTGAGCGGCAGCTTTGCCGTGGAGTGGCTGAACCCGGAGAACGGGAACAAGAGTGCGGGATCGGCGGTGAGTGGCGGCGGCACGGTGAGCTTCACGCCGCCATTTGCCAACGCCGTGCTCTACCTCAAGCAGCCAGGCGGCCCTACCCCAACACCCATCCCGCCGACCCCGACTGCTACTGCCACAACGGCCCCGGCTACGCCTACCGCGCAACCGCCTACTGCGACGGCAACAAATGTGCCGCCGACGGCGACGGCGCTGCCGCCCACAGCCACGCCGATTAAGACGCCGACAGCTACGCCTGGGACCGGTGTTGCCTTCCCTTCGACACCGCTGTTGGACACCTTTAACCGAACCGATAGTACGAAGATCGGTTCCAACTGGTCAGGCAGCAAGAGCGGCTACCGGATTGTGGCCAAACGCCTTGACGTGGGCACGACCTCGGACACTTATTGGCGGCCGACTCGCTTTGCTGTCAATCAGGAAGCATACGTTACGCTGACCGCCATTGACCTTGCTGCCTCGGAAATCGGGGTCATCCTGAAGGCGCAGAGCAGCAGCGGGCTTGGCGCAGGGCTCATCGAGGCCTTTTACTCGCCGCGCGACAAGACTATCCAGGTGTGGACCTACACCACCGGCGCCGGCTGGCATCAGCAAGGCGCTAGCAGCAGTGCTACCTTTGCCAACGGAGATCGTTTGGGTGCGCGCGCCTACAGCAATGGCCGCGTGGAGGTCTATCGCAATGCAGTGCTGGTGAATGCCTGGAATCTAGCTGCTTGGCAATATGCCACCGCTTCCGGCTACATAGGCATCTTCACGCTCGACGCGGCAAATGCTGTCCTGGACGACTTCGGCGGCGGCGCCAGCGCGGCGCTGTCGGTTCCCGGTGCTAACCAGGACGCTGGCCAGGAAATCGAAGATCGCACGCTGCCCGAGGAGTTTGCCATGCTGCGCTACAAGACCACCGTGTGGTTGCCTGCCATCCAAGCACATCCAAACTGAAGGACAACGCCGCTCGAGCGCACACACGGCATTAGTTGCATACATACGCGGGCCTGCAGCCTGAAATATAGGCTGCAGGCGCGTGTACGAGTGCGATCCGCCACTTGCTCCGTTGGTCACACCCATGTATCCCTGATAGAATGTCTGCCGCGAACAGCCGGAAGGCTTGTATCATACCTTTGCTGCAATCGTTTCGTTCCCAGACTGGATTGGCCCGAGAAAAGGCATTTTTTGCATGAGCACAAAGATTATCTATTCAATGATGCGCGTGGGCAAGACGTACCCGCCGAACAAGCAGGTTCTGCGCGACATCAGTCTCTCCTATTTCTATGGCGCCAAGATCGGCGTATTGGGCCTCAATGGGTCGGGTAAGAGCACGCTGCTGCGCATTATGGCAGGAGTTGAGAAGGATTACAGCGGCGAAACCATGTTGTTGCCGGGCTATACGGTCGGCTACCTGGAACAGGAGCCACAACTCGACGACAACAAGACGGTGCGCGAGATCGTAGAGGAAGGCGCACAAGAGGTTGTCGACGTCCTGCGCGAATTTGACGAGATCAACGCCAAGTTTGCGGAACCGATGGACGCTGACGAGATGGACGCCCTGATGAATCGGCAGGCCGAAGTACAGGACAAGCTCGATTCGCTCGACGGTTGGGATCTGGACAGCCGCCTCGAGTTGGCGATGGACGCACTGCGCTGCCCGCCAGGCGATACGTTGGTGGCTGTGCTTTCTGGCGGCGAGCGCCGCCGCGTGGCGCTTTGCCGCTTGCTGCTAAAGGAACCTGACATTTTGCTGCTCGACGAGCCCACCAATCACCTCGATGCCGAATCGGTGGCCTGGCTGGAAAAGCACTTGCAGGACTACAAGGGCACCGTCATCGCCGTCACACATGATCGTTACTTCTTGGATAATGTTGCAGGGTGGATCCTGGAATTGGACCGTGGTTACGGGATTCCCTGGAGAGGCAACTACTCATCCTGGTTGGAACAGAAGCAGCAGCGTCTTGCTCAGGAGGAAAAGCAGGAAGCGTTGCGACAGAAGACGCTGCAGCGCGAACTGGACTGGCTGCACATGTCGCCCAAGGCACGGCAGGCCAAGCGTAAATCACGCATCAATGCCTATAACGAACTTGTCTCGCAGGAGAAGGAGCGGTCCAACGAGGATCGCGAAATCTTTATCGCGCCGGGCCCGCGCCTGGGTGACGTTGTGATTCGAGCTGAAAGCCTGGCCAAGGCGTATGGCGACAATCTGCTGTACGAAAACTTGACTTTTGACGTGCCGCCCGGCGCCATCATAGGCATTATCGGCCCCAATGGCGCCGGCAAGACCACGCTCTTCCGCATGATCGTGGGCCAGGAGACGCCTGATGCCGGTACACTCGCAGTTGGCAGCACGGTGCAGTTGGAATATGTGGATCAATCGCGCGCTGACCTTGATCCCAACAAGACCGTGTGGGAGGAAATCACGGGCGGTAGTGAACAGCTTGTGATAGGCGATCGTACCGTCAATTCTCGCGCCTATGTCGGGCGCTTCAATTTCTCCGGCACGGACCAGCAGAAACGCGTGGGCATGCTGTCGGGTGGAGAACGCAACCGCCTTCATATCGCCAAGATGCTCAAGGCGGGCGGCAACGTCATCCTGCTGGACGAACCGAGCAATGACCTTGATGTCAACACGCTGCGTGCGCTCGAAGACGCGCTGGAGACCTTCCCCGGCTGTGTCCTGGTCATCTCGCACGACCGCTGGTTCTTGGATCGTGTGGCTACGCATATCCTGGCCTTTGAAGGCGATAGTGAGGTCTTCTTCTATCCGGGAAATTACAGCGAATACGAAGAGGACCGGCATCGCCGCCTGGGGCCGGCAGCCGATCGGCCGCATCGCCTTACCTATCGCAAACTACGCCGGGCGTAACAGCATACGGCGGACTAGCAGAGGGAAAACGCATCCCCATGAGCGAGCAGTCGCGGCAGTTGGAAGAAATCATCAATGCTGTACCCGTCGGCGTTGCTGTGCTCGACGACAACCTGCATGTCCTGCTCGCGAATGCCGCGGCAGTCAAGTACCTGGCGCAAGTGGGCTTCGAGCAGGAGACAGGCAGGCTCACCTATTTCGGCGACCTGCCTGCGGCGGATTTCCTTTCTCCTGCCGCATGGACAGGGCGCCAAGAGGTGCAGTTCGAACAGCGGGTGTATGAGGTGCAGATCTCCCCGATCGGCAGCGCAGAGAACAGCCGACGTTGGGTGTTGGTAATTGACGACGTGACTGAGGCGCGCGAGGTGCAGCAGCGCGCCCAAACCCAGGACCGATTGGCGGCGATCGGCCAACTGGCGGCAGGTATTGCGCACGACTTCAATAACCTTTTGGCTGTGATCGTCCTGCATGCGGAAATGGGTCTACTGCAGCCCGAGCTTTCTTCGCGCCTGCGCGAATATCTGAATACCGTCCTGAGCCAGGCAGTGCGTGCCGGCGACCTCGTGCAGCAAGTGCTTGACTTTAGCCGTCGCGCCGTATTGGAGCGACGCCCGTTGCGACTCGGCCCGTTTGTCGCCGAACAGGTCAAACTTCTGGCTCGCACCTTGCCCGAAAGCATTGCAGTTTGTTTTTACGATGAGAATGTCGACCTCACGGTGAGTGCCGACCCTACCCGGCTGCAGCAGGTGATCGTCAATCTTGCCCTGAATGCTCGCGACGCCATGGTCGACGGAGGGGATCTCTGTTTCTCACTCGAAGAGGTGACAGTGAGGGAGGCGGACGACGCACCTCTGCCCGAACTGGATCCTGGCAGATGGGTGCGGCTGAGCATCAAAGATTCAGGTCATGGTATCCCTGCCCATGTATTGCCGCATATCTTTGAGCCGTTCTACACGACGAAAGCGCCGCTCGGCACTGGTCTTGGGTTGGCCCAAGTTCATGGCATTGTCAAGCAGCACGAGGGAGAGATCGACGTCGTCAGCGAAGAGGGTACAGGGACTACGTTTGCCTTGTACCTGCCTGCCGTAGAGGCTGCAGAGCCGGAACCCGAGTCTATCGTCGAGGATTCGTTGCCGTTGGGGCACGGTGAAACAGTTTTGGTAGTAGAGGACGACGCAGCCGTGCGCATGGCCCTGGTTGCCAGCCTAGAGCAGCTTGAATACCAACCAGTGGAAGCCAAGAACGGCCGCGAAGCTTTGGCCATTCTTCAGCGCCGGCAGCAGGAGTTTGATCTTGTCCTCAGCGACTTGATCATGCCGGAAATGGGCGGACGTGCGCTGCAGCAGGCCCTGCGCGCGAAGTCAGTTTCCATCCCCATTGTCTTTCTCAGCGGGCATCCGATGGACCTGGAACCGCTAGCCTCAGAGCAAGATGAGTTTACCAGTTGGCTGCAGAAGCCGGTGAACCTGGAGAACCTGGCTCGCCTGTTGGCGCGAATCCTGGCCATGCAGCGGTAAAGGTAGGACTCTTGCTGGAAACGGCGCCCAATCACTACGACATACTCGGCGTGAAATCGACGGCTTCGCTCGACGAGATTCGTCGCCGCTACAAGTTCTTGGTAGTCGCCTTTCACCCTGACCGCTTCCTGCGTACGCCGGAACATCACGCGCTGGCCGAACAGCGCATCAAGCAGGTCAACGAAGCGTACCGGGTGCTGTCCGACCCACAAGCTCGTACGCAGTATGATTTGGCCCGCTTGTCCGTCTTTGCAGGATCCGGTTCCGGCGCAAACGTCCAACCATTTTTGGCGCAACTGCAGCATGAGGTGACGCAAGCGCAGGCGCGCACCACACAGTTCGAACAGGAAGTGTTGGCCTGGCGCAGCCGCTGTGAGGCTGCATTAAATGATAAGGCCGGCCTGCAACAGGAACAGGCAGAACGCGATCATGCATACCAACAAGAGCGGCAGGCGCTCAAAGCCGAAATTGACCAACTTACGCGCCAGCTAGAACAGATGGCGCGTGAGCAGGTTGCGATGGATGGCCAGCTCAAGGAGCAGCAGACCAAGGATGGCCGCAAGGCTGCGAAACTGGCCCAGCAACTTGCCAAGCAAGAGCGCCTGGTGGAGAACCTGACTGCCACAAAGGCCGAGTGGGATCGTTCCAACCAATCTCGCTTCGACTTGTTGTCAGAGCAGGTGCGCAAGCTGCAGGAGGACGTGAAGCGTCGCGATGCCAGTCTGGCACAGCAACGACAGGTGCAGCGCGGGCTGGAAGAGCGCCTGGCCAATCTTGAACACGAAGCACGTCTGGCGGCCCAGTCGATGGCGAACGCGTTGCGCGCCAAACAGCTGGAAGCAGAAACGTTGTTGGCCGACAGCAGGCACGCCGTAGAGACCCAGGGGCGCGAACAGAAGTCGGTGCGGCTCTGGCAGATTGTGGCCGTTATTGCGATCCTCAACACGCTGCTTTTGCTGGGCCTATTGCTTGCGCGCTAAGCCTGCCCGGAATCACGCTTTCTGTAATCCTGGGTATTATCGACATTGTAACCTTATTCGTATTCCTGCATCTAACCCGACAGAAGAATCAACCATCCGCAGAAGGAGAAAAACATGCAGGCTTCAGTCGTCTGGAGCAAGGGAATGAGCTTTACCGGTACGGCCGACAGCGGTCACACCGTGGCGATCGGTACCGACCCAGGCGTAGGCGGTGACGACGATGGGCTGCGGCCCATGGAATTGATGGCGCTCAGCCTTGCCGGCTGCACCGCCATGGACGTCATTTCCATTCTGCGCAAGAAACGCATCGACGTGACGGGTTTTGAAGTCAAAGTCGACGGCGACCGTGCCGCCGAGCATCCCAAGGTATTTACCGCTTTTAATATTCATTACGTCGTGCGCGGCCGCAGCATCGATCCTGCGGCCGTAGAGCGAGCTATGGAGCTGTCTCGCACCAAGTATTGCCCCGCCCAGGCCATGTTGGGGCAAGTGGCTCCTATCACGCTAAGTTATGAGATTGTCGAGGCCGGCCAGTTGAGCGAACCATAGCTGGTAGGATGGCTGCGCGCAGGCTTCTTAGCCGCCTGCGCGCAGCGTGTTGAATTGCCGCTAACCTGTTACTGTCGTTTCCCCCTACTTCTTACGAAAACCTTTCGCTCCTGCTTGTTCAAGTTTCCGACAATTGACACCTGAACGGTGCAGTGCTATCGTTACAGTTACGCCTGCATGATCCCCCCGCTCGGGCACCACCCCTGACCATACCGTTTGTACCGTGCACAATCACCGCCGTTCCGGTAGAGAGGCAGTCGTCATGACGCGCTGGAGATGGCCCGAAGAGACGGGCGTTGCCATTATTCTGATCCTGGTCGCGCTGACCATGAGCGCCTTCTCGGAAAACTTTCGCACGGTTCAGAATGTACAGATTCTGCTCCTAAACGGTGCTGTCATCGCTTTCTTGGCGATGGGACAGACGTTTGTACTCTTGACGGGCGGCATCGATCTTTCGACCGGCTCCAATGTAGCGATGACCGGCGTATTGGTTGCCGTTTTGATGAAGAACGGCTTGCCGTGGGAAATTGCCGTGCCGTTAGCGATTTCTGCCGGCGTGACCCTTGGCATTGTCAACGGCGTATTCATCCATTATGTGCGTCTGCCGGCATTCATTGTGACCTTCTGCACTTTTGGCGTCGCAGCCAGCATTCCCATGATCATCACCGGCGCCAACTCTGTCTCGGTAAAGGATCCGGATTTCGCTATGATCGGCCGGGGTAACGTATTCGGTCTACCCATGCCCATCTTTCTCGTATTGGTCGCGGCCGTCGTCCTGACGGTCATCTTGCGCTATACGCCCCTTGGCGTACAGATTTACGCTACGGGCGGCAATGCCGAAGCCAGCCGCCTGGCTGGCGTAAATATCGGGCGGACCATCATTATGGTCTACGCCACCAGCGGCTTCTGTGCTGCCATCGGCGGTATGATTACGGCCAGCCGCCTAATGGTTGGTTACCCATCGGCCGGGTCGGGGAACGAGTTGTTCTTCTCGATCGCGTCGGCTGTTGTCGGTGGTGTCAGTCTGTTTGGTGGTATTGGCAGTATTCCTGGTGCGTTGCTCGGCGCAGTTCTGATCGCGACCGTCTCTAACGGCATGAATGTCTTGGGTGTGCAGAGTTATTGGCAGCCACTCGTTATCGGGTTGATCATCCTCGGTGGCGTCACGCTCGACACCTATCGGCGGCAGCTTTCTTTCGGCGAGCTGGCTCGTCGCTATAGCCGCCGCACACCCGCGACAGTCTCATCCACTCCCGTCGTTGGGCAGGACCAGTAGCCATTTGCCACCACGGTCAAGAGGAGGGTAGAACGATCACTTGAACATGTCCGTTTAACCTAGATGCATTTCATCGAGAGATCAGGAGGATTGTTGTGAATAAGAGAGTACTATCGCTCACTTGGACAGTTTTGCTGCTCACAGCGCTTGTATTGAGCGCATGCGCTGCTCCGACCTCTACTACGGCGCCCGCGCCCGAAGCCACCGCAGCTGAAGCCACAACTGCAACGGAGGCCGCGCCCGAAGCCACTGCCGCCGAGGCAGCTTCTGCCGACGCTGGCGCAACGGCTGCCATTCCGCGGCCGGCTGCATGCGATGCCGAGACGCCCTTTATCGCTGTAGCGCTCCCCAACCTGAGCAACCCCTACTATGTAGCGATGAAGCAGGGCTTTGAGGATGCCGCAGCCGAGCAGGGTTTCACCGTCGAAGTACAGATCGCAGATAACGACGATACCCAGCAGTTGGCGCAAGTCCAGGCTATGCTGCAGAAGAATCCCTGCGCATTGGCATTGAACGGCGTCAAGTCCGAGCCGGCGGCTGCCATCGTCAAGGCAGCCAATGATGCCGGCGTGCCGGTTTTCACCGTCAACGTCATTGTGTCGCCTGAGGCGATGACAGATCAGGGCGCCACGATCGTCCAGTACTTGGGCGCGGACAACAAGGCGGGCGGCGCGCAGACAGCTGAGCAGATCCTCAAGGATCTTGGCGCAGATGCGGAAATGAAAATCGGGTTCATCACTGAGCCTGACGAAGTACCGGTTATCCTGCGCGATGAGGGCTTTGAAGAGGTAATGGCAGCCAATCCGAATGCCGAGGTTGTGGCCAAGGTGGACGGCAACGTCAAGCCTGACGACAGCCTGCAAGTTACGACGGAAATGCTGCAGGGCAATCCGGACGTCAATGTCATCTTCGCCAGCACCGGCCCCGCCGCCTACGGCGCGCTACAGGCCGTCCAGTCCCTAGGCCGGACAGACGTGCTGGTGTACGGCTTCTGCGCTGCCGAAGAGCCGCTGACCGATATTTACCCAGCCTGTGTTGCCCAGGAGCCATACGACTATGGTGTGCGCGTGGTTGGCCAGATCAAGGATTGGCTAGGTGGCGCCACACCCGAACCGGAGATCCTGCGCCCATTGAAGATGTTCCTCAATGGCGAAACCCCGGGACCCGGCGAAGTTGGCTGATTGATTGAGAAGAGGGGAGGACGGTGGTGTCACAGCGACAATCGGATGGCGATACACTCCTAGGGGGTTTGTCGAACTCTAGTTCGCCCAACCTGAATTCGCCGGGTTTGCAGGCCGCGGGAGTCAGCAAGCGATTCTCCGGTGTAGCAGCCTTGACGCAGGTGTCTATTGCCGTTCCCCCTGGCCAGATCGTTGGACTTGCCGGCCATAATGGCGCCGGCAAGTCCACTCTCCTGAGGGTGCTCTCCGGCGTTTATCGACCTGACGAGGGTTCGGTCTTGCTGGATGGCGCTCCTGTGGAATTGCATTCTCCGCGCAATGCATTGGCGCTTGGCATTGCGACCGTGCACCAGGAACTCTCACTCCTGGCCAATCTCACGGCCACACAAAACACGTTCTTGGCCAAGGAGCGCACGCAGCTTGGGTTGCTGCAGCGCAGCTACATGCGCGCCGAGGCGCAGCAGATGGTCGAGCGTTTTGGGCTTGACATCGACGTGGACAGGCCTGTCGGTGAATTACCGGTGGCGACCCGGCAACTCTTGGAACTGGCGATTGCCACACACCGCAATGCCCGCTTCCTGCTGCTTGATGAGCCTACGACCAGCCTTGAGGGCGAGCAGATCGAAACGCTGCTGGAAACCGTGCGCGGTCTCGCCCGCCAGCGAGGCGTAGGTGTTTTGCTCATCAACCACAAGCTTGATGAACTGTATGCAGTTGCCGATCACATTGTCGCGTTGGTGGATGGCTACGTGCGCATCAATGGGCCTGCCAGTTCCGTCGTACGTGACGACGTCGTGCGCGCCATCGCCGGCGACGAAGCTGTGAGCCACATCCGTGCCAGCAGTTTGGCCCATGGTGGACCGGCTGCGGGATCGAGCGCAGATCGGGACACAGTTTCACTCGACGTGAAGCGCCTGAAGACCAAAGTGCTTGAAGATGTGAATCTGGCTGCGCGCAGCGGCCGCATACTGGGCATATACGGACTAGTTGGGTCCGGGCGCACGGAATTTCTGCGTGCTCTGGTGGGGCTTGATCCCATTCACGCAGGCGAAATCGAACTGCTGGGGCGTCCATATCACCCACGCAGCCCCGCCGCAGCACGTAAGGCTGGCATTGTATACTTGACGGAGGAGCGCAAGCGTGACGGCATCATTGCCCCGCTGGATTCCATCGTCAATGTGTCGCTGCCGGTGCTGCATCGCTTTCGGCGCATGGGCTTTTTGCGGCTGGGCGAGAGGAATCGACGCACCAGTGAATACCTTGACCTGCTCAAGGTTCGCGGCGACCGTACGCAGCCGGTTATCCGTCTGTCCGGTGGCAATCAGCAGAAGGTGCTGTTGGCGCGGGCATTGATGCAGGAGCCGAGAGTGTTGCTCCTGGACGAGCCCACCAAGGGTGTCGATATTGGCGTAAAGGTCGATATCCATCGCATGATCCGTGAATTGGCCCACGAACAGGGTTTGACGATTCTTCTAGTCTCCAGTGAAGAAGAGGAAATCCTGGAGGTGGCCGACGATGTTGTTGTCTTTGTCGGCGGTAAATGCGATGCTCGTGTGGAACCGGCTCAGCACCTCAATGCAACCCAACTGCGGCGTGAGGCATGGGTTCCATCGTCAAAAGAGCCGCTAGTTGACATCAGCATGACCCAGGGATAACCTCTATGCCCATCGTAGCCGGCGTCGACAGTTCGACGCAATCCTGTACGATCGAATTACGCGACGCCGACAGCGGCAAGTTGCTTGGGCGTGGGCGCCGCCCGCACCCTTCGACTTTCCCGCCCGTCAGCGAGCAAAACCCGGCCGATTGGTGGACGGCTTTTCAAGGCGCGCTGCATGACGCGTTGGATGCCGCCGGTGTGAACGCCCAGGATGTGGACGCAATTAGTGTCGGCGCGCAATGTCATGGGCTCGTCGCTATGGATGGACAGGGACGCGTGCTGCGTCCCGTCAAGCTTTGGAACGACACCACATCTGCGCCCCAGGCCGCGGCCATGGTGGCGCGCAAAGGCGTCGAATGGTGGGTGCGCACCGTTGGCTCTGCGCCGACGGCGGCCTTCACGATCACCAAGCTGGCCTGGATGGCCGAGCACGAACCCCATCTGCTGCAGCAGGTACGGGCAGTCTGTGTGCCCCACGATTGGCTGACCTTCAAACTCTCGGGACGGCACGTAACGGATCGTTCCGATGCCTCAGGAACAGGTTATTTCAGTGTCCACGGCCAATGGTTGCCGGATTTGCTGGCAGAGGTCGTCAGCCCGGACCTGTCCTGGTCCACAATTGTGCCGTCTGTGCTGGGCCCCAATGAGCCGGTGGGAATTGTTGATCCCGCTGTTGCCGCCGTTTTAGGTTTGCGTCGTGATGTAGTTATCGGCCCCGGTGCGGGTGACCAACACGCCGGCGCCGTCGGGATGGGACTTGCCGAAGGCGAGGTGTTGTACAGCCTTGGCACCTCGGGGGTCGTGATTTCTGTCTCCAACACGCCGGTCGTGGATTTGACCGGCATGGTTAACAGCGTGGCCGATGCCACCGGCCGCTTCTTGCCGTTGGTATGCACACTCAACTGCACGAAGGTCACGGATACGTTCACTCGTCTGCTGAACGTCGATCACGACGAACTCGCTGCCCTGGCGTTGGCGGCTCCCCTGTCGCCCCGCCGCCCTGTGCTGGCCGCCTATTTTGACGGCGAGCGCTCGCCCGATCGGCCGAACGCCCGTGGCATGCTAGCCAACTTGAGTAATGAGACCACGCGCGAAGAGCTGGCACTGGCGGCTTTTGAGGGCGTGCTCTTGGGGTTGATCGTGGGTCACGCTGCCATTCGCCAGGCCGGCGCCCCGGCGGATGGGCGTGTGATCGTTGCCGGCGGGGGCTCGAAGTCCCCTGCCTATCGACAGATTCTGGCTGACCTGCTCGGTGCCCCGGTTGAGTTGCTGGACGTGCCCGAAGCGACCGCGCGCGGGGCGTGCGTCCAGGCTGCCGCTGCGCTGACGGGACAGGATATCCGTAACATACGCGATGCATGGCACCCAACAGTGCTGGGCACGTGCGAGCCACGCTCGTCCCAGTTCACAAGCATGCTTGACCAGTACGCGGCTTTGTCTCGTTTCCGAGGACTGGACAAGGACTAGACTCCGCGCCGCACGCAAATCTCGTTGCTAGAATATCTGCAAGCAACAAGTAAAATATGTAAACATCTGGTGACCCAGGTGTATTGACATTCCTCGTAATCACGCCTACAATCCCTGTATAGCCAAGTTAAAACATTGTACATAATCTGTACGGTACCGCCAGGCGGCCACTTTTCTATTCTGCACCATTCCACAAACCTTTGAACTATCCATCTGCGTTCTTTCAGGAGGACGATCGTATGCGACATCGCGCATCACCTCGCACCCTGCATCTGTTCGTGCTGTTTTCGCTTCTCGTTTCCACCTTTGCTCCCATCTTTACACCGTCCGCAGCGCAGGCTTCCCACACATCTGCGCCGATGACGGTTACTCTCGTGGGCTCTTTGCAGTCGGAAGTCGGCTGCAGCGGCGACTGGGACGCAGCTTGCGCTACGTCGCACCTCGCCTATGACGCAAATGACGACGTCTGGCAGCAGTCGTTTACACCGCCCGCCGGTGCCTACGAGTACAAAGTGGCGCTCAACAACGGTTGGGACGAGAACTATGGCGGCGGTGCTGCTCTGAACGGCCCCAACATCCCGTTGACGGCTGATGGCAGCCCGGTCAGATTCTATTATGACCACAAGAGCCACTGGACTACCGACAATCGCAGTTCGACCATTGCCGTTGCTCCGGGCAGCTTTCAGAACGAACTGGGCTGCGCCAACGACTGGGACGCCAGCTGCCTACGCTCGTGGCTGCAGGACCCGGATGGAGATGGCATCTACATCTTCCGCACTTCGGCGCTGCCGGCGGGCAGCTACGAGGCCAAGGTAGCGATCAATGAGAGCTGGGATGTCAATTACGGGGCCGGCGGTGTGCAGGGCGGTGACAATATCGCCTTTGGCGTCGCCAACAGCGGCGACGCCGTCACCTTTTCCTGGGACAGCACCAGCAAGGTGTTGTCTATCCAGGTCGAGTCAACTTTACCCCCGGGTACTGACCTGGCCGCTATTGCCCAGGCTCCTGCACGCAACGGGGTCGACGACGAAGTCTTTTACTTCGTCATGCCTGATCGCTTCGCCAATGGTGATCCGTCCAACGACCTCGGTGGCCTTACCGGTGATCGCCTGGTTACGGGCTTCGACCCAGCGGACAAGGGGTTCTATCACGGCGGCGACCTGGCCGGCCTCAGCGCCAAGCTCGATTACCTCGACCAGATGGGCGTAACTGCCATCTGGATGACGCCGGTGTTCAAGAACAAGCCGGTCCAGGGCAGTGGGGCTGATATCTCCGCCGGCTATCATGGTTACTGGATCACCGACTACACCCAATTCGACCCGCACTTTGGCACCAACACCGAACTGCAGAACCTGATCGCCGCCGCGCATGACCGCGGCATCAAGGTGTTCTTCGACATCATCGTCAACCACACGGCGGATGTCATCCAGTACGCCGAGAACCAGTACGATTATCGCAGCAAGGCCGCTTACCCCTATCGCGACGCCGCCGGGCTGCCCTTCGACGATCGCGACTACGCAGGCACGGGCACATTCCCGCCACTTGACCCCAACAAGAGCTTCCCATACACCCCCGTAGTGCCCGCGGCCGAGACCAATGTCAAGGTTCCGGCCTGGCTCAACGATCCAATCTACTATCACAATCGCGGCAACTCATCCTTCTCCGGCGAGAATTCGCTCTATGGCGACTTCTTTGGTCTGGATGACCTCTTCACCGAACATCCCGCGGTCGTGGAAGGGATGATCAATATCCACCAGTATTGGATCGAGAACTATGGCATCGACGGTTTCCGCATCGATACCGTCAAGCATGTCAATGCCGAGTTCTGGCAGCAGTTCACGCCTGCCATTATGCAGTTCGCCCAGTCGCACGGTAAGCCGGAGTTCTTTGTCTTCGGCGAAGTCTACTCAAGTAATGAGCGACTGCTTAGCTACTACACCACTGACAGCGACATGCCCGGCGTGCTCGACTTCCGCTTCCAAGAGCAGGCGCGGAGTTACGTCTCGCAGAGCGGCAGCGCACAGAACCTGGAGAAGCTGTTCGCCAGCGATGACTACTTCATCGACGAGGACTCGAACGCCTACAGCCTGCCGACCTTTGTGGGCAACCATGACATGGGGCGTTTTGGCTACTTTCTTACCAACGACAGCTCGGGCCTGGCTGACGCCGATAAGCTTGCGCGCGTCAAGCTTGCCAACGCTATGATGTATTACGCCCGCGGCGTGCCGGTCACCTACTACGGCGACGAGCAGGGCTTCACGGGTGATGGTGGGGACAAGGACGCCCGCCAGGACATGTTCCCCAGCCAGGTTGCGTCGTACAATGACGACGATTTGATCGGCACAGACAAGACGACGGCCGACGACAATTTTGATCCCAACCACCCGCTCTACCAGGCGTTCGGCAAGTATGCCCAGGCCTATGCCGCCAACAAGGCACTGCAGAGCGGCGCCCAGATTCACCGCTATGCCGCCGACGGTCCGGGCATCTATGCCTTCAGCCGTATCGATCGCGATGAGAAGATCGAGTACCTGGTGGCGCTCAATAACAGTGGCACTGCGCAGAACGCCAGCGTGCCGACCTTCTACGGCAGCGGTATGCAGTTTGACTTGGTGCTGGCTGAGGGCGGCACTCCGGCAGATAGCCTGGCCACCAACCCCAACGGCGCACTCGACATCAGCGTGCCGCCCATGGGCTTCGTGATCTACAAGGCGGCCCAACCCATCGCAGCCAGTGCCGCGGCGCCCGCCGTCGGCATCTCTGGCTTGGTGACCGATCAGCAGGTGCAGTTGGGCTACCAGGATCTCGACGGCAACAAGGTGCCGCTGCGCCTGGCCATTACAGCCACCGTGGCAAGCAGCCAGTTTGCCGAGGTTACCTTCGCCGTGCGTCCAGGGGGCACGCAGGACTTTACCGTGATCGGCGTGGACGACAACGCACCGTACCGTGTGTTCTACGATGCCTCCAAGCTGCCAGAAGGTACCAAGCTGGAAGTGCTGGCCGTGGTCAATGACCTCAACGGCCACTACAGCGGCGCCTTCGTGGGCGGCATCACGGCCAATTATACGCAGCAGCCGCAGCTGGCGAGCTACAAATATGCTGTCGTCCATTACCAACGGCCGGGCAACGATTACGACGGTTGGGGTCTGCACCTCTGGGGCGACGGCATCGACCCGGCCGAAGCGACCAATTGGGCCGCGCCCAAGCCCTTCTTGGGTGAGGACGCGTATGGCCGCTTCGCCTGGATCAAGCTGCAAGACGCCACCAATGACGTCAATTTCATCGTGCACAACGGCGACGTCAAGGACGGCACCGACGCCGACCGCAAGTTCAACCCCGCCGGCGACGGCCCCGAGATCTGGCTCAAGCAGGGCGACCCCAATTTCTACACTTCGCAGGCTGCTGCCCAGGGCTTTGTGAGTGTTCACTACAGCCGGCCCGACGCCAACTACACGGGCTGGGGCCTGCACCTGTGGGGCGATGCCATCGCCGACGGCGTAGCCACCGACTGGGCGAGTCCCCGGCCGTTCGACGGCGTCGACGACTTTGGCGCTTACTGGAACGTGCCGATCAAGGACGCCACTAAACCGGTCAACTTTATTATCCACAACGGCGAGAATAAGGATCCCGGTCCTGACCAGTCGCTCAACCCGTCTGCCACGGCGGCCGTCTGGATCAAGTCTGCCGATAAGACGATCTACACGCAGCGCTGCGCCGCCGACAAGCTGGCCATCATCCACTATCACCGGCCGGCGGGCGACTACACGGGCTGGGGATTGCACTTGTGGGGTGACGCCATCGATCCCACTGAGGCCACTGCCTGGGATGCCCCGAAACTGCCCACGGGGGCCGATGGCTTCGGCGCCTATTGGAGCATAAAGATCCAGGATTCGACCAAGACCGTCAACTACATTATCCACAATGGCAATGAAAAGGACCCGGGTCCCGACCAGTTCTTGAGCTTCGACAAGTGGGGCTGCGAAGTGTGGCAGCTCCAGGCCGCTGAGGCTGGGAATCCGTACGTCCTGCCTATCATCAAGGGTGCGATAAGCAGGGGTGACCTCAGCCTGCAGCAGGCGCAGTGGATCGACCGCAGCACAATCATGTGGAAGATCGACGCGAAGCCAGACTACACCTATGCGCTCCACTATGCGCCCGACGGCGGCATCACCCTGGCCAACAACCAGATCAGCGGCGGCCAGTCGATCCGGCTGTTTGTCGACCCGAACGGCCTGTCCGCTGAACAGTTGGCCAAGTGGCCGCAGCTGGCCGGCTACACCATGTTCCGCCTGCAGTCCAAGGACCTGCCGCTGGTGCCCGAAATCCTCAAGGGCCAGATTGCCGTCTCGGCGGGCCCGCAAGGCTTCGCCGTCGAGGCCACCGGCGTTCAGATCCCTGGCGTGCTCGACGACCTGTACACCTACGACGGCGCCTTAGGCGTGACCTTCGCCGGCGGCGTTCCTACCCTCGCAGTGTGGGCGCCTACTGCCAGGTCGGTCGCACTGCACCTGTTTGACAGCTCCACGTCGGTGCCGGCCAGCCAGATCGTCCCGATGACTCTTGGCGATAAGGGCGTGTGGAGTGTCACGGGCGACGCTACGTGGAAAAACAAGTACTACCTGTTCGATGTCGAGGTCTACGTACCCGGCACGGGCAAGGTCGAACACAACGTGGTAACCGACCCCTATTCGTTGGGGCTGTCGATAAACTCCACGCGCAGTATGATTGTGGACCTCGACGACCCGGACCTCAAGCCTTCGGCCTGGGACAGCGTGCCCAAGCCCGCCCTGGCGGCACCTGAGGACATCAAGCTGTACGAACTGCACGTGCGCGACTTTAGCATCAAGGATCAATCGGTGCCCGAAGCTGCACGCGGCACGTTCAAGGCCTTCACCTATCCCAACAGCAACGGCATGCAGCATCTCAAGACGCTGGCCGGCGCCGGGCTGACGCACGTTCACCTGCTGCCGGTCTTTGACATCGCCACCATCAACGAAAATAAGGCCGAGCGCGTCGAGCCCAATGTTCCCACTGCGCCGCCGGACTCAGATCAACAGCAGGCCGCCGTCATGGAGACGGCCGACCACGACGGCTTCAACTGGGGCTACGACCCTTACCACTACACCGTACCCGAGGGCTCGTACTCGACTAACCCTGAAGGCAGTACGCGTATCGTCGAGTTCCGCGAGATGGTGCAGGCGCTGCACGCGTCCGGCCTGCGTGTCGTGATGGACGTGGTCTACAACCACACGCACGCTTCCGGTCAGAATGACATGTCGGTGTTGGACAAGGTCGTGCCCGGCTACTATCACCGCCTCAACGACAAGGGTGTGGTGGAGACGAGCACCTGCTGCGCCAATACGGCCAGCGAGCACGCTATGTTCGAAAAGCTCATGATCGATTCCGTGATCACCTGGGCTGCACAGTATGGCGTGGACGGCTTCCGCTTCGACCTGATGGGCCACCATATGAAGAGCAACATGGAGAAGGTCCAGCAGGCGCTGCATGCGATCGACCCGACGATCTATGTCTATGGCGAAGGCTGGAATTTCGGCGAGGTGGCCAACAGCGCCCGCGGCGTTAACGCCACCCAGCTCAACCTGCCAGGCACTGGTATCGGTACCTTTAACGATCGGCTGCGTGATGCCGTGCGCGGTGGCGGCCCCTTCGACGGGGGAGAAGACCTTGTGCTCAACCAGGGCTTCATCAACGGCCTTTGGTACGACCCCAATGAGCTCTTCACGGAGCGCGGCCGCGATCTCGAGCAGGCCAAGGCCAAACTGCTGCTCTACGCCGACCAGATCCGGGTTGGTCTTGCAGGTAACCTGGCTGCCTACCAGTTCACCGACCGCACCGGCAGCACCGTGACAGGCGCACAGGTGGACTACAACGGCAGCCCAACCGGCTACACGCAAGACCCGCAGGAGAACATTGTCTACGTGGAGGCGCACGACAACCAGACGCTGTATGACATCAACGCCTACAAGCTGCCGTTGTCAACCAGCATGCAGGATCGCGTACGTGCGCAAAATCTGGGCCTCGACTTCACACTGCTGGCTCAGGGTGTGCCGTTCCTCCACGCCGGCCAGGAGATTCTGCGCTCCAAGTCGATGGACCGCAACTCGTTCAACTCGGGCGACTGGTTCAACAAGCTGGACTGGACCTATCAGAGCAATAACTTCGGCGTCGGCCTGCCGCCAAAGGGCGACAATGAAGCCAATTGGCTTTTGATCGGCCCGCGCCTGGCCAACCAGGCACTATGGCCGGCTAACAAGGACATCCAGGCTAACTATACGCATGCACTGGAGTTGCTGGAGGTGCGCGACAGCTCGCCACTCTTCCGCCTGCAGACCGAGGCTGACGTCATGGCTCGCCTGCAGTTCCTCAACACCGGCCCCGACCAGGTGCCCGGCTTGATCGTGATGAGCCTGTCGGACAAGCTGGCCAATCTGCCTGACCTCGACCCGGCGCACGAGCAGATCGTCGTACTCTTCAACGCCAGCGACACGGCGCAAAGCTTTACGCTGGCAGACGCAAAGACCCAGGGCTTCCGCTTGCATCCGGTGCAGGCGAACTCCGAGGACGCCACCGTACGCGCCGCCACGTTCAACCCGGCCACCGGCCAGTTTGACGTGCCGCCGCGCACGACGGCCGTCTTCGTACAAGGTGAGCGCACGCAGATTACAATCGTCAAGGACGCGCAACCGGACAACAAGCGCAACTTCCACTTTGAGGGTGACCTTGGTCGCTTCATTCTCAAGGATTGGGAGGGTCCCCAAGGCGGCAACTTCAACAGGTCACAAACCTTCAGCGTCGACCCTGGCGGCTACACGGTGCGTGAGAATGTGCCCAATGATTGGTGGCTGCTCGACATCGTCTGCGATGTCGCCGGCCGCAGCCAGGCCGACTTGAGCAAGTCACAGGTGCACATCAACGTATATCCTGGCGACAGCGTCACCTGTATCTTTGTCAACGGTGCGGCGACTGCTGTTCTCGGCCGGGTCTACGCCGACCGCAATGCCGACGGCATTCTCAGCCCGCGCGAACCCGGCCTGCAGGGCTGGCGGGTCACAGTCTACACGCCGGCGGGACAGCAGGTCCGAACCGACAAGACCAACGGCAATGGCAAGGCCAACTTCTGGAACTTGCCGCCGGGCGCCTACAAGATCTGCTCCGAGGTTCAAGCGAACTGGTGGAACACCCAGCCAGGAGCCACTGATCCTGCCCTCGGCAACCAGGCGTGCTATACGGTCGATGGCAAACCGGGCGGCCTGTACGAAGCATTCTTTGGCTATGCTGAGCAACCGCCATCCGTGCGTGCCTCATCGGTGACGGAAGGCCTGCGCGAACTGCCCAATCCGTACCTGGACAACAGCGAGGAGGGGAGCAGCCAGCCGTTCGAAGACACCGACGCCGGCTCGCCATTGTCGGTCGAACCCATGTTCCTCCCGATGATTACACGGTAAAAACACTAGCGCAATGGTCCCTGGGATGGGTGGAAGCATGCCTCCGCCCATCCCAGGGACCATTCACCACTAGGCATTCACTTCCTTGCCCACTCCCCATTGATTGCCCGTGCAACCCCCTGGTTGTTGACGAAACCGACAGTGCCGCATTAGGATGTCACTTATGATGCAGCGGAAGTTTTTTCGGCGCCGGGCCTGGCAATCGGGCTTTGGCCTGATACTGGCCCTTCTCCTACTAGGCGCCTGTGGCGGCTCCGATGATGCAACGCAAGCGAAGCAAGTGGTTGCGCTTGTCGACTTGCCGGCCGGGCCTGGCCGCGGTTACCCAGTGGCACAGGTGGATGCGGAGCCTGCACCCAGTGGTTTGCTCAAGCCCGGCGAGGTCGCGCCCGACTTCTCCTTGGTGCTTGACGACGGCCGTTACTTGCGTCTGTCTGACCTAAAGGGGCGTCCAGTTGTGCTGAACTTCTGGGCTACGTGGTGTGGGCCATGTCGCCTGGAAATGCCCGAACTGGTGAAGACAGCCAATGCCGATGAGAATCTGACTGTACTGGCTGTAAACGTCCAGGAGGCACGCCCTCCCGTGGAGGACTTTGCCGCCGAGTTTCAAATGAATATGCCTGTCGTGCTGGATAAAGGTGGCAAAGTGCGCAACTTGTTCCGTGTGCCGGGGCTTCCCACGACCTACTTTATTGACTCGACCGGCAAAATTGCTTCGGTCGTAGTTGGACCCTTGACACCGCAAATACTGGCTGACCGCCTGGCCGAGATTCGTAAGTGACACACAATCCTTAGGCAGCGATGGCGCGTACGGAAACACAAGCGAAAAGAGTCGAGGGGGAGCGCAACCAAGCGGCCGAGCGACTGCTGCCCGTTGTCGATCGGATGTATCGTCTGCAGCCAGCTGATCTCGGCGGCGTACATTCGCGGCCGAGCACTGTCATCGTCCGTTTTGTCGGTGCGCAAGGCATCGAGCGGCCGACCCCCGTGCTGCACTTCCAAGACGTCTCGAAACCGCTCGTGCTGGATGGCGCCAACGTATCCGCCATCGCCCGCCTGGCCAGCAGCCCTTTACAGCGCGATTGGCTCGGACAAGAAGTTGTGTTGGCCGTCGTCGTAGAAGGGCAGGCGCCAGTCATTCGGCTCTTTGCACCCGGCGACCCCGCCTTAGCCCCATTGCGTCGCAAAAGTGTG
Organism: uncultured Chloroflexia bacterium; assembly: GCA_963839515.1. GTDB lineage: Bacteria > Chloroflexota > Anaerolineae > Caldilineales > Caldilineaceae > Fredericiella. The sequence continues at coordinate 263,849 of CAWIVN010000004.1, forward strand.
CAGGCAGAGCACGCCAAGACGATCAACCTGTACATGCGCCAGGCGCTGCGCACCTCGATCCTGTTGCTTGGGCTAATCGTGGTTGGGTATGTGGCCATCTACCTGATCGAGAACTGGGCAGCCCTGCTAGCAGCAGCTCTGTCTGTAGTCGACGCGCTCCGCAACGCTTCCTGATCCTGTCCCTAGCGTTGATCGGAGCAGCGGCTACTGACCCGGGCTGTTGCGGCCGCTACAATCCTCGCAAAGCTTATGCAAAGCTCGTTCGAAGAAGAGGATTCCGCATGCAACTGAATATCAACGGTTCGCCAGTCGATGTGACTGCCGGATCGGGTGACTTGCTGCTTTGGGTTCTGCGCGATGAACTGGGTCTGATCGGCACCCGCTTTGGCTGCGGTGCCGGCATTTGCGGCGCCTGCACGGTACATGTGGACGGTGTCGCCACCCGCTCCTGCCTCACGCCGCTCTCGCTGGTTGAGGGCAAGCAGGTGCGCACAATTGAGGGTATGGCTACACAGGCGGAGGATGGCACGCTTACGTTGCATCCTCTGCAGCAAGCCTTTATCGACGTGCAGGTCCCGCAGTGTGCGTGGTGCATGAGCGGCCAAATCATGACTGCCGCTGCTTTTTTGGAACGCAATCCGACACCCAGCGAGGACGAGATCATCGATGCTATGGGCAATAATTACTGCCGCTGTGGCTGCTATACCCGGATCAAACGCGCCGTGGCGCAAGCTGCCGAGCAGATGACCATAAGCCACAACCAGCAGGCGGTGGCCGCATGAGCACAGACGCCAACGAGACCAGGCAGCGCTGGCGGCCCACCCGCCGTGGTTTTCTCATAGGTCTCGGTGTGACGGGTGGCCTCCTTGCCTTGGGAATAACCGCCGGCGTTCCCTATGCTCGCTTGCAGATCGCAGGAATGCTTGACGGCGCCGAAGGCCAGCCGTCCAGCTTCCCTGAAGATCCCTGGGCCTGGTTTGAAGTGCTGCCCGACAGCCGTATTCGGCTCTACCTATCAAAGGTAGAGATGGGGCAAGGGGTCCATACGTCCATCGCGCAGGTGGCCGCCGACGAACTCGACATTGCCTGGGAGGACATGGACGTGGCCATGGCCACGACTGCGCGCGATCTGGGTAATGCCATTACCAGCGGCAGCAGCTCAGTCTCGGGTACGTTCATCCCCCTGCGCCAGGCCGCCGCAACCTTGATGGAAATGCTGCGCCAGGAAGCGGCTGTGCAGTTGGGAGTAGCGCCTATGGCGTTGGCCGTCGCGGGCCGTGGCTTTGCTGTGCACGGTGATCCTGCTCAGCGCCGCGATTTCGCCGACATCGTGAGCGCCAAGACGGACGATTGGGAAGCACCTGAGGTCGCGCCGGCGCTCAAGGACCCCGGCCAGTTCAAGTATATCGGCCAGCCCATGGCGCGGCGCGACTTTGAGGCCAAGCTCACTGGACGGGCGGTCTATGGCTATGACGCCCGCCTTGACGGTATGAAGTATGGCGCCGTTGCGCGCCCACCCACCTTGAACGCCAAGCTCAAGTCTGCCAGCCCCGGCAGCGCCGGCGAAATGCCCGGCGTGCAGAAAGTTGTCATCGCCGACGACTTCGCCGGCGTTGTGGCTGACACGCGCACCCAGGCCCAGGCCGCGGCGGCTCAGCTCCAGGTCGAGTGGGACCCTGGACATCCCTGGCAGCAAGCGGAGTTGGAAGCGATGGTGACAGTGGGCAACGGCAGCGCCGTTACTATCCAGAGCGAGGGTGATACCGGCGGTTCGCTGCGCCGTGAGACGACGCTTAGCGCCGAGTATCGCACGCCCTTTGCCGTGCATGCTCATCTGGAGGCGCAGGCCGCGCTGGCCGACGTGCAGGCGGACAGCGTCCGTGTCTGGTGTTCCACCCAGGCGCAGAGTTCGGTGCAGAGCGCCGTAGCGAAGGCATTGAGCGTGGACGAGAAGACTGTCGAGGTGATCCCTACCTATGTCGGCGGCGGCTTTGGCCGCAAAGTGGGCGACGAGGTCGCCATCGAGGCGGCGCGCCTGTCGCAAGCCGCTGGTGTGCCAGTGCACGTGGGCTGGACGCGCACCGAGGACATGCGTTATGGCTACTTCCGCCCGCCCACCCATCATCAGCTTGCGGCTCGCCTGGATACCGGTGGTAACCTCCTGGCCATCGAACATCGCCAGGCGAGCGGCGACGTAGCTTTCGCTTTTCTGCCCAACTTTTTGGCTCCCATAATGGGCGCCGATTTTGGCGCCTACCGCGGGGCGCTCATTCGCTACGCAGTGCCTAACAAGCAGGCAGTTGCCTATCGCACCGAGTTGCCCGTCCGCACCGGCTGGTGGCGCGGCCTGGGGCTGCTCGCCAATGTGTTTGCGGTTGAGTCGTTTATGGACGAGTTGGCGCACGCGGCAGGCGTCGACCCTCTCGAGTTCCGGCTGCGCCATCTAGACGCCACGGTTCCCGCGCAGGCCCGTCTCACGGCCGTGTTGCATGCGGCTGCAGATCTAGCGGGTTGGAACACGGCGGCGCCCGCAGGACGTGCGCGCGGCCTCGCCTGCTGCCTCGACGTCGACACTGCTGTCGCCATGGTAGCCGAAGTCTCGGTCGACTCGGCCGCAGGCAAGATTCGTGTGCACCGCGTCTCTGCCGCCATGGACCCCGGCTTGGTCATCAATCCCGACGGCGCCCGCGCCCAGGTCGAAGGCAACATCATGTGGGGCGTCGGCTCGGCGCTGATCGAGGAATTGACAATTCAGGACGGCCAGGTCCAAGCCGGCAATTTCGATCTCTATCCGTTGCTGACCATGAAAGAAGCGCCCGACATCGCCGTGGCGCTGCTCGAAGCAGGCGACGGCCGCCCGCGTGGGGTTGGCGAGCCACCCATCGGCCCGGTCGCGGCGGCGATTGCTAACGCCGTCTTCGCCCTCACCGGTGCACGCCTGCGTCAGCTCCCCATGAACGCCCAACGAGTCAAGGCCGCGCTGTCGTAGCGTCAGCTCGGCCTCGGGGTCTCTGCCTACTAAGAGCAACACTGCATGGGTTCAATGCTCCATCACCCGCAATGCGGTACGTTCCGTGGCCCACTCTGCACCTGCGTGCAGCGCACTGATATTCGCCGGCAATAGGTGGCGGTGGCGCACCGGCAGCTGCTTGCGCAGCGCATCCTCGACCGCTGCCAAGCTCAGTATGTTGCAGACTTGCAACAGGGCGCCCAACATGGTTACATTGACCAGCCGTTGATCGCCAAGTTGAATCGCGATCGTGTGTGCCGGCACGGCCAGGGTTAGGATATCCTCGCGCTGAAACGGGCGGCGCACCACCGTGCTGTCGGCGATGAGCACGCCGCCGGCTTGGACTAACGGCTCGTACCGATCCGCCGAAGGCAGGTTGAGCGCGATCACGCAGTAGGGGTTGCGCACCAGCGGCGAACCGATTGGCTCGTCCCCGACGATCACGGTGCAGTGCGCCGTGCCGCCGCGCATCTCGGGACCATAGGAGGGGATCCACGTCACCTCGCGGCCCGCTTCCAGCGCCGCATGCGCCAGCAATTGCCCCGCAAACAGTGCCCCCTGACCGCCAAAGCCCGATATGATGATAGACGTTTCCATCCCTTGCCTCCTGCTTATGCTTCCTTGAGGTCACTGGGCGCCTTGAAATCTCCGAGCGGATAGACGGGGAGCACCTCGTCGCGGATAAAGGCCAGTGAATCGGTGGGCGACAGCCGCCAGTTGGTTGGGCATGTACTGAGCACTTCGATGATGCTCAACCCGCGCTTCTGCAACTGGCAGGTAAATGCCATCCGCAGTGCCTTCTTGGTGCGCCTGATTTCGGCAGGCGAGTGCGTCGATCTGCGCACGGCATACGCTACACCCTGCAGGGTTGCCAGCAGCTCGGGCATGTGAATCGGATAGCCGTGCAGCAAGGGGTTGCGCCCACTCGGCGACGACGTCGTGATGCCGCCGAGCAGCGTTGTCGGCGCCATCTGGCCGCCCGTCATTCCATAGACGCCGTTATTGACAAACACCACCGTGATTTGTTCGCCGCGTGCTCCCGCATGCAGGATCTCGTTGCCGCCGATCGAGGCAAGGTCGCCGTCACCCTGGTAGGTAAACACGACGTGATCCGGCAGCACACGCTTGAGCCCGGTCGCCATGGCCGGTGCGCGGCCATGCGCCGCCTCGCACGCATCCATATTGAAGTATTGATACGCGAATACCGCACAACCCACCGGCGCCACGCATAAGGTGCGCGTGCGAATGCCAAGCTCGTCGATCACCTCGGCTACGAGTCGATGGATGGTGCCGTGGCCACACCCAGGGCAGTACGACAGCGGCATATCCAGCAGAGACTCGGGCCGCTGGTAGACCAGCTCGCTCTCTTGTACAACATGGCCATTGCGCTGTAACGCCAGCTCGGATACCATTGAGTCCTCCTCTGCTATAGCGTTTGTACGCTATGAACGTGCCTGCTGCCATTCTGCCGATGACCCTCCCGCCCGAAGCCGTTGCGGCTCTGCAGCACGCGGCCCAGGTGCTGGGCTTCGTAGACAATCTCTTCCGGCAGTGGCACCATGCCGCCCATCCGCCCGAAGAAGCGTATGGGCAGCACCGACTCCGCCGCCAGGCGCACATCGTCCAGCATCTGCCCTGCATTCATCTCGACGACGAGTAACCCGTGCACGTGTGCCGCCGCTTCCGCCAGCGCCTGGGCAGGGAACGGCCAGAGTGAGATTGGGCGGAAGAGACCGATTTTCAGGCCTTGCCGGCGCGCCATGCGCACGGCCGACTGCGCGATGCGTGCGACGGTGCCAAAGGCGACGATCAAAACCTCGGCGTCGTCCGTGCAATAGGTGTCGTAACGCTGCTGCGTCTCGGCGATACGCTGCAGTTTCTGCTGCAGATGCAAGTTGGCCTGTTCGAGCGACTCGGGCGCCAGGTAGAATGAGCTGATACGGCGCGGTGCGTGTAGCTCCATGGTTCCCAAGGCCCATTCTGGGCGTTCTTCGGGCAATGAGCGCATCGCTGGCAGCACTACCGGCTCCATCATCTGGCCAAGCGTGCCGTCGCCGGCAATAATGACAATATGACGGTGTTCAAAGGCCAGGTCAAAACTAGCGTATGTGAGGTCTACGGCTTCCTGCACGCTGGCAGGAGCCAGCACGATCGGATGATAGTCGCCATGACCTGCCGATCGCGTTACCTGGAAGTAGTCGCTCTGGCTTGGTTGGATGTTGCCCAGCCCGGGCCCGCCGCGCATGATGTCCACCAGGACGCATGGCGTCTCGCTGCCCGCAATATAGCTCAGTCCTTCTTGCATGAGGCTGATGCCAGGCGACGACGAAGAGGTCATGGCTCGCATGCCGGCGCTGGCCGCGCCGTAAACCATGTGTATTGCCGCAATCTCGCTTTCCGCCTGCAAGAAAGTGCGGCCGAGCTCGGGCATCCGTCGCGCCATGTATTCGAGCAGTTCGGTCTGCGGCGTGATCGGATAACCAAAAAACGCCTGGCAGCCGGCGCGAATGGCCGCCTCTGCCAGGGCCTCATTGCCTTTCCATAATTCTTTTGTCATGCTGCGCCTCCACATCAAGCTGGGTTAGGCTGCTCGCCGTGGTTGGACCCGGTCCCGGTAGACGGTAAAGACCATGTCGGGGCAAACGACTGCACAGATGGCGCAGCCGGTGCAGGAGCCGGTCGTTTCGTCAAGCGTGACCGGTCGATAACCACGTGTGTTGTAGGTGGAAGAAAGGTGAAGGACGTGCTGTGGGCAGGCGTGCACGCACAATTCGCAGCCCTTACAGCGGTTTGCGTCGATCTCGACGGTACCTCGTGCCATGTTGCTCTCCTTTGAGCGGCGTGTGCAGTGCAACGGCGATGGAGGGGTGCGCCACACACCTATCATGTCGACATCGTCATTGATGGCGGCTGGGGAACAGAAAATCGAATACCTCTACGGTGTTGGATAGCTACAGTATGGTGTGCTGCCGGGAGGGAAAACAGGGGCTTATGTCCCACGTTTTGTGGGACACGTTCAAATGATCAGCATGGCGTCGCCAAAGCTGTAGAACCGGTAACCATCGCGCTTGGCCACCTCGTACGTCTCGAGCAATATGCGTCTCCCCCTGTCTGGGTCGTCCAGGCATGCTTGGCTCACAAAGGCACTCACCATCATCAGCAAGCTCGAGCGCGGGAGATGGAAGTTCGTAATAACGGCGTCCACAGCCCGGTAGCGGTAACCCGGCCGGATGAACAGACTGACGTCGCCGGCAAAGGCCGCTACCCGCTGCCACGGACAGGCCTTGGCAGCGTAGGGGTCCAGCCCCTGTGCGCCGGTGGCCCCCCATTCAAGCGTGCGCACCGTGGTCGTCCCGACTGCAATCACGGACTTTCCCGCCAGGGTAGTCTCGTTAATGCGGCGCGCAGTGGCAGCAGTCAGCTCGGCCCATTCCTTGTGGATAACGTGGCCCTCTACCTGCTCACTTTCGACCGGCTTGAATGTATCCAGGCCCACATGCAGCGTTACGGTATCAAACTGCACCCCCCCCTCGCGGATTTGCAGCAGCAGATCGGGCGTAAAGTGAAGACCCGCAGTCGGCGCCGCTACGCTGCCTTCGGGCAGGCTGTAGACCGTTTGATACCGTTCGCTGTCCCCGCTGTAGCCGGTGATATACGGCGGCAGAGGAATTTCGCCCAACTCATCCAAGTAGGGCCGTACAGGTTCGGAGAATAGCACGTGACGCGTGCCTGTGGCGGTCACAAACGTAATGGTGGCAGTTAAATTACGGGAGAGCGTGACGACGGCACCCGCATGCAGTCCCTTGCCGCCGACCAGGCACTCCCATTCCGCGCCGTCTTCGTCCAATTGGCGCAGCAGAAACAGTTCGACCGCTCCGCCCGTCGCCTTGTGACCATGCAGCCGGGCTGGGATTACGCGGCTGTCGTTGGCGACGAGCAGGTCGCCCGGCTGCAGGTATTCGATGATGTCGCAAAAGTGGCGATGCTCGATCCTGCCATCGGCACGGTGTAACACCAACAGGCGACTCCTGTCGCGCGGCTCTGCCGGACTCTGGGCAATGAACGAGGAAGGCAGGTCGTAATCAAAGAGTGCTGTGTCCATCGCTCTAACTTCTGTCTAGGCAGGCTGATCACCTGCCGGTCGCGACCGGCGCAGAATACGGTCGCGTTGGCTGGCCAAAAAGTAGCCGGCAGATGTGCCAACTGCACTGCCCACTGAGCGCCCGGCGGAGCCAACGGCCCCACCCAACCATCGTGCGGACTGGGTCAGCCCACCTTGCGCCTGGTCGAGCGAGGCCAGCAGCCAGCGCGCCAGCTCGCGCTCGTCTACCCCCGAGAGGGTGCGCAGGGCATCGTCCCACGTATCAGCCAGCGCTGGATCGGCGCGCAGGTAGGCCTGGGCTCGTCGCCCCACCAGATATGTGGACACGACGTTGACCGCTGCCGAAGTCATGATGCCGGCTATTGGTATCGCCTTTGACAGGGCTTTGGAGGTGAACTCCGAGGATATCTTCAGCGAAGCCTTCGCCGCCAGCTCGCCGCCGGCCTTGACCACCAGTTTGTTGCCCGAATCCACGCCGCCCACGAGCAGCAGCAAGTTGCGCCGATCGGCTGGCGTGATCGGGCGCTCGTAGATAGCAGCCAGTTCCAGCACCAGATCCTTTTGCATCTCCATCGTCTTGCGGATATCAACCACCAGGCCTGCACTGGCAACCAGCATAGATCCTACGCCTGGAATCAGACCTGGTACTGAGGATGCCACGCCCACAGCGCCTGTATCAATGCACTTCTGGCGAATGGCTTTATCCGCTAGTTCGTCGTCCGTTGCGTGGGGATTGCGAGCACGTAACGCCTGCACACGCTCATTGGCGGCGGCAATGTGCTTATCCTCGATGGTGCCAACCATCGTCCGCATGACGTTATCGACCGCTGCCAGGGCTGTCGAGGCGGCCCCTGACTGGCTGTTTTGCGACTCTGTCATCGAATTCAATCCTTCTTATCAATCACGTTGGCTACGCTGCCTGCAGCGACTGTGCTGCCTGGCGCTGCTCCAAACCTTTACCCAGTTTGCGGCAGAGTTCGCCCAGTTGCCGCTGTTCCTCCAAACTCAGGACCGACATCTCTTCTGCAACGGCAGCAGCATGGGCAGGGAAGAGCTCGGCGATCAGATCCCTGCCAGCTTCGGTCAATTGTACCATGACCACGCGCCGGTCGTTTGCGTCGCGCTGGCGCTGCACGAGGCCGTGTTTCTCCAGGTTATCGACCACCAGCGTCGTGTTGCCGCTGCTCTTGAGAAGCTTGCCGCAAATGTCGGTCTGCGACATGGGGCCCAAGTGAAAGAGCGTCTCCAGCGTGCCAAACTGGCTTTCCGTCAGCTCGCCGTGTGTATTGCGCCGCGCGAGCCGCGCCATCAGCGTATTGGTGGCTCGAGTCAGCTTAATCATCGTGTCCAATGCCAGCACCTGGCAGTCGGGACCTTCAAAATGGGTTGGCATATGCTTGCTATTCCGCAACTCCTACTCGCCGGCGAACATACTCGTTCGCGATCAGGGTTTCAAGGGCAAAGCGCGCCACGGCCGCATAGGCTGCACGCTTCCCGTGCTCGGGCATCGTGTCCAACGCCCAACGTAATGTGCTGCCCGGATTGGCGCTGACTGTATCCCCCGGTTCTGCTTCGTACATTGTCGGCGGACAAATCAGTGTCCAGTCCAAATTTGACGCCTGTAACGCCTCATACACCCGGCGATGCTCTATTCCGTAGACCCGATATTGCTCAGGATACGTGGGCGAATCGATGCGCATTCCGCCGGCCTTGTCGAGCAAAATTCCAGCCCCGGCAATCACTACAATCCGCTGCAACCGATTGGCTTGCATAGCCTTGATCATGTGGCCAATGGCCACCGACACGCTGTCGGAACGGCCATTGGCCGTGAGGCCAAGGGCGCTGACAACGGCGTGCTGCCCAAATATGGTATCCTCGACGTTGTCGTCGTCGGTCGCGTCGCCCAGGTGAATCGTTAACTTGTATTTCCCTGGCGGCAGCTTGGACGGATTGCGCACAAGCACGGAGGCACTGTGGCCGCCGTCCAGAGCATCGCGCAGGATAAATTGGCCGGTATGCCCGGTAGCGCCGAAAATGGCGATTTTCATCGCGTCTGTCCTCTGCTATGATGGGATGGATTGGGCGACGATACAGTAACGAAAAAAGCCGGCTCTGTCAAAAGGATGTCACATGTCGATTGCCGTTTGTGCCACCGCAGAAGCGTTAACCCAATGCCTGGCGCAACTACCCCCAACCATTTCCTGCACGACCTTCGTTTGTGGCCACGAGCCGCTGGACCTCGCACCTCTCCAACCATGCGCAGCCGTCCTTCTGGAAGCCGGCTCGACCTTGTCTCCATCTTATCAAACTGCGGTCGGGCACGCTGTGAGCATGCTTGCTATACAAGACAAATCTGTAATCTTAGCCCCTTCGATCATAGGCGACACGGTGTTGGCTCTGCCTGAGTTCGCCCCATTCCCTGGCGTGCAGGTCACCCATTATATCTGCAGTCTCCGTACTTCGCGAGATGTGGGACCGCTGCTGCAAGGTTCTGAACTACGCCTGCTGATGCTGGACGGCGATGTGTATGCGTGGTACAAGGTCAAGCAGGGCTATTTGAGTCTGCATGGTGCAGGCTGCGGTGTGGTCTTTACAAAGAATGCGGCTGCCGGCAACATGCCGGCAGCCGTAGAGATTAGCGTGCTTACTTCTGGAAGGGGACTGCGCTGGTAGCTTAGCGTTGGACCAAAGGCATCATCACGATGTAACCGACCTCGTACTCATCGGGTACACCGTTGTTATTGTTATCTCGCCCGCGCTCGACAATGGTCGGCCGGCCGTCGTTATCGTCGTCCGGGTCCAAATAGTCGGGAATGCTGTCGCCGTCCGTATCGCCGCGCTTGAATTCATCGATCGTGGGGTTCCCGTCGCCGTCGTCGTCGGGATCCAGGTAGTCGGGAATTCCGTCGCCATCTGTGTTGCGGGTTCCTTCCACGCTGGTGGGAATTCCGTCGTTGTCGTCGTCGGGATCCAGGTAATCAGGTTGACCGTCGCCGTCCGTATCGGGGCATATGCCTTCCAGGGTACACTCATTGACGTCCAGGACACCGTCACCATCCGAGTCGGCCGTTGCCAGGTTTACCGTCACGGTAAAGCCACCTGCCGCAACGGCGCCGTCGTTGTCGCGCACGCTCACGCGCACACCATATTGCCCCGGTGCTGCGTACGTATGGCTAGCCGTCCGTAGTTTCCCTTGCTCATCGGCGTCAAAGTTGGAACCCTGCGTTCCGTCGCCCCAATCGATATCGACTTTCCACTTGTCATTTACGCCGCCGTCGACAAACGAACCCAGCTCAAACGCACGTTCCGTGCCGGGTTGTACCAACTGGCTGCTCGGCGGCGTATACACCGGCGCTAGATTGGCAATTACTACCACGGCCGTCGCATCGGCAGTGCCGCCGGTGACGCCGCCAACTGCCGCTGTGACTCTCAGCCGTGCCGTGTAGGTGCCATCGTCCTCGTAGGCGCATGCGGCAGTGACTGCTGTTCCTGAGATCTCGAAACTGCCGTCATCGCGACAATCCCACTCATATTTTACGATGGAGCCGCTGGATGCTGATGATCCCTGCGCGCTTAGCGTGACGGCTGTGCCTTCGACGCCGGAATAGGGGCCGTTCGCTTTTGCTACGGCGACGGCATTGATGTATTCATGCGCGCCGATGTCGACAGGTGGCAGCTCATTAATCCCTGCGTTGGGCTGCTTACCTAGATCGTCCCAAAAGCGGCTGCTGCCCTTGACATCGGTAGTGATAGAGACAGGCAGCGCACTGTTGGTCCCGGCGTCGACCACAGGCGAACCTGACTGCACACTCAGGTCGCCATAATCATTATTTGCCAGTGTCGCCCAGTTCCCATCGCCTGCGCTGGGCATGCGCACAAACTTCGGATCGCCGCCGATTCCTTCCAGGTGATTGCTTTGGGTCGTGACGGCGGCCGGTACGTCGATCGGTTGTGACGCCGAGTTACTCCATGTAACCGTGTTGCGGATCGCTCCACTCGACGCACCGCTGCCATTGATGGTCGCACCGCTCGTACTGGTGTTGTTTACGGCCGTTGCATTGCTCACAACAAATGCCGCGTCTTGGTTGGCTAGCGCCGCACCATTCTGGGCGGTGTTGCCGACAAGGAGCAGGTTATACATGGCAACGTTCGCCGTGCCGGTGTTGAATATTGCCCCGCCGCTGCCCCCGCTCGTATTGGCAAAGGCGAACAGGCGGTTGATGCTCACGCTGTCGCCGCCCTGATTGTAGATTGCCCCACCATTCTGCGTCGCTTGGTTGCCTTCCAACGTAACCTCCGCCAGCGACACGTTGCCGCCTTGGCGGTAGATGCCGCCACCCAGGGTTGCCGTGTTGGTGATGAAGCTGGTGCCGGTGAGTTGCATACTTGCGTTAATGCCGTGGAGTCCGCCGCCGTTGGTCGCCGTGTTGCCGCGCCAATTGGCCGTGCTGAAGGCAAGGGAACTGGCCTCTGCTGCGACAGCGCCCCCGAATTGGGCGCTGTTGTTATTAAACTCTATGGCGGTGAGGCGTACATTCGCCGCAGCCAGCACCAGCAGGGCGCCTCCGCGCTGGTTCGCTACGTTGCCGGCGAACTGTGACCCATTGATGACGGCTTTGCCACTCTTGATTGTTGCGCCTGCTCCATCTATCGCTGCATTCTGGGTGAAACGCACCCCCGACAGGTCGATGCTGCTGCCTTCTGCGTAGATGCCGCCACCGCCACCGGTCAACACGGCGCGATTGCCCAGAAACGTCACGTTGGACAGGCGCAAGTCTGAATTGAATTGGGCAATGCCTCCGCCCTTGCCTGCGCCATTGGCAACAAAAGCCATGTTCGACAGGCTGAGGTTGCCACCGTTGTTGACTAACCCGCCGCCAATGGCATTCTCTTCCACCGTGCTGTCGGCGTTGCCGCTCATGATGACGAGGCCGTCGAGCAATGTGGGTATTGGGACGCCATCCCCCTTGAGGACATGATTCGTGTTGTCCTCATAGTTGGCGAAGGTCGCACGATTGTCGTCGCCGTTTACGTCGCCGGAGAGTATCGTGTAGGCGGCCGGATCCGGGTTGACGCTGGTTGGCTGCACAAAGGCAGGGCGCTGGCTGCGGCTCGTTTCGGTGCCGACAAACCCGCCGTAAAGGTCGACGGCATTGCGCATCTGGTATGCGCTATCGCTCAGAATGCCGGGAACATAGATACCGCGTGCAATCCAGATTTCGCTGCTGCCCGGTGCGAGCTCCAGGGCACAGGTGACGTCGCGGAATGCCGTGGCCCACGACAGGCCGTCGGTGGTACAGCCGGCGCCGGAAGTCAGCCGCGCAATTTCGGCATCGGTCAAAGCGCGGTTGTAGATGCTCAATGCGTCTACACGTCCTTGCCAGGCTGCCGCAGCGTCGGCGGGTCGTCCGCCAATCGATTTGTTGCCGCTCGGCTGCTGTAGAGTGCCGGTTTGGCCCTGTCCGGCGGCCACGCCGCCAAAGTAGAAACGAACGTTGCCGCCCGCCTCCTTGGCGACAAAGACACGAACCCACTGGGCGATCGGAAGCGCATTCGTACTGCTTGCTAATATCTGCGCGTCGGCGCCAAGGATCAAGCGGCCATCTTGGCCAAAGCCGACATACCAGGCGCCTGCACTCGTGCCGGAGGAGTACAGGACCCCGGCGCCGTCATCCACGGTGCGCTTTACCCAGCCGACGAGAGTAAAAGCATTCGCAAGATTGAGTTGGCCGGTCGTGTCGGCGACGAGACCCATTCCGTCTCCTCCGTCAAGCGCCAGAGCTGCAGGGTTGAGTCCACCGATGTCCGGCTTATCGCTGTTGTCCAGCACTGCGCTGCCGCTCAAGGTGCCAAAGTTGCCCCGCTTGGGCAGGTGTGCTACATCGCGAAATTCGCCCCCCTCACTCGCGTCAAAGCTCCAGCTGGCAACGAGGCCGTCGTCGATTGCGCTATTTACATAACGGATGGATGCTTGCGCCTGCGCCACCTGGGCGGCCAGGGAAGCGAGCACAAGCGATAAGGTGAGCGCAGCGAGCAGCTTGCGCCACAGGTACACACGTCGAGGGATTGGGTGGTATAGCATAAGTCGTCTCCTAACAATCACTGGGTTTGCCTGGCGCTTGCCAAACTGGATCTTCTTCAGGCAAGCAGAATCAGGGTTCCGTAAAAAGCACAAGATCACTATATAAATAGAGTACACGCGAGAAGATATAGATACCTTACTTTTCGACGTAACGCTGAGACAAAACGCACTCGGCACTTCGTCGCAACTTTGTAGTAGCACGCTGTTCACATATCTGTGTCTTGATCAGCGTTAAGCTGCCAGATACGCCTGACAGATGGACTTACGTTAATTGCGGTCAGTTAAGGACACTATTTTTGTATGCAAGACCTGACGTTTGAAGAAGTAGTAGAAGCAACGATGCGGCTGCAACCCGAGTTGCGTCACGTTCTTGTGCAGTTGCTGCAGGTCACACCAGCTGCGACTGGCAGTGAAGAAGCGGATCTCCAGTCCGATGTCCTCAAGGAGGCCGGTGCCTACAGTGTGTTTGCTCCTCTGTGCCATGACCATCCGCATGGCGGAGACGCAACGGACGCCGAGCTCTTGGCTGCGGTTCAGTCTCTCTCCTGTGAATGGGAGGAAGAACCAGTCTAGGTACCTCGAACTCGTTGGCATCATGCCGGGTCATGTGGCACATACACCGTGAACTGACTGCCCTGTCCCGGCTGGCTCACAACGCTGACGCTGCCACCGTGTAATTCTACAAGACGACGCACCAGCGCCAATCCCAGCCCGGCGCCGCCATAGGCGCGCGATAGCCGCTCGTCGCCCTGGGTAAATGGTCGAAACAGTTGTGTGACGACGTCCGGCTCAATGCCGATGCCGTTGTCCCACACACGGAAGGCCACTGACCCATCGCATAACCCGATGTTCAGCCCTAATTTGCCGCCGACCGGCGTAAACTTCACCGCATTGCCAAGTAGATTGACGAGTACCTGTTCAATGCGTCGCACGTCGACCCGCACTTGCAAGTCCGCCGGATCAATCGCGAAATCAACGTGTTGCTGTTTGCGTTCGCTTTCTTCCCGTATGGCTGCAATGGAGGCAATACCTAGATCGCCGGCGCCACATACCCCCACATGCAAGTCGAGCGTTCCCGACTGAATACGCGACAAGTCCAGCATATCGTTAACCACGGCCGCCAAGTGACGTCCACTCTGTTCGACAATGCGCAGGCTGCGTACTTGCCGCTCGTTTAGCGGGCCATAGACGCCGGCCTGCATCGCCTCTGCCATGCCCAGGATACCCGTTAATGGCGTACGCAGTTCGTGGCTGACCATGGCCAGAAAACTGCGGTAGTGTTCTTCGCTTCGGCGCAGTTCCTGCTCCATCTGCAGCCGCTCCGTGATGTCGCGCAGCACGATCAATCGCCCATCTAATCGGCCCTTATTGTCCAACAAGGGGGTGCACAGAGCATCCAGCCCGTGCGTTTGGTGGTTTTGCAGCGTGATGACGCTATGAATTTCGTGCTCGCCGGCAGCCAGTTGTGCGGCGGCATCCTTACCCAGCGCCAGACAAAGTGGTTTTCCCACCACTTCCCCTTGCTGTGCCAGCAACAGGCGCGCGGCTGGGTTGGCATCCACTACGCGATTGTGCGAATCCGTCACCAACAGCGCATCACTCATGTGCTCGATCAGCGCGTTGCGTGCGACCGGAACCAAGTCAAAAAGCCGCAGAACAAAAATGGCGTAGGCAACGAGCACGCCCGTCATCATAAAGGACAAGGAGGTCCAATCCAGCCCGGGCAGCGGGTTACGGTCTGATAGGTATAGGATATTGCCTATCCACGGCACTGCGGCGGCTGCGAGCAGTACGGCCGACTGCCGTCTATAAACATCGCGCTCATGGCGCAGCGTCTGAACCAAGAGAACAGTGCTGATGGCAACCAACAAATAGGCGTAGATGGTGGCGAACCAGAAGAACGGGCCGTGGACGTAGAACGCATCCGGACCGGTGGGCAGCTGCTTGATTTCGATGGATTGCCAGATCAGGTAGTGCCACTCGTTGGTGAAGACCATGAACACAGTGATCACGGGAATGATCCATAGTGCAGCGATCCTCTGTGGCGTCAACCAACGCTCGCGCCGTGTATACTGCAGCACAAATAGCAGAAATAGAACCGGAACTGACTGAATGCCGATATGGCTTATTTTCGACACTAGAATCTTGGACGGCATGCTCGTCAGGGCGCTTTCAACTGCGTCGCATAGTGCCCATAGCGTTACTGCCACCATGAGCCATGCCAAGACGGTCGCTCCCGGCACGTGCCGGTGCCTGCGCGCGACCAGGACGACTGCTGCTCCCACCAATGCAGCCCCAAAATAGATCGTCGCGGCTGGTGTAACGTGCCACTCCATCAGAACCTCATTACTGGTCAGCTTGAAGCTGAGCGGAAGTCAGATCGGTTTCCTCCATTGTAAACTAGAAACTGCTTACTTGTACCTGACGAATTACTAACGCTTTTTGCGCCAGTCTGCGCCGCCGACAAATCTTATCACTAATCAACGAAAACACCGGGTGCATGCGAGCTATACTCGCCGCGACACCCGGTGCTATTTCTTTGCCTGCTGTTTACTTTAGACGATAACCCTCAAGCCACCTCGTTAGTGCGCATTACTGCACGACAAGACGCCCCTGCATTACCGGGTAGTGGCCGGGAACGGTGCAAAACACTATGTACTCACCCGCTTCTGCGGGAGCTGTAAAGCTGTCGCCCTTCTGCTCGCTCGGCTTTAGGTGCCCCGACGTATAGAAGAGCCGGTCAGCGTCCGCATCGGTGTACGGCATGGGCATCTCGGCGCCCTGCTTCAAGATAGCCCAACTGTGCTCGAGAGCGCCCTTGTTATCGAAATTCATGTTCACCTGCTGACCGGCGCCCACGGTCCAAACTGGCGGCTTCTCGACATTGTTGTTCTCGGCGCCATAATAGATGTCGTGCATCTCGACATTAATGGCGTTTAGCACTTCTTGGGCGCTTGGACCTGCGGCTGCCGGTGCCGCCGTGGGCGTAGGCTGGCTGGATCCACCACCACACGCTGCCAACAACAGCGTCAGGACCGCTATCAGTGGCACAATGGACAAAGTTCGCTTCATGCTGGTATTCTCCATCTCCTGAGCAGGATCGCAGCACTTGTTGGGGAGCGATCCGGATTGTGAAATTTTTGACAAATGCAGGTTAGCAGGTGCACGCTTTTATCTCCGTGACGCCGCTTCCATACTCACGAGGACAAGGTCCCGCATGGCCAGCAGAGCTGCCGGTTTTTGTCGTCAAGAAATCGAGTTTTGGTATGCCGAGAAAGGTGCCCAGAAAGGTAATGGGCTGGTGTTCGTGTTTCAACACGGTTTGGGCGGTGACCGCCGCCAACCCATGGAGCTATACGCCTATCAACCGGGCGTACACCTGATCGCGCTGGATTGTCGCGGGCACGGCAAGACGCAGCCGCTTGGCGACCCGGCTCTGCTGCGTTTTGACGTGTTCGCCGATGACGTCGTAGCCCTGCTCGACCAGCTCGGTATCGACCAGTTTGTGGCGGGTGGCATCTCGATGGGAGCAGGTGTTGCGCTCAACCTGGCTCTCCGTTACGCACCACGTGTAGCCGGCTTACTTCTGGTTCGCCCAGCCTGGCTGGCGCAGCCTTCTCCCCCCAATCTTGACTGTATGGTGGAGGTGGGTCAGTGGATCCGCGACTATGGCGTGGCCGAAGGCAGGCAAGGCTTTCTTGCTTCGCCGCTTTATCTTCGCCTGGCGAAGGAGGCTCCCTACACGGCAGACTCCCTGCTGGCCCAGTTTGACGAACCGCGCGCCGCCGACGCCTGGCCGCGGCTGCTGCACCTGCCGGCCGACGCGCCCAATCGCGACCCCACCGCGTGGCGACAAGTTACTGCCCCCACGCTCGTCTTGGCCAACCACGTGGACCCGACGCACCCGTTCGCCTACGCCGAGACGCTCGCAGCTGCCATTCCCCATGCTGAACTGGTCGAAGTGCCGTCCAAATCTCTCGACCCAAAGGCCCACGTCGCCACCGCCCGTGCGCATATCGATCGCTTCCTGCGCCACATCGCAGCCCCAACCTAGCCTGCATGCCTCCCGTCCAGCCCGCACGCCGCGTGCGGGTCCGGCACGCCCACGTGCCCGCGTGTTGACTTCGCTGTGCCCCACAACGAACTGCACTGGCGCCTGCTACTGCGCTTCGTCATCCAATGCCAGGCTGTAGGATTGAAAGATCTTGCGCTCAACATCGCGCACAAAAAGCACCATCTGCCGTTTCTCGACAGCGCGCTGATACTGCTCGTCCAACGCTGCCTGCGATGTCACATCGAGCAGAGTGCGAAACTCCTCGTACGGAAAGGCATGGATCTCCATGTCGCTCACGTCCACCAGCATAACGGGATATTTGTCGGCATGTTCGTTATAAAGGTCGGCAATTAGAGGCCATTGCTCCTCGATCATGCCCAGATACGGGTCAGCCATGCAGAATCCTTTCTTCTCCTGCTTGTTCTGTAGTTGTGCTGCTTGTTAACACTCGATGACGTTCACGGCCAGCCCGCCGCGCGCCGTCTCCTTGTACTTGGTCTTCATATCGGCCCCCGTCTCGCGCATTGTCTTGATGACACGGTCGAGCGAAACATAGTGCTTGCCGTCGCCGCGCAGCGCAATGCGGGCGGCGTTGATCGCCTTGACTGCGCCCATGGCATTGCGTTCGATGCACGGAATCTGCACCAAACCGCCGACGGGATCGCACGTCAGTCCCAGGTTGTGCTCCATGCCGATCTCGGCCGCGTTTTCCACCTGGTCGGGCGTACCTCCGCGCACCTCGGCCAATCCGGCCGCCGCCATCGAGCAGGCGACGCCCACCTCGCCCTGGCAGCCGACATCGGCGCCCGAGATTGAGGCGTTCTTCTTGTACAAGGCGCCGATTGCCCCTGCCGCCAGCATAAAACGCACGACACCTTCGTCGTCGGCCCCTGGCGTAAAGCGCGCGTAGTAGTGCAGTACGGCCGGAATAATGCCTGCTGCGCCGTTCGTCGGGGCCGTGACCACGCGCCCGCCGGCTGCGTTCTCCTCGTTGACGGCGATGGCGTACATATTGACCCAATCCATCACATTCAACGGATCCTGCAGGTTGAGCTCGGGATGCTCGATCAACTTGCGATAGAGTTCCGCCGCGCGGCGGCGCACCTTCATGCCCCCGGGCAGGGTGCCGTGGGACATCGTCCCCCGCTGCACGCATTCCTGCATGACGTGCCAGATATCGAGCAGCCCCTGGCGCACCTCCGCTTCCGGGCGCCAAGCCTTCTCGTTCTCCCACATCACCTGGCCGATGCTCATGTGATGGCGCTTGCACTGGTGAAGCAGTTCTTCGCCGTTGTCAAAGGGCATGGGCACCGGCCGCAGTTCCTCGGCCGTACCCTGGTCCTCGCTCGCCTGCTCGTCCACGACAAAACCGCCTCCCACCGAATAATAGGTGCGGGCGTACAGTTCGCCGCCGCTCTCGTCGAAGGCAAAGAAGCGCATACCGTTAGGGTGGTAAGGCAGGCTCGTGCGCTTGAACAGCAAGTGCTGCTTCTCGACAAATGCAACCGGCTGCACCCCCAGCAACTGCAGTTGTTGTGTCGTGCGAACCTGCTGCAGGCGCGGCTCGATGCCTTCGATGTCCACGCTCCGCGGCTCGTCGCCCTCCAGGCCCAACATTACAGCTTTATCGCTGCCGTGCCCCTTGCCGGTTGCTCCCAGCGATCCGTACAGCTCGACCTGCACCTGCGCCGTGAGCGGCAGCAGGCCCCGTTCGGACAATCCCAGCGCGAACATCCGCGCTGCCTTCATCGGTCCCACCGTGTGCGAGCTGGATGGCCCAATGCCTATCTTGAAAAGGTCAAACACGCTGACCGTCATAAGCTCAAATTTCTCCTCACTCTTCGTAGTGGGCGGAATTGTAACGGCCATCTTATAATCCGTCCAACGGCTGCGTCCTTAGGGATATCCTGGCCACAAAACCAAACACAAGAATCGGACAACCCATGCTGAAGATTATCGGAAAAGAGATCGACTTGGATCGCTCCTCGCTCCTGTACGCGGAACCCGTGTCGGCCGAGATGTTGGCACGCGACTGGAAGACCTACAGCGGCGAATGGTGGGTGGAGGAAGATTGGATCTGTGGGCGCAATCCGCACAACAACCCTGGCATGATCGTCTCGCAGGCGGACTTCCCCGGCAATGTGCTGGTCGAGTTCGAGGCGCGCACCGTCCTGCCGTCCACGCACGACATCAATTTCATGTGGAACGGTAGTTGGGACGAGGCACTCAACCGTCGCGACGTCGCCTACGTGTTTGGCGTCGAAGGCTGGTGGGACGGTAAGATCGGCTTTGAAAAATCGCCTGAGTACAAACTTGTTGCCGGCACCCCGCTCTTTGACTTCGAGCCCGGCCGCACCTATCGCATCCAGGGCGGCAGCATCGACGGCCACTGTTTCCTGTTCGTAGATGGCCGGCTCGTTATGGAAGTCACCGACCCGGACCCGATCGACTCGCAGCGCTATGCCAAGGTCGGCTTCGAAGCCTACGCCAGCTATATCCAAATCCGTAACATCCAGGTGCGCAGCCTGGTCTGGCGGCCAAGCGTGCTGCACTACGCGCCGGAGTTCTAGGCGATAAGCTTGCCGGCAAGACGAATCACAGAGAGGGCCACCGCATGAGCTATCCCATCCTTGAGTACGACGCCACGCGTGAGGCGTTGATCGAACCGTCAAAATTGATCAGGCCGCGCGACATGCCTGAGAATTGCGTGATTTGTTTCTTCCGCGAGGTGATCGAAAAGGTGGTGGCTGCGTACGATGCCAAGGTCCTCGTGGAGATCCGCTGGGAAGATGGTCTTCATCCCGTGTATGAAATCGCCTATCAGGACCGGCGGCTCGCCTTCTTTCACCCCGGCATCGGCGCGCCCCTGGCCGCCGGCCTGCTCGAAGAGGTGATCGCGTCTGGCTGTCGCAAATTCATCGCTTGCGGCGGCTGCGGCGTACTCGCAAAAGAGATCGCCGTTGGCCATCTGATCCTGGTCTCCAGCGCAGTCCGTGACGAGGGCGTTTCCTATCACTATCTTCCGCCTGCACGGGAAGTGGTGGCGGACGAGGCAAGCATACAGGTGTTGGCCCAAGTCATGGACCAGCGCGGCGTGCCTTACTACCGCGGCAAAACCTGGACCACCGATGCGCCTTACCGAGAGACACCCAACAAGATTGCCATGCGCCGGCAAGAAGGTTGCCTGACCGTCGAGATGGAGAGCGCAGGATTGATGGCCGTCGCCCAGTTTCGGGGTACGCCCTTTGGGCAGATCTTGTATGGCGGTGACGATCTGAGCGGCGCCGAGTGGGACCATCGTTCGTGGTCGTCAAGATATGAAGTGCGAGAGAGTCTTTTCTGGCTCTGTGCCGACGCCTGCTTGTCACTCTAGATAGAGCGCAGCAGGCCTGCCAGATTGTGCAGCGGCGGTCATCGCGCATTCAACACCAATGAGGTGTGCTGGCTGGCCAGCACACCTCGCATGTTCAACCGGCAAAGTCTGCCGCTCTTGTGCTTTTGGGGGCTATGCCCTGGCCCAAAGCTCGCTTAGCCGCCCCAGCACCTGAGCCGCCTGCACCATATCCTGCACGCTCACCCACTCCAACTGGCTGTGGATCGCCTGCATGCCGGTGAATACGTTGGGGCAGGGCACCCCCATCTCGGTCAGCTGGGACCCGTCGGTGCCGCCCCTCACCGGAGTGTTGACCGGCTCGATGCCCAGCTCGTGCATAGCCTGTGTGGCCAACTCGATCGGGCGCATGTCATTTTCCAGCCAATAGCGCATGTTGCGGTATTGCGGGGTGATCGTGCACTCGATGCGCAGGCGCGGCTCGCTGAGCTGGACGGCGTTGCAGATCGACTTCAGCAGCTCGCCATGCCCCGCCAATCCTTCGCGCTCGAAGTCGCGCAGGATAAAGTGCATGGTGGCGTCCGCCGCCGTACCCTCGACCTTGTACAGGTGAATAAAGCCGTCACGCCCGTCTGTGGTCTCCGGCGTACGCGTGTTATGCGGCAGCGTATCGGCAATCGTCGCCGCGTATGTCAGCGCGTTGACAAGTACATCTTTGGCGCTGCCGGGGTGCGCCGAGACACCGGTGAGATGCACCACTGCTTTGTCTGCCGAGAAGGTTTCGTAGACGATTTCGCCCACATCTCCACCATCCAGCGTGTACGCCCAGTCTGCCCGCAGCAGGTTAAGGTCGATGTGGCGGATGCCGGTGCCGATTTCCTCGTCGGGCGTAAAGCAGACGCGGATCTCCCCATGGGCAATCTCTGGATGGCGCAGCAGGTGGTTGGCCATTGTCATGATAATGGCCACGCCCGCCTTGTCGTCGGCGCCCAAAATCGAACTGCCGCTGGCCGTGATAATGTCATGCCCGATCTTCGTGCCCAAATAGGGGCTCAACTCCGGCATCAGCACCAGCAACGCATCCTCAGGAAATACAATCGGATCGCCTTGGTAGTTGCGGTGCACGCGTGGCTTGACGCTGTTGCCGGCGATTCCTGCTACCGTGTCGACATGCGCAAGGTAGGCCACGATCGGCGTTTTTCCCTGCACCGTGGCCGGAATGGTGGCAAAAACAAACCCGTTGTCGGTCAGCGTTACGTCGGCAGCGCCGATCTCGCGCAGTTCCTCGGCCAGCAGCTTCTGCAGCACAAGCTGCCCCGGCGTGCTGGGCACCGTCGTCGCTGTCTCGTCGCTGGTGGTGTCGATCTGCACATAGCGCACAAGGCGTTCTTCCACTTCCTGCGCCAGGGCATTAGCGGCGGGATAGGTCATAGTGGTTCAATCCTTTCTGATTCGGTTGCAATACGCCTATTCTAGCACAGCACCTCGGCAAGCAATGTCCCGGGGACCTCACAGGTCCCCGGGACATTGCGCGGCAACGTGCTCTGACACGTCCCGGGGACCTCGTGGGTCCCGGGACGTTGCTTGTATTCGCTCTTCTACTTTGTGCGATGCCCGTTTTGCCGGTTGTAGTTGTCGTCTAATGACAGCACGGCCCGCGCTGTCATGTCATCTGTTGCCAGCACGGTCAGAAACTTGCCGCACAACGCGCCATAGATCGAGGTGGCCTTGGGAATGCCGCGCGCCACAGCCAGTACTTTGGGGATGCGGCGCAGATCGTCCAACTCGATGCCGATGATCCGTTGGTTGATTTCGATGCCGTCGCTGCTGCCGTTGATATCAAAGAAGCGGCCAATGGTTTCGCCGACCGCGCCCATCCTCCGCAGCTGCGCAAGGTCGGTTAACGTCAGCAGCCCGGCGCGCAGAAAACTCGACGCCTTGTCGTCCAATGTGCCGATCCCCGTGATCGCCAGCTGCACCGACTGGGCGCGGCGAATGCCTTCGCGCACCGCCGGTTCGCTCAAAAAGATGTTGCGCACCTCGGGCTTCTCCACCAGTACCGGCGCGTGCAGGTCGTGGTGGCGCCCGCCCAGCTTTGCTGCGACGACGCGTGCAAGGTCCGGCCCGTCCACCACCAGGGCGCCTACGCCCCCCATCAACTGCACCACGTCGATCTTCTGCCCTAGATTGTTCGGCAGCGCATTGACGGTGGACTGCACGCCCGTGCCCCATGCCACGCCGATGGTGGATCCGGGCGCAAACGTGGGAATCACGCGCGCCAGGTAACTGGCCGCCAACTGCCCAGTCGCAATCAGCAGGCCGTGCTCGTCTGCGTCGCTCTTGGTTTCGAGCACGTAAGCATCCCGCAGCCCAAACCGCGCCATCAGCTCCTGTTCCAACGCAAAATCGCGCGGGATCGGCGTGCGGATGTTCACTTCGATAATGCCCCGGTCCCATGCATCCTTGAGCAGCCGCGACACCTTCGACGTCGAAACGCCAAGGCGTTCTGCAATCTCGGCCTGGCTCTGGTGAAGCTTATAGTACAAGCTGGCGACCATGGCCAGCAGATCTTCACGCTCGTTCATCGAACACCTGGCTGTCGGCTGGGGAGAGGCAGAAATTGCTAAGTCTGCAAAAACTTGCAGACGTTATGTTTTCTGCTCGATACTATCACGCCGTAATAGGGGTGTCAAGGGCCACTTTTGCCATTTTTATACCCTTATCCGGGCTTGACAAAGCAAGTGGCGCATGCTACCATCTGCAAAGATATTCATTGTGTGAATATCCTTGCGAACTCCCCAAGTTTTCTGAACTCAATTGACAGCGTATTCCGACCCGGAGAGGCAGTCTTTATATGGCCGTAAGTGTTGACGGATTCGTCTTTGATCTGGACGGTACAGTCTACCTTGGCAATGCGGCACTGCCCGGAGCAGTAGAGGGTATTGCTGAGCTGCGCCGCCGCGGCAAGCAGGTCCTCTTTGTCAGCAACAAGCCGCTGGAGCCGCGCCAGGCCTACGCTGCCAAGCTGACGCGGTTGGGGATTCCGACGAGTCCGGACTCCGTCATCACGTCTGCCTACGTCCTCGGTCATCACCTGGCGCAGCATGAGCCGCAGTTGCGCTACTACGTTGTGGGCGAGGAAAACCTGCGCCAAGAACTGCGCAGCCACGGTTTGCAGATCCTTGACGAGCTCAGCGACCAAAGCCCCAAAGAGGTAATCGACCCCCAGGGTATCGATGCCGTGATCGTGGCCTTCGACCGCACGCTTGACTATCGCAAGCTCAACACCGCCTACCAGGCCTTGATGCGCGGCGCGCGTTTTTACGCCACCAACGGCGACAAGATGTGCCCTATGCCCGGCGGCGGCATCCCCGATGCCGGCGGTACGATTGCCGCGCTCGAACATATGACAGGCCGCAAGCTCCAACTGCTGGCCGGTAAGCCCTCGGCGTTGATCATGCAGGTAGCTCTGGAACGGCTCGGCTTTCCCGCCGATCGCTGCATGATGGTCGGCGACCGGCTGGAGACCGACATTCTCATGGGACAGCAGGCCGGCATGTACACGGCCGCAGTCCTGACCGGCGTCGCCACCCGTGAAGACGCCGCCCGTATGCCAACCCCACCCAGTTTCGTTATTGCGAACCTGGCTGCTATTCCACCCTTGTTGGACTGAACCGGATACGTTTGCCACCCCCGGCGGAAAGGAAGGTAGATCTGAGGAAACAAGTTCGAGGTGAGAGTGTGTTTATCTGTACGAACCATCTTCTCAAGACCAGGAGGAAAGCGAACATTATGCGATCGAGATTAACGCTAGTGAGTGTGTCTTTGCTCGTTATTTTGGCCATGCTGATTGGCGCATGTGCCCCGGCTCCGACTACCGCGCCGGCGGCAGCGCCTGCCACCGAGACCGAGGCGGCAGCCGGCGGCGACCAGGCTGCCGCCGCACCGGCAGGCGAATTCAACTGGCGCGCACACGAAGGCGAGAGCCTGAAGCTGCTGCTCAACCAGCACCCCTATCAGCAAGCGCTGGTCGCCGAGCTGCCCAAGTTTACGGAACTCACCGGCATCGACGTCACCTATGATGTCTTCCCCGAGCAGAACTACTTTGACAAGGTGACGATCGACCTGCAGGCCGGCACCTCGGGCACCTACGATGTGTTCATGACCGGCGCCTACATGATTTGGCAGTATGCGCCCGCGGGCTGGATGGAGCCACTGGAAGGCTACATCAACGATCCATCCAAGACCAACCCGGATTATGATTTCGAGGATATTATCGCTGACCTGCGCAATTCGGAAATGTGGAACCTGCAGCCTGGCGCCGCCAATCTCGGCCAGGGTTCACAGTATGCGCTGCCGTGGGGCTGGGAAGCCAATGCCTACATGTATCGCAAGGACCTCTTCGACAAGCATGGCCTGACCCCGCCCACCAACCTGGACGAACTGGTTGCCGTCAGCAAGAAGCTCAAGGAACTCGAGCCCGGCATGGCCGGCATCGTGGTGCGCGGCAGCCTCAACTGGGCCACCATTCACCCTGGCTTCATGACCATGTACTCCAGCTACGGCTGCAAGGACTACGACGAGAAGATGCACCCGCAGATGAACTCGGACTGCGCCGTCGAAGTCACGCAAAAGTGGATTGATATGGTCAAGAGTGCCGGCCCCGAGGCATGGACGACCTACACCTGGTACCAGGCCGGTTCCGACTTTGGCGCCGGTAAAGCTGCCACGATGTTCGACGCTGACATTCTCGGTTACTTCCAGAATCAGCCCGACACTGCCGCCAAGGAAGTGCTGGGCAACATTGCTTGGGCGCCAGGCCCACTTGGCCCCGACGGCCAGTTGAAAACCAACATCTGGATCTGGTCGCTGGCCATGAATGCCGGCTCGCAAAAGAAGGATGCTGCCTGGTACTTCATGCAGTGGGCAACGGGCAAGGACTTCCTCACCACCGGTGCCACCAAGTACAACATGGTCAACCCAGTCCGCAAGTCGGTTGTCGACAATGCCGACTTCCAGGCGAAGATGGCCCAGCAGACCGACTATTTCAAGACGCTCACGACGATCCAGGCTAACGACATGAAGATCCAGTTCACTCCCCAGCCGCTCTTCTTTGAGACGACGACGGAGTGGGCGCAGGCGTTGCAGGACATCTATGCCGGCCAGGACGCCAAGACCCGCTTGGATGCCTTGGTTGCCAGCCTGACTGAACAGCTCAAGGATGCAGGTATCTACCAGGAGTAGCTGCCCGCCTAGTGCGTTGAAGTAAGTGACAGGGCGGGCTGCGGTGAAACGCCCGCCCTGTCACCTCCCTGGTTCCAATTTGCTGTTGCAAAGGGTACAGAAAACGATGGCACAAGAAACCATACGCTCAACTCGTCCCGCTCCTACCGAGGAAGATGTAAGACCACCGTTATCGGTGCGCGTACGCCCTTATTTGATTGCTCTGCCGGCCTTGTTGGTGCTGATCGGGATTCTATACCCATTCTTAACCGCGATCTACTATTCGTTTACCGCCTATACGCTCAATCGGCCCGGCAGCCAGGCCGTCTTTGTCGGCTTCCGCAACTACTGGCGCATGGTGACCGACCCGGATTTTCTTTATAGTACCTATATCACCTTTGCCTATGCTTTGTTTACCACTGGCATTGAACTGGGGTTGGGCCTGATCATTGCCATGCTGCTAAACCGCGAATCGCGGTTGGCGCGCATCCTCACGCCCACGCTTATCTTTCCCATGGTGATCGCCCCAGTCATCGGCACGCTGATCTGGAAGATGATGATGCAGCCCAGCGTCGGCATTCTTAACCCGATGCTAAACGCAATTGGGCTGCCGTCGCTGCAATGGGCCGCCGTGCCCGAGACGGCGTTGATGTCCGTCGTCCTCGTCGACGTGTGGATGTTCACGCCATTCGCTGCTCTCATTCTCACAGCCGGCCTGCGGTCATTCCCTAATGCGCCCTTTGAGGCGGCACGCGTTGACGGTGCTTCATTCTGGTTTACCTTCCGCAACCTGACGTTGCCCATGCTCTCGCCGTTCATCATCATCGTGGTCGTCTTCCGCCTCATGGATTCGCTGAAGATGTTCGATATCATCTTCGCTATGACCGAAGGCGGCCCGGGTAATACCTTGATGACGTACCAACTGACTGCTTATCGTACAAGCATCCAGTTCCAACGCTTGTCGCAGGGCCTGCCCTACGCAATCTTGCTGTACATCATCATCTATCTTACTAGCCAATACCTGATCAAGGCCTGGGGCCGGGCACAACGCCGCGCGGCGGGCTATTAGGCCGAGGAAGGGATGCCACTATGCAAAAACGAACTCTCAACCACACGCTTGCTTCCATCCTCTCCGACGGCTTTCTCATCCTCTACTTCCTGTTTGCACTCTTTCCGTTGTTTTGGATGGTCTTGGTCTCGCTCAAAGGCGGTACCGAACTGTTTACGACAAAGTTTGTCTTTACGCCGACCCTGGAGAACTACTACGCGATCTTCTTTGGCGACCCGCGTGCGGCCGCCGGTGTTGTCGCGCGCCAAGAGTTCCCACGTTACTTTCTGAATAGCCTGATCGTCAGCACCGGGGCGGTGATCCTATCCTTACTGGTGGGTGTTCCAGCGGCCTATGCGCTAGCCCGCTATCGCTTCAAGGGTAAGGAGGATCTTGCCTTCACCTTTCTCTCCTTCCGCTTTGCCCCCGAGCTGGTGGTGATTATTCCGCTCTCCGTCATTTATCGCCAGCTGGGGCTGTATGACACCTACTTTGGGATTATCTGGGTTTACCAGTTGGTGACGCTGCCGCTGCTCATCTGGGTGCTGCGATCCTACTTTGAAGACATCTCGCCCGACATCGAGCAGGCGGCCATGGTGGATGGGTATCCCTGGTGGCGCATCTTCTGGACGATCCTGTTGCCCCTGGTGCGCCCCGGCCTGGCTGCTGCTGCGCTGCTGGCGTTCATTTTTGCCTGGAACAACTTCATCTTCCCACTTGTGCTTGGCGGCTCCAACGTCCAGACGGTTACGGTGTCGGCGCTCGGCTACATCTCGTCGGCGCAGGGCTTCTTCAACCGCATGGCCGCCGCCTCGGTCATTTCGTCGATTCCACAAATCGTGCTCGCCCTTAGCATCCAGCGCTATCTGATCCGCGGTCTGAGCTTTGGTGCTGTGAAAGGATAGTTCCCAGGGAAATCCACTATGGCAAAGCTTAGATTGGAAAACCTCACCAAGGACTTCGGCCCAGTCCACGCCGTGAACAATATGACGCTCGAGGTAGCAGACGGCGAGTTTATTGTCATGCTTGGCCCTTCAGGCGCGGGCAAGACGACGACGCTTAAGCTGATCGCCGGCGTAGAAAACCCGACCAGCGGCAAGATCTATTTTGGCGACAAGCTCATGAATCCAATCGAGCCCAACCGCCGCAATACCGCCATGGCCTTTGAGAGCTATGCACTCTATCCGCACATGACGGTTAAGGAGAATCTCTCCTACCCGCTCAAGGCACCTGGTCGCAAGTTCAGCGTGGAAGAAATTAATCGTCGCGTCAACGGCGTGGCCGAGACGCTCAACATCCAGATGCTGCTCGAACGCCTGCCGCAGCACCTGTCCAATGGCCAGAAGCAGCGCGTGGCGCTGGGCCGGGCCATGGTGCGCGAACCGGAGGTCCTGCTGCTGGACGAGCCGATCTCCCACCTGGATGCCAAGCTGCGCCACCGCATGCGCACCGAGTTTAAGGCGCTCGAAGCGCACATCCGCTACACGACCATCTACGTCACGCATGACTACCTGGAGGCGCTGTCATTGGGCGACCGCCTCGTCGTCCTCAACCAGGGCGTCATCCAGCAGATCGGCAAGCCACGCGAGGTGTTTGAGGAGCCAGTCAACTTGTTTGTCTCCAAGATCCTCGGCCATCCGCAGATCAACCTGATCGAGTGTGGCCTCCAGCGTGTCGACGATGACCTGCAGCTGGTCAGCCAGGATGGCGCCATCTGTGTTGACGTGCCCGCGCGGCTGCACCAGCCGCTGCTCAAGCAAAACGTCCAGGGCTTTACACTCGGCATTCGCCCCATGCACCTGCACCCTATCACCAATGGTGCGCCGCCGTCCATCAACCAGTGCAGCGGGAGCGTGTACGTGTTCGAGCGCCTGGGCACCAAAGGCGTGCTGACTGCCACGGTCGGCCAGCAAAAGCTCGACGTAATCACACCCATCGAGATGGATTTCGTTATCGACGAACCCGTCCGTCTCGCCATCGAAAATAACCATGTGATGGTCTTTAACAGCCAGACACAGCAGAACATTCTGTTTGCCGAACAAGGATAGCGATCATGGCCGAACTGCGCCTGGAACATATCTATAAGACCTATAAGGGCGGCGTCGAAGCGGTCAAAGACCTCAACCTCACCGTCGCCGACGGCGAGTTCCTCGCCTTGTTGGGGCCGTCCGGCTGCGGCAAAACCTCTACGCTGCGCATGATTGTCGGCCTGGAAGAGATTACGCGCGGCGACATGTACATCGGCACCCGCCGCGTCAATATCTTGGAGCCAAACCAGCGCAACGTGGCCCTGGCCTTCGAAACCTACGCTCTCTATCCGCCCCTGTCCGTACGCGAGAACATCGCCTTCAACCTGCGTGCCAAGTCGGTGCCCCCCGCCGAAATCAACCAGCGCGTCCAGCGGGTTGCCACCGTCCTGGACATCGTCGATATCCTCGACCGCAAGCCGGCCGAGCTGGGCGGCGGCCAGAAGCAGCGCGTCTCGCTTGCCCGCGCGCTCGTGCGCGATCCAGACGTGTTTCTGATGGATGAGCCACTGTCGCATCTGGATGCCGCCCAACGCGCCAACATGCGTGTCGAACTTAAACGCCTGCACGCCGAGACGCGCCGCACCACTATCCTCGTGACGCACGACCAGCTGGAGGCCGTGGCCATGGCCGAACGTATCGCCGTCATGAACTTCGGCCTGCTGCAGCAGGTGGGCACCTTCGAGGAGATCTACAATCATCCAACCAATGAGTTTGTGGCCGGCTTTATCGGCGAGCCGCCCATGAACTTCCTGGCGACTGAGCCCCTGAGCAGCGACGGCAAGCTCTCACTCCAGGCAACCGACGGCGCATTTCGCGTGCAGCTCCCCGACATTCTGGCCACGCGCGTGACGAGCGCCAACCCCAAGAAAGTCGACATCGGCATCCGCCCGGTCCACATGGAACTGCTGCACGCTGCGCCCGGCGACGGGCAGGTCGCGCTCCAAGGCGACATCTTTACCTACGAGGATCTCGGTGAGGAGGGCCAACTGGCTGTGCGCGTGGGCGGCACCCAGGTGCTGGCCGTAACGCCGCCGGCCTTAGAATTGGCCCGCGGCGACAAGGCAATCCTGGCCATGCGTGCGGACCGCGTCCATCTCTTCGACGGCGACACGCAAAACGCTCTCTAGCACATTCTGCAGCGAGGGTCACGCCATGGGCGCCTCATTCCTGCTCGGCATCGACGCCGGCACAACAGTCATCAAGAGTACCCTGTTTGCGCTGGACGGCCGCGAGGTAGCCGGCGCCGCCCACGATTCGAGCCTGTTGGTCCCGTATCCAGGCTGGGCCGAGGCCGATATGGACCTGGTCTGGCGCGCCGTGGTAGTCACGGTGCAGCAGGCGCTGCGCCAGGCTGCGGTTGCCCCCGAGAACGTACTAGCCGTCGGCGTCACGGGGCAGGGAGACGGCACCTGGTTGATGGACGCCGACTGCCGCCCCGTCCGTCCTGCCATCCTCTGGTCTGACGGCCGCACCGCAGCACTGGTACAGGAGGCGCACCGCGCCGGCCTCAGCGCCGAGGTCTTTCAGATCACCGGCACCGCGCTGAATACCTGCAACCAGGGCCTTCACCTGCGTTGGCTGCAGGAGAACGAGCCGGACACAGTCGAACGCACGGCCGCCGTCTTGCGCGCCAAGGACTGGATCTTTCTCAAGCTGACCGGCGTCGTGAGCACGGACGAGACCGACGCGTCGCACACTTTCTTCTCTATCCATCACCGCCGCTACGACCAACGCATTCTCTCGCTCCTGGGCATCGAGCAGTGGCGCGACAAGATTCCCCCAGCCCCACCCCCCGCGCAGCATCTCGCCCCCGTGTTGCCCGACATTGCCGCCGAGCTGGGCCTGCGCCCGGGTACGCCCATCACTGCCGGCCCGTTTGACGTGGCCGCTTCCGCCCTGGGTGCCGGCGCAATCGATCCAGGCGATGCCTGCTCGGTTCTGGGTACCGCGGGCGTGCACCAGATCGTCACCGATCACCCTGTGCTGGAGCCAGCCAACCTCGGCTACAATATGTGCTATGTACCCTCCGACCGACTTATGCGCCTGCTGCCCACCATGACCAGCACACCCAACTTGCAGTGGTTTGTGCGCGAGTTCTGCGCCGTCGAACGCCAAGCCGCTGCGGCGTCCGCCTCTGACGGGACCAATGTCTGGGATGAGCTGGAGCGGCTGGCCGCTCGCGTGCCGGCTGGCTCGTACGGCGTTATGTATCACCCCTATATCGACCCGGCCGGCGAGCGTTCCCCCTTTGTCTGCTCGTCGGCGCGTGCCCAGTTCACCGGCCTCAGCATCCAGCACAGCCGCGACGTCTTGTTACGCGCCGTCTACGAGGGGGTTGCCCTCTCCGTGCTCGACTGCTATCGCACGATGGGCGTACCGGTTGCCGAACTACGCCTGGCCGGCGGCGGCGCCCGCAGCCCCCTGTGGGCTCAAATCCTGGCTGACGCCCTGGGCTGCCCCGTCGTCGTGGCCGAGGGCCAGGAGTACGGGGCCAAAGGCGCGGTCATCAATGCCGGCGTGGCGGTCGGCATCTATTCGTCTTACACCGATGGCGTGGCCCACACCGTGCGGGCGGCGCGCCGCTTTGCACCTGATGCCGCCCGCGGCGATGACTATGCCGTGCTGTTGCAGATCTATCGCAGTGTGCGCGATGCCATGCTCCCGGTCTGGGAGCAGCGGGCGCAGCTGCTGCAGCGGGCGCAGCTGCCGCTGCACTAAACAGAAAGTATTTGAGGCTAATGATCGAGCATTTGCACGTGGCCGTCATCGGCGACAATTTTGTCGGAACCCAATTGTTTGAGGATGCACTGCAGCGGCACGTGCGTCCCCTGGTGCGGGAACTCACCGTTGCCCGCTTGCATGTGCCGTGGCCGGATGTGCCGCTCGTCGCCGACGCCGAGGTCAAGGAGTACTTGGGCGAACCGGCGGAAGTTGCCCGCTTGGTCAAGGGGGCGCAGGCACTGGTGACGCATGTCGGTCCGGTAACCCAGGCGGTCATCGATGCGGGTGACCAGCTGCGCATCATCGGCTGCTGTCGCGGCGGCCCCGTCAACGTCAACGTGGCGGCCGCTACCGCCCGCGGCATCCCCGTCGTCAACGCACCAGGGCGCAACTCGCAGGCCGTGGTCGAATTTACCATTGGCCTGATCCTGGCCGAGTGTCGCGGTATCGCCCGCGCCCACGCCGCCCTCAGCCAGGGCGTCTGGCTGGGCGACCTCTATCGTTATGACCGCACCGGCCGCGAACTGCGCGGCCAGACCATCGGACTGGTCGGCCTGGGCGCCGTGGCGCAGCTGCTCGTGCCCTATCTCAAGCCTTTTGGCCTGCGCGTGATCGCGTTCGACCCCTTCGTCACACCGGCCCGTTTCGGCGAGCTGGACGTCGAGTCCGTCAGCTTTGAAGAACTGCTGCGCCAAGCCGACATCGTCAGCCTGCACGCCCGCGTGACGCCGCAGACTGCCGGCATGATGGGGCGGGCCGAGTTTGCGGCGATGAAGCCCGGCTCGTACTTTATTAACACGGCGCGCGGACTGCTGGTGGACTATGACGCCCTGTACGCCGCGCTTGCCTCCGGCCATCTCGGCGGTGCGGGGATCGACTGCTTTCCCGAAGAACCGCCCCCTGTCCACTGGCCGCTGCTCTCGCTGCCCAACGTCACGCTCACCCCGCACATCGCCGGTTCGTCGCAGGGCTCGGCACAGCGCGGCGCCGAAGACGTCGTGCTGGACATCGCCAACTGGGTGGCTGGGCGGCCGCTCGAGCGCTGTGTAAACTGTGCGAAGCTCACCTAAACATGCCTAACATCTACCTGGTCGGCATTGATATCGGCACCACCGGAACCAAGGCCATCCTCTGTGACGCCCAGGGGCACATAGTGGCGCAGGCGGGCCAGGAATACCCGACCGCCTATCCTCACGCAAACTGGGCGGAACAGGACCCCGAAGACTGGTGGCGCGCCACGTGCCGCGTGGTGCGCCACATTCTGGACGAAAGCGGTGTCGACCCCAAGCAGGTGGCGGCGATTTCTGTCAGCGACCAGGCTCCTTCACTTGTGGCCGTGGACCGCAGCGGCGATGTGCTTTGCCCGGCGCTCATCTGGATGGACCGCAGGTCCGAAGAGCAGTGCGCCTGGCTGCGGGCACAGGTAGGCGAGGACCGCGTTGCCGCCATCAACGGCGGGCGGATCGACCCCTATTTTCTCGCCCCCAAGCTGCTCTGGTTCCGCCAGCATTCGCCTGATCTCTATTCCCGCTGTCACCAGGTGCTGCAGGCGAATGGCTACATCGTCCACCGCCTGTGCGGTGCGTTCTGCATGGACAATGCCGTGGGGCCATTGACGATGCTCTTTAACGGGGCAGCCCAGCGCTGGTCCACGCAACTGGTGGAAGCGATGGGCCTGGACCAGGCCAAGCTGCCGCAGGTCGTGCCCTGCTCGCAGATAGTTGGACATGTCAGCGCGCAAGCTGCGGCGGTTAGCGGCTTCGCCGCCGGTACGCCTGTACTGGGCGGCATGGTAGACGGTGCGGCCGCAGCGATTGAAGCCGGGCTCGTCCGGCCCGGCCAGGCCGTCGAAATGACCGGGCAGTCCACAGTGCTGATGATTGGCAGCGACCGATCCTATCACGGTCTCGACCTCTTTCCGCTGGGCCATGCCATCCCCGGCCTGCACCTCGTGGTTGGCGCCCAGGTGGCCTCGGGCGGTTCGCTGCGGTGGTTTCGCGACCAATTAGGTGAGGAGGAGGTCCGTGAGGCAGCTCGGCTGGGCATCGACCCCTTCGAACTGCTCAGCCGCGCTGCCGAGAGCAGCCCGCCCGGGGCCAATCGCCTGGTGTTTCTGCCCTATATGTACGGCGAGCGATCCCCCATCTGGGACACCGACGCTCGCGGCGTGCTGTTTGGCCTGTCGCTCGCCACACGTAAGGCCGACATCGTGCGCGCCATCATGGAAGGTGCCGCCTACGGCCTGCGCCATAACGTCGAGGCGGCCCAGGCCGGCGGCTTTGATCCCGTGACGTTAGCCTGCGTCGGCGGCGGGGCGCGCAGCGCCATCTGGAATCAGATCAAGGCCGATGTCCTGCAGCGCCCCATCTCGCTTCCCACTGCCGCTGCCGGCGCCGCCATGGGCGACGCTATCGTGGCCGCCGCCGGCGCCGGCATCTATGCCAGCGTCGAAGAGGCAGTAGCTCACATGGTGACGCAGGGCGCCTCTTATGAACCGCGGCCCGAATTAGCCGCCCTATACGAGGAACTCTATGGAGTCTTCCGCAGCCTGTACCCCGCCCTGCGCCTCGACTTCCAGCGCCTGGCGGCCGTCGCCGACACCCCGACAGCTCAGGTAAAATCCTGACATGGGCCACCTCCAGGAGGTGGGACTTCCTGGATCGTGGATACTGTTTTACATAATGAGCGATTGACTTATGCTTGATACCGCACCGCAACCACCGTATGTCCTTGCTATCGATGCTGGCACTGAAGCGATCAAGGCTGGGTTGTTTGACCTTGCCGGCCGGCGTGTCGCCGTGGGCGTGCGCAGCTATCCCACCTACTTCCCAGGTCCCGCCTGGGCCGAGCAAGACCCGGGGGATTGGTGGAATGGACTGGTTGGGGCAGTGCGCGATTGTTTGCAGGCCGCCAGTGTGCCCGGGGCGGAGATACTTGGCATCGCCGCCGACGCCACTACCTGCACGCTCGTGCCAATGCGCGCCGACGGGCAGGCGTTGCGTCGATCTTTCTTGTGGATGGACGTGCGTGCCGGCGAGCAGGCGCGGCGCGTGTTTGCCACGGGCGACGACGCCCTGCGTTACTGCCTGGCGGGCGCCAACGCTGAGTGGATGCCCCCCAAGATGCTCTGGTTCAAGCACAATCAGCCGGACCTCTACGCGGCCACCGACTACCTGCTCGAATATACCGACTGGATTGCCTACCGCCTCACCGGCCGGTTCACACTTAACATAAATACAATTGTGCAGCGCTGGTTCTATCACACACCCAGCGGCGGCTGGCCGTACAGCCTATTTGATGCCTTGGGCCTGGAAGATCTCCCCCGCAAGTTTCCCACCACAATCCACCGCGTGGGCGACACCGTCGGCGAACTACTGCCCGCTGTGGCGGCCGAACTGGGGCTGCCTCCCGGCTTGCCGGTGGCGGCCGGTGGCGGCGATGCCTTTATCGGTTTACTTGGGCAGGGCGTCAGCGCACCGGGCGATGCCGGCGTCATCTTGGGTTCGTCAAACGTGCTGTCGGCACTCTCGAGCGAAGAACTGCATTTTCCCGGCATCCTAGGCAGCTTCCCCGACGCCCTGCTGCCGGGACTCTGCCTGGTGGAGGCCGGCCAGGTGTCGACCGGATCAATTCTCTCCTGGTTCAAGCGCAACTTCGGCCACGGCGCCGCTGCCGACGCTGCGGCGCAAGGGATCGGCGTCTACCAGCTGCTCGATCAAGAGGCGGCGCAGGTGCCTGCCGGCAGCGAAGGCTTGATCGTGCTCGATTACTTCCAAGGCAATCGCACGCCGTATACCGACTCGGCAGCACGCGGCATGATCTGGGGCCTGTCGCTCCAGGCGGAGCGCGGCCACATCTTCCGCGCCCTCATGGAAGGGATTGCCTACGGCCTGCAGGACATCGTTGAGACGCTCGCCCGCCACGAGTTCACCATGCAGCGCATTATCGCCAGCGGCGGGGCCACGCAAAGCCCCCTATTTATGCAGATCTATGCTGACGTCTTGGGCAAGCCCATTACCGTTACACGCGAGGCGGAGGCTTCGCTGCTCGGATCGGCCATCGTCGCCGCTGTCGGCAGCGGCGCCTATCCTGACCTGCCCACGGCCTCGCAGTGCATGGTCCAGGCCAGCCATCAATACCAGCCAGACCCGGGCCGGCATGAGGAGTACAAGTTCTGTGTCCACATGTACCAGGACACTTACCGCCAGATGCGGGCACTGATGCACAGGATGAACGACAAGCTGGTTGTCGGATAACCGGGAGCACCCCATTCCAGGCGCCCCCACAGCGTACCCTAACGGAAATGACACTGAAACGAGACAAAAGGAATTTGATATGACAACAAAAGAAGGCGTGATTAAGTTTGAAATGGAGTACAAAGTCGCCACAGCCCTGCCTGAGCAAGCTTTGCGTGAGCTCAATGCCTGGCGCAAGATGATGTACTTGACGGAACTGATCGGCCAGACGCCCACACGCTACGGCGGCTACGGTTTTGGCAACATCAGCTGCCGCGTCGACTATCCGTGCGACTCGGGCCAGCCGCCGTTCGCCATCACCGGCACGCAGACCGGCGGCGCCGCCGACCTCACGCCGGAGGAGTACGTGGTCGTGACCGCTTGCTTCCCCCAGAGCAACCGCCTGGTGGCCGAGGGACCCGTCAAGCCTTCCTCCGAATCGCTCACACACGGCGTCTTGTACGCGCTCGACGACAGCATCCGCTGGGTCATGCATGCCCACTCGCCGCATATCTGGCGCCACGCCGCTGCCTTGGCGCTGCCCATGACCGCCGACGTGCCCTACGGCACGCCCGAGATGGCCGACGAAGTGGCGCGCCTTTACCGCGAGACCGACGTGGCGCAGGTGAAAATCTTCGGCATGGCCGGCCACGAAGACGGCATCGTCACCTTTGGCGCCACCGCCGAAGAAGCAGGCTTTATCATGCTAGGCTATCTCGCCCGTGCCTTCCAGTTGTAGCCCGAAAAGGAAACGACAATGCCAGCTACGCGTCCCATGATGGTCACAATTGGCCCCGACGCCGTCCAGCAATTAGTCGAGTTCTGCCGCCGGCAGCTGTACACCAGGCTGCTGATGGTGGCGGACTGCAACACCTATGCCGCGCAGGGTAAGGCGCTGGCGGAGGCGCTGCGCGGTGCGGGCTTCGATCTCAAGCAGGTGGTGTTTACGGACAACGAGGTGGTGGCCGACGCTGCCCGTGTGCTGGACGTGCTGGTTGAGGCCGACCGGCAGGAACGCATCTTCATTGCCGTCGGTTCGGGTACCCTCACCGACATCACGCGTTTCTCCAGCCATCGCACCAAGACCAGCTTTATCTCCGTGCCGACGGCGCCCTCGGTTGACGGCTTTGCCTCGATCGGGGCGCCGCTGATCATCCACGGCGTCAAGATTACGGTGATCTGCCATGCGCCTATTGCCATCTTCGCCGATATTAATACGTTGGCGCATGCGCCGCGTCCCATGATCGCCGCCGGTTTTGCCGACATGTTGGGCAAGCTGACGTCGATTGCCGACTGGCGCATCGGCCGGCTGCTGTGGAACGAGCCCTATGATGAGCCGATCGCCGAGCGCACCCTCGCCGCGGTCAAGCTCTGCACCGACAATGCCGCCGCGATTGGCTACGGCTCGCCCGACGCCGTGCGCATCCTGCTCGACGCGCTGCTCGAAAGCGGCTACTGCATGCTGGATTTTGGCAGCTCGCGCCCTGCCTCCGGCGCCGAGCATCACTACTCGCACTATTGGGAAATGAAACTCCTCCAGGAAGGCCGCCCCGCCATCCTGCACGGTGCCAAGGTTGGCGTGGCCACCGTGCTCGTGGCTGACCTCTATTCCAGGCTGCGAAGCCTCTCGCGTGAGCAAGCCGCGGACTTGCTCGAAGCGTCAACCCTGCCCGCACGCGCCCAGGAAGTAGCAGCCATTCGCGCCGCCTATCGCGACCTGGCCGGCGACATCGTCGCCGAGCATGCCAATTTCCTCAATCTGGACGAAGGGGCCTACGACACCCTCAAGCGCAAAGTGCTGGAAAACTGGGATGCAATCCAGTCCGCCGCCGCGGAGGTCCCCTCACCCGAACAGATCGTGCAGTGGCTCAAAGAGGTCGGCGGCCCCACCACGGTTGCCGACCTCGGCCTCAGCGAACAGGAAAAAGCCCTTGCCATCGCCAACGGCCACTATCTGCGCGACCGCTTCACGATGCGTAAACTAGCCCGTATTCTCGGTCTCGAGCCATAATCCGCCCACTGATTTGCCGGTACTTGCCCGCCAACGTGACGGGCAAGTACCGGCAAATCAGTGGGCGCGTGCCCGTTATTCTTCGCTTCTGTACTCGAGTTTAGACCCTACTATCACCCTCTCCTCTGTACCCCTACCTCCCAAACAATCCTCCTCAATCCTCCATACTGGGCGTTGCCTGAGCGCGGACGCCATTTAGGAAGGAAAGTAATCGATGGCAACCCAAACTCTCAGACAGGATTAATGTCTTGCCACCTAAATGGTACTACAATTGCACAGGCGCGGCATTGCACTGACCTATATGGTCGAAGGAAGGAACATCACTATGCTAAAACCCACAATCAAATTGCTGTTGGCAGGTCTGTTGGCCGCGGGCTTGATGTTGCCCGGGGTTTCGACGGCGCTCGCCCAGGACGAACCGCCGGCAACGCCTGAACCGGCTCCACCACCGGTCGTGTCGTCGCCCGAACAGCCGCTGAGCTACAGCAATCAATGGGTGGACATCCAACCTGGCGAGTGGCATTGGTACGCGTTCAAGTTTGACTTTGACGACAGCACCGACGAACAGGTACCTGCCACGATTCGCCTGGATACGAATCCAGGCGCAGGGGCGACCTTAACGTTGTTGAACAAAGAGCAGGTGAATGCCTGGCAGCACGGTGAGAAGCTGCAAGGCTTTGGCGCGGCCACGGCGGCGACGGAGCGCGTGGAGCGAAAGACGAAGCTAAGTTCATTCTGCAACAGCTATCCGAACGATCCGGTTTGCACCGGCGTTCCCGATCATTCGGGATCAGCGTGCGAGAATCTGCGTGATCCTGCGAGCACCGCGACGGCGTGCCGATACGTGACGAACGAGCCCCGCGGTTACGCCATATGGTCGGGCGTGATCAAGTCGTCGGGCACCTACTACATGCTTGTGCGCGGCAACCCGCACGCGTCCGGGTCGATCCAGTACAAAATTACAACCGGCGGCGAAGGCCTGACCATGAAGTAGGATCGGCGTAACTTAGTAGCGACGTTATGCAAGCTGCGCAACATGATCGAGGTGAGGGCACCTCCTGCGACCACCGGAGGTGCCCTCACTTTCTAGCGCTTGCCTACTCCGTGACTGTCACGGCCGCATACTCCGAAACCGTGTTGCCGCTGAGATCGACCACCGTGATGGCGACCGAATACTCCCCCGGGAACGCATCGTACGCAGTGACCGTAAACGGCCGCCCACCAAAGGTCAGCGTGTCACCCGCGTACCGGTTGATCACCTCGTTGCCATCCTCGTCGCTTTCGACCCACTGCTCATAGATCGTAAACTGATCACCTGGTTTCGGCGTGATCTCGCGCGGCGCACCCATGCCGTTAGCGCCGCTAAATCCGTAAATGCTTTTGAATTCCAGCGCACCGTCAAACAGCATCACTGCTTCACGTTCCTGGCCGCTGTCCGCAAAAGTGTAGACGCCGTAGACTGCATACTCGCCGTCGCTGTCGCTTGCCCCGTACACTTCAGGCTCCAGCAGCGCATACGCCTCATTCTCGCCGTCGCTGATCGTGTACACTGTGGGCGACCATTCAAAGATAAAGTCCTCCAGGTCCTTGTCCGTCCACACCGGGTACGCTACGCCGTCGACTTCCTGCGTATCGTCGGCCAGCACGAAGTCTCGGTCTTCAATGCTAAAGCTGTCGCTCTCCTCGTCATAACGCGCCGCTTCTACATAGATATAGCCGATGTTCTCGCCGGTGATCGACGTCTGTAGCAGCACAGTCTCGGCGGCCGCGATGCTGTCGCTGCTGACCTCGATCGGCGCTACCGTCAGCTCCGCATCGATGCCAGGCGCCGCGGCAAACTCGGCCTCTTCCAACAGTGGCGTCGCATAAATTTCGATGTCGGCGCCTTGCCCCCTCTTGGCATCCAGCAGCGCCACGTCGGCGAGATCCGGATCGAAGTCACGGTTTGTATAGTGGAAGACCAGGAAATTGTCCCACAGCGAAGCACCGGCAAACCGGCTGGCATAGTCCGTATACGAGTACTCGCTGTCGGCCGTGCCGACCGCAGCCAGCAGTTCCGGCGCCGGGAAGAAGACCGTCAGCCCCGTGGCGCCAGGCTTGCCCGGGCCGTGTTTCTCCGCCAGGATAAATTTCTTGGCTGCCTTCTGCAGGGCGGCCACCGCCGCGTCGAGTTCTTCCGACCCCGCCCGTTCAGCCGCCAGCTTGGCGAAATTCCCCACATCCAGGTAGGAGGCCGGCGTGTCGTCGCCAAAGACGCTCTCAAAGGACTGGGAATAGGTGCGCGCCTGCGCTACGGCCATGGGGTCGACGAATGTCAACGCCCACGCTAAGTCGTTCAGCGCTGCCATGTAGGCTGGCATGACCTGCAAGTTCACAGCGGTCAGCGTCACATCCTTGCTTTCCACCTGGCCCAGTTCCTTGGCCGAGACGTCTTCGTCCGTGCCATAGACCTCCGCCAGGTAGTCGCTGCGCGCGGCGTCGTCCTGGATCCGGACGTCGTCGACGATGTACGAGTTGACAATACTCTTAGCGAGGTCGGCGCCTGTCTGGCTCGGTTTGTCGGCCAGCCCGCCAAGGAACTGTGCGTACGCCCACCCCATGGCCGGTTCCACTTCCTCCGAGGCCACTGCGTAGCGCGCATAGGGTGCGACGCCGCTGAGCGCCTCCACCTGGCTCATCAGGCAGGCGTCAAAGCCGATAAACTCGAGACGGTCCACGCCGGTCTCCGCCAGCGCCGCGCCCAGGGCCTGGTCGATCTCGTCGATTGAGAGCGTGCTGCCCTCGTTTGGCGCGTCGTCGTTCCAGCCGCCCATCCACCCGGCCCCATGGTCCGAGAGGATCAGCGCGTACTTCTTGGCCGGGTAGTTGTTGATCGCCCAGACCACGAAGTCGGTCAGCGTCTCCGGCGCGCCGCTGTCCAATTCGTCCAGATCCTCCACCTCTTCCGAGTTGATGGTGCCAAGATCGTCATCCTGCGTCACCAAGAAGCGTTTTGCCCCCGTCCAGTCGCCGTCGCCGTCAAATGCCCCGTCATAGCGGTCAAACTGCGACACGATCGTGACCTTGTCTGTGGACCCCACCAGTTCGGCCTCATTCAGGTCGGTAAAGATATCCCCTTCCAACACCTCGTCGTCGGCGTTCTGGTAAAGCATGACCAGCCACTCGCTCTCCTCGTCACTTGCAGCGGTGGCGGCCGCGCCCGGGGCCGGTACATCTGTGACCAGCGCACCCGCAGCCCCGACCCTGTGCGGCGCCGCGGCGGTGAGTACGAGCGCTGTTACAGCGGCAAAGCCTGCAAACTGGTGAAGCCATTTATGGTACATACGTTGTGATGTCCTTGTAGGCGTGCATGCTGCAGCGCAGCATGGCCGTATGCCGGCGACGGATAGGAGCGTCGTCCCTGGGGCAACGGTTCCGGTTGGATAAGAGATACAGCACGAGAAGTCGTCGATCGGAGCGTACGCGTGGGATTACGCTCCAATCGGGGCAATTATAACTGTATAAGCGCAGTGCCGCAATGCGACTTTTGTCCATTCATTGCACCATCCAGACACATGGTTCCGCATACAAGATACGCATGTTCGCTTTTTTGGTCTATACAAACATGCTTTTTGGCAGAGAAAACTTTGGCAAAATCGTTGACGCCAGTCATCCCCGGTGCTAAAATATAGATAGAATTTGGTTGATCGCTCTGGGGAATGACCCACTCAATATTTCGTTTGCGGCCCTTGTGTCCCACCGGTGACAACGGCCGATCCTCGCGAGCTTAGATCCCCGCGCGAATTGCCTGCCACGGCCGGCACAACGACCTGCCTGTGCCCCTGCAAGGAGGAATAGTTATGGCTCGCTCGCAAACTGCACGGCTCCTCGCCGCCGCCATGTTAGTCCTCGCCATCGTTCTGATTGCGCCCGCCCCCGCCTTCGCCGCTACTGGCGGTTGTGCCCCCGGTGCGCTTTGCTTCCCGGCCGGCACTGCCTGCGCGGAGTTTGACCTGCAGATCCAACTCGGTCGCGCTGGCGACGGGGTATACCAGGAGTTTCTCGCCGAGGACGGCAATATTGTGCACGTACTCGGCGCCCGCAGCGACAACGCGCTCACCTTCACCAACTTAACCAGCGGCGCCACACTGGGCTTTACGCCGGATGAACCGCTTATCCGCATCATGCTCAACCCGGACGACACGCGTACCGAAGTCGCCACGGGACACAGCATCATTATCGTTTCACCGGTCCATGGGCTGGCCACTCCGTCGGCGATGCTATACTCAGGGCGTGTGATCTACGTCGTCGCGCGCGGCGAAATCTTTACGGTTTGGGAAGTCAGCGACAACGCGACCGATATCTGCGCTGGGTTGTCCAGCTGACCATGTAGCGGCACTGCTGCATACGGTACACATGCGTTCCCTGGGATCTATTGGATACTGGTTCCGGGAGCTTGGGAGGCGTTCCATGAACGTGGTGCGGGAGTACGCCCACGGGTGGATGCTGACGGCGAGGCCGCTGGTGCCTAAGATCTGCTGTGCGCGTCAGCCACGCCGCTGTCGTGTCCGGCAAACTGGCCCGCCGAGGATCCTCGCCGCTGCACCGGTGACCAAGGCAACACGTCGTTCTTTGGTGCCGGCATGGTAAACGCCGGCCAGGCCGGCACCCGCTAGCCTGCCGCCCGACCACCTCCAGGAGGTGCCACCTCCTGGAGGTATCCCTCAAGACCTACACAGTACCCAGCCGCTGGATTGCCGCGACGATCTCCGGC
This sequence comes from uncultured Chloroflexia bacterium, assembly GCA_963839515.1. Classification (GTDB taxonomy): domain Bacteria; phylum Chloroflexota; class Anaerolineae; order Caldilineales; family Caldilineaceae; genus Fredericiella. Next base: position 306,449 of record CAWIVN010000004.1, read on the forward strand.
GGCGTCTTGTGGGCGGCGATCGCGTTCTGCCAAACTACGTTTCCACCTGCCTGGCGTACGACGATCCCACTCAGCCGGCGGTACTGCTTGAGAAATGCGGCAGCATTCGCAAACCCGCGCCGTGTGAAAAATTCCTCGGCTTTGCGCTCCGCCAGTTGGCGCAACGTCGCCGTCGCACCGTTCAGGTCCGCCGCGCCGATCTCGCCTTCGCCTATTTCGCCTGGAACCAGCCACAGCAAGTTGACGATACTGGGCGGCATCTGCCCCATCTTATCGCACAGAACTGCCATCAACTTGCCCGTCCGCGCGTCCATATCCCGGTCGAGCAATTCGGCGCTGCGAATGCGGCGGACTTCGACGTTGAAAGGGGTATGGGTCTTAAACGTGACGGTGAAATCCGGGCCCCGCTGTCGGGCGGCAACATACGTCTCGTAGGCGAGCGTGAAGCGTTCGTCGCGCAGCAGCAGCAGCGCAGTTTCGAGCTCTGCGCGTACATCTAGCATGCCACCCTCGTCGCGCGCGCGCTTCAACTTGGCGCGGATCTTGCCGCGATTGCTGTCGGCAAATACCCGGAAGCGGCGCGATCCACGCACCCAACCCTCAAACTCGGAGTAGAAGGCAGGCTTATCGCCGTCAAAGGTATATGCGAGCAAGTCATCCAGCGCGGCCATACGTACGTCGTATTATAGGGCCGTACGGCCAGGCGTACGCAAAAGCAGCAGCCAAAATCCGGCTTCGGGATTTTCAGTATTCCTGGTATACAGATAGGTGTTCACGTCACCATCCGCGTGAAGACAATGGACCTATGGCGCGTTTACTCCCACCATGTGTTGGTGCCGAAAGGATGAGACAATGAAACAATATCGCTATCTAGTCATTGGCGGCGGTATGACTGCGGCGGCGGCGCTTAACGGCATTCGTGAAGTCGATGCGGAGGGCTCGATCGGCCTGCTCTCGACCGAAACGCATCCTCCCTACGCTCGCCCCCCGCTGTCGAAAAAAGCCTGGCGCGATGAGACTGATGCTCGCCAAGATCACGCGCAAAACTCCCGCCGACGTCGACTTCTACTTGGGACACACGGCCCAAACGCTGAATGTGGCGGCCAAGCAGGTGACCGACGCGCACGGTGAAATCTTTACGTATGAGAAGCTGCTGCTGGCGACTGGCGGTACGCCGCGCCGGCTGCCCTTTGGGGCAGACCAGATCGTCTACTTCCGCACCCTGGACGATTTCCAGCATCTGCGCGCCCTTGCGCAAAAGCACGACAAATTTGTGATCATCGGCGGCGGTTTCATCGGCTCGGAGATTGCAGCGGCGCTGTCCATGCAGGGGAGAGCCGTGACCATGCTCTTTCCGGAACCAGGGATCGGGCAGCGCGTCTTCCCGCCTGACGTAGTGAGCTACCTCAACCAGTACTACAGCTCAAAGGGTGTGGAGGTGCTGCCTGCAGAGCGCGCCGTCGGGCTGGAGGACGCCGGCGGCAACGTAGCAGTGCTGACTGAAAGTGGCCGCCGCATCGAGGCCAACGGCGTGGTGGCGGGGATCGGCATCCAGCCCAATGTTGAGCTGGCCACGGCCGCGGGGCTGGCAGTCGACAACGGCATCGTGGTCGACCGCGCCTTGCAGACAAGCCATCCCGACGTCTACGCGGCCGGAGACGTGGCCAATTTCCCCGACGCTGTCCTGGGCATCCGCCGCCGGGTGGAGCATGAAGACAACGCCAACCGTATGGGCAAGGCCGCCGGCCGCGCCATGGCGGGGGCCGCCGTGAGCTATGACACCTCGCCGATGTTCTATTCCGATCTGTTTGACCTGGGCTACGAGGCTGTCGGCGAGATTGATTCGCGCCTGCAAACCGTAATCGACTGGCAGGAGCCCTATCAAAAGGGCGTCTTGTACTATCTGAACGAGCAGCGTGTACGCGGGGTCTTGCTTTGGAATGTGTGGGGGCAGGTGGACGCGGCCAGGACCTTACTCACAGCGGGCGAGACCGTCACCCCCGAGTCGTTGGCAGGGCGCATCAAGTGATTGGCGTGCCGAATCGACAAAAATGAGGCGCAACGGCACTTCCTGGAAGCGATCATACATTTGTTGTGGATGGTTGTGAATAAACGCACAAATTGGCTCGCCAACTATTAGGCACTTTGCACGATGTGCGCCGACCCCCGCCACGCTATACTGATCTTGAAGTTTACTGGGGAGCAAACTTCACGCACACACACTCACCTCTTTCCCGCAAGGGAACCTCTTCTTCTTTTCCTCCTGGTGGTCCACCATCACCGGGGCAACCCGGTGATGGACCGCCAACCTCTTTGCGAAGCAGCATGAATGTCAGGCCAAGCGCGTCTCGTCTCACGTGAGGCGGGTACGAATCGTGCACGGGACCAACTGTCGGGGGCTGCTCTGAGCCATGCCAGGCGAACTTGAGCAGAACTGCGTTGGGCTATACTAAATGGCACCGAGTTGGGCAAAGTGGTTTGGAATGGCAAGGAGAAGACGCCATGTCCGCACAAGCTTTGCAGCGCACCGAAATTCAAGGATATACGCACAAGGGGTATGAGGCCGTGCGGGAGGCGTTCGCCGAGAACTTTGCCCGCCGCAACGAACTAGGCGCCGCCTGCTGCATCTACCACCGGGGCGAAAAGGTGGTCGACCTGTGGGGCGGGGTGCGCAACAGGTCGACAGGCGAGCCGTGGGAAGAGGACACCATGGTCCTGGTGTTCTCGGCGACCAAGGGCCTCGCGGCCATGACCCTGGCGCTCGCCCACTCGCGCGGCTGGCTGGACTACGATGAACGCGTTTGCACCTACTGGCCGGAGTTTGCCCAGCAGGGCAAGGAAAAGGCAACCGTCCGGCAGCTTCTGTCGCACCAGGCGGGCCTGTTCGCCTTCGACGTACCGGTCGACAAGGGCGTCATCGCCGACCTCGACCGGCTGGCAGCGATCATGGCCGCCCAGAAGCCGGCGTGGGAGCCGGGTACGCGCCAGGCGTATCACGCCATCAGCCTTGGGTTTTATGAAGGTGAGCTGCTGCGCCGGGTCGATCCGCAGCACCGCAGCCTGGGGCAGTTCTTCCAAGATGAAATCGCGGCTCCGCTTGGCCTGGATTTCTATGTCCGCCTGCCCGAGGCTATTCCCGATGCGAGGCTGGCGCCGCTCCAACTGGCCGATCCGATCCGGATGATATTGGATTTGCCGTTCCCTATGCAGCTGGCGCTGATGAATCGGCGTTCCGTCTTCTACCGTTCCACGGTTACGAATCCGGGCACGTTAGTGGCGCTTGACGAAAAACGCATCTACGCCCGTAATCTCGAAGTGCCGTCCGGCGGGGGCGTCGGCACCGCGCGTGCGATCGCCCACGCCTACAGCGTTTTCGCGACGGGAGGCAAGGAACTGGGGCTGCGTCCGGCAACGCTGCAGGCGTTGACCGCGCCGGCGGTTCCGCCACAGCGCGGCTTCTACGATGAATGCCTGGTGGGAGAGATGCAGTTCTCGCTGGGGTTTATGCAGCCCAACGAAAACTGGCGCTTTGGGCACCCGGGTGCGTTTGGATCGCCCGGCGCCGGTGGTTCCCTTGGTTACGCCGACCCGCAAGTGAAGATAGGGTATGCGTATGTCACCAACCGCATGGGCGTGGCAACAGGCGATCCACGCGACGTGGCGCTAAGGGGTGCACTGTCTGCGTGCATGCCGGCGGCAGCCTAGCCGGCAGACATTGAGGCCAGTGCAGGTATGATCTCACGGCCGAATATTTCGAGCGGGGTGATCTTTTGCACGTCGATAATATCAAAGATGGCATGCTCAATGCCAAGCGTAGCCAGGGTGTGGGCCACTCCACCCTTTGTTTAAGACCCGCCCTGCCGCCAGTGGGCGGATCTGTTCAAGCTGCCATACGGCTGCGCAGGAGCCGCCTAGATTGCCTACCGGCACTCGACCCTACTATTGAAGACGTCGGCTGTCACTTCACCATTGGCGTTCACGGCGATGTGAATGATGTCATGCGTCAAAAGATTGTTGCCTGGGCCTGGGCCGATAAGCTAGGCAGTCAATAGTGCCGTCAGATTCGTAGGAATGCCATGGAAGCTGACCGAGAAGCGGCCGGTGACGACCTGCCGATATGTGTCGCTGCTTACTGACCCTAATCCGGTGATGTCTTGCGATTGGAGGTTCAGGATGTAAACGGAGCCGCCCCCCATGCATTATGGTTCCACCCATCATGACTCGGCCCGGACACATCGCCGTATCGGTGAGAGGCAGGCCCGCCTGCATCCCAGAACCTATTCCTATCCGGCTTCCCATGCGGGGAGCCTGCACCGCGTCGCCGAGCATGACGGGTTGCGCGTTCTGTGCCAGCCCCGTGCCGGCCACTAGTCCCACCGACAGAACGAGCGCGGCCAGCAGCGATGCGCTCGTGAATAGCTGCCGCTTGTTGGTGCCCATGTGAGTTCCCTCCTTGATGGTGCAACGATGATTTACTTCCTTATCGCGCTGTGCATAGAAAAGGATCACCTCAGATTATTCTGAGTATAAGCAGAAGACACCTACATCCCCCCTTCCTCTAGTCCTCCTTAAGACCGGTGGGCAGCGCTGCACACGGCTCTACCTCACTCGTTCATTAACCGCTCACCCGGGCCCTCTTTCTGCGAGATTGGAACCTTCCTCACAGTAACCTCCCGTCACGGGGTATGGTAGTAGCTACTTTAATAATTACTAAAGGCGGGGCCACTATGACGGACACTATCACTCTCTTGCAGGATCTTGGCTTTACTGAAAAGGAAGCACGTGCCTACCGGGCCTTGCTCCAGCATGACCCGGTCAGCGGATATGAGCTGGCCAAGGTTTCCGGCATCCTCCGCCCCAACATCTACCCAGTGCTGCAAAAGCTGGAAGCCCGCGGCGTATCGACGACCAGTTTCAGGCCACCCTGGTGGAGGCTGGGGCTGGGCTGCAGCAGTTGGCCCAACCCCCAGCGACCGCTTATTTCAGCAACACGCAGGGCTACGCCACCTGCTCGCACAGGCCCGCCGCCTGGTCGCCAGCAGCACGCGCGGGCTGCTTATCGCCCTCTGGCCGGACGAGGCGCGCGCCCTCTCCCCCGAGCTGACCGCCGCCGAGGAGCGTGGTCACATGCTGGCCACGCTCCTCGGCGGCCTGCCCCCAGGAGTGCGGCGGCTGCCGGGGCCGCGTCTTCCGCAGCAAGGTCGTCGAAACCCCTGGCGCTCGAGCGCAACTATGGCTATGCCGCCGACCTGTTGGAACATGCGCTGGCGGCTGATCAGCAGGCTGGCGATAAGAATGCGGTGGGCCGGGACCTTTGTTTTATGGGTGTGGTTTTGTGGCGCTACCACCACCGTCCCGCGCAAGTCATTCCACTGTACCAGGAAAGCATTTCCCTCTCGCCTGCTATCGATCGGACCGCAAGAAAGTGTGAACCCCTGCACGCCGACAGTATGCCCAAGCCCCCAGTAGTTCGGCATCGGGCGGGCTGGGCCCGGGTGGCGTGGCGGCGAAGCAACTACCCCGGCTTGGTCCTGGAAAATTCCAGATACCGGTTTACCACTTCAAAGCCCAGCGACTGATACAGCGCCAGCGCCCCCGAGTTCGACTCGCCGGTGGAGACACATACGCACTGCATGCCATACGCCTGCATCTGGTGCATACACTGCAGCAGCACGGCGCGCGTCAGTCCCTGCCGACGATGGGCGGGCAGCGCGCCGACGGGGCCTAGATCGCCGATGCGGTTGACCTCGTCCAGCCAGCCGTTGACATAGGCGGCGATCACACCGTCCGGGGTGACGGCGACGACGTCGAGATCGCGGCGGTAGCCGGGCATCTGCAGCAGATAGGCGTAGTCGTCGCCGTCAATATCGCCCGTGCTCCACTCGCCCCAGACCGCGTGCTCGGCCGCGGCGCGGGCTGCGCTTTCGGCCGGACCCAACACCGCCCGTAGCTGGTAGGGGGCCGGCACTGCGGCCGCGGCCAGCGGGTCCTGCAGCGAGCGCAGCAGGTTTACTTCGACATGTTCGCCGCGCCGGAAGCCGTGCTGCTCCAGAAAGGCAATCCGCGGCCCATCGTCGTGGCGGGCGCCGGTAGCGAGTGGGCTGCTCCAGCGCTGCGGGTCAGCCTGGTGCAGGTTGGCCCGCAGATGCTCCGCCCATGCTACCCCTTCTTCTTCGATACCTATCCAAGCGTGCGCGGGCAGCACCTGCACGTCGAACAGTGGGTCGACGCCCAACATCGCATACGCGATCAGCTTCCCTTGAGCGTCGTGCCACAGGCGGACATGGGTGCGGGGATCCAGCTGGCTGGCAATCAGGAAGAAGGACCAGTTCAAGTCACCAACGTGCGGATAGCGCCAGTCGTCGGTGCGCGCTCGCGCCGCCATCAGCATCGCCTGCATCTGCTCCAGGTCGGCGGAGTGTGTGTAGAGCCGTGCGCTGTAGTCGGGCATGCAGGTAGTATATCGTCACCTATTCTTTGCGGAGGTGTTGTGAAACCTTACGAGCTGCGTGCTCGTTAATCAGGAGCGGCTTTCCGCTGTGGAGCGTTGGCCATTTTGGCCGTTGGACAGAAAGCAATGCCGATCAAAGGTTTGTTTTTACCTACCCGCCTCTGTGTCCTCATCATCCTCGCCATCACACTCGCCAGTTGCCTGCCTTCTGACCTGATTGGACCACGCCCGACCACCAATCCCATCACGGTCGTCGAGGCCTATTTGCAGAAGTATCAGCCGGGCCCGCTGCCGCGGCTGTTTCAGACGACCACGCTGTACGACCGCAACGGCACGCTCCTGGCCGAGGTTTTTCCGGAGGGGCGGCGGACCTGGGTGAGCCTGGCTGCCATTTCCCCCCACCTCATCCATGCCACCATTGTGACGGAGGATGCTTCGTTTTACAGCAACCCGGGCATCGATTTCCGCCGCATCGCCGGCGCCGTGCTACAGAACAGCGGCGCCCAGGGGGTGGTATCAGGGGCGAGTACGATCACCATGCAGCTGGCGCGCAACTTGTTCCTGGGACCTGACCAGCGCACGGATCGGTCGCTCGACCGCAAGGTGCAGGAGGCGGGCATTGCCCAGGAGTTGACCGAGCTGTACAGCAAAGCTGAGATACTCGAGATGTATCTCAATCTGCAGGAGCGAGCGCAGCAGATCGTGGCCGAGCAAGTCGCGCGCCTGCAGCCTGAGTACGACCTGAACAACGCGGCGCTCGTGGCCATCAAGCCTCGCACCGGGGAGATCCTTGCTATGGTTGGCAGCGCTGATTTTCACAATGCGGCGATCGCGGGGCAGGTCAACGTGGCCATCAGCCGCCGGCAGCCGGGCAGTGCGCTCAAGCCGCTGCTCTATGCCGCCGCCTTGGACGACAACCTCATCAGCCCGGCCAGCGTGTTATGGGATGTGCCGGTGCGCTACCCGCAAGCCAACGGGGAGCTCTACCAGCCGCACAACTACGACAACCGCTTCCACGGCCCCGTTACCGTGCGCGCCGCCTTGGCCAACAGCTACAACATCCCGGCCGTCAAGCTGCTGGCAGGGTATGGCATTGGGCCGATGGTCGAACGCCTGCGGCGCATGGGCATCACAACGCTGGATCAAGAGAATGGCTGGTATGGACTGAGCCTGGCGCTCGGCGGCAGTGAGGTGACGCTGCTCGATCTCACGATGGCCTATCATACCTTGGCCGATCAAGGCAGCTACCTGCCGCCCCAAGCTGTGCGGACGCTGATCGATGGGCAGGGCCAGGCGGAAACGCCGGACCTTGCGGCGCCCGGCGTGCCGGTGATCTCACCCGACACCGCCTTTTTGGTCACCGATATCCTGAGTGACAACAGCGCCCGCACCCCGATGTTTGGCGCAAACAGCCCGCTCAACCTGAGCCGGCCGGCGGCCGTCAAGACGGGGACCACCAACGATCTGCGCGACAACTGGACGGTTGGATATACGCGCTTCCTCGTCACCGGCGTGTGGGCGGGCAACAGCGACGGCCACCCAATGCATGACGCCACCGGGGTTAGCGGCGCCGCCCCGATCTGGCAGGCCTATATGGAAGCGGTGCTGGCGGATCCCAGCCTCCTGGCCGGGCTAGATGCCCGGGCCGACCCGGCGGCCTGGCAGTTTCTGCGGCCGGCCGGTGTGGACCTGCTGTCGCAGTGCCCGCCCAATCTTGCCTGCCGGCAGGGCGGCGAGTATTTCACGCATGCCTGGCTGCAGCAGACCAGGGGCGAGCCACTGCGCGACAGTGTCGTGCAGGGCACATTTGCCCCGGTCTATCTCGAACGGGGCGGGGAGCGCAGACAGATCGGCTACTGCAGTGGGCCGGCGCCGGGAGCCGCGGCCGTCCAGCCGCTGCTCATTCTACCCAACGGAATACGGCCGGCCGGCGCCCAAGCCAGCCAGGCTACCACCGGTAACCAGGCTGCGGAGTCGCAGGATCCGGCACAGTAAGATCAAGAACAGGCCCAGGCGCTGGCCTGGAGTCTGGACGCTGCCGTGCCGCTGCACCTGGGTGCCTGTGATGGGCTCGAGCAGGGAGTAGCGGCACTTCTGCCCCCATGGGATCAGGGGGAACAGCATTTATGGGTCGATCGGGCGGCAGTGAAGGCGCCTTGAAGGGAGAAAGAATCATGCACAAAGTTGTCATCCTCTTGCTATTGGTCTTTATCCTGGCCGGCTGCTCGCGGCCGGCGCGGGGGGCGACCGCAATGCCAGCCGACGACAGTCGCACAGACAGTACGCCTGGCGTCGTTCACACTACGGCGGGTGCTACCGGCACGATGGACCCCGGCACCGTTCATGCCGCCGCAATAACAGTGGACCCGACCAGCGGCTATACCGGCACCTTTGTGGACGTGAGCGGCGAAGGCTGGCCCCCATCGGCAATGGTGCTGGTCAAACTCGCAGATGAACAAGGTCTCAGCCCTGTGCTGGCGGCCGTTGCGGCCGATGCCCAGGGGCAATTCACAACGGGCTTCGTCTATCCGGTCGGCGAACGCTGGCTGCAGCCCGGCCCCCAGCTGGTGCTTGCCCACACAGAGGGCGGCCAGGTGGAGGCGAAGGCGCCTTTCACGGTGGTTCCCCCGGAGGGGGTAACCGTGCCCACAGAGACGCCCACAGAGATGCCCACGGTAGCGGCGCCCACGGCAACGGTTTCAGTAACAGCTACCATTCCCTTCACATCCGGCGCGCTCGCGGCGTCGCCTGTTGCTACTGCTACGCCTGTTGCTACAGCTACACCTGTTGCTATGGCCACACCCGCTGCCACAGCAATGCCTGTTGGCTCGGCAGCGCTCGCTGCACCCGTGGCGCTGCAGAACGGCCCGAGCGACTACGGCGACCCTGTTGCTACCATTGACGAACTGGTAGATGCGATCAACCGTATGCCTGCCGGTGCACTCGACCCGAAGCTTGCCAACAGCCTCACGAAGAAGCTCAGCAATGCGGAGAAGCAGCTGAGCAAAGGACATGCTACTCCGGCCGCCAACATGTTGCAGGCGTTTCAGCACGAAGTGGAAGCCCAGCGTGGCAAGCTCATTGCCGACGACGCTGCAGACTTTTTGATCGCCTCTGCCGAACATGCGATCGCGCAGCTGCAGCAGGGCGAGCCGGGCGGCACGGGCGACGGCAACGACAATGGCAAGGGCAACGACAAGGATAAGGATAAAGGCAATAGCACTGGCAATGACAATGGCAACGGCCAGGGTAAGGGCAAAGGTAACGGAAGAGGCAACGGCGGCAAGAATTGAGCTGCATTGCAGCTACGGCTATGAGAGACAGGCAGATCGTGAACACTCCCAACTTGGATACTCATCCAGGTCTATCGACAGAACAAGCCCGACGCGCATAATAAAGGGAGCGTACAAAGCTATGTAGTAGCTTTGCGAGATCTGTGTAGAGAAAGAGGTATCGAATATGACGACCAATGGACGTTTATTAGCGATCGTGACCGGTGCATCCAGCGGCATCGGCTATCATCTTGCCAGGCTTTGCGCCGAAAACGGCTTCGACTTGCTGATCGCCGCCGATCAGCCCGAGATCAACCAGGCGGCGCAGGATTTGCGCCGGCTCGGCATTACGGTGGAGGCCGTGCAGATCGACCTCTCTACGACCGAAGGTGTTGACCGACTGTATGCCGCCGCGCAGGGGAGACCGATCGCAGCGCTGCTTGCCAACGCCGGCCATGGCCTTGGCCGCAGCTTTCTGGAGCAGGATTTTGCCGAGATAAAGCACGTGATCGATACCAATATCACCGGTACAGTGTATCTCGTACAGAAGGTGCTGGGCGAGATGGCCGCCCGCAACCAGGGCCGTATCATGATGACCGGATCGATCGCGGGACATATGCCTGGCCCTTTCCAAGCGGTCTACCATGGCACCAAGGCATTTGTGGACTCGTTTGCTGCCGCCTTGCGCAATGAACTGAAGGACACAGAGATCACCGTCACCTGCCTCCAGCCCGGCGCCACCGCAACGGAGTTCTTTGCGCGTGCCGACATGCTCGACACCAAAATCGGCACGCAGGAGCAAGACGACCCGGTGGACGTAGCGAAGGCCGGCTTTGAGGCTATGATGAAGGGTCAAGGCGAGGTTGTGACGGGCTGGAAGAACAAGGCCCAGGTTGCCATGGCGGGCGTCTAAGTTCATCACTACGATCTGTTTGTCACGCGGCAGGGTGGTCAACGCCAGATCGCCGTGCGCAGGCGGATCGGCAGTCTGGTCGCGGAGGTGGCGCGGGTGGCCGTCGAGGGGGGGACCGATCACGCTCACGATCCAGGCTGTGCCGGACCACTACACCTTCGCTGTCTCAGGAACGAGCGGCAACCGGCAGGTGCTGGCGACGGGCGAAACCCGCTACCTCGCACTGGAGGTGGCGGGTGGTTTCACGGGTATCTACTTTGCTCTCTACAGCAGCGGTAACGGCAGCGCCAGCACGACGCCGGCCTTCTTCGGATTGGTTCGACTATCGCGTTGTTCCGTAGGTCTGCTACTGACCGTAGTTGCCAATTTACTCCTCGCTGCGCGGCGCCTTCTGTTTCGCTGCGATCGCGTACGATTCTTGCAAGAGATCGATCGCCCTATCTACATCCTCCGGCTCGCGGATGTAGAAACTGATCCAGCCGCTCTCGGGCAAGAGATGATGCGGGCTGGCGCGCCCGGCGTCTACGATCTGATCACGAACCTTGGTCGGGAAGGGGATGTCGACCAGGTAGTCGCCGTGGATGTGACCGACTTCGCGCCGGCCGATTACGTATTCGACGCCGCTAAAGCGATGCGGCTGTACTGCCGTGCCGTCCCACGCCAAGACCGCGCGTGATACGCTCCTGTGCTCCGCTGATTCCTCGACTCATCATCACCCGTCCTGAAATCGCCACCTATACACGGCCAGCCATCATGCCATAGCAAGCGAAAGATGGGAAGAGGATATGGAACGCCGGTTGCCTGAGGCTACCTTTGGTGTACAATAGCCACGAGTTTTCGTGTTCGATCATTTTTGGGCCATGATAGAGGGCCGATTGTCTTTTGGCTACTGGCTACGCCGGCGACGCAAAGCGCTGGATTTGACGCAAGCCGAGCTTGCCACCCGTGCCGGCAGCGTCCTGACCACTATCAAGAAACTTGAGACGGGTGCCCGCCAGCCATCACGTCAGCTCGCGGAGCGTCTCGCCGCTGCCCTCACTCTATCCAATGATGAGCGAGAGATGCTGCTTGCTGCGGTCGACTCATCGGCGCCCACTGAGCTTCCCCCGCTCTCAACGCAGGGAGGCACGGAAGTTGTGCGATCATCCGCCGCTGCACCACTCTCTGTCCCGCACTCTGCGCCGCTGCCTGCACCACCCGGCCCGCTGATCGGGCGCGCAGGTGACCTTACCACGCTGCGATCACTCCTGCTTGAAAGCGAAACGCGCCTCCTCACGCTCACCGGCCCCGGCGGCGTCGGGAAGACGCGCCTGGCGCTGCAGATCGCTACTGACCTGCGCGATGCATATGTCGACGGCGCCTGGTTTATCGATCTCGCTTCTCTCAACGACCCGGAGTTGGTGCCGGCTGCGATCGCACGAGCCTTGGGCTACGACTCAGGTGCTGCGCCGCTGGCGGTCCTGACACGCGCCCTGCGCGAGCAACATGCGCTGCTTCTGCTCGACAATTTCGAGCAGGTTGCGGGCGCGGCGCCAGTTGTCGTCCAACTCCTGACCGCCGCACCCCATCTCACCATCGTCGCTACCAGCCGTGTCCCGCTGCGCCTTACCCACGAGCAGGAGTACGCCGTTGGGCCACTCGAACTTCCGCCGGCGCAACCCCCGCACGCTTTTGCCACCTATGCGGCCATACAGCTCTTCGCCCGGCGCGCCAGCGCTGTCCAGCCGGGCTTCACCTTGACGGCGGAGAATGAAGCAGTGGTGGCGGCGATCTGCAGGCGGCTTGACGGCCTGCCGCTGGCGATCGAACTGGCGGCAACGCACGCCCGGCTGCTCTCACCGCCCGCGCTCCTCAGGCGGCTCGACAAACGCTTGGGGCTTCTCACCGCCGGACCACGCGACCTGCCTGCTCGCCAGCAAACTTTGCGCGCCACGCTGGACTGGAGCTACAACCTGCTCGGCGCGCGCGAGCGGCGGATCTTCGCCCGGCTCGGAGTATTTGTTGGTGGCGCGACGCTGGAAGCGTTCGAGGTGGTGTGCGGCACATCGGAGCGGGCCGACGTGCTCGCAGATGTAACCGCGCTTATCGAACACAGCCTGGTCCGCCAGTTTGCGGACGCCGATGGCGAGCCACGCATCACGATGCTGGAGACCATCCGTGAATACGCGCTGGAGCAGCTGGCTACCATCGGCGAAGCGACGATCACCCATGCCCGCCACGCGGCCTACTTTCTGGGGCTCGCCGAAGCTGCCGCGCCGCGGCTCCGTGGACCCGAGCAGGTCCGGTGGCTGGACTGGCTGGAGGCGGATCACGATAACCTGCGCGCCACCTGCGAGTGGTTGCATGGTACGGGCCGGGTGGAGGAGGAACTGCGCCTGGCCGCTGCACTGCACTGGTTCTGGGACCGGCGCGGCTACCTTGAGGAGGGACGGGCGCGGATTCAAGCTGCGCTCGACGCCGCGGCAAAGCTCACCGCGAACGTCACGGCGAGCGTAGCCGGCGCAAACGACGCGTTGCTGCGGGCGCGGGCCTGGACGTTGGTGGGTGCGGCAGCGCTCGCTTTCGACCATGGCGACCGCGCGGCCGTGGCAGCTGCGGCCGAGGAGAGCGCGGCGCTCTTTCGCCAACTGGATGACCACAGTGGGCTGGCGCTCGCATTATTGCGGCTGGCCTTCGTCACTAGTACGTCTGAGCCACAGCGGGCACGCGAACTGCTCCATGCGGCGCAGATGCATGCGCGCGCAACGGGCGATCCCTGGTTCATCGGCCTCGCTCTATTTGTCGCAGCACAGGCGGCGCTTTTTGCCAGCGGCGACACCGTGGCGGCGCGCGGCTTCATTACGGAGGGCTTGCCTGCGCTGCAAGCAAGCGGCGATCCCTACCAGCTCGCGCACGGAATGGGCACGCTGGGGCTCATCGAACTCGCCGATGGTAACTTGGCGGCCGCACGCGCTGCTCTAGAGCAGGGCCTGGGGCTGGTACGGATGCTGCGTGACACGCGTTCGGTTGCCCTCATTGCCGCCACAACCGCCGACGTCGCGCGCTGCCAGAACGATTATGTGCGCGCCGCAGAGCTGTATAGTGAGAGCATGGCGCTCTATTACGAGCTTGGCAATCACTCTGAGATCCCGGCCATCCTCCATAACCAGGGCTACGTGGCCCTCGGCACGCACGACTACGCGGCAGCACGCGACCTGTTCGCCGAGAGCTTGCGTCGCCAATACACTGCCGGGAATAGCGCCGGCGTGGCTGAGGGGCTAAACGCGCTGGCTGCACTTGCGGTAGCTCAGGGACAGCTGGAACGGGCCGCGCGGCTCTTGGGCGCCGCCGAGACGGTCAGCGCGTCGAACCCCGCGCCGATCTGGCCGGCTGAACGCTTCGAGCTCGACCAGCACACCATGGCCCTGCGCGCAGGACTGCCGGCGCTGCTGCGTGCGCGGCTGTGGCACGAAGGCCAGGCTTTCACGCCTGAGAATGCGGTCGCGTATGCACTTGCCAGTGGTGGCCCCGGCAGCGCGCAAAAGCCGTCCTCGCGCAGTGGCAGCCTGACCGCACGCGAGCGTGAGGTCGCAACCCTGATCGCACAGGGTGCGACGAATCGCGGTATTGCCGAGGCGCTCGTGATTAGCGAGCGCACGGTCGAACGGCACGTGGCCAACATTTTCGCCAAGCTGGACTTTGGCTCACGCACCCAGATCGCAGCCTTCGCCGTAGAAGAGGGTCTCCTGCACCGCGGCGCATAAACTATCCCACATCCATCCGTGACGAGAAATATGAGTGTTTCCCCCGATGCGGGCAGCTGCACCTGGCGCTAGACTCATGCTGTCTGCAGTTGAGCAGTGACATCGATTTACAGAGCCATAGCAACGGAGGGAACCAGCCATGACACCAGAAGAGAACAAGCAGGTCTTTCGCCGCGTAATCGAGGAAGGCTTCAACCAGGGAAACTTGGACTCATTAGATGCGCTCTTTGCCTCGGACTTCCGGGAGCACCAGCATGGCATGGTGCCGCCCAACCTTGAAGGCGTCAAAGGTGCGATCACTTATCTGCGCTCAATCTTCCCCGACCTGACACTCACGATCGAGGACAGTATTGCGGATGGTGACACCGTTTGGGCACGTATTAGAGCGCGTGGCACGCAGCGCGGCCCTTTTATGGGTCTGCCGCCAAGCGACCAGACGTTTGCGATCACGGTGATCGACATCGCGCGCTTTGCCGACGGGAAGATGGTTGAGCACTGGGGTGTAGCCGATCGCTTCCATCAAATGGAGCAGTTGGGTGCGCTGCCACAGTTGCGGCAGGCAGCAGCAATGTCGGAGCGATGATACATGACACGTTCCCCCTACACTATTCATCACCCGCACCAATTGTGCGGGTGATGAATAGTGTAGGGGGAAGATCGTCACAGAAAGTTGCAGACTTCACTTAGGGATAGCAGGGTTTTGTCTCCCTTGTCATCGAACACCGTTTAGCTGAAGCTTGCCGGCCATCGTTTTGATGTTCGCCAGGTGTTTGTAGCTGTGGCTGATCGGGTGATCCTCAAGCCAGAACTGCAGCGTCAGCGGGGCATCGCCATAGAGCGAATTCGGCACGGTCGTGTCCAACTGCGCATCGGTCATGGCCCGGATGGCGTTCGCTGCGGTTGCGCTGTTGCGACGCAAAAGCGTCAAGGTAGCCGTGCGGTCGGGCTCCGCGTGTTCGATCGCATGGGTGGCGTTCATCTCCGCCACCATGTCCCAGGTGAGCCCGGCCACTGCCTGCCCCTTGGCAATGGCTTGTGCCAAATGCATTTCCACCGGAAACATTGTGGCCACATGGTGAACCAAGACGCCGACGCTGCGACCCTCCTGCGCAATGGACATCGCCCACTCTTGCGCGTTCAGGCTTTCTGCATAGGTCACGAGTTGGGCAACACCCTGCTCCAACCGGCTGGCCAGTTCTTCCGTTCGCTTACTCATTGCAAATCTCCTCTTGAAGAATGATTGAAAAGTGAACCCGTTACCTCTAGTTGTGCGCTTCCGCCATCGCGGCCTCTCCGGCATATTCCGCGCACGACACTTGCGGGTTGAAATCGGCGAACACTCCGTCAGGATTGTTCTGCCAGGCCCAGACGTGCAATGCATAGAAGGCGGGGAGGCGGAAGCGGTTGGGGCTGCTCACGTAGTTGAACATTTGCCCCAGCAGCGTCGGCGGTGCGTCGTGTTTGGCGTCCCACGCCTCAGCGATGACGAGGTACTCCACCCCCAGCTGGCGCAGTTTGCCACCCTTCGCTTCGTACAACAGCGCCTCGGGATGCGCAGCATCCACTTCGCCGTCGCCCACCAGGTCGCCATTGACATAGTGCAGACCCATCGCCCCTCCTTGCGGCCCGCTGACACAGCCGTGGAATAGACCATAGCCGGCCGCCTCCGCCGCCTGCACATCCTTGAAGCCAGCCGTCGCTTTGCGGACGGCCTCCACCAGGGTCGTCGCCGGCTCAGCTTTTCCCGAGCTGGCCAGGACCACCGGCGTCAAGGCAAAGAGCGACAGCACCACCAAGCTGAGCGCCAACAGATACTTGCTTTTCATGACAATCTCCTTATTGACCTATAACCAAAACATCGACGTGGCCCAGCATAGCAGGCAGCGGGGCGGGTCGTCACCACACGCTGGGATGGTACAGGGGCAGTGCTGGGGTGGCATGAGGGTGGTACGGGAGTGGTAGGGGGGAATGAGAGCCGATTAATGAGAATTGCCGGATATGTTGCACGTCAAATACAATAGCCGTCTGTCAGATCGTGACAAGCGATGGTAAGGGTCGAATGCCATGGACGAACCACTGTCGGAGCGTGAAATCGATATCCTGCGTCTGGCGGCGGATGGGCGCGCCAATGCCGAAATCGCTGCCCGTTTGTCCCTCTCCTTGAATACGGTCAAGTGGTATAACAAACGCATCTATGAGAAGCTCTCGGTCGAGAGCCGCACACAGGCGATCAAGCGCGCCCAGACGTTAGGCCTGTTGGATGACGCTATCGATCAGGCTGAACCAGCGCAGCCGCCTCACCACAATCTCCCCAATCCGCTCACTGCTTTTGTTGGACGGCGCGCCGAAGTCGATGCCGTTAAGCAACTCCTCAAGCAGCATCGCTTGCTGACCCTGACTGGACCTGGCGGCATTGGTAAAACGCGCCTGGCCTTACGCGTGGCCGAGGAAATGAGCGG
Source organism: uncultured Chloroflexia bacterium (assembly GCA_963839515.1). Lineage (GTDB taxonomy): Bacteria > Chloroflexota > Anaerolineae > Caldilineales > Caldilineaceae > Fredericiella. Next base: position 323,287 of record CAWIVN010000004.1, read on the forward strand.
CCTTTTCAAGGATGGCATTTACTTTGTTGACCTCGCCCCAATCAACGAAGCGAACCTGGTGGTGAGCACAATCGCCCATGTCCTCGGTGTGGCGGAATCGCTCGACACGCCGCTGTTTGCGCTGACGCAGGCCGCTTTGCACGACAAGCAGCTTCTACTCGTCTTGGACAACTTTGAGCATCTGCTCGAGGCAGCCCCGCTGGTAGCGGATCTGCTCGCTGTGGCCCGCGATCTGACAGTCCTGATCACCAGCCGCGAAGTGCTCTCGCTCTATGGCGAGCAGGAATATGCTGTCCCGCCGCTGAAACTGCCCGACCTGGCATGGTTTGCTGCCGATCATCTTGCAGCAGCCACTTTGCTCACCAGCGAAGCTTTGCAGCTTTTTGAACGCTGTGCCCAGGCAGTGTATGCCGATTTTCAACTCACGCCGGAGAATGCGCCGGCCGTCGCCAGTATCTGCTTGCGCCTTGACGGTTTGCCCCTGGCGATTGAACTGGCGGCGGCCTATGTCAAGTTGCTGGCGCCGCAGGCCATGTTGACGCAGCTTGACTCGATGTGGCTGGAGATGAACCGGTCGTTGCGCAACGTGCCTGCGCGCCAGCAGACGCTGCGCAACACCATTGAGTGGAGCTATCGCTTTCTCAACGAGGAGGAACGGCGGCTGTTTGCGCAGCTGGCGGTCTTTCGCGGGGGGTGTTCATTAGAGGCAATTGCCGAAATCTGCGACAGCGACTCGGCGGCGACTTTGCTCCAAGGGCTCAACGGCCTGGTCAACAAGAGCCTGGTCTGGCGGCGCGAGGATGGAAATGATCAGCCGCGTTTGGGCATGTTGGAAACGATCCGCGAATATGCGCTGATGTGCCTGCACACGCGCGGCGAGGTAGAGATCGTGCAGCAGCGCCATGCCCTTTATTACACCGGCTATACCTACCGGGTCGAAGCAGCATTAGCGAACATCAAGCAGCGCCTTATCTTAAATCAGATCGAGATCGAGATAGACAATTTCCGGGCTGCGCTGCGCTGGGCGTTGGACCATGACCCTGAGCCAGGATTGCGCATGATCGGTGATTTGGGCTCGTGCTGGCGGATTCGCGGCTATTTGACCGAGGGAATGGCCTGGGCGCAACAACTGCTGACTGCTCCCCCAAAAGTGTCCGCACCCGTTCAAGCCAGAGCCTATGCCAATACCGCGGTCCTGGCCCTGATTCTCGGCCACCGGATCCAGGCGCGCCAATTGGCTGACCAGGCATATCTGCTGTCGCAACAAGTAGCGGACCGGCAAACGAGAGGGCAGGCACTTCAGGCTCGGGTCAATACGCTCATCGCGCCGAACCTGTTGTCTGCGGACTATGAAGAGATTATCCTGCTGGCCAACGAAGCGGCGCGTCTCTATGTTGAGATCGAGAATCGGCCGGGTCACGGGCGCATCCTCAACCTGCTTGGCGACGTGAGGCGTATGCAGCAGCGCTACGAGGAGGCAAAACGCTATTACGAGGAAAGTGTACAGGAACTGCGCGCCGTAGGCTATCTCTCGGATGTGGTGGTTGTGCTGTCGAATCTCGGCTGGACGGCTTTCCACATGGGCGATGTCGACGCAGCGTGTGCCAACTTTGTAGAAGGCTTGGATCTCTCGCTGGACCTGGACTTCCCCCACGGGATTGCGATGAACCTGCTTGGTGCTGCCGGCGCCTTGGCTCGTTTGGATCACTCGCAACCAGCTGCCAAACTAATCGGCGCAGCGGCTGCCATTCAGGAGTCGATTGGCATCGTCATGGTTCCGAGCGATGAACCCGATTACGGATCTACTATCGCAGAGCTACGTGCGCAATTGGGCCAATCTGACTTTGACCGTTGCCGGCAAACAGGACATATGTTGACGGTGGCCGAGGCAACTGCGCTCGTAAAAGAATTCTTGTAGCAGGTCGCCCCGTCTCAGCCCAATACAACAAACAGGAGCCAGTCGGCGAGACTGACTCCTGTAGATGTCTACGGCTGCGAGGGAACTCGCGCCCGCAGAACCTCGCCGGATTTAGACGCGGCGAACGTTGACGGCGGACGGGCCCTTGGGGCCCTGCTCGATCGAAAACTCGACCTTGTCGCCTTCCGTCAGGCTGCGGAAGCCTTCGGCCTCAATGGCACTGTGGTGGACAAACACGTCCTTGCCGCCTTCAACTGCCAGGAAGCCAAACCCCTTGGCGTCATTGAACCACTTCACGGTGCCGGTAACACGTTGACTGCTCATTGTTGAAAACTCCTTAGTTTTCTGGTACAACTTCATCATACGAACTTAGCGCAAAACGTCGATGTTTCCAACAGGTGAGCAAAAAAGACACCGCCTGACTTGTTAGTCCCGGCGGTGTCTCAACACAGCTTGTTCAGAACCTACAACATCTTGCTCATCCATAATGCCATACATTTGTCACAGCGCGAAATGCACTTAATGTGACAAGCAATCATCACGCTTCCAATGGGCTTTGCGGTTATTTTTCCTCATAGCGCTCGGTCAGAGCAAATCTGGAGAAGCCTCATGAATGCGATCGTAGACAACGCATACAGACAGCCGGATATTCTTCAGCACAAAGAGATTGGGGCACCGGCTCCCACGAATGACAAAACAGGCGAAGCGTTCGCCGAGCTCATGCGCGGCGTACATGCGGCGCTGGAGACGTATTCCAATGTCCACCGAGGTAGCGGGTACAACTCGCTGGTATCCACGCAGTTATTCGAGCAGGCGAGGGACATTGTCTTGGAATACCTTGGGCTGGACAAAGACAAATACGCGGTCATTTTCTGTACACCCAAGAGATCGGAGGTGCTCAAGGCACAACTTGCGCCTGCAAGCTATCGCATTGTGTCAAGCCAGGATATCGGACTACCACTCGGCGTCAGGGCATTGGTGGTCGAGCGCAAGGGGCTGCCCAGCGGCGCACCTTTGGAAACCGGCGGTGGGACGGCCAGGCTTGTCGCCCCAGGTTGGGTCATCTGGGCCAGATCGCCCGAGAAATTCGAGGCAGGCACGCCCGCGATCGTCAACGTCATTGCGTTTGCCAAGGCCTTGCAGCTGATCCAGCAATTCGGCAAGGACGCTTTCCAGGGTGCGGCCGCCGAACCACTGGCGGCTACTGAAATTCTATGCCACGACGAACTGGAGCATTACGCTGGGCGAGAACTGCTGGCTGAACTCAGGCAGACCCTGATCGGTCGTACTGTTTGTGTCCCGACAGTGGAAGGCGCCAGACCCTATATCAACCTGGACAACGGCGCCAGCACGCCCACATTCACGCCGATATGGCATGCTGTCTGCCAGGCATGGCGCCAGCCCCCACAAGTCCAGCAGGAGATCGTTCAGGAGGTCCAGTCCATCTGCGCCGTGGTGCTCGGCGCACCTTTGGCAGCCTACGATGTGATCTTCACTTCCAACACTACGGAAGCCATCAACCTGGCGGCGGACAGTCTGCGCCATGAATCGGAGCAGGGTAGCGAATCGGTTGTGCTCAACACGCTCCTGGAACACAACTCGAATGAGCTGCCGTGGCGCAGGATTCCCGGTGTTTCATTGATCCGGCTGGGGGTGGACGCAGAAGGGTTTGTGGACTTGAACCAGCTGGAGGCGCTCCTGTGTACCGACAATCAGGAGGGTCAGCACGGCAAGCAGCGCATCAAGCTTGTGGCAGTGAGCGGCGCGTCGAACGTCCTCGGCGTATGCAACGACCTGGCGGAGATCAGTCGCATCGTGCATCGCTATGGCGCACGCCTGCTGGTGGATGCGGCCCAGCTGGTCGCCCACCGCAGGGTCGCGATAGAAGAATGCGGGATTGACTATCTCGCCTTCTCTGCCCACAAGGTGTACGCACCCTTCGGCACTGGCGTGTTGTTGGTCAGAAAGGGGCTGCTTACTTTTAGTCTCGCCGAACTGGCACTGATCCGTTCGTCCGGCGAGGAAAATGTGGGGGGCATCGCCGCGTTGGGCAAGGCGCTGGTGCTTCTGCAGCGGATTGGCCTGGACGTGATCCAGGCGGAAGAACAGGCTTTGACCGCACGGGCCTTGCGCGGCCTGGCGCAAATCCCCGGCCTCGAGATCTACGGCATCAAGGATCCGGACTCGCCCAGTTTCGCCCACAAGGGTGGCGTGATCATCTTTACCATGAAGGGCATCATGGCTGGCCCCCTGGCCAAAGAATTGGCCGAGCGGGGTGGAATCGGCGTACGCTCCGGCTGCCACTGCGCGCACCTGTTAGTCAAGCATGTGCTCCATATCCCCCCGCTGCTGGAGCAGTTCCAGGGCTTGATCCTGACGTTGTTGCCCAAGCTCTCGCTGCCTGGCGTCGTCCGGGTGAGCCTTGGCATCGAGAACAGCGTAGAGGAAGTTGATACACTGATTCGCGTGCTGGGTACAATGGTCCCGCAGCCCCGGGGAGGCAGAGACCGGCGCATTTCACCTCCGGCTGACGGAATACCCACCTTGTCCCAGGCGGGTATCCAACAGCAGATGGATGCCTCCGCCAGAAGGGCGGCAAAGAGAGTTTATACTTGACTTTAGCATTGGAGTTTGCTTGCAAAAATTATTGAATCCGAGATGCCGTTCATCACCGATGGATATGGCCTTTATAGGTGCGGCAGAGGAATTAGCGGCACTTCCACATTCATGTGCACGACAACGATCGCACTGGTGATACCCATTGGTCGATATCGGTCGCGCCACCACACCTGTTTCGACCCCAATTGACCGCAACCTCTCCAATTGACAACCCCCCAACAATATGTTACGTTTCTCGCAAGTTTGTGCACACATTTGACGTTTGTGCGCCACCCCTCACTGCCAGCCGAATGAGAACCTGCCACCCATGTCGTCGCGCGTTGTGGTCAGTATCGACAGCAGCACCACCGCCTGTAAAGCTATCGCCTGGGACGAACGCGGACAGCCGAAGGCCGAAGGCCGCGCCGGCTACCCCGTCATCCAGCCCACGCGAGGCTGGCACGAGCAGAACGCCGAAGACTGGTGGGTTGGCGCCCGCCGCGCATTGACCGAGTGCCTGGAACAGGCGCAGGGCAGCCAGGTCGACGCTCTCGCAATCACCCACCAGCGCGAGACGTTCGTACCGGTGGATGCTGCCGGTGTGCCCATCCGTAACGCCATCATGTGGAATGACGAGCGCAGCCATGCGCAGGTGGCTGCCCTCGAGCAGCGCTTTGGCGCCGAACTGCATCATCTCACGGGTAAACCACCCTCGATGACGGCGTCGATCTCAAAGCTGCTCTGGTTGGTCGATCACGAACCGGAGTTGGTGGCGCGCACGTCTCGCTTCCTCGACGTGCACGCCTTCTTGGTGCAGCGCCTGACCGGCTACTATCGCACCGGCCTGGCCAACGCCGACCCTATGGGTGTGCTCGATATGCAGCACCGCACCTGGGCCGACGACCTCATTCTTGCCATCGGCCTGCGACCCGACCAGTTTGTCGACCTGGTCGAGCCTGGCGCCTTGATCGGGCACGTCACTTCCGCCGCCGCCGCTGCTACCGGCCTCCCGGCCGGCCTGCCCGTGTTCGCGGGCGCCGGCGATGGCCACTGCGCTGGCCTTGGCGCTAACGTCACGCGTCGCGGCCGTGCCTATCTCAACCTTGGCACGGGCATCGCCAGCGGCGCCTGCAGCCCAACCTATCTCTGTAATCGCGCCTTTCGCACGCTCATTGCCCCCATCCCGGGCAACTACTACGTCGAGCATATCCTGCGCGGCGGCGTCTACACGGTGGCCTGGTTTGTCGAAAACTTCGCCGCAGACCTGCGCGCCGCCCACTCGGGCAGACCCGCCGAAACCATCCTGGAGGAGGCGGCGGCGCAGATCGTCCCGGGTGCGGAAGGGCTGATGCTCGTTCCCTACTGGAATAACGTGATGAACCCCTACTGGGACCCGCTCGCCAGCGGCATCACGATCGGCTGGAGCGGCGTGCACGGTCGCGCCCATTTCTACCGCGCCATCCTGGAAGGCATCGGCTACGAGCAGCGCCTGGTGGGCGACGCCATGATGGCGGCGACCGGCCAACGCTTTGCGGCGTACGTCGCTATGGGCGGCGGCAGCCGCAGCCGTCTGTGGCTCCAGATCATGGCCGATATTACCGGTATCCCGGTAGTGCAGTCCACGACCAACGAGGCCACCTGCCTGGGCGCCGGCATCCTGGCCGCGGTTGGCGCCGGCTGGTACGCCGACGTCCAGGAGGCAGCCGACGCCATGACCGGCACAGCCGAAAGCTATGCCCCTGAACGCGCGGGCGCGGAGGTCTATAACCGCCTCTACCAAGACGTTTATCAGACCCTTTTCCCAACACTGCAAGCTGCACTGGACCGTCTAGCATTGTTGACCAATGGCCACGTGGCGACATAGCCCTGTTGTGGTATGACCATGTTGTGGCGCGACTTGCAAAGCAAATGGTGATAGTACGTGAACGCACCCGATGAATTGCGCGGCGACCGCACCGACCTGTTGGTGACCGTTGCCAGCCTCTATTACGAGCTCAATCAAAACCAACAGCAGATCGCCGATCGGCTGGAAATCTCGCGCTCCAGCGTCTCGCGCATGATTAAGGAAGCACGCGACCTTGGCATCGTCGAGATCCGCATCCACAAGCCTGTCAATCGCGACTTTCACCTCGAGCAGGGGCTGATCGAGCATTTTGGCCTGCAGGATGCATATGTCCTGGGCACGAACGGCGAGAAGCGCGACGACGAAGCGCTCTATGGCGTGGGTCGCCTGGCTGCCGGTTATTTGGAGCGCGCTATCGGCAACATGCCGCCGCACACCGCCATCGGCACAGCCTGGGGCACGGGGGCCCATGCCGCTATCAGCGTCCTGCCTGAGGACCGCACCCGCCAGATCGACGTCGTCCAGCTGCTGGGCAGCGTCAGCGTCTCCGACCCGCTCATCGATGGGCCTGACCTGGCCCGTATGCTGGCCGCTAAGCTTGGCGGACGTCACTACGATCTGCACGCTCCTGTGCTGGTGGAGCAGCCCACCCTGCGTGCTATGCTGAACGACGAACCTTCTCTGCGCGAAGCTCTGCAGCGTGGGCGTTCCGTTGCCCTGGCCATCACCGGTATCGGCACGATGATCGAAGAAGCGTCGAGCTTCCTGCGCGCCGGTCACCTGAACAGCACCCAGCTCGCCCATCTCCGCGAGCAAGGTATCGTCGGCGAAACTTGCGGCCGCTTTTTTGACGCCCGCGGTCGCTACGAGGGCTATGCCATCAACGAACGCGTCGTCGGGATCACTCTGGACGATCTGCGCAAAATTCCCCGCGTGATCGCCGTTGCCCGCGGCCTGCCCAAAGTGCTCTCAATCCTGGGCGCCCTGCGCGGCGGCTTTATGACCGTTCTGGCCACCGACGACGTCACCGCCCGCGCCATCTTGGCGTCAGTCAGCGACGAAGGCGTACAGGCACGCACTGCGCCGTCGTCCATTCCTGCGTAAGTGTCTTGAGGTTAGGAAATAAACACATGGCAAACATCGTAATACTTGGCGCTGGCGTCATGGGGACCGCCTTCAGCACCCCCTTGGCCGACAATGGCCACAAAGTGCGCCTCGTCGGCACCCATCTCGACGGCGACATCATTGAGGAGATTCACGACAGCCGCGTACATCCGCGCCTCAAGTCGCGTGTGCGCGATACCGTTACGCCTTACACCTACGACCGCCTGGGCGAGGCATTGCAGGATGCCGAACTAGTTGTCCTCGGCGTCAACTCGCTTGGCGTCGAATGGGCCGGCCGCATGTTGGCAGACAAGCTGCCGCAGGACGTTCCCCTGCTATTCTTGACCAAGGGCCTGGCGGGCCATGACGGCGCACTCGAACTGCTGCCTCACCGGCTGCGTCGCGAACTGCCGCCGTCGCTGCAGCAGACCGTCAAGCTGGCCGCCGTCGGCGGTCCCTCCATTGCGGGCGAGTTGGCCGCCAACCGCCATACCTGCGTGGTCGTCACCGGTAACGACGCCGCGCTGATTGACAAGCTGGCGCGCATGCTGCGCACGCCGTACTACCATGTCTGGCCCTCCACCGACATGGTCGGCGTCGAGACCTGCGTAGCCTTGAAGAACCTCTACGCACTGGCGGTGGGCTGTGTCAACGGCCTGCTCGAACATGACGGCGTGGCCGACAACGACGCCGTGATGTACAACCTGGCGGCCGGGCTGTTTGCACAGGGGCTGTGGGAGACCGCCTACATGGTTGACTTGATGGGCGGCGATCGGCGCAGCGTCTTTACCCTGCCCGGCGCGGGCGATCTATATGTAACGAGCATGGGCGGCCGTAACCAGCGCATGGGGCGTTATCTCGGCCTCGGCGTGCCCTTCTCGCAGGCCAAGGAGCAGTACATGGCCGACATCACAGTCGAAGGCGCACAGCTGGCGCAGGCGATCGGCCCGACCGTAGAACGGATGGTGACAGAGGGGAAACTGGACGCCGCCAGTGTACCGCTGATGTTGGCGATGATCGACATCGTCTGCCACGATGCGCCGGTGGAGTTTCCATGGGATGATTTCTTCGCGGGCAATATACGTTAGTTGATGAGGAGTAGGAAGATGGACAAGAACACACCGATCGTGATCGGCGCCGACAACATGGGGCTGCCGCTCAAGAACGCGATTCGCGACTACCTGGTCAAGAAGGGCTATCAGGTCGAGGATATGGGCGTCAACGCCGCCGACCCTGTTGACTACCCCGATGTGGGCGCAGCACTGGCCGAGGCTGTCGGCGAGGGCAAGTACGAGCGCGGCATTCTCGTCTGCGGCACCGGCGCCGGCATGGCGATCGTCGCCAACAAGGTGCCCGGCGTGCGCGCTGTTGCCGTGTACGATCCCTACACGGCCGAGCGTGCCGTGGCCAGCAACAACGCCCAGGTCATCACCTTCGGTGCCCAGATCACCGGCCCGGCAGTGGCCGAAAAGCTGATCGACATCTGGCTCGAGAGCGAATTCCAAGGCGGCCGCTCCGCCCCCAAGGTAGCCAAGATCGACAGCCTGGACGAGAAGTATCGGGGACAGCACTAGACACGCCACCATGTAATGTCCAGTCCGTACGCCTTCGTGCGGACTCGGCACGCCCACGTGCCGCTTCAGCCTGTATGGACCTCCAGGAGGTGGGTACTTCCAGGAGGTGGGTACATTGTGGGCTTACTTGATGGAATTGCATTGTAGCGACGGAGGGTATGCACGTGCGCTTTGAATTTGCGACTGCAGGGCGAATTTTGTTTGGCGACGGCCGGTTGACCGAGGTGGGCCCACTGGCTCGCGAACTGGGCAGCAGGGCGCTGGTTGTTACCGGCGCACACCCTGAGCGTGGGCAGGAACTCTATGACCTGTTGAACACCGCCGGCGTGGCGCTGCAGACCTTCTCGTTGTCCGGCGAGCCCACCGTGGAGGATGCGCTGGCCGGGGTCCTGCAGGCGCGGGGGTTTGGCTGTGACCTGGTGATCGGTTTTGGCGGCGGCAGCGCATTGGATGCGGCCAAAGCTATTGCGGCATTGACGGTCAACGAAGGCGATATCTTCGAGTACCTGGAGGTCATCGGACGCGCCCAACCGCTCACCAAGCCGGCACTACCCGTTATCGCCATTCCCACCACTGCCGGCACGGGCAGCGAAGTCACGCGTAATGCCGTGCTCGCGTCGCCGCAGCACAAGGTCAAGGTGAGCGTCCGCAGCCCGCATATGCTGCCGCGCATCGCCCTGGTCGACCCTGTGCTCACGTATGATCTGCCGCCTGCGGTGACTGCCGCCACCGGCATGGATGCGCTGACGCAGTTGATCGAGCCCTATGTCTCGTCGCGCGCCAATCCCTTGACCGACGGCATCTGTCTGCAGGGTCTGCATTGCGCTGTCCGTTCCCTGCGCCGCGCTTATCAGGATGGCAGTGATGCAGGTGCACGCCGTGATATGGCGTTTGCCAGCCTATGCGGCGGCCTGGCGCTGGCGAACGCCGGCCTGGGGGCCGTGCACGGCTTTGCCGGCCCTTTTGGCGGTATGTACGACGCACCGCACGGTGCAGTCTGCGCTGCCCTGCTCGCCCCGGTATGCGCCATCAACATTCAGGCGCTGCTCACCCGGGCGCCGGGCCATGCATCGCTGGCACGCTATGCCGAGTTGGCGACAATCTTGACTGGCGATGTGAGTGCCGGTGTGGAAGATGGCGTAGAATGGCTGCAGCAACTGTGCGCCGATCTCCATATCGCGCCCCTGTCACGCTACGGTTTTGACCTGCAGGATGCGCCGGCGTTGATCCCTAAAGCGCAGGCCGCCAGCAGCATGAAGGCCAATCCTATCGCATTAACCGACGAAGAACTGCGCATCATCCTGGCGCAGGCAACCTAAGGGAGAGAAAAGCCATGCAGGATCCCCTACAGCGTTTTCGGGTGGAAGGCAAACGGGCTTTGGTGACCGGCGGCTCAAAGGGCATCGGCGCCGAGGCGGCATTGGTCCTCGCTCAAGCCGGCGCCGATATAGCCATTGTCGGCCGTGACCGCGCCGGTTTGCAGGAGACGGAAGCCCTCATTCGCCCGACGGGCCGCCGCTGCGTAATGATCGAGGCGGACATGTCCACCGTGGACGGGCCGCAGTACGCAGCGAAAATGGCGCTGGACGCCTTTGGCACAGTCGATATCTTGGTCAATAATGCTGGCATCGCGCGCCTCGATCCTCTGCAAACGCTTTCGGTGGAGAAATGGGACGAGACGATGGCAGTCAACCTGCGCGCGCCGTATTTGCTGGCGCAAGCGTTGGTAGGCAAAATGATGGAGCAGAACGCCGGCAAAATCATCAATGTCTCTTCCCAGGCCGGGGTCGTGGCTTTAGAGGTGCACGGCGCCTACTGTGCGTCCAAGGGCGGCCTCAACATGCTGACCAAGGTAATGGCCCTGGAGTGGGGTCTGCACAACATCCAGGTCAATGCCGTCTGCCCCACCGTCATCCTCACGCCCATGGGCACCAAAGTGTGGGGGGATCCGGCCAAGGCAGGCCCAATGCTGGCCAAGATTCCGCTCGGCCGCTTTGGCCAACCGGTCGAAGTGGCGGACCTGATTCTGTTTCTCGCGTCGCAGGCGTCGGACCTGATTACCGGCGAGGCCATCCTGATCGACGGCGGCTACACGGCAATTTAACCAAACATCCAACAGCGCAAGAATCGCAGTAAACGGCAGTGAAAAAGCTAATCAACGTTGTCGACAACATACTCTATGAACAGCTGGAGGGGATGGCGCTGGCGCACCCACAACTGATTGCCGTTCACTTTGACCCCCACTACATCGTGCGGCGGCAGGCGCCGGTGAGCGGTAAGGTGGCGATCGTCTCCGGCGGCGGCAGTGGCCACGAACCCATGCATGGTGGCTTTGTCGGCTATGGCATGTTGGATGGCGCCTGCCCGGGAGCCATCTTCACCTCGCCTACGCCCGACCAAATCCTGGCCTGCGGCCAGGCAGTCCACGGCGGTGAAGGCGTGCTGCTGATCGTCAAGAATTACACCGGCGACGTGTTGAGCTTTGAGACCGCGGCCGAGTTGCTGCACATGGAAGGCATCCGTCTGCGCACCGTGCTGGTGGACGACGACGTGGCCGTCAAGGATTCCCTCTACACCGCCGGCCGCCGCGGCGTCGGCGCCACCGCCATCCTGGAAAAGATCGCCGGGGGTGCGGCCGAGGCCGGCTACACGCTCGATCAGCTGGCGGAGCTGGCGCGCCGCGTAAACACCAACAGCCGCTCGATGGGGCTGGCGCTTTCGTCCTGCACGGTGCCGGCCGTTGGCAAACCTACCTTCGACCTGGGCGACAACGAGATTGAGATCGGCATTGGCATTCATGGCGAGCCGGGACAGAAACGCATCACCGTGGTCACGTTGGACGAGATGACGGCCCTGCTGGCGGGCGAGATTCTCGACGACGCCGTTTACGAACGTACCGAGCGTGAGTGGGATTCGCAGGCGGGCGACTGGATCGATCGCCCCTTGGTCAACCTGCCCTTCGCTCCGGGCGACAGCGTAATGGCGCTGGTCAACAGTATGGGTGGCACGCCGATCTCCGAGCTCTACGCCGCCTACCGTTCGCTCGTGCGCATTTGCGAACGCCGCGATATCCGCATCGTGCGTAACCTAATCGGTCCCTATGTCACATCGCTGGAGATGGCAGGCTGCTCGATCACACTCACGCGCGTGGACGACGAACTCCTGCGCTTCTGGGATGCGCCTGTCCATACGCCCGCCCTGCGTTGGGGGATGTAGCCCATGAGTGCAGCCGGGACGATAGACGCGCAGCTGACTCGCACTTGGCTCACCAATGCCGCCAATGATCTCCAAGCGGCGAAAGGTTACCTCACCGAACTGGACGCAGCTATCGGCGATGCCGACCATGGACTCAACGTCGCGCGCGGCTTTGCCGCCGTTGCGGATAAGGTAAACCATGACGGGGCAAATGTGGAGGATCTCGCGGTGCTTTTCAAGTCGGTGGGGATGACATTGATGGCCTCGGTGGGTGGCGCCAGCGGCATGCTCTATGGCAATTTCTTCCTGCGCGCAGCGACTGTCGTATCCGGGAAACGTGAGTTGACCGCCGGCGAGCTGCTCTCTGCCCTGCAAGCGGGCCTCGACGGCATCGTCCAGCGCGGCCGCGCGGCCGTCGGCGACAAGACGATGGTCGATGCCTGGATGCCGGCGCTCGCTGCCCTGGCGCAGGCGCTTGACGGCGGCGCCGCGCTGCCGGTTGCGCTGCACGATTGTGTTATCTCTGCCGAGCAAGGCATGAACAGCACCATTCCCTTGGTGGCCAAGAAGGGGCGTGCCAGCTACCTGGGCGAACGGAGCGCTGGTCACTTGGACCCCGGCGCGGCTTCGACTACGATTATCTTGCGCGCCTTATGCAATGCCGTCGAACCGGAAAATTCATTACCATGATTGGAATCGTCATCGTTTCACACAGCGTCCTGCTGGCGCAGGGCGTGGTCGACATCGTCGAGCAGATGGTGCAGGGCCGCGTCCCACTCGCCACGGCGGGCGGCACCGACATTTCCGAGGCGCCGATCGGGACCGACCCGTTCAAGGTGCTAGCCGCCATCGACACTGTTTACAACGAACAAGGTGTGCTGGTGCTGATGGACCTGGGCAGCGCCCTGATGAGCGCCGAGGCGGCGCTTGACATGCTGCCTGCCGAACGCAAGACGCACGTAGTGCTGTGCGAGGCGCCACTGGTTGAAGGTGCGGTGGCGGCTGCCGTGCGCGCCATGACCGGTGGAACCTTGCAGGAAGTGCTGGACGACGCGCGTGCCGCCTATGCCTCCAAAACCGCGCAGCTCACCTCACTACTGCACCTGCCTGCCACCGAAACAGTGGCGCAGCAGGCGGCGGTCGCCGCCGCCAGTGCTGCCGCTGTCGAGGCATCTGGCCCGGCGCTGCTGTTGACGATCATCATGCCCAATCGGTTGGGTTTGCACGCGCGGCCCGCCGCTCGCCTGGTGAACCTGGCCGCCCAATATGACGCTCAAATCACACTGGCGCATGAAAGCCGGACAGCGAACGCGACCAGTATGAACCAGGTAGCTACCCTTGGCGTCCGCCATGGTGACCTGCTGGTGGTCAGTGCTGTCGGTCCGCAGGCGGAAGCGGCGCTGGCGGCTATCGAGGAGCTGGCGCTCGACAACTTTGGCGACCCTATCGAGGTGACCGGACCTACTGAAATCATCTCCATCGCCGTTGCCCAGGAAAACCCGCACGAACGGCATGGCGTGCCCGCCTCCGAGGGGATAGCGTTCGGTCCCGCCTTCATTTACCGGACCAAACTACCCCAGGTGCAGGAAACCGTGGGCGCCGATCCGGCACAGGAGCGGCAGCGCCTGGAACAGGCAATTGCCGCCGTGGCCGAGCACTTGCAGAATGTACGCGCCAGCATGCTGCAGCGTGTCGGCGCGGGCGAGGCCAGTATCTTTGATGCCCACCTGCTCATGGTTCGTGATGCTGAACTCTTGCAGAATGCTTTGCAGGAAATCGAGCTGCGGCGCGTCAACGCCGAGGCCGCCTGGCAGCGCGCCATCCAGTCCATGGCGACACGCTACCAGGTGCTGACCGACCCGTACATGGCTCGCCGCGCCGACGATATCATCGACGTTGGCCAGCGTGTCCTGCGTGTGCTTGCGGGTGCGGCGCAAGACGACGCCGGCTTGTTTATGGAAGAGGCGGCCATCCTGGTCGCCCACGAACTAAAGCCTTCCGACCTGGCCCGTGTCCAGCCGGAACTCGTACTGGGCATTATCACCGAACTGGGCAGCGCCAGCGACCACAGCGCCATATTGGCACGCGCGCTGGGCTTGCCGGCGGTAACCGGGGTCGGCCCGTTTCTCGTCCAAGTTACCGACAAGCAAACGCTGGCGCTGGACGGCAACAGCGGCCGCGTCTGGCTGGCGCCTGACGTCGAGCAACTGCAGGAACTGGAACACAGGGGTGAAATCTGGGCCAAGGAACGGGCTGCGGCCAAGCAGTCGGCGCAGCGGCCTGCCGTCTTGCGCGACGGCCATCGCATCCTGGTGGCGGCCAATATCAACGGTCCCAGCGATGTGGCGCTGGCGCTCGATCAAGGCGCCGAAGGCGTCGGCCTCTTCCGCACCGAATACCTGTTTATCGATCGCATGACGCCGCCCACGGAAGAGGAACAGGTGGAGACATACCGGGCTGTTGCGCGCCAGCTCAAGGGTCGTCCCTTGATCGTGCGTACGCTTGACGTCGGCGGCGACAAGCCACTGCCGTATCTGCGTGGCGACCATGAGGCTAATCCGTTCCTCGGCCTGCGCGGCCTGCGCTACTCGCTCGACCGCCCTGCTATCTTCAAGCCGCAGATGCGTGCCATCTTGCGTGTGGCAGCCGAACACCCGGTCAAGATCATGTTTCCCATGGTCAGTACCTTTGACGAGCTGGTGCTGGTCGATGCATTGATTGAAGAGGCATGCGCCGAGCTGCAGTCAGAGGGCTTGCCTTTTGACGACGACGTCGCCCGCGGCATCATGATTGAGACGCCGGCGGCGGTCATGGCGGCCGATTACCTGGCGCGCCTCGTGGATTTCTTCAGCATCGGCACCAACGACCTCTCGCAGTACATGATGGCTGCCGATCGCAGCAACCCGGCCGTGACCAACCTGGTGTCGCCCTATCAGCCGGCCGTCGTGCGTGCCATGCACCAAGTGGTCGAAGCCGCGCAGCGAGCCGGCATCCCGGTGTCGCTGTGCGGCGAGCTGGCGGGCGACCCGCGTGCCACGCCGCTGCTGGTGGGCCTAGGTATCGGCGAACTGAGCATGAGCGCGCCGGCAATCCCGCTGGTCAAGGCGCGCGTGCGCCAGCTAAACCTGGAGAAGGCGCAGGTGCTGGCAAGTGAACTCCTGACCTATGAATCTGCAATTGACATCGAGCAGCGGTTGATCGAACAGGGAGACTAGGGGATGACCAAGCTTTTCAACGACCCAGCCAACTTCCGCCAAGAGCTGATCGACGGCTTTGTTTCCGCATACGGCCGTCTCGTGCGCCGCGTGCCTAATGCCTCGGGCGTCATGGCGATCGATGCGCCGGCCGCCGGCAAGGTGACGCTGGTCGTAGGGGGCGGCTCCGGTCACTATCCAGCGTTCTGTGGCTACGTCGGGCCTGGCCTGGCCGATGCCGCTGTAATGGGCAATGTATTTGCCGCCCCCTCGGCGGAGCAGGTTTACCGGGTGACGAAAGCGGCGGCCGGCGGGCGCGGCGTGCTGTACTGCTACGGCAACTACAGTGGCGATGTGCTCAATTTCGACATGGCCGAGGAGCGCTGCCGCGACGAAGGGATGGACGTGCGCACCGTGCGCGTGACTGATGACGCGGCGTCTGCGCCCAAAGGTATGGAGGGCGATCGGCGCGGGATTGCGGGCGACTTCTTCGTCTTTAAGGTGGCTGGGGCCTGCGCGGCTCGCGGCGACAGCCTGGATGAGGTCGAGCGGCTGGCGCATAAGGCCAACAACCGCACGCGCTCCTTTGGCGTAGCCTTTGGCGGCTGCACCCTGCCCGGGCAGAGCGAGCCGCTGTTTACGGTCGAGCCTGGTCGTATGGAGCTTGGCTTAGGTGTGCACGGCGAGCCGGGCATCCGGTCGAGCCACATGCGACCCGCCGCCGAAGTGGCGAACCTGCTCCTCGACACGCTTCTGTCCGACGCTCCCGCCGGCGGGAGCTCGCGCGTGGCTGTGCTGCTAAACGGCTTGGGCAGCACCCAGTATGAGGAACTCTTTGTTTTGTACAAGGCCGTGAACGATCGGCTTATGGCCGAGGGCCTGGAAATCTACAACCCGATTGTAGCCGAAGCGGTGACATCGCTCGACATGGCCGGCTGCTCGCTCAGCCTCCTGTGGTTGGACGACGAACTGCAGCCGCTGCTGGACGCGCCATGCCGTTCCGCGGCATATACGGTCTGAACCTTGATTTGTAGGATTCGTAGGATTTCCATAATTTGTCGAACAGCAATTCCGCCTCACGTAGTCAATGGAATCCGATAATCTAGCGATCAAGGTTCGGACCAAGGTGACGCTTCCAATGAGCAGTGCAGTATAATCATGGAAATCCTATGAATCCTATGAATCAAGGTTCAGACAACTATGGGTGAACTAGCCGCACTCGTCGTGGTAGAGAGTTTACATAAAGATATTGCGCTGTTCCAGGAGAAAGAGCAGGAACTTGGTCGCCTGGACGCGGCGGCAGGCGATGGCGACCACGGTACGACAATGCTGCGGGGGTTGACGGCGGCGGTTGCTGCTATCGACGCCCAAGGGCCGTGTTCCGGTGGCGAACTGCTCGTCTGCGCCGGTGATGCGTTTGCCGACGCCGCAGGTGGGGCGTCAGGGGCGCTCTTTGGCGCCTTGTTCGCAACAGTGGGGCGCAAGCTGCCAGCGTCAGATGTTTCTCCTGATGCGGTCAGTGCGGCGCTGCAGGGCGGCCTGGCAACCGTGAGCAAACTAGGCAAGGCCGTACCGGGCGACAAAACGATGCTCGACGCCCTGGCCCCCTTTGTCGCTGCATTTACCGTCGCTGTCGAACAGGGGCAGCCCACCGCTGCCGCCTGGCACGCGTCACTGCCTGCCGCCGCGGAAGGCGCCGCGGCCACCGCCGATATGGTGGCGAGACGGGGCCGCGCCGCGCGCCTGGGCGAGCGCAGTCTTGGTCATATAGATCCCGGGGCCCAATCCGTTGTTTACCTGCTGACCACCGCCGACGAGGTGCTGCAGGCGCACGGTATGAAAGACAAGTAGTCTACTGTTTTCTACTGTCGAAGAGCCGTATTGCACTCTTCACCAATTTCAGAAAGGATAGCATCATGGCACGACCAATTACCCTCTTTACCGGCCAGTGGGCTGATCTTCCTCTCACTGAACTCGCCAAAAAGGTCGGCGAGTGGGGCTTCGACGGGCTGGAGCTGGCCTGCTGGGGCGATCACTTCGAGGTCGATAAGGCGCTCGAAGATGACGGTTATGTGCGCGCCAGGCGCGACCTGTTTGAGCAGTACGGCCTCAAGACGTGGGCCATCAGCACGCATCTGGTCGGCCAGTGCGTGTGCGACCCGATCGACGTGCGCCACAAGAGCATCCTGCCCGACCGCATTTGGGGCAACGGCGATCCCGAAGGCGTGCGCCAGCGCGCGGCTGAGGAAGTGAAGAACACGGCAAAGGCCGCCAGGCTGTTTGGCGTGGACACGGTCAACGGCTTCACCGGCAGTAGCGCGTGGGCCAAGCTCTATTTCTTCCCTCCCACGAGCGACGCCGATATCGACGCCGGCTACAAGGATTTTGCCGACCGCTGGATCCCCATTCTGGACGTATTCCAGGCCGAGGGCGTTCGCTTTGGTCTCGAGGTGCACCCCACCGAGATCGCCTATGACATCTACACCTTCGAACGCGCCCTGGCGGCAGTCAACGGCCATCCTGCCTTTGGCATCAACTTCGACCCCAGCCACCTGGTGCACCAGTTCATCGACCCGACCGAGTTGATCTACGCCTTCCCCGATCGCATCTTCCACGCCCACGTCAAGGATGCCAAGGTTACCTTGACGGGCCGCAACTCGATCCTGTCGTCGCACCTGAGCTTTGGCGACCGCCGCCGCGGCTGGGACTTTGTCTCGCCGGGCCGTGGCGACGTGGAGTGGGACCCGATCGTGCGGGCGCTCAACCGCATCGGCTACCAGGGCCCGCTCTCGATCGAGTGGGAAGATTCGGGTATGGACCGCGATTTTGGCGCTCCTGAAGCACTCGCCATGATCCGCGGCATGGATTTTGCGCCGTCGTCCGTTGCGTTCGACGCCGCCTTTGCCAAGAAATAACGTTACTATCGTTTAAGTTCAAGGAGATCTCGCTATGGCTGAAGGAGCCGGCTTTACCTCGATGGCTGCCGCGGCAGCGGAAAACGAAGCGCCTGAGATCGGCGTCGGCATGCTGGGCTATGCCTTTATGGGCAAGGCGCACAGCAATGCCATGAAGAAGCTGCCGTACATGATCTACCCTCCCCCTGCGATTCCTAAGCTGGTGGCGATCTGCGGGCGCAATGAAGATGCCACGCGTGCGGCGGCCGTGCGCTTTGGTTATGAGAGCTACTACACCGATTGGCGCCAGATGCTGTCCGACGACCGGGTGCAGCTGTTCGACAACGGCGGTCCCAACGATGCGCATGCCGAACCGTCGATCGCTGCCGCGCAGGCGGGCAAGCACATCCTGTGCGAGAAGCCGCTGGGGCGCACGGCCGAGGAGTCAAAGACCATGCTGGATGCCGTGCAGAAGGCCGGCGTCAAGCATATGGTGGCCTTCAACTATCGCTTCGTGCCCGCCATTCGCCAGATCCGCAAGATCATCGACAGCGGGGCGCTGGGCCGCATCTATCACTTCCGTGCCTCCTACCTGCAGGAATGGATCATGCCGCACTACAACTTGGGCATGATCTGGCGCCTGCAGAAGAGCGTGGCCGGCAGCGGCGCCCTCGGCGACCTGGGCGCGCACATTATCGACCTCGGCCGCTACCTGGTGGGCGACGTCAAGAGCGTCAGCGCCATGACCAAGACCTTCATCCCCGAACGTCCCTTGGAAGACGGTACGATGGGCAAGGTAGACGTAGACGATGCCTTCGCCGCCGTGGTCGAGTTTGAGAATGGGGCATTGGGCACGCTCGAAGCCACCCGCTTCGCCGCCGGGCGCAAGAATGCCAATACGCTGGAGATCAACGGTGAAAAAGGCACCATCCGCTTCAACCTCGAGCGCATGAACGAGTTGGACGTCTTCTGGATCGACGACGAGCCCAAGGAGACGCGCGGCTTCCACAATGTACTCGTCTCCGAACCCTATCACCCGTGGTGGGAATACTGGTGGCCGCAGGGGCACATGATCGGCTGGGAACACACCTTCGTGCACGAGATCGCGCACCTGCTGGACTGCATTGCCAACGACAAGCCGGTCGCGCCGATCGGTGCCGACTTCGAAGATGGTTACCGAGCCGCCGTCATCTGCGATGCGATCCTAGAATCCGCCGCCAGCAAGCGCCAGGTGGATTGCAAGTACTAGTCTGAACCTTGATTCGCATGATTAAAGGATTACCACGATTGCTACAGGCGGCGCCGAGCAATCATGGTAATCCTAAAAATCATGCGAATCAAGGTTCAGACAATCACGCCCAGGCCAACTGCGACAGATCCAGCGCAAACGACTGCGCAGCGGTTACCGCCGCACCGGTTGCCAACCCCACCACCTCGCCAATCACCAGGGTTGCCGGCGCATCTGCCGCCAATCCAGCCTGGGCTGCCGCGGCCGGCAACGTCTCCAGCGTGGCCGTCACCACCTGTTGATTCGGTAGCGTGGCAGCGGCGACGATCATGGCCGGTGTGTCGGCCGCACGACCGGCCGCCAGCAGGTTGTGCGTGACTTCCTTTACTTTCCGCAACCCCATCAAAACGACGAGCGTGTCGATGCGCGCCAGTGCGTTCCAGTCCGGTCCCTTTTCGCTATCTGTCGCCAGGTGGCCGGTGACGACGGCAAAGCTGCGGCTGAGATTGCGGTGGGTGACGGGCACACCCGCGGCGGCAGGCGCGGCTATTGCACTGCTGACACCAGGGATTACGGTAACCGGCACGCCTGCCGCTGCCAGATAGGCTTGTTCTTCACTGCCGCGTCCAAAGACAAACGGATCGCCACCCTTGAGCCGCACGACGCTGGCATATTGGTGCGCCTTGACGCGCAGCAACTCGTTGATTTCGTCCTGGCTCAAGGCATGGAACCCGGCGCGCTTGCCGGCAAAGATTAGCTCTGCACCGGCAGGCGCTTCGTCCAACAGTGCCGGGTCGATCAAGGCATCGTAGACGACGGCCCCAGCGCTGCGCAGCGCCCGCAGCCCACGTAAGGTAATCAAGTCCGCCGCGCCAGGTCCTGCTCCAACCAGAGAGACGGTGCCCGGCATCGTGGGTCCCTTGGAATTGGATTGCATCAGATTTCGTACTCCTCTTCATGCAGGATGCCGAGGTGGCGCAGCTCCAGGAGGATGACCTGCACGCTCTGCTCCACGGTGAGGGCATCGGTCGCGATCGTAAGCTCGGGCGCCAACGGCTCTTCGTAAGGCGATGAGACGCCGGTGAACTCGGGCAGATCGCCGGCGAGGGCGCGCTGGTACAGCCCCTTGGGGTCGCGGCGGATGCATTCCTCCAGATCGCAGCGCACAGCGATCTCTAGAAACGAGCCCGGCGGCAGCAGCGCACGCGCTTCGTCACGGTCGGCACGGAAGGGCGAGATAAACGTGCAGAGGGCAAGCTGGCCATGGTCAAAGGCCAACTTGGCTACTTCGGCGACGCGGCGGATATTTTCCTTGCGTTCGGCGGCGGAAAATCCCAGGTCCCCATTTAGCCCGTGGCGCACGTTGTCGCCGTCCAGGTAGAAGGTCTGGCAGCCAAGTTCAAAGAGGCGTTGTTCCAGTGCCTGTGCCAAGGTCGACTTGCCGGCGCCCGAGAGGCCGGTGAACCACAGCACGGCCGCCTTGTGCCCATTGCGCTGCTCGCGCTGCACGCGGGTAATGGCAGCGCCTTCCCAGACCACGTTGGTCGAGCGCGGCCGCACAAGCGCCTGCACTTGCCTGGCAGCGCGTGGCGTGACCTGCTCGCCCGCGCCCTCGCTGCGATTGCGGATCATGCCCGCCGCCACCGTATTGTGCGAATAGGCGTCGATCAGGATAAAACTGCCGGTGATGCGGTTGGCGGCATAGGCGTCGAAAAACAGCGGCTGGGTTGCGTGCAGCATGACAACGCCGATCTCGTTAAGCTGGAGTGTGTCGGCGGCATGCTGCTCCAACGTATCGACGTCGATGCGATGGCGGACCTGGCTGACGGTGGCGCTCACCTGGCGTGTCGTATGCTGCAGCACATAACCGCGCTGGGGATCCAGCGGCTCCGTGCTGAGCCAGCACAGCGTCGCTTCCAACTTGTTGTCAAACTGGGATGGATTATGCGGATTCACGATCATGTCGCCGCGACTGACGTCGATCTCGTGTTCGAGCGAGATGATGATCGAGTCGCCCTGCGCCGCCTCACGCACCTGTTCACCGGCCGCCACAATGCTGCGCACGCTGCTGGTTTGCCGCGAGGGCAAGACGAGAACCTCGTCGCCGACATTTACTCGCCCCGAAGCGACCTGGCCGGCAAAGCCGCGAAAGTCCTGGTTTGGGCGCACGGCCAACTGCACAGGAAAGCGGAAGTCCGCGTAGTTGCGATAGCCGCCGACGTCCACAGTCTCCAGATAGTGTATGAGGCTGGCCCCGGTGTACCAGGGCATGTGCTCGCTTGCGTTGACCACGTTGTCGCCGCGCAGGGCGGCGATCGGGATAAAGGCCACGCTGCGCACGTCGAGCTCTTTGGCAAAGGCGCCGTATTCCGCCACGATGGCGTCAAACACAGCCTGGTCGTAATCCACGAGGTCCATCTTGTTGACGGCTACCAGGATATGGGGTATCTGCAAGAGCGCGGCGATAAAGCCGTGGCGGCGCGACTGCGTCAGCACTCCCTTGCGCGCGTCGATCAGCACGATGGCAAGCTCGGCGGTCGATGCGCCGGTCACCATATTGCGCGTGTACTGCACGTGGCCGGGCGTATCGGCAATTACGAACTTGCGCCGTGGTGTAGAAAAATAGCGGTAAGCCACGTCGATGGTGATTCCCTGCTCGCGTTCGGCGCGCAGGCCATCGGTTAGCATCGCCAGGTCGACCTCGGCATCGCCGCGTTGGCGGCTCGCCCGTTCGATGGCCACCAGCTGGTCCTCGTAGATCGCTTTGCTGTCGAGTAGCAGGCGGCCGATCAGTGTGCTCTTGCCGTCGTCCACGCTGCCGGCGGTCGCAATCCGCAAGAGTTCAGTGGGCTCGTTGCCGATGCTGCCGGCCGGCGGTGCCGCCAGTGCCGCTGCAATCTCGGCCGCCTTTTCGACTAGATCAAGATCCGTCATCATAGGTCCTTGCACTCTTCTGACCCTTGGTTCGAGGGATTACAGGGATAGCCATGATTACGTTCGTCCGGGGCACGCAATCATGGAAATCCTGAAATCTTGTGAATCAAGGTTCAGACCATAATTTAGAAATAGCCAACCCGCTTGCGATCTTCCATAGCCGTCTCGGCGCGCTGGTCGTCGGCGCGTGTGGCGCGTTCCGTCACGCGTGCGCCTGCGACTTCCGCAATGATGTCGTCGAGGGTCGATGCCGACGACTCGACGGCACCGGTGCAGGTGATGTCGCCGATGGTGCGGAAGCGCACCTGCCGCATCTCGCTGCTCTCGCCACGCTGCCGGCTGATCACTGGGTGAGCGGCCAGGAGCACGCCGTTGCGGCAGAGGACCTCGCGGCGATGGGCGAAGTAGAGGAATGGGATCGGCACGGCGCGCGCCCGGATGTATTGCCAGATATCCAGCTCTGTCCAGTTGCTAAGCGGGAAGACGCGGAAGTGCTCGCCCACGTGCTTCCGCCCGTTAAACAGATTCCATAGCTCGGGACGTTGGTGCTTGGGGTCCCACTGTCCATGGCGGTCGCGATGGGAAAAGAAACGTTCCTTGGCGCGTGCCTTTTCCTCGTCGCGGCGCGCGCCGCCCAAGGCAGCGTCAAAACGGAATTCATTTAGCGCGTCGAGCAGGGTTACGGTCTGCAGACCGTTGCGGCTGGCATGGGGACCATATTCCTCGACCACGCGGCCACGGTCGATCGAGTCCTGCACGTAGCGCACAATCAATTGCACGTCATAGCGGTCCGCCAGGTTGTCGCGAAAATCCAGCGTCTCCTGGAAGTTGTGGCCTGTGTCAATGTGCAGCAGTGGAAACGGGATGCGGCCGGGAGCAAAGGCCCGCCGTGCCAACTCGACCATGACGATGGAATCCTTGCCGCCCGAGAACAGCAGGACGGGCCGTTCAAACTGTGCCGCCACTTCGCGCATGATGAAGATGGCTTCGGATTCCAATTGCAAAAGATGCGTTTGTTGTTGCCGGTTCATATCGGTTCACCCCTGTGAGGTGCGTTCTGTGTCTGAATGTGTATTCTGTACGCCCGATCTATGCTTCCGCCATGAGCCGTTCCGCCAGGTGCGCCATGTCGTCATGCCGGCCCGAGCGCAAGAGGCCGAGCGCCTCGCTGTCGACCAGGTTGTACCAAAAACGCTGCCGGCGACGGAACGACGGCACGCGCTGCGCCAATACCGGCCGCAGCAATTGCGCGTAGTCAAGAAAAGCGGCATATTCCGCTCCAAACTCTTCCTCAAAGCGCTTGCGGATGGTGACGGCCAAGGCAGGGGCAGCGCCGCCGGTGCCGATGGCGATCGTCAACAGGCCGCGTCGCATAAAGGAGGCGCTGTGAAAATTGCAGTACTGCTTGACGTCGACGACGTTCACCAACTGGCCGTTGGCCGCTCCTTCGGCCCAGATCTGCGCGTGAACGCCTGGATCGTTGGTAGCGGCGTAGACGAGGGTGGCGCCGCTCAGATCGCCAGGCTGATAACGGCGGGGCAGCCATTCGACCTTGCCCTCGCTGGCCAATGCGGCGATCTCAGCCGCAACCGAGGGCGCAATCACGCGCACCCGGGCGCCAGCTTCGAGCAGCAGCGGTGGCTTGCCGGCAATTTCGCCCTTGGCACCGATCAGAATCACCAGGCGATCCTGAAGAACGATGTTGATAGGGAAGGTTTTCATGTTGCGGCACCTCCCTGTGCCGGCTGCGCCCAATGCAGGCCGCACTCGGTCTTCTGCTTGCCCATCCAGCGCCCCGAACGCTCATCGTTTACGTTTGCCGGCGGCCGCGTGCAGTGCGTGCAGCCGATGCTGGAATAGCCCTGGTCATGCAGCCGGTTGTACGGCACATCATTGTCGCGGATGTAGTTCCATACCTGCTGCTTGCTCCAACTGGCCAGAGGGCTCAGCTTGAACAGGTTATAACGCAGGTCCCATGCCACCAATTGCGTGCTGGATCGTTGGCCCGCCTGGTCGCGGCGGATGCCGGTGTACCAGCCGTCAAGCCCATCGAGAGCCCCAGCCAGCGGCTGCACCTTGCGTATGCTGCAGCAGGCGTCAGGCTCCAACTCCCATAGGTTGGCGCCGTGCTGCCGCTCCTGCTCTGCGGGCGAGAGCTTGGGGCGGATCACTTCGATTCGAATGGCGTAGCGGCGCTCGATATTCTGCCACAGATCGTAGGTCTCCTCGAACAGGAACTGCGTGTCGAGCGTGATCACGCGTGCGTTGGGCTTGATCCGCAGCAGATGGTCGAGGATGACCACGCCGCTCGGGCCAAAGCTGGTGACATGGGCGATCTTCTCGCCAAAGGTGTCCAGGCTCCAGCGTAGAAAATCGGTCAGCGAAAGCCCTTCCAGGCTGCTGTTGAGTACGTCCAGCTCAGTGCCGCTCTTAGGCAGTGACAGTGTGGCCTGCATGCTGGTTTTCTCCCGTGTTAGTGCCGCCGGCAGTGGCAGCGGCTCCCTGGATGTTCGCCGCGTCGTGATTCGCGCCATTGTGCTGTGCCAAGTAGACGTCGGCGCGCTCGCGCAGGCCATCTACGCCGATGCGCTGGCAGAAGTCGCCGAAGGTTTCGCCGTCCTCACGCTCGTGCTTGAAATGGTCGAAAAGCGCCGTTACCTCGCGCACCAGGTCGCCAAGGTGGACCAGGTCCTTGTAGTTGGTGTTGAGGCGAGTGCCGTTGCTCTGGCCGCCGACCAGCACAAGGTACTGATCCATCGAGCGGCCGACAAAGGCAACGTCGGCTACATATGGCCGGGCACAGCCGTTGGGGCAGCCGGTCATGCGCACGCTGATGCGTTCGTCGGCCAGGCCCAGGCGGGCGGCCTCCTGCTCCAGTTCGTCGATCAAGGCCGGCAAGGCACGCTCGGATTCAGCGACTGCCAGGCCGCATGTGGGCAGGGCCACGCAGGCCATGGAGAACAATTGAATATTGCTCAGCGGCTCGGCAACTTCCACGCCATAGGTGCGCAGCAGCGCCTCGATCCTCCCTCTCTGCTCGGGCAAGACGTTGGTTAATAGAAGGTCATGGTTGGGCGTGAGGCGTACGTCGGGGCGGAAGGCTTCTACGACGGCGCGCAGCCCACTCTTGAGGCGGCGTTCACCTACATCGGCCACGCGGCCGTTCTCGACCGAAATGCCCAGGAACCAATGCCCGTTACCCTGGTCTTGCCAGCCCAAGTGCAGTTCATTCTCCAATGCCGGCATGGGGGCGAACGGCTGCAAGCTGTAGCCCAGCCGCGCCTCCAACTCGGCGCGAAAGCGGTCGATGCCCCAGTTGTGAATCAAGTACTTCATGCGCGCGTATTTGCGATCGCTGCGATTGCCGTGGTCGCGCTGGACCAGGACGATATTCTCGACCACCGCAATCACCTGTTCCGGAGTGATGAAGCCCAGCGGATCGCCCAGGCGTGGGAACGTGTCGGCCTTGGTGTGGTTCATACCCATGCCGCCGCCCACCAGCACGTTAAAGCCCAGCAAGGTTGGGCCATCAGCGATTGCGATCAGGCCAACGTCTTGTGTGTAGACGTCGATACAGTTATCGCCGGGATATGCAATGCCAATCTTAAACTTGCGCGGCAGGTAGGTCTTGCCGTAGATCGGCTCGTCCTCGTTCAGCTTCTCGCCGTCGTATACCTTCTCGTCGTCCAACCAGATTTCATGGTAGGCGCGTGTGCGCGGCAGCAGGTGGTCGGAGATCTGGTGCGTCACGGCCTCGATTTGCTGACGAATTGGGTCGTCAATTGGGGCCGGGCAGCAGACGACGTTGCGCACGACATCGCCGCAGGCGCCCAGACTCGTGACCAGCATGTCATTCAGTTCCTGCAGCGAGGCCTTGAGCTCGCCTTTGAGGATGCCATGAAACTGGAAACATTGGCGTGTCGTGATACGCAGCGTGCCGTTCGCGTAGCGATCCGCAATGAGGTCATGGACCAGGTATTGGCTGGCCGTCAAGTGCCCACCAGGCAGCTTGGTGCGCAGCATGAATGAGTGATTCTTGCCTGGCTTGGGCGCGGCAGCCTCCACCGGCGCCGTCCCGTCTTGTGCGGGCGCAGCCTGGGCGCCACGTGCTGCCTTGCGCTCGTCGCGGTTTTGCTGTTGATAGACGCCGTGGAACTTGAGAAGCTGCACGCCATCTTCACTGAATCCGCTGCTATCGCTCTCAAGGCCGGCGGCAAGATCCCCGCGCAGCTGATCGCTATTGGCTTTGATTACTTCTACTTTGTTCGGCTTGTCGGCCATAAGTACCTCGTGTATTTGGGTGCAAAAAACCAAGCCTGGGCAGCAATGGCCAGGTGAGCTTGGAACGATTTTTACTAGAATAACGCGTTGGGAGCGCTTATGTCGCCACCATTAACGACATCGCGCAGGTAACGCAGGAACGGCGGCCCTTCGCAGGGAATTGGGTGTGAACGGCGCTGCGCAGCATTGCGCATAACTGCGTACTCACCCGGGCCACGTTCCCGCTAGCTACACAAGCAGGGGTGACAGAGGAGGGGCAAGTATCGATTGAAACGAACGATTGGCGTCATGGCCGTGTGTCCGATCTCGAAATGTGAAAACATAAACGGCCCATCGAATCTCGATGGGCCGTTGGTGTACCGGTGTGTGGGCGTCAGGTGTAGCGACCTAAGCAACCCTCGAGTTCGCGCGTGATGGCTGCATGCAGCAAGTGCATGCACAACAACAGCAAGTACAAATGCAGGTTGTCGCTATCACAGTTGCCATCATCACAAGTACTCGCCGTTTGCCGCGCCGCATGCGCCTACGATCAAAACGTTTTTGCAGGCGCAGGGCATTATAAGCACTTCGTAACTTGTGTCAAGCTGCGATTTTCCTGAAATGCGTTTTGTGAACACCCTCTATCCGATCTTGCCACTCAAGTAGGCCTGCGTCAGTTCATGTTGCGGCTGCTGGAATATCTTGTTGGCCGGCCCGTGTTCGATCAATTCGCCCAACCACATGAATACGACGTGGTCAGCCAATCGGCGTGCCTGGTCCAGGTTGTGCGTAACGACCAAGATCGTATAGCGGCCCTTGAGACTGCGCAGCAGATCTTCGATGCCGCGTGCCGAAATGGGGTCAAGTGACGCCGTCGATTCGTCACACAGCAAGATCTCGGGCTCGACGGCCAGCGCACGTGCCAGGCAGAGGCGCTGCTGTTGGCCGACGGATAGACCTGTCGCCGGCGACTTGAGCCGGTCGCCTACCTCGCTCCAAAGCCCAACCGCTTCCAGATGCTCGCGCACGTTGCCGTCGAGCTCACCGCGGGTGAATCCGTGAATGCGCGGGCCATAGGCCACGTTGTCGTAGATCGACATTGGCAGGGGAAACGGTTTCTGCGCCAGCAGACCGATACGTGTGCGCACCTCGGTCACGTCGGCCGCCTTGTCGTAGACGTTGGCATCGTCGAGCAAGACCTCGCCTTCGACGCGTACCTGCTCATTCAGCTCGACCAGGCGGTTCAAGCTCTTAAGCAGTGTCGACTTGCCACAGCCCGATGGTCCGATAATGGCCGTAATCTGCTGGAGCGGGATCTCGACGTTAATAGACTTGAGAGCTTGTTTGTCGCCATACCAGACATTGAGGTTGCGCACAGATAAGGATCGCATCGGCTTCTGTCTCCGCTTACCGAATGACGTGGCGGCCAAGGCGGCGCAGCGACACCTGCGCCAGCAAGCTCACGACAAGAATAATCACAGTCAGGACCAGGGCGGCGGCATAGGCGCGCGCCTGGACGGCAGGAAAAGGCGTGCTGAGCTGGAAAAAGATGGCCAGCGGCAGAGAGGCCACCGGGCGCAGCAGGCTATCCGGCATGGCATCGGTGTAGCCGGCGGTAAACAGCACGGCGGCCGCATCGCCGATGCCGCGGCCAAAGGCAAGCAGCAGTGCCGTCACCAGGCCTGGCAGCGTCTGGCGCAGCAGAACGACCAAAAATTCGAAGCGTGTGGACCCCATAGCGAACGTAATCTCGCGCAGTTCACGTGGAGCCAGCGCCACCACTTCGTCATATGTGCGGGCGAGAATCGGCATAACCACCAGGGCCAACGTCAGAATACCAGCCAGCAAGGACGCACGCATGCCGATTGCAATCATGACGGCAAAGCCAAAGGCACCGTAGACAATGCTGGGGATGCCCCACATCACGTCCAATGCCAGCCGGATGAGGTTGGCCAGACGTGAGTTCGGCGCGGCATAGACGTGAAGGTAGAGAATGGCAGGCGCCGCAATGAATGATGCCAGGATAGTGCCGCCGATGGCCAGGTAGAACGAACCCAGGATGGCGTTGAGGATGCCGCCACCCTTGCCCATATAGAAACCGGCGGAAGGTGGAGAGCTGATCATCTCCCAGCTAAGTGCCTGCACGCCGCGTATGGCGATAATAGCGAGAATCAGGCCCAGAATGATCCCGGCGCTCAACACGCTGAGGCGCATGGCCCAAAGAAAGAACGCACCTTCCAGGCGACGACGTTTTGTGAGCTGCGCGGTGCGCTGCATATCAGTTTTCCTTCCCCAGGCGGACGATCACGGCACGCGCCGAGATATTGAAGATGATGACCGCGATCAGCAGCAGCAGTGCCGCGCTCATCAGTGCCGACTCGTACAGGGGGATGGACATCATTTCACCGTAGTTGTTGGCGATCAGCGCCGGCAAGGAGTACGCGGCATCAAAGAGCGAGTGTGGGATTTGCGCCACATTGCCGACGACCATCAGCACAGCCAGCGTCTCGCCAAAGGCACGCGAAAAGCCGAGCACGACTGCGGCAATGATACCGGGCAAGCCACGGCGGCGCACGATGCAGCGTGTTGCTTCCCATTTGGTGGCGCCCAGAGAGAGCAGCGATTCGCGCATTTCCTGCGGAGTGCTGCGCATGACTTCGTCCACGACCGCTACGATCAGCGGAAAGACCATGACCGCCAGCACGCAGCCGGCCGCCAGCACACTGTAACCGCTCGTGTTTTCAAAGGCAAGCAAGGGAATATAGCGGCCCAGTGTGTTTCCAAGCGCTGGGCCGGCTATCTCGCGGATAAACGGCACAATCGCCAGAATACCCCATAGGCCAAAGATAACCGAGGGAATGCCGACCAGGAGATCTAGCATCGGCTTCAGTAACGACCGCGTCCTGCTTGACGTGTACTCCGCGATATAAATGCCGGTCAGTACTGCCGGTACGACTGCCAACAACATGGCCACAAACGTGACAGCCACACTGCCGACGATAAAGGGAGCAAAGCCAAACAGATCGCTGTGCGGCTCCCAAACGCTTCCGCCCAGCAACTGTGCGATATTCTGGTGGGCCAGCAGCGGCCAGGCTCGTTGCAGCAGCAGAATGCTGACGAGTACCACCAGCACGACCGCGCTCAATGCTGCAAGCGCCGACAAGATACGCACGGTGGCGTCAAGCAGGCGGCGAGCGGCATTGCGATTTTTCCGGGGAGACCGGACGCGGCTGAGTGGGCGCACGTCATTGTCAACACGAGTCATTTCCACGTCCAGTCTCCTGTCTCTACGCAGCGGATGCCTGCTGTCAGCTCGGCCGTATTAGTTGCCGGCTTCGGCCTGCGGCAGCGTGCCCAATGCCTCGTCGATTTTGTCCTGTGTCAGGGCCACATAGCCTGCCGGTTGAACAAACTGCTGTCCATCGGTTAGGACCCAACGGTAGAAGTCGGTAATCGTAGGGTTGGGATCGCCCTTGGTTACAAGATAGAGAACGCGTGCAGGAGGAAAGGGGTATTTTCCTGCGGCCACGGCGGCGGTGAACTCGTCGCGTGTGGCGTAGAAATTTTCGTCGGTTGAAATTGTTCCATCGGCGTTGAGGTCGAGCGGAACGATTGCTAATCCCTCGATCGGCTTGCCCGTCGCGGGATCATAGGCAAAGCCCACATTATTATAGCCCAGGCTCAGCTTATCCTGGCGCACTGCTTCGGCAACGCCTGGGTCGCCATTGACGGCGGTGCCCTTGAGATCTTCCTGCGCCGCGGCCCCTAAGTACTTGGCCCACATTTCAGCCGCGCCGCTGGCATCGGAGCGCGTATAAGGGTTAACGCGATCTGTGGCATCTGTACCCAATAACTCACCCCATGTCACGGGAGTTCCACTGGTCCACACCTGGGCGCCGCTTTCCGGCGTCAAGCCCTTGGCAATCAGTTGGTCCACATACGGGTTCTCGGCGTTGGCCGTTGCGAGCACGGAATCGATCGTGACCGGCACCAAGAAGGAACCCTGGTCCACCTCCTCTTGGCGTGCCTCGCGCGAGAGCATGGCGATGTCGGCAGCGCCGGACAACATGTCAGTCATGCCTTTGCCGGCTCCGCCGGCTTGCACGTCGAACTGCACGTTTGGGTTGATCTTCTGGTACTCCTCGGCCCAGAGCGACATCAAGGGGAAGAGGGCAAACGCACCGGACACCGAAATGGCCACCTTCTCGCCTGTAGCGCCTGCGGCAGAATTATCCGTGCTGCCGGTACTATCTGCGCTGGTGCTGCTGCCTGTACCCGTCTGTGCTGCAGGGGCGCAAGCTGCTGCCACGCCGACGATCAAAAGCAAGGTAAAGGCAAGAGCGACAAAACGCTGGTTGTGCATGAAAGGCTCCTTGTCGAACTGATGCAACGTTGAATGGGATACCTACGCACAGCTATCGACTGGAAATCAGTGTAAACAAAAAGGCCCATCGTCGCTCGATGGGCCTTTGAAATGCTAGGACAGGTGGTGTAAACCCCTAATCTCTACTCCCCCGAGTGGACGCGACAGCTGCCGGCGTACAACAGCCGCAAACACAACAACAACAGGTCTGGAATGAGCAGCCAAGGGATCGCGGAAACTGCGACATGCTTTTGTTCATCATGATTTCCAGCCTTTTCTGTGCGTCAGACTCGAACCCAACGGCAAGCGCTGCTGGGTATGAGGGGCGATTATAATGAACTTTATGGCTTTGTCAAGCCGCTCCGATGAAAACGCAACCGAAAGCGGTCCTGTGTGCTCTTTAAAGCGATGTTGCGCCACCAAGTAGCATTGTCGTCCAGGACTGGCGCTGACGAAATCCAGTTCTCGCTCTTGACAGGGAAAACGTTTTCCGGTATGCTAGGCGATGACGGTAAACGTTTTCCCTAGGCTGTTTTCCTGCGATAAAAGACGTATGTCAGTCACGATTCGCGAGGTCGCCGATGCTGCCGGCGTCTCTATCGCCACGGTGTCGCGCGTGCTGAACAACAAACCACACCATGTGAGTGAGGTGACGCGCCGGCGTATCCTGGCGCTGGCCGACGCGATGGGCTATCGACCCAACCTCGCCGCGCGCAGCCTGCGCACCGAGCGTTCGTCGACGATTGGGATTATCACCGACAACATCGACAGCCCACATACGACGATGATGATCCGGGGCATCCAGGATCGCGTCAAAGAAGAAGGCTATATTTGTATCGTCATCAGCGCCGATTGGGATCCCAAGAACGAACGTGAGGCGATCCACGACCTGGCTAGCCGGTCGATCGACGGAATTATCTTTGCCGAGACCTGGCACCGTTCGGCCAACGAGATTCTGGAGCTGCCAAACAAGCCGTTTGTCTTCGTGCACCGGCAGTTTGCCTCCGAACACCCCTACTCGGTCACGCCTGACGAAGTCTATGGCGCAGGTCTGGCGGTCAGCCACCTGATTGGGCTCGGCCACCACCGTATCGGCTACATCAATGGCCCCGTGCAGTTCTATGCGTCGGCGGACCGCCTACGTGGCTATGCAGAGGAGTTGGCACGCCATGGCATTGCCTTTGATCCTGCCCTGGTCACGCGCGGAGATTGGCAGGTCGAAAGTGGCTATGCTGCGGCCGTAGAGTTGCTCGCCGCCGGGCCACGCCCGACGGCTATCTTTGCCGGCAATGACCTGATGGCTACCGGGGCCATGTATGCCATCTTTGATGCGGGGTTGCGCGTGCCGCAGGATGTCGCCATCGTGGGCTACGACAATCGCGAGATCGCGCGGATCTTTCGTCCCTCCCTAACGACGGTCACGCTGCCGCTGTACGGCATGGGACAGGCATCGGCGGACATACTGCTTGCTATGTTGGCGGGGAAAGACGACCTGCATGAAGAGATCAAGATCCGCGGCCGCTTGATCGTACGGGAATCATGCGGAGCGGACCCCCAGCTGCGTGAGCCGCCGATCGTAGCGCGAATACGCCAGCGGCCGGATGGTCAACTGGACGGCCATTGACGGCAAGAGCCGGTGACGCGAACAGGAAGGAGTAAACCTAACGCAGCTGAGGGAGTCGCAGGTTTTCTAACGGGTAGTCGCAAAGTTGCAGTTGCTACTTTGCCGTCGATTGTTTTCCACTTTGCACGATTGCAGTCAATTTAACAACGGAGGAGTAAGAGTTTATGCAACGAGTTAGCAGATTGGTCCTGGCACTTGGCTTGATCGCAGCGCTGCTGTTGTCGGCCTGTGCAGCGCCCGCAGCCCCGGCCGCCTCGACGGGCAGCGAAGCCCCGGCTGCCGGCGAAGCGTCGGGTGTTACCATGTCGTTCTGGACGCGCGACAGCAACCAGGCCCAGGTGCGCCAGTTGGTCGATGCCTGGAATGCCACCCATGACAACAAGGTCGAAGTCACAGTCATCCCCGCCAGCGAATACATGACCAAGGTCGGTGCAGCCGCGGCCGGCGGCTCGGCACCGGATATTATCGCCGTGGATCTGATCTATGTTCCACAGTTTGCCGCGGCGAACCAACTCACGGACATCACGGAATCAGCCAAGTCGCTCTCGTATTTCGATAAGCTGAGCCCCTCGCATGTCCGTCTGGCTACCTACCAGGACAAGATCTATGCCTTGCCGTTCAACGCCGAAGGCTCGATCCTGCTGTGGAACAAGGACTTGTTTAAGGAAGCCGGTCTTGACCCCGAAAAGGGCCCGACGACCTGGGCCGAAATTGCTGAAGCCTCTAAGAAAATCACGGCGTTGGGCGATGACAAGTACGGCTTCTACTTTGCCGGTTCTTGCGCTGGCTGCAACGCCTTCACCTTCTTGCCCTTGATGTGGGCGAGCGGCGGCGATGTGCTGAATGCAGATGGCACGGAGACGACGATGACCGACCCGAACGTGGCGGCTGCGCTCGACTTCTATCGCCAACTGTGGGCGGACGGCCAGATTCCCCCCGGCGCACAGGCCGACACGGGCACGGATTTCTTCAACGCCTTTGCCGGCGGCAAGATCGGCATGACAGGCTCCGGTGCCTTTGCCATCAGCCAGCTCAAGAATGACTACCCCGACATCAACTTCGGCGTCACCTATCTTCCGGGCAAGGAGAGCGGCCAGTCCTCGTTCGCCGGCGGTGACAGCATTGGTATCCCTTCGGGTTCAAAGTACCCCAAGGAAGCCTTTGAGTTCATCCAGTGGCTGACCACCGACGAAGTGCAGCTTGAGCAGTACGCCAAGGCGAATACGCTGCCGATCCGCACGGACCTGGCAGAGAACGAGTACTTTGCTGCCGACCCGCGCTTGACCACCGCCGCTAAGGCGATGGCCATGGGCAAGACGCCGTACAGCCTGGTCTACAACCAGCTGTTCAACGACGCCAATGGCCCGTGGCTCAAGATGATCCAGACGGCCGTCTTTGATGGCAACGTCGATCAGGCCGTACAGACCGCGCAGGACGAGTTCACCAAGATTCTGTCCGAGCAGTAGTTTAGGATTTCGTACATGGGGGCACAACGTACGCCGCAGGTACTGGCATGCGTTGTGCCCCTGCATCACTAGCAAGGAATGTGAAACTATGGCTACAGTGCAGGCCGCGCTTGCCACGCCGACACGCAAAGGTAGCGGGCTCGCGCATCGGCGGCGGCTCACAGGGTTCTTGTTCGTATTCCCCGCCGTGCTGTTTATGTTTACCTTTTTTATTTTTCCCCTGTTGATGACCGTATGGATGTCGTTTCATAACTGGCCATTGCTGGGGACGCCGAAATTTACGGGGATCGAAAACTACATCACCCTGGTGCAGGACGGCCAGTTCTGGTCGAGCCTCTGGTTCACCACGCAATACACGATACTGGTGACGATCCCGATTTTTGTGCTGGCTTTTGTGCTGGCGTTGCTTGTGAACCTGCCGCTGCGTGGCGTCGGCATTTTCCGCACCGGCTACTTTATACCCGTCGTCATCGGCCTCGGCACGTCGAGCCTGCTGTGGGTATGGCTGCTCAACGACCGAGTAGGCATCTTTAATAAGATCCTCGTGGACGTAGGGCTGATCGACAACCCCATTGTCTGGTTTGCGCAAAAGAATAGTGCCATGGTGGCCATCATTATTTCGGTGGTTTGGAAAACCGTGGGTTTCACCATGATCCTGCTGCTTTCGGGCATGCAGGCCATTCCGGATGAGATTTACCAGGCGGCAATGGTCGACGGGGCCTCCTATTGGGGGCGCCTGACGCACATCACCATGCCCTTGCTGCGCCGTACATTTGCCCTGGCACTTGTGCTCTCGGTAATTGGCTCCTACCTGGCCTTTGATCAGTTCTACATCATGACGCGTGGTGGACCGCAGAACCAGACCATTACGACCGTCTATTGGATCTTCAACAACTCCTTCACCTATTTCAAGATGGGGTATGGGGCGGCGCTGTCGCTGGTCCTGCTCGTCATCCTGACGTTTTTGAGCGTTGCCCAGCTGCGCATTCTGCGCGATGAGACGACCTACTGAGTATGCCACTAGAAAGTCCTGAGGAAGGGTCAGCATGACGACCATCACAAGTGTATCTCCGGCAGCCGGCAGGAGCCCGCATAAGCGCAAAGGATGGCTGCGCAAGGCCGTGATCTATGCGCTGTGTATTATTTTGTTGCTGCTGTTCATGGCGCCGATCGTTTTCTCGACGCTGACGTCGGTCAAGTCGCCGCCCGAGGCTGCCGCCGTACCGCCGACATACTTTCCAAACACGTTCACGTTTGCGAACTATGCCAAGCTGAACATGTACGGTGCAGGCGTCTGGCAGTATCTCTACAACAGCACCGGTGTAGCTCTCCTGACTGTGTTCGGCACCATTCTGTTGAGTACGCTGGCCGGCTTTGGCTTTTCGCGCTTTGATTTCCCGGCCAAGAACCTGCTGTTTGTGCTGATGCTGGCCGCGCTGATGATCCCGTTTCAGTCGATTTTGACGCCTCTCTTTCTGATGTTAGGCGTTCTAAAGCTTCAGAATACATTGTTCGGTCTGGCCCTCGTTTACATTACTTTTCAGCTGCCTTTTGGTGTATTCATGATGCGCAACACATTTGACACCGTGCCGCGCGAAATTGAGGAGGCGGCACTGCTCGACGGCTGTTCGACCCTTGACATGCTCCGTCACGTCATGTTAGTGCTCGTACGACCCGGAATCATCACAGTCGCGATCTATGCCTTTCTCAATGCCTGGAACGAGTTCCTGGCCGCACTGATCATCATGACCCAAGAGAGCAAGTTTACGCTGCCGATCATGCTGACCAGCGTGCGCAGCGGCTACTATGGCGTCATTGACTGGGGGGCGCTGCAAGCCGGCGTTACGGTCACGATTCTACCGTGCATCCTGCTGTTTCTGATCTTGCAGCGCTACTATCTGCAAGGGTTGATGGGCGGCGCCGTCAAGGGCTAAATCATACCGATTCACACAGAAGTACACAAAGGAATTCTCCTATGGTCTTTCCTGCTCCGCTGGCACAAAACCGTGCCCCACTCCATGCTGCCGCGTTTTTGCCCCTGCCGCTGGGCGCTGTACGCCCGCGGGTGGCTGCTTGACCAACTGCGCATCCAGGCGCAAGGCCTGACCGGCCACTTGGATGAGTTTTGGCCGGACGTCGGCAACGACTGCGGCTGGCTGGGCGGTTCCGGCGACGATTGGGAACGCGCTCCCTACTACTGCGATGGCCTGGTGCCCTTGGCGTATATCCTGGACGACCAGCAGCTGATCGTCAAGGCCAACAAGTACATCTCCTGGATACTCAACAGCGTGCAGGCGAATGGCCAGTTTGGCCCAGCTAACAACGACTGGTGGCCGCGCATGGTGGTGCTCAAAGTTCTGATGAACTACTATGAGGCCACCGACGACGCGCGTGTGCTTGACCTGATGACCAATTACTTCCGCTACCAGAACCTGATGCTCGACGCCCGCAAACTGGACAACTGGGGCGCCGCCCGCGGGGCGGACAATCTGCTGGCAATTCACTGGCTCTATAACCGCACGGGCGAGCCGTTTCTGATCGAACTGGCGGCCAAGGTCGGCGCACAGACAACCGATTGGGCAGGCTTACAGGCAAAGTACCAGGTTGGAGACATGCTGATCGGCCAGCACCGCATGAATATGGCCACCCACGTGGTCAATAACGCCCAGGGCATCAAGACGCCGGCCGTCCTATATGCTCAAAGCGGAGACGCCTGGCAGCGTGAAGCGCCGCTCCTGGCCATCGCCAATCTCATGCAGCACCATGGCCAGCCCAACGGCATTTGGAGCGGCGACGAGCACCTGCACGGCACCGATCCGACCTCAGGCACCGAGCTGTGCGCCGTGGCTGAGTATATGTACTCGCTAGAGGAAATGCTGCGTATCCTGGGCGATGCTGCCTTTGGTGACCTACTGGAGCAGGTCGCCTACAATGCCTGGCCCGCCACCTTCAAGCCCGACATGTGGGCGCATCAGTATGACCAACAGGTCAACCAGGTGGCGTGCACCATTGCCAAGCGCAATTGGACCGATAATACCGACACCTCCAACATCTATGGCCTGGAGCCGCATTTTGGCTGCTGCACGGCAAACATGCACCAGGGCTGGCCCAAGTTGGTCAAGAACCTGGTGATGGCCACACCAGATGGTGGTCTCGCCTTAGTTGCACTTGGCCCGTGCGAGGTGCGCAGCGTTGTGGCAGGCGGCGTGGACGTGCGCCTGGTTGTAAATACGCAGTACCCTTTCGATGGCCGTGTCATCGTCGAGGTGCACCCGGCGCAGGCTGCGACATTCCCGCTGCTGCTGCGCGTGCCCGGCTGGGCGGATGGCGCCCAGATTTTGGTCAATGGCCAGGCCGCAGTTGCACCGCTGGCGGGCGCCTTGACCCGCATCGAGCGAGAATGGCAGCCTGGCGACACGATCCAGCTTGACCTGCCCATGGCCGTGCGCACGACGAGTGGCCACCAGGGCCTGGTATCCATTTACCGCGGTCCCCTGCTGTTTGGCCTGCGTATGGGCGAACATTGGCGGCAGTGCGCGGGCGAGTTGCCGCACGCCGACTGGGAGGTCTACCCCACGACGCCTTGGAACTATGGCCTGCTGCTCGATCCACAGGCGCCTGGTGTGGGAGTGCAGGTGGAGGCACATGCCGTTGCGACGCCGCCCTTTGCGCCCGAGACGGCCCCTGTGCGGATCCGCGTGAATGGACGGCGCATTGCCGGTTGGAGCATGAAGGACAACTCGGCTGGCCCCATCGATGTCGGCCCGCACGCGACGAACGAGCGCGTCGAGGAAATGGAACTGATCCCATATGGGGCTACCAACCTGCGCATTGCGGCGTTTCCGCTGGCGAAGGCGTAGTTTCCCCAGAAGGCACGGGCGTGCCTAGCCGCACGCGGCGTGCGCACTGGTCGCATTGCCGATGGCAGTATTTATGACGTGCATGAGCAGCGGCTTGACCGGCACCTTAAGCTTGCGAGAATCGGCCTAGGCCCACCTGGGCCGCGGCGTTGATTCCTTGTTTGGCCAGAGGGATCGCGCTGGCCGAGCTGTCTGGCAAGGACGCCAAACATAGCTTGGGTCTCGGCCGCCAGCGGGGCGAAGTGTTGGGTGAGGACGCGTTCGGCCTGCGGATCTTCTTGTTGGTAGCGAAATTGCGTTTCGTAGATGGCAGTCGCTTCGTCTACCAGTGTGGTGAGCGCCTCGTCGAACTCGTCGTCGTGCAACTCGTGAAAAAACGCGGCATAGCCTTCTCCCTGCGCGTCGATCAGGGAGCCGACATTACGTTGCCGATTGTGTCTTTCTGACATGCCCTGAGGTTGTCGTGCTCAGGCACGACAACCTCAGGGTATGTCAGATTCTAGGGAGAGGCACCTCACTTGTCACCGGCCTCACAAGATCGGCGCCTGAACTGCCAGATCCGCCTGGGACAAGAGTCCCCATCCCGCCAAGGTCAGGCTGACAGCGCCAATGGTCGTCGTCCATTTCAGGGTCGAAAGCAAGGTCTTGGTGTCATTACGGTTCTGTGCTGGTGGTCTTTGTTGCTCGTTCATCAGGTTAGTTCTCGCTTGCAATTGCCACGTTTGGCAAATATGTCCTTGTCCTTCAATTGGCTTGAAATGAGGCCGAGCATCTGCTTGGACTCCTCTCGTGCGTCCAAGATAGAGAACAGTTGTTTAGAAATCTTTGGGATTGTGGGTAGGAGTTGTTGCGAAACTGAGCTTTGCCGTTTCCCAACAACTTCTAAACACCTTCACAATGACTGCTCCAGATTTGTACGCGATCGTAGGCGGACCCAACACCTACAACGGTAGCGGCGGCCACGGGCTCGCCGACAGCCACTGGTGAGGCAGCCAGCGCAGAAGGGGTCGTAGGTGTCACCTCCCTGGTAACCGGTGACATTACCGTCGATCCGGCGAATCCTGCAGCGGCCCAAGTCAGTGAGATTCGGATCAACTGACACGCGATCTCACTATTCTGGTACGACGGCGCCGGTCACCTTTGGTCGTGACGCCTGCGTCCGCAAGCCAACTGACTGGCAGTGGCAGCGCGACAATTCGCTATGCTGACTTTGGTATCAACATCCCGACCGTGCAATGGCAGCTGGTGTAATAAGATACAACTG
>CAWIVN010000005.1:0-97787 GCA_963839515.1 uncultured Chloroflexia bacterium
CATAGGCCTGATACTGCGCGTCTTGTCCAAGTACTGCTTCCTCGCGCCGGATTCGTCCTACCTGGCAGGCCATCCACGCTACAAACACCAGTGCGTTCCACCAGGACGGGTAAGCCACGAGATAACCACCCATCAACGGCAAGTACGCCGCGTAGATAGGGTGTCGTACAAAACGGTAGAACCCGTGCGTCTGGATACCGCGATTTGCCGCCTCGATGCCAAAGCTGCGGCCAAGCGAAAGTACCGCGCCAGTAGACAGCACGACCCCGACGAGAACCAAGAGATTGCCGATCAGATTGGGCGGCGATCCATTGGGCTGCATCGCTAGCGGCAGCAGTGTGCCGCCCAATGCTAGCAGCACGTCTTTCCAAGGAGCAGGTGCGCTCTGTGGCGCCCGGTGCAGCAACGTAAAGGTAATGACCGTAACCTGCTGCAGCACAAACAGCACCGACACAATATTGCCAGCTGACAGTTTCCGAAGGTGACCATATACCAGCAGCGACATCACTGCTAGAAATAAGAAGTCCGTGAGCGAGAGTGACAGGCGCGAAGATTTGGCGTCGGGGGTGCGGACTTTAGTCGTCACAAGGGTCCTCCGTGATCACCAGTACAACCACATGACAAATAGTGCGCCCAGCGCCAGATACGGCGCATAAGCCATCGTCGACTTGCGCGTGGCTCGCCTAGACAAGAGCAGCACAATGGCTGCTACTGCGCCCAGAATGATACCCAGTACCAGCGCATTGATCACCGCCGGATAGCCGAGCATAAGCCCAATCAACCCTGCCAGCTTGACGTCGCCCATCCCCAGCTTGCCTCGTGAAACCAAATAGACAAACATGAACAGCCCCAGGCCGACTACTCCTCCCAACAACGAGCTCTCCAGCGTAGGCGTCTGCGGCAGCAGGCTCAACGCCAGCACGACCGCTGCCGCAGGACCCAACATGATGTTGAGCACACGCCGGTGCTCTAAGTCAATTACGACTACGGTGAGCAGGAAGGCCGTGTACAACCAACCGATCGCCATGTGTACTGGATCAGGCCCCAGCAGCGATGCCGTCACCACAAAACCTGCAACCATCGCCGTGTACAATAGCGGCACGCGCGTTGGCCACCGTCTTGTTTCATCGGCGTCGCTAGCTACCTGCCATGTAGGTAGTGTGTCTGCAGCCCAATTTGCGATTGCTGCAGTCGGCAAGCTAATGATTAGAGCCACAATCCAATTAAAGGTCATCGAATCAAATTAACTGCGTTCAGTTGACCGGGAATCGGGTCCGATCCATCCGTGTTGCCACACGCGGACATGCATGCGATGTCAGGCTTCACCGTCGCCCACAGTACCTTCTCACTCGCGTTTATGTCAGGGTAAGTCTTTGGTGGGAAAATAGACTTCTGCGTGAGCTTTACACCTATTTTGTCCCAGCTTACGACTTGAATACAACCTACTGTCGAGACGTTGTACGAGCCGCCGCCGCCTGGTCCCCCCGCTTCACATACCATATCGTCGTACAAAGGTATTTTGATTATGTCCCCGATGCGATAGTCGTTGATGATCTTGCCAACACCTGCCTTGTTGCCGCTGGTACCGGCTATACACTGTGGCAACTGAATTCTAGCAGCCGTATCTCGCTCAAGCTGACACTTTAGTTCAGCAGCGCCATAACCACCCCCTGCGCACACATCCGTGTAAGGAGCCACAGCGGAGGAAAAATCAAGCCATGCACGTCCATCTGTAGAGACAAAAAGGAATTTATCAGCTCCGTTTGTGTCTTTGGGACACTCATAGCAGTCGCATAGGTTGGTATGTGTTACGCCGTCTATAGCACATTGCCTATCGCTATTTTTGTTCTCGTCATTCCATATAGCGATTTTGCGTGTCTCTGTAACAGCTCCTTCCTCGTCAGAAAATACATCCCAAATACCCTTTGAAAACGCCACCGGCCACAAACCGCAGCCAGTGGTAGCCGCACCA
The DNA here is from genome assembly GCA_963839515.1 of uncultured Chloroflexia bacterium. GTDB lineage: Bacteria > Chloroflexota > Anaerolineae > Caldilineales > Caldilineaceae > Fredericiella. The sequence continues at coordinate 1,973 of CAWIVN010000005.1, forward strand.
CAGGCGGCAGACGCAGTAGCGGCAACGTCAATTACCCCCCACTCCACCAGTTGACCAAGAATTGGATCTAGACTTGGATGCCGCGCCCGAGTATTTATGATATTGGGCGGGCTACCATCGGGGGTAATGTCCACACCAGCACGAATGGCGGATTCTGCCACGCCGTTAGCTATCATGATTTCCTTCGCTTTGGCTTCCGCTGCTGGGAATTCCTGTCCCAAACACAGTTCGCGCGCACCTGCTAAGGCCCCAGCATCAGCGGCATTCTGCATGTTTCGGCGCTCGGCGTACACGCGCCCGACATCAATCGCCAGTGCAAGAAACCCAAGGAGTACTACCAGACTTATAGTCACTTGGATAATCGCCTGACCATCCTCGTTTTGGGAGTGCAAAAAATAACGCTTCATCGTGTCTCCTACTGCTGGTCATTACCAAACGCAACCATTGTCACAGAGTTCGACATTGGAAATCCTGCAGTTCCTAGAAACGTGGTGAAGACGTTTTGGTAGTCATATTCCACGGTGACTGCCACCTCCTCACCTGCCACAAAACACGCAGCGGCAACCGGGTCGGGTTCAATCGAAATTTGCACGGCACCCTCTCTCGGATATGTCGGTAACACGTCTGTTTCTTGTTCGGCAGCATTAATGATCAATTGCCGGACTTCAGCACGATTGTATAGGTTGCATGGCAAGCGGGCCGCCATACGTGCACCTTCGCGCGCCGCGTTCGTGATGATTATGTAACTGAAGTACATACGTCCCACGTCGACTGCGCCGGCAAACAAGAGCAACAGCACAACGCTTATCAGTAGCGTCTCCAACACAGCCGCGCCACGCTCGTCACCGACTCGACGTGTCCACCATGTGATTGAACGTCTTTGCCCGCCTTGCATACTGGCTCCCTTTGCTCTGCTGCCACTCACTCCAAGGTAAGCCGATCATCGATCAGCCGCTCGCGCACATAGCTGCCCTTGCTGATCAACCGAAAATGAGCAGCGTCCAGTGCATACTCCATGTCCACTCGCGCCCGGCCCGACCGGTTCTTCTCCACGCTCATCACCAACCAGCGCTGTAGATCAGGCGCCTGCCGCTCGTTGTAGACCAGGTGCTCGCGGCTGACGATGTCGTACTTGTTGTTAAAGATCAATCCTACGTCGGCCTCATACTGCAACGCCGAACTACCGCGTAGATCTGACAAACGCATCCGCTTTTGCCTCAGCCCCTCGTGGTCCAACGCGGCAATCGCCATGACGCGTAGTCCCGTCTCCAGTGCCAAATCTTTTAATCCTTGCGCCAGAACAGTTGTGGCTTCGGTCTCCGGCTCGAGAGCCGCGGAATCGACCGGGATTTTCTGCAAATAATCCACCACCAGCAGGCTGGCCGGGCTGGTACGCGCCAGGGTGACGGCCGCGTCGGCAATGCGGTCGAGCGTCGAGTGGCGCCCCGAGGCCTTGACTAGGAACAACCGCCCCGCGTAGCGCTGCATTGATTCCACTACTGCCGCATACTTTGGCTCGCGCCGGAGCAGCGAGATGAGCCCATTGCTGCCGCCGGCGGCAGCCGCTAGCTTGGCCAGACGCGCCATAGTCAATGACTCTTCGCTCTGCCCCAGTTCGGCACTCTCGAGACACAGCAGCCGCATGGTGAGATGCGCTTGGTCGTGCTCGAAACAGACATACATGGCGCCACCTTGCCTACCGCTGGTTGCCTGGCGTAGCGCCACGTTGCGCGCCAGCTGCAGCCCAAAAATCGTCTTGCCTACCCCAGCCGCACCACCGACGATCATTAGTTCGCCCGGCCTTAGTCCGCCGTTGAGCAGGTCGTCCAGAGGAGAGAAACCTAACGCTAGCGGCAGATGTAACCCTCGGTCGGGCGCCGCTGTCTCCACTTCGATCCGCTCCATAGCTTCGGCCAGGCTGTGCAGCGTCTCGTGCGTATGTTCCGTGATCAACTCGCCAACGTGCGGCAATTGCGGTCTCCTCGTTTTACTGTGGTTCTAGATTGACGGCCGGGGAGGAGGTGCGTACAGTAGCAGGATGCCATTGCCCGAATCTCCACACCCAAACGTTCACCGTCGCGGCGCAAACATCGTCGGCGGCACGCTCATGCCGCGGCTCTCCAGCCGCTCCATAAACTTGGGCCGCACGCCCGTGGGATTGAACTGGCCCTGCACCTTGCCGTTTTGGAATCCAGTCTGGAGGAACTTAAAGATATCCTGCATCACGATTACGTCGCCTTCCAGGCTCTGCACCTCAGAAATCTGCACGATGCGCCGCACGCCATCGGCCATGCGCTCGAGATGCACGACCACGTCGAACGCCGACGCTATCTGCTCGCGGATAGCACGCAGCGGCAGTTCCATCCCTGCCATTAGCACCATTGTCTCCACGCGGTGCAGCGTGTCGCGCGCGCTATTCGAGTGCACAGTGGTCAGCGAACCCTCGTGGCCGGTGTTCATGGCCTGCAGCATGTCCAGTGCCTCGCCGCCGCGAACCTCGCCCACCACTATGCGGTCAGGGCGCATGCGTAGGGCGTTGATCACCAGCTGGCGGATGGCCACCTGCCCCTTGCCCTCGGCATTGGGTGGCCGCGACTCCAAGCGCACTACGTGCTCCTGCTGCAGCTGAAGCTCGGCCGCGTCCTCTACCGTGATGATTCGGTCGCGCTCGGGAATAAATGAGGACAGGATGTTGAGCACCGTCGTTTTGCCAGTCGAGGTGCCACCTGAGACGACGACGTTGAGCTTGCCTTGTACGCTAATCCGTAAGAAGTCTCCCATGTCGGGCGTCAACGTGCCCATGCGCACCAAGTCGGCCACGCTTATGGCCGTACGCGCAAACTTGCGGATAGAGATACACGGCCCCTTGAGCGCTAATGGCGGGATTATGACGTTGACGCGCGACCCATCTGGCAGGCGGGCATCGACCATCGGGCTGCTCTCGTCTACGCGGCGGCCGATCGGGGCTACTATGCGCTCGATTACGCGCATCACGTCGGCGTTGTCCTGAAATCGCACATCTGTGCGCTCGAGGATGCCCGCTCGCTCGACAAACACCTGGCGCGGACCGTTGACCAGTATCTCGGTCACGCTGTCGTCGCGCAAGAACTGCTCCAGAGGCCCCAACCCCAGGATGTCGGCCACGATCTGTTCGAACATCTCGCCACGTTCGCTGCGCGACAGCGGCAGCCCAGTGTCGATCAGCGTCTCCTGGAAGATACGATCCACGGCCCGCCGCACTTCAGCGACGTTAGTCTCCGCCGACGTCATGTTGTACTCCGTCAGCAGCCGTTCCTGCACGCGGTCGCGCACTAACGCATAAGTTTCATCGTAGGCGGACTGAAGATAACCCGTCAACGATAAACCCGGCTGCGAAGCGCCGTTCTGATTCGAGACTGGGCGGGCGTCAGTTTTGCCATTGCGGTTGAACAACATGAATTGTCCTCGTTGTCTGTCTTGCTAGCTATCTCTACCGAATCCAAATTGGGTCGTACTCGTCCCAGGGCACGTTAGATATATTGCGTACGGCCTGACCGTTGACATCCATTACGAAGATACCTTTGGTCCCTTCGCGGTTCGAAAAGAAAGCAATGCGTGAGCTGTCGGGAGACCACGTGGGATGCTTGTCCCATTCCCAGTCGTTGCGCATTAGTGCCTTCTGCTCCGTAGAATCCGGCCGCACCAGCCAGATGTCGTCACTCTCGTTCTCCTGCGTCACAAATGCGATCCACGCTCCGTCGGGCGACCACTCCGGGTCATACGCAATCCCTGTCAGCCGCGTCACAGGCTTGTCGGGCTGTTCGCCGTAGATGGGACTGGGCGGCACGCGCATCACCACCTGCGCACGACCGTCCACCTTACCTACGTAGACCGAGTACTGCCCATCGGGCGACTTGCGGTGCAGTTCGAGTTGCAGATCGTACTGCTGCTGTAGGCTGGGGCTATCAAGTGGACCGATATACTGGCGGCCGCTGCCGTCCGAGTTCATTGCATAATAGCCGGGCTGCTCAGGGTTATCGGATAGGAAGACGATTTGGCCGCGGAACGACGTCAGTGGCAGCGGCGTCGGCGTCGGGGTGGGCGTCGCCTCTGGCGCCGGCGTGCCAGTGGGCAGCGGCGTCGGAGTCACAGTCGGGGTCGGCGTCAGGCAGGCCGCTGACTGCGCCATGCGCGCCTCGGCCGTCGTGCGGTCAGCCACGGGCAGCCCGGCAGCCTTGCGATACATTTCATACGCCAGTGCGCAGTCCGAAGCGCCCTGGCGCTGGTCGCCAAGTGCGATGTAGGCGTCGTAAAGCGGCGGTAGCAGTGCGCCGCCCAGATACTGCGGCCGTACGTCGTAAGCCGATTGCAGCAGCTGCAACGCGCGGTCCCACGCCCCGCGCGCTGCCGCCGCCTTACCATCCACATATGCTTTAGCCAGGCGCAGTTCTTCGCTAGCCAGTGGATGGCGAGGGGCTAGTTTGAGAACGTTGCTAAAGTGCGCCTGTGCTGCGGCTAACTGTTCGGGAGAGATAGGCGGGTTAGCCAACAGCGCCTGCCCCATGCCCACCTCGATGTCCACTATCCGCCTTGTGACAATGGCGCGCTCGTAATTGGCGTCGAGGGCGTGGATCTGCTGATAGTAGTCGAGCGCCGAATCGGTCAGTCCCAGGCTGTCGTGCGTCTGCGCCACCTGAAACAGGTCGGCCACCTTGAGTGAACGCGAGCATACCTGCACCCGTTCGTTGACGTCCTTGTAGTTGGATCGGCGGACGCTTAGTTCACCGAAACGCTGTAGGGCTGCAGTGCAGTCGCCACTCTCCTGGATAGCCACGATCTCGCGATAGAGTTTGTCCAGTTCGCGCTCTTCGCGGATTTGCACCAACGCATTCTCGGCCTGAGAGCGCGGGCTCGTCTGGCAGGCCAGGCTGCTCGAGCGCCTGCCGATACAGCCGCTCGGCGTTGTCCCAGTCGCCCGCTTCCAGGTACTCCTGTGCCGAGCCTAATAGAGTCGCAAGTGCTGCCGCTTGGCGCGAGGCGGCAAACATAGGCATCGCAGCGCGCACGACGAGGATGCTTACTTGCCACAGACCGAAGAGAATGACGAGTACCAGTGCAGCCCGCACTAGTCTACGCTGCCAAGGATAGGCAAAGCGCTTAGGTTTCACCTTTATGGTGGCGTCAAACTGGGCACGCAACCGCACTTCCTCAAGCGTTTCGGCCAGCGCGGCCACACCAGGATTCCTCGCTACAAGCTGTTCCAGCTTGCGGATCGCCTCGGGCCACTCCCCGCGTTGCATGTGCGCCATTGCCTGCTGGTAATCGCGATCTTGCCCCAAACCGCGTAGGTTATCGCCTGCACCTATTGTTGCACTAGTCATTGTTGCACTCTACCATCTATCCAGCCAGGTCAATCTTAACGTCGCTGCATGCCGTTCAGAATACCCATCAACTGTGGGACGTATCGGCCCCAAAATAACAATGAACAATATTGGAAAAAAGAATACCATCAGGACCATCACGATCTTGACACCGGCTTGCCGCGCCAATTCCTCGGCTCGCTGGCGGCGGCGCTCACGCATCTGGGCTGCTTGTGTTTGCAGCACCTGGGCGATGCTTACTCCCAAGTTGGTTGATCTGGACGAGTACCGCCACAAAACTCGCAAGTTCCTCCACATCAGTACGTGCCACCAACCGCTCAAGCGCAGTGCTGCGCGTGACCCCCATGCGCATCTCGCCGACCACGCGGCGAAACTCTTCGGCAAGCGCGTTGTGCCACTGCTCACCCACGCGTAGCAGGCCGGACTCAAAAGCTAAACCCGCTTCGACGGCAATGGTCAGCATATCTAACGCGTCCGGTAGTGCTCGTTGGATCTCCGTTTGGCGCCGCCGCGCTCGACCGCGCAGCCAGTAAAGAGGTAGCATATACCCTGCAAAACCCGCTCCGATGGTGGCGACCAGTAGGATGTTGGTAGGCTGGTGGCGAGCATAGGTCCAGAAAATGCTGGCGCCGAAGGCGAGTGACGCAACCAGCCGCAGTCCCATAAAATCGAGCACTGAAAGATTAGCTGGCTCACCAGCATAGACTAATTGCTTGCGCAGTTTCTCAATGTTGCGCTTGGGCAGCAGCCCGCCCAAAGTGCGAAGCACGCGGCGCAATACCGGGCTTAGCACTCGCTGGCCAAAAGGTTGGTCAAACTCAGCTGCTTGGGCCACGTCGTCTACATAGTCCTGCAGGCGAGCGTCTAGAGGACGTCGCCGTGCTGGCGCTACGGCCTGCCACACTAGTACAGTGGCAAGACCTACCAGTAGCGCAACAGCCAATGGCGACCAGAGCAATGATGTGGAACCAGTAGTTACAGTCATAAGTGGCAAACCCGTGTCTAGACGTCAATGTCGACGATACGTCGAATAAAGAAAAACCCGATTACCAACATCACCAGCGCCGCCATCGGCAGTAGTCGGATCGGACCGGGTTCGAAAAACGGCGCAAAATAGTCCGGCTGCATCAACGTGATTACGACGGCAAGGAAAATTGGAAAGGCCGCCAGAATATAGCCGGTCAGGCGCTGCTGTGCTGTCAGCACCTGGATCTCACGGGTTATGCGGATGCGCTCACGCACTGTTTGGCTGATGCTCTCTAATACCATCGCCAAGTTGCCGCCCATCTCGTGCTGCACGTTGATGGCGGTCACGACCAGCGACAAATCGTCGCTGCCCGCTCGAGCCGCCATGTCCTTAAGCGCCCGCTGGAGCGGCACTCCCAGCGACACAGCCTTCATCACGCGGCCAAACTCAGTCGAACTGGGGGCAGGCATCTGCTGCACCAGCGTCTCGATCGCTTGGTTGAGTCCGTAGCCGGCGCGCAGCCCGCCCACTAGCAGAGTCATCACATCGGGAATCTGCTGGGTCAGCTGCTTGAGCCGCCGCGCCTGTCGCAGGCGCAGGTACATGAAGGGTAGGAAGCCTAGTGCAATTCCCAATCCGACGCCCGCCAGCAACCCGACGCGCCACGTCCCAAGTGCTACACCCAGCGCCACAACGGACAGCACGAGTAACATAAACTCTGCTGCGGTGAGTGGCATGTCGGCACGCATTAGCCCCTTCGCTAGCGCTGGACCTAATCCTAGCCCCGTCAGCAAACGCTGCATCAACGGATACCGCTGCCGACGTCGGGTATCGTCGCCCTCATCAAGGTCCACGCCCGGCTGCCAGCCGTAGGCGCGCAGCCGCTCCTCGACCGCGTCGCGCTGTGGAGCCAACCGCCAAGCGGCAGCAAACCCTATCATCACGGCCAACCATATCAGCGCTGCAAATAGGAGGGGGCTAGACATATAAACTCACTCCTCGCGATTTTTACCTTGTGGATGCCCGTTACACGGACTTCTCTACCGGTTGGTGTGCCGGCTCCAACGTTTCACGCTTACCAAAGCGCGCAAGCAGTGGTTGCTTTGTGCTCTTGGTGGCCGTTGCGTTAGCCATAGTCGTAACTGTGGCCTTGTCCTGGCCTCGTGTCGCAGGCATCAGGTCATATACCAGGTGGTCGGCTAGATCGCGCACGGCCTTGGCTAGCGCACTGCGCCCTTTGCCCAGGATGTACGGCACGCCACGGTTGATGCTGTACGATGCCAATGCCTGGTCATCAGGAATAGTGTGCTGAATGCGCACGTTGAGCCGCTTCTCGATGTCCTGTTTAGACACTCCTGCGGGCATGCTGGCGCGGTTAATCACCAGGTAGACTTTGTCGCCGGCATAACCGCGGCCGCGGAACTGATTGAGCATAAGTCTCGTGTTGCGTAGGCCCGTCATTTCCGGTAGCAGAGTCATCACGATCCGGTCAGCCGCATCCAAAAAGGCGTAGGCCGTCTCGTCCAGCGGCAGCCCTAGGTCTACCACCACCCAGCCATACATGCGCTTGAGTTGCGCCAGCAGTTGCTGCACTTGTGGCACCGAGATGGGGCTTCCCAGTTCGGCGGGCGGAGGCGCAAGCAGCACTCGAATGCCCGAGGCGTGCTGCGCCAGGATGCCGGAGGCCAGATCCTGGTCGAACTGCGCCAGGCGTGGCAGCAGATCGGTCAGGTCGTGGTCGTCGCGCAAGTTGAGCGCCACGTCCACTGACGGAGCAGCAAAATCGGCATCCACCACCACCAGCGATCGCTTCGTTGCCTGGTGCAGGGCGATGGCAGTGTTGACTGCGGTCGAGGTGCGGCCGGTGCCGCCTTTGGGCGCCACAAAGGTAATGATGCGCCCCATCGTCGCCGCCTGTGCAGAGTGCGTTTCATCACGACCCGGTGCTACCCCGTTCTGTGCCAAGATCTCACGTATGTTGGAAACGAAGTCTATCTCGTTAATCGGCTTGGTGATGAACGAGCGTGCGCCCGCCACAATCGACGGGCGGGCCGTGGCCACCGCGTTCTCGGCCACCAGTACCAGCAACGGACTGGCGGGAGCCACCTGTACAAGTTGCTTGACAAACTGCGCTGGAGACGCCCCGCCCAGAGCATCGTCTACAAAGATCACGTGCGGTAGCAGATCCAGCACGCGTGTGGCAGCCAGCTCAGGTTGCGCCACCCAGAAGAGGCGAAAGTCACCCAGGCGCCCGCGTAGCGCAACCGTAATCACGTCGCGCAATGATTCGTCTTCACTGATCAGGAGCAGGCGTAATGGGTCACCTACGGAAATATTGGCCACGATTCCCTCCAACACTCTTGCCGGCCCATTTGCCAGCGTTCCAGCGCATTATTCGCCGACCGCGATCGGGATAGCGTAACGGTTGATGACATAGTCCACGTCCACCGGCTCGACCTCATAGGTGCGGTCGTTGTCAGGGGCGCGTAGCGCAAAGCTGAGCATGCCGCCGGCGTCAATAGCGTACTTGAGCACCAGCGCGTCCTGCGAAGGCATAGTGAGTAAGATGGTCTCGACCCGTGCCTGCTTGGGCGGAGCCTCGCCTGCGGCCACAGCTTCATTGTCGATCGCACCTTCAGCGCCTAGCACGGCTGCCACTTGCAGATTTTGCAGCAAGGCAAAGGTTGCTTGTTCATTTCCATTCTCTTCGCCTCCTACAATTCGCTCGACCGGAAAATCAAGTGAGAAGTGCACGTCCACCTTATCACCCGGCTTGAGCATACCGGATCGCGACAGATAGTCCTCTGCCGGGACGGCTATCAGCACCTCGTCTTCGGTAATAAAGAGTGCAGTTCGACCATCGGCCGAGACAGTGTTGGGCTCAAGCAGCCGCTGCCGGAGCACGGCCTCGCCCGGGTAAAGCGGAACAAGTGCCACACGGCCGACGACATTGTCTAGCGCAGTCGACTGCGTCCAGCTGGCACGCTACCGACGGGGAGTTGCTTGAGCTCTACGTCCTCAAGCCGGATCAGCGTGCGCACTGGAATGGACCGCGCCGCTATCACAACATCAATCTTGGGACTGCTATCTGCTCCCTGTGCGGGAGCCTCCGCAGCACGCGAGACTGTGACAAAACCAACGTAGGCTGCAATCAGTGCGACCACAAGACCGGACAACAGCCAGAGAAAGCCGCGTAACCGGGGCATGGGCTTCTCTCCTTTTTTATTCCTGCTGCATAGTGGCGATGGTGATGAGACGGATCGAGTCGGTCCCACCCAAAGCCTGGATCACAGGACCGGTGATCAATGGAGCATCGTATGTGACTGTGACATACCACAGTGGTAATCGGGCTACCCGCTTCTGCCTGCCAGCTTATGTCCACCGTAGGCACTGGTTGCAGGCCAATGGCCAGACCGAGAGCCGCATTACGAATGTCTGTCTTCGCTCGCTCCGGGGATGATCCCAGCCCGCGCTCCCTCTCGAGCGGCATTGGCAACCGTATTGTAGTGGAAGAACAGGAGTCCGCCTTCGAAGATTCCGAACGTGAGTAGGAGTAGGAAGGGCAGGATCAACGCATACTCGATGATGTCCTGCCCCTCCTCGTGTCGGTGCGGGTCTGATCTTGTAACCGTATCGGCTTTGCAGCTAGCTCTGCCAGCTTTGATGTTCGACACCGACGTTACTCCGAGTGTGATCACTTAACGACATGCAACGGCCTAGAACATACTTTGCGCCTACTGACTGCACGAATCTACATCACAAACCCTAGCCAGCGGTACCGCTAGCAACTGCGTCGTCCACGCCAGCAGCCAGCGCCGCCCAACCGGCCGCCAACGAGTCGCGCAATGTTGGAAGTGCAAGAATCGCAGCGAGTGCAATGAAGCCAGCAATCAGCACGTACTCGATAATGTCTTGACCTTCTTCCTCGCTAAAGCGGTGTGGAGCCAAGTCTGGAGCCAACAATATGCGTACAACATGAGATGACCTCCCCTTGAGGGAAACAAATGGATAGAAGGATTGACAGTATTCAGTTGTTGCTGCGATGGTGAACGTACCTTACGAGACCGAACTTACAAACCAGAACTTACGAACAACAAATACAACCGCGCTCCGATCGGCCGATTCGGATCGCAGGGACTACCAACATAGGGTTGTCGTCGCAGCAAAAGTGGGGTGTTCTCACGCCCTGCTGTGGCGCACCGGTGGGTGATGCCCGCACATAAAGCTTGATTATCGGTTAGATGCCCGCCGCCAACTCGTGGAAATTGTGCGGTCAGGCGAGGCGCTTTTCCTTTGTCAGGTGTTGCGTGTTGCTGAGCCCAGTGTAGTACGGACCTATGCGCCGGTCAATACGTTTTGCCTACGGAAACCTTGCAGAATCCTGACAGGCCGCCATATACTTACCTCTCTACGCCATTTGCCAGTTGTGCTCCCGCTCCAAACATGCTAGCTTGAACGTAAGTAAGTGATCGTGTAAGGAGAATTCTATGCTCACTGGGTCGCGCCGAACTACGCTAGTCGCGATAGTAGTCTCTGTCTGCTTGCTCGCTCTCCTTGTTCTTATCATGCCTCTGCGCCTCGCCGCCCAGACGACCGGACTCGTCGCCGGACGCCATTCCGCCGGCAGGCGCCCAGGTGGACGTGCAGGGGGGCCTCGCCCCGCTCGTGTTCGCCGCCGAGGCCGGCGCCGTGCCCGGCCGCTATATCGTGGTCTTTAAACCCAGCCGCACGCTCTCGACGCAAGATGTGCGTGCCAAGGCCCTGTCCGCACGCGATTCGCTCGACGCCACGGTCTTCTATCTCTATGCCGCCGCCCTCGACGGCTACACTGCCCAGCTCTCCCCCGCCGCCCTCCAAAGCCTGCGCGCCGACCCCGACGTGGCCTTCGTCCAGCAGGACCAGCGCGTGCACGCGCGCGGCGAACAGCTTTCTCCCCCCTGGAACCTCGACCGCATCGACCAGCGCAGCCTGCCGGTCGACGGCCTCTATCACTATGCCGCCACCGGCGCCGGCGTCCACGCCTATATCGTCGACACCGGCATCAACGCCGCCCACCAGGAATTTAACGGCCGCCTCGGCGACGGCTACGATGCCGTCGACGGCGGCACACCCGACGACTGCTTCGGCCACGGCACCCACGTGGCGGGCATCCTCGGCGGCAGCACCTACGGCGTCGCCAAGGGCGTCACGATCCACGCCGTGCGCGTGCTCGACTGCAACGGCGAAGGCACCGACGCCAGTGTGATCGCCGGCGTCGACTGGGTCACCGCCCACCATGGCGCCCCGGCCGTAATCAACCTGAGCCTCGGCGGCGATGCATCCGCCGCCCTCGACCTCGCCCTGCGCAACTCGATCGCCGCCGGCGTGGTCAACGTGGTGGCCGCCGGCAACAGCAGCCGGGACGCCTGTCTCGAATCGCCCTCGCGCGAGCCGCAGGCCATCACGGTCGCCGCCAGCGGCGACGCCGACCACCTGGCCTGGTTCTCCAATTTCGGCCCCTGCGTCGATCTGTTCGCCCCCGGCATAAACATCCGCGCCGCCTATACCGGCGGCAGCGATGCCTACGAGACGATCTCCGGCACCTCCATGGCCGCCCCCCACGTCGCCGGCGCCGCCGCCCTCTACCTGGAGCACGCGCCCAACGCCTCGCCCGCCGAGGTCGCCGCCGCCCTCCTCCACGCCGCCAGCCCCGGCGTGGTCCAAAATGGCGGCCCAGGCTCGCCCAACCTGCTGCTCTATACCGGCAGCGATACCAACCCGTCCCCGACTTATACGCCCGCGGCCACGCCCACTGCCACGCCTGCCGGCCCCACTGCCACGCCTGTCGCGACCCGACCCGTCCCCACGCCGACGCCGACGCCCACCGCCACGCCGCTCCCGCCCGGCGCCTTGTCCGTCGCCGCCATAGGGCCCAACGCGGGCTACAACGACGCCCCCAACGAAGTAACCATTACGGGGACCAACTTTCGCGCCGGCGTCGCCGGGTCTATCGGCACCGCCCCGCTGGGAGGCGTCGAGCTGGTCGGCGCCACGGAGCTGCACGCGGTGGTGCCGGGGGGCATGGCGCCCGGCGTCTACACGCTGCGCCTGCGCAACAGCGGCGACCCCGAACCCGCACGCCTTCCCGACAGCTACACGGTGCTCGCCGCCGGCAGTGAGGATTTCTGGGCGACCGCCGAGGACCTGTGGACCGACCCGCTGACGGTGCGCCAGGGCCAGGCCGTGCAGCTGGGTCTCAACGTCCACCGCCACGGCGGCAGCGCCGAACTCTTTGCCGGACTCTTCGCCGGCCGCACCGTCGAGGTGTGCTTCTATCGCCAGCTCGCGCCTGCCGGCCTACCCGCCGGCGGGCCCGAACAGCTGCTCGAGATCGGCTGCACGACGACGTCCCCCTTCACCGGGACCGGGGACAGCGTGCAAGCCGTCGCCATCGCCTGGGACACCGCCGGCCTGCCCATCACGACCACCATCGTGGCCATCGTCGACCCCGCAAACAAGCTTGGCGAGGCGGTCAAGAGCAACAACCGCGTGGCCCGCACGCTCACCCTGCAGCCGTCTGCGGGGGGCGGCGCCGCCCCCATCCTCACCGGGCTGGCAGTCAACGCCGGCGCGGAGGAGACCACCAGCCCGGTCATTACGCTCACGTTGACGCTCCATGACGCCGGCAGCGCCACCGCCGCCGCCATGTACCTGGTCGAACGCGAGTATGTCCTCTCCGCCCGCCGCTGGGTGGCCGTGCAGAACAGCGGCTGGCTGCCGTTCACGCCTGCCCACGTCATGACCCTGACCGAGCATGGCGGGCTGCGCTATCTGCAGGCCTGGGTCAGCGACGGCGCGGGCAACATCTCGCTCGCAGCCGCGACCGCAAGCATCAACTACAACCCGCCCGCCGGCAGCGTGCCTGGGGGGCAGGTGCGCCTCTACCGGCGTGCGCTCACGGCGGGGCAGCGCTTGAGCGTGACCCTGCAGCCCACTGCCGGCGATGCCGACCTGTATGTGTGGGCCCCGGACGGCAGCCTCGCGGGCTACAGCAACGGCAACGGCCTGGCGGTCGACAGCGTCAACGTCACGGCGCCGGCGGACGGGGACTACCAGATCGAGGTGTTCGGCTACGTGGACGCCGTCTATGCGTTGGCTGTGGCCGTGGACGACGCTGCCGCCCCCGGGACGCTGGCGCCGGCCAACATTGCGCCCAACAAGGTGGCGCGCAGCCAACCCTTCGTTCCGCAGGGCAGCGCGCCCAGCGAGCAGGTAGCCCTGCCGCCGCCGCCCGGCGCCGACACCATGCCCATCCTATTCCTGCCCCAGGTGGGCAAGGAATGACTTTGTACCCTTGATCGATCTGAATCATGTATCGGAGGTGTATCTGTAGGGGCAAGCTCCTTCTCCTATAATGTAGGACCAGGCATGACGTTACAACAGATGGGGAAAGCTTGCGATGAAAAGACTATCCACGCTAGTCGGCGTCACATCGATCTGCACGCTCCTATTCATGTTGTCCCTGTGCGCTGCAGCACAGGCGCAGGAGGCGCTGCCGTTTGTGTTGGTTACCGCGGGCGACATCGCCGACTGTAACTCGCAAGGAGACACGCAAACCGCCGGGCAGATCCAGGCGATCCTGACTGCCAAACTCCGATCTACCGCCGGGATCAGTGTTGCGGCGCTGGGAGACAATGCCTACGAAACAGGCACGCTGGCAGAGTTCCAGAATTGTTACCACCCTACGTGGGGAATGTTTCTCGACCGCACTTTGCCGGTGGTGGGGAATCATGAATATATCACCCCCGACGCCGCCGGCCATGTAGCGTATTTTGGTCCCCGCGCCGGCGACCCCGCCAAGCTGTACTACAGCGCCAGCTTGCCCAACAACTGGCTGTTCATTGCCTTGAATTCCAGCTGTTCGCAAGTGGGCGGCTGCAGCGAGGGCACGCCGCAAGAGCGCTGGCTGCGCGGCGTCCTGGCCGCCAACAAGGGCAAGTGCATCGTGGCTGCCGTGCACCAGCCGCCGTTCAGCAGCGGCCAGAACGGCGATCAGCCGCAAACCGTGCCGCTGGCAAAGGCCCTGTACGAACATGGCGCCGATGTCATCCTCAGCGGCCACGACCATAACTACCAGCGCTTTGTGCTGATGAATCACCTGGGGCAGCCCGACCCCGCCGGCTTCAGGGCGTTTGTGATCGGAACCGGCGGCTCAAACTACGGCCCGACCATCACGCCGACGGTGCCAATCACAAGTGCAGCCCTGCAGTTCAAGGTGTTCGGCGTCGCCGAGTTCCAGCTGTTCCCCAACTTCTATACCTGGGAGTTTCGCGCGGTCAACGGATCGTACGTGGACGCCGGCGCCGGCACCTGCAGCGGTGAACCACTCACCCGCTACATGCCCTTCGTAGGCAAAAGCTTTAGGGTCGGCGCGACGGATTAGCGAGGGCGGGCACAAGGTCCGGCGAATGAATCGTCGGCGCGACGGGTTAGCGAGGGCGGGCACAAGGTCCGGCGAATGAATCGTCGGCGCGACGGTAGGTGTTTTTCCGCCGGACCTTGTGCCCCTACGGGTCGTGGGTGCTCTGAACGAGATGGGGGCTACATCATGCCGCCCATGCCGCCCATGCCGCCCATGTCGCCGCCACCGCCCATTGCCTTCTCGGCTTCTGGAATATCGGTGACCAGCGCGCTGGTGGTCAGGATCATGGCGGCGATGGAGCAGGCATTTTCCACCGCGCTGCGCGTGACTTTGGCCGGGTCGATGATGCCCGCCTGGAGCATGTCGACATAGTCGTTGGCAAGCACATCATAGCCGATGTTAGCTTGCCCTCGCCGTGCAGCGCCTGCACACGGTCGATGACGACGGGTCCGTCCATGCCCGCATTGGCGGCGATCATGCGCATCGGCTCTTCCAGGGCGCGGCGCAGAATACGCACGCCGGTGGCCGCATCGCCCTCCAGCTTGACGCTGTCCAGGGCGGGCACGGCGTTGACCAGCGCCACGCCGCCGCCGGGGACGATGCCTTCTTCGACGGCCGCACGCGTGGCGCTCAGGGCGTCCTCCACGCGGTGCTTCTTTTCCTTCAGCTCGGTCTCGGTGGCTGCGCCGACGCGGATGATGGCTACACCGCCGGCCAGCTTGGCCAGCCGCTCCTGCAGCTTCTCACGGTCGTAGTCGCTGGTCGAGGCCTCGGTCTCGGCGCGGATCTGGTCGATGCGGCCCTTGATGGCCTGCGAAGCGCCGGCGCCGCCCACGATCGTGGTGTCGTCCTTGGTGCTGACGATCTTGTCGCAGCGGCCCAGGTCCTCGAGCGTGACACTTTCCAGCTTGCGGCCCAGCTCGTCCGTGATCACCTGGCCGCCGGTGAGGATGGCGATGTCCTGCAGCATGGCCTTGCGGCGGTCGCCAAAGCCCGGGGCCTTGATCGCCAGGGCGTTGACCATGCCGCGCAGCTTGTTCAACACCAGCGTGGCCAGCGCTTCGCCGTCCACGTCTTCGGCGATGATCACGATCTCGCGCTTGCCGATCTGGACCAGCTTCTCGAGCACCGGCACGATGTCCTGCGCGCTGCTGATCTTCTTGTCCGTGATCAGGATGTAGGGGTCGCTGATTTCGGCCTCCATGCGCTCGGTATTGGTGACGAAGTAGGCGCTGAGATAGCCGCGGTCGAGCTGCATCCCCTCGACAAACTCGGTCTCAAACTCGAGGCCCTTGCTCTCTTCGACGGTGATGACGCCGTCCTTGCCTACCTTGTCCATCACTTCGGCGATCAGGTTGCCGATGGTCTGGTCGGCCGCCGAGATGCTGGCGACCTGGGCGATGCTTTCCCTGCTCGTGACGGGGGTCGCCATATCCTTGATGGCCTGGACGACGGCGTCGCGGCCGGCGAAGATGCCGCGCTGCAGCAGCATGGGGTTGGCGCCGGCGGTGACGTTCTTGAGCCCTTCGTGGACGATGGCCTGGGCCAGCACCGTGGCCGTGGTGGTGCCGTCGCCGGCCACGTCGTTGGTCTTGGTGGCGGCTTCCTTGAGCAGCTGGGCGCCCATGTTCTCAAACGGGTCCTTCAGCTCGATCTCCTTGGCCACGGTCACGCCGTCGTGGGTGACGGTGGGGCTGCCCCACTTTTTGTCCAGCGCCACGTTGCGCCCCTTGGGGCCGAGCGTGGTCTTAACTGCGTTCGCCAACGCGTCGACGCCTGCTTTCAGGCTCCTGCGTGCTTCATCTTCAAAGATAATTTGCTTTGCCATGCGTGTTTCTCCTCAACTAATTGCGATCTGGTTATTTATGGCCATTCTCGACGATGGCCAGGACATCAGTTTCCTTGAGAATCAGGTATTCCTTACCGTCCAACTTGATCGTCGTGCCGCCGTATTTGGCATAGAGGACGGTGTCGTCAACCCTGATGTCCATGGCGATGCGCTCGCCGTCTTCCTTGCGCGCGCCGGGGCCGGCGGCGACAACCTTGCCCTGCTGCGGTTTTTCCTTGGCGGACTCGGGCAGGAAAAGGCCGGACGCAGTCTGGTCATCCTGCTCAATCGGCGTTACGATCACACGGTCGCCCAAAGGTTTCAGATTCATGGGAATGGTGCTCCTTGATTTGGAGATGTTTGATATAAAAATGCCTGCATAGACACCACAGGCCTCTTGTTGTATCGTAACATGGCTGACACTTGCTGTATCCGACTTTTGTCGAATTTCGGCCCGCTGCCGCTCGGCAGATATTCAGGGACAGAGCCCATGCACCCGCCAGATGTAGATTCCCTGATCGAGAAACTGCATGTCGTTCCGGTTTTTGAACGGCTGGAGCTGGACGTCCTGGCGGTCATGGCGCACCGGGCCGTCTGGCGCGAGTATGAAGCCGGCGCCATTGTCTTTCTGGAAGGCGATGTCGCCCGCGGCTTCTACTATCTGCATTCGGGCTGGCTCAAAGAGGTCAAAATCTCGCAGGAAGGCCGCGAACAGATTCTGCAGTATCTTGGGGCCGGCGAGATCTTCAACTATATGGGCATCTTTGTCGGCCGCCCCAACCCGGCCACGGCCATCGCGCTGGAGCCTGCCGGCGTCTGGCTGCTCCAGCGCGACTCTTTTCAACAAGTGCTGGCCACCAATCCCAACCTGGGCGTGCGTGTCGCCGAAGCGCTGGCCGACTACGTCGTCCACCTCGTCCAGCTGGTTTCGGATTTGTCACTGCACACCGTGGAGGCGCGCCTGGCGCAGCGCTTGCTCCAACAGGCGGAAGCCGATGTGGTGTACCGGCAGCGCTGGGCAACGCAGGCCGAGATGGCGGCGCGGCTGGGGACGGTGCCGGATGTCATCAGCCGGGTGCTGCAAAAGTTAGTCGAAGAGCAGCTCATCCGGGTGGAACGCCAGCGGATTTGGATTCTGAATCGAGAGGGCCTGGCGGCCAAGGCGATCCTCGAATCATAGGGAGGGGCCGGCGATTGTTAAAATCCGACAAAAGTCGACGACGCCTGCGGGCGCCGGTGCTATGCTTTGTGCTTGGGCCCGGGCGAGCGCATTGCCAGGAGCGGCAGCATGGTGCCGGCCCGACCACAGCGCAAGCTCGATACCGTGGGCCCGAAAGGACAATGCCGTGCAGATACCCGCCACCGATGACCGCCCTCACGACGACCGCCCTCACGACGACCGCGATACCGAGCTGCTTGTCAGTGGCTTCATTCGTCCAGATCACGCGCGTGGTATGGCGGTCGAAGTAAAAAGGGACATGACCATCCTGACCAGTGAAGGTCGCGCCGCCGGTAGAGTGGCCGCCGTCGTAATCGACAAGCGCGATCGGCAGGTAACGCATATCCTGCTCAGCCGCCGCAGGGAGCCCCCCCAGTACCATCTCGTGCCGATCGCCCTCGTCGCGCAGGTGCAGGAGGGGCAAGTTGTGCTGCTGATCTTCAACCAGGCCGTCGACAGCCTGCCCGTGTGGCACGGGTAGTCGCCGGAAGTGCCAGAGCTAGCCTGCTACCCTGCCACCAGTCCCTGGCGGATGGCGATCTTCACCAGCTCGGCCATGGTTTCGGCGCCCATCTTGGTCCTGATGCGGCTGCGGTACGTATCGACCGTATGCACAGAAAGATGCAGCCGCTCGCCAATCTCTCGGCTGCTGGCCCCGTTCACAACCATAGCCAAGACCTGTCGCTCACGCTCACTCAGCAGATTCGTCTGCTTGCTTGACTGATAGATCATCCTTGCAACCTGGCTGCCGGACGGGGAAGCCTCGGCGGGGAAATAGGCGCCGCCGTCGTTGACGACCCGGATGGCCTCAAACAAAAAGCGCTTGTCTTTGGATTGATCCACATAGCCGCGCGCGCCGGCAACCATCGCTTGGGCCACCAATCTTGGCGACGAGTTAGGCGCGAGCATAACCACTCGACTGTGCGGTCGTTGCTGCAGCAGCAGCCGCGTCGCTTCAGAGCCGTCCATCTGGGGCATCACGGCGTCCATGATAATGACGTCCGGATTCTCACGGCAGATGAGCGGGATCGCGTCTGCACCGTTCGTGGCTGTGCCAGCTATGGTATAAGTAGTGTGCCGTTCGAGCAGGGCAGCAAGTGCTGCGAGAATCAGCTCGTAATCGTCGACAAGAAAGATACGTATTGCCATTAGCCTATTGATTTCGGGGCCTTTGGGGCGCCAACGCTTGGTTCCAGCCATAGAGGTAAGAGCACCAACCAAGAAGAATAGAGCGACAAGCATAGGCTGTCGAGCTGTACCTGTACTCAACTTGGATACAGACGAGGTAACGGATATAGAGCAGGCCTGGCCAGGATCTCTAACGTCTTCTAGCGGCTGGGAAACTCCACGACCTGGTAATACGCCTGCACAAGTGCAGTCAAACGCTCGTAGCTCGGCCCCAGGTTGGACTTGACCAGGTAACCGGCCGCCTGGTAGTCGTACGCCGCCAATTTTTCTTCCTCAGACTCAGAATTGGTCAGAACGAACACGAGCGCTGCGCGCAGCAGCGGGTCCTGCCGCAGCTCCTCGAGCAGCTCCAGCCCTGGCATATCCGGCATGTTGAGGTCGAGCAGCATGAAGAAGGGATAGGCGCGCGGCAGGTGCTTCCGTTGATGCCGCAGTGAGAGTAACGCGCCGGTGCCACTGCGAAAAACGGTCAAGTCATGCGCAATATGGAGATTCTTCAAAGCGCGCGTGACCGCCTCTATTTCGACTTCGTCGTCTTCGACCAGCACGACTTCCAGGAGGTTCTTACGCATGGCACCGGCCCAATCACCAATAAAACGCTTTTTGCCCCAATTGTAATACTGATTACCACACTTCTGCCGCGCACACCACTAGTGAACGGTATGCTGTTTAGATTGCACTTCAGGTACAAAATGCGCGAGCAGATGATGGCCGAACTAGGGCTGGAGGTAGCTGAGACGGCCTGAAGCGCTTTTTAGTGAGCCAATATCATACACTGCACAATACCGGACAAAGGCTTGGTCATCGGCTGCGCACTTTGTGGACGTTTTGTGGACCGGCGTTCGGTATCCTCTCCGTTGTTTGCGACTGTGCACCTCACAGATGATAGGGAGGAAACTGGTTATGGCTCATCTCTTTGACCTCAAGAAGTCAGCGTTCGTCCTCTGGCGGTCCCACCGCACCAATCCCGCGCCAAAGCTGGTCATCGGCCAGTTTCAGGCGGGCAACCCGCCAACATTGGCAAATCGCCAGGAACTCGCGCTTACGCAGCAAGGGGGCCATCCCGACATCTGGAGCATTGATGCCGCGCAATGCGGACTCAGCGATGGGCAAGTCTATCATTACTGGTTTGAAGTGTCTGACAGCAGCCCGACGCGTGACGGGAGCCGGATTTCCTGCACTGATCCCACGGCCTTTACCGTGGATCGGCGGCTGCTCGCGCCGCAGCTGCCCGCACCACACATCGTGGATGATCAAGATCCGGCAGCGGTAGTGAAATTTCAAAACGGTCACCTCGTGCCGTGTGATCCCGCCGGGGAGACATTCGAGCCGGCGCGCGCGATCGCGGCGGGCAGGGCGGCGCCGAACAACCGGATGGTTATTTACGAACTCCCTACCTCCTGGGCTCGAACGAACATTCAGAACGATCCTGAAATTGGCGTGGGCACATTCCGCGACGTGAGCGCGCTCGTAGGTGAAGACGCCGAAGGTGCCAACTTTGCCGGCGTCCTGGCCCTAAGGGCAGGCCGCAGCCACCTGGGAGAACTTGGGGTCAACGCCCTCGAATTGCTCCCGCTCGCCGACAGTTTCGTGGACCGCGAATGGGGTTACGCGACCAGCAACTACTTTGCTCCGGATTACGACTTGGGCTTCCCGGAGGGCCATTCCTCGCCCACGGCCAGTACCGACCTCGTCAATCTGGTCAACCTCTGCCATGAGCGCGACATTCGCTTTATCATCGATGTAGTGATGGCCTTTGGCACGCGTGCTCCCATGGAAAATGTAAACTTCCCCGACTTCCACATCAACGCACAAGCGGAGCCCAATGATCCCGACGCAAACCAGTCCGGCGGGCAAGGCCCACGGACGGATTTCGGTGGCAAGCTCTGGCGTTATGGACGATTTGTGCAGGGTTTCGATCCAGTCAGCGGGACGGTAGGATCCTTCTGCCCGGCCCGGCAATTCATGAAGGCCTACCTCCTCCGTTGGATGGCTGATTTCGGCGTTGACGGCGTCCGTATGGACAGCGTAAACAATGTGGCGAACTGGGATTTTGTGCAAGAATTCAAGGATTTGGCACGGCAAACCTGGGAACAGGCGGGTGGAGCAGCAGATCGATTTATCGTAGTGGGCGAGGAGCTGGCGGTGCCCTTGGATCTGGTGAAGCAGCACCGCCTCGATGGTCTGTGGAACGAGGAATTTAAGCGGATGTTGCGCGCGGCGATTCTGGGTCAGAGCAGCGACAAAGAGCCAAGCTTTGAGTGGACGGTCCGCAAAGTGATCGATTGTCGAAATCTTGGCTTTCGCGATGGTGCTGAAGCTGTGAACTATGTGGGTTCTCACGACGTGGAGGGCTTTCGCAACGAGAGGATTTTCAATTTTCTGCAAAACAACGGCATCGCGTTGACCGAGGAGCGCATCAAGCTCGCGTTCGTCTGCCTGCTGACTGCCGTCGGCATCCCCATGATTTTCGCAGGCGACGAGTTTGCCGATCAGCACGATCTCAGCGTAAGTCACCCGCCGAAACAGCGCGATGCGGTGAACTATGATCGGCTCAACGAGCCCTTCCGCCGGCGTATCTTCGACTACGTCGCCCGCCTGGTGAAATTCCGCACCAGCTACGACGCGCTGGCGGAGAACGACACCGAGTTCATCCACGTCGATTTTGACAATGCCAAACGCGTGCTCTGTTGGCGGCGCGGTCAGCCGGGGAGTGATCGGCAGGTGGTCGTGGTCGCGAATTTCTCGGACTTTATCACCGCCAATGCGCTCAGCGGAACCGCAGAGTATCGCGTGGCCAACTGGCCGGCGACACCGCAGGGCAAGAAGTGGCGGGAGATTACGCAGGAACGCGACGTTCCTACGGAGTGGGTGGCACGCGAGCCCATCTTCCCTTGGGAGGCAAAGGTTTACGCGCTAGTCGACGCATGAGTGTGCATCCATACGCCGACATATCAAGGGGGCTCGTATCCTCCGGCATCCCAAGGGAGACCCTCCCCCGGACGAGATTTGGGTTGGCGACCTGCTACCCAAGCTTCGGCGAACAATCGTTCGGTGGGGTTCAGGCGCTGCAGTACTGAGTCAGGGACGACCGCCTCAAAGACGCCAACGACACCCGGCAGATCGCGAACGGCCTCCAATTGGCTGCTCTCTCCCACAATGATGGCGAGACGCGGCGGCAGGCGTTGTGTCAATCTGACGAGTTCGCCGGCCTGCGAGAGTACCTGATCGGGATTAGGACTGTCGACTATGAGCAGTGCCTCCTGAATGGAAGGTGTGTCTGGCATTTGAGTTCCCATAGCTTCAGGATAGGAAGGTGCCGCCACCAGGGGTGTGGCGACGGCCGAGTGAACCGCAGGCGGCACTGCCCCTTGGTTTGCGGCCGAGCACCCTGCTAGAGCAAACATCATCACCAATACAATCTTCAGCCTGTGTGCGGCTAAGGCTGAAGCGCTGCCTTGGCAGGGTGTACGGCCGCCGCCGTATCTATAGGGAAATGCCGCCTGCTGCATCCGTCTACACTTCTACCAGTTCGGCACCAGCCAGCGCTGGTTGTTGCCGCCGTGCCATGGCCACTGGATGATCAGTGCCCCGCTGTCGGTCGAACCGCCGGTGACGTCGAGCACCTTGCCGCTGTGCTTGGCGACCACGCGCACGTAGCCGTCGCCCAGTGGCTCGATAAGGAACCGTTGATTGTCTCCGCCGTGCCAGGGCCACTGTTGAATCACCGCGCCGTCGTCGGTTGACCCACCGGTGACGTCGAGCACCTTGCCGCTGTGTTGGACCACAAGCCGGTAGCTGCCATCGCCAAGCGCCTCCGGCCGAAGGATCTGGTTGCCGCCCCCATGATAGTCCCACTGTTGGAGCTTGGCGCCGTCGTCAGTCGAAGCGCCAACGATATCGAGCACCTTGCCGCTGTGCTTAGATTCGATTGGCGCAATCGCCAGCCAGCGCTGGTTGTTGCCGCCGTGCCATGGCCACTGGATGATCAGCGCCCCGTTGTCCGCTGAACCGCCGGTGACGTCGAGCACCTTGCCGCTGTGCTTGGCGACCACGCGCACGAAACCGTCGCCCAGTGGCTCGATGAAGAACCGTTGGTTGTCTCCGCCATGCCAGGGCCACTGGATGATCTGCGCACCGTCATCGGCCGAACCGCCAGAGACGTCGAGGACCTTGCCGCTGTGTTGGACCACAAGCCGGTAGCTGCCGTCGTCCAGTCTGTCTGGCCGGATGATTTGGTTTTCACCTCCCCAATATTCCCACTGTTGGAGTTTGGCGCCGTCATCGAGCGAGATACCGGCGATGTCGAGCGCCCTGTTGCTGTGCTTGGAAATGAAGCGTGGCCCTACCCAGCCGAGGTGCGCCGGAGTCACCGGGCATATGGCCCAGTCATTCTGTTTCATGAGACAGGCAATTCCGCCCCCTGGCGCACAGTTGGCACAATTCGTGTTCGGCTTGCCCCAACGGCCCCAATTTCCACCACAGTTACAGCCGCTAGACGCATATTCGTCAGGGCACCCGAAGATGTGGCCCGATTCGTGGGCGAACACTCGGTCGATGTTGTCGGGTCCCCAACCGTCGTTGTCATAATGCATGACAAGCCGCGGCCCACCGATTGAGGCATAGGCGAAGTGGCCTACTGGATACTTGGTGAAGAAGGCGCAATAGGTCCAGCGGGTTTGGAACCCCTGGCGGATGTCCTGAACATACTGTCCAACTGCAGACCACGAAGCAGAATAACCAAGCGCCGCCATTGCAGGGTCTCGCCACAAGCCTTCCAGATCGGCGGCGCCGGGATTAGCTGGTGTGGCCAATGTCACGTGGTGAATATCGTAAACAAAGGTGAGACCCGCCTTAGGATCGGTAGCAGCATAGTAACTGAGCCCGTTCTGCACTTCCGCTACAACTTTTGTGCGTTCTGCCGCGCTCAACGTGAGCGCAGCCGTCGGACCACTGACCATGATAATTCCGACGGCGATAGTGCCTTCAAGATAAGCGCTCGTTGGCCCCGCAGGTGCCTCGGCCAACGCGGCGGCGCCTTCACCGGGCGTGGCTACGGCGGTGCAGCCGCCTTCCGGGATGTTCCACGGCTCGCCTTGGCGCGGCCGGTTGGCCTTTATCTGTTGGTATTCCGACGATACACGCAGTTGGAAGGCGCTTACGCCAAGGGCTTCGGTCTCGGTTAGCTGCTCCTGAGCTGCCTCGGCAGCGGCTGCCCCTGCTGCCAGGGGTGCCGCAGCCTGTTCGCCGATGCCAAACTCAGCTATCCGCACGCGGTCGCCATAGACGTGCAGTATGCGTCCTCCCGCCTCGGCTTCAGCCAGTGGCGCAAGTACGGCTCCCGCCGGGGTGGGGGTAACAATGATCAACTGTTCATTGAGAGGGATGTCGCCAGCCATGTTTGTCTCCGTTGATAGTCGCTAACCTTTGACCACACAATTCCCTACAAGTTCCCTTGCAGGGATGGGCCTGCACAAGCACGCGTGCTGTCTGTCAGGCCTTAGAGGACTGCAGAACCAAAACGTCTGACCACTATCTTGTGCCAAAATGGTGTGCTGCAACAGCGCCTGCTGGACGCGTGGCCGGGAGACAAGGCGTTTACAGGCTGTATAAAGTTGAGTTTTTGCGGGAAGTGATCGCTCTTACGCTTCGGCGGGCAGCGAAGAAAGCCAAACCGCATTATACTCCAGCCCCCTCAAAATGTAAATAGGCAATTTTTGCTTTGAGGGGGTATGAATCAGACTTTGCCACAGCCATCGCCAGCGGATGGTATGCCGCCGCACGCCCAGGAGGGCCTCGACCGCCGCGAGTTTCTCAAGACCGTCGGTGCAGCCGTCCTGGCGGCACGGCCTCGGTCGACCAGCCCCAGCTGCCGCTCGACATCCAAAACATGGCCAGGCTGCTCAAGTCCGCCGGCTATGCCGTCCAGTACCGCGGCAAGTGGCACATGAGCAAGGGCGCCGACGGCAACGACCCTACCTCCGCCGACCTGGCCGCCTATGGCTTTGACGGTGGCTTCCGCCCGACGCGGGCGAGGACGCCAATCCAGCACACTTTGGCGGCGGCTGCCCCGACAACGACCAAAAATACATCGAGCAGGCGATTCAGTTCCTCGGCTCCAGCGCCGCCGACGGCCCCACCCCTTGGGCGCTGGTCGTATCGCTGGTCAACCCGCACGACGTCCTCTCCTATGCGCAGAGCTGGGACCAGCAGGATCCCAACGACCCGGCTTGCTATAACTACAAGGACCAGGCGCCCGGCTGCTTCGAACAGGGGATCGGGCTGCCTCCTACCTATGGCGAGGACCTGCGCCGCAATTTCAAGCCCACGGCGCACGCCCAGACCCTCGAGTTTTTGGCCGCCGGCCTGGGTCCGCTCCTGCCCGTGCGCAAGGATCCCGAGCACTATGTCAACTTCTATGCCTATTTGCAGAAGTTCACCGACGTCCAGATCGGCACGCTGCTTGACGCGCTCGACGGCACGCCGGGCCTGGTCGACAAGACGGTGATCTTCCGCTTCTCCGACCACGGCGATCTCGGCCTCTCGCATGGCGGCCTGCGCCAGAAGATGTTCAACGTCTACGAGGAGATGTGCAACGTACCCCTGGTGGTCAGCAACCCCGTGCTTTTCCCCCAGCCCGTGCAGACCGACGCCCTGGCCTCGCTCAAGGCGCGCATGGCCGCCGCCAACCTCTCTCCCATCCCGCCCCTAATTTTCATGCCGTCCGTCGCCAAGGCCGCCCAGACCTAGCGCCCCTACAGTCATTACGCGCGCATCACCGGACCTTGTTCGTGCACGTGATCTCACGCTGCATGTCTGGCGATGAACGGCATCAGCTCCTCCAGGCCGGCAAGAACCAGTCCAGGCCATCGCCACAAAAGCCTGCACCGGAATCTACATAGGATCCGTCGACTGACCTGTAGTCCCACGTGTAATAGTGGCGAAACAGCTGGAACTCCGCTACCCCAAACACATCGAATTGCAGGGCAGCACTTGTTATCGGAACGGTCGGTGTAATGTCCGGCCCAAAATTCGAGCCGCCGGTTCCGATCACAAATTCCCTGAATCCTTTTGGATCCGCTTGTCCCAAGTCATTCATAGGCACATAGCGCTGGTAGTTGTGGTCGTGCCCGCCGATCAAGATATCGGCGCCGTATTCATATAGGGCCTTTGCCAGGGCAGCGTAGCGCGGCGTATCCCCGTTCTGGCCGCTGCTGAACGGCAGTTGGTGCATGGCGGCGATGACGCACTTATGGGGATTGGCAGCAAGCACATCACGCAGCCACACCTCTTGTGGATTTCCCGCGTCGCAGCCGCCCACTTGGGCGCAGTTGGAGTTCAAAGCGATAAACAGCCAGTCGTTGGGTAGGTTCTTGCTGTAGTACAGTTTGTCTGGGTCGCCGGCGCGCGCGCCAAAGTACGCTGCATACCCGGCAGCCTCCGGTGTCAGATATTCATGGTTGCCCACCACCGGCAAGGTCCAGGTGAGGTACTTTCCCCAGGTAGGTTGGTAGCAATCCTCGAAATTCTCTGGCGTTCCAGATTCGTAGGCCGTGTCACCCAGTGCTGTCACGCTGATTCCCACGCTGGAATTCCGTCTGGAGTCCATAATCGTCTGGATTTGATCGGCGGTTTGGGTATCGCCCTCCGACTCGCAGTCTGCAATGTCGCCGGCTGCGACCAGGATAAACGGCAGTTGGCTCTGCGCCGTGGCTGTAGTTTGCATGAGGAGCAGAAATAGGGAGAGACCTAGCAGCGTGCTGCTGCTTAACTTCGCTAGTTTTATCATTTTCGTTACCAATTCAGCGTGTGGCCGCACGCCACACCAGTTTGGCGAGGGGCTCCTTTGTTGAATGTAGGTCGTCAGAGTTCACTGCGAAGCAGGATAAAGGAAGCCGTACGCAATCGGAATCTATCTGGAAACGGGCGCCATCCCTACCAAAGGACACATGTTACGGACTCAAAAGGGCAGATGAAGATTTCATAATGTATGATAACGGGCATTTACCCCGTACCGGTTCCCACTCCAATCCCAGTCACTACTATCCCCACACGCCCCATCCGGAGCGCGCCCATCCGGAGCGCGCCCATCCGGAGCGCGCCCATCCGGCAGCGCGCCCATCCGGAGCGCGCCCATCCGGAGCGCGCCCATTCGGAGCGCAGGCGTCCTCGCCTGCTCCCCCCGCCCGCACCCCGCCCGTCAAGGCGGTGAATCAGCCCTTCCCAGCCTCAACCGCCAGCAGCCCCGCTCGCGTCTGCTCCACCAGATCCTGCAGCGCATACTTAGCCACTACCACGTAATACTCCGAGGCCGACGACTTGACAGTGTAGCCACCCGCCGTCTCGTCCAAAGCGCCGATATCCAGCGTGATGGTCTTGCCCCCATCCCCGGTGCCCGCCAGCTCCAGGGTGGCTGTGGCCTGCGGCGTGTCCAGCCCATACTCTGGCTTTCTCTGCCTGCCCAACGGCCGCACCATCTCCAGCCCGGCCAGCTGGCTGACCAGCGCCGCTGCTTTCTCCTGGTCCACACTTTCGCCGTCTGCCTGGTCGTCCAGCCGCCACGCGCCGTCCGCTCCTTTGACGAGCGTAAAACGGCCGCTTGCGTTAAAGATCTCGACCTGGGACACGTCGCGGAGGTTGGCGCTGATGTAGCGGGTGTCGATCCAGCTGCGCAGGTCGCTGCTCGCCTCGCCGGCGAGCACGCCCGTGGTCAAGTAGACCGCATCCTGCCCGTCCAGCCGCACGTGCGTGGCATTGGCGTTGGGTGACGTACCAAGATAGAGGATGAGGGGGTCGACGTTAGCGCGGTGGAGCTCGATGCGGCGCGCAAAGTTGTCGGCATGAACCTTGAGCCGCGCCTGGCTGGCGGGCGTATTGGCCACCAGGCGGCTGTTGTCGATGGCAAGCACGTCGGAGATCAGTTTTGTCACCCCCGCCGCGTGCACCGGATAGCCGTCCGCCTCTGGCGCCGACCAGAGATCCCCCTCCTTGGCCAGCTGCACTGCCCCGCTCCCGTCGCTGATGCGTACGCCGGTTACGTCGCCCGGCGCCACGTTGGCAATCAGCGGCTGCGCCCCCGCGTGCCCCGCCGCCGGCCGCAGCAGCCACGCCGCTAACCCCAGCTGCAGCAGCAAAATACCCGCCAAAATGGCGTTTGTTCGGCTCATAGCGGTCCTCACCCAATGATGCTGGCTTTGACGTAGGCATCGTGCTCGCTCAACTGCATCGGCCGTTCGCGCCTGCGCCAGGCGTAGACGGCGGCCCCTACCGCGGTCAGGCCGCCCAGCACCAGGAAATAGGTCAACAGTTCCCAGAACTGCTGCTGTGCTTCGCTCAACGGTTTGAGCAGGCGCATCGCCGGTCCCCGGCTGCGGAGGCTGAGGAGGTCCGTATCTTCCACCGCCCAGTCGACGGCGTTCTGCACGAGCCGCACGTTGTTCAGCACCTGGTCGCCCGCCAGGCTGGCCGCCAGCTCCAGCATGGCATCGTCGACAAACTCGCTGCTGCCCACGACCACCAGCCGCGCGCTGTCGGCCGCCTGCAGCAGGGGCGTGACCATCGGAACTGGGGACGTCGCTGGAGACGTCGCTGTGCCCGTCGCCGTCAGCGGCGCGCTGCCCTCCACACCTGCACTATCACCGCCCCCTGCTTCTGCCGGCGGGTTGGGCTTGCCCGCGAAATAGCTGGAGAACGCTCCCTGCAGGCTGGCGGCCAACGGCTGTGGCCCCATGGCGCCTTCGCTGCCAAACCCGCTCTGGGGGTAGCGCGCAAAGTCCGGCTGAATGCTTGTATCGGTGCGCAGCCACGCCTTCTGGCTGGATTGCAGAAGTGTGGACCCTGTGACGGTGGGCGCAGCAGTCGTCGTGATCACGACGGGCGACGTCCAGTAGAGCACGACGTTGGGGAGGTCGCCCGTGATGCCCGCCTGCGTGTCCATGGCATTGGACCGTACGTCCACAAAGAAGGGATAGTCGAGCGCCTGGATCTCCTTGACCTGGATGCCGCTCGCGTTGCGCATGACCGGGGACGGAAACGGCTGGTTCTGCTCGTCCAGCACCAGCGTCTGCGGCACGTCCACGCCATAGTGGCGCAGTTGGTCGCCAAGTGTGCCGGTTAACGGCTGCAGCGCCAGCGCGCCGCTGAGGGGATCCTGGGCGACGGCGTAGTTGCCCGCCAGCACGACGACTGCCCCGCCGCGCATCAGAAACTGGTCGACGGCAAAACGCTGCTTATCGCTCATGTTCTGCGGCGCCACCAGCAGCAGCACGTCTATGCCCGCAGGCGGCTGGCCGTCAGCCAGGTCGACGTCACGCAGCGCATACTCCTCCCTGAGTTGGCTGCGCAGCAGGTTGTACGACTGCAGCGGCTGTGCCGCCGGCGTCCATAGGCCGACCACCTTGAGAAACCCGGTCGCGGTCCGCAGCGCCGCTGCCTCGATGGCATCGCGCACCGCCGCCTCGCTCATGTCGTTCTGCGGATAGATGACCTGGCCCGCGCCGCCCCCTGCAGGGCCCCCTGCCGGGCTGTCGCTCGGCTCCAGCACCATGTGCAAATAGAAGCTGTCCGTACCGAACAGGCTGGTAGGAATGGGCTGGATGCCATAGGTCTGCGCCAACGTCTGCGTCGTGACCTTGGCGCCTGCCGCGACCGGGTCGATCTGCTCAAAAACAAGCTTGCCGCCCGATTTCCGCGCCAGCTCCTCGGCCACCTGGCGGATGGTGGCAGGCGCCCCGGCCAGTTGGGGCGGCAGCGTGGCGGGCGTGGCGTACAATGTGAGCTTGAGTGGTTGTGCCTGGGCCGCCAGCACGCTGTCGATACTCTGAAAGCCATACAGCACCTTCTTCACCGCGCTGGTCAGGTCATACTCCAGGTTGCGCAGCCGCACGGCTACCCCGCCCCCCGCCTCGTGCGCGGCGTTTTGCTCGACCTGGATCAGATCGCGGAAGTTGAGCACCACGTTCTGATCCCCATAGCGCACGAGAATGTCAAAATAGGCGTTGATGACGGAAGCCTGGTAGCGGTCGGCCACCTGGAAGGGCGTGGGTTGAATGCCGTAGGTCTGGTTCGCCTCGGCTTCCAGCGCCGGGTCTTGCGCCGGGTCGATCACCTCGGCCGTAACCCGCCCATGGCCGGCGATGGCATACTCGCGCAGCAGATCCTCTACCTGTGGGCGTAGGGGCTCCAGCAGCGGGTGGCTCTTGCTGCTGATATAGGCGCGGATCAGCAGCGGTTCCTGTAGGCTGCTGAGCAGATCGTTGGTCGTTTGCGCCAGGGTGTACTCCTGGTGCGCCGTCGCATCCCAACGCAGCCCCGCTAACGGCGCCAGCCACAAATTGAGTACGAGCAGGTTTGCGCAGAGCAGCGCCATGCCCGTGCTCAAGTTGCGGCGATAGGGCCGCGTCGCCGCGCCTGTGCTCCAGCGTTTGCGGTCCAGCGTGAAGACAGTCAATAACAGAAAGAGCGCGCAGAGTGACAGGTAGTAGACGAGGTCGCGCAGATCGATCACCCCGCGCTCGATGCTGTCAAAGCGGCTGCCCGTGCCGGCGCCGCGCAGCAGTCCGATAGCGGGTGCCGGGGCCAGGTCCGTTACGAGCGCTGTGCCTGCCAGGTAGAGCAGCCCGCCGATCACGGCGGTGGCCAGCAGCGCCACGATCGGGCTGTCGGTCAGCGCCGACAGCCACTGCCCCAGCGCCGCATAGGCCGCCGCCAACAGCAGCGCCGCCAGGTAACCGCCGATCACCGGCCCCCAGTCCAGCGGCCCCAACACCCCCACCACGATCGGGATCGGCAGCGTCAGCAGCAGCGCCGCGCCCACCAGCGCCATCACGGCCAGGAACTTGCCCAGCACGACCTGCCAGGGCGCAATCGGCAGCGTCATCAGCATTTCGATGGTGCCCGAGCGCTGCTCCTCGCTCCACTGTCGCATCGTGAGCGCCGCCACCAGGAAAATGAGCGTCAGCGGCATCCACCGGAACAAGGGCCTGATATCGGCAATCCCGCGGGCAAAAAAACCGGAAACCCAAAAGAAAACAAACAGTGTAACGACAAGAAAAATAGTCAAGAAGATCAAGGCGATGGACGAGCCCCAAAAGCCCTCCAACTCCTTCCGCGCAATCGTCAACGTTTTCCCCATGCAAACCGATCTCTCGCCAATGACTCGTACGCCCCATGTCTATGCTGCCAACCGCGCAAACACATTCTCCAACGTCTTGCGGTCCGACCGCAGCTCGCGCAGCGGCCACTGCATCGTGCTCGCCAGCGCATACACCGCCGGGCAGATGTCACTTTGCTCGTCCCCCTGGATGCGATACGCCGGATAACCGCAGTCCGACGCAATCGTCACGACATTGCGCACCCCCGGCACGGCCTTGAGCCGGCTGACAGCCTCGCGCACGGGCGAATTGAGCACCATAATGGCATCGTTGCTCGAACGCAGGTCGCTCAGCCGGGCGTCGGCTCGAATTTCGCCGTTGATCAAGATCAGCACCCGCTGGCACAGCGCCTCGACCTCGCTCAGGATGTGCGTCGAAAACAGCACGGTGCTGAACTGCGCCAGCCGCTGGATCAAGTGGCGCATCTCCACGATCTGCGTCGGGTCCAGCCCTATCGAAGGCTCGTCCAGGATCAGCAGCCGCGGGCGGTGCACGATGGCCTGCGCCAGCCCGACGCGCTGCCGAAAACCCTTGCTGAGCTGGGCGATCGGCTGCGTCAGCCGGTCCTGCAGCCCCGTGGCATAGATCGCCTGCGACAGCCGCTCGCGCCGGTCCGCCGTGGGAATGCCGCGCAGCTCGGCGATCATGTTCAGATAGCCCTGTACCGACAGTTCAGGATACAGCGGCGCGTTCTCAGGCAGGTAGCCGATGCACGCCTGCGCCGCCCGCGGCTCCGCCACCACGTCGATCCCCTCCACCACCACCGTGCCTTCGTCAGGCTGCAGATAGCCGGTAAGAATCTTGAGCAGCGTCGTCTTCCCGGCCCCATTCGGTCCCAGCAGCCCGACAATTTCCCCGCTCCCAATAGTCAGGGACACATTCCGCAGCGCCGGCTGCGCCGAATCCCCCCGTCCCCGGTAGGTCTTGCACACCCCGCTGAGTTCGATCATCTCGTGTGTAATGCCAGGTGCTGTGTTCATGACCTCTCCTCCAAGCCTCACCCTTCCCGGAAGCCTCACCCTTCCCGGAAGCCTGCACGTATCCGTGCCGGCTGCCAGTCTACGCTCGTATCTCCTGCCGCTGGAACAACAGGTACGCCAACGCGAACAGCAAAATCGTCGCCGCAATCAACCCGGTCAGCTGCGGCCAGATCAGCAGCACGCTCTCCCCCAGCGGCAGCGGCGCCCCCATGATGGCGCCCGCCATCTGGCTGGGCAGCAGCAGGCCGAACGAACGCACCGCCGGGTTGAGCATCCCGATCGTCGCCTCCACGTACAGCGTGTTCGGCGAGATGCGCGCCAGGTTGCGCTCGAGGTCGGCGGCGGCAATCAACTGCTGCGCGCTCTCAAACTGCGCCGGGCTCAAGGCCTGTGTCGCCAGCCCCACGATGATCCCCCAGAAGAAGGTAAACACGATCCACACCGCAATCGCCGCCAGCGCCGCCGTGGCCGGTTGGCGGAACACGGTCGAAAAGACCATGCCCAGCGCCAACCAGATCCCGCCGTAGAAGATGGTCGCCACCAGGAAGACCAGCGCCCGCGCCGTTTCCTCGCCGCTGGGCGGCAGCCCCAATCCAAAGATGCCCATCCCGATGATCAGCAGCCAGATGGCGGTCAGCACCAGCGCCAGCGTAAAGAAACCGGCCAGGAACTTGCCCAGCAGCAGCGCATCGCGGTAGATCGGCTGCGCCAGCACGCGCGACAGCGTACGCCGGTTAAACTCGCCGTTGATGGCATCAAACGAAAGCCCGATGGCGATCAGCGGCACCAGAAAGCTCAGAAAGCCGACAAACGCCGGCAGCGGGTCACGCGCCGTCGTAAACAGCCGCAGAAACAGGAACGGATCGTCAGGCGCCGCACTGCGGATCTCCTGCAGCGCCCCCCACACGGTACCCACGGCCGTCAACACGATCAGTAGCTCCAGGATCAACATGCGCACGCTGGTCAGGTGATCGGCCATGTCCTTGGCCACCACCGCCCACAGCCCCGTCCACGGCGATCCTTCACGCGTCGTGCGCTCCAGGCTCCCTTGGGGGCTCGTCTGCGGCGCCGCGCCGATGGTTCGGTCAAGCGTTTGCGCCATGGCTCACCTCCTGAAAGTAACGGCTGTAGATCTCGTCCAGGCTCGGCGCTTCCACGTCCAGCCCATACAGGTGGCCTCCCGCATTGACGACCGCCGCCGCCGCCTCGGCGCGCAAATCACGCTTGCCTATCACGAGGTAGCGGTCCTCGCCCGTGCGCTGGACCTCCTGCACCCCCGGCACCTGGAGCAGCGCGCCGATCAGCGCCGCCCCGTCACCGCCGCCATGCGCGGCCGTGCCATCGGTATCGGCAGTAGCGGCGTAGGCGGCGCCCGCGCGGGTGGCGCCGCCTACGCGGTTGGCAGCGTCTACGTCGCCCACGGCACGGGTCACGCTCGTCGCCTGCACATGGATGCGATAGCCGCCGCCCAGGACTTGTTGCGCCAGTTCGGGTACGGCTCCCACCAGTTGCAGTTTGCCCCTGGCGAACAGCCCAACCCGGTTGCATACCGACTGCACCTGGTGCAGCAAGTGGGAAGATAGCATCAAGGTAATCCCCTCATGGCCCAGTTCCACGATCAGCTGCAGAAACTGGCGCGCCGCCTCCGGGTCAAGCCCCAGGGTCGGTTCGTCCATGATGATTAGCTGCGGCCGTTTGATCAGCAGGTCGGCCACCCCCAGCCGCTGCCGCATGCCGCGCGAGAAGGTGCGCACCGGCCGATCGATCACGTCGCTGAGACCCATCCGCGCGATGGCCTCTTCGATCCGCGCCGTGGCCTCCTTGCGCGGCAGGCCGTTGAGCCGCGCAATATAGGTCAGGTTCTCGCGCGCCGTCAGCTCGTCATAAAAACCCACGGCATCGGGCAGGTAGCCCACCCGCGCCTTCACGCTCAGCGGCTGCCGCGTCGGGTCGTAGCCCAATACCCGTACGCTGCCGCTGGAGGGCTCGGTCAGCCCCAACAACATCAGGATCGTCGTGGTCTTGCCCGCGCCGTTGGGACCCAAGAGTCCAAATATCTCGCCGCGTTCGATCGTCAGGTTCAGGTTGTCGACCGCCACAAAGCTGCCGTAGCGCTTGGTCAACCCCCGTGCCTCCAGTACGATGTCAGCCATAAACGCCTCCCCATCCTGGCTCTCGCCTTGTGTGGCTCTGCTAACGGCGTCCAAAGCGGCTGACAACCACGCCCACGGCCGCCACGGCCAGGGCGATCAGGCCCACGCCCACGATGCCCCACATGGTGGAGGTCGTCACCGTGATGCGCAGGTCCACATTCTTGGCCGAGCCGTCGGCCGGGCGCGCGCTCACGCTGACCACATAGTCGCCCGCCACCGCCTTGTCAGAAGGTGCAATGTTGGCCGTCACTTCCACCTGCTGCCCCGGCTGGATCTCGGCAATTTCCTTGGGGTCTACGGTAGCCGTCCAGCCGTTGGGCGCCGTGGCGCTGACGCTGATGTTGCGTGCCGGCGCACTGCCCGGGTTGGCGACGATGATCTTAAATGGCGTGGTCTTGCCCGCCACCGCCTCGCCCGACAGCCGCCCGTCGGGCGTGCTGGCGACGATCTCCGCCGTGCCCACGACCTCTGCGCTCAGCGGCAGCTCGGCCACAGCCTCACCTCCCTGCGCCCGCACCTTTAAGGGGTAGGCGCCCGAGGCGACATTGTCCAGCGACGCCGCCTGCACCGACACATGCTTCGCTTCGCCGGCTGCCAGCGGCACGCTCGTTACGTCCTGGCCGTTGAGCGAAAAGCTGATGTTAAAGCCCGGCGTGGCGTCGGCGCTGAGGTCGACGGTCAAATCTTCGTCGCCCTCATTCTTCAGATTGGCGTCATAGCGGAAGGTGCTGCCCGGCTTGCTGCGCAGTGTGGGCAGTTCCGTCGTGAGCGACAGCTTGGGCGGCAGCTTCTCCTGCACCGTCAGCCGCAGCGGCAGGGTCGAGCTCTGGTCGCCGCTCTTGGCCGTCACGTCAAACGCAGCCAGCCCCGCCTGGGCGTCGGCCGGCGTCTCCACCCGCAGCTCGACCGCGGCGTCGTTGACGCCGTCGACATAGACCGAACTGACGATCCGCCCGCCCCCGCGGAAGCTGAGCGGCCACCCTTGCGGCGCATTCGGCAGGCTCAGTTCGACGATGCCGGGCGTACTCGAACGCACCTTGAGCGGGATCGTCGCCGTCTCGCCAATGCCGACAACTTGCGCCGGGTAATTCGTAAAAATGGTCAGTGGAACGGGAACAGCGGGCGGTGCTGTGGCAGGTGCCACTGCGGCAGATGGCGTCGTGGCGGGTGCAGGGTTGCCGGCGGGTGCCGTCGCCTGTGCATACACCGTCAGCGGCGTCGTCAAGATGGCGAGAGTACTAATCACCAGCAAAACGAACCGGGACTTGCGCATACAAGACTCCTACTTCTAAGTTGCTCCTATAATGTCTGAACGCTAGATCGAGTTTCGTCGTTGAAACAGGGGTCCATCCGCGGGAAGGGGCCCACAACTGAACCAATGCCAGTTGTAGGCCCCGCAACTTGGAAGTGGATGAAACAAACCTAAGGAACAGATGAATTGTCCCTGCGCTTAGTCTTCACGGTGGCCTTCCGTCGTTCTCTCCGGCGCACGCCGGTTCACCGCAATAAGCTTCAAGTTCAATATTGTCAGCAAAAAAGGAACTTACAAGCTCTAAGACCTCACGCTGACGGAAGACAACGGCACTAAAGGCAACACTGCAGATGACTTTGCAGTAACATGGAAGGAATGAAAAAACTGGACGGTAAGAGCGATGCAATTGACCTGGCATATGGCACATCTGCTACTGGATCGGAGGTCATCACTTTCAGAGTTGCAGGCGAGATCACAAACATCGCCAGGAAAGTGGCAACAACGGCCTTAACGGCGGCAACGAGAAGGTGCTGACGGATTCAGATACGGCCACAGTCAGCGTCGCGGGTGTACAAAACAGCGACACGGTAGCAAATGCCGACAGTGCGACTACGGCCGAGGATACTGCTGTTACGATCAAAGTGGATGGCAACGACAGCGATGTAGACGGCAACCTGGTGCGGTCAAGTGTCAGCATTATCGACACTAGAGGCAACGGCTCGGTCAAGGTAAATGGCGACGGCACGGTCACCTATACGCGCTACTCGGACTTCAACGGTACAGACAAGTTTACTACTGCATCTGTGACGCGGAAGGCAAGGTACTCTGTGCGAGTGCGGTGGTGACGGTGAACGTGACGGCGGTGAACGATGCGCGGGTGGCAGTGGACGACAGCGGCACGACGACTGAAGACATGCCGGTGACGGTCAAGGTGCTGTCGAATGACAGCGATGTGGATGGCGACACGCTGGCGGTCACGGGTGTGACGCAGCCTGCGCATGGCACGGTCGTGGTAAATCCCGACGGCAGCGTGACCTACATGCCTGCGCGGAACTACAACGGCCCGGACCAGTTCAGCTACCAGGTCAGCGACGGCAAGGGCGGCACGGACACGGCCGTGGTGGACATCGTCGTCACGCCGGTCAACGACGCACCAGTGGCGAATCCCGATGCCGCCACGGTGGCGGAAGATACCGCCGCAGTCATCAACATCCTGGGCAACGACAGCGACCCGGATGGCGATAAGCTCACGCTGGACAGCGTGTCGCAGCGCGAGTACGTATTAATGGTGCAGAACATGAGAGGAAAGTAAGCAGAGCAGCTGAACTCATAACAAATACAGGTACAGTACAGCACCTATGGACAGAGGGTAGACGTGGCTGAAAACAATAGCAGCTTCTAGCTGGCGGTGCTGAAGCTGCTAAGGATAAAGTCACAGTGTAGTTTGAGAGCTGCAAGATGATGGAGATAATATAGGAAGGATAGACAGTGAGAGAGAAGGAGATGGTAGAAATATAAGAAAACAAGGACAAGGGATAGCAGAAGAAATACTTATTGGCAAGATAGTAAAAGAAATACTAGTAAGGAAGTAGCACAGTAGAAATAAAGAAGAGGAGATGCTGGCTAGAGGCGATTCTACGCATGCAAACTTAGAAGAATAGGAAGGGATGAGGTATCATTGCTGGTGAGAGAAATAACAAAGTAAGAGTAAGAGTAAGAAAAAGATAAAGAGACAAGAATATAGCTGTCAGTTCTAGCTGATCAGGTTCGATAGGAGGAGTCTATGTCTGGTGCTCTCAGTATGAAGATAGAGCAGGTACGACATGATATTTTTCATCTCATTACTGCTCGTCACAGCCACGTCTGCCTCCGCGCTGGTAGTCTTTAGCGCGGTAACCAAGAAGGGACGACTCCCGCTGTTATGGATGCTTCTGGCCGTCGCCGTCTGGTCCGGGAACGTGCTCGAGCTCATCTCAAAGACCTATCCGCCAAAATCTTTAGGAATCACGTGCAGTATCTGGGAATAGTAGACATCGCTACCTGTAGGTTTGCATTTGTCCTTAGCTATAAGAGAATATACAGCAAGCATAAGCAAGACTAGGCTTACTGCTCGCATACATCTCATAGATTACTCTGTTCTTGGTCTGGACGACCGACCTCCACGCGTCAAGTGGTCACGAGTGGCATTAGTCTGATAAGAGACTGCGTCTCTGCTAGTGTAAGACTTTGGCTACTGGTTCTGGGTTAATGAAGATTATGATTAAATGATGTTGGAGTATGGAGTGGATTTGATATAGAGGGAAATATGGAGGTAAGAAGGTATGAATAGATTAAAGGATATAATGATATTGATGGGGATATTGATGGTATGGGGAGATAATATAGTATATTTGACTGAGAATGGAAATTATATTAAACTGATTGGAATAAATTAGATTTTGGAATAAAATGAGATGTTTATGTTAGGGAATGATGAAAATTAAAATGATAAAAATGAATATTTTGGAGAGATGTAATTTGGTGGAGGAAAGAAGCGATGATGTGATGGTAGTAGATATGGAAAAAAGAATAGTAGAAATTAAAAAGGAAGTAGAAAAAGTGGATGGTATTATAAGGAATGAGATTGAAGGATAAATAATTTAATTAATGTTGGGAGAGAATGAAAAGGATATATTGGATTAAAAGGAGGGAGATTGGATATAGTGAGAGTTGGAGATGGATAATAATCTTGTATAAGAAATATAGGTGTAGATGTTGTATAGAGGAGAAAAGAAGATAGATGGAAAGATGGTAGTGATAAGAGATGTAAAAGAAATAAAAAAGAGGGAAGAAAAAATGAGATAATAGAAAGAATAATTGGAAGAGATGAATAAAATAAGATTAGAATTGTTATAGAGATGAGAGTAAGTGAGTAGATGAAGGAAGTAGTAGAAAGGTTAGAAGAGATAATAGATGATATATAAGGAGAAATGATGATAGTAGAAGGAGAAGAAATAGTGGTAATGGATTGAAAAGAAAGTATGTAGTTTGTAAAAGGTGAAAGTGTGAATAGGGATACCGAGAAAATATAGTGGAAGGATTAAGATAAAAAGAAGATTGTTATAATAGAAAATTATGAGGAGTGGTAAAGATGTAGTGATATATAAGATGAGTATGAGATGAATGATGTAGATGAATATATGATTATAGTGAATGAGAATTGAGTAGGAGTAATGGAGATAGGAAGGAGAGAGATGGGATAAATGTTAGAAGAGGATGAAGTAGAAAAAGGACTAATGTTATAGAGAATGGAGGATTTGGTGTTAGATAATGCATAGCTGTATGTTGCTGATAGGTAAGAAATAGCTGAGCGTTAACACGCCGAACACAGATGAGGGAGAAATTGGTAATAGAGAAGTTGGTAGGAGATATAGATACGAAATTTCTGAGACTTATTTAACATCAGGCAGACCGAGAGATGCAGCGCGTCGCAGAGGCATCGGTGAGTTTGAAGGAGTAGAATGATGATACATTATTATGATGGAAGAGGGTGGATATAAGATAGGAAAAGATAATGATTGGTGTGAAGAGGGTATTGAGCTATAAAAAGAAGAAAATAAGGAAGGAGGATTGGGATACGATAATTAAATGACGGGAAGATTTATGAAGGGAGATGTAGTATGAGTTAAGAGTGTGGCTGAATTGATGGTCTAGGAGAATAACAAGAGATAGACGCTAACTTCACAGGGCATCTAGTCATTGTTGTGTGTAACGGTGCTTTCTGAGCGCGGAAAGATGGGTATATTTGGTTTTGAATAGGTGAAGAGAGAGAGGAAATGGAATGAAAAAGACATAGTGATGCTAAGGAGAGATAGAGAGGAGATAGAAAGAGATTTAGAGAGATGGAGAGATGAAAAGGCCATACAGGAATTGAACTGCTCCTTGGAATTGAGAGTGGATGATAGTACGCTGGAGGTATGGCGATAGGATTAGGATATGGATGCCACGGCTGAAGGCATGGCGATTCTATATGACGGACACTTCGCCTACGTGAACCTAAGATACGCTGCGCTGCACGGCTATTCGCTCGGCGAACTGGTGGGCAAACCTTCTCGAATCTCTACGCCTTGACTGACTACGCACGCTTGATCTATGAGATATAGCTGCAACTGCAGGGGCAGGGTCGCTGGATAGGGGTAGTCACCGGCCGGCAGAAGAACGGCCAGACCCTGGACGTCGAGCTCGTACTGACTGCGGCTGGTCAAGACCTGATTATCTCCGAACGTGATGTCAAACAACCGCAATCAGCTTCAGGTTCAAATCGCGTATCTTGGCCAGCACGCCGTGCAGCGCAGCCTGATCTGCCAAGGGCCCCGATAGGATGCTGTCCCCACTCGGGTCGCACACGATGCTGAGGCCCTCGAACCAGTCCGACCAGCCGCTGGGCAGAGCGCCCTCCACCCGGATCTCATACCACTCCTGTGACATCCACACACCTCCCCCGCACAGGGCAGAAACCGAGTCTCTAAGCAAGCTGCGCTTGGTACAAGCGACGCGTGCCAGAAACTCGGTTTCCAGGCTTGTTTGGCCGCATCTTTCGTTCAATTGGCGGCTCTCTCCGCCGCGGCAAACGACGTATTCTTCCACTCTACATCCGTGGCCATCAACGCCAGGAAGCGGTCGACGTCGTACATGGCCGTCTGCGCCGTGGGCGAGACTTCCGGCAGCGCCAGGTCGAAGGCGTGGTCCGTGCGCGGGAGCCGCAGCTCGACGGACGGAACGCCGGCCGTCCGCAGGGCCGCGTGCAGTTCGGCGACGGGGCGAGACTGGCCATAGAGGTCGTGCTCACCCACGATCAGCAGTGTGGGCGGCGTGTTGGGTCGCACGTGCGTGATCGGCGACACTTGGCGATAGAGTTCGGGCCACGCCTCGGCGGGGCCGCCAAAGAACAGCTTGGCATCCCAATCCCCCTTGCTGTCCACGGCGAGTTTGTAGCCGATCATGCGCTCAAAGAAGGCGGTAAGCTGTTTCTCGACCGCCCACTGCCACGCGGTCCGCTCAGGAAGGCGCGTACTCTCCGGCCGGTAGTCGGCCGCCAGGTAGTAGCCGATCACCCCCCGCACCGTGAGATCCATGCCGCGCACCTCCTCCGGAGTGAAGAGCGGATGGGTAGGCGCATACGCTGCAAGCAGCGCCAGGTGCGAGCCGCCCGAGCCGCCGCTGAGGACGATATGGTCCGGATTGACGCCGTAGCGCGGGGCATTGTGCTTGAACCAGGCGATCGCCCGCTTCACGTCACCTTCCATCTGTGGTACGGTGGCCTCCGGAATCAGGCGGTAGGCTACGTCCATCACTACGTGTCCTTGGGCCGCCAGGTGCCGAAACCAAGGTTCTGTGGGCCCGCCCTTGTCAAATGCCGAGTAGCCGCCGCCGTGCAGGTAGATAAAGCCCAGCTTGGACGGTGCGACGCCGTCGGGTGGGGACCATACGTCGGCCAGCAGCTTACGCTCGCTCCCAGGCACGGTGGCAAAGACGACATCCCGTTCGACGTGCGCACCCGGCGTGCCGGCCAGGTGCCACGTCCAGCGCTGGGGCAGCAGTCCCTCCCGCAGCTTCGGCGAGAATCTTCTCCTGCCAGTCTGCCCCAAACGCCGCCGCAAAGTCCCCACGTGCCGCCAAGATTTGCTGCGTGTACACAGCGCTCACAGTGGCCGCCGCCAGCCCCGCCGCCACCACCAGCGCACTTCGTAGGGGCATAAGGTCCGGCGGGAATCGGTTGGCTGTTGTGGCGATGGCTGTTCCGCCGGACCTTGTGCCCTCTGTCGCCTTGCTGCGCTGCAGCCACATCGCCCCCACGCCGCACGCCGCTCCCGCCACCCCCGCCACCGTCAAGAACGGCGCCAGCGCGCCCCCAATATACTTAGGGATCGCAAGCAGGATCGCGCCGGGGCCAAGCGTTGCGGCCGAAACCTTGTAGAACTGGGCGCTGCCCAGCGCCAGTGCCGAAAACGAGAGCACGCCGCCGGCGGCCAGCGCCGTCCGCGCGAACCAACGCCCCGCCTTGCCCGTATGGGCCGTGTCACGTGGAGATTCCATGATTGAAGTGCTCATTTTTTTCCTCCTACAGGATGGTCTTGACGAAGCGACCATCTGCCCCAATGATGCGCCGGACGGGGGCGCCCGTCATCGTCCGATCGCTCTATTGTGGTGCATGGGAGGGTTTATTTTTGGCGGGAAGGGTAGGACCTGGAGGTTAGAGGATCCCCAGCTCTTGTGCACGTGCGACCGCGTGCGCGCGGTTCTGCGCGCCGAGCTTGCCCGCGATATTGTGGATGTGCGCCTTGACCGTGCCCAGGGCAATGATCAACCTCTGGGCGATCTGCTCGTTGGTGAGACCCTCGGCCATCAGCTGCAGCACCTCCACCTCGCGCGCCGAAAGCGCCTCCGTAGGGGCATAAGGTCCGGCGGGAGCTGGAGCGCAGGCGTCCGCGCCTGCTCCTCGCCGGACCTTGTGCCCGCCCCCGCCCTCCATATGAGATACCCCTGGTGCGCCGAACGCGGCGATCAGCGTTGTGAGAAATTGGGCCGGCTCACTGCCGCCCTCGCTCGATCGGGCTCCATGGGCCGCCAGCTTGCGCAGCAGATCCGCCATCGCTTGCCCTTCGTCGACGAAGAGACGCACATAGCCTTGGGGCTCGGCCAGGGCGAGGGCGCGCTGGAGGTCCACCTCCGCTGCGCGTGGTTCGCCCCCGCGCATATGCGCCAGGCTGCGCAGGATGCGCAGTTCGATCGCCGCGCCCCACCGGCCCGCCCCTTCGGCGGCGGCGAGGGCGCGCGTGAGCTGCGCGACGGCCTCGTCGGGCCGGCACTGGCTGAGTTGGACTCTGGCCGCAGCGAGGGCCACCATCTCTCCGGTCAGCCCGCGATCAGAGCCTGCCAGGTGTACTGCCTCCGCAACGCACTGTGCGGCCTCACTCGGCAGCCCCTGCCAGACTAATACCTTTGCCTTGAGGCTGAACAGCTCGGCCAGCGCCAGCGGGGATGGTGGCTCGTCCCGCGCCGCTTCGCTCTCTGCGACGGCCGCCAGTGCCCCGCGCACATCGCCGCGTGCCAGCCGCAGCCGTGCCTGCGCCGCGGCCGCGTTGCGCACTGTGTCGAAACGCCCGCTGCGCTGGCCCAGCTCGCTGCCCCGCGCCAGGTGCTCCGCGGCGGCCGCCAGCTCGTTCCGCTCCAGCAGCACTTCGGCCAGCGCCAGGTGCAAGATCCCCCCTGCCGGCAGACGCGCCATCCCTTGCTCTTCCATGAACTGCAGTGCCTCACGGCACGCCGCTTCCGCCGCACGCAGGCGCCCCAGCAGCCGCAGCACGCCGCTCAGCCGGTAGGTAACGCCGGCAACTCCCGCGGCGTTTCTGCCCAGGCGACTCCAGCGGATGGTCTCGGCGTAGGCGTCGACCGCCCGCGCGAGGTCGCCCGCTCCGTCGTAGGCAGTCGCCAGCGCCAGGAAAACCAGGCCGCGCAGTTGCGCGTTTGCCTGCAGGGGCAAATTCTCGGGAAACTGCCCGAGCGCGACTTCGGCGTGCGCCCGGGCGGCGGCAAAGTCATTGCTGTAGCGGGCGACGATCGCGCGCAGCGTGGCGACCTGCACCGGCAGGTCCGCATAGCGCTCCGGAACGCCACCGGCTTTCCCGGGCTCCCCAGCTCTCTCCGGCACAAGGAGTTGGCCAAGACAGCGCTCCGCATCCACCAGATGCGCCTCGATCAGATGTATCTGGCCCTTGAGCCAGAGCACCCAG
Organism: uncultured Chloroflexia bacterium; assembly: GCA_963839515.1. Lineage (GTDB taxonomy): Bacteria > Chloroflexota > Anaerolineae > Caldilineales > Caldilineaceae > Fredericiella. The sequence continues at coordinate 45,245 of CAWIVN010000005.1, forward strand.
CAGCAGGCGGCGCTAAGCGGCGCGCTGTTGCGGACCACATCTTCAGGCAAGGCAGAAAGCCAGGACCACACCGTCTCGATTTCGCCGTCATTGGCGGCGGGACCCCAGGAGCGTGCGATCAGGTCACCGGCGCGGCCGTAGTCCCTCGCCGCAAGAGCGTAGCTCACGGCCTCGGCCACCTGCCCCTCCAGTTCGCACCATTCGGCGGCGCGTAACAGGCGCGGGACGACCAGTTCGGATCCCGCTTGCTGGAGCCGCGCCTGCAGCAGATCGGCAAAGAGATGATGATAACGATACCAGAGCCGGTTGTCGTCCAGGGGCACGACAAAGAGGTTGCGCCTCTCCAGCCGCTCGAGCATCTGTTGGCCTTCCGTACCGCCGGTGACGGCGTCGCAGAGTGGACCGCAGAGGCGGGTGAGCATGGCCGTCTGGAGGAGGAAATCCTGCACCTCCTGGGGCTCGGCCGCCAGCACCTCCTCGACCAGAAAGTCCAGGATGAAGCGGTTGGTGCCGGCGAAGGCCCGGATGAAGGTATCCACATCCTCGCGGCCGCGCATCGAGAGGGCTGCCATCTGCAGCCCGGCGATCCAGCCCTCAACCCGCTCGTCGAGCGCCGCCACCTGCGCGGGCGCGAGGCTGAGCCCCATCGTGTGACTGAGAAAGGCGGCCGCTTCGTCCGGCGTGAACCGCAGTTCGTCGGCGCGGACCTCAACCACCTGCCCGCGGGATCGCAGCCTGGCGATCGGAATAGGTGGATCGGCGCGCGCGGAGATGACCAGATGGAGGTTAGGCGGCAGGTGCTCCAGCAGAAAGGTCACGGCGCCGTTGACCGCAGGTGACGTAATGACGTGATAATCGTCGAGTACCAGGATAAAATCGTCCGGCGCCGGCGCCAGCTCGTTCACGAGGGCAGTGAGGACCGCCTGGGCGGCGGGGGGCTGCGAAGAGCGCAGCGGACCGGCTAGATCGCCGGCTACCCCGGGGATGACCTGCTGCAGAGCAGCGACAACGTAGGCAAGGAAGCGGGCGGGGTCATTGTCCCCGGCATCCAGCGAGAGCCAGCAGGCACGCAGGGGTCGATTCCTGAGCCACTCGGCAAGAAGTGTAGTTTTGCCAAAACCGGCCGGTGCCGACAGGAGGATCAGGCTGGCAGAACGTCCATCGTCCAGGAGCCTGGCCAGGCGGGGACGCGCCACCAGGTTGGCTCGCAGAGGACGCGCCTGCAGCTTCGTCGCCAGGAGACGGCTGTCGTGCGCAGCTTCGGCCATGACCTGCTCCTACCCTGGCCCGCAACTGACCCTTGCCAACACACTCTCTACATCGGCGGCAGCACGTAAAAATAAAGCGCCAAAAAGTGGCAAACACACCCCACCAGCACAAACAGGTGCCAGATGGCATGGTTAAACGGGATACGTTCCGACTTGTAGAAGATCGTTCCCAGCGAGTAGAGGATGCCGCCGCCCAACAGCAGCGCGATCCCGGTGCGCGGCAGGTTGGCCAGCAGTTGGTACGACGCCAGCACGGCCAGCCAGCCCATGCCCAAGTAGAGCGCCAGCGACAAGTTGTGAAAGCGATGCAGGAAAAAGACCTTAAAAACGATGCCCGCCACGGCCAGACTCCAAATCACCACCATCAGCACCGCGCCAAAGGTGTCGCCCAGCGTCAACAGCAAAAAGGGTGTATAGCTCCCGGCAATCAACAGGTAGATGGCGCAGTGGTCCACCAGCTTGAGCACCTGCTTGGCGCGCGGCATCGGAATGGCATGGTAGAGGGTCGAAGCCATAAAGAGGACGACGACGGACGCGCCGTAAATGGTAAACGCCACCACCCGCAGCGTGTCGTCCATCTGCACCGACTTGAGCACGAGCAGAACCAGCGCAAAAATCCCAAACAGCACGCCCGCGCCGTGCGACAGGCTGTTGGCGATCTCTTCTGGCCATGGGTAGGGCTTGGCCAACACCGCTGCTGTAGTAGATTCTCTGGATGGTTGTTGTGTCACATTGTCTCCTTAAACTGCTTTCCCGAATGGAAATTTAATTATATACCGAAATGGTCCGATTCGCTAGACTGTATTAGTTGGCAAACGTCACGCTATGGCGTACAATGCACCGTTACAAAGAACTTTTGTTCGATATCATTTGGGTGAGCCAACTGCCGGGTGGCGGCCGCACATAAGGCCGTGAAATGAGGAAACTATGGCTCTGGATAAACTGGTCGTGCGCGGCGCGCGCGAGCATAACCTCAAAAACGTCGATCTTGAAATCCCACGCGACAAGCTCGTCGTCATCACCGGCCTGAGTGGTTCAGGCAAGAGCAGTCTCGCCTTCGATACCATTTACGCCGAAGGCCAGCGCCGTTATGTCGAGTCACTCTCCGCCTACGCCCGCCAGTTCCTGGGCCTGATGGAGAAACCCAACGTCGATCAGATTGAAGGGCTCAGCCCCGCCATCTCCATCGACCAGAAGGGTTCCGGCCGCAACCCGCGCTCCACCGTCGGCACCGTGACCGAGGTCTACGACTACCTGCGCTTGCTCTTCGCCCGTATCGGCCAGCCGCACTGCCCCAACTGCGGCCAGCCCATCGCCCAACAGACGCCGACGCAGATCGTCGACAACATTATGGACATGCCCGAAGGCGCTCGCCTGCTCATTCTGGCCCCGCTGATCAAGGACCGCAAGGGCAACCACAAGTCGGTCTTCGAAACCATGCAGAAGCAGGGCTATGTGCGGGCCCGCGTCAACGGCGAGATCTACGAAGTGACCGAGGTCCCCGAACTCGACCGTTACAAGATGCACACGATCGAGGCCGTGATCGACCGCATCGTGGTCCGCCGCCCTGAAGAGGGCGACGGCAGCGACGCAGGCGGCACCGACCTCACCCGTCTCAGCGATTCGGTGGAGACGGCGCTTAAGCTGGGCAACGGCGTTCTGATCATCTCAGATGTCACCGATCGCGATGGCCCGCCGGCCGACCGCACCTTTAGCGAGCACTTTGCCTGCGCCAACTGCGGCACCAGCCTGCCCGAGATCGAACCGCGCACCTTCTCCTTTAACAGCCCGCACGGCGCCTGCCCCGCCTGCACCGGCCTCGGCGCGCTCCAGGAGTTTGACCCCGAGCGCGTCTTCGACGAGGAGCTGTCGGTCGACGACGGCGCCGTCCTGCCCTGGCGCCGCGCCAACGAGGACGACAGCGAAGGCTACTACCGCCAGCTGCTCAGCGCCGTCTGCAAACAGTACAGCATCCCCACCCGCGTCCCGGTCAAGGAGCTGAGCCTCAAGCAGCGCGACGTGATCCTGTGGGGCAGCCCGAAAAAGGGCGAGAAGATCCGCATTGAGTACATCAACAGCGAAGGCTATCACCGCCACTACGAGACATCGTTTAGCGGCGTGATCCCCAACCTGCAGCGCCGCTACCAGGAGACAAGCAGCGAATACATCCGCAGCAAGCTGGAAGAATTCATGAGCGTGCGCCCCTGCGCCGTCTGCCAGGGCAAGCGGCTCAAGCCCGAGGCGCTCGCCGTCACCATCGCCGGCAAGAACATTTACGAGGTCACCCAGGCACCCGTGGACGAGTCCCTGGCTTGGGTCGGGTGGCTGCAAGGCACGGAAACGATTCCTTGGCTGCAGCAGCGAATGGCCAACGGCGACGGCACGGCCAGTACATGGGCCAACGGCGCCGGCCAGCTGACCAGCGCGATCAGCGGCCCCTCGCCCCTCGGCCCGCGCCAGCGCACCATTTCGCACCAGGTGCTCAAGGAGATCGCCGCCCGTCTCGGCTTCATGGTCAACGTCGGCCTCGACTACCTGACACTCGACCGCACCGCCGTCACCCTGTCCGGCGGCGAGTCGCAGCGCATCCGCCTGGCCACCCAGATCGGCAGCCAGTTGATGGGCGTGCTCTACATCCTGGACGAGCCGTCGATCGGCCTGCACCAGCGCGACAACGCCCGCCTGATCGAGACGCTCAAGGGCATGCGCGACCTGGGCAACACGGTGCTCGTGGTCGAGCACGACGAGGACACGATCCGCGAGGCCGACTGGGTAGTCGACATGGGCCCGGGCGCGGGCGAACACGGCGGCTACGTCGTCTGCTCCGCCCCGCGCGAGACGTTTATCCACTCGCCCGACAGCCTCACGGCCAAATACCTGCGCGGCGAGCTGCGCATTCCGGTCCCCACTGAGCGCCGCGAGGGTAACGGCAACTACCTCGTCGTCAAGGGTGCGCGCGAAAACAATCTCAAGAGCGTCGACGTGCGCTTCCCGCTCGGCAAGTTTGTCGCCGTCACCGGCGTCTCCGGCAGCGGCAAGTCCACGCTGGTGGTGGACGTGCTCTACAAGCGGCTGGCACAGTGGATGTACCGCGCCAAGGACCGCCCCGGCGCCCACACCGCGATCGAGGGCATGGAGCACCTCGACAAGGTCATCGACATCGACCAGAGCCCGATCGGCCGCACCCCGCGCTCGAACCCAGCCACCTATGTCGGCTTGTTCACCGACCTGCGCGACCTCTACGCCACGCTGCCCGAGGCCAAGGCACGCGGCTACAAGGCCGGGCGCTTCTCGTTTAACGTCAAGGGCGGCCGCTGCGAGGCCTGCCAGGGCGACGGCATTATCCGCATCGAGATGCAGTTCCTGCCCGACGTCTACGTGCCCTGCGAAGAGTGCAAGGGCAAGCGCTACAACCGCGAAACGCTCGAGATCCACTTCCGCGGCAAGTCCATCGCCGACGTGCTCGACCTGACCGTGGAGGAAGGCCTGGAGTTCTTCCAGCACATCCCGCGCCTGCGCAACAAGCTTGAGACGCTCAACGCCGTCGGTCTTGGCTACATCAAGCTCGGCCAGTCTGCCACCACCCTCTCAGGCGGCGAGGCGCAGCGCATCAAGCTCAGCAAGGAACTCAGCCGCCGCGCCACCGGCAATACGCTCTACATTCTCGACGAGCCCACCACCGGCCTCCACTTCGAGGACGTGCGCAAGCTGCTCGAAGTCCTGCACGAGCTGGTCAACAAGGGCAACACCGTCCTGGTCATCGAACACAACCTGGACGTCATCAAGAACTGCGACTGGCTCATCGACATGGGTCCGGAAGGCGGCATCAAGGGGGGCTACGTCATCAGCGAAGGCACCCCTGAACACATCGCCGCCAACCCCAAAAGCCACACCGGCCAGTTCCTCCACCCCATGCTCACCGAAGAAAACTACGCCCGCGTCTAACCCCCGGGCGAGCCCCCCTTAGGAGCGCAGGCGTCCCCGCCTGCTCCCTCCCGCCCCAGGCACGCCGCACCAGATCCGGGGGAAATGGGTGTTCGTGGCGGCGTGCCTGGGGCGTCATTTTCGCCCTCTCACCCCACCACCGGCAGCACCACAAACGACGGATGCTCCACATCATGCAATATCGTCTGCCATGCCACCGCCAACGCCGCGTCCGCCCCAAACGGATGCCCCGTATTCGGGTTGCGATCCCAGCGCGGGAAACTGCTCGACGTGATCTGCAGCCTGATACGATGTCCCGCCTGAAAAACATTGCTCGTCGCCCACAGATCGATCACATACTCATACGCGCACCCCGGTTCCAGCAGCGACGGCCCCTCGCCTTTATCAAGATTGCGGTAGCGCGCCCGCACGATGCCGTCCGTCAAAGTCACCGACCGGTCGTCAGGGAACACGTCGGTCAACCGCGCCACAAAATCCGTATCGAGCGCCGACGAGACCGCCCACAGGTGCACCTCAATCGGCCCAGTCACCTCCAGGTCTTCGCCCAACACCTCGCTGGTATACACCAGCACATCCGGCCGCGCCTCGATCTCACGCTGGTCGTACGGCCCAGACGGATATTCCGCCGTCAGCAGCGTCGCCCCACCGCGCGTCGGCGCCGGGTCCACGGGATCGTACATATAGATGTCCGGCGCCTCATCCCACGGCGCGTCCACACTCAGCCGGCCGCCCTCATGCAGGTAAAACGGCACATAGCGCGCTCGCGCCGGCGGCCACTCTGCCTCGTCGCGCCAGGCATTGACCCCCATCACAAAGATCTTGACCGGCGGCTCGTCCATCAACCCCGTATCGATCCCCTTGAGCCAATGGTCAAACCAGCGCAGCTCCAGGCCCAGCAGATCCGTCTGCAGGTTGATAAACCCACTCTGCGCTGCAAGCCCAAAGTTGCGTTCTCCCACCCTGTTGCCTTGATCGCCGTGGCTCCAGGGGCCGATCAATAACTTGGCCGGGACTCCCTGCCGGTGCATGGCCTGGTAGTTGGCGATCGTATCGCCGAGGAATATGTCGTACCAGCCGCCCACGTTGTAAGTCGGTATTTGCAGCCCAGGCTGTCGATAGCCAATGTCCGCCGATGCCAAAGGCTCGGCCGTGTGACCCGCGATTGCGGCTAGTGTATCGAAAAAGGCCGGCGCCAAAGCCTGGCTGCGCAGCGGGGCAAACTCGCTCAGCGGCAGCGACCAGTAGCCGGCTGGGCCGAGTCTGTCTACTTCTTGGGCATAAGCGTATACTGCCTGGCCCAATGCTTGCGGGTCGCCGGCATACCGGCGCATCAGCACGTTGAGCCCCATGCCCAAATGCCAGTTGGTCCCTGCACCTAGTTCGCTTGCGCCCCCGCGCGCGCCCAGGCCATTGTACGGATCGCGCCAGGTCTCAAAAGGGAACAGCGCCTTAAGCGCCGGCGCCTTGCCGGTGGCGGTCGCCCACTGGGTGAAACCAAAGTAAGAGGCGCCATACATGCCGACCTGCCCATCGCTGTACGGCAGCCCCGCCGCCCACGCCGTCGTGTCCACGCCATCGCGGGCCTCATGCACAAACGGATACCACTCACCGTCGGATGTCCCACAGCCGCGCGTGTCCTGCACGATGACCACGTAACCGCGGCGGGCCGCCTGCACAGGATCGATCAAAGCGCTCCCCACCGGAAAGTCCTTACCATACGGCAGCCGGGTCAGCAGCACCGGCCAGCGTCCTTCTCCCACCGGCCGGTAAATATTGGCGCGCAACGTCACGCCGTCACGCGTCTCCATTGGGACATCCAGTTCGACGCAAATGTTCTGCAGTAGAGGGGGCATAACAGCTCCTTGGGTAGTTTTTGACGGAGATAAGTCAATTATACTCCTATCGGGGCTCATAGGGGCCTTAGTGCGCCGTGCGCTCTCCGTCCAGTTGACATCGCTTCACTGGTGCGAGTATTCTGGTCACGTAGCCGCGCTGTCATCACAAAAAAGGATACAACCATGGCAAACTTGATCGAATTGATCGGACAACAGCTCACCCCAGAAGTAATGGATCGACTGGGGCTCATGACCGGCGAGCAGCCGGCCAACTTGCAGGACGCCACTCGCGGCGCCCTCTCGGCTTTGCTGTGCGGCATCTCCAGCCGCAGCGCCACGCCGGAAGGCAGCCAGCAGATGATCGAAGCGATCCAGGCCGTCGGGCCGCTGGAAGCATTTTCCGCCAGCCTCGGCGCTGGCGGATCCGGCGGCGAAGCCGCTCTGTCGCTCCTGCGCCAGGGCGCCACGCTCGTCTCCTCGCTGTTCGGCCCCCAAGCCACGGCGATCGCCAATGCCTTGAGCGCATCTGCCGGCATCAGCGGCAGTTCCGCCGCCAACCTGCTGTCCATCCTCGCCCCGCTCACGGTCGGCGCCGTGGCTGGAGAGCTCGGGCCGGACGCAACCAACGCTGAGAGCCTCGCCAACCTCTTTGCCGGCCAGGGCGATGCCATTCGCGAGACGCTGCCCCAGGGCCTGGCCGACCTCGTGCCTTGCGGCTCACCTGCCCCCGTCGTGGCCCCCGCAGCGGCTGCCGCGCTGCCCGTTGCCGCCGCCGCTGCTGCTGCCGCTGCTGCCGTGCCCCCACCACCCGCACGCCCGGCCCCGGCCACCGCCGAACGACGCACGCCCCCGCCGCCGCCCGAACCGCCCAAGCGCTCGATCTGGCGCTGGCTCCTGCCGCTCCTGATCATCGCCGCCCTCGCCGGCCTGCTCTGGTACTTCTTCCGCCCGCAGCCCGTCATCGCCCCTGTAGCCCCCGCCGATGCACCTGCCGCGGCCACGGAAGCTGCGACTGAGGCCGCGACTGAGACTGCCACCGAAGCTGCTACCGAAGCAGTCGCCCCCGCCGCCGCCCTCACGGGCACGGAGGAGATCACGGCCACCGAAGCCGTCACCACCGCTGCGGACATCACTACCACGGAAGCCGTCACCGCCGCTGCAGACATCACTGCTACGGAAGAGGTAACCGCCGGGGCTGCCGTCACCACGAGTGCAGCCGTGACTGAAGAGGTCACCGCGGGCGCTGCGACCGCCGTCACGAACACGGCCGGCATTACCGCCACCGAACCCATCACGGCTGCAGCAGGCGTTACGGAAACCGCGGCGGCGACGCCCACCGTGGCCGCCACCGCCACCCGTGCCGCCGCCACGGCCACGCCGGCCGCCACTGCCACCCGCGCCGTTACGCCGACCACTGCGCCGGCTGCCACCGCCACGCCTGCGCTCACCAACACCGCCGCAGCGGGTGCCGCAGCAGGTGCCGCTGCCGTAAAGACCTTCACCGGCCCGAACGCCGGCGTTTGCACGGCCGTCGCCGAGGCCCAGCAGCTCGTCGCCGACGCCTCACCGATCACGGCGCAGACCAGCCTCGCCGACCTGCGCACCCTCGTCGCCGATCTGACCACGGCCAACGAAGCCATCGCCACCGAGGCCGAATCGGCCACCGACATCGACGTGACAGCGCTCAACACCGCTTTTCGCGCCCTCGAAAACCCGGTCGATGCTCTGACAGGCACCACAGTAGGCACTGCCGCCTCAACCGTCAATCCCGCCCTCACCCAAGTGAGCGCCGCCTACGCTGACCTGTTCACCGCCGCCGCCTGCGAATAAGCATCGCCCTCGTGCCTGGCTCGCCCCAAACAACCTGGTCTACACCTAGGCCAACGGGGCGAGCCTCGCACGGCAAGGTAGGTTCGTCGCCTAATCCACCGCCGGCGGCTCGGTCCTGATGACCTGAAACAAGCGCGCAAACATGCGGCGATAAAATACCAGCAGCACAAAAAAGACGATCACGCTGCCTGCAATGGCGCCGATGCGCATCCCGCGCTCCATGTGCGCCACCGAGTCGCCCAGGCGGTACCCCGCCAACACCAGCAGCCCATTCCAGATGGGTTCGACCACGATACTGACGGCCAGCAGCCGCAGCCACGGCACCTTCGCAAACCCCGAAGCGATCAACACCGGGATCGTCAGCAGCCCCATCGACAGCTTGGTCAGTAAATACATCTTGGCTGCCCGGCCGTGCAGCGCCTGCCCCATCGTCTCCACTGTGTGCCAACGCCGCCGCAGCCAACCCCAACGCAGCACGCGCCCGCCATGGTTGGCGGATAAACCGACAAGATACCAAAAGGTATCGGCCATGAAATTCGCCGTGACGGAGACCAGAAAAACAAGATCCGCCCGCAAGAGGCCTGAGGCCGCCATCGTCGCCGCCACCAGCGTGGCTGCCGGCCCCTCGACAAACACCAGCAGCATCAGAATCACGTAACTCCAGGGCCCCAGGTCGGGCAGCGTCCCTGCCGACACGGCTGCCACAATCTGGTGCCACACTTCCCCTAGCGACATTGCCCATACCCATCCATGGTTAGTCAGCCGTCATGGCTGAAGTAAGGCGACATGATACCACATGCTCGCCGCCATCACCATCGTCTACCGTTTCCCTTGATCGCAAATCATTGGCGTTGCCCAAGGCAGCCATAACGGCGCAGGCAAAGAACCCGCATGTGTTGAAGAAAGATGCTGGACCGGGTACAATCAGTGCAGGAGACAGCAAAATGTCCTGCCAGCTTTCAGATCCAGTGAACAACCCGGGCCTTCAGCAAATCCTAGATGCGTTCCAGGTCGAGCGGGACGAACGGGAGCGAGCGACGGCGGCGCTCGAGCGCAAGAACGCCGAACTCTATGGCGAACTGCGGCGGCGGCTGGCCGAAAGCGAGAGCTTCAACCGTGTTCTGGTGAGCTTGCTTCAGAAAACAGTTCTGGAACAGGTGCTGGACATCGTCTGTGCCGAAGCCCAGGGTTTGATCGGGGCGACCGGCAGTGCCGTCTTGCTCCTGACCGACCAGGCCTGGCTGGAGGTCAAACACCGCTTGGGTAAGCCCTTGGCAGCCGTCGAACCTGTGCCCGTGGACGGCTCACTGGCCGGCCGGGTCATGCGCAAGGGCGAGCCGGTCGTGCTGAATGACCCGGCCCCCTTGGATCGGGCCCAGGTTTACCAGTGGCCCTCGGGGCTGAGCGCACTGCTCGCCGTGCCCCTGCACGTCAACGGCGGGGCCATCGGCGTGCTGGATGTCGTGAATAAGGCGGGCGGCTTCACCGCAGAAGACGTTTCCGTGATGTCGATTTTCGCCAACCAGGCCGCCATGGCCATCGAGCACGCCCGGCTCCAGCAGCAGGCCGAACAGCTGGCGGTGCTGGCAGAACGGCAGCGGTTGGCCCGTGAGCTGCATGATTCGGTCACACAATCGCTCTACAGCGTGACCTTGTACGCCAACGCCGCGGTCATGGCACTGGCGGCCGGTAAACATGAGGTCACGGCCGGCTACTTGCAGGAGCTGCAAGAGACCGCGCAGGAGGGCATGCGCGATATGCGGCTGCTCGTCTTCCAGCTGCACCCGCCTGTGCTGGAGACGGAGGGTCTGGTAGCCGCACTGCAGGCGCGCCTGGCGGCCGTCGAAGGTCGCGCCGGCCTGCAGCCCGAGTTCCGCGTCGAGGGGGAGCGGCGGCTGCCCATCGCCATCGAAGGCGAGCTGTACTGGATCGCCCAAGAGGCGCTCAACAACGTGCGCAAGCATGCGGCAGCCCAGCATGTGACCGTGTACCTTCGCTTCACGGCCGCAATCATCTCGCTCGAAGTGCTGGATGACGGCGTCGGGTTTGATCCGCAAGCAGTGCCTGCCGAAGCGCGGGGCGGTATGCGCACCATCGCCGAACGCACTGCGCGCATCGGCGGCAAACTGACATACACTAGCACGCCGGGCCAGGGCACACTGGTGAAGGTTGAGGTGGCCCTGTGACAGAATCTGTGGCGGAAGTAAACACCCGCTCCTCCGCAGCGAGCATTCGTGTTTTGATAGTCGACGACCATGCCATCGTGCGCAAGGGCATCCGCGCCCTGCTCTCTGAGGCCGGCGGCTTCGAGGTGGTGGGAGAAGCGGACAATGGGCAGGCAGCCGTGCTGTGCGCCCAGGAGACCGCCCCTGACGTCATCCTGATGGACCTGTTGATGCCTGGTATGGACGGCATCGAGGCGACGCGCCAGATCACCGGCCGCCGGCCGCAGGCACGCGTGCTCGTGCTGACCAGCTTTGCCGCCGACAACAAGGTATTTCCGGCCATTAAGGCGGGCGCGGTGGGTTACCTGCTCAAGGACTCCTCACCTGACGAACTGGTGCGTGCCATCCGCCAGGTGCATCGCGGCGAGCCGTCGCTCCATCCAACCATTGCCCGCAAACTGTTGCAAGAGATTGCGCGCCCGGCCGAGCTGCAGCCCGCCCCCGAGACGCTCACGGACCGTGAGATGACGGTGCTGCGGCTGATCGCCCAAGGGCTGAGCAACCAGGAAATTGCCGACCGCATCGCGGTCAGCGAGGCGACGGTGCGCGCCCACGTGAGCCGTGTCCTCGGCAAACTGCACCTGGCCAGCCGCACCCAGGCCGCGCTCTACGCGGTGCGGGAAGGGTTGGCGGACGCAGGAGCGACCGGCGAGCAGGAGGAGTAACCACAGCGTTCGACGTTCTCCGTGATGCCTGTACATCAAACATCGTACATCAAAGTATCAAGGGCTGCCCTGCGGGGCGGCTCTTTTGCTGTGAAAAACCTATCGTTAATACTGACGACAGGGTCGCCTCTTTCCGTTACCCTATAAAGGGATGGAGGAGTGATCCTCCACGCTACCAGCAGAAACAGACGCCTGGTATCCGGCCGCAGGCTTTCGTCAGAATGGCTCGTTAAGTCTGCGTTCTACAATTCGCCATTCACCAACCTGGAGAAATGTATGTCAGACACTACACAGAAGACCAAGGATGCCGTTCAGGACGTGATGGACAACGTAACGGATGCCGCTCGCGATGTGAAGAACAAGGTCGACGACGCCGCTCACGACGCCAAGAACAAGGCCAAGGATGCCTCTCACGACGCCAAGAACGCAGTCAAGGACGCTACTCACGACGTACAGAACGCGGTCGACGACGCCGCTCACGACGCGAAGAACGATGCCAAGGATGCTGCCAAATAAGCAGCGCTGGAACATCTCATGCCGCCCGACGAGGTGGAAGCGTCCCGCCTCGTCGGCCTTGCACCCTTTTCCCCCTGCCACGCAACGCATTCGAGTGGCATTCCTGGCGGGCAAACTGGAGAAACAGCTATGCCACAAACACCACACACGGATCAACAACATCGTGCCATCTTGCAGAGCATTGCCCATAGGGCGATGCTGGAGAGAGGCTTGCTCCCCGACTTTTCGGCCGCGGTGCTGGCCGAACTCGACAGGATGCAGGCGCCGGCGGGTGTGAATGGTGAGCCGGTCGCCAATCCCAATGGGATTGGCGACCTGACGGACCTCCCGTGGGCTTCGATCGACAACGATGACTCCCGCGACCTGGATCAGCTGACAGTCGCCGAGGTCCTGCCCGCCGACAAAGTCAAGATTCGCGTGGCCGTGGCCGACGTGGACGTGCTGGTCAAGGACGGCTCAGCCATAGACGAACACGCGCGCCATAACACAACCTCGGTCTATACGGCCGCCAAGATTTTCCCGATGCTGCCGGAAAAGCTTTCTACCGATCTCACCTCGCTGAATTTTGGGGCGGAGCGCCTGGCGGTAGTCGTGGAAATGGTGATCGGTGCGGACGGCGCCTTGCAGGGCTCGGATATCTACCGCGCGCGTGTGCGCAATCATGCCAAGCTCACCTACAACAGCGTGGCAGCCTGGCTCGAAGCCGATGGCGCTGCCCCTGGCGAGATTGCAGCCGTGGCCGGACTGGCGGAGAATCTGCGCGTGCAGGACCGGATCGCGCAGAGCCTGAAGCATTTGCGCCACATCCATGGGGCGCTGAGCCTGGAAACCATCGAGGCGAAACCGATCTTTGACGGCGACCAACTCCGCGATCTCGCAGTAGAAGAGAAGAACCGCGCCAAGGAAATCATCGAGGACTTCATGATTGCCGCCAACGGCGTGACCGCCCGCTATCTTGCGGCGAAGCAGTTCCCTTCCATCCGTCGTGTCGTGCGCACGCCCAAGCGCTGGGACCGAATCGTCGAGCTTGCCCAGGAACATGGATTCAGGCTGCCGGCAGAGCCTAATTCGGTGGCGCTGGACGAATTTCTCGTCAAGCAGAGAGCAGCCGATCCGCAGCACTTCCCCGACCTTTCCCTGGCAGTGATCAAACTCTTAGGCGCGGGCGAATACGTGGCGGAACTGCCCGGCGCCACGGCCCCGGGCCACTTTGGTCTTGCGGTCAAGGACTACGCCCATTCCACCGCCCCCAATCGCCGCTACACTGATTTGATCACGCAGCGCTTACTGAAGGCTGCCATTGGGGGCCAGGCTGCGCCCTACACCTATGCCGAGCTGGATGTGCTGGCCAAACATTTCACCACCGAAGAGGACGCTGCCAACAAAGTGGAGCGGCAGGTCGCCAAATCTGCGGCCGCGCTCCTTCTTGAAGCGAGGATCGGCGAACAGTTTGACGCTATTGTCACGGGCGCTTCCGCCAAGGGCACCTGGGCCAGGTTGCTCACCATTCCCGTGGAAGGCAGAGTGGTGCATGGGTTCGCGGGCATGGATGTCGGCGATCGGATTCACGTGCAGCTGATCGCCGTGGACGTTGAGCGGGGATATATCGATTTCGGCAAAGCGGGTTCATCAAGAAATTGATGAGGTAAGCATGGATTTACGGAAACCAACGCCGGCCCCTGCGCAGCGACCGGGCCATCCCTCCGGCGCAAACGGGGTGGCGATCGCCGCCGATCTGTTGGCAAAGGCACGCGCCGATCCCGCTGCCCTGCTGCAGGAGCTTGCGTCGCGCCCGGAAGGTCTGAGCCAGGCGGAAGCCGATGCGCGCGTGAAGCAGGTCGGGCCAAACGAGATCGCCCGCGAAAAAAGCAAATCTGCGGTGCTGCGCCTGTTGGATAACATCAAGGATCCATTGGTGCTCTTGCTCGTGGCGCTGGGCGTCATCTCCTTTCTCACGGGTGACCTGCGCGCCATGCTGGTCATTTTCGTCATGGTGGTGCTGGGCGTGGTGCTGCGCTTTTACCAGGAGATGCGCGCCGATCACGCGGCCGAGCAGCTCAAGGCCATGGTCAGCAACACGGCAACGGTGGTGCGCGACGGGGCGGAAGCGGAAATGGCGCTCAAGCTGTTGGTGCCGGGCGATATCGTCCACCTGGCCGCCGGCGATATGGTGCCGGCCGATGTGCGCCTGCTCACCGCCAAGGACCTGTTTTTGAACCAGGCGGCGCTCACCGGCGAAGCCTTGCCGGTGGAACGCAAAGCGGAATTGGCGGCTGCGGACATCGAAAACCCGCTGGATTTGCCCAATCTCTGCTTCCTCGGCTCCAACGTGGAAAGCGGTTCGGCCAGCGCGGTAGTGATCCACACCGGGGAGCGCACCTACTTTGGCGCGCTGGCGGCCAGTATTGTCGGCCAGCGCGAGCTTACCAGCTTCGACAAAGGCATCAACCAGTTCACCTGGCTGATGATCCGTTTTATTGCGGTGATGGTTCCCGCCGTCTTCCTGATCAACGGGCTGACCAAGCAGGATTGGCTGCAGGCTTTCTTGTTTGCCGTGGCCGTGGCCGTCGGGCTGACCCCCGAGATGCTGCCCATGATCGTGACCGTCAACCTGTCTAATGGCGCCTTGGCCATGGCGCGCAAAAAGGTGATCGTCAAACGCCTCAACGCCATCCAGAACTTTGGGGCGATGGATGTGCTCTGCACCGACAAGACCGGCACCATCACCCAGGGCAAGATCGTGCTCGAAAAGCACCTGGACGCGCGCGGCGAGCCGAGCGAGAAGGTGCTCAACTATGGCTATCTGAACAGCTATTACCATACGGGGCTCAAGAACCTGCTCGACGAAGCGATCCTCGACCATGAGGAACTGCAAGAACGCCTGAAAGCGAAAGAGAAATACCACAAGGTCGACGAGATCCCCTTTGACTTCGTGCGCCGCCGCATGTCGGTGGTGGTGGAGGATGAAAGTGGGTTGAACACCTTGATCTGTAAAGGCGCCACGAGTGAGGTGATGAGCCTGTGCAGCCGGGTGGAGCTCAACGGCGAAGTCGTCGCCGTGCTGCCCGAACACGATGCCAAACGCCGGCAGATGGTGGAAGAGCTGAACGGCCAGGGCTTCCGGGTGATCGCCTTGGCGTATAAAGAGATGCCAGGCGCTCTAGATGAGCCGGTTTACTCGGTCAAGGACGAGGCGGATCTGATCCTGCTGGGTTTCCTTGCCTTCCTCGACCCGCCCAAGGAGACCGCCGCCCAGGCCTTGCAGCAGCTGCACGGCTTGCAGGTGGACGTCAAGATCCTGACCGGCGACAACGAGATCATCACCGCCTATATTTGCGGGAAAGTGGGCCTGCCGGTCGACCAGATCTTGCTTGGGGCGCAGGTCGAGACGCTGAGCGAGGCGGCGTTGGCCGCGGCCGCCAGCACCACCAGCATCTTTGCCAGGCTGGCCCCCGCCCACAAGGAGCGCATCATCAAGGCACTCCAAAGCACAGGCCACGTGGTGGGTTTCATGGGCGACGGCATCAACGACGCGCCCGCGCTCAAGGCCGCCGATGTGGGCATTTCCGTGGACAGCGCCGTGGACATCGCCAAGGAGTCATCCGACATCATCCTGCTGGAAAACAACCTGCTGATCCTGCAGCAAGGGCGTGCTGGAAGGCCGGCGCGTCTTCGGCAACATCGTCAAGTACATCAAGATGGCCGCCAGCTCCAACTTCGGCAACATGTTCAGCGTCGTGGGGGCCAGCGCCTTCCTGCCCTTCCTGCCCATGCTGCCGATCCAGGTGCTCACCAACAATCTGCTCTACGACTTCTCGCAGACGACCATTCCCACCGACAAGGTGGACGCCGACTGGCTGACCAAGCCGCGCAAATGGACGATCGGCGAAATCCAACGCTTTATTCTGTTTATCGGCCCTATCAGTTCAATCTTCGATTACCTGACATTTTTCATCATGCTGCGGGTGTTCGACGCCTGGAACAACCCGGCCCTGTTCCACACCGGCTGGTTCGTGGAGTCGATCTTCACGCAAACGCTGATCATCCATGTGATACGCACGCACAAGATTCCATTCATCCAAAGCCGGGCCAGCTGGCAGCTGATCGTCTCGTCCCTGATCATCGTTGCCGTGGGCGCCTGGCTGCCGGTTTCGCCCCTGGCCGGCACGCTTGGGTTTGTGCCGCTGCCGCCGCTGTACTGGCTGCTGCTGGCGATCATGCTGATCGCCTACGTGATCTTGACCCAATTGGTAAAAACCTGGTTTTACCATCGGTATGGTGAATGATGGATTTCAGCACAACCACGTATCTATGGACATTTCGGCGTCTGATGTGGGCGACACTCATCCTCGTTTTTGTCGCCCTGGGCTTCTGCCTTCTCTATCGGTTTAACGAGGTCGTTTTCATCCTGTTGATCGCCATCGTGCTGGGCACGGTCATCAGGCCGGCCGTAACCTGGTTGCACCGGCGCGGGCTCCCTCGCATAGCGGGGGTCATTCTTGTCTACCTCCTGCTGCTCGCCCTGCTCATCGGCTTCGTGCTGTTGGTATTCCCGTTGATTGTCGAGCAAGGTACGACGATTGCCGCCGCCGTGCCCGGTTACTACCAAGGCCTGCGCGCCTGGATGATTGGTTACCCCAATCAGTTGATTGTGCGCCTAAGTGAGTTTCTCCCGGCGACACTGTCAGGGCTGGAGCTGAACCGGCAGACGGGCCAGCAGATGCTGGATTTTGCCGGGCAAGCGGCGGGCTTTATGTCCTCGGCGGCCCAGGTCATTTTCATGGCCACCGCCATTCTGCTGTTGGCCTATCACTGGACGCTCGATGGGCAGCGCAGCATTCAGTCATTGCTGCTGCTGGTGCCGCTGGGCCGACGCCAGGGCATTAGCGAGCTGTTCGCGGCCATGGAAACCAAGGTCGGTTTCTACATTGCCGGCGAATGCGTCCTTTGCCTGAGCGTCGGCATCCTGGCGCTGGTTGCCTACCTGCTCATCGGCTTGCCCAATGCCCTGGTGTTGGCGCTCGTCGCAGGCGTGATGGAGGTCGTACCGTTGATTGGGCCGTTGCTGGGCGCCGTTCCTGCCGCGGTGATTGCCCTAGCCATCGCACCTTCCAAGTTGGTCTGGGTGATCGTCGCCACGCTTGTGATTCAGCAGCTGGAAAACGCCGTGCTTGTGCCGCGCGTCATGCGTAAGGCCGTAGGGGTCAATCCGTTTGTCTCCCTGCTGGCCATTTTTGCCTTTAGCTCTATGTTTGGCTTTCTCGGGGCGCTCATGGCCGTCCCCATTGCGGCCATGATTCAACTCTTACTCGATCGCGTCGTCTTTAATCCGGTGGCGCTGGAAGCGGTGATCTCGCTTGATCGCGACTATGCCGGCCGGCTGCGCTATGAAGCGCAGGACCTGGCCCAAGACCTGCGCAAGCAGGCGCGCTTCCGGGAAGGGGGCTCGGACCTGGGGGCCAGGCAGCTTGATCAGGTGATGGATGAGATTGAGACGATTACAGTCGACCTGGATGCTCTGCTGGCCCAGGTCCGTACTTCAGGTGCGCCATGACAAAACAACTGCTGCAGTTCGGCACGGCGGTTATGACCACGCTGCTGGCGCTGGCGGTGCTGTGGCAGTTCCGGATTGTCGTCGTTTACGTGTTGATCTCGCTGGCGCTCGCAGCCGCGCTGCGCCCATTGGCTAAGCGCGTGGTCAGGGGCGGCTTTGTGGCGCGCACGGCTTGGATTCTGCTGTACGTGGTGGCCCTGGGTAGTCTTGGCTTCTTACTCTTCCGCACCGGTGAGACCGCCATCAATGAGATTCAACTGTTTGCCCGCACTGTGTCTGTCCAGGATGAATGGCGGGTGCCGGTATGGCTGGAGGGCAGCGCGTTCAAACAAGAGCTGGTGGCGCGGCTGCCGCCGCCGAGTCAGCTCTTTAGCGCAGTTACCGGCAGCCAGGGACAGCTCGTGCTGCCGGCCCTGTTCGGCTTCACGCAAGGCATTGGCAGCGTCGTGAGCGGCGTACTCGTCATTCTGTTGTTGAGCATCTACTGGAGCATCAGCCAGGTTCATTTTGAGCGTTTCTGGCTCTCGTTGCTGCCGGCGGGCCAGCGCACGCAGGCGCGTGGCGTTTGGCGGACCGTCGAGCCCGACATCGGCGCCTACATACGCAGCCAGGTAACCCAAAGTCTCCTGGCCGGGCTGCTCTTAGGCCTTGGTTACTGGCTGCTCGGGTCGCCCTATCCTGCCCTCTTGGCACTGGTCGGCGCGCTTGCATGCCTGATACCCGTGGTGGGGACGGCCCTGGCGGTCATTGCAGCACTCTTGGTGGGGCTGCTGACCAGTGTACAGCTTAGCCTGTTTACAGCGCTCTATGCGCTCGTCGTCTTGATTGCCCTGGAAGGTTGGGTTATGCCGCGGCTTTTCAGCCGCAGGTGGGACAATCCTATTCTAACCGTCGTGCTGCTCATCGCCATGGCCGACGCTTTTGGCCTGATCGGCATCCTCGTAGCGCCGGCTCTCTCCGTCGTATGCCAAATCCTGTGGAGCCACCTCGTCAGCCACCGCCCTGCGACAGCGGCCGCGGCTCAGGTTTCCGACCTCAAGGAGCGGCAGGCACACGTATGGGCGACCATCAGGACCATGGATGAACCGCCGCTGCCCTTGGTGACCAGCAGCATGGAGCGGCTTACCGAGCTGCTTGCGAAAGCCGAACCCATTTTGCAGGTGGCTTTGCCGGCCGATGAGTTTTCGGCCAAAGGATAGACCCGTATGCCAGAAATCCAAGAAATCAAGGAAATCCGTGCCAATAAACCGCGCGCTAAGCACTATCGCGATATGCGCGCCAAGCTGATCTTTAATCCCAGCGCAGGCGCAGCCAGAGGATCGCCCGTCGGGATCCTGGATGTCATTCACGAGATGCAGGCGTGGAAGCTCGTGCCGGAAGCCTTCCTGGTCGAAGCGGGCTGCGACCTGCCCGGAGCGGTGGGGGATGCTCTAGCGCAAGGGATCCGGATGTTCGTGGTCTGCGGTGGCGACGGCACCATTTGTGCCGTGGCCAGGATCCTGGCCGGTACACGCGCCACCCTGGGGATCATTCCCATCGGCACGCAAAACAACACGGCCCTCAGCCTGGGCATCCCGGCGGACATCGCGGCCGCCATCGCCATCCTGCGCACGGGCCGCCGCATCAAAGTGGACATTGGCATGGCCACCCATCCAAGCTCCTCGTCAGAAGGTGGCAAAATGAACACACCCTTCTTGGAGCTTTGCTCGGTGGGGCTGGTTGCGACGCTTTTCCCGTCTACCGACGACGTCCAGCACGGTAACCTGGCGCGGGCCGGCGATTTCCTGGCAACGCTGGTCAGTTCGCCGCCCGCCGAAATGACTTTGGTATTGGACGGCAAGCAGGAGGTCCACGCGCTGGGTCACGTGGTGCTGGTTACCAACATGCCCTATATCGGCCGCCATTATATGGTTGGCGACGCGGCTTCGTTTCACGATGGCTTGTTAGATGTCCTGTTCTTTGCCGACCTATCCAAGCTGGACCTGGTGGGTTATATGCTCCACGGGGTGGGCACAGGGAATCTGGAAGACCCACGCATCCAGCACTTCCACGTACGCCGGGTGGAGATCGACACCCAGCCGGCCATGCCGATCATGGCGGATGGGATCGCGTTGGGCGAAGGGCGGGTGCGGATCGAAGTGCGCCGACGTGTCCTGGCCGTGATGGTCGGCAAGTCGACGCCGGAGGCGCTGCCCGTCTCCGGCGAGATTCTTGAGGCAGTGACGCATGCCGGCGCCGGATGAAATGCGCTCGCCCGGCGCTCGCAATCCGGGGGCATGGGGGCGACTGGCCCTTTGGGTGAATCTCAATCGCCCACTTGTCTGGCTGGTGGGCCTCACAACCGGCCTGGTCCTGTTCTTGGCCTGGCTGCCTCCCTATGTGCGGCTGTACTTTTGGCACGGGCTGCAGGCACAGGCCGTCCTGGCCAGCATGACGTTTGGCTTTGGCTTGCTGGCCCTCTCGCTGCTGTGGTCCGCCGGCCAGCGGATGGACGCCTGGACATTCCTGTTCTTTAACGTGCGCGGGCGCCACCCACCCTGGCTCGATATGCTCATGCAGGGCTGCACCCAGATCGGCAACGGCATGGCTGGCGTGGCGCTTGCCTTGATCTTTTTTTTCGCCGGGGATCATCTGCTGGCGTACGAGCTCATCTTGGGCACGTTGACGTTATGGTTGGTGGTCGAGTTGGTGAAGGCTCTAGCGCATCGGAGACGGCCCTACAGCCGCCTGTCCCAAACGCGCATCGTCGGCGAGCCGGCCGGCGGGCGTTCATTTCCCAGCGGGCATACCAGCCAGGCCTTCTTTATGGCAACCCTGCTGGCCGCCTACTTCGACGCCGGCGTTTGGGCGGCGTGCCTGCTGTATGCCATCGCGCTGCTGGTAGGCATCACACGTATGTACGTAGGGGCTCACTACCCGCGCGATGTGCTGGCAGGAGCCATTTTGGGCACCGCCTGGGGTCTGCTGGGCGGGATCGTCTTTGGGTATGCCTTGTAAAGCAGATCGACAGCAGCTACATCAAACAGTATACGACAAAAGTGACGAAGGTCGCCCACAAGAGCGGCCCTTTTGCTATGTAAACCCTAGCGTTTGCGTGGATGACAGGGCGGCGCACACCTGTCATGCTACCAGTAGTAGGAATGGGATCTTCCAGGTTCCAAGTGAGGTGAGGTAAGGAGGCTGAAACATGGCACGCTACGAATTGGTAAAGGGTTTGCCCGTCATCACCATGGCAGAGGGCAAACAAGTGGGCAAGGTTGACGACCTGGTCATCGATCCGGAACGGAAGGCGGTAGGCTGGCTCCGCCTGCACAGCGGCGGGATGGGGATACTCGGCGGCGAGCGGCTGTGGGTGTCAACCGCGGCGGTGCATGCCATCGGTGAAGATGTCGTTACCATCAATGCCGAAGCCGACGCCCGAACCGCCGAGGAAGCGGACGAAGCCCTCGCCTTGGTCAAAGCCAAGCGCGAGATCGTCGGCAATAAAGTCATTACGGAGAACGGGGAGCGCTTGGGCGAGGTGCGTGACTACGAATTTAACCCAGATACCTTCGCTTTGACCTCCCTGACGGTGCCCCCAGGCATGAACGTCGTGGGCGAGATTCTGACGATCGCGGGCGATAAGATACTTACCATCGGGGAAGACGTGATCGTTGTCGCTGCCGATGCAGTGACGCGCTTAATGGCGACGGCAGACACCGTAAACCAGCCTGCCGTTTGAGCCCAGAGTGGCGTTGCGTTCGCGCGCAGCACAGTACCCCCGAGCTATTGACACAGGTACTAGCATAGAGGAGAAGCAGAATGGACAACCACAAACACGAGCACGAACATGAACATGGTCACGAGCACGAATGCGAGCCCGGCGCGGTCGAGCAGGGGAGCCATTGGGCCAGCATGCTGGCCGGATTGCTGATCGGTGGCCTGGCGGGCGCCATCGCCATGCTGTTGCTGGCACCGCAATCGGGCAAGAGGACACGAGCCAAGCTCCGGCGGCAAAGCTATGCGCTGCGCCAGCAGACGGCTGAAACCATGGAAAACATGGAAGACGCCATGGCAGATGCCCGTGACAAGACCCAGCAGATGACACACGATGCACGCAAGCAGGCTGAGAAACTGGACAAGCGCGGCCACGCCCTCTTCGACGGGTAAGCCACGGAAAGAAATCTTGTGTGCATACGAGTGCTCATCGCCGACGACCAGCCAAGTGCCCGCCGCAGCCTGCATGCCTTGCTCACGGCGCTGCGTTGGAGCGCTCCTAGCGATCCCGAGCAGCCAAGACCTGCCGGCCTCTTCTCAGTTGAGGTCGTCGGCGTAGCAGAGGATGGCCGACAAGCAGTGGAGCAGGTGCAGACCCTTTACCCCGATGTTGTGGTGATGGACCTGCACCTGCACACGGTGTCAGCTTCTGAAGCGGGGATGGATGCCTTGGCAACTATCCGGATGATCAAGAGCAGGTGGCCGGCCGTCAGGATCGTGGTGCTGACGATGTATGCCACATCCCGCTCGTCTGTTCTGGTGGCTGGGGCAGATGCCTTTCTGCTCAAGGGCTGCAGCACGAAAGAGCTAATGGACGCGGTAATACCCGGTCCGGCGGGTTAGCGTCGCGTCGAGAGTAGACACCGTTAGTAACACCGTAAGCATCAAGGTAAGATCCCATGACAGTCCCAAACCCTATCGTTTGCGCTGATGACATAGTGGCGGCATTCGCCTAGGCTGTCCATCCGGGAGGGAAAGGTAACACAATGGGCATTCTTGGGTGGATCGTAGTTGGGTTGGTGGCTGGTTGGTTGGCTGGCCAGGCAACGCGCAGCTTTCGTCGGCGCAGTGATTCTAGTCTGGATCCTACGGCTAGTTTCTCCTGGCAGCCGCAGGGTGTACCAGTGAGTCACCGGTCACGCGTGTAGCCATAGGTGGGGTGCTGAATTTACTGCGAAGGCTACCCACATCCCAAGCGTGTTACGCTCTCGCTGAGTTTCACCTGTTCTTGCACGTCTGATAGCATCTCTACTAAAATGAACTGCAAGGACAAAATCGTCAATATTGCTTGCTCGGAACCTTTTTCTGGCCTGCCAAACACTTTGAACTCTGAGGTCAACTATGCCCCGGTTCGGCCTATGAAAATGACCATGCAGCTGGTCGCTACCGCGGATTCGGGGACACATACGCTGCTTCGTGTCACTCCCCAGGAGTTATCGCGTGCGTGACCGCATCCTTGTCTACGTTGGTCTTGGTTTGATCATTGCTGCCAGCGTCGCCGGCAACCTCTTTTGGATTTCTCGCAACATAGTCATGCTGGGCAACGATCCGGCGGGTCACCTGTCGCGCACGCTCAAAGTCGCGGCAAAGCTGGATTCCTTGACCCCGGATGCCTTGATCCGTGCCCTGACCGCAACAACCTACCGGCCGCCGGCCCTCTATCTCCTGGTACAGCCCTTCTACTGGCTATTTGGGCGATCGACAGACTCCGCCCAGCTCGCTAATGTAGCCTTGATGGCCTTGGTGTTGTACTGCACCTTTCTTCTAGGACGGCGAGTGGCCAATACTGGCGTAGCCTTTGTAGCCGTCGCTCTGACCGCCTTTCTGCCGTTGATGGTCGCCGTCAGCCGCGTGTTCTATATTGAGCCATTTGTCACGCTGAGCGTGGTAGCCAGCCTCTTTTGCCTGGTCAAAAGTGAAGGCTTTGCGCAGCGCCGCTGGTCTATTGCCTGGGGCGCAGTCGTCGGCATTGGGCTGCTGGCCAAGTGGACGCTGCCGGTCTACCTGCTGTTCCCGACGTTGCTCGTGATCTGGGAAGCACGCACGTGGCGATCTTGGGGTGGTGCGTGGCAGCTGGGCTGGCGCCGTGTGGGCAAGGCGGCGGCGCTCGCCGCAGCGGGCGCCGTGGTGATCGCATGGATTCTCTATTGGCCGGCGCGTGGCGCCTGGCAAGCAACATGGTTGGGTCCGCAAGCAGCTGTGGCATGGTTTGCGCTATGGTTTGTTTTCTTGTTCTGCCTGCTCTGGCGCAAGGCGCCGGCAACAAACTTCCTCGCCGCGCTGGCCTTGGCTGTCGCAATCGCCGGTCTCTGGTACCTTCCCGAACTGAGATTCGTCTTTACGGTGTCGAGCGTGGCAATGGGCGACGACCGCGGCGTGCTCAAACCAGGCTCTTGGACCGATCCTGCGTACTACGCGCGCTACTTCTCGCTCTTCTACCGCAACCATCTAGGGCTTCTGGCTTCCGCAGTCATTCTGCCCCTGGGATTGATTCCGTGGTTGCTGCGCGGCCGCACCTGGCTGCAGCGCATGCCCGCCACCGGGCTGCTGTGGGTGAGTGTCCTGTCGCCGTTCGCTCTGCTCACGTTTACGTCACAGACAGGAGTACGCAACCTTGTCCCGATCCTGCCGCTGTTCTCGATCTTGCTGGGTGTTGCGCTGCTGGCGTATCCGCCCGTTTGGCGCCGGGTGCTCGCTACGGCCTGGGTTGCGGTACTCATCGTGCAGTGGACGCTGTTTACGTTTGACGGCCTCCGCGATTTGCGGACCGCGAGCAGCATGCTGTGGGTGAACGAGGGTCTGTCAGCAGCCCCGGCCAGCGGCATCACCGATCCAGGCTACGGGATCATCCCGGATGTGCTGCATACCATCCAGACAAACTCGCGGCCGGCGACCACGTTGGGGGTCCTCCTAGACATGGAACAACTGAACTCAGGCACCTTCGAGTACCCGATCATGGTTGGCAATATGCCGATCGATGTGGCAAATCTGGGCGGGATCGATGTGCACGGGCCCGACGCAATCGTCGCCAATCGTTGGATTCTGCTCAAGAATGGCGACAATCGCGAAATGACCGAAGTTCCCACGGCGCTTGTCCAGGAGATCCTGGCCGGTGCACCGTGGTTTACCAAGCTGTACAGCCCTATTAGGACCTTCAGCCTGCCCAATGGTGAAGTTGTCACACTCTATCGCCGTGCAGCGGGACCGGATTGGCCCTATCAATTTTCAACCATTATAGGCAAAGATGTACCAGCGAGCGCTGAAGTCGTCCGCGATTGGTCGAGTGACGAGACGACTCTAGCTTTTGCGGAGGCCGATACAGCAGTGTGGCTGGGAACTCAGCCGCTGCCGTTCAGGAAGGCTGTAATCCCCCAGAATGGCGCCAGGCTGCAGGTATCTGATTTGGCTGCGGTCGACGGTACCCTTATTGTCGTCTCCCGCTACGAGACGAAGGAACTCCGGGAGGCGCTCAGTGCAGAGTTCTCCTTTGTCCAGGAAATAGCTAGCGGCGAATTCACTGTGGGTATGTATTTCCGGTCCCAGCAGCCCCTGGTGGATGCCAATGCCAAGGTTTCTTGGCCAGGACTCAACGTGCATCGATTACGGACGTGGCGCGACCTGACGCCTGGCGAGGTGGTACCTATCGATCTCGAATTCACAGCAGGCAAGCGGGACGGCGGGCAGGCGATTTCGGTACGATTAGTGAACCCGGAAGGCAGAGTCGTGGCGCAGCAGGACAAGGCCATGGCGCCACAAATGGGCACATTCTTGCTTTTCCTGCCCCCCGATGCAGCGCCGGCGTGCTACCAGCTGCAACTCGTGCTATACGATCCGGTGACTCTAAAGCCGATCCCCGACGAAAAAGGCAGAGATGATGTCTTTGCTGCCTTTGTTGACGTGGTTACAAAAACGGAGCCGCACCATGCGCCCTGCAGCGCTCCGTGAACTCTGAGTCATTCATTGGGCTGCACCCGCCGATTTTGGCGGCTTGACACCTGCGGCAAAAGTGCGGAAAATGGCGCACGCACATCGTGCCCGCACAACAGGCGCTACACACGCCACGTGCGCCATGCCACACATGCAACCGCATCTCGTAGGAGGACAAGCTACCATGCCCAGACGATTGTGGACCACGTCAGCCCTGCTGCTCGTGGTCGCCTTATTGTTCAGCGCCTGTGCCGCCCCCGCTGCCGCACCCCCCGCTGCCGCAACCGCCACCGAGGCGGCCGGCGCCGAAACGGCCGCAGCCGCCGCCACGGAATGCGCCACCAAGGACCCCGTCACCCTGCAGCTCAAGTGGGTGGCCCAGGCCCAGTTCGCCGGCTACTATGCCGCCCAGGCCGAAGGCTTCTACGACGACGAATGCCTTGACATCACCATCAATCCCGGCGGTCCCGATATCGTGCCCGAGCAGGTCGTGGCCGGCGGCCAGGCTGACTTCGGCATCAACTTCGTGCCCAGCCTCCTCTCGGCCCGCGAACAGGGCACCAACCTCGTCAACATTGCCCAGGTCTTCGAACGCTCCGCCATGCGCGAGATTTCTTGGAAGGACACCGGCATCGCCGGCCCGGCCGACCTCAAGGGCAAGAAGGTCGCCGTCTGGTTCGGCGGCAACGAATTTGAACTGCTCGCCACGCTCGCCAAGTACGCCATCGACAAGGACAAGGACGTGCAGCTGATCCAGCAGCCGTTCGATATGAACCTGCTGCTCGAACGCCAGGTGGATGCCGCCGCCGCCATGACCTACAACGAGTTGGCCCAGGTGCTCGAGACGCCCGACAAGGACGGCAACCTCTACACCATGGACCAGCTCAACATCATCGACTTCAACCAGGAAGGCACGGCCATGCTCCAGGATGGCATCTTCGCCACTCGAGGAGTTCCTTGCCGACGCCAAAAACCAGGACATTGCCGAGCGCTTCCTGCGCGCCTCGTTCAAGGGCTGGATGTTCTGCCGCGACAACGTCGACAAGTGTGTCGACTACGTGCTCGAACAAGGTCCCGCCCTGCCGCGCGGCCACCAGACCTGGATGATGAACGAGATCAACCAGCTGATTTGGCCCTCCACGGCCGGCATCGGCCAGATGGACCCCGCCCAGTTTGACCAGACGGCCGCCATCGCCCAGCAGTACGGCATCATCAAGAGCCCGCCCGCTGCCGGCGCCTACGTAACCGACTACGCCAAGGCCGCCCTCACAGGCATCGAAGGCGACCCCAAGGGCGCCGACTACCAGCCCGTCGAAGTAACCCTGACCGCCGGCGGCCAATAAACCACCCCGTGCCTGGCGCCGCCCACACCACATGGTCTCACCTCGAGCCCCATGGGCGGCGCCTAGCACGTCTCGTTGGCCGTCTCATCAAAACCCTCCATGATTACCATCGTCGACTACCAACCCACCTGGACCACCGAATTTGCCGCCATCGCCGCCACGTTGCGCCGCGGCCTCGGCGACCTTGCCCTGCGCATCGACCACATCGGTTCGACCTCAGTGCCGGGCTTGGCCGCGAAGAACATTATCGACGTGCAGATCACCGTCGCCGGCTTGGACCCACAGGTGCTGGCCCTCCTGACCGCACTCGGTTACACGCGTGCCCCGGGCATTTGGAACGATCACCGCCCACCCAGCAGCCAGGGGCCCGACAGCGACTGGGAAAAGTGGTTCATGCGCGAGCCGGCGGGGCAGCGCCTCACCAATACCCACGTGCGCATCCAGGGCCGTCCCAACCAGCGCTACCCGCTCCTCTTTCGCGATTACCTGCGCACCCATGGCGCCACCGCTGCTGCCTACGCCGAGCTCAAGCGCCGCCTCGCGCGCGAACTGGCCGACTCCACCACCTACCCGGACGTCAAAGACCCCGCCGTAGACCTCATCTTCTTCGCCGCCGAAGATTGGGCCGCGGCCACAGGCTGGCAGATGGGTCCGCCCGACGCCTGATACGACTTCACAACCTGCGAGTTCCGCCGGACTTGCAGGTTCTACCCTGGAGACGCTGTGCACTTATTGCCAGATAGCCCTAAAGCAAGTATACTGATCTTAGTTGCACCGCCATCCACGAGTGTTTACTGCATTCCATCTCCCGGCGCTTTCTGCCGGTCCGCTGATGCAAGACAACTGGCTGCGTCTTGCTCTCCGTCGTTCTTTGTGCGCACCCTGGGCCTTTTTCAAGCCACAGGGCGCAATTTCGGGTCAAGATGCACTGCTACTGACCCACCTTCTCTTAGGAGGTGCCTGTGTTCGAACAAATCTTGGTCCCGCTCGACCGCTCTCCGCTGGCCGAGTGTGTGCTGCCGCACGCCATTTCGCTCGCACGGGCGCTCAACGCCCAGGTGGTCCTGCTGCATGCCGTTTCACAAGCAGGCCAACAGAATGGGCAGCGCGCGGTCGACCCCTTCGAGTGGCAGCTGCGCCGTGCCGAAGCCGAAAGCTATTTGCAGTCGCAGGCCGACTGCCTGCAGGAGGCCGGCGTCGTCGCCGCGACGCGCGTTCTCGATGGCGATGCTGCCGAGCAGATCCTGGAATGTGCCCGTGAGATTGGTGCCGGGCTGCTGATCATCAGCAGCCACGGCCAGAGCGGCCTCAGCGGCTGGAATGTCAGCAGCGTGGTGCAAAAAGTGATCATGCGCGCCAAGACGTCGTTGTTGCTTGTGCGCGCCTTTCAACCTGCGCCGGCAGAAAAACTTGGCCTGCGCTACGAACGGCTGCTCATCCCCCTCGATAGTTCGGTGCGCGCCGAGAGTGTCCTGCCTTTGAGCGGTGTGCTGGCCCGCGCCTTTGAATCCCAGGTGCTGCTCGTGCACGTGGTGCAGCGGCCCGCCATGCCGCGCCGCACGCCGCTCAGCCCTGAAGACAGCGAGTTGGTCGAGCGTGTGGTCACGCGCAACAGCGAGGAAGCCGAGCAGTATCTCGACGCCGTACGCGGTCAGTTGCCCGAAGACCTGGTCGAAACTCGCCTCCTGGTGGCTGGCAGCGTGTCGGCTGCGCTGCACGAGTTGGCCGATCAGGAAGGTCTGGACCTCGTGATCCTCAGTGCCCACGGCTTTTCCGGCCAGGTGCGCTGGCCCTACGGCAGTCTGGTCACCAGCTTTATCGCCTACGGCTCGTCACCCTTGCTGATCTTCCAGGATGCCACTGCCGACCAAATCGCACCTTCACACGCCGAGCTCGCACTGCAAAGGTCGGGCAGAAGATAAAGCTGAAGATAGGGCAGACGCTGATGATGGATGAACAAGAGACGCTGCAGGACCTGGGCCGTGCACAGGCCCATGCCGCTGCGGCCAATGGTGAGGCGACCCCCGGCCCTGGCGTACAACCCTGGCTGCTGGCCGCCCTGCCCCAGCTAGAGGCGCAAATTGAAGCGGCAGTGGTCTATTTCCATACGACGCCCGACGAACAGGTGCTGTCGTCTGCCGCTGAGTGGCTGCTCGACAACTTCTATCTCGCCCGCCAGTCGTTGCGGCAGATCCGCGAAGACCTGCCTCACGGCTTCTACCGCCAGCTGCCCAAACTTACCGCCGGACCGCTGGGAGGTTACCCCCGCGTCTACGCGATCGCCCAGGAACTGGTCGCATCGAGTAGCGCCCGGCTGGACCTGGAGCAGGTGCGGCGCTATGTCACCTTCTACCAGGAGCGCCGTCCGCTGACGATCGGCGAGCTGTGGGCGCTGCCTATTATGCTGCGTTTCACCATTCTGAGTGAGCTCGCGCGAGCCGCCGTACTGATCACGCCCACGTCTCCCGCTCTTCCCCCCTCCGACGTGACGGGTGGCGATGAAGCAATGGCCAGCTGCATCACCAGCCTGCGCGCGATCTCCACCTACGACTGGCGCGCCTTCTTTGAAAGCGTGAGCGGTGTCGAACAGATCCTGCGCAGCGACCCCGCCGGCGTCTACGCGCATATGGACCGCGCCACGCGCGACCAATACCGCAAGACTGTCGAGAGTATGGCTTTGGCCGGCCGCAAGGGGGAATGGGATGTTGCCGCCGCCGCCATCCAACTGGCACAGGAGCACGCACCCCCGCCGTGATACGATCACAGACGCTGCGCCTGCCGATGATACACACGAGGATGGAGCGCAGCACCTGCCGCAGCAGCTGTCGGCGTCGGCCGAACTCACGGGCACTCTGCCTCGCCAGGCCCATGTCGGCTTCTATCTGCAGGGCCGTGGCCGCGCCGAGCTTGAGGCGCGCTTGGGCTATCGCCCCTCTTCGCTGCCGCTGCGCCTGCTGCGCTGGATGGATGCCCATCCGACACCGGTCTATCTTGGCCCGATCTTGCTGTTGACGCTCATACTGCTCGCCGCCGCGCCTTTCTATGCCCT
Source organism: uncultured Chloroflexia bacterium (assembly GCA_963839515.1). Taxonomy (GTDB): domain Bacteria; phylum Chloroflexota; class Anaerolineae; order Caldilineales; family Caldilineaceae; genus Fredericiella. The sequence goes on from CAWIVN010000005.1 coordinate 75,158, forward strand.
GCGCCAGGGCGGCTCGCTGCTGCAGATAATCGCCGCCGCGCTGTTGGCCCTGCTGCCGGCGTCGGCGATCGCGGTCGCCATCGTCGACTGGATTGTCACCATGGCCATCCCGCCGCGCATTCTCCCCAAGCTCGATTTTGCCGGGGGCTCGACGACCGCTCACATCCCCGATGCCTTTCGCACGCTGATCGTCGTGCCGGCGTTGCTCTCCAATGACCGCGAGGTCGCCTCGCTCCTGCGCCAGATCGAGCAGCACTATCTGCGCAACCCGGAGCAGAACCTGTACTATGGCCTCCTCACCGACTTCGCCGACGCCGATCAGGAGCACTTACCCGGCGACGACAGGCTGCTGGAACAGGCGCGCACAGGTATTGCCACGCTCAATCTGCGCTATGCCGGCGGCGATCGGCAGGGCCGTTTCTGCCTGTTTCACCGCCGTCGCCTGTGGAACCCCCGCGAAAACCGCTGGATCGGCTGGGAACGCAAGCGCGGCAAGCTGAACGAGCTGAATCGCTGGCTGCGCGGCGCCGCCGACACTTCGTTTGTCGTCACCGATGGCCCCGTTGCGCAGCTTCACTCGGTCAAGTATGTCATTACCCTCGACTCCGACACCATCCTGGGCAGCGAAGGCGCACGCCGGCTGATCGGTACGCTGGCGCACCCGCTCAACCAGGCGCAAGCCGATCCGCACACCGGCCAGGTGATCGACGGCTACGGGCTGCTCCAACCGCGCACCGAGATAACTCCCACCAGCGCCAATCGCTCGCTCTTTACGCGCATTTTCGCCGGGGATATCGGCCTGGATCTCTACACCAATGCCGTGTCCAATGTCTATCAGGACCTGTTTGGCAGTGGCATCTTTGTCGGCAAGGGCATCTACGACGTCGATGCCTTCGAATCCAGCCTGCGCGGCCGTGTCCCCGAAAACGCCTTGCTCAGCCACGATCTGTTTGAAGGGATTCACGGGCGTGTCGGCCTGGTCACGGACATTGTCCTCTACGAGGATTATCCACCGACCTATGCCGCCCATATGCGTCGCCAGCATCGCTGGACGCGCGGCGACTGGCAGTTGTTGCCTTGGCTGCTGCCCTGGCTTCCCGATCCCGATCGCGCCGAAATGCGCACCGGTTTTCAACCCATCGACGATTGGAAAATTCTGGACAACATGCGGCGCAGCTTATTGGCGCCCGGCCTGTTGCTGCTGCTCTTCGCCGGTTGGCTGTTCCTGCCTGGCTCGCCCTTGGTCTGGACACTGGGTGCCCTGCTGGCGTTGGCTGTCCCCGCGCTCATTGGGGCGCTGACGCCGCTGATCGGCGCGCTGCGCTCCGTGGCTCCTGTATCCCGGGCAGCCGACCAGCCGGGCCGCCACTGGGGACTTTCGTCACGCTCGCTGCGTGAGGGTGGGTTGCGCTGGCTGTTGGGCATAGTCTTCCTGCCTTTTGAAGCTGCGCAAATGCTCGACGCCATCAGCACGAGCCTGACGCGCATGTATGTCACGCATCGCAATCTGCTCGAATGGATGACGGCGGCAAAATCGGCACACGCTGACGGCCCCGGCGGCGCCACCGGCAGCGGCCGCACTTGGCAGCAAATGATAAGCGCACCGGTGACAGCCGCACTGGGGTTCGTGCTGGTTGTCTGGCTGCGGCCGGGCAGCCTGCCGGTGGCTTTGCCCTTGCTGCTCGCCTGGGCGCTCGCACCGGAGATTGCCTACCGCATCAGCCAACCGTTGCGCCGGCCTGTCGTCCCCTTGGCGGTCGCCCAACAGCGTGCCTTGCGCCGCTTGGCCCGCCGCACATGGCTCTTCTTCGAGGAATTTGTCGGGCCCGACGACCACTGGCTGCCCCCCGATCACTACCAAGAGACGCAGCAGGGCGGGGCTTCTCCCTACACCTCACCCACCAACATTGGCATGCTGCTGTTGTCCACGGTGGCCGCCTACGACCTAGGCTACATCGGCACCGTCGGACTTGTCGCCCGCCTGCGCTCGACCTTTGAAAGTCTGGCGCAGTTGGAACGCTTGCATGGCCACTTCTTCAACTGGTATGACACGCGCAGCCTGGCTCCCCTGCCGCCGCTCTATGTCTCAACCGTGGATAGTGGCAATCTGGCGGCATGCCTGCGCATCGTCGGCCAGAGCTGCCGCGAGTTCCCGCAAACGCGCGTCCTTCGTTGGGTGCGCTGGCAAGGGCTCGCGGACACCTTTACGCTGTTGGACGAGTTTGTCGCCAGCCTCGAAGCGGCCAAGAATGCACCGGCCGCCGCCGAGTTGCGCGCGCTGGTGGAGGAACAGCGCCAGCGTTTGCTGGCGGCCAAGGACGACGTCGCTGCCTGGCTGCCGGCACTGGATACCGTAGCAGGCGACGGCTGGACGCGGCTGGAAACGCTCGTGATGCGCCTGCTCGAGGAGAATGCCGGCGTCTTGGATGCCGCCTCGCTGCATGGCTTGCGCATCGCCACGCGCCACATCAACAACGACATCTTCGTCCTGCAACGCACGGTGCGCCTGTTGTTGCCGTGGTTGCCCATGTTGAGCGAGCCACCGCACCTGTTTGTAGCCCCCGCGGCAGACCTCCCGGCGTCGAGCAGGGCATCGAGCACGCTGCCGCTTGCCTACCAGGTGCTGCTGGCGCTGCTGCCGAGCAATGCTTTACTGGTCGACCTGCCCTCGACCTGCGAGGCGGCGCACGGGGCGCTGGCGGAACTGCTCGCCGAAGTCGACCAGTTACCCGCTGCCGGCCCCGCCCAGGTGCAGGAGGCGCGCGCCTGGTGCACACTGCTCGCCGAGCGGCTCACTGCCGCCCAGACTTTGAGCCAGGAGTTGCTCGACGGCATGGCGGAAATTGACAGCCAGGCCGAAACCTACTTCCAGGAAATGAACTTTCATTTTCTGTACGACCAGCAGCGCCAGCTCTTCCGTATTGGTTACAACGTGAGTGCCGCGGTGGCCGACAACAACTTTTACGACCTATTGGCTTCGGAGGCGCGCATCGCCAGCCTGGTAGCGTTGGCAAAGCACGAGGTCCCGCGCAGCCACTGGCTGCACTTGGGCCGCCCGCTGACTCAGATCCATGGTACGCGCGCCCTGCTCTCCTGGAGTGCCACCATGTTCGAATACCTGATGCCGACGCTGCTGATGCGCAGCTATCCGGGCACATTGCTGCATGAGAGCGTCGCAGCCGCCGTCGATACGCAGATCGCCTATGGTCGCGAAAAAGGCATTCCTTGGGGCATCTCCGAATCCGGCTACTATGCCTTTGACTCCAATATGAATTACCAATACCGTGCCTTTGGCGTGCCTGGGTTGGGCTTCAAACGCAATTTGGCCGAGGACCTGGTCATCGCTCCCTACGCTTCGATGCTGGCGCTGCCCTTCCAACCGCAGGCCGTCGCCGCCAACTTGGAACAGTTCGCCGCCCTCGGTGCCGTTGGTCCCTACGGGCTGTACGAGGCGATTGACTTCACGCCGGCTCGCCTGCCCGCCGGCCAGGAGCACGCACTGGTTCAGGAGTACATGGCGCATCATCAGGGCATGATCCTGGTGGCGCTCGACAATTTCCTGGCGCAACCTCCAGCGCTGGGTGGGCACCCTGCTTCAGCTGGGCACCCTGCTTCAGTTGGGCACCCTGCGCCAGCTGGGCGGCCGGTAGCCCAGGACGACCAGCCCCCTGCCAATCTCATGGTGCAGCGTTTTCACGCCGACCCGCGCCTCAACAGTGTGGCTGTGCTCTTGCAGGAACGCGTCCCCGCCGACGTGCCGCTCGAGTTTCCCCAGCCCGGCGAGTTGGCGCCCTCGCGCCGCATCGCACCTCCTGTCAGTGCCACGCCCTGGCAGCCACCTGTGCTCGAAACACAAGCGCCCTATGTTCACTACCTTTCCAACAGCCGCTATCGCCTCCTGATCACTTCAGCCGGCGGCGGGATCAGCCGCTGGCAGGGCACCGACTTGACCCGCTGGCGCGCCGATACAACGCTCGATAACTGGGGAACCTGGATTTACGTGCAGGATTGCGAGAGCGGCGCGCTCTGGTCTGCTACGCAGCAGCCCGCGGGAGGCGTCCCACTCGTGCAGTCGGTGCGTTTCTATGCCCACAAGGCCGAGTTCCATCGCATCGAGCACGCCATTGCCCTGACGCTCGAAGTGGCAGTGGCGCCCGACCACGATGTCGAGCTGCGCCGCATTACCGTACACAACCAGGACGATGCGCCGCGGCGGCTGGCCCTGACCTCGTACGGGGAGGTCGTTATGGCGGCGCCGGGCGGCGACCAGCGCCATCAGGCCTTCAACAAGCTCTTTATCGAAAGCGAGGCGCTGCCCGATCAGGACGGCCTGCTGTTCCGCCGCCGTCCGCGCACCTCCAACGAGACGCCCATCTATCTGGCGCATTTCGTACTTGGCGCCGGTACCCCGCCGCCAGATGGTGCAAGCTACGAAACCAGCCGCTCCCATTTTCTGGGCCGTGGCGGCAGCCAAAGGTCGCCCGCTGCGGTGATTGGCCGGTTAAGCGGCACAGTCGGGGCCACGCTCGACCCGATCTTTTCGCTGCAGCGCGTGGTCGAACTGGAAGCCGGCGAGAGCACGCAGCTGGTTTTTCTGACGGTGGCCGCTGAGTCGCAGCAGAAACTGCTGGAGGCCGCTGCCCACTACCAAAGCCTGGGCGCGGTCGAGCATGGCTTTGCCCAGGCACGCTCGCGCGCCGAGCTGGAATTGCGGCAAGCCGGCCTCTCCATGCTCGACTTGGAGCGCATACAAACGCTGCTGGCGCCGCTGCTCTATCCCTTCCACGGCCTGCGCGCCGCACCGTCCACGCTCGCCGCCAATCGACGCGGCCAGCCTGGCCTCTGGGGTTTTGGCATCTCGGGCGATTTCCCCATTCTGCTGGCGACGATCGAGGATGAAGATGGCTTGGAACTGGTAAAGGAGTTAATCCAGGCGCACATCTATTGGCGGCGGCGCGGCCTGCTCATCGACCTGGTGGTCCTCAACGAACGCGCCGAGGGCTACAACCAGGAGCTGCTCGGCCAACTGCACCGTCTGCTGGCCCAGATGCACAGCGAGATCTGGCTCAATCGCCGCGGTGGCATCTTCTTGCTGAATGCCGGGCAGTTGCAGCCGGAGGACCGTGTCCTGCTGGAAAGCGCTGCCCGTGTGGTGCTGGCAGCTGGAGAGCAGAGCCTTGACGTACAGTTGTCTGCCTTGCGACGCCAGGCCGACCACCTGCCCGCTTTTGCCCCCGAGCGGCCTGCACCGGCCGTAAACGAGCTGCTGCCGCCCCTGGCGTCCCCTGATCATCTTGGCTTCGCCAACGGCCTTGGCGGCTTTAGCCCTGATGGGCGTGAATACGTCGTCTACTTGGAGCCAGGTTGTCTCCCACCGGCGCCCTGGATCAATGTCGTCGCCAATCCGGAGTTCGGCTTCTTAATCTCCGAATCGGGTGGCGGTTACACGTGGTCCGCCAACAGCGGCGAAAACCGGCTGACACCCTGGGCCAACGATCCTGTGGCCGACCAACCCGGGGAAGTGCTCTATCTGCGCGACGAAGAGACGTCGGAGGTCTGGTCGGTCACGCCGCGACCGCGTGGCGCCGCGACCGCTACGGTGGTGCGTCATGGTGCCGGCTACAGCCAGTTTGCATGCCAAAGCTATGGCTTGCGCCAGGACCTGCGCCTGTTTGTTGCCCCCGACGCCCCGGCCAAGATTGTCCAGCTGCGCCTGGAAAATACGACTGATCGCCCACGCCGCATGACGGCGACGTTCTATGTCGAATGGGTGCTGGGCGTCACCCGCGAAGAGGCGGCGCAGTTTGTGATCCCGGATTTTGACGACGGCAGCCAGGCGCTGCTGGCCACGAACCCTTGGCATCCCGAGTTCGGCGGACGCGTGGCCTGTGTGGCCGCCAGCCGGCGCCTGCACGGCCTGACCGCCGACCGCAGCGAGTTTCTCGGCCGGCTGGGCAGCCTGGAAAAGCCGGCTGCCTTGGGCCGCATCGGTCTCAGCGGCACAGTCGAGCCCGGGCGCGATCCTTGCGCCGCGCTGCAGGTGCACATCGATCTGGCGCCCGGCGCCGTCGAAGATCTCTGGTTCGTGCTGGGGCAGGGATCCAGCCGCGAAGAGGCCGTGGCGCTCGCCGTTCGCTTCCAGCAGGCCGACCAGATCGAGCGCGCGTGGCAGGCAAACACTGATTTTTGGGATGACCTGCTGGGCGCCGTCCAGGTCGATACCCCTGACCCGGCGATGAATCTTCTTCTCAACCGTTGGCTGCTCTACCAGAGTTTGTCCTGCCGCATCTGGGGCCGCTCGGCCCTCTACCAATCCAGCGGGGCCTTTGGCTTCCGCGACCAGCTGCAGGACGTCATGGCCATGTTGCACGCTGCGCCGGACCTGGCGCGCGCGCAGATTCTGCGCGCGGCCGGGCGCCAGTTTGAGGCCGGCGATGTGCTGCATTGGTGGCACCCGCCCTCCGGCCGCGGGGTGCGCACGCGCTGTTCTGATGACCTGCTGTGGCTGCCATTCGTGACCGCCCAATATATCCGGGCGACCGACGACCTGGACATCCTCGACGAGCACCTGCCTTTCCTGCAGGCCCCGCCCCTAGCCGCCGGCGAGGATGATCGCTATGGCGAGTACGCAGCCGGCGATCAAACCTACACCTTGGAGGAGCATTGCCGGCGCGCCCTGGCGCGTGGCGCCACCATGGGGGCGCATGGCCTGCCCCTGATGGGCAGCGGTGATTGGAACGACGGCATGAACCGCGTGGGCTTTGAAGGGCGCGGCGAAAGCATCTGGCTTGGCTGGTTCTTGCACGCGACCCTCACTCAGTTTGCCGCTGTTTGCGAACGGCGCAGTGACGGCGATCAGGCTGAAAGCTACCGCAGCCGCGCCGCCACGCTGGCGGAGGCATTGGAACAAGAGGCTTGGGACGGCGACTGGTACCTGCGTGCGTTCTACGACGACGGTACGCCGCTCGGCTCGGCCGCCAACCGCGAGTGCCGCATCGACGCCATCGCCCAGTCGTGGGCCGTTCTCTCCGGCGCCGGCAGCCCGCAGCGCGCCGCTCAAGCCATGCAGGCGGTTCTCGACCAGCTGGTGCGCCGGGAGGAAGGCTTGCTGCTGCTCTTTACCCCGCCCTTCGACAAAACCCCGCGTGATCCGGGCTATATCAAGGGGTATTTGCCGGGCATTCGCGAGAATGGCGGCCAGTACACACATGCCGCCACCTGGACCACCTGGGCCTTTGTCGAGCTCGGCCAGGCCGACACGGCCGAGGCGCTCTTCCGTCTGCTCAACCCCATCTATCATGCCGACAGTGCCGACAAAGTTGCCCGCTATCAGGTGGAACCCTATGTGATCGCCGCCGACGTCTATGGCATGGATCCGCATACGGGGCGCGGTGGCTGGACGTGGTATACCGGCTCGGCCGCGTGGATGTACCGTCTCGGGCTGGAAGGCATCCTCGGCCTGCGCCGCGAAGGAGCAAACCTGGCGCTCACGCCCAGGCTGCCATCACACTGGCAGGGCTTTACGGCCACCTATCGTTACGGTCGGACCTGTTACAATATTCAAGTTCGTGCCGGCCATGCACAGCTTGGCGGGCCGCCGGGCGTCGCGTCTTCCCTGCGCGTCGACGGCGTCGAGATCTCCGGCAACCTCGTCCCGTTACAGGACGATGGGCGCGAGCACACGGTCGAAATCACTGCCCGTGTAGCACAGGCGAGCAGCTTGCGCGTGCCGTCATAACGTACTCTCATATGCCTCAATCGCAGCGTGCAGCGACGTAAAGAAGTACGCTTCGCCGATGCGCTCGGTCACGCCCGTGCGATCCAACATCTCGCGCAACGGTTCGCTGCTGCGGGCGATCGCGATCTGGATCTTGCGCGCATCCATGTCGGTGTCAAACTCGACAAAGGTCATGGCCGCCGTGGCGTCGATATCCACGATCGGCTCGGCATTGATCAGGAACCAGCGCACCGGGTGCTCGGCCTGCGCGATGAGCCGCCGCGCCTGCTCTAAAAAGCGCGGCGCATTGGCAAAGAACAGCGGCGCATCAAAACGGTAGACGATCAACCCCGGCATCAGTTCGATCTGATCCGAGCCGTCGCTTTCCTTCTCCACAAATAGGTCGCGCTCGGAGTCGTGGTGCAGCACGGCGTCGTGCGGGCGGCTCATCCGCGCAATCACGCCCAGCAGCGAGAACACCACCGCCAAGAGAATTGTCTGCAGCAGGCCAACTGTCAGCACCCCCAGCGCCGTCAAGATCGCCAGCCAGAACTCGCTGCGCCGCACCTTCCACAGCCAGGCCAGTTGCTCGAAGTCGATCAGCCCCCATACCGCCACGATCAGGATGGCAGCCAGGATCACCAGTGGCAGGCTGGCCAACAGCCCGGTCAAAAACAGCAGAAACAAGACGCACAGCACCACAGCCGCTAATCCCGCCACCTGGCTCTTGCCGCCCATCGTATCGGCCACGGCCGTTCGTGCACTGCTGCTGGAAATGGGGAAGCCTCCCAGCAGCGCGCTCGCCACGTTGCCCGCTCCCAGCCCGATCAGTTCCTGGTCCGCATCCACAGTGTAGCGGTTCTTCATGGCAAACGAGCGGGAATTGACCAGCACGTCGGTAAAAGCGATCAACGCCATGCTGAACGAGGGCACAAGCAAGGCGGCAAAGTCACTGGCCGTAAACTCCGGCCAGGTCACGTTCGGCAGCCCAGAAGGGATCGTGCCGACGACCGCCACACCCCGCGCCGCCAGCCCCAGCACACTGGAGATCAGGATCGCGGCCACCATAAGCAGTAGCGCGCTGGGCAGCCGCGGCCGGCGGTGCTTGAGCCAGAACAGCAGCACAACTGAGAGGAGCCCTATGATCAACGTCAGCCAGTGGGTTTCCTGCCAGCGCCGCGCCACCTCCAGCACCTGCGGGAAGAATGTGTCTGCCTGGACCTTGAAACCAAACAGCCGCCCCAGTTGCCCGCCGATCACCAAAAACGCCACGCCTGCCATGTAGCCCGTCAGGATTGGCTGCGACACGTAATTCGCAATAAAGCCAAAACGCAGAAAACCTGCCACGACGCAGATCAACCCCGCCAATAGCGCCGTCGTGGCCGCCAGTGCCGCATAACGCACGGGATCGCCTGCCGCCAACGGTGCGACGGCCGCCACCACCATCAGCGGCAGCGAAGCATCCGGCCCCAGCACGGCCTGGCGCGAGGTGCCAAACAAAGCATAGCCAAGCATCGCCCCCATCGCCGCATAGATGCCCGCAACGGGATCCAGCCCCGCCAACTCGCCATAGGCCAACGCCGACGGCACCAGCACGGCAAATACGGTCGCGCCCGCCGCCAGGTCGCCGCGCAGCCAGGACCGGTCATAGGTGCGCAGCGTGTGCAGAAATGGGATGTAACGCGTGATGGCCGCGGCGATGCTGCGGCTCTGTCCTGTCTTCGGTCTGTTCTGGGCGGATGGTGCTGTCGTCATCATGGCTCCACGCGCACGCGCGCAAGAATGATCGGTCTATCGCTGGAGTTTACCGTCAGCCGCTCAAAGCTGTCCTTGTCGTAGATACCGACCGCAATTTCGTAGATGCCTGGCGGCGCTTCGGGTGGAACCGTCAGCGTGTAGTCATCTTGCACTACCTGGCCCACCTCCCATGTGGAAGTGCGCGCCGCACCATCCTGCGGCTGGCGGTCGTGCTGCGCCCACACGGCATCCGGCGGCAGCATCAGGTGCACAAAGACCACGTAGTCCTTCTCCATGTGTGCCAGCCCCTCCCACCACAGGCTTAACTGCATGCTCTCGCCGGGACGCAGGCTGCGCCGGTCTACGCTGTAGCCCGTCAGGGCGATCTTGTCGCCAAATTCGACGCGCATGGGATTGGGGATGCCGGTTGGGCTGGCCAGGGCCGCGCTGTCGATCTTGCCCAGTTCGATACTGCCCGCGCTGCCGCTGCCCGGCGCCGTCGCCAGGCGCCTGCCATCGGCAAAGTCATACATGCCGGCTTCGATGCGTAAACTCCCCGGTGCCGGCATACTTGTCGGCAGCTGCAGGCGGTGGCGGTCCGCCACGACATGCAGGGGCTGCCAGCCGCTTGTCGGCCTGCTGCCTTGCGCAGGATAGCTGTCGCTTTGCGCTTGCACGATCCCAAGTTCGTCCACCAGGTGCACAAAAACGCTGTAATCGCTCGTCAAGGGCGCATCGCTGCGCCAGTACAGCGTTATGTCGAATTGACCGCCGGGAAGCAGCGGTTGGGGCGCGTACGAGTAGCCGACCAATTCGACATGCTCGCCCACTTTCCCCCGCGGGGCCTCAACCGCTGTGACGTCGGCAGGGGGCGCCGCCGCCGCCGCATACGCGGGAGCAATCCACACGAACGGTGCCGCCACCGCCAGGACGGTCATACCCGCGCCGATAGCCGCGGCCACACCCGCCTGCCACGTACGCGGCCACCAGGCCAACAGGCCGGCCGCCAGCAGCGGCATGGCTGCTGCAATGGCAGGAAACAGCAGCCGTCCCTGCGGATAATTGATCTGCGCCCAGCGCACCAACGCCAGCGCTACCACCAGCGACCAGCCTGCCAACAGCCCGGCCGCCGGCCAATGGTATCCGCTCGCCTGCCTGCGGCGCCGGTCAAGCGCCAGCACCAGCCAGCCCGCGCATCCCAGCAGGACCAGTCCGCTGTACAGCCAATACACCCACTCGTGGGCGGTCACATTAAACCAGCCAAACACCGCCCATGTCGAACGCCAGACGCCGGGCACCAATGCCAATAGTTCCGCCGCGCCTAAAGCCTCGGGCCGCGCCGGCAGCACCGCAAACATGCCGGCCAATCCCAACGGATCCCCGACCAGGAGCCAGTTGCGCCAGTACCACCAACCGGCAACCGCCATTGCGACCACCACCACCAGCGCACTGCCTCCCAACCAGAAGCGCCACGAACGCAGCCGCCGCCCCGCCAGCCCGAGTGCCACGAACGCCAACCCGCCCAACAGCAGGCCGCTCAGCTTGGCCAGTGCAGCCAGGCCGAGCAGTACGCCCAACGCTACGAGCCATCGCAGCCGAGGCTGCGTTGGGCTGTCGGCGATCCCTACACACAGCCAAACGCCCGCAGCGCAGATCGCCGTTACCAGGTTGTCGTTGGAGACAGAAGCACTCAAAAACAGAAACTGGGGAGTAAAGGCGACAAGCGCCGCCGCCAGTGGCGCGACCGGCGCCGAGCCAGGCGCCAGGCGGCGGCCGATCAGGTAGGTAAACACCACCGTCGCCGCCCCCAGCACGATTGAGTAGAACCGCGCGATGTGCGCAGAGAGGGCGATCCCCCGCCACGGCCAGGCATCCCAGGCGCCGTGCAGCAAGTAATTGCGGTTGCCAAAGCTGTCGGCGTTCCCCACGGCGGCGTGTGGATTGTAGCGCACACTGCTCGTCCAGTCGCCCGCCGGCAGCGGCTGTGTGAGCAGTCCGGCCAGCAGATAATAGAGTGGCGGCTGGCTGCCTTCTTGCGCCCAGAGCGTCACGCCGTCTACCTCATGCGGCGCCGCCAGGCCGTTTCCACCGGCCACCCAGTGTACGTACCCGTAATGCCACACTTCATCTGGGGCTTCAAACAGCGGCGTCACCACGCTGTACACCCCGGCAATCACGACAAATAGACCAACAATCACCGGCAGATGCCACCGGATTGCCATAATCTACCTAACCGCTAATCCAACTTGATATTTGCTTGGGCAGCATACCCCAAACACTCATAATCTTACCCATGATTTGGCCTTTAAGGCAATCCAGTGACTCTTTGTCCGTTGCCCCCACGCTCTCTACCCCGCGTATTCCTGCACCCGCACTACCCCAATCCCTATCTTTGTGCGCCGTGCCAGGGTCGCTCCCGCGCAAATATTTCCAACTTCTGGGGAAATAATGTACACTACGCTTTAACCCACTGCGTTGGCGATGCCGCCAAAATGGGGCAAGGTCAAAAAAGCACCGCGGCCACAAAAGCAGAAGGTGACTGTGACCCTGAGTGTTCGCCTGCTCGCAACCTTCGAAATCAGCACCGATTCCAAGCTCGTTGTCGACCTGAGCCCACGCCTGCAGACATTGGTCGCCTACGTTGCCCTCTATCGCCATACGGTCTGCAGCCGCCGCCAGGTGGCAACGGCACTGTGGCCGGAGACGACTGACGACCAGGCGCTGAAAAATCTGCGCACCCAGATTACACGGCTGCGCCAGGTGTTGCCTGCCGCCGACCAGATGATCGAGATCACCCGGCACGCCCTGCAGTGGCGCAGCGGCGGCGCCGTTCTGGATGTGGCGCTCTTCCAATCCGCCGTCCACCACGCCGTTACCCTCCGCCCCAGCGACCCTGCCGCAGCACTCGAGCTATGCGATGCAGCCATCCAATATTACACGGCCGATCTGCTGCCCACTGCGTACGACGAATGGTTAATCCCCCTACGCGAGCAGTTACGCCGCGAGTACCTTATGGTACTCGAATTGCTGTCCACCCTGCTGGAGCAACAAGGTCGCCAGACCGACGCAATTGCCGCTGCCGAACACTGGGTGCGCGCCGATCCCGGAAACGAGCTCACCTACGCTCACCTCATGCGCCTGTATTTGGCACAAGGCGACCGAAATGCCGCCCTGCGTACGTACCAGGCTGCGGAGACCGCCCTCCGTGAAGACCTGGATTCCGTACCGGGACCTCGCCTGCAGGTCCTGTTCCTGCAGGCACAAGCCCATAGTGAGCCGGCAGGCGGGCCTGCACCGGGCCTGCACCGCGCCGCAGAGCAAGCCGCGCCTGGCACTGCAGCTCCCGAACCCACGTTTGTTGGTCGCGAACGCGAGCTGCAGTGGCTGCAGGCGGTCTGGCAGCGGTGCATGGACGGCGCTGGCCAGTTTGCGTTGGTAACGGGCGAGGCGGGGATTGGGAAGACACGCTTGGTGGAAGAATGGCTCGCGGGCCTGGCCAGGCAGGGCATCGCCGTCGCCACGACCCACTGCTTTGGCGGTGGCGAGGCATTAGCCTATGCGCCCCTTGCTGAGCTGTTCCGCAATGCCTTCTTCCTGCCGCGCCTGCAGGGGCTCGAAGCGGCTTGGGCCGGCGAGGTCGCACGCCTGCTGCCTGAACTGTTGGCCGCAGATCAGCACGTGGCGCCGCCCGGTCCGTTGACGGAAAGCTGGCAGCGCCAGCGTTTTCTGCAGGCTCTCACGCGCCTCGCGCTTGGCCCACAAGCACTTGCCCCAGAAACGGTGACCGAAGAGCGCCGGCGGCAGCACGAACCGCTGGCGCTCTTCTTTGACGATCTGCAGTGGTGCGACGGCGAGACGTTGGGCTGGCTTGCCTATCTCATGCACGCCTCCGCCAATTCCCCCCTGCTTGTGTTGGCAACGCTCCGCACGGAAGACTTGCGCCCACAAAGCGCCCTGGAGGGCTTCCTGTTGACTTTGCAGCGCAGCGGGCGCTACGCCGAGCAAGAGCTTGGCCCTCTGTCGCCGGGCGATACGGCCGTGTTAGCTGCCCACGTCGGCGGTCGTTCTCTAAGCCAGGGCGAAGCACACCAACTCTACCAGAATACGGAGGGGAATCCCCTCTTCGTCGTCGAGATTGTGCGTGCCTGGCCCTCGGGAACCCCGCTTCGCCATGGTCCCCTGCCGCCCAAGATGCACGCCGTTGTGCGTTACCGGTTCTCCCAGCTTTCTCCTGCTGCCCGCGCCGCAACGGAGACCGCCGCGGTAGCTGGCCGCTACTTCAATCTTGACCTGGTCGTCCGGGCCGGCGGCCAAAGCGAGGCCGAGGCAGTGACCGGGATCGACGAATTGTGGCGGCGCCATATCATACGCGTGTATGGACAGGTTTACTACGAGTTCACGCACGACCAGCTGCGCCAGGTGGCTTATGCGTCGATTAGCCCGGAAAGGCGCCGCTGGCTGCATGAGCGGATTGCCGAGGTGCTGGCCCACGCCCATGCTGCGGACCCGGAAAGCATGGCCGGCCAGATTGCCCACCACTATACGCTGTCCGCTCACCCAGAGAAAGCACTCGATTACTGCCTGTTGGCCGCGGGCGCAGCCTCACGCATCTTCGCCAATAGTGAGGCTATCGCCTTTTTCCAACAGGCGCAATCTCTGCTGTCAGAAAATGACACGCGCATGATCGGCGTACTGGAATGGCTCGGTGAGTTGCACCGTCGCCAAGGCAACTGGCAGGAATCACAGCGCGCGTACGTTGCGGCGTTGGAGCTGCTCGATGAAGGCACGCTGCTGCGCCGCGCCACATTTCTCGATAAATTGGGGCGCACACTTATCGCAAGTAATCAACGCGTGCAAGCCTGGGAAGCTCTTTCTGCTGCGCGTGCCCTCCTGGAATCGACGACCTCTGCGCGCGACGAGGCGTGGTATACCGTCTGGATTTCAGTGCTGCTGGCCTTGATGGAATGGCACTATTGGGGCGGCAGCACCGACGCAATGGCACAGCTGTCGGAACTGCTGCAGAGTGCCGTCCGCCGTTATGGCTCGCACGCTCAGCAGATCGAGTGGCAGCAGCTTGTCACCCGCATGGAATTCCGCCGCAGCCGCTACGTCTTCGGCGATGCCTTGGTCGAAGAGCGGCATGCCGCGCTCGAACTGGTGCGGAGACATGGTGATCCTTTTGCGTTAGCCGTCGCCCAGTTCGGCTATGGCTTTACCTTGCTCTGGAACGGGCGTCTGGAACAGGGCGGCGCCCAATTGCGCGCCGCCCTCCACCAGGCCCGCCACATCGGGCTGGTCCTGGTGGAGACACAGTGCCTCGTCTACCTCGCCATTATTGCCCGCCTCAGGGGACAACCGGAAGAAGCACGCAGCTACACGATGCTCACGCTGGAGAGCGCGCGAGCCAGCCAGCGCTTGGACTATGTCGGAATCGCCCACGCCAACCTGGCCTGGCTCGCTTGGCGCTCGGGTGACCTGTCCACAGCCAAACAAGAAGCTGTCGCGGCTCTCGCCGACTGGCAAGAGGCTGCCACCGGAAATCCCTTCTGCTGGCTGGCATTGTGGCCGTTGATCGGCGTGGCTCTCAAGGAAAACCGGCTCGAACAAGCCTTGAACTATGCTGCGCTCCTCCTCGAAGACACGCAGCAGCCGCCGCCACAGACGATTCGCGAACGGCTGGCTGGCGCATTTGCAGCCTGGCAGGCGGGGAACGGTCTGCAGGCGCGCGCTCACCTCGATGCAGCCGCATCGGTGGCCGTCTCGCGCGGACATCTGTAGAGGCACCTTACGGCCTCCATGAAGCGCATTTGAAGCGCTCGATACCATATGATAAAAATCACTGGGACAGCAGGAAACCGTGGGGAGGATCGCTGCGCTATGTACCATCCGATCCCGCGCTGATTGTGCATTGCCGTTGTACTTTCACCTTGACACGTAGTCCGTTCCTCGGTAGAATCTGATGGCTGTCCGTATGACAGGGAGTGCAGAGTGCACTCCCTGCCTTTTTGTCTAGCCAAAGTAGCCAGCTAGGCAACCTGCCCGGCCTACACCGGAACACAGGAGTCCTCTATGATGCATACTGCACGCGCAGCGCAAGCTGCGCCCGCAGCACAAGCTGCGCCCGCGGCACAAGCTGCGCCCGACGCGCACGAAAGCGTTACCTACGAAACTGCCACCGATCAGCACTCGACGGCCGCCCGTAAGTACCACATCTGGACCATTGGCTGCCAGATGAACGTGGCCGACTCCAACCACGTGGCCGCCGAATTGGAAAAGATCGGCTATGGCCCTACCGACCGCTTGGACGACGCCGACGTCGTTGTCCTCAACACCTGCGTCGTCCGCCAGAGCGCCGAAGATAAGGCCGTCGGCAAGCTCGGCAGCCTCAAGCCCTGGAAGAAAGCTCGCGCCGACCGCAAGGTCGCACTGATGGGCTGCATGGTCGGCGTCAAGCCCAGCCAACAGCTCCTCGACGCGTATCCTTTTGTCGACGTCTTCATGCCGCCCAGCGAATCTACCCCCCTCGTCAACCACCTGCGCCAGGCCGAAATCGACGCCGAGATGGCGGCTATCGAGCGTGAGCAGTTGCTGCGTCGCCATCGCCTGCAGGACGAGGTACAGCCGGCCGGCACCGTCCAATCAATCAAGCATCTCGCCCTCAGCGGCGAGGCGCCGGTGGCTGCTCATGTGCCCATCGTCTATGGCTGCAGCCACGCCTGTACCTTCTGTATCATCCCCTTCCGCCGCGGTGTCGAACGCTCACGCCCGCTGGAGGAAATCGTTAACGAGGTGCGCGGCCTGGTCGCGCAAGGCGTGCGCGAGGTAACGCTGCTGGGCCAGATCGTCGACCGCTATGGCTACGACTGGCGTGAGGGCGGCCTCGGCAACAGCGCTACCGTCAGTGCCTTTCACGGCAGCGCCGAGGGCGACACGCCCGACCTGGCCGACCTGCTGGCGGCCGTGCACGAGGTCGAAGGGCTGTGGCGCATCCGCTTCCTGACCAGCCACCCCAACTACATGACCGGCCGCATCCTCGAGGCCGTGCGCGACCTGCCCAAGGTGTGCGAGCACATCGAGGTTCCGATTCAGGCCGGCGACGACGAAGTGCTGGAACACATGCGCCGCGGCTACACGCGCGCCGAATACCTGGCGCTGATCGAACGCATTCGCGCCACGATCCCCAATGTGGCCATCAACACCGACATTATCGTGGGCTTCTGCGGCGAGACGGCCGCACAGTTTGAACACACGGTCGAAGTGGTGGCAGACTGCGCCTTCGACAAGGTCCACCTGGCGCGTTACAGCCCGCGCCCGGGCACCGTCAGCGAACGGCGCATGCTCGACGACGTGCCCGAAGTAGATAAGGTCCTCCGCCACCAGCGCCTGGAAG
Source organism: uncultured Chloroflexia bacterium (assembly GCA_963839515.1). Lineage (GTDB taxonomy): Bacteria > Chloroflexota > Anaerolineae > Caldilineales > Caldilineaceae > Fredericiella. Next base: position 92,002 of record CAWIVN010000005.1, read on the forward strand.
ACCTGCAGGAACGCATCAGCGCCGAAAACAACGCCAGGTTCCTCGGCGAAATCGTCGAGGTGCTGGTCGAGGACCAGCACAAGGGCAAATGGCGCGGCCGCAACCGCCAGAACAAGCTGGTCTTCATCGAAAGCGACCTGCCCCTGCGCGGCCGCCTCGTCGACGCGCAGATCACCTGGACCGGTCCCTGGAGCATGCAAGCCCGCTTCGTCCGCGACGTCTCGCCGCTCCCCGACAAAATTCAGCCACCCCCCCAAACCATCCAACTCACCAGTTGAGGCCGGCCTCTTCTTGAGCACAGCCATCTCACCTACATCTGTCCCTCGCGCTCCCGCAGACGTCGACCACACTGGCGCTGTGCGCCCAATCATGAACGACTCACTGCAAGACCAGTATGACACGATGTGGCAGGGGGCGCAGGCCGCCTTTGCCGCCGGCGCCGTCACCCTGGACACGCAATTGCTGGATCAGGCCCGCGATCGTCGCCGCGGCGCCACGCTGCTGATCAGGCCGGCCGCTGCTGTCTCTCTGCGGATAGCCGAAGTGCTGGCCGATCTGAAGCAGATCGAGCCCGGTCAGTACTTCTACAAACCGGCAGAGTTGCACGTGACGGTGCTCTCCTTGTTCAGCGGCACCGAGCAGCCCGAACCTTATATCGCCCAGCTCCCGCTCTACCGCCGCGCGATCGACCAGGTCCTTGCAGCCGCAGCACCCTTCTCCCTCCGCTTTGACGGCCTCACTGCTTCGCCCGCCGCCATCCTGGTGCAGGGCTATCCCGGCGGCAGCCAGTTGCATGACCTGCGTGAGGCGCTGCGCGCCGCCATCCACGCCGTCGGTCTGGGCCACAACCTCGACCGCCGCTATCGCATTTCCGCTGCCCACATGACCGCCGTCCGCTTCTGCCGCCCCCTCCGCAATCCCGCCCGCCTCACAGCAGCCCTCCAATCCCTGCGCCGCCACGACTTCGGCCACTCCCCCGTCACCGAAATCGAACTCGTCTACAACGACTGGTACGTATCTCAAGACAGGGTCCACCCCCTCCACACCTACCCCCTATCCTAGCCCACTCACACCAACCTATGGTATACTTTAGAACGATAGTTCTTTAACCTACACCGGAGGCCATCCTATGTACTCATTGATCCGTTCCCTTCCCTTGCGCCGGCTGCTCGTCGAACAACTACCGATCCTGCTGCTCTCCATGTTCATTGCCGAGTTGTTCTACAAATTCCACAGCTTCACCCTCGAAACTGCCGCCTTCCTCGCCACCTGGTTTGTGCTTGACTGGCTCGCGCAAACGCTGCTGCGCTTCATCCGCAAGCCGGCGTTAGACGCCAAGTAGCGTACTTTTCAAGGAGGCCCTTGTCTTCCCTGCTGGACCGTCTTGCCCTGCAGCCCACCGCCTACGCCGCCCTCGCCAGCGACGTCTGCGAACGCGTGGCAGACTTTCTGCTGCGCTGGCAGGCCTACGCCGAGGCGCTGGCCTGCCTTGACGCTCTGGGCACGCTGTCGCCCACGGGGCTGGAGCAGCGTGCCGCCGCCCTCCATGGCCTGGGCCGCACGTCCGAAGCCTTACCCCTCCTTGACCAGCGCCTGCGCCGGCAGGACAACTTGCCGGCTGCCATTCAACGCGTGCGTATGCAGGCCGCCGCCGGCCAGGTGCAGCCTGCCCTGGCCGCGGCACAGTCGCTGGCCGACAAGGGCGCCGCGCCCTATCCCGGCACCGTCACGGGCAGCACGGGCAAACTCATTTACCCGCTCGGGCCGGCCTCACTGCTGCTGGGCGACATGCTGCTGGCCGCCGGCGACCTTGAGGCTGCCGAGGCAATCTACCTGCAGTTGCGCAAAGACGCCCCCGCCAGCCGCCAGCCGCTCTCTGGCCTGATGCAGGTCCAGCAGCGCCGCGGCGACTTGGTGACCGCCTCGGCCTACGCCATCCAGGCGCTCGACCTCGCCAGGCGTGGACCCGAACTCTCCGTCGACGAGATCACTGGCCTGCGCAACTTGCTGCAGTCCACCGGCGACACCCATCGCGTGCGCGATCTCAACCACCAGCTGGTTTCCCGCTTCGATCGCGAGCTGGCCGAAATTCAGGCCCTCCTCGCCAATGCCCACCAGCTAACACCCCCAGCTCCACCTTCCGCGCCGCCACCGGCTCCAACTCCTCCTCCCGCCCCCTCCGTTCGTGCTCGTCGTGCCCTTCGTGGATCCCCATCCCCGGACCCAGCCGCAGCTAACGCCGCATCTAGCGCCGCATCCAGCGCCACCTCCGACTGGGCCCCCGTTTCTCCCGCCGCCGCGCTCTCGTCGGTCCCCGTCTCCGCCAAGGAACGCCGCGATCTCGCGGCCGCGGCCAAGCGCATGTTCGGGTACGCCAATCTCCTCGAGGGCCAGGCCGAAGTCCTGGCTTGCGTGCAGCGCCGGGAACATGTGCTGGCCGTCATGCCCACCGGCGCCGGCAAGTCGCTCTGCTATCAGCTGCCTGCCTTTCTAAGCGATGGCATCACTCTCGTCGTTTCACCACTCGTCGCGCTGATGAAGGACCAGATCGATGGCCTGCCCGCGCCGCTCCGCCGCCAGGCGGTGGCAGTCAACAGCACCTACGACGGCGACGACCTGCGCCGCATCGTCGAGCGCATCGCCACGCGCCAGTACCGTCTCGTCTACGTAGCCCCCGAACGCCTGCGCCAGCTGCCTTTTGTCCATGCCCTGCGCAGGGGAGGCGTGGCGCGCCTGGTGGTGGATGAGGCGCACTGCGTCTCGATCTGGGGCCACGATTTCCGCCCGGACTACCTCCACCTGGCGCAGGCACACCGGGACCTGGGTGGGCCACCCATCCTGGCCATCACCGCCACCGCCCCCCCACGCGTACGCCACGACATCGAGCGCCAACTGCTGAGCCAACAGCCCAGCCAGCAGCCCGGCCAACCGCCTGCCATGCGCGTGCTGGTGGGCGACGCTTTCCGGCCCAACCTGCACCTGACCGCCCTGCGCGTGCGCGACGACGAGGAGCAGCAGGAGGCGCTGGTCGCCCTGCTGCGCCAGCTTGGTGGCCCCGGCGTCGTCTACGTGCGCAGCCGCAAACGCTGCGACGAGCTGGCCGAGCTGTTGGGGGGCTATGGCGTGCCCGCCGCCGCCTATCATGCGGGGCTGGAACAGCGCGGCGAGATCCAGGACCGCTTCATGCGCAATGAGCTGTCCGTCATCGTCGCCACCGTGGCCTTTGGCATGGGCGTGGACAAGCCCGACATTCGCTTTATTGTGCACTGCGGGCTGCCCAACTCCGTCGAAGGCTATTACCAGGAAATTGGCCGCGCCGGCCGCGACGGTCAGCCTGCCCACTGCGTGCTTCTTTACAGCGAGGGCGACAGCCGGACGCTGCTGCGCTTGGCGGCCCAGGGCGAGGTGACGGTCGAGAACGTCCGCACAGCCTACACCGCCGTGCGCCAGGCGCTGGCCGCGCGCACCATCGGCCCGGTGCCGTTAGCCCGGATCGTCGACGCGCTGCACTCGACCCAGACGCAGGCGCGCATGCTGCTCGGCGTGCTCGAGCAGACCGGCTTGGTCCAGCGCCATTACGACGTGCCGCAGACGTTGACCATCCACCGCCTGCCGCAGCGCAGCGGTCGCCGCCCGGACGGCAGCCAATTGGATCGTGCGCTCTATGACTTTCTGCAGCGCGCCAATCTGGATGCGCACAGCACGGCCTCCGGCGATTTCCTCTCCCTTGCCGAGGCTGCAGCAATTCCTGTCGAAACCCTTGAGTCTTGCCTTTTGGCCTGGCAGACTGCCGGATGGTTGCGCTACTACCCTGCCGGCCGCGTGCCCTTGCTCAGCCTGCCGGCCGCGCCCGCCAATGCTGCCCAACGGGTCGAAAGCCTGGTCACGCAGCGCGTTGCCGTTGCGGCCCAGCGCGTCCAGGAGATCGACGCCTACGCCCACAGCCGCGTCTGCCGCCATGTTTACCTCGGCGAATACCTGGGCAGCCAGCCCGCGCTGCCTGGATCCGGCAAGCGGGCGCGCTGCGGCGTCTGCGACAACTGTGGCGCCGGACTGCAAATCCCCGCCCACGCCGGATCAAGCGCCGCCGGACCCAGCGCCGCCGACCTGGTCTTGGCGACGCTGGCGGTACAGAGTTGGGGCCGCCGCACGCTGATCCGTTTGCTGCGCGGGGATCCCGAAGCCAACGAGCGCGCGCAGGCAAGTTCCAGCTATGGCTGCCTGCGCGCGCGCAGCGAGCAGAGTCTTGCCCAGTTAGTCGACAGTTTGATTGGCGAAGGCTTGGTTGCCGAGCGCAAGCTGGACCATGGTGGCGTCACGCTCGAAGTCACCCGCCAGGGTTTGGCCGGCTTGCAGCTCTCTGGAGGCCCACACAAAAACACCGGTAAGCGCCCCACCAAGGGCGCCGGCAAGCCGGAACCCAAATCGTCAAGCGCCTTTAGCCGCTGGCACAAGAAGGGTTAAATCGGTGCAGTTCACATTCCGCGCGCTTATGCTCTTTCTGATTACATCCCTGCTGCTGGCAGTCTCCTGGTGGTGGCCGCTGGCACTGTGGGCGGCATTGCTGTGGTTGCTCGTGCTGACGGCGCTGCTGATTGCCGACTGGCAGGTGTCGCCCAAGCCACGCCAATGGACTGTTGCCCGCAGCCACGACAACCGGCTCTCGCTCGCTGCGCCAAACCGCATCACGCTGCATGTGGGCTTGCGCCAGGCGCTGCGTCCCGTGCGTATCTGGGTGCGCGACACGCCACCCGCCAATTTCGCCATGGCTGCCGGCGAGCGCATTCTCTCCGGCATGGTTGCGCCCGGTAAGCCGGCGGAGTATGCCTACGACGTGATCCCGCCGCGCCGTGGCGACTATACGTTTGCTGACCTGTATCTGCGTTGGGAAAGCGTGCTCGGCTTGCTGCGCCGCCAGACCCGCATACAAGCGTCCGCGCCGGTCAAGGTCTACCCGAACTTGGTCGACGTGCGCAAATACGACCTGATGCTGCGCCGCAACCGGCTGTGGGAGTTAGGCTTGCGCAGCGTTCGCACATTGGGTGGCGGTGCGGAGTTCGAGCGCTTGCGCGATTACACGCCCGACGACGAATATCGCCGCATCTCGTGGAAGGCCACGGCCCGCCGCGGCAAGCCGATCAGCATGGAGTTCGAAAGCGAGCGCAGCCAGAACATCTACTGCTTGCTCGATATCGGCCGCATGATGCGCAGCCCCGTGGGTGAGGTGGCCAAGATGGACTACGCCATCAACGCCGTCCTGCTGCTGGCCTACGTGGCGGCGCAGAAAGGCGACCGCATCGCCCTTCTTACCTTCGCCGATCGTGTGGAAACCTACGTGGCGCCTCAAGGCGGCAAAGTGCAGTTCCAACGCATGCTGGAGCAGCTGTATGCGGTGGAAGGACAGCCGATCGAGCCCGACTACAACGCCGCCTTCAGCTATTTCGCCGCTCATCAGCACAAGCGCGGCCTCGTGCTGCTCTTCACCGACCTCACAGGCAGCATCACCACGGAAGCCCTGATCGCCCAGATGACACGCCTGCGCCTGCGCCACCTCCCGCTCTTGGTCACGCTGAGCGACCCCACGGTGCAAAAGCTGGCGCGCCAGCCGATTACCGGCAGCGCCAGCCTCTATCAACGGACCGTGGCCGAGCAGCTGCTCGACGAGCGCCAGCTCACCCTCGACCGCCTGCGCCAGCGCGGCGTTCAAACCCTCGACGTCCCCGCCGACGAGCTCAGCGTCGCCGTCATCAACCGCTACCTCGCCATCAAGCAGCAGATGCAGCTAT
>CAWIVN010000006.1:0-194288 GCA_963839515.1 uncultured Chloroflexia bacterium
TCTTCTTCAACCGGTCGACCAGGTCCACGTACTCCTGCATCGCTTCCGTCGTGGACGTATCCTTCAACTTGTCCCAGGCGTCCCACTTGGCGCGCCCGACAAAGTCGAACTGGCCCGGCCGGCCGGTGTTGACGTTGCCGATGGTAGCTTGCTTGTACAGCGCATATAGCTGCAGCAGCGTGTTGTTATCCGGCCGTTCCGCCAGCGTCTGTGAATCGCGTGCGGCTTCCTCAAACTTCTCTCGTAGATCTGCCATACTTCATCTGCCCTTCTAGCGCGACCAACGTATGTCGATGCCGTCACTGCCGCCGATGGCCTGGCGCAGTATGCTGACCAGCTTGGCGTCGGCTCCCCGGCTCTCCAGGTAGTCGATCGTATCCGCCGTAATGTAATAGTCGGTGTCCTCGGCCGACTCCTCCTCTAAATTCTCAAACAGAACCTTGAGTTCTGCTTCGCTGACCTCGCCGAGCACTTGGTTGCTTTCCTCTATGTACAGCCTTGGCATGCAATGGGCTCCTCTCGTGGGGACGGTTGGGCGGGAATTCTCGCCTCTGTCTCATTGTACTCGTGAAGGAAACGGACGTGCAAGCAGTATAATGCGCCTATGATCGATCCTGGCAATCGAGGCAGCAAGCTCACCGTCCGCACGCCTTGGCGCAGCGGCCGGCGCAGACCGCAAGGGCAAATCACACGCGGCAAGACGGCGCAAAATCGCTTGCGCCGCGTTGACCTCTTCTGCGCACGCTATGATCCCACGTTGTTGCGCCGCAGCGACGGCCCCTATGCCCAGGCGTACTTTGTCGACTTGGGCTATGGCGCCGAGCCTTTCACCACGCTGGAAACAGCCCGGCGGCTGCGGCGCATCAACCCGGAGCTGTGCGTGCTTGGCGTCGAGATCGATCGTGCGCGCGTGGACGCTGCCCAACCCTACGCCGACGCCAAGACGCAGTTCCGCCTGGGCGGTTTCAACCTGCCGCTCGCCGCCGGCCCCACTGGGGCGCCCGAACACGTGCGCGCCGTGCGCGCCTTCAACGTTCTGCGCCAATACGATGAGGGCGAGGTCGCCGAGGCCTATGCCGAGCTGGCCCGCCACGTGCTGCCCGGCGGCCTGCTGGTGGAAGGCACGTCCGATCCCTTCGGCCGCATCTGGGTCGCCAATGTGCTGCGGCGGCAGCCGGGGGCCGGCGGCTGGTTCGCCGAGGCACTGGTCTTCAGCACCAACTTTCGCAATGGCTTTGAGCCGTCCCTCTTCCAGCCGGTCCTGCCCAAGAACCATATTCATCACATGCAGCCCGGCGCACCGATCTATGAACTCCTCGCAGCCTGGAAGCGCGCCGCGCTGCGCACCCAGGCCGAGCGCAGTTGGGGATTGCGTCGTTGGTTCATTGCCAGTGCCCATGCGCTGGCGGCAGACGGAGTCAACGTCAATCTGCACAGGCGTTCGCTCGAACTCGGCTTCCTCATCGTTCGCCTGCCCAACGGGGTGTAACTTGCGTCAGCGCATGCGCAAACCGTAGGGGCATAAGGTCCGGCGCAACAACACCGCCCATCACACCGATCGGTGCTTCGCCGGACCTTGTGCCCGCCCGATCCCTAACGCGAGCAGTACTACCGCTAACCTCCAACCTTTCAATATTGCAAACAATGTGCTATAACGTAACATACGTATTGCACTTCGTTCTTCTCGTTACGGGACAGCGAACCTGATGTCAGCCACTTCTGCCAATGTAAAGCGCGTGCTCATTATTGATGACGAGCCGTCCAGTCGCGAAATCCTCCGCATTCAACTGCAGGCTGACGATATCGACGTAGTCGAGGCGGCAAGCGGCGGCGAGGCACTGCAGCGCATGCCGGTGCTGGCGCCTGACGTCATTCTGCTCGACGTGATGATGCCGGAAATGGATGGCTATGCCGTCTGCAGCCGCCTCAAGCAGTCCGTCTCTTACCGCCAGATACCCGTCGTACTATTGACCACGTTGGATTCCGTCGCCGACCGGGTGCGCGGCCTCGAGGCGGGCGCCGACGAGTTTATCACCAAGCCCGTGGCTCGTATGGAGTTGCAGGCACGCGTGCGCACGATGCTGCGCATCAAGACCCAATATGACGAATTGGAGCGCCTGCTCGAACTGCGCCAGGCTCTCTCCTATATGATTGTTCACGACCTGCGCAACCCGCTTGCCGCGGTGATGCTGTATCTGCAGCTGCTAAAGCGCAAGGGCGGCGTCGCCCCCGTGCAGGCGCGCTACCTCGACCTTGCGCTGTCTGAGTCACAGAAGATGAGCAACTTCCTCGACGACATGCTCATGTTGGCCAAGATGGAACGCGGCAAGCTGTCCTTAACGCGCAGCACCTTGTTTGTCGACCGCATTATCGCCCAGGTCATGGAGAAGTTCGAACCGCTCGCCGATGCCCAGGGCGTAACACTGACATCACGCGTGCCCGAGCAGCCGTATCCACTCACCGCCGATGTAACCCTGTTTCAACGCGTGGTCGAAAATCTGGTCGCCAATGCCCTCAAGTTCGCCCCCCAGCAGAGCGCGGTTACGATCGAGGTCGACTACCCGGGTGGGTCACTATTGCGCGTCAGCGTTCTAGACCAGGGCCGCGGCATTCCGCCGGACGACATGGTGCGCATGTTCGATCAGTATGAAGCCGTCTACATGAAGGAACACGGGAAATCCGAGCTTGGCCTCGAGCTGGCGTTCTGCCGCATGGTGGCCGAAGCTCACGGCGGGCGTATCTTCGCCGGCAACAACCCCGATCGCGGCGCCTTCATCACGGTTGAGTTATAGCTCCGAACCTGTCAAACCTTACAATTCTCCTTGGTATTCCCCGTCATACAACGTGATAAGATAGGTCATTCGTCACAAGCGCAGCGTACTTTCGCAGATTATGATTGAAACGGCCCGTAAACCCACGGGCATGCCCTCGCTGCTACGCGCTTAAAGACGGCAGGGCACATCTTCAGGAAGGAGTTGTCATGAATACGAGTTTGCGCCAGCACAAGGGTCTGGCTGCTGTGCTAGGGCTGTCATTGGCGATGCTGGTGCCGGTTGTGCTGGTTGCCATGGTAGTGGCCACTGCACTGCCCGCCCAAGGTCAGTCGATCGTCCCCGCCGCGCTGACACCCACGCCGACCGCTACGCCCATCATTCCGCCGGACCCGCCAACCATCAATGCACCCGCCGATGGCGACGTCACGACCGGGGCAGACTACGCACCTCTCGGCATGCCGACGTTTACCTGGTCGCCGCCGCCCGGCGCCACTCTGTCGCATATCCAGGTCAGCAACACGCCGGGCTTTTCGGTTTTATTAGTGGACGAGGATACCGAGGCGACCAGCTATACGCCTGCCAATGTGTGGCCGGACAGTGTTTATTACTGGCGCGTCAAGGCAGCTACCGGCCCGTCCAACCGGCGTGTGTGGGGCGAATATACTGCCTTCCAGTCATTCACCAAGAACTGGAGCAACAACGGCGCGCTCGTCCCTATTCTCCTCCAGCCACCGGTCGGCGCGGTGCGCAACAGCTTTATACCCGGCGATTTTGCCTGGACCCCACTGGCAGGGGCCGCCGGCTATCTATTTGAAATTGCCGCCGACAGCCAGTTTGCGACGGTGCCCTACAAGGCCGAGACGCTCAAGGCGCAGCATACGCCCAGCGTGCGCCTGGGCAGCAGCGAATACTTCTGGCGCGTTACCCCCTTTGCTTATGCTTCAAACGCGGCGAGCCGCGTTTACGGCGCGCCCAGCGCAACGGGCCGCTTTTGGATCGATTGGACGGCGCCGCCACCGCAACTGGGGCCTGCCGAGGACACGATCACACCCTTTGTGCCGCGCTTTCAATGGCAGGCGGTCGAAGGTGCGAAAAGCTATCAGCTCCAGGTCGGGACCGACAGCGACTTCAACCCCACTACGACCTATAACACCAGCAATACTGACTTCACGCCCGCCACCAATCTTAGTAATGACAAGGAATACTTCTGGCGCGTCAAGGCCGTCGATCAAAACGGCAACGAGACTATGTGGAGCACTGTGCGCTCGTTCCGCACACAGTGGAACTTTGCACCCGAGTTGCTCACCCCCCGCAACAACCAGATCCAGATCCCGTACCCATTCTTCAGTTGGAAACCAGTGCCTGGGGCCGAACGGTATCAAATTCAGATCGACGACACGAACCAGTTTGCAGGCAGCCTTATTGCCGATATCAAGTTGTACAATGTAACCACCTATGCCCAGCCGGATTGGAACACCGTACCGATCGTGTCCGACGGCTATTGGCGTGTGCGGGCCATCGATGCCAGCGACAACTATACGCCTTGGAGTGAAACCAGGGCATTCCGCACAGATTACGAGGTAGTACCGAACCCGATTTATCCGCGCCTACACCTTTGTACCTGATGGCCAAAATCTGCCTGTGCATCGAGTCCCGACGATTGCGTGGCCAGTCTTTGTTTGGGATACAGCACACGAGTGGCTCAGCACAAATCCACTGACCCGTACTGTCGGAGCCGATTACTATGAGTTGACGGTGGATGACGATCCAGGCTTTGGAAGTCACAATTTCTTCATCCGGACGCGCACCATCGCAGCGGCGCCGGTCCTCGATCCGGCCAACACGCAGTCGGCATTTAAGGACCTGCAGGACGGCAAGCTCTATTACTGGCGCGTGGAAGCCTTCCGTAAGAACGGCACGAAGTTAGGTCTGCCGGGTGTGAACCAGGTATGGGAAATGCGATATGACCCGTCGCCTTCCGAGTTGACCACGAGCAGTGTAAGCTCGCCCACCCATCCGCGCAACGGCTATCAGGCTGTCGGCACGCCACCAGTGCTAGGTTGGTTACCTGTCGTAGCGAACGGACAATCCGCCGCCAATTATCACATTCAGATCAGCCCGAACCCCGACTTCACGGTCGTCGTCGACGAGGCGTTTCCGCAGTTCGTCAACTATGTGCCCTGGCAAGGACGCGATAGCCTTATGCCCACCGCTACCTATTGGTGGCGTGTGCGGGCGGAGACAAGCCCGGGGAGCGCGCTAACGGCATGGAGCGAAGCGCGCAGCTTCTCCCTTGCGCATGATTTGCTGATGGGAAATCCCTATGACTGGCCCATCCCTGCCAAGCCGAATACCATCTTTGCAACGACCACGCGCTTTGATCCCTCGCTCTCGCTAGTAGCGACCAGCGCTACCAGTTCCGGCGATGCCTACCAGCTCAACGAGCTTCACGTCATGCTGGATCGCAGTATCACGGCGAATCTCAACTGGGTCTTTGCCTTCGACGTGAACCCGGTGCCAGGTCAGACTGTACGCTACGGCATCTATATTGACAATAACCACATCACGACCACACAACAGTGCGAGGCGCTGGGGGTTGGCGACATCGATCCCGGCGCGCCGGCTGACATGTTGGGCTTCGGCGTCACGGCCTACCCACTGTACGCGCCGGAATACATTCTCGACGTGACCTTTGACGGTGTCAGCCTGGCTGCAGAAGATGATGTAGCTTACCGCCGCTGGAATGGTATCAAGTGGAACACGAAGTGCACGTGGGCAGACTCGCTGTCGATTGCAGCGATCGGCGGCGATGCCTGGTATGACCCAGCGACAAAATCCATCCAGATTTTGGTTCCCTATACTGCCCTCGGCGGAGCCGACGACGACTTCTCTGGCAGCATGGCCGTAACCTTGTTCAGTACTTCACCTGCAGGCGACGGCATCCACAGCAGCATACCCAGACAGCTGGTGATGCCGGGCAGCACAAGCAATACACTCGACAACCCGGTATTTGTCTCAGACATGTTGCAGCCGCTCTACCCCTTTGACACGCCGCTCTTTAACCCGAGCACACATTACGATATGCCGCCGTTGCGTTGGAGAACACCGGAATTTGATTCGGTTGATGGGTACAGTATTCAGCTGGCCCGCGACGAACGCTTCTCGCAGATTATAGAAACTTGGGAGACCTACGAGATCAATACGTGGCCCTTCTTTGCCCTGCTGCCTGCCACCTTCCAGTCGATTAACGCAATAGCCGACAACGAGTCCTACTATTGGCGCGTCCGCATTCGCCACGAGCGCACAGGCACATCCAGCTACGACTACGGACCCTGGTCCCCGCCTCAGCGGTTCAAGCTCGACAGCCGCATGGTCGGCAACCCCCGCTTGTCGACGGGCAGCGATGTCTTCATGACCCCCACCTTCGAGTGGGATCGCGTGGAAGGCGCCGCCAGCTATCGGCTGCAGGTGGACGACGACAGTCTCTTTGGCAGCCCGCTGATCGACCTCGGCATCGACGGGACCAGCTACACGCCCCAGGAGACGAGCACGACCGGCGCCCTGTCGTCACATATCCCGTACTACTGGCGCGTGGCCATCCGCCGCACCGACAACGTGCTGGGCGCCTGGACGCCGGCGATGCTGCTCGACAAGAACGCCGTCGCGCCCGTGCCGCTGTCGCCCCTGACCAGCGACCCACCCGTCGTTCTTGCCGAGACGCCCACCTTCCATTGGTCAGCGGTGCTTGCGCCGGCAGTGACGCCGCGCCTGGCCACCCCCTTGTACCAGCTCCAGGTGGACAATAACAGCGACTTCAAGAGTGCGGAGATCGATATCGCCACGACCGCTACCTCCCATACACCGGTTAAGGGCAAGAGCCTGGCCGACGGCATATGGTACTGGCGCGTGGCGGCGTACGAGGCCACGGGCAAGCCCGGTCCTTACTCGCCGGTCCAGACCATCTACAAGCAGTACCCGCTGCTTGCGCCAGTTTCGCCGCCATCCGGCTCGAGCGCCGGCCGGACGCCGCGCTTCTCCTGGTTGACTGCTAGCGGCGCGGCCTATTATATCTTGGAGACCGCACAGGACAGTGGTTTCCAAAACCCTACCAAGTACACCACGGCCAATACCAGCTATACGCCAAAGGTAAGCAGCAAGAATGGCGTCTACTACTGGCGTGTCAAAATGGTCGACCACGACGGCAAAGAAGGGCCAATCCTGCCCTACCGCTTCAATCTCGGCCAGTCGACCTATCTGCCCTTTGTCACCAATGGCAAGTAGCACGCCCCCCACGCACCCGCTCTGACGGCTGGCCCTGCCCCCAAGGGTCTGCCGCAAAGCTGCTCAGCGTCTGCCCAATGCCTTCTGCGGCGCCGGAACAACTGGCGCCGCAGAAGGCGAGGCGCACGCCGGGGCCACCGCGCCGATGTCAAATGGGCTCTTCGATGCGCCCGCTCTCCATCGCCCGCTCGGCCATGCCGGCGCAAGCGGCGACTACCACGTCGAGTTGGCCAAAACGCGCATCCTTCGTGAAGCCTTGGCGGTAGCGGAAATAGATCTGCTGGACGATGACGGCGATCTTGAAGAGGCCAAACACATAGTAGTAGACGATCTCCGCGGCCAACGCTGCCGGCGCCCGGCCGGTGCGGTCCGCATAACGCGCTACGACTTCTCCTCGCCGCAACCCGCCGGCAAAGCGCGCCTGGCCAAGGTTCTGCAGTTCCGGCGGATCACCGGCATCGATCCAGTAGCCAAGCGTCGTGCCCAGGTCCATCAATGGATCGCCGATGGTCGCCATCTCCCAGTCCAGCACAGCCTTGATTTGTGTTGGGTCCTGCGCATCTAGCACCAGGTTGTCCAGCTTGAAGTCATTGTGAATGAGGGCCGCCCCGCGTTCCGGCGGCATGCGCTGAACCAGCCAGGCGGACACAGCCTGCAGGGCAGGTAGATCGTGCGTGCGCGCCTGCTCATACCGCTGCGTCCAGCCGCGCACTTGGCGAGCCACATAGCCCTCAGCCTTGCCCAGCTCGGCCAGGCCCCCGCTTCGGTAGTCCACACCATGCAGTTCGGCCAGCGTGTCCACCAACGCTTCACAGATCTCGCGCATCGTGTCGGGTGCGATCGTCATGCCTGCCGGCAGCCGCTCGCGCAAGATAATGCCGGGTACACGTTCCATGACATAAAATGATGCGCCGATTACCCCAGCGTCTTCGCAATACAGCAGCGTGCGGGGCGCCTTGGCATAGATCACTTCGAGCCCGCGCAAAATGTGATACTCGCGCCCCATGTCGTGCGCGCTCTTGATGTTTGCCCCAAACGGTGGCCTGCGCAACACCAGCTCCTGCTCGCCAAGGCGTAACAGGTAGGTCAGGTTTGAGAATCCACGTGGAAACTGCTCGATTTTCAGTTCGCCCGCCGCTCCGGCCAAGTTGGCAAGCAGGTACTTTTGCAGGGCCGCCACGTCAAGCTCTTCGCCGCTGCGTACCGGCGCGGATTGGTCCAATAGGCTGTTCTCTCCCATGCCCCTATCCTCGCGTGTCGACGCCATACCCCTTTAGCACATGCCGCGCCACCACATCCTTGTGTACTTCGTCGGCCCCGTCGTAAATGCGTGCACCGCGCTCGTGGCGATACCAGAACGACAACAAGGTGTCGTCGGTGACTCCCAGGCCGCCATGCACCTGGATGGCACGGTCGATGACTCGCTGCATGACCCCAGCCACAAAAAACTTGATCAGCGAGATCTCTACACGTGCAGCAGAGGCACCGGCCGCGTCGATCTTGGCCGCCGCATCCAGGACAAGCAGCCGTGCGGCGTTGATCTCGGCGCGGCTCTCGGCGATCCAATGCTGCACCACCTGCTGCATAGCCAACGGCCTGCCGGGAGACAGCTCCCTTTGCGCAGCATAGCGGCACATCAGGTCAAGACAGCGCTCGCTGATGCCGATCCAGCGCATGCAGTGGTGGATGCGGCCAGGGCCAAGCCGCTCTTGCGCCAGCACAAAACCGTCCCCCTCCGCCCCGATTCGGTTGCTCTGCGGCACTCGACAGCCTTCAAACCGCACCTCGGCGTGCGTCAGCCAATCGCTGCCGCTCTCGCCCATCATCGAGATATTGCGCACGATGCGAAAACCAGGCGTGCCGGTCGGTACAATAATCTGGCTGGCGCGGCGGTGCAATTTGGGATGCTGTGGATCGGTGACCACCATGGCGATGGCAAATGCGGCCCCTTCGGCTGCTGTCGTAAACCACTTATGGCCGTCAATCACGTAATCCTCGCCATCCTTTACGGCCGTAGCGCTCAACCAAACGGGATTGGATCCCGCATGTTCCGGCTCGGTCATGGCAAAACAGCTGCGTATCTCGCCTGCCGCCAAGGGCCGCAAGTAACGATCATGCTGCGCTGCGTCGCCGTGCGTCAATAGGACTTCCATGTTGCCGATGTCAGGCGCCTGGCAGTTAAAGGCAAAGTGGCCGAACGGGGTACGCCCGAGTTCCTCGCTTACCCGGGCAAACTCCCCCAGCGTCAGCCCCAGCCCTCCATAGGCCGGCGGCAGCGGCGGCGCCCATAATCCCAAGGCGCGAACCTTGCGCCGCACGGCCTGTAACTGGGGCAGAACAGCGACAAAACCTTCGCGCAAGAAGCTGGATTCCAGTGGCAGCAGATCTTCGGCCACAACGGTGCGGATGGCGGCAAGCAGGCTCGGCAGATCGAACGTACCCATAGTCGGCTCCCAATGGGAGGCGCGCATGCGGCGCCGGCGGTCGGGTCATTCTTGGTGGAAATAGCTCCATCATAGCATAAACGACTGATTTGTGGCGCGCGCGGGCGCATGCGATAATGGCCGTAAACGGAGCTGCACCCCATCCATGAATACGCAAATCGACTTGCCGCTGACTACGCCCGCCTTGCTGTTTCCGGCAATCTCGCTGCTGCTGCTCGCCTACACCAATCGCTTTCTAACGTTGGCCGATCTGGTGCGCAGCCTGCGTGACCGCTACGAATCAAAACACGAGGATCACGTGCGCGGGCAAATCGCTAACTTGCGTTACCGCCTGAAGCTCATTCGCAACATGCAGGTGGCGGGCGTATCCAGCTTTTTCCTGTGCGTGTTGAGCATGATCCTGCTGTACATGGGTCAAAACGGCGCAGGAGCCATCGTCTTCGGTGCGGCACTGATTCTGCTGTTGATTTCGTTGGGATTGTCGCTGCGCGAAGTCCAGATTTCGATCGACGCATTGACGCTTGAACTGCAGGATATCGACGACCGCAGGCAGTAGGCGCAGTAAGGAGGATCGTATGAACCGCAAGAGGCACTGGGAAGCGGTGTACCAGTCGCGGAGCCCCGATCAGCTGGCTTGGCACCAGGCGACTCCGAGTCTGTCGCTCGATATGATCGCCGCAGCGTCCCTGCCCGACACCGCCGCCATCATCGATGTCGGCGGGGGTGCTTCGACGCTGGTTGATTATTTGCTGGACCAGGGGTATCTTGACATTACAGTGCTCGACATTGCAGCCAGCGCGCTGACAGCCGCACAGGCACGGCTCGGCGCTCGCGCCGAAGATGTGACCTGGCTCGAGCAAGACATCCTGCACGCCGAACTGCCACAACGCTACGACCTCTGGCACGACCGGGCAGTTTTCCACTTCCTGGTGGATCCTGCCGAGCAAGAGCGCTATATTGCCGCTGTGCAGGCGGCGCTCAAGATAAACGGCCATCTGATCGTCGCAGCCTTTGCCCCCGACGGCCCCGCGCGCTGCTCGAATCTAGATGTGGCTCGTTATGCGCCGGAGCAACTGTGCGACAAGTTCGGCCCGGGTTTTCATCTGGTGCGAAGCCAACTGCGGACGCACGTGACGCCTTGGGGAAGTCAGCAGCAGTTCGTCTTCTGTCATTTTCACCGCCACGGTTGATCTCTGATATGACTGGTTACCAAGCAAGCACGCTACTTCCATTAGCCACCGAACGTCTTATCTTGCGCCGTCTCGGCGATGGCGACGCACCTGCATTGGCGGCCTACCGCAATGATCCCGACGTGGCACGCTACCAAAGCTGGGAACGCTGTTCGCTGGCCGAAGCCAAGGCACTCATCACCGAGTCCAAAAATCAATCCTTTGGCAACCCGGGCGAATGGATCCAAGCCGCCATCTCCCTCCGCAGCACGAACCAGCTTGTTGGCGATGTGGCCATGAAACTGCAGCGTCATGACCCACGCCAGGCGGTCGTCGGCTTCACCGTTGCCCGCCATCATCAGCGGCGTGGCTACGCCCACGAGATCCTCACGGCCGTCTTTGATCATTTCTTTTTTGTCATGGGGCTGCACCGCGTCAGCGCCGATTGTGACCCCCGCAACGACGCCTCCTGGGGACTGATGGAAAGCCTTGGCATGCGCCGCGAGGCGTATCACCTGCGAAATCTCTGGTTCAAAGGTGAATGGGCAGACGAGTACATATACGCCATTCTGCGCGAGGAGTGGATCGGAATGAGGCACAAATGACCAAGCTATTGTCACGCGATCGCTACGCGCATGCACGCGCATACCTGCTCAACTCGGCACGCCCGCTCGAGGCAGCACTCTTTCGCTATCGCTTTGAAGAAGGTGGCGCAGATACGGTGTATGCCGAGCTGGGGAAATTCCAGAATCCTGACGGCGGCTTTGGCCATGCGCTTGAACCGGATCTGCAGTCTCCTGCCTCTTCAGTGCTGGCGACCACCACTGCCCTGCAGCGCTTGCGCATGCTGCATGCGCCCGCCCAACACCCGCTGGTCAACGGCGCGCTCCGCTACCTTGTTGCCTCCTACGACTCCAACTATCAGTCGTGGCCGCTTGTCTCGCGCCTGGCCGAGGATGGCCCGCACGCACCGTGGTGGAACCAGGAAGGATTGGCTGACCGCTTCGGCACCTTTGCTATTAACCCACGCGCCGAAGTGCTTGGCTATCTGCACGAATTTGCCGACGAAACCGAGTCTGAGGCTGCGACGTTGCGCGATACGTTAACGCCGATCGTGGTCCAAGGCCTTTTGGAGCACACGGACAAGCTCTCCGGTGATGCATTCCTGTGCTGCCAGCGCCTTGTCGACTCGCCCGGACTGCCCAGTAACATGGCGGTCGATCTCCAGCGCTGGTTGTTGCGTATGGCAGATACGGCCGTGGCTATGGACCCCGCAACTTGGACTGGGTACGTGTTGCTGCCCCTGCAGGTCGCGCCGAATCGCACGGCCCCCATGGGGATTCCGTTGTCGCACGTACTTCCGGACAATCTCGATTTTGTGGTTGACACCCAGGCCGGCGATGGATCTTGGGCGCCCACATGGTCGTGGTTTGGCGCTTACCCTGATACTTGGTCGCAGGCCGAGCGTGACTGGCGCGGCGTGCTGACATTGGAACGGCTGGAGTGGCTGCATGCCTACGACCGTATCGCAACGTAAACTCCAGACAAGCACACACAGTGCCTATCTACGGCTCGTGCTGTATTTGATGTTGGCGGTGGTGCTGCGCCTCGTGCTGTTCGTTTACTTTCCTGCCATGCTGACCCAGGATTCCAGTGACTACGTTCGGGCGGCCTTAGATATCCACGCCAGGCTGGACTTTAACAGTCGCTGGCTTGGCGATGTGCGTATGCCTGGCTATCCGATTTTCCTGGCCGCCATCTACCCGGTCACGGGAACTCGCAGCGACTTGTTGGTGTTGGTGCAGACAGCGCTAGGCCTGGCTTGTGTTCCCCTCGCTTGGAAACTCGGACGATTACTGCACGCACAAGCAGTAGCTGATGCGCTGGCCTTGTTCTTCGCCTTCAACCCAGTCTATCTGCTCCTCGAACATACATTGATGACCGAACTTTTATCGATTTTTCTCATGGTTGTGTTCACACTGGTGATTGTGGTCTGCCTGCACAAGCCGCCGTCGCCATGGCTCAGCTTTTTTGTCGCGGTGCTGTTGGGCGTGGGCATGCTTGTGCGTGTGAATCTAGCGCCATATGGCGTCACCCTGGCCGCAATAGCCATTGGCCGTTGGTTGTGGGGGGCATGGCGCGCACCTGGGGGCGCACGCTTCGGCACTATGCTTGCTGTCACCCTGCTGCCTGCCTTGGGCCTGCTGCTTACGCTGGGTCCGTGGCTTTGGCGTAACTATGCAGCGTACCATAACATCTCTCTGTCGGAACACAGCGCGCGCACCTTACTGATGTGGAAGACAATGAGCGGCACAATGGACAGTTCACTGCCGCTCTATCAACGGTATTCGTATGGCTTGGGGCAGATGAGCTACGAGTGGCTGAATGAGGTTAACACCCGCTATGCGACGGTGCAAGCAGAAGCCATTGCCAATTCTGTTGTCGCAGAGCAAATTCGTGTGCATCCTGAGCGCCAGTTCGAAGCAATCTTCGCCACCGCCCTCAACTACACAGGAATATTCCGCGAGGGGAGCGTGCCCAGTGACGACCGCGCTGCTATCGCCTGGTGGTTTCGCAACTGGGTGCCCAATCCCGCAGCCATCGGTCCAGGCTTGGCACATATGCGCATCAAAGAATGGCTCGAATACGTGCCAATCACCCAGACCAGCGTATGGACGCAAATGTGGGGGCTGTCAGGCAAAATTTACCTGGCGATAGTGCGTCCCCTACTGCTGGCAGCGATGTTGATTACTTCCCTCGCCTTCGTGCTGCGCGCACGGTTAGGCGAATTTTCTGTTTCCAGCTATCCCCAGCGGGCGGTGGCTAGCCTTATCCTTGCATATTATGCGACAGCGATTTTTCATTTCGTTACCCTCACTGGCAGCGATCGATTTATCGTGATTTCGGACTGGGTGGCGGTGCTGGTTTCGGTCTTCGTGATCAGCCAAAGGCCCAGCGTGCCGGCGCCGATTTTGCCTCAACCTCCGATTGGATAGCGCTGCTCCTGATTGCCTTCGCCACCAGCCATAAGCAATACCCCGTCGCGCTCCAACCCCAATCGCACCCGTTCTCCGACCCTTGGCAATGGGCGCCTACCGGCCGTGGTGAGATCGAACTGCAGCAGAGGAGCACCGACAACGTCAGATGCAAACTGAAGGCGGTAGATGCCGCCGCGAAACGATCCGGCCACCACTGTGCCGTCTAGATAACACGCCACGTTGCCGTCTGCACTCCCATCAATCCGCCCGGCGTCAGGCCGAATGAGCACGCGGTATGGCTCGCTGAGCAGGTCAGGCGCCGGTTTTGCCGCCAACGGCAAACGACCTAGCACCGTATCCACCGCCAGGCCATCTTCGGTAATCGTTCCTGCTAACAGATTGTGAAAACCTAGAAAACCGGCCACAAACGCGTTGGCAGGCTGGCGATACACCTCTTGCGGCGTCCCATCCTGCTCGATGCGTCCCGCACGCATGACGACAACATGGTCTGCCAATGCAAATGCCTCGGCCTGGTCATGCGTCACAAAGATGGTCGTCACCCCCACGCGGCGGATAATGGCACGCAACTCGTCCACCAACTCCTCGCGCAGGCGTCGGTCCAGATTCGCAAGTGGCTCGTCCAGGAGGAGCAGACGTGGCGAAGGGGCGAGCGTACGCGCCAGTGCTACGCGCTGCTGCTCGCCGCCGCTCAGTTCATCCACTGACCGCGCGTGATAACCGGCAAGGTTGACTACCTCAAGCATCTCGTCCACTCGCCGTTGCCGGCGGCCCTTGTCCCAACCTGCCATGCGCAGCCCAAAACCTACATTGGCGGCCACGCTCATGTGCGGAAACAGCGCATAGTCCTGGAACATGAAACCGAAATTGCGCAGGTATACAGGTTGACTCGTCACGTTTTCATGGTCAAACAGCACACGGCCCTCATCTGGCGTTTCCAGGCCGGCGATGATACGCAAGAGAGTGGTCTTGCCACAGCCGCTTGGGCCTAACAGGCAGGCAATCTCGCCGTCTGCTACTTGTACGCTTACATCGTCAAGCACACGCACCCCAGGCACAAAGGACTTGGCGACCCGCTCGACGCTCAAAACAGCCACCTAAAACTCCTCATTCTCGTCCAGTCGGAACCGCTCGATGATCAGCAGCACTGCCGCCGTTACCAACATCAGAATCGTGCTCATGGCTAGCGCCTGGCCATAGTTGAGTTGCCCTGGCTGTCCCAATGCACGATAAATGACCATCGGCATCGTCGGTCGGTCGGGTTGGGCGATGAGCAGCGTCGCACCAAATTCGCCCAGGCTGATGGCAAAGGCGAACGCCGCCGCCACCAACAAGGGTCGCCAGAGCAACGGCACGTCGATCGCTCGCCACGTGCGCAGTGGCGAAGCGCCCAACGTCGCCGCCGCCTCATGTAACCTGCGATCGAGCGCCCGCAGTGAAGGCAGCATGGTGCGCACGACAAACGGCAGCGCAATCAATGTGTGCGCGATCGGAACCAGCCACAGCGAGGTGCGCAGCGGGCCGAGGGCTACGATAAAGCCAAACCCCAATGTCACGGCCGAGGTGCCGAGTGGCAGCAGCAGCAGCGGATCAAGGATAGCTCCCCAACGCCAGCGTGGCCGCGCAAGCATATAAGCGGCGATGACTCCCAGCGGCAGGCTGACGGCAAGCGTTGCCGCGGCGTAGAGCAGAGAGTTGCCCACCGCCGCAATCGGCGGTACAAAAAAGGCACTCTGGCGCGGGTTCTCACCTAGGGCAGCATAGTACTGCAGCGTCAGCTCTCCTCCCAAGGTAACGCTGCGCCACGCCAATGCGGCCAATGGCGCAAGCAGCCCGACCATGGTAATGCCCACCGCCAAGGCAATCAGCGTTCGCTGCCGTATCGTACGCGCTTGCTTAGCGGTTTTTACGCCGCCCGGCAGCCGCAATTGGCGGCTCGTGCGTGCCTGCATGCGCGTGTAAAAAATCATGATCGTGAACGTGACGGCCATCTGCGCTACCGTGAGCGTGGCGGCCACCGGCAGGTTGAAGTAGTACACCGCTTGCCGGTAGATCTCCACCTCCAGCGTGGCGAAGGTAGGACCGCCCAGGATGAGGATCACACCAAAGCTGGTGAAGCAGAAAAGAAAGACCAACAAGCTGGCTGCCAGCAGGCTGGGCAGCAGCAACGGTAACGTCACGGTTACAAAGCTGTGCCACGGACGTGCCCCCAGTACGGCCGCGGATTCGGCCAGGTGCGGATTCAGCGTGCTCCAGAAGCCGCCGACGCTGCGAATGATGACACTGACGTTGAAAAAGACATGCGCCAGCAAGATTAGCGCCAGGCTGTGCTCCAGCTGCAGCGGGGGCGAGTTTAGTCCAAACAACCGCAGCAGTGCGTGGTTGAGCATGCCGTTTTCACCCAAGAGGGCCAAGAAGGCAGAGGCGACGACGACAGTCGGCATGACAAAGGGAATGGTCAGCAGCGCATGCAGAATGGTCTTGCCGCGGAATGAATAGGTAGCAAAGACATACGCCATCGGCAGTCCCGCCGCCACCGCGAGTACGGTCGAAAGCGCCGCTTGCCACGTGGTAAACCATGCCACCTGCCAAAATGAAGGCTGCAGCAAAGCGGCGCCGGCGGCTTCAAGTCCGCCGGCGCCGAGACTCGCATCGGACGTGAAGCTGACACGCAGGATGCTCGCCAGCGGATAGACGTAGAAGATGGCAAGAAAGCAAAGCGGCAGCAGAAACAGGAGGCTGAGCCCTGCTGACCGCAACCAGACAGGCGCCCCGCTCTCGTGATCCCAACCTTCGGTCGCCCGACCTCTGGTCGGCTTTACCGCAGAACTGCGTCCGTCCATGCCTGTATCCAGCGTTCACGGTTGGCGTCGATCGTGGCAGGGTCCAAAGAAACGGGATCGGTCGGCGGCGCAGCAAACTGCGTAAATACATCCGGCAGTTTTGCCTCGGGATTGACGGGATACACAAACATCTGCAGCGGGATGTCCTCCTGGAACTGAGCGCTGAGCATGTAGTCGATAAATTTTCTGGCTAGTTCCGGCTGCTTGGCGCCGCGCAACACCCCGGCGAACTCTACCTGGCGGAACGCGCCGCCAGGCAGATCCAGGTTGACGCTGGCCGGCTCCGTGCGGCCGTCGGTCGCGTAGACCACGTCGGCCGGCGGGCTGCTCGCATAACTCACGACGAGCGGTCGATCGCCTTTACCGCCGGAACCCACAGTAAAATGCTCAAAATAGGCCTCGCTCCAGCCATCTGTGATCAGCACGTCGTTGGCGCGCAGCCCGCGCCAAAAGTCCACATATCCGTCCTCGCCAAAATGACCGATCGTCGCCAGCAAAAAAGCCAGGCCAGGCGATGATGTGGCCGGATTGGGCGCCACCAACAGCCCCTTGTACTGGGGCTTCGTCAGGTCCTCCAGGCTCGTCGGCAGCGCAATGCCCTTGTCGGCAAACCAGGAAGCGTCGGCATTAAGGTTGACATAGCCAAAGTCGATCGGGGTCAACGCATCGTTGGCCGCCAGGCGCAGATCGGGCGCCACGGCCTCGACGCCGGCAGCTGTATACGGTTCAAAGATGTCGGCTTTCAGCGCACGGCTTAGGAACGTGTTGTCAACGCCATAAAAGACGTCGGCCAGCGGCGCATCCTTGCTCAAAATCACCTTGTTGAGCGCCGCGCCGGCATCCCCCAAGGTAAGAAACTGTAGCTTGGCGTTGTTGGCCCGCTCAAACTCCTGCACCACTGCGTCGCTGACGGCAAACGAGTCGTGTGTTGCCACCACCACTGGAGTGGGACTGGTGCCCGTATCAGTGCCCGCGGCTGCTGGCGTTGTCTCGTTTCCTTCCACCGTCGCGCTGCCCGGAGCAGCTGTGCCCATGCTGCGGCAGCCAGCCAGGAGCAGGAGCGGCAGCAGTATAATGACTTGCAGGAATAATCGGCGCATAGGTTGCCTCCACACAAAGATGAAATCACTTGCAGAGCACTTCCTGCGCCAATAAGACGCAGGCCTTGCCTGATACGGCAAAGCCTGCGCAGTGTGCACGGATGTTGTCACCAACCATGGTTCCCTACGCTGGCATTACCCAGATCAGGTCTGCGGGTCGGCGGCAGATTGGCCACCCTCTCAGCCCGGCTCCCCGAGCTCCCCTCGCCTCAAAGTATACCGCAGACGCCGGTTGCGCTGCAAACGAACGCTTCCACCCGTCGGTCACGAGGCCTGCCAGCGCCCCCAAAGTGTCTGCCACCATGCCCCGACCGGGTGGGTACGGCTCACGGAAACCACAGGCTCCGGTCGCTCCAGATAAGCGTTCATCTGCTCGTAGCCCGCGTCCATCAGGTCGTTGGCATGACTAAAGTCCGTGGGCTCGACGTAATAAGGTACCGCCAGCGTTACGTGGTGGAACTTAATGCGCCGCTCGCCGCTCATCAAATGCAGGTCATGTTCCACTTGCTGCCGCAGCATGGTGTCGACAGCCTTGCTGATGTGCCCGGCTACACCGTGCACGCTGATCACAGCACTGGCTGCCGCATCGCTGCCGGCGTCCTGCAGGTCCGCGCTCGCCGCGGTCGGCTTGTCGTCACTCAAGTGCAGAGCCCAGATATCGGTCGCCCCTCGTTCCAGCGCCACACGCAAGGGTAGCGGCGTGACCGTGCCGCCATCGACGTAACGCTCGCCGTTGACTTCCCACGGCGGATGCAGTGGCGTCAATGCCGTGCTCGCCATGAGTGCATCCAGCAGCCGATCGTTGGGATTGTCGCCAAATACGTGCATACGGCCGGTGCGCAAATTTGTTGCCGTAATATAGAGCCGCGCCGCATTGACGGCGCCAAAGGTCAACGCCGGTGTGCAGCCACTATCTTGTAGAAACTGGTAGAAGGCGCGGTTATCGTGCAGGCTGTCTTGACCGGTCGCCACGCGCCAAAGGATGCTCATGCGTCCGCCAGGATACACGATGCGCTTGCTCACATGCTGCCAAATCTGCGCCACGGCGTCCAACTGTTCCAGGCTGATCTCACGCGCCAGGTTCGCCGCGTTGAGCGCGCCGACCGAGCAGCCGACGAGGGTGTCCGGCAGAATATTGTGCTCCAAAAGCGAACGCAGCGCACCCACCTGCATCGCGCCCCAGGCGCCGCCGCCACTCAATACAAACGTCCTCTTCACAGGCTCCTCCCCACTGCACGCTGTAGGCATTAAGTCGCCTGCGGCGCGGCTTCCTTGTCGATCTGGACGGTGAGAAACTGGCGTATGGAATGCGCTGCCTGTCTTGCGCCTGGCAGTAACTCAGCAATCACACGTTGGCGCCTTCGGCCGCTAGTGCGCATTGTGGGCACACCAGCGGATCCGAAAGTTCTAACATGTGCTTGGTGCAAACGGCAAAAGTGACTTCTACCTGCTCACGCAGAAACTTGCGCTCGACCTTTGCCTCCAATGCAAGATCACGGCTGTTGCTGGCAATCACTACGGCTGGCACCGGACAAGAGTTACAGAGGCTTCGCTTCCAGGGTCGCTCATTCTCGGGGCTTGCGGCCAGCAGCCGGCATTCCTCTTTTTCCTTCCCACGGAAATAATCGCCATAAAAGTAGCGACAGTTAACAGGCTTGTTCATAGAGTCTGGCTATGCATTCATACACAAAAACGACCGCCTGCTGTTCGCCTGCGGTCGTTGGCAACTCATCACTGCTTACTGCCGAAAACGGCTAGTTCTGCCAAAACTGCGGGCCATCCATGTCATCATCGTCGTCATATCCTTCCTGCTCGCTATTGCGCAAGACTTCCGGGTCGATGAAAAGACGATCGGCAAGCTCGTTGACGCGCGTCTGCTGATCCGGCAGCAGATAGCCAAATTCTTGCTCAAGGCTGACCAACATCTCCAACTCGGCTTCCAGCAGGTGATAATCGCTATGCGACAGCGGGGTGCTCAAGCGCCCGGACTCGGCAAGCTGCTCCAGGTACTCCTCGTAATCCTGGCATGAATCGACCTCGCCGTCCTCAAAATCCTCGGGTCCAAAGTCCATTTCGCCCTCGCTGCTGCTCTCTAGTTGGCGCGGCAGTTCGACGCCAGCCGAATCAATGCTTGAGGATGATTTCGTCGAACGTGCCGGCGCACGCGTAGCCCCCGCATCTTGCGTGCTCTTTATCACATAGCCCTTGCCATTGAGCAGCGCCAAGTTGCTGTGCCGCTGCAACAACAGGTGTAAATCATCCGGCGGGGTGGAGTCTGTAAATAGCGAACGCCCGATGAGCAGCGCCGCTAATTCCCATGTTGGCACCAACTGGCCGGAGCGGCGCCAATCTGTCACCAGCTCCTCGGCAGCCAGGGCCACAATCATGTTGCGGTCATGAATTACCTGCTCGTCCCGCGCCTCGCGCGGCTGTAGCCGCAGCAAGTAATGACCGGCCGCCGCATTGATCACCATAATGATGATGTCGTCGTGCCCTTGGCCGCCCTGTTCCTCAACCCACTCGACAAACGGAGCACCCAAGCGCAGCGACCAGGTGCGACGCTCGATCGCCGCTTCACACTCTACAACCGCACCACCCATCAACTCAATTTTCAGGTTGCGGCTGTCGGGGCGATGCGTCTGGAAGAACTGTGGAAAAAAGACGGCGTGCTCCAACTCGTCCAACATCAAAAAGCCGCGCCGCGCCTCTTCGGCAGACAAGGGATGGCGAATGATGTTGGCCTGCAATAGGTGTGTCAGCCAACCATACTGGCCCTCACCCACCGGCACTGCTTGGTACAATTGTTTGAGTGCACGATACACGGCGCTGCGCGCACCCTTGCTAATCGGACGTTGTCCGCGTACCTTCTCAACAAGCGCATCGATCGTCAGCGGTTGGACCGATGTGCTCAGTGCGTTGGCAACCGATACGACGTAGCTTGGATATCGTTCTGATTGCTCCATGTCCACACCCTCCTGCGATTCAATTTTCACTTCGCAATTGTGCCACAAGACAGGTCAAAAGTCCATTGCCGTGCAAGAGTATTCCCAGTCCGCGCGGAACAGCCGTTGGCACTTACGGCAGGATACGGTAGGATAAGAAACATAATACACGCTTTTTCGCCAACTTTACATTGCAATTTACTTTCATTCCAACAAATTAAGCTTTTCTTTTTTGACGGTTCAAGGACATTTACCATGTCGTACGTCGCCCACCTTCGTTGTCTGCGCTGTGGCGCCACCTATGCGCCCGGAAGCATCGAGTATGTATGCACTTGTCGACCCAATGTCGGCAGCGATCTGGGCACACTCGATGTCGTATACGATTACGCTGCCATTGCCTCTGTGACTTCGCCCAAAGCCATGGCCGTTGACCAGGACCGGTCAATCGCCCGCTTTGCACCGCTCCTGCCGATCCGCAGTCGTGAGAGCTTGCCGCCGTTGGCGGTTGGCAACACGCCACTCCTGCACGCCCGGCGATTAGGTCATGCCCTTGGGCTCTCTCACCTCTTTGTCAAGGACGATGGTCGCAACCCGAGCGCTTCCTTCAAAGATCGCGCCTCCGCCATCGCCGTCGCTCGCGCCCAGGACGAGCAGCGCCCAATTGTCGCCACCGCCAGCACAGGCAATGCCGCCGCCGCCCTCGGCGCGCTGGCAGCGGCTGCCGGCCAGGCGACGGTGATTTTTGTCCCCAGGACGGCGCCGCCCGCCAAGATAGCGCAGTTGCTTGTCTTCGGCTGTACGGTGCTGGCCGTCGACGGCACCTATGACGACGCCTTCGACCTGTGCATGGAGGCATGCCGCGAGTTTGGCTGGTACAATCGCAGCACCGGCTATAACCCCTACATGACAGAAGGTAAGAAGACAGTCTCGTACGAGATTGCTCTTCGACTTGGCGACGCCTTGACCGGCACTGCAGGCCACCTCGTGGTCCCAGACGCCATCTTTGTCTCGGTCGGCGATGGCTGCATTATCGGCGGCGTGCACAAAGGCTTCAAAGATCTGCAAGCCTTAGGCTGGATCGACAAGATGCCCCGCCTCTACGGCGTGCAGTCTACCCTTAGCGCCGCCCTGCACAACGCCTGGCGCGCCGGCGTTGAAATTCCGGCTCCGGTACACGCCGCCACGCGCGCCGACAGCATCAGCGTAGACGCCCCGCGCGACCCGATCAAGGCGCTGGCCGCCGTGCGCACCACCGGCGGCAGTTTTATACTCGTGGAGGATAACGCCATCTTGCAGTCGATCCTGCCGTTGGCCGGCCTTGGCGGTGTCTTTGCAGAGCCCGCCGGCGCAGCCGCCTATGCCGGCTTGCAGCGCGCCGTCGAGTTGGGACTGGTCAACACAGACGAAACCGTGGTCGTAATCAACACCGGCAGCGGGCTCAAAGACATCAAGGCCGCTACCGAAATCACTCGGGGCATCCGCGTCATCCAGCCCACCCTCTCTGCCGTAAAGCAGGCCCTTTCGTCCGTAGCAACTACTGTATAGTCACGTTCCCTGTAGGCCGCATGCTCTTGTGCGGGCCGCCCGCCACGCTGTTATGCGGGCCGCCCGCCACGCCCTCTTGCGGGTTTCATACGCCGACACGCGCCAAAATCTCCCTTGCGAGGTTCGCCGCATACCGCTCGCCGCCAAACTCTGCTCCAGCTGCGTCCAACCGCAGAACCCTCTCCGGCGCCAGCGTGGCCACCCACTCCTCGATCAATTCCCCCAGTACGGCCAGGTCCTCCAAGCGCGTGATTTCCAATGTACGGTTGCGCGCCCGATAGCGCTGCGCTGCCAAATCGACTGGCGCCGCCAGATATACGACCACGTCCGGCAGAGGTAAACAGGCGCGCAAGGCCGCATACAGCCGCTCGCACAATCCAAACTCGGCATCGCTCAGGTATCCCTTACGCCAGAAAAGCCGTGCAAACCCGTGGAAGTCAAGGTCCAACCCACCATCGTGGATGCCGGTGCTCGTGCCGAGTCTGACGGCGCGCTCTTGTTCGCCCCGCAACAACAAGTAGTCAACCTGGTTCGCCAATCCGTAGCGATCCAGGTTGCCGGCAAATAGCTGCTGAAAAGGCCGCTCGCCATGCTGCTCTAAAGCCGGCTCCAGCGGGGCAATCGCACATAGGCGCTTTACCAGTGTCGTCTTGCCCACACCTGAATTTCCCACGACGGTAACCAACTTGCCCATAGGTGTTTTGACGCTCGTTCGTGACAAGGGTAGACTTGCTGCTATATCCTCAACGTAAGTGGTGCCAAGCAAGTCCCATATTGTCCAAATTCCGATATTTTCAAGGAAGTCAAAGATGACAAAATCGATTATACCAGGGCCAACCTACGCCGAGATGCGTAACCCTCTCCTGCTGCCTTCGCCCCTTCGCCAGGCGGCCAACGACGCGCGCAGCGACGAGCTCAACCCGATCAATCTGTTCAACATTAACTGGAAAAACACCGGCGACAGTCCCGAACGCATTGTGCTGCCCAAGGAGTTGACCGGCGTCCAGGCGAATATTATCGTACTCTCTGGCCGCACGTTCCCCAGCGGCAGCATGAAGGTCGGCCCGGCCTACGCCACGTTGGCCGAAAACGAAGCATTGCACCACCTGCGTCCCGGTGATCGCGAGGTTGTCGGCCCCAGTACCGGCAACTTTGGCATCGGCACCGCCTACGTCAGCCTGCTCAAGGGCTACCAGGCCGTTGTCGTCATGCCCGACAACATGAGCGAAGAGCGCTACGATCGCATCCAGAAGTACAAGGGACGTCTTGATCTGACGCCTGGCACCGAGTCGGACGTGATCCTGACACTCGAGCGTACGCACAGCGAGTACGTCAGCAAGCCGGACCGCTATGTCGTTCTCGCCCAGTTTGAACTGCTGCCTAACTACCGCTTCCACCGCCACGTAACTGGCGCTGCCGTCGCCGAGTCGGTGCGGGGCATCGGCAACGGTCGTGTGGCCGCCTTTGCCAGCGCGCCGGGCAGTGCCGGCACCCTGGCCGCCGGAGATTATGTCAAATCCATATATCCCGATGCAAAGATCGTTGCCCTCGAACCGCGGCAGTGCCCGACGCTCTACGACGGCGGTCAGGGCCAGCATCGCATCGAAGGCATCGGCGATAAGATGGTGACGCTCATTCATAATGTCTTCAACACTGACCTGCTGATGTTGATCCACGACGAAGATACGGTGCGTGGCATGGAAGTCATGCAGAGTGGCACGCACGTGCTGGTGGATCGCCTGGGCGTACCCAGCGACGTCGCCTGCCACCTATTCGGCAAGTTCGGTCCCAGCTGCGTCTGCAACGTCGTCGGCGCCATCAAGACCGCCAAGTACCTGGGCCTGGGGCCGGACGACAACGTAGTGACCATCGCCACCGACTCTTACGACCGGTATCCGTCGGTGAGCCAGGCACTCTACGGCCGCAACAGCGGCAAACCGAGCGACGATCAATTGGAGACGTGGGCAAAAAGCGTGTTCTTGGGCGCCAGCGTAGGTGAAGTCGTCGACCTGACAAGACCGGGGCAGCAGCAGCGTCTGCACCAGATGAAGACCGACCTGTGGACCCGCTTTGGCTACAGTGAATCCTACATCCGGCAAATGGCGGACCAGTCGTTCTGGGATGCCGAATACGCCAAAATCAAGGAGATCGACCCCCTCATCGCCGAAGTGCGCGGTAGCCTGTAGCGTTGCGATTCATGAACCCGTAGGGGCACAAGGGCCGGCGGAACAACGCTCGCCACGGTGGCGAGCGTTGTTCCGCCGGCCCTTGTGCCCTTTCACTTTTACTCGGCTATTGGTTTACGCCTGGTCAAACAACATCCAGACCTCGCCCTGCCCTTCAGGCACCGTAAAGCTAAAGGTCTGGCTGTCACGCTCTCCGTTACCGTCCAGCACCCAAATCTGATACGTGCCCGCCACAGTACCGCCAGGAATCTGATCGCGGCCGACTTTATACTCGTAATTGTACTTGCCTTGTGGGCCTTGCTGGGCCTCCAAGGCGATGCTGCGCACACTGTCTGAGACAGGCAGTTTCTGGCCGTCTTTTTCGACCCAGACAAAATAGCTGCCCTGTGGCTGCCCACCCTCGATGCCGCTGTGTACAAATGCCAGCTGGAACTTCAGCTCGCCGCCACCGTTGTTGGCAAAGGTGGGCCCGCCGCGCAGCTTGAACTTGCAGCCGTCACCGCCAATACCGGCGCAGGCATCGGCGGCTGGTGCCGGAGCCGCTTCGGCTGGCGTGGCTGCCGGTTCGGCCGGCGCCGCCGCCGCCGGCTGGGTGGCTGCCGGTGCTTGTTCCGCCGGTGCCTGGGCAACCGGTGCCGGCGTCGGGGCCTCGACCACCTGGGCGAGTTGCTCGTTATCTTCGTCAGTCAACTCGGCATTGACCCAGCCTTGCTGGCCGTTGACACAGCAAATCAAATACCAGGTGCCTGCGGCGTTGCGCCCTTTGATTTCGAAGCGTTCGCCCATGTTGGCTGTGCCTACCAGGCCAAAGCTGGTGTCTGGCCCGCTGCGGACGTTGATAATATCCGTTTCGATTTTCAGGCTCGGCGTCACTGCCGGCGCAGCTGCAAGGGGCGCCGTACTCGTCGCCGCTGTGGTACCCGTAACTGCGCTTGTTCCCGTCGCAGCCGCTGTTCCAGTAATGGCCGCCGTGCCCGTATTGGCTGCCATGTCGGTCAGTGCAGCAGTGCCCGTCACCGGTGCAGTCGCGGCTGGGACCGCCGGCGCTTCGACGGTGATCACTTGGCTCTGGTCCAACGCTAAGGGTTCCGGTGTGGCGGTGGCCGCCTGCACCGGGGTCGGCGTAAAGGTGGGTACAATTGTGCGCGGGGCGCTGGTGGGTGTCGCTTCCGCCTGCTCCTCGCCCCCGAATATGCTGCCGCAGCCGCCCAACAGGCCGGCCGCCAATAAGAGAACAACCAACATCCATAGGCGCGACATGTTCTGTATCTTCATGGCCATTTGCTCTCCAATTCCCGGCATTGCGATCTGCCTTTGCCTGTTGCCGCTTTCGCATCGCATAGTACCACCACGAGCGGCGAAAGCGGCAACAGGCGGAAGCTATTGTTCCTTATTCTGTCTTGATGACTCGATATTGACCACCAGCCGCACGCACCAACAGGGGCTCGCCTCCTGCAACGTTGTTCGGCTGCATCACAACGGCCCCATCCAGCCGCTGCACGATACTGTATCCTCGCTGCAGAACGTGCAACGGGCTGAGAGCTAGCAGCCGTCTTTCCGCGCCAATCCGCTCCTGTGCCAGCACGCTGAGGCGTCGCTGCACGGCCCCGTGCAGCCGTCGTGTTCGATCGTCCAGGCTTTGCATCCTTTGGTCCAATCGGCGGCCTGGATGTACGCGCTGCAGACGCCCCGCAAGGTGTTCCAACTGCCATCCTTCCTGCGCCAGTCGATCCAATGCCTGCTGGGACAGTGACCGTTCGATTGCGGCCAACTGGCCCGCTAACTCCGACCGATCCGGCGTAACAGCCGCCGCCGCCGCCGAAGGCGTTGGTGCACGCAGGTCCGCTACAAAATCGGCGATCGTGAAGTCGGTTTCATGACCCACGCCGCTAACAATGGGAAGGTTGCTCCCGGCTATAGCGTAAGCCACACGCTCGTCGTTGAAGCTCCACAGGTCCTCAATGCTGCCGCCACCACGCGCGAGGATCAAGGTATCGATCGGTGCCGTTTCTAGATGATAGCGATCGGCCCCGGCGATGGCAGCCACGATCTGCCCTGGCGACTCGCTGCCCTGTACCAGGCACGGGAATATCAGCACCTCGACCAGGGGCCAGCGCAGCGAAAGCACACGGAGGATGTCGCGCAGGGCAGCAGCGTCGGGACTTGTGATCACTCCCAGGCGCCGCGGACTGGACGGAATCGGCCGCTTGCGTTCGGCGTCAAACAGCCCCGCTGCCTGGAGCTTGACCTTCAATTCCTCAAAGCGGGCATATAACTGGCCCTTGCCGGCCGGTCGCAGCATATTTGCATACAGCTGATAGGCGCCCCCCTCCGGATAGACGCCAACATAACCATGCGCCAGCACTTGGTCGCCGTCACGCGGCAGCCAACTGTGCGCGCTGGCTGCGCTCTTCCACATGACCGCGTTGATCGCCGCACCACTATCCTTGAGGCGAAAATAGACATGCCCGCTGGCTGCGCGCTTCCAATTGCTGACTTCGCCCGTCACCCACACATCCCGCAACAGTTCATCGCGTTCAAACAGCCCGACGATGCGCGTGGTCAATTTGCTGACTGTAATCGGCTCCATTCGCTCATTGTAGCATAGTCTGAACCCTGATTCGTGGGATTCGACGCCCTACGGGATTGTCCTACCAATCTCTTACGCATTGGCTCTTCCGGCCGCCACATTGTCGCGATACAATAGCCCCTACCAGGACAATTCGAACCCAAGGTTGCCAGAATGACGCTGTCTCTCGAACTCGATCGCACCTCGCGCGTACCGATCTATCAGCAAGTTGCCGGCCAAATCAAGGAATTGATCGGCGCCGGCAATCTGCCTGCGGGCGCACGCCTCCCGACGATCCGGCACTTGGCAGATCAACTGGGGGTAACCCGCCTGACTGTGCAGACCGCCTACGCCGAATTGCAGAGCGGCGGCTGGATCGAGGCCACGATCGGCCGCGGCACCTATGTCAGCATCCAGGCCCAGAGTGCTCCCCCCTTCGCCGCCAGCACCCCTGACTTCACACCGGCCGCCGTCATCGGCGACATACTGCAGATCGGCCATGGTCGCACCAAGCAGTCACTCGCCAGCGCCTCGCCCGACCCGCTGCTCTTTCCTGCCGACGAATTTTGGGCCTGCCTGGCCGATCTCCGCCAGCAGGCGAGCGCCATCGCCGGCTACGGGCCGGCGCAGGGCGATGCGCAGTTGCGCGTGGCACTTGCCGACCACCTGCGCGAGCGCGATATACATGCCAGTCCCGGTGACATCCTCGTCACTTCCGGCGTGACACAAGGATTGGCCCTAGCTGCCGCTGCGCTGGCACAGCCCGGCGACGTGGTGCTGGTCGAGCAGCCCACCTATATTGGCTTCTTGCACCAATTGCGTATGGCGGGCCTGCAGCCGGTCAGTGTTCCACTGGACGCCGGCGGCATTCGCCTTGACGCCCTGGATAAGGTGGCGGCGCAGACGCGACCACGCTTCCTGTACACGATCCCCACTTTCCATAATCCTACTGGGGTATGCACGTCGCTGCAGCACCGCCGGCAGCTGCTTACGCTGGCCAAGACGCATGGATTTTACGTCGTGGAGGATGATCTCTACGCTGCCCTCGCCTACGACGACCCTGCGCCGCCGGCCGTCAAGGCGCTGGACGATCAACACCTGGTGATCTACCTGACCAGCTTTTCTAAGTCTTTGATGCCGGGCTTGCGCCTTGGTTGCCTGGTCGCGCCGCCTGCTCTCCAGGAAAAGGTGCTCTCGCTCCGCCTGGCCGCCGACCTGGTTAGCCCGTCGCTGACCCAACGCGCCTTGGCAGCATTTTTGCAGTCCGGTGGGCTGCGCCGGCACCTTCGCCGGGTGCTGCCTGTTTACTGTGAACGCCGCAATGCGCTCATGACCGCCATGCAGGCCCACCTGCCTCCGCTCGTGACCTGGACGCACCCGGCCGGTGGCTTCTGCACCTGGCTTACCCTGCCGCGCCGGCGTGGCCTGACCGACATTGTCCGGCTCATGCTGCAGCAGGGCTGGGAGGTTGCACCCGGCGACGTATTTCTGGCGCAATCGTCTGGCGACCAGCACGTTCGTCTCTGTTTTGGCAACCTACCGGCGGACGCCCTTGGCCGCAGCATGCGCGCCCTCGGTCAAGTTGTGCGCGAACAGTTAGCCACCCCGGTTCCAGCCCCGCAAGAAGATGGTGACTTTACGCCGCTCGTTTAGTCGATTCATGGAGGGTCTTATGACAAGATACGCGTATTTTGAAGGTTCTATCCGCCCCATTGACGAAGCACGGGTTAGTGTGATGACCCACGCCCTCAACTACGGCACGGGCTGGTTCGGTGGTTTGCGCGGCTATTGGAACGCAGATCGTGAACAACTATATGTCTTTCGCATCAACGACCACTACCGCCGTTTTCTCAACAGCGGCAAGATTCTGTTGGCCAACCTGGGGCTCGACGCCCAGCGTCTAACGGACATTACCCTCGAGCTGTTGCGCCGCGAGGGCTATCGCGAGGATTGTTACGTTCGCCCCCTGGGCTACAAGGCAGACCAGGGCATCGGCGTGCGCTTACATGGATTACACGACGAACTGACTATCTTTAGCCTGCCCTTTGGTCGCTACCTGCAGGCCGAAGAGGGGGCAAAGGTCTGCTTTAGCAGTTGGCGGCGCGTAGACGACAACATGATCCCGGCACGCGGTAAGCTGACGGGAAGCTACGTCAATAGCGCCCTCATCAAGAGCGAGGCGGTGCTTAACGGCTTTGACGAAGCCTTGGTGCTGACCCATGACGGGCATGTTTCAGAGGGCAGCGCCGAGAACTTCTTTATGGTGCGCGATAATGTGCTGATCACCCCGCCTGTGCACACCAACGTGCTCGAAGGTATCACCAGGCGTACAGTAATCCACCTGGCACAGCAAGAGCTCGGCCTCCCTGTAGTCGAGCGCGACATTGACCGTAGCGAGGTGTACATCGCCGACGAAGCGTTCTTCTGCGGCACCGGCGTGCAGATCGCCTCGGTCGCCTCGGTGGAGCATCGGCCGATCGGGAGCGGGCATATGGGGCCGATTACGCAAGCGCTGCGCGACCTCTACTTCCGCGTCGTGCGAGGCCAGGAAGATAAGTATCTGGATTGGTTGACACCCGTCTACGTTGCGGAACCTCAACCTGCTTAAAAGATAGGACGCGCCTCATGACTTCCCAATCAATCAAAGATACGGTCGAACAGCAATTTAGCCCCGTCGCCGACAACTACCGCACCAGCAGCGTGCATGCGGGGGGCGAAGACCTCACCCAAATGGTGTTCGTTGCCGCACTAAGCGGCCGCGAATGCGTGCTGGATGCTGGCAGCGGCGCCGGCCACACGGCACTTGCGTTTGCCCCTCACGCCGCACATGTCGTCACGGTGGACCTATCCAATGCCATGCTGGCACAAGGTGCACGCCAGGCGCAGGAACGAGGGATGCACAACATCGAATTTCGCCAGGCAGACGTAGAGTCACTGCCTTTTGCCGACCAATCCTTTGACCTTATCGTTTCTCGTTACAGCGCGCATCACTGGCCGCACCCACAGCAGGCGGTGGGCGAGTTCCGCCGCCTGCTGCGCCCCGGTGGCTGCTTCCTGTTGAGTGACATCGTTTCCTTCGATGACTTCACCGCCGATACACATTTGCAGACGCTCGAAATCCTGCGCGACCGCTCGCACGTGCGCGACCATACGGCTGCGGCTTGGTTGGCAATGCTGGCGCAGCAAGGCTTCGCCGGTACGGTGGCTTTCGCCTGGACCCTGCGTCTCGAGTTCGCGGCCTGGGTGGAGCGCATGGCCACACCTGCCGACGACGTGGCCATGATCCGCCGCCTGCTCGACCACGCTCCCGCCGAGGTCCGCACCGCCCTGCAAGTCGAAACTGACCATTCCTTCACGCTCCAGGGCGCATTGATCAAGGCAAGTCTGGCATGACCGCCAAATTCGACATCCCCCGTGCGGACGTGCATGCCCCTGTTCAGCCTGCACGTCCACGCGTGGAACAGGGGCGTGAATTCCGCGCTGGCGCCAAGGCTACGCTGCCGCTGGTTGTCGGCGCCATCCCGTTTGGCATCATCTTCGGGGCCGTAGCCGTTAATTCCGGTCTGAGCCCCTGGGCGACTGCTGCGCTCTCGCTGTTCGTCTTTGCCGGTTCCTCGCAGTTTGTGGCGGCTGGCCTCGTGGCCGGTGGCGCCGGGCTGCTTGTGATCGTTCTGACGACCTTTGTTGTCAATCTGCGCCATAGCCTCTACGCCGTAACCTTGGCGCCGTTCGTGAAGCAGTTGCCGCAGCGCTGGTTGCTGGCACTCGGCTTCACGCTGACCGACGAGACTTTCCTCGTGGCTGTCGAACGCTATCGCCAACCCGACGGCTCGCCCTACAAGCACTGGTTCCAGGCCGGGTCGGCTACGTTTATGTATCTCAACTGGCAGCTTTGCACCTGGATCGGCATCCTCGCCGGCAGAGCCCTGCCCAATCCAGCTGGTTGGGGGCTGGACTTCGCCTTGGTCGTCACCTTCGTCGGTATGCTTGTCCCCGGTCTGCGCAGCCGGCCCATGCTCATCTGTGCGATCGCAGCCGGCGCGGCCGCCGTCCTCCTGGCCGCGCTGCCCGATAGGCTCGGGCTTCTGGCAGCAACGTTGGCCGGGGTTGCGGCCGGTATGCTGGCCGAACGCGCGCGCCCGAAAGCCGCAACTCACCAGCAGCCCCAAGCCGAGGAGCCACCGAGTGACCGGTTTTGAAGTGTTGATGGTTGCAGGAATGATGGCAGTTACCTTCGGCGTGCGATATCCCGTGCTGGCCCTCGTGAGTAAGTTGTCGCTGCCGCCGATGGTGCTCGATGCGCTCAAGTTCATTCCGCCCGCCGTCTTGACCGCCATTATCGTTCCTGCTGTGCTGATGCCTGCCGGTATCCTCGACCTTGGCCTTGACAACGCCTACTTAGTGGCCGCCGTCGCCGCCAGCCTGATCTCCTGGCGTACGAATAACCTGCTGCTCACGATCGTGCTGGGTATGGCTATCTTCCTCGCCTGGCGTTGGCTGTTCTGAAAAGGTGCTGCGTTGCGCGTAAACGACGTCAATCTCCATGTGGTGCAGGCAGGCCCTGCCGACGGGCCGTTGGTAATCCTCCTGCACGGCTTTCCCGAGTTCTGGTACAGCTGGCACAAACAGATTCCGGCCCTTGCCAGGGCCGGCTATTGCGTCTGGGCGCCCGACCAGCGCGGCTACAACGTCAGTGAAAAGCCGGAGGGCCTGGATGCCTATCGGCTCGACGAGTTGGCAGCGGACGTGGTGGGATTGATTGATGCCGCCGGCCGCAAGCAAGCTCACCTGGTTGGCCACGACTGGGGCGCGGCTGTGACGTGGCGTGTCGCCAACCGCTACCCGCAGCGCGTAGCTAAGGCGGCCGTGCTCAATGGCCCGCACCCGTATGTAATGGCTCAGTACCTGCGCCACAGCCTGCGCCAGGTGTTCCGCAGCAGCTATTTCGCCTACTTCCAGATCCCTGGCTTGCCCGAGCGCATGCTGAGAGCAAACCACTGGCAGCCGCTGGTAGACACGTTGCGGCGCAGTGGCACGCCGGGCCTGTTCTCGAATACGGACTTTGATCAGTTTCGATCGGCCTGGTCGCAGCCCGGCGCGATGGCGGCCATGCTCAATTGGTACCGCGCTGCCGTTCAGCGACCAACTTCCTGGTCGCCCAGCCCGCGCATCGGGCCGCCGCTCCTGTTGATCTGGGGCACAGCCGATACTGCCCTCGACGCCAAGATGGCCCCACTTAGCGTGGACTTGTGTGACGAGGGCCGCCTCCATCTACTGGAAGGCGTCAGCCACTGGGTGCAGCACCAGGCTCCTGACGAGGTCAACAGGCTGCTCCTTGCGTATCTGGCCGAGTGACTTCCTCAAGCCATGTAAGATAGACCAGCGCCTCCACTGTCGTGCTGCCGCACATTTCTTCGCTCGGGCGCAGGGCAACACACGTGGCTGGCCGCTCTGGCAGACCAAAGATCAAGCAACAATTGTCGTCCGACAGCTGCACGCAGCGCACGCCCGCCGGCTTGCCGTCTGGCATCCCCGGAATGGGTGATGAAATCGAGATGGCGATACAGCACGCGCCACAACCCACGCGACAGAGCATTGGCATGTTCCTAGCGCGACTTCAGACCAATGGGGCTAGCGCAGCGCATCCCGCACCTCAGGCGTGAAGGGATTCTCGCCGGCTTCTAGGGCTGCAATCCAGCCTTCCGCTTCGGGTCCGTGATACTTGGCGTACAACTCGGGATGCTCGGACTGCACCCAAAGCAGGTACTGTTTGAGGTCGCTCACGGCATCAAGCGAACGGCCCAAATCACTGTAGACGATGGCCCTGCCGTCGAAGCTGCTGCCGGTCGGATCGGAGGCGACGGCCGCTTCGCAGTAGGGCAACGCCGCTTCAGGCTCGCTGTCCAATGCGTATCCCCAGCACAGGCCGTTGTCGATGGACGGGTACTGCAGATTCAAGGATTTTGCTTTGAGTAAGTCGTCACTCCAGCCGTCAGCGCCACCGTCACGAATGCGCGCCAGCCCACGGTGGTAGTAGCCGCGATAGTCCTCGGGAGCAAGGGTGATGGCATGCGAAAAGTCCGCGATTGCTGCTGCCAGGTCGTCTTGTCCCCGGCGTTGGTAATAGGCAATGCCGCGGTTGAGGAGCGGATCCACACCCATTGGCAATCGCTTGACTACGGCGCTCAGATCGGTGATGGCGGCGTCCAGGTCAGCGCTCTCGTCCAGCGACAAAAGGCCGCGGCCCAGATAGTTGGTGCCGCGGTTATACAGTAAGTTTTCCCAGTCTGGCTTCAACGCCAGCGCTTGCGTAAAATGGTCAATCGCATCCGACAGTACGTCGACTTCGAGGCCGCGCACCTTGGGCAGCAGGTTACCGATGTAAAAATGCAAGGATGCCAGTGTTGTCGGGTCCTCCGGCTTGAGCGTCAAGGCCTTTTCAAAGGCGCGTAGGGCGGTGGGCTGATCATCCTCTTGCCGGTACAGCCGGCCGAGGCTGATCAGCGCCAGCACCCGCGCCGCGTTGGGTACGGCTTCGTTGATCACGAGTGACAACTTGGCCGGCGATTCGACTGGGTTGACCCAGTTGGTTTCGCCCTCGCCGGGAACGGTCACATTGGCGCGCACGCGGCCGGCATCATACTCACCCCAGATGAGAACTGAAGCCTTCGTTTCAGATAGCACGCTGCGCGCTTGCACCTGCGCGGTCACGGGAGCTGCCAGCACTGCAACACGCACCTTCGCCAATTTGGAATCGCGGACTTCCCGCTGCAATGCCTCTTCGATACGTCCGGCCACGTTGAAACGCAGTTCCTCCGACGTGTAACCCACAAATGGGGCGACCAGCAGTAACTTCTCGCCAGACGCAGCCACGATCGGCGTCGCAGTGACAACTGGAACAGACGGTGTGTCTGAAGGGCCAGAGATGACAACCGGCACCGCCGTGGGGGTCGCTGCATTGTGCTCACCAAATACTAAAGGCAGCACGAAATACCCTGCCAAAGCCACAATCAACATCACCGCAGCCGCCACACCCAGCAGCACGCCGGGGTTGTCAAAGAGCCGCGGCGGCCTCTTAGCCGGACCCATTGGCTGCACCAGTTCCTCCTGCGGCAGAACTGCTGCAAGCTGCAGCGCACCCGGGTTCTCGTGCTCATTGCCCGCGCCATTGTGCCCGTCAGCCATAGCGCTTACGGCGCCATGGTCTCCTGCTGTGGGCACAGAACGTTGTGGCAGCTCTGTGCGCGCAATTGGCTCCGGCAGGACACTTTGCGTCTCCTGGGGCGGGAATCCGGCGGCCAGCAATAGTTCATCTCGCTCGCCTGGCGTCAGGCGCAGCTTGTCCGCCATGCGCAGCACATCCTCGCGGTAACGCGGCCGCGAAGTCTGGCCCTCTTTCCAACGGAAAATTGTCTGGCGCTGCACCCCAATCGTGCGCGCCAGCTCGCTGTCGCTGATCCCAGCCCTGTCGGTAAAGATAACGAGGAGTTCGCCAAAGGAGCGCATGCCTGGATTATACTACACACCCACGGCAAGGCGATTCGACGGGGCTTTGTCCACAGTGGTACAATGATGTAGTTTGGGCGAGATTCTCGGCGAAGTTGGTGTAACCCTCTTTGCGTTCCGTCCGGTCTGCAGGCGCCAAGGTGCGCTGCGGAAGCCACACGGGCGACAGACTGCCCCGTTGAACGACGGCAAGCCCGCCTCTTTTTGCACAATCCGGCCCAGCCAGGCTGTTGCCGTCTAATGAGACGCTTACAGGGATGCGTGATGCGTTCCTGTGTTGAGCATATGACAAATAAACACAAACTAAGTCATGAGGAGACTAACGCATGGAAGGACAAGAAACACAGGAGAAAACCAAGCCCCTGCTGCGGGTGATACCGCTCGGTGGACTTGGCGAAATAGGCAAAAACATGCTCGTGCTGGAGGCCGACGACAAGCTGCTGATCATCGACGCCGGCCTGATGTTTCCAACGAGCGATATGCACGGCATCGACATCGTGATACCCGACGCCACCTATGTTATGGATCGGCAGGATCAGGTGGTAGGCATCATTTTGACCCACGGCCATGAAGACCACATCGGTGCGCTGCCCTACTTTATCGATGAAGGCTTGCGCGCCCCTGTCTATGCCACGGCCCTGACTCGTGGCTTGGTTGAGATAAAGCTGCGCGAGGAGAAACTGCTGGCCGATGCCGACCTGCACACGGTCACTGAAAGCGATGTGTTGCAGCTTGGTCCCTTCAAAGTCGAATTCTTCC
Organism: uncultured Chloroflexia bacterium; assembly: GCA_963839515.1. GTDB lineage: Bacteria > Chloroflexota > Anaerolineae > Caldilineales > Caldilineaceae > Fredericiella. The sequence goes on from CAWIVN010000006.1 coordinate 35,115, forward strand.
ACACGACCCACAGCTTCCCCGACAGCGTCGGCGTGGCCATCATGACACCCGCCGGTCGCGTAATCCACACGAGCGACTACCGCTTTGATCCCACGCCCGTCGACAAGAAGCCGACCGAAGTGGCAAAGCTCGAGCGCTGGGGCAACGAAGGTGTGCTGCTGCTGCTGGCCGACTCGACCAACGCTGGCCGCGAGGGCACGACTCCCAGTGAGGCGACGGTCGAGGTAATGCTGGACGATGTCATGCGCAAGGCCGAAGGCCGCGTGTTGCTCGCCACCTTTGCCTCCAACCTTGGTCGCGTCCAGCAGATCATCAATGTCTCTCGCCGTCATGGGCGCCGCGTCGGTGTGATTGGCCGCAGTATGGTCAATAACGTCAAAGTCGCAATTCAGCTTGGCTATCTCGACATCAACCAAGACGAGTTGCTGACTGCCGGCGAGATGGAATCGCTGCCCGCACACGAGATCGTCATCATCGCTACCGGCTCGCAGGGAGAGCCGACCAGCGCCATGGTGCGCATGAGCATTGGTGACCATCGCCAATTGACGCTGCGCGAAGGCGACACGGTCGTGCTCAGCGCCACGCCGATCCCCGGCAATGAAGAGCTGTTCAACCGCACGGTGGACAACCTCTTCCGCCAGGGCGCCAATGTGCTCTATCACGAGTTGGGCAAGGTCCACGTCAGCGGTCACGGCGGACGCGACGATTATCGCCGCATGCTCGAACTGACGCAGCCCAATTATTTCGTGCCGGTGCACGGCGAGTACCGCCACCTGGTGCTTCACCGTGGGCTGGCTCACGAGGCAGGCGTCGCCGTTAACCATGTCTTCATCCTCGAAGACGGTCATACGTTGGAATTTGGTGACTTTTCCGGCAGCGGCCAGGTGACGGCTCAACTGGGTGAGGTCATCCCGACGGGCCAGGTATACGTAGACGGGTTGGGCGTGGGCGATGTCGGCAGCGTGGTGCTGCGCGACCGCAAGCAGTTGAGCCAGGACGGCTTTATCGTCTGCATCGTCGCCATCGACGAGTATGATGGCGAGGTTGTCTACGGTCCGGAGATCATCAGCCGCGGCTTCGTCTATGTGCGCGAGCAAGAAGAACTTATCAAACGCGCCCAGGACGCTGTCAGCAAGGTTATCAAGAAAAAGACCCCTGTCTCCGTGCTGGAGAACAAGATCAAGGACGCCCTCGGCAACTTCGCCGCTCGTGAGATCGGCCGCCGTCCCATGATCCTGCCCCTCGTCATCGAAGTCTAGCAGGTCACGTCATCGACGTGACGGGCGCCTGCGACAGTAGCAGGCGCCCGTCACGTCGATATGCACCTGACCTGAGAAATTTCACTTGCGTTTTTCCCTGGTAAAATCTAGAACACTTGTTCGATTGGGGGATTGACAACTACCCGCTCGTTCGCTATACTCGGAGTCAAGAACATCTGTTCTAGATTCTGGAATTAGCGACACCCCCCAATCCAATGCACCATTGTGCACGGCTGCGACTACGTAGCAGGCGGTCCTGTCATGGCATACCGACGACGAACGCTGGAAATGCAGGCAAACCAGATTGAGGCTGTGTTGGCTCAACACAAGGTGGCCGGCCGCGTAAAAGGTGGTACGGTTACGCCTCGCTTTGTACGCTTCGAGATCGTGACCGAGGTGGGCTCCAAGATCTCCAAAGTCACAAGCTTGGCTGACGAGATTGCCTTGGCGCTCGACAAGCGCCAGGCACGCATATTTCGCGAGGGTGGCTCGATCCAGGTAGAGGTGCCGCGCAGCCAATCCGACCCCGTGCGCCTCCTGCCGCTTTGCGAGCAGTTGCGCCAGGTTCCCACCGTTACGGCCGTGCTCGGCCTCGAACAGACGGGCGCGCCGCTCCTGTTGCGGCTTGCGTCTCCTGACGTAGCGCACGTGCTGATCGTGGGCACGACCGGCTCGGGCAAGACGGCTCTGGCTCGTACGTTGCTGGCGTCGCTGGCCATGTACAACCGCCAAAGCCAGGTTCAGCTCGTCCTGGTGGACCCAAAGGGTCGGGGTTTCGCCGCGCTGGCTGCTCTCCCGCATGCCCTAGGTGGCGTCGTCAGCACGACCGAAGCTGCCATTGAGCGGCTGCGCTGGCTTGTGATGGAGATGGAACGCCGCGATCGCGAGCAGATTAGCCGCCCGGCCCTGATTGTCGCAGTAGACGAGTTGGCCGACCTGCTGCAGAGCGGCGGCGCGGCGGTGGAGGCGATGCTTACGCGACTGGCTCAGCGTGGCCGGGAGGCGGGGATCCATGTCGTCGCCTGCACCCAGAAACCGACTGCGGCGCTCATCGGCGGCGCCATGAAGGCGAATTTTCCTGTGCGCCTCGTCGGTACCGTTGCAAGCAAAGACGAGGCGCGCTACGCCAGTGGCGTTACCGATTCGGGAGCCGAGAAGCTCGAAGGCAAGGGCGATTTTCTGCTGGTCAGCAAGGGCGCTACAGTGCGCTTTCAGGCTGCCTGGATCGGCAGCGCCGATTTCCGTCAGGTGGCCGACGGTGTTTGCGCCGGTCGCTGCGGCTCCAGCGCCTGGTTGCGCTCGCCTACGGCGCATGTTCCGGGCAGCGATGACCGCCGCGCGGAACAGCCGTCGCTGGCGCCCGGTTACGGCGACGATGCCAGGGATGCGCCAGCAAGCGGGTCGATAGGGTTGTGGCGCAAATTGGGGCGACTTCTTGCGCCCAAGGACGTGTTCTAGAGAACGAGGTCTGTGAATGAAACAGTTGGCTGTCATAACAATTCTGATGGTTGGTGGTGTGTTGGCATGGCTCTTTGCCAGCCGCCTGAGTGCCGACGCACTCGGCATGGCGGTCGGCTTGCTCTTTGGCGTCCTTGCCGGAATTCCTACGGCATTGCTCGTGCTCGCGTCGGGCAGGCGCCGGCGCGCTGATCATGACGACGAAGAGGATGAGGCCGGCCCCCAAGGCTACGGCCAGGCGGGCTACGGTCAGCACCGGGCATTGGGCCAGCCGTTTCCCTACCAGCCGCCGGTTATCGTGCTAGCCGCCCCACAGGCCGCACCTGCTCCACAGTGGCCGCACCCACAAACCGTGGACAGTGTCGGCTATCCGGTGCGCCAGGCGCTTCCTGGCCCAGGCGCTCCTGCCGCATCGGGTGGCCGAGTATTCAAAGTGGTAGGCGAAAAGGAGGAATATCTCGACGAATGGTAGAGGATTCACCGGCTGACGCGTGACGGTTTCCCGCTAGCAATGCAGAGAGGCGAACTGCCGCCGAGCGTTCCGGCTCTGGCACAGCGGCAGATCGCCTCTCTCGCGCCTTGCCCTCAAAATGAAGTGAACGCCTCGTAGCCTTCTTTGGGAATCTCGGTCTCGGGCGGGCGGTTGGCCACATGTATGTCGAGATTGTAGGTGTAGCCTTGCGCCAGCATGTGCATTTGCACGCCCGTCACGCTGAGTGGTGCATTTTCGGCATGCTCGTATAGGTCGGTGTGCGTCATCTGCCAACCATCCACAATCATCGCGCTGCCGGCGCCAAAGATCTCAAGGGTGCTGTCCGCATAGACGGCTGCCCCCGTATCGGGGTCGAGCGCCAGGCCAATCAAGAATGGGTTGTACGCCACTGCCGTCAGCAGCCTGCTGAGGTGTGTGCGAAAATGGCTGCCTACTTCCTCGTCGCAGTCCAGCGCCAGACGGTTGATGATGCCCAAGCCCGGCGCAAACTGGATTAGCGAGCGATGCAGAAAGACGTCCGGCATCGACTGCAGCAGTGACTGGCGATAGTCAAACGCGATCATGTGCTGGCAGAGCACTGCGCCTGCGCGGCCGACGCCCCCAACGACGCGCCCGCCGCGCATTGGCGCGGCGGATGGCCTGGGCTACCGGCGTGCCGCCCAAGATGCTGGTAAAACGCAGGGGATTGCCGTCGCTGAGCAAAATGCCGGTGGCGTTGTCGATCAAGGCCGCCAACTGTGTGTCGTGAGCATCCACGCGCTGGCGGACGGGCAGCACCTCGAGCGAATCTACCTCGGCGTTGGTAAACCAACTGCGCAGTTCGTCGGCGGCAACCATATCGCCCGCGGCCGTGGGCACGATCAGAATGCGCGCCCCATAGCTGCCGGCCTCGTCCCAGAAGCTCTGGAGCAGGGCATCGCGGTGACGCTTGTCGCTCAGCGGCCCAAAAAACAAGATCGGGCCGCGGGTAAATCCAGGTGGTACGGGCGCCGGCACGGGTTTCTCCTCACATGGTCAGGTGAACTGTTCAGTTATGCGATCAAGTCACGTTCAGGCCACGATCACGCCAAAATCACAGCAGACGGGCAGAGATAGCTGATTGGACATTCGCCGCAGCGCGGCTTGCGTGCATCACACACTCGCCGGCCATGAAAGATCAGCAGCTGCGACAGGTCGATCCACTCCTCTTGCGGCGCCAGGGCCATCAGGTCTCGCTCGATCTTTTCAGGATCGCTCTGCCGTGTCAGGCCCAGCCGCTCGGACAGCCGCTTGACATGCGTATCGACCACCACACCATCGGCAATGCCGTAACAGGTGCCTAAGACTACGTTGGCCGTCTTGCGCGCTACGCCTGCAAGTGACAGTAGGTCGTCCATGCTGGCGGGCACCTCGCCGCCGTACTCAGTTACGATCCGGCGGCAGGCCTCCTGCACGTTTTTGGCCTTGTTGCGATAGAAGCCGGTCGAGTGAATGATCTCCTCCAACTCCGCGCGATCGGCCTCGGCTAGCGCCTGGGCCGTCGGGTAGCGCGCGAACAGCACCGGCGTCACCTTATTGACGCGCTCGTCAGTGCACTGTGCCGACAAAATGGTGGCGACCAGGAGCTCAAGGGCATTCTCATGGTCGAGTGCACACTTGGCGTCGGGATGGAGCAGGCGCAACAGGCGCAGGATTTCCGGCAGCCGTCCCTGTGCGGGTGATGTGGCGTTGAGTAGAGTGTCAGTTGCCATTGGTTCCAAGTTTAGGACAGGACCGGCTGTGCCTTGACACGGTAGTCCGAGTCGTCGATGTGCTGCCAAGGGTAGTGAATAAAGTCCTCGGTCTCTTCGACATAGAAGTCCGGCGCAGCGTCGGGGAAAAAGCTGCTGTTCTTCTTCCAGTGCAGAACGGCCAGTTCGGGAAAGCCGCCGGCAATCTCGATGCGGCCCTTGACCGCCATGATGGTGCGACCTTGGTACCACAGGTTGTCCACGACCAGGATCTTGCGCCCCGCAATAAGGTTGTCCGATGGAAACTGGACGAACTTGGGCCAGCTCAATGTCGTGCGCTGGCTGGGATCCTCGGGAAAGAGCACCGCCGCCGTCAACACATCCTTCATCTTGAGGGCCTCTGCAATCATCCCACTGGGAATAATGCCGCCGCGCGTGATCGACAGGATGGCGTCATATGGTGTATTGAGCTTAAAGATGAGCTGGCTGACCTGCTCCTCTAGCTCGTGCCACGATAAGTAAACATGTTTCATGCTCGTTCTCCGGGTTCATGTGACGTGCGGCGTTGGGAAATGCAGGGGTGCTGGAAGGGCGTACACAACACGCCAACAGAATGCTCTGCAGATGCAGGGCATACCGTTCGTACCCTCGCAATTCTACTATCAGAGCCGATCCAGGTCAAACATTCTCCATACCACATCCACTTGCGTAACGTCTGCTCACCGTCACCTGTTCACCACAGCATCGTCCGCCCAAGCACCTGCCTCCAGCCCGCACATCCTTGCTGCCCTTTCCCCGCCCCAATGTGCTATGATTGCGCCATGCGACTACGCCATCCACTTCTCCCCCTATTCGTACTCGCGATCCTCCTGTGCTTGCTGATCCCTAGGGCCCTGCTGGCACAGTCGCAAGCGAACGCAACGGAGCAACCTATCGCTGTAATGGTCGAGCTGGGCGATCCTCCTGCTGCGGCCGTCTATGCTGCGCAGCAACAGAAACTCTCCGCAGTCGCGGCGGCCGCCGCTCAGGTGCAGCTGGCCACCATTGCCGCCGCGCAAGAGGTCATGCACCAGCAGTTGGCGGCGATCGATACGCCGGTCTTGTTCTCTGCCCAACGTGTTTATAATGGCATCGCCGTACTGGCCAACGAGGCCCAACGCACTGCCATCGCCCAGCTTCCAGGCGTCAAGGCCGTGCACCCCCTCATCCCCAAGCAACCCAGCAACAGCGTCAGCGTGCCGTTTCTAGGCGTTCCCGCGTTGTGGCAGGCGGGCGCCGCTCTCGGCGCCCCTGCCGGTCTGCTTGGCCAGGGCGTGCGCATTGCCATCGTCGACACGGGCGTCGACTATCTGCACCGCGACTTTGGGGGGCCCGGCACGGGCTATATCGAAAACGACCGCACACGCGTCGGCGACGTGCCCGGCTATCCCGGCCCGCGCATTGTCGGCGGCTATGACTTTGTCGGCGACGACTACAACGCCTCTGTCAGCACCAGCAGTGCCCAACTCATCCCGCACCCCGATTCCGATCCAATGGATTGCTACGGCCATGGCACGCACGTTGCCGGTACGGCTGCCGGTAGCGGCGTCACCGACGCCCGCACAACCTACCCTGGCCCCTACGATACAAACATCAACTATGCCGATTTCTACATCGGCCCGGGCGTCGCCCCGCGCGCCAGCATCTATGCGCTCAAGATCTTCGGCTGCTACGGCAGCACCAACTTGACCGATCTGGCGCTGGAATGGGCAGTGGATCCCAACCAGGATGGCGACTTTGCCGACCACATGGATGTTGTCAATCTCTCGCTGGGTTCAGCCTACGGCTGGGAGTATGATACGAGCGCTGTGGCGGCCAACAACGCTGCCTTGGTTGGCGTCATTGTCGTGGCTTCGGCCGGCAACAATGGCGACATTCAGTTGATTACCAGCGCTCCCGCCAGTGCCGAGCGCGCCATCAGCGTCGCCGCCACCCAGCACGCCGCCGACATAGCCGCCACGTTCAGTTCGCGCGGCCCCCGGCGTGGTGATGCCGCCCTCAAGCCTGACTTGGCGGCTCCCGGAGCCGGCATTATCTCGGCCGACGCCGGCAGTGGATCTGACCGCGTTAGCAGTTCGGGCACTTCAATGGCCGCCCCGCATGTAAGCGGTCTCATGGCGCTGCTGCGCCAGGCGCACCCCGGCTGGACTGTGGAGGAACTCAAGGCACTGGCCATGAATACTGCCATGCCCATTGTGGGCTACGACGAAGGGCTCTCCGCCCCACCGTTGCTGCCGGTCCGTGTCGGAGCCGGACGCGTTGACCCACTGGCGGCCGTGGCTGCCAGTACAGTTGCCTACATGGCGGATGGCAGTGGTCGTGTGGGCCTCTCTTTTGGTGCGCCCGAGGTGGCCGGCGACTACAGCGCCATCCGGGAGGTCGAAGTGGCCAACAAGTCCACCAGCCCTGCCGGCTACGACATCACCTACAACTCGCTGGTCAACCTGCCCGGTGTGTCCGTACGGGCTCCCGATGCACCCGTCTTAATTCCCGCTGCTGGCAAGCTCCGAGTGCCGATTGTGTTGCACGTCGATGCCGCCCAATTCCAACGTCGCCAGTCGGCTGCCGACCAGGACACCGGTCTATTGTCCAACTGGTTTGCCGAGGAAGGCGGCAATCTCTACCTATGGCCCGTCGGCGTAGTGCCATCCGCGCCCATGCACGCGTCGGAATCTGCTGCGGGCAGTGCAGATGGCGCTACCGCGTCGCTGCAGTTCCACTACCAGCCGCAGATACAAACTCTGGCCTACACTATCACGCTGTCAAGCATCGACGCCTCCGCTATCACCAGCGCCACGATAGGCTATGGCAAACCCGGCGAGAAGAGCACCGCCCTGGCTGATCTGCCACTGCTGCCGCAGGCGGGATCGGTCGTTGCCGGTAGCCTTGTGCTAACCGGCGACGGCGAGCGTTGGCTGGCGGCAGGCCTGCTGCACCTGCGCCTCGCCGGAAGCCAGTTTGCTGGCGGCACAGTACGCGGCCAACTCCTGTTTGCACAACCGGTGTTGCACCTCCCGGTCTATGTCGCCCCACGCCCTGTGGTCGACATGCGTGTCCAGCCTCAGGCTCTTACCTTCATGTCAGATACGGTACAGACGCTTGTCCTGGCTGGCAGCAGCCTGCGAGGCAGCTCGGCGCCCACCGACGTCGTGCCATTGGCCTCCGTGATGGAACTCAAACTGCGCAGCCCCAACTCGCGGCCTCTCTGGCTGGATGCCAACGCGCCCGACCGCTACGACCATGCCGACCTGCAATATTTAGGGGTGACGTCCGATGCCGCCCTGGGGTTGTCAATCCCCGCCAAAGAAGCCCGCGTCTATTTTGGTGTTGCCACTTGGGATGAATGGTCTACGCCAAGCGAAGTCAAGGTCAATGTGTTGCTGGAGACCGATGGCGACGGCGAGTTTGACTATCGCCTGACCAACGGCAGTCCCACCGCGCCCGTCTTTGGCCCCGGGCCGGTCGGTCCGCTCGTCAGCGAATTGTACGACCTCTCGTCGGGCCAGCTCATTTCCCAGCAGCCGCTCAACGGGGTGCATCCAGCCGATTTTGACACCAATCTATTCTTCACCAATATCATGGTGCTGCCGGTCAAGGCAGCCGACATCGGATTGGATGCGTCTGGCGGCAATATCAACTTCGTGGTGCAGACCACGAGCACGGACACAGTCGAGAGTGAAGGTGAGTACATCGACCGTTCGCCGCTCATGCGCTACGACCCGGCCCGCCCGGCCCTCGTCTTCTCGGCGCCCAACGCGCTCGCTCCCGCCTATCTGGACCAGATCGGAACTACCATCAAGGTCGAGGTAAATCCGGCCGGCTACCCACTTAACCCGCCTGCGGGTGTCCTCGTCCTGCACCACCACAATCGCAGCGGCAGCCACATATCTGTCGTCAACGTGGGTGTTCGCTGGCCTTCCGCCGTCTACCTGCCCATCGTCGACCAGCGCGCCACACCATAACGCAGCCGCATCGATCGTGCGTGGCTCGCCCACCTGCAACATGTGTGTCTCAATGTTTGGGCGTGAGCCTGGCCCGTGTCACCCCGCAAACAGCATGCGCCCGCAGCTTGGGCACATCACTGCCTCATCCTTGCGCGAGCGCACCGCCGACACTACGCCGGTAGGTACCACGATATGGCATACGCCGCACTGGCCATTTTGCAGGGGAGAAACCGCAACACCTGCCTTGCGTGTGCGCAAGTCTTCGTAATACTTGAGGTCGGCAGGGGGCAGCGCTTGCGCGATCGTGTCTCGCTGCTGCTTGAGTTGGGCGTAGATACGCTTGTACTTAGCGTCTTCCTGCAGCAGCTCCGCTTGGCTGCCGTTCCACGTCTCTTCGATCTGGCGCAGGGACTCTTGGGCGCTCGCTAACTGCTGATTGAGCGTCTCCACGTGCAGCAGTGCGTCCATCCCCGTGTCCTCGATCGAGGAACGTTGGCGGCGCAGCGACTCCACGTTGGCCTGTAGCGACTCCAGTTCCTTGGGGTGAGATACGCGGCCGCTCATCAATTCTTCGTCCTTGGCCTCGATCTGCTCGGCTAGCGCCTGCGATTCCAGTTCGGCGTTCGTCTGCGCAGCGTGCCAACGGTGCAGTTCCGCTTCCGTATCCGCTACCGTCTTACGCGCTCCCCCTAACTCCTCGCTCTCACCTAGTGCCTGCTTTAGCTGCGCCAGCTTGCGCCGGGCTCTTTCCAGGTTGACGTCCAGTTTCTGAAGTTCAAACAACTTGCCGATGTCCATGTGGAGCCTCCTGGTGTATTTGGTCGTAACAGAGCCATTATAGCACAGGTTGTGAGCGCAACCTTGGCCACGAACACTGCAATTCTGTCCTCAATTGGCAGTACGCTTAGGCCACGCGGTGCTTCGTTTGGCGCCGGCGTCCCGCAACGTGATATACTTTCCTCATGTCACGCATGCCTTCTAATCGCAGCGGCGAAAACTTCATCGAGTTCGCCCTGATCATTATCCTGCTCGCAATCGTGATGCTCTCGATCCTGCTTATTGTAGGCGACAGCATCCGTGTCTTCTTGAACGATATCGGCATCCGCTGGTCCTTGTTCAATAACCAGGAGTCGCTGCTGCCCATCCTCCGCCACTGGCTTACCTAGGCCGCAGTCGATATGTCTGTCCTTGTGCCGCCCCCCCCGCCAGGCCTTCTGCGGCGCTGGGCCAATACCGGCCTGGACTTGCTCTTCCCCCACGCCTGCGCCGCCTGCGGCCGCCACGGCTACCGGATCTGCCCTGACCTGCGCCCAGGCCGTTGTTCGGGTGCCGGACACGATTTGCGAACGCTGCGGTCGCGCCCAGCCGGCGCGCATCATCCGCTGCGCATTCTGTCTGGGTGACCCGCACTCACCTTTGCTCCAAGTGCGCGCCGCTGGCCTCCACGTTGAGCCGTTGCGCCACTTTATTCACCTCCTCAAGTACGAAGGAAGGCCAGACCTGGCTCCAGACCTCGCCCGTTACTTGGCTGCCACGCTGGCCGGACCGGACTGGCAGGCGCTGTGGCCCCAGATCGATGCCATCTCGCCCGTCCCACTTCACACCGCACGGCGCCGCCAGCGCGGCTACGATCAGGCTGAACTGCTTGCCCAGGGCCTGAGCGCCCGCACCGCAATCCCGCTGCGCTGCGACCTGGTCGAGCGCACTCGCCAGACGCGTGCCCAGGTGGGCCTCAACGCCACGCAACGCCACGCCAACATGCATAACGCCTTTGCCCCCATCGGCCCATGTACCAACCTGCACGTGTTGCTGATCGACGACGTCTATACCACCGGGGCAACGATGCGAGCCTGCGCCACTGCCCTGCGCGACGCTGGCGCCGCCTGGGTCTGCGGCCTTACCCTTGCCCTGCCAAACTCGATTGCGGAGCACACCCGCCCATGAACCCCAAACCATGAACCCCAAACCATGAACTATGCCATCCCGGTCGGCTTGATCGACCTCATCCGCCAAAGCAGACACGTCCTGCTCGCGAGCCATGTCAACGCCGACGGCGACGCCTACGGCAGCTTGCTAGGCATGACGCTCATCCTCACCGCCCTCGGCAAGCGGCCGCATCCTGCCATGCACGACCCCGTGCTGGAGGAGTTTCGTTTCCTGCCAAGCGCGGGCGACATCCGCAGCCCGCGCCAGGTTGGCTCCGACTACGACCTGGTCATCTCGGTGGACGCCTCCAGCCTCGACCGCCTGGGCGACGTCTACCACGAGGGCAAGCTGGCCGGCGTGCCCCTGATCGTGATCGACCACCACATCACCAATACCTATTTCGGGACGGTCAACTGGGTGGAGCCGACCTGCGCTGCCACCTGCCAGATGGTGACCTATCTAGCCGACGCTCTAGGCGTTAACCTGGCGCCTGACCTGGCCGAGTGCCTGCTCACCGGTGTGATCACCGACACGCTGTGCTTCCGCACCTCCAATACGACGCCGGCCGTGCTTGAAGTGGCCATGCACCTGCAGGAGGCCGGCGCCAACCTGGCCGCCATCGTCCAGCAGACGCTCAATCGCATGCCGTACAGCACGCTGCGGTTGTGGGCGCTGGTGCTGCCCGAAGTGCAACTAGAGCAAGGTGTGCTTTGGGCGGCCGTGCGCCGCGACCAGATCGCTGCCGCCGGCCAGCCCAATGACGAATCCAAGCTCAACTCGATCTTCGCCACGATCGTCGAGGCTGACATCTCTGCCGTCTTTACCGAGAAAATAGGCAAAAGTGGCAGCTCGGCAGTAGAATGCAGTTTTAGAGCCAAGCCCGGCTACAACGTCGGCGAGCTGGCGCTCTCGTTCGGTGGCGGTGGCCACCCCGCTGCCAGCGGCTGCACCATTGCAGGTTCGCTGGACGAGGTGGTAGCCTTGGTGGTCCCGGCGCTCAAGGTGACACGCCGCCGGCAAGCGGACCAGCAAGCCGCTCGGAATTCGTAACGTTTGGAGCAACGCGCACTTGCCTCTCGAACCAAGCATATTGGATGGCCTGCTTGTGGTTGACAAGCCCGGCAAACCCGGCGAACCCGGCATGTCCACATCACCTGGGTCATTCGCTGAACGTCTCTGGACCAGCCACGACGTCGTGGCACGTGTGCGCCGCCTAAGCGGCCAGCGCCGCATTGGCCACACGGGCACACTAGACCCCATGGCCAGCGGCGTACTCGTCCTCTGCCTCGGAATCGCCACGCGCCTGGTCGAATACTACCAGGGCGAGGACAAGCGCTACTACGCCGAGGTCATGCTGGGCTACGCCACGGACACGTATGACGCCGAAGGCACCGTAACCAATACGGCTCCCGTGCCGCCCCTGTCCGAGCAGGATGTGGAGCGTGCTCTCACGCAGTTTCGCGGCGAGATCCTTCAGACGCCGCCCGCCTACTCGGCCATCAAGCAGGAAGGCGAAGCCCTGTATGCCCGGGCGCGTCGCGGCGAAACCGTAACGGTGGAAGCACGCCGGGTAACCTTTCATCGTATCGATCTGATTGCCTTCCGCCCACCCAACCGGCTGCTGCTGGCCATCGAGTGCTCAGCGGGGGCCTACATCCGCAGTCTGGCACACGACCTGGGGCGCAGCCTGGGCACACTGGCCACGCTCGAAGCGCTGCGCCGCGAGGCGGCAGGCTTGTTCAGCCTCGCCGACGCCAGTACGCTGGAGCAGATCGAAAACGCCGTGGCGCACGGCACACTGGTCGATTTGCTCCGCAAACCCGGCGATGGGCTGCCGCTGCCACTTGTACATCTGCCTTCCGAACTGCTCCGCCGTTTAGCCCATGGTCAGCGCGTGCCGATCGCACAGACGATCTGCCCGGTAGTCAATCCTGCCAACCAGCCACTGGTGCAAGTGCGTGATGAGGCTGGCAGGCTGGCAGGCATCATGCGCTGTCTGCAGCCCGCAGACGATCCATCAGACCCGGCCTCCCCTGCGCTGTGGAAAGCCGAGAAATGGCTACGTTAAGGCACATTCATGTTTACGTTCCGTGACATTCGCCAGGCGCGCCTCGACCTGCCGACCGCCATTACCATCGGCAACTTCGACGGGCTGCACCTGGGACATCAGGCACTGCTCGACCACACCAAGCGCATCGCCCGCGAGTGGCCGGCAGGCGAAACTGCGGTCGATCCCAAGTTTGCAGGCAGATCAATGCAGACCGCCATCCTGACCTTTGATCCGCACCCCCTGTCGGTCTTTCGCCCCCAAGAGCCGCTGCTGCTTATGACCAGCGCTCGCGAGCGGCTGATGCTGGCAGCCGCACACGGGATCGATATCGGCGTCGCCCATCCCTTTACGCGCGCGACGGCCAACTTGGAAGCGCACGAGTTTATCGCTCTGCTCAAGCAGCACCTGGGGCTGGCCGCACTGGTGATCGGGCCGGACTTTGCCCTCGGTCGCAACCGCAGCGGCAATATTGCCCGGCTGCACGAGCTTGGCCTCGAATATGGCTACAGTGTGCACGTGCTCGAACCGTTCTTGCTCGGCGAAGTACCCGTGCGCAGCAGCGTCGTGCGCGACCTTCTGCTGGTGGGCGACGTGACCGAAGCGGCTCGCCTGTTGGGACGGCCCTACCGTGTGGCAGGAGTTGTCCAGGCCGGCGATCAGCGTGGACGGCAGGTAGGCATTCCCACCGCCAACGTGGCCCCGCCTGCCGACAAGCTGCTGCCCGCCGACGGTGTGTATGCCACGCGCACGATTGTCCCGACCTTTGAAGGCGCCCGTCTATACAACAGCGCAACCAATATCGGCATGCGCCCGACCGTGGATGGCACGGAGCGCCGCGTCGAAACGCATCTGCTGAACTTTCCCCCGTCCGACCAAATTGACGATCTCTACGACCAGACCCTAGCTGTAGAGTTTTTGGGGCGCCTGCGCGGCGAACAACGTTTCGCCAGCGTAGCTGACCTCGTCCGCCAGATTCACTTGGATATTGAGCGAGCGCAAGACTGGTTCGCCCAATACAAACAATAGGTGGTTGCTATGAAACGCTTTTCGTCTATCGCCGTTGGCCTTATGGCCGCAGCCCTTTTTGCCACTCTCCTTATGGCGCCCGTCCAGGCGCAGAGCAGCGGCCCTAAGCCGCCGATCACCGATCCTAACCTGCTCGGCCGACCAAAACAAGAGAGACAAGCTGTCGGTACGACAGCCGCTGCCGGTACGACTGCCGCTGACGGTACGACAACCGCTGCCGGTACGACTGCCGCTGACGATTCGACAACCGCAGCGACAGCCCCAGCGACAGCCGCAGCGACAGCCGCTATCAAGACGATGGCGGACGTCAAAAGCTGTCTGGCCAAAGGTTTACCCGCCTATGGAGTGACCGTCCAGACCACCAATGTGCGCAGCGCACCATCAACTGATGCCTGTCGCTACGGCAAGCTGGCCAAGGGCGCCTTGGTGGAGATTGCCGACTTCCAGGTGGTCAAGCCACAACCGATTACGGAGCCGCCCGCTGCGGCAACGCCTGCTGTTGAAGCCGGTCCGACCGTTGGCTATGTGGAAGACATCCAACCGCTGTTCGAGCGCAGTTGCTCGGCATGCCACAACGCCGCTGCCAAGACGATGGGGCTGCAGACCACGGCCTATACACCGCTGATGGCCGGCAGCCAGAATGGCCCCGTAGTGGTGCCTGGCAACCCTGACGCCTCAAAACTGTGGGAGATGGTCGGCCAGGGCAAGATGCCCGCAACCGGCCCGCTGCCCACCGACGAGCAGCAGCTGGTGCGCGAGTGGATTGCCCAGGGCGCGGCCGAACACCGCGCCCAGCCTGGCGCCGCACCAGCCGCACCGGCCGCCGCTGGCGAAAGCACCTGGTTTACGCTGGCCGATCCCAGGTTGGTGGCCGTCAAGGACGCCTGTAAGGACAAGCCGGCCGCCGGCTCAACCTTGGCGAGCGCCGACCTGATCATCCCCGTGAGTTGCGGCGTGGAGCCTTCCAGCGCTGAGATCAAGATTGCCCTCGCCGGTGGCCGCACGGCGACAACCGGCAGCACAGCAAACAAGACGGCACCGGCTGGTGCGAACGCCCAAGCAGCCGCGACGACAGCGGAAGCCAGGCCTGCCGCTTCCGCCGCACGCGGGGCCAGCGCCGGCGGCACGGGCATCGAGGCCACCGCCTTTGGCCTTCCCGCACCCAGCGAAGCAGATGCTTATCTGGTGCCCAACGGCTTCTGTGTCGAACGCCGGCTGCCCGATAATCACCGCGGCATCACGGCCATCACTTTTGCCCCTGATGGCCGTATGTTCCTCGCCCTCGACTCCGATCTCGCACATGATGTCGATCCGCTGATCCTCTATGATGCCTATCACCCCAGCCGCTCGATTGTCGTCTACGATTGGGTCAACAACATGACACCGGTCGAGATTATGAGTGAGTCCAGCCGCATCACGGGCCTGGACCATGCTGACGGTTCACTCTATGTGAGCCGTGCCGGCGAGGTAGGTCGCATTCCGGATGGCGGCTCGTACGAAACGCTGGCCGGCGGCTTCAGCGTCTCCAGCCAGCTCTTCCACGCCAATAATGGCCTGGTGATCGACAACGGCTGGCTCTACGTTTCGGCGGGAGGCGTGCGCGACGGCTATGTAGAAGGGCCTATCGTCGGCGTTGGCGAAGCGGGCGCACAGGATATCGTCTCCGGCGGCAACCCCTACGCCGCTCGCATCGTCCGTGCACCGCTGGAGGCCTTACTGAGCCAGAAGTCGATCGGCGCCTTCTCGACTGCGGCGCGCGGCGTGCGCAATCCGTACGGCATCACCGCCGACCCCGCCGGCCGCATCTGGTTTACTGACAACGGGGCTACCAACGTGCCTGACGAAATCGCCGCCGGCGACGAGGTTAATATGATCGATCCCGGCAGTATCACCGGTGACGACGCCTCGTCACTCTACTACGGCTTCCCGCTGGCGCTCTCAGGCTCGACGCCCGATTGGTACAGCGCCCCCGTCCTGGCACTGGTCAACTCGGCGGCGCCTACCGGCATCACCTATGCCTATGACACAATCTTCTATGCCGGATATGGTCGCAACCCAGGTATCTATCGCCTGGCCAAGGCAGACGACGGCACTGTGGTGAGCGAACGTATCATGATGGCCTGGCCCGTGCTGGCCCTCACTACTGCCCCTGACGGTGCACTTTGGGCGGGCATGGGCGACGGTGGCCTGTATCGCCTGACGCCTGGCTGTAACTAAGTCTTTTTACCTGCACGCGGAGGATGCCCATGCGCCTGCTCTTCTGTTCGGCCCAACTTCCCGGTCACCTCGACTGGGGCGGCTATCTGGCCACGGCGGTGGAACTGGCACAGCGGGGACACACTGTACTCTGGGCCAGTGGTGCCGCCGTCGGCAAACGTATCGTTGCCGCCGGCCTGTCCTTCCAGGTGCTCGAGGAGACCGGATGGCGCTGGCCCCCACCGCCGCCGCTACCTGCGCCTACCGCTCAAGACGAGGCGTGGCAGCAGCGCCGGGCACTGCGGGCGCTCGATCAGTGGCTGGACGTACCGCGCGTGGCGTCCGCCTTCACGGAGCTGTCGCTCGTTGCGGAGGCCTTTCAGCCCGATATGGTGGTCACCGAACCGTTTGTCGCCGCCGCCGGTCTAGTGGCCGAACAGCTGGCGGTTCCGCTTGTAGTCGCAGGCTGGCCCGCCTTCGAGCGCAAGTCGACGGCGCCATCCGAACTGGTGGACCT
Organism: uncultured Chloroflexia bacterium; assembly: GCA_963839515.1. Classification (GTDB taxonomy): domain Bacteria; phylum Chloroflexota; class Anaerolineae; order Caldilineales; family Caldilineaceae; genus Fredericiella. The sequence goes on from CAWIVN010000006.1 coordinate 51,732, forward strand.
GGCACGCAGGCGCCTTGCGGAGCTTACACTCGGGTTTGGACTGCACGGACGCTACTGGACGCCGGCAGGTCCGCCGGCTTTGCTCTCACCCGACCTGCATATTACCTTCTGGAGCCCATCCTGGTATGGCCAGCAGGCGCTCCAGCCCCAGACGCGCCACTTTGGCGGCACTCCGTCACCGCGGGCCGCAGCCGATCGCGGCCTGCCGCCGCCCGATCAACTCCCCTGGGTGCTGATCACGTTGGGCACAAGTTTTAACAACGATCCAAACTTCTTCTTGGCCGCTGCCTACGCCGCCACGCGCCTTGGCTGCTTGCCTGTCGTTACTTTGGGTCGGCATGCACAGCCAGAGGACGAGACATGGCTGCGCCGCCTGCCGCCGGGTACGCCAGTGCGCTGCTTGATCGCCTTCGATGCCACCCTGCCTTACCTCGCCGCCGCTATTCACCATGGCGGCGCCGGCACAACGCATGCGCTCGTCACCCGCGCGGTACCGCAGATCGTCGTGCCGCATGCAGCAGACCAGACTTACCAAGGAGCAGGCGTCGTCCACAGCGGCGTCGGTTACTACATGCCCGCTAAAAGTGTGACAGTCGACAGCCTGGCAGCCGCACTCGCTACTCTTCTCCCCGATTTGTCCAGTTTCCGCAGCCGGGCGCGCCAGGTTCAGACCGAATTTGCAGCATTGGGCGGCCCACAGGCGGCTGCGGACGCCATCGTAAACGTAGCCAAGAGTGCACCATAGAAAGGGACACGCTGTGAAGGCACTGGTCGAACGTATCCGGCGGGAAGGCAGGAACCTGGGCCGCGGCATTCTCAAGGTGGACGGCTTCGTCAACCACCAACTGGATCCGCAACTGACAATGGAAATGGGCCGCAGCTTTGCAAGACGTTTTGCCGCTGCCGGCGTAACGGGCATAACCAAAATCATCACTGCCGAGGTCAGCGGTATCGCGCCGGCGCTAACGACCGGTATCGTGCTCGACGTGCCGATCATCTACGCTCGCAAGACGCGGCCGATCACCATGCCCAGCGGCTTCTTTAGCGCACGTGCGCCCAGCCATACAAAGGGCGGCGTGGTGGACCTGATCGTTTCGCCGGAATACCTGCACGCAGCCGATCGCGTGCTGCTGATCGACGACTTTCTTGCCACCGGCCAGACTATCGACGCCCTCGCCTCGTTGGTAGCCGAATGCGGCGCCACACTGGTCGGCGTCGGCTGCATCGTGGAGAAAAGCTTCGAAGAAGGCCGCGCCCGCCTCCAGCACCTCAACGTACCGATCATATCGCTGGCTATTATCGAAAGCATGGACGGCGATGCCATCGTCGTCCGCGACCCGGAAGAATAGCATTTATTGGAACGCTTCCAGGAAGCGTTCTAGCAATTCTAATATAGTTCAGGGCGGCGGTCGGCAAAGATTGGTATGCGTTGGCGTACGGCGTCCACCTGTGCCAGGTCGATCGTGGCGGTAAGCACCATTTCTGCCTCGCCGCCTTCGACCAGGGTCTCGCCCCAGGGGTCGACCAATGCCGATGCGCCAAAGAAGGTGTTGTTGCCTGTTGTGCCGATGCGGTTGCAGGCCGCTACAAAGCACTGGTTTTCGATGGCGCGCGCCCGCAGCAGTGTACGCCAGTGCTCGCGGCGCGGATGCGGCCATTCGGCGGGCAGCAACAGCAGGTGCGCTCCGCTCAATGCATAGCGGCGGAAAAGCTCGGGAAAGCGCAAGTCATAGCAGATGGCCAGGCCGGTCTTGCCCCATGGTGCGTCGACCACCACCGTTTCGTCGCCAGGTGCCAAATACTGCTCCTCCGCCATCAAGCGAAACAGGTGCGCCTTGCGGTAAGCGGCGTGCAGGCAGCCGTCAGGTCCGTAGAGTGCCAGGCAGTTATAGTAGCGCCCTCCTCGTTCCTCGAGCAGTGAGCCGGCCAGCCACACGCCGTTCTCACGCGCCAGCGTGGCAAAGCGGCCAAACCAGCCGTCCTCGTCGGCTGAGGCCACCAGCGGGCTTGCTAGCGCAGGCGCACGGTCCAGCGCATAGGCTGTACTCCACAATTCGGGCAGCAGCACTAACTCGCTGCCCCGCCGCCCAGCCTCGGCCACATACCCTGCCGCACGCTCAAAATTGTAACCCGGCTCGCCTAGCCGGCAGTCCATCTGGACCAATGAGATTGTCAACGCGGCAGCAGACATCGTCGCTTCGCTTCCCCTCTTTTGCTCTAATCGTTGTCCGGCAGGATCTCGACCGACGCGCCCGGGGCCGGCTGCGTATACTCGCCCAGCGCAGCACGCGGCACACCTTGTGATCCGTGCTTGCTTGTTCCACTGCTGGCTTGGGTGCTAGCCCGCACGCGCGGCGCGCTGTTGATCACCAGCTTGTCGCTGGGCGCCGGTCTGCGCCGGGGGCGCAGCCCAACCAGCAAACCGGCCAGGATCAGCGCCAGCGGCCACCAGCGTACCAAGATCACCGCCTGGCCCGCCTCCGCCATGCGCCCAGTCGAGAGCGCAATCACGCCAAACACGAGCAACACGCTGCCAGGAATCAGCGCCCACCAATGGCGACGCTTCTGGTCCAGCAAATACAGCAAAAAGAAGACCAACCCCAGCCCAATAAACAGCAGCGCAGCAAGCAGGTCGGTCGTGCTAACCCAACTGCTTGCGCCTACAACTGCGGCCAACACAAGCATGAAACCGCCTGGCAGAATCGCCCACCAGCGCTCGGCACGCGCCGGCAAATAAATGTGGCCGAAGGCCAAGGCCAACCCGGCAAATACTTGCGCTGCAATGAGAGCGCGGTCCACGTTGGCCAGCGTGCTCGTCATGGCCATTGTGGCCAGTGAGGCCAGCGTCCAGGCTGGCAGCAGCCGCCACCACTCCTGCCGGTCACGCGCAAAGCCGGCGAAGAACACAGCCGCTGCCACGCCACAACCCGCCGCCAGCAGAAACTGTGGCCAGGGAGCATAGACATCCAACCAGCCGAGGTTAAAGAGTAGCAGGACGATGCCACCCACCACCAGGCTGACCGACCAAGCCCAAGCACGGCCCTGAGAATCAGTCATGGTGCTAAGGCTGCACTACCGGCAGCGTGTCGACACCGACACTCACTTCGACCAGGGCTGCCAAGACCCACGCAGCCGAGCCGTCAGGCAGCACAACCTGGACCCACAGACCATCGCCGTTGCGACCGACGACTGCGAAGCTCTCGCCTGGCGCGGCCGAGTAGACAGGCTCGAGATCGCGGCTGGGCGCACCGCGCAGGTTAGCCCCCAACGGATTGGCAATCGTCGCCGTTGCACCGGTAGGTGCGCCCGCGACCGAGGGCGCAGTCGTGATTCCAGTTGCAGCGCCAGTCGTCGTGCCTGTCGCCGTAGTGGCCAAAGTCTCGGTTACGGCGCCGGTTGTGGCGGCAGACGCGCCTGCGATCACAGGTGCATTGGCTGCGTCGGGCGAGGCGATTACAGCCTCGGCAAACATCCAGGCGTTCTGATCGTCCGGCAGTTGCACCTGGAACCAGTCGCCGGCGGCAGTGCGCCCCAGCACCGGCAGCACCGCCCCATTCGGCACCACCAAGAGGATGGCGCCGTCAGTGCTTGCCGCTGCGCGTGCGTTGACGCCGGTCGTATCGGACACGGTCAACGCCGGGCCGACTGCGGGCAGTGCATTGGTAAAGGGTGCCGTTGGAATCACGCCGTTAGTCGTCAACTGCGGCGCAAGACTTCCCAAGGTCGCGGTGGGCGTCAGGCCAGTGCTTGCCGCCGGCAGGGACGTGGTGTCCGTCAAGTCGAGAGTTCCGGTCAGTTCAACACCTGCTGCCGGTGCGGCGACCGGCGTCGGTACCGGCAGTCCGGCCGCGGTGAAAATCGCCGCCAACTGCTCTAGCGGCACCATCTGTGGCGTGCGATTGACAAATTCTGACGATACCCAGGCGACTGTCGTGCCGTCCGCCAGGATCACCTGCAGCCAGTCTCCATCTTGGCGGGTGACGACGACACCTTCATTCTCGTTGAGCGTGCGTATGATTTCGCCGTTTGGCTCACGGCGGGCGTTGACGCCCTGCACTGCATTCACCGTGCCGCTGATCAACTCACCCATGGCGATGCTCGGCGTCGGTGGCAGCACAGGGGTGGGCGTTTCGGCGGGAGCCGTGGTTGCGGTAGGTTCCAGTGTAGGTGTTGGCGGCGCCGGCGTGGGCGAGGCAGCCAGCGCAGCAGCGGCATCCGTCGTCGGCGTCTCTGTGGGCGCGGTAGCTGCAATGCCACCCAGCGCGCCAAGACCGCCACCCAGTTGACCTAGCGCTATCCAGCCTACATAGCCAAGTACGGCCAGCAATGCCACGATCAACACCGAAGGCAACACCCAGTTACGGCGAGTCTGCGGCGCTCTCTCGTATTCTACCGGTTGCCAGTACTCGCTTGTCTCACCTTCTTGCAGTTGCAGATGCTTGTTGAGGTCCTGATCTGCATCCTCCAGCTTCCACTGCTCCGGGTCCGGCTGCTTTCTGTCCTCTAGTTGCCAATTCTTCAAAGGATCTTCTGTACTCATGGCTGTCTGATTTCCTCAATCGGAGTGTCCCAGCCATTGCGCTTCCCCGCCAGCGTGATGCGGGCAGCGAAGACGACGAAGACGACGGCCAAAATACTCCAGGCTGCAAGTTGCCACCAAGATGGGGTTAGATTGGTGACGGCGCCGAGCGCCATCCCGGTGCAAAACAGGGTTAAACTTATACAGAATGGAGACAGGAATCGTGGCAGCGTCACTATTGCGCTCCAGCGCCAGCCCAGCAGACTGCGATACCAGGAGTTGTAGCTTAACGTTGCCAAAACTCCCGCCAGTCCGAATATCCACAAACCAGCACTGAACAGACTTGGAATGGTCAGCATGCTGCTCTTGACTTGCCGGCGAGTTGACGATTGACTACCACAAGACTAGTATACATAGAATAACGGTTTCAGGAAAGCCTAGAACGGCACGGCAAATATGCTAATTGGCGTAGACGTTTCGCGTGCCCTGCGCGCTCATCGCACCGGCACCGAGCGGTATGCCCTCGAAATCGTCCGGCATATGCTTCAGTTGCCTGACGCCGATGAACATACTTGGCGCCTCTACTGCGACAGTGCACCGATTGCCTCACCTTTTCCTACACGCACGCCGGGTGCCCTGGCCGACAATGTCGAATTAGCCATTCTACCGGGGCGCCGCCTTTGGACTCACCACACGTTGGCGGCCGAGGTGACCCAGCATGCACCTGGCGTGCTCTTTGTCCCTGCCCACGTAATCCCGCTTGTCTTGCCCCCTCGCCGCCTGCCTCCCTCAGTTGTCACAATTCACGATCTGGGCTATCGTCACTTTCCGGATGCGCACACGTGGCGCCAGCGCCGCTACCTGGAGTGGAGCACTCGCTGGAGCACGCAAGTAGCAGCACGTGTGATAGCCGTCAGCCAGGCCACGGCGGACGATTTACAGGTGGCTTATGCCGTGGACCGGCGCAAGATCGACGTGATTTATGAAGCAACGGTTCCCATCACTGCCCCGCAGGCGATATACCCGCTGGAGTCGACGCGGCCCTATGCTCTCTATGTTGGCACGATCCAGCCGCGCAAAAACCTTGTGCGCCTGGCGCAAGCCTACGCTAAGTTGGTGCATACCCATTCCGTCGACTGGGATCTGGTGCTCGCGGGCGGTCCGGGATGGCTAAGTGACGAAGTGCTGCGTGCCATCGATGCCCTGGATCTGCCAAACCGGATTCACCGCCTTGGATTTGTGGCCGAAGAGGAGTTGCCGTCGCTGTTGCACGGCGCCCGCCTGTTCTGTTTTGTGTCGCTATACGAAGGCTTTGGGCTGCCGGTGCTCGAAGCGCAAGCTGCCGGAGTGCCCGTCATGACTGCCAACAATTCCTCGCTGCCCGAAGTTGCCGGCGACGCCGCCATCCTCGTGGACCCTACCGATGTGGACGCCATCGCCGATGCCATGCTGCGCCTGAGCAGTGACGAAGCCCTGCGCCAACGGCTGATCGCTGCCGGCCACGCCAACGTCGCCCGCTTTTCTTGGCAAAAGGCAGCGCAGCAGACGCTGGCGGTCCTGCTCAAGGCCGCCCAGGCTAAGCCGGGCCAGGCAGCGCACAAATGATCCCGTCTCCTGCCCACGGCCGCACTGTCAAAATCCTGGGCGTACCCGTCGACAGCATCGACTTTGGCGGCTTGCTCGACCGCATCGACTGGTGGGTCGTACAGCATCGCGAACATCTTGCCACCCAGCCATGCCGGCAGGTCTGCACAGTCAACCCCGAGTTTATCGTCGACGCTCACGTCGACCCCGACTTTGCGGGCGTACTGCGCCGCGCCGACCTGCGCGTGCCGGATGGCGTCGGCGTATTGTGGGCAGCCAGACTTTTGGGTACACCCCTGTATGAGCGCGTGACTGGATCAGACGGCATCTATCGCATCGCCGAGCGCGCAGCGCAGCGCAGATGGCGCATTTTCTTTCTGGGAGCAGCGCCGGGCGTGGCGTTGCGCACGGCCGAACAACTGCGCGAACGCTATCCGGGCCTGGTAGTGGCTGGCGCTTATGATGGCAGCCCAGGCGACGCCGGCTGGCCGCCGATCGCCGCCTGGCTGCGTAGCACGCAGCCTGACATCTTGTTCGTTGCCTACGGCCACCCCAAGCAGGACTTCTGGATCGATCGCCACCGCGCCGAACTGCCTGTCGCCGTAGCCCTCGGCGTAGGTGGCGCCCTCGACTTTGTAGCCGGCGTGGCCGTGCGCGCGCCGCACTGGATGCGGCAGCTTGGCCTTGAGTGGCTGCATCGCCTCATCCGCCAGCCCTGGCGCTGGCGCCGCATGACCAAGCTCCCCCTCTTCGCCCTGCTCGTCCTTCGCCAGAAGTTTACAGGTCAAAAATAAAGCTGCGCCGTTTCCAGCGCAGCTGCTACTACACGTACATCTACTGTCCAGGGAGCACGCCACGTGCGGCTCTACATCCTCTCTACCCCTTCACCGCGCCTGCCGTCAACCCAGCCACGATGCGCCGCTGGAAGATGAAGACCAGGATGATCAACGGAATGCTGGAGATCACACCTGCCGCCATGATCTCACCAAACGGGATTTGCATTGAGAATTGCGACGGGAAGTTGGCAATGATCACCGGCAGCGTACGGGCATCCGGCTGGACCGAGGTAAAGGTAAGGGCGAACAGGTACTCATTCCAGGCGCCGATGAACGTCAGTAGGCCGGTGGTAACCAGCGCCGGTGCGGTCAGCGGCAGCATGATCATGTAGAACGTCTGGAACGGCGATGCTCCGTCCACCTGCGCCGATTGAAAGATTTCCGTCGGCAATTCGCGGAAGAAGGCCGTAAGCACCCAGGCCGTAAACGGCAGCGAGAAGAGTAGGTAAGTCAGAATCAGACTCGGAATTGCCGATATCTGGAAACGGGCGATTATCGCATACAAGCCCGACAGCACGGCGATTTGTGGGAACATTGTCATGGCTAGGATAACGTACAAAGTGGGCGTCTTCCCCCTATAGCGCAGTTTGCCTAGTGCAAAGCCGGCAAAGGAGCCAACCGCCAACGACAAGATCGTCACGCTTACTGCAACGACAATGCTGTTGACAATGGCCCGCAAGAATGCCTGGTTGTTAAACACCGCCTCATAGTTACGCAAATAGATCGAGACCTCGCCAGTGACCGGCGAGCGCGGTACTAGGGTCGTCGGCGTCATCGCCAACTGCGCCTCTGACTTGAACGAGGAGTTGATGGCCCAGTAAAAGGGAAACAGCATCCAGATCGCCATCGCGACCACAAGGATGTACAACAGGATGCGGTTGAGCCGGTGCTGCGCCTTAGTGCTCATCGGATCTGACCCCCAACGAACGCATGTAGATGATGGCAAACGCCGATAACACGAGGAAGATGATCACGCTGCTGGCCGAAGAGTAACCCATGGCACGATTCTGGATCAGCTGGTAATAGGTGAAGCTGGCCATCGAGTAGCGGGCCTGTCCTAGCACAATCTGGAAAAGGTCAAAGACGCGCAACGCGTCCAACGTGCGGAAGACAAGGGCAACGGCAATGGTACCCTTGAGCAGCGGCAGCGTCAACCAGAAGAACTTGCGTACGGCGTTTGCGCCGTCGACGTTGGCGGCCTCATAAATGTCGCCAGGAATCAGCTGCAGGCCTGCCAGCAGCAGCAGGGCCATAAACGGCGTCGTCTTCCAGACGTCGATAATGATCATCGCCGGCAACTGCCAGGCTGGGTCGGACAGGAAAGGAATCTCGCCGTTGCCAAGACCCAGATACCAGAACATCGTATTAAAGTAGCCGGTGCGATTCGCCGCCAGCATGTAGGCCCACATCTGCGACGATACTGCGGTCGGAATGGCCCAAGGCACCAAGATAATCGCGCGCATAAAGCCGCGGCCCTTGAAGTTGGCGTTAACGATCAGGGCGACGATCATGCCGAGCACAAGCTCCAAGAATACCGTCGCAATGGCAAAGACAAGTGTGTCCCAGATGGAGCGGATGAAATCCGGGTCGGTCGCACCGATTACATATTGAGTGCCAAACAAGTTAAACTGCGTCACGGGTTTGTAGCGCTGCGGCTCGCGCGGCAGGACGCTGACGGCACTTTCATACTTGATCTGCCCGGTTTTCTCGTCTATCTGTGGCTGTCCCGTAGCCTCGTCGATCTTCGGCGGCACTTCCGCAATTGTGATACTCAGCAAGGTGCGATAGTTGGCGAGGCCGACAAACTCGGTCGGCTTCGAACTGGCAAACGTCGCGTTAGTGAAACTGGAGAGAAGGACGGAAAACAAGGGGTAGATCGCAATGGCCAGCAGAATCAGGAAGGTCGGCGCCAGAAGCCAGTACGCCAATCTCTGTTCCTGCTTGGCTAGATCGCTGGTTCCCTCGGTACTCTTGGCCATTGTGGAATACTCCCTAATCTTGGCTAGATGTGCTTTGGACTCGTGCGTGTACTGGGGAACGAGCCTGCCAGGCTGTCCGCCTGGCAGGCTCAACCGGTGCATACCTACTGACTAATCGGGGGCGCCGGTCTCGAAGCCCAGGAGATCCTGGAGGTCAAGTTCGATGTTGGCGACGGCGTCCGCACCATTCTGCTTGCCCGTGAGAACATCCGACACGTTCGTGAAGAAGATGTTGGAAACCTCGTTGTAACTCGGGGCAGTGGCCGTGGAGGGCCGGGCGACAGCACTCGTGAACACCGGCAGCAGCTTCGGCATGAACGGCTGCGCAGCCGCCACTTCCGGATCCTCATACAGGCTCTTCTTAGTGGGGATCAGGGAGATGTTGATCGCACGCGTCTTCTGCGACTCCGTCGAGCCAAACCACTTCGTGAACTCCATCGCAGCGTCGATGTTCTTGCTGTACTTGGAGACGGCGAGCTGCCAGCCGCCCAGGGTGGCAGCGCTCATGCCCTCTTCGGCGCCAGGCAGAGCCGTAGCGTCGAACTTGTCCTTGACAGCGCTGTCTTCACCGCTGCTCAGGCTGTAGGCATAAGGCCAGTTGCGCATGAAAGCCGCATTGCCGGCGTGCCATACGCGGCGCGAGTCCTCTTCCATCATGCTGGTGACACCCGGCGGAGTGATCGTTCCGATCCAGCCGTAGGCGCGATCCAGCGCTTCGCCTGCCGCGTCGTTGTTGATCGTGATAACTTTCTCGGGGCTGACGATCGTGCCGCCACCGCTCGAGTAGACCCATTCCAACGCATCGCAGGTTAAGCCTTCGTAGGGCGAACCCTGCCACACGTAACCCCAGAAGTCTTGGTTGCCCTCAGCCCGCTCGCCCTCCTGGATCTTGGTGGCCATCTCTTCTAGCTCGGTCCAGGTCTTCGGTGGGCCGGCATAACCATATTTCTCCAGCAGGTCCGTACGGTAGTAGAGCAGTCCGCCGTCGGTGAACCAGGGCAGGCCGACCAGCCGACCATCTACCGTATTGTTCTGCACGATGGCCGGGAAGTCATCTGCCACCAATTCAGCTCCACCGTATTCGTTGTAGTCAACCAGGTGCTCGGCCAGGTCGCCAGGCCAGATCACGTCGATCTGCGTTGCGTCAATATCTGAGGACTGAGCCTGGAACGTCTGGAGCAACAAGCCATAGCGATCAGTAGCTGACACAGGACCTTCGACATATTTGACCTGAATATTGGGGTTGGCAGCATTCCATTCTGCAACCTCTTGCTTCTCGAAATCAGCTTGAGCGCCTGGACCTGAACCCAGATAGGTCAGGTTCACGACGCCGCCGGCAGCCGGTGCGGCAGCAGCTTCGGTGGAGGTCGTCTCCTCCGTCGCAGTAACCGCTTCCGTCGCAGTGGTCTCTTCCGTTGCAGTCGCCGCTTCCGCTGCGGTCGCCTCTTCGGTTGCAGTGGCCTCGTCAGTCGCAGTCGTCTCAGCGGCTGGCGGGGCTGCAGTCGGTTCGGTGCTGCCACCGCCACCACAGGCCGTCAGCACCATGGCCGCGATCAGTAAGATACTGAATACGGCTGCTAATCGTTTGGTCATAGCAGAATCTCCTTTTTTTGAACAAGGATTGAACAAGCTGAACCAGAAATTTATGTCAACCTCGCGCCGGCTGGCGGTGCACCCAGGCGAGAATCAACAACAGATGGGAAAGTGACCCTAGGTCGTGTTACGCTGTACCACGCGCAGCGGCGTCTGTACGTGCCGCGTTAACGGTTGGGGATCTGCCATAGCCGCCAGCAACAGCTCGACTGCCTGCCGGCCCGACATCTCCAAAGACTGCGATATCGTGCTTAACCCTACAAACTCCGAAAAATCCAAGTCGTCAAAACCCAAGATCGCCAGGTCGTGTGGCACATGCACGTCACGTTCGCGCGCAGCCCGCAACACCCCGAGCGCGAGCGAGTCACTGGCGGCAAAAATCGCGCTGGGAGGTTCACCACGGTCCAGCAGGGCCAACGCCTGGCGATGCGCCTCGTCGGGGCTCGCTGCGTTCGGCGCAATTTCAGTGATGCATGGTTCCAGCCCCGCTTGCTGCAGACGACGGCGAAATCCCTCCAGCCGCAGTTCGCTGGTGCGCCAGGTGTAGCCTTCGATCTCGCGATCGCCACCCACAAACCCTATGTTCCGGTGATCCTTGTCCAGCAGGTATTCGGCTGCCAGCACGCCCCCGGCATGATTGTCAATGTCCACACACGACAACACGTTGCTTGGCGTCTCGATCAACACGGCGGGCAGATTATGTTCCACCAGGCGGCGGCTCGCTTCTTGATCGATGCGCAGGGATATGATAATTAGGCCGTCAAGACGGCGTGTGACTGGTAAACTGAGCAGATAGGCACGAACATGTTCCGGAGTTTCTGCATTATAAACGACGAGTTCAAATCCTGCATCCAAAAGCGCCGCCGCGATGCCGCGTAAGCGCTGGACAAATGATGAATAGGTAAAGAACGGTACAAGCACGCCTACCTGGCGGTGGCGGCGGCGCGCCCGGGCAGTTGCCTCAGCCTTGGGAATAAACCCCAAATCGTCGATTACAGCGTGCACACGGGCACGCGTCATGCTGTTGACGCTGTGCGGTGCGTTCAGCACGCGCGAGACGGTCGCGATACTAACGCCCGCCCGCGTCGCAACATCGTAGATAGTTGCTGTCATGCTGGGCGTTGGCTCTGTACTTGCAAGGAACGGGAAGCGATTACCGAAAGTGCTTACATGAAAGCACTTTCAGTGCCTACACTAGCACAAACCAGCGCCTAGGTCAACCCCCAAATTTGTTAAGAAATCCCTCCCAATTCCCGTGCGCACGCACCACGGTCACGTTCTGCAACAGCAACTCCTGCTCAACGCTGCTCGGCGCCTGCTCATCTTCCACCAGGAGCACAACGGCGGCCTGCGCCGCCTCGGCCAGGTCGTTCCCGACCTGCGGTTGGTAGGCTGCCACATACCGCAGCAGCGCCAACTGCTGCTCCAGTTGCTGCGCTGGTGCAGCCACAAATACGTAAACCCCCCGCTGGCCCTCAGCTTCTTGCAACGCCTGCGCCACTCGGGTGTGCATGCCAGGCGGCCGCACCGGCGTGCGGCGTATGTCGTTCAATCCGACTGGCTCAGTCTTGCGCTGGAAACTCACCCACAACGCCTCCAACCCCGTAATCTCCAACTCGGCCCAGATACCAAGCCCCTCCGGCTCGACCAGGTAGCGGCCTGGCGCCAGGCCTCGAAATTCGACGAGGTTGGCTCCCCTCTGGCTGCCCAGCTGTGCTCCACTGCCCGTATGGGGCTCACTGCCCGTATGGGCCACAACACCTTCTTCCTCTCCCTGCCAGATACGAACCGGGAGGTTGGCCATACCCTCGACCTCAACACGCACGCTGCTAAACCCGGGCATTGAACCGGCATTAGTAATGGCGGTCTCCCAGATGGCAATCACCGGCGCAAACAGGATCTCCACGTCGGCGGAGCCATCAAGCTCGATCCCATCCTGGTGATAGCCGCCATCGACATATACGGAATACACTCCGACCGGCACTTGCTCAAAGGCAAAACGGCCTTCGCTGTCTGTCATCGTCCAACGCTCGTTGCCGACGGCGTCGATAACATGCACGTCACGCCTGCTGCCGTCCGGCGCAAACCCGGCTAGGCGGGTCATCCCGCCAAACACCGCCGGCGCAGCCGCCAAAACTAGATTTTCAGAGCTGCGCTCCCCTGCCTCACTCTCCGGCCGCGCCTGCGTAGCGGGTTCAGATTGCGCCTCCTCCACGTTCTGCGCCGGCGACGCTTCTTTTGGGGCTGGCGGCTCGACAAACACAAACTCGACCAGTGGAATAAATCGCTTGTCTACTTGCACGCGCGCTTCAAGCTGTGTCGCACGCCCGTTTTCATCCTCTGCACCGTCGATCGTCACAATGTAGTAGTCGGACTCCAACGGCGTGATGCAGGCGGCAAACTGGCCATACTCGGTCGCCTCACCGGTCACAGCAACCGGACTGCTCCAGTCCGCGCCGTGCGCCTGCACACGTAAACCCTTGTACCCAGGGGTAGAGACGACGATGGCGCCAACCTTTTGCACGTCGCTGGCCACGCCAATGGTATAGCCCCAGCCGGACACCGCAAGTTCGATCTGTGCCTCGCTGCGCCCGTCCACCTGGATTCCCTCGACTTGGCTTCCGCCAGGGTAGACCAGGGCATTGTAGCGACCGGGTGGCAAGTCGACGAATCGATACGCGCCGTCGTCGCGTGCCATCGTCACCCATTCCTCGCCGTCGGCTTGACGAATGAGCATGACGACGGCGCCGCCACCGCCGCGCACACGGCCGGAGATGACGCTGCGGCTGACAACCTCGGCAAGCGGCCCTGCATCCAGGTTGACGACGACTTCACCCTGTTCGGGGTGCAGTTCAATCGGCTGCTCCAAGGGCGTGCCTTCCACGCGCAGCAGATAACGGCCGACTTCGAGATCGGGCAGCGAAAAACGGCCGCCCGCATCTAGCTTGGTGCGCGCGGCCAACCGCCCCTCCCGTTCCAATTCGAGAACGGCCTGGTCGGCAGCGTTTGCAATCACCCCGCTCAGCGTAACGGTCGGAGTGGGTGGCGTCTGCGCGATACGTGCGACCTTGGGCTCAGCCTGCAACGCACGCACGACAGGCAGCACGCCATTGGGCCAACGCTCGCTGTACCAGGCGTTGCTCTCCCACCAGGTGCTGCTGCTGCCCAGTTGCTGGTTAGCCAACAGCCAAAATGACGTACAGAAATAATAGTCGGGGGCGGACTTAAAGCGATGACTCGTCCCCATCATCACGCGGCAGGCTTCCAACGTTTGCGCCATGTGCAGATCGGGTGTAGTGGCCGGATAACGGGGGTCGGTATCCTCGCCTACCAAGTAGCCGCATTCCGTCGACAGGATCGGCAGGCTGCGACCCAGATGCTTACGGTTCAGCGCGTCGTAATATTCATAGGCCAGGAAGCAAGCGTGGTCGTCCATGACGCTGGCGCCAGGGCTGCGCCGATCGTAGCGCAACCGGTTGACCTCGGCCAACGAACGCCCGCGCCAGGCGTCCTCTCCCCACGACTCCCCCGCCAACACTCGGTAGAATCGGTCGGTGAAGGCGGCGCCTTCTTGGTTGCCAATGTCGTAGGGATAATCAAGTGGGCGATTGCGCGAGAAGTTGTGCAGTGCCTGCCACACGGGGCCGTCGAACAGGTCCTTGCGGCCCGCCGCCACGATGCGCCCGACCAGGTCCCAACGGCTGCCGTTGGCCAGTGACGGAATGGCCGGCATGCCGCCACGCTCCAGGATGATTTCGACGTTTGCAATCGTGCTTTCGACCGTCAGTTCGATGCCGTTGACAGGCACGCGGCCGCCCTTCCACTCGGCGTCGACGTCCGGCTCGTTGTTAAACTCGAAGTAGCGCACGCCGGCGCGAATTAAGGCGTCAATCAACACCAATTCCTTGACGCCAAGCCGGCCGGGGTTGGGGCTGGGACGATAAACGCGCACGACCGGCATGATGCCCTCGGCGAGCAGCAACTCGCAGAAATCAAGTGCACCGTCGTGGTTGAAGACCTTGACCCATTTGACGCCCATGCTCTTCAGTTCGGGAATCCAATACTCCCGAATGCGGCTGATACCGATCGCTGTAGCGTAGCCAACTACCCAGTGCACGCCAATACCGGTGTCGTTTGCTGGGCGAGGATACTCGTTCAGTTCCATGTGCGCTGGTGTCCAGGTAAGGTGAGAGTCTCGTTATGTACATTATAGCCCATGTTGGAGGTTGGGCAAGAGTGCATCCGTTGCTGCTTTGTTTGTTGACCGAGTGTTGTTTGCCGCACAAGCACAATTCGGTTATCGTATCTATTCGGATATCTTGTTGGAGTTGAGGAGCAACCCCTATATGGAAATCGTTCAAAGCATCGCCGGCCGCGTGATCGACAATGTCCGCAAGGTCATTATCGGCAAGGACGATGAGGTGCGGCTGACGATGTTGGCGATGCTGTGCGAAGGTCACTTGCTAATCGAAGACGTCCCCGGTGTGGGGAAGACCATGCTGGCGCGTGCGCTGGCTCTCAGTATTGGCTGCACGTTTCGCCGCATCCAGTTCACCCCCGATATGCTTCCCACCGATGTGACCGGCGTCAGTATCTATAATCAGAAGACCCAGGAGTTCCAATTTCGCCACGGTCCCATCTTCGCCCAGATCGTGCTGACCGACGAAATCAACCGTGCTACACCCAAGACCCAGTCGGCGCTGCTCGAAGCGATGGAAGAACGCCAGGTCACGGTGGACGGCGAAACGCACCACGTGCCGTCGCCGTTTCTCGTCTTGGCGACACAGAACCCGATCGAGTACGAAGGTACGTTCCCCTTGCCTGAAGCGCAAGTGGACCGCTTCCTCATGCGCATTCACCTCGGCTATCCGAGCAAGCAAAATGAGATCGATGTGCTCAACCGCCAGGCTGACCATCATCCCATCGCTGACCTGCAGCAGGTAGTAAGTGCCGCCGAGCTGGTACAGGCACAGCGCGCCGTGCGCACCGTCTATGTGGATGACCTGGTGAAGAGTTACATTGTGGACCTGGTGACGATGACGCGTGATCACCCGGACATCTACCTGGGGGCCAGTCCGCGCGGTAGCTTGTCTCTGTTCAGCACATCACGCGCCTGGGCTGCCTTAAATGGTCGCGACTATGTGCTGCCGGACGACGTGAAATACCTGGCCGAGTCAACGCTGGCGCACCGCTTGATCGTCAGCCCTTCGGCGCGCATCAAGAACGTTACCGCTCGCCAGGTCATCGAAGATGCCTTGCGCCACACTGCCGTACCCGGTGCGCGGGCGCGCGTACGTTAGGCTCGCAGGTGCAGCGCCCACTCTTACCTGATGTATTTGTAGCCTTCTCATGAATTCAAGGCTTGTCTTTCTGCTGGTCGCCACTGTCGTCGCCTGGGTGTTGGCGCTTAACACGGGGCGCGACCTGGCCTTCAGCCTGGCCTATCTGCTAAGCGGCATTTTGGCCGTCAGTTTCTTCTGGTCATGGAACAGCGTGCGTGGGATCAACGTACGCCGCTTGACGCGCACGCGGCGCAGCCAGGTCGGCCAGTATGCCGAGGAGCAGTTCGAGGTCTCTAACCAGAATCTATGGCCAAAACTCTGGCTGGAGTTGGAGGACAAATCCACATTGCCCTGGCACGCGGCCAGCCGTGTCGTCAACTCGTTACGCCATAACGGCACGCAGCGTTGGCTGGTCAAGACACTCTGCACCCAGCGTGGACGCTTTCGCCTCGGCCCTGTTGTCCTGCATAGCGGCGATCCATTGGGAGTCTTCCACAACCAGCAGCAGTTGGCCTCCACGGGATATCTAATCGTCTACCCACTGACGCTCGACATCACATCGTTCGAGCCAACTGTCTCCGAGCTCTCGGGCGGCGAAGCACGCCATCGCCAGACGCACCAAATTACCAGCAATGTGGCGGGCGTCCGCGAGTACGTGACGGGAGACAGCCTCAGCCGGATCCATTGGCCGACGACGGCGCGTTCACGGCGGCTGATGGTGAAAGAATTTGAGTTAGATCCGACCGCCGACGTCTGGATCTATCTCGACTTGTTTGCACCCGCCGCCGCGGGCCTGCCATGGACGCCGCAACCGCCCGAGCCGGCGCTCTTCGCCGCCCAGAATCGCCAAAAGCGTCGCTCGCACCTGGAGTTGCCGCCCAACACCACCGAGTATGGAGTAACAATTGCCGCCAGCCTGGCGCGCTACTTTATCACACGCAATCGCGCCGTCGGCATGAACAGTCGCGGCCGCACGCGCGAGTTCGTGCAGGCAGATCGCGGCGAACGCCAGCTCAACAAATTCCTCGAGGCTTTGGCCGTGGTGGACGCTGCGGGCGACTTACCCTTCGGCGACTTGGTAGCCACTGACGGCGTGCGCCTGAACCGCAACGACACTTTGGTTGCCATCAGCGCCGACGACAGCCCGAGCTGGGCCGCAGCCCTGCAAATGCTGCAGCGCCGTGGCGTCAACAGTATTGCCGTGGTGCTCGACGGGACAACTTTTGGTGCCCTGCGCGACTATGACCCGCTCTTGAGCGAGCTTACTGCCACGGGCATTGCATCTTATCGCATTCGCCGCGACGATCCGCTCGACCGCGTATTGAGCGAGCCGCCGCTGTTTGGCGGCCGAAGACAACCATTATGAATGCCTCAGCCCCGGCACCCGCAAGCCCGGCGCCTGCGGTCGCGTCCGCCCCAGCTGCAACCAAGCTTGGCGCCATCGACGCGGCACTGCTTATGATGAGTATCATTTGGGGCATCAACGCCGTCGTGGTCAAGGCAACCTATGCCCAGATCCCCCCCATGGCATTTATGTCCATCCGCTTCCTGGTGGCCGGCACCCTCCTGCTGGTCGTGGCGATGAGTGTAGAGCGCAGCCTCGCCGTGCGCCGGCGCGACTGGGGGCTGCTGGTGGCGGCGGCGATGGTTGGCACCGGGATCTATCAGCCACTCTTTCTCAATGGCCTGTCGATGACAACGGCCTCCAACACGGCGTTGATCCTCGCCGCCTCGCCGGCGTTTGTCGCCTTGCTCAATCGCCTGCTGGGGCGCGAGCTGCTTTCGATCCGCGGCTGGTTTGGGATCGCACTGGCATTCGTCGGCATCGCTCTGATCGTGGAAGGCGGCGGCGGGGTGGAGTTCGGTTCCGAAATCTTCTTCGGCAACCTCCTGATCCTCTTGGGCACGTTTCTGTGGGCTTGCTATGCCGTGTTGGCCGCCCCCCTCATGCGCACCTACTCACCGCTGCGCGTGACGGCATTGACGACGGCCATCGGCGCGCTGCCCCTCATTTTGCTGGGCGCACCGGCTGTGGCAGCCCTTTCGCCGGGCCAGGTGCAGCCCTCCGGGTGGGCAGGCCTGCTCTTCTCGGCCGTCTTTGCCATCGTGGTGGCTTATATCATTTGGAATAGCGGGGTCAAGAAGATCGGCGGCGCACGCACTGCACTCTACAACAACCTGGTCCCAGTGATTGCGACTATTGCCGCGGCCATCTTCCTAGGTGAAACCATCACACCGCTCAAGGTGATCGGCGCCGCGGTCATCTTCTTCGGCCTGCACCTCGCGCGCACGGCCAAAGTGGTGCGCACTTAGAATCCCATACCACGTCCGCACACCACGTCCAGTCTGCACGCCGCGTGCGGACCTGGCGCCGCTTGCGGCGCACCACGCCCACGTGCCCTCTATATGCGTGCCGTAGCCAGCGCCGCCGCCTGTAGATCAAACAACTGGCGAATGCCGTGCTCCGCAAGCAGCAACATGGCATTGAGCGCCCCACGGCTGAACGGCTCACCCTCGGCCGTACCCTGCAGCTCGACAAAGCGGCCGTCAGAAGTCATTACTACATTCATGTCCACTGATACGTTTTGGTCCATCTGGTAATTCAGGTCAAGGACTGCCTTGCCGTTGAGTACGCCCACACTTACGGCGGCCACTGCCTGTTTTAGCGTCCCAGGATCGACACCCTTGCGCTTCTCCAACCGCTTGATTGCCAACGCCAGCGCCACATAGCCGCCTGTGATCGAGGCAGTGCGCGTGCCGCCGTCTGCCTGGAGTACGTCACAGTCGACCAGGACCTGGCGCTCGCCAAGCTTGGTCAGGTCTACTGCCGCGCGCAGGCTGCGCGCGATCAGCCGTTGAATCTCCTGCGTGCGCCCCTTGAGTTGCGTTGTCTCACGCTGATTGCGCTGTTCGGTTGCGCGCGGCAGCATCGAGTATTCAGCCGTCACCCAACCTTGCTTGAGCTTGCTGATGTGCAGCCAGCGCGGCAGCGTTTCCTCGACAGTGGCGTTGCACAACACCCGCGTGTTGCCCATGCTGACCAGAACGGACCCTTCCGGGTACATGACGTAATCCAACTCGAACTTGACCGGGCGAAGTTGGTCGAGAGGCCGGGTGGCGGTCAAGACGCAGTTCCTTTCAATACGGCGCACGATAGCACAGCGCACGATGGCGACAAACAAAAAACCCTTCTAGCAAAGAAGGGTTGAAGGTGGACCTTAAGGGACTTGAACCCTTGACCTCTACAATGCCATTGTAGCGCTCTCCCAACTGAGCTAAAGGCCCTAGCAATAACTTTTGCGATTACTTGCAATAACACGATTATAGGTGTTAGCCGGCATTTCTGTCAAATAACAACCGGCTTACCGATTTTGCAGCTTCCCGAGTGGACCAGAGGGGACTTGAACCCCTGACCTCTACAGTGCGATTGTAGCGCTCTCCCAACTGAGCTACTGGCCCGCAATGGACACCTGCAAGAGTGTAGCAAAGATGGCCCCCTCGGTCAAATTCCCCCACTCACTTGGGAACATACATACAATCTTCGCCGTCACCGGTACGGTTCACGCATATGACCCTAGAGACAAGTGGTAGGACCAACGTCTTGTGTCTTACAGCACAGACGACCAGTGTGTGAGGAGGCTGCCGCCTCCTCGCGCACCTGTCACACTGTCAACAAAGACGGCGAGATTCGTTCGCTGACGGCGCAGACAACACCGTAGGCAAGCGGTCCGAATTGTAGGTCAAATGTGTCCGACGCCGGCAACTCGTTTTTCATATACTGTGGGTGCAACGAAACAATCGTCGCAAAAGATACGCAGAGGAGGATTTCGATGGTACGCAAACTGTTCTTCATTCTTACGACCGCTATTCTAGTCGTCGCCGTGTTCACCGGCATCGTTAGTGCGCTGGACGTACGCGAACCGCTGGTGATCAAGACGAACCTGGAGAACGTCGGCTCCTTTGCCACAGCAACGCATGTTACCGGCATCAATTATGCCGTCGATAATGGCGAGCTGTTTGCAGGCCGCCCTGGCGAGTGGCGCAAGATTGCCACGCCCGATAACGTGATTATTGGCGCCGTCGCAGCCGACTCGAGCCGACCTGATGCTCTGTATGTGGGCGCAGCCAATGAAATGGCTGTCTATCGCAGCAACGATCGCGGCCAGCAGTGGATGCGCGTGCCGCTGACCAATGAATTCGTCGGTGGCGTGACGAGTCTGGCCTTCGACAGTGTCAACCGCATGCTCTACGTGGGCACCGACACGGCCGGTATCTTCCGCCTGCGTGATGTGGGTTCAAGCATGATCGCCGGCGGCCAGACGTTGCTCGACGAGCCGGTCAAGCAGGTTGTGACCGATAACACGGGTGCGGGTCTGGCCTTTGTCCGCACGACCATGGACCTCTATCGCGCTGAAAATGGTGGTCTGAACTGGACCAAGGTCGAGAACCTGGGCAGCTCGCCCACCGCTCTCGCAGTCGTCAACGGCATGCCGGCTACGGTGTACGTCGGTACGACCGACCGTGGTATCGTCAGTACGCAGGACGGCACGACCTGGACGTTGGCCAACGATGGCCTCGGTATGATGCCCGGCACCCGCCTGCAGGTCGATGCTTTGGCAGCAGACCCGGCCCAGCTTGATGTGCTGTATGCGGCGATAAGCTACCTGAGCGGCAGCACGCAGGTGCACCAGGCCCCGGTCGGTGTAACGATGAGCACCAACGGTGGCGCTTCATGGAGCGGCCTGGCCAACAACACGCCGCAGATCGTGGCCGAGTTGATGCCGGTCGCTGGCCAGACGGGTGCTGTCTACGCCCTGACGACCACCAGCCGCACGCCGCTGGCAGTGGGTAAGGCTCCAGTCTACGACGACAGCCCGGCCGTGGTCGACGCTCCGGTTACGGCCCCTGCCACCACCGGCACGAGCGTTTTGGCCTGGATCGTCGCCGGCTTGGCTGCAGCGTCCTTGCTCTTCGCCCTCGTCTACGATGCGGCTCGCCGCAGCAAGCGCACGGCCCAGGCTGCCAAGGCCGGCCAGCCGGCCATTCGCCAGCCCCAGCCGCAGCCGGTGATTAACAACCGGTAGTTTCACCGCTAGTCAACAGATTTCTCTCCTCCTGTGATAAGAGAAGCCTGGCTCAGTGAGCCAGGCTTCTCTGTTTGCAGGCACGGTTCGTTTGCAGCCGTTAACAGAGCATTGACGTAACCATAACAATACTGCTATATGAATGGTGTAGTTTGTGTAACGAGCTCCTCTCCGAATCTCGTCCACACCATCGTCCAGCGCAGGGCATTCAGCAAAAGGAGTGCGCAATGCATACACGCGAAAAATTTGAACACGACCTGCAGCAACTGAGCGACGACATTCTGCTCATGGAAAGCCGGGTGGAGGAACAGCTATCCTTGGCCCTGGCCTCCTATGAGCGGCTGGATCCATCGCTGGCCAAACTGGTCAATGACATCGATCACGAGGTCAATAAGACCCGCTTTGACATCGAGGAGCGCTGCGTCGAATTGATCGCCATGCAGCAGCCGGCCGCCCGCGACCTGCGCCTGATCATTTCGGCCCTCAACATGATCGTCGACATCGAGCGCATGGGCGACCAGGCCAAGGGCGTGATGAAGGCACTGCAGCATATGCATCCAGGCTCGCTTAAAAGCCGTCCGGCTGAAATCTTGGAAATGGGCCAGCTCGTGCTGGAGATGCTGCGCCGCTCCAAGGATGCCTACGTAAAGCGCGATATCAAGATGGCACAAGAAGTCGCCTTGATGGACAACGACGTGGACAAGCTGTACGCCCATGCTTTTACGGAGGTAATGTATCGCATGGCTGACGCCTCCAACCCCGATGAGGTTGAAAGCGAATACGAGTTGCTGCGTATCGCCCGTGAGTTCGAGCGCTTTGGCGACCTCGTAACGAACGTGGCCGAGCGCCTCATCTTCCTCGTCACCGGCACCATGACCGAAATTAATGTCGACGACCCCACGCCTGAGGGTTGACTGCGCACTCGTGCGAGGCGAGCATAACTTATACCTGGTAACCATCGTTCCGCTTTCCTCTTTCGCCGGCAGCACCAGTGTAGGCTATAATGGGGCGACGATAAGCCTTCTGCTAGTTCGGAAAGATGTCGCGCCTTGGCAAACACAGCCACCTGTTCTCAACCGCAAGGATCACCCTATAACCCTGTTGCCCAACGCGTGCGCGGATTCGGCGCCACGGTCTTTGCCGAATTCACAGCCCTCGCCAACCAGACAGGTGCCGTAAACCTGGGGCAAGGCTTTCCCAACTTCGCTGCGCCCGATTTTGTCAAGGCGGCAGCACAGGCAGCTATTGCAGCTGATCTCAACCAGTACGCACGCAGCGCCGGTCACCCACGACTTGTGCAGGCGCTGTCCGCCACCTACAGTCCCTTGTTCGGCCGCATGCTCGACCCGATGACGGAAATCGTCGTCACGGTAGGGGCGACCGAAGGTATCTTTGCCACCATTCAAGCGCTGGTGGAGCCGGGCGACGAAGTAATCTTGATAGAACCTTTTTATGACAGTTATCCTGCCGCCGTCACGATGGCGGGTGGGAACTGCGTCTACGTCCCCCTGCGTGCCCCGGCTCATGCCGCCCACGCCGCTGACTGGGCATTGGATTATGTCGAGTTGGAAGCCGCCTTCACCCCGCGTACCAAGCTGCTAATCCTAAACACGCCGCTCAACCCGCTCGGCAAGGTCTTTGCACGCGATGAATTGCTGCAGATTGCCGCACTCGCCATCGAGCACAACATCACAATCCTCAGCGACGAAGTCTACGAGTGGATGGTCTACCCTGCCAAAGATCGGAAGGTGGAGCACGTGCGTATCGCCACCCTGCCCGGCATGTGGGAGCGCACGGTAACCCTGGGCAGCGCCGGCAAGACCTTCTCCGTCACCGGCTGGAAGATCGGCTGGGCCATTGCCCCACCGCTGTTGGCGCAGGCAATTGTGATGGCGCACCAGTGGATCCCCTTTGCCGTGGCCACGCCTTTACAGGAAGCCGTGGCTTCGGCACTCGAACAGGCCGGCCCGCAGGGCTACTTCCCCTGGCTGGCGGCAATGTACCAGGCCAAGCGGGACATGCTCCTGGAAGCGCTCACGGCTGCCGGCCTCAATCCCATGACCCCGGACGGTTCCTACTTCATTGTGGTGGATACGACCACGCTGCCGCTGCTCGACCAACCGGGTGTGCGCCGTGACGTCGCCGTCTGCCGCTGGCTGACGCGCGAGGTCGGCGTCGCCGCCATTCCACCGAGCCCGTTTTATAGCGAGCCACACCGGGATCTGACGGATAACCTGGCCCGCTTTACCTTCTGTAAAACCGACGATCTACTGGACGAGGCGGCGCGCCGGCTGCAGGCTATGCGCAATCCCGCCCTCCACAACCCTGCCACGCAGGCATAAGACGAAACAAAGCAAACATGGACATCTCCGTCATCCAAGGCAATATTGCCGAACAAACGACTGACTGCATTGTCGTCAACCTCTTTGAAGGCGTAACCGAGCCCACTGGCGCCACCGGCGTCGTAGACAAGGCACTCAATGGGGCGATACGCCGGCTGATTGCCGGCGGCGATTTTGCCGGCAAGAGTGGCACCACGAGCGTGCTTTACACCGGCGAGGCGCTGCCTGCCACGCGCGTGCTGCTCGTCGGTCTCGGCGACCCAGCCAAGTTCGATCTGCACGCAGCCCGCAAAGCAGCGGCTGCGGCCTGCAAGGCACTGGCCAGATTGAAGGGCGTCAAACGCGCCGCCACAGTCGTTCATGGGGCTGGCACCGGTGAGTTGGAGCCCGAAGCATACGGCCAGGCGCTGGCAGAAGGTACGCTGCTGGCTGATTATCAAGCGCCGAACTACAAACGGGAAGCACCCGAACGCAATCTTGCGGCACTCACCGTCGTTGAGTTCGACGGCGAAAAGCTGCCGCGTATTGAGGCCGGAGTGCGCCGCGGCGAGGCCATCGCCCACGGCGTCATTACCGCACGCGATCTCTCAAACGAACCACCCAATGTCCTGTTCCCGGTCGAGTTTGCCAGCCGTGCTGCGCTGATGTCGGCCAACTCCGGCCTGCACCTGACTGTGCTGGGCGAGGAGGAGATGGCCGCCCTCGACATGAACATTCTGCTGGCGGTCAGTCGCGGCAGCGCCCACGAGGCGCAGTTGATCGTGCTCGAACACGCACCCGAAGGCACGCAAGAGCAGCCGCCGCTGGTGCTGGTAGGCAAAGGTATTACCTTCGACACGGGTGGCATCAGCATCAAGCCTTCCGAGCGTATGGAGGAAATGAAGCACGACATGAGTGGGGCTGCCGCCGTCGTGGGCGCAATGGACGCCCTGGCGCGCCTGGGCGTGAAACGCCGCGTCATCGGCGTCGCCGCTTGCGTGGAAAATATGCCCGACGGCAATGCCTTCCGGCCGGGCGATATTCTGGTGGGCATGACCGGCAAGAGCACGGAAATCTTGAGCACCGACGCCGAGGGCCGCCTGATTCTGGCCGACGCCGTGGCCTACGTCGCACGTTTCCAGCCAAAGGCCGTCGTCGATCTTGCCACGCTTACCGGGGCGATTGGTGTTGCCTTGGGCCAGCAAGCAGCGGGTCTATTCAGTAACAACGAGCAGTTACAGGATGCCCTGTTGGCAGCTTCACGTGCGAGCATGGAGCGACTGTGGCCCATGCCGATGTGGGATGAATACATGGAGACCATCAAGGGCGACATGGCCGAGGTCAAGAACAGCGGCGGACGTGCCAGTGGCGTGTCGAGCAGCGCCAAGTTCATCGAGCACTTCACTGAGGGCTACCCATGGGCGCATTTGGATATTGCCAATGTGGCCTGGACGACCAGTGAGAAGGACGCCCTGACGCCCAAGGGTGCCACCGGCTACGGTGTACGCCTGCTGGTTGAGCTGGCAGAAAGCTACTAGGAGACACGTGCCCATGGAAAACCTGGCGCAACCGAGCGTATGGCCGATATTCCTGGCCACATTGGCGACGGCCTTCGGCATCGAGCGGCTGATCGAGCTGATGTGGAACTTTGCCGAGTGGATCACACTGAGCACACGGCGCGGCCGGCCGGCGGATCTCAAGACGGCCTCCTACCTGCAGTTTAAAAGCGGCGTCAGCGTGCTGCTGAGCGCCATACTAGGCGTCGTGCTGGCGAACATGCTGAATCTGCATTTCTTTGCCGCGCTGCAGCAGGTAGCGCCAGGATTCACATTGGACGTGCCTGCTAACTGGGATGTGGTCGTCACGGGTCTCATTATTGGCGTGACAGCCAAGCCAATCCACGACCTGATCGAACTGCTGGCTGAGCTCAAAAACTTTATGAGTAACGCCGCCGTGCGCCAGCGTGAAGCGGCAGGTGCAGCCATGGCCGACGGTGTGCTCAAGCTGGCACAGAGTGAATCCGAGTCGATGATAGAGGTACCTGGTCTTGGGCGCACGCCGCTGGCGGGAGACTACAGTGCCAGGACAGAGGGGTCCGAGGCCGACACGCAATCACCTACCGATAAGTACATCGACATGCTGCACAACCGCACGTTGACTTGAGCTACGATTTGGCGGCGCCTGCCAGCGTCAATGTTATTGACTCAGTTCTTGGCCAGAACAACCTCAATTCCCAGCTTGGCCAGTTCGAGGCGTGTGCTGGCGGGCAAGGCGTTGTCCGTGATCAGCTTGTTGACTACTTGCACCGGCGCAATCTGCATGACTGCTTCCTGCTCGAACTTGGTGTGGTCGGCAAGCAGAATGATTTCTCGGGCTGCGCGGATCATCGCTTGCTTGACAGTTACTTCCGCAGGATTCGTGTGCGAGAGGCCGAACCCAATCGAGACACCGCTCACCGCCAGGAAAAGTTTGTCGGCACGCAGTTCGCGCAGCACGGATTCGACCGTCGGGCCGGTCAGGGTCTGGCTCTCATGGCGCAACAGCCCTCCCGTCACGATCAAGTTGATGCCGGGCCGATTGCGAAAAGCATCAAACACCGGCATGGCGTTTGTGATCACCGTAATGCCGGACATTTCGCGCAAGGCTTCGGCTAGATAGGTGGTTACTTGGCCGCCGTCGATGAGAATCACGTCGCCCGCTTTAACGAGTTTGCTTGCTTCCTGGGCGATGCTTAGCTTGCGGAGGATCAATTCATCTTTCAGGTTTTCGGCGGCGTCGGCCAGCGTTAGGGCGATACCCAGACGGTAGGCGTATGCTCGCATGGCGGCTACCAGATTCTTGTACCACTCATGCTCGCTAAACGGCACTAAGAATCCCACTCGCTTGGGCAGCGCGCTCCCACCAAAGGTTGTGAAGCTGACCGGTATCTGCAGCACGGCGGATGCAGCTTCCATTTTAAGCTCCCAGTCGCCGTTCTGCTGCTCGTAATACTCGCCCAGCGTGTCTGCGGTCAGCACAGCGTGCGGAGTGACGAGTTGTGAGGGGAGGTCCACACCTTTGTAGGCGTCGATTGCCGCTTCAACACAGACCGGTCCCACAATTTCCGGAAACATCGCTAACCCTGCTTTGAGGTACGTACGCCGCATCAGTTCGTCTTTGAGCGTGTTCCCTTCCAGTCCGAACGTGAGCACCAGCACGGCAGCAGGATCGATGCCCAGGTCGGTACATGCCTGGATCGCACCGCACGCCAGAATGTCGTTGATGCAAAAGATGACGTTGATGTCAGGATGTACATGCATGGCGTCGCTGGTAAGCCGGTAGGCTGACTGCCAGTCAGACTGCGTGGTAAGCGACAATGTCACCTCCGCGGCAGGTAGTGCCGCCTGAAGGCCTGTCACAAACCCGCGACTGCGATCCTGTGTGTTGCTTAGGTGATAGGTCAGGTCCAGCACGCGCGCCTGTGCACCAAAATACTGTTGAGCATAGGCGCCTGCCCAGTAGCCAAGCGACAAACCGGCCTGAAAGTTGTCCACAGCCACAAGCGTTCGGGCACCCTGCATCGCAAGCGACTCGGCAATGATCGGCACTCCCTGTTTGTCCGCACGCTCGAGCAATATCATATCTCCCCGCGGATTTAGGGATACGTTCACCCAAACGTCAGCTTGCTCAATCGAGAGGCTCTCAAGCGCGGTCGAGACAACGGGCGCATGGATGATCGCCGTTCCTGCCTGCGCCTGCATCGTCAATGGCACCACCCCACCGTACGTGCGCAGCAGACGGTGCTCGTCGTGCAAGCGCTGGAGATCACGCCGGATGGTCACCTCCGAAACGTCGAATTTCTGACTCAACTCTCTGACCGACAAAAATCCCTGCTGCTCGACGACTATCACGATTTCCTGCAGCCGATTGCCCATAGTTCCCTCTAGCATGTACGAAGTCGAAATCACAATCATCATAATGAAGTTTTGCGAAGAAATCAACGGGTGGGCCATGATTGAGTTCGTAAGATCCTCTTGACAGTTTATTGTTCCCGCGCTAATATGGCTTTACCGCTTTTGTAATCAAACATCTGGTCTGACTGCTTTTCAAACGTCGTCTGCCGAAGTGGGTCGCGTCCCAGTCTTTCCACAGTGCAGGGCGATTCTCAAGAACGGATTGCGTCGTGTCGCAAATCTCTCTTGACTTCACAGGCAAGTTCGCCTCTATCGTTGGCAGTGGGTGCCGCTTTGCGCCGCACACCCTCGCTTTCGACGCTATTCCTCTTGGCGTTACTTCCACTCAGATGATGCAGAAACGAGGGCCGCTTAGCAGCGTAAGGACCGAGCAGTTACTTGCCGGTAGCTGGCCCTACGTGCAGGCTGATCACTCACTATAAAGGGAATCCTCATGTCACGACCGACGTTTGCCTATCTTCCTAGTTCACACCTTGACCTTTTTTGGTTGGGCAACTACAAGACTTGCCTGGAACGCGGCGCCGAGATCATTCGCCAATATGTGGAACGATGTATGGCGGCAAGTGACGAGACATTTCTTGTGGACACGGTGGTTTTTGCCGAGTATTTTCTCCAACGTCACCCGGAATTGCGCAGCGCATTTCTGCAGCTGGTGCGAGAAGGGCGATTTGAAATCGGCAGCGCCTATGTCGACCGTTGGGAAACGCTGATCCTAGGCGAATCGCTGATCCGCAACGTCCAGCTAGGCAAACAATGGTGCCGGCAAGTTCTGGATCTCGAAAACCCAGTTGCCACTCACCCGGACTTGCCCAGCATGACGCCCCAGATCGCGCAGATATACGCCCAAGCCGGCCTGCGCTACTACGTCACCTCGCGCAAGGTGTATCCGCATGGCCAGGTCTGGCGCTACCAGTCGCCCGATGGGAGCACGATGTTGGTGTTGAACTATCCCCGTCATTACGTGTTTGCCTTGATGAACGAAAGCGACGATCCCGATGCCGCCAGGCGATCGTGGGTCCGGCCGCTCGATATCGAAACCACATTGCAGGGTTTCCCTTTGGGCACTGTCCTTGTCTCAGGCAGTTCAGGCGACCTGGCAGACCGCGCGGATTTTGTCGATCGCAACGGCCGCAACCTGGAAGAATATGTGGCACTGTACCGGGAAAAGTACCCCCAGTTCGACTTTACCTACTCGACGGCTGGCCGCGTCTTGGCGCCCTATGAGAATTATGCCGCCCTGCCCTGTCTGAGCGGCGAGATCCCGTCGGTGTGGGGCGTAGCGGCAGATGAAGAAGCAACTTTCTTCCGGCGTGATCGTCAGATCGAGGGTCAGCTGTTGACCGCCGAGACGCTGGTTGCTGTGGCCCAACATCTCCAAGTACCTTGGCGCGCAGCCGGCGCCGACGCGTGGCAAGGGACTTTTTACGAAGCGGCTTTCTTTGCGCGCAAAGACCCGATCCAGCCTGGCAAGGAGTTGGATGAGTTGTGGCGCATGCACATCTTCACGCAAGATCACAACGGCGGCGGCCAGGAAGGTGCGTTGAGCACCTTCCAAAAACGGGTGATTCAGCAGCGCTGCCTGGCCTACTCGCAAGAGCTGGTCGATCAAACCTTGGATGAAATCGGTCATCGCCTGGACTTCGACGGGGATTGCCTGCTTGTCTTCAACCCTCATGGCCAGGATTGGTCAGGCGTCCTGTCGGCGACGCTGCCGGCGCTGCGCTGGCAGCCGGGAATGTATGTGGTTGACCAAGATGGTATACCACTGCCAAGCCAGGCACAGCAGCAGGACCCTGACCAGATACTCCTGCATGTGGCGCTGCCAACGGTGCCATCGGTAGGCTACCGGGCATTTCAGTTACGCCCGACACAGTTGGAGACCGGCCCATCCCCAGAGACGGCAGTACAGATTAGCCAAGATGAGGCGGCACTCCACCTTTCAACCCCCGATCTGATAGTCTCCGTCGATCGCATGACCGGCAATCTGACGCGCCTCTACGACCGCAAACGCAAGCAGGAATGGGGCGGCGAGCAGGTTGGGCGGCTTTACGCGCTGCAGGAAGCGGGCAACGATGTTACCTTGCGCATGGCCGCAGATGCCGCGCCGGCAAACCAGACATGTCGCGCGTGTCGAGGTCGCGGCGGTGGGAGAGCTCTTTGCCACGGTACGCATTTACAAGCGTTTGCTGAAATGTGAAGTAGTGCAGACACTCACGTTGTGGAACAGCGGTGCACGGCTTGACCTGCAAACGCGTATCTACTGGTGGGGAGCGCACAGTCAGCAAGTGCGCCTTGTTCTGCCCAGCAGCGCGAACCGTGCCGACATTGCCTACGGTGCGCCGTTCTATGGCGTCGGTTGGACAGAGACGGCCGCAGGAACGGCGCCACGCAACAGCGACGAAATCGCGCCTGCCGACCAGATGAACTATCGCGAGGTGCAGGGATGGCTGCACGTCGCCGGCACGGGCGGCGGCATCACGATCCTGACAACACACCCGGCGTTTCACTACGACGACCACACATTGGCGGCAGTTCTGCTGCGCACGTCACCCTCGTGTGGCGACAACCGGCTGTTCTGGGAGAATGCCGGCGAGCAGGTCTTCACGTTTACCCTGCTGCTGAACGGCAACGATTGGCGCACGGCGCATGTCCAGCAGTTGGCAGCCCATCACCTGCGGCCACCGGTATGCCGCATGGTGAGGGCGAACGGCGGCGATTTGCCCGGGGCAAAGAGTCTGCTCCAAGTCGGTGGTCCGTCCGTAGCGCTATCCAGTCTGTATGGAGGCTCAGAGCCCGGTACAACCGTCGTGCGTGTCTGGGAGACCGCCGGCGTGCAGCAGACGGTCACCTTTACCGGGTCGCTGAGCGAAGGCAGCGCGGTCGCAGTCGACCTGCTCGATGTGGAAAGCGCGGCGACTCTTACAGGCAGACCGGGAGACTGGCAGCTCAACTTGCCACCGTGGGGCATTCGCACCGTGCGACTGACAGCCTGACTGAGCGCAGATTCCTTGCGACAAAGGAGGTGAGACGCAGTTCGTTGTTCCAGGCTTTTCTTGGTTTCGGACCGCTTGTGCAGTTCAATAGCCACTCGTCAAAAGAACAAAGGGAGGATTTCATGCATTCGCAGCTTTCGAGAAGAAGTTTTCTGCAGTTGACGGCAGGCACCATGGCTGGCGCATTTCTTGCGGCATGCGCACCGGCCGCCGCACCGGCTCCGGCGTCCGAAGGCGCCGCCGCGCCGGCTGCCGAGCAGGTCACGCTCAACGTCTGGTGGTTTGATGACCCGATCAACATGGCGATGATCCAGAGCTACAGCGACAGCCATCCGACCGTAACGGTGAACGCGACGGCGATCGGCGATATTGTTTTTGGCGATCAGAAGTACCTCACGGCGGTCGCGGGAGGCACAGGGCCTGATGCAGCCGCCCAGAACCGGCACACGTTTTTGCAGTTTGCGGCCAAGAATCTCTATAAGGACGTGACGCCCTATATGGAGAAGTCAGGGCTGAAGAGCGAAGATTTCACCCCTGTTCAGATGGCGGAATCCACCTGGGACGGGAAGGTCTACGGCCTCCCCATGTTTACAGACGTGCGCTACCTGTTTTGGAACACCGACCATTTCGAAGAGGCAGGCTTAGACCCAAGCAAGCCACCGACAACCTGGGAAGAGTTGGGAGCCTTTACGGAAAAGTTGAACGTAAAGAAGGGCGACGAGATAGACCGCTACGGATTTGTCCCCTATCTGTGGGGTAACTCGTGGATGTGGCTGTATGGCTTCCTCAACAAGGCGCCGGCCATCTCGGACGACAAGCGCACCATTCTTGCCGACGATCCGGCATGGGTGGCAACACTGGAGTGGATGGTTGACTTCTACAAGAAGTACGTCGGCGACTTTGAGACGACCAATGCGTTCAGCCAGTCGATTCAATCCACGGGGCTCGCCGATCCGTTCCATGCGGGCAAGGCATCGATGTCGGCGACCGGCGATTGGGTGGTCGGCGAGCTGCTGCGCATTCCCGACATCAACTGGGACACGGCCCCAATGCCGTTGCCCAATGGCGGGGAAAAAGCCACCTGGTCCTGCGGCTTTTCGATTGTTATGGCGGCGGCGGCCCAACATCAGGACGAAGCCTGGGAGTTCATGCAGTGGACGGCCACCGAGCCGGGCTGGGAAACCAAGGCGGCCGCCACCTTGGCCGACGTCGAGGCCTATTGGAGCCGTGAACAAATCGAGGGCGAACCCCAATACTTCCCGCAGCAGGCCTGTTACCTACCGGCACTCAAGATGTTGGAAGACAGGTACGTGACGAAGCTGGGGGATCGCGAGCAGCGGGCGTGGAAGCTGGGGCTTGACGCGCTGGAGAATTGGACACACGGCTGCGGCACCGAGATGGGCGTGGCCGCACTTGAGTATTGGGTCGAGATGGATAACGCCGCGCGCTCGGCGCTTGCGCTGAAGGTATCGCCGGCGGAAGCGATGGCGACCTGCAAGACCAAGGTGCAGGAAGCGACCGACCGCGCCTGGGCCGCGATCGACAATAAGGCATAAAGGGTTCGGCTCAAGTTCCAGGAAGGGGTCACGGAGAGATTCGTCGCCGCAGGCCCTTTCCTGGAATACGCAACACACCTGAATGCCCTTGGGAAGCGATTCACAAGTGAGAGGCTGTGACCTGTGACGGCAAGCATATACTCGAAATCGACGCCATGGTATCGTACGCTGCGTGGGCGTGAAGCGATCACCTTCTACCTGTTCATTACGCCTTGGATCATCGGTTTTTTGCTCTTCACGGTAGGACCAATCATTGCATCTTTGGGGCTGAGTTTCACCGACTACGACATCATGTTGCCTCCCGCCTTGGTTGGTCTTGGCAACTACCAGGAAATCCTCGACGACCCGCTCTTCTACACGAGTCTGTACAACACCGTATACATCGTCGTCTTGGCCGTTCCCTTAAGTATGATGGCGGCATTCGGGCTTGCCATGCTGTTGAACCAGAAGGTACGCATGATGGCTGCGTATCGCACTGCTTATTTTATTCCATCGATCGTGCCGGCCGTGGCGGGAGCGGCACTGTGGCTTTATCTGCTCCAGCCGCAGTGGGGCTTGGTAAACGGCTTTTTAGAGTCGATTGGCATACCCGGGCCAGGCTGGCTCTCGTCGGAGGTCTGGTCAAAGCCGGCGATTATTATGATTTTGATTTGGGGGACGGGCGGGACGATGATCATCTATCTTGCCGGTTTGCAGGATATCCCGGTCTCTCTGTACGAGGCGGCGGAAATCGACGGCGCCAATGATTGGCACAAGTTTCGGCGTATCACGCTGCCGCTCATGACGCCGGTCATCTTCTTCACGCTGGTGTTGGGCATCATCGGCACCTTTCAGATATTCGCCCAGATTTTTGTCCTGACTGACGGCATGGGCGGCCCACAGAATTCAACACTGGTGTACGTGATGTATCTCTATCGCAACGCCTTCAATTTCTTCCGCATGGGGTATGCCTCAGCGATGGCTTGGATATTGTTTGTGCTGATCCTGATACTGACCTGGGTCCAGTTCAAGTGGGCGTCGCGTTGGGTCTATTACGAATCAGAAAGTGCAGATGGCCAATGACCGCAATTAATCGCTCCGACGATCATGCGCAGGATGCACCCAGGGCTGCCCCACAGGCTGCCGCTAGACCAAAGCATTCGTCAAAGGTCTGGCGAGGTATGTCGACGCACCTGATCCTGCTTGTCGGCTGCATCTTTTTCGTGGCGCCGTTGGTCTTTATGGCGTCGACGTCGCTGAAGGCTATGCGCCAGATCACAAGATTCCCACCGGAATGGATTCCCAATCCGGTGATCTGGGCGAACTACCCTGCGGTGTTCACCTATGCGCCAATGCACCTGTACTTCTTCAATACGATGATTATCGTCCTGCCGACCGTGATCGGGGCGACGTTGATTTCCTCGCTGACGGCATACGCCTTTGCGCGCTTGCGGGCGCCGGGCAAGAACTTCATGTTTACGCTGGTGCTGGCGACCTTGATGCTGCCCTCCGTGGTGACATTGGTTCCAACCTATGTATTGTTTGCCAAGTTGGGCTGGGTGGGCACGTTTCTGCCGTTGATCATCCCACCCCTTGCTGGTGGCGCCTTCTACATCTTCCTGTTGCGCCAATTCTTCATGACTATTCCGCGCGAACTGGAAGACGCCGCGCTGATGGATGGGTGCAGCCGCTTTCGCATCTACTGGAACATCGTACTGCCCCTGGCAAAACCAGTGTTGGCGACTGTGACGATCTTTGCCTTTATGGGCGCGTGGAACGACTACCTGGGGCCGCTGATCTACCTCGGCAACCGCGACCAGTACACCCTCTCGCTTGGGCTGCAGGCCTTTGTGCAGTACCAACGCAGAGAATGGGGACTGCTGATGGCGGCGTCCACCATGATGGTGGTCCCCATCATCCTGCTCTTTTTCGTGGCACAAAAGAGTTTTGTGCAGGGCATCACGGTAACTGGCCTCAAGGGATGAGATCTCAAACATGGCACGCCTGATTCTGCTTGGACTTGCTTTTTTTCTCGTTGCCGGGTGCAGTGAACCGGCTGTACCCACTATACCCACTGCGCCCGCTGCGCCCGCTGCGGCGTTGCCGGTGGGGGCCAAAGCGCCTTTCCGGCTAGTCGTGGTGGAGCAGCAGACGATCGCAGCGGGCGCGGAACAAGCAATCTCCGTCACGCTTGACCAGCAGGCGGCGACGACCACGATCCTCCAGTTGACGATCACCTATCCGGGTGGTGAAACGCAGGATGTGCTGGACCAGACATTGGGCAGCACGGCCACCCTTAACTGGTTGGTGCCGGATGATGTCCGGAGCGGTGAAGCAAGGTTCCGGTTGACGACCAGCGGCTGCGGCTGTGGCGATCGCAGTGGTGCAGCGGAGCTCACCGATCTCGAAAGCACGGTCGAAGGCTCCTTTTTCGTGAAAAACTAGCGCAATCGCCGTACAAGGAACCGAGAACAATGGCAGATCAAATGAACTCCGTAGAGCGTACATACACCGTGATACAGCGGCGGTATCCCCGACCGTGTGCCCGTCGATTTACACAACTTTATGATGACGGCCTATGCCTCCGGTATACCGTTTCCCGAATACTTCAAGAACGGCGAAGCCATGGCCGAAGGCCAGATTCGCGCCTGGCGTGAGTATGGGCACGATGTGCTCATCCTCGAGAATGGCACGGCAGCCCTTGCCGAAGCTTGCGGGTGCCAGATTGAGTACATGGATAGCACTGCCCCTGTTGCCCATGGCCCCGCCATTCGGTCGCTGGATGAAATCGACAAGCTGAAGGTCCCTGACCCCTATACGGCATTTCCACTGGTGGAAAACCTCAAGACAACGCGCATCGTGGCCAACGAGATAGGCAAGCATGCTTTTATTATCGGTCGGGCCGACCAGGGACCCTTCTCCCTTGCCGCCATGCTCTTGGGGATGGAAGAGTTCCTGATGCAGCTGTCCGTCGCCGACTCGAGCCGCGGCCGCCGCGCTAACCCGAAGGCCGAGGAAACCGCCGCCAAGCTGCACCGCCTGCTGGAGTTCGCCCTGGAGGTGACGACGCGCTACGCCTACGCCCAGATCGAACAGGGCGCCCACGCCACGTCCATCGGCGAGTCTCTGTCCGGCCCTGATGTCTGTTCCCCGCGCACGTACAAAATGTTCGAATGGGCCTACGCCAAGAAAATGGTCGAACAACTGCGCGCCGACAACATCTTGCTGGCGTATCATATCTGTGGCAACGCAACTGCCATCGTACCCGATATGGTTGAAACAGGTGCGGCAATTTTGGAGTTGGACTATAAGGTCGACATGCCCCTGGTCAAACGTGCGACACAGGGGCGAGCAACGGTGCTAGGACCGGTCGACCCAAGCGGAGTGCTGGCGCTTGGCGACCCCGATCTCGTCGACCGCAAGAGCAAGGAGGCCATCGAAATGCTCGGTCACAACGGTGGTCTTATCCTCGGCCCGGGTTGCGCGCTGCCGCCGGCTACCCCGCCGGACAACATCCATGCGCTGATCGAGGCCGCCAAGAAGTACGGGGTCTACAGGTAGGATATCGCACATCTTTTCATGTCCAGCCTTAATCCCGCCTTTTGTCGGAATCGGCGCGATCATTGTATGATGGCACGACTCTATTGCTTATGTACGTTTGGCGCCACGTCTACAGGCGCTTAAAGAGGGATCGGACGCGACTGCATGAGTGATCTGAATTCGGGCGACCACGGCTCGCTCGTGGTCTTTATGCCCTCTGGCCGTCGCGGCAGATTCGCCGCTGGCACAACCGTATTGCAGGCAGCTCGCGACCTGGGCCTTGGTATCGAGAGTATCTGTGGTGGGCGGCTTACTTGCGGCAAATGCAAGGTGCGCGTCGAAGAAGGCGAGTTCGCCAAACACGGCATAAAATCCAGCGCCAACCATCTTACCGAAGCATCTGAAGCGGAAGAACTGCTGCTGCACACCATGCGTGCCGACGACTGCCGCCTCTCCTGCACGGCCCAAGTCACGGGCGACCTGCTCGTCTTTATTCCCGAAGAGAGCCGGGCCCAGAAGCAGGTCATTCGCAAGGCGGCCACCGACCGTATTATCGACGTCGATCCGGCCATCCGCCAGGTCTACGTCCAGGTGGACAAGGCCGACCTGGGCGAGCACCGCGGCGATTGGCGCCGCGTGCAGGATGCACTCGAGCGTGAGTGGGGCCTGACTGGCCTGGCGATCGATTTGCTGGCTTTGCGACGCCTGCAGTTGGCGCTGCGCCAGGGCAATTGGGGTATCACGGTGGTCGTCTGGAACGACTGCGAAGTGCTCGATATCAAGCCCGGCTACGTCGAAGGCATTTATGGAGTGGCAGTTGATGTCGGCAGCACGACGGTAGCCGCCTACCTTTGCGACCTGCGCACCGGTGTGGTGCTGGCTACCGAATCGACGATGAACCCCCAAATCTCATACGGCGAAGACTTGATGAGCCGTGTCTCGTACGCCATGATGAATGAAGATGGCACCGAGAAGATGCACGACGCCATCATCAAGGCGCTTAATAAGCTGGTGGCACAGGCGGCCTACTCGGTGGGCCTGCGCGCACGTGACATCTATGAGATGGTCGCCGTCGGCAATACGACCATGGTGCACCTGCTCCTGGGCATCGACCCACGTGAGTTGGGGGGCGCCCCGTTTGCGCTCGCCAACCGCGACGCCATGGACATCAAGGCGCGCGACCTTGGCCTCAAGCTGCACCCGGCGGCGTACCTGCACGTGCTGCCTTCGGAAGCAGGTCACGTCGGCGCGGACAATGTCGGCGTGCTGATTGCCGAAGAGCCGCACCGCCAGCCGGAGATTGAGCTGATCGTGGACGTGGGCACCAACGCCGAGATCGTGCTGGGCAATGATCAGTGGCTGCTCAGCGCATCCAGCCCGACCGGTCCTGCCTTTGAAGGTGCACAGATCTCGGCGGGCATGCGCGCTGCACCGGGGGCCATCGAGCGGGTGCGCATCGACCGCACAAACGGGCGCGCCAACTTCCGCGTGATCGGCGAAGCGCGCTGGTCGGACGAGTGGGACTTTAGCGAGAATACCGCAGCCTACGAACAGCCGCAGCATCTGGCATCCGGCATCTGCGGTTCCGGCATCATCGAGGCCATCGCCGAACTGTACCTGGCCGGCATTCTCATGGCCGATGGGCGGTTTAACCCCGGCCAGACGAGTGACCGCATGGTCTGGGAAGGCCGGCGCGGGTCGTACCTGTTGGCCTTGCCCGAACAGACGGTGAGCGGCCAGGCCATCTATGTCACACAAGACGACGTACGCAATATCCAGTTGGCCAAGGCGGCCCTCTATGCCGGGGCCAAACTGCTGATGAAGCGAGCGGGCGTCGAGCGTGTCGAGCGCATTGTGCTGGCCGGCGCCTTTGGCAGCTATATAGACCCGCTGTATGCACTCGTGCTGGGCTTGATACCGGACTGTGACCCGCAGAAAATAGTTGCCGTTGGCAATGCCGCCGGTGACGGCGCACGCATTGCGCTGCTCAATCGCCAGAAACGCCGCGAAGCGCAGGAACTGGCCGTGCGGGCACGCTACATCGAGACGGCGGTCGCGGAGGATTTCCAAGATGAGTTCGTCGGCGCTATCCATATCCCCCATGCCAGCGATCCGTTTCCACACCTGGAAGGCATTTTACCGGCGCCCATTACCTTGACGCCGAGTGAGTCAGGGCGCTCACGACGCAGAATGCGACAAAGTGAAAGCTAAAGTGAGGATTTCATGAGCGAAGCAGAAGAAATCATCCTGTCTGAGTTGACGCTGGAAGATTTGTACGAATTAATGAAAGAAGATCTCTATGACGGCCTTGCCGAGGAGATCGAAGCGGAAGTGTACGAGGCGTTGGGGCGCGGCGAGATCCCGTACGACGTGCTGACCAACGGACTTGTAGCCGGCATGCAGATCGTCGGCAACGATTTCCGCGATGGCATCCTGTTTGTCCCCGAGGTGCTGATGGCTGCCAAGGCCATGAAGGCGGGCATGTTTATTCTGCGCCCGCTGCTGGCCGAGACGGGGGCACAAAAGATCGGCAGCATGGTGATTGGCACGGTGAAGGGCGACATTCACGACATCGGCAAAAACCTGGTGACGATGATGATGGAGGGCGCCGGCTTTGAGGTGTACGACCTTGGCATCAACAACTCTGCGGAGAACTACCTCGAAGCGATCGAAAAACACAATCCCGATATCCTGGGCATGAGTGCCTTGTTGACCACCACCATGCCTTATATGAAAGTCGTCATCGAAGCGTTGAAGGAAAAGGGCATCCGCAAAGACATTGTCGTCTTGGTCGGCGGGGCACCGCTCAACGAGGCCTTCGCCGAGGCCATCGAGGCTGACGCCTACTGTCGCGACGCCGCCGTGGCGGTGGAGACTGCGAAAAAATTCATGCAGATTCGCCGTGGCGTAAAGATCTCAGCCACGGCGCGGACATGCTTGTCTGCCGGGTTGTGGTATGATTATTGATAATCGCGACGCCCTGTAAAAGTGCCGGAAGGTCCACGGATGAATAAGTTACTCGACTACTTGCAGCAGGAAGGCGCCCTCGTGCTCGACGGCGCCATGGGTACGCAGCTGTTTGCCCGCGGCCTGATGTCCGGCGGCAGCCCAGAAGAGTGGAATGTCACCCAGCCTGAGCGAGTCCAGGACGTACATCGCGCCTATGTCGAGGCCGGCTCGCAGATCATCCTCACCAATTCCTTTGGCGGCACCTGCTACCGGCTCAAGCTGCACAATCTGCAGGACCGCGTGGTCGAGTTGAATCGAGCAGCGGCGCAGAATGCACGCGCGGCGGCCGATGCCGCTGACCATCAGGTGTTGGTGGCGGGTTCGATGGGGCCGACCGGCGAACTGCTCGTGCCGATGGGCACGATGACCTATGAGGAGTGCCGTGCAGCCTTTGCCGAACAGGCGCAGGGCCTGGTGGAAGGCGGGGTTGATATCCTCTGGATTGAAACAATGAGCGATCTCAACGAGGTCAAGGCTGCCATCGAAGGCGCACGCCAGGCTTCGGCCGACATCCCTATCAGCGCCACGATGAGCTTTGATACCCATGGCCGCTCGATGATGGGCGTGACCGGCACGCAGCTGGCGCTCGAACTGGGGGACCTGGGTCTCACGGCCATCGGCGCCAATTGTGGCAACAATATCCCGGACACCGAAGCGGCCTTGGCCGAAATGCATGCCGCAGCGCCGGAAATGATTTTAATCGCCAAGGCCAACGCCGGCATGCCGCGTTATGAAGGCAGCAAGCTGGTCTATGACGGCACGCCTGATGTGATGGGCGCTTACGCAGACCGTATGCGCCGCAATGGCGTACAGCTTATCGGCGGATGCTGCGGCAGTGGCCCGGAACACATTCGCATGATGCGCCAGGTACTGAGTGGCGAAGTCCCCGTACCTGCTGCCGTAGCCGTGGGGACAAGCAGTCCGGCGTCTGCGGCGGCGGTTGCGCCGGTGCGCAACCGCGAGCGCAGGATGCGCCGCGGTTAGGTGATCCCCGCTGCTGTTCTTTCGAGACCGTCCGGCTGCTGTGTGTTTCGCATTCCGCCAAAGGGAAGCACCATAAATGATCGAGTTCTTTCGTCAGCGCCCCCAATTGCTTGAAAAGGCCTACCGGCTCACCGAAAGCACGGCTTGGACGCTCAACCCGCTGATCCAAAAAATTGGTTACGCGCGCGTCCAACGCCTTATCAAGGGCCCGGAAGATTTTGCCAAGGATGTGATCTTCGGTTGCCAACACTGCGGTCAGTGTGTGCTGCATTCCACCGGTATGACCTGCCCGATGAACTGCCCCAAGAATCTGCGCAATGGTCCTTGTGGCGGCGTGCGTCCCAATGGACATTGCGAAGTCAAGCCCGAGATGCGCTGCGTCTGGGTAGTAGCATACGAAACCGCGCAATCGATGCCTGTCTACGGCCACGAATTGCACGAAATCCAACCGCCTGTCGATCGACGGCTGCATGAAACCTCCGCTTGGATCAACATGCTTACGAAGGTCGACAAGCAAGTTCCACCGGGTTGGATTCCAGTCGAGGAAGTCAAATAGGCAAGTCCTAGCCACCATCCGCGAGGTTTCCGTGTCTGCCGAACCGCTTGCCAGCCACAACCAAGGCCACAATCACAACCACAACGGCGAACACGTCGCACCGGCGCGCAGCCGTCTCGAACGCGTGTTGCGTTCGGGCCGTTTTGCGGTGACGGCCGAACTAAACCCACCCGACAGCGCCGACCCACAGGAAGTTTACGACGCCGCAGTAGTGCTCGCCAGTGTCTGCGACGGTATCAACGCCGTAGATGCGTCGGGGGCTAACTGCCACATGTCCAGCGTGGCCATCTGTGCGCTGTTGACGCGTGCCGGTTACGAGCCGGTCTTCCAGGTCTCCTGCCGGGACCGTAACCGCATTGCCATCCAGGGCGACCTGTTGGGTGCAGCGGCCATGGGCGTGCGCAACGTGCTCTGCATCACGGGCGACGACGTTACGGCCGGCGACCAGCCGCAGGCCAAGCGCGTGTTTGACCTCGACAGCATTCAGTTGCTGCATATGGCGCGCATGATGCGCGATTACGGCGTTTTCTTGAGCGGGCGCAAGCTGACGGTGCCCCCACCACTGTTTCTGGGCGCAGCCGAAAACCCGTTTGCGCCGCCGTTTGACTGGCGCCCACAGCGACTGGCCAAAAAAGTCGCCGCTGGGGCCGAGTTTATCCAGACACAGTACTGCTATGACTTGGCACGCATGCGCACCTTTATGCAGCGCACATGCGACCTGGGCATCCCCGAAAAGGCGTTTATCCTGGTGGGTGTGGGTCCATTACGCTCGGTGGGTGCGGCAGAGTTCATGCGCAGCAAGGTGCCGGGCGTGTACATCCCCGACGAGATTATCGAGCGGCTCAAGGGTGTCGACAAGAAGAAGCAGCGCGCCGAAGGCAAGCGCATCTGCATCGAAATAATCCAGCAGGTACGCGAGATGCACGGTGTGGCAGGCATTCACGTCATGGCCTATCGGCAAGAAGAACTCGTGGCGGAAATCATTGAAGAGGCAGGGTTGCTGCCACGACCGTTCCGCAGCGACGTGCCCCACGCCACACGCGAAAGGCGCATCCCGCGCCATCCGCACGCGATTTAGATTTTGCGGCTGCGCATTGGTGCAGCCGGCCTATGTCCGACATGGGCGCATTCAAATAAAGCGAGGAGATAGCTGTCATGACCGTGACCATATTGAGTTCTCCCACCCAAGAGGTGCGCATCGGCCCCGATTTGCCATTTGTCATTATCGGCGAGCGTATCAATCCCACTGGGCGCAAGCTGTTGGCTGCCGAGATGGCAGCCGGCGACTTTTCACGCGTGGTAAAGGATGCGCTCGCGCAGGTAGCGGCGGGCGCACACATGCTGGACGTGAACGCCGGTATCCCACTGGCTGACGAGCCTGCCATTTTGGCCCAAGCCATTAAGATCGTGCAGGCCACCGTGGACGTACCTCTCTCGATCGACTCGTCGATTGTCAAGGCCCTGGAGAGTGGGCTGGCGGCGTATCAGGGCAGGGCGCTGGTTAACTCGGTAACGGGTGAGGAGGAACGGCTGGAGATCGTGCTGCCGTTGATCAAGAAGTACGACGCGGCAGTGATTGCTATCTCGAATGACGAGACTGGTATCTCTGAAAACCCGGAGGTGCGGCTGGCTGTGGCACGCAAGATCATCGAGCGTGCACAGGACCACGGCATCAAGAAGGAAAATGTGCTGATCGACCCGCTGGTCATGCCCATTGGCGCTATGCGCTATGCCGGCCGCCAGGTGTTTGAAATCGTGCGCCGCTGCCGCGACGAGTTGGGTGTCAACACGTGCTGTGGCGCGTCGAATGTCTCGTTTGGGCTGCCGAATCGCGGTCCACTCAACGGCACGTTCTTGGCCATGGCGATCGGCGCCGGGCTGACCTCGGCCATTACCAACCCGATCGAGGAGCACATCAAGACGGCGATCTTGGCGGCGGACGTGATGACCGGCAACGACGAGAACTGCCTTAACTGGATCGTCGCCAGCCGCCAGGCGGCAAAAGATGCGGCAGCGGCGGACGGTAGTACGCCGACGACCGAGGCTCGCCGCGAGCGTCGCGTACGCCGGTAAGTATGTTGCGATGGATTTGTGATCGCTTGTGACGACTGGATTGATCATCTGTGGCGCACTGGCACGTGAGGTGCTGGCGTTAATCGAACGGCACGGCTGGGATGCTGAGGTGGCGGCGGTGCCCGCCACCTTCCACTTGTTTCCCGAGCGCATTGCGCCCGCCGTAGAGAAGCGTTTTGAAGAGCTGCACGCGCAGTATGACCAACTGATTTGCGTGTATGGTGACTGCGGCACGGGCGGCGCGCTTGACGCAGCGCTGGAACGGCTGGGCATCGAGCGCATCGACGGTCCCCACTGTTACGAGTGGTATGGCGGCGACACTTTCAACGAGTTGATGGAGGAGGAGCCGGGCACCTATTTTCTCACAGACTTTATGGTGCGCCAGTTCCGTACCGTCATCCTTAAAGGTATGGGGCTTGATCGTTTTCCGCAGCTCAAGCAGGATTATTTCGGCAACTACAAGCGGCTTGTCTACCTCGTGCAAAAACCCGATCCTGAATTGATCGAGCAGGCAAAAGCCGTGGCAACCTATCTGGCGCTCCCCCTGCAGATTCGTGCAACTGGCTATCATTTGCTCGAGCAGCGTTTGATCGACAAATTGGGTTCCAACAAGCAATAATCTTATATATTCCTCATTTTCATAACCACAAGGACGTGTGTCTATGCCCCACAAGCTGACTAGTCTTAAGACGCCGGTGCCCAGTGATCTGGTCGTAGCACAGGCAGCTACTCCCGATCCTATCGTCGACATTGCGGCTGCGGCCGGCATATTGCCCGAGGAATTGGAGTTACATGGCAACTACAAGGCCAAGATCTCGCTCGACGTGCGCGAGCGGCTCAAGGATCAGCCGAGCGGCAAGTATATTGTGGTGACGGCGATCACGCCTACACCACTCGGCGAGGGCAAGACGACCACAACCGTCGGTCTGAGCCAGGCGCTAGGCGCATTCCTGGGCAAAAAGGTCTTTACCTGCATTCGCCAACCAAGCCAGGGGCCGACGTTTGGCATCAAGGGCGGCGCCGCAGGTGGCGGCTACAGCCAGATCATCCCCATGGAGGAATTCAACCTCCACCTGACCGGCGATATTCATGCCATCACCGCGTCCAACA
The DNA here is from genome assembly GCA_963839515.1 of uncultured Chloroflexia bacterium. Taxonomy (GTDB): domain Bacteria; phylum Chloroflexota; class Anaerolineae; order Caldilineales; family Caldilineaceae; genus Fredericiella. The sequence continues at coordinate 94,683 of CAWIVN010000006.1, forward strand.
ACCTGCTGGCAGCAGCCATTGATGCCCGTATGTTCCACGAAGGCGATATGGACGACGCCACACTCTACAAGCGCCTCGTGCCTGGTTCGGGCGCCAAGCGCAAATTTACGGGAACCATGCTGCGCAGGCTCAAGAAGCTGGGCATCGACAAGACCAACCCGGACGACTTGACGTCTGACGAGATCTGCCGCTTCGTGCGTCTCGACATCGATCCGGCGACGATTACGTGGCGGCGCGTGATGGACACCAATGACCGCATGCTGCGCCAGATTACGATTGGCGAGGGGCCGCAGGAGAAGGGACGCGAACGTGTGACCGGCTTCGACATCACGGTTGCCAGCGAGATTATGGCGATCCTGGCGCTTACGACCAGTCTCTACGACATGCGCGAGCGGCTGGGTCGCATGGTGGTGGCGCTGAACAAGCAGGGCGAACCGGTCACGGCCGAAGATATTGGCTGCGCCGGCGCGCTGGCCGTGCTCATGAAGGATGCCATCAAGCCGACGCTGATGCAGACGCTGGAAGGCACGCCGGCGCTGGTACACGCAGGCCCGTTTGCCAACATCGCACATGGCAACTCCTCGATCGTAGCCGATCAGATTGCGCTCAAGTTGGTAGGCGAGGATGGTTATGTGCTGACTGAGGCCGGCTTTGGCGCCGATATCGGCATGGAGAAGTTCTTTGACATCAAGTGCCGTTACAGCGGCCTCGTGCCCAACTGCGTGATCCTGGTCGCAACCGTGCGCGCGCTCAAGATGCACGGTGGCGGCCCCAAGGTCGTGGCTGGCAAGGTGCTCGACGCCGCCTACATACAAGAGAACTTGGAACTGCTTGAGGCAGGTTGCAGCAACCTGATGTTGCACGTGCGCAACGCTCGCCGCTTTGGTGTGCCCGTCGTCGTGGCCGTCAATCGCTTCCACACCGACACAGATGCCGAGGTGGAACTGATACGTCGCAAGGCCCAGGAAGCGGGCGCCTACGATGCCGTGTCCTCCAATCATTGGGCCGAAGGAGGCAAGGGCGCTGTCGCATTGGGCGAGGCCGTGATCGAGGCATGCAAGCAGAGCTCCAACTTCGAGTTCCTCTATCCTTTGGAGCTGGGCATCAAGGAAAAGATCGAGACTATCGTCACCAAGATCTACGGCGGCGCGGGCGTGGAGTACTCACCGCAGGCCGAGGCGCAGATCGAAGCGTACACCCGCAATGGTTTCGACAAGCTGCCCATCTGCATGGCAAAAACGCACCTTAGCGTCTCGCACGATCCCGAGCTCAAGGGTGCCCCGACCGGGTTTACAGTGCCCGTGCGTGAGATCCGTGCCAGTGTGGGTGCAGGTTTCCTCTACCCGCTGTTGGGCACGATGAGCACCATGCCTGGTCTCTCGGCACGCCCTGCATTCTTTGACATTGACCTCGACCCCGAGACGGGCCAAATCGTTGGCCTGTCGTAACGGCAGCCTGTTAGCTCCTGCCCGTAGTAAGCATCCGGGAAGTGACGCCCATCCTTTCGGAACCGAAGGTAGCGGGCGTCACTTCCCGGATGCTATTTTCGGCGCTATAATTGCATCAATTATGACGTCAAAACTGCCCTCAGGCCTAGGGAAATCGTTTTTCTCCTATCAACCGCGCCAGCCGCTTCCCGCGCCGGAAGAGGCAACTGCGCCGACCGCACTGGCGGTGCCGCAGCCGCAGGTTGCCGAGGACGAGTCGTCGCTGGTCGAGCGTGCCCGCACCGACCCGGCTGCCTTTGGCCAACTCTACGAACGTTATGTCGACCGCGTCTATTCATATATCTATCACCGCGTCGGCAACGTGCAAGAAGCGGAAGACCTGACGGCACGCACGTTCTACCGTGCGCTCGACAAGCTTGACACCTATGAGGATCGCGGTTTGCCGTTCTCCGCCTGGCTGTTCCGCATTGCCCACAACTTGACCGCCAACTGGCACCGCGACCACAGCCAACGCAGCTTCCTGTCGCTCGACCGGCTGTTGGGTCAAGGCACGGACAAGGACACACCCGAGGAGCAGGTCACACAACAGGAAGAAAAGGAGGCGCTGCTGGAAGCCATCGACCGGCTGCCGGAAGAGCGTCGCAACCTGCTGCACTACAAGTTCGGAACGTCGCTGTCTAATCTTGAAATTGGCGAAATTATGAATAAGAGTGAGAGCGCCATCAAGTCGCTCTACTTTCGCACGTTGGCTGCCCTGCGCCAGGACCTCGAAGATCGAGGCTGGGGCGGCGCTGGGCGGCCCAGCGAGGAAGCGGAACCATTTGGGGCCCCCCGGCCATCGACAAGGAGCAGTACATCATGAGCGAACAGTGGACGGCAGAGGCCTATCCCACAGTGCCACCGGATGAAAAATTCCGCCAGGATTTGCAGCGTGCGCTGGAGCAGACGCACCGCCAGCAAATCGCGCAGCGCAAGTTGGGCACACAGGGCGCACAGAAGCATGTACTCTCGCCCGGCCGCATTATCGGTATTCTGGCGCTTTTCTTGGCTGTGGCAGTCGCCCTGCATTGGCTGCAAAGCCGCCAAAGGTAATCTCAACCAGACACATAGAACATGGTGGCCAGGACAAGGCAAAGGAGGCGGCTATGCCAGAACCGAAAAAGACCTGGATAGACAACGTTTGGCAGCACCTGCCGGCAGCTATCGCCGAGTTCCCCTTGCTGACGGCTGGCGAACAGACAAAACTTTCCTGGGCGCGGCGCATCGAAACCCGCGACGACGCGCCCCCTGTTTCCGCGCGACAGTCGATGCCCTGATTGCGGAAACCGGCACGATTCCTTACTTGGTATTAACCCCATCCTTTGCGTCGTTTATCGTGCACACGACGGAAAAGCTCGTTTGCTGTCTAGACGACGAACTGCGCATCTATGAATGCATGGGCGACGAACCGCGTCTCACCGCTTTCCACTTCGTCGACGTCGACGCCGTTGAAGTCGGATGTGTGTTGCTCAAGTCGTGGATCAAAGTTGTCGGCAAAGACACGGGCGGCGTCAAAACGAAGATCACGATCAAGTTCAACACCGTCACCGATTACCTGTTCCTGCCTGTGATTAACAAGCTGCGCGGCGCGCAGCAATCACCGGACGCACTGCAGCTCGAATCGGAGCAGGCCAAGTTCAACTATTTGGCGCATGATTTCTACAAATTCATGAATGTGGCTAAGAAAAGCATACTGCCCGGCGAGCATGTGATCGGTTCGCTCATGCAAGCCGAGCTGCGTACGCCCTTTGTGACGCTATTTGGCCATACCTATACGCGCCTAAAGGCCCCAGCCCACATCCTGGTACGCACCGATCGCGAGTTGATCCTCGCCGTCGAAGAAAACCAGGAAGCTTGGAGTGGCAGCCACAAATACGGCAGCATTCGCACCTACATACCGTTGACCAAAATCGCCGGCGTCACATGGGGCGACGATGGAGCCCAGTACATGCACGTGGCGATCCACCTTATCGGTGGCGAGCAGATCGACCTGGACTTTGCGGCCAAACAGGGGGGAGCACTTCACCAACTGGTCGCTGCAGCAGTCGCTTAGTCCGGTCGCTTAGTCCGGGCTACTGGCAGCTCGCTGTGCGCGCAAGGTATCGGCGGTGGCGCGCCAGTCGATCGTGTCGTACTTAGACTCTAGTTCGGCCGCGACTGCGGCTGCCACTTCTTGCGGACTGCCCTCGCGCTCCTGCGGCTCACCCCATTCGTACAGTTCAGTATAGTCGTCTGAATCGATTACTCCTACGATCATGGCTGCACGATCGACTGCTTCCTGAAACCGGTCTGAGAGAGAGACTGAGCGCCGCTCACGGCCGGCGACCGCCTTGACCTGAACCGGTATATCCGACCAATAGAGAATCTGCACCGTCGCCATTGCCGCATCCTTTTTCACATTGCGTTTACGGGTTGATTTGGCTATACTTGCCTGCACTTTATGCCCGTATCATAGTTTACCTTGCCTACAAACGCGAAGTCATACTCCGCACCAACCCGCATAAGGATTGGAGACGTTCCGCTAATGTCTGCTACACATTATGACTACCTCGTGATCGGCGGGGGCACCGCCGGCGCCATTGTAGCCGCTCGCCTGGCCGAGGCGCACCAGCGCGTGGCCCTGTTTGAGGCAGGCCCATCCGATGTGGGCAACCCGCGCATTCTTGAACTTGTCCGTTGGCCCGACCTTTTGGAGAGCGAATACGACTTCGATTATCGCATCGAGCCGCAGGTGCGCGGCAATGGACGCATCCGCCATGCACGCGCCAAGGTGCTCGGCGGCTGCAGTTCGCACAATTCGTGTATTGCCTTTTATGCTCCCGACTTCGATATGCAGGTATGGGAGGCTGCCGGCGCCTCAGGCTGGGGTCCGCAGGAGGTCGCACCCTTCTTCCGCAAGCTGCGCCAGAAGGTGAACTTCGAGACTGCCGACAGCGGTAACGCCCTGGCGCAGGCCGTGCTGGAGGCCGCAGAGCAGGCAGGGCTGCCGCGGCTGACCTTTAACCAGGACGGATTGCAGCGCGCCGGTGCAGGCTGGTTCGAGCTGAATAAACGCGGCGTTCTGCGCGACTCGAGTTCGGTTGCTTACCTGCACCCATTGTCGCAATGGGGTAGCACGCTCACCTTCTACCTCAACCAATACATCACGCGCATTCTCGTCGAAAATGGCCGCGCGGTGGGCGTGCAGACGGCCCACGGGCGCATCTACGCCGACCGCGAAGTAATCGTCGCCTGCGGGGCGTTTGATTCACCCAAGTTACTTCTCAATTCCGGCATTGGGCCGGCCGCTCACTTGCGAAGCGTTGGTGTCGAAGTCGTCCACGACCTGCCGGGTGTCGGCGAGCATCTGCTTGACCATCCCGAAGGTGTGGTCAACTGGGAGTCGAGCCGCCCCATGCCGCCCGAAGTCATCAATTTCTGGGAAGTCGGCATCTTCGACATGACGGAGCCTGACCTGCCCGCAGCCGACCTGATGATGCATCTTGGCATCGTGATATTTGACATGCAAACTAAGCCGGCCGGATATCCAACCGCACAACATGGTTTTGCGCTGACGCCGAATGTCACACGCGCCAAAAGCGAGGGGACCGTGCGGCTGCGCTCGGCCAACCCAAGCGACGCGCCACGCATTGATTTCCGGTACTTTACCGATGCGGCGGGCCACGACGAACGTGTAATGGTGGCGGGCGTCAAGCGCGCCCGCGAGATTGCCGCCCAGCCCGCCCTGCGTGAGTGGATCCGCCGTGAACTTTCTCCCGGGAGCAAAGTACAAGACGACGCAGCCATCTCCGCCTATGTGCGCAGCACGGCCAACACCGTGTATCACCCGGCCGGCACCTGCAAAATGGGCGCAGAGAACGATCTCAATGCCGTCGTCGATCCGCTGCTGCGGGTGCGCGGCATTCAAGGACTGCGCGTGGCCGACGCCTCGGTATTTCCAACGATGATAGGCGTTAACCCAAACATCACCGTGATGATGATCGGCGAGCGCTGCGCAGAATTTTGCTTGTCTGAACCAATGGAGTACACATGAGCAATACCAAGATAGCCTGTCTAGGCGTGTGGAAAGTATTCGGTTCTACACCCGCGCGAATTGCCGCCTCGATCACACCGCAAATGACACGCAGCCAGGTGCTGGAGTCTAGCGGACACGTGTTGGCCGTACGTGACGTCTCCTTTGATGTGCAGGAAGGCGAGATATTCGTCGTGATGGGTCTATCGGGCAGCGGCAAATCTACGTTGATTCGCTGTCTGTCGCGACTCGTCGACCCAACGTTGGGCAGCATCCTCGTCAACGGCGAAGACGTTACCAAGATGAATGACGAGCAGTTGCGCTTGCTGCGCCGCAACCGGATGAGCATGGTCTTTCAGCGTTTTGGCCTCTTTTCGCACCGCCGCGTGCTGGACAACATCGCCTATGGCCTGGAGGTGCAAGGTATGGCCAAGGACAAGCGGTTGGCACGCGCGCGTGAGATTCTCGAGTTGGTCGAGTTGCACGGTTGGGAGAACTACTATCCACACGAGTTGAGCGGCGGCATGCAACAGCGGGTCGGCCTGGCGCGCGCCCTGGCGGTGGACCCCGAAATCCTGTTGTGTGACGAACCTTTCAGCGCGCTCGATCCGCTGATCCGGCGTGACATGCAAAACGAACTGATCCGGCTGCAAAAGAACCTCCGCAAGACGATGGTCTTTATCACGCATGACTTCCTGGAAGCCATCAAAATCGGCGACCGCATTGCTGTGATGAAGGATGGCGAGATCGTACAGGTAGGCACGCCCGAGCAGATCGTAGCGCACCCCGTCAATGACTATGTGCGCGAATTCACCAAGGATGTACCGAGGGTCAAGGTGCTGACGGCGCGCAGCGTCATGCAGCCGATCTACACCAAGGAGCAGCTGATAGGCCGCGCCATAGCCATCGACACGACGCTGGAGGCATTGATCCCGCTGACGGTAGACAGCGACGAGGGTGTATCCATCGTGGACGAGCACAATAACCTGGTTGGCATCGTCGATCGCAAGGCGGTGATGCTGGCGTTGGCGGATGGCGGCTTGGGCTAGCACGGATCAGGGGAGATAGGCACGATGGCCAAGGCTATACCGCTGCAATCGGCACGCGCACCGTCACAATTTCGTCGCTACATTCCGGCATTGCTTGTGGGGGCGGCGCTGCTGCTTGTCCTCTACAATCTCTATGTGCATCCTATCGGTTCCTTCCCGGCCGAGTGGAACATGCACTTACGTGAACCCTTAGATGCATTTAAGAAATGGGTAGTCGGCAACCGAGCCACCAGCCCGTTCTTTGTCTTCATCTTCGAGCCAATCAGTGCCGGAGTTGACTTTGTGATTCGTCGTGCTGAGGCTCTCCTGTTGTGGCTGCCCTGGCCAGTGATCGCAGCAGCCTTTTTTCTGCTGGGCAATAGGTTCGGTGGTCTGCGCTTGGGCTTGCTGACATCCCTGTGCCTTCTGTTCATGGGCCTGACTGGACTGTGGGATGCCAGCATGCAGACGCTGGCATTGATGGTGGCGGCCGTGCTCATCTCCCTGCTGATCGGGATCCCTGCCGGTGTATGGACGTCGCGCAGCAATCGTGCGGAATCCGTTTTGCGCCCAATTCTGGATGGCATGCAGACGATGCCGGCTTTTGTGTACCTGATTCCAGTCGTACTCTTTTTTGGCATCGGCCGGGTGCCCGCCGTCATTGCCGCAGTGATCTACGCCGTTCCACCGGCCGTGCGCCTGACCAACCTTGGGTTGCGCCGGGTATCGGAAGATGTCATCGAGGCGGCCGAGGCATTTGGCTCTACGCCGCGCCAATCCCTCGTCAAGGTCGAAATCCCGCAGGCCCTGCCGTCGATTATGACCGGGGTCAACCAGACGATCATGATGGCGTTGAGTATTGTGGTCATTGCCTCGCTCGTCGGCGCGGGGGGATTGGGCGATGTCGTGCTCAAGTCACTGCGCCAGCTAAAAGTGGGGGAGGCGCTGGAAGGCGGTATGGCGATCGTGGCAATGGCGATCCTGCTCGATCGCCTTTCGGCCGCAATCAGCCGCATCAGCTACTCTAGTGTCGAGCGCCACCAAGGCTTCCGGCTGTTGCCGGCTTCGTGGGCTAAGTACTCGTGGGCGCGCGCGGTGGAATCAGGCCTGGACGCTATGTACCGTGCTTGCGGCCGTCTCAGCTGCAGGCTGGCGGCGGCGCTCGGTGCGGTTTTCGCCCCGCTGCGCAACCATGGTTATCTCTTAACCAGTCTGCTCGCTGTCATAGTGTTGGGCACCGTCTGCGTTGCCCTGGGGTGGACGGACTTTCCCAAGAGCTGGGACGTGTCATTGGCCAGGCCCGTCGACGCCGCGGTGAAGTGGGCGCAAGTGAATCTGTATGAAATCGGCGACACGGGCGTGGGCACGGGACCTCTCAGCGACTTTATGTCGCTCTATATCCTGGCTCCGCTGCGCAAGATCTTCACGGAAATCATTCCGTGGCCCGCCCTTATCTTGCTCGTAGCTGCCGGCGCGCTCGGCATCGGCACCTTGGGATTAGGTACTGCGTGCGTGCTCAGCATGCTGTTTCTGGGGTTGCTGGGCATGTGGGAAGCATCGGTCGATACATTCACGCAGGTACTGGTGGCGGCGGCCCAAACGGTGGCTATCGGTATCCCGCTGGGCGTCTGGGCCGCGCGCAATTCCACCGTCGAGCGTATTATGCGACCGATTCTGGATTTTCTACAGACGATCCCAACCTTTGTCTATCTCGTGCCCGTCATCATGCTGTTCAACTTGGGCCGCGTCCCCGGCCTCATTGCATCCATGCTTTATGCCTTGCCGCCAATTATCCGCCTGACTACGCTTGGCATCCGCCAGGTGGACGAGACGGCGGTCGAGGCGGCGACCGCGTTTGGCTCGACACCGAATCAGATCCTGGCCAAGGTACAGTTCCCGCTGGCGCTGCCACAGATCATGCTGGGCGTCAACCAAACGATCATGATGGTTTTGTCGATGGTGATTATTGCCGGCATGGTCGGTGCACAGGGCCTGGGCCTGGAAGTCGTGGATGGCATGCAAAACAACCGCATGGGCCAAAGCGTGGAAGCAGGTCTGGCTATCGTCATTCTTGCCATCATGCTCGACCGGCTGACCCAAGCGCTGGCCAAGAGGCAGGAAGAGAAAGCCAACCTGAACGTCTAGCCGCTTCGAAGGGCGCAGTCGCAGGGCGACTCGTAGCCTTGGGGCTATCTGCCGGCCGCAGCCTGGAGCATGGCAAGCGCCTGCTCTACTGCCTCGGGATTGTCCACATCGACGATCTGTCCTTCGGCGGCGCGAAAGAGCCGATCGCCGATCGCTAACCCTACACCGGCAAGGGGCAACGTGCGTGCCAGAATCACGTCAACATGGCGGGCTTCCAACTGGCGGAGACGGGCGAACAACAGGCTTCCTGCCACATCCAGATCGCGGATCGAACCCAAAGATACAAACTCGACCGGCAGCACTCGGTAGGCAGGCGCCTCCTCGTCTGTCGCCAAAATGCCTACGTGCAGCCCGTACTCGCGCAAGCGGGCGACGATCAGGCCGGCTGCGACTGCCGCAGCCGGTGTGGACCCATCCAGCAACAGTACGCGACTATGGGGCGAATAATGTTTGAGCAACATACCTGGCGAAGGCGCCGGCTCATCTTGGGGCTGCACCACCGCGGAGCGAGCAACGATCAAGTCGGGCACAAGGCTGAGGAGTGCTTCTACCGGTGCGCCACCTGGGCGCAGGAGGCGTGGGGGATCCTGGGTCATATCGACCACGGTAGACTCAAGGCCAATCGTCGTGGCTCCGCTATCGAGGATGATATCTACGCGCCCGTCCAGGTCGTCGAGCACGTGCTGGGCAGTCGTAGGACTGGGTCGTGTAAATAGGTTGGCGCTGGGCGCTGCGATCGGCAATCCGCAGGCAAGCAACAGTGCTTGTGCGACCGGATGATTGGGGATGCGTACGGCCACGGTGTCGCGTCCTCCCGAAACGTTGGGCGCAGTGCGTTCGCCGCGCCGCAGCACTAACGTCAACGGCCCCGGCCAGAAGGCAGCGCCCAGCCGTAACGCCTCCGCCGGTACGTCGCGCGCAATGGTAGATACGTGGTCGAGTGACGCCACATGCACGATGAGAGGGTCGTTGAACGGTCGGCGCTTGGCGGCAAAGATACGGTCGACCGCGGCTTCATCGAGTGCATTTGCACCTAGACCATAAACGGTTTCGGTTGGGAAGGCAACCAGGTTTCCGGCTGCGATGGCATTTGCAGCCAGGGAAATCCATTGGGGCTCGGGATGCTGGGGATCAACTTGCAGTACGACCGTCGCTGCCATTCATTCCGTCACTTGTGTCTGAACCTGGATTCGGCAGATTAAGAGATTACCATGATTCGTGTTCATTGCTGCTACTCGAATCATGGTAATCCGTCAATCCTTCGGAGTGAGGTTCAAACTACTGCCCCAACCACGCCTTCCACGTATCGCCGTGGGCGTCGATCCAGGCTTGGGCAGCTTCCTCGACGGTCCTGCCCTGATCGAGCATGCCTAGCATCTCAATTTGGTCGTCGGTCGTGTAGCTGAAGTTCTTGAGCAGACTGTAGGCGTCGGGCGCATTTTCCTTCAACTTTGGGTTGAAGATCTTGATCAGGCGATCGTCCGGATAGGCACAGTCCACCTTGCCTGCTGTCACTTTTGCCTCATGCTCCTCCTTGGTGCAAGGCGGCAGTTCGACTTGGGCCAGGTCAAACTTGGTAAAAATGGCGTGCGGTTTGTAGAAGTAAAAAAGCACCGGCTCCTGGCGTTCGTACTTGGCGGCCATCTGCGCCAGCAGCGCCTCTTCCGAGGCGGTATTGATCACCTGGAAGTCCAGCCCCAGGTTGTCGATGATCTCTTGGTCGTACTGCGTCCAGCCCAACGGCCCGGCGAAGAAGGTGCCCTTGTCGCCAGTTTCGGCGGTGGCAAACTGCTTGGCCACGTTCGGCCCTTTAAAACCTTCCCAGGTAGCCAGCGCCGGGTTGGCGTCCACGTCATACTTCGGCGTATACCAGGCGATCTGACCGACTACTCCGAGTTCGCCACCGTTCTCGACGACCTTTTGCTCATCAATATATTGGGCAATTCGTTCGCCATGACCTGACGGCCAAACCTCAAGGCTGGCGTCGGCGTCGCCCCCTGCTATGGCATCCCACTGTGCCTGCTCGTCGAGGGCGATAATCTCGACCTCATAGCCCAATTGATTCTTGAGCAGATTGGCGGCCACATTCACATTGAGTTCCGAGGCAGGCCAGGTATTGGCAATCAGCTTGATCGTGGGCTTATCGCCACTTGGTGGAGACGGCTGTTCGCCACTGGTAGCGGCTGTGGCTGCCGCATCGCCTGCGGGCGCTGCCGGGGCTGCGCCTGTGCAAGCTGATAGCAGCGCCAGCACAAGCACGGAAGACAGCAGGGCTAAAATTCTAGTGCGCTTCATCTCTCAAACTTCCTCCTGGGTTTGGTTGGCTTACATGGGTCGAGTGGGTTGCGTACAGAGAGGCGGCCCGGTACAACACCTTTTGGGTTGCCGTATCGTATTGAGAATTGGCGATTCTGTCAATCACAATTTCGGCTTTCTCGCAGGAGCAGCGTATGCATTATGGAATTGAAGTTGTTCCCTTTGGCGAATACAGTAATCCGCGGTTGGTGATGGAACTTGCGCAAGCCGCAGAAGCGGCAGGCTGGGAAGCGATTACCTTGTGGGATCACTTGCTCTTTCCCTACGGCGCGGGCGATCCCTGGGTGACACTGTCGGCCGTCGCTGCCGTCACAAAACGGATCAAGCTATGTACCGGCGTGGCGCCCCTGCCCCGCTACAAGCCGCAAGTGCTGGCGCGTACGCTGGTGGGGCTCGATATTCTGTCTGCGGGACGCGTGATCTTTGGCACGGGGGCCGGTGTGGACTTCGACTTCACACCCTTTGGCGAGGCGGTGGATGCCAGAACACGCGCCGCCATGCTGGACGAAGGGCTGGAACTGCTGGACGGTTTGGTCGCGGGCCGGCCCGTTACCTTTCATGGACGTTACTACAGCGCCGAAGCTGCCAAACTCGTCCCCGCTGCCGTCCAACAGCCACGTATTCCGATCTGGATCGGCGGCGACAGCAAAGCCGCCTACCGCCGTGCAGCCCGTTGGGATGGCTGGATCATCGGCACGATCGACGAAATGCAGAACATCACCTTGACGCCGGAGCAGCTTGCCGGGCGTGTGCTCGCTATAAAGTCCCAGCGCGTGAATGACGAATCGTTTGACATCGCCGTGGATGGCTGCACGCAACCGGGCGCAACGGAACTCACCGCCCAATATGCCGCGGCCGGCGCAACCTGGTGGTTTGAAGCGATTTTTGGCACGCGCGGTTCGCAAGAGGAAATGCGCCACCGCATCCAGGCCGGACCACCCAAGTAACGTACTCTATGCTCATGGCCTCTCGCCCAGCACAAGCGGAATCGTCAAGGTCTGCCCGTCACGTACTACGCTCAGTTGAATGGTCTGGCCGGGCGCGGTGTTGAAGACCAGGAGACGATTCAGATCTTGAAAATCCTGGATGGCTTGGTTGTCGATGGCGACGATCAGATCACCGCCACGGCCGCTGCTTTGGCTGGCCGCTCGCAGCCCGGCTTGATCTGCCGGGCTGCCGGGTGTAACGCTGACGATGTATGCGCCTTGCGTCTGTGCCAGGTCATACAGCGCCTTGTCGGCTAAGCTGAGTTCGTCGTCAAAACCGACGCCCAGATATGAGTAGGCGTGCCGGCCATCGGCGATCAAACTTGGCACGATGCGCTGGATGGCGCCGGCGGGGATGGAGAATCCGACGCCCGAGTTTGCGCCCGTCGTCGAGGCGATAGCTGCGTTGACGCCGACAACCTGCCCATCCAGATTCAGCAACGGGCCCCCCGAATTGCCAGGATTTATCGGCGCATCAGTCTGGATGACGGCTGGAAGGGTGTAACCGCTGCCGCTTGTGCTTTCAGCCCTATGCGACGTGAGGCTGCGTCCCAAGCCGCTGACGATGCCGAGCGACATCGAGCCTTGTTCGCCAAACGGGTTGCCGATCGCTACCACAAACTGGCCCACTGCGATGTCGTCAGCGGCTGCTAACGGCAGTGGACCCACGCCTGCCGGCAAGGAATCCACCTGGATAACGGCAAGGTCGCCGTCCACATCCTTGCCAACCACATTGGCTGCGCGCCGCTCGCCATTGGCAAAAACAACTTCGAGGCTGCGCGAGCCTTCTATCACGTGGTCGTTGGTAACGATGCGGCCCTGATCGTCGTAGACAAAGCCGCTGCCGCTGCCAAGCGGCTCGGCGATAATATAGACTACAGACGGGTTGGCTTGCGCATACAACTGGATCAACCGATCCTCAAGCACAATGTCGTCGCTCAAGGCAGGCTGTGCCGTAAAGGCGACCGGCTGCCGATTGGTCTCGGGCGTGGGGGTGGGCAGCACCGCGGCCGGGTTGCCTGCCTGTGCCGTGTCTTGCGTTATTGACTGACCACCGCAACCAGCGAGGACCATGGCTATCACCACTAGCAGCATCCCGCTACGCTTGGTAACCGCAGTCCCGCTGCGCATCTGCGCCTTCTTCATGGCTGTCTACCTGTTCTGCGAAACTGGGAGACAGTCGCCCATACGGGCGACTGTCTCTCTTCCGAATTCGTCTTGCTTGCGTCCTGCGTCGGCCTCAGTTTAGAGGTCCGCATTGGGCAGAACAAAATTGGAGTTGCTCTGCGCACCGCTGTCGTCCGGCTGCGTGTCCTGCGAGCCACCCTGGCCGCCGTGCATACCACGACCACCGTTCATCCCGTGGCCACCCATGCCGCGGCCGCCGTCCATCCCAGGGCCGCCCATACCGGGCATACCTGGCATCATGCCACCATCCATTCCACGGCCGCCAAAGGATTGCTGGTTTTTCAGCAGCAGGTCAGCCTGGGCCTGCGTGATGGCGCCCGCATCTACTGCACCCTGCACCAGTTCCTCATAGCTCGGCTGCTGCGATTGCACATATTCCTGGAACGCACGCCGTGCGGTCATCAGGTCGGCTTGCTCCTGCGTCAGTTGGCCATTCTCAACCGCCTGCGTCAATTCAGCGGCTTCGGCCTTGTCATAGGCAGCCTGCAGGTCTTCGACCGAGATACCCAGTGCATCGGCCAATAATGCTTCGCCGTCGATAGTATCCGATTTGAGGATACCGGCGCCGCGGCCACCCAGATGGAAGCCAAAGCCGTTGGCACTGGCGGATTCAAGGCGTTGGCGCAGGTTGTCGGCCTGTGTCTGCGTCAGCAGATCCTGCTCTACTGCCTGGTCGAGAGCGGTATTGGCAGCCTTCAGATAGGCAGCTTGCAGTTCCTCTTCGCTGATGCCCAGCGCCTCCGCCAGCTGCGCCTCATGATTGCCGCCGATGCCGCTGCGTTCCATCGACTTGCCGTTCTTGGGTGCCGCCGGCGCGTTGTCCGTGCTCGGGGCGGAGGGCGTCGGCGTAGCATCGGCCGCCTGGCTCAATTGCGGGTATACAGCCGCCGTGCTAAAGGTTAGCATCAGGGCTGCGGCTGCGCCTAGAAAGAACGGCGCTCGCTGGGGTGAAATCTTCATACAGTAGTCTCCTTGCTTGCGTAGAACATAGATATTTGTGCTTGTATTTGGAACGGCCGTTCGTCTGGCCGTTAGTCCACGAAATAGTGCTTAGCTCGCCATCACAACGATGGATGTCTGTCGGTGGCGTCTCGCATCTGAAGCCTGGATGACTGCGTTGGCTATGTTTCAAGATTAGCTCGCAGTTGTTAAGAAGTCTTTGAGACCAGGCGCAGAATTTGTTGAGGTTTGCACATCCTCCTCACCGCAAACGAGTAACAGCCGCAGATCTTTGAGACGGCTGCCAGCAGTTGTGGAGAATCTCACGAGATACCTGTGGCCGGTAAACAAGTTCTACACGCGCGCTTAATGAGTTCTTTACACGCGCGGTATACTTTGTATTAGATGCAGTTTGATTCGCACAGGGTACAGACAGCGACGGGAAGCGGGAGCGGAGGACGATGCCGCAGACAATACTGGTGGTTGACGATAAGGCAAATGTCCGGCGCCTCTTGCAGGATTACCTTGCAGAGCAAGGCTATAACGTTGTGGGAGCAGAGAACGGGCGAGTTGCGCTGTTTGTAGCTCGAGCAGAAAAGCCTGACTTGATCTTGCTCGACATCATGATGCCGGACATGGATGGCTACGAGTTCATGCGCACATATCGCCAGGAAAAATCGACGCCAATCATCCTGCTCACCGCCAAGATGGAGGAGACCGACAAAGTTATCGGGCTGGAGTTGGGTGCCGACGATTACGTCACGAAGCCGTTTGGCCTGCGCGAACTGGTGGCCCGTATGCGCGCGGTATTGCGGCGCGTTAATGGCAGCCCGCAAGACAGGAACCGGCTGGAGGCGGGCGAGCTGGTGGTCGAAGTCGAACACCGGACAGTGTATGTGGGTGGCAAGCTGATTGGCCTCACGCCATCTGAGTTCGCATTGCTGACGACACTGATGCGCACACCGGGACGTGTCTTTAGCCGTATTGAGTTGCTCGACGCTCTTCCAGGCGAAGCATTCGAAGGAGCAGAGCGGTCAGTCGACGTGCACATTCGCAATCTGCGCAAAAAGATTGAGCCGGATGCGGCCAATCCGCACTATGTCGAAACAGTCTTTGGAGTAGGCTACCGCTTTGCGGTTGAAAGCATGGCACAGTGAAAATTCCAGGGACCCTTACCTTTAAGATCGCCTTGGTCGTGCTCGCTGTAAGCCTGTTCAGTGTCGGCCTCGTGGCGTTCTTTAGCGGTTGGTTGACTGCACGCGAATATGATCGACTGCTGATCGACCAGATTCAAGACCAGCTGGTGGAACAGGCAGCTGCGTACTACGAGCAGCAGGGATCGTGGCAGGGGGCCCTGGTGGCGTTTACCACCGATTTTGATGGCCGCCATGGACGCCATTTGCCCGATGGGCCGCGGCAAGGCAACGTGCGCACACCACTTGTGCTGCTTGACGCCGACGGCTGTGTCATTGGCCCGGCCGACGTAGAGTATGCAGCGGGCGAGTGCCTGCCCGCCTGGCAAGTAGCTGGCGGCGCACCTATCGAGGTAAACAATCAGACAGTCGGCACCGTCATCCAGACGGGCGCCATGCCGGCGCGCGATCCGCAGAAGAAGCATTTCTCGTTCGTACGGGACGTGGGCTGCTCTGGGGCGCTATCGGAGCTGGAATTGTGGCGTTGCTGTTGGGGCTCGCCCTGGCGCGCAACCTGACACGCCCACTACGCCGTCTCACAACTGCCATCCAGGCCATGGCCGCAGGCCACTTGGAACAGAGGGTGGACATCTCATCGCGTGACGAGATCGGGGAGTTGGCGGGCGCATTTAACAGTATGAGCGCCCAGTTGGTGCATTCCAACCAGGCACGGCGCCAGATGACCGCCGACATTGCCCATGAACTCCGCAATCCACTCATGGTCATGACAGGCTATATCGAGGCGCTGCGCGATGGTGTGCTGCGCCCTACGCCGGAACGTTTCGACATGATGTACGAAGAGGCCCAACATCTGCAGAGACTGGTGGCCGACTTGCGCATTCTCTCGTTGGCCGACGCCGGCGAGTTGGCGCTGAATACACAGGTCGTTGCTCCGGCTGTACTGCTCGAACGTGTTGCGGAAGGATATAGACCCAGCGCGGAAAAAGTGGGAATAGAGCTGCAGATTGGGCCAGCCGAATCGACCCCGGAGATCAGGGTAGACCTAGAACGCATGGTGCAGGTATTGGCCAACCTCGTAAGCAACTCCTTGCGCTACACGCCATCCGGCGGGATCATCACACTTGGAGCACACCATGAGGCGGACGGCGTGGCATTGACTGTAGCTGACACAGGCCAGGGAATTGCGCCCGAGAGCCTGCCGCGCATTTTCGACCGTTTCTACCGCGCCGATAGCGCCCGCAGCCAAAACGGCGATGAATCCGGTCTAGGCCTGGCGATCGTCAAGTCGATCGTCACCAATCACGGGGGCACGATCTCGGTCGCGAGCGAACTGGGCAAAGGCAGCGTCTTTTCGATTCATCTGCCAGCAGCAAGCTGATGACGAGCTTTGGTGCGCCTAAGCCTTCATGCGCCCGTTGCTGGGATCGAACAGCGGTTCTTCGGCTACCGTAGCGCAGTAGCGCCGCCCGAAGTACTGTACTTCCACCTTGGCGCCCGGCTGGGCGTACTCGGTCGGCAGGTAGCCGTAGGCAATATGCTTGCCGACACTATAGCCATAGTTCGCACTTGTCACATAGCCGACCGCCTTGCCATCCGCCAAGATCGGCTCTTTGCCGAGCGCCATGGCTGCCGGATCGTCCAACGTCAAGCAGCACAGCTTGCGCTTCACGTGCTGCTTGGCCACCGTCAGTGCATCGCGCCCGAGGAAGTAGCCCTTATTGAGGCGCACTGCCCAACCCAAGCCAGCCTCGAACGGGTTATATTCGCTATGGATGTCGCTACCCCAGAGGCGATAACCCTTCTCCAAGCGTAGCGAGTCAAATGCACCGGCGCCGCCGGCGACAAGGCCGTGTGCCTTGCCCGCTTCCCACAGCAAATCCCACAGGCGCAACCCATACTCGATCGGCGCGTAGATCTCCCACCCCAACTCGCCCGCATACGACAGCCGCAGCGCCAAGGCCGGTACGCAGTCGATGTGCAACGGTTTAACCGTGTAGAAAGGGAAAGCTTCGTTGGAAACGTCTTCCTCGCACAGTTGCTGCAGGATGTCGCGCGCGCGGCCCCCACAGCCCCAGGGTCGTGTATTGCCCGCTCATGTCGCGAATGTCGACCGCGCTGCTGGTCGGCGCATGTTGGCGAATCCAGGCAAGATCATGCGGGCCTACGCCGCCGCCTGTCAGGATCCAGAATCGGTCGTCTTCCAGGCGGCTGACAGTCAGGTCTGCCATGATGCCGCCGCGGCTGTTGCAGAGCGATGTGTAGATCACCGTTCCCACCGGCCGGTCGATGCGGTTGGCCGTAATGGACTCCAAGAAACCTAAGGCCCCTGGCCCGCTGACTTCAATTTTGGTAAAGGTACTGAGATTGAACAGGCCGGCATGTGCGCGTGTAGCGAGGTGCTCGGCACCCTGAATGCGCGACCAGTAGCGTGCCGCCCATCCGTCTCGGTGCGGGATCTGGTCATCGTACTCCTCCAGCAAGCGGGCGTTCGCCTCATACCACTGCGGAACCTCCCAGCCTGCGCTGGCAAAGCAAACGCCGCCCTGTTCTGTCAGGCGTGCATGGAACGGCGCCAGGCGCAGGTTACGCGGCTTCTCCATCTGCTGAAGTGGGTGGATAATGTCGTATACCTCTTGGTACTGGCGGTCAATACGCGCCCGCATATAGCGCTTGGTATAGTCGTGCGGGTGGAAGCGGTTTATATCGGCTTCGCGCAGGTCCCATTCACACTCTCCCGTCGTCATCAGTTCGGCGATCGCCTTGCCCACGCCGCCCGCATGGGTGACCCATACGCCCAGCGCTGCCCACAAGCCACGAATGCGCGTTTGCCCCACGATGGGATACAAGTCATTGCTGAAAGCCATGTAACCGTTAAAAGCGCGTACAAAGCGTCTGCCACGCAGCGGCGGCAGCAGTTCGTCGGTTGCGTGCTGCGCCACTATGAAGTGCTCGGGCGTAAACTCACGCTCGGCGCGTGCACCCACTGTATTGCCATCAAACAGCAGCGACTCATGCCGATAGTTGCCGATAGCGTAACCGTCGTACCACTGGCGGTAGTAGAGTGAGTAATCCTGGTGGCGCAGGATCGGATGCGTGACAAAACGTTGGCGGTCCGCAGCCAGTTCGGGCAGGGGCTCGGTGTAGACCAGCTGGTGCTCCACACCCATGAGCGGGAAGCGCAACCCTACCTTGTCGGCCAACACCGAGGCCCAGACATTTGTACACAGCAATACGTACTCGCAGCCGATCGTTCCCTGGTCCGTCACGACCCCGCGCGCCCGCCCGTTGCGCACCGGAATGTCCAGAACTTCGACATTGCCTGTGAATTCGACACCCGCCTCCATGGCCGCTTGCGCTAGTGCCGCCGCACAATGCCAGCCGCGCACGTCGGCGTCGGTTGGTACATAATAGCCGCCTAGGATTGTACTCTCGTCGAGGAGTGGAATATGGTGCTTCACTTCCGCCGGCGACAACAGGTGACCCTCCAGCCCATAGCTGAGGGCCACGCCCTGCTTGCGCTTGAGTTCCTCCCAGCGCGCAGGCGTCGCCGCTACCTCGATACCGCCTACCTGGTAGACACACTGCTCGCCGGCATAATGCAGCGGCTTGAGCAGGTTGACCGTGTATTTCGCAAACTCGGTCATCATCTTGGAATAGTTGGTCTGGAAAACCAGCCCCGGCGCATGCGTGGTCGATCCGCCCGTCTCGAAGAGCGGCCCCTTGTCCAGCACCAAGATATCAGACCAGCCCATCTGCGTCAGGTGATACGCCGCGCTGCACCCGACGATCCCTGCCCCAACAATCACCAATCGAGCATGAGTGCGCATAAAGTACTTTCTTTCTCGGCTTGCTTCCTGTCCTGCGCGTCCTTCGTATCCTGCGTATCCTTCGTGGATCGTTTCAAATCACCAGAACGGTCGAATATCGCTCACTTGCCAGGTGCGCACGTCGCGTGTGTCCACTCCATACTGCGTCGCGTGCTGCTGGTCGTGGCGTGCAGACGCATGACCGTCCTCGCTTGGCAGCCCCCGCCGGATCAATTCTACCTTGTCGCGGTGCAGAACGCTCATCTGCCTGCCGAAACGCGCAAGGGCAAAAAGGCTGATGTCGTGGCGGCAGTTGCGGCGTTGCGCCAGGTCGGCCAGCATCTCGCCGATCACACTGGCAAACTTGTAACCGTGCCCGGAACAGGCTGACGCAAAGGACACTTGCGGGAACTCGGGGTGCAAGTCCACGATAAAGTGGCCGTCGGGCGCATTCGTAAACATGCACATTTTGAGCGTCATCGTCGGCCCGGTAGCCTGTGGAAAGTAGCGGGAAGCAAACTCGCGCAGCATCTCCTCGTCAGAGCGCAGTGCCCCGCGGTTAAGTTGCTCGGGTTCGCCTGTCTCCTCAAAGTGGTGATACTTGCCAAATTTGAAGCCGGGCACGCCGTACACCGGAAAACCATAGAACCGCCCCTCATCGACCAGGCAGTTGAACACCGGAAACGTGGCAGGCTGATACAGTTCTGGCCGGTGGGGTTGCATCCAAATCAGCACCTGGCGTTCGGGCACCGCCAGCCCATGCAGCCAGGGCATCAACTGGCTGTTCCATGAGCCGGCGGTAAAGACGAGCGAGTCGGCCTCGTAAGTGGCACGATCCGTGAAGACGCGCACGCCGTCGCCGCGCGGCTCCCAGCCAAGCACCTGCTCGCGGCCGTGGATTTCGGCGCCCAACGCCATGGCCGCATTCACATACGCGATCACGCAGCGTTCGGGAGTGAGAAAGCCGCCGTCCTTTTGGTACAGCGCCATGATGTCCTGCGGCAGCTTGTAACCGGGCCAGCGCTTGTTCAGCTCTAATCCCGTTAATACCTCGTGCTCGATACCCATCTCGATCGCGGAGCGGAACGAACCTTTGAATACCCACGAGTCGGCCGGCCCGGCGTCGATCGAACCCACCTTGTGCAGCAGGTGCTCGCCGGCGCGGCGCTCGATATCCTCCCACAGTTCATAGGCGCGCCGCAAGAGCATCACATAGGAAGGATGCTCGTAATAGGCCAACCGAATGATGCGGGTGTAGCCGTGCGACGAACCCATATCGTGTGGGATGTCAAACTGCTCGATACCCAGCACCGTCTGGCCGCGCTTGGCCAACTCGTAACAGGTGGCGCTGCCCATGCCGCCCACGCCGATCACGATCGTGTTATAGTGGCGTGAGTAGGCGTTCATCGCTCGGCCCTCGGCTTGCGAATCTTGCTGCCCGGCCCCGGATTCCCACCCATCTCGCCGGCAGAGGTATTTGCGCTGTCCTGCGGCGTGTACTGGGTTGTTCCACGCAGGCGCAAACCGGCCGGGTCGAAAAATGGCGTGTGGGCCACGGTTGCAGGTATCGGTCGCCCGCGACCGTTAGCCACCATCACGCGTGCGCCCGGCCACGTGTGCGATACGTCCAGGTAGGCCAATGCCAGCATCTTGCCCACGCTGTGGCCGCGTGCGCTGGACGTAATGCGCCCGACTTGTGTCCAGCCGGCGCGTTCCGCATCAAACTCCTCGTTGGCTTCGATATCCATGCCTGTACCGGGCCGATCGGCGGCCACGTCGGCCACGGTGTAGACGGCGTCGCCCGGGTTGGCAGCGGCCGTGCTGTCCAGCACCAGGCCCACCCAGCGTTGGCGCAGGCCGCGATCCTGCACTGCCAGGAGTGCCTCGCGGCCGATAAACTCGCGCTTGCCGAAGTCGATCCACTTGTGCAGCCCCAACTCAAAGGGCGTCTGGCTGCCGTCGATGTCTGGTCCGGCCAGCGGCAGCGCCTTTTCGATACGCAGGCTCTGCATCGCCCCCACGCCATAGGGCAGCAGGCCAAACTCCTTGCCCTTGCGCTCCAATAACTCCCACAGGCTGGCGGCTTCCTCGCCGGGAACGTACAATTCATAGCCCAACTCGCCCGTATAGCCCGATCGCGAGACGATCAGTTCGGTGTCGTTGATGCGGTTGGACGCAAAGCGGAAGAATCGCAGCGCCAGCAGGCTCGCGCTGTCGTCGACCACACTGGCCAGGAGGTCGCGTGCGCGCGGCCCCTGCACCGAGATCAGGGCAATCGCCCCGCTCACGTCGTTGACATAGGCACTCATGCCGGCGGAGTGGTCGGCGATCCAGCGAAAGCTGGTCTTGCGCGGCGCGCTGCTGGTGACCACCATGAAGTGTTCGTCGCCGAACTTGTAGACGGTTACGTCGTCGATGATGCACCCGTCTTCACGGCACATGGTCGTGTAGCGCACCTGTCCCGGCAGCAGGTTGAGGATGTTGGCCACCACCAGGCGCGAAAGCAGTCGCTCTGCTCCTGGGCCCTTGACGTCCACCTCGCCCATGCTGGTCAGGTCTTGCATGCCTGCATTCTGACGTACGTTGAGATGCTCCTCCGCGGGCGATGTATAGGCCCAGGGGAAAAGATAGTCGCCGCCACCCTTGACCATGCGCACTGCCGTGCGCAGGTGAATGTCGTAGAGCGGGGTTCGCCGTTCAGCCATAGCGTTCTCCAGCAGGATAAGGTTTAGTATTCAGGCTTTATTTCGCTCTTGCGCCGGGCCATGTAGTCCAGCAGCGCAGCATCGATATCTGGTTCCAGTTCCGGCCCCTGGTAGGCTGCCAGCAGCTGCTTGTACTTGGCGTGGGCACGGGTCTCGGCGTCCTGGGCGCCTTCCTCCAGCCACTGCTCGGCCGAGTTATAGTCAAATAGCTCGGCGCGATGGAAGGCCGTACGGAAGTTGCGCAGCGTGTACTCCGTGCCAAGGTGATGGCCGCCCGGCGCGACGGCACGGATCGATTCGAGTGCCAACGTCTCGTCGGATATGTCCAGTCCTTGCAGGAACTTATGGTACATCCCCAGCAACTCGCAGTCGAGCACAAACTTTTCGTAGCCGGTCGTAAGTCCGCCTTCGAGCCATCCGGCCGCATGCAACACGAAGTTGACGCGCGCCAAAATGGCGGGCAGCATCACCTGCACGGATTCGTAGGCAGCCTGGGCATCGGCGATCTTGGAGGAGGCAAACATGCCGCCCGAACGGAAAGGCAGGTTGTGCATGCGCGCCAGTTGGGCGCTCGCAAACAGCGCAAGTTGGCTCTCGGCCGAACCAAACACCGGCGAACCGCTCTGCAGGTCTACGTTGGTCTGGAAGGCCCCATAAATCACGGGCGTACCTGGGTTAATCATCTGCGTAAGGGCGATGCCTGCCAGCGCCTCGGCATTCAACTGGGCCACCGTGCCCGCGACTGACACCGGAGCCATGGCCCCCGAAAGAATAAAGGGCGTGATGATCAGCGCCTGGCGGGCACGCGCATACACCTTGAGCGCCGACAACATGCGGTCGTCCAGTCGGCGTGGGCTGCTGATATTGATCAACGAAAGCAAGGCCGGGTTCTCTTGCATGGCCTCGCTCCCAAACACGATCTCCGCCATCTTGACACTGTCAGCCGCGTTCGGTCCGCTCGTGACGGAGCCCATAAACGGCTTGTCGCTGTATTTAATGTGACTGTAGATCATGTCAAGGTGGCGCGTGTGCGTAGGCAGGTCGGTCGGCTCGACCACAGTGCCGCCAGAGTGATGAAGATACGGGCTCAGGTAAGTAAGCTTGACAATGTTCTGAAAGTCCTCCAGCGTTGCTTCGCGCCGGCCGCGCGCTTGATCATAGACAAAGGGTGGGCCGTAAACAGGCGCGAAACAAACATGATTGCCGCCAAGCGTCACATGATTGGCCGGGTTGCGCGCCAGCTGAGTGAACTGGCTGGGCGCCCTGGCTACATGCTCCATAATCGATACCGGGTCGAAGAAGACCGTCGAGCCCTTGACGACCGCACCATGGCTGGCGAGGATGGCGAGCACCTCGTCATCATAGAAGTCGATGCCGATTTCGGAGAGAATCGTCAGAGAGGCCTGATGGATCTTGTGCAGACCTTCCTGGTCGACAAGTTCATAGGTCGGCAGGGTGTGCAGCGGCTGCGTCAGTTGATGCACCGCCTGGGTCGCCTGTCTTTCGCGGCGCTGCGCCCGGCGGCGGGCAAGACGTTCGTCGGTCATACAACAATTTTCCTTTTCCGAAAGAGGAGCGAACAGTAAGCCGCAATGCTAGCACGACGTAGACGAATTGACAAGCAATTGGCGAGCGGTCATTGGGCCATGTGATATACTTACTTCGCCTCAGGTTGATCCTTTTTGCACAAGCAAGGTCCACGCGAAAGCAAATCATTATGATGAATGATGTCCAAATTGATGCTCTGCTGCCTCCTGCCATGGCGGCCAAGGCGGAGGAAATTGGGGTGCGCAAGGCACAAATGGCCGGCGTCACGATGTTCGCTCTAGCCATACTGGCCGGCGCGTTTGTCGCGCTTGGCGCCATATTCGCGACAACGGTCGGCGCCGGCTCGTTTATCACCACTGGCCCGGATGCTGCTACCGCCACCACAGCCTGGCCGACCGGCTTTTCGCGGCTCTTGATGGGGCTGGTCTTTAGCCTGGGGCTGATCCTGGTTGTAATCGGTGGCGCTGAACTGTTCACCGGCAACAACCTGATCGTTATGGCGTGGGCGAATCGCAAGGTTGGTACAGGGCTGCTGCTCAAGAACTGGGTAATTGTCTACTTGGGGAACTTTGTGGGTGCAGTGGCGACGGCGCTGATCATGCTCCTGAGCCAGCAGTACACTTTTAATAACGGGGCGATTGGTCTGTTTGCCCTCACCTTGGCCAACAACAAGGCAGGCCTGCAGTTAGTGCCGGCCCTGGCCCTTGGCATTATGTGCAACGCCCTCGTCTGCCTGGCCGTATGGCTGACCTACAGTGCCCGCACGACGACCGACAAGATCATGGCCATTGTGTTTCCAATCACAGCGTTTGTGGCTGCAGGATTCGAGCACAGTGTGGCCAATATGTACTACATTCCCTTCGCCATGCTGGTACAGGCTGCTGCGCCTGCCAGCTTTTGGGAGGCAATTCATAAAACGCCGGCTGACTTCCCCAACCTGACGCTTTACAATCTCTTGGTGGGCAACCTGCTGCCCGTGACCATTGGCAACATCATCGGCGGTTCATTGATGGTAGGAGTGGTGTACTGGTTTATCTACTTGCGCAAGCGGGTGGTTGTGGTTGAGCCTCGCCCTACGGCGGCAGTGGGAAACAGCGCGCCTGGCGCCGGCCACAAGGATTAGGGTGGATCTGGATCCTAGCAGTTATTACGCGCCACCTTTCAAGCATTTCTCCGGCCATGGTATACTTATGCAAAGCATAGCAACATTCAAGAATTGAGAGAGTGGAGGGGCCTGTGCGGGTAAGCTGTTTGCAAGAGAACCTGGCCAAAGGGTTAGCGATCGTCGGCCGCGCGGTGTCTTCCCGCAGCACGCTGCCCGTCCTTGGCAATATATTGCTTGAAGCGCGCGATAACCAACTGCGGTTGGCCGCTACCAACCTGGAAATCGGCGTCAATTGCTGGATCGGAGCCAAGGTCGAAGATGAAGGCTCTATCACCGTGCCCGCTCGCCTGTTGACGGACTTTGTCGGCAACCTGCCTCCTGAACGCGTCGACATGGAACTGGCCGTGCGCACGCAAACGCTCCACCTCCGCTGCGCCAAGTTCGAAGCCAACATCAAGGGCATTGATGCTGCCGACTTCCCCATTATTCCGACCATCGGTACAGGCGACGCAATGGACAGCGCCGCCGTCACCTTGGAAGGCACACGCATTGAGCTGGAAACAAACGGCCTGCGCAAGATGGTGGAACAGGTAATCTTTGCCGCCTCCACCGACGAGAGCCGTCCTACTCTGACCGGCGTCGAAGTCACCTTTAAAGATGCGCGTATCACGATGGCCGCCACCGATGGCTACCGCCTCAGCCTGCGCAGCGCCCCGGTGACGGGGACGCTTCCCCCGGAGCCCATGACGGTCATTGTGCCGGCCAAGAGCCTCGGCGAGTTCGCCCGCATCTCTGCTGACGCCGACGATTCACGCCCGGTCCAGGTAATCGTGACCCAGGCGCGCAACCAGATTCTCTTCCAGATTTGGGGCAAGAACCTTGAAGGCAAGGCGGGCAGCTTCCATCGCGTGGAATTGGCCAGCCAGTTGATCGACGCTCGCTTCCCGGATTACCGCGCCATCATCCCCAAGACGCATACAACGCGTACCGTGGTAGATACGGCGTCGCTCTTGAAGGCCGTACGCGTGGCATTCCTCTTTGCGCGCGATAATGCCAACATCATTCGCATGCGCATTGATCCCGCCAATGGCGGCACCGGCCAGGTCAGCTTGACGGCCACCAGCGCCGAGATGGGCGATAACGTCAACGAACTGGACGCCATGGTGGAAGGCGGCGAGTTGGAAATCGCCTTTAATGCCAAATACCTGATTGATGTGCTCAGTCAGATCGATCAGCCGCAGATCGTCCTGGAGACGACACAGGCAACACGCCCCGGCGCCATCCGCCCCTTGGGATCGGGCGAAGACGAGTTTCTGCATGTGGTCATGCCTATGCACCCGCCGCGCTAGATCACTTCGTAGAGCCGCACATGATTACCCAAACACAATTGAGCGAAGGCTTTGCCGCCCTGGGCGTACCCCAAGGCGGCAAACTATTGGTCCATTCGTCCCTGAAGAGCCTGGGCCATGTCGATGGCGGCGCCGACACCGTTATCGACAGCTTACTGGCGGTGCTGGGACCGGCAGGTACGCTCTTGGTTCCCACCTTGACCGGCAGCGAGCAGTTCTCGCCACAAAATCCGCCGACTTTTGACCCGGCGCAAACACCTTCGTGGACCGGCGCCATCCCCGAGACGCTGCGCAAGCGCCCGGTTGCCGTGCGCAGCCTGCATCCCACGCATTCGGCAGCAGCCATCGGCGCGGATGCGGCACTGCTGTTGGCGGGCCACGTTCACTCCGTCACCCCATGTGACGAATGGTCTCCCTATGGGGAGCTGGCGCGGCGGGATGACGGCTATATCCTGCTGATCGGCGTAACGCACAGCAGCAACACGACCTTTCACCATGTCGAGGAACTGGCCGGCTTGCCCTATCACATGCAACCTGGCTTTGCGGCCGCCACCGTGGTGGTGGACGGCGCGCCACACACCCGCCATATCATGCTGCACAAATATGGTCCCGAGCGAAACTTTGACGTGATGGAGCCCTTCTTCTTGGAACAGGGCATCCAATGTACCGGAAGCGTCGGCGCGGCAACCGTACGCCTTATCCATGCACGGGGTATGGTGCGCGCTGCGCTGCGCGCTGTTGCCGCCGACCCTACCCTGCTTCTCGCACAATGAATGTAGATAGATCATGACTCACTTGTACCTGATTCGCCATGGCGAGAATCTTGCCAATCTGACCAAGGAATTCTCCTATCGCAAAGTGGATTACCCGCTGACGTCTAAGGGGAAATTGCAGGCGGAACAAACCGCTCGCTTGCTGCAGGACAGAGACATTGCGGCCGTCTATTCGTCGCCACTGCGCCGCGCCTATGAAACGGCAGTGGAATTGTCTACGCTGGTTGACCAGGACGTCGTCGTGATGGAGCAATTTCGCGAGCTGAATGTCGGCGACCTCGAAGGCCAACCGGCGACGCCGGAAGCATGGTTGGTCCACAACGAAGTTCTGCGCGCCTGGCGGCGCGGTGAGCTGGACGTTGCCTTCCCAGGCGGGGAAAACTTCTGGGCCGTATGGCAGCGCGTGTCGGACGGCTATCGGCAAGTTGTGACGGCGCATCCGGACCAGGCCGTGGCAATCTTTGCTCACGGCGGCGTATTTGCGACAACCATCAAGGGGCTCTGCCCCGATGCCGACCTGACCGAACTGCTCCGCCAGGAAAACCACAACTGCTCGATTACCGAGGTCGAAGTGACGCTAGAGGGTGATAAGTTGAACGGCCGCCTGCTGCAGTGGGCGGCATGCGATCACTTAACCGGCGAAGCCGCCGAGTTCGTGTCCGGTTCACCCCCGCGCGAGTTCTACCAGAAGTAGGGACTCAGGGTACATTCAACACCATACCCACGCGCAAGTCGCCGGCGGACGTCATCTGCGTGCGATTGGCGGCATATAGTTCCTCAACCTGGTCGGCGTTGCCGTAGATGCGCACCGAAATAGCCCACAGGCTGTCGCCCTCGCGCACGGTGTAGGTCTCCGGCGGCCGCAGCTTCACGTTGACGACTGACACCGACTGCACACCGGGCACCTGCTTGGCCTCAAATTCCAGCGCGGCGCGCTGCTCGGCAAATTCGACGGCGCCCTCAAGGACGAGTGTCTTGTCTTCGACCCGCATTGTCACAGGCAGCGCCGCCAGGTCAGGCCGATTTTTCTGCCCCAGCCACTCTTTCCAATTCAGTGCGTTCAAGTTGCTGGCCACCACAGCCAGGTTATTACTGGTAGAGGCAATGGCTTGCGACACCGACTCAGTCTGCGCCAGATTGGCGGCAATGGTAGGCGTCGGCAGGAGCAACGCAGGCGGGGCATCTTCAGCATCGCCTGCCCCGGTGTCCATAGCTCCGTCTGTAGCGTCCTGTGTTGCCTCTGCCGCAGGAGCTTGCGGGTTTGCCTGCTGATCCGCCGGCAGTGTGGCCGGCTGTGGCGCCGCACCGTCCTGGGGTGCAACGTTCTGCGCACCGGCAGCCTCAGGTTGCTGGCCTGGAGGCCCGGCGACTTGCGCATCTTGCTGCGCTACATCACCCATGATGCCGCTCTGCCATGCAAACCAGCCGCCAGCTAGCACCAAAGCCAGGAGTGCCAGCCACAGAAGCGGCGCACCGCCACCTCTCTTTTTGTCTTGCACGCGGCGACTAGGGGAAGGCGCCACCTCGTCCATCACCACCGGCAGGGCGTCGCTGTCGGCAATGACAGGGATGGCCACCGGAGCCTTGCCGCGTTGAGGTTGGGATGCAGGCCGCTGGCGCGCTTGGTTGGAGCGCAGCAGCCACTCCCCTTCCCCCCGCAGCGGATCGTCTGCGGGAATCGCCGCCACAAAATGGCGCATGTCCTCCCAACGACTAAGCCGCTTGCAGAGGATCGCACCCAGAAGATTTAGTTCGGAAGTGTTCACATAGGCGAGGCCGCGCTGGACCTCTTCCAGAGCACCCAACACATTGCCGGTGCCTGCCATATCGGCAGCGCGCCGGTAGAAGTAGCCGGAGGCTTGCTCCCGTCCGATCAGTTTGCGCAGGTTCATGCCGCACACAGAACAGCGCTCGGCGTCGGGGGATATCTGAACAACTTGACCGCAGTGAAAGCAGGTAACTTCGAGCATGGTTCAGTCCCGAGCAAATGCGAGATTGCTATTTAGTTAGTGGCGGGCGCCTGGCGCTTAGTGGCAGCTAGGCGCCGGTTTCTAGGATTAGGTTCCGGTAACGGTTTCTGCGATGGCGGATAATTCAAACCAACGTTCAAGCGCCGTGTCCAAATCGTCGTCGAGCAATTCGAGTTGCGCCGAGAGCGTTCGCAACTGTTCATAATTATCGCCGCTTTTTGCGATTTCGTCCAGCAGCAATTTTTTCTGCAACTCAAGCGCCGAGACGCGGGCATCCACCTCTTGGAGCTCGCGTTGTTCCTTCCAGGTGAGCTTGCGCGCAGGAGCGCGTGCGGGCGCTTTCTCATCCGACCGCACTGGCTGCTCCGGCTCTACGGCGGCCTGATTGAGTGTGCCGGCCTGTTCTTCACGCCTGCGCTCGACAAAGCTGGCGTACGGCGCCGGATAACGCGGGCCAAGCCGCCCATTCTCCATCGCTAACATAAAGTCTACCGTCCGATCCAGAAAATAACGGTCGTGGCTGGCGACGACCAGGCAGCCGGCAAAGTGGTCCAGATAGCTCTCCAGCACCGCCAGCGTTTGTATATCCAGATCATTGGTTGGCTCGTCAAGCAGCAGCACATTGGGCTGATGGACGAGGCTGCGCAGCAGGTACAATCGCCGGCGCTCACCGCCGCTCAAGCTGCCGATCCGGGCATATTGCATGGGACGCGGAAAGAGAAACCATTCCAACATCTGCGCCGCCTCGACGCGCTCGCCATCCTTGGTGCGGATCAGCGGCGCCTCGTTTTCAATAAACTCCAGTAGCCGCATGTTGTCGCGCAGGTCGGCGCTGCGCTGGTCATAGTAGCCCACGCGCACCGTGTCGCCCCATTGCACGCTCCCTGTGTCGGCCGCCTGCCGCTTCGCTAATATGTCCAGCAGCGTGCTCTTGCCGGCGCCGTTGGGACCGATAATGCCGATGCGATCACCTGGCTCCAGGTGCAGGTCGACACCTGCCAAGACTGTTTTCTCATCGTAGCGCTTCGTCAGCCCGCGCGCATCGAGCACCTTATTGCCCAGGCGGCGGCTGGCCATGGCCATCGCCACCCGTTCGTCGCCGCTGTCGTAACGCAGTTGCAGCATTTCCTCTACGCGCTGCTTGCGCGCCTTTTGTTTCGTGCCGCGTGCCATTGGTTGCCGGCGCAACCATTCCAATTCTCGGCGCAACAAGTTTTGGCGCTTTTCCTCGGCCTCGGCCAGCCGTTGGCTGCGGCTGTCGTGTTCTTCCAGGTAATGCGAATAGTTGCCGGCGTAGGAAACAAGCTGGCGCCGATCCAGTTCGACAATGCGATTGGCCACGCGGTCAAGAAAATACCGATCGTGGGTAACCATCAACAGGGCGCCCGGCGTTGCCGCCAGGTATTCTTCCAGCCAGGCCACGGTGTCGGCGTCGATGTGATTGGTAGGTTCGTCTAAGATCAGCAGGTCGGCGCGGTCGATCAGCGAGCGAGCCAGGGCCACTCGCTTCCGCTGCCCACCGCTCAATGACCCTACCTTGGCATCAAAATTCGTAACTCCGAGCCGAGTCAATACAGTCTTGGCGTTTGCTTCCGCCGACCAGCCACCAGCACGATCCAGTTCGGCACTTAGGTGCAACAAATCTTGCTGTAGTGTCGCGTCGTGCGGCGAATCCTCCAACTTGCGACTCATCTGCTCGTAGGCGCGCAGCAGGCGCATCTGCGGCGAATCGCTGCGGAAGATCGTTTCCAGCACCGAAATGCCATCGTCCAGCGCCGGCTCCTGCGCCAGGTATTCAATTCGGACGCCACCAGGAATCGCTACAGCGCCGCTGTCGGGCGACTCCAATCCTGCCACGATACGCAGCAGTGTGCTTTTGCCGCTGCCGTTGACCCCGATCAGGCCGATGCGGTCGCCTTCGTTGATCTGCAGGTTGGCGCGGTCGAAGAGCAGGCGCTCGCTGTACTGCTTGGTCAGATTTTCGATCGTGATCAGGTTCATGCCCGCCATTGTAACAGACGGCACGCCCTAGATGTCCAGTCCGCACGCCTTCGTGCGCCCCTGAAGTCTGGCTATCTAGACTGGCGGATGGCCTCGACTGTAGCGGCGCTTTCCAGGCTGCTCAGGTCACCCAGGGCTTGATCCAGGTAGGCGGCGCGTATCACGCGGTGCATCACCTTGGCATTGCGCGTCTTGGGCAGCGCCTCGACGAAACGGATCTCACGCGGCTTGAGCGGTTTGCCGAGTTCGGAGGTCACAAGCTCTACTAGCGTCTTCCGCAACGGCTCGTCGGGTTCGTAACCTTGGTTGAGCACGCAAAAGGCGACAACCTCCTGATCCTTGATTGGGTGTGGCACGCCGATAGCCGCGGATTCCTTAACCGCCGGATGCGTGTTGAGGATAGCCTCGACCTCGGCAGGACCGAGCCGCTTGCCGGACACCTTGATGGTGTCGTCGCTGCGGCCGAGGATATACCAAAGCCCGTCGTCGTCGATGGCGGCGAAGTCGCCATGTACCCATACGCCGGGGATGCGGTTCCAATAGGTGTTGAAGTAGCGTTCGCGGTCGCGCCAGAAACCACGTGTCATACCGATCCAGGGTTGGCGCACAACCAGTTCACCCACAGCACCACGTACGGGGTTGCCGTCTGCGTCGACGACGTCTGCATCCATGCCAACCACAGGGCCGCTGAACGCACAGGGCTTGAGCGGCGAGAGAAAGTTGCCGCACACGATACCACCGCTGATCTCGGTGCCCCCTGAGTAGTTGAGAATGGGCTTGCGCCCGCCGAGCACGGTGTGGAACAGCCACAGCCAGGTCTCCGGATCCCAGGGGCTGCCGGTCGAGCCGATCATGCGCAGACTCGAAAGGTCGGACGCCGCGACAGGGCCGGTCCCCAGCGGCTTAAGGCTGCGGATGAGCGTGGGTGACACCCCCAGGTGTGTGACACGGTAGCGCTCGACCAACTGCCAGAGGCGGCCGGCATCGGGATAATCGGGTGCGCCGTCGTAGAAGATCATGGCAGCGCCGTTGAGCAGGCTGCCAAAGACCAGCCACGGTCCCATCATCCAGCCCATGTCCGTCAGCCAGAACATCGTCTCGCCAGGCTTGAGATCCATCGGCTGGCGCATGTCTTGGGCGGCCTTGATGGGAAAGCCGCAATGCGTGTGGACGGCGCCCTTGGGCTGGCCGGTCGTGCCGCTGGTGTAGATCACCATCAGGACATCTTCGGCGGCAGTATGCTCGGTTTCGGCCTGCGCACGCTGGCCGGGCACCAGTTCGTGCCACCAGTGGTCGCGTCCGTGCGTCCAGGGCGTGTCGGGCAGACCGGCGCGGCGGACGACAACGACGTGCTGGATGCTGGAGACCTCGCGCACGGCTTCGTCGGTCACTGGTTTCATCGCTACTTTTTGCCCCCGGCGCAGCAGCCCGTCGGCAGTGATCAGCGCCTTGGCTTCGGCATCGGCCAGCCGGGCCACCAAGGCTCCCGGGCCGTACCCGCTGAACAGGGGGAGAATGATGCCACCAATCTTGATGATGGCGAGAAAGGCGATGGCCAGTTCGGGGATCATGGGCATATAGAGCCCCACAGCGTCGCCCTTACCCAGGCCGAGGCTGCGCAAGGCATTGGCGCAGCGGTTGACCTCCGCCGCTAGTTCGGCGTAGGTGAGCGTGGCTGATTGGCCCTCCTCCCCTTCCCAGTACAGGGCAGGCTGGTCGCGAACGGCCGTAGCCTGCCACTTGTCCAGGCAGTTATGGACGATGTTCATTTCGCCGTCGACGCACCAGCGCGGATAGGCGATGCCAGGAGTGGGGTCGAACACCGTAGTGTAAGGCCGATAGAACTCAATGCCGAGGTCGGCCAGCACGGCATCCCAGAACCAGCCCACGCCGTCGACGGCGCGGCGCAGTAGGTCATCGTAGGTGGCGATGCCGTGCCGCGTCATGAAGGCCACCAGGTTGGTCTGCACCACCTGTGCCGGGTCAGGCTGCCAGACGATGGATTGGCCCAAGGGGAAGGATGAGGTTGGTTCGGTTGGGTTCACCGTTGCCTCCGTCGGCTGTGAACTCGGTCACGTAGGCGTGCCTGGCACAGCGGAGTTACCCCCATAGATCGTGAAGGAGCTTGACCTTGGCGACGTTTTGGAAGCTTTGGCCGCCTTCGTGGTTGTTAAATGGGTAGACACGGATATCTTTGGGGCCTTGGTAATGGTTGTAGGCGGCAAAGACCGTGGACGGCGGGCAGATGTCGTCCATCATGGCCACTGAGAAGAGAGCCCGGGCAGTGGCACGCGCGGCCAGGTTGACGCCGTCGAAGTAGCTCAGCGTGCGGAAGACGGTGTCGACCTGGTCACGCTGGACTTTGCAGAAGCGTACAATCTCCTGGTACGGGTGCGTGTCAACGATCTCGGTGGCGCGGCGGTAGTGGCAGAGAAAGGGCACGTCGGGCAGGGCGACCTTTACGGCGTCGTCTAGCACCAGCGGGGACAAGCCGGCCACGGCCAAGGCGATGCCGCCACCCTGGCTGCCGCCGGTGACGGCGACCCGCATTTCATCTACCCATTCGTGGCCCATAGCAGCCTCGACGGCACGCACGGCATCGGTAAAGACGCGGCGGTAGTAGTAGGTCTTGGGGTCGAGGACGCCACGCGTCATAAAGCCGGGATACTGCGGGTTGCCGCCGTCACTCTCCGGGTCAGGCGTGTCGCCCTTGCTCCAGGCGCTGCCCTGGCCGCGCGTGTCCATAACAAAGTGGGCATAGCCGGCGCTCGCATACAGCAGCCAGTCCAGCGCCAAGCCGCGGCCGCCGCCATAACCGATGTACTCGACGACGACCGGCAACGGCTGCGCGCGTTCGGACGGCAGGATCAACCAGCCCCTGACCGGCTGGCCGCCATAGCCGTTGTAGGTGACGTCAAACACTTCCAGCGTGCGCAGGCCGCTGTCGACGGGCACGAACCGCGCATTCAGGTCGTGGCTGCGGCTGTTTGCCAGGGTATCGGCCCAGAAGGCATCAAAATCAGCCTGTTCTTCACGTGCAGGGGTGTAGCTGCGAAGCTCTTCCAGCGGTTTGTCAAAGAGAGCCATGGCTGCGTCCTATTCGCTTGTTGGTTTATGTAAACTTATTTGGCGGTACGTTTGCGCTTGGGGCCATAGCCGAGAAGCAGCGGCTCACCCCAAACGGCCCAATTCCAGCGGTTGTCGCCCAAGCCGTCGGTCATAAACTGGACGACGACGTCCTGGCCGGCAAGGCTGGGCAAATCGATCAGGTAGCGTTCCCAGGTGTTCGTCTGCTTGGTCGTGCTCCACAGGCGCACGCCGTTCACAATGACACGGAACGCACACGTATTGTCGCCTTCCATCAGCGCGCCGTCGCGGATGCCTACTGCAAAGCGCAGCTTGAGCGCATTGATGTCAGGCGGCGCCTGGACAGTATACTCACAAACGGCGCTGCCGGTGACAGGGGGGTGCTCCCAGATCGCCATCTGCTGCACCATGCCGCACGAGGCCATGGCAATCTTGATTTCCATCATGTCCGGCGCACGCGTGGCAATCTTGCGGGCCGCGGGGAATGCCTCGACAAAGTCATACTGCCAGGTGAGCGCCTGGTCAGGGCCATGGTCCGGCTCCTCGTCGAGCAGGCTGTGCCAGAGCTCTTCCTGCCACTTGAGATAGCTGATATATTGCGAAAGCTGGGTCAGCGACTGCTCATTCAGGTCGGCGATGCGGCGCGTGATACCGTCGATCGTTTCTTGCCGCACGTCAATTTTGCGCGCCATCGATCTCTGTCTCTTCCCAACTTGCGGCCAAAACCCGACGTCTGGACTTAGGCGTCGGTGGCCAAAAAATTTTCTTTGGAAATGCCCATCAACTGCTCCCAGCGGTCGGCGGCCACCGGGTTGCTCAGGAGCACCAGCGCTACGTAACTGGGCTCAAAAGGCTTGCGGAGCGGGATCATGCCCGCCTCGTCGATCGTCTGGTTGCCCTTGCGCTGGTTGCAGCGCTTGCAGGCCGTGACCAGATTCGTCCACGTATGGCCGCCGCCGCGGCTGCGAGGAACGATATGATCGACAGTGAGTTGCAGCTGGCCAGGCTTTTCCCCACAGTATTGGCACATATAGGCATCGCGCAACATGATTGCCACGCGCGTCGGCGGCACCCGCCGATGGGGAAGGCGTACGTAGTGCACCAGCCGGATGACCAGGGGCTCCGGAATCGTTCGGTTGGCACTATAAAGCATTTGCTGTGTCGCTTCCAGCAATTCCGCCTTCTCGCGCAGGAGCAATACGATCGCTCTGCGCACCGACACCAAGCTCAGCGGCTCATAGCCAGCATTCAAGACCAGGACTTGCTTTGACATACACGACTCATTTTCAAAGTACCGCTACACACAAGCTGAGTCTTCACCGTGCGTAGGCTAAGAACTGGTGCCGACTGCGATGGTGCAAACGATCGCTTGATTACGCTAGCGCTTTCCGTCGTGCCGAAAAGAGCTAAGCCTATTCTAGCAGGCGCAACAAAGAAAATCAAAGCAAACGCGGCGCGTCACAAGGCACGCCGTCCAGGCGGTTTGCGCCGCACGCAGCGTGGGGGCTGGACGGCAGGCGCGATGTGGATGGCAGAGGCGTGGGGATCGGGCCCGTGCACGTTGGTGCTAATAAGGGACCTGCAGCGTAATCACTTGACCGGCACGCTGCACGATGCCCCAGAGAAAGGCACAGGCGAGCGTCATCGCCAGGGCCTGGACTTTGCTGTCTTCGAGCTTGCCGAAATACGAATATGCCGCGGGCAGCGTGATGATGGCGACCGTGCCGTACAGAACATGGATCCATGGCCGCGGACCTGCCTGCAGGCCTTGCAGCCAAAGGATGCCGCCCACCACAAACTGGGCCAACAGCAATACCTCGGCCACGATTGCAGCGCCGTTCCAGGAGGGGCCGAGCGGGCGTGAGCGGAAGAACTGCACAAGCGCCCAGACGGTGAGGAATGCCAAGAACAATGACGCCGAATTGGCCAGCCCCCGGTGGATCAGCACGATTGGCATAGACGCTCTCTGCGGCACTCTCTGCGGCGCCCGCGGCCGCTATCTTTCTGCTCGAATGGATTGGAACGCGTTAAATGCGCAGCCGGACTAGACCGATCTACGCAGGTGCATGGACGCTCAGGTACTGGCCCAGCACCATTGCCGCCGGACCACGGATATCATAGCTCTCCCAACCTGCCGTAGGCGAAATCGCGTAGATACACCCGCCAAGCACGTAGTCATCCTGGCGCATCGCGTCATCGTACCAGACCAACTGTTCGACATAAGCGCCGGGGCCCCACAAGCCATATCCCGTTTCGGCCCAGTACGCCTGGAAGTCTTTCCAGCCGCGGGCGTCAGGCGGTCCTGGACGATTTTGTACGTACCCATCCACTCCCAGTTCAGTCATCACCAACGGCAACTTGAGGCCTGCCGGGATGAGGATATCATTGTATACCTTGCGGTAACGCAGCGTCAGCCAACCTGAGTCTTCCGGCGAAACGCCCGGATAGCGACCCTGGTTCTCCCGGGTCGTGAGGTAATACATGGTGGGCGCCGAGTACTCGTGCAGACCCAGCCAGCCGTCGTACTGCTGCGCCACTTGGAGGGCGGGCAAAAAGGCCTGCCATAGCTCCATCGGCGGTTGCCCCGTGCCAAAGTTGCCGACTATGCTGCGAATGCCGCGATCCCCCAGCAAACGCGTGCGCTCCGCCTCAAAGTCGGCCAGGCGCTTCATCTCGTCGGCATTGCCCGCCACCGGTTCATTATAGGCTTCCCAGGCGTCGATATACGGGCGACGCTCTGGGTCTTCGGCAAAGACAATTGCCTTCTCGACAAACTGCTGCGCTGCAACGATGGGGTCAAGCGCGCCGAGTTCGACCTGCGGCAGGTCGATGCGCGCCACGATCTTGGTGTTGGGCGAGGTCTGCTTGATTTGCGCCAGGAAATTGCGATCCAACTCCAGTGTCTTGACGACCGTGACCGCCTTGGTGGCCAACAGTTCGAAGAACTGCGGGTCATTGTGCCCAACAAACAGCCCTATCTTGCTGGGTGGGCCTGGTGGAAAGGGCGTCGCTTCCGGGGTCGGCGTCGGCGTCGGCGGCTGCGGTGTGTCCGTGGCCTCGGGCGTCGGCGTCTTGCTCGGCGTCGGCGACAAAGTCGGTTCAGGCGGCAGCATTGCTACGCCGCCCGGATGGATGGCGTCACGCGCCACGTAGGGCAGATAGTTTTGGTAGGCTGCCGTCGATAGCGGCCGCGCACCGGGCGTGTTCAGCGGGGATGCGGCAAGCGGCGAAACAGTGGGCGTAGGAGAAGGATCAGAGCCACCGCAGGCTGCAGCCGCAAGGGCAGCCGCGCTGGCGAGGGCACTGCTCAAGAAGGTACGCCGGCTCCATCTTCGTTTGGCCGGCAGCGATTCATCAGGCGATTGTGGAGCGTTTGACTGGCCTGTTTCTTGCACCGATGCTTGCGCCGCTTCCTGGCTCTCAGGTGTAACGTCGTTTCCAAGGGCACCGGGTGGTAGTGCACGCTCTGGCGGCGTCTCTTGTGAATTCATAAAAGTCACTATATCATGCTGTCCGTAACATTTCGGTATTTTTCAATCAATTGTGAACGTGCCGGAACACCGTGTCGTTCCATTTTAGCCGACAGCGCAGGAGAGAAACATGCGCAAGTACGCCATCAGCATCGAATTTTGCGTGCAGTGAAACTACACGCCACGCGCCGCCAGTTTGGCGGAGCAACTGCTCAACGACTTTTTACAGGATCTCGCCAGCCTCACGCTTCTGCCTTCCAGCGGCGGACGATTTGAGGTCAAGGTGGACGACACGCTGATCTTTAGCAAGAAAGCGCTAGGCCGCCACGCCGAGTCCGGCGAAGTGGCGCGGCTGCTGCGCGCCGAGATCGCGCGCGCAGGGTAACATGCGCTCACCCTCTCACAGGCCTGTCGGCAAATCCACAAACTCAAACTCAAGCCCGAATTTGTCGCGCAGGTGTTCGCCGAGGCATTGGACGCCTACGGTTTCGGTGGTGTAGTGGCCGCCATAGATGACGTTAAGACCGGCGTTCTGGGCGGCGTAGAATTCGGCGTGGCTGGTTTCGCCGGTAATGTAGGTGTCGCAGCCCAAGACGGCCGCAGCCGCGACTTCGCGGGCGCCGGCGCCGCTGAGGATGGCCACTTTGTTCACAAGTCTTGGCCCGTGCGCCTGCACGAGCTTGACGGGGCCGACCGTCTGCTCAAAGCGATCCACCAGGTAGTCCAACTTGGCCTCACGATGCGAGGCGGCAATCACACCCAGCTTGACGCCGTTGGCGGGTGCAAACCAGTCTTGAATTTCAAGGCCCAGGCGCCGCGCCAGTTCCGCATTGTTGCCTACGACGGGATGGGCATCCAACGCCAGGTGCGCGGCGTACAGGTTGATCTCCGCCTCGAGGTACGAGCGAACAAGACGGCCAAAGCTGCCGGCCAAGGTCTGCGTCGGGCCCCAAAAGATGCCATGATGCACCAGGAGCATGTCGGCGCCATGGGCCAACGCTGCCTCTAGACAGGGCAGTTGCGCGTCGACCATGCCTACGATCTTGTTTACCTGCTCGCGGCCCTCGATCTGCAGGCCCTGTGGGCCATAGTCCTTGATGGCGGCAATCTGCAGATAGTCGTCAAGATAGGCAGTCAATTCAGTGCGTTTCATTTGAACCATCTCCTTTCTGCGTATCTTTTTGCCCAGCATCATCGACAGGCCCGGCGCGCTGCACAAACCGTTTGACACCGCGTGCGAAGTCACGACGCGGCAGCAGCACGCGGCGGCCACACGTGCGGCACACAATGCCAACATCGGCCCCCACGCGCACGATTTCCCAGACGTAACCGCCACAGGGATGCACCTTGCGCATTTCGACCACATCGCCGACATAGAGCTTGGCAGCAACTTCGATCATGCAACTCCCGCAAACAGATCGGTTTCCATCTGCCCATTTGGAACTGGATAGACGCGCGTGAAACGATCGTAGTCCATTACGCGCCTGCGAATGGGGGCAGGCAGAGATCCGGCCCAAGAAGGTCCGCCGCTGTACTGGCTGGCATGAGCCAGGCTGGCACGCAGCTTGGCCTCTTGATAGTCGCCAACGTAAATACGCGAGTGTACTGGCGTCTCCCACTGGCTGATTTCCACCAGGTTAATGTCGCGATTGCGGCCAATGGCCGTGGGATCTTTGCCCAGCAGCGGCATCATCCGCACAAAGACCTTCATCAAGGCCTTAGGGAAAGCGGTGTAGTAGAGCTTCTGCGGGCCTGGCCAATCGCCATATGCGCCCTGTGCTGCGCGCTCGCGTACCATAAAGAAGGCAGTCGTCGTGGCTTCACAACAGCGAATATGGTCCGGATGGCCATAGCCGCCATAGGGATCATGCGTCAGAATCACCTGTGGGCGCAAGCGCTCGGTATATTCCAGCACCTCAGCCACTGTGTGCGCCAATGGCTGCTGAATCAGGGCAGCGGGATGATCGTTGTCTGGCGTGCCCCGCATACCGCTGTCGCGGTATGGCAGCGACCAGACGGTCGTCAAGCCCAACGCCACGGCGGCGCGGCTCAGCTCAGCCGAACGCACCTGGGCCAGTGTCTCGTGTTCGCCCACATGCCCCGGGTCTTCGACCGAACCGGCAATACCATCGGTAGCAATGACGACATGCACATCCGCCCCCTCGGCGGCATAACGCGCCAGGGTTGCGCCAGGGCCAAAACTTTCATCATCCGGATGC
This sequence comes from uncultured Chloroflexia bacterium, assembly GCA_963839515.1. GTDB lineage: Bacteria > Chloroflexota > Anaerolineae > Caldilineales > Caldilineaceae > Fredericiella. The sequence goes on from CAWIVN010000006.1 coordinate 133,971, forward strand.
GCAAAAATACCAAGCAAAACGTGTTTTCCAGCCATGTTAAACCCCATCCCGCTGCGCCCTGCACAAGTGTACGTTGCGATACTGACCAAACTTCGCTAATATCTTACTCTTATCTCGCGCGAAGCAGAAAGCGTCTACGTTCAACAAGAATAATCATGCCAACCACTCTATATACCCTGACCGTGTCATCCGCTGCACTTATAGGAATTATCATTTATGCGCTTGGGTCCGCTATTCCGTCTGTTGGGCGCCATCCTCTACGGCTTTATCGGATGGGAAATCGGCGTCTTAATCGTGGGAACGACCGACTTCAACACCGATACGTGGCGGGTAATCGTGCCATGCACAGTGATCGGGGCGGCGTTCGGCTTTGCACTGGCGCCTTGGCTCGTAATTGCCCCCGCCCGCGCCGCACGTAATGCCCTGCGCCAGGTGCCGATTGCAGACCTGGTCGCGGCTACCTTTGGGCTGGCCATAGGTCTGCTCATTGCCGCACTGCTGGCGTTCCCCGTATCGCGGCTGCCGCCGCCGTTTGGTAATATTGTGCCGCTCATACTGGCCTTCTTTTTTGGCTACCTGGGGGCGGCAGTGTTTGTGCTGCGACAAAATGACATTCTCCACTTGATCCAGCGCGACAAGTCGCCGTCGCCGCAGCTGCCAGCCGTCACGCAGGCTGTCGTGCAGCGGCCGATGCTGCTGCTCGACACAAGCGTGATTATTGACGGGCGCATCACCGATGTTGCCAAGACCGGCTTCTTGTTAGGCACACTGGCCGTACCCCGCTTTGTGCTCAACGAACTGCAATACATCGCCGATTCGTCCGACACCTTGCGGCGCAATCGCGGCCGGCGCGGGCTTGAAGTGCTCGATAAGCTGCAAAACACGCCCGAGGTGGAGATCGCCTTTATCGACCAGGATCCCGGCGATGCGACCCAGGTGGACGACAAGCTGGTCAGCCTGGCCAGGCAGACCGGCGCCATCGTGGTCACCAACGACTATAACCTCAACCGTGTAGCTCGCCTGCAAGGGGTGCAGATTCTCAACATCAACGAGCTGGCCAATGCGGTCAAGTCTGTCTTCCTGCCCGGCGAGGAGATCCCGTTACGCATTATTCAAGAAGGCAAAGAGAGTGGACAGGGCGTCGGTTACCTCGAAGATGGTACAATGGTAGTGGTCGAAAACGGGCGCCGCTTTATCAACCAGGAAGTGCTGGTGCAGGTGACCAAGGTTTTGCAGACCAATGCCGGGCGGCTCATTTTTGCTGTGCCCGAGTAGAAATCAATGCGCAATGATTGTAATAGATAGGAAGTTGGCATGGCTCTGCGTATCTACAACACACTCACGCGTGAAACCGAAGAATTCGTGCCGCAGGAAGCGGGCAAGGTGCGCATGTATGTCTGCGGTCCGACCGTCTACTCGGACGCACACATCGGCCATGCGATGGCGGCCATCGTCTTTGACATGGTGCGGCGCTATCTCACCTATCGCGGCTACCGGGTGACCTTTGTCACCAATTTTACCGACGTGGACGACAAGATCATTCGCCGCGCCAACGAACAGGGCCGCGACCCGAGTGAGCTGGCCAATTTCTACGCGCAGGAGTATCTGCGCCACCTCAACGACCTCAACGTGCAGCCCGCCGACGCGTACCCGCGCGTAAGCCAGGAGATGGACTGGATCGTCCAGATGATCTCGGGCCTGGAAGAGGAAGGCTACGCCTACCGTCTCGACGGCGACGTATACTTCCGGGTAACCAAGGACGCCGACTATGGCAAGCTGAGCGGGCGGCGGCTGGAGCAGGCAGTCAGTGGCACACGCGTCGAGGAAGATGCGCGCAAGGAGAATGTGGGCGATTTTGCCCTGTGGAAGGGCGCCAAGCCCGGCGAACCCTCCTGGCCAAGCCCCTTTGGCCCCGGGCGGCCGGGCTGGCACATCGAGTGCTCCGCCATGTGCCTGCATCACCTCGGCGAAACCCTGGACATTCATGGCGGCGGTAACGACCTCATCTTCCCGCACCATGAGAACGAGATCGCCCAGAGCGAAAGCTACAACGGCAAGACCTTTGCCCGCTACTGGATGCACAACGGCATGCTGCAGTTGGCGGGCGAGAAGATGAGCAAGTCGCTGGGCAACCTGATCAAAATCGACGAGTTCCTCAAGACACACAGCCCCGACGCTTTCCGCCTGCTGATCTTTACCGGCCACTATCGCAAGCCAGTGGTCTTTAACGACGAGACTTTGCAGACGGCGGAGCGTAACCTGGCACGGCTGCGCGGTTCGCTGCGGCCGGCCTCCGGCAATATCAGCACCGGCGAAGCGGTAGACACGCTGCGCGAGGCGACCGAAAACACGCGCGTAGCCTTTGAAACCTCGATGGACGACGATTTTAACACGGCGGGTGGAATCGCAGCGCTGTTTGAGCTGTCGCGTGCCATCAATTCGGCACGCACGGCGGGCGTCACTGGCCCCTTCTTTGACGCCGCCCAACACACCCTGCGCGAACTGGGCGGCGTGTTCGGTCTGACGCTGGAGGCGCCGGCGGCCGAAGCGGCGAACGACGTGGCGGCACGGCCGTTTATCGACCTGCTGGTGACGGTGCGCGGCGATCTGCGGGCGGCCAAGCAGTGGGCGCTGGCAGACAAGATTCGCAACGATCTCAAGACATTAAACATCGTCATCGAAGACACCCCTGAAGGCGCCAAGTGGCGCTTCGAGCAGGAAGCATGAGCGAGCTACTCTATGGTCGACACGCGGTACTCGAGGCGCTGCGCGCCGACCGCCGCCAGGTTTACAGGCTGTGGGTCGAAGGCGACGCCAACCAACAGACGGGTGGCATCGTCGGCGAAATCCTGGTGGCTGCCAAGCGCAGCAACCTGCCCGTGCGCTACCTGCAGGGAGGAATGTTCGACAAGTTCCGCAACGAGCAGACCAATGCGCAGGGCGTGGCGCTGGAGACGGGCGATTATCCTTACGTCGAGTGGGAAGACTGCCTGGCGCTCGCCAAGCAGCGGCAGGAACAGCCGTTGTTGTTGATCCTGGACCATCTGCAGGACCCGCAGAACCTCGGCACGCTGATCCGCACGGCGGAGGCGATGGGGGTGCACGGCATCCTGATGCCCGATCGCCGTGCTGCGCGCATTACCCCGGCAGTCAGCAACGCCAGCGCCGGCGCGGTCGAACACCTGCGTGTGGCGCAGGTGACCAATATCAACCGCGCGATCGACGATCTGAAACAGAACAACATATGGGTGGCCGGGCTGGATGGCGACCCCACCGTACCGCCGGCCAATGAGGTGCGGCTGGAAGGGGCGCTGGCGCTCGTCGTCGGCAGCGAAGGCGAAGGGTTGAGCAGGCTGACGCGCGAGCGGTGCGATTTCCTGCTGCGGCTGCCGATGCACGGCCAGGTCGAGAGCCTGAATGCCGCCGTGGCGGGCAGCATCGTGCTGTACCTGGCGGCACAGGCGCGATCCGCCGCCTGACGCAGATCCATGAACCTTACCCTGCTGGATGCGTCTTCGCCGCGCTGGGGCAGTGAAGTCGAACGCATCGGCGTCGAGCTTGGCGCCGGTCACAACCCAACGCTGTTTCCCTACCACTTCTTGTTTGTCACGCTCAGCAAGATCGGCGGGCACATTGCGATCTTCGCACAAGATGGCCGGCGCGTGGGCATCGGCTTCCTCTTTCCTCGCGGCTTGCAGTGGCAGCCAAATCAGCTGCGCCATGTGTACACCCTGCGTTACCACAGCCTGCTCCCGCCGGAAGTGCCGGTAGACGCAGCCAGAGCGATAGCCGCCTGTGAGGCTGCACTGGGCAGCGCCTGCAGTGTCGCATATTACGATCCCCTCGCGGACCACGATTACGCAAGCACAAGTGAAGAGATTGGCCCGGTCAACCTCGGCCGGCCAAGTGCGGCGGAAGCACAGGCGCTGCGAGCACTCCAGCAAGAAGTCTGGGGCAGCCCGGCCGAGTTTTTATACCCGGCCGACATTCACTGCCCAGACTTCAGCGCCGGCACATCAATCGTGGCCCGTGTCGAGCGGACGCTGGCGGGATTCCTGTTTGGTTTCTACCGCTTTGACGGCTCACCACTGCCGGCCAATTGGGCGGAGCGCTATAACGGCCACTTGCGGCTGGAGTCGCAGACCATGGCCGTGCTGCCTGCCTATCGTGGTCTGCGCATCGCCAGCCTGCTCAAACGGGTGCAGGCGCAGCAGGCCTGGCGGGAGGGCATCGGCGTCATCCACTGGACCGCCGACCCGCTGCAATTTCCCAACGCCGCCCTCAATTTTGGGCTACTGCGTGCCGTCGCCTACGAGTTCGCCGCCGACCTCTACCCATTCCGTAACAGCCTTAACCGGGTTCACGCCTCACGTCTCAGCCTCACCTGGCTGGTGGCCTCGCGCCGCGTCGACGACGTGCCCCTGGTCGGCTCGCGCGCCGAGATGGTGGATATGAGCCATCGGCCACAGATTGCGCGCGTCAACGATGGCCCGCTCAGCGCAGACCTGGCGCGCCAAGAGCCGCTGATTGCCATTGAGGTGCCGCTGGATTGGACGGCGCTACAGCAAGAGAACTTGAGCGAAGCGCTGGCTTGGCGGCAGGTGACGGACGAGGTGTTGCAGCACTACATTGGCAGCGGTGAGAGCAAGTATGTGATCACAAGCGTTGGGGCCGCCGGCGAGCGCCGCTTTCTGCTCGCAGAACGCACATCGCCGGCACTATGGCGGCAGTTGGGGCAACCGGCGTGAAAACCTCGTCGTTGCGGCCGTCTCCTTCCGAGGCCGGCGCCACGATGTCATGACCTTCAGGCTACGCAGCCACGGCATTTGCCTGCTGGGACAGCCGCCGCAAGGGGCGCGCCGTCAGCCAGGCGAACAGGCCGACGGCGATCAGGCGGCCGACGCCGGACAAGATGAAGGTCAGTTGAAAGCTGATGTGGTCGGCGATGTAGCCGCCGACGAGCGGGCCGACGACGGCACTGGCAAAGACTCCCGTCTGGTAGAGCGCCACAGCGCGGGCGCGGCCCTCGTTGGGCGTCAGCTGCAACAGCAAGTTGAAGTTGGCCAGGTTGTACCCCGCCCACAGAAAACCGCCAAAGGCGTTGTTGATGCCCACCTGCCACGGCGCGGTGTAGAACGCCCAAAACATGGGCAGAAAGCCGATCGGGATCCCTGTCACAATCGCCAGCCAGATGGCGCCCTTGCGATCCATCCACTTGCCTAACCAGAGTTGGCCGGCGATGGCGGTGATGCTGGAGATGCTGGTGACGATGCCCACCATGGCAGTGTCGGCGCCCAGGTGGCTGACAAGATAGACATTGAAAAAGGGCGCGGCAATCTGTAAGGCAAAGTTCCAGACGATAGCGCTGATCACGAAGCCCAGGAACCCAGGCGTGTTGGCAATTGCGCCCCGCAGTTGGCCGGGTGTGTGTTTGCTCACCGCCTTGGTGGCGACAGCCGACTCGTCGATGCGACGGAAGTAGTACCAACTGCCCATGCCGGTGGCAAAGGATAGGAAGAAGACCAACTGGAAGCCAAGAAACTGGTTGGGCGTCCAACTGTTGCCGCTGGTGATCAGCCAGCCGGCCAACGCCGTCACGATCAACGTGCAGATGCCCATGGTGAAGCTGCGCGTGCTGAAGTAGCGGCCGCGCATAAAGTTGGGCACGAGGTCGGCCACCAACGCAGTCCAGGCCGGGTTGGCAAAGTTGGACATGAAGGCGCGCACGCCGTTGAGGGACGTGATGGCCAAGATGGCGATGGAGGCCGGCATCTGCAGCAGGGGAATAAATGCCAATAGCAGTATCGCCACGCGGGCGGTGAAGCCGCCGGTCCAGACGACCAGGTCCTTGCGCTTGCCCGTGTGCTCCATGGCACGCGCGCCTGGGAAAAGGGCCAATGCGCCCAACAGGTTGCCAATAGCCGTGATCCAGCCGATCTGCTCATTGGTCGCCCCGTAGGCCAGCGCGAAGAGCGGGATATAGGCCAGGTAAAACGCCTCACTGGTGGAGGCAAATATGCCGTCCAACCAGAAGAAGCGCAGATTGGCCAGTGCGGTCGAGGTAATCGGCTCCGTGGCATGGTGGGAGAGCGTCGTGTCCAGCGGTCGCTTGACGTACTCCCAGTTCCAGCGCTGCGGGCGCAATTGGTCAAAGGGGCCAATACGACGCTGTGGCAGGTAATTTACCTGGCGTCCCGGCGCCGGCTCGCCTTGTGCCGGCGCCGGGGGAGCCTTTTTTGGCAGCTTCATTGCGCTGTATCCATCCAACAAAAGGTGACAGTCGCTACAAGTGCGGCTGTCACCCAGCGGAACTTCTCCTTTAACCAACGTCCGGAGGACGACATAGTTCCCGCCGTAAGTCGGCCTTTTGCACCTTGCCCATGGCATTGCGGGGAAGATCCGTCATGAGTATGACCTGGCGCGGAGCCTTGTAGTGCGCTAGCCGCTCGCGGCAGAAGGCAATGATCTCGGATTCCGTTACCAGTGATCCCCCCTGGGCAACGACGATGGCGGTGACGCGTTCGCCCCATTCGTCGTCGGGGCAGCCGATCACGGCGCTGGCCACAACCGCCGGATGTTCGGCCAGGACCAGCTCCACTTCGGGCGGATAGACGTTGTAGCCGCCGCAGATGATCAGATCCTTGGAGCGTCCCTTGAGCATGTAATAACCATCGGGCTCGCGCAACCCCAGGTCGCCGGTGCGGAACCAGCCATCGGATGTGAAGGCCGCCACCGTTTTGTCCGGCTGCTGCCAGTAGCCTTTGCAGACGTTGGCCCCGCGCACCTGCACCTCGCCGACGATGTTGTCACCTACGGGCGTCTCATCTTCGGGGTCGACGATACGCACTTCGACGCCGGGAAGCGGCAGGCCGACCGAGCCGACGCGACGTTCGCCGTGCAGCGGGTTGGAGAGAAGCATGATCGTCTCGGACATGCCGTAGCGTTCCAGGAGTGTATGGCCGAAGGTCTCACGAAACTGCGCAAAGAGGTCGTCGGGCAGGCGGTCGGAGCCGGACGTGAGCAGGCGCATGTGCGACAGATCGAAACGAGCAGCATCGGGGACATCCACCAGGCGGCGGTGAATGGTGGGTACGGCCATGAAGACGGTGCAGCGCCGCTCCTGCAGCGTCTGCAACGTGCGCAGAGGGTCGAACCTGGCGTACAGGATGGTGGTGGCGCCGGCGTGCAGCGCGCCCTGCAGGGCCACCAGCAGCCCATGCACGTGGAAGATGGGCAGTACGTGCAGCAGCAGGTCGTCAGCCTGCCAACCCCATGCGACATGCAGGGCGTCTAGACCGGCGGTCAGGTTGCCTTGGGTCAACTCGGCGCCCTTGGGGCGACCGGTTGTACCGCTCGTGTAGATCATCAGGCAGGTGGCGCCTGTGGCGGCCGGCATGGGTAAGACCGCCGCGCTCGCCTCATCACTGCCGGCAATCAGCGCCTGGAAGCTGTTGTCGTCACCGCAATCAAGGAAAATGCACTCGCCCAGTGAGGGAAGGTCGCGGAGCAGCGGCTCGATCGCAGCACGGGCGCGTTCGTCGCCAAACAGCAGCCTGGCCTCGGCATCGGCTAGGAAGTAGGCCAGTTCGCGCGGCGGGTAGCCGGTGTTGAGCGGCAGACAAATTGCCTGCAGGCGCATGGTGGCCAGGTAGAGATAGACAAACGGCAGGCACTTGGGTAGTTGCAGCGCCACGCGGTCACCCGCCGTGATGCCCTTGGCCTGCAGCATGGCCATCGACTTGAGTACGTTGCGCTCGAGTTCGCCATAGGTAACGACGGTGGCGCCGGTAAAGCGCTCGTCCACAAATTCCAGCGCAACCTTGTAGGGCTGCTCAGCGCAGGTGCGGCGCAGTCTCTCCAAAAACATCATGGCAGTGCTGCTCCCTGCTACTCCAGGTACCGGTCGGCGAATGCCACCAGGGCGTCTTCAAACACGGATAGCGGCGGACGCACCAGGCCGGCCCCTACCTGGCCGACGCCGGCCTCGCGATGGGCGATGCCCGTGTTGATGCGTGGGGTGATACCCAGTTCTACCACGCGCCGGATGTCGACGCCGGCCGGCGTGCCGCGGAAGCCAAGAGTCGGGATGGTAAAGGCGCTGTGTTCCGCCACGGTAATCTCGTACATCTCCAGTGTGGCGTTGATCGCGTCCTGCGGTGTGCCGGAAACAAAGGTGACGATGGCGGGGGCGGCGGCCATGGCAAAGGCGCCGATGCCGGCCGTTTCGGTGATCGTGCTGTCGCCGATGTCGCGATTGGCGTCGGCGGCGGTAAAGCCGGGAAAGTAGAGCCCCTCCGGCACGCCCGCTGGGCCGGTAAACCAGCGTTCGCCGAGACCGCTGACGCGGATACCCAAGTCGGTGCCGTTGCGCGCCATGGTGGTCATCAGCGTGCTGCCCTCGACGCCGTGGGCGGCGTCGGCCATCGCCTTACAGGCCGCCATCACCGGGTTGAGCACGCTGAGGGCATTGTCGCCCAAGAACTTGAGCACGTCGGCCGCGGTCTGAGCATCGGCGGCGGTCGTCGCGATCCACGGCGCCAGTTTGGTCGTATAGAGCAGTGACCCGGCCTTGTTGCGGTTGTGACCTTCGTCTCCCATGTGCAGCGATTCGGCCAGCAAGGCGCGGATGTCGAGGCCATCGCCGCTGCGTCCCAGCGCCTTGGCCAATAACGGCCCCATCACATCGTTCATCCAGTGCAGCCTGGCCAGCACTTCGGGGCTGTAGGCGCCGTAGCGCAGGACCTTGCCATAGCCTTCGTTGAGGTTGGAGTAGGCGAAGTTGCCGTGGGTGACGTTCTCCACCACGTACACCTGCATCGAGGGCGAGGTGACGCCTGCCATGGGACCGACGGCGCCGTGGTGATGGCAGGGCTCCCAGCGCACTGCGCCAGACTGGAGCAGCGTTTCGGCCTCAACGGCATCCTGTGCCCAGCCTTCGTACAAACAGGCACCGATCATGGCCCCGCGCAAGGGACCGGCGGCGCGCTCCCAGGTAATCGGAGGGCCGGCGTGCAGCAGCATGAGCCCTCTAAGCGCAGGAATCACTTCGTGGGCGCGGGCCACGCGCCGCAAAAGCGGGCGCGCTGCCATCATCCGCTCGACGGCGGTGCGGTTAGCCTGGTCGATGTCGATCATGAAAGTGGCAACCTTTCGTACTGGCTTTCGTTACTGGCTCGCGAAGCTTGGCGTGAAACGCTGAGGGCGAAATGGATCGCTGTCGGGACCCTCTTTGTTGCAGATAGTATAGCGCAAAAATGCTGGAAGAAGCGACAGGGCAATTATCGGGAACGGCACAGCTATGGTACATTCACGGTGTATGCCAAGGATGTCCACCACCCTGATGTATTTACTCATCATCGTCGGCGTCAGCGCACTGGTAGCGTTCGCCTGGCAAGCGTATCCTGTCAGCGGGAACGAGCACCTGGAATGCCAGCCGGCTTGCGCCCGCGTGCAGTTGGATGGCCAGAATCTGGCCGAGGCCGACCTTAGCTACGTGGACTTCAGTTGGGCCAGCTTGAAAGGGGCTAACCTGCGCGAGGCGACCTTTCTGCTCGCCGTGCTGAGCGGGGCATCCTTGCGCGGCAGCGACCTGCGCCGTGTCGATTTTTCCAGCGCCCGCCTCGACTACAGCGACCTGCGTCGAGCCAATCTGCAGGAAGCGATCCTGCGCTCGGCGGACATGCGCGGGTCTGATCTCCGGGGAGCGGACCTGCGCGGCGCAGACATGCGGGCCGCACAGATGTCGGACGTGCGCATGGAGCGAGCGAATATGCAGGGGGTCCTGCTGATCGACGCCCAAATGGAGCGCGCCATCTTGTACCGCGCCGACTTGCGCAATGCCGACATGCGCGAGGCCAACTTGCGCGAGGCGGACCTGCGCATGGCCAAGCTCGAAGGCGCCAATTTAACGGGAGCGGACCTCGCCGGCGCACTGCTGCCGCATGGCTACTCAGCGCCGATCCTCCAGTCAGAACAGCAGCAATAGGCATTTACTTGTCGTAATAATGTCCGAACTGTCCGTTACCGAAGAACTGCGCCCGCTGATCGAACGACCTCCCGCCGTCACGTTGAGCCAGTTGGCGCCACTGGCCCTGTTGGATCGCACGGACACCAAGTTCGTAGTTAGCCACGATCAGCTGCGCGAGGTGATGGCGCAATCGATTGACCAGTACTGTGTGCTGCAAGTGAACGGTGTGCGGCCGGGCCGCTATGTGACGACCTATTTCGATACGCCGGATTTTGCCATGTACCACGCCCATCACAACGGTGAACGCTACCGCTACAAGCTGCGCTGCCGTTCCTACTTGGACAGCGAGATGGTCTATGTCGAAGTCAAAATGAAAAACAACAAGGACCGCATGGTGAAGTTTCGCCAACCGGTGACCGAACATAGGTTGACGTTGGAAGGCTTCGACCGCTCATGGCTGCCGCCGCATTTTCCCTACGAGTTCGCGGATGTACGTGCGGTCGTTTGGAACCGCTTTCGCCGGTTCACGCTGGCCAACTTTGAAAATCAGGAACGCATTACAGTCGACATGGATATTGAGTTCGGCAGCGGCGCCCAATCGGTCGAGTACCAAGGGCTGTGCGTCGTCGAGGTTAAGCAAGCCAAATTTTCGCTGATGCGTTCGCCCTTGGGCCGCCAATTGCACCGTCTCCATCTGCAACCACGCTCGGTCAGCAAGTTCTGCGTTGCGGCGACGCACTTCTATCCGGGCTTCAAGAGCAATTCATTTAAGCCGCTGCTGCTCTATCTAAGCCGCCATTTTCCGTTGCGAGGCGCGTGTGAACGTCATAGTTGAGATTTGGCCGGGCCTTGCCCTGACGCTGGCAACCGCCACCGTAATATTCATCCTGATCTATTTGACTTCGCCGCGCAGCCGACCGGAGTTTGTCTTCACCTACATGGTCTTTAGCCTGATGGCCTACTTAGTCACCAGCCTGCTGCGCGACGTGCAGATCACGCTTGGTTTCAGCTTTGGCCTGCTGGCGGTATTCACTTTGCTGCGCTATCGCACGGACATGATCCCGATCCGCGAGATGACCTTTCTGTACGTGGCGATCACCGTGCCCTTTATGAATTCACTGTTCATGGCCACGCGTGTCAGTTTTGACGAGTTGGTCCTGCTGAATGGCGGCATCGCCGCGTTTATCTTTGCTATCGATCGGGCACTGCTTATCTACTATGGCCTCGCCCAAATTGTCTTCTACGAGAAAATCGACCTGATCCGCAGCGACAATCGAGAAGCACTGCTGGCAGACCTGAGCGAGCGACTTGGTGCGGAAATCAAAGGGTTCGTGGTCGAAGAAGTCGACTTTATGCGCGATACGGCACGCCTGACCGTGTATTACCGGCATATTGGCAGCAGGCAGCGTCACTAGATGGGAGGAGACCGTAACGCATATGAGACAACACCCAGCCAAGCGCTTGCTGCAGATAGTGGCAGCCGGCGCCTTGATGCCGCTGTTGACGTATTGCAGCAGCGGCGAATCGGCAGCGCCTACGGCGGCTGCGAGCACGCCGGCAGTCAGCGCACCCGCAGTCAGCGGGCCGGCGGTGATCTATATCAACGAGGTCCTGGCCCACACCGACGAACCACAGGTCGACACCCTTGAGTTATACAATCCTGGCGCCGCAGCCGTGGACCTCACGGGTTGGTGCGTGAGCGACGACAAGGACGACATGCGGAAATACTGCATTCCGGCGCCAGGCGGCGCCGACGAGCCGCCGGTGATCGAGGCGGGCGGCTATTTTTTACTGACTGGGCCAGAGCTAGGCTTTGCGTTTAGCGAGTTCGGCGAGGAAGTCATCCTATCCGCGCCCGGCAGCGCTGGGCTGGAGACGATCGACCGCACAAAGTTTGGGGTCTCACCCAATGGCGTCTCCCTGGGTCGTTATGTTACAAGCACGGGCGCGGTGCATTTCCCATTGCAGAGCAAGCTCACCCTGGCGGCGCCCAATGCCGGCCCGCTCGTGCCGCCGGTCGTCATCAGCGAGATCGCCTATGATCCGGCGCAAGGACCGGAGTACCTGGTGCTGACGAACAGGAGCGACCAGGTCGTGCCGCTCTATGATCCGGCTGCGCCGGCCAACTCCTGGCAAGTTGCTGGGATTGGAAACAACGGTGGTGCGTTCGCGCTGCCGTTGCAGACGGCGCTACAGCCAAATGAAAGTGTCGTACTCACGGCCGACCCAGGTGCCTTTGCTGCGGCCTATCCTGTGCTGAACGTGCGGGTCTTTGGCCCGTTTGACGGCAAGCTCAACAATGGCGGCGAGCGCATTGTGTTGCAGGCGCCGCAGCCACCTGAGCTGAACGGAGATGTAGCCTATGCCGACATGGACGTAGTTGAGTATGGGGTGGCCGATCCATGGCCGGCTGTCAACGGCCAGGCATTGGTGCGCAAAGATCTGGAGCAATATGGGAATGATCCCCTCAACTGGCGCGTTGGCGCCAGTAGGTTGCGGGGGCTTTCGCTGGTGCTCTTGCCATTGGTGCGGAGATAGATAGACCTCATAGGGAGCCCTCGCACGGATGCCATGGCGGATAATAAAGACACCGGGTCCCTGTGGGGAACCCGGTGTCCTTGGCGGCTAATGAGCGGAAGTACGCTTACTGCACGTCTACGTTGATGACATCACCGCTGTCGGCGTCGACTGTCACCGTGGCCTTTTGCGTGGCCGTAGAGAGTTCGACGACCCACACATCTTTACCGTCAGCCTGGTCAGGCGTCGCTACCTTCTCGGTGATATCGCCCGTCATGCCGGCTTCCTTGGCGGCGTCCTCGGCAATGGAGATGGCAGCGCGGGCGTTGATCTGGCCGGGCTTGCCTTGTTGCTCGGACGCTACCGGCTGGGCCGGGCGCTGGCCGAGTTCGACGCTCACCTTTTGCTCAGCGCCATCGCGCAAGACAGTCAGCGTGACGGTTTGACCGGGGGCCGCCTTGGTTACCAGGAAGCTTACCAAATCCTCAAAGCGATGCACAGGCTGGTCGTCGATGGCGGTCACAATGTCGCCACCCTTCTGCAGTTCGGCGCCATCGGCGGTGGTGATGGTTTCGCTGCCGCCCTTCACGCCACCCTTCTCGGCGGGGCCGCCAGGCACGACGCTGGAAACATACACACCCAGCTTGTTGTCCTCGAGACCTAGCGCAGCCGCCAGTTCGGGGGTAATCGTGTTGCCCTGCAGGCCCAGGTACGCATAGTTGTACTGGCTCCCCTTGATCAGCTCGGGCACAACGCGCTTTACGATCGAAACCGGAATTGCGAAGCCCACGCCGGAATTGCTGCCGGCCGCCGACTCGATGGCAAAGTTGACACCCACCAGCTCACCGTTGAGATTGAGCAGCGGACCACCCGAGTTGCCGGGGTTGATGGCGGCATCGGTCTGGATCACGTCAGGCAGCGAATAGCGGCTTTCGCCAAACGCGCCAACCGGGAAGGAACGGCCAAGCGCGCTGACGATACCGGTGGTCATGGTGTTTTCCAGGCCAAACGGATTGCCTAACGCAAGCACCATGTGACCCACCTTGACAGCATTATCTTCGGCCAGGTTCAAGGGCTTCCAGTCCACACCTGCCGGCGGCGTGACCTTGACGACGGCCAGGTCGGCCTGCGGATCGGTGGCGACTACTTCGGCGTCGGCCCAGAAGCCGTTGCTAAAGTTGACCACCACCTTGGTGGCGCCATCGACCACGTGGTTATTGGTCACGATGTGGCCGTCGTTATCGTAGATCCAGCCGGAGCCCTCGCCGCGCTGAGGTTGGTTAGGCGTGCCTTCGGGCAATTGGAAGCCTGGAATGTCAGGCAGTTGAGCAGTGTCGCGCACGGCTTCCACCGAAATGTTGACGACGGAGGGCGAAATCTGGTCATATAGTGCGGACAGTGCAGCCTGGTCTTCGTCCATCGAAGAGTCAAGCAGGCTCAATTGGGTGGGCGCACTGGCGGCAGGCGAGTTGGCCAGCGCAGTGGCGTTATGCCACATCAAGGGACCATACATGGCGCCCACGGCAAGTCCGCCGGCGGCGGCGAGTGCAACTACCGCCTTTGGTAACCAGCCACGGCGTGGTGGCTGTGAGTTGGAGTTCTGGTCGTACATAGCTTCAAGAGATCCTTTCAATTCGACGATTCTGCCAGCTTTGGCAACCACAATGATGATGCAGTGCCATGAGACTGGCGTGAAGCGAAGATAAAGAACGGCTAAATTTAGGGAGCCCCGTCTTCTGGGATTACGGGCGTAACCGTTGCCTCTGCGGCGGGTGCGGCTGCGGGCGTTTCCACCGGCACGCCGGTCACCTGTGCCAACTGCTGAATCACCGTCTGCAACGCCTGCATCTCCTCGCCATATGCCGCCCAGTTGCCGGCGCGCAGCTGAGCCTGGGCATTGTTGTAGTGCGTGTTGGCGGCTAAAACCAGGTCCTCGAGGCTTGTATCCTGCAGCCCGTCAGAACCACTAATGCCAGTTACCGTGTCGGTCGCGCCACTTGCCGCGGAGGGCTCACCTGCCTGGGCCACAATCGCCAGGTCTTGCAGTCCCGCGCGTGTGACGGTTTCGCGACCGAACAGCTTGATCAGCGCTATGCCCAGATTCTCACCCATCACCACGCGATCCGCCGAGGCAACTACGACGCGCTTGAGCTCGGGGATCTTACCGTTCTGCGCCTGCAGATACAGGGGCTCCACATAGAGCAGGCTGTTGCCGATCGGAATCACCAACAGGTTGCCTCGGATCACGCCGCTGCCTTGCTGGTTCCAGAGGCTGAGCTGGGCACTGATGGCGGGATCCTGATCGATGCGCGCTTCGATCTGCTGGGGACCAAAGAAGAGCGAATCCTTGCCAAATTCATAGACGATTATCTCGCCATACGAAGCCAGGTTGCTCTTGGCGGCCATCCACGACACCATGTTCTCGCGGTTGGCGGGCGTGAACGGCAGGATTTGAATGTAGTCGAGCTCGTTACTTCCCGGCAACTGCATCAAAACGTAGTAGGGTTCCAGCGGCTGCGGCTCGTTGTAGAAGACCTCTTGCGGCCATGCCCACACATCTTCCTTATTGTAAAAGTCCAGGGGATTGGTCATGTGGAAGGTGCGATATTTCTGGGCCTGGACGGTGAATAGGTCGGTGGGATAGCGTACATGCCCAATGATCTCTTTGGGGAAGTCCGCCAACGGCTTGAAGAGGGCAGGGAAGATCTGGCGATAGGCGGCAGCCATGGGCTCAGCCTCGTCGATCACGTAGAAGTTTACCGACCCATCGTAGGCGTTCACGACCACCTTGATGGGATTGCGCATGTAGTTGATCGCGCCACCATATGGATCGCTGTATGGATAGCGGTCGCTGGTGGTATAGGCGTCGACGATCCAATACATGTGGCCATCAGTGCCGACTACAATATAGGGATCGCTGTCATAGGTTAGAAACGGAGCCAACAACTGCACCCGCTCCATGATATTGCGCCGCCACAGCAGTTGGCTGTCGGCGGTAATATCCTGGTTGAGCAACAAATTGATCTCGGCAAAGCGGAGGGCAAACAGCAGGCGGTTCGCCCATGTCATGGGGACTCCCGTAGTGGCGTCAAAACGGGTCGTGGCGTAGCCGGTCTCTTGGGGATAGTTGAACTCATCCACGGCCGTGGCGCCGATCACATAATCGTTGGTCAACTCGCCAAAATACAGCTCGGGGCGCGTGACCGGAATCGTACCCTGCACCGGCAGGTCCTTGGCATAAAACTCGGGCAGACCGTCGGCGCTGACAAGCGCCGCGGGCGAGATCGCCACGCCATAACCGTGCGTGTAGACCAACTTTAGGTTGACCCACGTCTGTGCATCGGCGTTAAGGCGCTCCGGCTCCAACTCGCGCGCCGCAACCATCACCTGCTCAGTTTCACCGTCAATTTGGTAACGGTCCACATCTACGTCATTAAAGGCGTAAAACTGGCGCAGCGCCTGGATTTGGTTGTATGTCTGCAGAAGCGGGCGATAATCCCACAAGCGCACATTGCGGATCGTTTCCGGCTGCTCGGCCAGCCCGGCAGGCGAGACTGCTCGATCGGCGTCGTAGGTGGACTCTTGGATTTTGTCCAGGTTGTAGGCCAGGCGCGTGTACTGGATGCTGTCCTCGATGTAGGGCTTCTCCAGCGTCAACTCGTTGGGCGCGACCTGGAAGCGCTGCACAAAACCGGGATAGATGGAGCCGGCGCCAATCGTGATGATGACCCAGGCAACAATGACGCCCGCAATTGCCTTCCAACCACGCCCGATCGCCGCCACACCGACCAACAATACGGCGGCCACCAATGTGACCAGAGCCAGCAGGTTGTAAGCAGGAAGCTGTGCATGGATATCGGTGTAACTGCCACCATAGACCGGTCCACGTTGGCTGTAGACTAGGTCATACGCTTCCAGCCGATATTGCCACGCAACCAGCAGCAGCAGCAGCGCTCCCAAAACGGCCAGGTGCAGACGGATGCTGCGCCGCACATTCCAGCCGCGCCAGCCGATGCCGGCCGTAATGGCAACCGCGGCGATGGTCGCCAGCAGCAGCAAGAATAACCAGCCGCGTAAGAGCTCCCAAATGGGCAGCGTGAAGACAAAAAACGACACATCCTGGTTGAAGATGGGGTCGCTGACCCCAAACGGGACCTGGTTGAAATAGAGCAGGAGCTGCTGCCAGTCACCGGCAAGGCCAAGCCCCATGAAGAATGCCAGGACGCCGGCCGCAGCGATCAGCACCGCGGGTACGCGCACGCCAAAGGCCGCAGCAATCTGCTCGGGAGGTGTGCCGACCAGCCCGAACGGCTCCAGGCGCCTTGCCAGCAGTATGTTGAGCGTAATGAATAGCCAGGCAATCAAGGTGCCGGCAACAAACAGGCCGGCGGAGGCTGTCAAGCGTGTGAAGTAGACCGACTCATAGCCAAGACTGCGGTACCAGGCAGAATCGGTGAGAAAGCCCAAGCCTACGTTGAAGGCGAAGAACAGGGCCACGGGAATCAGCAACCAAAGCCACGTCCGTGAGGGCTGGCCCTGCGGCACACGGCGCGGCTCCTGCTGTTCCGGCGGCGGCACCCAGCCGCCGTCGCGCTGTAGATTCTCCTCGATCGAACGGATCAAGTCACCAAACGGATCATGTTCGCGCATATGTCAACTCGTTTTGAAGGGAAACCTTTTGTTTATGTTTACACACTCTTCTATTGTAACAGATGGAACAAGCCCCCGTTGTGACTGCGCACCCGGTCTACTGCCCTGCGCATGCGGCGGTAGACAGGGTACCTGGCCGAGAGTCACCATCCTGGCGGCAGTGCGCTATAATAGCCCGTATGTCCGATCACCGCTGGCCAGACAACCTTATGCGTCCCGAGCCTGACAGTATTACCCATTTACTGCGCCGCTTCTGGCAAGAACTGGCCACTTTGCCCGACCTGCTCCAGCGCGAGGAACAGTTGCTGGCCGCCGCCTGCACGGCAACGCTGCGCCAGAATGTGCTCGAAATGATGTTGGCGCTTAATGGCATCGCCTATCCGCGCGCCACGCTCCACCTCAATACCTATCTCGGTCAGAGCCAGCGGGCTGCCATCGAAAAAACGCTGCTGGTCCCAGCTGTAGCCGCCGACAGCTGGATCGGACAGGCGGTAGCCCTGGTCGTGATCTACCGCTGGTACGCTCCCCAACTCGTCGCCGCCTATAACTTAGTATACGACGACACGTTAGAGGCAGATACGCTGGCACGTCTGCAAACAGAACTGCCTGACTGGCCACGCGCGATTACGACCGATTGATGCCATGGCGTATACCCACTACACTGCAACCACTGATCGTCACGTCTGCTTCGTAGCGCCGTTTGGGCTGGGGCAGAAGACGACTGTCTGGGCCCGTACGCTGCCGTTGGCAAAGCAGATCGTCGCCCGCAATTGGCGGGCGACGATCTTGATACCGCCGTGGGATACACCTGCCGACGCCGGCAAGTCCTGGACGGATGATGGTGTAAATGTGGTCAATGTGGCGACTCGAGGCGGCCTACCGGCCACGACCAGGCGTTTGCTACGCGAACTCGATGCGCGCCGGCCGGACTTAGTGCATATAGTGAAACCACGCGCGCATGCCGGACTGGTGCAATGGTGGCTGGTAAACCGCCGTGCAACCGTCAAGCCCCGATTGGTGCTCGACATTGACGACTGGGAGCAGGCCTGGGCTCCGATTAACGGCTATTCGTGGCCCTTGGCACGCTTCCTCGCCTGGCAGGAAGAATGGGGCATCCGCCATGCGGGGGCGATTACCGCTGCCAGCCGCTGGCTCGTACGACGGGCACACGAGTACGCTGCCCCCACTCCGATCCTCTATTTGCCCAATGGCATCAGTCCACCCGCTGGCTCAGGGACAGGATGGCGCCCCAATCCCTCTGGATCTGTCCTCTTTTTTACACGCTTCGTGGAAATCACGCCCGACTGGCTGGCCGAATTCTGCTCATTACTATACGCAAAACGGCCGCAGACGCCGATCATCGTTGCCGGTACGCCTGTGCAGCCCGGATTGGACGCGCCTTTTCGGCGCCAGGTTGCCGCCACGCCTGCTGCCGACGTGGTGCAATGGCGGGGCTTCGTAGCGCTGGCAGATCTGCCAAAACTGTATGCCGGCACCGGTTGCGCCATCTTTCCAGCCGCTAACGTGCCGCTCCAGCAGGCCAAGTGCAGTGTGCGCCTGGCCACTACCCTCCTGCAGGGTGTGCCTGTCGTCGCCAGCGCCGTAGGCGAACAGGCTGCCTATGGCGCAGACGGGGCAGCACGGCTGATCCCACCGGATACGGCGCCTGCCGAGTTCGCCGCCGCGGTCGACGAGGTGCTGCGGCATCCGGAAGAGCAGATCACCCTTGGGGCCGCAGCACGGACGCACCTGGTGCAA
The DNA here is from genome assembly GCA_963839515.1 of uncultured Chloroflexia bacterium. Lineage (GTDB taxonomy): Bacteria > Chloroflexota > Anaerolineae > Caldilineales > Caldilineaceae > Fredericiella. Next base: position 152,863 of record CAWIVN010000006.1, read on the forward strand.
CGTTACTCCTGGACAAATCTAGCCCAGGAGTTGGACGATTTCTATACGAAGTTGCTTGCGTAATGATAATGGCTAAGGCAGCGGCAGTCGTGGGTACTTCTTGCCACCGTCCGCACGTTCGGCTGCCCGCTGTTGGGCCTGAGCTTCCAACTCGGCGCGTGCCTTGAGACGAGCCTCGTAGCGCTGACGCTCACGCTGCTGCCAGCGGCCCATCTCTTCCCCGGCATCGATGTTGCGAGCAAAAATGAGGAAACCGGTATGCGGAACGGCCGTGTCGTCGGGGCGCAGGCGATCGGGTGTAGGCTTGTAGGGACGTAACAGCAGTTCCTCCACCGCCACGTCGACAAAATGATACGCCTCGAACCCGCGCAACAGCTCGATCACCTGGTTGACCGTGGGAACCATGGCGGCGAAAAAGCCGCCGAGCTTGAGCGCCGCACGCACGTGCTCCAGGTACAACCAAGGCTCACGCACGTCGAGCACCAGCGCATCGGCGCTACTGGCTTTGAAGCCATGTTCGATGTCCGCCAGGTGCATGCGCACATACGGCAGCATGCCGACGCGCTCAAGGTTGTCGCGCGCCACGTTGAGCACCTCAGGCCGCGCCTCATGCGTGTGCACCAGCCCAGTGGGAGACACGGCCCAGGCCAGCGCGGTGGTCAAGCCACCGCTGCCGGTGCCCGCCTCGATCACCTGATCGCCGGCCCGCAGGCTGAGCCGGTGCACAATATAGGCGGCGTCCTTCGGATAGATGATCTGGGTGCCACGTTTCAGCTGCTGAATCAGGTCGGTCAGTCCCGGCGCAAGCAGCAAGGCGCGATGGCCGGAATGGCTTTGCACGGCGCTGCCCCATGCCACGCCGATCAGCTCGTCGTGGCGCAAGGCGCCGAAATGGGTATGGGTAGTTTGGCCCGGGAGCAGGCGCATGACATAACGTTTGTGATCAGAGGAGAGGAGCAGGACAAGGTCGCCTGCGCATGTCAAGGTGTTGAGCATTATGGTATCTGGCATAAGCAATGATTATACACCAAGAGAGGGTGCGATTATGCTCCTGAGATAATTGTTTGCCCTGCGTAATTGACAGCGCAAAAGTACTGCCGGTAGAATCGCCCTAGCTGCGTTCCTCGGTGCAGTAATCCCGCTCGCGTGGAGGTTAGATATGCCGTACAAGCCGACGAAGACTTGGATCGTGCTTTTGGGTACGCTGCTAATCGTTTCGACGCTCGCCCTGAGTGGCTGCGGCGCGCGCGCCGGCGCCGGCGAAACGGCCGTAATTGCTCCCCTTACCGATCAACTTGGCGGCGCCTCGCTGTTGGCCGATTTGCCGTCGCTTGTGATCACCTACAATAGCGCAGGCGAGCCCAGCCTCGGCCACACGCCGCTTGGCGACCTGCAGGCGCTGGCGCCCGGCGCACTCCTCGGCCAGTTGACGCTGGACCCCGCCATGATCGAGCGCCTGACGGCAGCAGGCATCCAGCATATTCAGGTGAGCAATACGCCCACCGGCATCCGCATCCTTGTCGACGGCGAGGCACTGCCAACCCTGGTCTGGGACGCAAACTCACTCGACACTTTGATTGGGCTACTGGAGCCGATCGAACCGTCCGCTGTTGCCTCCTTGGGCAGCCTGCTGGATACCATCACAAACCTAGGCATTGGCCTGGTCGTGCGCCTGCCCGTCCGGGAGGGCGAACAGGAAATCCCGCTCATCGTCCAGGGAGCCGGCTCGAACGCGGCCGCGGCGCAAGAGGCGCAGCAGGGATTTCTGGCGCGTGCGGGTGGTCCACCGGTCGTGCAGATCCCGGTTGAATACGCCGCAGACGGTACATGGACGGTGCAAGGACTGTCCGACACGGAATGGCAGGCGCTCACTGGGCTGCCGTTTGGCTACATACGCCTGAATCCCGAACTCGTTCAGGGTGCACTGAACGCCGGCATCGACCAGGTGATCGTGTGGACGGACAGTGAAGGCATCCACGTTACGATCGGCGATCGCGACCTGCCCTATCTGCGCTGGGCAGATGGCGGGATCCGCACGTTGCTCGACCTCTTCATACGTCTGGGCATCGTCCAGAGCAACACGATCGACCAACATACACTTGACCTTGCATTGGAGCAATGGCTGCCGGCGTTGCAATCCACGAATTTGCGCATCGTGGTGCATTTTCCCTAAGAGTAGAGCTGTCAGTTGCGCAGCGCCGCTCGGCCCAAGCCGCGCAGGCTGGTGACCAAGGCAGGCAGTTCTTGGAGATTGAAACGAGCCAGGCGCAGGACGACGGTGCATTCGGGATCGGCATCAGCTTGCACGCTGATGCGCACGAGAAATGGGCGAAAACGAGTCTGCAGGTCCAGAAAAACGTGCTCGATCGCGCCCGTATTGGCGCCGCGTACGGCGTATTCGGCGTTCACTACATCCAGCCGGCGCAGCACCCAAAGGTGGCTGCGGTCACGCTGGGCCAAGGCCCTGCCAGGAGCCTGCCCCTCGTGCCAGATCAATTCCGCCGCCGGCCGCGACGGCAGCTTTGCCACAAACACAAGCCTTTCGGCATGATGCGTCACCGGGTTGAGTACTTGACCGGCCAGGTCAAGTGTCTGCGCTGCCCGATAGTCGGCCACGAAATGCAGAAATGGTTCGGGGGCCGGCTGCAGGGAGCCGACAAAACCACCGGGATCGGGCCCACGCAACATCGCGATCCGCCCGCGTGTGCTCTCGTTCAACGCCGCCAAGATCTCACGTCCCCGGCGCACCGACTGGACTCGCGCCGCAATGACGGCCAATATAAATAACAGCAAGAGAGCGACGAACGACGTTACGACAAGGCGGTTGGCCAACAAATCGGACACGACTGGCGGTAGAGAGTCGTTCAGCAGGTCGGTCATAGCAAAATTGTCGGTTCACCAGAGAGAAAAGTCAAATGAACGCAAAAAATAGCGAGTTCAGAAACAACACCACGCGCTTGCTGGATGCGCAAAAGGTGAAATATGAGGTCTTCACCTATAACTATGACGGCGGCGTGCACTCTGCCGTGGAAGTGGCCGACGCCATTGGGCTGCCGGCACAGCAGGTATTTAAGACCTTGGTTGCACAGGCGGACGATCCCAAGCGCAAGCCGATGCTGGTGATCGTTCCGGGACCGGACACGCTCGACTTGCGCGTGTTGGCCAAGGCTGTCAACGCCAAAAAGGTCAAGATGGCGACGCACGCCGATGCCGAGAGGTTGACGGGGCTGCAAACCGGCGGCATCAGTGCCCTGGCGCTTATCAACAAGGGCTTTGATGTCTATCTTGACGACCAGGCCAACCAGTTTGAGCAGATTGCCGTCAGTGCAGGGCAGAGAGGAGCCAACATCTTGCTGCCGGTCAAGGAGTTGGTGCGCTTGACGCGGGCGCGCGTGGTTAACCTGGCCGGTTGAGTGTATCGAGTAAGGCAACACGGGCATGGTGCGCAGCTCGCTGCGCCTCGCATGCCCGGAGACCCGCACGAGGACGTGCGGGCTGCGCGGGAGAGTCAGGTGCAGGGTCATACGCGGCGAGGCCTGTAGGACGGGGAGTCGAGGCGAACAGGGTGAAAACAGCTCCAGAATTTTGCTTGGTTTGAATGTGGGCAGTTGCAGTTTGTGACCCACCTGGACAATCCGGCTCACGCCGGCTACGCACGAAGGGAAAACCGACATGTTAGCTATCATGCCCGAAGTCAAATCCGGCTTGCAGCTTGAGCTGTCTGAAGATCACCAGATGTTACAGAACCTGGCGCGCGATTTTGCCCGCAAAGAGATCATTCCACTGGCGGAGCACTACGACCGCAGCGGCGAGTGGCCGTGGGACATCTTTAAGAAGGCGGCCAAGGTCGGCCTTGTCAATCTGAACATCCCCGAGGAGTACGGCGGCATCGGCGCCAGCGTGCTGGAAGAGTGCATCGTCGGCGAGGAGCTCGCCTATGGCTGCTCGGGTATCCAGACGGCACTGATGCTCAACCAACTGGCCGCGCTGCCCATGCTGATTGCCGCCAACGAGAAGCAGAAGGAAAAGTACTTCACCAGCCTGACGCAGGAAGGCAAGATCATGGCCTACTGCATGACTGAGCCCGATGCAGGTTCGGACGTGGCCGGCATCAAGACTACGGCCGTACGCAAGGGTGACAAGTACATCCTCAACGGCGCCAAGACATGGATCACCGATGGTCCCGTCGCCTCCTACTTTACGGTCTTCGCCAAGACTGACACAGCCGCGCGCCACCGCGGCATGAGCTGCTTTATTGTCGAGCGTGACTTCCCCGGCGTCAGCACAAGCAAGCCGCTGGAGAAGTTGGGCCAACATGCCGCCCAGGCCTGCCAGGTCTTTTTCGAGAACGTCGAGGTACCGGCCGAGAACCTGCTGGGGCACGAGGGCGACGGTTTCATGATCGGCATGAAGGTCTTTGACAAAAGCCGCCCGCCCGTCGCCGCCGCCGCCACCGGCGTGGCCCGCCGCGCGCTGGACGAAGCCGTCAAGTATGCCGGCGAGCGCACGGCGTTTGGGCAGGCCATCCACCACTACCAGGGGATTGGCTTCATGCTCGCCGACATGAAAATTCGCGTCGAGGCCGCCCGCGCGCTGACCTACAAATCGGCCTGGCTGATCGACCACGGCAAGAAGAACACGATGGAGGCTGCCGTGGCCAAGGCCTATGCCGCTGATGCTGCGGTGCTCAACTCGGTGGATGCGGTGCAGGTTTTTGGCGGCAACGGCTACAGCAAAGAATACCCGGTGGAGAAGCTGATGCGCGATGCCAAGATCTATCAAATCTACGAGGGCACCACGCAGATTCAGAAGAGCATCATTTTGCGCGAGTTGTACAAGTAGCGGGCACAACCGCCGCTAACCGTAGGGGCACAAGGTCCGGCGGCAGTAGCGATTTCTATTTCAGCGAGGCTCGCACCGCCGGACCTTGTGCCCTCACCAATTGTTACGTCGCTAAGGCTTGCGCGCCTTCAAATAGAACAGGCGATGCTCAAAGAATATCTTGTCACCACGCCGCCGGGCCGTCAGCCCGGCGGCATCCGTTTCAAGGCCTGCCTCGACCATCTCGCGCACGAGCGTACGCGCCGCTTGATCGGCCTGCATGTCACTCATCCACTCGTCCAATTCGCGCTCAAAGGTCACGGTCTGCTCACCTTCAATCACAAGCCCTGCAGCCGTTACCAGCTTGCGATATTGGTCTGCGCTGCGCGCCGCTACGTGGCTTGGGTTGCGCTTCTCTTCGATGGCATTCTGTGTAGCCCGTTTTACCGGGTCGTCGACGCTCAACAGGTCGGCGAGTATTAGCAGGCCGCCATGCTTGAGCAGACGTGCCACTTCCTCGAGGATATCCTGCGGCTTATGGCTGTGCGCAAGCAGCAGGCGGCAGATGGCGACGTCAAATCGCTCGTCGCGGAAGGGCAGCGCGTGCGCCGGGGCCAGCCGGAAGCTGACGCGACGCACGTTGGCAGATGAGCTTTGCAGGCGCAGCAGTTCGGCCGTCTCCAGCATCGCCGGGCTTGTATCGACCCCGACAACCTCGCGTGCTCCCTCCTCGGCCAGGATAATCGACAGTGCCCCGGAACCGGAGCCGACGTCTATCACGCTGAGGTCGGGGCGAAGCTGCGCAAATTTAAGCATGTGGCGCAGCCGCTGTTCCTGTTCGGGGCTGCGCGCCTCGGCCACGGTCGGCACCAGCCGGTTGTAGGCACGTGCCACGGCAGCTAAGTCGGCGCCGTGTTCGTCACCGTTGCTGCCGGCTACCGGTTCGGCTTTCTGGCGATACGCTGGCTGGGCCGGCAGCGGCCAGTGTTCACGCCGATTGGCGTACACCAACTGCCACGCGCCTTCGTGGCGGCGTAGCTCGGTGATTCCCGTGTGACACACGGCCACCGCCAAGGCATGGGCGCCAAAAAAGTGACGTACGGCCGTGGCCACGCCGTTGCCGCTCAGGACCACGGCCACGGTTTTGCCCCAGTTTTCCTGCACGATCCCGTCAAGTGCCTCGACCAGTTCCCAGGTGTACGCCCCGTACTCGGAACCTGGCTCCACGTATTGTGCGGTCGGCCGCTGATCGATTGTACGCACCGATCGATCCCAGACGCCGGGCAGCACTGTCCCCTCGGCAAAGCGGCCAGGCAGCCCATCCTGGACGCTGACGGGAAGATTGAGCGCCTGGCCAAGACGCTGGGCGGTCAGGCGGCTGCGCAGGAGCGGCGCACTGTAGAGCACGTCGATCGTCTCGTGTGTCAGCAGCCACTGCGAAAGTTGGTTGGTCTGTTCCCAACCAAGGGCCGTCAAGCCGCCGTCGGCAACAGCCGGCCCATCGAGGAGCAGGTCGGTGTAACGGTTCTGCAGCCCCTCGGCATGCGTGATCAAGAGCAGCCGAATTTCCGGGTGTGCAGCCGAGAGATGGTCTGGTGAAAAGGTTTTGGCTGGCGATGTCGGGCTGGTCGTCACAAGTGGCCTGTGGCTGTTACCGCTGGTGGGTTGCTCCCACCAAGTGGCGAATTGGCCCCACCATGTGGTGGACCGTGGCCGACGTCATATGCAGAAAGAAGTGTGTCGGTCATTGACGGCATGATACCGAATTTTCCATAGCGCGACAAATCGGCTACAAATAAGAAATCCGTCTGTGCCAACCCGCTTAAGGAGCTCTCAATGCAACGAAGCATCCGCGCACCGCGTGGCGTCCAGATCACCTGTCGCAATTGGCAGATCGAAGCAGCCTATCGCATGCTGCAAAACAACCTCGACCCGGACGTCGCCTTTGATCCCGACCATCTGATCGTCTACGGCGGCCGCGGCCGCGCCGCCCGCAACTGGGATTGTTTTGACGCCATCCTTGCCAGCCTGGAAAAGCTGCAGCCGGACGAGACGTTGATCGTTCAGTCCGGCAAGCCAGTCGGCGTGCTGCGCACCCACGAAGAAGCCCCGCGCGTGCTGCTCGCCAACTCCAATATTGTCCCAGCCTGGGCCACACAAGAGAATTTCGACCGCTGGGAGGCAGCCGGGCTGATCATGTACGGCCAGATGACCGCCGGCAGCTGGATCTACATAGGCACCCAGGGCATCCTCCAAGGCACCTACGAGACGCTTGGCTCACTGGCGCACCAGGCCGGCTGGCCGAGCCTGCGCGGCAAGCTGGTCGTGTCGGCAGGGCTGGGCGAAATGGGGGGCGCGCAGCCGCTGGCCATCACGATGAACGAAGGCGTGGGCCTGATCGTCGAAGCGGACCACTGGCGTGCCGAACGCCGCCTGCAGCTAGGGCAGATCGACCTGGTAAGCGAGGACATCGAGGAGGCGATGACGTGGGCCAATGAAGCACTGGCCGCCGGCTCGCCCCGCTCGATCGGGTTGATCGGCAATGCCGCTGCCATCCTCCCTGAATTGGTCGCCCGCGGGGTGCAGCCCGACGTAGTCACCGACCAGACCTCGGCGCACGACCCGCTCTATGGTTACATTCCGGCGGGCCTTTCGATTGCAGAGGCGGCACAGCTGCGCCAGACCGACCCGCAAAGGTACGTGCAGCTGTCGGTGGATGCCATGACGCGCCATGTACAGGCGATGCTCGACTGGAAAGATCGCGGCGCAATCGTCTTCGACTATGGGAACAATCTGCGCCAGCGAGCCTATGACAACGGCCTCAAGCGGGCGTTTGACTATCCCGGCTTTGTGCCCGCCTACATTCGCCCGCTGTTCTGCACAGGGAAAGGACCGTTCCGCTGGGTGGCGCTCTCCGGCGACCCCGCCGACATTTACGTCACCGATGCCGCCATGCTCGAACTCTTCCCCGAGGACAAACACCTGGCGCGTTGGCTGAAACTGGCGCAGCAGCATGTGCAGTTCCAAGGGCTGCCGGCCCGTATCTGCTGGTTAGGCTATGGGGAGCGGGCGCGCGCCGGGCTGCGTCTCAACGAACTGGTGGCAAGCGGCATGGTCAAGGCGCCGATCGTGATCGGCCGCGACCATCTCGACAGCGGCTCGGTGGCCAGCCCCAACCGCGAGACGGAAGGCATGCTGGATGGGTCCGACGCCATCGCCGACTGGCCACTGCTCAACGCCCTGGTCAATGCGGTCAACGGTGCAACCTGGGTCAGTATTCATCACGGCGGGGGTGTCGGCATTGGTTACAGCATCCACGCCGGGCAGGTGATCGTAGCCGACGGTACCCCCGCAGCAGCCAGGCGGCTGGAACGTGTGCTGACAAGCGATCCGGGTATGGGCGTCCTGCGTCATGCCGATGCCGGGTACCCGGAAGCCATTGAGTTTGCCAGGGCGCATGGTGTGCAGGTGCCAATGCTCGGCCTGGGCGCTTAGCCATGCAGAATGTAGACATGCTGATCTACAGCGCCGCGCAGCTAGTCACCTGTGGCAGTCCGGCTGGTCCCAAGCGCGGCGCGGCGCTGGCTGATGTCGGTGAGATCGCCGGCGGCGCCATAGCCATAGCAGATGGTGAGATCGTGGCAGTAGGCCTCACGGCCGACCTGCGCGACGAGTATGCTGCGACCACAGAAATTAACGCTGCCGGCCAGGTCGTCTGCCCGGGCTTTGTCGATGCGCATACGCACCTGGTGTTTGCCGGCGACCGCACACGTGAATTCGAGCGCAAGTTGCAGGGCGCGTCGTATATGGAAATCCTGCAGGCCGGCGGGGGGATACTCAGCACCATGCGTGCCACGCGTGCTGCCTCTTTGGCGGACCTCGCAGCCCGATCCCGTTCTCGACTACACGAAATGAGCCGTTTGGGCACGACGACGGTCGAGATCAAGAGCGGCTATGGCCTGGACACGGCCTCGGAACTCAAGATTCTGGAGGTAGTCGGTCTGCTGGCTGCCGAACCTTGCAGCGAGGTGTTCCCGACCTTTCTCGGCGCCCATGCCGTGCCGCCACCCTTTCAAAATCGCAGCGATGCGTATAGCCGTCTGGTAATCGAGGAAATGCTCCCGGCCGTCGCCGGCTGGCACAGCCGCTCGCCGCTGGCCCACGCGCCGCTCTTTTGTGACGTATTTTGCGAGCCGGGCGCGTTTGACTACGCGCAAACGGCGGCGATCCTGGGCGCCGCCAGACAATTGGGTATGCCGCTGAAACTGCACGCCGACGAATTCGTCACCCAAGGCGGCGTGCCCCTCGCCGTCGAACTTGCCGCCACCTCCGTGGATCACCTGGACGTGACCCCGCCCGCCGATCGCCGCCTGCTGGCTGCCTCGCCCACTGTCGCCGTAGTGCTGCCCGCGGTCAACTTCCACCTCGGCAGCGCGTACTATGCCAACGCGCGGGCGCTGATCGCCGACGGCGCCGCACTAGCCCTGGCGACAGACGCCAATCCCGGCTCAGCACCCTGCCTGTCCCTGCCACTCGTCATGGCTATCGCCTGTCGCTATCAAAAACTCACGCCCGCCGAGGCACTCAACGCCGTCACCATCAACGCCGCCCATGCCTTGGGCCAAGGCAATCGCATCGGTTCGCTGGAACCAGGCAAACAGGCCGACTTGCTTATCGTCGACGCGCCCGACTACCGCCATCTAGCCTACTGGTTCGGCCACAACCTGGTGCGGCAAGTCATTAAGCGCGGCCAGGTTGTTGTGTAGCCCGCCCGCCTGCGTGCGAGACGCTGGGCACGCTGGGCTCAGCACACTGCGCACCGTGCCCAAGTTAGAGAGACACACATGAATCATCCTGAAATCCTCCTCGACGGCGAATCTCTTTCCTTTGAACAGGTGCTTGCCGTCGCATACGGCCAACCTGGTGCACCTACGGTTGACCTCACCGCAGCATCAGCCAGACGCGTCCAGCACACAGCGGATGCCGTGCAGCGCTTGCTCGACGACGGCGTAGTCGCCTACGGCATCACCACTGGCTTTGGCGCCTTCAAGGATCGCGTGATCGAGCGCGAGCAGGTCGAACAACTGCAGCGCAACATCATCATGAGCCACGCCGTCGGCGTGGGCGAACCGTTCGACATTCCCACCACGCGCGCCGTCATGCTGATCCGCGCCAACACGCTGGCGCGCGGCCACTCGGGGATCCGCCTGGAGACGCTGCAGCGGCTGTTGACCCTGCTCAACCGCGGCGTACATCCCGTGATTCCCTGCAAGGGATCGTTGGGAGCCAGCGGCGACCTCGCCCCACTGGCCCACCTGGCACTCGTGCTGATCGGGATGGGCGAGGCGCGCGTGGATGGCCGTACGCTGCCTGGAGCCGAGGCGCTTAGCGTGGCAGGCCTCGAGCCGGTGACATTGGCAGCCAAAGAGGGGCTGGCGCTGACCAACGGCACGTCGGTGATGAATGCGCTGGGCGTGCTCGAAAGCTGGCGGGCACACCGGTTGAGCCAGGTAGGGGACATTGCCGGCTGCCTGAGCCTGGAGGCGCTGCATGGCACCGAGTTGGCTTTCGACGGGCGCATCCATGCCTTGCGCCCCTTCCCGCGCCAGGTACAGTGCGCCGCTTATCTGCGCCACTTGCTGGCAGGCAGCGAGTTCACCCGCCACCACGACCCGCACAACGTGCAGGATGCCTACACGCTGCGCTGTATCCCGCAGGTGCATGGGGCTGTGCGCGACGCGATTGCGTATGCACGCTGGGCAATGGACATCGAGCTGAATTCCGTATCGGACAACCCGCTCTTGTTTGTAGACGAAGGGACCGGCGAGGTGACGGTCCTGTCCGGTGGCAACTTCCACGGCGAGCCGCTGGCCATCGCCATGGACTACCTCGGCATCGCCATGGCCGAGCTGGGCAACATCTCCGAGCGCCGCCTGACGCGCCTCACCGATGAGTGCAGCAACGCGCACGTGCTGCCCGCCTTTCTTACAGAGCATGGCGGGCTCAACTCCGGTTTTATGATTACGCAGTACACGGCGGCAGCGCTGGCCAGTGAGAACAAGGTCCTGGCGCACCCAGCCAGCGTGGACACCATTCCGACTTCGGCCAACGTCGAGGACCACGTCAGCATGGGGCTGACCGCGGGGCTCAAGCTGCGCCAGATCAACGACAACGTGGAGCGCATTCTGGCCATCGAGCTATTGGCGGCGGCGCAGGGAATCGACTTTCGCAAGCGGGGCCTTGGTCCCGGCGCAGAGCTTGGCCACGGCACACGCCACGCTTACGAGCTTTTGCGGCGCACCGCGCCGTTTATAGAGCGTGATGAGATCTTGTACCCGTTGATCGAGGCTGTGCGCAGAGTGGTGGCGGGCGGGCAGTTGGTGGAGGCGGTAAACCTGGCGATCGGAGAGGAACTCGCTACCTCGTAGCCCAGACGGCAAGCGTTGCACTTACGTTGACAGGTTCGGCAGCTTTGGGTAAAATACATGCTCATATTGTGAAAGAAGATCCTTTTCCCTGACTGCTTTCTATACGTGACCGCACGCTGTAACGCTGTTTTGTAGCGGTGCGCTCCCTCCGGTCCTCTGCCCGAGATTCCCGGCAGCTTACGTCACCCCGCTGGAAGTGCTGATCCTATGCGTGCTGTGTTTTCGGTCGACCTGCCGGCGCGCAGGCACTTGGCTTTCTTACTCGCCGCGCCCGGCTTCCAATTTTCGTTCCATTTCACTGGTAGGTACGTTTGGAGGCTTTATGGCTAAGTTTAAGACGGAGCAGATCCGCAACGTGGCCTTGCTCGGCCACGGCGGCTCTGGCAAAACAACGCTCGCCGAAGCGCTGTTACTTAAGACCGGCGCCATCGGTCGCATGGGCCGCGTGGAAGACCACTCCACCGTCTCCGACTGGGACCCGGAAGAGCACCGCCGTGGCATCTCGATTAACCTTTCGGTCGTTCCTGTCGAATTTCAAGACACCAAGATCAACCTCATCGACGCCCCTGGCTACCAGGACTTTGTCGGCGAAGTAATTAGTGCGCTGCACGCCGCCGAAGCAGGCCTGGTGGTTGTCGACGCCGTCTCCGGCTGCCAGGTGGGCACCGAGCTGGCGTACGACCGCCTAAAAGATCTCGGCAAACCCCGCCTGATGTTCGTCAACCGCATGGACCGCGAGAACGCCAATTATGCACGTGCGGTCGAGTCGCTGCGCGCAACATTGGGCGACGACAAAATTGTCGCATTTCAAATTCCGATCGGCCAGGCAGACTCCTTCAAGGGTGTCATCAGCCTGATCGAGATGAAGGCCTACATAGGCCCCGAAGGCAAGGAATCGCCGATTCCCGCCGATATGCAGGCGGAGGCCGAAGAGGCACGCGTCGCGCTGGTGGAGGCGGCGGCCGAAGCCGACGACGAGTTGATCATGAAATACCTCGACGGCGAAGAGCTGACCCCTGAAGAAGTGCGCCATGGCCTCCACGTGGGTGTCAAAAACTGCGCCATTACGCCCGTCTACTGCGGCACCGCCGTTGGCGGCATTGGTCTCGAACGCATGATGATTGCCTTGCGCCGCTACGTGCCCGCACCCAATGAGCGCACCATCACCGCCACTCGCAACGGCAATGAGAGTGAGCTCGGCAGCAACGTTGCCGGCCCGACGGCGGCTCTTGTCTTCAAAACGATCATTGACCGCTACATTGGCCGCATGAATTACGTGCGCATCTTCTCCGGCAAGGTCGTAAAAGACGTCCAGCTTGTCGACACCCGCACCGGAAGATCCATGCGCATCGCCAACTTGTTTAGCGTACGCGGCAAAGACTTGCAGAATACCGACGAGTTGGTGGCCGGGGATATTGGCGTGATCACCAAGCTCGAAGATGTGCTCACCGGCGATTCGCTATCGGTGCCGGAGCAAGCACTGACAGTAACACCGCCCGCTTATCCCGAACCGCTTTTTTCCGTAGCGATCACCCCAGTGAGCCAGGCGGACAGCGCCAAGATCGGCCCCTCAATGCACACGCTGACCGAGGAAGACCCCACGCTGCGCGCCCAGACCGTTGCTGCAATCAAGCAAACCGTGCTTTCCGGCATGGGCGAAGCGCACGTAGAGGTGGCCGTTCATCGCCTGCAGGCCAAGTACGGCGTCAACGTGGTCACCGACGTACCCAAGGTTGCCTACCAGGAGACAATCACCAAGTCTGCCAGTTCGATGTACCGCCACAAGAAACAGACGGGCGGCGCCGGCCAATTTGCCGAGGTGCATATGCGTCTCGACCCGCGGCCGCATGGTGCAGGCTACGAGTTCGCCAGTGAAGTTTTTGGCGGCACGATCAGCAGTTCGTTCTTCCCTTCGATCGAGAAAGGCATCAAGTCGGTCCTGGACCGCGGCGTGATTGCCGGTTACCCCGTGGTGGACGTCAAGGCTGTGGTCTTCGACGGCAAGGAACACCCTGTCGATTCCAAGGACATCGCCTTCCAGACGGCGGGACGCGAGGTGTTCAAGCTGGCCTTCAAGGCGGCCAACCCCGTGCTGCTCGAGCCAATCGTTATCGTCGAGGTAAGCGTGCCGGAAGAGTACATGGGCGACGTGATGAGCGATTTCAACACTCGTCGCGGCCGCGTGCTCGGCATGGAGCAAAAAGGCAACCGCACGGTCATTCGCGCCACGGTGCCGCAGGCAGAGATCATGCGCTACAGTACCGACCTGCGTTCGATGACTCAGGGTCGCGGCACCTACACGGTCCAATTCGACCGCTACGAGCCGGTGCCCAGTCACCTGGCACAGGAGATTGTCGCCCAGCACAAGGAAGAGACTGACGAAGAGTAGGGGCGAAAAATAACAAAAATATCCCCGAGCATCGGCGCACGCGTGCGCCGATGCTCGGGGATATTCCACCGTTTTGAGTTCTACTCCATAAAGCGCGGACGCAGGCTGGTGAGCGACTCAATCACCCGCGCATGCTCTTCGACCACACGCTGTAATTCGCGTGCGCAGGTCCCGCTGGCGCAATTGTCTTTGGCGGAGTATTCAAGCGTTTCACAAAATTTTGATAATCCAAGCGCACCAAAGGTGGCGCTGCTGGATTTCATGCTGTGCGCCAGGCGATGCGTGTTCTTCAAGTCTCCGGCTGCGTACACCCGCTGCAATTCCTCGATCTGCCGGGTGGAATCGCCGATGTAAGTATCCAGCAAATCCAAAACGGCCGCCGGTTCGTCAGGGCCAATCATCTCTACAAGTAACTCCAATGCCTCTGCGTCGATTGCCGGCGCCGGCTGTTCATTCCACATGAGTCAAGGCCTCCCTAGCTGAAGACGCAAAAGCGTTTGGCGGTTGCGATAGTATAGCATATTTGGCTGCCCCCTATGAATTGGCTATAATGCCGCGGGTTTGTGCCGACTCTCGTCGGCTCTTTTTGTCTATAGCGCAGCATGGTGCGGTAATTCTGCGCCCCAAACACAAGAAGCATATCGCATTATGCAGCAATGGGTCCTATATGCGTTGCAGTTCGTCTATGGGCTATGCGCCGTTGGTCTTGCCACCTACAGTCTGCACTCGGCATGGCTTGTCTGGAAAAGCCGCCAGTGCAACACTCCCGCAGTTGCTTTCCATCCCACCATGTGGCCGCCGGTCACGATCCAACTGCCCATCTATAACGAACGGCATGTGGTAGAGCGGCTGATCGATGCCTGCGCCCGCCAAGATTATCCTGCTCACCTGCTGCAGATTCAAATCTTGGACGACTCGACCGATGATACGGTGAGCCTGGTCAACCGTCGCTGCGCCTACTGGCAAAGCCTCGGCCAGCAAGTGGAGGTCGTACGCCGTCCGAGCCGCAGCGGATATAAGGCCGGCGCTTTGGCCCACGCCCTGCCGCTTGCGACCGGCGAATACATCGCCATCTTCGACGCCGATTTCCAGCCCTCGCCGGACTTTCTACGCCGCATGATCCCGCACTTCCTAGCGCCCGGGGCACAATGCGTAGGCTTTGTACAAGCGCGCTGGGGCCACGTCAACCGCAACTATTCGATCATCACTCGCAGTCAGGCACTGGCGCTGGATGGTCACTTTGCCATCGAGCAAGACGCCCGTTTCGCCGCTGGCTACCTGATCGGGTTTAACGGTTCGGGGGGCGTATGGCGGCGCGCCTGCATCGAAGATCTCGACGTCGGCGGGTGGCAGCAAGACACGTTGTGCGAGGATCTCGACCTGAGCTACCGCGCTCAACTGGCCGGATGGCGTCCCATCTATCTCAACGACGTCGTCGCCCCGGCCGAAATTCCACCCCAAGTCACCGCTTATAAGCGCCAGCAGTTTCGCTGGGCAAAGGGCAGCGTGCAGACGCTGCGCAAGCTTGGCAGCAGGGTATGGAGTAGCCAACGGCCGCTGATCCAGCGCCTTTCGGCGCTGCTGCACCTGGGCAACTATCTGATCCATCCGATGCTGCTGACCCTCCTGCTTATCATTCCGCCTATCTTGTTGCTGGGAGCCTCGCCGCTGTCGCCTGTGCCTCTCATCGGTATGACCTCCTTTGGGCCGCCGCTGCTCTATGCCGCGGGGCAGGTTCGCCTCGACCGCCGCACCTGGTGGAAGCAATGGGCCTATTTGCCGCTCCTTACACTTCTCGGCATGGGCGTCTGTCTGAGCAATACTTGGGCTGTATGGCAGGGCCTGCGCTCCAATGGCGGCGAATTCCAACGCACGCCCAAATTCCGCGTCGAACGCGCCGGCGACGGCTGGCGCAACAGCGGCTACCGTCTGCCGGTAGATCGGATGATGATGGGCGAGTTGCTTCTCATGTTCTATGCCATCTTTGCCGCCATGTTGATCGCACAGCGCGAGGGGTGGCTGTCCGCCCCCTTTATGTTGCTGTACGCCGCCAGCTTCGCCGCCGTCGCCGGCGCGGGCCTATGGCAGGGCCGCCCACGCAGCAGCGAGTTACAGCGCCGCCAGCCCAGGTTCTTGTCAAAACGACAATTGCCCAAGTAGAATAAGGTAGCTTTACGCAGTGAATGTCGGCGCCCCCAGGCGCTAAATGGGAAAAGGCGAACACATATGGCTAATAAGCAATTTTCCGCAGTCGATGACTACACCTGGATGGAAAACCCGGACGACATCATTGTGCTCGCCAACCGCAGCAAGCAGAACTTTATCCTGGATCTGCCGACCGGTCGTTACCGCCTCGACGCCGGCCGGCGCATGCGTACCATGCGTTCCATTCTCAAGTTCGAATCGGTAATGGAACTGATCAACGCCGGCAAAGTGGCAATCGAGTAGCGATTCTGTGCTGGTCCCATCACGGCAAAACAGCCGTAAAGTGACAACTTAATCGATGCCAACCCTTCTGCTGATCGACGGCCACTCGCAGGCCTATCGTGCGTTTTTTGCGATCAAAAACCCCATGTCCACTCGCGAGGGCGAACCAACCGGCGCGGTGTATGGCTTTGCGCGCAAACTGCTCAGCACGCTGCGCGACTTCAAGCCGGAGGAGGTTGCCGTCGCGTTTGATACCGGCGATACCTGGCGCCACGGCGAGTTTCCTGCCTACAAGGCAACGCGCGATGCCATGCCGGATGAAATGCGCACTCAGATGGCGCGCATTGAGCAACTGCTGACGGCCTTTGCAATCCCCATTGTCACGTATCCCAACTTTGAAGCCGACGATATCCTGGGCACGTTGGCCCGCCAGGCGGCAGCCGAAGGTACAGAAGTGCTGGTGATGACCGGGGATCGCGACATGTTTCAGCTGGTGGGCGAACACGTCAAGATTCTCTACACTTCAGGCGGCCCCAACCCGGAAACTAAGATTTACGGCTTAGCCGAAGTAGCCGATCGCTATGGCCTTACGCCGCAGCAGTTTATCGATCTCAAGGCGCTCACCGGCGATACGTCCGACAACATCCCCGGCGTACCCGGTATTGGCGACAAAACCGCCACGAAGTTTCTCCAGCAATATGGCTCGCTGGACGAATTGTACGCGCATCTTGATGAGATCAGCGGGCCAAAGACACGCCAGAGCCTGGTCGACGCGCGCGAGTTGGTGATGCTCAATAAGCGGCTTGTCACCATTCATACCGACCTGCCAATCGCATACGACGCCGAGGCATGCCGCTTCCACGGTTTTTCCCCAGATGCAGTGGCAGATGTATTTAACCAGCTCGAATTTCGCAGCTTGACCAAGGAACTGCCGGCGTTGGCCGGCGAACAGCCCGCTACTGCGCCACCGTTAGCCGACACAAGCCAGCGTGGCCAGATGTCACTCTTCGGCGAAGCGGAGCGCCCAGCCCAGACGGTGGATTCCACGTACGGCTGCATACAAGATGCCGCGGCACTGGAGGCGATGCTGGCGTCGCTCGCCAGTGCGCACATTCTCTCTTTTGACGTCGAGACCACCAGCACCGATGCCATGCAGGCGCAACTGGTCGGACTCGGCCTGGCATGGGATAAGGGCCAGGCCGCCTATGTACCCCTGGCGCATGCCGATACTAAACCGCTGGAGTGGAGCGATGTGCGCCAGCGCCTGCACGCAGCCTTCGCCGACCCCAACGTCGCCAAGGTTGCGCACAACGCCAAGTACGACCTGACCGTACTGCGGCGCTACGGGCTGGATGCGACCGGTACGCTTGACGACACGCTGATCATGGCCTGGCTGCTGGACTCGGCCAGCCGCTCGCTCGGACTCAAAGCCCTGGCGGCGGACTTGCTGGGCTGGCAAATGACGGAACTGACCGAGTTGATCGGCGCAGGGCGTAAACAGATTACGATGGAACAGGTGCCGGCTGCGCTTGCGGGGGCCTATTGCGGTGCGGACGTGGACGCCACCATTCACCTCTATGACGCGCTGATTCCGCGCCTCCAGGCCGCAGACCTGTGGAAACTCTATACCGAAATCGAGCGCCCGCTGATTCCCGTGCTCACCGACATGGAAATGGCCGGCGTACTGCTGGACCTCGTCTTTCTCAAGGAAATGTCGAGCAGGCTGGGCAAACGGGTGATGGAGCTTGAGACGGAGCTTCACCAGGTGATTGGCCACGCCTTTAACATCCGCAGCACGCAGCAGTTGAGCCAGGTGCTGTTTGAAGAACTTAAGTTCCCGACGCGGGGGCTCAAGAAAACAGCCTCCGGCCACTTTTCGACCGCCGCCGACGTGCTCGATGGCCTGGCCATGCTGGGCGGAGAATTGAGCAGCGAGCAGCGCCGAGCCATCGACCTGATCCTGGAACATCGCCAGTTGGAAAAGCTGCGCGGCACCTATGTTGATGCGCTGCCGGCCCTGGTCAACCCGCAGACTGGCCGTGTTCACACGAGCTTCAGCCAGACCGGCTCCGTTACAGGCCGTCTCAGCAGCAGCAACCCCAACCTGCAGAATATCCCGATCCGCACTGAGATCGGGCGCGAAATCCGCGGCGCCATCATTGCGCAACCAGGCTGGCAGCTCATCTCAGCAGACTACAGCCAGGTGGAGCTGCGCATCCTGGCCGATGTAGCCAACGAGGAGCTGCTGATCGAAGCCTTTTTGGCCGACCAGGATATTCATGCCGTGACCGGCGCACGCCTGTTTAACGTGCCGCTCGAAGAGGTGACGAAAAGCCAGCGCGGCCTGGGCAAGACAATCAACTTTGCCACCATCTATGGCGTCAGCGCTTTTGGTCTCAGCAGCCGCACCGAACTGACGCCCGAACAGGCGCGCCAGTTCTTGGAGCAGTACTTCCGCACCTATCCACGTATCCGCGAGTATATCGAAGTAACGCTAAACGAAGCGCGCGAACGCGGCTACGTAGAGACGCTGCTGGGACGCAAGCGCTTCTTCCCGGAGTTGAAAAACCCAAGCTTGCCGTACAACCAACGCCAGGCCGCCGAACGCCAGGCGATCAACGCCCCCATCCAAGGAACGGCCGCCGACATCATGAAGATCGCCATGATCCGCCTGCATCGCCAACTGCGTGAGGGTGGCTACCAAGCGCGCATGCTGCTCCAGGTGCATGACGAACTTGTGCTTGAATGTCCGGACCAAGAAGTCGATGCTGTTGTAGCCCTCGCGCGCGAAAATATGCAGTCGGCCTATGCCTTGCGCGTGCCGCTCAAGGTGGATGTCGAGGTTGGGCCAAACTGGCGCGACCTGACCTCTGCCTAAACCCAACCATTTCCATTGGAAAGACCGGCTCATGGTACGTGACAACATAAAGCAAACGATCGCGAACGCACTGCTGGCCGCCCAGGACGCCAGACGTCTACCCGCGTTTGAACTACCGGGCATCGAAATTGCCCGCCCAAAGCAGGCGGATCACGGCGACTACAGTTCGAACGTCGCCATGGTCGTGGCGGCGGCTATCCGCAAGTCGATAGAAACGGGCGGGGCCGCGGTGCAGCCACGTGAGATTGCGCAGGCCATTGCCGACTTCATTGCTCCTGGCGGACCGGTGGGTGCGGTCGAGGTGGCCGGTCCCGGCTTTATCAACATCCGCTTGGCCACTGCCTGGCTGCAGCAACAGGCTGCAGCGATTGTGCAAGCCGGGGATGCGTTCGGCAACCTCGAGCGCGGCTGCGGACAGCGCTGGCAGGTAGAGTTTGTCAGTGCCAACCCTACAGGCCCGGTCCACTACGGCGGCGCACGCAACGCAGTGTTGGGCGATGCCATGGCCAACGTGCTGCAGGCGGCCGGCTATGAAGTGCAGCGCGAGTTTTATGTTAACGACGCCGGCACACAGTTCGAGCTTTTTGCCGCCACGCTTTATGCGCGCTACATGCAGCTGCAGGGCCGCGACGAGCCGTTGCCTGCCGAGGGCTACCTTGGCGACTACATGATTGCCTACGCGCAACAAATTCTTGACAGCAGAGGCGAACGCTTTGCGGCCATGGATCGCAAGAGCGCCATTGAGGCGCTCAAGCCGATCGGCGAGGAGATCGTGCTCACCGCTCTGCGCGAAGAGTTGGGCAAGCTCGGCGTACACTTTGACCGCTGGTTCCGAGAGCAGAGCCTTTACGACGATGGCCTGGTGGATCTGGTGCTGCAGCGGCTGCGTGAACAGGGTGACCTGGCCGAACGGGACGGCGCCGTCTGGTTCCTGGCCAGCAACTATCGCGCCAAGGACAAGGACGAAGTGCTCATCCGCTCGTCGGGTGCACCTACCTACTTCGCCAGCGATATTGCTTACCACTATGAGAAATTCGTGCGCCGACAATTCGATCATGTAATGAATGTATGGTCAGTGGATCACCAAGGCCATGTGCCACGGATGGCGGCAGTCATGCAGGCGCTTGGTCTCGAACCTGCACGGCTCACAATCCTGCTATATAGCCTGGTCAAGCTGATCCGCGCGGGCCAGGAGGTCAAGCTCTCGAAACGCAAGGGCGCCATCCTCAGCATCGCCGAAGTGGTGGACGAAGTTGGCCCCGATGCCGTACGCTTCAACCTGCTCACGCGCGGACCGGAAAGCACGATTGAGTTTGATCTCGATCTCGCCAAGGCCCAGAACGACGAAAATCCGGTATTTTATGTCCAGTACGGTCACGCCCGCATCTGCTCGATCATTGCCAAGGCCAAAGAAATGGGTCTGGGCTTTGACGAAAGCGCCGGGGCTGGGACCCAGGTAGACGTAGCGCTGCTGTCGCATCCGGCCGAGCTAGCCCTGATCCGCAAGCTGCTCGAATTGGAGGAGCAGATCGAGTTAGCGGTGGAAAAGCTGTCGCCGCACAACTTGACCCATTACGCGCTCGAGCTTGGGCGCATCTTCAGCGCATTCTATCGTGACTGTCGTGTAGTCGATCCACAAAACGAGCCGCTCAGCGCTGCGCGGCTCGTCCTCTGCCGCGCCACTCTGGTCGGGCTCAAGAAAACGCTGGCGCTGATTGGCGTCAGCGCACCTGAATCGATGTAGTTGAAACTCACGAGGAACAAGCAGAGCCGGTATGAAAGAAAAGTTTGCAGTTTTGGTCAGTGATTCTATGTCAGATGCGGGTCTTGCTCCCCTCCAGGCGGCGCCCAACCTGACTGTAGACGTGATCACAGGGCAATCGCAGGAAAAACTGATCGAGCTGATCGGGAGCTACGACGCCCTCCTGGTGCGCAGCGCCACCAAGGTGACCGCCGAGGTGATCCATGCCGGCAAGCGGCTGCGCGTGATCGCGCGCGCTGGGGTGGGGGTTGACAACATCGACGTAGAAGCCGCCACCCAGGCGGGCGTGATCGTCGTCAATGCCCCTACCGGCAACGTAGTGGCGGCCGCCGAACATACCGTGGCCATGCTCATGGCAGTCGCGCGCAGCTTGCCGCAGGCGAATGCGCACGTGCATGAGGGCCAATGGAAACGCGACCGCTTTATGGGCGTCGAAGTGCGCGACAAGACGCTGGGCACGGTCGGCCTCGGCCGCGTCGCCCAGGAGGTTGTACGCCGCGCCCAGGGGTTGGGCATGAATGTCATGGCCTACGATCCATATGTGACCGCAGAGTACGCCCTGCAACGGGGCGTGACGCTGACAGACCTTGACACGTTGGTGGCGCAGGCGGACTTTATCACGCTGCACGTGCCGCTAACGCCGCAGACACGCCATTTGATCGGGCGTGAGCGGCTGGGACGCATGAAACCGACAGCGCGCCTCATCAACGTCGCACGTGGCGGCGTGGTAGATGAGCACGCACTGGCCGAAGCAGTAGCGGCAGGACGCATCGCCGGGGCCGCGCTCGACGTGTTTGAGAACGAGCCGCTCGAAGCAGACAGCCCCTTGCGCACCGTAGCCAACATCATCCTCACCCCCCACCTGGGCGGCAGCACGATTGAAGCGCAAGAAAAGGTGGCCGAGGACGTGGCACTCCAAGTGCTGGACGTGCTCAACGATCGGCCCGCCCGTTACGCCGTCAACGCGCCCATTCTCCCGCCCAAGGACCTGGACTTCCTGGTCCCGTACATTGACGTGGCCGAGCGCATGGGCCGTTTTATCAAGCAGCTGGGGGCCCAGGGGATGGGCGACGTCGAGTTGACTGCCGAGGGAAGCCTGGCGGAATTCGACCTGACCTACATCCGCGCCGCCGTGATCAAGGGGCTGTTGAGTGACGTGGTTTCCGTGCGCGTCAACCTGGTAAACGCAGCCCTGCTGGCGGAACGCCGCGGCATGAACCTGATCGAGCGCAAGAAACATCAGACCGAGTATGCCTACGAAAACCTGCTCACGCTGCGCGCCACATCGGGCGCACGCCGCTGGACCGTACGCGGAGCCATTATGCAGGGCATACCGCATATCGTCGGCATTAACGAACTGTGGGTAGACTTCCCAGCACAAGGGCACGTCCTGTTGGCGATGCACCAGGACCGGCCGGGCATGATCGGCAAAGTAGGCACGCTCCTGGGCAGCCATGATGTCAATATAAGCTTTATGCACGTGGGCCGCCGCGCACCACGCAGTGAAGCCATCATGGCGCTCGGCACCGACGAACCAACTTCGCCCGAGCTGCAGGCGACAATCAGCGCCATGGACGACATCTATTGGCTAAAGGCGATCACCCTGTAGGCGGGAATGCAAACAATACCCTCTGGGAACGTGACGTACAGGGGGAGATACGGTATAATGCCCGCGCTATGCAGACTGAGCAGACTCGTTATTCCAAGCGAAGTAGACTCAGCCGGAAGTGGCAGTTGCGTGCACTCTTGGCAGCGTCGCTGATCTGGCTAGGCCCCACGTTAGCATGCGGCAGTTTTGCGCCCAGACCGACGCCCACGCCGACGCCGCCTCCGGTCGAAACAGCCGTAGTCGAAAGCGCAACCGCCACGCCTATCATTCCCCTTAGCAGCACCCCACTGCCCCCAGTTGCCGAGACGCCAACCGAGGCGCCGACGGCAACCTTTACCGTGACTACGGTGCCCGGCACCGCCCTTGCGGTAGGCCAGCCGGCGCGCGTCGTCGCTCCGGATGGTCTTAATATGCGTGACCAGGCGAGTTCGAGCGGTCAATTGTTGCTGCTGCTGCCCTCAAACCAGCGTGTGACAGTCGTCGAGGGCCCCACCGAAGCGGAAGGTTTCCGCTGGTGGAAGGTGGACGACGGCGGCGGCAATGTCGGCTGGGTAGCGGAAAGTGACGGCGAAACTGAGTGGCTGAGCCCCCGAATGGGTGAAGCGCAACCTGTAGATCGATCGCCGCGTGTCGGCGACCGGGTCCAGGTCACGATGTCCACCGGCGACCTGTCCGTGCGCGTGACACCCGGCACCGAGGCCGAGTTGGTCACACGCGTGGCAGAGGGTCAGCAGTTCACGGTAATGGGAGGGCCGCAGGAAGCCAGCGGCTACACCTGGTATCAAATTCGCTCCGACGACGGCTCGGTCGAGGGCTGGGCCGCCGACGGTGACGGCACTGACCGCTGGTTAAGCCCGCTGGAGTAAGCCCCTCACTCGTGGCACGAAATCCGCACGCGGCGTGCGGACGGACGATATCGCTGCGGACTGGACGATATCCCTGCGAGTTGGACGAAATGGTTGCCGGCCGAGACGGCACAATTATGAATAGAAAAGGGCGACGTGCCGCACCACGTCGCCCTTTTGTTCTGGGTTGTAGAAAAGGTCATGATTGCGAAAGACGGTAGTGCTGCAACTTGAAGGCGTCTTGCGAACGCATCCAATTAAGCGCTCAGTGAAACCCGTTCTACCGTTCCCAGAATGCAGGCAGGCTGCGGAGCCGGAATCCACAGCCTGCACTGCCATCGAAGGAGTCTATCTAATCAACCCGTACCGTCACGGTATGACTAGCTGTTGCCCAACATAGATAATGTTGGGGTTCTGGATGCCGTTGGCCTGCAATACTTGGCCAACAGCCACACCGTAGCCAGCGGCGATCTGGCTCAGATTATCGCCAGGCCGAACGGTGTAGGTTTCACCCGACGGTAGCGCCGCCGGTGTGTCGCCGTAGCCCGCCGAGTAATCAGCACCGTCATAGCCGGTGTCTGAGTAGCCGCTAGCAGCGTAGTCGCCTGGGGGGTAGTCGCCTGCGGGGTAGTCGCCTGCGGGGTAGTCGGCGTATATCTCGTTGCCGTCCCCAGTGGCTGCCGCATAGCCTGCGCCCATCTCGCCTGCGCCCATCTCGCCTGTCGGTGCTGTACTTGCCATCGGATAGTCGACAACCTGGGCGTCATAGCCGGCGTCATACCCACCGGCAGCATACCCACCCGCCGCATCGCCCACCGCTGCATAGCTCTCTACGTATGGTTCCGCCGGAGCAGCGCCCAGCCCGTAACCTGCGGAGCCGCAGTTCGGGTTGGTGAGCACCTGGCCGACATAGATGAAGTCAGGATTGGCGATGCCGTTGGCAGCAATCAGGTCATACTGGCTCACGCCCATCGACTGCGCTACCCAGGCGAGGGTGTCGCCCGGCGCCACCGTGTATGAGCAAGTTGCCTGACCGCCATCGTAGCCATAACCTGGGTCGACCGGATAGCCGGGGTCAACGGGGTGGACAGGCTCGACCCAGTAACCGGGATCCACTGAGTAGCCGGGGTCGACCGGTTGACTCGAATATACGCCCGGCAGGGTCACCGGGCCGCCTGTGCCATATAGCTGGCAGGCCCGCAGGCTTACGCTGTCGATGTTAAAGTCCATCTCGACGTTGGTGATAGCCCACTTCTTCCAGCCTCGAATGAACAGCGTCAGGTCGCTGGAGCTGGCCGTGAACTTCATCGTGTACTCGGTCATTGCACCAGGGTCGGTGCGCACGCCGATGGGTCCCAGGTTCATTTCGGTCCAGTTGCCTACTTTGCCCCAGTCAGACTGGTAGCCGGGCAGGTAGCCTACCTGGGCAGCAAAGCGATAGGGATCGTCCTCGTTGCCGGCGCCACGCAGCAAGCCCTTCATGCGGAACTCGTACTGCACACCCGGGTACAGACCCGTGATGTACTGGTAGATGCCCGCATAGCGATCCTTGTCGGCAGGGTAGACGCCCTTAGTGTTGATCTCGATCAGCTGGCTGTGCTTACCGTCGGCCACAACACGTGGCCATTGGTCGTCATAGAACCCGTAGTTGGCGGCTCCACCGTTGGTGAAATACCCCCAGCTGTTGCCCACATGGCCCACGGCCACCGGATTGAAGCCCGACTCGAAGTTGCCGTTATAAACATAGTCCGGCCCGGCACAAACGCCCGCAGGTGGCAACGGCTGCGAAACGCATGGGTCTGCGCAACCAGGCGCAACCGGATAGATGGGCGGGACAGGCAGCACGACCGGCGGCTGCGGCTGCGGTTCAGGAGCGCACGGGCTGATACAACCTGGCTCGACCGGATAGAGGGGCGGCACGGGCTGCTGATAGAACGGGCTGGGCCCCAGGAGCGAAATCGAATCCAGGTTGATGTCGATTTCCTCGTTGCCGACGCCCCACTTTTTCCAAGCCCGAACATACAGTGTCACATAGTCCGATTCAGCCGTGACGTTCGTGCCAAAGCTGAGGAAGGGTCCCGGATTAGTGCGTTCGTAGTAGGTGTCCCAACCCACATCCTTCCAATTGCTCACGCTCTGCCAGTTGGCGCTGGGTCCATAGGTCCAGCCTACCTGTACACGGTAGCGCCAGGGATCGCCCTCCAGATCGGTGGTGCGAATCATGCCGCTCAGATTGAGCAGATACTGTCCGCCGTACAGTACAGGGACAGTCTGATAAATGCCGGCGTAACGGTCCGCATCGCCGAGCATCATGCCCTTGGTGTTGATCTCGATCAACTGGCTGTGCTTGCCGGCCGCAACGGTGCGTTCCCACTGGTCGTCATAGAACCCGTAGTTGGCAGCGCCGCCGTTCGTGAAGCACTGCCAGCCACCGCCGACCATGCCGCAACCCGACTGGCTGCCGAAGCCCTGCTCAAACCCGCCGTTAGCGAGTACGTCTACGCTGGAAGCAGTGGTCGTTGCAGGCCAGACGGCCACACTTACCATGCTCGTCAATAAACCGACCATGGCCAACACGCTCCAAACACGCGTGCTTGCGCCACGACCTGATAAGCGATCAAAATGGAGATACCCACGCCACTTGCCTGGGCTGCTCCCGCTCAGCACCTCTGTCCACCGGCTGGACTGTAGGTGGCTGAGACAACTGCGTAACAAGTGTCTCATATATCCTCCTGAAACGATGGCACACTCTTTGCAATGCTTCTGCCGTTGGACGGTAATCAACGTGTGGTGCAGAATGCTGCTTGCCGTCGAGCATAGCATCTCATTTTATCGTGCGCAATAGGCTGTTTTCGCAACAAAAGTTTTTTATCGCTGACTATCCGAAGGTAGTGAAATGATATATTTCAGGCTTAAGCGGAGTTTAGAATGGTTATGCGAAATACTTACAGGAGGAGTTTGGACAGCTCTGATCAAGAATGGCAAGCAGAAGTGGCTGCACCAGAGGAAATTGCCCGGCAACTCGAGTACATTTCTCTTTCTCTATGCGAAATAGAGAAAGAGAACCTGGTTGGCATCTATTTACATGGGTCGCTCGCCATGGGCTGCTTTCATCCACAACACAGCGACCTGGATCTGCTGGTGCTGGTCGAGCAGGCACCGGCGCCCGCAGGCCGCCGCGCCTGGGCGCAACAAATGCTGCAGTTGTCCGGCGCTCCGGCTCCAATCGAACTCTCCCTTCTCCACCGCAGCCAATACGTGCCCTGGCGCCACCCCACGCCGTTTAGCCTTCATTTCTCTGAAGGCTGGCGCGCTGCCATCAGCCAGGCACTGGACGACGGTGCGTGGCCGAATTGGAACGATACGCTTGACCCTGACCTGGCCGGCCACTTCACCATCACCCGACGCCGCGGCGTACGTCTCGCTGGTGCACCGATCGCGAGCGCAATGCCCGAGGTTCCGTGGGCTGACTACCTGGATTCAATTCTGCGCGACTATACCTGGGCATGCGAGCGCGCCGACGACAATCCCGTGTACCTGGTGCTCAATACCTGCCGCATCTGGGCCGCCGTAGCTGACCAGCTTGTTCTCTCCAAGGAGGAGGGAGCCGCTTGGGCACTTCCACGTCTTCCCGCAGACCTCGCGTCCATTGTCACAGCTGCTGCAGCGCTTTATAGCGGTAGACAAGCGGGACGGGCGGCAGGAAAGATTGCCGGCAGCGAAGCGCTCAAGGTGGCCCGTTGGGTTGCACCCTATCTTGCGTAATGAATCTTCCACTGCACTGGCTTGTGCGCGTGCGTGTCGTTCATGGCGGACGAGCCGCCCCAACAAAAAGAGGGGCCCGCCATCGCATAAGCGGTGACGGGCCGTACAAAGGAGGAACCAAAGGAGGTGCTGGTTCGAATTGTGAAGTAAGCTCCCCTCAAACTTCACAACTCCGCCAAGCCCTCAACCAGACCACATGAGGATCGGGTTTGATAGTTCGGCGGACTGGGCCAGCTTCCTCTGCAATTTCCATTATAGGAAACGAAGTTGTGGCTCGGTTCTCCAGTGGTCGGCATCCAGCCACCTTGCTGCCATACTCGTTGCGCGCAGGTCGCAACTTTCGGGAGCCCCGCGTGTTATTACCATGCGATACCATGCGGATACGGACGAGCGAGGCAGAAAAATGGAGCGCCACCGCTGGACAACTGCCGATTCCGTTCTGTAGGTGTTGCGCCATTGTGGTTATTTGTTTGACAGCAGACCAAACGCTAGACTACAATGGCCGATATTTACAGCGGAGCCAAGCGCAAGAAAGCAGGCTGTTGATCGGGCACGGCGAGAACGCCGACCGCGCTGCCGCAGCGCCGCATCAAAAGATTGAAATTATCAAGTAGAGGAGACAATGCCGTTATGGCCGACAACAGTACGTTCGAGCGCGTCCGCGCAATCATCGTCGATCAACTTGGCGTGGACCCCAGCGAAGTCACCATGGAAGCCAATTTCCGTGATGATCTGGAAGCCGACAGCTTGGACTTAGTCGAACTAATTATGGCCTTCGAAGAGGAGTTCGGCGGCGAGATCAACGACGACGATGCACAAAAGATCACCACAGTCGGCGACGCTGTTCGCTTCCTGGATGTAGCTTCTACCCAGGCGTAAGACCCGAAACAACAAAACGGCGGGTTAGCGGCATTTGCCGCCCCGCCGTTTTTCGTTGCCTGCCGATCCTGCCCGCTGCGGGCGATGCGGAACGCGTAAATTCCCTTCCTCAAACCCGTTGCCAGCCCTCTAGTGCAATAATCGAATCACCGACACAACCTTGCCGTTGATGCGCACCTTTTCCGCCGGCCGAATGATTGGCTTGAACTGCGGATTCGGGTTTGCCGGCTGTAGACGCACATTGCGCCCCTCACGAAACAGAAACTTGAGCGTCGTTTCGTCGTCGCCATCGATCCAGGCTGCCACCATGTCGCCGTCGTCGGCCGTGTTTTGGTGGCGCAGTATGACGATGTCGCCATCCAGCACACTGGCGTCGATCATCGAGTCACCCTGCACTCGCAGCGCGAACAGCTGCTGGTTTGCGCCAAGCAGACCCTCGGCCAGTTCGATCCAGTCCTCGGCGGCAGCCGGATCGATCGCCTCAACTTGGATCGGATTGCCGGCTGCAATCTTGCCTAAGATGGGCACGCGCACACGGCGCCCATCCAGCGCCGCATCGTAAGCACGGCGGGCCGACGCCAGCTTCACCGTACCATTGCCTCCATTAGCGCCCGTAATGCCTAAGTCCGCCAGTTTGGCGCGGTTAAGGCTCAATCCACGGCTTACTTCGCGCTGGCGTGTGAGCAGATTCATGTCCTCAAGCTTGGCAAGGTTGTAGTTCACCACCGACGTGCTGGTGATGCCTACCTCTTCCCCAATCTCGCGGATAGTCGGCGGGTAGTCATGAACTTCGGTAAAGTCCATGATAAACCCTAAGATGCGCCGTTGGCGGTCGGAAAGTGACGACATATTTGGACCCTTATCCCAAAGAACGTTTGTTTTTCCCAATTATCCCAAACTATACACGAACATTTGTGCGATGTCAATAGTGAAAAGCACGTTTGTTCTGGGATATCAGCCATTTTCTGGGGAAAAGTCGAGTCCGGCGCTGCGCAGATAGGCGCGGTAGCGAGCCCGATAGGCTTCTGTGTCGGTGGGACCGGTAGCAGGGTCGGGAAAGCGTGTGTCCGCCTTGTGTTGGCCGCGCATCATTGCCTCTTCCATATCGATCCCGCACAAGTAAGCAATCTTGAACAACATTACCTGCAGATCGCTCAGCTCAAGCGCCAGGTCGTCACGCAGAGCGGCCGGGTCGGCCGGTTCTGGCGCACGATAACCCTCAATCATCTGCACGATTTTGCTGATCTCGCCTAGCTCCTCCAGCGCGTGCATGAGCGTATGGCCAAGCGTCACCTGTTCCCAGGTACGCGACGTATCCCACTCTTCCAACCAGGCCTGGTACTCACGAATGTGCATGCCTATGATCCTTGTTGCTGCCGCACATGATCCAGCCGGCGCAGAAAATCGGTGGAGCGCAGCCGCCGTTCCAACACATGGCTCAAGTAGCGCTGCAACAACGTATCCACCTGGCGTGCAATCGGGGGACGCACGTTTAGCCGCTGCACCTCCAGCCAAGGCTGGCTTTGCAGGTAACGCAGCACCTTGAGCACGTCGACAGGAATCGCTTCGACGTCACTGCGCAGCGCGCCACAACGCGCGCAAAACACGCCGCCTTCGTTCAAGCTGAAGAAATTGGCGGCCGGTTCGATGGGAGCATCACAGCCCAAGCAGTTGAAGAATTGGGGTTGAAAGCCGGCCAGGCTCAATAGGTGCAGGTCAAACCAACGCAGCAGGTTGGATGGCAGTTCGCGGAGGAAAGCAGGTATTGCCTCGCCGGCGGCGGGTGGTTCGCCCGCCGGAGTGCCGGGCCCCGCTGCCTCATCCAACTGGCGCAAAACAAACAGCGCCAACTCCCAAAGCGGACGATTCTCGTCGCCGCTGTCGCTAAATGCATCGACTAACTCGCATGCATAGG
The DNA here is from genome assembly GCA_963839515.1 of uncultured Chloroflexia bacterium. Taxonomy (GTDB): domain Bacteria; phylum Chloroflexota; class Anaerolineae; order Caldilineales; family Caldilineaceae; genus Fredericiella. The sequence goes on from CAWIVN010000006.1 coordinate 182,581, forward strand.
ATGCCTGGCCAATGGCGTCCAAGTTCTCACGCAGATGGCGGAAGCTTTCCACCGTCGTGGCTTCAGTGATCAGGTCCCAAGTGCGGGCTTGCGCCACCATCACGTGAGCGTGGGTGAATGGTTCGAGGTGACCAGACTTACGGCTGACCGTCTTGCGCACCCCCTTGGCCAGCAGCTCGATCTTGCCCTCACTGGGCGTAAGAACCGTGAGCAAGCGGTCGGCGTCTGCGACGTCGCGGCGACGCAGCACGAGGACATGGGTAGAGCGAACACGTGTTCTTTCTGCCATTCCCGCATTATACCGCAGAAACCAAAAAAGGTGGAGAGCGGCGCCTCCACTCTCCACCTTTTACGACTGAACGAAATGGGTGTGCGGAATCAGATCTTGCGGACGTTCGCGGCCGAGGGGCCCTTGGGACCCTTCTCGATCGAGAACTCGACGCGGTCACCTTCGGCCAGGCTGCGGAAACCCTCAGTGGCAATGGCAGAATAGTGGACAAACACATCCTTACCACCTTCAACAGCCAGGAAACCATAGCCCTTGGCATCGTTAAACCACTTGACAGTGCCGGTGACTCGTTGCTCGCTCATAGGTTAGTACTCCTCTGCTTCTTTACTACGGGTCTACAACATGGTACGGGATGATGCCAGATGACCGCAGATCCCTCCCTCACACACAAAAACGCCGCCCAGGCTGTCAAGTCCGGCGGCGCCAATCCTGCTGGGTCAGAACTTACGACATCTTGCCGTGTTACAATAGCGCAAATAACCCCGTCTGTCAAGTAGTTCATCACAGGAAATTGTGCTATGAATACAGATACAAAAGGCAACATCGTGGTTGTATTGGACCGCCCCCAGGACGCAGTCAACATTGGGGCTGTCGTGCGCGCCGTCAAGAATATGGGCTTTTCACAGCTGCGCCTTGTAAACCCGCGCCCTTTCGACCAATCCGAACTGGCACGGGTCGCCCATCACGCCGAAGACGTCATCGTCGCCATTGGCGTGTATGCTACCCTCGACGAGGCACTGGCCGACGCCGTGTATGTCGTGGGCACGTCCGCAATCGTGCATTCCGGCCGGACCTTGAGGCGTGACATTGAGCCGCTTAGCCGGGAGTTGCTGCAGAGAGCCCAAGGTGGTCCCGTGGCGCTGCTCTTCGGCACGGAAGACGATGGGCTGGATACTGTCGCCCTTGACCGTTGCCACAGCATCGCGGCCCTGCCTACCAGTCCAACCTACCCCGCGCTCAACCTGGCCCAATCGGTGCTGCTGTTTTTGTACGAATTGTCCAGGCAGGCAGGCGCGACCGCCGATCCTCTGTCCCCTGTGCACCCAGCCCAGGCCGAGGCGTCGCCCCAGAGGGTGCCCCAGGCCATGCTGGAGCAGCTGTTTACACTAGCAGAGGAGGCGCTGGGAGGCATCGGCTTCTTCAAATACAATCCGCAGGCTGTGATGCGCACCCTGCGCCAGCTCGCCTATCGCGTCGAATTGCAGCCGCAGGAAGCAGCGCTTCTCATGGCGATCGCACGCCAGGCCGTCTTTGCCGCGGAGCAGCATAATAGCCGTGCTGGTGCTCTCGGCGATCCTGGCGGTACACAGAATAAAACGGCCGGCGTCGCATGACGCCGGCCATCTTTGCTGAGCAGTACCCGTACGGGGATTCGAACCCCGGTCGCAGCCTTGAAAGGGCTGAGTCCTAGTCCACTAGACGATACGGGCATGCCACTCACAGGACTCAGCATGTAGGATTGTAGCCGTTCCCTGCCTCTTCCGTCAAATCCGGCTCTCTCTGGGGGTATTTTCCACCCCCCAGCGCCTATGGTAGACTTTCTCGTACCTGCGCCTACCCAGGCGCCGGCTTCTTGTCGATACGAGGAGTTGCTATTGGATCATTATATCGTGGCAAGCGTGCAGCAGCGGCTGCGCCTTCCCCGGACGCTTGACGAGCTCAGCGAGCTGCAACGCCGTTTTCTGCGTGCCGCCCAGGCCAAGAACGCCCGTCTTGTCGTCTTTCCCGAACTGGGCGGTTTGATGCTCGCAGCGCCCATGTTGGCGGACTTTCGTTCGCGACTGCTCAAGCACGCCGATCAAGGACGACGCGTGCGGGCAACAAACTGGCAGCGCTTCACCGGCCGCGTGGCAGGCGGCGCAGCCGGCTTGCTCAAGGCTAGTTTTGAAGACGCCCTGCATGGCCTGCTCGACGTAGATGCCGTTCGCCTGTGGCAAGCCTACTGCGATGTCTACAGCGGGCTGGCGCGCGAGTTCGGCATGGTGCTCGTCGCCCCGTCCATCTATGCCCCCGACCCGATCGACGGCGTGATCCGCAACGTCGCGGCGGTCTTTGCCGCCGATGGTTCCCTGCTTGGCACCCAGACCAAGATCATTCTCAACCATGTCGACGAGTCATTCTGCAGCCCTGGCAGTACTTGGACGACGATTCGCAGCGAGGTCGGGGCATTGGGGATCATGGTGGGCAGCGACGTGTTCTACCCCGAAGTCGGCAGGGCCTTGGCCTTTCAAGGGGCCGAAGTTCTGGTTGCCCAGGGCGCCAGCCTTTCGCCAACCCTTTACAACAAGCTGCGCTCGGGCACGTTAGCGCGCATGCAGGACAACCAGTTGTTTGCCGTTAGCTCTTACCTGGTGGGCGCCAACCAGCTCCAACCTGCCAACGACAGCGCTTTTATCGGGCGATCTGCCATCTTTGCGCCGCAGGAACTCACGCCGCGCTTCAATGGCGTGTTGGTAGAGATGGGCAACCAGGCATCCGAAGGCGTGGTTACCGCCGAATGGGATTTCGCCGCGCTTAAGCACCTGTGGGAAACCAGCGAAACGCCGCTGCGCCGTGACCTGCCACTGCCGCAGGTCAACAAGCTGTTGGCGGCGCTCTACGAGCAGTTGCGCGGCATGCCTAGGCTTGCCGACGGCGAACCGGCCGAAGACGCGCTGGCCCTCACGGATTCAGCCCGCACAGATCCAGTCGCCATGTCTCAGTCCAACGTGCCCCCCACGCTCTCATTGGACGATCTGCCTGTCATCGCCAGCGTTACCGGCCGCTGGCCGCTGCATGAGGTGGCTATAGGCAACAGCCCCGTGCAAGAAGCCGTCAGCGAGTGGAAGCCGCCGAGCACCAGCCATCAAGCGCCGGCCATCGTGCCGCTGCACCCGAATAGCACGACGGACTTCGAGGAGGAAACGGACGAGATGGATGCGCTCGACGACTCGAGCACCGATGACTCTGCTACTGCGGCGACCACGTAGCCAGCACTCCCGAACCCAGGCTGACAGGCGACGGAGCATCATCGCCGATGGGCTGCACCCAAATGCCGCTCTCGCCGTTCTCCAGCGTACCAGAAAATACGAACGCGTCGCTGCTCGGTGACCAGATGCGGTGGCTCTGTGCGTACTGGTCAAAGAACGGCAGGTAGTTCTGCATCAGCTCTTGGGACGGGAAGAAGCCCGCGTACTGGCGCGTGGCCTTGCCATCCCACACATTCCAGCGCAGCCCGATCCTCCCATTGACCGTGTCAAGCGTCAGGAAGGCTAATTGGCTCCCATTCGGGCTCCAGTAGAAAGCCAGTACCGGCCGATCACTCAGTTCACGCGTCCGCTGTGTCTCGACATCCACCACGTACAATGGCCCCAACGTGCTTGCTTCCACCTCGGCATCGGTAGCCACATACGCCACTTGGCGATCGTCAGGGCTGAGCAAGAACGAGACACGCCCCTCGTAATTCGTCAGATCCTGTAGCGGCTGACCCGCCACGTCCGTCACCAGCAGGCGCTGCGTTTGATCGTCGGCGATGGCATAAACCAGTTGTTTGCCGTCGGCCGACCACTGCGGCGCCGAGAAGGCGCCACCGGAAATCACGAGCGACTGCGTGTCTCGACCATCTGGGCTTGTGTCGTATACTTCGACACGTTCGTTGTCAATATGCGCTAGCAGTTGGTTGCCGTCCGGCGACCAAGAGAAGTAGAAAGGCTGGCCGGCAGCCAACGTCTTGATTGTCTTGTCTTGCGCCCCAATGTCGACAAGCCGCAAGGCCATGGACGCCTCGTCCACCACGCGCCAACTCGATAGGTAAGCCAGTTGCTGCCCCGTCGGGCTCCAGAAGATGTAGAACGGCAGGAAGGGCACGTCGAGCACAGTGCGCTCGCTGCCGTCGTAACGGCTTGTGAGCAGGGCTGTCCCGTCACGGGCACGCACATTCCAGGCGATGCGCTCGCCATCCGGCGACCATGTCGGCTGCCCATAGATTCGTCGCCCTGAGGCATCGTCCGTGAGCGCAAATCGCTCCTTGCCGTTAGGGCTGGCAATATACAGGTTGCCGTCTATATCCTGCAACAAGATACGGTTGTTGGGATCCGACGGTGGTATGCCGGCTTGGACGGCAGTTGGTCGCAGCAACAAACGCTGCGCCTGGTCGCGCAGCGTCGCCGAGCTACATCCAGCCAGAAGCACCAGCAGCAAGGTCAAGAGACCACCCGCCCGCACGTAACGCAACCCCCAAGTCATATGCGCCTCCGGCTAACCTAGTGCCACACAGTCAATGGGGAAATAGTAGTGGGAAAGTCTTAGCCAGTCTGCATAGGTGATTACAAAATAGTGTAACCTGGTGTGGAGGCGCAATTAGCGCTTTGCCCTGTTCGGCCGTAAGTACACTGTGATCTCGCTGCGATTATGGAACAGCTGGCGTGCTCCCGCCACCGTGTAGGTCGATCGCAGAATGTCCAGTGCGTGCTCCAAAATCGGCATGCGACGCGTCTCAGGCAGCTTCAACGTCATGATGGCTGCCCCATGCGGATAAAGCAGCCGGGCGTACGTCACCATCTGCCGCGCCGAGTCGCGCGCATCCATGCGCATGTCGTTGACGATCAGGTCGAACTGGTCCGGCTCGTCGTGCAGGTACGCCTCGGCCGTCATCCGCTTGTGGCGTACGCCTGGATCCGAAGTTACCCGTTCGTCGAGGGCGCCAGGGTCGACGGCCGTGACATACTGGCCGTGCTGGCGCAGCACCCGCGTCCATCCACCCGGCGATGCTCCCAGGTCCAACGCCACGCCACGCGGCGGCAGCTGGACGCCAAAGATCTCAAACGCTTCGAGCAGCTTGAACTCCGAACGGCTGACTTGCCCCTCTTCGCGCGCAAAGCGCCGCGCGCCGCCTGCCCAATCGGACAGGTTTTGCTGCGGCGTTGATAGCCCAACAAGACCGTAGAGCGCCGCATGTGGCCCCGGGTGCAGCTCGCGCGGCAGGCGATCGATCACGGAAAGCGACAACTCGGCGCAGACAATGGAAAGCACCTGTTGCGGCGATCGCACATCCAGCGTTGCGCCTGTTCTCTCGACCACTGCCTGTGACACGGCCTGATTAACGTCAAAGGGCTTATAGGGCAGCTCGCCCAGCAAGCGCGTCTGCACCGAAAAGCGCTGTTCAGTGGGCAGTGAAGCGATCAGGACGCCCATATGTGGGCCGGCGAGAGCCTCCGCCAGCTCGTCGGGATCGCCAGGGCTGTCCCACAGTGCAACGACTTGCTGCACGGGGCAGACATGACGCACGAAAATCGGCGGTGTTGCTTGCCAGGCCGCTACCATTGCTGCGAATGGCTGCACGGCATCCACGAGTAGGATGCCTGGCGCCAGGTGCGCAACCACGTGACTATGCGCACTTGCCCGCAGTAGCTCTTGTTCGGCCAGGTCGACCGACCCTTCATCACAGGTGAGCACCAGCCAGGTAGTCGCCGGCACAACAGGGGGTGTCAGATTGTCATCCATTAAGGCTTCACGCTTCCGCCACAGCTTGGCGAATTGTGTTGGCAAACGCCAAGGCTCGCTCCGGTGCGTCACCTACGTGCTCCGAAGCGTCGAGCAGGGCCAAAATCTTCTCTTGGCCCAGATATTTCGTGATCCGCTCGTCAACTGCCAGACGCTCGGCCAGCGGGTTGGCGCGCCCGGCCTGCAGTTCCGCCCAGGCCGCCAGGCTTTGCTCGCGGATTACCTCGTGCAGCACCTGGCGGTCGCCCCCGGCCTTGGCCGCAGCCATCAATACTCGCTCAGTAGCGGCGAATATGCCGTAGTCACGCAGGTTGCGCGCACTGGGCCCCGGCCAGATTTGCAGCCCGGCAACCAGTTTCTCGGCGCGCTGCAAGACCTCGTCGGTCAGCAGCAGCGCCTCGGGCAAGATCAGCCGGCGATTGGCCGAGTCGTCGAGTGTTCGCTCCAACAAGCTGAGCGCGGCGTTGTCCCATGCCACACGCGGCAACGCAGCTACCAGCCGTGTCAGGCTGTCGATATTCTCCGCTGTAATGGGATTGCGCTTAAACGGCATTGCGCTGGAGCCGACCTGCTTTTCGCCAAACGGTTCACTCCACTCGCCAAAGGGAGGGCTTTGCAGCAGGCGCAGGTCAAAAGCAAACTTGTGCAGGCTGGCGCACACCCCAGCCAGGGCATTGAGAACCAGCCAATCCTGCTTGCGTGGATAGGTCTGCGTGGCGACGGGAAACGCCTCGATCCCGAGACGGCGCAGCACCTGCTGCTCCAATTCCTGCGCTGAGACGTCGCTGCCCTCAAGCAATTGCGTATAGCTGGCGCTGGTGCCGACCGCGCCCTTGAGACCCTTGCCCCGAATGCTATCACGAACTCGGCGCATCTCGCCCAGGTCGATTAGCAGGTCCTGCCCGTATTGGGCCAATCGGTAGCCGATCGTCGTCGGCTCCGCCGGCTGGATGTGCGTAAAGGCAATGACCGGCGTGCGGGCTTCGGCCTCAATACGCCGTGCCAGTAGCTGCAGCACACGCTCAAGCTGAGGGATCAGAAGGTCGAGCAAGGCGCGCAGCCGCAGCGCATCGACGTTGTCCAGGACGTCCATCGACGTCGCCCCGAGGTGGATGATTGGCCCGCCCACGGGGCACTGCTCGGCAAAGGTGCGGATCTCCGCCATCAGGTCGTGGCGCAGCTCACGTTCGAACTCCTCGGCACGCGCAATATCAACATCGTCCTGGTGTGCGCGCAGGTCTTCCACCTCCGCGAGTGTCACCAGTCCCGCGGCTGCTTGCGCCTCGGCCAGCGCCACCCAAAAACGCCGCAGCAGCCGGCGCTTCTCCACCTCGCTCCACAGGCGGCGCATGGAGTCGCTGCCGTAGCGCCATGTCAGCGCCGACAGGTACGTTTCGTGGTCATACACACTCATAGCAGCCCCGATCAGAGCTACGACCGCACAGGGAGGATAAAGGGATAGATGATTTACCAAAAGCCATCATCTTGATTATAGCCCGCTTCTTCGCAAATGCGAGCTACAACCGCGATGATTTCGTCGTGGATGACGCCGTTGCTGGCCACCAACCCATTATGGGCCCGCACGTCGCGCTTGTTATAGCGCAGCGGGTTGCCCCAACAGTCGCTCATGCGCCCTCCTGCCGCCTCCAATAAGGCCTGTGGCGCACACAGGTCCCACTCTTTGCAGCCGGGGCTGGGGTGAATATAGAGATCGGATAGCTGTCGCGTGATGAAGCCTACCTTGAGGCCCACGCTGCCCGAGACGCGCTCGCGCGTGATACGCATCGTGGCACGAATCCGGTCCACGATTTGCTGGCGATGGCTGCGGCTGCTGACCATGATCATATTGGCAGGCTCGACGCAGTCGCTGACACGCAAGGCCACACGTTCGTTGTGTTCGTAGAGAAAAGCGCCTTGGCCAACTGCGCCCACGTAAAGCAGGTCGCTCGTCGGCTGCATGACCACGCCCAACATGGGCAGCCCACCAATGGCAAGGCCAATCATGACCGAAAACTCACCGTTGCGCGCAATGAACTCCTTGGTGCCGTCCATCGGATCGACGATCCAGACACGCTCCTTATTGAGCCGTGAGAGATCATCCTTTGATTCTTCCGACAGCAGGCCATCGTCGGGATAGCGCGCACGTATGCGTGCGATGATGTGCTGATTGGCGCTACGGTCAGCTTCAGTCACTGGCTCGTCGCCCGGCTTGTAACGCACCTCGGACGAACCCACATAGAAGGTATTGACGATGGTTGCTGCTTCACGCGCCAGGCGTGCCGCAAATTCCATTTCAGCGCTTAAATCCACGGTGCTAATCCGTTGTTCTAGCATAAGAATCTACTCGATTAAGGGCTTTCTAGTATAGAGTCGCCGCATTTTAGCACACTCTGATTGGCGTGCAAGTCATTTCGGGCCTGTGTTGGGACTTGCAGCACGCGCCGCAGCCAAATCGTCGCTTACGTTGACGGCACAACGAACTCCCAGCCACGGCGCACCGGTGGTCGCTTCCACCATCTCGCCGGCGGCAACCGCCAAGCCATCGGCTGGATCACGGAATGACCCGCCCTTGACGATGAAGCGATCGGGCGCGTTTGCGCTTGACGCTGGGTCCTTACCCACATTCGTCGCCGTCCACTCGGCAACATTGCCGGCCATATCCGATCCGCGCCAGGGGCTGTCGCCGATCGGCTGATACGAACCAACCGTCTGCGTATCGCCGATGCCAGTCAATTGGCTATTGGCACGCTGCACCTGAAATTGGTCGCCCCAAGGGTAGGTGTACTGCCGTTGCGTGCTCCGTGCATAGCCGGCCGCTACTTCCCACTCCACAGCGCTCGGCAGCCGTTTGCCGGCCCAGGCGCAGTAGTCGCCGGCACCGAGCCAGTCCACGTTCACGACGGGATAGCGGCCGAACGCAGGGTCGAGCAAGTAGTTAGGCCGCGTTGCCCCTGCTGTGACCGCAGGCTGCTTGCAGCGCCCGGCGGCAATACATTTGCGATACTCGCCAATTGTGACTTCATTGCGGTCGATGGCGTAGGCAGGCACTTCCACCCGTTCCACTCCACCCGACGCCTGGGGTGACACAGGATAGGCGCCGGCCGGCACAAATACCATCCCATCCAAGCGTGACTGCTGCTGCCACCACAAGACTGCCAACGCCAGCGCAATGATGGGGATCAGGATAGCGACGGCTTTGAGCCATGAAACGCGCAACCCGCCTGGCGTCCTGCCAGCCCCCGCAACTGCCGGCTCAGCAACAACAAGGGGTGCCGGCCACACGCCAGGTGTGTCGGCCCAATCGTCATACTCGTCTGAATAGCTGCTTGCGCCGGCCGCGGCGGTAAAGGTGCCGGTGCCGGTTACCTTGTACTTGGCGCTGCTTGAGGTGGGGACGGGCCATCCAGCGCGCAATTCCTCCAGCAGTTCCGCCGCTCGCAGCCGCCGCCCCGCGTCGGCGCTGCTCGTCTCTTCGACCAACGCTGCGGGCAGTGCAGCCAGCCAAGCTGCGCTGCGGTTGTCTTCGCGCCGCAACTGGTCCAACTCCTCCACGGACAGAGTGATTGGAGGCGCCGCCAGCAAAGCGTCGGCCAGGATCATGGCTGTTCGTTCGGGATCGGTCTGATGCTTGAGTGCCGTCAGCATTCCCTTGCGTTGAAAGATCGCCGCACGCAGCAGCAGTGAGACCTGGGCCTCCTCCAGAGCATGACGAGCTTCTAAAGCCAGCAGGCCGTCACGCAGCAGCGCCGGCGGCGGCAATTGGCCGCGCCGCCACCAGGTGTCCAGCGCATTGTCCAGCGCGCTGCGTACGATTTTGACGTCATTTGCCGTCAGCGGTGGCTGTAGTGCACCAGTTGGTGCGCTCGCCTGGCCAGGCGTGACAGTTGGCAGTCTGTTCTGCGACATGCAAGCCATTCTATGCACCCTGGGCAAATCGGCAAACGCTGTGTATGCCGGAAACATCTTGCTCCCGCCTGCAAAACCAAATACAATGACAAACGCCTATGCCATTTGCCGGCACGAAGTAAGGTCCTTGGAACAAAGCCTTTGTCAAAAGAATGAAGCCGCAATCATGACGGACAAAACCTCCAAAGAGTTAGGCTACGTCGAGTTGGAGTGGACCTGCCCCACCTGCAAGACGCGCAATCCCGGCACAGTCAAAATTTGCAGCGGTTGTGGTGCGGCCCAACCCAAGGACGTCCAATTTGAGACGCCGGCACAGGCCGAGCTGATCAAGGATCCGGACAAGATCGCCCAAGCCAAGGCCGGTCCCGACATTCACTGCGCCTTCTGTGGCAGGCGCAACCCAGCTGGGGCCAAGATCTGCCACCAGTGCGGCGCCGACCTGACGGAAGGGAAGGCGCGCCAGACCGGTCAGGTTGTCGGCGCCTTTGACCCCAATGCGCCCAAGGAGGTCAAGTGTGCCTCATGCGGCATGATGAACCCTGCCAGTGCCAAAACCTGTCGCGCTGCGGCGCGCCGCTGGCCAAGCCCCTGTCGGCACTGTCACAGTCTGGGCCTGCCCCGGCTGCCGCGAGCGGCGGCGGCAATATGAGCTGGATCTTGGTAGCCGTGGTCGTGCTCGTCGTCATTGGCCTGGGCATATTCGTCTTTTTGGGCTTCCGCACAAGCGACACCGTGGCGCAGGTAAGCGGTGCCCATTGGGAACGCAGCATCGATATTATCGCGCCCGTGCCGGTACGCAGCTCGGCATGGCGCGACCAATTGCCTTCGACAGCAGCCAACATCTCCTGCCGGCAGGAATTTCGCTACACTTCCGGCGAACCCGTTGCCGGGTCACGCGAAGTCTGCGGCACGCCATATACCGTCGACACGGGGACGGGCATGGGCCGCGTGGTGCAGGACTGCGAATACCAGGTCTACGACGACATGTGCAGTTACACCACGCTCCAACTGGCAGTGATCAACACCGTCGTCTCGGAAGGTGCAGGCTTTACACCCAAGTGGCCGGCCGCTAACCTGGCGGCAGAACAAAAGTTAGGCGACCGCCGTGAGCGTTACGTCTGCGAATTCAGCACCGATGGGGATACCTATTCGTATTCCGTCCATTCGCTCGCCGAGTACGAACAGTGCCAGACCGGAAGCCGCTGGCAGTTGCAGGTCAACTCATTCGGTGACGTGGTCTCCGCCGAGCCCGCCAACTGATCTGCACCGAGCGCGCCGTGTATGCACGTCAGTCCGCACGTCCTCGTGTGGGCCAGCACGCCGCATGCCGTAATCTATGTTAGAATTTGCCAACCAGAAGCCCGAGCCGGGGATTCCGACACACTAGGTAATAGGAAACGCAAAATGGCCCAATTCCCACCTGTCGCTGAGCAAATGCGCATCCTCATGCGCGGCGTCGATTTCGGCGATGCCCAGACCTATACCAATATGGAAAAGGAACTGCGCGAGCGGCTGCAGGAAAGCTACGACAGCGGGCGACCGCTCGCGTCTACTGCGGCTACGACCCGTCCTCACCCGACCTGCACCTGGGCCACACAATTTCGATGCGCAAACTGCGCCAGTTCCAGGACCTGGGCCACGACGTCACCTTTCTAATCGGCACCTTCACCGGCATGGTGGGCGACCCGTCGGACAAAGACAGCGCGCGCCGGCAGCAGACGCTGAACGACGCCATGGGCAAGGCGCGCAGCTACGCTGACCAGGCTTTTCGGGTGCTGGATCGCGACAAGACCAAGATCCGCTACAACCACGAATGGTTGAGCGAGCTTTCCTTTGGCGACGTGGTGGGGCTGGCCTCCAACTTCACCGTCCAGCAGTTCCTGGCGCGCGAGAACTTTGCCACCCGGTTCGAGCGTAACGACGCCATCTGGCTGCACGAGTTCTTTTACGCTCTCATGCAAGGCTACGACGCCGTAGCGCAGCAGACCGACGTCCAGATCGGTGGCCGCGACCAGTTGTTTAATCTCATGGC
>CAWIVN010000007.1:0-61726 GCA_963839515.1 uncultured Chloroflexia bacterium
CGATGGCTTGTGGTTTGCCGATAATCGTGAGTGAAAACTCAGGCAGCAGCGAAGTTGTGAGCGAGGGAGTAAACGGTTTTGTTGTCCCGATCCGGGACGTCAACGCAATTGAGGAAAAACTGGACTATCTCTATGTACACTCCGGCATCCTGCAACAGATGGGACAGTCAGCACGTGAGACGGTGAAACACTAACCTGGCAACGCTACGGCCAACGATTAATTCAATATTACCGAGATATCTTCGGAGTCACTGTATGTCGGGCAGCAACGCTTCAAACACCGTAGTAGTTCATTGGCCCCGCTTCGGGCCTTACCATCTTGCACGCCTGCGGAGCGCCGACGCCGCCTTGCAGGCTATGGGCATGCAGATCGTCGGGCTCGAAGTGGCCAGCAAAGATGATGTGTATCGATGGCAGCAGGAGAGCGCGGCTGGCGCTGAGCGATGCACGGTCTTCGCCGGACGAACCTTTGAAGAGATTCCGGCTTGGGAGATGTGCGGAGGCATTCTTAGAGCGCTAAACACAATTCGACCTATAGCCGTTGCCACCAATGGTTACAGCACAGCCGACGTGTGGGCGTTGTTGGCCTGGTGTCGATTGCACCACTGCCCCGCAGTTCTGATGACGGAAAGCAAGTCAGACGATGCACCAAGAGCTAGATGGAAAGAACAAATCAAGCAAACCTTCATCGAGCAATTCTCTGCCGCACTGTGTGGCGGCACCCTCCAGCGCCGCTACCTGGAACAGCTAGGGATGTCGCCCGATCGGATCTTCGATGGCTACGATGCTGTGGACAATGACTACTTTTGGAGACGGGCTACGCAAATCCGGATGGAGTCCCACGCCTACTGCTCGCTCCCGGGTTTAGAGACGTCTGTGCCCTATTTCCTCGCCGCGGCACGCTTCGTCAAGCGCAAAAACCTTGATGGGCTTCTCAAGGCTTACGCAGCGTATCGGCGCCGGTTGCAGTTGTTGGCCATCGAACGGCGGCCGTGGCGACTGGTCATCCTTGGTGACGGTGTCGAACGCAGCAACTTGCAGCAACTGGTGTGCGCCGAGGGTATCGAGGGCGTGTCTTTCCCCGGCTTTCGCCAGATAGACGAGTTGCCCATCTACTACGCATTGGCCGGTGCTTTCATCCATTCCGCCTATCAAGATCAGTGGGGCCTGGTAGTCAATGAAGCGATGGCTGCAGGGTTGCCCGTGTTGGTGTCGGCTGGTTGCGGATGTGCTCCGGACCTGGTCTGCCATGGACAGAACGGCTTCACATTTGAACCGAAAGACTTGTCCACGTTGGCCGCCCTGATGGATTTCGTGAGTTCCAGTCAGGCAGATTTGGCGTCGATGGGAATGGCTTCGCATCGCTGGATTGAGCAGTGGGGCCTCGAGCGTTTGCTAAAGGACTAAGCAGTGCGTTGCAGGTTGCCTTGCGCGACAAACAGAAAATCGCATAGCGTTCATGTAGCAATCAAGGACGAACAATGCACGTACTACATGTTACTCTGGGTTTCAGCCCGCTTATGCTTGGCGGCCCACCAAGAAGTCCACCAAAACAGTAGGGAACTCGTCCGGCGCGGCCATAAGGTTACGGTCTACTGTACAAACCTGCTAGATAAGCGGCACAAGCTTTGCACAGGTACAGCGCAAAGAGATATCGATGGAATACACGTTGTCTACCTGGACACCTGGCATCTACCGTGGTGGCCAGGTACGGTAGGTCCATTTTGGTCGCCTGACCTGCATCAGCATCTGGAGCACGAGTTAGCAGATTTCGACGTGATCCACCTCAACGGCTACCGCAGCCCAATGATGCTATCAGTCGCGCGCGCTGCTCGGCGACTAGGCATTCCCGTCGTCGTACAGCCGCACGGAACCCTGCCCATCATCGTGAATTCGATCTGGGCGAAGCGCACATATGACCTGCTGTTCGGCAAATCCGAGTTGCAGGGGCTGAGTTCGCTGATTGCGGCACAGAATGCCGAGCGGCAACAGGCACTGGATTATGGTATTCCCGCCGAGCGCATCGAGATCATCCCCAACGGCATTGACCCTCTTGAATGCACCCAAGCCCCTGCGCCGGGTACATTCCGCCAGCCAATGGTGTTGCCGCTGACCGGCCACTGATACTTTTCCTGGGCCGTATCAACAAGAAGAAAGGCACCGACATGTTGGTCGAAGCCTTTGCCCAGTTGCGGAACAAAGATGCCCAGTTGGCAATCGTGGGGCCCGACGACGGTCAGCTCGCCGACGTACAACACCTGATACGGCACCACAACCTGGAAGACAGGGTCGTCCTGCCGGGACTCCTGTCCGGCGCGGCGGTCCTAGGGGCATTTCAGGACGCCGATCTGTCGTGCTTCCTTGCCGCGTAGATACCTTTCCATTCGCAATCGTAGAAGCATGCCTGATGGGCACGCCGATGGTCATCACAGATCGCTGCGAAATGATCGATCTCGTGCGTGGCAAGGTGGCGACATTGCCCCCTTTGATACGACTGCTTTCGCCAAGGCGATGGATCGGCTATTGATCGATGACGACCGGCGCGCGCGCTACCGGCGCAATTGCCAAGCCCTTATTGCCGACACATTTTCGATCAAGGCAGTAGTGAACCAGTTGGAAGCGCTTTATGCACGGGTGATCGAGGAAAGGAGTGCCCGTCGGTGTACAGTCAAGCATGGGTAGCTCCCTGGAAAGTTCGCAACGAAATACGACGCTGGCTCGCCGTACCTGGTGCACGCCTGCTGTTTTGGATCAACGGCATTCATTGGCAGCCAGGCTGGGCCTTCTATGGACTGCCGATCATCCAGAAACACCGCCGCAGCCATGCTCTTCGGCCCAGGCCTGCAGTTGCGTTCCTCGCTGACCTCCAACCCGCTGGGCGCTAATCATCCAGTCATCTTAGCAACCTGGCAGGCCGATGCATGTTTAGAGGTCGGCGCCAACTTCTGTATGACTGGCGGTGCGATCTGCGCCACGGAATGCATCATGATCGGTGACGGCGTGGCGATCATTGCCAATACTCCGATCGCAGATACGGACTTTACCCGGTCAAACCCACCGCCGGCTGAGGCCGGATACCGGCCAAACGGCTGCGATCATCATCGAGGATGATGTCTTTGTCGGCATGAACTGCCTGATTCTCAAGGGTGTGACGATTGGCCGGGGCAGCGTAATCGGTGCCGGCAGCGTGGTGACTTGTGCAGTGCCGCGGCACGTAGTGGCGGCGGGGAATCCGGCGGAGTGGTGCGGGAATGTTCAGGCGATGAAATTCTTTTCATGGCACAGTGCTATGCACCCGAAGAGGTCAGCGCAGCAGTGTTGATCACAGAGCTGGCTAACGACTTGGCGAAGCGAGGGCATCAAGTCGAGTTTATCACGGGCGCCCCCAACTATCCCTATGGGCGCGTATTCGATGGGTACCGCAATGAGCTGTTGCAGCAAGAATGGTTGGAAGGTGTTCACGTCATCCGTACCTGGAGTTACATCTCTCCACACAAGAGTGTCTGGCCGCGCCTCCTTCACTACGGCAGTTACAGCATGACGGCGCTCTACGGGGGGCTGCTGGCCGGCAGGCCCGACGTGATCGTGAGCTACTCGCCCCACTGCCGCTAGGCTTGTCAGCCTGGCTCTTGAGTCGCTGGTGGGGCGTACCCTGGGTGCTGCAGATTAAAATCTTTACCCCGACGCAGCCGTTGCTGCGGCGTCTTGCGCAACCAACGGATAATCGACTTTTTCGCACGCTCGAAGGTTTTCTCTATCACCGTGCCACGCATATTTCGGTTATCTCCAAGGCCTTTCGGCAGCGCCTTCTGGTCAAGGGGGTGGCACCGGAGAAGATGACCCTGATCCCGGTGTGGGCCGACCCCGATCTCGTGCGCCCCCTGGCCAAGGAAAACGAATTCAGGCGCACCCATGGTCTCGCCGGCAAGTTTGTTGTGATGTATGCGGGAAACTTTGGCCTCACCTCTGTTTGGAGGATGTGCTGGGCCGGCGCGCCTGCTGGCGGATCAGCGAAACATCCGCTTCGTCCTAATCGGCGAAGGTATCAAAAGCCTGCGCTCGAGGAAGCCGTGGCGCGGGAAGGGTTGGGCAACGTGTTGCTGCTGCCCTATCAGCCACGCACGGCTTTTGCGGAAACGTTGGCTGCTGCGGATCTGAACCTGGTTACGCTGAACCAACGTTCTGCCCTAGCCTCGTTGCCTAGCAAAATTTTCAACATCATGGCCAGCGCACGCCCGATTCTAGCAATCGCTCCATTAGATAGCGAGATTTCCCAACTGGTAGTCAACGCTGCCTGTGGGATTGCGATCGCGCCGAAGAACCGCAGGCAGTGGCTGCAGCAATTCTGGACCTGCAAGCCAGCCCCGAGGCATTGGTCAAAATGGGACAGCAAGGGCGCGCGCAGCTGGAAACGCAGTTCTCGCGCAGTCGCTGTTGTGACATGTATGAGTCGATGTTACGCAAGCTTTTTTCGACGCCCATCACTTTACAGAGGATACCACTATGAAAACAGCGCTCGTCTGTGGTGCAGGGGGATTTATCGGCGGCCACGTAGTCAAACGGTTGAAGCAAGAAGGATCTGGGTGCGTGGCGTCGATATCAAGGAGCACGAGTTTGCACCGACTGCTGCCGACCAATTTTTCTGCCTCGATCTGCGCCAGCACGACAGCTGTCTGTGCGCGCTGTCGTTGGGCGATGGACACTTCGACGAGGTGTACCAGTTGGCCGCCGACATGGGCGGCATGGGCTTTATTCACTCGGCCGAGTGCGACATCATGCACAACAATGCCTTGATTAACATCCATATGATACGCACCGCGGCTTCATTGGGTGTCCCCCGTTATTTCTTCTCTTCGTCCGTTTGTGTCTATCGAGACATGCAGCCGGATGAGCCGGAGCTGACAGAGGCTCAGGCCGTGCCCGCTAACCCCGACAATGAGTACGGCTGGGAGAAGCTCTCGCGGAGCGGGTTGCGTTGGCCCACGCCCGGCGATACAACATGAATGTACGCATCGCGCGCTTTCAGAACTGCTACGGCCCGGAAGGGACGTGGAGAGGCGGTCGGGAAAAGGCCCCAGCTGCCCTCTGTCGCAAAGTAGCCGAAACCCAGGATGGTAGCGAAATTGACGTGTGGGGCGATGGATCAGCCGTTCGTTCTTATACGTACATTAGTGACATGGTCGATGGCATTCGCCTGCTCATGCAATCCAGTCTTGAAGGTCCGGTCAATATTGGATGTCCCCGATATGTCACCGTAGACGAACTGGCCGATCCGATCATCGCCACATCCGGTAAGCGTATTGGGATCAACCATGTCTCAGGTCCAGTCGGGGTCAAGTCCCGCAACTTTAGCAATGAGCGAATCTACTCAACTGGCTGGCGGCCCCAGGTCTATCTGACTGAGGGCATTGCCTATACCTACTCCTGGATCAAGCGGCAGGTTGAAGCCGCCGCGCCCAGCCCAACGAAGAATCCGAAGAACTAGTCTACATCGCCAGTTGAAGGCATCTGAGGAGGAACCTGTGAACGCCGAAATCTTCGCTGAATGGCTGCGACGCCAGGGGTACCGCGTAGTGCGGACGGCCAGCAGCTACTGGTATGAGGCCGGCTCACACGTCTACCAGGCATTCCCCTATCAATGGCTGGTTGAACCGGTGGAACAAGAGTTGAATGACTTGCTGATCAACCACCATGCCATTGCTTTGCGCTATTCGACGCCCGTCACGAACCCTCTCGGCAAGGTGAGCTACCACGTGGTTTGCGACGGCAACTGCGACTTGGAAGCTTTGCCACGACAGGCGCGCCAGTGTGTACGCAAAGGGCTTGCTTACGCCTCAGTGGAACCCATTCCTCTAGCGAGATTGGCGGATGAAGGCTGGAAATTGCGGCAAGAAACCCTGCAACGCCAAGGAAGAGCGTCGGCAGAGAACCAGGAATGGTGGCGCACCCTTTGCGACAGCGCCGAAGACCTACCGGGCTTTGAAGCATGGGGAGCCATCCACGAGGGAGAACTCGTGGCATCAGTTCCTGGCCTTTACGTGCGAGAACTGCTTTACACTGCCGCACGAACAGAGTGCCACAGCCCATCTAGACCATCGTGTCAACAGCGCCATCTTCTATGCAGTCGCACACCAGGCGCTGGCGCGCCCAGCTATTTCTCGAGTTTCTTCGGCGTCGAATCGCTCGATGCTCCAAGTACAGTAGATGAGTTCAAGTTTCGGATGGGGTTTGCTGCCAAACCGGTCCGCCAGCGGGTGGTCTTCCACCCATGGCTTGCCCCATTGGCAAATACGGATCTTTGCTGTGCCATCGTCAGGCAATTGCTCAGGCGGCGCCCGGACAGTATCGCCTTGGCAAAGGGCGAAGGAATGCTCCGCTTCTGCCGCGAAGGTCGCCGCTCGCCCGGTGACCAAACGTGGCCTGACAGCCTGGTCGAGCGCCGCAACGAGTTATTGAAGTCCTTGTCTTCACCAGCATGACACAAAAGAGGCAAGTTATGAAATACCCGTCACTACCGACCGTCCTTACTGGGGCCCCACAGCAGACGCCCGCCGATATCAACTCCGTCGAGGAAATGCCTATGAGAGAGACATTTTTGCCGTTCTGTCTGCCCGAAATCGGTGAACAGGAGATTGAGGAGGTTGTCCAAACGTTACGATCTGGCTGGATCTCTACAGGGCCGCGCACCAAGCGCTTTGAGCAGCGCTTTGCAGAATACGTCGGGGCCCGCAACGCCATTGCTTTGAACTCGGGTACTGCCGCCCTGCATGTTAGTCTCGCAGCGTGTGATATTGGACCGGGCGATGAGGTGATTACTTCGCCGATGACCTTTTGTGCCACTGCAAATGTAATTGTTCATTTGGGTGCTACTCCTGTCTTTGCCGACATCGGCCCTGACTACAATATCGATCCCGATGAAGTGGAGAAGCACATCTCGCCCCGAACCAAAGCCATACTTCCGGTACATCATTCCGGTCAGGCGTGCAGAATGGATGAGATCCTGGAATGCGCCCGCCAGCACAACCTGATCGTCATTGAAGATGCTGCGCACGCCGCTGGCGCGACCTATCACACTCGCAAGGTCGGCACTATTGGTGATGCAACCGCATTTAGCTTCTACGCAACCAAGAACATGACCACTGCTGAAGGCGGCATGGTCACGACGGAGGACGATCAGTTGGCTGACAAAATGCGCATCCTGAGCCTGCATGGCATGAGCAAAGACGCCTGGCAGCGCTATACACGGCCAGGTTCGTGGTACTACGAGGTCCTCTGCGCCGGCTTTAAGTACAATATGACCGACATCCAGGCAGCCTTGGGTATTCACCAACTGGCCAAACTAGAGCGATTTATTGCCATTCGGACCAGGTATGCCAGGATGTACGACGAAGCGTTCGCCGAAGTACCTGAGGTCAATTCGCCATTCGTCTGGCCCGATGTGGGACACGCATGGCATCTCTATGTCATCCAACTTGACCTCGAGCGTCTCACGATCGATCGCGCGCAGTTCATTGAGGCACTGCGAGACGAAAACGTCGGAGCGAGCGTGCACTTCATTCCGGTGCACCTCCATCCCTATTACCGCCAGACCTATGGTTACCACCGTGGAGACTTTCCAAACGCAGAACTGATCTACGATCGGATGATTTCACTGCCACTGTATACTCGCATGACTGAGCAAGACGTAGCCAGTGTTGTTGCAGCAGTGAAAAAGATCGTACGTCGATATAGAAGACTGGAGGATCCATGGTCAAGCGCCTCTTCGACGTCATTGTTGCTACAGCCGGCCTGATCGTTCTAGGACCCCTATTACTGATCCTCGGGCTACTGATCAAACTCGACTCACCCGGTCCCATCATCTATCGGGGAGAGCGGGTAGGCAAAGACGGCACCGTGTTCAGAATGTACAAGCTGCGTACCATGGTTTGGGGCGCCGACGCCTTAGGCCCCCAGTTAACCTGCGGCCAAGACCCAAGGATTACACGCTTAGGTCGAGCACTACGCAAGTGGAAAATCGACGAGGTACCGCAACTGCTCAACGTCATAGGTGGGGACATGAGCATTGTCGGGCCGCGACCGGAGTCCTGCGCTTACGTCAGATACTATAGCATGGACCAAAGACGGGTGCTATGCGTCAGGCCTGGTATTACGGGTCCCGCGCAGGTCAGGTTCCGGCATGAGGAAACCTTGCTACAGCAGTGCGCGAAATTGGAGGAGGAATATATCAGCGAAATCATGCCCCGAAAGCTGGCGCTCGATCTAGCGTATGTTCAAGATCATACTTTGCTTCAAGATTTGCGAATAATCTTCCAAACGTTTGCATGCCTATTTGCTAAACCGCTAGTTGACGAAAAACCTCAGCTTCGACGGGTGGGAGGACGCGTGTAGATGACGGGCAAGTACCAGCTAATAGTTGGATGAGGCGAAGCAGATCCTGACAGGATCTGCTTCGCCTCATCCAAGCCGTATCAACTGCAGGCCACTACTTACCCAATCCCATACTGGTCCCGAATAAACGGCAGTAACCCAAGCGCCTCCAACTTGGCCAGCGGCGCGCGGAAGGTGACCTGCACCACACCAGGATGGCGGCCGATCTCGATCGCGCCGGTGATGGTGGCGCGGTTCTTGACTTCGGGCACGCTCATGTCCAGGAGCCTGGCGGCGCGCTCGAGGCCGTTGTCGGTGGCGCTGTTGAGGTCGGGGCCGGTGCCGATGACCGAGATGGGCGCCGACTCCTCGATGGCGTCGATCCCCCAGGCCTGGGCCACTGCTTGGGCACGCTTGCGCTCTTCGGCGGTGAGCGGGCGGGCCAGGAAGGGCAGGTCGTCGACGACGGGCAGCAGGATGGGGCCGTCGATGTTGAGACCCTTGAGCAGATGCACCTGCAGCGTGACGGTGCCGGCGACGTCGGCCGGTGTGGCCGGCAATCTCGCCGTCGCCCTGCATGGCGTGCATGTCGCCCATGTAGACGCCGCCGCCGGGAGCCTTGACCGGGCAGATCAGGACGGCGCCGGTGCGCACGGCGTCGATGTCCAGGTGGCCGTCGGAACGGTTGGCAAGCTTGTCGGCAGTGAGCCCATACTCGTGCGGCGCGCCGATCAGGAACGAGCCGAAGTCGCCGGCGTTGTGTGAATCGGGCATGGGGATGGCAGGCGTGGTGCCCAACTGGCCCATAAAGGGGCGGACGCGGGCGACCAGGCCGACCAGGTCGTGCGGCGCCATCACCAGGATCGGATTCTGGATCGAGTTCTCGGGCAGGGCCGCGTAGCGGGCAGCGCTGGCGGCGATCTCCTCGGCGGCCTCCTGGCTGAGCGTGACGCCCAGGCCGTGGTTGCCGTCAAAGGCGATGGTGTAGCCGTTGGCAAAGGTAAAGGGCGAGGCGTCGGCCCCGCAGTTGGCACAGCGGATGGCTTCCTGGCCGATGCCCCGTATGACAGTCTTGGGATAGAGCGTGCCGCATTCGGGGCACTTGCCTGCCACATAGGGGTCGCCCAGGAAGCGGCCGGCCATCATTATGTCGTTGCCGGAAGAGGTGGCGAGCGACGTGATGGTAATGTCCTTGATGCGCAGGACAATGGCGTCGCCGACTTCGGCCCCCGCCACGGCGACGGGCTTGGTGACCTCGTGGCCGCCGCGAATTTCGGGCGTGATCATGGGCCCCCAACAGCCGGGAGCCGTGTTGGCGACGATGTGCCCGCCGTCACGCACGGGGCCGAGCATGGGCAGATTGGGGTCCAGAATGCCGTTGGTGTACTGGTCGACAAAGACGGTTTCGTGGCCGGCTGCGCCGGCGGCGGAGCGGCCATTCTGAAGGGAAGTGGTCTGGACGTTGGCTGCCATGCTGATCCTCCTGTCGAGAAAGTCGATAAAATGGTGGGAAACGCGGATTAAGCCTCTGCGCCGCCGGCGGCGGGCATGACAAGGACGACCTCTTGGCCGTCGTGGAGTGGTTCGTCGCGGCCTACGTGGCGGCCGGAGACGGCGACGACGAGATGCGAAAGGCGATTGGCCAGGGTGGGCTGTTCGGCTGCCAGTTGGTCGAGCAGGTTGCCAACTGTGGCACCATCGGCCAAGATGAGACGGAGGCGCGGCGTACCGGTGGCTTGGGCTAAGGCGGCACTAAAACGCACATTGACGGATATCGCCATTAGGATTGCTTCTCGCTGGTAAATTCACGGGTGGCGATTGGGCCGAAATAGTATTTCTGGCTCGCATAATAACACAGATGAACCCGTGGGCTCCAGGGGTTGTCTTGCGACTTGAGGAAGACTTAGAATCCACATCACGAGTCTGATTTTACACATTGTTCGTGTACACTACAATAGTTATGATGAAGAATATCACCCTCTCAGTTGAGGAATCCGTGATTGCCCAAGCCAGGCGCCGGGCAGCAGCAGAAAACACAACCCTCAACGAGTTGTTCCGTGCCTGGCTGGAGCAATACGTTGCCCGACCCCTTGCA
The DNA here is from genome assembly GCA_963839515.1 of uncultured Chloroflexia bacterium. Lineage (GTDB taxonomy): Bacteria > Chloroflexota > Anaerolineae > Caldilineales > Caldilineaceae > Fredericiella. Next base: position 10,463 of record CAWIVN010000007.1, read on the forward strand.
ACTCAGCAATATGAAGCACTGATGAACAGGCTGGACTATGCTGAGGCAGGCCGAAGATTCACCCGTGAGGAAATGAATACAGCGCTATAACTGGGGCGCGAATACACTAACAGAAAGTGAACCTCTATGTCGCGTTACGGCTATCACGGCACTGTCCTGCACGTCGATCTGAGCGCGCAAACGGTGCAGCGCGAGTACCCCGGGGAACGCTTTTGGCGCATCTATGCCGGCGGGGGATTGCTGGCCGCCTATTACCTGCAGGTGCTGCACCCCGGACCGGGGGATGCCTACGACCCTGCCAACCCGCTCATCTTTGCGTCGAGCGTGCTGGCGGGACATCCATACGCAGGCCTGGCGCGCTTTACAGTGGCGGCGCGCAGCCCATTGACCGGCGGTATCGGCGAGGCGCGCGGCGAGGGGCCGTTTCCGATCGCACTCAAAGGTTCGGGGGCGGACGCCATCGTGGTGCGCGGCCGGGCGGCGCAGCCAATGGTGCTCGTGATTGAAGAGGGGCAGGCGGCGCTCTATGCGGCGGACAACCTGTGGGGAATGACCGTATCGCAGGCCGACGGTGAGCTGCGGCGGCTGTACGGCGGGGACATTCACACGGCGATTATCGGACCGGCGGGTGAAAACCGCGTACGTTTTGCCAGTATCGTCGCCGACTGCAATCACCAGGCCGCGCGCATGGGGATGGGCGCCGTGATGGGGTCGAAGAACCTGAAGGCGGTGGTGATCCGCGGCGACGTCCACCCGCCGGTGGCGGACCCCGCACGCTGCGCAGCGCTGACGGAAGCCTATCGCCAACGTATGCTGACAAACCCGCTTACCCTGTGGCAGCTGGAGCCGCCCGGTTTTGCGGCCTGGGTGCACACGCATGGGACGGATGCGGCGCTGTGCACGCGCAACTATCGCGACAGCGTGTTTGAGTCGGCAATTGCCTACACGCCGGACCGTTTCCTCAAGAGCTATCGCGGCATGGCGCCCTGTCCCGGCTGCCCCAACAACTGCATCAAGCGCTTCAGCGTCGATCCGGACCAGGCTGGAGCAGGCGGCATCCACCAGGAGATCACGGGTGCACTGGGATCCAATGTCGGCCTGGTGGACCTGAAAGTGCTGTTTGCGGCCAATGTACGCTGCAACGAACTGGGCATGGACCCGAACTCGTTGGGCTTCACGCTGTCGATGGCGATGGAATGCGCACAGGAAAGGATTTACACGGCCCAGCAGGTAGAGATTGACCTGCGCTTTGGCGACGGGCGGGCCATCTTGCAGGCAATCGAGCTGATCGCCTACCGCCGCGGGTTTGGCGCGGTGCTGGCGGAAGGAGCCAGGCGTGCGGCCGACATGATCGGCGGGGGCGCGGAGCGGTTTGCGCTGCACGTGAAGGGGTTGGAGATGGTGCCTTTTGAGCCGCGCACGCAGACGAACCTGGCGTTGGGCTATGCCGTCGCTCCCATCGGGCCGCGCTATGACATCTGCGAGCATGACTGGGACTATGACACGCGCGTGGGATGGGAGCACACGCTGGAACATTCGCGCACACTGGGAATTCTCGACCGCATTCCCATGCAACAGTTGAGTGTAGAGAAAGTGCGCAACTACAAGGCGCTGTCCACGATCTGGTCGGCAGCGGATGCGCTGGATTTCTGCATCTTTGCCATTGCACCGACGCGGGTCTTCTCGCTGCAAGAGATGGCCGATATGTTGTCGGCCGTAACCGGTTGGGACACGTCGGCGTACGAAATCATGCGCTGGGGCGAACGGCGGCTGCACCTGATGCGAATGTACAACCTGGGCGCAGGGTTGACGGCAGCCGACGACACGCTACCGGCGCGGTTTTTTGACGAGCCGATCCACGAAGGCGATTGGGCCGGCACGCGGCTGGAGCGGGAGAAGTTTGACGAAGCGGTACGCGCGTACTACTTCATGATGGGGTGGGATCTGGAAGGCCGGCCGCGGCGGGAGACGTTAATCGACCACCATTTGGAGTGGGCGGCACTGTAGACAGCTCTGAAAGACGTGTGAGGCGCTGTCCACTAGATTTGATGTAAGCCACGTGGCGGGGACAGCGCCACGCACGCAGCCGTCAGGTGCGGCGGCGCAGGGTGAAGACGGCCGTGGTGGAGAGCAGGTTCTTGAAGCGGCCGGTGTGGATGCGCAGCCCGCGGTTGAGATAGACCTCGCTGACGATCTCGATGTCGATCTCCCGGCAGAAAAAGGCGAAGTCTGTCACGCTGAAAAGCTGGCGGCGCGGGGTTTCGTACCACTGCTGCGGCAGGTCGACGGCGACGGGAACGCGACCGGTGAAGAGCAGTTCCAGCCGGCAGCGCCAGTGGCCCCAGTTGGAGAAGCTGACGATGGCCTGCCTGCCCACGCGCAGCATCTCGCGCAGGACCATGGCCGGGTCGTTCAGGAACGGCAGCGTCTGGCTGAGGATGACCCAGTCAAAGCTCCCATCGGGATAGTCGGCCAGCCCTTCCTGCAAGTTGCCCTGGCGCACACTCAGCCCCCGGCGCACGCAGGCCAACACACCCTGCTCCGAAAGCTCGATGCCACGGCCTTTGACTTGCCGCTGGCGCACGAGATGTTCCAGCAAGGCGCCGTCGCCGCAGCCAAGGTCGAGAACACGGGTGCCCGGGGTCACAAGGTTGGCGATGGCGCTAAGGTCCGGGCGCAGGGCGGTAGCCACCGCAGTATGGCCGTGGCTGTCAGTCGATGTGGTGATTGGCGACGTGGTAATAGGCAATGTCATGCCAGCGTCTCGGCAAGGTGCGTGGCTTTGTCGCCGTTGCGATTGTCACTACGGGAGTGCTCGCCACGCATGTTGGCGACGAGGCGTGGCAGTGGCTGGTAACCTTCAGGCACAGTGATACCTTCCTCCTGCACAAGCCGATCCAGAAAACTGGTGAGCAGGTGTGTCATGGTGTCGACCTCGAGCAGAAAGGCATCGTGACCCCACGAGCTCTTGACGTCCAGGTACGTGACGTCGGCGCCGGCGGCCGTGAGGGCGCTGACCAACTTCTTGCTGTGATAGCTGGGATACAGCCAGTCGCTCGTAAAGCTGACCACCAGGTACTTGATGTCGGTCGAACCGGCAAATGAGGCGGCCAGCGACCCGGTGGGCTGGGTCAGGTCAAAATAGTCCATGGCCTTGGTGACGTACAGGTAGCTATTGGCGTCAAAGCGGCGGGTAAATTTAAGCCCGTTGTACTTGAGATAGCTTTCCACTTCAAACTCGGTTTGGAATTCATAGCCGTACTTTTCCATCGCCTGCAAGCGCCGGCCGAATTTGAGGTGCATCGACTCTTCACTCAGATAGGTGATGTGGCCGACCATGCGCGCCACGGCCAGCCCGGCGTCGGGCTTCTTGTCTGAGTCGTAGTAATCGCCGTGATTCCAATAGGGATCGGCGTAGATAGCCTGGCGACCCACCTCGCTAAAGGCGATCAACATAGGGCTGTGCAACGCAGTGGTGGCGATGGGGACGGCGGCCCGCACCCGCTGCGGGTGATGCGCCGCCCACTCCAATACTTGCATGCCGCCCATCGAGCCGCCGGCGATACACAGCAGCTTGTCGATGCCCAGGTGGTCGAGCAGCTTAGCCTGGGCTTTGACCATGTCGCCAACGGTGACAACCGGGAAGTGCAGACCGTAGGGCTTGCCGGTCCCGGGGTCAGGGCTGGTCGGTCCCGTCGAGCCATAGCAGCTGCCCAGCACATTGCTGCAGATGACGAAGAAGCGCTCGGTGTCGAAGGCCTTGCCGGGACCGATACAGTCGTCCCACCAGCCGACCTTCTCGAGGTCGCCGTCGTGATAGCCGGCAGCATGGGCGCTGCCGCTGAGGGCATGGCAGATCAGGATTGCGTTCGAGCGGTCTGCGTTGAGCCGGCCATACGTTTCGTAGGCAAGTGTGACGGGGCTCAGCGCCGCGCCGCTCTCTAGACAGAAGGGTTCGTCTTCGGCAAAGGTAAAGGACTGGGTGGTAACGCTGCCTACGGTGTCGCCGATTGTGTCGAAAGTCATAGGTGCTCCGTTCTTTATGAGCGGGTAGATGTCCCCGGGACCGGCGAACGCAAGCGTTCGCTTGAGGTCCCGGGGACATCTACCCGCTCACCCTCTCACAACTTATTTTGTCGCCGCCGACAACGCCTGGTCCAAGTCCCAGAGGATGTCTTCGATGTCCTCCAGGCCGACGCTCAGGCGGATGAAGTCGGCGCTGACACCGGCTGAGGCCATCTCCTCGGCCGTCAACTGGCTGTGGGTGGTGCTGGCAGGGTGGATGGCCAGGCTCTTGGCATCGCCGACGTTGGCGAGGTGGCTGAAGAGCTTCAGGTTGTCGATGAACTTCTGTCCGGCTTCGACGCCGCCCTCGATACCAAAGCCGAGGATAGCGCCCACACCCTTCGGCAGGTACTTCTTGGCCAACTCATAGTCCGGGTGGCTCTTGAGGCCCGGATAGGTGACCCACTTAACCGACTTGTGACCTTCGAGGTACTCGGCCACGGCCTGGGCATTGCGGCAATGGCGGTCCATGCGCAGGCTCAGGGTTTCAACACCGTTGAGCGTGTTCCAACTATTGAACGGCGCCTGCGAAGCGCCCACATCACGCAGGATCTGAACGCGCGCCTTGATGATAAAGGGCGGCAGCCCCATGGCGGCTACATCGGCGTACTGGAGGCCATGGTAGCTGGGATCAGGTGTGGTGAAGTTGGCGAAGCGGCCCGAGCGCCAGTCAAAGTTGCCGCCGTCGACGATGATACCGCCGATGGCCTGGCCGTGGCCGCCCAGGAACTTGGTGGTGCTGTGTACAATGATGTTGGCGCCCCACTCGAATGGGCGGCACAGATAGGGGCTGGCGAACGTGTTGTCGATCATCAGCGGAATATTGTTAGCCTTACCGATGGCAGCCACCGCTTCGAGCGGGAAGACCTTGATGTCGGGATTGCCCAGCGTCTCACCGTAGAGGATTTTGGTGTTGGGCTGGATCGCCTTCTCAAAGTTGGCCGGGTCACTGGGGTCGACAAACGTAACCGTGATGCCCATGCGCGGCAGCGTGTAAAGGAACTGGTTGTAGGTGCCGCCGTACAAACGGCTGCTGGACACGATATGGTCGCCGGCGCTGCAGAGCGTCATGATCGCCATCATCTGCGCGGCATGGCCTGAACTGGCGCCCAGGGCGCCGACGCCGCCTTCGAGGCTGGCCAGGCGCTGCTCCAGCACGTCGGTCGTGGGGTTCATGATGCGCGTGTAGATGTTGCCCAACTCACGCAGCGCGAACAGGTTGGCAGCGTGTTCCGTATCGCGGAACTGGTAGCTGGTCGTCTGGTAGATCGGCACGGCACGGCTGCCGGTCGTGGGGTCGGGCGCCTGACCGGCGTGCAGTTGCCGTGTGTTGAAGCCAAGCTGGCGGTTGTCGCTCATTGATCCTTTTCCTCGTTCTGGTTGTATTGCAGTACGAAAATAAAAACAAAACCCTCTCAGCTGGAAGGATGAGAGGGTAGCAAAAGACAATGCCAGCAGTCTCTCATCTTCCAGAACGTGTCTGCCGGATTTGGCACCCGTAGCACTGCGGTTTGCATCATTGCTTGCCGCCGCTGGGTTGCCGAGGCTTCGTAGGGCCGGTCCCTCCGCCTCTCTGGATAAGAGTTGCATATTTGGTTGTGGCGGCGAATGGTACTCGAATCGCGGCTGCGTGTCAAATCACGTGAAGAGTTCATGGTCTTGGCGATGCCGCATGAATATTTGCTTGATCTACCTTATGTCGAATACTATAGTGCACGCCGCGACATATCTACTCCTTGCATCCAGGTCTCTCGCACCATTCTTGTACCATCCGCGCTGTGAGCGGTCTTTCGATTGATGCATGTAAACTCAGGAGGTCATTCCGTGTCTGAAACGCTCGTATCCGCCTACGACAGGGAAGCTGTCGTAATCGAGCCACTCGTTCCTGTTTCTGACTATCCACCGGCTCCACCTGCAGCGGAGCCAGTGCTGGACTCCGCTGCACCGCGCCGCCTGGCCTGGCGTGCCTTGCTGCTGGACCAGCGCGCCTATACCACGGTCGTCAACCAGCTCAGCCCACTAAAGAAAGGGTTTTTCACGCTGTTGCTGATCCTGGGCATCGTGTTGGTCGCGCGGTTGATTGGGTGGGGTCTTGCCTACTTGACCTCGCCACGCCTTGATTCACTGCAAACCTTGGTACAAAACTTCATTACCGGGCTGCCATGGTATGCGACACAGGTGCGGCAGTCGCCGGAGTTCGCCGCCCAATTTGCCCAAAGTTACGGCTTGTCTTGGGAAGGCGTACGGTATGCGCTTGGCATTCCCACACCGATGAACCAGGGGATCAGCATCGGGTCGCTGCTGCTAGACACGCTGCTGGCCTGGCTGGTTTTCGGAACACTCGCGCATTGGATCGCACGCTGGTTTGGCGGCGCAGGAACGTGGAAGCAGACGCTGGGCGCCATGGCGTTATCCTATGCGCCGCTGCTGCTGCTGGTCGTGGAGGCGATTCCGGGCGCTGCGGTCCCCCTTACGCTACTCTTCCTGGCGATGTTGGTAGGTAAGTACCAGGCGATCAAGAGCGCCCACCGCCTGACGCCCGGCTACACTCTGGCAAGCGTACTGCTGCCGTATGTGGTGGGTGCGGCGCTGCTGCTGGCACTGGCATTGTTTGGGGGAGCATTTGGCATCGAGCAGATTCCTTATGTCGACCCCATCGTACAAACCCTGCGCGTGCTTACCGGCCGCTAACCCCAGCAAAGGGAGACTGTCACTATGAAGCAAGCTTTCCGCAGCTATTCTAATGTGCTGCAACTGCGTTCCGGAGCTATTCGCAGCTATTTGAACGACTACGATGCCGCGTATGCACTGAAATTTCTGGTTATCGTGAGCTTGATCGCCGGATTGGGTGTGCTGTTTGGCATTCCTAATGCCATGCGCCAGTTAACGCTGCCCGAACAAATCGACCAGGCCGTTGCGGCGGCGCGCACGACTACGGCAGAGGTGGCGGCGGTGGTGATGCCGGCGATCGCCAACGCCGAATCGGCGACGCAGGCGGTTGCCGCCGTGGTGCAGGAGCAGGTGGCGGGGGTGATGGAACAAGTGAACGCCCTCATAGGCGGCGTCACAGCAGGGCTGAATGCCCCGCGTGAGCAGGTGGCGCAAGTGCAACAGGACCCACGGGTGCAGCAGTTGCTGGAGCAGTCCAGCGTCACCGCGGCCCAGGTCGAGGAAGTGATCAGCCAGGCGCCGGCCACCGCGGAGCAGATCAGCACGCTGCTGGCACGCGCCAATGTCACACCTGAACAGGCAGCCAGTCTCTTGCAGCGGGCAGGCGTGCCGGTGGAGCAGGTTCGGCAAGTCCGGCAACTGCAGGCCCAGGCCGGCGCCGCCGTGAGCTCGGCCATGGCCCAGCTGCAGCCGCTGCTGGAGCAGCTGTCGATTACGGAGCAGCAGTTTAACCAGATCCTGGCACAGCTTTCGACTACGCCGGAGCAGTTCAACCGCATCCTGCAGCAGCTTTCGCTGGCGCCTGCGGCCGTAGGCCAGATAGTCAAGCAAATCGAGGCGACGCCGGAACAGTTGGAGAAGTTCGCTGCCGACGTGCGGGCGGAGGCGGTCAAGGCGGAGCCGCCGATTGGGACACGCGCCAGCCGGGTCGTACACCTCTTTGGCGCCTGGCTGTCCGTGCCGCTGCGCATTGCGGGCGACTGGCTGTTGTTTGCGCTGGTGCTTCTGGTCGTCACCAAGACCTTGGGCGGCCGGGCGCCGCTGCCCAAACACCTGGCCGCCATGGCGTTGGCCGTTGCACCGCTGGTGCTCTTGCTCGGGCTCTATATCCCTGACATGACGGGAACAGTCTCGATCCCCATGGCTGCTGCCATCCACTACTACGGCCGCATTCTGGCGATCATCGGCCTGCTGTGGGCAGGATTGATCTTGCTGCGCACGATCTCGGTGGCGCACGAGATCAGCCTGTGGCGCACGGCCGGCGCGCTGGCGCTGACCTGGACGGTTCTCTACGTGTTGGTGCCATTGGCAGGTGTATTCCTGACAGGGTACCTGCTGACATGATGAGATAAACGCGCAGGCAGTTCAGGCCTGCTGGTCAGCCTGTGCATAACGGCCCACACGTCCAGCGTGTGGGCCATTCTCTTTGTGTGCACGAAATACCTGGCTGTAGGCAGGCAGTCTACGCGTCCGGCGGGGCGGCAGGAGGCCACGCGACGTAGCTGAGCAGCCAGCCGGCGACGCCGGGAAGAACGACGGCGCCACCGATCAAGTGGATCGACCAGCGTGAGCCTTCGGTGAGAAGCAGCGCAAAGAAATAGGCGCCGAAGAGCAGGGTCGGCGCGACGAAGGCAAAGACGCGCATGCCTTGGAAAGCAGGCAGCAGCGCCTGTGCCCGCTGCAGCAGCCAATCGCAGATCACCACGGCCACGATCATGACGCCGGTCAGGGCGGCGTGATAGGGCAGCCCCCAGTCCAAGGCCGCCATAGCCAGGCAGTTGACGCCCCACACCAGGATCAGCGTACCCACCGGCAGCCGCCAGCGGCGCAAAACGACAAACAAGGGGCCGAGCAGCAGTCCACCGATCAGGATAAGGCTGACGATGCCACCCATCTGGCCCACCTCGCTGTCGAAGTGTTTGTGGCGCGCGCCGCCGATGATGCTCATGAGTGGGTGGGAGAACATCATGAAGAAGGTAAAGGCGGCGGTAAGCAGGCAGAGCGAAAGCAGCGCCGGTCCTAACTGCTGCCAGCCGCGACCACCAGGCCGATGCCAGGCAGCGCGCAGCGGTGCACTGACCATCAGGGCGAGGCCGGCGCCAAGCATGAGGTGGGTGGGGCTGACCAATGCCTCAAAATCCTCCTCAATGCCAAAGAGTGTGTGCCAGATGAGATCACCCACGCCGGCTGCGGCGAAGATGGCGGTGCCGAGCAGGGCCAGCCCATAGCCGGCAGGTAGTGCAGCACGGCTCGTATAGCCGCGGCGCCAGTTAACGGCGGCGGATACCAGCAGGACAAGTGCGGTCAGGGCGAAGCCGGCATAAAAGAACGCGTGCCATGGTGTAAAAAACGATTGGTCTACCTTACCATGATTGTGCGCCCAGCCGTCGAGATAGAGCCCGCCCAGGAAGACAGTGCTTAGGGCGGCCATCAGCCAGTCAAAAGCAAGGCCGCCAATGGCTTGGGGGCGGGCACGCGCCAGTGTATGCGCGCTGGAATTGGGTTCGGCTATAGCCGCCATACAGTTTTGATTCCTGTAGATGAAATCTCCGCCTCTGCTCTTGCGACACTTTACCATGTGCGAGGTCTTTGCTCAACCTTGCAGCTAAGGTGCATATACATAAACTTCAATGTATTCGCCAGGAAACAGAAAACAGTGCATACTAATGACTTATTGGGCCAGTCATCTACTCAATAGCGCCGACTAGCTATATAGTAACGCCACTTAATATTCACTTGCCACTACTAATTATCACATGCATGTGTCAGAAGAATCGTACCTAGATCTTGTGCACAAGGAAATCCTATGCGCATTAAGAGCTTAAGTGTCCGCAACTTTCGCAGTTTGGTAAGCGTCCAGCCTCCTCTACACGGGCTCAACGTAGTAATTGGCCCGAACGGATCGGGCAAGACAGCGCTGACCGAAGTGCTGCTGCTGCTGCAACGTGGAAGTCAAGGTGAACTTGGCAGATTTTTCGATGATCGTGGAGGTTATCAGAGTGTTGTCAGTCAAATGGATGGCCAACCACCGGAAAAAACGTTAGCTGTGCAAGTTCACCTCACCGAATCCAGAGCAACTGACGGTCGAATCGACACATATGCACTTGAGCTTCGAGGCACTCGGTTTGGGTACGAAGTAGTATCAGAGTCATTCCGAACACCGAGAACAACTGCCCGCAGCCAAGTAGCCTTTGACTACTCAATTGCTGCTGTTAGCTCATCGGAAGGTTCAAAAAGCCTTTGTTCATCACTAGGATTGACCGATCTGCGAACATCAGAACCACTATTGTCGCAAATACCAGCAGCGCGTAAAGATCGGCTGCGTTCCGTCCCATCGCTGAAAAAGTTCTTAGGTGGGATAAGCTATTACCGCCCCATAGATATAGCAGAGCGTTCGCCTGTGCGATTGCCTCAATCACTCACCCCATCTCTGACACCGGGCAACCAAGGCGAAACATTGTTTTCGGCTCTCTACAATATGCGGATAAATGAACCGGAGCTCTACGAACGGCTAGCAGGTGTTGTTGCTCAGGCTTTCCCGGGCTTTGAGCAGTTAGAATTCCCTGTCGTCGGTGCAGGACTTGTCACGATGGCATGGCACGACAAATGTTGTAAACAACCTTTTTATCCAAATCAGCTCTCGGAAGGTACGCTCAGATTTCTGTGGCTGGTGACGTTGATTATGACCAGCCCAAGCGCGTCCATCTTGCTAATTGATGAACCAGAGACAAGCCTACACCCTGAGTTGGTGCGCCTTGTCGCCCTCCTACTGGAAGAAGCTGCGCTTGAAACCCAAGTCGTTGTTACTACTCACTCCTCGGACCTGATCGGTTGGCTGCGCCCTAATGATGTCTTAGTAGCCGACAAGGAGAATGGGCAAACTCGTTTTACTTGGGCAGACACGCTGAATCTGGACGCTTGGCTTGATGAGTACACATTGCGAGATCTCTGGCTAATGGGTAATCTCGGAGGCCGCCCTTGAGCGTGGTTGTTACCCTATTGGGATGACATATGCCGACGTCTCAAACTAGAAAAGCGAAGACCAGGCGCGCATCCAGAGCACGTAAACGGCCATAAGCCACCAGCATATCATCTTGACGAGCTTTACCGACAAGCAAAACCCAAGGCACGCAAGTACAACAAACCGATTGAGATGCGTGAGATTCTGCGAGGAAAAGACCTAATTATCGCTGCAGATGCTTGTCCTGAATTCAAGTCATTTCTCAATACACTGCTCACTCTGAACGGATTGGATCTCCTCCCCTAGTTCGCAAGCTTTACCCTGAAGCGTCCTTCACGTACCTATCAAAAAAGGCAACCGAGCGCCGAATAGCCGTCGTGAGCGACTGCGAGAGGTTGTGATCGTCGTCAAGGTAGGTAAAGATTTCGCCTGTCTCGCCGGCGGCCTTGATCTGGTCGAACAGCTTGACCGAGAACTCAACAGGCACCTCGGCATCATTGGTGCCGTGATGGATCTGCACAGGGCCCGACAGATCCTTGAGATAGCTGTTGGCCGAAATGGAGGCCCAGTACTTGGGATTCTCCTCGGGCGTGCCGTACTGCGCAAGCAGCTGGGCACGCCAGCGCCGAGCGGCAGGTATGGCGTCGGATGCGGGGCGCTGGCGGTTCCAACGCTCGACCAGGTCCGGGTAAGAGGCGACGACGCCGGCCCAGATCACGCCCGCCTTGATTTCGGGGCTCGTCACCATGGCACGCAGCGTGATGTAGCCGCCCATCGAGTGGCCCCACATGCCGATGCGGTTGGGATCGACGTAGTCAAGTCGCTTGACCGAGGCCAGGCCGTTAAGGACGTCGATCGTGTAGTCCGGGTTGCCGTAGGCGCCACGCGCCTCGCCTTCTGAGAAACCATGCCCACGGTAGTCCGGACGGAAGACGACATAGCCGTTGCGGGCAAAGCCGTCGACGTAGGCGACGTAGCGCTCGGTCGTGCGATAGACCTCGGGCGGAATGTAGCCGTGATTAAAGATGATGGCGGGCCAGCCAGTGGCAGGCTGCTCGCCCTGCGGCACGGTCAGCAGAGCGTACTGCTTGAGCCCTTCCGAACGGTACGACACGACGTAGCGGTCATAGTTCACGCCCGGCTCGAGCGTCTCTTCAATCACGATGGCGCTGCCGGGGTACGAATGCTTGCGCAAGAAGTCGACGGTCAGCCGTTCGCCGTCAAAGGTGAAGACGTCGCTGGGCGCCGAAGTGCCGGCGGCGTTGATGGTGGCGGCCGCGCCGGCGGATGCGGACGGACCGCCGCCCTCGGCGGCAGAAATGATGGGCGCAGAGGCCGCGACGCCAGGAATGCAGAGCTTCCAGCCAATGACGATACGGCCTTCGTCGTCGATCGCGGCGTAGCTGCTGTCAACTTCGGCCGCAGCATTGGTGGCCGCGATGATACGCGTATAGGCAAGCGGATCGTCCAGGTATGTATTGGCGAGGTCTGTGAGCGTGTCGCCGGCGACGACGTTCACATCACGTGCGCAAGCCGCGTTACTCTGTGCCAGCGTCGCCGATGGAAGCAAGCTGAACAAGAACAAGGCTGCACACAATGCGAGGGAGATTCTTCTCATTGCTAATCCTATCCCCAGGAAACGAAGCGATCCCTACTCAATAAAACGTAGCAAACTATCGTTTCAGTTTCATGCCCCAGAGCACACTTATCTCGCTTTAAACTATACGCCAATTGCGCTTTGGATGCAGTCAGCAACCATACGAACGGGCGAGAGGTATTTGTGCCGGGCCTTCATCTGTGGGAAAATTCTCACAAACAAAACAAATATTCAGGAGTCGTTATGTCGCAAGATAGACCTTTGGTCGTAACCGTCGATACGCAGGCCATCGAACATCTCGTGCGCTTTTGCCACGAACAGGGCCGCGATAAGCTGTTTCTCGTCGCCGATCCCAACACATACAAGGCGCAGGGCGAGGCGGTGGCCGGCGCGCTCAAGGCGCAGGGGTTCGACGTCAAGCAGATCCTGCTGACCAGCAAGGAAGTCATTGCCGACGGCGAGCATGTGTTTGCCGTCATGCGGGCACTCGATCAGACCGAGCGCACCTTCGTGGCCGTGGGATCGGGAACAATCACCGACATCACACGCTTTGTCAGCCACCGCACGCGCGGGCAGTTTATCTCGGTGCCGACCGCCCCCTCGGTGGATGGTTTTACATCGATCGGCGCGCCGATGATCATCGAAGGTGTGAAGAAGACCGTCTACTGCCATGCGCCGATTGCCATCTTTGCCGATATCAACACGCTGTGTGCGGCCCCGCAGGCCATGATCGCGGCCGGCTTTGGCGATATGCTGGGCAAGTACACCTCGATCGCCGATTGGCGGCTGGGGCAACTGCTGTGGGACGAGCCCTATGACGAGCTGATCGCCCAGCGCACCTTGGATGCTGTTCAGCAGTGCACCGACAATGTTGTGGGCATCGGTAAAGCGCAGCCGGAGGCGGTGCGAGCGTTGTTCGATGCGCTGGTAGAGTCCGGCTACTGTATGCTGGACTTTGGCCAGTCGCGGCCGGCCTCAGGCGCGGAGCACCATTACTCCCATTTTTGGGAGATGAAGCTGCTGCACGAGGGGCGTCCGGCTATCCTGCATGGCGCGAAGGTGGGCGTGGCCACGGTGCTGGTGGCGGGGCTGTACGACCGCGTCCGCTCGCTCTCCCGCGCACAGGTGGCGGACCTGCTGGAGGCGTCCACTCTACCTGAGCGGGCAAAGGAACTGGAGATCATCGGCGCCGCTTATGGCGGCGAGGCAGACGAGGTGAGCCGCGACCAGGCGCGCTTCCTGGATCTCACCGCGCGCGACTACGACGCGCTCAAGCGGCGCATCCTCGACAACTGGGACGCGGTGCAGACGATCGCTGCGCAGGTGCCGCCCGCAGAGCAAGTGGCGAAACTGCTGGAAACGGCAGGCGGGCCGAGCCGTGTGGACCAGATTGGCATCAGCGCGCAAGAGCGCGACATGGCGATCGCCGACGCGCACTACCTGCGCGACCGCTTTACCGTGCGCAAATTGACGCGGATGTTGGGAGTGTAGAGTAAGGGGACAAAGCTGCCCCACGCTCGATGCACCAAGGTTCGACGTCGGCAAGATGAAGTGCATCGAGCGAGGGGCGTAGGCCAGCCGACAATCGTTAATTCCTCTCTAACACTCCTCTAGTATTCTCCAGACATAGCGCGCGTATAGTGGGACAAGAAAATCAAACAGAGGGGTGAATTCCTATGCGACTAGAAAAACTGACACAAAAAGCCCAGGCTGCGCTTTCTGAGGCACAGGGCCTGGCTCAACAATACAATCAATCTGCCGTTGAACCCGAGCACCTGCTCGAGGCGCTGCTCAAGCAGGAAGGCGGCGTGGTGCCGGCCATCCTCAACAAGATTGGGGTGGACCCGTCGCTGGTCGAGCGCAGCGTGGCCCAGGCGATTGCCGCCATGTCGCGCGCCAGCGGCGCATCGGTGCAGGTGGGGCTTGGCCGTGACACGGCGACCATTCTGCAGGAGGCCGAGAACATTGCCGCCAATATGCGCGACGATTACACCTCGACCGAGCACCTGCTGCTGGCAATGGCCTCTTCGCAGGCCAAGGTGCGCCAGCTGCTGCAGCGGCATGGCGTGGACTACAACGCCATCATGCAGGCGCTGGCCGGTATCCGCGGCAACCAGCGCGTGACGACCGACAACCCGGAAGGGCAGTACGAGGCGCTGTCCAAGTATGGCCGCGACCTGACTGAGGAAGCACGCAAGGGCAAACTGGACCCGGTGATCGGCCGCGACGAGGAAATTCGGCGCGTGATCCAGATCCTGAGCCGGCGCACCAAGAACAACCCGGTGCTAATCGGCGAACCGGGTGTGGGTAAGACGGCCATTGTCGAGGGGCTGGCGCAGCGCATCGTCAAGGGCGACGTGCCGACAGGGCTGCGCGACAAGAAATTGGTGTCGCTCGACCTGGGCGCACTGGTGGCCGGGGCTAAATATCGCGGTGAATTTGAGGAGCGGCTCAAGGCCGTGCTGCAGGAGATCGCCAAGTCCGAGGGGCGCATCATCCTGTTTATCGACGAGCTGCACACGCTCGTGGGTGCTGGTGCGGCCGAGGGCTCTATGGACGCCTCGAACATGCTCAAGCCAATGTTGGCGCGCGGCGAGCTGCACACAGTTGGCGCGACCACGCTGGACGAATACCGCAAGCACATCGAGAAGGACGCCGCCCTGGAGCGGCGCTTCCAGCCGGTGATAGTGGACGAGCCGTCGGTCGAAGACGCCATCAGCATCCTGCGCGGCTTGAAGGAGCGATACGAAGTGCACCACGGCGTGCGCATCACCGACGGGGCCGTGATTGCGGCGGCCACGCTGAGCCACCGCTACATTACCGACCGCTTCCTGCCTGACAAGGCGATCGACCTGATCGACGAGGCGGCCAGCCGGCTGCGCATGCAGATTGATTCCAAGCCGCAGGCGCTGGACGAGATCGATCGGCAGGTGATGCAGCTGGAGATCGAGCGCGAGGCGCTCAAGAAGGAAAAGGACGAGGCGAGCAAGAACCGGCTGAATGAACTGGAGAAGGCGCTGGCGGACCTAAAGGAGGAGAGCGCCGAGTTGACTTCGCGCTGGCAGTCCGAGCGTGACGCTATCGCTCAAGTGCAGGGGTTGAAGGAACAGATCGACCAGGTGCGGGTAGAGATCGAGCAGGCCGAGCGCCAGTACAACCTGGAGAAGGCGGCCGAACTGCGCTATGACAAAATGCGGAAGCTGGAAAACGAGCTGAGCGCGGCCAGTGAGCGGGTGCGCCAGTTGCAGGCCAAGGGCGCGCTGCTCAAGGAAGAGGTAGACAGCGAAGAGATCGCCGCTGTCGTCAGCAAGTGGACGGGCGTCCCGGTATCCAAGCTGCTGGAAGGCGAGCGCGAGAAGCTGATCCGCATGGAAGGCTACCTGCACGAGCGCGTCGTGGGGCAGGAGGAGGCGGTGAGCGCCGTCTCGGCCGCCATTCGCCGCAGCCGGGCGGGGCTGCAAGATCCCAACCGCCCAGTAGGCTCGTTTATCTTCCTGGGACCGACTGGTGTAGGCAAGACCGAGCTGGCACGGGCGCTGGCCGAGTTCCTGTTCGACGACGAGCAGAACATGGTGCGCATCGATATGAGCGAGTACCAGGAGCGCCACACGGTGTCGCGGCTGATCGGGGCGCCGCCGGGCTATGTTGGTTATGACGAGGGCGGCCAGCTGACCGAGGCCGTGCGCCGGCACCCATACTCGGTGGTGCTGTTTGACGAGATCGAGAAGGCGCACGCCGAGGTATTCAACGTTCTACTGCAGGTGCTGGACGATGGCCGGCTGACGGATGGGCAGGGACGCGTGGTGGATTTTCGCAACACGATCCTGATCATGACGTCCAACCTGGGCAGCCAGTACATCCTAGACGTGGCCGAGGTCAACGAAGAGGTGGAGCGCCGCGTGCGCGAGGTGTTGCGGCAGCACTTCCGCCCCGAGTTCCTCAACCGCGTGGACGAGATCGTCGTCTTCCAGGCGCTTGACCGGGCACAACTGCGCCAGATCGTAGACATCCAGTTGGGGCGGTTGCGCCAGCTGTTGAGGGAGCGCCAGATCACGATCGAGTTGACCGACAAGGCCAAGGACCTGATAGTGGCCGAGGGTTACGATCCGGCGTTTGGCGCCCGCCCACTGAAGCGGGTGATCCAGCATAAGATCGCGGATCCCCTGGCCAGAGACATCCTGCTGGGCAAGGTGGAAAGCGGCGACCACGTGCTGGTGGATGCGATGGCGGATGCGCTGACGTTTGCGGTGATCGAGACGGAAGCCGCGTAACCTGGCGCCAGCAATTGAAGCAGGCGACGAGCCATGCCGGATGGTTCTATTCACCATCCGCATGGCTTGTTTGCATTGGTATAAACGAGCGGCGGCCGGCAGAAGTCCTCCAACTTAAGTCAAAACTTACAGAAAATGAACGATGCGCAACCCTGTTCGGTGTGATACGGTATACTTGCCTGTCTTTTCACCGCCTTTAGCATCCATCGTCGACTTCCGTGAGAGGACCTTTTTGTCAGTATCTGATCTATAAGACCTGATTTATGCGAGCTTTTGCCATGAAACCTATCAATGCTTCGGCTGCCGCCTTAGTACTGGCCGCCATCCTGACGCTTCTGACAGCCTCTCCGGCGGCCGCAGCCGGCGTGGTGACTGACTGTACGACCTTTGGACCTGGTCCCGGCACGCTTGCCACGGCGGTGGAGACGGATGGGCTCGTCACTTTCGCCTGTAGCGGCACCATCGTCGTCAGCACAGAAATCCCGCTACCCCTCCCTGGTCGCCATCTTGCTATCGACGGCAGCGGCCAAACGGTCATCCTCAGCGGCGGCAACCAAAATCGCCTGTTCAATGTCGGCCCGAAATCAAGCCTGCAACTGCACAAGGTGACGCTCGCAGCGGGCAATGCCGGCAGCAACGGTGGTGGCGCGATTTCCAGCGCCGGCTACCTGACCATCACCGAGAGTGCGCTGCTAAGCAACACCGCTGCTTACGGTGGAGCGATCGAGATTTACAACGGCAGCGTCTTGATTCAGAACAGCACGCTTAGTGGCAACCAATCGTTGGATGCCACTAAGGATGGCGGTGGCGGCGCCCTCGACGTGTACTTCGCTACTGGAGGAGAAGGTGGCGAGTATAGCCCCAATACCATCCCCAATGTCGTAATCATGAACAGCACGATCGCCTACAACCACTCGGAGGTGGCCAATCGCGATGGGATCTGGCATGAAAACGGCAAGCTGCTGCTCCGCTACAGCATGATCGCCAACAACGGTGCCCGCAACTGCAGGATCGATGCACCAAATCCGGCGATCCAATTCTCCTCAATCGGTAGCCTGGACAACGACGGATCGTGTGCGCCTGCGCTGCAGGCCGACCCGGCCCTGCTGCCGTTAGGCTACTATGGCGGCAGCACTCCCATGTTTGCACTACAAGCCAACAGCCCGGCCATTGACGCCGGGCCTGCCGACGTTTGCGCCGGAATGGTAGACCAGCGCAGTGTGTTGCGCCCGCGCGACGGCAACCGCGATGGCAAGGCCGCCTGCGATATCGGGGCCTATGAATATGCCGACCGCTACACGGTTGCAGCGGCTAATGCCGACGGGCTGGTGGGTTATTGGAAGTTTGACGAAGGCGGCGGCGCAGCATCGCTGGATTCGGCAGGCAACAACGTCCCTGCCTCGCTCCAGGGCGGGGCAAGTTTCAGCGCCAACCATGCGCCGCTCTTGTTTGTTGCCCCCTATGCACTGCAAAGCAGCCTGGGCGCGGGCGCCCTCGCAGGCGACGCGCCATCGCTTAATCCTGTGAACGAGCTGACGGTGGCGGCGTGGGTGCGGCTCAACAGCAGCGCCGGCACGCAGCCGATCGTGTCCAAGCTGGCGGGCGGCCAAGGCGGACCCGGTTATGCCCTGCTGGTACGCGATAACTTACTTGCAGCAGAGGCATGGGACAGCGTCAACAAGCCGCACGTGATCACGAGCAGCATCACAACCGGCACGTGGCTGCATGTGGCAATGACCTACAAAACGACCGGCGAAATGGCCGCCTACATCAACGGGCGCAAGGTCGGCACGCAGATGGCCCCCAACACATTGGCGGTCAGCAGTGCACCGCTGCAGATGGCCGTCGACGGAGCGCTCGACGACGTACGTATCTACAATCGGGCGCTGTCGGCAGGGGCCGTGGCAGCCCTGGCAGGCGGGCGCAGTTGCGTGACAGCCGGCACGACCTGGGCCGACGCCACGCCCGACCTTCAGTGCGCCTTGACGGAGGCAGTGGCCGGAAACGAAGTATGGGTGGGACCTGGCGTCTACCGGCCCACGCGTGGCCCGGATCGCAACGCAACTTTTGCCATCGCCGACGGAGTCAGCGTCTATGGCGGCTTTGCCGGGAGCGAGAGTCGCCGCGATCAGCGCCAGCCAGGCACACTCCGTCCTGTGCTCAGCGGCGACATCGAAGCTGACGATCGAGTGGATGCCCGTGGAATCATCACGGAACTGGTAGGCATCGCCGGCGGCAATGCCCTGCACGTCGTAACCATTAACAGCACGCAGGCGACGGTGCTGGAAGGAGCGATCGTCACGGGCGGCCAGGCAAATGGAGCCGCGCAATCAGGCTGCGCCTACGCCTGCGGCGGCGGGATTTACGTCACGGGCGGGGCGCCGCAGTTGCGCGACCTGCGCCTGATCGCCAACTACGCCAGCGACCGCGGGCGGCTTGTATGCCGGTCAAAGCAACGCACAGTTGGTGGCTTCGACAATGCAGGCCAACCAGGCAACGCATGGCGGAGGCGCCTTCTTCCAAGACGCGCGGCCGCAGGTGGTGAACGCACTGCTGGCAGGCAACCATGCGGTAGGGGACGGCGGCGGGTTATATGCCTCGAACAGTGCCGTGCGCCTGGTCAACGTAACCGTAGCAGCCAACCGTGCGGGCGGCAGCGGCGGCGGACTCCTGCTCGGCAGCGGTTCCAGCCTTGACAACGCAGTGGTGGGAGGCAACTATGCCCCCAGCAGCCCCCAGATCGGCGGCAGCGCTACGACCGTGCAATACAGCCAGGTGCAAGACGGGTGCGGCGGAGAGATAGCGTGTTCTGACCACGTACAGTCCGGCGATCCGCTCTTTGTCTGGGCCCCGAATCCGGCGAGTGCACCGACCAGCCTGGGTGACTTCCACGTACAGCCAACCTCGCCGGCCATTGATCAGGGCAACAACAATGCGGGATTCGATCCCAGCCTGCCGGAGGGTGCGACGATCTCGGCCATCGCCGTAGATGTGGACAACACGCCGCGCATCATTGCTGCACGCACGCTGCCGCCACGGGTAGACATGGGAGCGTATGAGGCGCTGAATGCGCCGCCCGTCTTTACGACGACGCCAGACACGGTGGGCGGAATCAGCAGTGAATATGTATACGAGGCCGTGGCCGTGGACCCCAATGCTCCCGATGTAAGGCTGCCGATCGTGGCCACCGTAATGCCCCAGTGGCTGGCGTTTACGATGCAGCCCGATGGCGCCGGCAAGCTGCAGGGTACACCTGGGAAGGAATCGCTAGGCTCCTATGAGGTCGTGCTACGCGCAACGGACAGCTTGGGAGCCCTTGGGCAGCAGTATTTCGTACTGCAAGTGAGATTCCGCGCCCATCCGGTGTTTATGCCGCAAGTGCTGGTACAAAAGTAGGGAGTGGGTCTGGGATAGTTAGCCCCACGCTCGGCGCACCGGGTTCGGGACGAACCAGGTCGGCGGCGCCGAGCGAGGGGCTGTGATGACAGCTAGTCAGCGACTAGGAACGGCGCAGGGTGAGGACACCCGGGACCCAGTCGAACATGAGAAAGCCGATCGGCAGGCCAATAACCGTCATGCACAGGGCGTAAGCGATCGTCATAACGATAGCAGCCAGCCACCAGCCGACCAGGACGAACCACAGCGCACGCAGGATAATGTTGTGCTGCGGTTTGTCGACCGCACCGTAGGGCGTCACCAACTTGGGCGGTTCGCGCAGCGCCATGATCTTGGGAATGTTGTTCAAAATGGCGATGCCGACCGGGATCGTGATAATAAACACGAACATGAAATAGGCGGCCGTTACGGCAAAACTGCCCAGCCACCAGCCGACAAACACGAACCATAGAATCTGTACTAAACAGCCGGGCCCTTGCTTGACGGCGACGACAGGCTGGCTGTTGTTCATTGCACTCATCTCTTCTCAGCTCCAATTCCTTAATCGTTCTCTTTGGAATCACACTATACTATACGCAGCACCAGGGAAAAGTCGCGTGCCGGACATAGAGCGCCGCATAAATTCCCGATTCAGGAAAACCTTCATTTGACAGCCCAAACGGTCTCTGCTAACATCGGCGTAATTTGGCAATTGGTTGGTAATTTACCTATGAGCTACTTGAGTTTGTGCAGCGCAGTCGCCAATAAGAAGAGCAAGAAGCCTTACCCGGACTAATCTCGTCTGGCACTCCGTGCTTGCTCTCAATGGGGAACAGCAACCGGCCCAATCCAGACGGATAGGCCGGTTTTTTGTTGCCCAAGGCCGGTACCGTTGCAATCGTGTTTCTATATGTGTACACAGGAGCTTGCACTATGAGCCTCGACAACTTCGCCATTATTGAGTCCACTTTGCGCGAGGGAGAACAGTTCGCCAATGCTTTCTTTGACAGCGATCAGAAGGTAGAGATCGCCACGCTGCTGGATGCATTTGGCGTCGAGTATCTGGAACTGACCTCGCCGGCCGCCAGCCCGGCCAGCCACGCCGACTGCGAACGCATCGCCAGGTTGGGGCTCAAGTCAAAGATCCTGACCCACGTTCGCTGCCATATGGACGACGCCAAACTGGCCATCGATACCGGCGTGGACGGCATCGACGTGGTGTTTGGCACGAGCAGCCTCCTACGCCAGTTCTCGCATGGCAAGGATATCCCTTACATTATTGATTCCGCACGCGAGGTGGTCGAATACATCAAGGGCCAGGGGCTGGAAGTACGCTTTAGCAGCGAAGACAGCTTCCGCAGCGACCTGGTCGACCTGCTGACGATCTACCGGGCGGTGGACCAGATCGGCGTCAACCGCGTGGGCATCGCCGACACCGTGGGGGTGGCCAACCCGCGCCAGGTGTACGATCTGATCAAGACGCTGCGTGGCATCGTAAACTGCGACATCGAGTTTCATGGCCATAACGACACCGGCTGTGCGGTGGCCAACGCCTTCTGCGCGTTGGAAGCTGGGGCCACGCATGTCGACACCTCGGTGCTGGGCATCGGCGAGCGCAACGGCATCACCTCATTAGGCGGCCTGGTGGCACGCATGTATGTGCACAATCCCCAACAGGTGCGCACCAAGTACAACCTGCCCCTGCTGCGCGAGATCGACAACTTTGTGGCCGGACTGGTAGACGTGGACGTGCCGTTCAATAACTACATCACCGGCTTCACCGCCTTTACTCACAAGGCCGGTATCCACGCCAAGGCAATTCTGAATAACCCCAGCACCTATGAGATCCTGGACCCGGCGGACTTTGGCCTGAGCCGCTACATCCACGTGGCGCATCGCTTGACCGGCTGGAACGCCATCAAGGAACGCGCCGAGCAGCTGCAGCTCAACCTGAGCGACGACGACGTCAAGAAGGTGACGGCAGACATCAAGTCGCTGGCCGACCAGAAGCGGCTCACGCTCGACGACGTCGACTTTCTGCTGCGCGAGTACCACAGCCAGATCGTCGATGCCGACATGGTCGAGTCGATCGAGCACCTCAAGGCGTAGGTCACAGGAAAACGAGGAAGTGCTCCCGTGATGAACGATCCTGCCGCCTGGCAGACACTGAACACGCACGCAGCCTATCGTAGCCGTTGGGCAGGGGTCAGCATCGACACGGTGCTGTTGCCCAACGGTGCTTCGTACGAGTACACGCGCATCGAACGCGCCGGGGTAGGTGTCGGCGTGATCGGATTGAACGCCACGGGCGAACTGCTGCTCGAACGCGAATACCGCCACGGCGTGGGCGAGGTTGTCTGGCAGATCCCAGGCGGGCTGGCCGGCGAAGGCGAGGATCTGCAGGCAGCGGGGCTGCGCGAGCTGCGCGAAGAGACTGGCTATGCGCCGGCCGTGGTCGATGCTGATACTGTGCGCTACTGCGGCGCCGTGTGGGACAACCCCGGCATGGGCACGGCCATCAGCCATATCTACAGGGTGCACAGGCTGGAAGCCACAGCCGAGACGCACACCGATGCCGGGGAGTTTGTGACGCTGCACTGGGTAACGCCCGCATGGCTCAAGCAGGCGGTGCGCAGCGGCGAGATCCGCGACCGCGTGGTAGTGGCGGCCGTAGCCTACCTGCTGCTGGAGGGCGAGCTGTGAGCGTAAACGAGGCAACGCAGGGCATGCTGCAGATCGCAGGCGAGTCGCCGTTGACGGCCGAGGCGGCGGCGCTGTTTGCGCTGTCCGATGCCTATGCAGCGGCACTCTACCCCGCAGAAAGCAACCACATGGTGGATGCCGAGCTGCTGGCGCAGCCGTACGTGATCTTCTGTGTGGCCCGGCGAGAGGGTAAGGCGCTCGGCTGTGGCGCAGCGGTGCTGTATGGCGGCCCCGAAGCTCCCTATGCCGAGATCAAGCGCATGTTCGTGCACGAAGAGGCGCGCGGTCTTGGGTTGGGGATGCGCATCCTGCAGTACCTGGAAGCGGAGACGGCAGCCCGGGGCGTGCGCACGCTGCGCCTCGAAACGGGGGTGCACTCGCATCCCGCCCGTCGACTATATGAAAAGTGTGGCTACTACGCAGTCCCGCCCTTTGGCGAGTATTGGGACGATCCGCTCAGTGTATTTTACGAGAAAACGCGATGACGCCGGTGATTGAGAACAGCAGTTCCGCGCGCAGACCGCAGACCTTTGCCCAAAAAGCATTGGCCCGTGCCGCAGGCTTTGAGCAGGTCGAGGTCAGCCAGGTGGTGGACGCCCGCCCCGACGTGGTATTGAGCCACGACAACACGGCCGCCATTCACCGCATCTGGCAGCAGTTTGGCCAGGAACGCGTGCTGATCCCCGGCAGGTTGGCGATCACGCTGGACCACGCCGTACCGGCGCCCACCACCAAGCATGCGCAGAACCACGCCGAAATTCGCCAGTTTGTGATCGAGCAGGGGATCGGCAACTTTTTTGAAATGGGCCGTGGCATCTGCCACCAGGTGCTGAGCGAAGAGGCGGTCGTGCTGCCGGGGCAGTTGATCCTGGGCGCGGATTCGCACACAACTCACTTTGGGTGGCTGGGTGCATTTGGGGCGGGCATCGGGCGCAGCGAGGTAGCCACGCTGTGGGCGACCGGCGAGCTTTGGCTGCGTGTGCCTGAAAGCATGCTGATCACGCTGGAGGGGGACCTGCCGCCGGGCGTTACGGCCAAGGACTTTGCCCTGCGGGTAATCGGCGACCTCGGCGCCGATGGTGGGCTCTACATGTCGATCGAGTTCACGGGCAGCGGCATCAGCGCCCTTTCACTCGAATCGCGCATGGTGATCCCCAATATGATGGCGGAGTTTGGGGCGAAAAACGCCTATCTAGCACCTGATGAGAAAGTGGTCGAGTATTTGGCAGAACGGCTGCACGCCCGCTTGACGCGCCAGAAACTCGGTTTCACCGACCTGAAGGCGCAAATCGCCGCCGGTTGCCTGTATCCCGACCCAGACGCCATCTATGCTGCGCGCTACACCTACCATGCCGCCGACTTGGAGACCTACATCGCCTGTCCGCACACGATGGATAACGTGGCGCCGCTGTCGCAGGTGGCCGGCACGCGCATCCAGCAGGCGTTCTTGGGCACGTGCACCAATGGACGGCTGGAGGACCTGGCCGCGGCGGCGGCCGTGATCCGCGGCAAGCAGGTTGCCCCCGGCGTGCGCTTCATCGTCATCCCAGCCTCGAGCCAGGTGCTCAAGCAAGCGTTGGACCTGGGTTACATCCAGACTTTTGTCGAGGCGGGCGCCGTGATCGGGGTGCCCGGCTGCGGGCCGTGCATGGGCAACCACATGGGAATTCCGGCCCCGGGCGAGGTGACGATCTCCAGCGCCAACCGCAATTTCCGTGGGCGCATGGGCACACCCGACTCGGAGATATACTTGTCGAACCCGGCCGTGGTTGCCGCCTCGGCCGTCATGGGTGTGATTGCAGACCCACGCGAGGTGGTGGAAAAATGGTAATCGAAGGACGGGCCTGGAAGTATGGGGACAGCGTCAACACAGACGTGCTCTTCCCCGGCAAGTATACATATACGGTCACCGAACGCGCCGACATCGCCCGCCACACGCTGGAAGATCTGGACCCCACATTTGCCGCCAACGTGCGACCCGGCGACGTGGTAGCAGCAGGGCGCAACTTCGGCTGCGGCTCGAGCCGCGAGCAGGCCGCCACCTGTCTTGTGTACAGCGGCGTGGGCGCAATCATTGCCGAGAGCTTTAGCCGCATCTTCTATCGCAACGCGCTCAACAACGGGCTGCTGGCGATCGTCTGCCCAGCCGCGGCGCAGGCGATTACGGCGGGTGAGCCGGTGGCGGTGGATGTGGCGGCCAATCTCATTCGCTGCGCCGCCGGCGAGTTTACCTTTGCGCCGTTGAGCGCCAGCGTGATGGGCATCGTCGAGGCGGGCGGGCTCGTCGAATACGTCAAGCACAAACTGGCGGCAGAATCTGCTGCAGACTCTGCTGCAAAGCCAGTGAGCGCATGATCGACATTCGGTCGCACCGGCTGACCCTGGCAGTGGCGCACCTGGGCTACGACGTGCTGCGTGCGACTGTCTGGCCGATCGCAGTGGGCGCACGGCTGATGTTAGTCAAGGACAACAGCGTGTTGTTGGTGTATCACAGTTACCTGGACAACTGGCATTTTCCCGGGCGGTGGCATGAAGCGGGGAGAGACGGTGCTCGACGCGGCCCGCCGCGAGGCATACGAGGAGGCTGGAGTGGTCGTCACAGGGGAGTTGCGCCTGCTGGGGCTCTTTACAGGGTCGACGCGCGGGCGCAGCGATCATACGGCGGTCTTTGTATGTGAGGACTTTGCGCTGCAAAAGCCGACCGATCGCTGGGAGATTATCGGCCGCGCTTTCTTTGCCTTGGACGATCTGCCAACCAACATCACGCGGGGTTACCGCCAGGTAGTAGCACAGTACCGGCGCGATGGACCGCCGGTGGTTGGGAAATGGTAGTGTCGCGTGCTCGATGGGTGAGTGGTGGGTGACCGATGGACGTGTCGTTGATTTTTCGGGGCTTCATTTTAGGGTTTGCGATTGCCGCACCCGTAGGACCGATCGGGCTGTTGTGCATTCAGCGCACGCTCAGCCAGGGGCAGTTGGTGGGGCTGGCATCGGGGCTTGGCGCCGCCACGGCCGATGCATTCTACGGCGCGGTGGCGGCGTTTGGGCTGACGCTCGTCAGCGCCTTCTTGATCGAGCAGCAGTTTTGGCTGGCGCTGGTGGGCGGGCTGTTTCTCTGTTACCTGGGCGTACGTACCTTTCTATCCAGCCCAGCCGAGCGAGCAGCCAGTAGCGAGGCAAAGGGGAGCGGTGGAGCATATGTTTCTACCTTCCTGCTCACGATCACCAACCCCATGACCATCTTGGCGTTTGTCGCCATCTTTGCCGGCGCCGGTCTGGCAACCGCGGGCGGCGATGCACTGGCGGCAGTGTGGATGGTGGCAGGCGTCTTTCTTGGTTCCGCCACCTGGTGGTTCCTGTTATCAGGGGGCGTGGGACTGCTGCGCTCACACATCAGCGCCAACGTTTTGCTCTGGGTAAACCGCGCTGCCGGCGCGATTCTTGTCATATTTGGGGTGCTGGCAATCGGCCGCGCCTTTGTCGCTTGAGGAAGGGAACGTGACCCAGCCATCGTATCGCATCGCCATGATCCCCGGCGACGGCATCGGCAAGGAAGTGGTGCCGTCCGCCCAGCGCGTCCTTGCCGCCCTGCCGCTGAGCATCACCTTTGTGCCGCTGCAAGCCGGGTGGGAAGTATTCGAGCAGACGGGCACGGCCCTGCCGCAGAGCACTGCCGCCGCCATTCGCCACTGCGACGGAGCCATGTTTGGGGCCACGCAGTCGCCCAGCGGGAAGGTCGAAGGCTACAACAGCCCGATCCTGGCGCTGC
Organism: uncultured Chloroflexia bacterium; assembly: GCA_963839515.1. Lineage (GTDB taxonomy): Bacteria > Chloroflexota > Anaerolineae > Caldilineales > Caldilineaceae > Fredericiella. The sequence continues at coordinate 36,874 of CAWIVN010000007.1, forward strand.
GCAAGCAGTTGGACCTGTATGCCAATCTGCGGCCGATCATGTCGATGCCTGTGCCCCGCAGCCAGCCCGGCATCGACATGTTGATCGTGCGGGAGAACACCGAGTGCCTGTACGTGCGCCAGGAGCGGCTGGAGGACGGCGGCAACACGGCGGTGGCGCAACGCGTGATCACGCGCCGGGCATCCGAACGCATTGCGCGCATTGCCTTCGAGCAGGCGCGCCGCCGTGCCGGCCATACAGACCACGTCCGGCCGCTTGTAACCGTGGTGCACAAGGCCAACGTGCTCAACTTGACCGACGGCCTCTTCCGCGAGTCGTGCCTGGCGGTGGCGGCGCAATATCCGGACATACAGGTGGAAGAGCAGTTGGTAGACTCCATGATCTACCGCATGATCCGCGAGCCGCAGCGTTACGACGTGGTGGTGGCGCCCAATCTCTATGGCGATATCTTGAGTGATGCCGCGGCAGCCTTGGTGGGCGGGCTGGGCCTCGCCTCCAGCGCCAATGCCAGCGACAATTTTGTGCTGGCCGAGCCGGTGCACGGCAGCGCGCCCGATATTGCCGGCAAGGGCATCGCTAATCCAGTGGCCACCATCTTGGCGGCGGGTCAACTGCTGGAGGCGCTGAGGGAAACAGGTTGTGCGGCGACACTGCAGAACGCGGTACGCAAGACGCTGGCCGATGGCGTGCTGGGTCCCGACCTGGGCGGCAGTGCCGGCACCGAAGAAGTCACCAATGCCGTCATCACACGGCTAACATTGGGGTGGTAGGGGCATGCCCCTACATTGACATCTATAGCTACCAAGGAGAAACTCTGATGGCTCTCAGGACCGTGTCGGGCACCGCCGAGTGTCCCGAATGCTTTGCCGAGATTGAACTCACCAACGTCATGCAAAACGAGATCGTGCAGTGCCCCGAGTGCGGCGTGGATCTGGAAGTCGTCAACATCGAGCCGCTCGAACTGGCGCCGGCTCCTGAAGAAGAAGAGGATTGGGGCGAGTAAGATGAAAGTAGGCATTTTGTATTCGCGCGTGCGCGCCGAGGAGAAGCTGCTCTTCGAAGAGTTCGAGCGGCGCGGGGTGGACCTGGAGCTGATCGACGACGGCCAGTTGATCTTTGAGATCACGCAGGGACCGCGCTTCAGCAACCAGTTTACCGATTTCGACGTGGTGGTGGAACGCTGCATCAGCCATGCACGGGCGCTCTACAGCCTGCACATCCTCAACGACCGCGGCATCCAGACGGTCAACACGGCGCGCGTCTCGGACACGTGCGGCAACAAGCTGCAGACGACCAGCGCGCTGACGCGTGCCGGCGTGCCACAGCCGCGCTGCCTGGTGGCCTATACGCCTGAGAGTGCACTGGAGGCGATCGAGGAGTTCGGCTATCCTGTCGTGCTCAAGCCGGCTGTCGGTTCATGGGGGCGGCTGCTGAGCAAGATCAACGACCGCGAGGCGGCCGAGGCCATCCTCGAGCACAAGGAAGTGCTGGGGTCGTATCACCACAGCATCTTCTACATCCAGGAATACGTGGCCAAGCCGCAGCGCGACATTCGCGCCTTTGTGATCGGCAACGAGACGATCGCCGCGATCTACCGCAATTCCGAGCACTGGATCACCAACACGGCGCGCGGGGGCAAGGCCAGCAACTGCCCGATCACGCCCGAGCTTGACGCCATTTGCGTGGCGGCGGCCAAGGCCGTCGGCGGCGGCGTGGTAGCCATCGACGTGTTCGAGGACCCCGATCGCGGCCTGCTGATCAACGAAGTCAACTACACGATGGAATTCCGCAACAGCATCGCCCCGACCGGCGTCAATATCCCGGCCAGGTACGTGGACTTTGCGCTCAAGGTGGGCAAGGAAGGCTGGGCGGCGGCTAACGGCTGGCCCAACGGCGAGCCGGAGTCAAGCTGGGTTTCCCTTGTGTCCGGAGCATCGGCCTAAGGCAAATCACCCATGAGCGAGCAACTCTCGGTTTCCATCGTTGGGGCCAGCGGCTACACCGGCGGCGAACTTCTGCGCATTTTGCTGGACCACCCCCACGTGGTGGTCCGCCAAGTGACCAGCGAGCGCAACGCCGGCAACTTCGTGCACTTCACCCATCCAAACCTGCGCGGGCGCACGAAGCTGCAGTTTGTCAGCGTAAACGAGCTGGAGCCGGCCGACCTGCTGTTTCTGTGCCTGCCGCACGGCAGCGCCATGAGCAAGATCGAGCACTTTGCGGGGCTGGCCCCGCGCATTGTCGATCTGAGCGCCGACTTCCGGCTCAAGAACCCCGACGATTACGTGCGCTGGTATGGTAAGCCGCACAGCAACCCGGCCTGGCTCCAAAAGTTTGTCTATGGTCTGCCCGAGTTACAGCGCACGGCACTCCAGAGTGCGAACTATGTCAGCGGCGTCGGCTGCAACGCCACTGCCACCAACCTGGCCATCTATCCCCTGTTTGCCAGCAAGCTGGTGGACGAGAGCCGCGGCGTGATCTGCGAGGTCAAGGTGGGCAGCAGCGAGGGCGGCAACGCCTCGAGTGACTCGACGCACCACCCCGAGCGATCGGGCGTCATGCGCAGCTTTGCGCCCACGGGCCATCGGCACACGGCTGAAATCCTGCAGGCGCTGGCGCAGGTGGGAAGCGCCCCGCAGGTGCACCTGAGCGCCACGGCAGTGGACAACGTGCGCGGCGTACTGGCCACGGCGCACCTCTTCGCCAGGCCGGGCACCGGCGAAAAGGAACTATTCAAGGCCTATCGCCAGGCGTATCGCAACGAGCCGTTTGTGCGCATCGTCAAGGAACGCACCGGCATCTACCGCTATCCCGAGCCCAAGATCCTGGCAGGCAGCAATTACGCCGACGTGGGTTTTGAGTACGACCAGGAGAGTGGGCGCATCGTAGCCATCGCCGCCATCGACAACCTGATGAAAGGCGCAGCGGGCACGGCGGTGCAGTGCATGAACTTGATGTACGGCTGGGAAGAAACTGCGGGCCTCACATTCCCAGGCCTGCACCCGATTTAGACACGAATACGCCTATGTGCCTTTCCTGTCCGGCACGGGCCGCCTGTGCCGACAGACACAAAATCCGTCCAGTGCGCACGCCTTCGTGCGCCTGTCTTTGGGGGACGAATAACGGAAAAATCGACTATGATCGTTATTAAGGTTGGCGGGGGCAAGGACCTCAACATCGACGCCGTCGTGCGCGATATCGTCGAGCTGCGCGCTGCAGGCAAGGAACTCCTGCTCGTGCACGGCGGCGCCGAGACGACCAACGAGGTGGCGATGGCGCTGGGCCACCCACCGGAATTCGTGACCAGCGAAAGCGGCTACGTCAGCCGGCGCACAGACCGGCGTACGCTGGAGATCTTCGAGATGGTCTACTGCGGCCAGCTCAATAAGATGTGGGTGGAAAAGCTGCAGGGCGCCGGCGTCAATGCCGTGGGGCTGAGCGGGCTGGACGGGCGCATCTTTGAAGGGACGCGCAAGGACACCCTGCGCGTGCGCATCGACGGCAAGCGGCTCGTGCTGCGTGACGATTGGACGGGGACGGTGGAACGCGTCAACACGCACCTGCTGCGCACGCTGATCGACGCCGGCTATTTCCCCGTGCTGACGCCGCCGGGCGCATCGGACAAGGGCGAGGCGATCAACGTGGACGGCGACCGCGCCGCAGCCATGGTGGCCGCCGCCTTTGGCGCCGAGGCGCTGCTGATCCTCAGCAACGTGCCGGGCCTCCTGCGCAACTTCCCGGACGAGGCGTCGCTGATCCGCGCGATCCCACGCGCCAAGGCCAACGACTTTATGCAGTTCGCTGAAGGCCGTATGAAGAAAAAGGTGATGGGCGCCGTGGAAGCCATCGGCGAAGGCGTGCAGAAGGTAATTTTTGCCGACGGCCGCGTCGAGGAACCGATCTCACAGGCACTAGCGGGCGCGGGCACGCATATCGGATAAGGGGTGACTGGTCATGGAATCGATACACAACATATCCAGCCTCTCGCTGGGCCAAATCGAAGAGGCAATTCTAGGCGGCACGACGTCACGGCGCGGCGAGGCCGTGATCGCACGCGGCGAAGGCTGTTACCTGTGGGATACGGACGGCCGCCGCTATCTGGACTTCACGTCGGCGCAGGGCGTGGCGATGCTCGGCCACTGCCACCCGGCGCTCAGCCAGGCGATCGCCGCGCAAGCCGCCACGCTGATCTCGTGCCCCAACTTCCTCTACAACGACGTGCGCGCCCGCTTTGCCGCCAAGCTGGTCGAGGTGCTGCCCCCTTATCTGCAGCATGTCTTCCTGGCCAACAGCGGGGCCGAAGCCATCGACGGCGCCCTCAAGTTCGCCCGCCTGGTGACAGGCCGCACCCGCTATATCGCCTTCCGCTCGTCCTTTCATGGGCGCACAGTAGGCGCCGTGTCGCTGACGTGGGAGAAAAAGTACCGCGAGCCGTTTCTACCCCTGCTCGACGTGGTTCACCTGCCCTACAATCAGCTCGGCGCGCTGGAGACGGCGCTGGACGACCAGGTTGCCGCCGTCGTGGTGGAAATTGTGCAAGGCGAAGGCGGCGTCAATCCTGGAACGGCGGAATTCCTAGAAGGCGCGCAGCGCCTCTGCCGCCAACATGGCGCCCTGCTGATCGTGGATGAGATCCAGACAGGGTTTGGGCGCACCGGCACGTGGTTTGGTTTCCAACATTTTGACCTGGAGCCGGACATCATCTGCCTGGCCAAGGGTCTGGGTGCGGGGTTCCCGATGGGGGCGATCGCCTACGGCGACCGCGTGCAGGCGGTGCTGTTTGTTGGGGCGCACGGAAGCACGTTTGGCGGCAATCCCCTGGCGTGCGCGGCGGGGCTCGCAGCCATCACCGCGTACCAAGATGAACAGATCGTCGAGCGCGCGGCGCGCATGGGCGAACTGCTGCTGGCGCAGCTGCGCCAGGCACTGGCCGAGACTCCGGTCGTGCGCGAGGTGCGTGGCGTGGGGATGATGATCGGCATCGACCTGCGCCAGAAACCTGGTCCGTATCTCAAAAAGCTGATGGATGACCATGGCGTGTTGGCCCTCCCGGCTGGCTCCAGCGTGCTGCGCCTGCTGCCGCCGCTGATTGCGGGGGAAGAAGAAATCGATCTGGCGGTGAACGCAATTGCGCGGGCATTGGATTAGCAGCGAATGATGGAACAACAATCTGCAATCGCCCTACTGCAAGGCCTGGTCTCCATTCCCTCGCTATCCACGCAGGAGACAGAGGCTGTGCGCTGGCTAGTGGGGCAGATGGTGACCGCCGGCTACGACCGCGCCTACGTCGATCCTGCCGGGAATGCGGTAGGCGAGATGGGACAGGTCGACGCCGCACAGACAATTGTGCTGTTGGGACACATCGACACCGTGCCCGGCAACATCCCCGTGCGAATCCAAACGGGAGGGTATGGCCCTGTACTGTACGGCCGCGGCAGCGTAGACGCCAAGGGACCACTGGTGACGGCGACGGCGGCCGTAGCACGCCTAGGCAGCACGTGGGCGCAGGAACACACCATACGGATGGTCGTGGTTGGGGCCGTAGAAGAAGAAGCCGCCAGCAGCAAGGGCGCGCGCTGGATTCGCGATCGCTTTGACGGCCAGAACGAACCGGTTCCGTCGGCCTGCATCATCGGCGAGCCGAGCGGCTGGACGCGCGTGACGTTGGGTTACAAGGGCCGCGTGCTGGTAGAGTTGGACGCCTCGCAGCCTATGGCGCACACGGCTGGGCCAGAGCTGGACGTAGCCACGGTGGCGGTGGACTTCTGGAATTGGCTGAGCGCCTATGCCGCCCGCCGCAATGAAGGGCGCGACAAGACCTTTGACCAGTTCTCGCCCAGCTTGCGCCAGTTGCATACCAGCACCGACGAGCAGATGCACGACCACGTGGTGGCCCAAGCCGGCATCCGCCTGCCCCTCGACTTCAATGGCGACATATTTGTCGATGCCCTCATCACGTGGGCCGAGGAGCGTGCCGGCGTCGAAGTTGGCTCGATCGTGCGGCCGGGAGTGATCACAGAGAAGGATATCCACATTGTCATCGCCGGCAACCTCACGACGATCCGGCTGCGGCTGCGGGCCCACGAGCTTGCCTTTCGCAGCGACCGCAACAATGCCCTGGTGCGTGCGTTTCTCGGGGCAGTGCGCAGCGTGGATGCTGCCGCCAAGCCCGGCTTCCTGGTCAAGAGTGGCACCAGCGACATGAACGTGGTGGGACCGGCCTGGCAATGTCCAATCGTGGCATATGGGCCGGGCGACAGCAGCCTGGACCACACGCCCAACGAACACGTGCCGTTGGACGAGTATTGGCGTGCCGTGCTGGTGTTGGAGCAGGCGCTGCGGAACCTGGCGGGCGCAGAATAGGTCAGCGCGCCGGTGGGTCTTCCAGGGTGATCGGTTGCGGGCGCAGGTGGTAGCGAAAGTCGCAGTAGGGGGCGCCCTGCATGATGGTCTGGGTGCGCGTGAACTCTACGCCCGGATTAAAGCCCTCGATCAGCGCGCCGTCGCGGTTGCAGGAGAAGACCGCCCCTAGCTCGGGCACCCCAAGGGCCTGATATAGCTCGGCATAGCGGCAGCGCGTGACGTTAAAATCAAAGACTTCCTCGCTCTGCTGAAGCACTTCGATCTCCAGGGCGTTGTCTTGCGTCCAGAAGCGCAGCGAGTCGGCAAAGGCGGGCAAGCCGTCACTGCCCATCGATTCGGCCAGGGCGGCGCCTTGTTCCTGCGCGATACGCACAATCGTAGCGCGTACGATCTCGATCACGCGCTCACGGCCAATTTCCGCCCCCAGTGCCTCGATCAATGGCGCCAGCATGCGTGCTTCCACCTCGCGGCGAGTTAACACGCCGATGCGGGCGTTGAGGGTATCGGGTCCGAGCTGATCGCCAGGAATGGCTTGGGGCGCGGATCGGGGCATAGCTTCTGTCGACATTGGTCTTCTCCTCGCAGCGGGCGGCACGGTCACACCAGAGGCCGACAAGCGGTGCCACAGTTATTCCTCTAAGCGTTGATAATCCTCTTCAATGCTGGTAATCTCGATCAAGTTACCAAACGGATCACGCACGAAGAAGCGCGGCCTGCCGGGGATCGGCGTGTCGCCCACAGTTGTAACGCCGGCAGCATCCAGCCGCTCGCGCAATTCGACCAGATCATCAATCGCCAGGCAAAAATGCCGCCCTGAGTGGTCCTGGCCCATCGGCTCTTCGACCATGATGTGCAGTTCGGTGCCATCATTCAGGCGATACCAGATCAGGTCGAGCTGGGCCAAACTGTGCGGCGGCGCGATCTCAGTCAACCCCAACACGCCACCATAGAAGGCGCGCGCAGCGGCATCGCCGCCAGGAGGGCGCGCAATCGCAACATGCTGCAGACGCAGGTTCATCGCCCAATTACCTCCATGTAAAACGGCGGATCTCGCTGGGTGGGCTGGCAGCTTCCAACGCAAGTTGGCCTTCGCCCGTAGGATTGACACGGACGACGGAAACGAGCCAGTCATACTCCGCCAGCTGGCCTTCAGCGGGAGCCAATTCTGCCCCAAGCCGGTAGCTGGTCTGCTTTGTCCATGCCGTCGAAAAAGGCCGGGCCCCTGGGCTGCGTGCAAACAGCTGCAGGACATACCATTCATTAGGCTGCAATACTTCCACGCTCGCCCATTGCAGGAGAACGGGATCGGTGCGCGGCACCTCTGCCGCTTCCGGCGGCGCGAGCAGCCGCGGCGCAGCATAGACGACGGGCGTGGGTGCTGGCGCACCTGCTGCAGCCACCACCGTGGGGGCAGCCGTTGGCTGCAGCGCCTCGGGCGGCACACCCTGGACGGGAATGGTCAACGAGTCGCCGGGCCGGATCAACGCATTGCCGGCAAGGTTGTTGGCAGACTGTATGGCTTCCACCGTGCTGCCAAACTTCAGGGCGATCGAAATCAAGGTATCGCCGTCCTCGACGGTATACGTGAAGTCGCTGGCAGCACCCGCTACGCCTGATGCGGCGTTTTCTCGCACGACAGGAATCGTCAACTCATCGCCAATGCGGATCAACTCATCGGTCAGCCCATTGGCCTGTTGGATGGCATCGACCGTCACGTCGTACTGGATGGCGATCGAAAGCAGGGTCTCGCCGCCTTCGACGATATGTTTTACGAGAACGGTCTCGGTCGTGATAGGCGGAGGAGTTGGTGACGGTTCGGGCAGGGGAGTGGACGTCGGGAGTGACGTGGGCGTCGCGTTCATCAGGGGAACACTGGTCGGCAGGATTCCTTGTACACCACCGTCTTCGCCGACCTCGCGCGATGATTCGGTGCCCACACGCCACCAGAAGATGAGCACGGCCAGCACGGCCAGCACCAGCAACGCATCCACCAAAGACAGGCGACGACGCTTTTGTGGCTGGTTGCGCAGATCATAGCCGCACATGAAGCAGCTTTCCGCCGTGCGCGCCACACGCGTGCCGCAATTTGGGCACCGCCGTTCTGAGACACCAGGGGTAATTCGCTCTTGTGCCATCATCGTAAGTATAGCACGAACACCGCCTGCGTTGCGAAAGAGAAGTTACGAACCGGGGTGCCGCCAATTCCAAGATTGCGCCAGGGAGCAAAAAGAAGAGCCGAGTTCCCTTCCGGAACCCGGCTCCACCATGGATTTAGTGCCAACCATTCCTATTCCTGCGTCTGCTGCAGGATGTAGGCAATCAAGTCGCCCTGGTCTTGGATGCTCAGGATTTCGCCGTAATTTTTCGGCATAATATTATCGGGGTAGTTCGGCACGACATATTCGCCCGGATTGACGATGCTGTGATCCAGGTAGGCGGCCGGGCTGACACCAGGCTCGCGACCTACCGCCCGGTTGCCAAGGCCATACCAGGTTGGGCCGGTCATCGTGGCAGCGGGGTCAAGCGAGTGGCAGCCAATGCAGCCGTTCTGCTGCGCAAGCTGTTCGCCATGCGCCGGGTCGCCATTGGTGATCGCCGTTGCCAGATCTGCGGGCAGTCCTGCAACAATCTGCTCCGGCGTCAAGGCTGACAGCTGCGGCAGCGGCGTGGGCTCGGCGCGCGCCACCTGGCTGCCGGCAGTTCGGGCCACCATCTGCTCGCCCAGTTGGGGAGAGATGATCAATTCATTGGGATCAGGCGCGCACGCAGCCAAGGACAAGGCGCCCAAGAACATAACCGCCAGCAACCAGCCCATGTGGCGCCGCAGTTGCGAAGACTTCATGAAAACCTCCCACGGTGCGTGGTCAGACTGTGATTGCGCAAAACAAGCACAAAGTGCAAACAGTGTAGCATACGGCCTCGAAAATACCAATTTGCAGGCAATCTGCGCAAAGTTTCACAAACAAAAAGATTCCGGTTTATGGCCGGAATCTTTGTGGCATCCCCGAGAGGACTCGAACCTCTGGCCTCTTGGACCGCAACCAAGCGCTCTAATCCACTGAGCTACGGGGACGTATGGTATTGCCGTCGTAACACTGTCAAACAAACAAGATTGTGGCGGGGAGGGAGGGATTTGAACCCTCGAGGGATGTTTAATCACCCCTACCCGCTTAGCAGGCGGGCGCACTCGACCGGGCTATGCGACCTCCCCACAAGCTTGCGCACTAGTCGGCTTCAGGCGGAGGGAGAGGGATTCGAACCCCCGGTGACATTACTGCCACAGTTGTTTTCAAGACAACCGCCTTAGACCGCTCGGCCATCCCTCCAAGTGGGCCTGACCACATCTTGCTGACAGATGTTGCCGACGACCTGCCGCTACACACGTCGTCACAATCAACGGCAAGGGTGTAGTATAGAGGGTCTCCGGTATCGTGTCAAATTTAGCGCCGGATGGCGAACCACCAACGGAAAAGATGCTGCACGGCCGGCGTCAAGCGCGTGCGATTGTAGGCATCTGCCACCTTTTTGATCGCCTCCGCCTGCGTCGGGTAGGGGTGAATGACGGTGGCCAACTGCTTGAGGCCGACGCCGCCGGCCATGGCCACGGTGATCTCGCTGATCAGTTCCCCGGCGTGGCGTGCCACGATCGTCGCCCCTACGATGCGGTCGCTGCCGCGTTTGACGTGCACCTTGACAAAGCCGTCGGCATCGCCGTCGGTACGGCCGCGATCGGTGCCGCCGATCGGCTGGACAAACGTGTCCACTGTCATGCCTGCCTGTTCGGCCTCGTAGTCGTAGAGACCGACGTGTGCCACCTCGGGATCGGTATAGGTGCACCAGGGCACGATAAGGTTGCTCACCTTTTTCTGAGGGCCGGGGAACAGCGCGTTCTGGACGACAAGGCGGGCCGTGGCGTCAGCCGTATGGGTGAACTGGTATTGCGTGGCTACGTCGCCCGCCGCATAGACTCGTCCGTTGGCCGTACGCAGCGTGTCGTCCACCTGAATGCCCTTTTCATCGTGCGCAATGCCGGCGGCGGCAAGGTTAAGGGCCTCAATGTTGGGCGAACGGCCGGCGGCCACCAGGATCGCATCGACGCTTACGCTGTGCGCCTGCCCGTCCTGGCGATAGTGAATTCGCTTGTCGCCTGCCGTTGTCTCCACGCCCTCGAGTTGCGCCCCCAGCACCAGGCGCACACCTTCGGCCACAAAGGTCGTCCGGATCAACTCGGCGGCTTCGGCGTCTTCCCGCCCCAAGAGCCGTTGGGCTACGTCGAGAATGGTCACCTCGCTGCCAAAGCGGCGGAATGCCTGCGCCAACTCCGCGCCGATGGCGCCGCCGCCGATCACAGCCAGCCGCCGCGGCATAGCCGTCAACTCCCACAGCGTCTCATTCGTCAGGTAACCTGCCTCCGCCAGCCCCGCGATAGGTGGGATAGCCGGGCGCGAGCCGGTGGCAATCACCGCCTTGCGAAAGCGCAGCACGGCATCGCCGACCGCGATCGAGTCCTCGCCGGCGAAAACGCCATCACCCAGGAATACATCGATACCCAGGCTGCGAAAACGCTCGGCGGAATCGTGTTCGCTGATCTCAGATCGAACGCGGCGCATGCGCTCCATGATGGCGCCAAAGTCGACGTCGACCGCCTGCGGCATGCGCACGCCCAACGCCGGCCCGCGCGCCAGCTCGCCGACAACCTTGGCCGAGCGAATGATGCTCTTGGACGGAACACAGCCGACGTTGAGACAGTCGCCGCCCAGCAAGTGGCGTTCGACAAGCGCAACCTTGGCCCCCAGCCCGGCTGCGCCCACGGCGGCCACTAATCCGGCCGAACCACCGCCAATCACCACCAGGTTGTAGCGGCCTTGCGGCGTCGGGTTGCGCCACTGCGCCGGGTGAACATTGGATAGCAGCTTGCGGTTGTATTGGTCGTCCGGCAAAATCAGTGGCGGCTGGCCGGACCTTGTTATATTTTGCTGCATAAGTGGTCTGAACCTTGATTCACTTGATTTCAGGATTCTCTTGATTTAGGAGCATGCAACGGTGTTCGGTCCTGAAAATCCCTGGAATCAGGCAAATCGTGGTTCAGACAACGTTCTCCTTTCGGCGGAACAGGCGTGCCAGCAAGAGGCTGACGACAAACATCACGAGGGAAAGAACCAGCACGCGCCAGTCGAGGCTGGGCAGCTGGCCGGTCAGAAACAGCTGGTCGATGTCCTGCGGCGAGGCGGAGGCCCCCAGCAGGACGAAGGCGAATGTGCCCGGAATGGAGCCAAGCGCTGTGGCCAGAATAAAGGGAAGGTAGCGAATGCGCAGCAGACCCGACAGGTAGCTCACAAGATCATAGGGGATATAAATGAAACGCATGACCAGTACGGTTTCAAAGGAGTGCTCGCGCATACGCCGGGCATAACGCTGGATGAGCGAACCCGATGTGTCGTCGGTTAACAGGTCCTGGCCAAAGTAGCGGCCGATGGCAAAGGCCACGGTGGCCGAGGCATTGGCGCCAATGACGGTGTAGACGATGCCCCAGAAGGGCCCAAACAGGAATCCGCCGGCGATGGTCAACAGCGTGGACGAGAAGAGCGTCAATGGGCGCAGCGCGTAGATCACGATGTAGAGCAGCGGTGCCAGCGGGTTGGTTTCGACCCAGCCCAACGCCGCCAGCACGGCCCCGGACAGCGTGAGATTGTTCGCGCGCATCCACCACAGCCCGCCGGCGATGAACCCCATCCATAGTGCGGCTGCCACCAGCTTCTGCCAGTGCCGCGCCCAGAAAGTTCGCGGCCTGAGGGCCGGCTCGAGTTCCGGATCACGCGCTGGATCGATCACTATCTGTTCAACCGACATGACGGGACGCCCACCAGATGCGTTGGCCTGCGGTGAAAAAGACCAGCAGCGCCATCACGCCGAACAGCCACGCAACCTGGCCAGGCAGCAGAAAAAAGAGCGTGTAAAAAGCGATCGTCTCAGCCCCCTCAATCAGTCCCGATGGCATCTCAATGGTGGTCTGCCGGGTTTTCGCCTGCCAGCGGCGCTTCTCCAGGATGGCGGAGAGCACACTCCACGACATCAAGTTAAGCACATAGGAGGAAATCAGGAACAGCGCCGCCCAGAAAAGCGCAGGCGAAGGCGCCGCCGCCACAAAGGCCAGGGGCACGGCGAGATAGACGACATAGTCGAGCGCCAGGTCAAGATAGCCGCCAAAGTCGGACTGCTTGTCGAATTTGCGCGCCACTACGCCGTCGAGACCGTCCAGCGTGCGATTGATCAGCCAAAGCAAAAGACCCAGCCACAGCATGCCCTGCCACACGGCCACGGCGCCCGCCAGGCCCACCAACATGGCAGCCAGCGAGATCCAATTGGGGTGAATGTTGGCCGGCCAGCGCATGGCCAACGGATCCAGCCAGCGGTCCTTTTGCCTGCGCAATGCCGCATCGCGCATGTTGCTCCTCGCCTGCTCATACAGATTTTCGACAAAGCTTAAACAGCTTCTGTCCCCAGTATGCGGGTGGTCTAGCCAGGGCGTCTGTAAGACGGTCTACTTCACCTTGCAGAGGAGATACCGGTGGTGCGCCCAGACGGACTTGACTTGCCAAGGCAGACGGGCGTGGTCGAGCCAGGCATAGCGAATGACGCGGTCGTAGAGGTCGGGCTGCTGGCCGAGATAGTGGGCCATGGTGCTCCACTGCCAGCCGTCGCCGGTGAACTGCTCTTCAAGCTGCTTGGAACGAATGCCGAGGCGCTTGAGCACTTCGTTGGCGGGCATGACGGTGTCCGGCCACGGCGGCACGTCCAGCACGCCCTGGTCGATCACCTCCGCCCCCGCGCCTTCCAAGATGCGGCGGATACGCCCTATATCCGTCCAGCTTTCGTCATGCGTGGCGAAAAACTCACGATCGATCACGAGCTTGCGCATCCAGTAGCCAACCTGGAGGTTGTTGGGCATGGCCACAAACACCAGGTTGCGGCTCGTGCGCACCAACTCGGTCAGCAGGCCGGCAGGGTCGGCAATGTACCACAGCCCCGCCCACTGCCAGGTGAGATCAAAGCTGCGATCGGCAAACGGAAGGTGGCTCCACTTGTTAGGCGGGATGCAGACGAACTCTGCCGGCAGCTGCAGGTCGTCGCGCCAGATGCGCCGCACGCCCTCGATGCGTTCCGGTGTGTCGTCGACCATCGTCACCGAGGCGCCGGCGCGCGCAAAGACCACGCCGTTGATGCCGCTGACGCCGGCCATGCCGTAGAGAGGTGCTTCCAGCACAGACTTTATGTCATGTTGTTTGCGCAGGGCTTCGAGAAAGTCGTTGAGCACAAAGCGCTCGTAGACCAGCCCCAACCCTTCGTTGTAGTCCGTCAAATACTTACGCCAGGTATCAGTCATATCACTCTATTTCAGAACTTGCTTGCCCGCCTTGACCTGCCCGACCTCGCCCATCATTTCCTCGACGGAGCGGCGGCCGGACGATCCCGAGGCGCCCAGCATCTGGGTCAGCTCATCCAGGCGCTCGTCGCCTTCCAGCTGGCGCACGATGGTGCCCGTGCGCTCCTGGCCATTGGCGGCAAATACGCGCTTATTGACGGCGTAGTGGAAATCGCCAAAGGCGGCCAATTGTGGCAGGTGTGTAATGCAGAGCACCTGGTGCGACACCTCGTGTGAGGCATGGTTGCTTTGAGGGCCGGCCGCGCCCGTTTCAACAGCCGCCGTCAGCAGCCACAACTTCTGGCCGACGATAGCGCCGACACGGCCGCCGATGCCCTGGTCGATCTCGTCAAAGATCAGGGTCGGGGTTGCGTCGGCATGCGCCAGCGTACTCTTGAGCGCCAGCATCAACCGCGCGGTCTCGCCACCCGAAGCCACGCGCGCCATCGGCTTGAGCGGCTCGCCGGGATTGGCGCTGATCAAAAATTCCACCTGGTCCAGCCCCGAGCCATCAAAGGCCACACGGCGGCCGTCGGGCAGATAGGCGCCGTCCTGCCGCTCGACCTGCTCGACCGCCACGCCAAAACGGGCGCGCGTCATCTTGAGATCGCCGAGCTCGGCTTCCACCTGGCGCGCCAGGCGTTCGCCCGCCGCCTTGCGCTGCTGGCTGAGCTTGACGCCCAGCTGCCCAATCGCGCGCAGCAGTGCTTCTTCACGCTGTTCGAGGTCGGCCGTCTTGACTTCCCAATTGGCCAGCTCGTCGAGCTCTTGTTGGGCGCGGGCGCCGTAGGCGTTGATCTGCTCGATGGTATCCCCGTACTTGCGTTTGAGCGACATGATTAGTTCGAGCCGCTCCTCGACCTCGGTCAGCCGTTCGGGGTTAAACTCCAGGCTTTCGGCATAATCCTGCAGCGTGCGCGCCAGGTCGCCAAGCTGTTCGAGCAGCACCTGGGCCTCGTCGGCCGTCGGGCTCATATCGGGATCCACACGGGCCAGTTTCTCCAGCTTGCCCACGGCTTCGCTCACCATATCCACGGCGCCGGGCATCTCGCCATCCTCTTGCGAGAGAATCGCCTGCGCGGCCTGGGCCAGGTTCATCAGCGTCTCGGCATTGCCCAGGCGTCTGCGTTCAGACTCAAGCTCCTGCTCCTCGCCGGGGCGCAGGTTGGCGGCGCCGATTTCGCCGGCTTGATACGAAAGCAGGTCGACGCGCTGGGCCAAGGTGCGAGCGTCCTGGCGCAGCCGCTGCAGCTCGCCGCGCACCTGGCGCAGGTTGGCTACTTGCTGCGCCACTTGGTTGCGCAGCGGCAGCAGCCCGGCATAGCGGTCGATCAACTGCACGTGGGTTTTGGGTTTGAGCAGGTTGAGGTGTTCGCCCTGACCGTGCACGTCCACCAACAGGTCGGCCAGTTCACTGAGCGTCTGCAGCGAGACGCTGCGCCCGTTGATGCGGCAGATGTTGCGCCCATTGAGCCGCACCTCGCGGCTGAGCACCACCCAGTCGGGGCTGTCGGGGTCATCCAAGCCTTGTTCTTCGATCAGGCGGCGCACCTGGTCGGCCAGGTCGGGATCAGTCGGCAGCCGGAAAGACGCCTCGATCTCGGCCACCTCGCTGCCGGCGCGCACCGCTTCGGTGCTGGCGCGCTCGCCCAAAAGCAAGCCGACGGCATCGATGATGATCGACTTGCCTGCTCCCGTTTCGCCGGTCAATATGTTGAGGCCGGGGCCAAAGGTGAGGTGAAGCTGGTCGATGATGGCGAAATTGCGGATGCGCAGTTCATTGAGCATAGCACAGGTATTCTATCATACAACGCTATGCTGAGCGCAACGCCAGGCACGGCGAACCCAGGGAACGCTTTGTGCCATTTGCACGTCTCATCTGGCGTGCTATAATGGAGAAGCAAAGACCGTGTTTGCGCTTGGCCAATCACCACCCGCCTACGGTCCTGGTCGCTAGGTGTGTCTTTGGTGTACATGGGTGTGAAGGAGAATCGACAATGCCGTTTAATTTGGGTCCGGTGGAACTGGGCTTAATTCTATTGATCGTCGCCATGCTGTTTGGCGTCGGCAAACTCCCCGAAGTCTTTGGCTCGATCGGCAAGGGTGTACGCGAATTCCGTAAGGAATCGGGCATGAATGAAGACAAGAACGATCAGCAGCCGCCGCAGGTTCTCCCTGCCCCGGCGCCCGTAGCCCAACTGCCGGTCGCCCCACCTGTCCAGACGCCGATTGTCCAGGCGTCGGTGCCAGAGAACCAGCCCGTTACGACCGAGTAACGAATTCGTCTGAACCTTGATTGGCAAGATGAAAGGATGACCATGATGTAGGGATAGGAGACTGTCCTTATTTCGGGGGCATCCTTTTTTCTTTGACCTGTTTCTTCTCAGCACTTTTGAGGCAACTCAACCATCCAGTGAATCCCCTGAGCACGTAAATCATGGTTCAGACTTCGCGTGTCCTTCGCCTTCTGGCGCTGGCGGCCGTGCTGGTGTGCGCATACTTTGCCCAATACATCTTCGACCACGGCACACTGCAGGCACTATACCCGGCCTGGGCGCTTGAGCGCTTTCCCTTTCTGCTGCGCACCACTTTTTGGCTGGCCGAGGACCTGTACACGTTGGGTCTGTGGCTGATGGCAGGCTGCGCCGTGGTCTTTGGCTTGCTTGTGCCCGGGTGGGAAGAGCAGCCGGTGACCACCTGGCAGACCACCCCAACCGCGCAAGACCAGGCGGCCAATGGCGCAAGCGCGGCCGTCGCAGACGGCGCCAACGCCTCGTCCGGCACACCGCCCTGGATCTGGCTCGGTCTCATTCTGGTTGTCACGAGCCTGCTGGTCGGCTGGGGCTGGACCAGCCTGCCCGTGCGCATCGACCCGCAAATCGCACGCAGCGGGCTGCAGGCCCAGGCATTATTGGCGGGAACAGGGAGCGGTTGGCTGGCCCCGGGTGCCACAGGCGCGCCGCAAATTTCCTACTTCCCCAGCGCGCTGGCAGCACTTGTCCTGGGCAACAGCCTCTCTGGCTCTCATCTCGTTGGGCTGCTGGCGGCGCTGGCAACGGTGATCGCCACCTATCTGCTGGCAGGCGAGCTGTTTTGGATCTCACCGCAGCGCCGGGGATTAGCGCTGTTGGCCGCCGGCTTTACGGCCAGCGCCGTGGCGCTGTTTCACTTCGGCCGCCTCGCGCCCTACCTGCCTGCCACGGCCGTGGGTGCATTGGCGGCCTGGGCCTTGCTCGCGGGGCAGCGCAAAACGAACCTGCCGTTGATCGCCGCCAGCGGCGGATTAGCCGCCTGTGCGCTCTGGCTGGATCGCAGCGGGCTGCTGTTTGCGCCGCTGCTGCTGCTGTGGTGGCTGGGGTTGCGGCTGCAAAAACCCTTCTCCTGGCGGCTGCTGGCATTGTGGCTGGCAGGCTACCTGGTATTCGCCGCACCGCTGCTGCTCACATGGCTGCTGAACCCTTCCGCCTTGCACGCCTACTTGCGGGGCGGCGCGGACCAGGGCGTACTGGGCGACTGGTGGCTGAACCTGCGGTCGACGGCAGCCACTTTATTCTGGACGCCGGACGCCAGCAGCGTCTTTGGCTACAGCAGGATTGGCGGCGGGCATTTTGTGCAGAGCGTCGTCGCCCCGTTGTTTGTCTTGGGCATTGGCGCCTTGCTGCTCAATCTCGATCGCCTGATTGGCTGGTGTCTCTTAACCTGGCTGGGTTGTGCACTGCTGCTCTCCAGCGCCCTGAGCCCGGTAGCACCCTATTGGCCGCTGCTGCTGCCCCTGCTGCCGGTGGTCGGCATCACCATCGTCTTTGCCCTCGACCGCATGGCAGCGCTCTGGGCGCAGGCCAGCCACGAAGCGGGCAGTACCGCCGCGGCCTCCTTGGCCGGGGGGCTGCTCATCGCCGTCGTCGTGCTGTCTTGGATCGGCTACTACGAATTTGTCGCCGTCGACGGCGACCCAGCCAGCTACACTGGCCGCGCCCTGGCAGCCCTCTCGCCCCATGCGGTGGCCGTACTCGTTTCGTCGACGCCCGCAGCCGCCCTACGTCTGGACGACCCGGTGCTGCAGTTTGTTGCCGGCGCGCGCGTCAACCAGGCGCTGGCCGTAGGTGTCGATGCGCTGCCCGCCACGCTGCCGCCGGCCAGCCAGGTTATCGTCCAGGGTGGAGACGCCACGGCCCTGTCGGCTGCGCGCGCACGCTATCCGAACGCACGCCTGGCAGTAGAGCGCGATCTGCAGTCCAACCCGCGGCTGTTCGTGCTGCAACTGCCGTGAAGGTTGCCGGACTGTTGCCGGGATCATACCCTTGCCGGATGGTCTCAGGTTTTGCCCATCGGCGAATTCTTGATATACTGCCCGATGGTCATCTCAAGAGATGGGGCCATCTTGGAGATGGGGTCATCTTGGAGATGGGGCCATGCTTTGCGAACTTTGAACCGGTCGCACAGGTTATAGCGATAAAGACGAGGACATACCATGAATTTGGGCTTTTTCCTGATGTTGGCAACCAACATCATTGCCATCGCACTGATCTCAGTCGTGGTGATCCAGGGGCAGACCGGCGCAGGGCTGGGGGCCGTGTTTGGCGGCAGCGACATCTATCGCAGCCGCCGCGGCATCGAGAAGACGCTGTTTCAGATCTCCTTCGTGCTGACGACCATCTTCCTGGTGATGTGCCTCGTCACGGTCATCGTGATGTAATTGTGACGCAATAAGCGCTGCATGCAGCAGATTCCATCCTATACCGATGGCCCCCTGACCGATAGCGGCGGGGGCCCATCGCCGGCTGATTCGCTGGCCCGGCACTTTCCCTGGCTGCTTGGCCTTGCCCTGATCGGCATCGTCCTCCTCCTCGCCCTGCTTGCCTATTCGACGTACACCGTGGCGACCGTGCTTGTGCCCGATCGCGGCGGCACGTTTCGCGAGGGGGTAGCCGGCTCACCCCAATATCTCAGCCCAATCTGGTGCCAGGGCGACGATGTGGACCGCGACCTGTGCACGCTGATCTATCGCGGGTTGACGCGCATCGACAAGAGCGGCCGTGTCGTGCCTGACTTGGCCGCAAGCTGGACGGTGGACAACGATACGACCTACACCTTTACGCTCAAGCCGGACCAATACTGGCAGGACGGGCGCACGGTGACGGCTGACGACGTGCTGTTTACGGCCGGCGTGCTGCAGGACCCGTCGCTGGTGGATACCCCCGGGCTGCCCTCGTTCTGGCGCAACGTGACGGTCGAAAAGGTTGACGACCTGACCGTGCGCTTCACGCTGCCGCAGCCGCTGGCCCCGTTCCTGGACTACACAACCATCGGCCTGCTGCCCAAGCATCGCTATGAAAATGTGCCCGCCCGCGACCTGGTGACGCGCTCGTTGGCGCCTGATCCGCTGGGGGCCGGCCCGATGCGTGTGACCGCGTATTCGGCCGATCGCCTGCGCCTGGAACCGAGCCCGTTTTACGGCGGCAGCACGCCCTATATCTCGACGCTCGAGTTTGAGTTCTTCCCGGACTATGCCAGCGTGCTGTCCGCCTTCGAAGCGGGCCAGATCGACGGGATTCGCCGCATCTTGCCCAACGATATCGAGACGGCCGCCACCCGCGACGACCTGCAGTTGTTCTCGTCGATCGAGTCGGGGTACGTAAATGTGCTGCTCAACCTGGCCAACCCCAATGCGCCCTTCCTGCAAGATAAGGCCGTGCGCCAGGCGCTGCTCTATGCGCTTGACCGCGAGGCCGTAGTGCGCGACGTGCTGGCGGGACAAGGGGTGGTGGCAGACAGCCTGCTAACGCCGGAAAACTGGGCCTTTAACCCGGATGTAACCAAGTATACCTACCGGCCGGATGACGCCAGGCGGCTGCTGGACGAAGCCGGCTGGGTCGACAGCAACGGCGACGGCGTGCGCGAAAAAGATGGCCAGCCGCTGCAATTTGTGCTGCTCGTACGCGACGACAACCTGCACAAGGCGATCGGGGCCAAGCTGGCCGCCAACTGGGCAGCGATCGGCGTCGGCGCGCAGGTAACGCCGGTCTCATTTGCCGGCATGGTCTCCGACTTCCTGGTGCCGCGCACCTTTGAGGTGGCGTTGACCAACTGGGACCAGGTAGGCGATCCCGACCCGTACACCCAGTGGCACAGCAGCCAGATTAGCGGCAATGGACAAAATTATACCGGTTGGCAGAACGCCGACGCCGATGTGCTCATGGAGCAAGCGCGGCGCACAACCGACGGGGAGCAGCGCAAGGCGCTCTACCAGCAGTTCCAAACCATCTTTGCCGACGAGCTGCCGGCGCTGCCGCTGTACTACCCGGTGTACACCTACGGCGTCAGCAACCGCGTCAACAACGTACAGATCGGGTCGATCAACGACCCGTCCGAGCGTTTCCGCAGCTTTGGCGATTGGTACATTGACTCGCGGCGCGTGCCTGCCAACCAGGTTCCGGCCGGCGCACCGCCCACCCCTCCCGGCGCACCACCTGCTGCCGGCGACGAATAATCTTACGGAGAGACCTCCTATGAAACTGTCTCGCACTTTGCTTGCAGGCGCCGGCGTAGCCGCCGGGGCCGCCTGGTTCTTGCGCCCGCGGGCGCCTTTCCCACCTTGGGCCAGGCCCAAGCAGCGCGGCGGCGCAACGGCCTTGATCACCGGCGCTTCGGCCGGGTTGGGGGCCGAGTACGCGCGCCAGTTGGCCGGCCGCGGCTACAACCTGGTCCTCGTGGCGCGCCGTGCAGATCGGCTGCAGGCGCTGGCCGGCGAAGTATCCGCCACCTACCACGTCCAGGCGGAGATCCTGGTGGCGGACTTGACCGCCGAGGAGGGCGTGCGGCTGGTCGAGGAGTGCATCGGCCGCCTCGACCAGCTCGAAGTGCTCGTCAACAACGCCGGTTTTGGCACCACCGGCTCCCTGGCCAAGAGTGACCCGCGACGCCAGCAGGACATGATCTATCTGCACGTCATGGCGGCGATGCGCCTGACGCAGGCTGCCTTGCCCCGTATGACGCAGCGCAAGCGGGGCGCCATCATCAATGTCGCCTCGGTGGCTGCCTTCACGCCGCTGCCGGGCAACGTAAACTATCATGCCAGCAAGGCGTACCTGGTTGCCTTCTCCCAGGGCCTACAGAATGAACTGAACGGCAGCGGCGTATACGTGCAAGCTTTGTGTCCCGGCTACACGCACACCGAGTTTCACAGCACCGAAGATCTCCAGCGTTTCAAGAAGGAAAGCACGCCGGCGTTGATCTGGCTGAACGCGGCCGACGTCGTGCGCGAGTCGCTCAACGACCTGGGCAGCGGCCGTGTCGTGGTCGTGCCAGGCATGCTGTACAAGACGCTGGTCACCCTGCTGCGCACCCCGCTGGTGGGGGCTCTCATGTTAAAAGTGGCAAGCCAAACGCGCAGGTAGGGGCCCGTACCGATCATTTTCGCCTTAGATTTGACAATCAGCTTTGCCGGTGGTATATTATCCTTCACAGGTGAGCCGAAGTGGCGGAATTGGCAGACGCGCTACGTTCAGGGCGTAGTGGGCATTAGCTCATGTGGGTTCAAGTCCCTCCTTCGGCACCTCTTAAAGAGGAGACGCTCGTCGTCTCCTCTTTTCTTTTTGCCTTTTTCTACTCTTGACAGTTCCCCGCAATTGCACTAATCTTATGTTACCAGTATCGCAAAGGAATTTGTCATTATTTGTTTCGGAATCAATGCGGCGTAGCGACGAAATGACCAGCCCTTCCATCTCATCATCGAGTGTTCAGGCGACTGGGCCGACTGGGCCTGCCGTGCCGGGGCGCCGCTCGGTGGGAATTATCATCGTGGCGCTGATGGCGCTGTGCCTGTTGTTTATCGCTGGCTATGTGCAGAAGCTGGGCGAAAAGGCGGCCGTAGAGGCGCAGATCGTGGCGATGGAGCAGCAGATCGAGCAGGCCAAGGTGCGCAGCGCCATATTGGGCAAGGAACTGGCGCAGGTACATGACGACGCGCATGTCGCCGCCGTCGCGCGCGATGCGCTCAACATGGTGCAGGAGGGCGATCAACTAATCGCCATCGTCGATGCGCCGGCCGCGGAGGGTCCTGCTGCGTCGCCCCCCGGCAGCATACGTGTGCCCGTAAACACCGAGCCCAATTGGCAGCGCTGGCTCGACCTTCTCTTCCCCACCAACTAGACAACAGCAAACAATTTTGGAACGCTTCCTGGAAGCTTTCCACGAATGCGTACTTGCCGCAAACCGTATGCCAAACGAACGTCCCGGCATTTGACCGAATGCCGTAGACGTGGTATCCTATTGGAACATGTGACGCGGGGTGGAGCAGCGGTAGCTCGTCGGGCTCATAACCCGAAGGTCGTAGGTTCGATTCCTACCCCCGCAACTAGACGACCGCCGGCAATGGATTGCTGGCGGTTCGTCCGTCTGGCGATGTAGCTCAGTCGGTTAGAGCGAGGGCTTCATAATCCCTAGGTCTCGTGTTCAAGTCACGACATCGCCACCTATGCGAAGTGCCTACCTCTGGTGGAAGACGTTTTTCGGAACGTTTTTAGCCACCAGAGGAGGCGCCAAAATTGAAAAAAGACCTAAGGATTCACCCCCAATCGCAAGCCACTTCTTTAGGTCACGCCCTGGACGATTTTCTCCTCGACACCCAGGCGCGCCAACTCGCCCCAGCCACAACTGAATTCTACCGTCTCAAGCTGCGGCCGTTCATCGCGTTCTGCAGTGAACACGACGCGCCCAACCTGGAGCAGGTGACGTCCGCCCTCATCAAGCAGTTCATGCTGGCGATGTCGGCGCGCGGCTGCACCGCGCAAACCGTCACCATCAGCGCACGCGCCGTCCGCGCCTTCCTCAACTTCTGCGTTCGCGACGGCATGATCGAGGACAACCCCTTTGAACGCGTCAAGCTGCCCAAAGTCGACCACACCATCAAGGACGCTTTGACCACAGACGAGATCAAGACGCTGCTCAAGGCGTGCCAGCGCAGTGCTCGCGACTATGCGCTTTTTCTGTTCCTGCTGGACACTGGTGTACGCCTCTCTGAACTCGTGGCGATTAGCGTTTGCGACCTCAACCAGGAAGACCAAAGCGTACTACTCCGACATACCAAGGCGCGTAGGCAGCGTATCTGCTATCTGTCGCCCAAAACCCTCAAAGCCCTGCGCAAGTATTTGGCCAAGCGCACCACTGTGCGCCCCAAAGATCCACTATTTCCCGGGCAGAAGGGCCGGCTCCGGCCTGACGGCGTGGTGCAGCTTTTCGACCGGCTCTCGCGCAAGACCGGCATTCACGTCACAGCGCACGTGCTGCGCCGCACCTGCGCAATCACCATGCTGCGCAACGGTGCCAGCATCTTCCACGTTCAACGGCAGTTGGGGCACGCGGGCATAGATGTCCTCAAGCATTATCTGCCACTACTCGACGATGATCTTAGAGATGCCCATGCAAAATACGGCGCGGTGGACAACCTGTAGACGCGCCGTTCAGTCCCGAACTTGGTTGCCGATCGCCATTTGCCTGAACCTATACAGGCCGCAATTTTTTATGCGTATTTTAATGATTACAGAAATATAGCAATACGTTTATATGTGTGCATTTTGATGTAATTTATTCTGATGGTATACTCTAAGTGTGGCAACTTTGGCTCTTGCAATGAGGAGGAGTCTTGAATGGATGCTGAGCGAACCAAGCGCAGGCGAGGCCGTCCCCCAGGCCACAAGCGGTACACGGAGAGGTTGCCCTCCATGCTGGTAACCCCTGACGACGTTGGCAAATTGGAACAGATCTTGGCCAAGCGTCACCTGTCGGCGTCTGCTTTGATGAGGGAGTTGATCGACCGAGAGCACCGCCGTTTGCTCCGAGCAGACAGGCAGCACGAGTAACCCACCCCGACCTAACGGCAGCGATGTACGTGGACCACCGCTGCTCCCCTGAACCGCCGGCATGCAGGTTGAAGTTGCAGGCGGTAGAACATAGTTAGCCCGTACGCACCAAGTGGGGATGTCTTCAGCATCACCCACGGAGACGGGTGCGTACGAGCAAGGCGATTGTAACTGTTACTGGGGGAGACGCAGTAATGATAGCCGCCACCAAGTATTGCCCATCCTGTGGGCAAACCAAGCCAACCGCAGAATTCAGCCGAGATCGTGGCGCACGCGACGGTCTGTACGGGTTATGCAAGCTGTGTGATAGAGAGCGTTCGCGCAGGAACTACGCTGACAACCGCGCAGCACGTCGGGCACGCCGGCGCGATTACAACACCGCTCACGGCGACGAACTCCGGGCCTACTACCGCAATTACTACACTGCCAACGCCGAAGCACTCCGCGCCAACCAGCGCGCTTACCGCCTAAACAACCCCGAGAAAATCGCCGGCAAGAAAGCCGTACATCGAGCGATCCAGCACGGCGAACTTCCGCGCCTGCAAACCCGGGTATGTGTGGTATGTGGCGTCCAGGCTGCCGATTATCACCATCATGTAGGTTACGCACCGGAGAAGCAACTCACCGTAGTTCCGCTGTGTCGCAGCTGTCACAAGCAGGCTCATGCGCCCGCAAGTGCGATGGGCAACTCCAGCAGAAAGACAAAGGGTGCCGCTAGCGTGCAGCTTGCATTCGACTTTTTCAGCGAATCACTCTAGACAGTAGGAAGACCATGCCAGTTCAACTCACACTCGCAGAGCGCGAGACGCATTTGAATATGACGGCCGACGATCGCAGCACCTGGATCGTCCACTCCGACGATCCGTGGTTCTGGCGCCGCATGGAGGATCTCGGCATTGAGCCCATCAAGACGCTGGGCTACGAGACACGTGTTTACCACCTCAGCGCCGGCAACGTGTCGTTTCGTAGAAAAATGCAACTTAGCGACGACGAACGCGCACGCAGAGCGCTATCTATGCAAAATGCGCAACGCAATCGTCGCCGCCCTGTAAATTTACAGAGCGGCGACGACGGAAACGAACGCTAGGCGACAGCCCTTGACGTACGTGTAGGCAAACAGCCTGTCCCGTGCAAAGCCGCGAAACCGCGGCGGGCAGAGATGCCCGCCTGAAGGCCGCAAGATTGTGCTAGAAGCGGCGACGGCACT
>CAWIVN010000008.1:0-267652 GCA_963839515.1 uncultured Chloroflexia bacterium
AATGTCAACGCCAGTGTGGGGAATGAAACTTGTGTTAATTGTACCCAATTTCACAATCGCTGCCTATTTGCTGGAACTGTAGCAATCTTTCATACTTCTTTTATCCAGCCGTCCTATCCTGAGGGATAGTCGTGTAAAAAGAAGGGGTCAATGATGGATGGTTCGAAGAATAGGGAAAAACAACAGCCTGGACAGTTGGCGCAACCTGTCACAATACCCGGAAACTGGCTGTTTGGCAACGCCCGCCAGTTTACAGCCGATCCACTTGGAATGATGATGAAAGCAGCCAGGATGGGGCGCATCGTGCGCATGCGTTTCCTGACGGAGACGGCGTTCATGCTGCGCGAGCCGGAGGACATCAAGTGGGTACTGGTAGACAACCACCGCAACTATCTCAAGGGGCGCGGTACGCAGGCGCTGCGGCCGATCCTGGGCCAGGGACTGCTGACAAGCGAGGATGACCTGCACCAGCGGCAACGCCGCCTGGTGCAGCCGGCCTTTCACCGGCAACGCATTGCCTCCTACGCCGAGGTGATCAGCCGTTTTGCCGGCGAGCATATGGGTAAGTGGCAGGATGGGCAGGCGTTCGATCTGCACGAAGAGATGATGCGGCTGACGATGGTAATCGTAGCGCAGTGCCTGTTTGATGTGGATGTCAGCGGACACGCCAGCAACATGGGTGAGGCGATCACAAAGCTGGTCGAGGGTTTTGACTTGAATCGCGTAGGGCCTGTGGGCCAGTTCATCGAACGTTTTGACCTGGCCCGGCAGAGGCAACGCAATGAGATGCTCACAGTGCTTGAAGGCCTTATCTATGACATGATTAAGGCGCGGCGAGCCGAAGGCGTTGACCACGGCGACTTGTTGTCGATGCTGGTGTTGGGCGAGGGCGAAGATGCAGGCGTAAGCGAAGTCGAGCAGCGCATGAGTGACAAACAGGCGCGTGATGAACTGCTGACGCTATTCCTGGCCGGGCACGAGACTACAGCACTGGCTGTAACCTACACCTTTTACCTGCTTTCTGGTAACCCTGAAGCCGAAGCAAAGTTGGCGGCAGAGTTGAACGGTCTGCTGGGTGAACCGGGCAGCCCGGCGGCGCGCCTGCCTACATGGGAGGACCTGCCCAAGCTGGAGTACACACGGCGCGTGTTTTCCGAAGCGATGCGCCTCTATCCGCCAGCCTATGCCACGGCGCGAATCGCACGCCACGACGACGAGATCGCCGGCTGCCGCATTCCGGCCGGCAGTACGCTGATAGTAAGCCAGTATGTGGCCCAGCGCGATCCCCGCTTCTGGCCCGACCCGGACCACTTTGATCCAGACCGCTTTAGCCCACAGGCAGAGGCAGAGCGGCCCAAGTTCGCCTACTTCCCCTTTGGCGGCGGCCCACGCCGCTGCATCGGTGAGCCATTTGCCTGGATGGAAGGCGAGTTGCTGGTAGCGGCGCTGGCGCATCGATACCACATCGCGGTAAAGTCCGGATACGTGCCGGAGTTGCAGCCGTTAGTGACGCTACGACCAAAGGACGGAATGCCAGTGACGGTGCACAGACGCTAAAAGTACGCACGGGGCGTGCGCCAGGTGGGTCTGTGATCTCATTTTGGAATCGGTTCAGGTTTTGACTTTTCTGCAGTGGTTGCGTATACTTTTGCTGTGTCCGCCCCTATGGTGGAATTGGTATACACAGCAGGTTGAGGGCCTGTGCCCGTATGGGCATCTCCGTTCGAGTCGGAGTAGGGGCACACAAAAACAGCCGCCGGAATTTCCGGCGGCTGTTTTTGTTTTGACAATCTGTATTTTACCCCTTGCGCAGGTGTGGGAAAGCCTGCAGGCCGGGGAAGATAGCGGTTTCGCCCAGCTCTTCTTCGATGCGCAGAAGCTGGTTGTACTTCGCGATGCGGTCGCTGCGGGCGGGCGCGCCGGTCTTGATCTGACCGGTGTTGAAAGCTACGGCGATATCGGCGATGGTGGCATCTTCGGATTCGCCCGAGCGATGGCTGGTGATCACGGCCCACCCTGCCCGCTGGCTCATCTCGATGGCGGCGATTGCTTCGGTCAGCGAGCCGATCTGGTTGACTTTCATCAGCAGGGCGTTGGCGACCTGCTCCTTGATCGCGCGGCGCACGAACTTGACGTTAGTCACCAGCAGGTCGTCGCCCACCAACTGCACCTTGTTGCCGATGCGGTCGTGCAGCAGCTTCCAGCCGGCCCAGTCGTTTTCGGCCATACCGTCTTCAAGGCTGATGATGGGGAAGCGGCTGGTCCAGTCCGCCCAGAGGTCTACCATCTCGGCGCTGCTCAATTTGCGGCCTTCGATTTCCAGGTTGTACATGCCGGTTGCAGCATCGTACAGTTCGCTGGAGGCCGGGTCAAGGGCAATGTAGACATCCTCACCCGGGCGATAGCCGGCCTTTTCGATGGCCTGCAAGATGACTTCGATCGCCTTGACGTTGCCGCCCAGGCTGGGGGCGAAGCCGCCTTCGTCGCCGACGTTGGTGCTATAGCCGCCGTCGTGCAACACCTTCTTGAGGCTCTGGTAAATCTCGGCGCCCCAACGCAGGCACTCGGCAAAGTTGGGCGCACCCACCGGCATAACCATGAATTCCTGGAAGTCGGTGCTGTTGGCAGCGTGCTTGCCGCCGTTGAGGATGTTGAGCATCGGCACCGGCAAAGTACGGGCGTTGACGCCGCCCAGATAGCGGTAGAGCGGCATGCCTAGATCTTCGGCTGCGGCTTTGGCAACGGCCATGCTCACGGCCAGGATAGCGTTGGCACCCAGCTTGCTCTTGGTTTCGGTCCCGTCCAGGTCTTGCACCATATACTCGTCGATGGCGACCTGGTCAGTGGCTTCCATGCCGATCAGTTCCTCGGCGATGGTGTCGTTGACGTTGTCGACGGCCTTGAGAACACCCTTGCCGCCATAGCGTTTCTTATCGCCGTCGCGCAGTTCCAGGGCTTCATTCATGCCCGTGCTGGCGCCGCTGGGGACGATGGCGCGTCCGATGGCGCCGCTGTCCAACTGGACTTCGACTTCGACGGTGGGATTGCCGCGGCTGTCGAGCACTTCACGCGCGTGGACGATTACAATTTCGCTCATAGAAATTACACTCCTTTTGGGACCCATGTAAATAGGATACAGTAACAAATTGTTTGTAACACGGATTGGGCAAAAAGACGAATTATAGGGGTAGGGCCAAAGGTGGCTGCGACAAACAAACATGTCTCCGGGACGTCAAGCGAACACACGCTTTCGCTTGACGTCCCGGAGACATAGACGACGTGATTCTATTCTTTCTCCTTCACCGGTTCCTTGATCGGGGCCTCCGGATCGTTCGGCAGCACGTCGTACACCCAGCGCACGGCCTTTTTCCACATGCTGCGAGCGGCGGCTGCACTGTACGTGGCCTGGCGGCGTGTCGTGCGCCACCAGCCGGTGTCTAGCTTCTCGACTGGGGTGCGCCAGTCGATGGCGCAGGCAGCCCAAGTGAGACCGGCACCAAAGCCGACAAATACGACTTTGTACCCCGGCTTGAGTCGCCCGGATTCAATCGCCTCACACAAGGCGATGGGGATGCTGGCCGTGCTGGTGTTGCCGTACTTCTGCAAGTTGACGAAGACCTTTTCTTCGGGAATCTTCAGCTGGTTGAGCACGCTGTTCTGGATAATACGCAAGTTTGCCTGGTGCGGCACTACCAGGTCTACGTCGGCGGGTGTGTAGCCGGCGCGCTCGAGCACGCGGCGTGTGGCGGTAGCCATGACGCGCGTGGCAAAGCGGAAGACGGCCTTGCCATCCATTTTGATGTAATGTTGGCCGCTGCTGACGGTCTCCAGGCTGGTGGGCAGGGCGCTGCCGCCGCCCGGCAGCATCAGAGCGTCGCCGCCCGATCCGTCGCTGCCCAACTCGGTTGCGACGATACCGCCAGGCACCTCGCTGGCTGCCACGAGCACAGCCCCTGCCCCATCGCCAAATAACACACAGGTTTCACGGTCGGTCCAGTCCACGATGCGGCTCAGCGTTTCTGCCCCGATCACCAGCACGTACTCGGCGTCTCCCGCAAGAATATGGCCGCGCGCCATGCTGAGTCCATAGACGAAGCCCGAACAGGCGGCGCTTAGGTCAAAGGCGCCGGCATTGGTGGCACCTAGCGCGTTCTGCACGAGGCAGGCCGTGGCCGGAAAGCTGTACTCTGGTGTGGTCGTCGAGCAGATGATCAGATCGATCTTGTTGGGCGGCACGTCGGCCACTTCAAGCGCGCGGCGGGCGGCGATGACGGCCAACGATGCAGTTGTCTCTTTGGGATCGGCGGCGACATGCCGTTCCTCGATGCCGGTGCGCGTGCGGATCCACTCGTCCGTCGTCTCGACGATCTGTTCGAGGTCGTGGTTGGTAATGACCTTTGAGGGCACCTCGTAACCCCAGCCGACGATGTGGGCGTAACGGCGCGTGTAGCCGGCATCGCTGGGTGGCGTTATGGGCGCCGGCTGTTGCACCTGAGACGCCACTGGTGGAGCAGAACCTGCTGGGGAAGACGCTTGTGTCGCCGGCGGTGACACTGCGGGCTTGGCAGGTACGGCGGGGCCATTGGAACCAGGCGACGCTCCGTTGCTCCCACTGCTTCCATTGGCGCCGTTTTCGACAAACGAACTCAAAGGTTCTGCCATGATAAGTCCTTTCACCGTGCACAGGCCCTTGCGAACCTACCGCAACGCTGAATGAAGTTTAAGCGTAGCGGCGCAGCATGATGCAGGCGTTGTGCCCGCCAAAGCCGAAGCTGTTGGATAGCACGACCTTCACGTCTGCCTCGATCGCTTCGTTGGGCGTATAGTTCAGGTCGCACTCTGGGTCTTGATTCTGCAGGTTGATCGTGGGCGGAATTTTGCCCGTTTGAATCACTTTAGCCCCGACGATAGTTTCGAGCGCACCGGCCGCACCGAGTAGGTGACCGGTCATGCTCTTGGTGCTGCTGATACGCACGTTATAGGCGTGTTCGCCAAGGACCTGTTTGATCGCCATCGTCTCGCCAATATCGTTAAGGCGCGTGGCGGTCCCATGGGCGTTGATGTAGTCGATCTGGTCGGGCTTGACGCCATAGGCTGCCGCCTTGCGGATGGCCATGTGCATGGCGACAACGGCGCCGCGTCCGGTCGTGTGCGGTGCCGCCATATGGTAGGCATCGGCACTGCTGCCATAGCCAATTACCTCGGCATAGATGCGTGCGCCGCGCTTGAGAGCGTGTTCTTCCGTCTCCATGATCAGCAGGGCGGATCCTTCGCTCATGACAAAGCCATCGCGGTCGCTGTCGAATGGGCGGCAAGCAGCCTTGGGGTCTTCTACGCGCTGGCTCAGTGCGCCCATAACGTCGAATGCCGACACCACGATGGGGAGAATCGCTGACTCGGCGCCGCCCGCCAACATCACGTCGGCGTCGCCGCGGCGCAGCAACTCGAAGGCCTCGCCACACGCTGCGGTGCCGCTTGCGCAGGCGCTCACTACGGCATGATTGGGGCCCTGCAGGTTGTAGTCGATGGCGAGTTTACCCGCCGCGCTATCCACTAGCATGTTCGGAATCATAAAAGGGCTGACTTTGCGCAGGCCCTTGGCTGCAACAACGTCGACGTTTTCGACGAACGAGTTGATGCCGCCAATACCACTCCCGAGCACGGCGCCCGCGCGTTCGGGATCTTCATTCTCCATGTCGAGATCGGCGTCGGCGAATACTTCCTTCGCTGCGGCAATTGCGTATTGAATGTACGGATCGAGGCGGCGCGCTTCTTTGCGGTCCATGTAGTTGCCCGGATCGAAGTTGCGCACCTCGCCGGCAAAATTAACACGCAGGTCGCCGGTATCGAACTTGGAAATATAATCAATGCCCGATTGACCGGCCAGTAGCCTTTCCCAGGTTGCGGTGGCCGAGAGCGCCAAAGGCGTGACGGCGCCGATTCCAGTGATTACGACACGTGGGGGAGTAAAGCCATTGCTTGTGATTGATCCATTAGATTTGAGTGACATGTTCGGATTCCATATATGAAAATGGACAAATTGCTAGAGTATCAAAACACAATCGAGCCGGCAAAGTTGCGCGGAAAATCAAACGCCGAGCTTGGATTTTCTCCAAACTCGGCGCAGCGAAGTCGCTCAATTATCCGTGTTCTACGTGCAGGGCTCGTCTCATCGCGATGCCCCGAACAGGCTGGCAGGACGAGCCAATCAGGACCTGTTAGCGCATGACTACGGGTTCGGCAGGTTCCTCTCCTGGGGCCGGCTCGGCGACCGGAGTGCTGGGCGGCTGCGAATTGGATGCCTGGGGGGAGGACGTCGGCTCTGCGATGGGCGGGACGGCAGGCAGTTTCGCATCGATCGACTTATCCTGCAACTGTGGGCGGCGCAGGATCAGGTAGGCGCCACCGGCAATCAAGGAAAGCGGCCAAATCCAGCCAAGTGCACCCACAAAAGGGGTAAAGATCACGACACCCATTACCAGCATGATGGCAGCAGGAATGTACGCCCAACGCAGGTTGGTGTTGAGATAGGTCGACATCATACCCAATAACCCAAAGGTGATGCCAAGGCCGATAAAGAGCACGCTGGCCGGATTGAGAAAACTGACGCCCGCCTGGTTGACCAGCACCACCCCCGCCACTGAGAACAGCGCGCCGCCGGGAATAATCGCCCACCACTGTTCGCGGTTGGTGAAAAAAATGGCAATGAAGCCAGTGCCGATTGAAGCCAGGAACACTGCCCCGCCAAGGTCCGAAAAGAAGGGCGGCGCAAAGCGGTCGTAAAAGATCGTTGCTGCCAGCCCGAGAAGGGTGAAGCCGGGAATGGCTGCCCACCAGCGGGTGTGCATGCCAGTCAAGAAGACATATAGAAATACGGCGCCGGCTGCAGCAAACGCCAGCGACCAGAAGAGACTGGAGAGTGCGCCGAAGATACCCGTCACTTGCAGCAGAAAAAAGGCGCCGAGCGCTATGAGCAAGACGCCCCATAACGCACTGCTATTTCTAAGTTGATTTTGCATGGCTGTTCTCCTAAGCGAACGCTGTCCGTGTGCCGCAGCGATCCAGCGTGCGGCTGTTCCACTTACTGATACGCATGGCATCTGGAGAAGTTGCGCGCCATTGCGCGTGAACGTAGTTCTAGGGAACGTAATTGGGGCCAAACTGGTCGCTAAACCAGAATACTTGCAGATAGGCGTAGCCAAAACGGTCGTAGTAGTCGATGGTAATCGTATGCGTGCCCGGCCCGACGCTGCGGAATGCGTTCGATATATCGTGCGGGCCATCGCTCCAGCCGTTGACCACCAGCGTGTCGTTGAGATAGACGCGCACGCCGTCGTCTGCTCGAGCACGGAAGATATAGTTGCCGCCGGCGAAGTCAAAGCGTCCAACCCAGCGGCCATTCCAACCATCGGCAGGCAGAACGCTGGGAAAAGGCGATTGGTTGCCCCACGTATGCTGTAACTGCATCGTCCCGGAAAACTCACCTTGCTGCACCTTCTGCGCGCCGCGGTTGGGGGCTCCTTCATAATAAAGCGCTTGCCAAGGCGGTGGATTCGGCGAGAACTCTAGCGAGAAACGGATGGTGGCCCCCCCGACGAGCTCAAGGTATTCAATCCGGATGCTGTGTACGCCCGACAGCCAGCGGGTGGCTGCGTACTGGATGCCGCTGGCCTGATGCCATTCGTCGATGACAAGATCGCTATCGATGAAGACGCGCACGCCGTCGTCGGCCAGCACGTTGAGCTTGTAATAGCCCTGGGGAAAGCTGTAGGTGCGCTCAAATGTGGCGGAGAAGTAGTCCACAGGCACGCTGGGTACAGGTGACCCAAAGCCCCAGTCGAAATCTACCGTAGGGGTGTCCTGGTAGGCGACGGGTGAGCCGCTGAGCGTCGGGTTATTGTAGTATGATGCCTTCCAGCCCTGGAACGTAGCCTGTGGTGTAATGGGCGGTGGTGTCGCCGTAGGCTGCAACGGCGCAGGCGGCGGACGGGGCGCCACCTCGCGATTAGTGATCGCCACGTTCTCAAGGCTGCCAGTGACATTGACCAGCCGTCGGTCGATCCAGCCAGCCGTGCCACCGCAGTCTACCAGCAGCCATGAACCCGTGGCGTCACGGCCTTGCACGTTGCAGCGCTCGCCGGCACGAGCCTGACCCACAACTGACATCGATCGGCTGGGAGTATTGTAGAGATTGACCAGGTTGAAGTTGACGACGGCAGAGACGACCGGGGCGCTCGGTATGCCGCCTGTTGTGACTTGCGTGGGTTGGGGAGCAGGTTGAGCTGGGTCGCCCTCGGGTAGGATCTCACTCACCACCAAATCAGAGGTGTAATCGGGCTTGGGGGCAAAGTTGCGCGTACCCCATACCTTGACCATGGGCGCCGGCGACTGGCGGGCGAGCACGTCGATCTGTTGCGCTACGGTGGCATTGACCCCCACGGCCGTGAGCTGCGTGCCGTCTGCGGAGACAAAGACCTCGCCAAAGACGCTGTTGGGCAGAACTTCAAAATGGCCCAGGACGCCATAGACAGGAATATTGGAAGGGGTCTGCTGTACCACTGGCGCAGCATGTAGGCCGCGCGGGGCAAATGCCCATGCCAGCAGGGTTAGGCAGGCCAGCCATACAGTAATGGGATGGGCGAAACGCATGATCGGATCTTCCGCCTGTCGCGCCTGTCGTCACGAGGGAATTGTCACGCCGATGATGTGACCCATGAATATTGTACACCATGAGTGTTGGAGAAGGGTAGGCCCACTTCGAAGGGTCTGGTGGGCCTACTTCGAACGGTCTACTTTGCCAGTGCCACGTCGAGGGCTTCGTAGAGGGTGCGTACGCCGATGACCTCGATGTCCTTGGGCAGACTGTCGCCGCCCCTCTGCAGCATGCTGCGCGGGGTGAGTGCGCGCGTGAAGCCAAGCTTTGTCGCCTCGTGCAGACGTCGCGCCAGGTGGCCGACGCTGCGCAACTCCCCGCTCAAGCCTACTTCGCCCACGATGGCCAGGTCTGCCCAAACGGGCCGGTTGCGGAAACTGCTGGCGATGGCACAAGCGATCGAGAGGTCGGCAGCCGGTTCGTCCACGCGCATACCGCCCACAATATTGACAAAGATGTCCTGGTCGCTTACATCCATCCCTACACGTTTGGAGAGCACAGCCGTCAGTAGCAGCAGGCGGTTCTGGTCAACCCCATTGCCGGTGCGGCGCGGCATGCTGAATGCGGTGGTGCTGCTCAGGGCTTGAACTTCGACCAGTAATGGGCGCGTGCCTTCCATCGAGACGGCGATGGCGCTGCCGGTGGCGTTCGGCAAGCGTTCGGCCAGGAAGAGTTCGGACGGGTTACGCACCTCAACCATGCCCTGTTCATTCATCTCGAAGACGCCAACCTCATTGGTGCTGCCGAATCGGTTCTTGACTGAGCGCAGCAGGCGGAAGGCGTGAAAGCGCTCGCCTTCGAGCTGGAGCACAGCATCGACCATGTGCTCCAATACCTTGGGACCGGCGATAGCCCCTTCCTTGGTGACGTGTCCGACAAGAAAGACGGGCACATTTTGCGCTTTAGCCACACGCAGCAAGGCAGCAGCGCAATCGCGCACTTGGCTGACTGTGCCTGCGGCGCTGGCACTGCTTCCGGCGTAGATAGCCTGCACTGAATCGACGATGACGAGTGCTGGGCGTAGCGCCTCGATTTGGTCCACGATCGATTCAACCGCAATTTCGGACAGAACCAATAGTCTTTCTTCGTGGATGCCAAGGCGCGCAGCGCGGCGGCCGATCTGGTGGGCGCTCTCTTCAGCAGAGACATATAGCACGCTGCCCGTGGAGCGCGCCACGTCGGCAGCCATCGCCAGCAGGAGTGTGGACTTGCCTACGCCAGGTTCGCCGCCCACGAGCACGCAGGAACCAGGCACAATGCCGCCGCCCAAGACGCGGTTTAGTTCGACGATGCTGAGGGGGAGACGCGGCAGGTCGTCGCGCGTCACGCTGAGGAGAGGGACGGCTTGACCCGGGATGACGGCGCTGCCGGCCCCCGTACGCGCCTTTTCGGGTGCGCGCACGACCGTTTCCTCGAGGGTATTCCAATCGCCGCAGTCGGGACACTTCCCGCTCCATTTCAGTTGGACGCTGCCGCAGGCGGAGCAGATATATTGTTTCTTGTCTTTGGTCATGGCGGCTTTCGCTTGAACCAGCAGTCGTTGTGCGATAGAACGTATGTGCGGATTATTGTACAGCGCATGCAGCGCAAGGTCAACTATGGTGCGCAGTTTCGCAGTTCGTGCTGCGAAACTGGCCACAGAACAATTGATGACAATTTGTCAACCCGCCAATTTGGCAGCCCAGTGCGCGTCAGGTATACTATGAAGCTTGTGGCGATAGGCACAGCCTATTGCCTTGTCTATCGTTTTCTCTTTGCACCGCCGAGTTGAAGGCGGTGCAATTGTGCCAAACCGATTAGATCACCGGTGAGTTTATCGTAACGGGGCTCCATTGGCGGCTCCCGGTCTTAAACAGGAGACTTCCTACTATGTCCAAGCAAGTATTTGAGCGGACAAAGCCCCATGTGAACGTGGGGACGATTGGGCACATCGACCACGGCAAGACGTCGTTGACGGCCTCGATCACGAAGGTGCTGGCGATGAAGGGGTGGGCGGATTTCCGCGCCTTTGACTCGATCGACAATGCGCCGGAAGAGAAGGCGCGCGGGATCACGATAGCGATAGCGCACGTGGAGTACCAGACGGAGAAGCGGCACTATGCGCACGTGGACTGTCCTGGGCATGCGGACTACATCAAGAACATGATCACGGGAGCGGCGCAGATGGACGGCGCCATCCTGGTGGTGGCGGCGCCGGACGGGCCGATGCCGCAGACGCGCGAGCACATATTGCTGGCGCGGCAGGTGGAAGTGCCGGCGATGGTGGTCTTCCTGAACAAGGTAGACATGATGGATGACGAGGAGTTGTTGGAGTTGGTGGAGATGGAGCTGCGCGAGCTGTTGAGCAGCTACAACTTTCCTGGCGACGACATTCCGTTCGTGCGCGGCAGTGCGTTGAACGTGCTGGAGTCGACGAGCAAGGACCCGAATGCGCCGGAGTATGCGTGCATCTGGGAGTTGATGCGGGTGGTGGACGAGTACATTCCGACGCCGGTGCGCGAGACGGATAAGCCGTTCCTGATGCCGATCGAAGATGTGTTCAGCATCAAGGGGCGCGGCACGGTGGTGACGGGACGGATCGAGCGCGGCATGATCAAGCCGATGGAAGAAGTCGAGATCGTGGGGCTGGCGCCGACACGCAAGACGGTGGTGACGGGCGTTGAGATGTTCCGCAAGCTGCTGGACCAGGGTATAGCGGGCGACAACGTGGGCTGCCTGCTGCGCGGCATCACGCGTGAGGAGATCGAGCGCGGGCAGGTGTTGGCCAAGCCGGGCAGCATCACGCCGCACACGGAGTTCAACTCCGAGGTGTACGTGCTCAAGAAGGAAGAGGGGGGTCGCCACACGCCGTTCTTCAAGGGCTACCGGCCGCAGTTCTACATCCGCACGATGGACATCACGGGCGAGATCGAACTGCCCGCCGGCGTGGAGATGGTCATGCCGGGCGACAACATCAAGATGGTCGTGCGCCTGATTCTGCCCGTGGCGCTCGAGACCGGCTCGCGCTTCGCCATTCGCGAAGGCGGCCGCACCGTCGGTGCCGGTGTCATCACCAGCATCATCAAGTAACTGTTTTCGGCAAGAGTAGACCGGGGCAACCCGGTCTACTCTCTGTTGTATGTCGTCATCTTTTGTGAGTTTGAGAGAAAACAATGGCAAAACAAAAAATCCGCATCAAGCTCAAGGCGTATGATCATCGGGTGTTGGATGCGTCTGTCCGCCAGATCGTCGACGCTGCCGAGCAGACCGGTGCGCAGGTAGTCGGCCCCGTGCCGCTGCCCACGAGCATCGAGAAGTACACGGTCATGCGCTCGCCGTTTATCGACAAGGATAGTCGCGAGCAGTTCGAGATC
Organism: uncultured Chloroflexia bacterium; assembly: GCA_963839515.1. Classification (GTDB taxonomy): domain Bacteria; phylum Chloroflexota; class Anaerolineae; order Caldilineales; family Caldilineaceae; genus Fredericiella. Next base: position 12,007 of record CAWIVN010000008.1, read on the forward strand.
CGCACGCACAAGCGGCTGATCGACGTGGTGGACCCGGGCAGCAAGACGATCGAGAACCTGACTCGTTTGAACCTGCCGGCCGGTGTTGATATTGAGATCAAGTTGTAGGACCGGCAAGCTGCGCTCAATAGTAATCGAACCTTTGGGCGAGCAAGGCTTGCTAAGTTTATGGGATGATGTGGCTGAGGGGTTCGAGCAAGACAGTCTGCGGCGGGTTGCACGCAACACTTGCAAGTAACGCTTCCACCGTCAGTCCCGGGAGGATCACATGCGAGGAATTCTTGGCAAGAAAGTAGGGATGACACAGCTCTTTGACAAGAGCGGCGCTGCCATCCCGGTCACGATCATTGAAGCAGGCCCCTGCTACGTGACTCAAGTCAAGACCATGGACAGCAAGGATAAGTACAACGCCGTCCAACTTGGCTTTGAGGAAGTGGCAGAGCGCAAGCTAACCAAGGGTGAGCGTGGTCATTTGACGAAGGCGGGTGCGCCCACGCTGCGCCATCTGCACGAGTTCCGCTATGAAGAGTCGCCTGCACTAAACGTAGGCGACGTCGTCAAGGCGGATGTGTTTGCTGAAGGCGAGATAGTGGATGTGACGGGCGTATCGAAGGGCCGTGGTTTTGCCGGTGCCGTCAAGCGCTATGGCTTTGCCGGCGGCCCCAAGACGCATGGCCAGTCGGATCGCCATCGTACGCCTGGTTCGCGCGGCGCCGGCACGACGCCGGGTCACACGTACCCAGGCATGCGCGGGCCAGGTCACATGGGCGATGCACAGGCAACCGTGCAGAACCTCAAGGTGGCCTTGGTGGACCCCGAGCGCAACCTGATTGCCGTGCGTGGGGCTGTGCCCGGCGCTCGCGGCAGCCTGGTGGTGGTGCGCGAGGCCGTTAAGGGCAAGAAGCAGAAGGCCTAGGCAGGAGTTAATGACCATGCGTGTACCTGTAAGAGATATGAGCGGGAAGCAAGTCGGCGAGCTGGAACTGAGCGACGCCATCTTTGCAACCCCAGTAAATGCGTCCGTCATGCATCAGGCGCTGGTGCGCCAGCTATCAAATGCCCGCCAAGGCACCCACGACACCAAGTCGCGTGGCGAAGTGCGCGGCGGTGGCAAAAAGCCTTGGCGCCAGAAGGGTACTGGCCGCGCCCGTCAGGGTTCGACACGTGCACCGAACTGGATCGGCGGTGGTACAGTCTTTGGCCCGACCCCGCGCAAGTATATCAAGGCTCTGCCCAAGAAGATGCAGCGCCTGGCCCTACGCAGCGCCTTGTCGTCCAAGGCTGCCGCCGGTTCGATTGTCGTGCTCGACCAGATGGCGATCGACGCCCCCAAGACGAAGACGGTTGTCAACATGCTGTCTTCGCTGGGGATCAAGGATCAGACCGTGCTCTTGGTGACGGCGGAGAAGACGCTGCCTGTGTGGAAGAGCGTGAGCAACATCGCAGAGATGAAACCGCTGTTGAGCGGCTACATCAACGTGCGTGACTTGTTAAGCCATGACACCGTGCTATTGACGCGCGATGCCGTGGCCCACATTGAGACTTGGCTCGGTGCAGACCTAGCGGGTGACTCCGTCGACGCCAGCGCTGCTGCCGGCATTACTGTCAGTGTCACTGATGACGAGGTGGAGGCATAACCATGCATCTCTACGAAGTATTGAAGCGGCCACTCGTCACTGAAAAGACGATGATTGCCACGGATGAGGAAAACAAGGTGAGCTTCGAGGTCGACATGCGTGCCAACAAGCTCATCGTCAAGCAGGCCGTAGAGAAGGCGTTTGGCGTCACGGTCGTGGATGTGAACATGCTGATCATGGCAGCCAAGACCAACCGGCGTGGCAGCAGCATTCGCATTCGTCGGCCGAAGTGGAAGAAGGCTGTAGTTACGCTGCAGACCGGCGACCGCATCCAGATTTTTGAAGGCGTGTAGCCGGGAGAAGATGAGCTATGGCGATTAAGATTTATCGACCTACATCGGCGGGACGCCGCAACATGAGCGTCTCGACGTTTGCGGAATTGACCAAGGGCGTGAAGCCGCAGCGTGCGTTGCTGACCCCGCTCAAGAAGTCTGCCGGCCGCAATAATCAGGGTATTGTGACGACTCGTCATCGTGGCGGTGGGCACAAGCGTCGCTATCGCGTGATTGACTTCCGCCGTGATAACTACGGCATGAAGGGTCGCGTCGAAGCGATTGAGTACGATCCGAATCGCAGTGCTCGCATTGCGCTGATTGTATTCACGAATGGTGAGCGCCGCTATATCCTGGCAGCCGAAGGTGTAAAGGTGAACGACGTCCTGATGTCGGGCCCTGATGCCGAAATTCGCCCAGGCAATGCGTTGCCGATTCGCTTTATCCCGTTGGGTACTGTCGTGCACAACGTCGAGCTGTACCCTGGCCGTGGCGGCCAGTTGGTGCGCTCCGCCGGCCTTTCGGCACAGGTGTTGGCCAAGGAAGGCACGATGGCGCAGATTCGTCTGCCCAGCGGCGAGGTGCGCTACATCGATATGAATTGCCTGGCTACGATCGGAACGGTTTCCAACTCCGATCATGCCAACATCAACTTGGGTAAGGCCGGTCGCAAGCGTTGGTTGGGCATCCGCCCGGGCACGCGTGGCATCGCCATGGACCCAGGTTCGCACCCGCATGGTGGTGGCGAAGGCCGCTCCCCCGTGGGTATGAAGGCGCCGAAGACCCCTTGGGGTAAGCCGGCGTTGGGCAAGAAGACGCGCGTTAACAAGCGCACGAACAAGTTCATCGTGCGCGGCCGCGGTGCCGCCAAATAGGTGAATGGCCAACAAGGTGAAAGGGTAAAGGAGTTAAGATGTCGCGTTCACTGAAAAAGGGACCGTTCATCGAGCCACGGTTGCTCAAGCGCATTGAAGAGATGAACCGCAAAGGCGAGCGCAAGGTCGTCAAGACCTGGTCGCGCGCCTCTACCATCTTTCCGCAGTTCGTCGGCCACACGATCGCCGTCCATGATGGACGGCGTCACGTGCCGGTCTACATCAGCGAGAACATGGTCGGTCATAAGCTGGGCGAGTTTGCGCCTACGCGCTTCTTCCGCGGTCACGTGCGGTCGGAAAAAGCCACCAAGCCTGCTGTCCGCCCGAGTGGTGGGCCTGCCCGGTAAGTTAGGGCTACCGGAGCAAAGGGAGAGCTGAACAATGCAAGTGCAAGCAAAGACGAAATTTACAGGCATCAGCGCTCAGAAGTCGCGGCTGGTGCTGGACGAGATGCGAGGGCGCCGGGCGGAAGAGGCGTTGGCCATCCTGGCCTTTATGCCGCAAGGCTCCGCCAAGGTGGTGGCCAAAACGATCAAGAGCGCACTGTCCAATGCAGTTGAGAACTATGGTCTCGACGCCAAGGACATGTATGTTACCCAGATCTATGCCGACGTTGCGCCGATGCGCAAGTGGCGGCGGTTTGGTGCGCGTGGACGCTTTAAACCCTGGAAGCGACGCTCCTCGCACGTGACGGTTGTTTTGGAAGATCGTGAAGAGAGCGCCGTTAAGGCGGGTAGCAAATAAGTTTTCAAGGAGGTTCACTTGGGTCGCAAAGTACATCCGATCGGCTTCCGCCTGGGCATCATTAAGGAACACAAGAGCCGCTGGTTTGCCTCTGGCAAGCAGTACACCACCCAGTTAGCGGAAGATCGCAAGATTCGTGAAATGGTGTTTGCAGACCTGGCCAAGGCCAGTGTCAGCAATGTGGACATCGAGCGCCAGCCCAACCAGGTGCATGTGATCATCGACACGGCGCGTCCGGGCGTGATCATCGGCAAGAAGGGCGAGAGTGTTAACAAGCTGCGCACCGAGCTGCAGGCACTGACGCAGAAGAAGGTCAAGATCGACGTGCGCGAGATCACCAAGCCAGAGCTCGACTCCCGGTTGGTGGCTGTTAGCATTGCCGAGCAGCTTGAGCGCCGTATCAGTTGGAAGCGCGCCATGAAGCAGTCGGCGCAGAAGACGATGCGTGCTGGGGCCAAGGGCATCATGATCACCGTGTCGGGTCGCCTGGGCGGCAGCGACATGGGCCGTGTGGACACGCAGCGTGACGGACAGATTCCGCGTCACACCCTGCGCGCCGACATCGATTACGACACAGCCGAGGCCAACACCACCTTTGGCGTGATCGGCATCCGCGTGTGGATCTACCTGGGCGAAGTGATGCCCGGCGAAGAGTACCACGCACGCTACTTGGCGGAAGCCAAATAGCACGGCCGTCGGTGCGGAAAGGTACTGGCAGGCAGGTTTGGTTTAGGTCGGTATAGTTCTGCCGGAATTGCTTCTGCGGTTACGCCGCACGAGCTCTTATTCTCTCCGGCGGAAAACGTATCGAAGGAGATATACGGAGAAACGACTATGTTGATGCCAAAGCGTGTGAAATACCGTAAGTTGCAGCGCGGCCGCCTCAAGGGCAAGGCCTATCGCGGCAACACGGTGGCGTTTGGCACTTACGGCCTGCAATCGTTGGAAGGCCACTACGTCACCAGCCGCCAGATCGAGGCTGCCCGTCGCGCTATCGTGCGCTACGTGCGCCGTGGCGGCAAGATCTGGATTCGCATATTCCCGGATCGCCCTGTGACCAAGCGCGCTGCCGAGACCCGCATGGGTTCCGGTAAGGGTAGCGTGGATCACTGGGTAGCCCCGGTGCGCCCAGGTCGCGTAGTGCTCGAAATCGAAGGCATTCGTGAGGACCAAGCGCGCGAGGCGTTCCGCCTGGCGGCGGCCAAGCTGCCGATGCGCACTGCGTTCATCGTCAAGGAAGGCCATGGCGGCTGAGGAGTTAGATCATGAAGAAGAATGACTTGCAGCATGCCACTGACGGCGAATTGAACACCAAGTTGGAAGAGTCTTACCAGGAACTCTTCAATCTGCGCTTCCAGCGCTCGACCGGGAAGTTGACCAACTCGGCGCGCTTCGGCCAGGTGAAGAAGGATATCGCTAGGATCAAGACGATCCTACGCCAGCGCGAGCTGGCGGGCCAGTAAGGAGGACGGATATGCGTGAACAACGCCGAGCGCTGGTAGGTACGGTCACCAGTGACAAGATGGAAAAGACCGTGGTAGTGACCATCGAACGTACCACCCGTCACCCTTTGTACGGCAAGGTCGTCAAGGTCAACAAAAAGTATAAGGCCCACAACGAGAACAACGACGCCAAGCTGGGCGACGTGGTGCGCATTCGCGAGTGCCGCCCGATCAGCAAGGACAAGAAGTTTTTTGTCGAGGAAGTTCTCCAACGGGCCATCGTTGTGGATGAAGCCAACGTCTAGGGCCGAGGAGTTGCGCCATGATTCAGCAGGAAAGCCGGCTCAAAGTAGCCGACAATACGGGAGCGAAAGAGCTCTTGACCATTCGTGTCAAGGGTGGCAGCACCCGGCGCTACGCCGCGGTTGGCGACGTGATCGTCGCCACGGTGAAGTCTGCCAGCCCCACCGGCAGCGTAAAGAAGGGTGACGTGGTGCGCGCCGTAGTTGTGCGCACGACGCGCTCGGTGCGCCGTACCGATGGAAGCTATATCCGGTTCGACGAGAATGCCGCCGTCATCATCGATGACAACAAGAACCCGCGCGGCACGCGCATCTTTGGGCCCGTGGCCCGTGAGTTGCGTGAGGGCGGGTACATGAAGATCGTCTCGCTGGCGCCGGAAGTGCTGTAAAGGACAAGGCAGGAAAGACGATGAAAGTTAAGATCAGCAAGGGGGACACCGTCGAGGTGATCTCCGGCAACGACAAGGGTCATCGCGGTGAGGTCCAGCATGTGATTCGCCGCAAGAACAAGGACGGTACCTACGATCCCGACCGTGTATACGTGATCGTAACTGGGGCCAACCTGGTGATTCGGCATCAGCGTCCCACCGGGCGCGTGGGCACGCAGACAGGCCGCATCGAGAAGGAAGCGCCGATCCACATCAGCAACGTGATGCTGGTAGGTTCGGAAGGCAAGCCGACGCGTGCCGGCATCGAAGTTGCGGCCGACGGCAGCAAGGAGCGCATCGACCGCAAGAGCGGCAATGCGCTGCCCAAGCCCAAGTAAAGGGCTCAGTAGGGGATTCAGACATTCTAGTGTTGCCTGAACTTTTGCCGGAACCGGTGTCACCGATCGGCGTCTGCGGGCAAGGAGAACGACGATGAGTGAAGCAGTTGCAGTACAAGCGGCCGGACAGACTCGGCCCGAGCCGCGGATGAAGGTTCGTTACCGGGATGAGATCGTTCCGGCTTTGGTCAAGGAGTTTGGCTACAGCAACGTGATGCAGGTGCCGCGCATTTCCAAGATTTCGGTCAACATCGGTCTTGGCGAAGCGTTGCAGAACAGTAAAGCATTGGAAGCGGCGGCAGGCGACATGGCTACAGTAACGGGGCAAAAAGCCGTTATCACTAAGGCCAAGCACTCGATCGCTCACTTCAAGCTGCGCGAGGGGATGCCGATCGGCGTGATGACCACGCTGCGTGGCGAGCGCATGTGGGATTTCTTGGACCGCCTGATCAACATCGTGTTGCCTCGGCAGCGCGATTTCCAGGGCGTTTCGACCGACGCGTTTGATGGCCGTGGCAACTACAGCCTCGGCCTGCGCGAGCAGTTGGTCTTCCCGGAAATCAACTATGACAAGGTCGACAAAATCCGTGGCATGGAGATTACGATCGTAACCACGGCCAAGTCGGACGAGGAAGCGCGGCGGATGCTGGCGCTGATGAGTATGCCGTTCAAACGGTAGTTCGAGAAAAAGGGGTATAAGCGTGGCCAAGAAGTCAATGATTGCGAAGGAAGGCAAGCGCAAGTTTGTGGTGCGCGTGCGCAATCGCTGCGCCATTTGCGGCCGCCCGCGCGGCTACCTGCGCCGGTTTGGCCTGTGCCGCATTTGCTTCCGCAGTGAAGCCCTCAAGGGCAACATTCCGGGTGTAGTCAAGTCTAGCTGGTAGGGTACAGGAACTTCAATTTGCTCGGTTGCTGACTACAACTGTCAGCCTACCGCAGGTAGGCCGCCTGTCTTATGCAGGGAGTTGCAAGAGTAGCCAGAGGAGAAAACGATGGTAAACGATCCGATTGCAGACATGCTGACGCGAATCCGCAACGCAAGCATGGTGAAGCAAAAGCAAGTTGTGATGCCCAACTCCAAGATCAAGGTGAGCATTGCCGAGATCCTCAAGGAGGAAGGCTTTATCGACGCATTTGCGGTGATGGAAGACAAGCCACAAGCAAGGCTGGTGCTCCGTCTCAAGTACACTCCCCAGGGCCGTCCGGTGATCACGGGCCTCGAGCGCGTGAGCAAGCCCGGCCGTCGCTACTATAGCGGGGCCAAGGACATTCCCTGGGTGCGCAGTGGTCTAGGTATCAATATCGTCTCGACCCCAAAGGGGTTGATGACTGGGCGCAAGGCTCGCCGCGACAAGTTGGGCGGCGAGATCCTGTGCAACGTTTGGTAAGCGGGAGGGATATATGTCACGCGTAGGAAAAGCTCCCATCGCCGTGCCCGCTAAGGTCACGATAGCGGTGGAGAAAGACAACCTGGTGACGGTCAGCGGCCCCAAAGGCGCGTTGACCCAGAAGTTCGACCCGGATATGAATATCGCGGTGGAGAACGGCCAGCTGACTGTGACGCGCCCGACCGACCAGCGCGAGCACAAGGCCCAACATGGCCTGACCCGTGCCCTGCTCAACAACATGGTGACCGGCGTTACGACCGGCTTCACCCGCAAGTTGGACATTCAGGGTGTGGGCTACAAGGCGGAGAAGCGCGGCAACAACTTGGTGCTGTCTGTGGGCAAGAGCCACACGGTCGAGTTTGTGCCGCCGTCTAAGGATGTCACCTTCGAAGTGGAGAAGGATGGCCGCTCGTTCACCGTCAACGGCATCAACAAGGTCGTGGTGGGTGAATTGGCAGCGACCATTCGGTCCACGCGGCCGCCGGAACCCTATAAGGGCAAGGGCATCCGCTACTCGGGTGAGTACGTGCGTCAAAAGGCAGGCAAGGCCGGCAAGGTCGGTAAGAAATAAGGAGCACTGAACCATGGCAGCAGTAAGTCGTGAGATTGCGCGCAAGCGGCGTCATGACCGCGTGCGCAAGAAAGTGTCCGGCACCGCCGAGCGACCGCGCCTCAATGTATATCGTAGCCTGGACAATATTTACGCCCAGGTGATCGACGACAGCACGGGCAACACGATTGTGTCGGCTTCGACGGTGGACAAGGAACTGCGCGGTCAGCTGGAATCGCTCAAAAAGGCCGAACAGGCCAAGGCGGTCGGTAAGGCCGTCGCCGAGCGTGCGTTGGCCAAGGGCGTCAAGGAAGTAGTATTCGACCGCGGCGGTTATCCCTATCATGGCCGCGTCAAGGCATTGGCTGACGGTAGCCGTGAGGGCGGCCTGGTCTTCTAAACTAGACCGAAGGGAAAGCAAAGATGGCAAAGCAGCAGCGAGAACGTAAAGGCAAAGACCAAAAGGATCGCGACGAGCGACGCGACGAGTTTGAAGAACGCGTCGTCCACCTGGCACGCACCGCCAAGGTCGTCAAGGGTGGTCGTCGTTTCGCCTTCCGCGCCGTGGTCGTAGTGGGAGACAAGCAGGGTCGCGTGGGTATTGGTATCGGCAAGGCGCGCGAAGTGCCGGACGCCATCCGTAAGGCTTCGGAGCGCGCCAAGAAGAAGCTGATTCGCGTGCCGCGCCTCAACGGTACGATTCCGCACGAGGTGCAGACCAAGTTCGGGGCAGGGATCGTGTTGCTCAAGCCGGCCAGCCCCGGCACGGGTGTGATTGCGGGCGGCGGCGTACGCGCTGTCGTCGAAGCAGCCGGCATCAGCGACATCCTAAGCAAGTCGATGGGTTCCAGCAACATCCTCAACGTGGTGCAGGCTACCTTCGCCGCGCTCAAGGAACTGCAGGACTTCCGGCAAGAGGCGGGGCATCGCGGGGTTGACCCGAAGCACTTGGCTCCCTTCTGGTACAAGGAGGAAATGCGTGGCTGAGCAGAGTGCCCAGGTGACTGGGAAGACGATCAAGATCAAGTGGGTGCGCAGCGCAATTGGCTATAATATCGCGCAGAAGCGTACGATCAAGGCTCTCGGGCTGAACCGCCTGCACCAGGTAGTCGAACGTCCGGACAATGCGGCCGTGCGCGGCATGGTGAACAGTGTGCAGCACCTGGTAGAAGTGACTGAGTAAGAAGAATCGCTGGGAGAGAGGATGCCCATTCCAGGGCCATCTTTTCTCCCAGCGACATGGTACGAAGGAAACTGAATAATGAAACTGAATGACCTGCGTCCCGCAGAGGGTTCCACGCAAAAGCGCAAGCGAGTGGGTCGAGGCACTGGGTCCGGTAAGGGCAAAACCAGTGGCCGTGGCCAAAAAGGCCAGAATTCCCGCAATGGCGGGCCGGTGCGTCCCAACTTCGAGGGCGGCCAACTTCCCCTGACCAAGCGTCTGCCCAAGCTGCGTGGCTTCAACAATCGTTTTAAGGTCGAGTACGTCCCGGTCAACCTGGACGAACTGGAGCGCCTGTTTGACCCCCAGAGCGAGATCAACCCCGAGTCCTTGGCTGTAGCCGGCCTGGTCGGCAATGCCGGCGACCCAGTGGTGATCCTGGCGCGTGGCGATGTAAGCAAGGCGTTGAACTTGAAAGTGCAGCGCATCAGCGCTACCGCCAAGCAGAAGATCGAAGCGGCGGGCGGCAGCGTGGAGATTTTGCCGTTTGCCGTCGATAAGCGGCGTCCGCGCTCCTAAGGCCAAGCTGTTATTTCCGAAAGGAAGAATCGAATGCTTGACGCAGTACGCAATGCATTCCGCCTGCCAGACCTCAGGCAAAAGCTGCTGATCACTTTTGGTTTGATCTGTCTGTATCGTCTGGCAGCCAATATTCCTCTGCCCGGTGTCGATCAAACGGCTCTGGCGCAGATGTTCTCGCAGAATGATAACATTCTGCTCAACCTGCTGAACTTCTTCAGCGGCGGCGGCTTGGCGCGTATGGGGGTGATGGCGCTTGGCGTCTATCCCTATATTACGGCCTCCATTATCTTGCAGTTGCTCATTCCGATTATTCCTGCCCTGGAAGAGCTGAGCAAGGAAGGCGAATCCGGCCGTGCCCGGATTAACCAGTACACGCTGTGGCTGACCATTCCGTTGGCCGTTCTTCAGGCCATTGCCCAAGGCACGCTGCTGGCCAGCCAGGCTGGTAACGTTCTGCCAAGCTGGGGCTTCACCGGCGGCGATTTCCTGCCGACGGTCACGATGATCATCGGCATGACGGCAGGTACGATGATGGGTGTGTGGCTTGGCCAGTTGATTACCGAGCAGGGTATCGGCAATGGTGTTTCACTGATCATCTTTGCCGGCATCGTAGCCAACATTCCACACCAGTTGAATGTGCTGGCACAGTCGCCGGCGATGCTGATTACCTTCTTGATCGTTACGCTGATCATGATTGGCGTGATCGTGTGGGTGCAGGAAGGCCAGCGCCGTATTCCGGTGCAGTATGGTAAGCGCGTGCGCACGATGCGCGGCAACCGCATGATGATGGTGGGCGGCCAGAGCACCTACGTGCCGCTGCGCGTCAACACGGCCGGTATGATTCCGCTGATCTTTGCACAGAGCTTGTTGATCCTGCCGAGCACGCTGGCCAGCTACTTTGTTGCTCGGACCGATTGGACCGGCGCAATCGCCAATGCGTTCTATACCTTCTTCAGCCCGCAGAATGCCATGTACTGGCTGCTCTACTTCTTGCTGACCGTTGCCTTCACGTACTTCTACACCGACGTGATGTTCCGCCAGCAGAACTTGCCGGACACGCTGCAGAAACAGGGTGGATTTATTCCTGGTATCAGGCCTGGCCCGCGCACCGAGAGTTATCTCAACGGCGTGCTGCAACGCATTACCTTGGTCGGTGCCCTCTTCCTGGGCATGATCGCAGTGTTGCCGTTCGTCATCATCTCGTTGGCTCAATTGCTGTTCGGTGCCGATGCCGCCTTGCTGACAGGCTACAATTCGCTGATCATTAGCAGCTCCGGCTTGCTGATCGTGGTAGGCGTGGTGCTGGACACGATGAAGCAGATCGAAGCGCAATTGATGATGCGCAACTACGAAGGCTTTATCCGCTAACGAGCATCGTCGGGCTCGACGAGGAGCCCGGAAGGAGCACCGTATGAGCGACCACAAACGAAAATACATTGTCCTGTTGGGTGTGCCTGGCGCAGGCAAGGGAACGCAGGCCAAGCTGCTGGAACAGTCTACGGGGTTGCCGCAGGTTTCGACCGGCGACATCTTCCGCTATAACCTGAAAAACCAGACCGAACTGGGCATTCTGGCCAAGGGCTACATGGACCAAGGCTTGCTTGTGCCGGACGATGTGACGATTCGCATGGTGGAGGATCGCCTGCAGATGCCGGACTGCGCCAAGGGAGCCATTATGGATGGTTTCCCGCGTAATCTAGCGCAAGCTACGGCGTTTGAACACCTGGTTGCTCCTTACGGTGGCGTGTCGGTAGCGCCGTTGATCAACGTAGAAGACGACGAGACGATCAGGCGCATTACCGGCCGGCGAACATGTCGCACTTGTGGGTCCGTATATCATCTGGTCTTCAATCCGCCGCTCATCGACGGTGTGTGCGACAAGGATGGCGGCGAGCTTTACCAGCGCGACGACGACCAAGAAGTCACGGTGCGGAACCGCCTGTTTGTGTATTACAAGCAGACGGCTCCGTTGGTTGGTTATTTCTATGCCAAAGGTCTGCTGGCCAAGGTCGATGGTTCGAGGTCGATCGAGAAAGTGCAGGCGGACCTGGTGGCGTTAGTGAAGTGCAGATGAACATGTTTAAGCGACCGGGCCAACCGCGGCTGCTGCGCAAGCAGTCGACTCCGCAGCCGGCACGCCGCCGCGAGCCTGTGCTCAAAAGCCCGCGCGAAATTCAGATCATGCGCGAAGCGGGGCGGATCGTGGCCCGCGTGCATGCGGCTATGCGTGAGGCGGTGCGCCAGGGCGTCAGCACGTGGGACTTGGACCAGTTGGCCTTTGACACGATGGCGCGCTACGACGCTACCTCGTGCTTCCTGGGCTACAACGGTTATCCGGCCAATATCTGCACCAGCATCAACCAAGAGCTGGTGCACGGCATCCCGAACAAGGATCGCATTCTCAAAGAAGGCGATATCATCAGCATCGACATCGGCGTGCGCTATCGGGGGTTTATCGGCGACAGCGCCTGGACGTACGCCGTGGGCGAGATCACGCCTGAGGCGCACGAACTGATGCGGGTAACGGAAGACAGCTTGTACGCGGGCATTGCCAAGGCAACAGTCAATAACCGGGTAGTGGACGTAAGCCGGGCCGTGCAACAGCACGTCGAGGCGCACGGGCTGCACATCGTGCGTGAATACACGGGCCATGGCGTGGGACGGCAGATGCACGAGGCGCCGCAGGTGTTGAACTACGCCAGCGATGACCCGGAAGGGCAGACGATTATGCAGCCAGGGCTGGTGATCGCCATCGAGCCAATGGTGCAGGTGGGTACGTGGCAGACGCGTACACTCAAGGATAACTGGACAGTGATCAGCAAGGACGGCAGCCTGGCTGCCCACTTCGAGCACACAGTAGCAATTACCAATAACGGGCCGGAAATTTTGACGGTTCCGTGACTTTGTGATAGATTGGCTAAGTTGCGCTGAGTGCCCGCGCTGTGGTGCGGTCTGGCGGCGGCATTAGAATGAAGAAGGTGGATTATGAAGGTTCGACCGTCGGTTAAGCGAATGTGTGAGAATTGCAAAATGGTGCGCCGGCGTGGTGTGCTGTTCGTCATTTGCAAGAATCCGAAGCACAAGCAGCGCCAGGGCTAGGCAGCGCAAGTAAGGGAGTTGATTCATGGCACGTATTGCAGGTGTAGACATTCCGCGTGACAAGCGCACTGTGATTTCCTTGACCTATATTTTTGGTATTGGGAAGACCACGAGCGAGAAGATACTGTCGTCCACGAACATTGACCCCAGCAAGCGGGTCAAGGACCTGGATGAAGCTGAATTGACTCGTCTGCGCGACTTCATCGACCGCAACTATATTGTGGAAGGTGATCTGCGTCGCGAGGTCAATATGAATATTAAGCGCCTGATTGAGATCGGGAGCTATCGCGGCATGCGTCACCGTCGCAACCTACCGGCGCGCGGCCAGCGCACACGTACCAACGCTCGCACGCGTCGCGGCGTCCGTCGCACCGTGGCCGGCAAGAAGAAGGCGCCACGCAAGTAAGATAGCGGCGCAGTAGCGGCGCAAGTAAGAATTGATTTGATTGGGGGATAGACGATGGCTCGACCGCAGCGACAGCGACGCGACCGCCGCACAGCACGTAAAGAGAAGAAAAGCGTGCCGATGGGGCAAGTGCATATTCATGCGTCGTTCAATAACACGATTGTGACGATCACCGACATGCAAGGCAACACCTTGTGCTGGGCTAGCAGCGGCAGCAGTGGTTTCAAGGGCAGCCGCAAGTCCACGCCGTTTGCCGGCCAGTTGGCTGCGCAGGGCGCAGCACAGAGCGCACGCGGCGACTTCAACATGCGTGAGGTGGATGTGTTTGTCAAGGGCCCTGGCCCTGGCCGTGAGAGTTCGATCCGCTCGATTTACTCAGCCGGTCTGATTATTCGGTCGATTACGGACATTACGCCGATTCCGCACAATGGCTGTCGCGCACCGAAGAAGCGCCGCGTCTAGTTGGACTGATTCGTTCGGGGTTCTGAATGGGGCCCGGACCAAGTACACGGACAAAGTAACCGGCAGGTGGCGGAATGTTACGCCACCTGTTTTGGCGCAAAGACTGAATTGCGCCGATTGATTACCGTACGATTACGGAGGAAACATGGCACGATATACCGACTCAGTGTGTAAGCTCTGCCGTCGAGAAGGCATGAAGCTTTTTCTCAAGGGCGAGCGATGCCTGAGCCCGAAGTGCGCCGTCGAGCGCCGCGCTTTCCCGCCAGGGATGCACGGCAAGAAGCAGACTTTCCGGCGCAAGACATCCGATTACGGTACGCAGCTGCGCGAGAAGCAGAAGGCGCGCCGCGTCTATGGCGTGATGGAACGACAGTTCCGCCGCTATTTTGAGGAAGCCAGCCGCACCACCGGCATGACCGGTGTAAACCTGCTGGCTATGCTCGAGCGTCGCCTTGACAACGTCGTCTATCGCCTTGGCCTGGCCGACAGCCGGCCGCAAGCACGCCAGCTGGTCCGCCATGGCCACTTCGAGGTCAATGGCCGCAAGACCAACATCCCCTCCTTCCAGGTCAGCGTGGGTGACGTGATCAAGGTGCGTGCGAGCGCACAGAGCAAGACCTATTTCAAGGACCGCGTCCAGCTCATGCAAGGGGCCGCCAAGACGCCAGCCTGGCTGAGGTTCACCTTCACAGCCCTGAGCGCCGAAGTCGTCGGCAATCCTGCGCGTGAGGATGTCGAGATTCCGCTGAACGAACAGCTGATCGTCGAGTACTACAGCCGGTAATTGTCGGTCATCAATGTAGGTTAATGGCAGGTGGTGATGTCCCCCACCCACCGTTAACAATTCTGGGAGGTACGCCATTGTTGAACATGGTTCTGCCCAAAATTGAGGTCGAGGCGAGTTCTCAGAACTACGGCCATTTTGTGATTAGCCCGCTGGAAAGCGGCTACGGCATCACGTTGGGCAATGCCCTGCGGCGTGTGCTGTTGTCGAGTCTGCCTGGCGCTGCGATCGCATCGATTCGTTTAAGCGGCATCCATCATGAGTTTTCGGCCGTTCCACATGTCCGTGAGGACATGACGCGGCTGATCCTGAATGTCAAGCAGATTCGCCTGCGTTCGCGGACGGAGGATCCTGTACGCATTCATGTAGAGATTTCGAGCGAGGGCCCGGTTACGGCCGGCGATATCGTCTGCCCGCCTGATGTAGAAATCGTCAACCCTGACCAGTATCTGTTGACGGCCGACTCTAATGACGTCGACCTGGATATTGAGATGGAAGTGCGCGTCGGGCGTGGGTACAGCCCGGCGGAAGAGCGTGGTCGCCTGCCCCTAGGGGAGATTCCGGTTGACGCCATCTACAGCCCTGTGCGCAAGGCAGCCTATCGGGTCGAGCGCACGCGCATCGGTCAGCAGACCGACTACGATAAGCTGAACCTGGAAATCTGGACCGACGGTACACTGTCGCCGGATGACGCCCTGCGCCGGGCCGCCAATATTTTGGTGTCGCACCTGACGCTGTTGGCGGGCGCCGAGACGGTCGTCGTGGAAAAGAAGGAAGAAGTTTCGGAAGGCATCCCTGCCCGTGTCTATGAGGCGCCAATCGAGGAGCTTGAGCTCACGGTGCGTGCCTACAACTGTTTGAAGCGCGCCGGCATCACCAAGGTCGGCGAAATCCTCAAGCGGATGGAAAAGGGCGAGGACGAGATGCTGGCAATCCGTAACTTCGGCAAGAAGTCGTTAGACGAGTTAGTGGAAAAGCTTCGCGACAAGAACTACTTGACTGTCCCGGGTGTCGATCTGAGCGCTTACATGAGCGGCACATATCGCACGGCCAGTGAAGTAGACGGCGCGGACGAGGAATAAAGGCGAGGAGTAGCTGGTCATGCGACACGGAGTTGCTGGACGCCACTTGGGACGGAATAGCGCGCAACGTAAGGCGCTGTTCCGCAACCTGGTGCGAGAATTGTATCTGCACGAGCGGATCATCACGACGGAAGCCAAGGCACGCTCGATTCGGGCGGATGCCGAGAAGCTGATCACCAAGGCCAAGCACGGCGTCAGCAGCGAAGCATATCGCGTGCACGCCCAGCGCCAGGTGGTTGCGTATTTGAACGACAAGACCGTGGCCAAGAAGGTGTTCGACGAGTTTGCCCCACGATATGCGGCCCGCAATGGCGGCTACACCCGCATGATCAAGATTGGCAAGCGCCAGGGCGACGCCGCCGACATGGTGGTGTTGGAGTTGGTGGATCGGCCTGCAGCCTAGGCTGACCGCTGGTTGGGCAGGCCTGATCTGTGCAGTATGTCAGCGCCCTAGTTGCCTACGACGGCAGCGCCTATCACGGCTTTCAATACCAGGCCAATGCGGCAACTGTCCAGTGTGAACTGGAAGCAGCGTTGGACCGGGCGACGGAGCGGTGCGGGCGAGTAGTCGGTGCAGGCAGGACGGATGCAGGCGTACATGCCAGCGGGCAGGTCATCGCTGTTCATGTGCACTGGCAGCATAGTCTGCCGGCGTTACAGCGGGCCTGGAACGTTTACTTGCCGGATGCGATCACAGTACGTCATGTGCAGGCAGCGCCGGAGCGATTTCACCCTCGCCACAGTGCTGTCAGCCGTACGTACCGTTACACGGTCTGGCAAGGAAGCGGAGAGTCAATGGACCGGGCGCCAAAGCGTTCGCCGTTGACGGACAGGTTCGCCATGTATGAGGTGCGGCCGCTGGACCTTGCAGCAATGCAGGAAGCGGCCCTGGGTTTGGTCGGCAACCATGACTTTGCCACTTTTGGCCAGCCCCCACAGGGGGATAGTACGGTGCGAACCGTGCATGTTGCCGAGTGGCAGGTAGTGGCGGAGAGTCTCTCGATGTTAGGGGGCTATCCAAGTCGGCGGTTGGTGTTCACGATCACAGCCAACGCGTTTCTGCGCCAGATGGTGCGCAGCATCGTCGGCAGCTTGTTGGCGGTGGGACGTGGCGAGTGGACAGTGGGCGACATAGAGAGCGCGCTCCGAGCTTGCAGCCGCCAACGTAGTGCACCGCCGGCCCCGCCTCAGGGGTTAGTACTGGAAAAAGTGACGTATCCGGCCGAACTGGATGCGCTGATTCACGGCAAATGAGTTGTTTTTGTAGAGGAGAAATAGCGTGAAGACCCTTAGTCCAAGCGCCAAAGAAGCACAAGAGAGCCGCGAGTGGTATGTGGTTGACGCCACAGGCAAGACGCTTGGACGTCTGGCTACCCAAATCGCGACTGTTCTGCGCGGCAAGCACAAGCCGGGCTTTACGCCCAACCTGGACACTGGCGACTTTGTAGTCGTGACTAACTGCGAGCGCATCGTCGTGACCGGCGACAAGCTGGACACTGTGCGCTACTATCGCCACTCGCGCTACCCCGGCGGTCTCAAGAGCCGCAGTATGCGCGAGCAGATGCAGTTGTTCCCCGATCGCGTGATTTTCGAGGCGGTGCGTGGCATGATGCCCAAGACAAAGTTGGGCCGCGCCCAGATGAAGAAGCTCAAGGTGTACGCAGGCCCTGAGCATCCGCACGAGGCACAGCAGCCGACGGCACTCGAACTGTAAGCTAGAAAATACGGAGTTTATCACATGAGTGAATACACCGAAGCAGTCGGTCGTCGCAAGGAAGCCACCGCCCGCGTGCGCCTCTATTCCGGCACCGGCGAAATTGTGGTCAACGATAAGCCGGTTGACGCTTATTTTGGTCGTGACCTGGACCAGATGATTCTGCGCCAGCCTTTGGTGCTGACCGGCACCGAGTCTTCATACAACATTAGCGTCCATGTCAAGGGCGGTGGTGAAGGCGGCCAGGCTGCTGCTATGCGTATGGGCTTAGCCCGTGCCCTGGTGGCCATCGACCCGAACCTGCGGCCCGTGCTCAAAGCGGCAGGGCTGCTGACGCGTGATGCACGCGCCAAGGAACGCAAGAAGCCCGGCCTCAAGCGCGCCCGCAAGGCCCCTCAGTACACCAAGCGCTAACCTGGGTTTTGGCTTGGAACAACCGCGGACAAGCGCGGGTCAGTGCAGAGTAATTCTGCGCCGGCCGGCGCTTGTCCGCGTTTTTGATCCCGGAGGTTCATATGTCCGTCAAGACCGGCTTGCTCTGCATTCCACGCCATGATGAATCGACTGTCGACGCCGTACGTCGTCTCTTGGCGCGCACCGTGCCGGGCCTGATCATGCTATTGGAGGAACGCGCTTCCATGCAGCGCAACGTGATCGAGGACATCCTCTGCCGCTGGTGTGACGAAGAAGAACTTGATTTAATCGTCACTATCGGCGGCACGCTGCCGGCTCCCGGCCCGGGCGCCCGTGAGATTGTGCCCGACGCCACCCTTGCTGTCGCCGAGCGCCAGTTGCCGGGTTTGGGTGAAGCGATGCGCGCCTATGCGCAGGATGAACTGCCCCTTGCCATTATCGATCGCAGCATTGCCGCCATTCGCGGCCGCACCTTGTTGATTAACCTGCCGGCCGGCGCCGCACCTGCCAGGCTGTTCCTAGAAGGAATCGCAGACGTGATTGGTGCTGTAGTTGCTCATCTACAGGAGGACCCTGCTGCACCACAACTGGCTGATGCGTTGGTTGAAGATGACGGTGAAGAAGATGCGGAAGCGCCATCCTCAAAGAGCGGGTTAAACGCCGAGGACTTTGCGGCGTTTCTGAAGCGGGAGAAAAAGGACTAGATTTGGGCGCGCGTACCAGGCGCCACCCCTAGTCGTATCGTTATCTCGATCTTCGTGGGCGGCGCTTGGTACGGTTTTGCCGGCACCTACGCCGCAATCAATTGCTTGCGCCGCTCGTCGATCGTCTTCAGCAACTCCTCGAACGAATCGGCGAATTTTTTAACACCATCTACCTCAAGGTTCTCAGTCACCTGCTCCAGCGACACACCGGCGGCGGTCACGGCGGCGATGTCTGCGCGGGCCTGGTCCAACTCCTTGTCAACCGTGCGGGTGGGTGTGCCGTGGTCGGCAAAGGCCTTGAGGGTCTGCGGCGGCATGGTGTTGACAGTATGCGGGCCGATCAGGGTGTCCACGTAGATCAGGTCGGGATAGGCGGGGTTCTTGGTGCTGGTGCTGGCCCACAGCGGACGCTGTACGTGAGCGCCGGCCGCCGCCAACTTTTCCCAGCGCGGCCCCGCAAACACTTCTTCGAACTGGCGGTAGGCCAGTTTGCTGTTGGCCACCGCCACCTTACCCTGCAGCGACTTGTAGTAATCGGCCTTGGCAGGATCTTGCTGTACCATCTTATCGAGCAAGGCATCTACAGCCACATCTACGCGGCTGACGAAGAAACTCGCCACGGAGGCAATCTTGTCTACCGGCTTGCCGGCCGCCACGCGCTCCTCGATTCCCTGCAAGTAGGCTTGCTTGACGGCGGCGTACCGTTCAAGGCCAAAGATCAATGTGACGTTGATGCAGATGCCGTCGGCAATCAACTGGCGGATCGCAGGCAGGCCGGCCAGGGTAGCGGGCACCTTGATCATCAGGTTGGGTCGGTTGACCGCCGCATGCAAGCGCCGTGCCTCGGCAATAGTTGCTTCGGTGTCGTGCGCCAGGGTGGGGGCAACTTCCAGGCTGACGAAACCGTCCTGGCCTTTGGCGGTGTCATAGACGGGGCGTAGCACGTCGGCTGCTGCCTGGATATCGGCAATGGCGAGTGTCTCAAAGATCGTCTTGGCGTCGGCCTTGCCGCCGGCCAATTGCGTTAGTTCGTCGTTGTAGGCGTCACTCTTGGCGATAGCCTGCTGAAAGATGGTAGGGTTGGATGTCACACCGGCCACGCCTTGTGTGACCAGGTCGCGCAACTCGCCCGACTGCACCATGCGCCGCTCGATAAAGTCAAGCCAAATGCTCTGCCCCAGGGCCGAAAGTTCTTGAATGCGGTTCATCGTGTCTCCTCGTTCGTCATATTACAAATTACCTGCCCCTGTTGTAACAGAAAAAACGGCCGAGGGCAATCAGCCATCTGGGTAGCTAGCGGGTGGATAAAAGGGTAGATTATGTCGATGATTTGACCTGAATGGCTACCTGGCGCGCCAACCAGGCGCAGCCAAGAACGGGGCCGTCGTCGCCCAGTGCCGTCGGCACGATGCACACGCGCTCGCTGACGGAATGAAAGCTGTACTTAGGCACGCCGCGACGCGCCGGCTCCAGCAGCAGGTCGCCTGCCTTGGCTACGCTGCCGCCGATCACGAACAGGTCGACGTCCAGCATCATGGCCATTGTCGCTACAGCAGCGCCTAGGGCGTCGCCTGCGTCTTCGAATACTTGGAGGGCAATGGGATCGCCTTCGGCGGCCAGATGGGCAATATCTCCGCCGGTCAACGGCTGTGTCGCGGACGGCGTTGAAGGCTGGCGCATGCGCTCGTAGCGACGCGCCAGCCAGGGACCGCTCATATACGTTTCCACGCAACCGTGCGAGCCGCAGCCGCACGGTTCGCCCCTACGGTCAATGGTTGTGTGACCAATCTCGCCTGCCGAGTTATGTGCGCCCCGGTATACCGTACCGTCTACGATCAACGCCGCTCCCACCCCAGTCCCGACGACGACGTAGATCATGCTGCGCGCGCCCCGGCCCGCCCCGAAGTGATAATCGCCCAGCCCCGCTGCCTTGGCATCGTGTTCGAGCACTACAGGTATGCCAAGCCGCTCCATGAGCGTTTGGCGCAGCGGCGTATGGTGCAGACCCTGCAGGTTGGGTGGGTCGATCAACAGCCCCGCTTCATGATCCACCGGACCTGGGCTGCAAATACCCAATGCGGCTACACGGCCGCCAGAGGGTACCGTTTCGCGCAGTTCATCCACGGCGCTGCCAATGCGGGTCGTGACGGCGTCGATCCCCTCGTGCGGGTTGGTCGGTATCTGGCGCGTGGCCACGATGTTGTCCTCAGGGCTCACTAACCCCAGCCTGATCTTGGTGCCGCCTAAGTCGACGCCGATAACCCACGGGTGCATGGACTCCTCCTCGAAAACTTGCCCGGATTGCTCCGGCTGTTGCTCTACTTTGGTTAGCCGCCGATGCTGACTGGCAGGTCTTGCGCGCGAACAGCGGCCGCGCACGTGGCCACTTCAGCGTCGCTCAATCGTGCATATCCTTGCCAGGGATAAGCGCGTCCCAGCGCCATGTATTTGGCCTTACCTAGTGCGTGATAGGGCAGCAGGTCGACACCCGCTACGGCGCCGGGCAGATGGCGCACGTACTCGGCGATGGCAGCAACAGTTTCAGGCTGGGCGTTGAAGCCGGGAATGAGCGGGATACGCACGCGCACATTAGCCCCTGCTGCTGTTAGCTTAACCAGGTTGTCCAGGATAAGCGAATTATCGAAGCCGGTGTGCTGCAGGTGTACAGCTGGATCTAAATGCTTAACGTCATACAGCACTAAATCCAGCCATGGCAAGAGCCGCTTATAGACCGCCCATTGCGTGTGCCCGCAGGTCTCCATAGCCGTGGCTATCCCGTCGTGCATGGCCAGCCACAGCAGTGCCTCGCACATGGCGGGCTGCATGGTCGGCTCACCGCCGGTCAGCGTTAGTCCGCCGTTCTGCCCGTAGAACGGCCGGTCGCGACGTACCTCGGCCATCACCTCGCCAGCCGTGCGCCATTTGCCCACCCAGTGGAGTGCACCGGTCGGGCAAAGGTCCACCCGCGCAGTTGTTTCGGTTTCCGTCCAATTGGTCCCGAGCACAGAATCGGCCCGTGGACGTACCGTGACCTGCACCTCTCCTGTCCTGCCCGCACGCTTATACGCGAATCCTGGCACGCCGTCGTGCTGCTCTGCCGCCTGCAGGCAAGCCGTACATGGCTCTGCAAACTGGCCGCATTGGATGCAGTTGGCAGCCTGCAGCGTCAACTGCGGCTGTGGCAACTGCGATTCTGGGTTGGCGCACCAACCGCAGCGTAGCGGGCAGCCCTTCAAAAAGACGTTGGTGCGCATGCCTGGCCCATCGTGCATAGACATGCGCTGCACGTCAAACACGATGCCGTGCACGGCCTCCATTTCTGAAGGAGTCATACCGTCTCAAACTCCGTGCGCCGGATGATCTCGTCCTGCAGCTCTTTGTCCAACTCGATAAAGTAGGCGCTGTAGCCGGCCACACGCACGACCAGGGAGCGGAACTCATCGGGATTGGCCTGCGCCTGGCGCAGCGTATCGGCCGAGACGACGTTGAACTGAACATGCGGCACATGCAGTGTGCAGAATCCGCGCAGCAGCTGGGCGAACTTGGTCAGGGCTTCCGGACCCTCAAAGAAGGAGGGCAAAAATTTCATGTTGAGCAGTGTGCCGTTGGATGCCAGCCGCAGGTCGAGCTTGCTGACCGAGTGCAGTACAGCCGTGGCCCCGCGCCGGTCGCGACCGGCCGTGGGCGATAGACCGCCGTCGGCCAAGGGTGATCCAGCGTGGCGGCCATCGGGCGTAGCACCGACGTGCGCGCCCATCGGGACGTGCGCCGAGACGGTGTAGAAGCCTGGCTGATATACACCCCCACGGATGGTCTGGTACTGTTCGACCAGCTCGCAATAGCGATCACCCCAGGTGGCGGCGAAGCGATCGACACGGTCGTCGTCGTTGCCATACTTGGGCACGCGGTTGATCAGCCGCTGGCGCAGAACCTCGCTGCCGGCAAAGTCGCTGCGCAGGGCGTCGAGCAGCTTCGTCGCGCTCAGCCAACACTCGTCGTACACTGCCTGCTGGATAGCCACCAGGCTGTCGGCCACATTGGCGATCTGCACGCCCTGCACGCCCGAGAAGTTGTAGCGCGCGCCGCCCGCCGTGACGTCGGTGCCCCGCTCCACGCAGTCGGCAATAAAGAGCGACAGCCAAGGCGAGGGCAGCACCTCGGCGTGAATGCCGTCCACGATGTTACAGCCGCGCACCATCAGGTCCACAAAGTAGGCCAGCTGCTTGGCATAGGCCGCCTCCAGCTCGGCAAAGGAGACCATCTGGTCGAGCGCGAGCGTCGCGAGGCCGATCTGTTCGCCGCTGTGCGGGTCCTTGCCGCCATAAAGCGTCAGCTCCAGCACGCGTGTGAGGTTGAACATTGAGGCGTCACTCCACCCCAGCGCCTTGCCCGGCGTAGAAAGTTCGACGCAGCCGACCACAGCGTAGTTGCGCGCCTCGGCCAAGGGCAAGCCGCGGTTGACCTGGCCCGGGACGATGACCTCGTCGTTAAAGATCTGTGGCATGCCACTGCCCTTGGAGATGACAAAAGCCGCCACCTCCAGCAATTCCTGCGGGCTGCCGGCGTGGACGCGCACCGAGAGATTGGGCTGGGTCAGGCCGACGTCGGCCTGGGCACGCAGGCACATGTATGTAAGCAGGTTGGTGGCATCGCTGCCGTCGCTCAACAGTCCGCCAACGGCGATGTTGAAGCCGATAGGAAAGCCGGCAAAGTAGCGCGCGCTGCTGCTGCTGCGCAGCAGAACGATCTCGTTAAATTTGAGCCACAGCGCCTCCAGCAGTTCCTGCGCCTGCTGCTGCGTCAGCCGTCCCCCCTGGAGATCCGCCAATAGATAAGGCAGCATGTACTGGTCAAAGCGCCCGGGCGAAAAGCTGCTGGCGTTTGACTCGATCTGCAAAAGCACAAAGAGGAACCAGACCGCCTGCAGCGCCTGATAGAAGGTCTCCGGCGCATCGTGGGCCAGGTGGTGGCAGTTGGCAGCGATCTGGGTCAGCTCGACCGCCCGTTGCGGGTCCGCTTCCTTGACCGCCATTGCGGCTGCCAGCTCGGCATAGCGTTCGATCAAGGTCTGCGCGGCCGTTAAGACGATCTCGGAGGCGTCGTAGAATACCTGCTTCTCCGCAGTTTGCATCTCCGGACGACTCCGCGCCTCCTGCACCTGGGCGCACAGACCGCCGATGCCCAGCCGCAGCCAGTACTCCACGTCGGGCAGGATATGGCCTTGGGCGTGGTCGGTCTGGTTGAGCGAGAAAGCCTTGCCGCGCACGGCACGCATGATGTCGGGTGGCACGCGCGTAGCGACGATGTCCTCCAGCGTCTTGCCGCGCCAATAGGGGAAGATCTCCTCGCGCAGCTCACGAATCTGTTCGGGCGTGATGTTAAAGCGGTCCTGCGGCCGCGTAGGCAAGATATCCAGTTCGTGGTCCACCCAGGTCACCGCCCCCTCGGGGGCGATGACACCCATGCGCGGCAGCAGCGAGCGGTTGCCGGCGATCAACTCGCCTTCGTCGATGGTGATGCCCATCGCTCTCACCAGGTGCAGCAGCATCTTGGCGCGGCGAATTGGCATCGGCTCACCCTCGCTGCTCTGGTAGCTCTGCGTGGTGTAGCGCGCTCGTTCGACGTCGATCTGCCGTTCGGTTTCCAGCAGGCGGTGCTGGATGGCAACGCTGCGAGCGCTGGCCGTCGTTGTGCGCCAGGTCGAGCGCGGAAAGCCGGCGGTAGGATCCGGCTTTAGCGTTGGAGTTGCGTTCATGTCAGTTCCTCAGCTGTCCCGTCATATGTTCTGCCACACGTAGGGCCTGGGCGGCGATCGTCAGCGCCGGATTCATGGCGGCAGACGAAGGGAAGAAGGACGAATCGACAACGTAAAGGTTGTCCACCTCGTGCGCGCGGCAGTAGGGGTCCAGCACCGAGGTGGCAGGGTCCGTGCCAAAGCGTATTGTACCGCACTGGTGCGAGTTGGTGTCGATGCCCATGCGCTGGACAAAGACAAATGGGTAGCCCGCCCCCTGCATCATGCTGCGTGCGGCGCTGATCAGCTGCTCATGCGCCACGCGGTTGTTGGGCTTCCAGCGCACGTTCACCTTGCCATCGTTCCCGAGGGTCACCCGGTTGTCGGGGTCGGGCAGGTCTTCGGACATTACCCACCAGTCCACGCTGCGGTCGGCCATGCCCTGCAGCACCGGGCGCGGCACGAGCGGCACGGCAGCCGTCAACATGCCGGCCTGCAGCTTGCCCAGCAGTTGGATGTTGCCCATCGGATAATTGAAATTCGGGCCTTTGAAATAGAAGTCGTTGACCGCCATGCTCTTTTGGAAGGTGGTCGGGTTCTTGCGCCGGGGATCCAGGGCCATCAGCGCCGTGTTGTTGTGCACCATATAGTTGCGGCCGATCAGCCCGCTGCCGTTGGCCAGCCCATTCGGGTGCGCGCTGTTGGCGGAACGCAGCAGCAGCAAGGCCGAGTTGGCGGCTCCGCAGGCGACCACATAACGGTCTGCCGTCACCGTCTGCTTAGCGCCATTCTTCTCCACTTCGACACCCGTGACCTGCTTGCCGCTGGCGTCGGTGAGCAGGCACAGCGCCCTGGTGTTTGTCCACAGCGTGACGCTCGGGCTCGCCAACGCCGGGCGCACGCAGCAGACATCAGCCTCGCTCTTGGCCAGCACCTGGCAGGGGAAGCCGTCGCAGGTCTTGCACAGGATGCAGGCTCCCCCCTCGCGCACGTCGATGCCCATCGGCAGGTGGAACGGGTGCAGCCCGTTGGCACGCAGGAGGGACGCCAGCTCGCCGATGGCCGGCTCGTGTTCGACGGCCGGGAAGGGGAAGGGGCACGAGCGCGGCGGCTCGGTCGGGTCTTCACCCGTCTTGCCATGCACGCGGTAGATTGCCTCGGCCTGGTTGTAGTAGGGCTCCAACTCGTCGTAGGTGACGGGCCAGGCGAGCGAGGTGCCGCCCTCATGCTCGATGGCGCCAAAGTCCTCCCGCCGCAGCCGGGGCAGGGCGGCGCCGTAGACCTTGGTGTTACCGCCCACAAAGTAGTGGACGCCCGGATGGAAGAGCTTGCCGTCTTGGTCGTACCATGTTTCGTCCGGTTTGTAGCGCCGCTCGTCAAACACAACGCGCGGCTGCCAGTTCTGCGGCTCCTGCGGCAAATAATCGCCGCGCTCGATCAGCAGTATGCGCATTCCGCTATTGGCCAGCGCGTATGCCAGCGTACCGCCACCTGCGCCCGTGCCAATAATAATCAAATCATAATCGTCCATATGTCCCTCACAGGTCATTGAGCCGCATGTGCCCAATAATCAATCACCAGCACCTTCTCAAAGAAGGGCTGCCCCAGCCTGCCGAACGCCTGGTGGTCGGGATGTACAAGATATTCGTCCCGCTCCCTTTCGCCGGCAAAGCCAAGCAGAAAACAGTGTGTGAACCCCTGCTGGATGTTTTCTACGCTAACGTCCGTCCCCCATTCAAAGCTCTGGATTTGGGGGATCAACTCTGGCAGGCGCGCGAAAGCTTCCTCTACTCGCCGCACGCCTTCGCCTGCATCCGCCTTAAAGGCGAAGAGGACGACATGGCGCAGTACGGAACCTGGTTTAGTGCGCATACGAAATAACTATCCTTTGACTGAACCTGCCAGGATGCCACGGATAAAGAAACGGCCCAGCAGGATGTAAATAATCGCCGTCGGCAACGCGGCCAATACCGCACCGGCCATGACGACGTTCCAATCGACGGAGAACGTGCCCGATAAGTTGTTGAGCGCGATCGTCACCGGCTGCTCGGCCGGATTGGGGATCACGGTGACGCCAAACAGGAAGTCGTTCCAGATGTTCGTGAACTGGAAAATGCCTACCACGACGAAGGCCGGGATCGAAAGCGGCAGCATGACGCGCGTGAAGGTTGTTATCAGCCCCGCGCCGTCGACACGTGCGGCATCGAGCAATTCAGTCGGTACGCCGGCAAAGTAATTGCGGAAGATCAGAGTCGTGATCGGGATGCCGTAGATCACGTGCACCAGGATCAGTCCAGGGACCGTGCCGTAGACACCGATCGACAGCAGGAAGCGCACGAGCGGCAGCAGGATGCTTTGGTAGGGGATAAAGAAGCCGAAGAGCATCAAGGTAAACAGGATGTCCGAGCCGCGGAATTTCCACTTGGCAAACAGGTAGCCGTTCATCGCCCCGATCAACGACGAGAGAATGGTGGCCGGGATCACCATCAACAGGCTGTTAATCATGTTGGGACCGAGACGTTCCCAGGCGCCGGCAAAACCGCCTAAGCCAGAGAAGGTGAGTGGCGGGATCCACATGGTGGACAGGCTGACGTCCTGGGCATTCTTGAGGCCGTTGGCCACCATGACGTAGACCGGCACCAGGTAGGCCAGTGCCATCAACAGCATGACGGTCCAGACGGCGATCTTGCCGAGACTCCAGGAGCGATGCGGCTTGACAGGGGGCTGTGCGAGTGTACTCATGAGTCCTCCCGCAGGTTACTGGCCAAGTAGGGAATGATGACGCAGGCAACCATCAACAGCATGATGATGGCCGCGGCCGAACCGAGGTTATAGCGCGTCGCCTTGAACATCATCTCGAAGACAAAGATGGCCGGTACGTCGGTGGCAAAGCCTGGACCTACGCCGGCCATGGTGTAGACCAGGTCAAAGATCTTGAGCGAGACGTGCAAGAGAATGACAAAGACGCTGATTGTGACTGGGCGCAGCATGGGGATGATGATATGCGCATAGACCTGCCACTCGCTGGCCCCATCCATGCGTGCCGCCTCGCGCACCTCGTCTGAAATGGTGGCCATGCCGCCCACGTAGAGCGCCATTACAAAGCCAGACAGCTGCCAGGTGGCGGCGATGGCGACAGGAATCATGGCCAGCGGTATACCCCATTTTACCTGCCAATCTGCGGCCCCGGGCCAGACGGCGGCGACCACACCATTCACCTGCGCCACCACGGTGGGATCGGTAATCCAACCCGGTTTGAGCGGCCCGATGCCAGCCTGCGCCAGCAACGAGTTGATGCCCAGCAGGTTGAAGAACAGGTTGATGCCAGTCTCAGGATTGAAGATCCAGCGCCAGACCACGCCGGTGACGACGAATGAGAGGGCGTAGGGAAAGAGAAAGATGTTGCGAAAGACGCTGTGGGCAAACAGCTCGCGATCGAGCAGGATAGCGAGCGTGAGGCCAAGGGTCAGCGAGAAGCCGATAAAAAACACTGTAAATACGAGAGTGTTCCGCAAGTCGGCCTGCCAGCGCGCCATGCTAAACAGCTCGGCATAGGTGGCGAACAATGGCTCGCGCAAGGTGAGGTCGGGCTTGAGCGTGCGCCAGTTGGAGAGCGAAACCCAAAAGGTGCTGCCGATAAAGACATAGATAAAGACCGCCAGCGCAATCAGTGACGGCAGCAGGAGGAGGAAGCTTTGGGTGCGTTCCGAGATATTCCAGCGACGCGTAGATGCCCGCATGGCGCCGG
Organism: uncultured Chloroflexia bacterium; assembly: GCA_963839515.1. Lineage (GTDB taxonomy): Bacteria > Chloroflexota > Anaerolineae > Caldilineales > Caldilineaceae > Fredericiella. The sequence continues at coordinate 39,874 of CAWIVN010000008.1, forward strand.
GCCGGCCAGCTGTGGTGTCGATTGGGGCCGTGGTCATGAATTCCCCCTTGTACTGTATGGGGAGCGCAAGGCGCGCTCCCCATACGAAAGGTGCAAGTTACTTGCCGAAGCCGGACGACTGCGCCGCTGCCACGAGGGCACTGGAGAAGGCGTCCACATTGCGGTCCACGACAAAGGAAGTCACGGCGTCGTTGAGCGACTGCTGGAAGTCAGCAGGCGCCGCCGAGCCATGCACTACGCTAGGCACCAGTGCATCCTTGGCGAACGAGTCCATCGACCAGTTATGGTAGGGACCGAACTTGGCGCGATCGCAGTCGGTGCGGGCGCAGATTGAACCCTTGAGCGGGTTGAAGGCTTCCTGCGCTTCCTTGCTGCCGATCACCTTGAGCCAGTTCGTGGTATTTTCCTGGTCGGGGGCGCCGTTGCCGAGCACGAAGCCGTCGGCGACGATCATGAACGAGCCGGCGGTCCCGGGATGGCTGACCCAGCCGAAGTCCTCGTTGTCCTTCATTTTGGCGTTGACGAATTCGCCGTAGGCCCAGTCGCCCATTGAGCTAAAGGCACAGCCGCCTTCCATCAGCTTCTTGATCGCCTGATCCCAGGAGAGGGCCGAGTGATCGTCGTTCTGATAGTCGAGCATCTTGCCGTAGTTCTCCATGGCCGTCTTGACGTCCGGGTCGCTAAAGCTCACGGAGCCGTCCCACAGGCCGGCATACTTCTCAGGCCCGATCGTGCCGAGCAGAGTGTTCTCAAATAGTTGGGCGGTGGCCCAAATGCCCGAGTCGCCGACGCAGAGCGGGGTGACGCCGGCGGCCTTGAGCGTTTCGGCGGCGGCCACGAACTCGTCAATGCTGAGCGTCTCGCCGATCTCGATGCCGTTGTCGCTGAGCAGCTTCTTGTTGTACCAGAGGCCGTTGCCGCGGTGCACGCCGACGGTGACCTGGTAGATCTCGCCGTCCTTGGTCATCATGTTGACCAGGGCTTCGGGGACTACGTCCTTCCAGCCTTCGGACTCATAGATGCTGGTGAGGGGGGCCACGTAGCTGGGATCGACATACTGGCCGAGCAACTCAAAGCCGGGATGTACCTGCCATGTGTCGGGGACGTCGCCGCCGGCCAGACGCGTCTGCAGAACGCCGCGGGCGGCTGAGCCACCGCCGCCGGCCACGGTGGCGTTTACGATCTCGACATCAGGATACTGGGCGCTGTAGGCGTCAAAGAGGGCCTGGAGCGCGGCTGCTTCGCCGCCTGATGTCCACCACGAGAAAACCTCCAGCCTGTCGGTTGCTGCTGCTTCGCCGGCTGCCTCACCGGCTGCCTCGCCGGCAGTGGTTGCCGCCGGTTCGCCGGCTGTCGTTGCTGGCGGTGCGGCGCAGCCTGCCAAAGCCAGTACGAGCACGAGGAATGTGCCGATCACGAGCAGGATTCTTTTGCTCATCATACTGTGTCTCCTTATACTTCTGTTGTCTTGGTGCCTAAGGAATCGTCGTTTGCTTTGCCTCTTACTGCGGGAAGCCAAGGTTGTATCTGTGTGTGTCACCTCCATCGGAGACCATACGCACCGCCGAATCTTGAACAGGGCAGCGCCGGTGCACTGGAGACATTCGGGGCGATGGCTCGCTTCACCCGTGTCGTGGAGAGAACCATCGCCTCTGTGTTTTCCATGCAACCGGTGTGCAACAGGGAATACTGCACAGCGTCCTCGCTGCTCTGGCTAACCCAACACTTCGTCGATCTTAACCCAACCGCCATTGGCCGACGACCGCTCCGCCGCTGCCATGACGGCCTGGATGTGCAGCCCATCGGCCAGGCTGGGACTTGCCGGCCGGCCCTCGGCCACGGCGCGTAGAAATTGGTACTGGCACTCGGCATGCGTGCGTACGAAGTCGGGGGCCATCGACCAATCAGGCGCCTTCTGGTTGGGGTAACGCTGCACCGTTTCCAGCTTGCGGAAGCCGCGCATGCCACCGATCGGTTTTTCGGGCTCACGTACATCGTACACCTCTAACCAGCCGGGATCAACAGCATTGAAGCGCAGCGCCCCGAGTTCGCCGAAGATCTCGAACTGCAGGTCGTTGGTCAGCCCTGTGCCCATGCGTGACGCCTCGACCAGGCCGAGCACGCCGTCTGCCGTGCGCAGGTGCAGCAGCGCGATGTCGTCGACGTCTACCGGCTGCAGGTCGTTCGAACCTGCGGCCGCCGGCCGTTGGCGGATCAACGTGTCCAGCGTGGCCTGCACGGCGGCGTAAGGCCCCAGCAGGCTGTAGAGCAGGTCGAGAATGTGCGAGCCGATGTCGAAGAGCGTGCCGCCGCCGGCGATCGCTTTGCGCTGCCGCCACGTCAGCGGCTTCTGCGGGTCGATATAGCTTGAGCGATAGTAGCGCCCCCGGAACGAGAAGATGCGGCCCAGAAAACCCTCCTGCACCAGCTGCTGGGCGCGCAGCACGGCGGGGACGAAGCGGAAGTTAAAGGTCATTTGTGTGATGATCCCCGCCGCCTCCACCGCAGCTACCATCGCCTTGGCCTCGGCCACATTCATCGCCAGCGGCTTCTCGCAGTAGATGTGCTTGCCCGCCGCTGCCGCAGCCTGCACGATCTCGGCATGCATGTGGTTGGGCACGCACACATCCACGGCCTCGACATCCGGATGTGCCAGCAGCTGGCGGTAGTCGTCGGTCGAGTAGTCACAGCCGATTTCTGCGGCAGCAGCCAACGCCGTCTCAGGCCGTGTCGTGGCTACACCGACCAGTTGGATGCTGTCGGCTGGCAAGCCATAATGAAACGGGAGCGAACGGTAGCCCATAGCGTGCACGCGCCCGATCCCCCCATAGCCAATCATGCCGATGCGAACCGGTTTCATCTTCGTTTTCCTGTCACGTCTTCAACTTCCCATCCGTCGTGCGATACTCGTCGCTCGCCTCGTCCATGACCTTGCGCAGCTTGCTTACGCCCGCGGCGATGTCGCCCGTGCCCGGCTTGAGCTTGCCGTTGGGCCCCTTGAGCAGCGGTGACGAAAACTCGCCCACCGTCATTCCCGCCGCAATAAACTCGGCAACGTTGCCGGCGTTGAGACCCCCATCTTCCATCAGCTCGATGCGATCCTCCATGCCGGCCTCGGCGATCATGTTGTGCAGCTTGCGCATCGTCACCGCCATGATCGGGTCCATTGTGTGTGGGCTCTTGCCTGCCACTGGCTTGACCCAGAAGGGGGCGCGGCTTTCGTACTCGATGATGTCCACATAAGGGTGGATGAACTGCTCGAAAGCCATGGTCGGTACGCCTTGCCAGGCCCACACACCGACCTTGAGGTCCAGCTTTTCCTTGATATAGGTGATCTGTTGGAAGATCATCTCGCCCGTGGTCTCGATGGGCAGGCTGATCAGGCTGACGCCCAGTTCCTTGAGCTGATCAAAGACGTCAAAGGTAGGGCGGTACATCTGTAGCTGCGCTTCCACCTCCAGTTTCGTGCTGGCGCAGGTGGCCTCGATGATGTCGAATCCTCCGCGCGGCATGCCAAAGTCCATGTACTTGCCGTCGCGTACTTCGATGTGCAGCCAGTCCACCCCGGCTGCTTCGAGTTCCTGCACCTGCGCGCCCAGCACCGCATAGTCGGCCCAAAACAGACCGGCGGCGATCTTGCATTTCTGGGCTACTTTTCCGATCGTATCAGTCATTTCCTGTCTCCGCTGTGGTATGAACGAAAATCATCTCTGGCAATATCTTGTCTGGGTGTGTAACTGACTGTGTAACTGGCTGGGTCACTGGTTACATCTCGATCAGCACTTTCATCGCCTGCTGCGTGCGCATCAGCTCGACCCCTTCCTGCAGCTGGGCCAGCGGCAGGTGATGCGTGACGAGCACCGACGGCTGGACACGACGGCTTTCCAGCAGCTGGATCGTCTGCGCAAAAGGATGCAGACCGACAAAGGTCCCGTGGACGGTCAGGTCGTAACGCGTGATTGTGTATTGGTTGACAGGTGGGTTATCGTGCGGGCGCAGGCCAAATAGCACAATCTGGGCGCCGCGGCGCGCAAGTTTGACCGCCTGGCCGAGCTGATTGCCGACGGCATCCACCACCAGGTCCGCACCCAGGCCGGTGATGCGCTTCACCGCATCGGAGGCATCGACCTGCGTCACGTTGATGGCGTCCATGCCCATCTCCTGGGCAAACTCCAGCCGGTAGGGAGCGACGTCAAGCACGATCACGCGGCCGGCGCCCAGCGTGCGGTAGACCAGGGCAAAAAGCAGCCCCATCGGCCCGCCGCCGATGATGGCAACGTTGTCGCCCGCTTGGATCGGCGCCCGCTTGGCCGATCCGACCACGCAGGCCAGCGGCTCAAACAGGGCGGCATCGTCGCGCAGCACCGACGGGGCGATCTTCCACAGGGCGCGCGCTGGCGCAGTAAGGTAGGGCGCAAAGGCGCCGTCGATCGTCGTGCCGATGGTCTGATAGTCGGTGCATTGATTGTCCAGGCCGCGCCTGCAGTAGGCGCAGTTGCCGCACGTCAGGCGGTTGGCGATGACGACGCGGTCGCCCGGCTGGAGGCCCGCCACCCCGGGGCCGACCTCCTCGACGATGCCCACGCCTTCGTGGCCTATGATAATGCCCGGCGGCGCCTTGTGCGCAGGCGGCACGGCCAGGATGTTGAGGTCGGTGCCGCAGATCCCGCAGGCCTCGATGTGGACGAGTACGTCGTCCGCTTTCTCCACCTGTGGGATCGGCCGGTCCAAGTATGCGATCTTGCCATCGCCTTGGAAGACGGGAACGTGCATGGCAGCTGCCAGCGTGCTGTTGGTAGGGTTGAGCGTTGTGCTACTAAGCATGTGGTTTCTCCAGTGCGAGCACGGCACCGGCCGTGCGGTCGTCGGTCACGAGAACGGTCACTGCGCCGGTGTGCAGCGCGCCCAGAATTGCTTCCGTCTTTTCGCCACCAGCGGCGACCACGATCGTGTTGGCGATCTGCTTGAGGTCGTCGAGGCTGACGCCGATAATGCGGTCGTCGTACTGCTTGTCGTACAGGCAGCCGTCGCTGGTAAAGATATGGCCGCCCATGTCGCCGACTGCGCCGCCGGCTGCCAGCAGTGCCAGCTCTTCGGGATTGAGAAAGCCGCCCTTGACAAAGCCGGACTGTGCGGGGTTGAGGTTGCCCACGCCCAGCAGGGCGACGTCGGCGTTGCGCGCCAGGTCAAGCGCGCGGCGGATATCGCGCTGGTTGCGCAGTACCTCGGCATCGGCGGGGCTATCGGCCACCGCTGGGGCGGAGAGGTCAAGCACCTCGCCACCCAGTTTTTGCGCCAGCCGGCGAGCCAGGGCGCCGCTGTCCAACTCACGCATGGCAAAAGGCATTGATCCCATGGCCGGGGCCACCTGGACGTGCGCTCGGAAGCCGGGGCGGATGGCGGCGATCGTCTCGTAGGTGGAGCGTCCCAGGCAAACCGTGAGCGTCGCACCATCTTGCAGGGTCTGTTCAAGATAGCGGGCAGCCAACTGGCCGAGCTGATGCAGGCCGGTCGTTTGATCGTTGGCTCCCGCCTGCAACACCAGGGCGTCTGCCAGCCCAAATGCGGCACATAGCTCACGCTCCAAGCGCGTGGCGCGTTTGAGCGGCCAGTCAATTACGATCTGCACAACCTGTTCGTCCTTGGCTTGCTTTAGGAGGCGGTAGATCTTGACGCGAGACAGTCCGAGGCGCGCAGCAATTTCGTTTTGCGTCAGTTCCTCCTCGTAGTAGAGAGAGGCGACTTTGGCGAGCAGCTCGTGCAGGTCGGAATTTGTGGTCATGACTGGTGGCCTACTGTGCAATAGCACGATATACGTGCTATTGCACGTATTGTAGCAGGTGCGGCGCCGGCTGTCAACAGCTAAAACCCCACTGGGTGCGTGTCGCGTTATTGGCCAGGGACGGACCTCCTGTGTAGCCCGCACGCCCCGTGCGGGGTGGCCGCCAGGCCACACGCGTCCGCGGCAACACAGGGGGCACCAACACAGAGGCAACACGGGCACGTGGGCGTGGTGCGTCGCTTGCGACGCCAAGACCCGCACGAAGGCGTGCGGACTGAACAAATCCAAATTCGTGAACCACACCCAACCCCACTCGTGAGGCATACCCTTCGCTGCAGTAACGATAGCCCATATAGGCAAGCTGTCTGGTCTGGGCATTTAGAACCACGTTGACAGCCATTGCCTGCTTCTATAAAATATAGGTACCATCCTCTCTCCTGCAAGTGTTCTGTGCACCGCCAGAACGTGCATGCCGGCCTGAAATTCGGCGGTTGGCCAGCGCTTCCAAGCCGAACTAGGAGGTTCCATGACCGTGTTACGGCACCACGCAAATCTGTCGCCACCCGCTCCGTCGCCGGGTGCGGGCTCAGGCGGCGGAGAAGTCCCGCACCGGTTTTCCAGGCGCAGCTTTCTGAAATTGGCCGGCAGCGCGGCGACGGTGGCCACAATCAGCGGCTGCGGCCCCCGCCCACCCGCAGCTCAGGTGCGCAGCGGCAAAGTTCAGCTTGCCTTTCAAGATTGCCGCTGTCTGGGCGAGCAACTGCTGCTGCAGGATTTCCACGACGCCAATCCGAACATCGAGGTCTTCTACACGCCCGAACCTGAGGATTACGAGGAACGTATGCTTGCCGATATGCAGGCCGGCGTAGCTCCCGATGTCTTTGCGGGCTGCTGCGATACGTTCCCGATCTGGGCGCAGAAAGGCTATCTGCTCGACCTGCACCCTTTTGTCGAGTCGGACCTGGAACGCGCGACGATCGACGACTGGGACCAGGCCCAATATCGTAGTTTCTTTACGCGCGAGGGAGCCCAGTTTGCGCTGCCCAAGTACCACGGCGCACTGGCGCTCTACTATAACAAGGATATCTTCGACCAATACAAACTTGGCTATCCCACTAACGAATGGACCCACGACGATTACGCGCTGGCGATGCAGCGCCTCAAGGATGCTGCTACCGCTGCGGGTAAGGATAACCTCTGGAGCAGTATGTTTGACGTCAGCTGGGAACGCATCCAGGTTCATGTCAATGGCTGGAACGGCCATTTCGTCGATCCTGAGAACTCCGCCCGCAGCTGGATGGCCAGGCCGGAGGCCCTTACGGCCATGGAGTGGCTGCGCACACGTATGTGGGACGACAAGGTGATGGCTAGCAAGCTGGACGTTGCCAATGCCAACCCGCGCGATGCCTTTATCCGTGGTAATGTGGCGATGGTCGAAGAAGGCTCGTGGGCACTGCGCGATATCTTGGAACAGGCAAAGTTCCGCATCGGCGTGGCGCCCTTCCCCGCCGGCCCGTCGCGCCGAGTGACGCTGGCGACCACCGATGGGTTTGCCATCTACTCTGGCACGAGCCAGCCGGAAGCCGCGTGGGAGCTGGTTAAGTTCCTGGTTGGCCGCGACTATGGTAAGGCGATGGCCGAGGCGCAACTGCTGCAGCCGGCGCGCGCGTCGCTGGTCAATGACTGGGTGAATATTGTGCGCCGACAATATCCCGTCCAGGCCCGGGAAATCGACCTGACTGTCTTTGCCGGCGGCCAAATTGAAGGTTACTCGGTCACGGCTGAGGTATTTGCCAACATGAGCGACGCGCGTGAACTGGCACGCGCAGCATGGGAGCAGATTTATACGTTGGGCCAGGCGAGCGTCGACGTCATGAAGACGACGTCCGCATTGATCGAGGATGCGCAGCCAGGTCAAAGCTAGGGCCAGAGTCAGGAGCAAGGATGCCGTTGAGTCGTTGGGGAAGCTTGTGGCGCAGCCGCCGGGCGCCATGGCTGTTAATGATCGCGCTGGTCGTGCTGGCTGCTGTTGCGCTGTGGGTTTTTCTTGACTATCAGCGCACCGTGGCGGCCCTGGCCGTGCAAACTGAGTACAACATGACACGCTTGACCGCATCCCGCATCCGTGAAGAGCTGGCAGACTTCCCCAATGCCTTGATGACATTCGCCCGCACGTCGGAAATCTTCAGCAATGACCCCGACCAGCAGGCGCAGGCGCTGCAGGGGGCGTCGCTGATCCGTGAAGGGCTGTTCGACGGCGGCCTCGTCTTGCTGGACAACTTTGGCAGCGTGACGGCGGCGGAGCCGCCGCGGCTGGATATCATGCGCCAGGACTGGTCAGATCGCCCCTATTTTCGTGAACTGCTCAACGCCTCGGCTACCAGCGCCGTTTTCTCCAACGCGGTCAATGAGGGCTCTGGCGGATCGCAGGTAATTGTCGTCAGCGTGCCCGTCATCGACGGTGAGAAGCGTTTTATCGGCGCCTTGGTGGGCATGTTGCGCCTGAGCCGGTCCACCATCAGTCCGTACTATGCAACGCTGGTCAAGATGCGCGTCAGCCCCGACGGTACGGCTTATTTGGTCGACCGCAGCGGCAAGATTCTGTTTGACTCTGCATCCCAGCGCAACGGCGAGCAGTATACGAATCATGCCCTGCCTGGCTCAGGTGAATCCGATGCCTCCGAAGCGGTGCGCATACGCGACGACGCGGGCCGTGAACTGCTCGTCTCCCATGCACCGATTCCCGGGACGCCGTGGACGCTTGTGATCGAGAAGGATTGGGAGAACCTGATCGCTCCCACCAAGAGCCAGGCCAATCTGCTGCTGATACTGTTGGGCCTGGCGGCCATCTTGCCCCTAGTCAGCCTCACTCTACTCGTCCGCCAATATAACAACCGGCTGGCGTGGGAAGATCCGATTCAACGCGAGTCCGACCTGGCGCACCAGATCGATCGCGCCCTGCTGCCAGGACACCCACCCATCCTGCCGGGGTGGGAAATCGCCGTCCACTGCGAGCCTGGCCTGGTGGCGGGCAGGGTGTTTTATGACGCGATTCTAGGTATGGACGGCTGCCTCACCTTGACTATCGGCGAAATGGGCACGCGTACTGAGGCCGGCGGCGACAGTGTAACGGCCGTACTGTCGATGGTTGGGGCGCGTACGCTGCTGCGCAGTGCTGCACACAGCCTGCTCCCGCCGGCGCAAGCCCTGGAAGACATTAATCGCTCACTTTTCCCCGACATGGCGCCGGGCGACTTTGTTGCTTGCCTGTATTGCCGGCTGGACCCGGCGCGCGGCGCCGTGCAGATCGGCAACGCTGGCCAGGTTCGGCCGCTGCAGGTCACTGCTGCCGGCGCTATCGACATCGTCGGCGGTCAAGACCCGCCCCTGGCACTGCACTTGGAATGTCCGTACAGCGAATTTCCGTGTACGCTGGCGCTGGGCGATTTCCTGTTCTTCTACAGCAGTGGAGTGGTGGATGCACGCAACGGCAATGGCGAGCCGTTTGGCTTTGCGCGGTTGGAACGGGCGCTGACGACGCCCGTGAAAGAGGGCGCACAGCGTATTCAAGCCGTCACCGACGCCATTCGTGAGTTTGCCGGCGGAGCTTGGGCGGGCGATCGCGATGCCATCGTGATCGTGGTGGAGCGGATGCAGAGCGGCGCCGTAGCGGCGGAGATGCAGGAATCGTGACCATGCAGATGACGAGGGGACTGCCCGCCAGCACACGCAAGATCGATGACACAGTGATCGACCGCGGCGTGCGTGCCTTCATTCTGGTAGCGTTTGTCGCGTCCGTGGCAGCGTTTCTGGTTGCGCCGCTCCTGGCGATCCCATGGAGCCGGCAGCCGTTCCCCGGCTTTCTCGTCGAACAGACCCTGGTAGTGCAACCAGTCGTCAGCAACCAGTGGAGTGGCATTCAGGCGGGAATTGCCTATCCCCAGCGCATCGTGCGTGCGGCGGCGCAGCCGATCAACAGCGCTGCCGACTTTACGGCCATCCTCAGTACGCGCCGCATAGGCGAGAGCATTCTCGTGTTTGCGCGCTTCCCCAGCGGCAGGCAGCAGATCTTCCCGGTCATCGAACTGGCCCAGTTCCCTGCGAGCGACTTGTGGCGCATCTTCTGGCTGCCGTATCTGGTGGGCGCCGTATACCTTGGCATCGGCATCTGGATCTATCGGCTGCGGGGCCAGACGCGACCCGGCAGTACGCTCGCGCTGTTTTGCATCGTCACGGCGCTGACCTGCGCGCTGCTGTTCGACACGATGACGACCCACCGCATGACGATCGTCTGGTCGGTGGCCGTGGCGGCGATCGGTGGCGTTCTGATCGAACTGGCGTTGCGTTTTCCCCAGGAATGGAGTGCCGTCACGCGGCGGCCGTGGCTCTCGCTGATTCCTGTCCTGATTTCCATGGGACTGTCGGTCTGGGCAATCATTGCGTTCCTCTTCCCCGTCGATCCCTGGACCTATCTGCCGCCGCGGCAGGCGAGTTTCCGTTATGCAGCCTTGGGCATCGTGGTGTTCCTGGCCGTAATGTTGTATCGCGCGCGGAAGGGGTCGACTGCGATCGTGCGGCGACAGGCGCGGCTTGTGACCGTGGGCAGTGTGATTGCCTTTTTGCCGGTGATGATCTGGCTGGTGGTACCGCTGTTCGGCCTCAGCGTGGAGTTTGACCCCGCCGTCTTCCTGCCTCCCTTGCTGTTGTTCCCGATCGCCGTGGGCTTGGCAATTCTGCGCTATCGGCTGTGGGAAGTAGATTCGATCGTCAACCATGCCTTTGTCTATGGCTTGTTGACGGCCATCTTGGCGGGTGTCTTCGCCGCCATGATTGCGTTTACGCAGCGTCTGTTTTTGGCCATTACAGGCGAACAAAGCGACATCGCCATCGTCGTCACGACGTTGATCGTGGCCGCCACGTTTACGCCGCTCAAGGCGAGCATAGAAGGCTTTGTCACGCGCCAGTTCCGCGACACGTACGACCAGATGCGCGATCTGCGTACGTATGGGCAGCAAGTACACGGTTTCGTCGTCATGAGTGATGCCAGGCTGCTTACGCAGCGCCTGCTCGAAGACTCAGTGCGCACGCTAAAAGCGCAGTCCGGCGCATTGTGCTTGCAGGTGGATGGCCGGCTCGAACTGGTTCACACCGTCGGCCCGTGGCGAGCCAACCCTCGTTTGAGCGTAAATCTCGATTGCGACTCACACCACCACGGCGTTCTCCTGCTCGGACCACCATTGCCGGAACAATCCTATAACCGGCAAGAAGCAGAGGCATTGCAGCAGGTCGCAAACGAGGTGGCCCAGGCCGTCTGTATGGCGATGCCCCGCTACAAGTCCACGTGACGTGCCTGGCGCTGCCCCATCTGTTTTCAACCAAAACTTGAAGGGCAGCGCCTCGCCCGGGTTCGCCGACCCACCTCGGGGCAACGCTGTGCTTCATAAATCGACCGTGTCACTTTTGACAAAGATTCGATCCGATTGTACTATACTTTTTGTAGTAGGGGTTGCCGATTCCACGTGAACTCGGTGCGAGAATTCCAAGTCGCTGCGCAACTGTGGGCGCAGGTATGTTTTTTGAAGGAGATGCGAAATCATGGCAAAGCCAGTCAAGGTAACGGATAGCACGTTTGATAAGCTGGTGGTTGAGGCGGAACAGCCGGTGTTGGTCGATTTTTGGGCGGAGTGGTGTGGCCCTTGCAAGATGATCGCACCCGTGCTCGAAGAGATCGCTACCGACCTGGATGGCCAACTGACGATCGGCAAGCTCGACGTCGACGATAACCAGAGCACGGCGATGGCTTTCGGCGTGATGAGCATCCCCACTTTGCTGCTCTTCAAGGGCGGCAAGCCGGTCGAGCGTATCGTCGGCTACCAGCCCAAGCAGCAACTTCTGGGTAAGCTGCAGCGTCACCTGGCGTAACGCAGCCGCTGTAATGCAGATAAGGCCCGCAGGAGACTTCTCCTGCGGGGTTTTGTTTGGAAGTAGCTGGGTTCCCAAGGCGGTCGTGCTCACGTCGGTGACGTAGCCTACGTGGAGACGCGAATTCGATCGAGATATGCGGCTAATTGCCGGCGAAAGTTGCCGGCGCTAAAACGTTCGGCTTGCGCGCGGCAAGCGCTGGGGCTGTAAGCACGCCAGTTGAAATCTGCCAGGGTTGCCGTCAAGCTGCCTGCGGTTGGTTCGTTGAACAACTCGCCTGTAACGCCGGCGATTACGGTGTCCAGTGCTCCCCCGCCGCCAAAGGCAATTACAGGCCGCCCGCTGCTCATGGCCTCTACCGGCGCAATGCCAAAGTCCTCCAAGCCCGGAAACAGAAAGGCGCGGCATCCGCGCAGCAGTTCACGCACCTGTTTGCGTGGTTGTCGACCTAGGAAATGCACATTTTTGCCTGCTCCTGCCTTAAGCGCAGCCATGTCACGGCCGTCGCCGACGACAAGCAGCTTGTCGTTGGGCAGGTGGCGAAAGGCCTCGACCGCCAGGTCGACGCGTTTGTAGGGAATGAGGCGGCTGACGACGAGGTAGTAGTCACCCAGCGGCTGTGCCGCGTCTGGGGTAAAGTAGTCCACGTCGACCGGTGGGAAGATGATGCCGCTCTCCCGCCCGTAGATGCTGCGAATGCGTTGCTGCACTTCGCTGCTGATGGCGATGAAATGATCCACCCCCTGCGCCGCCGCCAGGTCCCACTTACGCAGTTGCGCCAGCAGCGGGTGCAGCACACTGCTGGCGGCCCCGCCGATCTTCTCGCGCTGGCGATAGAGGTCGTACTGCCACAAGAAACGTGTGGGCGTCAGGCAATAGCAGACGTGTGTCGCCTGGCCATGATCGCTTTTGGTGCGCACGCCGTGGCAGAAGCCGCTCTTGTTGCTGAGCACCAGGTCGTAGCCGCTCAAATCCATCTGCTGAAAGGCCAGCGGGTAAAGGGCCAGGTATTTCTGGTGGTGCGCCGCTACACCCGGCAGTCGCTGCATAAAGCTGGTGCGAATATCCCACGACCGATAATGACCCGGCATGCGGTCCGGTGCATAGATGCTGGTGTGGACAGGTGCTCCCGGCATCAAGCCCACCAACTCCTCCAGCACATTTTCCGCTCCACCCAACTGGTTGAGCCAGTCGTGCACCAACGCTACTCGGCCGCGCACTTGCGAAGCAGCTGCTGTCTGCTGCAAATCTGCACTACTCATTGCGTGCGCTTCTTCCCCGCGCCAGGTACATCCGTGCGCTCTTGTCTTTGTGCGCTTTTGCGTTGATTCCCTACTTCAACACCTTGCGCTCGCCGTACAGCCGTTGGTAATACTCCTTGAATTCGCCGCTGCGAATCGGCTCCCACCACCAGCGATTGTCTACATACCAGCGCACGGTCTTGCGGATGGCCTCTTCATGCGTGTACTCCGGCTCCCAACCCAAGGCAACCAGCTTGTCCACATTCATGCAGTAGCGGCGGTCGTGGCCCTGGCGGTCTTCGACATGCTGGATCAGGCTCTGCGGCAGGCTCAGCTCGTCGAGCAGGATTTCGACCATCTGTAGGTTGGTCATCTCCTTGCCCGTACCGATGTTGTATACCTCGCCGATGGCGCCGTGTTGCAGCACCATGGCGATACCTGAGCAGTGATCCATCACATACTGGTAATCTCGCATCTGTTTGCCGTCGCCGTACACCGGCAGTGTCTGACCTGCCAACGCATTGGTGACAAAGAGCGGCACAACTTTTTCCGGGTACTGAAAGGGGCCGATGTTGTTCGCCCCCCGCGAGATGGTTACCGGCAATCCATAGGTGATGTAGTAGGCGTGCGCCATGTGGTCGCCGGCGGCCTTGCTGGCGGCATAGGGACTGCGTGGGGCCATGCCGTCGCCCTCCTCGCTGCGGTGCTCGCCATGAATATGGCCATACACCTCATCAGTGCTGATCTGGTGATAGCGCAAGTTGCCCGCTTTGCGCGCCGCTTCCAACAAGACATAGGTGCCATAGACGTCGGTCTGAATGAAAGCATCGGGGTCCATGATGCTGCGGTCTACGTGCGTTTCGGCGGCGAAGTTGACGATAGTATCGACGCCGTACTTGGCGAGGACAGCCTCGACCGCACTGGCATCACAGATGTCGCCCCGCACAAATTCGAAGCGCTTGGGATGATTGGCCAGGACGTCCTGCAGATTCTCCAGCCGGCCTGCGTAGGTCAGTTTGTCATAAACCACGATCTTGACGTCCGAATGGGTGTCAAGCATGTAACGAGCAAAGTTGCAGCCGATAAAGCCGGCGCCACCGGTGACAAGCAAGGTTTGCATAAGCATCGGTCCTTTTAGTGTCTGTTTGCAAGCGAATGTCTGGATTGCGAGGTGCTGCGCAGGCGGCGTTGTTGGGCGCGGCGCAGGCGACGCAACCTGCCGGGTTGGCGATAAGCCGGCAAGGGAAACTCGGTCGAGAGCGTGAGCGTTGGTGTCTCCACCAGCGATGGTGCCAGCACGGGCAGCAGGCCCTCAGGTGTGGCAGTCTGCCAGGCTTGGCGCCACCGGCTGCGCTCTTCGCCGGACCCGTTCGTTGCCAAGAATCCTGCATCGTCTGCCAGATGCTCCCGTGTCTGCTGAATCACCGCAAGCAGGCGCAGCCAGCGTGCGCTCATTTCTGCCTGAACTGCCGTGTAGGCGCCATTTTGGAAACGAGCGGGCGCTAGTTCCAATGCCAGGCAGTCGACTGCCGCCTGGAATGAAGGCAATAAGGCGTCGACGAAAAAAGTGATATGAACTGTGCTTACGCGCTCGGAAATGCGCACCAACAGCTCGGCTTGCTCACCGTATAGGTCAAAGTACGGCTCAACTTCGAACTCCTGCCATTCGCCATAGGCGCCTGCCAGCCGGCGCAGGCGTTCGGCCAGGTCGCTTACCAGGCGAGCGGCGGAGACCGCCTCTTGGTCCACTTCGCCGTGCTGGACGCGATACATCGGCGTCAGCAGGTGCGGTTCGAGCACAGAGGGCATCGGCAGTGGGTTTACTGCTCCGCCCAATGTTCGCAGGGTGGCGGCCAAGGCCGTAGTAGATAAAATCAACATAAACCTCAAGTGCCTATAACAAACCTACCCGTGAATGGTCGCCCAGCGTCATCTTGTACGCCTTTGGCTTGATCGGGCTGTAGGTCACTTCGACGTCACGGCCGATAATGCTGTCTTCGATGCGGCTGGGCACGTTGACGATGCGGCTGTGGTCAAGCACGATACTGTGCTCGATCTCGCTGTTTTCCACGATTGTGTTGTGATAAATGCTGGTGAAGGGTCCAATGTAGGAATTGATCAGCCGGGCATCTTCGCCGATGATTGCCGGGCCACGCACCACGCTGTTGATGATCTCCGCCCCACGCTCGACGGTGACCAAGTGATCGATCTTGCTGTCACGATCGACGTAACCGTCAATCTTGTGCGTGATCTCAGCCAGCACGCGGTTGTTGGCCTCCAACATATCTATGGGCTTGCCGGTGTCGATCCACCAGCCGCGGTGGACGTAGGGGTGGACGGCGCAGCCGTTCTCCACTAGCCACTGGATGGCATCGGTGATCTCCAACTCGCCGCGCCAGCTCGGCTTGATCGAGTTGACAGCCTGGAAAACGTTGTGGTCGAACATGTATACACCTACCAGAGCAAGGTTGCTTGGTGGGTTGCGCGGCTTTTCGACCAGGCGACGAATGCGTCCCTGTTCGTCCAACTCGGCCACGCCATAGTGCTCCGGGTGCTCCACCTCGGTCAGTACGACCTGGCTGTTCCAGTCGCTGTTGGCAAACTGGCGGATCAGGCTGCTGATGCCGCCTTGAATGACATTGTCGCCCAGGAACATGACGAAGCGGTCGTCGCCTAAGAAGCTATGGCTGATCTTGACGGCGTGGGCCAGGCCCAATGGCGCCTCCTGCGGGATGTAGGAAATCTTGACGTCCCAACGCCTGCCATTGCCCACAGCCTGCTTGATTTCCTCACCCGTGTCACCGATGACGATGCCAATGTCGTCGATGCCCGCTTCCTTTATCGCCTCGATCACGCGGAACAGCACAGGCTTGTTGGCCACCGGCACCAACTGCTTGGCGCGGTTAAAGGTGATGGGATACAGCCGCGTGCCTTTGCCGCCGCTCAAAATGAGACCCTTCATCGTCGTTCCTCGCTGTTTTTGTACCCGGATACGCCGGCGCCCTTTTCGGCATTGAGCAGCACGGCTCCCAATACTTTCGCCTGTACACCCTCGAGCACGGTCTTGGCGCGCTGCGCCTCGTCCCGCTTTGTGGTGCCGGCATTGACGAGCAGCACCACGCCATCCACCTGGCTGGCCCACAAGGCTGCATCGGTGACTGCCAGCACAGGAGGCGCATCAACCAATACGTAGTCCGCCTGTTGACGCAAGGCTGTCAGCCGCTCGCCTAAGCGCTTTGCGCTCAGCAGTGCCACGGGATTGCCGGCGACGGGCCCCGCAACCAAGACTTGCAGTCCATCCACGGCCGTGTTTTGCAGCGGCGGATCGCCGCCCGCTTGCAGCCACGTGGATAGCCCCTGCTGGTTGGGTAACCCAAAGATCTCGTGCTGCTGGGGGCGGCGCAGGTCGCCATCGACCAGTATCACTCGGTCGCCTGCCTGTGCCATGACCACCGCCAGGTTGGCGACGGCGCTGCTTTTATCCGCCGTGCCCTCGACGGCGGCTAACAGCAGGGTAACGACATCATGTCCCAGGCGAGAAAATTCGAGACTTGTGCGCAAGCTCTGGAACGCCTCGGCGGCAGCGCTGTGTGGGTCGATCAAGGTGGTTAACTGGGGCGTCATGGTGGACCTCACTTCATTCCACGATCTGGATCGTACCAAGTTGGGCCGAGCCGTCAGGGCGTGCGGGCTTGCCGGTAGCGGGCAGCCGCTCGCCGCTCTGCCAGTCATACAGTCCCGCGACAAGCGTATATTTTCCCGGTGGCAGCGCTGCCGGCAATTCTATCATCATCAAGTCTTCCACCTGGGCCAGCTCCGGCCAACCCGCCACGGGCTGCGGCCCAAAGGCATCAGTTACGAGGCCATCCACCTGGGCAACCTTGTTTCCGGCTGCATCCAGCACATGCACGAAGCGCGATAGGTTAGGTGGTGCTGCCGCTGTGCGTTGCCACTGCAGGCGCAGTGGGAGTGAGGCGCCTGCAGTGATCGAATTCGGAACTGCGGCCGCCGGCAACAGCAGGGCATCGCCAAAACGTGCATCGACTGCCTGCAGGGGCAGTGCCGCATACGCTTCTGGGACGGTGGGCTGCGGCTGCCACTGGCCGTCAACCGTGCGCTCAAAACCCCCCAGGCGCAGCAGCGTACCGTCCTCTAAAGTGGGTGCGCCGCCCGCTGTGGTTACGGGCAAACGGGCACCGTCAGTCCAGCCTTCCTCGCCTGCATAGACGCCGATGCCCAACACAAACTGATCTGCGTCCAACTTCCAGGGCAGAGTCTGCACAGACGTGCGTTCTCCTTGCGACCACATCGACGTAGGATACCACAAAACGGACACGGGTTGGTAATAAATATCGTCGTGCAGAGCTTGTCCTTTGTTTGCAAAGTAGGCGACATAGAAACGCAGGTTCTGGTCGATTGGTTCAAGCGCCGTCCAATTCATGTCGACTACCACTTCGCCATAACGATCGCTGTGCACTTGGTAATCGTCCAGGCGCAGTTTTCCGCCAAATTCCGCACCACTTCGGATGGCGGCCGTGTGGGGTTCGCCGCCTTGCCAGGCAGTGTAAAATTGCGGACCGACAGCCTGGTTGGCGACGCCCCTGCCCAGCAGCAGATAACCATCGTCGGCAGCGGCCACGCCAAATCCATTCTGCAGCAGATCGTCGACACTTTGCTTTAGGTCGTTGGGGTGCTGCGGCCATGCGGAGCCGGTGACGTCGAGCAGCACGTAGTCGGCATCGTCTACGCGCGGGAAGATGTACACGGTTTCACGGCCGGCCACGTGTGGGTTGAGGCGGTCTTGGGCCGCTACGGTGGCATCTGGTGGAATTTGGTCAAATACCACCTGGCTGCGGCGATGGTGATCGGTGACTTCGAGAGCCATGGCGTTGCCGCTGCCCGGCAGATAGCCGTAAAGATGCTGGCCCAGTAGGGCGAATCCCAGTACCCAGAGCATGAGCAAGCTCGAAGGGACGACACCGAGTTTCTCAAAGAAACTCGGTGTCTGGCGCCGTTCAATCCAGCCTGCCAGCCGTGCGGCGCCTTTTACGGCGCTGAGCATGACAAACGGTAGGATCGGCGCGGCGTAGATAAGCGTCGTCACCTGGTGCATTGGCGAGAACTGCGCAAGCAGGTTGATAGCTAACGACGGCAGCGCCAGCAGCAACACTTCCGGAGCCCCCAGCGAGAGAAACCCAACTGGTAGGAGCAGTTCAAAGAAGTAGCGGCCGGCGTCGGCTGCCTGCAACTGCGCAGCGATCAAGTCCGGCCTTGTAATCAGCGACAGCACCTTGGCCTGCGTCGTCCCTCCCAGGTAGGCGTAGCGCCCCCAATGGATGTTGCCGCCTGCAAAGGCGGCCTGGATGCCTAGTACCGCTAGAAGTGACCATCCGACACCCAGTACGAATGTGAGCAGGCCAAGTCGCCAACGACGTTGGACCAGCGCTGCGTACAGACCCAGCATGGCCACCAACAGCCCCATTTCCTCTTTGCAGCTTGCCGTCAGGACGGCGAACAGGATGAACCAGGCAGTGCTCCTGGGTGTGCGCGCAATGAGGAAATAAAACGCTGCCATGAGAAATGTGGGGGCGAGCGTCACCGGGTGAAATTCCAGCCAGTTGGCGGCTTGGACGGTCGGATTGAGCAGGTAGGCGACGGCAAAGGCCAGCGCCGGCCAATCGCCCAGCCGCAGGTGGCGAGCCAACGCAAAGAGTGGGATCGCGCCCAGGGCTACCACTACGGCCTGCAAGATCAGCAGCGTCTCCACGCCGGGGAAGAGCCGATAGAGGGCGGCGATCGGCAGCAGGATTGGCTCAACATGCATACTGAGGCGACTGATGAGGCCGGCCTCCTGGTTGGTCATGCGAAACCAATTGCCATGCGCCGTATTCCAAATAGCCTGGTGCAGATTGCCCATATCGAGCGCCCGCGCCTCAAAGGCGTGATAGCGCAGGATGGTCAGATAGCTAAAGTAGGCGGCATACAGCAAAACCGCCAGCGCGAGCAGCGCCAGCGGTGCGGTACGCATGATAGAACGCAGTGGTGTCGGATGGTGCAACTTTACCCAGATTAGCTAACCGCGCAGGGTTGCCACGGACTTAGGCCGTTTTGACCGTGGTGAGACGGTTTGGTTGCGGAGCTTGGGTGGCTTCTCGGGGCTTGCCGGCGCGCGGCACGGTCCCAAGCACAGGAATCCCTAGCGAACGCTCAACTGCGGCCGGCGTCCGCAGCAATTCGGCCTCCATCCAGGTCAGGAGCAGTACGAGCCCTAGACCCAGCAGGATGCCAAGCACGGCCCCGGCAATGGCATTGAGCAGCGGCTTTGGCTGCAACTGATCGTAGCCAATATCGCGGCTGCGAATCTTGACTTCGATGCGATCGCTTTTGTCCAGCTGCGCATAGTAGGCAGTGCGTTCTTCGTAGAACTCGTCGGCAAAGCCTAGCGCCGCCTGCTTGGCCACTTCGCCGTCGGGGTTGCGTACTTGGACCTTGATCGTAAAGGTGCTCGAGTCAGGTTCCACCTGCGTATTGGCGAGCAGGTCATAAGGGTTCATATCGAGCTGCTGGCGAGCAATCACGCGTGCAGCCACCTCAGGCGTCTTGAGGTTGGCCGTAAAGTTACGCATGAGGTCCTTAGCCGTATTGCCCAGGCCCCAATCAGGGCGGGCGGGCACCGTGCTTACCTCCACCGTGGCGGCATACAGGTCCTTCTGAAAATAGCTGATGACAAAGGCCGCTGCGGCGCCTAACAGCACCGCCAATAAAACGATCCAGCCGCGCTTGCGGATGATACGCCAGTATTCTTGAAAGGTCATTGTGTTTCCTCACCCATGGCGCAAGACGCAGCGCCAAATGTGTCGTGTGACTGCGTGCCGCACGCGCCCTGCACGCAGTCACACGACAATACCACAAAAGCGTGTCACAGCCAACGTTTGGCCGACACTTTATCGCCGGCGCGGAATCTGACCCAGCACGCGCAGACCGAGCGTTTCGAGGTCGCCTGGTTCGCGCACCGATGTGTCCAGATAGTGGAGCAGAAACACCACCCCGATGCCGACGAGCACACCCAAGAGCACGCGCAGTGGCAGCTCCACCTGGTCGCGTACGCTCGGGCCTACTGTGGTCACGCCTGGACCGTCGATCATCGTCACGCCGGCCCCCGCCGTGCCAAGCTGTTGGAAATAGGCGGGCGCATTCTCTGCTAACTCGGCCGCGGCGGCATCGGCGATCGCGCGTAATTGGACTTCGTCACCACCGCTCATGTTGAGCGTGATGATACGGTGCAGCTTGCCTGTAGCGGCGCTGCCTTGGATCACACCTGGGGGCACGGTGATGTTCTGCCCTGCCAGTCGCTCGCTGACGTTGTGGGCAAACAGTTCGCTGCGCACGACTTCGGTGAAGTCGTCGACCAGATACTCGCTGGTAAGCCACGCGTAATAGCGTGGATCGTAGTAGGTTGCCACAGCCTCACCGGCTGCCGGCATGACGCCGACCAACATGCGCAGCGAGGCGGCGTAGGAGGGTGGTTTGGGCTGCCAGGGGCGCAACTGCAGCAGGCTCAATGTGGCCACTAACAGGCCCAACAGCACGGGAATCCACCAGCGGCGGCGTAGAATGGACCAGTATTCGCGTAGCTCCATAGAGATGTAGGGTACCGCAAGAGGACGCTTGCCGCAAAGCAGCACCACTATGACATTCTCTTGATGGGTATCATCTGTGATGCGATATTACGTGATCCGCCAATTGTAATTTTTGCGACATCAAATAGTTTAATGTTAAACTATTTTTATATTTGATACATGAATGAACTAAGACAGCTATAAATGAGGAGACACAGACTATGCCATTCCAAATCGATGCATCCCACTCGCAAATCCAGTTTTCCGTTCGCCATATGATGGTTTCCAAGGCGCGTGGCACCTTTGACAAGTGGAGCGGCACCATTGCCCTCAATCCGGAGCATCCGGAACAGACGTCCGTCGAGATCACCATCGAAACCGACAGCATCAATACCAAGGACGCACAGCGCGACGGTCATCTGAAGTCCCCTGATTTCTTTGCGGTCGAGCAGTATCCGGCGATCCTTTTCAAGAGCACGCGCGTCGAAGTGACTGGCAAGGAATCGGCCAAGCTGTATGGCGACCTAACCATTCGCGATGTGACCAAGCCGGTGGTTGTGGACGTCGAGTACCAGGGCAGCGCCAAGAGCCCATGGGGCACGACCAACTACGGCTTTAGTGGCAGCACGAAAATCAATCGCGAGGATTGGGGTTTGAACTGGAACGCTGCGCTCGAAACCGGCGGCTGGCTGGTGGGCAAGGATGTCCAGATCGACGTCGAACTGGAACTTGTGCAGGTTGCCGAACCTGCGGTAGCGGCTGCGTGAGCATCTCCTTTCGCTTTGCAATATAGATACGGATCAAAAAACGGATTCCTCGAGGAATCCGTTTTTTGATCCGTGCTAGAGGTCACATGATCGGCTCATCAGCACTGATTAGTATTCGTACCCGTGTGGATGCGCCTTGTGCCACTTCCAGGCGCTTTCCAGGATGGCGCGCAGCTCAGGATACAGCGGCTGCCAGCCCAACTCACGGCGGATCTTCTCGCTGCTGGCGATCAGAATAGCCGGGTCGCCGGGACGGCGGGCGACGACCTTGGTTGGGATCGGGTGGCCGGTGATTTCACGCGCGACGTTGATCAGCTCTTGAATGCTAAAGCCGCGGCCGTTGCCCAGGTTGTAGGTGCGGCTGCCGCCATCCAGCGCTCGCAGGGCCAGGATGTGCGCCTGCGCCAGGTCGATGACGTGGATGTAGTCGCGAATGCAGGTGCCGTCGGGCGTGGGGTAATCGTCGCCAAAGATGTTGAAGTGATCGCGTTGGCCGAGGGCTACTTGCAACACCAGCGGGATGATGTGGCTTTCGGGGTTGTGTTGTTCGCCCCGCTCTTCGGATGCGCCGGCAGCGTTGAAATAGCGCAGACAGGCATAACGCATGCCCTTGGTGCGGTCGAGCCAGTAGAGCATCCGCTCCAGAATGTTCTTCGATTCGCCGTACGGGCTGCCCGGAATAATGCGCTCGGTCTCGTCGATCGGCATTCGCTCTGGCTTGTCAAAGAGATTGGCGGTGGACGACAGGATGAACTTGAGCACACCGTGTTCGACAGCGCTTTCCAGCAGGTTCAACCCGTTGACGATGTTTTGGCCGATGTAGAGAAACGGCTTCTCCATCGACTCGCCCACGAGCGTGTGCGAAGCAAAGTGCATGATGGCATCCGGCCTATGCTGTGCCAGCACCGCATCTACCGCAGCGCGGTCCGACAAGTCACCCTGCACAAACACCGCCTTGGGGTGAACTGCTTGCTGGTGGCCTTGGTACAAGTTGTCGAATACGACGACCTCTTCACCGGCTTGGATCAACTGTTCGACGGCGATACTGCCGATATAGCCCGCCCCGCCTGTAACCAATACTTTCATTTATCTGCCTCTCTATCATGAGTGTATTTTTCTGACAGTTTACCCCAATAGAACGCCAGGCAAGGATTTCAGTTTCCTTGCAGTTTGGCAGTAACCGAGTTTCTCAAAGAAACTCGGTTACTGGTCCCCTCGGTTGCTGGTCCCGCCTGTTTCCGGTGCGGGCGCTATTCAGTGCGGATGACTTTGACCGCGCGCTTGGCGCGCACATCGTAGAGGTCGGAGCGGCGGTCGTAAAGGTGCCGCACGCTGGCGACGTCGCGCTGCTGCGCCAACACCGTCAGGTCCAGATCGGTGATCAGCACGGTCTCGACGTTGGCTTCACTTTCGCCCGCGGTAGCATAGGGTGGGAAGGCAAAGTCACTGGGCGTGAAGACCGCGGCCTGGCCGTAGTTGATCAGATAGTTTTTGGTCGTCGGCAGGTTGCCGACATTCCCAGCGATTACCACGTAAACAAAGTTCTCCACGGCCCGCGCCTGGGCGGTGTAACGGATGCGATCGTAAGCCTTGCGCTCGTCGGTGCTGTACGGGACAAAGATTACCTCGGCGCCCGCCAACGTTTGCAGGCGGGCCAGTTCCGGAAACTCGACGTCATAGCCTACCTGGATGCCAATGCGGCCCAAGGGCGTGTCGAAGACGCGGATATCGTCGCCCGGCTCAATATCGAAGTCAGCGCGTTCGATGGGGGGAATGTGCAGCGCATCCTGGGTGTACACGTCGCCGGTGGGCGTGAAGAGATGTGCTACATTGTAAAGGTCGCCATCGCGAATCACCGGCTGCGATCCGGCGATGATATACAACCCGTGCTTCTGTGCCTGGCTGGAAAATAAGTCGATATAGCGGTCGGTCATGCCGGCCAGCCGGCGCACTGCCTCGCGTGAGTCCAGGTCGGCCGGCATCAGCGAAAACAACTGGGCCGTAAACAGCTCGGGCAGGATCAGGAAGTGCGAATGGTAGGTGTCGGCCGTCTCGACAAAGAAGTTGACCGTGCGCTCAAATTCCAGCCAGGTTTGAATGCGCCGCATAAACCACTGGCCCGCGCAGATGCGGATGCGACGCACGATGCGCTGCAGGGGCGCAGCGGCGATGCGTCGTTTCTCAGGCTGGTAGTTCGGATTGGGCATGTCGAGCAGGGTCGAGTAGTTGAGGCTTGCATTGTCCCACAAGAAATCCAGCAGGACGCGGCGTACGTGATAGCCGGCACGCAAATGGGCGGAGAGCGAGGGATCGGTCAATTCACCGCCGACCACCTTTTGCACA
The DNA here is from genome assembly GCA_963839515.1 of uncultured Chloroflexia bacterium. GTDB lineage: Bacteria > Chloroflexota > Anaerolineae > Caldilineales > Caldilineaceae > Fredericiella. The sequence goes on from CAWIVN010000008.1 coordinate 63,548, forward strand.
TATTCCTCGGCTGTCATCTTGCCGGCATAGTCTGTGTAGCCGGGCAAGCGGCCGTAGGCAACCATGCGTCGCAGGTTGTAGCGTTTCATCAAGCCGATACGCTTCTCGTAGAGCATCTTGGACACGCCATGGCGCCGCCATTGGGGGCGCACGCCGATATCGGCCCCATACAGCGTATCGCCACTGGGATCATGCGTGCTAAATGTGCCGCCACCGGTGATCTCCTCGTACGTGTACCAGTGCGCATCGTCGTCGAGCTGCACGATCAGTGACGTAGCATAGCCAATGACTTCCCCGTTAGTTTCGGCTAGGAATTGCCCTTCTGGAAATGCTGCCAATTGCATCTCGTAAAAGCGCTCGTTGTAGTAGGCATTTTCGGAATACTCGGGATAGGCAGCGCGGTGGCAGGTGACGATGCGCGGAATGTCCTCCTTCATCCACGTGCGGATCTTGATCTTCGGCGTTCGTACGGCGGCCTTCTTCGTCTTAGGATTCATGGGACACGACTGCAACACGTTGGGGCGGGTGCTGCGGGGCACCGGCTGTGATTGGTTTATTCGGGTTCTTGGATCGTCTTCCAGGCTCGCTGCACCGTGCGCCGCACTGTGGCAAAGCTAAAGCCGCGGCGGGCGAGGAAACCGGAGAGCTTGTGCTCAAATTCATCTTCGGGCAAATTGCGCCAGCGGTCAAGCTTGCTTGCCGCAGCATCCCAAGCCGCGTCGTCTTCGTCCATGCCTTCCAGCGCCGCGTCGATGGCTTCACGGTCTACGCCCTTTTGGCGCAGCTCGTAGCGAATGGCGTTGGCGCTGCGGGGCCGGAAACGGTTGCGGTTCTCCAGCCAGTAGCGGGCAAACTCCTCGTCGTCCAGGTAGTGATGCTCGACCAGGCGCGCAATGGCCGCGGCGATCGCTTCTTCGTCAAAGCCCTTCTCTTGCAGGTTGCGTTGTACCTCGACCGTGCTGCGCGGCCGCGAGCCAAGAAAATGCAGGGCGCTTTGATAGGCACGGTCGTGTTCGTCGTTGTTCTGCAGGGCGGCGATGTCGGCGTCACTTAGGAATTGGCCCTTGGCCAGGTGCACCGCCGTATCAAGGGAAACACCGAAGGCAAATTCGCCATCAATGAACACGCTCACACGCTCCGGGTTATTCTTTTGTTGCTGCATTTGGCTGATTGTGCCGGCCATGGCGCCCCTTTACTTGACTCTTCCTGCTTAGCTAACGGCAAGCGCGTCATGTTGGCGCCAACGCCACGTGGCAAAGACGGCAAAGATCAGCGTGAGCGCCAGTCCTACCGCTCCCACGCGCAGCATGCCGCCACTGGCAAAAATCACGCCGGTGAGCAAGCTGCCTGCCCCTGAGGCAAGCGAAATGAGCAATTCATTTGTTCCTTGCACGCGGCCGCGCTCGTCATAATGCAATTGATTTGACAGCAGCGTCGAACCGGCGACAAAACAGAAATTCCAACCCAGGCCCAGCACGAACAATGCCACGGCAAGGGTTAGAACATTGCCGGCGGTCGGCGCCAGTACGCTTGCCACAATCAGCAGTCCTGCGCCGTACGCAATCATTGGTCTGCTGCCCAAGCGGTCAATCAGCCAACCCGTGGCCCAAGCGAACCCAAACATGCCGAGGGTGTGTGCCGTAAATACCAACGAGATCTCACCCGTCGTGTGGTCGAGGTGGTGCATGTGCACCGGCGTTATGACCATGATCAGGGTCATGACGAGCTGGCCGACAACCATCGATGCTACTGCCAATTGCACTAGCGGCAGGGCAAAGATTGTCGGCAACGGACGAGCGGCGATCGGGGGGCCGGAACTCGATTGTCTGTCTGCTTCTCGCCTGTGGCTGAGCTGCACCGGGTCGGGCCGCAAGAGAATAAATATGAGCAGCGCCGCGATCAAGGTTAACAGGGCGCCAAACCAATAGGGTCCGGCATAAGCGCTGGCGCCCATCCGCTCCGCAAGTGCGCCTGTTGGGCCCACGAGCAAAGGGCCGAAGATAGCGCCAATCGTGCCGGCAAAGACGATCAGCCCGATAACGCGGGCGCGATTGCCACTTGGCCACACTTCGGAGGCGATATAGCGAGCCTGTTGGCTGGCCCCATTGCCAACGCCGGCGAAACCTGCACCGAGGCAAAGCAGAAAAAACGATGACCAACCTACGGACACGGCGGAGATCGCAAACCCCATCGCTCCAAACAGGTAGCCAAGCATCAAGGCAGGTCGCCGCCCGGCGCGATCCATTAGGACGCCGATCGGAATTGCTATTGCAGCTCGACCCAGCAGCGCGATCGTGCTAGGGATGCCGGCGTATTGGTCGCCGCCGCCGAGTGTGGCGGCGTTGATCGACAGCAACGTAACGGCGGCTAAAAATGCGGCGCTAAACAGGCTCTCCGTCAGGAAGATAGTACCTGTGATCCGTCGCGCCAGACGGTCGAGTGCTTCCAAAGACATAGGCTAAGTCCATATGGGCGATGGGCGGTTGGTTGACCAAGTATATAGCAACAGGCTGCCTCTCCCAAGGTTCGCGCAGGCTGAACTCACCTGCTTTGAACTATGCTTGCGAACTGCCCCAAGCGCGACTAGAATGACCATCTCTCATGGAAGCTTACATACCTGGGGTCACACGGCCTCGTCGCATCTAGACAAACATTATGCATCCTATATTGAAAATAGCTGACGAGCCTTTGCTCGACAAAATTATCGAGGAAGCGAAGCGGATTTTGGCCAACACTGGTATGGAGATCCGCGGTGCATCAATGCGCCAACTCCTACTTGACAACGGGTTCCCATTGACGGCAAGTGGTCGCATCATATTCCCGGCTGATAGGGTTGATGCAGCGTTGGCAACTGCCCCTTCGTCATTTATCCTCTACGACCGTGACGGTAACCCTCATGCCGACATCGGCGCTGATCGTGTGCATTTTGTGCCCGGGTCGAGCGGGCTAAAGGTGCAAGATCATCGGACAGGCTACACGCGCCACGCCAATACGACCGATTTCGTGGAGTATGTCCGCGTTTGTGATGGTTTAGAGAACATTGCCTATTTGGCAACAGCGTTCTCGACCAATGACGATATCGAAGCAAACGTATCTGATGCCTGGCGCCTGTACCTGTGTCTCACAAACTCAAAGCGGCCCGTCGTTTCGGGCGCATTTACTGAGCATGGTGTGGAGCGCATGGTCGAGATGATGCAACTATTCCGCCGCGACCGCGCCGACCTGATCCAGCGGCCCATGTCGATTTTCACCATTACGGCGACCGGCAATTTCCGCTACAGCGAAGACTCTTGCCAAAACCTGCTGGATTGTGTGGCGGCGGGTGTTCCGGTCGAGATTGTACCGGTGACGCTCATGGGGTTGACGGCACCCGTTACACTGGTCGGTTCGGCCGTGTTTCATGCTGTAGATACGATCGCCGGCATCGTCATGGCACAGGTGATCAGGCCGGGGGCGCCTGTATTGTATGGCGGTGCGCCAGCAGAGTTTCATATGCGCGAAACGACGTCGCCCATGGTTGGGGTGCAGGCTTTGTATCTAGACATCGTTAACGCCGAAGTAGGCAAGCGACTAGGCCTACCCACGCAGGCCTACATGGCGCTCAGCGACTCCAAGATGCTGGATGCCCAGGCCGGGGCCGAAACCTTCGGCAGTGCCCTATTGGCAGCACTGGGCGGCATTAACTCTGTGTCAGGCCCTGGCATGCTCGATTTTGTGCTGGTGTTTAGCCTGCCCAAGCTCATTTTCGATAACGAGGTGTGTGGACAAGCACTGAGGTTCTTGCGCAGTTTGACTGTGATGGAGGACCTGCCGGTTACGGAACTCGTCAACAGCCAGCTGCAGGAGGCGCACCTGATCACTTCCCCACACACCTTGACGCACTGGCCGCAACAGCTTTATATGCCCAGCCCTGTGATCGATCGTAAGAACCGCGAGACATGGCAGCGCGACGGTGAAAAGTCATTGTGGGAGCGCGCGATCAGCGAAGTTGAACAGCGCCTGCTTACCTATCGGCCGATTGACACCGATCCTGCCGCCGACGCCGAGATGCGTCGCCTGATTCGCAGCGGCATGCATGGAGATGCGCCACTTCCCTATGTCCCTCCCGCAGTAGAGCCACGTTCCGGTGAAGAGACGCCCGGGCGCCGCACGCGCATACGTCAACGGCGAGCGCAAAACCAAGAGACAATCGTGTGACCGCGATCCGGCTCATCTGTCACAAGAGAAGGACATGATGGTGTCCACCATTGCCAGAGACTGGTGACCGAATTCATGCAAGGCTAGTATAGTATCTATTATCTGATGGAAGCTTGACGGAAGGAGAATATGATGAAATTTCGCCTGGTGATTTTGTTCCTTGTCGTGGGGTTGCTGTTGGCTGGTTGTGCCACCCCAGCGACTTCGCCTGCAGCCGCTACGGCAACAGATGCTGCATCCGCAACCGTAACAGAAGCTGTGCCGGCAGGAGAGTCGGCGGGGGCGGCTGCTACTGCCAATGACTTGCTGGCGGATATCCTGGCGCGCGGTGTGTTGCGCATCTCGACCGATCCTGCCTATCCGCCGCAGTCGGAGTTGGTCACTGACGCACAGCTCTCGCCCGATTCCAAGTGTAGCGGTGACGAACGCCAGGCTGGCGAGTTCACCGGCTTTGACATCGACACGGCCGTCGAGATCGCAAAGCGTTTGGGAGTCGAAGCCTGCTTTGTCACACCTGACTGGACCTTGATTACGGCGGGCAACTGGTCCGGCCGTTGGGATATCAGTGTGGGATCCATGACCATCACGCCCGAACGAATGGAGAAGTTGTATTTCTCGCAGCCCTATTACACAACCCCGGCTGCCTTCTTTGTGCACCAGGACAACACTACTTTCACGCAGCCGTCAGACTTGTCGGGCAAAAAGGTGGGAGCTTGTTCCGGCTGCACCTATGACGCCTATCTGGCGGGAACACTGGCTATCCCGGGCGAGACGATCGACTTCGTGGTGAAGAATGTGGAGTTCACCGGCTACGACACCGACACGTCGGCCTTGCAGGACCTCGCGTTAGGCGACGGCGTACGCTTGGACGGTGTTCTTACGGCCATGCCGACAGGCCAAGGGTATATCAACGATGGCAATCCGATCAAGCAACTCGGCGACCCCGTCTATTTTGAGTACCTGGCTGCCGCTTTCGACAAGGAAAGCGCGCTTGATACGGCTTCGCTTCAGGCCAAGGTGAATGAGATTATCCAGGGCATGCATTCCGACGGTACGCTCAAGCAGTTGTCCGAAAAGTACTATGGCGCCGACCTTGCGAACGCTGCCGCGTCGTTCGATCTTGCCGGCCTGGAACAGTAAGAACAACAGGCTGGGAGGGTAAGGGCAAAGAGTAGAAACCGAGTTTCTCAAGCGAGCTGCGCTTGGTACAAACGACGCGCGCCAGAAACTCGGTTTCTGGAATCCTCTCACCCGTTCACTTCTGTACCGCCACTTCAGGAGGCAAGGCAAGTCAATGCTGGCGACCAATCCGCCCAATAACAATTCCGGTAGATATGACCTCACACAACTAGGCGACCAACGAGCGTTTGCCGCCGAACTAATGGCTGCCGATCGCCGCAGCCGGCTGATCCAGCGCTTGAAGATTGGCTTTGTCTGGTTGGTGCTCTTCATCTTTATCGGCTGGCTGCTCTACCTGCTCAACTTTGACTACGCTTACGCGATTGAGAATACTCCCTTTGTGCTGGAGGGTATCTGGACCACATTGGGGGTATCGTTGGCGTCAATTTTCATCGCAACTATACTGGCATTGATTGGCGCCCTTGGCCGCCTTTCGCCCCATGCCTGGGCACAGGGTGTATCCGGCTTCTACGTGTCGCTGTTTCGCGGCACCCCCTTACTAGTGCAGATTTTCATAGTCTACCAAGGTCTGCCGCAGATCGGCGTGCAGATCGGCAAGAGTGGCTATCCTGACATTGGCAAGCTTTTCATTCTCACGGCCATTCAGTCTGGCATCTTGGCGTTGAGCCTGAACTATGGCGCTTATATGACGGAGATCTTTCGCGGCGGTATTCAGTCGATCAGTGGTGGGCAGTGGCAGGCCGCCGCCGCCTTGGGGATGGGCCGTTTCCAAACATTACGCATGGTGGTCCTGCCGCAAGCCGTACGCATGATCATTCCAGCCATCGGTAACCAATTCATTGCTATGCAGAAGGACTCATCCCTTGTGTCGGTCATGGGTGTTTGGGAAGTAACCTACCGGGCGAACCGCGTGGCGCGCATAGACAGTATGTATATCGAGATGTTCTTGGTAGCTGCCGCAATTTATTGGACACTGACCATTGTCAGCGAGTGGCTGCAGTCGCGCTTGGAGCAGCGTATGGCGCGTTCTGAGCACCGCTAACCGCCCTGCCCACCGCCATAGCGGCTTGTCCTGACGGTAGGAAATCATTCATCGCTTACACACGCGCCTGCTGCAACGTGTTAGCATAATGCTATGGCTAATCACATATATACGAATCGTCTGATTCACGAAACTTCACCTTACCTGCTTCAACATGCCCACAATCCGGTAGATCGGTTTGCCTGGGGCGAGGACGCGCTAGCCAAGGCGCGCATCGAGGATAAGCCGATTTTCCTGTCGATCGGCTACAGTGCCTGCCATTGGTGCCATGTTATGGAGCATGAGTCGTTCGAGGACCCGGAAACGGCAGCCTTGATGAACGAGAAGTTTGTCAGCATCAAGGTGGATCGCGAGGAACGGCCTGACCTCGATGCCATCTACATGGATGCCGTACAGGCAATGACCGGCCAGGGCGGCTGGCCGATGAGCGTTTGGCTCACACCTGATGGCCAGCCGTTTCATGGGGGTACCTATTATCCCAAGGAGCCCCGCTATGGTATGCCCAGCTTTCAGCAGGTAATCCAAGCGGTCGATGACGCGTATAGGAACCAGCGTGACCGTGTTGTGGGGCAAGCAGAGCGCTTGACGGCAATGCTCAAGCGCTCTGCGTCACTGTCCGCGGCCGATGGGGGTGAGATTGGGTCCGACACGTTGTTGGAAGCACTGCAGCAGATGCGCCAGTACTTCGACGATGATGAAGGGGGATTTGGTTCGCAGCCTAAGTTTCCCCAGCCGATGACCTTGGATTTCGCCCTCAGCCAGTATAAGCGAACAGGTGATCTGGACGCCCTGTATATGGTCGAACTTACGCTGGAGAAGATGGCCAAGGGAGGCATCTATGATCAGTTAGGCGGTGGTTTTCACCGCTATAGCGTCGACGGCTACTGGTTGGTGCCCCATTTCGAAAAGATGCTGTATGACAATGCGCAGTTGCTGCGCACCTATCTGCATGCCTGGCAGGTGACCCAACGGCCGCTTTACCGTCGTGTGTTGGAGGAAACCATCGACTACGTCTTGCGCGAGATGACTTCGCCTGAAGGCGGCTTCTACAGCACGCAGGATGCCGACAGTGAAGGACATGAAGGCAAGTTTTTTGTGTGGACGCCGGCCGAGATAGAGTCCATTCTCGAACCGCACAAGGCCGCAATCTTTGAGAGCTATTACGGCGTTTCCGAGCGTGGCAACTTTGAGGGTCAGAACATTCTTAGCATCGTGCGCACGCCGGAGAACATAGCGGAGCGTTTTCGTATCAGTGTCACCGAAGTGGAACAGGCCCTTGCTGGCGCTCGCTCTAAGTTGTTCCAAGCCCGCGAGCTGCGGGTTAAGCCTGGGCGGGACGAAAAGGTTCTTACTGAGTGGAACGGCCTGATGATCCATGCGCTGGCCGAGTGTGGTATGGTGCTTGGGCGCAACGACGCACTGAATGCGGCTGTCAAGGCAGCGGACTTCATCCTGCAGCATATGAGCCAACCGGATGGCCGGCTGCTGCGCTCTTACAAGGACGGTCGTGCCCGTCTCAACGCTTATTTGGAAGACTATGCTGCGTTGATACGCGGGTTGCTGGCACTGTACGAAGCTACCTTTGACCTGCGTTGGCTGGCCGAAGCGACGCGCCTGGCGCAGGTGATGTTTGAGCAGTTCCATGACGCTGAGAACGGCGGCTTTTTCCAGACCGGTGTCGATCATGAGGTGCTGGTGGCTCGCCGCAAGGATGTTATCGACAACGCAATCCCCAGTGGCAACTCGCTGGCGGCCGAGGTGTTGTTGCGATTGGCGGTGTTCCTGGACAAGAACGCATATCGCCGCGAAGTAGGGCGTATCGTGCTGATGCTCAAAGATGCCATGGCCAGCCAGCCAACGGGGTTTGGTCGCATGTTGGGCGTGCTCGATGCTTACCTGGCGCCTAGCCAAGAAATTGCCATTGTCGGCGACGAGGCGGACGAAGCCACGCAAGCACTGTTGCGAACTGCGTCTGGCAAGTACTTACCGCATTCAGTGTTGGCATTCAAGCGGCCGGGTGAGGAAAGTATGCTGCCTTTGCTGCAAGGGCGTGAACTGGTCGAAGGTCAGCCGGCTGCCTACGTGTGCGAAAACTACGCCTGCCGGCTGCCGGTGACGACGCCGGAGGAACTGGAACGATTACTTGAAGCGCGAACACTCTCCTAAGTAAGATCAGAGCTACGAGCGCGAGGAAGAGTTCACCGTTTCTGCGCTTCCGACTCTGCGAGGAATCAAGGTGACATACGATGGATCGTCAGCCCCTTCAAGACGTCAAAGACCCGCTGCAAGGGCAAGAGGCGGCAGTTGATGTTGTCCTCGGTTATGACGAGTCATGGCTCGGTTCGCTACTGCGCCCGTTTCTGATCATCGTTCTCGTGCTGTGCATCGACGTCGCGCTGTCGATTTTGTTGGAGCAGTACGCGACTGGTCTGAGCGCCGGCGTCCGCTGGGCGATACTCGGCCTCGGCCTGGTGGCGGCCGTTATCGGCGTGACTTCGACTACTTGGCTGGCCCACCCCAACCAAAGGCTGCGCCGCACCGCCGGCTACCGCATCGCCGAAATCGTGTTGATACTGCTGGTATCGCGTATGGTATTGTGGCTGGCCCAAGGCCAACTGCCGAGTGTAGATGCTTTTTTAATGCATCCGGACGAGGTCTTTCTGGATGGACCTTACTTGCTGACACTGGTCGCTTTGCTGTTTACCTGGTTTGCCGCTATTGACTTCACGGACGACCTGGCACAACTTGCCTTGCAGCCTGATGAATTGCATGTGGCGCAGACGGCTCGCAGCGGCGTGTTCGACAGCAGTCGTCCGGCGCAGGCGGACCGGCGTGCCATCCTCCGGCGTATCGTTGGCCGTTGGGTAGGGTGGGGCATCATTCTGATCTTCATCGCTTCGGCGCTGCGGATGGGCGTCACACGCGAGCGCTTTTGGACCTTGGGGCGCCAAGATGTGGCGCCGGCGGTAATTGCGGTCATTGTTGTCTATTTTCTCTGTGGATTGCTCTTGCTCAGCCAGGGACAACTGGCTGTGTTACGCGCTCGCTGGACGATCGACCGCTTGCCGATGAGCACCAGCATCCTGCGCAACTGGCCGCTCTATACACTGGTTATCCTGTTGGCGACGGCACTGCTGGCCTTGTTTTTGCCCCTGGGCGATACACTGCTCATTTCGCGCGTGCTAGGCGCGATTCTCGACGCTCTATATTTTGTCGTGTCGCTCATTTTTCAGTTTATCAGCTTGTTGTTGATCCTATTGTTCTCCTTACTGCCACATTCGAAGAGCATTCCTCCTGCTCCCCCGCAACCCCAAGCGGTAAGTGGACCGCCGCCGATGCCACCGATGGTAGAGATTCCGCCATGGATTGGTGGGGCGCTTTTTTGGACCACTATTCTGTTTATCCTGGCGCTGGCAGCCTACTTTTACTTTACGGATCGGGAGACCAATTTACGCTGGCTGCGGAAGTTGCGCGACATGTTAAGTGCCCGTTGGCATCAGCTTTGGCTGGGCTGGCGCACATGGCGCCGCTCCCAGCAATTGCGTGACGTCTCCAGGTTGGGAGCTGTGATTGCAGGGGCCGGCGGCGGGCGCAAATGGTGGCCATTGCGTTGGGGCGGACTAAACCCCGAGCAACAGGTGCGTTATCTCTACTTCCAGTTGCTTGATCAGGCAGCAGAGCATGACAAGCCGCGTCGGGAAAGCGAAACCCCGGCCGCCTATGCGCCGCGCCTGAGTGAAGAAGTAGACGCACAAGAGCAAGATAAGGAAGCGATTGAGGCATTGACTACCGCATTTGTGCAGGTGCGCTATGCCGGCCAGACGCCGCCACGTGAGCAGATTTCCTGGCTGGCGCAACTGTGGGACCAGTTACGCAAGGTATTTGTATCGCAACAATGACCGGAAAGGTACATTTTTTACCTTGACGTTGCAATTTGCCCCTGTTATAATGTACCTTACCAACTATAGTTGTTGCGCAATGTTACTCGGTAACGTACGCAATCGCAGGCGCGGCAGCGGCCGCACAACCTATTGGAGCGTCGTTGATGATGGTGGAACCGGCACAGGGTGGCGCGAATGCGCAAGGTGCATCTGATCTGGAGTTGTTTGAGCAGTACCTGAACGAAGGTATTGACCTGGATATGCCAGGTCGCGGTGACCTACGCGAGGGTGTGATCGTCGAGATCCGGCCCAGTGAACTTTTGGTAAACGTGGGCAGCAAGCGGGATGGCGTAGTGCCGCAATCGGATTTGGCCCGCCTTGATCCTGAGTTTGTCAAGAGCTTGCATGAAGGCCAGAAGGTCGACGTTGTCATTGCCAAACAGCCGGAGGATGACGGCGTATTCCTGCTTAGTATGGCCGACGCTATGCAGCAGCGTGATTGGTTAATCGCCCAGCAGTTGTTGGAGAGCGGCGAGATCACAACGCACCGCGTGCGCAGCTTCAACAAGGGTGGCTTGACCGTCGAATTCAATCACCTGCATGGCTTTGTTCCAGCTTCGCACATTCTCGATATGCCGCGCAGCTTAACTGAGGACCAGCGCCGCGAGGAATTTGAGGCGCGTATTGGTCAGGAAATGCGGCTCAAGGTGATCGAGGTTGATCCCAAGCGCCGACGGTTGGTCATGTCGCAAATGCTGGCAGAGCGCGAATATCGCAGCGCCATGAAGGAAGACCTCTTCAAAAAGATTGCAGTGGGCGACGTGGTTAAGGGCGTGGTGCGCAGCATGCGCCCATTTGGCGCCTTTGTCGACATAGGTGGTGTGGATGGGCTGCTGCATGTCAGCGAGATCGGCTTTGGGGCGATCAACCATCCGCGTGAGGTCTTGTCGGTTGGTCAAGAGGTGACGGTGCAAGTCATTCGCATCGATCCAGAGAGCCAGCGTGTGGCACTTAGCCGCAAGCGCCTGCTCGCCAACCCGTGGGAAGGCATTGAGGAGCGCTACCAGATCGGTATGGTCATACCAGCCACGATTACACGTATCGCTGACTTTGGCGCTTTTGCCCAGATCGAGCCTGGCGTCGAAGGATTGATTCACATCAGTGAGATCGCCGATATCGCCGTGGCCGAGCCGCTTAAAACAGTGCGGCCGGGTGATAAGGTGCAGGCCAAGGTTCTGCGCGTAGATCCAAAGCGGCAGCGGATCGGCTTGAGCCTGCGCCAGGCGCAAGACTTTACACAGCCAGAGCAATCACTAGCGCCAGAAGAGTAAGCAGCCAGCTTGCCCGCCCCTGCAGCGCCGAGAATCAACCTTTGCCGTCCTTTGTTGGTAAACAGGACGGCAGTTTTTTGCCGCACTCCAGTGTATCCAGTATAATGGCCTTTACGCCGTCGTGCGGCGCCTGTGTCGCGTGCGGCGTTATATTGAGATGGAGGGGGGTGAATAAATTATGAGCGTAGATCTACGACCGGGAGAATCCCAGGATAGCCTGCTCAAGCGGTTCCGTAAGGCCGTGGCGGAGGCGCGTATCCTCCCCATCGTTCGGCAGAAGCGTTGGTTCACGTCGAAGAGTGAAGTGCGGCGCATCAAGCGCCAGAAGGCGATTCGCAAATCACAGCGTCCGCCTCGTTATGAGCGTTAGATGTGCAAGCGTTGAATAGAAGTCCGGTTAGGAAGTGAGGTGCAGGCGCAATGCCTGCATTTCACAACCAACTGCATAGAATCAAGACACAGTGTTGCAGTTTAGAATGGAGATTCATGGCTGAAGAGACGATAACCCTGGATGGCAAGATCGTCGATGCCTTGCCAAATGCCATGTTCCGTGTCGAACTGGAAAATGGCCATACGGTACTGGCCTATTTGTCGGGGAAAATGCGCAAATACTACATTCGCGTCCTGCTGGGCGATCGCGTGAAGGTTGAGATGAGCCCCTACGACTTGACGCGTGGGCGCATTACGTACCGCTATCGCAATTAGATGGTAAACCCAACGCCAACGCAGTTGGCTTTTATAGAGTGAAAACAAGTAAGTGGAGAAGCAGTCTCCACTTTTTTGTTGTCTCGTTCCGTTACTGTTGAGTAGTGAGTTGCCGGTACACCTGAGCGGCCTTATGCGCGATTTCCTGCTCCGCGGCGTATGTCAACATTGGCGGCGCTTGTTCGACCGCAACCCATATGACGTGGAACTGGCCCGCGTCTTTTTTGTTACGCTCCACTTGTTGCTCGCTAACCAGCGATACCAGAAAGTAATGTTCATCGCGCACATAGTGAGCGCCGTCAAAATCAAACTCTACTACTTGGTTGCCAAGGTCGGCCAAAACTTCCAGGTCGCAGTAACCACTCTCTTCGGCTACTTCGCGCAGTGCGGTCACCTCTGGATCTTCGTCTGGTTCGATGTGCCCCTTGGGCAAGCGGACCTCGCCACGACTTGGACGATCGAGCAATAGCATGCGACCCTGCTGAATGACTACGCCGCCGGCGGCCTGGTACCGTTTCTTACGCATTGGGTTCCGCATTCAACTGCTTAGAAATACTTGCGCCGAGTTCCAACTTTACCTCTGCGGTATGTGGACGGATGAATAGCTGGGCTGCCAACTCGCTGCCCAATATCTTGGTAGCAATGGGCTCGTCGCCGTTTGCACCATTTAGAAGCTCCAGCGTGACAGGGCCGCCAAAAGGCGCCAAATCCACCAGGCGCAGCACCTGGCCGGGTTCCAGGGTCAACTGTGACAGATAGCGTAACACGCGGGCGTCGTTGGTCCCCACGCGGCGCAGCACGCCTGCCTGACCAGGGGTCAGATCGACGAGCGACAAGAGCGATTCATCCGGAAGTGCGCCGTCTTTGCGCGGGATAGGGTCGCCGTGCGGACAGTGAGTAGGGTAACCACACAGAGCATCCATGCGATCTGCAAAGGTGCTGCTGATCGAATGTTCCAGCCGATGTGCTTCGAAATCGACCTGATCCCAGGTAAAGCCCATGATCTGGACCAAGAAGACTTCCAGCAGGCGGTGACGGCGGATCAATTGCAGCGAGGCCAAACGCCCCTGTTCAGTGAGCGTAATGCCGTCTACGCTCGAACGTTCGACGAAATTGGACTCTTCAAGGCGCTTTAGCATGCTGCTGGCGGCGGCAGGAGAAACGTGCATCATTTCGGCCAACGCCGAGGTCGTCACCTTATCGCCGTTGCGGCCTTGTACCTCGCCTAGCTTATAGATGGCCGCCAGGTAATCCAGCATGCCATCGGTTGTAATCCCACAAAATGTCTGCATACTCGAATTTTTCTAATATCGCTCAGAAATATTAACGGAATTATACGTTGCCTGGCGCGCGCTGTCAATCTCTTGGCTGATCCGGCGGATTGCTCGATGGGCGCAGTTCACGGCGCGTGTGCTAAAATCGCTGGCATGGAACCAGTGACCGATCCCACATCTGGCGAATCGCGTGCTACCCCGGCCAAAGACATGGCGCTGTTAGTGGCCGGGTGCCGGCAGCTAGGTGTTGCCTTGAATGCAGGGCAGCAAGAGCAGTTCGAGCTGTATTATCGGGAGTTGGTAACCTGGAATGAGCGGCTTAACTTGACCACAATCACCGGCTACGACGAAGTGCAGGTCAAGCATTTTCTCGATTCGCTGGTCAGCTTGCCTATCATTGCGACCGAGCTTGGGCAGACGCTGCCGCTTGATAAACCCTTGCGCCTCGTAGACGTCGGCAGCGGGGCGGGCTTTCCAGGCTTGCCGATCAAAATTGCATCGCCTATGCTCGATGTCACGTTGATGGACGGTACGCAGAAAAAAGTGCACTTCTTGCAGCAAGTAGTGGACACGTTGCAGTTGACGTCCATCCAGATTGTGCATGGCCGTGCTGAGGAATTGGGACGTAACAACCAACACCGCGATCGCTATGACCTGGTTACAGCCCGCGCGGTTGCTCCGCTGAATGTGCTGGCGGAGTATCTGTTGCCCCTGGTGCGGCCAGGTGGATTGGCCGTCATTTACAAGGGACCTGGGGCGCCGCAGGAGTTCATCGAGGCACGCCAGGCAGTCAAACTTCTGGCCGGCGATGCCGTACGTTTGGCCCCGGTGGAGGTGCCATTCTTGCAGGAGAAGCGTTTCATTCTGCTGCTGAAGAAGTTGCGTCCGACTCCACCTCAATATCCGCGCGGGCAGGGACTGGCGCGCAAGAAGCCGTTATAGGCAGCCACCGCCGGCAACTGAAGGCTATTCCTCGATGCAGCCCTTATCGAGATAGAAAGTCATGTGCTGGAATGAGATAACCGGGTCGATGTATTCAACGCGCACGTGTTTCGGCATGTTGAGGGTAATCGGTGCATAGCACAAGATGCTCTTGATGCCCGCGTCGATCAGTTGGTCGGCCACGGCTTGCGCGGCCCCGGCAGGCACGGCAATTACGGCAATCTGGCAGCGATATTTGTGCACAGTCGCGGGAATGGCTTTCGTCGGCTCGATCCGGCAGTCGCCGACGTACATGCCGATCTTGTCGCTATTGTTGTCAAACACGCCGACAATGCGAAAACCACGGTTTTCAAAACCGTTGTAACTGGCAAGCGCATGGCCAAGGTAACCTGCACCCACCAATACGACTGGCCAGACACAGTCTACCTTGAGAATTTTTTCGAGCTGCTTGCATAAATAGGCAACATTGTAGCCGGTGCCTTGTTTGCCGAATTCACCGAAGTGGCTGAGGTCTTTGCGGATCTGGGCCGAACTGATGCCCAGCAGCTCGCCAAGCTCCTGGCTGGACGTGACCTCTGCGTTTTGGCTGTTGAGCAGCCGCAGTGTTCGCAGATAGACAGGGAGGCGCCCAATTACGATATCAGGGATTTCCTCGACGACGGCCGAGGTCAGGTTATCTTCGCTGGACATGCGTGGCTCTGTCGTTCCTCAAGATAATCGCTTAGTAAATTTTATCACAAAGCGAACACGTGCACTAGTCCCAGACAATGAGAAACTGAGTTTCTGCCGGAAACTCAGTTTCTTTGCTTCTGCTGGGACTGTCTCTTCTTCCCGCTGCAAGAGCTTGACAAGCAGGGGACACATCCTCGAAAATGCTGCTACTCTTCCGCCAAGGGTGAACTGTCATCCTCAAACTTTTGGTTTGGCTGCGGCAGACAGTACCCTTGGCCGCGTACGGTGACAACATAACGAGGGCGATCCGGATCCGGCTCGATCTTGCTGCGCAGTCTGCGCATGTGTACCCACAGAGACTCAACGCTGCCCTTGCGGATGGGATCCCATGCCTTCGCCAATAGGTAGCCAGGCGACAGCACACGGCCGCGGTGATTATATAGAATATTTAGGATGCGGTTCTCGGTCGGCGTCAGCGTAATCTGTTCTTCGTTGATGACGGCGTATTGCTTGGCAAAGTTGATGCGCAGCCGTTCGTCGATGATCATTTCGGGCTCAAAGGTCTGATCCTGACCAGAACGCAGAAGAATGCGCCGAATGCGGGCCAATAGTTCGGAGAGAGCAAAGGGTTTTGTCACGTAGTCTTCGGCGTAAAGCGTAAGGCCCTCCACCTTGGTGTCTACGTCCGACAGCGCTGACAGAAAGATGATCGGAATGTCGCCCATGCGACGCAGTTCGGCGGCCACGGCAAACCCGTCCATGTCCGGCATCATGATGTCGAGCAAAACGAGGTTTGGCAGTCCTTCCCGACGAATGGTTTCCAACGCCTCACGGCCTCCTTCGGCAGTGTAGACGGTGTAGCCTTCTCGTTGAAGACGTAAATTCAGGATGAGCCGCGTGTCGGCGGCATCATCCACAACCAGAATACGTTGTCCTTCGTGTGGCGAGGGGTAGTTGTTCTCATTCATGATGCGGAGCCTTTATCCAAGCTTTATGCGTGCCCAATCTCTGTCTCATTCAGTGGCACTAGGATGGCTAAACAGAGTATCCTGCAACTTTGCTTCACCTGACTCTTTGGCGACCTCGTAAGGTCCCATAAGATGATACCAGGAAATGTTCGAAAAGGGAACTCCACAAAATTACAAAAAGGTGACAAAAAGCAGCCATTTATGAAAAACAGTCAAAAACGCACAGTTCGGCACATCATCCTCGTCGTTGTTTTCCTGGCAAGCCTCGGCGGCGCCTTTGCTGCCGGTACGGTGACGGGGGTTAGTGTGCGAACCGCCAGCGCCAGCGACGAACCTGCGCAGTTCTCCATCTTCTGGGAAGTGTGGGATCTAGTAGATCAATACTTCGTGGATCAGGACAAGATCGATCCCGCGAAGATGACCTATGGTGCAATCCAGGGCATGCTGGCAACTCTCGGTGACGAGAATCACACCGTGTTCTTCTCCCCCGAAGAGGCCAAGCAGCAGGCGGATGCGATGGAGGGCTCGTTTGAAGGTATCGGCGCTTATGTTGAACAAAAGGACGGCTTCATTCATATCGTCGCCCCTATTCACGGCTCGCCCGCAGAAGAAGCTGGCATCTTAACCGGCGACGTGGTCTTTAAGGTAGATGGCGAAGACGTTGCAGGGCTGCCTGAATGGGAGGTAATCTCCAAGATCCGTGGCCCCGCCGGCAGTACGGTCGTATTGAATGTGTTACATGCCGATGCCAAGGATCCGGTAGATATTACCATCACGCGTGGCAAGATTGACGTCGAGAGCGTGACCTGGTCGCGCATTCCGCAGACTGACTTCGCCTATGTCAAGATTTCGCAGTTTGCCGACGACACAGGTACGGAGCTGGAGCGTGCGTTGAAGGATGTGAATGCAGCTTCGGCGGAGAGCCCGATCAAGGGCATCCTGCTGGACTTGCGCAATAACCCAGGCGGCTACCTCTCCGAGGCATTGCGCGTCAACAGTGAGTTCCTTCCACGTGGCGAGGTGATCCTGCACGAACGCGACGCAAAGGGCAAAATCAAGACCTGGAAGTCGGTCGGCGAAGGACTGGCGCGGGATATACCCATCGTTGCGCTGATCAACGAGGGTACGGCCAGCGCCGGCGAGATCACGGCCGGTGCGCTGCAGGAGAACGGCCGCGCCAAGCTGCTTGGCCAGCCGACGCTCGGGACCGGCACCGTCCTGCAGCCGTTTACGCTCAGCGACGGGTCGGTCGTGCGCCTTGGCGTCACGAACTGGCTCACGCCCAAGCAGAACCTGATCAAGGGCGAAGGCATCAAGCCCGATATCAGCCTTGCGCAGGAAGTGTCGGTGACGATGGTGGACAACTACGCCTTGGAAGACGCCACGCTCAACCAGGTGCTGGAGAAGGGTGACAAGCAGTTTAACCTGGGGTTGCTCAACCTGAGGCTGCTGGTTAAGTAGACCAACGAGAGTGTAAAAGAAACCGAGTTTCTTCAAGAAACTCGGTTTCTGACATCACCCTTTGGTATTTATGCTTCGTTTCGATATAACCCGTGCTTCATAATGTACGCCTCGACCGCCCGCGGCACCATGTGGCGGATGGGCTGACCGTTGCGCACGCGCTGCTGGATGACGTGGCTGGCGATCTCTAACTCGGGCATGTCGAGGATGGTGACCCGGCTGCGCACGCCCGGCAGCGCGGCTTCCAGTGCCTCCCAGTCCAGCTCGACGTCGTGCCGGCTCAAGGCGGCCAGCCGCGCGTTGTCAACCAGCCAGCGCGCTTCGTGCCAGGTCGGGAGGTCGCGCAGGCTGTCCATTCCCATGAGGAAGTAAATATCCGTGTCGGGACCGGCCTGCTGCTGGAGCAGGCGCACGAGGTCGGACGTGTAGTGGGGGCCTGGGCGGTCGGCGTCAATACGGCTGACGAGAGCGTAGTCGACGTCCGCCGTGGCCAGTTCCGCCATGCGCACGCGATCTTCCACGGGAGCCATACGCCGCCCGCGCTTGTGGGGCGGGTTGCCGGCGGGCGCCAGGTAGATACAGTCGAGCCGCAGCTGGAACCAGGCTTCCTCCGCGAGAATCAGGTGGCCGATGTGAATGGGGTCGAACGTGCCGCCTAGTACACCGATGCGGCGGTTGCCGTTGATCATGCTACTCGCCCAGGGCGTTGTCGTAACCCCACACCAGCTCAATATTCCCGATCTTGACCGTATCGCCGTCTTGAATGCCGGCTTCACGCAGGGCGTCGGTGATCCCCAGCGCATTGAGAATGCGTTGGAAGCGCAGGGCAGCCTCGTAATAGTCCCATTTGGTCATGCGCGCCGTGCGCTCGACTTCGTGGCCGCTCACGCGCCACGTACCCGGCTCGATCTGCTCGATGCGGAACGCCTTCCGGTCCGGCTGTGGGGTGATCTCGATGATTTCCTCGACTGGTTCGTCGGCAGTGACGGGCAGTGCGTCCAGCATTTCCATGGCCCGATAGAGCAACGCCTGTACGTTTTCGCCGGTGACGGCGCTGATCGCCATCGCAGGCAGATCCAACCGCTGCATCTGCTGTTCGACCGTGGGCCAAACCGCGCGCGCCTCGGGCAGGTCCAGCTTGTTAAGCACCACGATCTGCGGTCTGTCGGCGAGGGCGGGGTTGAACAGGCTCATCTCCAGGTTGATAGCCTCGAAGTCGCCCAAAGGGTCTGGGCTGGCGCCGTTGAGCAGGTGAATGAGCACCCGGCAGCGCTCAATATGACGTAGGAACTCCAGGCCGAGACCCACACCCTCATGCGCACCTTCCAGGAGCCCTGGAATATCGACCAGCACTATTTGCCGGTGATCCAACTCAGCCACGCCCAGGTTGGGGGCGACAGTTGTGAACGGATAGTCGGCGATCTTGGGTTTGGCGGCGCTGGCGACACTGAGCAAGGTGGATTTGCCGGCGTTGGGCACGCCAAGTATACCGACGTCGGCCACCAACTTAAGCTCCAACTCGATCCAGCGATCTTCTCCCGGCTCACCCTTTTCCGCGACTTGCGGCGCCGTCATACGCGTGGTCTTAAATGCGGCGTTGCCACGCCCGCCACGCCCCCCTTGGGCCACCACTACTTCCTGCCCCGGCTGCGTCAGGTCGGCTAGAATCTCGCCTGTCCCTGCGTCACGCACGATCGTGCCCGGCGGTACGGGCAGCCGCAGGTCTGGGGCGCCGGCGCCATACTTGTTGGCGCCCTGGCCGTGGACCCCGCGTTCGGCGCGCTGGTGCACGTTGTGCTGAAGATGAAAAAGTGTATTGAGTCCTGGTTCGACAAAGAGGATGACGCTGCCGCCGCGCCCGCCGTTGCCGCCATTAGGGCCGCCACGCGGGACAAATTTCTCACGCCGGAAAGCGACTACCCCATCGCCTCCGGTGCCTGCCTTTACGTAGATACGTGCTCGGTCAAAAAACATCTTGTCATTGTAGCCGCTGGAGTAAGGTTTACACAAACTCAGCCCTTGATACCAGACAATGTAATCCCTTCGATAAAGTAGCGCTGGGCAAGGAAGAAGACGATAATTACCGGCAGTGAAGTTACAAGTGAGGCCGCCATGAGGTAAGCCCAGTTGGTGGTGAAACTCGAACGAAAAAACTGCAGGCCCAAGGTTACCGTGTAGAGGTCGGGCTTCTGCAGATAGATAAGCGGAGCTAAAAAGTCGTTCCATGCCGCCTGGAAGGTGAAGATGGCGACGGTGGCCAAAGCGGGCATGGAAAGCGGAAGGATCACGCGCCACAGGATCTGCAGCGTGTTGGCGCCGTCGATGATGGCCGCATCCTCAAAGTCGGGAGGGATGGTCATAAAGAACTGGCGCAGCAGAAAAATATAAAAGGCGCTGCCGAGAAACGCCGGCACGGTCAACGGGAGGAAGGTGTTGATCCAGCCTAGCTGCTTGAAAAGCACGTAGAGCGGCACCATCGTAACGGGGTAGGGCAGCATCATCGTCGCCAATACCACCAGGAACAGAATGTCCCGCCCAGGCGCGCGCAGCCGGGCGAAAGCATAGGCTATCAGGGTGCACGACAGTACATGACCGATAATGGTCAAAACAGTGATGATGGCGGTGTTGATCATGTAGCGGTCAAAAGGCAATGTCGTCAGCGCTTCGCTGTAGTTCTCCCAACGCGGCGGATCAGGAATCCAGCGCGGTGGTACTTCGAAGATCTGGTAGTTGGGCTTGAGCGACGAGGAGATCATCCATAGGAAAGGGACAAGAAAAAGGACGGCCACACCCCAGACCAGGGCCGTAATGAACCAACTGCGCCAGCGCAACGCGTCCATCAGCGCTTCTCTCCCTCGTAGTAGACCCACCACTGGCCACTGCGTACGACGAGGATCGTCAGTACCAGGATAATCAGAAACAACACCCAGGCCAGCGCCGAGGCGTAACCCATCTGGAATTCCTGAAAGGCCTTGCGATAGAGATAGAGAACGTAGAACAGCGTCGAGTCGAGAGGGCCGCCATTGGTGGCGACAAAGGCGCTCGTGAAGGTCTGAAACGTGCCGATGATGCTCAATATCAGGTTGAAGAAGATGGTAGGTGTGAGCATAGGCAACGTCACATGGCGGAAGCTCTGCAGCGCGCCTGCTCCATCGATCGCTGCGGCTTCATATAGCTGCTGCGGGATGCCCTTCAGGCCGGCCAGGTAGATGAGCGCTGCACGTCCCAGGCCCCATAGGCTCATCAACCAAAGCGCCGTCAATGCAGTGTTCGGATCCGCCAACCAGCGCGGACCTTGAATGCCGACCCGTGCCAGCGTTGCGTTAATCAGCCCCGCCTCCGGCTGAAACAACCACATCCACACCACGACAAACGCCACGCCCGATATGATGGTAGGGAGGTAGTAGATGGTGCGTACGCCACGGATGCCGCGCACGCCTCTTTGATTCATCAACAGGGCGAGCAGCAGCCCACCGACGAGTTCGGCAGGCACGTACAGCAAGGTATAACGAACGGTGACGCTGAGCGACTGCCAGAAGAGCTTGTCGTCGACCATGCGCCCGTAGTTGCGCAACCCGGTGAATACTGGATCCGTCAAAAGGTCCCAGCGCGTGAAGCTCAGGCCCAGGGACGCAAGTACTGGGCCGAGGATAAAGATGGCAAAGCCCAACAGCCAGGGAGAAATGCACAAATAAAAGAGGGTGGCCTCCCGGCGCGCTGGGCGGTAGGGGCGCGATGTTCGCAGCATAAATCACCTGATTGTCCCCTAAAGGCGCAGCGGCTGCGGGTTTCACGCCGGCATCACCTGCCGGCGCCGGAGCGCAAGCGCTGAGGATCAGCAGAACGGTAATCGAAAGACGTCTACGCCTTGGGCGGCAACGTGCGCCCATTGCGCCCGCCACCCTGCCCGCTGTAAGGCAAGCCAGGCTGCCAGTCGACCGGCTGCGGCACGACGAACTCCGCCACTGGCAACGTTACTGGCACGCCGCCGTTGCGGCACGAAAGGTAGGCTGCCTCGCACATCTCTAAGGCCAACAGCGATCCTTCCGCCACGGCGTAGTCCGGCGTGCCCTGGTCCATTTGCTCCGCTAGCGTTTCGAGGTGGCGCTGGTGCGCCGTGCGGGGGCCGGGCGTTACCTCCACTAGTTGGCCCTGCGGATGGTCGGCGTTGAGCAGGCGGTAGCGAGGCTCCCAACCATAAAAGTCCAGCGTGCCCCCCGTGCCGATCAGGCGGAAGAGTGTATCCTTGCCGAGCTCACTGGTCTGCACATAGTCGCCCGTCTGCATGACCACGCGCACGCCGCTCAGGGTTTGGGCGTAGGTTACGGCCAGCGTCTCCACCTGCATGCCATCTCGATAGGTGCGCGTGCCGGCGTCACAGGCGGCCATGACAAAGGCGATCGGCGCTTGCTGCGTCAGCGAGACGAAGAAGTCCAGCCAGTGAATACCTGCGTTGATGATGTCCCAGCCGCAGCACTGGATTTCCACCAATTTGAGGTCGCCGATTGCACCGCCGTGTACCAGTTCCAGCACCTGCCGGCTGTGGTCTGCCACCAGCAGGCCGTGCGGCACGGCCATGGGCAGCCGTTTGGCTCGCACTATCTCCAGCACTTGGCGCCCGTACGCTGCAGTGTCGGCGAGCGGCTTCTCCACCAGGATGCCGTGCAAGGGCAACGTCAAGGCATCCTGCGTTACTTCGAGATGCGAAGGCGGCCAGGTAGCCACACAGATTACGTCTGTGGGTGCGCTTTCAAACATCTGTCGGTGCTCCGTAAAGGTCTGGACGTTGGGATAACGGTCACTCGCCGCCTGGCAGGCAGCAGGATTGATGTCAGTCATCGCGACCAACTCAAAGCGATCGGAAGCTGCCAGTGCGGACATGCTTAAGTTGCCGCCAGAACCGCCGCCTACCACCGCTGCCGTATAGACTTTTTTCATGTTTGCTGCGTCTTTCGATAAGTGCCCTAACTGTTCGCGTTCTGGAGCTGACAATTGACGACACATTGATTCATTGACGACCCACTAGAAGCATTGCCTGTTGCGTTTCCTGCAACAGGCAATGCTTCTGGCTATGAATTACAGCAGAGAACGGTTAAGGAACCAAAGTTGCTACTGCTGGGCCAGTAGGTCGTCCAGTGCAGTCTGCGCATCTTGCGCCGCCGTCGCCAGCACACTGGCAACATCAGCGTTCGGGTCAAGTATTACCGTTTCCAGTACTTTGCGCAGAGCAGGGTCGGCCGTCTGACCCCAGTAGGGCGTAAAGACATAGGCGCGTGGCGCCAGGTAGTTCAATTCGTTCAGCCAGACGCCCTCAATGGGATCGGTGGAAAGGCCGGACGAATCCGCAACCTCTTTGACCGTGGGCAGCGCCCAGTCCTTCCAGACCTCGGCTCCTTCCGTGCCGGTGTAGTAGCGCAAGAAACGCCAGGCAGCCTCCTGATTTTCGCTCAGCGCGGAAATGCCAAATCCACCCCAGAAGAGGACGTTGGCGCGCGCTTTGCCGGTGGGCATGCCGACCACACCAAGGTCGATGTTGGGGTTCTCCTTCATGCCACTCTGCGGCCAGCGACCAAAGATTCGCATGGCCGCTGTGCCATTATCGAATTCGCTGTTGCCGCCGCCAAAAGAGTTCATATCGGCGGGCAGTGGGGCGACCTTGTGCTTGTTATAAAGGTCGGCGTAGAACTGTACCGCTTCCTGCACTGCCGGCGAGTCCATGTAGCCCGCAAACTGCTTGCCGTCCTCGCTGATCAGCTTGCCGCCTGCCGACGACACCCAGTATTCAAAGCCGCTGGTCCAGGCTGCCGGCATTTGTACGCCCCACTGCACGGTCTTGCCCGAGTCGTCGGTTTTTGTCAGCTTTTGCGCCGTGGCGAGGAATTCCTCCCAGGTCCAACCATCCTGCGGATACGGGACGCCTGCTTCATCAAACAACTTCTTGTTGTAGTACACGGCCAGCGGCGAGAAATCCTTTGGCAGCAGGTACTGGCTGTCGTTCCAGCGGCCCGGTTCGAGCACGCCCGGCAGGTAGATGCTGGTGTCCAATGGGTAGTCTGGACTGCTGATGAATGTGTCCAGCGGCACGAACGCACCCTTGTCTACGAACATCGGCACGGCGTCGTCACCGATCTGCAGCAGGTCCGGCGGGTCGCCGGCAGCGATCTGCGTCAGGATGCGTGCGTAGTAGTCGCCGCTGCCGACGGGCTCCAACTGCACTTGGATGTCGGGGTTGGCAGCTTCGAACTGCTCGATGATCTTAAAGTGGGGCGTCAAGCCCTCGCCGCTATCACCTGTTCCGACGCGCAGGACAACCTTTGCGCCTTCGGCGCGGGCGGTAGGCGTGGCCGTGACCACGATCTGGGGTGCCATTCCCCCTGGCTGAGCGGTGCAGCTAATCACCATCGTGGCCAGCAGCACGAACACGAGAAATAAACTCATTCGCTTTGTCATGGATGGTCCTTTCGGTATGACATACGGTGTAGAAAAGCGAAGGGAGCATGGATAGGACATGACTGCGCGCAAAGGCAGTACACCAGTAAGTGTACTGCAAGTGAGTGTCAATTGCAATCGTTTGCAGGGTATTGTCTGAACCATGATTCAGACGCGCTTGATGCGGCGGACGGTGCTTTCGAAGTTGCCGAGCGGCAGCAGCAGGCCAACGTTCATCCAGGCGCGGCCTGAGCGCACTTCGCTGCAACCCTCGACCGTGTACTTTGCTTCCAGATCGAGACCTTGCAGGTAGATCGGCGGGATGCGGGCGGGCTCGGGCATGTGGGTGCGGAAGGCAAAGAGCACTGCTTCCTGGCGATCCTTGCTTACATATTGCCACGCCGTATACGGCTGGCCCTGGGTGGGCAGGAGCCGATATTGATCGCCCAGTTGCACGAGCGGGCGAACCTGCTTGTATAGCGTGATCTGTTCGGCGCCGAGCGTTATTTCCTCTTCGCTCCACTCGAGCAGGTTGACGCTCATGCCCAAGACGCCAAGCATGCTGACATGAAAACGGAAAGGGAGCGGCAGCAGAGGATTGCCCATATGGGTGACCTGTGACTCCATCGTAATCGCAGGATAGGCTTGCGAGAAGCCTTCCTGGATACCCAGCCGCGCTGTCGCTTCGGTGTTGTCGCTGACCCAGTACTGATCGACCATCTGGAGCATGCCAAGGTCGACGCGGCCGCCGCCGCCGGAGCAGCTTTGCCACAGGATCTGAGGATGGCGCTGTGCAAGTGTACCCCACACGCGATAGACGCCGTGTACATAGCGCACCCAGAGCTCGCGTTGGTCGCCCGGCGCATCGGGCCAGCCTGGCTCACTCACATTGCGGTTCATGTCCCACTTGATAAAGACGATGTTGTGCTCGCTCAGCAGCTTGTCCAACATGCTGATAAGGTATTCCTGGACGTCGGTGCGGCCGAGATTGAGAATGTGCTGGTTGCGCATCTCGGTGCGGCTGCGCATGGGGAAGTGGATGATCCAATCGGGATGGGCGCGATAGAGTTCGCTGTCGGTGTTAACCATCTCGGGTTCCAGCCAGAGGCCGAAATCCATCCCCAATTCGTTAACGCGTTGGATCAGCGGCTGCAATCCATTGGGGAACTTTCTTTCGTCCGGCCACCAGTCGCCAAGCCCAGCGTTGTCGATGGCGCGGCGATGGAACCAGCCGTCGTCCATAACGAATAACTCCACGCCCATGCGCGCCGCCCGTTCGGCCACGGCGATCTGTGAGGCTTCGTCGACGTCGAAAAAGACGGCTTCCCATGAGTTGTAAAGCACCGGATGCGGCTTGAGACCATGCGGCAGGATGGAGCGAGCGTAGTCGTGCAGCGTGCGCGAGGCGGCGCCAAAACCGCCTGTCGTGTAACCTGCCAGGCTTGACGGCGTCGTGAAGGTTTCATCGGGATTGAGACGCCAGGTAAAGTCCCAATCGTTGACGCCAATCGCCAGACGGGTCAAATTGGAGTCCGTTACTTCGGCCAGCAGCTTCCAGTTGCCGCTCCATGCCAACACGCCAAACCAGACTTCGCCCTGCCGTTCGTCAGCATTGCCGCGGTCTGCGGCAAACCATGGATTTGCCTGGTGACTGGTAGTCAGGCGACGGCTCTCACACATCTTGACGCCTGTTTGGAGCAGTTCGCGGTGCAGCTGCCACTCCTCAGACCAACGTCCGTGCACGGAGGATAGACGGTACCGGCCTCCCCATGGCAAATGCCAGAGCGCAGAGAAGACGCGTTCAAGGTTGATCGGCGGGTCACCCTCGTTCTTAATTTCTACCCAGCGCTCTACGAGGTCGTATTGCTCATGCAGGCGATAGCAGAGCACCAGTTGCAGCGGATAACACTTGTCACGCAGCATCACCCGTACCCCTTGGTGCTCGCCCGGAATTACTTCAGCGCCAATAAAGCTAAGCACTGTGTCGCGTACGCCGTCGGCAAAGGTTGTTTTGAGACAAGGTTCTGTATATTTTGTTCCCGCATAAGCAGGGTACTCCTCCTGCATGCTATGAACTGCAGCGCTCCATGACGCCCAGACCCCACTGTCGACCGCCGCTGGGTAATCCTCGACCTGCCCCAAACGCGTTCCCCAATAGGTATGAACGAGCACGCCGCGCGGGGTGATGCCAAACGCGTAAGCGCTATGATCGGTCTCTAGAACCCAATAGTTTTCGCGTACTAGGACAGGCATATCCGTTTTCTCACAAGAGTTGGGATGTAAGTTACCGTAACGGGAGCCTCAAGGGAGGCTCCCGGACAGGAAGGGGAGGCAGGCACAAAAGGCGGCGCCTGCCTCCACACTAGGAGGAACTACTGGAACAGTGCGTTGACCTGTTCGTTCGCCGCCGGCAGCACGTCGGCAGCCGTGGCCTGGCCAAGCATGATGCTTTCCATAACCGGCCGCATGATATTGGAGATTTCCGAGGCATGGTCGGTAACTGGGAACAGGAACGTGCCTTTCGGGTCCAGCGCCTGTTCGGTAAAGGCGGAGACATCCAATCCCTTGGCCTTGTATGCAGCCACGGCAGCATCGACGCCCGACTGCTGCGCCGGGAACACGACACCAAACGAACCAACGGTGTTGGCGCATTCAGGCGAGGCCAGGTACTTCAGAACCTGCCAGGCTTCTTCCGGATGCTTGCTGCCGACCCAGATCGAGTCCGCCAGGCCGTTGAACATGCTCTTGCGGCCTTCGGGGCCTTCGGGTAGGCGGGCAAAGCCAAATGGGAATGTCGCATTGTTGACAAAATCGCCAATCATCCACGAGCCATTGGAGTGCAGGGCGCCCAGTCCGCTGTTAAAGGCGGTCGAACCGCCCAGGCTGGTCACCTGCTCGAGCGGCATGATTAAGCCCTTCTTCATCCCGTCGGCAAACCACTGGATCGTGTTGATGAAGCGCTCGTCGTCGTAATGGTAGCTTGTGGCATACAGCTCGTCGATAGCGTTCCAGCCCGTGGTGGCCGTCAGCCAGCTCCACTCGGTCTGGCCGTAGCCTTCGCCGGCGCCATTGATGATCAAGCCATATTGCTTGACCTTGGTCGGGTCATAGTCGGGGCTGAGGCCGTTGTTGCCGTTCTCGTCTATGCTCAACTTGGCGATCAACTCGCCAAAGGTGCCGCCGTTCTCAAGGTTCCAGGTGGCGCTGTTCAGATCATCGACCGTCACGCCCCCAGCCTTCAGGGCATCCTCGTTGTACACGATGGAGATGGTGTCCCAGTCCTTGGGCAGACCATACTGTTTGCCTTCACGACCCCATAGGTCCATCAATTGGCCCAGGTAGACGCTGGTGTCCACTCCGTCACGCTCGATAAAGGGCTGGATATCGACCAACTGTTCCTTGGCGGCAAACTCCGGATACTTCGCCAAGTGATTGGTGAAGATATCGGGCGCTGTGCCGGCGACCATGCCGGTCTGGACATTGTTCCAGTAATCGTTCCAGCCGGCCTGCGTCAGGTTGACCTTGATGTTGGGATTGGCGGCCATGAATGCATCAGCGCATGCCTGGTAGGCAGGCAGCTGATTGGCGTCCCACAGCCAGTACTCGATGGTCACCGCTTCGCCACTGGCGGCGGGAGCGGCAGCTGCAGCTGCCTCAGTGGTGGTTGCCGCAGCGTCGCCGGCTGCGGCGGTCTCTGCAGGGGCTGCGGCCGGTGCGGCGCCGCCACCGCAGGCGCTCAGTACCATGCTCAGCACGACGAGCAGGGCCACCAAGACGGAAATTCGTTGCTTCATACTGTTCCTCCGTTACGAAATGGATGGTCTAGCGAGATTGAACAAATGGTCTATTTGAAACCGGTGAATTGGATGGAGTCCAAAATTCTCCGGCCCAAAAGCAAGAAAATGGCAAACGTCGGAATGATGGCTAGCGTCGTGCCTGCCATCAAGCCGGTCCAGTCGGGCGCACCCTGCGGCGTCTGCGAACGGAAAATTCCCAGCGCCACCGTCAGCACTCGCACACTCTCGTCGCTGCCAACGATCATCGGCCACAAGTAATTGTTCCAGGTAGAAATCAGCGTGATGATGGCTAACGTCGTAATCGCCGGTATCATCATAGGCAGGATCACGCGTACGAAGCCAACCCAGACCGTGGCGCCGTCGATGCGTGATGCCTCCTCCACCTCGCGGTTCAAGCCCAGGAAGAACTGCCGCAGGAAAAACACCGCATATGGCGTCATCAACAGGAACGGCGCCGCAATTCCCACGTAGGTGTTCATCAGGTTTACCTGGCGCACAAGAATAAAGTTCGGGATTAGCGTGACGATGCCAGGTACCATCAGCGCTGCGATATAGATCGTGAACAGGGTATTGCGGAAGGGAAAGCGCAGGCGAGCAAAAGCGTAGGCTGCCATGGCGCAGAACCCGGTTTGCACGACAGCCACCATCACGCTGACGATGATTGAGTTGACCAGTGCGCGGGCAAAATTGATGTTGGACCCAGCGCCACCCATCGCCACGGCTGTCGCCGGATCGACTAGACCAAGCACCCGCTGAAAATTGATCAGCGTCGGCTGCACCGGCAGCAGCGATCCGGTATCGAGAAAGATGGCCTTCGGCGACGTCAGGGCGGTGCGTAACATCCAATAAAATGGAAACACCGTGACAAACAAGAGCAAAGCCATGGCGATCCAGGCGATCGTTCTACCCCACGGGAACTTCTTGCGTGGTCGATAAGTCGTTTGCGTAGCAGTTGTAGCAGCAGTCATGGTTGTTTCGCCTCTATTCTGTGCACGCACCAAATTACATGTCCGACTCGCCGGCGCGCATCAAGCGCATCTGCAGCAGGCTGACTAGGATCAGGATGAGGAACAGCACGATCGACAAGGCCGTGGCGTACCCCATGTTAAAGCGCGAGAACGCCTGCTCGTAGATGTACCAATTGATCACCTTCGTGGCGTTGACCGGGCCGCCCTTGGTCGTGATGGCGATCGTGTCAAAGATTTGGAATGAACCGATGACGGATGTCACGATGACGAACACGAGCACGGGACGCAGCAGCGGTATCGTCACCCGCCAAAACATCTGGTTTTCCGAGGCGCCGTCGATGGAGGCTGCTTCATAGACCGAGCCGGGGATCGACTGCAGGCCGGCAAAGATCAACAGGGCCGTGTAACCCACGTACTCCCAGATGTTGATCATGGCGATCGATGGCATGGCTAACGCTGGCAAGCCCAGGAATGCGATCATCGGGAGTCCCAGCGACTTGAGCGTCACGTTGATGATGCCAAGGTTAGGATCCAGCAGCCAGAGCCAGATCAAGCCCACAACCACGGGCGGCATCAACCAGGGGATGATGATCAAGGCCCGGATGATCAGTGAATTCGTGAGGCGCGACATCATGACGGCGATGATGATAGCCAGAATCGTCTGGAAAGGGATGTTGAGCAGAACGTAGTAGAGCGTCACTTTCAATGCATTGTAGAATTCGGGGTCGCTAAACAGCTTCATATAGTTCTGGATGCCGATGAACTTCTCCGGACGCAGCAGATCCCAGTCGGTGAAGCTGATGTACAAACCGCGCACGGCAGGTACGGCGTAGAAAAGCAAGAAACCGATCAGGCTGGGCAGGATAAAGAGCAGGGCCGGCAGGCTTTCGCCTGGGATCCATCGCCGCTCTTTTTGCACGTTACTTGATTTGGGGCGGGAAAGGTTTGCTGCTTGGGTTTGTGCCGACATAGTCTCCTCGCGTAGGTTCTTCACGTTGGGCTTGATCGTTCAGCCAGCGAGCCACTTCGCCGATCAGTTGTTGTGGCAGTACCGGCTTGATCAGATAAGCAGAGACACCTAATGCGTAACCACGGCTGCGTGCGTCGATCGCACTGCATACAATAACCGGCGTCTTGGCGGTGGCAGCTAGTTGGATGATCCTAGTGAGCAACGCCCAGTCGTCGTCACTTGCCGCTCCTAGCTCGAATACTATAGCCTGAACAATTTTCTGGGTGAGCACAGTGGTGCATTCGCCAGCACTCTCAACCGTGATGATCTGCCAATGCCTGCCCAATTCGCGTGCATAAAGCTGCCGGGTGGCCCGATCCTGCTCGAATAGCAACAAGGTTGCGACATTTGCGCCCATGGCCACGTTCCATTTTGTCTAGCTTCGCAACCGAATCAGAATAGAGGAGCGGCGCTGCAAAGGCAGCCACGCGGCTCGCTGCTGGGTGGACTGGCAAATCAATTCAGATGATGACACAAACTGTGAGAATTGAATTCCGTGCTTGTTGCTAGTATAACAACCTGTATGAGTCGTGTCGTGTACAATTGGGGACGAAACCTGGACTTTAAGAGACACTTGTGCGCAATGCATGGCCGTTCCGGCAAAGTGTTGTGCATATTGAAGCGCAAACGGACCCGGTTAATTCATACTACGAAAGTGACGAGGAGACTTGCCGGTAAACTTGCGAAACATTCGGCTGAAATAAGCCGGTTCGTTGAATCCCGCCGCAAAGGCGACTTCGGTGACAGTCATGTCACTATGTTCCAATAACTCCCGTGCCCGCGCAATGCGGAAACTGTTTACATAGTCCCACAACGCCATGCCCGTATAGCGCCGAAACACCCGCGATACATAGGACGGGCTGACGCCTAGCGCAGCGGCGATCTCTTCGCGCGTTATGTCTGTGGCAAAGTGCATGGCGATATAGTCTTGCGTTTTCTTGGCGAGCTGTGCTGATGCTTGGTCTGGTACGAGCGAGCGCGGCCCATGCAGGCCATGCTCATCTGCCCTGTCTATCTGCGGTGCCGTTTCCTGGTCTGCAAGGGGGAGGAATAGGTGACAGATCGTCCCCCGCCCCTCGCTGCTTTCGATCTGCAGGTCGCCGCCATGCAGTGTGATCACGTGGTAGGCGATGGCCAATCCTAGCCCCAGGCGGTCTGCGTCTATTGAACGGAGACTGCTCCCGCCGATGCCGTGCATCATGTTGCGCTGCACGCTCACGAGTGCCGCCGCCGCCATACCGCTGCCCGTGTCCTGCACCCACACGTGCAGCCGTGTATCGAAGCGCTCAACGCCAAGCACAATTTGGCCATGCTCCGTGTGTTTGGCAGCGTTATCCAGCAGATTCATGAGCGCGTTGCGCAGCCGTACAGGATCGACGAGAATCGGCGGCAGCTGCGCCGGCGCATGCAAACGCCAGCGCACATGGGTGTCGTTTGCCCACACCCGCACGGCCGCCGCAAATATCTCCTCGATCAGGTGCTTTGGATCGGTCAATTGCCTGTGCAATTGCAGCATGCCCGTCTCGGCTTGGGCCAGATCCAGCAAATCATCTATCAGGCGCTGAAGATCAAAACCGCTGTGCTCGATATATTGCAGATCGTCCGCCAGTTCTCTGGCCGGCCGGCCGTCATTCGTTTTGGCCGCCGCCAAGGCAGATTGGCAGTAACCAAGAATAACGTTGAGCGGCGTACGCAGTTGGTGGCTGACATGCGCGAAGAGCCGCGAGCGCAGCAGCCCCGCTTGCACCGCTTCCGCCCGCGCCTGGATCGCCTGGGCATACAGCTGAGCATTGCGCATCGCCGTACCTAACTCATCAGCCAGGATTTGCAGCGCATCCAGTTCTGCCTGGTTGCGCAGTGCCCGACGTTGGCTGTGCAGATCCAGAACGCCAACAATACGGCCGCCGACATGAACGGGCAGGATCACGCGTGTCTGGGTATCTGACCAGCGCGCATCGGGCGTAAAGCGTTTGCTGTTGGGTACATCTGGGATATAAACGAGTTGGTTGTGCAGCAGAGTATGGCCAAGTGCGCCAGATTGTGCCAGCGGAATGCTCAATGGCTCTGCATTAGAACGCTTTTCTTGCACGCGTACTAACGTCCGGTCGCTGTGGGACCAGATAAAAAGTTGTGCATGTTCATACTCGTAACGGGCGCGGATAATGTCCGCCATTTCGGCCAGCAGCTCGTCTTGGTCCAAGATCGACCCGACGCGATGATTCAACTCCAGGCTGGTCTGCATTTGCGTCATGCGCTGCTGTTCCAGCTTAAAATTGACGTTGACGAGTCGGCTGGGAATCTGGGCGATGGCGAGCAGTTTTCTCATGGCGACCGCCGCAATGTTAGCCGACGTCACCAATTCAAAGGCGTAGGGAAAATGATCGGGTAGCGACTCGTGCAGAGCGGCGCGCCGGCCATACTCCGCCAGGTCAGCTCCCAGCCGTTCGGGGCTGGTCTCCACTGTCGCATGCATCGTACCCATCTGGATCGACGCCAGTGCCAAGGGATCGCCGTTGATGCCGACGACGAGCGTATTGTCATCGGCCATACCTACGCGACGAGCCGCATCGCGGCCGGCAAGTGCTAGGGAATCCGAGATACCAAAGATGGCGTCGATGTGATGGCCTTCGAAGCGCGCTACCCACTCGCTGTCATCCAGCAGGGAATCCAGCCCTTCATCGTAGCTCCAGCCGACGCCGGCATGGGTGCAGCGTATGTGCGGATAGCGCGCTAACACGCTGCGGAATCCCTCGATGCGCAACAGTGCTGTCGGGCTTGTGTCTTCGGTTGCGCCTACCATGAGAACGTGCCCTCTCCCACCCATCTGTCTCGCTACAAAGTCCGCTGCCATGATGGCAGCATGTGCAAGCCCATGGACGCTGACAAGAAGTGGGTGGGTGAGAGTCGTGTCTTCGGAGCAGATGACGGGCAGCCCCTCGTTCAGGATCGCCAGCAGGAAGCGGTCGGGCAGCACGTGATTAATCAGAGCACCCAGTTCCTGGGCTTTGAGTTCCTCGATTGTGCTAATGATGGAATCGTCGGCGCGCAGAAAATCCGGCAGCATGACAGGGACCAGTGTCATGTCCAGTTCCTGTGCCCGTTGCTGCACAGACTCTCGCACTTGGACCCAAAACGGATCGCCAGGGCGAAGTCCAAAGCCGACGCGGATGGTATTTGCATTCATGGATTGTGTTCCTGCATATCCAGCATATCACAGCAGGCACTTGCGAAGCGATTCGTGGGGTGCAGGCAATCTCTTACCCTACCTATTGACAGGCGCGGGGGCGGCGGTATAATGGGCCATTGTCGAATAGAGACCGTAGGGTGGGCGTTGGATCTAAGTTGGTCAAGATGAATGAATGTGCTTGCGCCAACTGGCTGCGCCAGCGCTGGCCCTGGATTCTGGCGATTGTGCTGCTCATTGGTTTGGCATTTGGGCTCGGGCCCCAGATCTGGCAGATCGCACGCGACGAAGCGGCGCTGCAGTCCGCCATTGCCGATCTAGGCTGGCTGGGGCCGTTGGCGCTCGTCATCACTAACGTGTTGCAGATTGTGATTGCGCCAATCCCTGGCTATGTGATGCAAGCTGCGGCTGGTTACTTGTATGGTCCGTTGTGGGGCGGGATCTGGGGATCGATTGGGCTATTGGCCGGCTCGATGCTGGCAATGGGTTTGGCACGCACGTTCGGGCGGCCACTGGCAGAGCGCTTTGTCGGCGCACAACGCTTGGCGCACTGGGAGAGTGTAACCTACAGTACGAGCACCTTGGTTTGGTTCACACTTCTGGCGGCGCCGACCGGCGACCTTCCTTATTTCTTGGCGGGACTTGCTCACGTTTCGTACTGGAAGATTTTTGTGTTGACGTTGCTGATACGTGTGCCGGCTACATTTGTCGTAGCCGCCGTCGGCGCGGGCATGTGGAGCGTGACGGGTTGGCAACTGGCAGGGGGTATAATTGCATTGGGCGCATTGTTGGTGGTGCTTTATACCTATCGCCAACGCCTCGTGACTTTGCTCGATCGCCACGTGCAGCGACGCCTCACAGAACAGGAGCCATGATGAGCGAAATGACCAATGTGTCGGATGCAAGCGTACTTCTGCAGCAGATCGACGCAGATTTGAAACAGGCGATGCGCGACAAAGACGAAGTGGCCAAGTTGACGCTGCGTTCGGTCAAGACGGCCTTGACCGAAGCACGCACGAGTGGAACTGAACACGTGTTGAGCCAGGCGGAAGTGGTAGCCGTACTGCAGAAGGAGGCCAAGCGCCGCCGCGATGCCGCCGCCGAGTTTCAGCGCGTGGGCGACCAGCAACGTGCCGCTGCTGAACTGGCCGAGATGAAGGTGCTGGACAAGTATTTGCCGCCTCAGATGGATGAGGCAGAGATCGAAGCTGTGGCGCAACGTGTCATCGTCCAGGTGGGGGCGACCTCGCAAAAGCAATTAGGGGCCGTGATGTCGGCCACGATGGCGGAGATTGCAGGGAAGGCAGACGGCAAGCTGGTCAGCCAGGTAGTGCGCCGTCTGCTTGGCAGCGAAGCAAAATGAACCGAAGCAGTACGGCCGGCAGTCCATCTCTTGTGCGCCTGTGGCGCAAACTGCGGGGAACCGCTTGGCGCCAGATGATGCTTGTGGGGACCATGCTCGTCTCCATTAGCATCTTGCTGGTGGTGCTGCTTGCTTGGCAGGCGCCCTATGGCAGCCGGCTGCTCCTTGAACCGGGTGAAGTGGCTAGCTTCAATGTGGTCGCCCCGCGCCGCATCACGTATGAAAGCACCGTGCAGCTGGAACGTGCCCAAGAGCGCGCTGCGCAAGCCGTTCCTGATCAATATGACACCCAAGAAGCGGTTATTCGTCGCCAGCAGATGAACCGCGCCCGCCAGGTGCTTGACTTGATTACCGCGGTGCGTGCCGACAACGAGGCTACGTTGGCCGAAAGAACCGATCGTTTGCTGGGAATCGAAGATCTCGATCTCAGCGCCGAGGTGGCGGTCGGCATCCTGTCGTTGAGCGATGAGGAGTGGCAGGCGGTCGCACGCGAGACCCCATTGGCGCTTGATCGAGTGATGCGCGACGAGATCCGTGAAAGCAACCTCCCCTTGATTGCCCGTCGCGTGCCAATGCTGATCAGCGACACCTTGAGCCAGCCGGCCACCGATGTGTCAATACCTCTCGTTCAGCACCTGATTCGTCCCAACAGCACGATCAACGAAGATCGGACCAATGAACTGCGCGCTGCCGCACGCGCGGCGGTGCCGCCCCAGCTGGCAGCACTGGAGCAGGGCGAGATCATTATCCGCGCCGGCGATGTGGCAACGGCGGACAAAGCCGAGGCGTTACGCCAGGTAAGCGAATTGCAGCATGAGTGGGATCTGGTTTCGGTTCTGCGTTCGCTGCTCTTTGGCATTGCATTGTTGGTAGTAACCGTCGGCGCCCTATATCGCCTTACTCCCTGGGTCCTGCACAGCACCAGCCAGCTTGCGCTCCTGCTGATCGTCAGCGTCGCCTGGCTGCTGGCAGCCAAATTCATGGTGGTCAATCACCCGTGGCTGCCCTACTTGTTCCCTCTCGCCGCATTGGCCATCCTTGTCTCGGTTTTGACAGACCAAAGGGTCGCTTATGTGCTTGTCTTGGCGTTTGGCATGGTCCTCTTGTACCTAAGCATGGGGAGTGCCTTGCTGACAGCCTATGCCGTCCTCGGCTCGCTCGCTGGAATGTTAGTGGTGGGGCGAGGTGAGCGGCTGAATAGCTTCTTGTGGGCAGCCTTGGCCATTGCTGCGGTCAATGGGCTTTTGCTTAGCGCCTTCTGGCTGCCGTTTGCGGAGGCAGGTGCCCCCTCTGCGGCGGACGCCCTGCTGTTGGCGCTGCTCAACGGAACCCTGTCGGCCGCCATTGCCTTGATCGGTTACTTTGTGCTGGGCAACGTGTTTGATGTGACCACGCCGCTTCAGTTGACTGAATTGAGCCGGCCAACTCACCCGCTGCTGCGCCAGCTGTTGCTGAAAGCTTCCGGTACCTATCATCACACGATCCTCGTCAGCAACATGGCCGAACGTGCCGCCGCCGCCATTGGCGCTGATGCGCTGCTCGTACGCGTGGGAGCTTATTACCATGACATTGGCAAGACTGTGCGCCCCTACTTCTTTGCCGAAAACATCATGGACGAGACCTCACCGCATGAAAAGCTCGATCCGTTGACCAGCGCCCAGATCATTATCAGCCACGTAAAAGATGGCCTTGACCTGGCGCAGAAGTATCATCTTCCCTACCCTATCCAGGACTTTATTCGCGAGCATCATGGCCGCTCGCTGGTCAAGTATTTCTATATGCAAGCCCAGCGCCACGCGGGGCCCAATGAACACGTCGCCGAAGAGGACTTTCGGTACCCTGGGCCCAATCCGCACAGCAAGGAAACCAGTATTCTGCTCTTGGCCGACACGTGTGAGGCTGCCGTGCGCGCCGTGCGTCCCGGCACGCGCGAGGAGCTGGAGGCGCTGGTGGATCGGCTCATCGACGAACGCATGATGTCCGGCGAACTGGACGAGTCCGATTTGACCTTTGCCGACCTGCAGAAGGTGAGGTCGGTGTTTTTGCAGGTTCTGCAGGGCGTGCATCATCCCCGGATTGTTTACCCTGATCCGGTCATGAATGATCGCCCTAATGATGCTCCTGCTGAAGACGTGGCGCCTACGACGGTGGAAGATGCTGTGCGCAATGGTAACAGTCGGCCCCTGCCCGGCGGCATCGAAGAGCCGGCGCTGCGCCGGCCCAATGAGGCAATGAATCTCGCTGCCGAAGGGTGAATTCAACAATCAATGGAACAGGCCATGGCATTCTTGATCGGGCTTCAGATTGATGACGCATATGCCGCACTCGTTGAGGGTTCCGGCCTCCAAGCAGTTGTAGCGGCCACGCTGCAGCGGCATAGCGACGAACTGGGTGATGCTGCCGAGGTTTCCCTGGTCATCACGAGTGACGAAGCAGTGCAATCACTCAACCGCGATTTTCGGGGTGTCGACGCACCAACTGATGTGTTGAGCTTTGCCGCGCAGGAATCGCTCGACACGGAGCCCCATGTGGTGCTGCCGCCTGAACTGGCGGCCGAACTGGATCGCCACTTGGGCGACGTCGTGATTGCCTATCCCTATGCGGAACACCAGGCGCAACGGTTTGGCAACAGCGTGGCCGCCGAGTTGCGCCTGCTGGCAATTCATGGCACGCTGCATTTGCTGGGCTACGATCACGCCACGCCTGACGATGAAGAAGCAATGTGGGCGGAACAGGAAGCCATCCTGGCCCCGTTGGGCGAGGCGAACATGGCACGACGGACATACCCGGAATGAACCGGTCCATTGGCGGCAAACGAACAAAGACGGTATCGCCTGCTCATTCGCATGCTCCCCATCCTGCCCTTACCGGGCGCAACTTGGGCTTCTGGCGCGGACGTCTTTTTAGCTTTGCTGCCGCCGTGAGTGGCGCAGCTCATGTCGTGCGCACACAACCCAACGCCTGGATCGAACTGGCGGCACTGGTGGTTGTGGCCGTCGCCGGCTGGTACTTCCAGATCGGCGCCACAGAATGGGCGGTGCTGGCCGTCTGCATTTTTGGTGTTCTAGCGTTGGAAGCCATCAACACTTCGGTAGAGGCCATGATCGACCTGGTCTCGCCCCACTACCATCCATTGGCTAAGATTGCCAAGGACGCCGCAGCCGGCGCCCTGGTCTTTGCCGTCCTTGGCAGCCTATGTGTGGCCGTCGCCATTTTTGGACCACGCATCGTCTCCCTTTTTCAATAGACCACCACTCAATACCACCTGCATAAAGTCGCGACTTTTCGGCCGTGCCAACGTATCGTTGACAAGGAGGCTAAACAACTCAGTCGTCGCGATACTCGGCGCGTAAGTAGCGTAATGGTGTGACGGCGCCGATAAGGGCGATCACAAACACGATAAAGAGCGCGCCTAGGCCAACCGGGGTGAGATTGGCGAGATCCTGCTGAAGATAGGCCATCAGTAATACGGCTGCCAGCAACCCATTACCTGTGATGCAGGTGATCATGGCGGTAGTCCCGACGGTGCGTTCGTTGGCTGCCAGGAGGTAATAGACGCCGAGCGTGATCAGAAACGCGCCGGCGAGACGCACAGGCCAATTGACGTTGGTCTCCGGTGCTCCCCATTCGGTAAGCACCAGGCGTGGGAAAATCAACATTGTTCCGCCTAGTAAGAGCGCGGTGCTGCCTGCAGCACGCAGCACGTTACGCAGTGGATTGAGAGGATCGGTCAACGTATAGGCCATGCGACAGGTTCTTTCCTCTTTATGGATCAGGCGATCGTCCCTTACAGGGCGACTCTCGCCTGAAATGGTACACGAGAAGAGCGGGTAATAGCAATGACAAGAATCGATTGGCGGGGGACGGCGATGGCGCGTACGGTCAACCTGCGGCGGCGGCTGTTGCGGCAGGCAATCGTACTGGGATCCATCGTGGCGGTATTGTGGCTCTTGGAGATCGCCGATGCGCTGCTGCTGCGCGGCGCGTTGGATAGCTTTGGCATTGCGCCGCGCACGTTGACTAGCTTGCCGGCAGTGCTGGTAGCACCATACCTGCATGCGGGTTTTGGCCACTTGTTGGCAAATACAATCCCGTTTGTTGTGCTCGGATGGATGGTGATGTGGCGGCGGACCAGCGACCTGTTCGTCGTTTTTCTAGCCTCGGCCCTAGCTAGTGGGTTAGGTGTTTGGCTGTTTGGCGGTGCCCATACGCTCCACCTGGGGATCAGCGGTGTAATCTTTGGCTTTCTCGGCTTTCTGCTGGCGCGTGGCTACTATGAACGCAGCATCGGCGCCATCACTGTGGCGCTTGTCGCTTTCGTGCTCTATGGCGGCATCCTCTGGGGCGTGTTGCCGCTGCAGCAGGGTGTGTCGTGGCAGGGACACCTGTTTGGCTTTGTCGGCGGTGTAGTGACGGCGTATGTGATGGCGCGACAGCGCACGACAGCGCTGGCCACGACCAACCCGCCTACAGAAGCGGCCGCTCGGCGCGTACCATAACGAGAAATTCGTGTACGTCGTTGTCCGCTGGGCGAAAGCGCTGGATAATATAGAATCCAGCACGGTTGAACATCCCCTGTGACCGTACGTTGATGCCCGCCACCGTGGCGCGGAAATAGTCCGGTTCGAAGCACTGGCGGCCCCAGTCGAGGATGGCCGCCAGGAAGGCATGGGACAGCCCACGTCCCACCAAGGCTGGATTCATACCCAGCCCGACGTCCACGGCATTGCGCAGACTATAATCGCCGCCGGGCACCTGGGCGTCCGCCCCATAGCAACAAAAACCCACCAGCAACCCTTCTGCCGAACGCGCTGCGTAGTAGTTGTATGCAGGCGTAAGCAGTACCTCGATATCGTCCTCCAGCTCTTCGGGTGCCGGATTGTACAGCGTAGGCAGCCCTGGGTAGCGCCAGTTCAACACTGCGCGTGCCTCGTCGGCAGTGATAGGGGTAAAGCATAGCGAAGACATTGGATGGGGCACGATGCGACTCAATTGCCGGCTATTCCAGCGCCTGCTCCAGATCGGCGATTAGGTCATCGGGATGCTCCAGGCCTACCGAAATGCGCAGCAGGTTGGGTGGCGTGTTGCCATATGGCCCCTCGATCGAGGCGCGGTGCTCGATCAGGCTTTCCACTCCGCCCAGGCTGGTGGCACGTGTAAAGATTTTGACTTTGGCCGCCACGGCCATGGCTTCGTCGGCGCCGCCCTTGACGTGTACTGACAGCATGCCGCCAAACAGCCGCATCTGGCGGGCGGCAATGGCATGGCCGGGATGGTCAGGCAGCCCGGGATAGTGCACGGCAGCTACTGCGAGGTGACTGGACAGGAAACGCGCAACAGTGCCGGCATTCTCGGCGTGCGCCCGCATGCGGTAGGGCAGCGTGCGGATGCTGCGCAACAGCAGCCAGCAGTCAAAGGGAGCAGGAACCGCACCGCCGATCTTCTGGATCGTGGACAGCCGTTGGAAGAAGGCGTCGTTGTTGCGTGCAATGATTGCGCCGCCCAGGACATCGCTGTGGCCGCCCAGGTACTTGGTAGTGGCATGCATCACGAGATCGGCGCCAAGCGACAATGGCTGCTGCCCGATCGGCGAGGCCCACGTGTTGTCTACGGCCACAAGGGCATTGCCGCCGCGGGCAATCTCGGCCACGGCAGCAATATCGGTAACCTTGAGCAAAGGGTTGGATGGCGTCTCTACCCAGACCAGCCGTGTGGTCG
This sequence comes from uncultured Chloroflexia bacterium, assembly GCA_963839515.1. Taxonomy (GTDB): domain Bacteria; phylum Chloroflexota; class Anaerolineae; order Caldilineales; family Caldilineaceae; genus Fredericiella. Next base: position 103,629 of record CAWIVN010000008.1, read on the forward strand.
GGCGCATGGCGGCACGAACGATATCTAGGTCGGTCATGTCGACAAAATCGTGAGACAGCCCCCAGGGCCCGAGAATTTCGCGTACGAAGCGGCGGGTGCCGTGGTATAGGTCGTCCGGCAGCAAGACGTGGTCGCCAGGAGCCAGGGCCTGGAGCGTGGCGGCGATTGCAGCCATGCCCGAGGCGAAAGCCGCTGCTGCTGCACCGCCTTCAAGTGCGGCGAGACACTCTTCCAGGGCGATGCGGTTAGGGTTCTCGGAGCGCGTGTAGACGTATTGCGTCGGATAGCTGCCGTCAGCGTTACGCTCATAGGTCGTCGACAGTTGTATCGGCGGCATAACGGCGCCAGTCGGATCGTCGTGCCGCCGGCCCGCATGCACCGCCAGTGTCTCCACGTGAGAGTTGCTTTCGTTCATTGATTTGCCTGTATTGGGTCAGAATAATCAAGGACGCGGAATGCCCGTGATGCGTATGCCGCTGCCCTGAATCTTGTTGCGAATGTTCACGCCGATCAAGAGCGCGGTCAGCCCCTCCACCACCGACGAATTGGCCAGCGGTCCGCAGTCCACACCGACAAAACCGGCCGCGCGGATAAGCTCCAAGGCAACCACCTTGGCGTCCTTGTCGTCACCCGTGTAGAGCACGTCGCAGTCGGCTTCCCAGTTCAGGTCCTTGAGGTGGCCGGCCGAGATGTTCTGGAAGGCAGCCACTACGCTGGCTTCGGGCCCTAGCTGCGCCTGCAACTCCTCCGCCGCCGACCCAGCTTCCGGCCGCCACACGACTGATACCTTGGGCGGCTTGAGCGGCGCAACTACTGTAATGACCGGCTTGCCTTGGCTGCCCGCCACAATCTGGGCGGCGGTGTCGTGCTGTGCAGCATAAGGGACGCTCAACACCACGATATCGGTGGCAATGGCGGCGTCACCGTTGGCCAACCCGCCAATCGTTGCGCTGCCAGCCGGCAGCAACGCGCTCAGCTCGGCTGCCACCGTCACGGCCTTCTCGGCGCTGCGGCTGCCAAGGATAATGGGATAGCCCTGGGCAGCCCAGCGAACCGCAAGCCCTGATCCTTCAGCACCTGTGCCGCCGATCACTGCTATGGTTGATTTCGACATGACATGTCACCTTCTTGGTTGTGGTTAGAACATGGCCCAATAGCGTTCCCACGTTGCCTGCGCCACGGCACGACTGCGCGCCGTGATTTCCGCCTCGTCTATAGTCTGCAATTCTCGGCTGCGCATCAGCACCTGGCCGTGTGCGATCGTGCTGTGCACGTGTCCACCACTCACGCCAAACAGGATATGCCAAGGTAGGTTGGCTGATGAGAACGGTGTGGTGGGATAATAGTCAAGCAGGATCAGGTCGGCATACGCCCCCTCAGCAATTACGCCGACAGGCTTGCCAAAGAAGACAGATGCCAGTCTGCGGTTATTATGCACCGCCATCTGGATAACCTTGTCGGCCCCCAAGTAACGCGGGTCGCCGTGCGCGACTTTTTGCAGCATGTCCGCGACTTTCATCTCGGCAAACATGTCGTTGCTAAAGCCGTCGTTGCCCAGGCAAACCGGCATGCCTGCCCGCAGCAGCGGTGTAATTTCGGCTGCCCCGACAGCATTGTTCATGTTGGAGCGTGGCTGATGCGATACAAAGGTGCCAGTCTCCCGCAGCAGGCCCGCTTCCCAGGCATCGACATGGATGCAGTGCGCCATGATGGTTTGCGGCCCCGTGACGCCAAAGCGGTGCAGCCGTTCTACGCAGCGCACGCCTGACTTGGCCAGGCTGTCGTACTCGTCCACCGGGTGCTCTGCAACGTGCACGTGAAAGCGGTCGCTTTCACCACGACAGGCGGATAAGGTGTCGTCCGACAGGGTCAGGCTGGCGTGCAGACCGAAAGTGGCGGCCAGGCGTCCATCATCTCCAACTCCGGACTGCAACTTGCGGGCAAAGCGTACGTTCTCATGGATACCGGCCGCGGCTGCAGCAGGACCATCGCGGTCGGTCACCTCGTAGCATAGACAGGCGCGCAGCCCGCTCTTAGTGACTGCCTCGGCGACCACATCCAGGCTGCCATCGATGGCCGTCTGGCTGGCGTGGTGGTCGATCAACGTTGTCGTACCGTTGCGAATGGCGTCGGCGAGGCATACTTCGGCGGAAGAGCGTACGCCGTCCAGGTCTAGCGCTTTGTCGAGCTTCCACCAAAGTGACTGCAGGATCTCGGGGAAGTCCTTGGCAGGCGGACCCGGAATGTACATACCGCGGGCGAAGGCGCCATAAAAATGCGTATGGGCGCAGACCTGCCCCGGCATGAGAAGCATCCCGTGCGCGTTCCAGAGATCGTCATCCGGGAAGCGGCGCAGCAGGTCGGCGCTGGAGCCGACTGCGTCGATGGCCGAGCCGCTAAAGCGTACGGCGCCGTTTTCGATCATACGATTTTCGCCGTCAAAGCAGACGACCGTTGCGTTATGAATCAGCATATGGATGAGTCGCTGTGTGCAGAAGGCGGATAATTGGAGAAAAGCATACCACGCTCTAAGTCCGCGGGCCAACCCTATTTGCCCGGATGTTATACTGATTATGAAGGCATCCTGTGTGGAGTGGAAAAGGACGCTATGCTAGACAACCCTGGCCTGAACTGCGAGGTGGCCATCAATGGCTGGTTTACCGGCGATACCTCCTCGGGCAGCGGGCAGTATGTTAACCATTTGTTGGCCCACCTGGCGCAGGCAGCGCTGGCCCCACGTCTCTCGCTGCTCTTGCCTGAGCGCAAGGTGACTGCCGATGTCGTAGACCGGGCGGCCAGGGACTGGCCCACTGTTGACATCGTGCATGTGCCTGTCCCGCCGCTGCCGCGCAACTTGGCGAAGCTTTGGTGGGAGCAGTTCAGCGTACCACAAGCAGCGCGCCGCTTGGGCGCCGACGTGCTCTGGGTCCCTTACTGGGCAGCACCCTACTGGCAGCCGGTGCCGACTGTCGTCACAATCCACGATTTGATCCCGCTGCTGCTGCCTGCCTATCGCGGTGGTGTCTTGCAGCGCGCCTACACAGGACTAGTCAGCCGTACCGCAAAGCGCTCGGCGGCCGTGCTCGCCGTCAGCGAGGCCGCCAAGCGTGATATTGTCGCCCATCTGGGCATTCCTGCCGAGCGCGTCTTTGCCGTGCTGCACGGACCGAACCAGGAAGGCAGCGCAGGGCCAACGCCGCAGCAGTTGGCGGACGTGCGGCAGAAGTACGGGTTGCCTGAACGGTATTTTCTCTACCTGGGCGGCTTCGACGTGCGCAAGAATGTCAAGAACACGCTGCAAGCATACCGCCGCTATCTCGACAGCAGCGGCGATCCCAGTATACAAATGGTAATTGCCGGCAAGCTGCCGCTATCCGACAGCGCTTTCTTTCCTGACCCCCAAAAAATTGCCGCAGAACTGCAGCTTGGAGCAAGCGTGCACTTCTGCGGCTGGATCGACGAAGCCGACAAGCCGGCCCTCTATGCGCTCGCCACTGCTTACCTCTTCCCCAGCCTCTATGAAGGCTTCGGCATGATGGTAACCGAGGCGATGCAGGCGGGCGCTCCCGTGGTGACAAGCGCCCGCTAACTCGTATCGTTTACTGCTGTGCGGCTTCCCGCGGCGGCACAAAGCATACCTGTTCGGCGGCTAAGGCCGGGTGGTTGTAGCCGAAATGGTCAGTGATCTGCCACGTAACTGTGTCGCGGTCGAACAACGTCTGCACTGCGCCGCAAGCCGTTACGCCGCTGCCCGACCGTTCGTACTCTGCCAGCCAGTCGGTGGCAGCCTTGGTAAACGTCGTTTGGGGTTGCTCTGCCGCCATTGCGGCGAGTGTCTGCTTGGCAGCATCCAAGGTGCCGCTGAGCGCCTGTGTCTGTACCAGGCGGAAGTAGCCCAGCCCTTGCAGTTGCAGAAGTTCCTGGTCGCCGGGGATGCCGTAGATGCTGCACGCACGCAGCGCCGGGTCCAGCGTCCCCTGGTAGAGTTCGGCGGCAGGCGCATAGCCCAGGATATCGGCGGCTTGCAGTGCCGCATCCGCTTCGATCAGACGCAAGCCAAGACAGTCGTTGCCGCGCGTGTTGCGGTCATAGGTCCAACTCAGCCGGCGGAAGTTGCGTCCATCCACCGCCTGCCAGGCCTCCACGTGCGGCACTTCCAGACCGCCGTCAGTGGTGCCACTGACCCCACCCTCTAGCGTCAGCTGCTGGCCCGTGCCCGGTGCGCCGGCAGGCAACTCTTCAAAGGTAGCCGTACCCTCGGCGATGGTGGCGCCTGGTTCGATGATCGAATCATACGTCTCTGTTTCAGGGTTCCAACTGGCGACTTGGACTTCCTTGATGCAGAACGTCGAGCAGCCTTCAACTGTCCAGGCGACGTCGGGACGGCCGTCGCCGTTGAAATCGCCGGTGCCGATCAAGGTCGGTTGGCCAAAGATTTCCGGGTTATATACCAGCTTGTAGCCGCCATCGGGTTGGCCGTGGTAGATCAAGACCGCTCCTTGCGTGCCGTCGGGGCCAAAGCCGAGGTCGCTGACGATTGTAGGCAGGAAGAGTGCGTCCTCGCTGCCGTCGCCGTTGACATCGGCCATCAGCATGCCGCCGCGATCATCAGCCATGCCATCACACAGTCGCAGCCACGTCTCGACGATCAGCGGGTCGGCCTCTGACACTGCGATCACGTCGGGCATCATGGTGGCATAAACGTCCAGGCTGGTCGGGCAAGCGGGTAGCTCGCCCTCCTGCTCGCCGGAGGCGGCAACGGGTACGGTGGCAGTTAGGATGCCGACCGGCTCGATCGTTTCCTCGGCTGTTAAGGTTGTCGTCGCTTCGATACCAGCAGCAGCTTCGGCACCTGCTTCGGCTGTGGCCCCTGCACCGCCATCCGCACCTGCTTCGGTCGCGGGCTGTGGTACGTCGACGTTCAGGATCGGGCACAGTTCTTCTGCCCGGAAGGTCGGATTGGCATAGCCGTAGTCCGACAAGCTTTCGTAGCTCACCGAGTTCTCGGTGGCAAATTGCGTCGCCGCCATGCAGCCGGCAGCGATATCATTGGCCGGCTGATAGGCGGCCAACCACGCCTGGCCCAATAGTGTGAAAATCGAATCGGGGAAGCCCTGCTGCAACTGGTCGATGTTTTCCGCGGCTTCTTGTGGTTTGCCTTCATAAGCGCTAATCAAGCCAAGGCGGAAAAGGCTAAAGCTGCGCAGCTCGTCTAGCTCATTGTCATGTTCCCAACACTTGGCCAGGTTTCGGTTGGTAACCGCCTCAGTGTACATCTCCTTGGCCTGCACCAGGCCAATTTCCTGGTAACGCTGCAACGCCTCGTTGGCGTCCAGCACCTTGTGGTAGAGGCAGTTGGAGCGATCATACACCTTCTCCACCAATGTGTACGGCGCTCCGTCCACACTGCCCCAAATCTCGGTGCGGCCGCGCTGCGGGCCGGCGCCGACGCTGCCATAGACGCCGCCGACCAGTTCGATCTCCTGGCCTTGCGCCGTGTCGCGCAGGTCGTCAAGGGTGATGTCGGCGTAAGCCATGGTGATCGTTTTGTCGGTCCAGTCCGCCCAAGTTGTCCCGTCCCAACTGCGTACGTTGACGGTGTCGAAGCAGGTGCTTGCCCCGCAGGTGGTGTCCACCCAGATGATGTCCGGCTTACCGTCGCCATTGATGTCGTCGTCGGCGAGAATGCGCACGGCACCGGCGGCACGCGCACGGTAGGCCAGGTCATAGCGCTCGCCGTTGCTGCTGAAGATCAAGAGATCGGTCTCGGGCGTCGATGCGTCCGACTGTGGATTGGCGATTACCGCCGCCAGGTCGTCTGCGCCGTCGCCCGTCCAATCTGCTGTCTTCACATTTTCCTCGTCGAGAGCGTTGCACTGGCGCAGGAAGCCGAGCACGCCCTCGATACCTCCGGCTGGGCTGTTGACCAATTCCGCTAGCAGGTCTGGGTAGGCGGCAAAAATGGTCGGGCATGCAGGTGGGCCCGCTTCGCCGGCAGCCTCCTGCGTTGTCGTCAAGGTTGTACCAGGAGTCCCTTCGCCTTGCGCAGGAACTGTCTCGGTAGCCGCAGCCGAGGTGTCGACCGTTGGCTGGACTGGCGTTTCCTCTGTGGCTGCTTCTGTTGGTGCTGCGGTGGGCAAGGTTGTAGGAGTCTCGGTCGGGGCTTGCGTCGGCTCGGCCGTCGGCGTTGCCGTGGCTTCTACAGTCGGCTCCGACGTCACTTCGGCCGTGGCCTCTACGCTCACGGTGGCAGTAATCTGCGCCGTAACAGTGCTTGTCGGCGTGGTAGTTGCCCGCTCTATATCAGTATCGGTGGTACCGGGTGGCGGGATGATCAGCTTCTCGCCGCGCAAGAGCACCTCGCCATAGCGGATGGACAGTGGGTTCGCTGCCTGCAGCAGCCGCTTGGTAGTGTTGAACTTGGCGGCGATGCTGTTCCACGACTCGCCTGCCTGCACGACGTAGGTCTGGGCGGCCGTTTCCATACCGCCGGTTTGGGACACGCCTGCCGTGCCAGTCACCGTCCCCGAACCAGCAGCCGGTGCAGTTTCGCCGGGGATCACCAGGGTCTCGCCCACGATCAACCACTCATTAGCGCGCATTGAGCGTGGATTGGCGGCTTGTAGCTCCGCCACGCTGACGCCCGTGCGCGCTGCCACGCTGATCCACGAGTCCCCCATCTGCACCGTGTAGCTGCCAGGCGTGCGCGCGACTGGGGTGGTTGCCGGAGTCTCGGCTTGGGCCAATGCCACAGGCATAGGTCCAAGCGTAGTAAGTGCCGCGACAAAGACGGCCGCAATGGTGGCAGTTGCGGCGGCATACAGCGCAAAGCGCCGGAGAATAGGGCGAGGGTTGCGTTTCATAAAGGCTCCCAAACGGTTATTGATACGTGACATCCGTAATTTTCTGCACGATCTGCACCCAACTCTGGCCCGGCTTGAGATTGATCGGCACTTCGCCTGCCCCTAACCACTTGGGAGGAACGTCCTGGCTGCCGCGCCATGTGCCTTCATATACTTTGCCATCGCGGAAGACGCGCAAGTCGCCAAAAGCATTGAGCTTGATGTCCACGCCCTTTGTGCCCAGCGAATCTTCGACGATGTCTGTCAGGATGTGCTCGGCCGCGACGGCAATCACGTTCTTGGCTACAATCGGCTGGTTGGTGGCCGGATCAAACTGCTGTTCGCCACCCTGGAAGCGGATGTAGCCACCCAGCCCAGGGTCATATTGCCATTCGACGTCGTTGCCACCCGGATAAGGCATGTCGATCACTGTAGCAGCGCCAGTGTCGCCGGCCGGGGGCGTGTCGCTGAATGAAAAGCCGGGTTTGTCCCACTCCAAGGTAATGCCTTGGTCCGCCAGCCACCGGCGCACACCTTCGGTGCTGATCTGCAGGCGGGTGCGGTAGTCTGTACCCAGATTTTGGAAATAGACCGTGTTGGAAGGGTCGTCAATGTCGGCATCCAGGTAGGGGAAGCCGACTTCGTTCTTGAGCAGGTAACGAATGTGGTCGCTGCCGCCTGAGCATGCCAGCGCGCCGCCATACATCTGCACCATCCAGATATTGGGGAAGCGCGCCGAGCGCACGGGGCCGACGCGGTCGGAATCGTTGGCCTGGAACATGGCCGTGATGCGCGAGAGCGAAAAGCCGTCGACGATGTATTCGTAGACGAGATCGGCCTGGCTCAGTCCCCAATGGGCGCTGCGCCCAACTGGATCGTTGTTGACGCAGATAAAAATTGGCGCCCGCGTTAACTTGGCCGGGTCATCCACCGGCAGCCCGGTAAAGCGGGCGACGTTGCTGGGCGTAGGAGTAGGGGTGGGAGGTACAGGCGTGGGCGTGTCCAGGGCAACAGGTGTTGGCGTGTCAGGGACCTTGGTGGGCGCAGCGGCGGCGGCCAGGGGCGTCTTTGTTGGGGTTGCGGTTGGCGCTGGCGCGGCGTTGCTGCAGGCGCTGAGAAGCAGTGAGGCCAGCGCCAGGATCAGAATTGTTTGGGTAAGGCGTCGTAGCATAGGAGTCAATGAGAGATGGCTGGATGAATTTGGATGGTAGATGAGCGCGACACTTGGCGCGTATAGGTGTGAAATAATTCTGCCAATCGTTGCGTATACGGCCCGGGCCTGCCGTCTCCAATCCGGACGTCGTCGACGTGCACGATGGGCATGATTTCCTTGGTAGTGCTGGTGATGAAGGCCTCGTCCACTTCACCCAGTTCTTGGCGCGAGATGGGACGCAGAATCACGTCGCCCAGGTCGGAGGCCAGTTCGATAGCCACGTTCCGTGTGATGCCGGCGAGCACATCTTGGTCCGGCGTGATCAGCTGGCCGTCACGTACAACAAAAAAGTTGGAGGTCGTGCACTCGCTGATTACCCCGTAGCGCGTGCAGTAGAGCGCCTCTACGGCCCCTGCCTGCCGTGCCTGCTTTTGTCCCAGGATAGCCGAGACGTAGTTGATGCTCTTAACCGAGGGCATAAAGCGCGGGATATCCACGGTGATCAGCGAGGCGCCCTCGCTATAGTAGTGAAGGGGCATCGAACGCACGGGCGCCACAATGATCATAAGGCTGGGGTTACCCTCGGGCAGCATAAAGCCAACCGAGTTTCCACCAGTGACAATGATGCGCACGGTCACGTCGATACCTGGCTCGACGTCGGCGTTGCGGGCGAGACACTCGTGGACCAGTCGCTCCAACTCATCGAGCGGCGCGGGGAGCGACAGGTCGATCTGCTGTGCCGAACGCTCCAGCCGTTCCATGTGGCGGCGCAGGGCAAAGGGCGCACGGTTGTAGGTGCGCAGCACGTCAAAGACGCCATAGCCGCGCACAAGGCCCAGGTCGCCCACGTCCACTGCCGCATTGCCTGCGGCCGTAAAGCGCCCGTTCACATAGTAGAGGAAGTCCGCCATGGTTACGCCGTTCTAATGTGCCAGTCGCCCAGACACACCCACTTGTAAGTCGTCAATTCATCCAGACCCATTGGACCGCGCGCATGCAGCTTTTGCGTGCTGACTGCCACTTCGGCTCCCAGGCCAAATTGGCCGCCGTCGTTAAAGCGCGTACTGGCGTTGACAAAGACGGCCGATGAGTTGATTGCCTCGACAAAGCGGTTGGCATTGCGCCAGTCATTGGTAAGGATGCCGTCTGAATGTTCCGAGCCGTGATCATAGATGTGCTGGATTGCGTCTTCCACGTCTGCTACCACCTTGACGCCAAGGATGAGCGCCATCCACTCCTGGTCGAAATCATCCAGCCCGGCGGGGATCACGTGCGCCCCCTGTGCGTTGTGCTGCAATAGGTCCAACGCTGCGCCGGTTGCACGCAGTTCCACTTTGCAGCGAGCCATGCGCGCGGCCAGCAGTGGCAGGAAGGCTGCAGCCGCCTCTTGATGCACCAGCACCGTATCGCACGAGTTGCAGACACTAGGGCGCTGGACGCGGGCGTTTTCGATCACATCCAGGGATTTCTCCAGATCGGCGCTTGCGTCCACAAACAGGTGGCAGACGCCGATGCCGCCAGTGATGACGGGAATGGTGGCCTGCTCGCGGCACAGCTTGTGCAGGGCGGCGCCGCCGCGCGGGATAATCATGTCCACGTACTGGTCGAGCCGCAGCAACTGGGTCACCAACTCGCGGTCGGGGCTGTCGATGTACTGAACGGCGGCGATGGGCAGGCCGACTCGCTGCAGCGCAGTCTGGATAGCCTTGACCAGGGCCAGATTGCTGCGTAACGTTTCCTTACCACCGCGCAGGATCGAGGCGTTGCCCGTTTTGAGACAGAGTGTGGCCACGTCGATCGTCACATTGGGGCGCGCCTCGTAGATTACGCCGATCACGCCGATCGGGATGCGGCGCTTGCTGAGGCGCAGGCCGTTGGGCAGCAGGCGGCCCTCGATATCAGCCCCTACCGGGTCGGGCAAGGTGGCTACGTGGCGGGTATCGGCAGCCAAGGCGGCCACGCGGGCGGGGGTGAGCAGGAGGCGGTCGAGCAGGGCACCACTAAGGCCGCGCGCTCGCCCCTCGGTCATATCAAGGGCGTTCTCGGCCATAATGTGGCCTGCTTGGGCGTCGATTTCGTCGGCGATGGCGAGCAGCGCCTGGTTTTTGACCTCCGTAGATAACGTGTCCAGTTGGCGGCTAGCTAGCTTGGCTGCGCGCCCCATCTGCTCCAGGTTCACAGTCGTTTCCAGCAGCATGTACAGACTCCTACTGCGCGGAAGGCGCCCGCGCCAAAACGAATTGCATGTGGAGGCCCCGAATGGCGATACTTTACCACAAAGTGGTGCTTGCCACTACATGCACAAACAATAGGTGCGCATAGTGCTTGACAGCAACCTGTCAGTGTACTGGACACCCTTCCGTGCTATGATAGTGACATATGGCTGTACAAGGAATCGGTGCTGGATAATGCGAGTGGACTTACAGATGATGCGACGCCAAATCATTGCCCTTCTGCTGCTCGCCCAACTGGTGTTTGCTCTAGCGGTGGTGCTGCCGGCGCAAGCGGTTGGTGTCGGCTCGCTGTCGGGGTATGTATTTGTGGACGCCAACGGCAACGGTATGGCGGAGCCAGATGAGGTGGGGGTGGCGCAGGCGACCGTATCTGTGTCATCGCAGGTAGGGGCCCCACACACGTACCAGGTGACAACGGACGCCCAAGGCTTGTTTGTGCTCACCGGCCTGGATTACGGCCGATATGATGTGTCGGCCAGTGCAGACGGCAAGGCGGCCCAAGGGCACGCCACTATCGAGATCGCCGAGGTAAATGCACAGGTGCTGCTCGACATTCCGCTGTATGAGAGCATGGATCCCAACATGACGGTGAAATCTGGCCGCCTCTTCCTGCCGCTGCTCAAACCGTGATGAAACTCGATATTTGGTAGCGCATTGGCGCTGTACTTCCTCCCTAAGGACTGAAAACACAAAAATCCCGCCGCCCGGCGGGATTTTTGTGTCCGGCTTGCCCTATTTTCCACGCAGGCGAGCTTTCAGGGTGTCCCAACGCTTGGGCTTGAGTTCTTCGACGGCGATGGTTTCGCCGGGCGGAATGGCAAACAGTATATTGAGCCGGTCGCCTTCGTACTTTGCCCCGCTGACCTCCAGTTTGGCCAAGCCGGTGGGCAGCACCAAGTTGCGCTTCCAGTTGCCGATACGCACGATCAGCTCGTCAAAGACGCTGCGGTGCAAATGGACGTCTTCGCGCTCTGCCAGCGGTAGGGGGATGCTCAACACGTAGTCGCCGTTGCGCCGGAAGATATCCTGCGGCTTGCCCACATAGAATTTGCCCGTTGGATCGCCCGGCCCACCTTTGACTGGGTTGGCGCCAAATACCGTGTCTGCCATGCGCCGCAGCATTGGCATGCCGGTGACTTCTTGATCGAACAGCGGAACCTCAAAAATCGGCAGTGGGTGAAAGCACTCGTGCACCAGTTCGAGGTTGGCCGCTTGCGCCTTCTTCCACACGTCAAAGTAGTGGTCCTCCAGGTCACGTGGGAAGACGCGGTTACATACCACGGCGTCCACCGAGTAGCCATAGAGGTTGAGATAGGTGTAGGCGCGTTGCGCCTCCTTCACCACCATCTTCTCGGGGTTGAGCACGACGCGCATACTGCTGATGTTGCCGTCGCTCAGCAGTTGGCTCATGTGCTCCAGTTGGACCACCAATTCCTCAATGCTCTCAAAGATGTCGTCGTCCGGAATGGGCATATCGGTCATGCGCCGTACCACCGGGCGCGCGATCTGGATGGTCTTGCGCTGGAACGGGAAGATCTTCTCGAGATACCAGCGCGCCATGTCGGGGAAGCTGAGCAATTGCAAGGTCGATCCCGTGGGCGCAGCGTCGATGATGATCACGTCGTAGTTGCCGCTGTCGGCCAGCGCCGTGATCTGCAGCAGGCTGGCCAACTCTTCCATGCCGGGCAGAACGGCTGTCTCCTCTGCCACCAGGCTGTCCATTCCCTGCCACGCAAAGAGCGCGTTGAGATAGTTGAGCACCGTGCCCCAATACTGGTCCATCTGGCTGAGCAGGTCGATTTCCTGCCCCCACAGATTTGGGCCCAGTTCGACCAAGTTGCTGCCGATGCGGCGGTCGAACGAGTCGCCCAAGCTGTGCGCCGGGTCAGTGCTGAGCACTGCCGTGCGATATCCCAATTCGGCGCAACGCACAGCAGACGCCGCCGAAACGCTGGTCTTGCCGACGCCGCCTTTTCCTGTATAAAGCAAAATTCGCATTTGGTATCCTCGTATCTAGGCCGGTCGTACCCGGCCTTAAGCAAATCGAGTATACCACGCCGGCAGTTAGCGTGAGGTGAGAAAGGCTCCATGCTCCGTTTCCTCGGCGCACCTATCCAATTACCGTCGGGTGAGAAAAGCGGTTAGTGTGTCGATTTCGGCTGCTTGCAGGCCCAGGTTGGGCATTTATGTGTTGGGCTTGAAGGCAGGGGGATTGGGCCAGCCAAAGGTGCAGGAACTCCGCGCTGCCTTTGTACTGCGTGAGATCGGGACCGATGCCAATGATGGTGCTGCTTTGCAGTTCGCCATGGCGGTGGCAGGTAGTGCAGCCCTTGACCCCTCCTACTCATTCTTTTCCCAAGGCCGCAGCGATTCGGCGACGCGTACGGCTTCCTCAAGCGATAAGCCGGTTTCCAGGCGGTATGTAACAGTGCCATTGCTCCAGAGCAGCACGTGCCCCGTGACAAGAAGCTGTGGCGCCGTATCCCCCCTGCCCACTCGCACCAAGTAGGGGCCGTCAGCCCACAATGCTTCGCGCCCGTTCACCTGCGTTGTCGTGATGTCAACGGGGGCAAACTTGTACACGACGGTGTCCGACGCCAGTGCGTGCAACGACAGGCGCACGATCCCCTTTTGGCTTGGGTCCATCCATACCGACAACAGCGCCGGCCCGGCCAGGTCTTGCACATAGACAAGATCGGGTGCTTCTAAGTCCGGCGGCCACGACGGCAAGTAGATGGTGAAGGGTAGCTGCGCGGACGCCTTTGACAGGGTGGTTTCGCCCATCCAGTCGAGGGGGGCCAGCATGGCTGTTGCTGCAGGCGACTTCGTCGATGTAGGAACGGGGAGCGCATTGTGATCCGGCGGCTGCATAAAAATACGCACGGCTCCCAACTGTAACACTTCCGTAACCCAGGCGCGCACAGGTTCGACCGTGGCCAGCGCCGCAGCCATCAGGAGCAGAACTGCCAGCGCCCAAGCCAGGCGGCGCAATACGACCCTGCGTCCGGGTGGAAACGATGGATGTGAGATGGCGGCCTGTATCTGCTGGCTGCGGACAAGGTCGGGCGTAGGTGGATAGATAAAGCGTCGTGCTTGCTCCTGCACTTCTCTTTCCCATGCGTCCGAGGCTGGGTCCGGCCACAGGCTGCCATTAGGCTCTCTGCTGCTCATGCATCCGTCCAATCTGCCAACAACGGGCGCAGACGCTGCAGCGCACGGGCAAGACGTGACTTCACAGTCCCGGGAGCAACGCCGAGTGCCTGCGCCGTTTCGTCGACCGTTAATTCTATGAAGTAGCGCAGATAGATCACTTCCTGGTCAGCCCGGCGCAATTGGTTGACGGCCTGGTGCAAGTCGGCAGCTTCGGCATTGATCTGAGCAACTGGGTCGTGCATTGCCGGCTTGTTGGCCCACCAGCGCTGCAAGGCAGCAAGCCGCCGGCGCGCACTGCGCCGGCGGCTTGCTGCCTTGGTTGCGCGCGATCTGCAGCAGCCAGGGGCGCAGCGGCCGCGAGCGATCGAAGCGTCCAAGCGCCTGGCTGGCCCGAACCATCGTCTCTTGCGCCACGTCTTCGGCGTCGGCAGCATCGCCCAGCAGCAGTTAGGCCAGGCGAAACACGGCCTCCTGGTGAGCGTACACCAGCGGCGGCCAGGCCGCGGCGTCGCCTGCGAGCACTCGCCCAATCAGTTCGTCTTCACTCACGCGAGTTTCTCCACACGGTGTATACATACACTATACACCGCAGCGACGTGACCGGTTCCGTTCGTTGTCCGATTGCCCTTCCCGCTATAATGAACCAATATGCGCGTGGCAATGGTGAGTAAGGCCCTGGTCGTAGGAGCATACCAACGCAAGGCGGAGGAACTGGCCCAGCTGGGCGTCGAGCTGACGGTGCTGATCCCACCGGCATGGGGCGACCGCCGCGGCAACCAGGCAGCCGAGCGCCTGCATACGACGGGCTATGACCTGCGCATAATCCCCTTGCGCTTCAACGGCAACTTCCACCTGCACTACTATCCCACCCTGGCCCACGAACTGTCGGCCTTGCGCCCCCATGTGCTTCATATGGACGAGGAGCCGTATAACCTCGCCACCTGGCTTGGGCTGCGCGCCGCGGCGCAACAGGGCGTTCGGCCCACCTTCTTTACCTGGCAGAATCTGTATCGCCAGTATCCACCACCCTTTGCCGGTATGGAGCGGGCAAACTATGCCCGCGCAGCCGTTGCCATTGCCGGCAGTCAGGACGCAGCAGATGTACTGCGGTACAAGGGATATGGCGGGGAGATCGCTGTCATTCCCCAGTTTGGTGTGGACCCGCAGGTGTTTGCACCGCGCGCAGGGCAGCAAGCACGGCCGGAAGGTGGGCTCCGTATCGGTTATGCAGGCGGATTGGTGCATGAGAAGGGGGTAGACCTGCTGTTGCGTGCCGGCGCCGTGCTTACGCCGTGTTGGAAACTGCTGCTGGCGGGCGAGGGCGAGGAACGCAGTGTTCTGGAAAAACTGGCCGAGGATCTCGGCATTTCCCAGCAAGTCATATTTCTCGGCCGCCAGTCAAGTAGCGATATGGCGACCTTTTATAACTCACTGGACGTTTTGGTGCTGCCCAGCCGCACGCTGCCCAATTGGAAAGAGCAGTTTGGACGCGTGTTGGTCGAGGCGATGGCCTGTCAGGTACCGGTCGTAGGCAGCGACAGCGGGGAGATTCCACACGTGATCGGCGACGGCGGGCTGATCTTTGCCGAGGGCAGCGTGGAAGCGCTGAGCGTCTGTTTGCAGCGGTTGGCGGACGATTCCGGTGAGCGCAGCCGGTTGGGCGCGCAAGGCCGACGTCGTGTGCTGGCTAATTACACCATGCGCCATATTGCCGAGCAGACGCTAGATGTCTATGAAAGGCTGCTATCATATGGCGGGAAACCGGGCGCGAAGCCATGAACGTGTGCCTCAACGCCCAACTGATCAGCGACCAATCCGGCTATCGCGGGGCAGGCGTCAACAACTATGCGCGGCAGCTGCTGCGCGCGTTGGGTCAAGCCGCCTTGGCTGGACAGACTGAGCACCGATTTACTGCTTTCGTACATGCTGCCAAGCTGGGGTCGCCCGGGGTGGAGTTGGCCGTAAGCCGCCTGCCGCTGGAACGGCCCGAGGCGCGCATCGCCTGGGAACAGAGCGTGCTCCCGCTGGAATTGGTGCGGCGCAAGGCGCACATTGTACACGGCCTCGTCAATGTGTTGCCGCTAGCCACACGTGTGCCGGGCGTGGTGACTGTGCACGACCTCGCGTTTGTACGCACGCCTGAGACCCTGCCGCCGCTCAAGCGAGCCTATCTCACGCGGTTGTCTGCGGCCAGCGTGGCGCGTGCCACCGCCGTGATCGCCGTGAGCCGGCAGACGGCGAACGACGTCCAGCGCTACTTCGGCGTGCCTGCGGGGAAAGTGCGGGTAATTCACAATGGGGTGGCGCCCGAGTTCTCGCCGGGTCAGCCTGGGCAGGGCGAACGTTTTCGCCAGGCTAGGGGATTGCCGACGCGCTATTTGCTCTACCTGGGCACGCTGGAGCCGCGCAAGAACTTGGAACTGCTCGTGCGCGCCTTTGGTTGCTGGCGCCGTTCTGTCGCCGGCGCCGCAACAGAACTAAAGCTCGTGCTGGCCGGCGGCAAAGGTTGGTACTACGACACGATCTTTTCGCAGGTTGAAGCGCTGGGTTTGACCGGCGAGGTGCTTTTCCCCGGCTTTGTGCCGGCGGCTGAGCTACCAGATTGGTACCGCGCTGCCGAGGCGTTCGTCTACCCCAGTCTATTTGAAGGTTTTGGGCTGCCGGTGCTGGAGGCAATGGCGTGTGGTGCACCTGTGATCTGCAGCCGGGCAGCCAGTTTGCTCGAGGTGGCAGGCGATGCGGCGCTAACTGTGCCGGCCGACGACGAGAATGCGTTGGCGAATGCTATCCACCTGCTATGCGATCAGCCGACGCTGGCACTCGAATTGCGGAGGCGAGGGTTGGAACAGGCCGCCCAATTCTCTTGGCAGCAGAGCGCAAACCAGACGATTCAGGTGTACAATGAAATGGCCTTATTCATATGAACTGCCTGACTTGTCTGAACGTTTACTCGCTGGCACAATGGAAGACCCTGCGATTCCTTGATGTGTATGGGCGGGTGTTGCTGGGTCGGAGCCGCAAAGCCGTCGATTATGGCGACTGTTGAAAAGTTAAAGCTAGCTGAAACAGCCCAAGAGGGCGTATTTATCTGCCAACCGCCGCGTGTAAACTGGCTTGTCGACCAGCTTCGCCGCGTGCCGCGCCACCAGTGGCGCTATTACTTGATTTTCTCCGATGCCCTGCTCATCTTTATTGCTTTTCTCACTGCATATTACCTGCGCTACCAGGCGCAGTTGTTTCTATCCGTCGATCCATCCTACCAACAGTCGCTGCAAGGCTACTGGCCGCTTGCCTTTTCGACAGTCGTGGTCGTCCTGGTGGCGTTTCGCTTCTCGCATGTCTATCCCTATCAGCCCGGGCGGGCGTGGCTGACTGAAACATGGCGCATCGCCACGGCATCTACGGCGGGCATGATGTTTATCATCGTCGTCAGCCTGGCTTTTCGCCCGATGCTGTACTCTCGCCTCGTGTTTTTGTATACGGCAGGCCTGGTCACCATCTTTCTGGGTATCAGCCGCTTGCTAATCCTATGGGGACGCGAGTACCTGCGCCACTATGATATCGGGGTCCAGCGTGTGCTGCTTGTCGGCGCCGGCAATGTGGGCCGCATGGTGATGCGCACCGTCGCCGCCCGTCCTGATTATGGCTTGAAGCTCGTCGGCTTTCTGGACGATCACCCGGCCAAGGTGGCGACCGATATCGGGCGTTTCAAGGCGCTGGGGCCGGTGGATTCGGCGCATAACGTAATTCAGCAGCAGCGAATCGATCGTGTCATCATCTGTTTGCCCTGGCAGACGCATGGCACTATTCAGCGCCTGCTGCGCGAGTGCGAGCAGATGGGCGTCGCCGCCTATGCCGTGCCCGACCTCTTTCACCTGACCAAGAATCAGATGAAGGTGGAAGAACTCAACGGTATTCCCTTGTTGTCGACGCGCGAGCTCTCCATCCGTGGCTGGAACGCTATCGTCAAGCGTGGCTTTGACATCGTGGTTGGTGCGCTCATGACGTTGGTGGGGCTGCTGCCGGCGCTGCTGATTGCGGCCGCTATCCGCCTGGACACCCCGGGGCCGGTGCTCTACTCGCAGGTGCGAGTGGGCAAGAATGGCCGCCACTTTCGCTGCTACAAATTCCGTTCGATGGTACACAACGCGGAGCAACTGCGCGAGCAGGTGGCACTGCTCAACGAATCAAGCGGTCCGCTCTTCAAAATTCGCAATGATCCGCGGCTGACACGGGTCGGTCGCTTTATCCGGCGCTACAGCTTGGATGAGCTGCCACAGCTGATCAACGTCCTGCAAGGCGAGATGAGCCTGATCGGCCCGCGACCCAACTTGCCCAGCGAAGTCGAGCAGTATCAGGACTGGATGATCAAGCGCCTGTCGGTGCGTCCCGGCTTGACGGGCCTGTGGCAGGTGAGCGGCCGCAGCAACCTGACGTTTGACGAGATGGTGCTGCTCGATATTTACTACGTCGAGAACTGGACCATGGGGTTAGATCTCAACATCCTCCTGCGCTCGGTGCCGGCCGTGCTCCAGGCCCGTGGCGCGTACTAAACGCACACCAAGTAATGCCGCTTATGCCGCAACAACGCATCCTGATCCTGATGAGTGACACAGGCGGCGGCCATCGGGCCAGCGCCCAGGCACTCAAGGCCGGCTTCGACGAGTTATTCCCGGGTCGCTTTCAGATCGACATTATCGACCTCATCAGCGACCACCTGATTTGGCCGCTTAATCAACTCCCCAAGATGTACCCATTCCTCTCCAACGATGCGCCCTGGATGTGGAAGGCGCTCTACGACTCCCAAAGCAGCGCCAGCTGGGGCAATGCCTTGGCGGTCGTCGGCAGCCGGGTATCGATCAGGCGGGTACAAGCTGCGTTTGAGAAGTATCACCCCGACCTGATCATTTCGGTGCATCCACTGCTGCAGACGGTAAGCCTATGGGCGCTAAAAGGTATGCCGCGGCGTATCCCATTTGTCACCGTCGTAACCGACCTCTCCACCGGCCATCCCTTATGGTTCAATCCTGGGGTCGATGCCTGCTATGTGGCATCTGCGTATACGGTTGGACTGGCGAAGAAAGCAGGGTTGAGGCCTGAGCAAATCCATCTTTTTGGCCTGCCGATTCGGCCGGCATTTTCACGCCCTACCCGTCCCAAGCCCGAACTGCGCAAGGTGTTGGGCATGGATGCCAAACTGCCGGCGGCGCTGTTGATCGGCGGCGGTGAAGGCGTCGGCCCAGTCGAACAGATCGCCAACCAACTGGCCAAGACACTGTGCAATGGGCAAATGTTGGGACAGATCGTGGTGATCTGTGGGCGCAACCGCGAGATGGAGGAACGGCTGGCCGGCCAGGCGTGGCCGATCCCCGTCGTGGTCAAGGGGTTCGTCGACAACATGCCGGACTGGATGGCGGCTTGCGACTGCGTAGTGACCAAGGCAGGGCCTGGTACGATTGCCGAAGCATTAATCAGCGGATTGCCGATCCTCCTGAGCGGCTATATTCCCGGCCAGGAGGAAGGCAACATTCCGTACGTGGTCGATAACGAGGTAGGCGAGTACAACACCGACCCCGCTGCCATTGCGACCATCGTGGCGCGCTGGTTTGGGCCGGAGCATCAGAAATTGACGGTCATGTCGGGTAAGGCACGCGCCATGGGCCACCCGCAGGCGACCTTTGACATCGTCAAGTCCATCACGGAGTTGCTTGACGCGACTCGCCGTCCAAATAATCAAACATAGCCTGCCCCACAGCCGTTACCTGGCCATAGTTGTCGAACAGGTTGCCGGCGCTGTAGCGGCTGTCGCGCGCCGAATACCAGTTCCAACGTTGGACTAGCCGGTCGTCGTCATCTGGGTAGCCTAGTTCCGCATCGCGCAAGTTGAGGAAGAGGTCAAAACTGCCCAGCATAAAGCGGGTCACCCGCTCGGCGTCGAAGCCGTACTCCTCTGGCATCAGAATCCCATACTCTGTAATCCATAGCGGCTTAGCGCGCTGGCCG
The DNA here is from genome assembly GCA_963839515.1 of uncultured Chloroflexia bacterium. Taxonomy (GTDB): domain Bacteria; phylum Chloroflexota; class Anaerolineae; order Caldilineales; family Caldilineaceae; genus Fredericiella. The sequence continues at coordinate 123,014 of CAWIVN010000008.1, forward strand.
TGGTCTGCCATCCACCGGCGCATCGCCCGAACCTGTTGTTCGACCAGAGAAAGATTGTCGTGGTCCTCGACGTTCCACAACTGGCCGCGCTGCTCGATTGCAAAGCCCGGAGGTATGTTGACGCCCCAGGCGCCGCGCTCCTCGCGCAGCATGAAGGCATGCATGTTCCAGATATCTACCGGCATGTCCTCGGCGTAAAAGGAGCGATAGAAGTCCCATACGCGATCCAGATACTTCAGTCGCAGGGGTGTAACCTGGCTAATTCCGGCAATGGCCACCTGCGCTGTCGGGTCGCCTGCCTTGATGGCCTCATAGGCGCGATGGTAGCCAATAGCATACACTTCGGGCGACGTGTTATCCTGCCACTTTACGTCCGGCTCGTTGCCAATCAGCCACGTGAGGCCAGGATTGCGAGCGGCCAGCTCGCGCAAAACGGCGGCGGGGGGATGCAGACGGCCGTTGCGCATGCGCACCATGGGCGTAAATTCCATGCCAAGTCGCGCATCCGGCAGCTGCATATCGATGGTACTCCACAGACCCAGCGGCCCTGGACGCTCATCCATGTTGACGTTCCAGTTGAGATACCAACCCGGACGCTCGGTAGGCCAGTCAAAGTAGAGCGGTGAGACATCCGGCACATTTGCTCCTGCGCGCCAGCGCAAGCTATAGGGAGCAGGCAGCTGTGCTGCAGCGAGCGACTCGAACGGGCGCAAGGTAAGCGTACTAGGTGTAAAATGCAGCCGGGCGCCGTCGGCGGAAGCAGGAATCAGTGTGTCCTCGACGAGTGAGTCTGATGGCACCCACTCGGGCGAGTCTGTCACCACAAACGAGAGGAGCAACACCAAGAGGACAGAGACTGCCAACAGGAGCCAGAGGAACAAGCGTACGTAGGCCGGCTGGCGGGCAAACCAGTTGCCTGTGCTCATAAAAATCGATAATGAGGAGGCGGCAATCTGCCGGCGAGGCGGGATGTGGCCATGGGAACGGGTTTGGATTGCGTGAGGGGTTAAGCGCCGATGTTTCTTTCCAGTCGAACAAGGTTTGCCTCAAGTCGATCGAGGGAAGAGGTGAGGGGAGGAAATCCTTCATCTTCGGCTTCGATGACTTCGCGCACCACCTTGGGATCATTGCCGCTGCGCTGCATGGCAGCCAACTCGCGCTGCACGAAATCCGTGTGCACCTCGATGCCATGCCGCTTGAGCACCTGGCGGTAGTAGTCATAGTGGGCAAGCAGACCGGACGTAACCGTCTCGAACCCGTGCTCGGCCAACATCAGTCTGCTGCCATAGTACATCGGGTTGTACGAGAACATGCGATGGTCGTCCCATTCAGGCTGGATGAGCACGATGTCTACATCCGGGTACTTTACCTGCAAGTTCTTTAAGTGATAGCGCAGGCTTGAGTGCAACAGTGTGCGGACTGCCTGGTTAATGATGGCCGGCAGGCCATGTTCACTGATGTAATTTTCATCAGGATGGACGCGGCGGGCATTGAGCGGCACCATAGGATTGATGCAGATGACCAGTTTGGCGCCGGCTTCGATGGCCAGGTCAAGGCTGGCCGTGCCGTGCAGACCGCCGTCCAGATAATCACGCCCGAAGATCTCCACAGGACGGTAAAGCACGGGTAAGGCACTGCTGGCAGCCACGGCGCGGCTGATCGGGACGATCGCCTTGCCGCCCTGGCCAAATACGGCGCGATTGCCCGTGTCCAACTCCGTCGCCACCACATATAGTTGCTTTTCGAGAAAATCAAAGCGGTTGGAGCGGCCGGGCAGCTCAAGCATCCTGCGCACGAAGCGTTCCAAGGCGTTGCCATCGTACAGCCCGCTTGGCAACACTTCGGTGAACTCCCAGATGAGGTCCGAAAGAGCCAGGTCCCCGGGATGGCGAATAGAGTTGTAACCCAGCGTTATCAGCGCGCGCGGAAGGTTCATCAGCCGCCGGGCATAATCCTGCAAGTTGGCGTGGAAGATGTCGCCCACGCGAACGCCGCCGATTTCCGGATGGCGATTGTCCATAAACTGCATGCACTCATGGGGCGTGTAGCCGTTGGCAATGAGTGACGTGACCAGGGCGCCGGCGCTGGTGCCGACATAGATATCGAAATCGTTGACTGTCAGGTCCACCAACATGTCGTTGATGGCACGCAGAGCGCCGAGCTCATAGACGACCCCCATGATCCCGCCGCCGGCCAGAACCAGCGCAACCTTGCTGTGCCGGTTTTCCGCTCTTCGGCGCTTTAGGGCCGATTCTGTACTATGGCCGTTACGGTTGCTCCTGGCGCGGCTGCCGCTATTTCTACGTAACAGGTCAGGTAACAGCTTTGTTGCATTCATGGGATTGGCGCACCAGGAGATCGGCTACTCATCTTTACCTTTAGGTTTGGTTCGAGTTCTGGCGGCTTTTTTGGGTGTTTCTTGCTCTACGGTGCCTTGTTGTTCCTGCAAAGCCTTTTCCGCCGCCAGCAGATCGGCGAGCTTGCGATTCAGTTCGTCTACCTGCACTTGCAGCCGTTGCAGGTCACGATTGGTAGGCACGTTGAGACTGGCGAGCAGGTCTTGGAACAGATCATCTACTTTATGCAGAGGTGAACTGTCGTCACCTGCCGCCTCGTCGCTGCTCGTTTTGGCAACCGCTTCACCGGCGGGACCGCGCAAGAGGGCGCGCCGCACCTGGTCAAATGTGTCGCCGCCGGCTCGCACCAAGTTTGTCAGCAGGGCACGCGGCAAAAGCCCAGAACCCTTTTTCTCTTGTTCGAAGATGATTTGCGACAGGGTCAGGTTCGTCAGGTCTTCACCCGTCTCATGGTCTACAACCTGAACCTCCTGGCCGTCGTGAATCATGTGCGTGATGCTGTCTAGCGTGACATAACGCTTGGCCTCGGTGTCGTATAGTTTACGATTCGGGTAGCGCTTGATGATTGGCATCGTCTGTCATCATGCAGCATCACGCTGCACTGGCCGAATGGTCGCCGGCCGATTGTTTGCTGGGCTATTCAGATCATAGCATATGCCTTTGTGCGCGTCAAAGGCTTTTTCCTGATCCTAAGCTAACGTTTTCAAAAAGCTTGTACGATCTCTACACCCTCGCAACCCAGTTGCAACTCAGTCGCGGCGACGTCCCAACAACAGGACGTAGTATAGAACAGTTGTGACTGCCTGAACGGCGGCGGCGACGTACGTTAAGGCGGCTGCATCCAATACCTTGTCCACGCCTTGGATCTCCTGAGGGGTGAGGATACCGGCGGAGGCCAACTGTTCTTTGGCACGCTTGCTGGCGTCGAACTCGACGGGCAACGTTACCAGGGTAAATACGGCTGTGGCGGCAAACAACAGGAGTCCGACGATGGCCAGCGTATCGCCAAAGGTGCCCGACATAAAAAACCCGATCATGAAGATGATGGGACCAAGCCAACTGCCGAAGTTGACGGCCGGCACGATGGCCGAGCGCAAGCGCAGTGGACCATAGTTGAGCTTGTCCTGCAGGGCGTGACCAGACTCGTGTGCAGCTACACCCACTGCGGCAATGCTGGGCGTGGCATAGACGTCTTGGCTCAAGCGCAGCACTTTGTGGCCTGGGTCATAGTGGTCGGACAGTGTTCCGGCCACACGTTCGATAGAGACCGTCTGCAGGCTGTTGATGTCGAGAATGCGCCGGGCAGCATGGGCGCCGTCAACCCCCGTGCTGGTGCGCACCCGCGAATACTGTGCGAAGGTGCGTTGTACACGGAATTGCGCCCACAAGCCCAACAACAGCGGCGGGATGGCGAGAAGCAAATAGAGCGGGTCGAGAAAGAACATGTTAGATGCTCCTAAGATCTGGACCGGTGTGTGCACCGGTACTCGTACTTTACACTTAATCGCTACTACGATAAAGGTACAAAATTGTCCAAAATGCTGTATGCCTTAATGCCAAACACTTATCTAGTGTCAGGTGCCTGGTGCGGTCCTGACTTTACCGCGGCTGCGAAGCATAACAAGAATCAACACCAATTCTTCGCTGCGCAGGAGCCAACTGATAAAGCTATACGTAATTATACCTAACATGATTCCAGTGATAGCGATGACCCAGTCGTTTTCAAGTCCAGAGGGAAAGGCAGCCGGCCCCCGTTGCACCCAAAGCTCGAGTACTGCAGCCATAACGGCGGCGGCGCCCAGGCTGCGCAGCGCAGTGCCTCCTACACGGCGACCATGGATGCCACCCAAGCGCTTACGTAGAAGCCACAGCAGCACAATCATCTCAATCGTTGTGGCTGTGCTGTTGGCCAATGCCAGGCCGCCGAAGCTCAATGGACGCACCAGGACCAGACTGAGGGCAATGTTGAGGATCATGGCGCCGATTCCTACTGCAACTGGTGTGATAGTATTCTGCACAGCATAAAAGGCGCGCACGATGATCTCTAGCGCTGAATGCGCCAGCAACCCCAGCAGGTAGAACTGAAGGGCAAAAACGACCATGTCCGTGCTGTGCGCATTAAACTCGCCATGCTCGAACAGCGCCCCGATCGTTGCCCGATCCAGCACATATAGCATGGCGGCTGCCGGCAAGCTCAGAAAGATGACCGTGCGCAACGTCTGGCTAAAGGTGTGCCGCAGTGCGTCCGGTTGGCCTGCTGCATACTGGGCGGCAAAGGTTGGGAAGGCGGCCGTGGCAAGCGCCTGAGCAATGATGCCCTGGGGCAGCAACATAAGCAGAAAAGCATAGTTGAGTGCACTAAGGCTGCCCGCTACCAGACCGCTCGCAAGGATGGTATTGACCAAGAAGTGCATCTGCACGAAAAACAAGCCCAGCACGCGCGGCCCCATCAACTTCAGCACCGTACGCACGGCCGGGTCTTGCGAGGACATGCTGAAGCTGTAACGTGCTCCCTTGTGCACCAACACAGGTAACTGCACTAAGAAATGTGCCAACGAACCAGCTACAACGCCGACGACGAGTCCATAGATGCCAAAGACTGGAGCAAGAAAGTAGGCGGCAAGAATGATGGCCATGTTGTAGAGAACGGGCGCCGCCGCGGGTGCGACGAAGTGCTGGGTGGCGTTCAGCGCGCCCATCACGAGCCCACTCGCGCCAAAGATCACTGTGCCCAGCAACATGCCGCGCATCAGTGTGGCGGTCAATACTTGCTGTTCGGGACTGAAGCCAGGCGCCAGGATAGTGCGCACGATCCATGGCGAGAAGAACGCTGCCAGCCCAGCCAGTACGACAAGCACCAGGGTCACCAGGTTCAAAACCCGGCTAAACAAGAGCCAGGCGCGTGCCTTGTCGTCCTTGATCCAGAAACCCGAAAAGACCGGTAGAAAAGCGCTGCCCAATGCTCCGCCGGCAATCAACTGAAAGAGGAGATCGGGGACACGAAAGGCAGCGAGATAAGCATCGTACGCCGCACTTGTGCCGAAGCGATCGCTCAAAATGACTTCGCGCAGGATGCCTGTGAAGCGGCTAAGAACAAAAAACACCATCACGATCAGCGCTGCGCGAAACATGCGTCTGCTGTCCAACCCTACTTGCGCCATGGTTGGCGAAGCGACTGGGGATACGGCAGGGGCTGTGATCGAGCCTGGGGCAGTTCCTGCGACCGATCCTGCCACAAGCTCAGCAGCAAGCTCTGGGGCAGTGGCGTCATCCGACGCCATTGGTTTGTCCATGACATCAAATTATAGGGGGAGCAGGGCAATTCACGAAGTCCGGGCCAGGCAGTCTAGGCTAATTGTCGGAATGAAACAGATGGTCTATACTCATTGGACCTATGAACAGCATTTATTTAGCCATCAGCGCCTGGCGGGAAATTCTTGCCCGTACTTTTGCCGGTTACACAGAGCAGGACAACGTTAGCCCTGAATGGTTGGTAAACCCTGCGACAAACCGCAAGCTGAAACTCGACAAATTCTACCCCGATGCCGGTATTGCCGTGCGCTTTATAGGTCTTACTGCCAAAGGGCAAGGCAGGCAGAGCGACTGGGAAGCGCTCGAGACAGAGCAGCGCGACCAGACACGGGCGGAGCTTTGCCGCCAAAACGGCGTACAGCTGGCGACGATCGATCCCAACGAGGATATCGTCAAGCAAATGGATACTCTGCTCAGTATTATGGCGCGCGCCAGCCGCATCTTGGCGCAGAGCAGCCGCCCCGACAGTTACAAGGTGCAATGGATGCCGGCGCTGGCTTCGGCCCGTGATCGAGCCGAGAAGCTGCGTTCCGCCCTGGTTAAGAACCCCGAACAGATGATGGCTAATTTGGCGGACGGCTGGCGTGAACGTGAGGCTGGTGTCGCCCTGGAGTTGAGTGCCGCAACAACCGCGGCGGGTCCAAAGCAGGTTCGATCCGGGGCAGCGGCAAACTTTATGCTTAGCCCGGGGCAGCGCGTGCGCCACCTCAAGTTCGGGGACGGTGTCGTCACTCGCATTGATGGTAACGGCGAGCAGGCAACCGTGGTCATCTTGTTTGATGCCGCTGAAGAGCGGTCGTTTATGGCAGGCCTGCTCTACGACAAGTTGGAACGTGTTTGACACGCCGTGGAGAACCGCATATGAGCGAACAAACGGGCGACGACCACATTGTGCGTGTGCTGGCCAAGGAGGCCGGCGTGCTGGCCATGGCATGCAGTGCCAAGGCAGTCGTACAGGAGGCTGCCCGCCGCCATGACTCCTCGCCGGTGGCTACGGCAGCTCTGGGCTATGGCTTGTCTGCTGCGGCATTGGTAGGATCGCTGCTCAAGGTACAGCAGCGCATTGCCATCAAGGTCGAAGGCAACGGGCCCCTGCAGAAAATGGTCGTCGAGTCCGATAGCTATGGCCGGCTGCGCGGGTATGTGGGCAACGCGCAGTGGAGCGCGCCTGTCGCTGTCGGAGGCACCGAAGTAGCCGGTGCCTTGGGGCAAGTTGGACTTCTCACTGTGGTTAAGGACCTCGGCGTCAAGAACTTGTATGAAAGCATTGTTCCCTTGCAGACGGGCGAACTCGACAAGGACCTGATGTACTACCTGATGCAATCGGAGCAGACATTGTCTCTGTTGGAATTAGGAGCGGAGGTCGATGCCGGCGGGCAGCTGGTCGCCGCAGGTGGATTTTTGCTGCAAGCGGTGCCTGGCCATGATACGGCTATTTTGGAGCAACTGGTTGAGCGCACCGAGGACCTGCCGCCGATCGAGCGCATGTTGGCAGAGGGTGATACGCCTGCTGTTGTATTGGCAGAGATATTTGGCGACGTTACCTATGACCTATTGGAGACACGGCCGATCTCATTTCATTGCACGTGCAGCCGTGAGCGTTCCTTGCAGGCACTGAGTCTGCTCGATCGTGAAGACCTGCTGACCTTGATTGCCGAAGGCGAGGCCGTGATCGACTGCCAGTTTTGCCACGAGCGCTACGTGTTTGACCGCGGCGTGTTGGAGGAAGTGCTCAGCGCCTTGGACTGATAGAAAGGACCCGGCGCTTTAGACAACATAGAGATGCAGAAGGTTAGCCGCACCCATTCTGCATCTCCATGTCGAGTTTACCGAACTATGCCAGGCCTGCCTCAACCTGTGGGCTGGCTTGCAACGCCATCGACCTCAAGGCAGCGATCCGCTTGGTGGTTTCGGGATGCGTGCGGAACAGGCTCCCCAACCCACCTAGGACCGGCCCGACAATGTACAGGTGGGCCGTAGCAGGGCGTACATCCACCGGGTGCGCACGCACGCCGGCTTCCAGCTTTGCCAGCGCGCTAGCCAGCGGCTCCGGGTTGCCCAAGATGCGCGCACCCTCTGCGTCTGCGGCATACTCGCGAGAGCGCGAGATGGCCATCTGAATCAGCAGTGCTGCAATCGGGGCCAGGAAGATGGCAACCATGCCGCCGGCCATGCCGGCCATGCCGCCACCGTCCTCTTCTTCGCTGCCGCCGATCCCGCCGAAGATCATGCTCCACATTACCATGTCTGCGATCATGCTGATGGCACCGGCCACGCTGGCGGCGATGCTGCTGATCAACGTGTCGCGATTCTTGATGTGGGCCAACTCGTGCGCGATTACGCCCGCCAACTCTTCGCGATTGAGGGTCTGCATGATGCCTGTGGTCACTGCCACTGCACCTTTGCTGGGCGAACGACCCGTGGCAAAGGCGTTTGGCATCGGACTGTCGATCACGTGCACAGTCGGCTTGGGAATGCCGGCTCGCGCCGACAGCATCTCGACCATACGGTGCACTTCGGGCATCTCTTCTGGCGTTACCTGGCGGGCGCGGCTAAATTTGAGAGCCAGTTTGTCGGAAAACCACCAGGCGCCCATGTTCATGGCGATGGCAAGCACCAACGCAATGACCATGCCGGTCGAACCGCCTAATGCTGCACCGATGAACAGGAATAAACCGGTCAGCGCTCCGAGAAAGAGCGTCGTCTTAACTGTGTTCCTAAGCTGATTCATGTAGTCCGCCTCCCATAGAACCTTTGTGAAAAGAAACGATTGGTCAAAAAGGCCAGATGACACTTCGGTTCGCCGGAAGGTTGTACCAACCTACTACACACCTTCTGAGTTGAATCTATTTTCCGGGCAGTGGGTATTTGGCAAAGTAAGCCATTTTCCAATGTCTGTGGTTCACATGAAATTCTAAGGATCGCCAAGCCAAAGTTTTGCCACTTGACAGCCGCCAACCAGTTTGCTATGCTGGTCTATACCAGCTAGCCATTAAGTAGACCATCTGCGCGGTTTGGTACAGTGACTATTCGCCTCCAAATTAGTGACGCTCTGCGCCGCCGCATCGAGTCTGGCGAACTGCCGGCACAAAGTGCGATTCCATCGGAACGTGAACTGGCTCAGCAACTGGGGGTCAGCCGCATGACAGTGCGCGCCGCGATTGACAACTTGGTAGACGAAGGATTGTTGATCCGGCGCCAAGGTCGCAAGACCATTGTGGCAGACGAGAAGATTAATCGTGCTGCAGGCTTTACTTCCTTTAGCGAGGAAATGCGCCTGCGCGGCTGGCAGCCGCATTCGCAAGTGCGCCAAGCGACAACGATCTTGGCCGACGTTGCGATCGCGGCTCAACTCAACGTGCCGGTTGGCGCCCGTGTCATTCTGGTCGAGCGCCTGCGTTTTGCCGACGATGAGCCGTTGGCGCATGAGTTCGTTCACCTCTCACACAGCCGCTTTCCCGGGCTGCTGGCGATGGATCTCGCAAATGCTTCTTTGTACGATCTCTTGGAGAGTAACTTCGGTGTGCGACCGGTATACGCCGAAGAGAGTGTCGAAGCAGTGCTGATGTCCCTGCAAGAAGCGGAACTGTTCAGATTGGAACCCGGCGCGCCTTCCCTTCTCACGCGCCGCATTACACGTGACGAAGGCGACAACATAATCGAGGCGGCGACGACCCTGTATCGGGGTGATCGTTACCGCATGGTGCTTGCTCGCCGGCGCTAGAAGGTACTGGCTACTGATAGCGCCGTAAAATCCATCATTAAGAACAGGATGGTTTCAGTGGAGCAAAAACAGCAACGATTTTTGGCGCAGGTACGCGGCCGCCTGATCGTGTCATGTCAGGCACAACCACATGAACCGCTTTATGGTTCGGCCATCATGGCGCGCATGGCCATCGCTGCTGCTCAAGGCGGCGCGGCTGCTATCCGGGCCAACACCCCGCAAGATATCGCTGCTATACGCGCTGCAGTTGATCTACCGATCATCGGCTTGTACAAGGTCGACCTTCCAGGCTATGACGTATACATTACGCCACGCCTGGCAGATGCCTGCGCCGTGGCCGAGGCCGGCGCAGATGTCATTGCCATCGATGCGACACAGCGGCCTCGCCCCCAGTACGAGTTGCTGGCCGACTATATCACAGCCATTTATGCCGCTACCGGTCTGCCAGTGTTGGCGGACATTTCCACCTACGAAGAAGGTTTGGCCGCGCAGGCGGCCGGCGCCAGCCTGATTTCAACCACGATGTCCGGTTACACCCCCTATAGCCCTATGCTGCCCGGTCCCGACCTGGCATTGGTGCGCCGGCTGGCAGGCGTGCTGTCGGTTCCACTTGTGGCCGAAGGACGCTATCACTCTCCTGACCAAGCTGTGGCAGCCCTGGAGGCCGGCGCTACGTCAGTTGTAGTCGGCGGCGCCATCACTCGCCCGCAAGAGATTACCCTACGTTTTGTGGGTGCGATCGAGGCACGACGGCAGACTACTTGACCCGCGCGCAGTGCAACGGCACTATCGGATAAAGTGCAGGAAAGGAGAGCGCTGTGACAAGCGCAACTGTAGCCATCGTTCCGCTAGACGATCGTTCAGTCAACTATGAATGCCTGGCGATTTTGGGCGAAGCTGCCGGTTTTCGCGTGCTGCTACCCCCCAAAGACTGGCTGGGCACACCGTGGCGCGTTGGCAAGACGGAGCAACTCGGCGCTTGGGTCGAAGAAAACTCAGCCCGCGCCGATGCCTTGGTGGTGGCCGTGGACACACTCGGCTACGGCGGGCTGGTAAACTCTCGCCGTTCCGCTGACGCGTTGGCAACGGTCATGCAGCGGCTCGACGTGCTGCGCCGCATTAAGTCGGCTCGCCCCACGTTACGTGTGTTCGCCTTTAACGTGCTGATGCGCATCAATCGTGGCAACGATGCCGAGGAGGAAAAAGCTTACTGGTCTACCTATGGTGCTAAGCTATTCCGCCTTTCTGTGCTGGAGGACCGCACGTTCATGGCAGTCGCCACAGAGGCCGACCGCCAAGAACTGACGGCGCTGCGGCCTCTAATTCCGGCGCACATTTTGGAGGATTATTTGAGCGGGCGGGCACGCAACCATGCTGTGAACCGGCAAATGATTGATTGGACGGCGGGGGGAATATTCGACTATTTGATCGTGCCGCAAGATGACACTGTGGCTTATGGCTGGAACATCGCCGAATCACGACGGCTGCGCCAACACGCCCTGAAGCTTGGGTTGGCACAGCGCGTGTCGATTTATCCCGGCACTGACGAGACGGCGATGCTGCTGCTGGCACGCTATGCCGCGCAGAGGGTGGACTTCCGCCCGCGCGTGTTCCTGCGGTACAGCGGTGCAGGCGCCGATCAGGTGATTACGGCCTATGAAGATCGCCCGATGACCGAAATGGTCAAGGCGCATTTGGGGCCGTTAGGCGGCATTGTCGTGCCGACGCCGGATGACGCCAATCTCTTTCTATATGTCAATGCTCCTGCCGAAGAACAGGGCAATGGGCCGGAACAATATGTGCTTGGGCTAGGCGAAGCCGAGTTGGCTGAGTTGCCGGAGAAGACGCGCGAAGAAGTGCAAGCATACCAGCGCCAACCGCACGTGGCGGGTACGTTGCGTGAGATGTACACGGTGCGCCGTGATCTGCCGGAATTTGTGCGCTCGCTCGCAGATGCTGTGAAACGGGGCCACGACTGTGCCGTGGTGGATGTCGCCTTTGTCAATGCAGGCGATGTCGCACTCGGCGATTTGCTTCTGGAACTGGAAACGCTGAGCCAACTGGCAGCCTACGGAGGTTGGAACACGGCGGGCAACACACTTGGCTGTGTGCTTGCTCAGGCGGTGATTCGCTGTGTGCAGAGGCGGCAGACCGAACCGCAAGACCTGGCCGCGCATGTGCGTTTTCTATTCTTGCGCCTGCTTGAGGACTCAGCGTACATGGGCCGGCTGCGCACCCAGATCATGATCGAGGACCAGCCGCAACTCGGCCTTCCGCCGACAATGAGCAACGTCGGCGACAAGTACCCTGTCGTGTTGGCGATCGTCGAGGAGCGGCTGCAGCGGGCGGCAGCCGACCTCGCACGGCAGCGGTTTGTCGGCCAATCTATTGCGGGTGGCGGGGCGCAGATCACGATCAACTCGGTAACCGTTCGCCAGGTATCGCTCCCGTGGCAGCGCCTGTTCGACCTGACGTTTGATGTGGCACTGGACTATGCAGAGCAGTAGATCGTTCCTGGTTTTCGATATTGGTGGCACGAAGTGCGCCTGCGCCGTCTGGACGCCGGACGGAGGACTTTGGGGCCGCGCTGAGATTGATACGCAAGCGTCTGCCGGGCCGGAAGCAGTCGCAACTCGTATCGCAGACCTGGGGCGGCGTGTGCTGGCTAAAATGGTCCACGATCGGCCCGACCTATCGCCTCCCACCCGCGCCGGTGTGGCGAGCGCTGGGCAGATCGACGTAGGGAGCGGCACGGTCAGCTACGCGACATTTCACCTACCGGGCTGGATCGGTTTTCCCTTGGGGCAGCGATTGGTTGCTGGACTGGGGATGCCGGTGACGATCGACAATGACGTCAACTGCCATGCGCTGGCAGAGGCACGGCTAGGTGCAGGACGACCCTACCGTCACTTCTTGCTCGCCGCTGTGGGCACCGGTGTGGGCGGTGGGGTCGTGATTGATGGCCAAGTCTACCGCGGGCGCGGGGGTGGGGCAGGCGAAATTGGGCAGGTGTGCGTTGAGCCGAACGCTGGGCGGCCTTGCAGCGGCAACCTGACCGGCTGCCTGGAGGTGTATGCCGCATCCAGTGTAATGGTAGCCGAGAGCGGTTATGAGTCAGTTCATGAATTGGCGGATGCGTATCGGTCAGGGGCTGCGATTTCTGCAGTCGAGCGGGCGGCAGCGTGGTTGGGCAAAGGGCTGGCCATCATCGTGCATGTTTTGGCGCCTGAAGCCATTTTGATTGGCGGCAGTGCCGGCTTGTTGGGGCAGCGTTACCTCGCTGCCGTGCACGCCGGTTTGGAACAATATTCGTTGATGTCGCATCGGGCCATACCGCTCCATTTCACTCAGCTCGGAGCCGACAGCGGGCTGATTGGTGCGGGGCTATTGGCCAGTGAATCGAGTTTGTAGGTCAACAATCGTTTCTGGCAGCAAAGGAGCAAATCATGTCCGAACAAATCAGCAAGTCTCTGACGCGGCGCACCTTTATCGAAGGCATTGCACTGACGGGGATCAAGGGCTAGACAAGATCGAAGGATCCGTATGACTAAGCTTCGTGTTGCTGTGATTGGGGCCGGCGGCATCGGGGGGACGCACCTGAATGCCTATGCTGCCTGGCCTGATCTCTGTGAAGTTGTTGCCCTCGCCGACGTGGACCGAGCAGCGGCCGAAGAAAAGGCCGCTCCCTTTGCTGCCGCGGTTTTTGTTGATGCCGTCGAGATGCTGGATGCCGTCCACCCGGATGCCGTGAGCGTTTGTACGCCGCCCAAATTGCACCTGCCCCTGGCCGAAGCAGTCGCCGCACGCGGGATCTCCTGCCTGTGCGAAAAGCCGCCGGCGCGCACGGTTGCCGAAACTGAGGCAATTGTCGCCGCCTTTGCGCGCAACAATGCGCTGCTCCAGTTTGCCTTCTGTCACCGTTTCCATCGCCCTGTGCAGCAGGCACAGGAATTGATTGAATCCGGCCAGCTGGGCCGTGTCATCCAAATCTACAATCGCTTTGCCTTTCGCTTTAGCCGCGCCGGCCATTCATGGTTCACCGACGCCGAAATGGCGGGCGGTGGCGTGCTTGTCGACACCCTTGTCCACAGTATCGACATCTTCCGTGCCCTGGCCGGCGAGATCGTGCACGTCGATGCCGCCGTGTCCACCACATTACCGGTCCAGGTCGAAGACAGCGCATCGATGCAAGTGGTCAGTGCACAAGGAGCTATCGGATCGCTCAACTGCAGCTGGGTGACGCCCATCAGCGAAGCCGAAGTGCGCATTTATGGTACGGAGGGGGAAGCTGTCATCGACTACGGGCAGCCGGGTGGATTGCGCTACCGCGTAGCCGGCGATCAAGAGTGGACGGTGCTGCCATTTGACACGCCTGATCGCTTTGTGCGCCAAGCGCAGCACTTCCTTGCCTGTGTGCAGTCCAACAGCCAACCTATGGTAGGCGGCGCCGACGGGATTGCCGTGATGCGAGTCATCGAGTCTGCCTACGCCTCAGCGCAGCGAAAACGCTAGATTGCAAAACGTTTTGCAGAAAGTGGGTTGTACGCATGAAACTTAGTGTGAGTATGTGGAGTGTTGTCTCCGTTGTCAAGGCCGGCAAGATGGATTTGCCCGGTTTTGTCGAATACGCCGCACACCAGCAGGTCAACGGTGCACGCGGTGTCGAGCTGTTGGACTATTTCTGGCGTGACCGTGTCGCCGAACTGCCCAAAGTCAAAAAGCAGGTTGCCGATGCGGGGTTGGCCCTGGCCGTCTATTCCATTGGCAACGATTTTTTTCAACCTGATCGTGAGGCTTGGGCCAAACAACTGGCCGACTTGAAGACCGGGGTGGATGTTGCCAACCAACTGGAAACAAACGTCCTGCGCGTGTTTTCGGGTAATGCCAAGCCCGACTATACGTTGGAACAGGGGCTAGGCTGGATCACGGAGGGCCTGGCCGCAGGCGCCGAGTATGCTGCGAAACACGGTGTGACCCTGGCCCTGGAGAACCATGGCTTGATGGCAGGACGCAGTGACCAGGTGCGTAACCTCATCGAAGCCGTCAATTCGCCGGCCCTGCGTGCCAACCTGGACACGGGCAACTTCCTGCTCGTCAATCAGAACCCTACCGACGCCGCACGCGAGTTGGCGGGACTTGTGGCATTGGTGCATCTCAAGGACTTCCGCAAAGCGCGGCCGGAAGACAAAGAGCATGTCTACATAGGGCTGGACGGCGCCGCTTTTACCGGAGCAGTGGTGGGGGAAGGCCAAGTGGAACTGCAGGCAATTGTCGAGATTCTACGCAATGCAAAGTATAGCGGCTGGCTGTCGCTAGAGTTTGAAGGCGGGCAGGACCCGTTGACGATTGGGGTGCCTGAGAGCCTAAAGGCGGCTCAACGGCTGTTGCGGTAGATTGTATCTCGCCAATATCCATCTTGTATGTCGCGACAGGTGGCTGATCCTGTATTCCACCGTTACTGTGGATAGGAAAAAGGACCAGCCACCATGTCTGATAAGCGAAAATCGAACGGCAAGTCTGCGAAAGAGAAACCGGACAAGGATAAGCCGGCCAAAGATAACCAGGACAAAAAGACGCCGGCCCCCGTTGAGGGTGAGCCCGAGCAGCAGCTGGGCGACACGCCAACACCGCCTTGGCAGATGCCAACTGCCGAGCAGAAGGTCGAAGCCAAGCCGGTGCGCCGTGCGTTGCACGATGCACTGAGTGAGGTGGATTCGCAGGAGAAGGCTGATGCCGTCGTCGAGGAATTGAAAGCGGCTACTGCGGGCTTGAAGGTAGAGGATGTTGCCGCCGTCCAGCCAACGCCGTCTACGACGGCGCAGGCTGCCAAGCAAGTAGCCAAGGCCGGCCAGTCTGCGCCGCCGGGCGAGACCACACAGGCAGTGCTGGCCGAGACAGCAGCCGTGCTTACTACGGCAAAAAAGCCTGAGCGCGAAGCTGTGGCCGAGGCGGCGCAGGAGGTCTTTAACGCCCAACAGCAGGGGGCTGCAGCATCAGCTGCAGCGGAGCAAGAGGACTATTTGCGCACGGCGGTGCTCAAGCATCTCAAGCCGATCGACGCGCTGGATGCCAACCTCTTCCTGCGTATCAATCATCTGCCGCACACGCCCGCGCTCAACCGTTTTTTCTATTTCTTTACCCTTGTCTTTACAGGTGGCACGGCTTGGTTTGTGTTGATGGCAGTCATCACCCTGTTTAATCGACGATTAGGCTGGCGCATGATACGCGAGTCGGCACTGCCGCTGGCGCTCGCCACCACGACGGTAGAGTATCCCATCAAGGCCTACTTCAAGCGTCGTCGACCCTTTATCGATCTCATCCAGGCAATCGTGATCGGCAAAAAACCGGGAACCTGGTCGTTTCCATCCGGCCACTCGGCGACTGCGTTTGGCGGGGCTTGGATCTTCAGCCGTTACTTGCCGCAGCTGAACTGGCTGTGGTACACGATCGCCGGCCTTACCGCCTTTTCACGCATCTACCTGGGTGACCACTATCCGGGCGACGTTGTCTCCGGCTCGACGCTGGGCGTGCTGCTGTCGACTCTTTTTAGCATGCTGCCGTGGCCGTGGAAGTCCAAGCGGCGCTAATCCGGCATCGTTCTCCTCATTCGTCAACTCCCATGGATCGCAGTGTTAACTGCGCAGGGCTATCATCAGGTTGATCAGCGCACATCGCGTCTCAATTTGGTCTATCTGCCCAACAAGGAGCATGGTGTATGAACGATCCGCGCTATAGTGAGGTTCACATTCGAGAATTGCCGCCAATGCGCGTGGTAAGCTATCGAGCGATCAGTGCCACGCCGGAAGAAGACGCCGCAAGGCAGATCGCCGAGTGGACAGCTGAGCAGCAACTGCCACACGCGTTACGCAACTTCGGTTTTGATGTTGAAGTCTCCCCTGAACAGCAAAAGGCCGGACTGCGTGGCTACGAGTTATGGCTCGCCGTGCCCCCGGGCATCGAACCAGGGGAGGAGATGGCGGTTCGGCAGTTTCAGGGCGGGCTGTATGCCGTGATGACAATTTACGACGCGCTCGATGATCCTTTTGGGCGTATCCCTGAAGGCTGGCAATACCTGCACAAATGGGTGCAGGCAAATCCGCAGTACGAGCCGGCCGAACACCAGATGTTGGAGGAGGTCGTCTTCGCTGCCGCCGACAGCGAAGAAGCGCAACGCCGCCACCTTGTCATCTACTATCCGGTTGCTGCCATTGCGGTAGGTGTACCGTCGTAGGCAGCAAATGTTCTGGGTTCTAGCTGGTCGGACGATCGCCACAACCATAGTATGTTGTGGCGATCGTTTTTTGCGAGCAGATTGGTTGGCACTACTTGGCGTAGCCTGACCTGCTCACTCCAATGCGCCATGTGAGATTTGTGATTTTCGCGGCTACCTATGCAATCTGTAGCTGATCGTCAGGATTGTCTCGCCGTAGATAGTTTCCTGATAATCGCTGTTGTGCTCGAAGTCCTCGTTGGGTCCCAGGAGCACGAGCCCATGATTGGATTTTTCGTCGCGCATCCAGGCTTGAACCAGCGACTTCACATCGATTTTCAGACCGTCCTGCAGCGAAAACGTTCCGTGTTCCAGCGTCCCGACTTCGTTGGGCAGTGCACTGTACACGTAGGCCGGCGTGAAGAATGCACCATCTCCCTTCTGCAGCGGTGCTTCGAGCACGAGCAGATGGCTGGCGACCGACACCAGTTTGCGGGCTGGATTCCCGTGCTGTTGCCATTGCGTTTCATCGACGCGCAACGTCAGCCAAGCTTCGACGACCTCGGCTGCGGGCTCGCGCGGCAGATCATCGAAACGCAAAAAGCCCCGGTAGACAAACCCCACGTATTCATAACCGGCTTCTGTTGGATCATCGATGCGGTTGCGATAGCCCACCCGGATCTCATTGTCCGGGGTTAACTCGGGCGACATGGCTCCAACGTAGAAATGCGGGGCTGATCCGGTGCGAATGTCGTGTTTTCGCCGCCAGAACGTCTGGCGGACCGGGCGCATTGACACCGTTGCCAAGGTGTTCTCCCCAGCGTGGAAAGCCACGTGCGTCGAGTACTCTTCTTTGAGTGCGACCATCATGAACTCCTTTTTCGGCACGATACATATTCGATTGCATCTCAATTATCGCGCCGTTATGTGCTGACGGTGATCGCCAAAATGTAGGAGATTTTGTTGGAGGTAATGGGCCGGCTAGTGGTTGCGGCTTGTCAGCTGCGTGATACGTTGGCTGGGCGCGATGACAAGTACGCGATAAAGCAGTGACCCAGTCGAGGCAGAACTGGCCTCGCGCAGTTGCGTAAAAGCCAGCAAAACCAGTCCTAAGCACGTCCACTGCAGTGCAAAGAAAACGGCAAAGCCGTCCAACTCCATGCCGCCAACGGTGAACTGCTGGCCGCGCAACGTGTCCAGCAACAGCCCCCATAGGATCGGCGATATGCCCGTCATGAGGCTGATCAGCACCGAGTGGAGGGCGAAATATTCGGTGCTGTGGGGGCGGTCACCTACGGTGTTCATCAGCAGGCGCGTTAGTGAGAGGTCATAAATGGCCCCAAAAAATCCGGCCATCAACATCAATGACGGCGCCACCAACAGTGGTTGATCCACCACATGCGCTGCCAACAGGAACCAGTTTAGGAAGTAGAACACCCACCACAGAAAAACGATACCCAAAAATGGCCGGCTGCCAAAGCGATCGACGCGGTGGCGCAGCAAACGCATGGCCAGCGTTCCCAACAGGGCGGCTCCTGCCGTCAACCAGAGGATTGTCCCATCCTGGAGTTGGACTTGATCACGCACAAATACGATGACAAAGGTGGCAATTGACGCCACAAATGTCTGCACCGTCATACTGAACACCAACAAGCGGACGAACGCGTTGTCGTGCAGCAATGTCAACCACCGTGTACGTGGCTTCTGTTGTCTTTCGCACGGCGCCGGCGGATCCGGGACTCGATTCAGGAAATAGAGGCTGATCGCCCCGCCGATGAAACTGACGCCAAAGACGATCGAGTACGCCTTCATGCTGCTGTGATCAAACAGAAAAAAGCCGGAAACGGCTAGTGCAGCCACACTGGCAGCGTTGACAAAGGTGCGGTCGCGGCTTAGATAAAAGCCGCGTAGTGACCGCGGCACGAGGGACGTCGTCCAGGGCAGCCAAGAACATGTTGCGATCCCGCGCAGCGTCGTAAACGCCGTCATAATCAGAACTAAGAGTCCAATGATGTAAGGATTGGGCAGCCAACCTACCGTCAAGGGCAGCAGAGTTAGAAAGATAAGTGTCATAACGCGCGAGGTCCACCCCTTGACCATCAAGTTGCGATACCCTATGCGTTCGGCATGTGGCGCCACGAATAACTGTAGCATGGAGGTCAGCGGTGATAACCCGGCGAGGAGGCCAAGCACTACGGCGGGGGCGCCTAATTCACGCGCAAAGAGGATGAGCGGGCCGCCGAGACAGATTTGCCAAGAGACTGCATTAAAGCCTTGGAACCAGTAAGCATTGTGGATATTGGCGGGAAGCTTATCGGGCGGCCCTGTAAGAGCTTCATTCGGGATTGTGGCAGGTGCGTTATCGACAAACTTGTGTTTCTTCACAACTTATTTCCACCGACGAAAGATATCCTTCCATTGTACTCCTTTCGGGACAGGCCACAAAAAAGGTTTTTATACAACGCCGAAAGAAAAATGCGCCGGCGTCGCCGGCGCATTTTTCTGTGACTCTTTCTTTTTCAGACCGGCCGGTTAGATCTCCCAGTGCTCGGGCGAGCGCCAGAGGCTGGAGAGAATCAGATCGCGCACGTTGAGCATTTCCTTGGGCAACCGGTCATACAACTTGATGAACAATTCCTCGTGTGACAGGATTTCACTCATCCATTCGTCGCGGTCGATCGACATGACGTTGTGGAACTTGGCTTCGGTGAAGCTCTCCATGCCGGTCCAGTCGATGTCTTCATAACGCGGCATCCAACCGATGGGGCCTTCGCTGCTGATCGCACGGCCATTGGCGCGCTCTACGATCCACTTCAGCACACGCATGTTCTCGCCAAAGCCCGGCCACACAAACTTGCCGTTCTCGTCCTTGCGGAACCAGTTGACGCCGAAGATGCGCGGCGGGTTGGGAATGGTGCGCCCAAACTGCAGCCAATGGTTGAAGTAGTCGCCCATGTGATAGCCGGCAAAGGGCAGCATGGCGAATGGATCGCGGCGCACCTGGCCAGTGGCGCCGGCGGCGGCTGCCGTCGTTTCGGAACCCATTGTGGCGGCCAGATAGACGCCGTAGGTCCAGTTGAACGCCTGGTAGACTAGCGGCACTACGCCGCTGCGGCGACCACCAAAGATGAAGGCCTTGATCGGCACACCCTGCGGATTTTCCCACTCCGGATCGATCACCGGGTTTTGGCCCGCTGGTGCAGTGAAGCGAGCATTGGCATGCGCCGCCTTGCGACCACAATCAGGCGTCCAGTCCAAGCCGGTCCAGTCGATCAGATGCGCCGGGGCTTCCTTGGTCATGCCTTCCCACCAAACATCGCCGTCGTCGGTCAGTGCCACGTTGGTGAAGATGGTATTCTCACGAATCGATTCCATGGCGTTCGGATTGGTGTCATACGCCGTGCCAGGGGCGACGCCGAAGTACCCACTCTCCGGGTTGATGGCATACAGTTTGCCGTCGTCTCCCGGCTTGATCCAGGCAATATCGTCGCCGACTGTCGTTACCTTCCAGCCGTCAAAGGACTGGGGTGGGACCAACATGGCGAAGTTGGTCTTGCCGCAAGCGCTGGGGAAGGCAGCGGCAACGTAGGTCTTCTCGCCAGCGGGCGACTCGACGCCCAGGATCAGCATGTGCTCGGCCAGCCAGCCTTCGGCGCGGGCCATAGTGGAAGCAATGCGCAGGGCAAAGCACTTCTTACCCAGCAACGCATTGCCGCCGTAGCCGCTGCCATACGACCAGATCGCGCGTTCTTCGGGGAAGTGCACGATGTACTTGTGGTCCTTGTTGCACGGCCACGCTACATCCTGCTGGCCAGATTCCAGCGGCACGCCCACCGAGTGCAGGCACGGAATAAACTCGCCATCTTCGCCCAGGATATCGTACACGGCCTTGCCCATGCGGGTCATGATGCGCATGTTGACCACGACATAGGGCGAGTCAGTCAGTTCGACGCCGATATGGGCGATGGGCGAGCCGAGCGGACCCATGCTGAAGGGAATAACGTACATCGTACGGCCGCGCATGCAGCCGTCAAACAACTTGTGGAGTGTTTCCTTCATCTCCTTGGGCGCCATCCAGTTATTGGTGGGGCCGGCATCACCCTTGTTGATGGTGCAAATATAGGTGCGGTCTTCGACACGGGCTACGTCGGACGGGTCCGAGCGACAAAGGAAGCTGTTGGCGCGCTTTTCTGGATTGAGGGGAGTAAAGGTGCCGGCGTCGACCAACGTCTGGCACATGCGATCATATTCTTCTTGCGAACCATCGCACCAATACACACTATCGGGCTTGCACAGCTCGACCGTTTTTTCTACCCATTCGCGCAGGGGAGCGTGACGAACGAAATCGGGCGCGTTCATAAAACTGTTTCCTCCGGTTCTAATTGTTGGTGTAACGCTCATCTATACCGACAAGATGACAACATTTCTTGCTAATAACGGCAGATAATCAGGGATAGTTTAGTTTGTTAAAAAATGCACAAATGAAATTTACTACGTGTCACTCATACACTTATCCAGACCGAATGTATTGTACATGAGATTGTGCCTCTCTTGCCTAGCCACTTGGGTAGGTTATTAGCTGGTCCGCATACTAGTCTTTGTGTCGCGTTTACACTGTCTAAGCGTTGCGCTGCAGCAGCCATTCAGCTACCGCTCGCAAGCCATTGGAAGCCGTCTCTGCGCCAAGCGCTTCCTCCAGCGCCGCCATGCCTGCGGCATAATGGGATTCTGCCGCGGCCACCGCATACTGGCGCGAACCGGCCATGTCGAGTAAGGCCAGTGCCGCCGGCAGCTGGCTTGGATTTATCTCGCCTGCCAGCAATGCGCCGAACTGAGCGCCGGCTTCGGGGTCATTGAGCGCATGCAACATCGGCAGGCTCTTTTTCTTGCGCAGCACGTCGTTGCCGGCGGCCTTGCCCGTCACGACAGGGTCACCCCAAATGCCGAGTACGTCATCTTGGATTTGGAAGGCGAGGCCGATCTCCTGGCCAAACTTCTGCAGCGCCTGCGCCCGGCCGGGCGCGGCACCCCCAATGTGGGCGCCGATGGCGACGCTTGCCCCCACCAAAGCCGCGGTCTTACCGGCAATCATGCGGAGGTATTCGTCCACGCTGACCAGGCTGCGTTGTTCGAAGCTCATATCCAGGTATTGGCCCTCGGTAAGAGCCACGCAGGTACGTGTGAACACGTCCAGCGCGGCCAACACAGCGGGTGGCGGTACGCCGCAGCCGGAGAGCCTTTGCATGGCTGCAAAGGAGAGGGCAAACATACCGTCGCCTACGTTGATGGCTAGCGGCACACCCCAGAGCTTCCAAACTGTCGCGCGGTGGCGGCGCGCCTCGTCTCCATCCTCGATATCGTCGTGTACGAGCGAGAAGTTGTGCAGAATCTCAATGGCCGCGGCTGCCGGCAAGGCGTCCCGGGCCTGACCGCCTACTTCCGTACACGCCAAAAGGCAAAGGATGGGGCGCAGCCGTTTACCGGCCGGCAGTGCGGAAGGCGCAAGATTGGCATCCACCCAGCCCATGTGGTACTGCATCATGCCGTAGTGGGAGAATGTAGCGGCTTCATCGCTGGACAGCAGCGAGCGCATTTCGCCCTCCAGCGTCGGCAGCCATTCCTGCATAAACTGCTGAAGGTCCTCACGCATGGCTGGGCACCTCTTTCCGAATCAACACGCCTGGTTGGCGCAGAGCACTGATGTCGCAGGCGCCGCTGCAAAACATGGTAATGCGCAGCTCAGTGGCAAGGATGTCCATCTCTTCGGCCACTTGATCGGCGCCGGCGAGCGCTTTTTTGAGAAATGGTCCTGCCAAACCGACAAGATCGGCGCCCAAGGCAGCGCACTTAGCGATGTCCTGGCCACTACGGATACCACCGCTGGCAAACAGGTGTACGTCGGACCGGCCCAGGCTGTGCCGCACCTCGCGAGCGGCAACAAGGCTCTCGGCGGTCGGAATGCCCCAGTCGGCGAACGAACCTGCAAGCCGACGCAGGCGTTCCGTCGGCGCGCGATGCATCTCGACCTGGCTCCAGGATGTGCCACCGGCCCCTGCAACGTCGATCGCTCCCACGCCAACCTCGATCAACCGGCGGGCCACCTGGCTGCTGATGCCCCAACCTACTTCCTTGACGATAACGGGCCGACCCAGCCTGGCACATACCTGCTCGATCTTGCCCAGCAGCCCGCGCCAGTTGACGTCGCCTTCCGGCTGTACGGCTTCTTGCAGCGGGTTAAGATGAAGAATCAGCGCGTCCGCCTCAATCATATCCACGGCGCGGCGGCACTGGTCCACGGTATAGCCATAGTTGAACTGCACGGCTCCCAAGTTGGCAAACAGCAGGAGGTCGGGTGCCACCTCGCGCACACGAAACGACTGGCCTGCCTCCCCGCGCTCGATGCCGGCGCGCTGGCTGCCGACGCCCATCGCCAGCCGCTGTTGCTGCGCCGCTTCGGCCAGGTTACGGTTGATCAGCCCCGCCTGCTCGGTGCCGCCGGTCATGGAACTGACCAGGATGGGCGCATTTAGCCGCTTGCCAAATACCGTCACGCCGGTGGAGACTTCGGGCAAATCTAATTCCGGCAGCGCCTGGTGGACAAAGCGATAGTCTTCCAGCCCTGTGGTGAGATGGGGAAACTGGACGTTTTCTTCCAGGTTGATGCGTATGTGGTCGGCTTTGCGCTGGTTGATCGACAATGACCCCTCGGTTTCGTTTCACGGTGTTCTGGCGTAAGCCATTTTGCTGCGCTATAGTATACCAAAACTGCTGCGTGCGTGTGTGACTTTTCACATGCCGTCTCACCATGGGGACTATCTATGCCTCTTGTATCACACCATACCAGCTTGCGCGCACATGCGCCAGCTATGTTTGATCCTGCCCGTTTTGTCCCGCAGTACCCACCTGACCTTGGACTAGAGCCCCTGCACCTGGACATTGATCTGCAACTCGACCTGGCCGAGGCGACGGCGCAGGGCAGCGTTTCGGTGCTGGTGCAGGCCCAGCGCACAGGCGTACAGGATTTTACCCTGGATGCGGTAGCGCTACAGATCACCGCGGTCGAGGACGGGGACGGCAACTCGCTGACCTGGCGTGGGGACGGAGAAAAGCTGTACGTGCGCTGGCCACAGCCGTTTTCCAAGGGAGACCAGGTCCGTGTGCGCGTTTCCTATCGTGTGACGGCTCCCACATCCGGGCTTTATTTCTCGCGGCCGACAGCCGAGTATCCTGATGCGCCGTGGTACGCGGTCACCGATCATGAAACCGAGCGGGCGCGTCACTGGCTGCCGTGCATTGACCTGCCCAACGTACGCACTTCGCTCGATATTCGCCTGCGCGCCAACAGCCGTTTCACCATTCTCGCCAACGGTTACCATGTGGAGGACACGGACCATGGCGACGGCAGCAAGACTACCCATTATCGGCTTGATCAGCGCTGCCCATCGTATCTGATCTGTTTTGCGGTGGGCGAATTCGTCCGTTACGACGACGGCGAATTCTTTGATGGCGAGAAGTCGATCCCCGTCGCATACTTCTGCAGCCCGCAGCACACGCCACAGGATCTTGAGCGCAGCTTTGGGCGTACCAAGCAGATGTTGGCGTGGATGACACAGAAATTTGCAGCACCCTTCCCGTTCCCAAAGTACTACCAGTGGGCGGCACCCGGCGTTTCGGGTGCGATGGAGAACATCTCGCTGGTCAGTTGGGACGAACGCTTTGTGATGGATGAGCGGCTGGCCAGCGAGTGGACATACCTGCTGGATGCCGTCAACGTGCATGAGATGGCGCACAGCTATTTTGGTGATGCCGTCGTCTGCCGCGACTTTGCCCATGCATGGCTCAAGGAGTCGTGGGCCACCTATATCGAACAGGTGTGGCGCGAAGATGCTTTCTCGGCGGAGGAGGGACAGTACGTTTACTACGACAACGCACGCGGTTACATGATTGAGGCGGACTCGCGTTACAAGCGTGCCATCGTCAACCGCCATTTCCGCTCTTCATGGGATATGTATGATCGCCATCTGTATCCCGGTGGGGCATGCCGGCTGCACATGCTGCGGCAAGAATTGGGTGACGACATCTTCTGGGGGGCAGTGCAGGATTACCTGAAGCGTTTCGACGGCAAGGTCGTCGAAACTGACGACTTCCGCCTGGTGATGGAACAGCATTCGGGCCGAGCGTTAGGTCATTTCTTCGACCAGTGGTTTTATACGCCCGGCTACCCGCAGATCAAGGTCGTCTTCCGTTTTGAGGCGGACAAGCAGCAGGGCATCTTTGAGATCGAGCAGACACAAGTGGATGCCGATGCCGGGATACCAGCTTTTGCATTCCAGACAAGTGTCGGCTGGGTGCTCGCCGGCGAGACGCACGTACAACCGCTGCGCATCGAGCAGGCGCGCCAGGTCTGTGTCGTGCCGATGGCTGTGATGCCCGAACAGGTTCGCTTTGACCCACGCTGTGAAGTGCTGCATAGGCTTGACTTCAACCCGGGGGACGACCTGCTGCGCCGCCAAGTGACGGATGCTCCGGACATATTGGGGCGCATCCATGCCGCGAGTGAACTGGTCAAGACCGGTCGTTACACCAATATCGAAGCCATCGTGGCCGCTTACCGGCAGGAGACCTTCTGGGGCGTGCGCTGCGAGATGGCGCGGGTGCTGGGCGAATCCAACACCGAAGCTGCGCTCGCCGGCATTGTGAGTTTGCTGGAACTCGAGCAAGATCCCATGGTGCTGCCCGAACTGTTGGCGGCGGCCGGCCAGTATCGCGACGAACGTGTGCGCGAGGCACTGCGTGAACGCCTGGACGGCCAGACAGGTTATTTCGCGACTGGGGAGGCGTATGTTGCACTTGGTGCGCAGCGCGAACAGGCGCCATTAGACCTGTTGCTCAGCGCTGCCCAGCAACCTTCGTTTAACGGCATTGTGCAGGGTGGCGCGCTGCGCGGGCTGGCAGCCAGCCGCCGCCTTGAGGCTGTGGATGTTCTGCTGGAGCGCGTGCACTACGGGGTTACTTCCATCTATGCCCGCCCAACCGCCGTGGCTGCATTGGCCGAGATCGGCAAAGGGTTGGAACTGCGAGGGCGCGAGCGGGTGTTGGATGTATTAGTCGACTTGCTGCGCGACCCCCACTACAGGATTGCGATGGCGGCGGTACGCGGATTGGGTGTGTTAAGCGCACCGGAAGCGATTCCGGCGTTGGAAGCCTTTGCGCGCACGCGCGTCACCCAGGAGGCTGCCGTGGCCGAGCGCGTAATCGAAAGTCTGCGCCGGCACGACAAGGTGGATGGATCGGCGCTGCAAAAGCAAGTAGAGACACTTAGCGACCGGCTGCGCAAGATCGAGGATCAAGTACAGCGTTTGCAGGCTTAATTCTCTAAATCATTAGCTTGACGATCTTGTGACCTGTGATAATCTGTATCTATGGTAAAGCCAAGCGAGTCGCCCCCATCCAAGCTGATCACACCCGCGCATGAGGATTATCTCAAGGCGATCTATACCCTTGCAAACAATGGCGTGGAGGTTTCCAACTCGGCGTTGGCCAACCAACTGGGGGTTACGCCTGCCTCGGCGACAAATATGGTCAAAAAACTCGCCGAACTGGGTTTGCTGACCTATGAACCCTACCAGAATGTTGCGTTGACCGAGTCGGGCCAGAAGGTGGCGCTGGAAGTGCTGCGACATCATCGCCTGCTGGAGTTATACCTTCACGACAAGCTCAACCTGCCATGGGATCAAGTGCATGCCGAGGCTGAGAAACTGGAGCATGTGCTCAGCGAAACGCTGGAAGATGCCATGGCCGCCGCCTTGGGCAACCCCACTGTCGATCCGCACGGCGATCCCATTCCGACAAAGGATGGGCATATTAACGATGTTGCCGGCATCCTGCTAAGTGAAGGCGAGTTGGATCGGGTGTACCGCATTATTCGCGTGCGTGTGCAGGATTCGGACCGGCTGGTGTACCTGGGGACGATGGGGCTATATCCCAATGCCAAAGTCACACTCTTGAGTCGAGCCCCTTTCTCCGGTCCACTGTTGATCGAAGTGGAGGGCGAACATCACGCTCTGGCGCATGATATGGCCGAGTTACTGGTGGTGGTCTAAGGATGTTCAAGATCGGTGACTTCTCGCGCCTGGCGCAGGTGTCGGTGCGCATGCTGCGCCACTATGACAAATTGGGTTTGCTGGAGCCTAGCTACACCGATCGCTTCACGGGCTATCGCTATTACACGATCGATCAGCTGCCGCGCCTCAATCGCATCGTAGCGTTAAACGACCTGGGGCTGACGTTGGCGCAGATCGCCGACTTATTGGGCAAGGACGACAAGCTGCCGGCAGAGCAGCTACGCGGCATGTTGGCGTTGCGCCGCGCCGAGCTAGGACGTGAGCTGCAAGAGAAGCGCTGGCAGTTAGCCAGTGTCGAGGCACGTTTGCAGCAGATCGAGACGGAGAACGATCCGGAGCCGTATGAGATCGTCGTCAAGAGCTTGGATAAGCTGAGTGTCGCTTCGCTGCGCCATCTAGCCCCCAGCCTACATGAGGTTGGCTACTTCTGTGAGACGCTGTACGGGCAGCTCTACCAGCGCTTGGGGCGCTTGGGCCTGGCATGGGGCGATCCCGAACTGACACTCTATCACAATGAGGAGTATGCCGAGCACGACATCGACATGGAGGTGGCGGTCCCCGTAGCGGCCGATATCGTCGCCGTGCCGCCAAGGGAAGACCACCTCTGCTTCCGCACGATTGCGGGCAGTGACCTGGCTGCTGCGGTCATCTATGAGGGACCGTTTTCCGGCGTAGTCGGCCCTATTCAGTCGCTGCTGCGCTGGGTAGGCCTGCACGACCATACGTCTACCGGCGCGCTGCGCGAGCTGCATCTTTCCGGCCCAGCGCACGGCGACAGCGCCGACGCAACAAGGATTATCGAGCTGCAGATCCCAATTGCGCCGATTGCCACGTTGCAAACGCAGCCGGTGGAGTAGCCGGGTGTTCAGGCTCCCGGTTCGGAAGCCACGCGCCGGTTGAACTGCGGCAGGCGCACACCCACGACCAATGCCGTGCCAGCCAGCACTACCAAGCCGCCCACCAACGTACTGATGCCGACCGGTTCGCTGAGAAATAGCGCACCCCACAGGACGCCAAACACCGGCACAAGGAACGTTACCGTCAAGGCCGTCGTCGGGCCAACATCCACGACCAAGCGGAAGAAAAGCAGATAAGCAAAGGCTGTAGAGCCCACGGCCAGTGCCAGCGTGCAGAGCAACACCGTCGTAGAGGGTGCGGCAGCCGGCCAGGTGAACGGGACAAGCGGCGTCAACAACAGGCTGGCTGCCAACTGGCTGCCGGTGGCCATGCCTAGAGCGGGGACGTTGCGAACACGCGCCTTGGTGTATACGCTGGCGAGTCCATACGACGCCGCGCCTGCCAATGATGCCAGTATCGACAGCAGCACAACCGCATTCAGATCGATCGGGCTCCATCCTGCCAGGATAGCGACGCCCAGGATACCGAGCGCCAATCCAAACAGCTTACGCACTGTGAGCGGGTCGCGCAGCCAGAAGAAGGCAATCACAGCACCAAAAAGTGGGCTGGTAGCGTTAAGCATGGCCGCCAACGAGGCGGATAGGTGCAACTCTGCGGCTGAGATGAGCACGAAGGGCAACGCCGAGTTGAACAAGCCCAGGACCAGGTACTGCGGCCAGTGCCGGCGGAACTCAATGGACCGCCGGGTGGCAAGAGCGTAGGCCAGCAGGAGTATCCCTGCGATCAGCACGCGCGCCCAGACCAGTACTACTGGGCCGAGAACCGGCGCAGCCACGCGAATAAAGATGAACGATCCACCCCATAGGGCCGACAGCAGCAGCAGCCGGCCGATATCCTGTCCACGCATTGCTTACCTCGTTTTCCCACCACACCTGTGCATAAACAGGGTCTCAGTATAGCTGCTTCGGCCGGCACAACCCACCCGCTTCTTGCTGAGAATTTGACCAGTTTGCACGCAGCCGGGCGGACCGAACGGTGAATGGGCGAAATTGGCTATTGACTCTGACACTGTGTCAGGGTGTAGCCTCTTCATTATTAAGAACGCAACTGGCGAATTTCGGATCGAAAAGGAATTAAATCATGGCTTCTCTCGCATATCCTAAGGCAACCATCTTCGGCGCAGGCCAGGTCGGTATGACGCTCATGGAGCAGCTGGTGCAACAGGGGGTTGCCGTTACGCTTGTGAACCGGCGCGGGCAGGTGGGTGAGCCGCTGCCGGTGGGTGCAACTGTTGTGGCCGGCGACCTGAGCGAACCGACCACCGTCGCCAAGTTGGCAAAGGACGCCGAGGTTGTGTTTGCCACGGCGCAGCCGGACTATACCCAGTGGCCTGAGAAGTGGCCGCCGTTGATGCAGAGCTTGATTGCAGGCATCGCACAGACCGACACAAGACTAGTCTTTGTCGACAATCTCTACATGTATGGCCCGACGCACGGGAAACCGATTCGCGAGGACCTCCCCTACGCGGCCACCGGGCGCAAAGGCAAGACGCGCGCCACTATCGCGACTATGCTGCTCGACGCGCACAAGGCGGGCAAAGTACGGGCGACGATTGGGCGAGCCTCGGACTTCTTTGGCCCGCGCGCCACCGATACTGCCATCTTTGGCGATCGCTTTTTTGAGGCCGCGGCAGCGGGCAAGCCGGCTGACCTGTTCGGTAACCCGGACCTGCCGCACACGTATACCTATGTGCCCGACTTTGCCTCTGCGCTGATCAGCCTTAGCCGACGGGAGGAAGCGTATGGTCACGCCTGGCACGTACCGAATGCGCAGACGGTGTCGACGCGTGAGATGGTACACAGGTTCGAAGCAGCACTGGGACGGCCGGTCAAGACGCGGGTCGTCAGCCCACTCATGCTTGCGATGGTCGGCTTGTTCGTGCCGATTGTGCGCGAGATGAAGGAGATGGCTTACGAGTTCGAGGAACCATATGTGGTTGACGACAGCCAGTTTCGCGCTGTCTTTGATGTGCAGAATACGCCGCTGGACGAGGCAGTTGCAGCCACAGTCGAGTGGTATCGTGGTCACCACATGAATTAACTGAAGTTAAATCCGTTGTTGAGCGGCGTTAGTTGCGAGGCTGGTAGCCACCGCAGCTAACGCCGCGCTTTTTGGGACAAATGTCACGTGGCAGACGGGACATGCGGCATGGTAGCGTATGCACTGTTATGACTTGTCATGCAGCGCTCGCCCCAACTATTGCCGTACCTGACTTGCGCACGCTTGTGCTGGTCGGCAACCCTAATGTCGGAAAATCGGTCGTTTTTGGCGCTTTAACTGGGCGCTATGCCACCGTCTCCAATTATCCCGGCACGACAGTCGAAGTAATGTCGGGGAGCGTCCGGCTTGCCGCGGGTGATGCACGGCTGATTGACACCCCTGGGGTTTACAGCTTGACGCCTTTATCCGACGACGAGCGTGTCACGCGCGATATTCTGCTGAACGAGCGGGCCGACGCTGTCATCCAGGTGGCCGACACCAAGAACCTGGGCCGTAGCCTGGTTATCGCACTGGAGTTAGCCGAACTGGGGCTACCGGCGACACTATGCCTGAACATGGCCGACGAAGCCCATGCGCGAGGGATCACGGTAGACGCCGTTGCGCTAGCCAAGCGGCTGGGGCTGCCGGTTGTAAGCACTGTCGCCACGCAAGGAGAGGGCGTCGCTCGCCTGCTGCAGGCGGCGCAAGAGGCGCAGGCGGGCCAACACACGATCACCTATGACAACCAGGTAGAAGCTGCCATCGCCGAAGTGCAACGCTATCTGCCAGCCAGCCATTTAGCACCACGCGGCCTGGCCTTACACTTCTTGGGCGGCGCGAGTGATCTGCCGGCCGCATTGGGGCTGCCATCCGCCGACCAGATGGCATTGGATCGGCTTCGACGCCATGCCGACGACGAAGCTGCCGCGGCGGGCGGCGAACCACTGGCACTGCGCATCAACCGTAAGCGGGTGAGCGCAGCGCAGGCTTTGCAGTCAGAAGTGCTAAGCCGTCATCCCGTCAAGCCCACACTCGCAGAGCATATCGGGCGCATGGCAGTGCACCCCGTGTGGGGATGGCCTATTCTGGCCACCGTGCTTTACCTTGTTTTTCTTTTCGTCGGCGTCCTTGGGGCCGGCATACTCGTGGATCTGCTGGAGAACGGGTTGTTTGGCGGCATTATCAACCCATGGATCACGGTTGTGGTCGATGCGCTGGTTCCCTTTGCCTGGCTGCAAGACTTCCTGGTCGGCGAGTACGGGCTGATTACGGTC
Organism: uncultured Chloroflexia bacterium; assembly: GCA_963839515.1. GTDB lineage: Bacteria > Chloroflexota > Anaerolineae > Caldilineales > Caldilineaceae > Fredericiella. The sequence continues at coordinate 153,913 of CAWIVN010000008.1, forward strand.
GCGCTTACCTACAGCTTTGCCATCGTACTGCCCATTGTCGGCACCTTCTTTCTTGCCTTCAGCCTGCTAGAAGACTCCGGCTACCTGCCGCGGCTGGCTGTCATGCTGGACAGGGCATTCCGCAGCATGGGGCTGAACGGCAAGGCTGTGCTGCCGATGATTTTGGGTCTCGGCTGCGACACTATGGCCACTGTCTCTACACGCATGCTGGAGACGCGCAAGGAGCGTATCCAAGTGACACTGCTGCTGGCGCTCGGCGTGCCTTGCTCGGCGCAGCTGGGTGTCTTGATGGGCATGGTTGGCGGCCTGGGTTTTGCGGCTGTCATGATTTGGGGTGGGGTGGTTGTGGCCACCGTGCTGGCTGTGGGTTACCTGGCCGCGCGCATAATTCCGGGCACGCAGTCGGATTTCTTGCTTGAGCTGCCGCCGATGCGGGTGCCAGCTCTGCGCAATATCTTGGTTAAGACACTGGCGCGCATGGAATGGTACTTGTGGGAGGTTGTGCCAATCTTTGTGTTGGGCACAGCGCTGCTGTTCTTGCTGGACATTGCGGGCGCACTTGCCTCCCTGCAGGTAGCACTGTCCCCACTCGTAGTAAAATGGCTCGGCCTGCCGGTCGAGGCGACAAACGCGCTGCTGGTCGGCTTTTTGCGCCGCGACTATGGCGCAGCCGGGTTGTTTGAGCTTAGCCGCAACGGCCTGCTCGACCCGGTGCAGGTGTTGGTCAGCATGGTTGTGATCACACTGTTCGTGCCGTGTGTGGCCAACGTGCTGATGATCGTCAAGGAACACGGCGCTCGGACAGCTTTTTGGGTCGTGGCGACGGTATTTCCAATTGCCATCCTGGTGGGCGGCCTGCTCAACTGGGTGATTCGCTGGGGAGCGTAGGTGATGGCTGGAGCTATAGTGCAAGCAATCCAGTGTCCGTTGTGCAGCTTTTTGTTCCTGCCGGTCGGCGACGCCTGCCACACGGGTTGTCCGCTGGCGGGCCACTGCCACACGATCTGCTGTCCCAACTGCGGCTACCAGATGGTGGACGCCACACGCAGCCGATTGGCCGGATGGCTGCGCAAGCTGTGGCCGCAGGCTGCAAAGGCAGAACAGCAACCGCAGAGTATGCGCCGGCAGCTACTTATGCTAAGCCAGGCGCCTATGCGTGTGAACCTGGTGATTGAGTCCCTCGATGGGCTTGCGCCCCATATCCTAGCGCGTTTCAGTGTGCTTGGCTTGCTGCCCGGGGCACAAGTGCAGCTTCTGCAGCGTCGGCCTGCGCCCATCGTGCGCGTGGGCGAAACCGAGCTGGCGATCGGGTTGGAGTTGTTGGACAAAGTGCGGGTGTCTGAACCTTGATTTTTGGGATTTGGGGGATTTACTTGATTATTCTCGGGCCTGCGTAGCAACCATGCTTACAGGCACTTTCACAAGTTCGGATTGTGCATAGAGTACAGCACCGTGGGGTAGTCTTTTATGATTCCCGGGCCGTCAAATGTCATTCCAAGCTTTTGGGCTACTGCGATGGAGGCTGTGTTTTCGGGGTTTGCCATGCAAATCACGCGTGGGGCATGTAGCTGCTCAAAGGCATAGTTGGCGAGGGCGCGCGCTGCTTCGGTGGCCAGCCCTCGACCCCAGTAGTGCTTGTCCAGCAGGTACGCCACCTCTATCTCGACCTGGCCGTCAATTTTCCATGGCAACAGCCCGCAGCGGCCGATGAAATCGCCGGTTTCCTTAAACATCGTTGCCCATAGACCATAACCGTACTGCCCATAGTAGACGTCAATGATCCACTCCAACTCCTCCTTCGTTTCGGCGTAGGTCAGTGTCTTCTCTGGGAAGTACCGGCGCACGTCGGGATCACTGTAGAGCATGGCGAGCGCATCGAGGTCGTCCAGCGTGAGTTTGCGCAACACGAGTCTAACGGTTTCGAGAATGACCACGGGTGAACTGCTCATTCGAGTATCCCCTTGCTGACGTGCGAGACCGTGCGAGGCTCGCCCTGCTTATGTTAGAGGTAGGCGCTGTTGCGTAGGGCGAGCCTCGCACGATGCTATAGCAGCTTGTAGTAGAAGGCGCTGCCGTCCAGGCTGCCATTGGCGTTAATGCAGTATTGGGGGATGACGCCGATGCAGGTGTAGCCGAGGCTGCGGTAGAGCTGCTCGGAGGGGTCGCCCTGGCGTGTGTCGAGCACCAGAGTGGTGCGGTTGGCCGCGCGTGCTTGTGCCTCCAACTCCAGTACCAAGGATCGCGCGATCCCTTGGCGCCGTTGGGTGGGGTGGACCATCAGCTTCATTACCTCGGCGCGATGCGAGCCATTGGGCTTGGCAACAAGGTCAAGTTGTACGCTGCCCACGACCTGCTCATCCTGCTGCGCAACCAATAGGATGCGATAGGGACTGCGCACAGCCTCTTCGACGCCTTGCCAGTAGGCGCCGGCTTCGCCGGCGGATAATGGGGGCAAGAAGCCGATGGATGCGCCGTCATCTACGTTCGCCTGGAGCAATGTCACCAACTGTGGCCGCAGCGCAACAGCCTGTTCCGTAGAGACACAACCGATGGAAACAGGCATTGGTCATCCTTTGGCTGCGGCAGGTTTCTTCGTCGCCGTCTTGGTGGCGGTTTTTTTGCCGGCAGCCGGCTTCTTGGCAGGCGTTTTCGTGGCGCTCTTCTTTACCGGCTTTGTTGCGCCAGTTCCATTGGCGACCGCTGCTTTTTTCGTGCCCTTTGTGCTTTTCGCGGCCCCCTTCGCCGGGGACTTGGCTGCCTTCTCGGCAATCCATGCCACTGCTTGCGCAAAGGTCACATCCTCAGGCTTGATCTCCTTGGGCACTGTGTAGTTCACCTTGCCATGGCTGACATATGGTCCGTAACGGCCGCTCAAGACTTGGATGGGACCGCCTGCGGGGTGTTCGCCCAAGTCCTTGATCACACTCTTGGCGGCAGTACGACCGCGGCCGCCACCCGCCGCCTTCTGGGCCAGCAACTCCAGCGCGCGGTCAAGCTCGATCGTCAATACGTTGTCCTCGCCGTTGCGCAGGTTGGCGTAGACGCCGTCGCTGACCACAAACGGTCCAAAGCGGCCGACACCCGCCTGTACCGGCTTGTTTGTTTCGGGATGTTCGCCCAACGTACGCGGCAGGCTCAACAGCTGCAGCGCCATGTCCAATCCCATGGCGTCGGCGGGCATGTCCTTGAGCAGGCTGGCGCGCTTGGGCTTGGCCTTGCTCTTGGGGTCGCCCTCGCCTAACTGCACGTACGGACCAAATGGACCGATCTTGAGCAGCACCGGCAGATTGCTCTCCGGGTCGTTGCCCAGCGTACGCGGCCCGTCGGATTTCTGATGCAGCAGCTTCTCGACTAGTTCGTCGGTCAGTTCGGCCGGCGGCAGGTCGCCCGGAAGGCTGGCGGTAAGCCGTTCGCCGTTCTCCTCCTTGGCCACAAACGGTCCAAACTGGCCGATGCGTACCTCGGCGTGCAGATTGTCGAGTGCCACGCTAGATGCCGCACGTGGGTCGATGACTGCCTCACGCGCTTTAACCTGGCTCTCCAATCCTTCTTCACCGAGGAAAAATTGGCGCAGGTAAACCAAATAGTTGATGGCCCCGTTGGAAATGTCATCCAGCTTCTGCTCCATACCGGCAGTAAACTTGAGATCCACCAATTCCTCAAAATGCTGTTCCATCAGCTCGGTCACGGCGAAGGCTGTGAAGGTGGGCACCAACTCCTTGCGCTGTTTGAAACAGTAGCCGCGCTCCTGAATCGTGTCGATGATCGTGGCATAGGTAGACGGGCGGCCAATGCCTTCCGCCTCCAACGCCTTGACCAATGTGGCGTCGGTGTAGCGGGCAGGCGGCTTGGTTTCGTGACCTACTGCCTCCAGGTCGCGACAATTTACGACCTCGCCCACGGCCAACGGCGGCAGCGGCTGGTCCTGGCTCTCCAAGGCGGCGTCGGGGTCATCGGATCCTTCGACATAGGCGCGAAAAAAACCGGCAAAGAGCACAGTGCGTCCACTGGCCTTGAAGATAGCGTCGTCGACAGCGACCGTGGCGGTGACCAGGCGCAGGCGCGCATTGGCCATCTGCGAGGCGATCGTGCGCTTCCAAATCAAATCGTAGAGGGCACGCGCGCGACCGTCCAGCGGCAGCTCGTCTGCGGTACGCATCTGGTCGCCCGCCGGGCGGATTGCCTCATGCGCCTCCTGGGCGTTAGCCGTCTTGGTCTGGTAGCGGCGCGGCGTTGGATTGAGAAACTCGTCGCCATAAAGCTCACGGATGCGGCGGCGCGCGGCATTGATGGCCTGGTCACTCAGGTTGACCGAGTCCGTGCGCATATAAGTGATGTAGCCGTTTTCGTACAGATCCTGCGCGATCCGCATTGTCTCCTTGGCGCTGAGGCCCAGCTTGCGGTTGGCCTCCTGCTGCAGCGTACTAGTCGTAAACGGTGCATAGGGCGAACGGGTGGCGTCCTTCTCATCCAGCTCCGTAATCTGCCAGCGGCCCGCCAACAGGCGGGCCGCCAATGCCTCTGCCTGTGGCTGGTCGAGCAGCAGTACGTCCTTGCCGGCGGCAATGCGCCCCGTGGTCTCGTCAAAGTCGCGGCCGGTGGCAACGCGCTTGTCGCCGACCGATTGCAGGATAGCTTCGAAACGGTGGTTGGGCTGGTCCGGTCGCTTGTTGAGCAGGGCGCGCAAATCCCAGTATTGGCCAGTCATAAAGGCACGCCGCTCGCGCTCGCGCAACACCAACAATCGTACAGCCACGCTCTGGACACGGCCAGCTGAGAGGCGGGGCGCGATCTTGCGCCACAAGAGCGGCGACACGGTGTAACCGACCAACCGGTCGAGGATGCGCCGCGTTTCCTGTGCCCGCACCAGGTCCATGTCGATCTCACGCGTGTCGGCCAGCGCCTGGGCGATTGCCTCGCGGGTAATCTCGTGAAAGACCATGCGGCGCACGGGCTGCTTGGGGTTGAGCACCTCGCGTAGATGCCAGCCGATGCTCTCGCCCTCGCGGTCTTCATCGGTGGCGAGGATGACTTCGTCTGCCTTCTTGACCGCCTCACGCAGCTCGCCGACGACCTTCTTTTTCTTATCGGGGATCACGTAGAGGGGCTCAAAGTCAGCCTCGACATTAACGCCCAGGCGCGACCACGGCTCGCCCTTGTACTTGGGCGGGATTTCGGCCGCAGAAGCCGGCAGGTCGCGTATATGACCCATGCTGGCTCTGACGATGTATTCCTTCGGCAGATAACTGCCGATGGTTTTGGCTTTGGTGGGTGATTCCACGATCACCAGTTTTGACATGATATCTTCCTAAGAGTCCTGGATAAGCCCAATAGCGTGCCAAGTGTAAATTACCTATGGACTCGCGGCCAAATAGCCGCGCGGCTATGCCGTATCATTTCTTTATCAAAAAGGACTCATTTCCTATAACCCGCGTTCCACTTGACGGAGATTAGCCGTTCGAAGAGCACTTGTGACGGCACATGTGTAAGACAATAACAAAGTGCAACACGGTGGGCACAACCGTATGATTTGATGGAAGCCGGCATTGCCTCACCGGCAAGCCCTTGGCCTAACACTGTTGATAACCCTGCAACATCAGCCAAAGGAGCCCCCATGCACCGCAACCAGAGTCCGCTGTTTGTCCTTATCATTGCGCTGGCGATGATCGTCGTTTTCTTCGTGGCCGTCTTTCTTTCACTCTTTGGCCCAAATCCGACTGTGCAGATTGCATCAATCGGTTTCGGCATGCCCACAGCCACCCCAACGCCGGTAACCTTCGAAGCGGAACAGGTAGTTGGCAAGATGTATGATGCGTTGACGAACGATAAAGATTTGGAATATTTGGACACAATGCCAATGGTGAGTCGCGGCAAGCTACGGCCCGAACGCATTCTAAGCGGTATCATTGAACAAACTCGGGTTAATATAGCCAGTCTCGAGATCCCGCTGGAGTACCTTCAGCAGGTTTCGTATCACAAGATGACCTACTCGGGAGAGTTGCAAAGCAATGACTACGTTCTTGTTCATGCTCGTGGTCTGGCGTATCTTGCTGCTCTCAAGGCCGAGTACCAAATGTGTGATATTTGGGACGTGTACCGGTACGAGGAAGGTTGGCTTGTCGACGTGGACGCACCACAACGAACTGAACGAATTCAGTATCTTACCGCCAAGCGCCTGCAGGGCAAGCCGGCCATCGCCAGTTGGCCAATTATTGGATGGTTCTGGCAAGCAACAAACGAAAGCCTGGAAGAGCGAATTCAAGAAGCTTTGTACACTTGCGAATAAGGGCCAGTAAGGCTAGGTTGGGTATATCAGATTGGGTATACTATGCCTAGCTGTGGCCATCACTCGTAAATTTACAAATACAAGGCTTCCAATGCGTCCCACACTGCTCGTACTGTTTGCGAGCGTTATTGTTTTGCTTGTCGTCATTCCTCTCGCTGGCTACATATGGATGCGCACGGGCCTGCCGCTGACGGAGGGGCAGGTGAGCATGCAAGGACTTGACGGACAAGTCGAGATCGTGCGCGATCGCGCAGGTGTGCCCCACATCTTTGCGACGACGGACCACGACGCCTTTATGGCGCTCGGTTACGTGCACGCCCAGGATCGACTTTGGCAGATGGAAATGAACCGCCGGATTGGGGCTGGGCGGTTGAGCGAAGTGCTGGGCGACGCTACGCTGGATATCGACAAGTTTCAGCGCACAATGGGCTATTACCGTGCGGCAGAGGGCGACTATGCCGCGATCAGCGAGCGCAGCCGCATGGCACTTGATGCCTACGCCGCAGGCGTGAACGATTGGATGGGCGAGGGCCACACGCTGCCGCCCGAGTTTCTGTTGTTGGGCGCTAAGCCCGAACCATGGCGCGCGGTCGATTCGCTGGTGTGGGAAAAGATGATGTCCTGGGATTTGGGCGGCGATTACGAAATGGAGCTGCTGCGCTTGCAACTCGGCCAGGCACTTGGTCCGGAGCGCGCCGCCCAGTTGCTGCCACCCTATCCTCAAGATGCGCTCAATATTCTGCCGCCAGAGGCATTCTCGATCGCGAGCGCCGATCTCCTGCGTCTCGACCGCAGCCTGCAGCTTGACTATGGTCGCGGCGGGCGTGAGATTGGCAGCAATAACTGGGTGGTGGCCGGCAGCCGCACAACCACGGGGATGCCGATGCTGGCGAACGATCCGCACCTGAGTGCTTCAATCCCGTCCATCTGGTACCTGGCCGAGATCCAGGGCGACCAAATTCATGCCGTTGGAGCGACCTTCCCCGGCTTACCCGCCGTCGTCATCGGCCACAACGAACGTGTCGCTTGGGGTGTTACCAATGTGGGGCCGGATACGCAGGATTTGTATATCGAACGTATCAATCCCGCTAACCCCAACCAGTACGAGGTGGACGGAAGTTGGGAAGACATGGCGGTTGTCGAGGAGACCATCGCCGTAGACGGCGAGGATCAGCCGCTGCACTGGGCAGCGCGCAGCACGCGTCATGGTCCCCTCATCAGCGACGTTACGACAACCGGTGCACCACTGGCCATGCGCTGGGCGGCGCTCGAACCCGGCGACACGACCATGGATGCATTCATGGGCCTGAACTATGCTGCGAACTGGGAGCAGTTTGTCGATGCGCTGCGCCTGTACATCTCTCCCAGCCAGAATATCGTCTATGCCGACGTCGAAGGTAACATCGGCTACTATGCACCGGGCCGTATTCCTATCCGTGCCGAGGGGCAGGATGGTATGCTGCCTGTATCCGGCTGGGATAGCAGCGCCGAATGGACTGGTTATATCCCATTTGAGCGCTTGCCGCATACCTTTAACCCGCCGGCAGGATTTGTGGCGACGGCCAACAACCGCATCGTCGGCGCCGACTATCCCTATTTGATTTCCAACGATCGGGCCGCGCCGTATCGCGCGCAGCGCATCACCCAATTGATCGAGCAGATGAGCGAAGGTGACAAGATTTCGATCGACGATATGGCTGCGATTCAGGGTGACCGTACGAGCATGCAAGTGCCGGAACTGCTGCCTTTCCTGCTGTCGGTGCAACCGGCAGACGACCGCCAGCGGCAGGCAATCGCCTATTTGCAGGGTTGGCAGGGTGAACTGGGTGTGGATAGCGTCGCCGCTGCGATCTACGAGGCGTGGATGCTTCACCTGGAACGCTCTATCTTCGTGGACGATTTGCGGGGCGACTTGTTCGACGAGATGTCGACGCGTGCCAACCCGACATTCCTTAGTAATGTGCTTAGCGATGAGGCTTTGCGCACAGCCTGGTGCGACAACGTGCTCATGGTAGGAGTGGAAAGCTGCGAGCAGACCGCCCGCGTGGCGCTGGATGCGGCGCTGGACGATCTTTCAGGTCGCGCAGGCGAAAACATGGCGCAGTGGCGCTGGGACAGGATTCATAACACCCAGTATCCGCACCGGCCGTTTAGCGAGGTTGACTACCTCAAGCCGCTGTTTCATCGCAGCATCGGCAATGGGGGCGACCGCTTCACTGTCAATGTAGCCGGCGTTAATCTAGACACACCCTACGACCAGACGCATGTGCCAGGCTATCGCCATATTGTGGATCTGGCGGACCTGCAAAACAGCCGCTTCATCCAGACCACGGGCCAGTCGGGAAACGTGCTCAGCAGCCACTACGACGACTTTATCCGCCCGCATCGCGACGTGCAGTCTATACCGATGGCGTTTGGCCGCGCCCAGGTTGCGGGCGATACGCTCATTCTTGAACCATAGACTATACCCAGCTTGTTTGCCCAAGGGTGCACTTTGGGTGAAAATGCAGTGCAGGATACACCGTCAAACCTGGGGACGCTTGTCATGATCCGCATCATCTTTCGTGATGCCGAAGGTCACGTTGCTTGTGATCTGCCGGCCGAGCAGTTGTTGGACATTTTGCGCACTGAACATGGCGCTGTTTGGATCGACATGCAGACGCCGTCGATGGATGAGTACAAGTCCGTCCTTGAGAGCACCTTTCACTTCCATCCCCTTGCTATTGAGGATGCGATCAATGACATTCACCTGCCCAAGATTGACGACTACGGGACATATTTGTATCTCGTGTTTCACACGGTGGGGCTGGGCCAGGAGCCGATGGACATTGAAACGGAGGAGGTGGACGTGTTCTTGGGGCTCAATTACTTGATCACGATCCACGATCAGCCGCGGCGGTCGATCGAAAGGGCCTGGGATACGGAGCACCATCTTGCCAGTGGGCTGGCGCGCGGCCCGGCCATGCTGCTCTACGAGTTGTTGGATAACCAGATCGACTCTTACATCCCGATCATTGATGCTTTTGAGGCTCAACTTGAGCGGCTCGGCGACGATATTTTTCTGTCTAATGAAAATGAACGTTACCTTCTCAATCGCCTGTTAACGGCCAAAAGCAGTTCGTTGCGCCTGCAGCGCATTCTGACGCCTCAGCGCGAGTTACTGGGCCGTCTGGCGACCAATGAATATCGAGCAATTCCGGCGCCGGTGCGGATCTATTTTCGGGACGTGTACGACCACCTGGCGCGCCTTGCCAACCTGGCCGAAAGCACGCGTGACCTGGCAGGAAGCACCATCGAAACGCATCTGGCACTGGTAAACAATCGCATGAACGAAATCATGAAGATATTGACCATCATGTCGTCGATCTTCATACCACTTAGTTTTATTGCCGGTATTTACGGTATGAACTTTGAGTACATGCCGGAGCTTTCCTGGCGTTGGGGATATCCCATGATCTGGCTGGTCTTTATTCTTGTAGGCGGCGGCTTGCTTATGTTCTTCCGGCGGCGAAAGTGGATCTAGGCGGGGATTAAGATCGGGCGGCGAGATGTTGATGGAGATTACGGAGGAGATCAAGCGCACCTGGCGTCGCCGCCGCGATGACTATTCGGCCGGCGGTGTTGCGTATCGGCGTCCAGGTGACGACTTGGAGATTGCGCTGATTGCCACGCGCAGCGGCACACGCTGGCAGTTACCAAAGGGAACCTGCGAGAGTGGAGAAACATCCGAGCAGACGGCGCTGCGCGAGGTGGCCGAGGAAGTCGGGTTGCTGACCGCCTGCGAATGCTTCCTCCAGGCGATCGAGTATTGGTACTGGGATACCTATCGTAAAGACACGCCCGAACTTGTCCACAAGCGCGTCGATTTTTACCTGCTGCGCGTGATCGGCGGCGAGCTCAGCGACAATTCCATCGAGGTAGACAGTACTGCCTGGTTTCGGCCTGCCGAAGCGCTCAATGTCCTGACGTTTCTTGGCGAGCGTGACGTCGTACAGGCTGCCATTGCCAAACTGGTCGCTTAGCGGATAAGGACCTAGCGCTGATAGCCGCCATTCTGATCGCCGTAACCAGTCAGTTCCACGTACCCTTGGCCGGACACTGACTCGCCGCCCCACGTACCGCTCACGTCGACGGCCCCCTCCCAGTAGGTAAAGCTGACATCCATCTCCTGGTCAGGGATCAAGGGTTTTAGGGTAAGCGTGGCATCTTGCGCCGGCAGTGTTACCTGCCAACCGGAAGGATAGGTAATCCCCGTGCGCGCGCTGGTCCACTGGCCTGTGGCTGTCAGCGTAAAATCTTCGCCCCTCACACTTTGTTGGCTGCCATCGGGCCAGGCCAACGAACCCTTGACCTCGGGCCGCGAGCCGTCAGTCGTGCGGATAGTGTAGAGCATAAGCACAGCGCCGTTGTCCAGTTGAATGCTGAACCAGTCCCAGCCTGTAGCAGAGGCGGTCAGCGCGCTGGTGCCAAACTCGTGGTCCATCCAACTGATGCCCGTCACTGGGATCGTACGGCCGGCGCTGGTGATGGCGCCACTACTTTCGAGGCCAGTCAAGCTGTAATAGTAGCTGGCGTTGCCGGGTTCCGGCCCCTTTTGGTGCAAACCGCGATTGCCTTGCAGCACGGGCGGGCGCGTCTCTCGCAGCGTCAGGTCGATCGCCATCTTACCTTGCCGGCTGTCGGCAGACGCTTGCAGGCGCACAACTCCCGGCTTGACTTCCGTTGCAGACCAGTCTTCCAGCCAGGCTTGGAAGCTTGGCTCGCCCTGTGCGCCGGCCAATCCGCCGGCGCCACGGCTAAAGCGTTCAAAGCTTTGGTGCTCACCGCGCGGCCCATCTGTCAGCGCAAAGTGCGCCATGTAAACCTGGTTGCTAGCCAGGTCAGACGCACGGGCCGGCATGTTGGGATTCAACGCCGAGCGGAAGAAGGTTAGCTGGTAGCCATAGGCGCCGCCTTCCGTATCGCTGAGGTTGCCGGTGTAGTACCACCATTCCGTGCGGAACTTGGGGTGTGGACCATGGTCGCGCGGAAACTGGAATTCGAACGGTTCAAAAGCACGGGCATAGGTGTCGCCGGCAGGCGCGCTCATGGCTTGAACGACGTTGGCGCTGACCACACTCTGTGCTTGTGTGCTGCAGCCTGCCAGCGCAAAAACAAGCGCTGTTATAAGTACCAACCAGCCAAGCTGGCTGTGCCAGGTTGCTTGTCTCTCGGGCATCGGAGTCTGCGCCACTGCTTTCTCTCCCTCAATCCATTACCGTACTAATCGGAATTCGCCTATCGCTGTGAATTCCTTCACAATATGGCGGGCAATCACGCGATTGTCTGTCAGTTACTGTCCGGTTGTCTATGCGCGAGACGCATAAGGGAAAGAGAATACGTATATGCTGGACTTCGCTGCCGTAAAAGAAAAACAAATCACATTCCAGGAACTGGTCGCCGATTTAGGCAAAGAGGACTTAGTGCGGTTGACCAACGAAATGGTCGACAAGATGCTTGCCCAGATCGAGGATTGTCAGGATGCAGACGTCGTCATGGCACCGGAAGACCCCGCAGCCGACGACACCTTTGCTGCCAATAGCGCCGACGCGCACTTGCCCTGGACGTTAGGACATGTCATTGTCCATGTCACGGCGTCGAGTGAAGAATCGGCCGCTTTAGCGGCTGAACTGGCGCGCGGCGTCGAGATGCATGGCCGCTCGCGTTCCGAGGTGCCTTGGGAAACCGTTACGACAGTGGCGCAGTGCCGCTACCGCTTGGAAGAGAGCCGCCGCATGCGGTTAGCGAGCCTGGACATGTGGCCTGAGCCGCCGTACCTCGAGAACAAGTATGTGCCTTGGCCAAAGCTCGGCGAAATCAATGCCGTGGGGCGTTTCGTATTAGGGCTGCGCCACGACTGGGATCATCTGAATCAGATCGACGATATTGTGCGACAGGCAAGGGCCGCCCGCAGCTTGGCTGTTGTCTAGATGGCCAGGGTAGTTCAACTCGCGCACTACATTTTTTGTAGTGGAGAAGCCAAGCGTGTACAATTGGCGCAGATGATTATGCCGTGATTTACCCAAAGGGAGAGTACTTGATGAGCATCCGTAAATTGATTGTCGCTATGTTGGCGATCCTGATTCTTGCCGGTTGTAGCGCCCCTGCCGCTGCTCCCGTTGCTCCGGCTGCCGCGGAGCAGGCCCAATCGATCGACGTTGCGAGCCTGCCGCGCGATGTGGATGTGCAAACGGCAGCGGCGCTGCGTGAGCAGCCTGATGTGATGATTTTGGACGTGCGTGAACAGGACGAGTGGGACGCAGGCCATATACCGGGCGCCGTGTTCATGCCGATGGGTGAAGTGCAGGATCGGCTCAGCGAGATTCCGACCGACAAGACGGTGATCGTGCAGTGCCGCTCGGGCAATCGCAGCAGCCAGGTGACCGACTTCCTGGTCAAGCAGGGTTTTACCAATGTGCACAATATGTCCGGCGGCATCAACGCCTGGCAGAGTGCCGGGCTGCCGGTAGAGCAGTAGATCTGCCCATTACGTTAGGCGCACGCGGGCATGAGGTCCGGCGGCAGCAACGCGACAGAAACCGAGTTTCTGGCGAGCTGCGCTTGATACAAGCGGCGCTCGCTTGGGAAACTCGGTTTCTAGTATCGATTCACCGCACCGTATGCCCCTATAGATCGATCCTCTCGACGCCTGGGATTTCCATCACCAGGTCGGGGCCGTGGGCGGAGCTAGGCGTTTGGAAGCCTGGGCGTGCCTGGCCCGCCAGCACCTTGCGCACGATCAGCAAGGATGAGAGTGCCGTCAAGGTGTAGCCTTCCGGCGTCTGCAGCCGGCTCTCGGCCCGATTCCCGTTGTCATCTTCTACCAGTCCCCAGAGCAGGCTCAAGCCCTTGGCGCGTTGTTCGTCGCTTGGGCCAGGTGGGCCGCTTTGCACGCGCTGTTTGAGCAGCGACATTACGCCGGGTACTTTTGTCAGCCAGCCCAGATAGCGGCCTGCTTGCATGGCCCGGATCATCGCCGGCGGGAAAGACATGTACACTTCGATATTGGGAATACCCGTGCTGTGATAGGCGGTGGAGACGTCGCCCCACGGCATTAAGATGGATGGACGCGGGCCGCGACCAAAGTCGATGTCGCGCATTTTGGCGCCGATGGGCGCCTCGGTCAACTTGCCTTTGACCCGCACCAAGCCGCTTTGGCCGCTTTCGATTCCCTCCAACATTGTGGTAGCCGTCCCGCGCGATACGCTGCCCAAGGCCAGGATGCCCAGGATGAGCCGCGTGGCCGCCGGCAGCCGCCGGTTGAGATGCGACGCCAGGCAGTCAGATGGCACGACGTCAAAGCCTGCGCCGGGCAGCAGCATCACGCCGGCACGCTTTGCCTCGTCATAGCGCGCAGCCAATGCTTCGAAGACCGCAATTTCGCCGGTGATATCCAGATAGTGGACGCCGTTGCGCAGACAGGCGTCGGCCATGGGTTTGGACGTGCGGCTGAAGGGACCGGCGCAGTGCAATACCACCTGCGGCCGGCCGGACTCGCCTGCTGTGGCCAGCATTTGGTCGAGCGCATTGGCATCGTCCAGCGCCGCCGTGCGATGTTCCAGATGGAGCTCCTGCGCCAGGGCCGCGACTGCGGATGTGTTGCGGCCGGCCAAGATGGGGTGCATCCCCGCCTGAGCGGCCGTGCGCGCCGTCAATTCGCCAGTGTAGCCGTTCGCCCCATAGAGGATCCAAGTCGGTGTGCCGTCGCTCACACGCCACTCGCCGCGTATTTCTCATGCAATTCGGCTACCTGTGGTGCGGAAAGCTTGACCAACGGCGGGCGCAAGTTGCGCCAACACGCATCGCCTGTCCGAGTCGCCAGGATCTCCTTGAGCGCAGGGATCGGCGCATACTCGCGCAGCGCCTCGCGCGGAACATTGAGCTGTTCCTGTACCTGGTCGGCGTTCTCGGCGAGCCAACCATCGTAGAGACGGCGAATATGGCCCGGGATCACATTAGCCATGGCGCTGATGGTGCCGACGCCGCCCAGTCGCAAGGTCGGCAGCAAGAAGCGCTCCGAGCCGGTGAATGTGCCGAAACCCCGAAAGTTTTCAAGAATAGCCTTGAGGTTGTTCCAGTCGCCCGAACTGTCCTTGATACCGACGACCGAGGCGGGATAGGTTTTGATCAGCCGTTCGATTAACTTGAGGCTGAAGCCGACGACGGCGATGGGCGGGATATGATAGACATACACGCGCAGCCGGTCGTCGCCCACACGCTCGATCACTTCGGCCACGCTGCGGAAGACACCTTCCTCACTCACGCCCTTATAGTAAAAGGGTGGCAGCATCAGAACACCGCCGCAACCCAGCCGCGCTGCCTGTGCGGCCAGCTTCGCCGTGTCCGTGATGGCGCAGGTGCCGACGCCGGGCATCAGCAAGTTGGCGGGGACACCAGCGCCTACCAGGGCATCGAGCATCTCCATGCGCTCGTCCAACCCCAACGAATTGGCTTCGCTGGTGGTGCCAAAGGGCGCCAACCCGGTACAGCCGTCGGCCAACAACTGTTGGCAAAAAGAAATCCATTTCGGTGTGTCGGGGCTCAGGTCGTCGCGCATGGGCGTGAGCACTGGGGCCAGCACGCCGTGTAGTGATTGAGTCATGAAGCTAATGTCCTTTATTGGAACGCTTCCTGGAAGCGTTCTAGAAATTATCGTTCCAAAATAGCGGGGCGTTCGTAAATTTGGCCGCCGATGTCGACTGAGATTGTGGGCCAGCCCGGGATGGCGGTCAAAACCACGTTGCTGTCGGCGGCGACGAGCACGGAATCCTCCATCTTGGTACCTGTGATTGAAGGGTTCCAGGCATACACCTGGCCTTCACGGACCTCGTCTTCGCTGCCGGGCACGCCCAGGTACTCGCGCGCTTCGTAACCGGCAGGGCCGCCCTGGTGGTGCAGCCGCCACTCGTCGTCAAAACCGCCCCTGGCATAGGCCGCTTGTGCCTGTGCAACGATGTCACCTAGCCTGGTGTTAGGGCGCGTGCCTGCGAGGTACGTCGCATCGACGGCAGTCAGCGCCAGCTGCTTGCGGCGCAGCTCGTCCGGCAGCGGACCGAAGTGCACCAGGCGCGTAACCGAGCAGACCAGACCCCATTTGCGGCCGCAGAGAACGAGCATGGCATAGCGGTCCAACTGCTTGTCGGTGGGCAGCGGGTGGCGATAGCGGAAAATTCGTTCGTCGGTGGCGATCAGGTTGACGATCGCCTGGGCGCCGCGCTTTTCGGTTTCAAATGCCAGCAGAGAGGCGATTTCGTGCTCGCTCATGCCAGGCTCGACGGCGCGGATTGCACTGTTCATGGCGTCGCCGCAGATCCGGCCCAGCTGCCGGAACCGTTCGACCTCTACCGGCAGCAGGTTGGCGCGCAGCCGTGCGAGCGGCCCACTCAGGTCCAACATACCCGGCGCACTGCCGTCCACGGCCACCTTTAGCCCGCCTATCAGGCCGGCAAGTGGGTCGTCTGTGGTGTGCCATTCAGGCGCCACGAATTCCCAGCCTGCTTCTGCCAGACCCTCTTCCACGGCAATGCGCGGTTGCTCGATGTTATTGGTGATCACGTAACGACGGTCGCGCGTGATCAACAGGGAAGCCAGGCCATTGCTTGCAGCCGTGTTAATGTACGACGACTTGCCTCCCGTGGCCCAGGCAAAGCTGCTTGCCAGACGCAGCCACAAGGCGTCCATCTGGTAGGCGTCGAGCAGGCTGTGGATGTTCTCCAGTTTGGTCTGTAGTTCGCTCATGTTGGCGTCCGTTTCAGAAGTGAGTTTTTGGTTTGGATGGCACAATACGAGAATGGTGGCGGCATTGACGCTGCTGCAACGAATTAGTATGATACGAACGTGCGTAATGAAACTCCCCTTGCGATTGTAGACCGTGCCAATGGTGCTGTCAATTTGTTCGGCTAATTCAGCTACCGAGTCATGAAAGAAACTATCCGTATTGGCTCGCGTGTGCAGCCGACCGATCCGTATTGGGTGTTGGTGCGCGAGAACATGCGCCAGCGTGTGCAGGAAATGAGCGTCGTGCTTGTCAACGTGAACCTCCCCTTGGAGCGCGTAACTGGCGAGGCGCAGCTTAGCCTGCTGGATGACCTGCTGGCCCAGGAGCTGGACGCCTTGATTACGCCGCGCCTGCCGGAGGCGTTGGCGCAACGCATTGTGGGCGCCGGTCTGCCGCTCGTCTTTACCGACGAAATGGAGTACACCGGACCAGGCATCACTAGCCCGCGTGGGCTGGGCGATGCTGCTACCACGGCCGCGCACTGCTTGCTCAAACGCATCAACTACTGCGGAACGGTCGTCATGATTGGGGGCGAGGAGCGCTTCCTCCCTACCGTCCAGCGGCGAGTGAACGGCTTTCTCGAGCCTGTCTCTGCATGCCCTGGCGTGCGCTGCATTCAAGTCCCAACCCTGTGGCGTTATGATGAGGCCTATGAAGTGATTATGGAAGAAGCGGAGCATTGGCGCCGGCATATCGGCACAGGGCCGCTTACTGCCATATTCGGCCTGTCCGACTCGCTGGCACTAGCCGGCCGCGATGCGTTTCGCCTGCTGGAGTTAGCAGACGACTCGACGCAGATTGTCGGCATAAACGGCGACCCGTTAGCGCTAGCCGCTATCATTGCCGGCACGATGCATGCGACCGTGGAGACGTCAGCTGCAGACCTGGCGCGGCGCTTGCTTGAGTATGCCTGCCAAGCAAGCCGCGGCCAACCGCTGCCCACGCATTTCCCCTTCGAGCAACGCCTGATCACAGCCGCCAATGCAGCGCAGGCTGCTGCCGAAAAGCTGGTTTCCATTGCCGATGTGCCAAGCCGCTTAGTGGATGTTAATCTGCGCCAGGAACAGCAAAGGGTCACGCAGATGCAGACCAGCCTGGAGTTGAACCGGCGCGTGGGTTCGATCTTGGATGGGCCCCAGTTGCTGCGCGAGTTGGCCGACATCATTCGTAGCCGCTACGAATTCGACCATGTCCAGCTTTTCTGGTGGCGCGAGAAAGACTGCTGTCTCGTGCTCGACCAACCTGGCTCGACGGATGCGATCGACGAGGAGAGACGCTGTGTTTCGCTGGCGGCATCCGGCGCGCTGGGTCAGGCACTGATGCGCAACCAGGCAGTTTGTATTCCTGATACCTCGACCAGCCAACGTTTTGCTCCCGAACCGGCCTGGCCTGCTTGCCGTTCACGTGTCATCCTCCCGATTCGCGTCGGCGGTAAGACGCTGGGAGTGCTGGACCTGCATAGTCACAAGCGGAGCCCACAGTCGCAGATCATGCTGGATGCCCTGCAGACATTGGCCGATCAATTAGGAATTGCGCTGCGCAATGCCCAACTTTACGCACAGGCATTGGAGGCCAAGGCCGAGGCAGAACGTGCTAGCCTGCTCAAATCGCGCCTGCTTGCCAACGTCAGCCACGAGCTACGCACGCCACTCAATATTATTTTGGGCTATAGCGAGGCAGCTCTCGACGACCGCAATCCCTATAGTACACACCTGCCGACCGAACTCGTACAAGACCTGCAGCATATTCAGCGCAGCGGTCAACACCTTGGGCGATTGATCGATGACCTCTTGAATTTGTCGCAAGTGGAAAGTGGCGCCTTGGAGGTGTATCCTGAACAAGTAGATGTCGGAGCCTTGCTTTCCGATATATTCAACGCCATGGCAGGCGGCAGCACCCAAGCGGACGTAGAATGGCGACTGCAGTTGCCCAACACCCTTCCACCACTGCATGCCGATCCGGTGCGACTGCGCCAGGTGCTGCTTAACCTGCTAAGCAATGCCGCCCGTTTTACCCTAGAGGGACACATTACGTTAGGCGCAAGCCATGCCAACGACGAACTGCATATCTGGGTGGAAGACACGGGTGCCGGGATTAGCTTGCTTGACCAGGATGGGCAGATTGCGGCAGCTGTGACCACCGATGCGTTTGCCGACGCCCTGCGGGCACAACATGGCGTGGGGCTGGGGCTACATGTCGCGCAGCATCTTGTCTCCTTGCATAGGGGCACATTGTCAGTACGCAGCAAGCCCGGACACGGTACACTTTTTCAGGTGCGGCTGCCACTGAACACAACCGCACAAAGTGTCCAAGTGGCGCTGGTGGCCGATAAAGCAGGTGGTCCTGAGAGCAGCGAACTAGTGCTGCAGGCTTGCCTGCAGCACGCTACGGATCTAAGCCGATCCCTAGCAGCATACGTAGCCGAACACTATGCTGCCCCACTCTCACGGGAGGAAATCAGCGCGGCTCTCAAGATCAGCCCGAACTACCTGTCGCGAATCTTTCGCCGCGATACGGGAATGACGCCCTGGCAATACCTAAACCACTATCGAGTCTGCCAGGCCCAGAAACTGCTCCTGGCAAGCGAACTGAGTGTCACCGAAGTTGCACAGAGCGTTGGCTTTAATGATCCTGCTTATTTCGTCCGGGTCTTTCATAGGGAGACGGGCAGGCCCCCTCTACAATATCGCAAGCGCGCAAAGTAGGATTTAATTCTCCAATTTCGCGGCGTATTTGTCCAAGACAACCGACCAAAAACGTTTTATGCTTAGGCCGCTCAGTCAATTTCCAACACAACCTTCCTAATTTAAGCTACTGATTCGTACGCAGAGATCGGTCCGGTCGTCTGTAACACTGTGTATGTAGGTGCACCTGCCGAGTTTTACTGCGCGTGAATGCTTTACCGGCTGCCTGGCAGCCGGACAGATAGGCGGGCATGTCCATGGCGCCTTCCCAACAGACCGTCATGCTTTTGGAAGACGACGCTGCAACGCGCGAATTGTATCGCCGTGAGTTGAGCAGAAGTTTTTCCGTCGTCGCATGCGGCAATGAACAGGAAGCTGCTGCGCAGCTGAATGGTGCAAGCGTAGACGCGCTTGTGTTGGAGCCCGCCGCATTAGGCAACGAAGCATGGCTTTTTGTAGCTTTGGTGCGCCGCCGGTATCCCCGATTGCCGATCGTCGTATGCAGCATTTTGGACGTACGTGGCCGCAGCGCCGAGTTGGGCGCCAGCGTCTACCTGATCAAGCCGGTAACTCCGGCCCGATCGGCCAACGCGCTTTCGACGGTGCTTGGAGAGTAGCCGGCATTGGAGACTAGCGACAAGAGTTTATCAGCTATGGCGCAATCACCTACACCTATCGACACGCTCGCCACTGACACCGGACCCGCCGGCGGCTCAGATCCTATTCTCGAGATTAAGAACCTGCACACCTACTTCTTCTTGGAGAGGGGCACCGTCAAAGCCGTCAATGGCGTCGACCTCACGCTCGCCCGCCAATCCACACTTGGGATTGTCGGCGAAAGCGGCTGCGGCAAGAGTATTACTGCCATGTCCGTCATGCAGTTGATCAAGTCGCCGCCGGGACGCATTGTGGAGGGCGAGATCTTGTTGCATCGGGAGGGCAGCAGCGCGCCGGTGGACATCGCTCGCTTGGATCCGCAGGGCTCGCAGATGCGCTCGATTCGGGGCAGGGAAATTGCGGTTATCTTCCAAGAACCGATGACATCGCTCAATCCCTTGCACAGCGTCGGCGACCAGATTGCCGAGGTTGTCAAGCTACACCAAAAAGTAGGTGAGGCCGACGCCAAGCAGCGGGCCCTGGAGATGCTCGAAAAGGTTCAGATCAGTGAACCCAAGCGTCGCCTCGACCAGTATCCGCACCAACTTAGCGGCGGCATGCGCCAGCGTGTGATGATCGCAATGGCCCTGTCCTGCAATCCGTCGATCCTGATCGCCGACGAGCCAACAACGGCGCTTGACGTGACGGTGCAGGCGCAAATCTTAGATCTGATGCGCACGTTAAAGCGGGATTTTCGCTCGTCAATCATGCTGATTACGCACAATCTGGGCGTAGTCTCGCAGATGGCCGACCACGTCGCCGTCATGTATCTGGGCAAGGTGGTGGAGTATACCGAGACGCGAGCCTTGTTCCATGACCCACTGCATCCTTACACGATGGGTCTGCTCAATTCGGTGCCGGTGTTAGGGAGAAAGACCAACCAGCTTATACCGATCAAGGGCATGGTGCCGACACCTGATACCAAGATCGTGGGTTGCCCCTTCGCCGATCGTTGTCCCTTTGTCAAGCCGATCTGCCGCCAGGAGGCGCCCCAGTTGGTTGAGATCAAGCCGGGGCACAAGGCTGCATGCTGGTTGTATTGATCTACGTTGAATGAAAATCCGCCACCTTGGAGCCGCATCCGTACTTATCACCTGGGGCGACGGTCAATTTTCAGGTTTGTCAATCCGTTCGAATTCAATGAAGGAAAGGATTGTCCTGTTATGAGAAAGATTCTGTACATCGTAGTAGTAGCGGCGATGGTACTGCTGGCGGCCTGCCAGGCAGCGCCGGAGCCGGTTGCCCAGCCGGCAACCGAGGGGACGGCCGCCGAGGCCGCCGCCACGGAAGCGGCTGCAGAGGCGCCCGCAGGTGATCAGGCCGCCGCAGTCCCGGCTGCCGGCGAACTGGCTGCGCCGATTCCGTATCCCGAAGGCACGGTATTGGCGGGCAGCCGCGAGCCCGTGAAGTTCGACATCGACCAAATCGTCGACCACCGCTCCTTCGACAAGTATTGCGAGCCTGAGTACTTGACCAAGCTGGTCGAGGAAGGCAAGCTGCCGCCGGTCGAAGAGCGCCTGCCCAAGGAACCGTTCGTGTACAAGACGGATTTCATGTCGGATGGCGCCGGCGAATATGGCGGCATCTGGCGTGATGTGTGGGCCGTGCCGCTCGAAGGCTGGAACTATAACGCCGGCACCGTCCAGGGCTGGTTTGGCATCGAGGCCATCGTCCAGGAGGAGCCTATCAACACCGGCGCCATGTTCCTGACCTCGGACGTCAACCCGATCCCGCGCCTGGCCAAGAGCTGGGAGTGGTCCGAAGACGGCACAAAGCTGACCATGCACCTGATTGAAGGCGTCAAGTGGTCGGACGGCGTGCCCTTCACCACGGAAGACATCATGTTCCTGTGGGATGACAACATTCACGACCCCAACGTCGTGACCTGGACCTCCTCTGACTTCTGGACGATCGACGGCAAGCCGATCGAACTCAAGGCGCTCGACGACTATACACTGGAGTGGACCTTCCCAACCGCCAAGCCGACGAAGTGGCTGTACCAGATGACCAATCTGAACTTCTCGCCTGGTCCGGCACACATTCTCAAGCCGTTCCACCCCAAGTATGGCGGCAAGGACTATCAGAGTTACAAGGACGCTCTGGCTCCTAATTCCCTGCCTGTCGTTACACTTGGGCCGTGGGTGCCTGTAGAGTACAAGACCGACGAGTTCCTGGTCTTCCGCCGCAATCCGTACTACTACATGGTAGATGAAAACGGCTGCCAGCTGCCCTACTTGGACGAGATTCAGTTTACGTACTCCAAGACCGGCAGCACGCGGACGCTGAATACTATCGCCGGCACGGCCGATCACTCCAACGTCGAAAACATCGAGACGATGGACGAAACCGTGCGCCAGGCAGCGGATCCCGCCGCCACGTTCCGTGTCGAGTGGGGCCCCGAGACACTGGGCTACAACATCGAGTTTAATCACGCCAAGTTCACAGGCGTAGAAGATGATCGCGATCGTGTCGTGCGCGACCTGCTGCTGAATCCGGACTTCCGCAAGGCGTTGGCCTACGCTATCGACCGCGATGGAATTGCCAAGTCACTGACCAATGGCCCGTTCTTCCGTGCATGGGCCGGCGGCATCTTCCCAGGCTCGCAGTACTTTGATCGCGAGTCGGTCGTCTATTACCCGTATTCGCCGGAGAGCGCCAATATCCTGCTCGACCAACTTGGTCTGAAGGATACGAACGGCGACGGCGTACGCGAGTACAGTGAGGGCCCGTTGGCCGGCCAGGATGTAGTTATTGGCTTGGAATCGGGTGAGGACAATACGGTAGGTCAGAGTCTCGGCCCGGCAATCGTGGCATTCCTGCAGGATGTAGGCATCAAAGTGAACTTCCGCACCATCGCCGGCACGGCCATGACCGAAAATGAGCGCGCCGGTACGTGGGAAATGCGTATCGGCCGTCCAGGCCAGGCCTGGGCCGCGCCGAGCGTGCGCTGTAAGGAAATTGCGCCTACCAGCGAGAACTATGCACTGCACTTTGTCGGCTCGCAGCCGGAAGAGTACACCGACGTCGAGCAACGCATGATCGAGATCTCCAACGAGTTCTGCGCCGCCACCGATTTTGACACCGAGTTCAAGCTGATGTCGGAGCTGAACAAGCTGCACACCGAAGACGTGTACACGCTTGGTCTGGCCACCGGCCGCTATGGCTTGATGCTCAACAAGAACTTCAAGAACGTCCCAGTCGGCACCCCTGCCTTCCTGTATCAGTGGGATGCCAACAACATCCTGCCCGAGCAGGTGTGGCTAGCCGAGGAGAATCGCACGGACCAGGGTCAGAAGGAAATCTACCCGAACTCGGTGCCCTTATACGAAGGCTGTGACTACCAGACCTCCGGCAACGTCTGCGTCGAGAGCCCGGCTCAGTAATATGATGAGAGGGTGAGCCATGTCCCCGGGACGCCAAGCGAACACATGCGTTCGCCGGTCCCGGGGACATTCCCCTCACTTCTTGCGTATCGGCAAATTTGTTCACCCAATTGGGGTCTGCTTATGGTTGGCTACATTCTGCGCCGCATCTTGGCCAGCATTCCACTGCTGATCGGCATTAGCATAGTCTCCTTCATTATCATCCAGTTGCCGCCAGGCGACTTTGCTACGACGTATGAGATGCAGCTTGTCAACCAGGCCAACATGTCGCCGGGCGATGCCAAAGAGGCCGCCGACCGTTATCGCGCCCAATACGGTCTGGACAAGCCAATGTGGGAGCAATATCTTATTTGGATGAAGGGTATTGTCACCGAGGGCAAGTTTGGGTATTCGTTTGCCTATAAGAAGGACGTCGGCGAGCTGATTGCCGAACGCCTGCCGCGCACCCTATTCCTTGCCCTTTCCGCCCACTTTATCTCTACCTTTTTTGGCCTATTGATAGGGATTTATTCTGCCACACACAAATATAGCTTGGGAGACAACCTGGCTACGGTGCTGGCATTCATCGGCACGGCCGTGCCCCGCTTCTTTCTGGCGCTGGTATTGATGTACCTCATGGTCATCGAGTGGAACTACCCCTATATAGGGCGTTACACCTCGCCACAGTATGCCTTCGCGCCCATGTCCTGGGACAAGTTCGCCGACACCCTCAAATACGTGTGGCCGGTCATTATTATTGCAGGCCTCGGCGGGGTTGCACGGAACATGCGTGTCATGCGCGGCAACTTGCTCGACAATTTGAATGCCCAGTACGTCACAACCGCGCGTTCCAAGGGCTTACGTGAAAGCACGACCATCTACAAGCACGCCGTGCCGAACGCTTTGCACCCGATTATCATGTATCAAGGCACGGTTCTGCCTTACATGCTCCAAGGTGAATTGGAGGCTGCGATTGTGCTCAATATGCCTACCTTGGCGCCCATGTTCTACAGTTCGCTGGCCATACAGGATATCTATGTTTCCGGCGGCTTCCTGATGATTTATGCTGTGCTGCTGGTGGTCGGCAATTTGATCGCCGACGTTGTGCTGGCGTTGGTGGACCCACGCATCCGTTTGAGCTAAGGGTGAGCCGAGAAAGAATTCCATGAGCGAGAGTATTAATTTCCCGGAAGCCGAACAGAATCGGTCGATCGATTATCCGCTGCTGCCTGATGCCGAGAGCCGCGAGGTCAGCCCGGAACTGACCACAATGCTGCGCCGCACCTCACGCACGCATGAAAGTTACGGCGAGTTGGTCTGGCGCAAGTTCCGCAAGAGCAAGATCGCCATCGCCGGCGGATTGGTTGTCATTGGGTTGTTTATCTTGGCGATCTTTGCCGAGTTCTTCTCTCCGTATGACCCTGTCAGGCTTAACATGACGGAGGCCTACACCCCGCCCACCCAGCTCCACTTTATCGATTCCTCGGGTGCGTTTCACTTCATGCCCTTTGTCTACAAGCGTGAGCAGGTGCTCAACGCCGATATGACTTCGACCTGGGCTGATGACACGTCGGTGCGCTATCCCGTCGTCTTTTTTGCCAAGGGTTGGCCCTATAAGCTCTTTGGCTTGATACCGACCAATGTCCACCTATTTGGTGTAGCGGGAGACGCCAAGCTCTTCCTGCTGGGCACCGACCGCTTTGGCCGTGACATCTTTGGCCGCGCTTCTGTCGCCGGCCGGATTTCGCTCACCATGGCGCTCTTCGGCACGTTGATCAGCGTAGTGGTGGGGGCCGTAGTCGGCGTCTTCTCCGGCTACTATGGCGGCGCGGTGGACAACTGGACGCAGCGCTTTGTCGAGTTCGTGCAGTCATTTCCGCAGCTGCCCTTGTGGATGGCGCTGGCCGCTGTCATTCCGATCACATGGGACCAGTTTGCCGTCTTTGTGACGATGTCCCTTATCTTTGCGCTGCTCAGTTGGACGCTGCTGGCACGCGAGGTGCGCGGCAAGGTGCTAGCGCTACGTGAGACCGATTTCGTGTTGGCGGCTCAGGAGATGGGCGCTTCCGACGCCCGCATTATGTTCCAGCACCTGCTGCCCAACACGTTCAGCCACATCATCGTCGTGCTCACGTTGACGATCCCCACCATCATCCTAGCCGAAAGCTTTCTCAGTTTTCTGGGCATCGGTATCCAGGAGCCGCTGGTCAGTTGGGGTACGATGATGCGCGATGCGCAGACGATCCAGACACTGGGCTTCAACCCCTGGATCGCGTCCTCGGTCTTTTTTATCATTGCCGCCGTGCTGGGCTTTAACTTCCTGGGTGATGGGTTGCGCGACGCTGCCGACCCGTATTCGATGAGTTGACTATGGCCAACGAATATATACTCGAGGTCAACGATCTCAAACAGTATTTCCCGATTCGCTCTGGCTGGCTGCAGCGGGTGACCGGGCACATCAAGGCTGTGGACGGCGTGAGCTTTGCCGTCAAGCGCAATGAAGTGCTGGGTCTAGTCGGTGAGAGCGGCTGCGGCAAAACTACAGTCGGCCGCGCGATTCTGCGCCTATATTCGCCGACCGCCGGCGAGGTTTGGTATCGCACGGCTGCCGGCGACCGCATCGACGTGGCCCGGCTGTCTTCCAAGCAGGTCAAGCCGCTGCGCCGCGAGATACGCATGATTTTCCAGGACCCGTTTAGCTCACTTAACCCACGGCGCACGGTAAAGGAACTGATCGGCGAGCCACTGGTCATCCACCATGTTGCCAAAGGCAAAGCCATGGAAGAGCGGGTGGCCGATCTGATGACGGAGGTCGGCCTCGATCCCAACTACATGGAGCGCTACCCGCACGAGTTCTCCGGCGGCCAGCGCCAGCGCATTGGCATCGCCCGCACGCTTGCGCTCAGTCCCCGGCTGATCGTGGCCGACGAGCCGGTTTCGGCGCTCGACGTCTCGGTCCAGGCCCAGGTGCTCAATCTGCTGCAGGGCCTAAAGGAACAACTCGGCCTCACTTTAATCTTTATCGCCCACGATCTCTCAGTGGTCGAGCATATATCTGATCGCATCGCCGTGATGTATGTGGGCAAGATCGTGGAGATGACCGGGGCCGAGCGCTTGCTGCGTCGCCCCATGCATCCGTACACCGAGGCGCTGGTGTCAGCCGTGCCGCCGGCTGACCCGGACATCAAGACGCAACGCATCATCCTGGAAGGCGACGTGCCCAGCCCGGCCAACCCACCGCCTGGCTGCGTCTTCCACCCGCGCTGTCGCTATGCCCAGGATATCTGCAAGCAAGTGGAGCCGGTACTCGCCGAGGTGGAGCCGGAACACTTCGTGAGCTGTCATTTTGCCAAAGAACTGAACCTCGTCGGTATTGGGGGTTGATCGTGGACGAAAATTCGCCGGCGTTGGAAGTGCCTGCTGCGCCAAGCCGCATCGTCGCCATCCTGGCGTACATACTGGTGCTGATTGGTCCGGTGCTCGTGCTGCTCTTTGGGCGTAAGAGCCGATTCTCTCTCTTCCATGCCTGCCAGTCGTTGAGCCTGACGTTGGTTGCTATCGTGGTGCCGCTGCTATGGTTTGCGATCGGTTGGCTCTTCACGTTCTTTTCGGTGCAAGCTCCCTTGCTCTACATCATCCCGATCGGGCTTGTGCTCTTGCTCCCGGTCTTGCAGCGCCGCAACAAGGCAGTGCGCTATTCCGAAAGAGGGTCCTGGATCGGCATCGGGATCACCCTAATTGTAGCGATCGCCCTGATCTACGGCGCTTGGCTGGCGCTGCGCTTCCTGGCCAACATCATTCTGCCGCTGGGCGGGCCGCTCATGCTCATGAGCGGTTTCTCGATCGTGATTGCCGCCTATACTGCCGTGCTGATCGCCTGGGTGGCCGGGTTGGTCAATGCGTTAACCGCCCGCTGGAAGCCCGTCCCCCTTTTGGGCGGCTGGGGTGAGAAGCTGTATGCTAAGCTGACCGCGTAATTCTCTTCGCAATAACCTTTACCCGTTTCGGATTGGAGTCTAGCAATGCCCAAAATTACATTCATCGGCGCCGGCAGCCTGGTGTTTACGCGCCAACTGACCAGCGACATCCTGCTTGCCCCGGCGCTGCAGGAAAGCACCATCATGCTCATGGACATCGATCCGGTGCGTCTCGAGCAGGCACGGTCAATTGTGCAGGCCGTGGTCGACCGTCGCGGCATCAAGGCCAGCGTTAAGGCCACGACCGACCGGCGCGTGGCCGTCGAAAATGCCGATTACGTGGTGACGACCTTCCAGCAGGGAGGGCTCGACGCTTACAAACTGGATATCGAAATTCCACAGAAGTATGGCGTCGAACAGTGCGTCGGCGACACGTTGGGGCCGGGCGGCGTCTTCCGCGCGCTGCGCACCATTCCTGTGCTGCTTGACCTGTGCGATGAGATGGACGAACTGGCTCCCGACGCCCTGCTGCTCAACTACGTGAACCCCATGGCGGCCAACTGCTGGGCCGTGGCCGAGGGTTCAGGCCGCCCCCACATCGGTCTTTGCCATAGCGTGCAAGGCACCAGCGAGATGCTGGCCAAGTGGATCGACGTGCCGTATGACGAAGTCAGCTTCCTGTGTGCAGGCATCAACCACCAGGCGTTTTTCCTCGAATTCTGCCGCGGCAAAGAGGATCTGTATCCTATGCTGTGGGAGGCGATCGAGCGCCTGGAGGTCATGGCCGAGGAACCCGTGCGCACCGATATCATGAAGTACTTCGGCTATTTCGTCACCGAGTCGAGCGGCCACGCCAGCGAGTATATGCCGTACTTCCGCAAGAGCGCCGCCATGGTCAACGAGCAACTCGTCCCGCGCTTTACCGATCCTGTTAACCACTGGTTCGATTTTGGACGCACCGGCGGCTACCTGCGCCACTGCCTGCACCGCCTGGAACAATTTCAAAGCGACTATGACGAGATCGTGGGCGGTGAGTTCCCTACCAAGCGCAGCCACGAATATGGTTCATGGATCATCGAGGCGGTGGAGACCAATAAGCCGGTCAAGGTGGCAGGCAACGTCCCCAATACACGCCTGATCACCAACTTACCCGACGGTTGCTGCGTGGAAGTGCCATGCCTGGTGGACGCCAGCGGCGTGCAGCCCACCTTTATCGGCAACCTGCCGTCGCAACTGGCCGCGCTCAACCGCACCAACATCAACGTGCAGAACCTGATCGTGGACGCTGCGCTGACCGGCGACGTTGACGCCGTCTACCATGCCGTTATGCTCGACCCGTTGACGGCGGCCGTCTGCACGCTGCCGCAAATTCACAGCATGGTCAGCGAACTGCTTGAAGCAGAGACGCAGTGGCTGCCGCAGTTCTAATAATAGGAGAGGATGAGACAAAAACGATGCCTAAATTGACTTTTATCGGAGCGGGGAGCTTTGGCTTTACACGCAACCTGGTGCGGGATGTTCTGACGTTTGAACGACTGGCAGATTCTACAATTTGTTTGATGGATATCAACCCGGATCGGCTGGAGTTTTCACGCCGGGCCGTGCAGCGCATCATCGACGAAGGCGGCTATCCCGCCAAAGTGGAGACTACGCTCGATCGCGCCGAAGCCCTCAAGGGTGCGGATTATGTACTTGTCACGATCCTGGTGGGGGCGACCGACGTCTGGCGCCACGACATTGAGGTCCCCAAGAAGTATGGTGTGGACATCAATGTCGGCGACACGCGCGGCGTCTCGGGTATCTTCCGCGCCTTGCGTACGATTCCGGTGATGGTGAGTATCGCCAAAGACATGCAGCGCTACTGCCCCGGCGCGACGATGCTCAATTACACCAATCCGATGGCGATGCTCTGCCGTGCCATCATGCGCGAGACGGATGTTCCTGTTACGGGTCTATGCCACAGCGTGCAGGGCACGTCTGAGATGCTGGCCGAGTGGATCGGCGCCCCCTACGAAGAGATCGAGTTCACCTGCGCCGGCATCAATCACATGGCCTGGTACCTGACCTTCAAGTGGAATGGGGAAGATGCATACCCGCTGATTCGCAAGGCGATTCTCGAGCGACCTGAAATCTACAACGAGGAGCAGGTACGCAACGAGATGTTCCTAGCTTTCGACCATTATGTGACCGAATCGAGCGGGCACAACTCAGAATACAACTGGTGGTTCCGCAAGCGTCAGGACCTGATCGAAAAGTACTGTACGCACGGCACGGGTTGGAACCCCGGCGAGTACGCCTACATTCTCAAGCATTACCAGCAGCGCGAGGGCGACTGGCAAGATGAGATCAATGCCTGGCTCGACAACCCTGCGCCGCTTACCCTCCAGCGTGGGCACGAGTATGCCGCGTCGATTATCAACGCGCTCCATGGCGGTGAGGCGTTCCTGTTTAACGGCAACGTAGCCAATAAAGGCTATGTGACCAACTTGCCGCCGGATGCTTGCGTGGAGATTCCGGTGTGGGCCAGCCGTCACGGTCTGCAGCCCCTGCGGGTGGGGGCACTGCCGGCGCAGTGCGCGGTACTTACCAATCTGAGTTCGCAGATCGAGGAGATGGCGGTGGAAGCCGCGCTGACCGGCAATCGCCGCCTTGTCTACCAGGCGATTGCCAACGATCCATTGACTGCTGCCGTGCTGTCGCTAGCCGAGATTCAGCAGATGGTCGACGAACTCTTCGAACGCAATTGTGACTATTTGCCACAGTTTACGTAGAATTTGTAGGGGAGAGGCGCCTGCGCAGCGTCTCTCCCAAATTCATTGTTTGAAAGGAATCCCAAATGGCCAAAATTACGTTTATCGGCGCCGGCAGCACCGTGTTCGCCAAGAATTTGCTGGGCGACATCCTCAGCTATCCGGAATTGAGCAGTTCGACCATCACCTTGTTTGACATCGACCCCGATCGGCTGAGCACGTCGGAGAGAGTGGCGCACACTGTCGCAGACTACTTTGAGGCCAAGCCCACGATCGAAGTTACATCTGATCGGCGCAAAGCGCTGGATGGGGCCGATTACGCCATCAGCATGATCCAGGTGGGCGGCTATAAGCCCTGCACGGTTACGGACTTCGAAATTCCCAAGAAGTATGGCTTGCGCCAGACGATTGCCGATACATTGGGCATCGGCGGCATCATGCGTGGGCTGCGGACTATTCCTGTCCTGCTCGACATGTGCGCCGACATGGAAGAAGTCTGTCCGGACGTAACCTTCCTGCAGTATGTCAACCCCATGGCGATGAACTGCATGGCCATCAGCCGCGCCAGCAAGATCAAGACGGTGGGCCTATGTCACAGCGTGCAGGGTACGGCCGAGGTACTGGCCGAAGACATCAACGTACCGATCGAAGAGATCAACTACGTCTGCGCCGGCATTAATCACATGGCCTTCTACCTGCGATTCGAGCGCGATGGCGAAGACCTCTATCCGCGCATCCGCCAGGTGGCAGAGGCGGGGACATTTGGTCGTCGCTATCGCAAACTCTCCGACAAGGTGCGTTATGAAGTCTTGCGCCGCACCGGCTATTTTGTCACCGAGTCGAGCGAGCATTTCTCTGAGTATGTCCCATGGTTCATCAAGCGCGACCGCCCCGATCTGCTTGAGGAGTTTGAGATTCCCTTGGACGAGTATATTGGGCGCTGCGAGATGCAGATTACTGCCTGGGGTTTCATGCGCGAGAAGATGGAGCATCCCGAAAAGAACCTAGCTAAGGAGTTTGGGACTGCGATGCAGAAGGCCGGCGTGCCGGTGGAGTTCCTGCCCCAGGTTATGGAGGACTTCGAGAACATCAACGAGATCGAACGCAGCCATGAATACGGCTCCGGCATCATCCACAGCATGGAAACCGGCCAACCGCGCGTGGTCTATGGCAACGTAGCCAATTATGGCCTGATCGACAACCTGCCGCAGGGTTGCTGCGTCGAGGTGCCGTGTCTGGTAGACAAGAACGGCTTGCAGCCGACGAAGATCGGCGCCTTGCCTCCGCACCTGGCAGCCATGATGCGCACCAATGTCAACGTACAGGAATTGACCGTCGAGGCTGCCCTGACCGGCAAGCGCGAGCACATCTACCATGCGGCCATGCTCGACCCGCACACGGCGGCTGAGCTCAGCCTGGACCAAATCTGGAGCCTGGTCGACGAGCTGATCGCAGCGCACGGCGACTGGCTGCCGGCGTATCGTTAGGGGTACATTTCACGTAAGAGGCGGGCATAGGGTCCGGGCACAAGGTCCGGCGAGGATAGCTTCGTCCTTGTGGCGAGCGTTGTTCCGCCGGACCTTGTGCCCCTACGGATCGCGTTTGCATCTAATATCAGGTCCATTAGCTCTAGGAGACACTTTATGGCGCTGCAGGCTTCCCCGCAAGGCTTGAACTGGTTTCAAGATGCTCGCTTTGGCATGTTCATCCACTGGGGGCTGTATTCGATCATCGGCAAGCATGAGTGGGTGATGCACACGGATTCGATTCCCGTGTCGGAATATGAGAAGTTGGCCCCGCAGTTCAACCCCACCAAATTTGACGCCGAACAGTGGGTGCGCGTTGCCGCTGACGCCGGCCAGAAGTACATCGTCATTACGAGCCGCCATCACGACGGCTTTAGCATGTATGACACGGCGTTGAGCGACTATAAGGTGACCAAAACGCCCTTTGAACGCGATCCACTCGCCGAGCTGGCGGAAGCCTGCCAACGCCACAACGTGAAGCTTGGCTTCTACGTGTCGCTCCTGGATTGGCACCACCCGGCCTACCGCTTCCGTCATGAAAGCGGGCTGGCATGGGAGGATTACGTGGGCTTCTTGCATGGCCAGGTGCGTGAGCTGTGCACCAACTACGGCGAAGTTGCCTGTGTCTGGTTTGACGGCGACTGGCCGGCGTCAGCACTGGATCCGGACCGGAGCTACTTCTTGCCTGGCGGCTCGTTTGAGTACGAAAAGATGTACGACATGATCCATACCCTACAGCCCGATGCTGTAATCGAGAACAACCGTCACGCCAAGCCCATGCCTGGCGAGGATCTGCAGGGTTTTGAGCAGGATCTGCCTGGCGAGAACTCCACCGGTTTTAACGAGACAACTATCTACGGCCTGCCGATCCAGGTATGCATGACCATCAACGACCATTGGGGATGGAGCCGAGACGACAACAACACGAAATCCGTGCGCCGGCTCGTGCATATCCTGGCACGTTCGGCCAGCGTCGGCGGCAATTTGCTGCTCAATGTGGGGCCAACGCCGGAGGGCGAGATCATGCCGCTGCACGCCGAGCGCTTGCGCGGCGTCGGCCGCTGGCTGGCGCAGAATGGCGCCGGTATCTACAACACGCGCTCCGGTGTCATCCCGCCGACGCGAATTACTGCCAGCACGCGGCACGGCGACACGCAGTATGTGCATGTCTTGGATGACGAGAGCGACAGCGTGATCCTAGGCGGCGTGCCCGCACATGTCGGCCATGCCCGCCTGGTTCACACAGGGCAGGAGCTTAGCTTAGAGCGCCAGGGCGGCAACTTCTTCGTGTCGTCGGAGTCCGACCGCACAACGATTTACATTCCCCCGGAACTGCGTGACGGCTGCGATACAGTGCTCGAACTGCGCTAGGGGAAAGAAAAAAAATCCCCGGGACGTACCACAAATCTGGTCGCTAACACGATCAGTGTGGTGCGTACCGGGGACGTTGTCGTTCCAGGCTTGTTGTCAGTCCACTTGCGGACTAGCGGTTCTTCTTGAAGTACACGTCTGCATATACAGCCAGCACAAGCACGGCGCCTTTGACCAGATACTGCCAGGCCGGGGGCACGTTGAGCATCTGCAGGCCAGTTGTCAGGCTGGCCATAATCAACGAACCGATCAGCGCACCGAAGACGGTGCCGACGCCGCCCAGCGTCGAGGTGCCGCCCAGGATGGCGCCGGCGATGGCGTCCAACTCGTAGCCTTGACCGGCGGCCGTGGTGCCGTAACCGACATAGGACGCCAGCACGATGCCGGCGATGCCGGAGAGCAGGCCCATCAAGACGAAGATCAGGAAGATGCTGCGCTTGATGTTGATGCCCGAGAGGCGGGCGGCTTCACGGTTGCCGCCGATGGCATAGGCATAGCGGCCAAAGCGGGTATTGTTGGAGACATAGGCCATGATCACGGCCGTGATGGCCAGCAGCAACACGGGTGTCTGGATGCCGCGATACTGGTTGACCCAGTAGACGTAACCTACGACCAGCAGCGAGAAGAAGATGGTCGTGATGAGATCCATGGCGATGTTCGGCAGCGGGAAACCGTGGCGCGCCTTGCTCTGGCGGCTGCGGAACATGTTCCAGAACAAGAACACAATCACGACGGCTGCAATCACCCAGCCCGCGAGCGGCGGCAAATAACCCTGCGCAATGTCCGAAAAGATCGGTTGATTGGCCGGAATCGTCTTGCCTTGTGTTACGAGCAAGATGAGCCCGTTGAGGACGAACATGCCGCCCAAGGTGACGATGAACGCAGGCACATTGAGAAAAGCGATGATATAACCCTGCAGTACGCCCCAAAGCACGCCGACGCCCACGCCCATCAAGACCGACAGGATGGCGGCAATCACCGGCTGGTCCGGCATGATTCCATACCATACATTGGCCTGCAAATAGGCGGCCACGACCGACACGAAGCCGGCCAGCTTGCCGACCGACAGGTCGATGTTGCCGGTGACGATCACGAACACCATGCCGATCGCCAGGAATGATGTGACTGTCATCTGCCGGAACAGATTCGAAACATTTTGTGAGCTCAAAAAGGCGCCATTGGTCAGCACAGCAAACAGGGCCCAGATAGCGATCAATGCCAGGATGATCGTATAGGTCTGGATATTGCTGCGGAAGCGTCTGCCGATTTCGGCCCCTAGCCCCGATGCCTGCTTAGGGGCGCCAGCGTCAGTTGTTACGGCCATACAATTTTTACTCCTCGGTCAAGGTTCACGCCAAAGTTTACGCGGGCACGGTTTCGTTAGCAATACCGGTGGCCAATGCCATGATGCGTTCTTGGTTGGCTTCGGCAATATCCAGCGTACGCGTCGAGCGACCTTCGTGCATCACCATAATGCGGTCACTCATACCCAGCACTTCTTCCAACTCGCTCGAAATCATGATGATTGACACGCCACGTTCGGCGAGTTCGTTCATCAGTTTGTAGATCTCGTACTTCGCCCCGACGTCGATGCCGCGTGTGGGGTCATCCATGATCAGTATCTTCGGATTTGACATCAACCACTTGGCGATTACGACCTTTTGCTGGTTGCCGCCGGAGAGCGAATCGACACTGGCCTGTAGATTGGGCGCCTTAACGGCCAGACTTTTGGCCTGCTGGGTAGCAGCCCGCAATTCGGCATCGCTGTCAATGCGCATGAAACCGGAGAACTGGTCGAGATTGGCAAGAGAAATATTCTTGAGAATGGACTGCATGAGGACCAGTCCCTGGCCCTTGCGATCTTCGGGCACAAGGCTGATGCCTTTATGCATGGCATCGCGTGCGCCGTGGATGTGCAGTTCCTGGCCTTCCAGCTTGATGCTGCCGCCGGTGATCTTGCCGTATTCGCCAAAAATCGTCGTGACCAGCTCGGTGCGTCCGGAGCCCATCAAGCCGGCGATGCCCAAAATCTCGCCCCGACGCAGGTTGAAGCTGACACCGTTGAGCACCTTGCGGCTGGTCTCGTTGGGGTCGACTGCTTGCAGGTCACTCACTTCGAACATAACCTCGCCAGGCTGGCGATGGCCGCGCGGGAAACGTTCTTTCATTTCCCGGCCCACCATGTAGCTGACCAGCTTCTCTCGTGTCAGTTGCTTTGTCGGTTGGGTGGTCACCGTCTTGCCGTCGCGCAGAATCGTAACGGAATCTGTGATGCGGAAGAACTCTTCCAACTTATGGGTTATGTAGATGCAGGTGACGCCGTGGCTGCGCAGATTCTCTAGAATCTCCATCAGCTTGGCGATTTCGCTCTCGGTAAGTGCGCTGGTCGGCTCGTCGAGAATCAGCACCTTGGCATTTTCGGACAGCGCCTTGGCGATCTCCACCATCTGCATTTTGCCCACACCGAGGTGCTTGACCACGGCTTGCGGCTGGACATCCAATCGGTAAGTGGCCAAGATATCGCGCGTTTGTGCGTAGAGCTTATTCCAGTCGATCGATCCATTTTCGACCGGTTCCTTGCCCAGGAATACATTTTCACCCACCGTCATGTTGGGTACCAGCGTCAGTTCCTGGTACACGATGGCGATGCCTTCCTCGCGCGCCTGGCGAATTGCGCCGGCGCCCAGGTTCAACTCATTGCCATCGTAGATAATGCTGCCTTCATAGGTTCCAAACGGGTAAACGCCCGACAGAATTTTCATCAATGTCGATTTGCCGGCGCCGTTTTCGCCACAAAGGCCATGAATTTCGCCACGACGAACTTGGATCGACACGTTGTCCAGGGCGGTAACGCCGGGGAAGCGTTTCGTTACATTGCGGAAGTCTAATATGATGTCGTCACTCACTGCATGCTCCTGTGGAACAGGTCAGCCGCCTGCGAAACAGGCGTCCGGAAGTGGAGCTTCCGGCGATCACATACAGATAGGCCCGGCTTCTTGTGACACTGGAAGCCGGGCCTATTTTGTTACTCAGCTACGATCAGGGCTTGGGCGGGCGCTGATCCTCGGGGATGTCGCGATAGACGTCGTCAAAGGCCTGGAAGCCGTTCTGGACGCACAACGCATCCACGTTGTCCTTATTGACCTGCTCGACCGGGAGGAAGAGCGCCTGGACGTCACCCTGCAGGGCGTCGTCAAGGGTCAGTTCGGACAGCGTGTACCCCTGCAGACCTTCCACGGGCTTGGCATTGAGAATGTTGTCGACCATATCGACAGCAATCGGGGCCAGGTTGCGGATGTCCTTGAGGATGGAAACCGTCAACTCGCCTTTCACGATGCTATTGCAGCCATCGGCGGTGGCGTCCTGACCAGAGATCGGAACCTTGCCGGCCAGACCCTGGGCCTTGAGCGCCTGCAGCGCGCCGAGCGCCGTGCCGTCATTGGAGGCCACGACTGCATCGACATCGTTGTTGGCGCCGGTCAGGATATTCTCCATGAGCTTGAGCGCATTGGCGGCGTCCCAGTTTTCGACCCACTGGTCAGCCACAACCTCCACGGTGCCCGCTTCGACCAACGGATTGACGATCTCGTCCTGGCCCTGACGGAACAGAATGGCATTGTTGTCGGTGGGGCTGCCACCCAGCTTGACGACACGGGCCGGGCCATTGGCGGCGACGTCCCATGTATCGATGCCCAGCGCCTTCATGACGCCGTCGGCCTGTTGGCGGCCCACTTCGACATTGTTGAAGGAGATGTAGCCGGCGATCTTGGGGCTCTTAATCAGGCGGTCGTAGGCGACTACGGCCACGCCGGCGTCTGCTGCCTTATCGACAGAGGTCACTACGGCATCGCCATCCTGGGCCACAATGATGAGACCCTTGACGCCCTGGCTGACCATGTTGTCGATCTGGTCATTCTGCAGCTTGACGTCCTGGTTGGCTTCCTGGCTCAGAACTTCGTAGCCCTTTGCTTCCAGCAGGCCGCGCAGAATCACTTCCTCATTCTTCCAGCGCTCGGTGGCGAAGTCCGAGAAGGAGAGGCCGATCTTGACCTTTTCCCCGGTCGTCGCTGCGGCGCCTTCTGTGGCAGGAGCGGCAGTGGCTTCGCCGCCGGCTGCGGGAGCCGTGGCGGCAGGTGGGGCAGCACAAGCTGCCAGCAGACTGGCCAACACCAAAATGACAGTGATGGCCAGAATTCTACGGTACATCTTCTTTTGCATACTTTTCCTCCGAAACTACTGCTTGTTGGATTGGATGGCCTAACAACACTTGGGGAAAACATCGCACCTAAAAACCGCCCACAGGATCGACTTGCCACACCTTCTAGATAAAATCCTAGGGTAAAGCTGTATAAACAATGTCCTTGCCTCTGGGCCGGCAGTCACATGGTGGCGCAGGGTGAAAGCGCTTTCTGATGCATGCGGCTACCTCGTGCAAGTATATGCAGAGGGGCAGAATTTGTCAAAGGTTGCACGACAGTCGCTTTGGAGCCTTCCTGTGCGTATGTTACTTGGGCAATGTCCCCGATTGCCATTATGATTGGCTGGTGATTCGAAAACCATGGCTATGAGATAAGGCTGTGAGATAAAGCTGTGAGATAAAGGAGACAAGCGTATGCGCATGCTCACAACTACGCCCAGCATGTTAGCCGGTATCCTGGCCGGCGTGGCCCTTTTGGCAGCGGGCTGTTCACCAATCGTTCCGCCTGCGGCCGGCTCGGGTGCAGGCGATGCCGCGGTCACACCCGCTGCACCCGATGAGGTGGCCGCGACGCAGACCGGGCAAGACGACGCGGCGAGCCCGGTGGCAACGGACGTTTGCACGCCCGGCGAGGGCTCGATAGCGGTGCTGCTGCCGGACAGCGTGTCCTCGCCACGTTGGGAGATGGACGACCGTCGTTACTTTGACGGGGCACTGGCAGCCGCCGGCGTAGGATACACGATCTCGAACGCGCAAGGCGATCCGGCCATACAGCGGCAGCAGGCCGAGCAGGCACTAGTCGAAGGCGCTAAGGTCCTGATCCTTGTGAATTTGGACAGCGAGTCCGGCGCCGATATCATCGCCGACGCACGCGCAGCCGGCGCACACGTGATCGACTATGATCGCCTAACCATTAAGGGACCGGGAGCGGACCTCTACGTCAGCTTTGACAATCTGGCAGTGGGCAGCCAGATGGCTCAGACCTTGGAGCCGCTGATCAACGGGCTTGGCAAAGAGCAGCCGCGCATCGTGCAATTGAACGGGTCTCCTACGGACAACAATGCGACGCTGGTGCGCGCCGGCTATTCGAGCGTGGCAACGCCCTATTACGACCAAGGCAAGTGGCAGTTGTTGGCCGACCTGCCGGTGCCGAATTGGAATCCACAGCAGGCAGGCGAGCTCTTTGCGCAGACCTTGGCCGAAGCCGGTGAAGGAGGCGTGGATGCCGTGTTTGCCGGCAACGACGCATTGGCGGGCGCGGTCGTACAGGTGCTCAAGACCCAAGGACTACAGCCCGTACTGCTGAGTGGGCAAGACGCCACCGTCGAGGGTCTGCAAAACATTCTGGCCGGCTGGCAGACGATGACCGTCTACAAGTCCATTCAACGCGAAGCGTCTACGGCCGTCATTGCTGCCTTGACGCTGCTCAACTGTGAAGGCGTGGATACGTTGATTACGAATTCAGTGGTCAACAACGGCGAGCGCGATATCCCCTTTATCATGCTCGACCCCATCGCCGTCACTAAGGACAATATCGCCGAGACGGTGATTGCCGAGGGCTTCCGCACGTGGGATGAGATCTGCATCGGCGAATACGAGCAATTCTGTCCGCCAGCTGAGCAGCGCTAGCGGACAGGCGTTGTTGTGCAGCCGTGCAAAGCCAGCGCCATTGGTGCTTAAGAAGGAAGCCGAGTTTCCCAAGCGAGACTCGCTTGGGAAACTCGGCTTCTGGGGCGCGGAGAGCTCAAGCTTACTTACCCAAAGGTTACTTTCCCGTTTGGATCGCCATAGAGTGCATAGGCCAGCCAGGTTGGGTTAGCTTCTTCCTTGTCGCGGATGTACAGACGCGCCTCGCGCAGCGCTGCACCCAGCGTTTTGCCGTCAGCCAGTGCCGTGTAGAAGCTGCGAGCGAACTCGGCCGCGAGGTCGTCGCTGACTTCCCAGAGCGTACCGACAAAGGCACTGGCGCGTGCCTCGCGGAAGAATTTGTCTGCCCAGCCGCCCAGGCCGGTGAGGCTGAGCGCCACTTGACCGCTGTGACAGGCATTGAGAAAAACTAGCGGCCGCCGAGTGCGAAGTCCACGCAGATCGCCGCCCATCAAGTCGGCCGGCGTGAGGCTGCCGTCGGCCAAGGTGAGCTCCGACTGGTCGGCATTGGCTTCGTCAAAGCTGCCATGCGTGGCGAAGTGCAGCAGTTGGAAGTCGCCAGCGCGCAAACTGTCGATGACGGCGTCGCGTGCGTCCAGCGGGCCCTGCAACTTCATATGGTGTTGCTGCGCGAG
Organism: uncultured Chloroflexia bacterium; assembly: GCA_963839515.1. GTDB lineage: Bacteria > Chloroflexota > Anaerolineae > Caldilineales > Caldilineaceae > Fredericiella. The sequence continues at coordinate 192,763 of CAWIVN010000008.1, forward strand.
TTTTGTGAAGAACGATGTCTCTGCCTGCACGTTGCTCAGGTTTACGTCGGGCGCCACAAGGGCCGCCCCTGTCACGACTAGCTCCGACGGCAGAGGACGCGCCAACCAGCGACTGAGGACAACCTGTTCGACCAGAAACTCCGCTTTCTGTTCGACGTTGCTGGCATCATTCCAAAAGTAGGGTTTGATCAATTCCCACGGGATCCAGGGTTCGTCGCTGACGATGAGCAGGGTCTTGACGTCGCCCTTGTCTATCAACGGCTTAATCTGTTCCCAGTACACTGTCTGCAACTCTTGCGGCATTAAGAGCTCAAAGAGGCCCTCACCCAAAGACTCGATCTCCTTTACCATGCGCCCGTCCGACGTGCTGTCTGGGGCGGCCGCCGCCAGATCGCTCAGGCGCTGCAGACGATTGGCAAAGAATGCCTGTGGGTCCTTCTCGGTCAGCTTGATTTCACCAAGCGGCTGCGAACGCAAGGGCAGCTGCGGCAGCGATGAGTTAAGCACGAACGAGAGCCCGTTTGCCTCGGCCGTGCGCGCCACCCGCAACACGAGGTCCGCCGGCGGCGGCGGATTCCCCCCAAGTGGCGCAACTTCCGGCTTCTCCTCGAGTTCGACCGCCTGGTTCGTGCGGGAAGCACTGCCTTCCACCACTTCGCACTTGAATGCCACACTGGCGATCATGCGCCCCTTGTGCACAAAGTCGATGGACAGCCGCTTAGAACCAGGTTTGTCAGACGAGAGCAGAAAAACAGCGGGTTGTGAATCGCGTTGGGGGTAGACCGTTATCGTGCGCTCCCACACGCCGGTGACTTCGCTAAAGCCAGGCGCAACCAGCCGTACTTCGACGAATTCGGGCGGCGGCAGCTCATTGGCTTTTGTAGATTCAAAGCGGACCGGCACTGTCGCGGCTACAACTGACTCGTCGACTGACTCCAGCGTTAACTGGACCGACAGCCACTGCACATCATTGCGCTTTACACGCTCCGGAAAGCGGACGTCCGTGAAGAATGACACGTTTGTTTCTAGCGCTTCCGGTGGGGGAGCAGCAGCCATTGCCATGGGGGCTTCCGGTATAGCATATGACTCATGCTGCCGATCAAAGGCGTCGATTGTTCCATGCAGGTAAGTTTCCACTTTGCCCACATGCTTGTGCGCCAATAGGATCTGCGATGCTACCCGAATCACGGCCGGCACCTTCTCCAGTGCTTGCAGGCCTTGTACGTAGGCATCATGCTTTTGCTTGACGCTTGGAGCGGTATTGACTGCCGCATCGCACTCGGCGCGGATAGCCTCCATCTGGCCCCGCTCAGCAGGGGGAATTTCACGCAGTCGCGGCTCCAGGGTGGCCCAAATGGTGTGCCACACATCTGGAGCCTGGTCAGGAGCATACGACATGCGCCCGATCACCGCCTGGGGCGGATTCTCAAAGCGCAGGAACGTGATGAGAGCTTCCAGCCGCTCGGGCGTTGCATCGGTCTTGCGCAGCAGCCCAAACCCGCTGCGCTCTGCCGTCGGGACAGCCTCGGCAAGGTCGGCCAGTTCCGGTCCACCCGCATCGGCGACACCCGGCAAGGCGCGCATGGCAACCCCGAAATCGATCAACGCTTGTTCGTATGCAGTCAAATCAACCGGTCGCGACAAAGATGCCAGGGTATCCGCCAGTTTTGCGCGCAGTCTATCGACCCCCGGCAGTGTACTGCGCCGCGGCAGGGTGTACCAAGCGCGATACACATTGCCAAGAAACTCCTCAAGCAATTGGTCTAGGCTGAGAATGCGCATAGGCAGTTCTTTCCTGTGGGTAATGAAGTGATCGTCTGTCACTTTGAGTGTAGTACAATTACGACCATCTTTCAATCTCTTCCGTCCCCTCATCCCTTAACTTTTGACACTCCCCTCGTCTTGCCCTACAATCGGCAAGATGTGTCTCTATCTTTTGTCGTCTCATTCGTGTGAGCGGGCTTGCCTATGAAACGCCTTTCGACCAACGAAATTCGCCAATTCTGGCTCGATTATTTTCACGAACGCGGCCACGCGATCGTGGCCAGCAGCAGCCTGGTGCCGGACAACGATCCCACCCTGCTGCTGATCAATGCCGGCATGAACCAGTTCAAGGATGTCTTCTTGGGGCTGGAAAAGCGCGACTATAAGCGTGCTACCACCAGCCAGAAGTGCATGCGCGTCAGCGGCAAGCACAACGACCTTGAGAATGTCGGCCCCAGCCCACGCCATCATACGTTCTTTGAGATGCTGGGCAATTTCTCTTTTGGCGACTATTTCAAAAAGGACGCCATCGCTTTTGCGTGGGACCTGTTGGTCAACGAGCTGGAATTGCCCGTAGAGCGGCTTTGGTTTACGGTCTACCAGGACGACGACGAGGCCGAACGTCTTTGGATCGAGACCGGGGCAGATCCCACGCGCGTGCTGCGCTTTGGCAAGAAGGACAACTGGTGGTCGATGGGCGATACTGGGCCCTGCGGCCCGAGCTCGGAAATTCACTATTATTGGGGAGACCTCGACAAGCAGGTCAAAGAGGGCGTCAACAAGGACGACGAGTACCTGGAGATCTGGAACCTGGTCTTCATGCAGTACGACGCCAAACCGAGCGGTGAACTTGTCCCGCTGCCGGCCCCCAGTGTGGACACGGGCGGTGGTCTCGAACGCCTGGCCAGCATTGTGCAAGGCAAAGACAACAACTACGATACCGATGCTTTTGTGCCCATCATGATGCGCATTCAGCAACTGGCGGAGCAGAGCGACGAGGAACGCCAGGCAAATCTTGTCCGCTACCGCGCGATTGCCGACCATGCGCGTGCCTGCACCTTCCTGATCGGCGACGGCGTGCTGCCCGGCAACGAGGGCCGCCAGTATGTGCTGCGCATGATCCTGCGGCGCGCGGCTCGCTTTGGCAAGATCATCGGTTTTGATGCACCGTTCCTGGCGCACGTAGCCGATGCCGTGATCGACGAAATGGGCGGGCACTACACGGACCTGCCTGCCAAGCGCGACTATATTCTGCAAACGATCACCGACGAGGAAGAGCGCTTCCACCGCACACTGAGCAACGGCTTGCGTATTCTTGACGAATTAATGGAGCGCATGGCAGCCGTGGGCCGCACTGTCATCAGCGGCCAGGAAGCGTTCCACCTGTGGGACACCTACGGCTTTCCGATCGACCTCACGCGTGACGTGGCCCAGGATAATGGCCTGACCGTGGACGAGGCCACCTTCCGCACTACGTTGGCCGAAGCCAAGGATCGCAGCCGCGCCACAGCGGTCGAAAAGGTGGGGCAGGATGTCGCCGTCTATGCGGAGGTGCTGCAACAACTCAAGGAAAACGATGTCGTCGAGCGTGACGGCGTGCGTTACCGCATCTATGAGAACCTGGCCGAGATCGAAACTATTGTCGCCGCGCTTTTTGTTGATGGCCGGCCAGTCGAACGGGCGAACGTAGGCGACGATGTCGAGGTTGTGCTGCCCGAGACAATTTTCTATGTCGAGACGGGTGGCCAGGTGAGCGACACAGGCGAAATCTACTACTTCCCCGAAGGGCTGGATGTCCCGGCCTGGACCATTGAGGTCACCGGCATGCGCCGGCCTGTACCTGGGCTGATCGTGCACGTGGGGAAGGTGACGAGCGGCACGGTCGTCGTGGGCGATGCAGCCGAAGCCTCAATAGACGCCGATCGCCGTTGGGACATTCAGCGCAATCACACGGCGACGCATGTCCTGCATGCTGCGCTGCGCGAGCGCCTGGGCAGCCATGTCCACCAGGCCGGTTCTCTGGTGGCCCCCGACCGCCTGCGCTTCGACTTTACCTACGGCCAGCCCTTGAGTGCGGAGGACCTGGCGACTATCGAGCGCCGCGCGAACGAAGTGGTCCTGGCCAATTTTGCGGTCAACACGCGTTGGACGTCATACAAGCAGGCCCTGAAGGAAGGCGTGACGGCGCTGTTTAGCGAGAAGTACGGCGACGAAGTGCGTGTTGTATCCTTTGGCGAAGAAGAGGGCGTCAGTGCCGAGTTGTGCGGTGGCACACATGTGGACAGCACGGCCGAGATCGGTATGTTCCGCATTCTCAACGAGGGTAGCGTGGCCGCCGGCGTGCGCCGTATGGAGGTGGTGACCGGACGCGGCGCTGAGCAACTGGTCGAAAATCGTATGGCTGCGCTGGAAGAGGCGGCCTCGCTGCTGCGCGTCAAGCCAGACAATGTGACGAGCGCTATCAAGCAGCTGGTGGAGCAAAACCAGGCGCTGCAAAAGGAACTGGCCCAGTTGCGCCAGTCGCAGGCGAAGCAGAATACTGAGTCGTTGCTTAATCAAGCCGTCTCTGTGGATGGCTTCTCGGTGCTGGCGGTGCAGGTGCCGGCGCACGACGTCGATTCGCTGCGCCAAATGACCGATTGGTTCCGCGATAAATTGGGTTCGAGCGTAGTAGCCGTAGGCGCAGTCATCGAGGACAAGCCGATGATTGTGGCTGCCGTGACTGACGATCTCGTGAGTCGCAATCTGCACGCAGGCAACCTGGTGCGCGACGCCGCTAAGTTGATGGGTGGCGGTGGTGGCGGTCGCCCCACGATGGCGCAAGCCGGCGGCAAGGACAGCACAAAGCTGCCCGAAGCACTGGCCAGCGTGCAAGATTGGGTAAAGAAGAATCTGCGGGAATGACAGAAATTTACAAAGTTCCGCCTGAAGCCAGTCTGGAAGGTTTGCGACGGACGCTCGGGCGCTGGCGTGGCAAGCGTGTGGCGATGCTGTTGCCCGAGGGCTGGCTGGAGTTGGACAATGTGGCGCGGCTGCGGCTGCTCCAACGGCAGGCGATCGTGCAGCAGATCGATCTGGCATTGATCACGCAGCAGCGAGCTACGCGCAAGGCTGCCAAGCAGGTCGGCATTCCTGTCTTTAAGAACGTCGACGGTGCGAGCAGTGACCGTTGGCACATGGAGCCGCTGCTGCCCCCCATCGACCCGCAGCAGCCCGATCGTGACCTGCCGGAACCGCCGCCGTGGCGCCGCGCCGACGAAGTCAAACGTATCGCACGCCCAACTTTGCGCCAGGCACGCCAAGAGCGGATCCGCAAGGAAATGCGCTATCGCAAGCCATCACCAGTGTGGCTGCGCTGGGCAGGCAACGTGCTTTTGGGTGCCTTGATCGTGGCAGCCCTGGCGGCATTCAGCTACTATGTACTGCCGGCTGCCACGGTAACTGTGACACCCGGCCGGCTGCCACTGCGTACGGACCTGAATATGCAGGCAGTCGTGGGCCTGACGGCGCCTGACCCGCAAGCTCGCCAGTTACCGGCACGTGCCATTAAGGCCGATCTGGTCGAAACGGGCACCGTACCTACCACCGGTTCATCGCAAAAGGCCACCGATCGCGCTGCGGGTGAGGTGGTGTTTAGCAACCTGGGCAGCTCCCCCGTCAACATCCCGGCCGGCACGTCGGTCAGCACGAGCACGGGCACGCCCGTCGAGTTTCGCACCACGCGCGACGCCCTGCTGGAAAGCGGCGTTGGTACGCGCGTGACGGTGCCGGTCGAAGCACTCGAGCCTGGAACGATCGGTAATGTGCGCCCCAATACGATTAATACGGTCAACGGATCGCTGCGCTTCCGCGTACGTGTCGGCAACGCAGCCGGCACGTTTGGGGGGCTCAGCGCTTACTCCGGTCGTTACCCAAGCGGATCGCGACCAGTTGGCTGCGGTGCTGCTGGACCAGGCGGAACAGCAGGCGTACGATGCGCTCAAGGCTCAACTAAAGCCGGGTGAGTGGCTGCCGCCGGAGTCTGTGCAGACCTTTGTCGTTGCCCAGTCGTTCGATCAATATAACGACGAAGAAGCGCTAAATCTGTCGGGCACGCTGCGTGTCCTGGCGCAGGGGCTGACGGTCAACGAAAATCAAGCCAGCGATATCATCCTGCGAGCGGTCGAGCAGCAGGTGCCTGCTAATGCTCGGCTGGTGGCCGACTCGCTGGCCGTGAGCCGCCAGCCGGGAGCCGAGTTTCTGAACAACAGCGTTTCGTTTACCATGACGGTGAATGCGGATTACACGACGCCGATCGATGCAAGCGAGGTGCGCGATGCGGTCCTGGGCCAGTCACCCGATGTGGCTGCTGAGACGATCGAGTCGCGCTGGCTGCTTGCCGGGGAGCCGGACATTTACCTGGATCCGGCGTGGAAAGGCACGCTGCCGGACATCGGCAGCCGTATTCAGGTGCGCGTCGATTATGGCCAGGAGCAATGACGGTACCGCCACAGGGTAAATTGCTTGCGCTCGATGTGGGCCTGGCGCGGATTGGCGTGGCGGTGTGTGACGGTCTGCAGTTGACTGTACGCCCCCTAACCGTGGTTCACCGCCACAGCCGCAATGAAGATTTTGCCCAACTAGCACTGCTGGCGCGACGGCAGGAAGTGCAGGCGATCATCTGCGGGTTGCCACTCAACATGGACGGCAGCGAAGGCCCACAGGCGCAGACCACGCGCAAATGGGCAATGCGCCTGGCGCAGGCGCTGCGCTCGCTGCTGGGTCATCCTTTGCCGGTCATCTTTTGGGATGAACGGCTGACTACATTTGCCGCACAGGAACTGATGGCAGACAAAGAAACGTCTTTCGGAGAGAAGTCGGGCGAAGATGCCGTCGCTGCTGCCGTATTATTGCGCGCCTATCTCGACGCAATGGCAGATGGCGAGGTGCTGGAGTATGGCCGGATCGATCTGCCGCCGTATTCGTCCAGCGAGGCAGCTTCTTCGCCGGCAGAGGCTTGAGGAACGATTGAATGTCGACACAGAACAGGCGTGACCTGGTGTTCAGCCGCCGGACCCAGATGGAGCACGAAGCCAATGACTGGCGCAAGCAGCTGCATGGTGAAAACCTGGTTTGGAATGTATTGCGGGCCGGGATGCTGCTGCTGGTTTTGCTCGTCGTGGCCGGCGTGTGGACGGTGATTAATGCTCATCTTGGCGAACAATTTTTGGCGGCGCCAAAGCAAACTGCCGGCCTGATCGATCCCAATGCCAACCAGTTTACGCTTTCGCCGGACACCGTCGAGCAGCAGGTATTGGCGTTCAACCTGCGCATGCGTGAAAACGAGTTGTATATCCCGGCCGGCACAGACCCGCGCCAGCGCCCCTTCCGCATCGACCCTGGTGAGCCGGCCCGCTTTGTTGCCGCACGCCTGGCGCAGGAAGGTTTTGTTACCGACCCGGACCTGTTTAACCTGTACATGCGCGTCACCGGTGCCGAGCGCCAGATCGAAGCCGGCAACTTTATGTTGGCCCGTACGATGACCATGCCCGAGGTGGCCCAGGCGCTGCAAAACGCCCTGTTCGAGGAAACCCTCGTAACGCTACCGGAAGGTATGCGTGCAGAAGAGATCGCCGAACGATTGTCGGAGGCGAACGTGATCGAGGAGGACGTATTCCTGGCCGCCGTGCGCGACCCACGCACTCTTTCGCTCTTCGATGACTTCGAATTTCTCCAGAACCTGCCGGCGGGCGCCGGCCTTGAGGGCTTTTTATTCCCAGATACCTACCGTTTTCCGGTCTTAGCCTCGACGCCTGAGTTAGTGCTGCGCCCATTCCTCGCAAATTTTGAGGACCGCGTCGGCAGCAAGGGTCTCGTGGGCGGCAGCAGTGGACTCAGCGGGCGGGACCTGATCACCCTCTCGAGCATTGTCGAGCGCGAGGCAGTTTCGGCGGATGAGCGGCCGTTGATTGCAAGCGTTTATCTCAACCGTTTGAATGGCAAGTGCCCCGAAGTGGGCGGTACGTACTTGCAGGCAGACCCGACCGTGCAGTATGCACGCGGCACGGTCGGCGACTGGTGGTGGAAGCCGCAGAGCATCGAAGAGTATGCGATGGTGCAAAGTCCATACAACACCTACTTGAATCCTGGGCTGCCCCCGGGCCCGATTGCCAATCCGGGCTTAAGCGCCATCGAATCGACGCGTGACCCGGCGCAGACAGGCTACTGCTTCTTCGTCGCTACCGGCGAAGATGGACGCCATGTCTTTGCCCAGACGTATGCGGAGCAACAGCAGAACCTGCAGATCTACGGCTACAATCCATGATCGGAAGGCTTGTCGCACGCGTGCGGCTGCAAGCCTTGCTGCCGGTCTTCTTAGCAGGCTTGTGGGTTGCCGGCAGCCTGGCGGGCTGCACCAACGTGCGCCCGACGATCAAGATCGGTGTACTGGCTCCGTTTGAAGGGCTACACCGCCGCAGCGGCTACGCTGCACTCGAGGCGGTGCGTGCCGCCATTGCGGACTTCTCCAATGTCAACGCCGGCATCCTGCCACTGGCGCTTGATGACGGGGACCAGCCCCAGCAAGCTGTACGCTCGGCGCAAAAGCTGTTAGCCGATCCGCGTGTGGCTGCCGTCGTCGGTCCTTTGTCGCCGGACTTAGGAGCTGCTGTCGAGCCTTTAGGGTCAACTGCCTCAATTGCATGGTACCCGCCCTATAGCGTTGCCGGCCAAGACTGGGCGACAGGCCTGGTGCGTACTGCGGCCGATCTCGCGCTGAAGCAAGGTGCACCGGGGCTTGTACTCGCCGGTTGGACGCCGGGATGGCCGCGGCTGAATACGCAGCAATGGACCGAAGCTGCCGGCCTACCGGTGCGCCTCGACGACGAATCCTCCGGCGTCGAAGACAACGAGGCTGTGTTTTGGATGGGCAGCGCCGAAGATGGCGCAGCGTACCTTGCGCAATTGCGCGAACTGCAGCCGGAGGCCATTTTTGTCCTTGGACCACAGGGGGAAGACCCCGTCTTTGTCGAACGACTGCGTGGAACCCCCAAAGGGCTCGATCGAGTTTACTGGACAACTTGGACCGATACGGGCTATACTGAGTGGGCAGCGAACCATTCGATCCATTCGCCAAATGCTTATTTGATTTATCGTGCTGCTCTTGCCGCCCTGCAAACGGCAACGACGCACAACCAGAATGCAGCGCCATCGTCGTGGGTTGTTCAACTTTTGCGTTATGACGACCAAGGCAATTGGGCTACTGCCAATTGAACCTTCGTGCGCCAGTGCGCAAAACAGTATGCCAACCCTTTGCACACACCGTGGTGACGACAGCAGAACATTGAGACGTGATGATTGGCGTGCTGTGCTTGTAAAGGAGCTTTAACAGTCATGCGCGTCTTGATGCTCTCGTGGGAGTTTCCACCGCACGTAGTAGGCGGGCTTGGTAAACATGTCACCGAACTGGCCCCGGCACTCGCCGGCCAGATTACGGCTCAAGGTCCAATTTCGATCGATCTGTTCACGCCCGGCTACAGAGGCGGCGATCAGATGGAGGAAGTTTCCGAATTTCTGACCGTCCATCGAATTGACGTCCCGCCGCTCGATCCCCAGGACAACTACAACAGCGTAATCAGCAGCAACCACTTTCTGGTTGATGCAGCGGCTCAATGCGGCGATTTGGCGCCGTACGACCTGATCCACGTGCACGATTGGTTGGTCACCAAGGCCGGTGTCGCGCTCAAGGATCGCTGGAAAACACCACTTTTGACTACGATTCACGCCACGGAACGTGGCCGCCACCGTGGACATACGCCGGGAGAGACCAGCTATCAGATCGACCGGATGGAGTGGCTTAGCTGTTTTGAAGCATGGCGTGTGGTTGCCTGCTCTCAATTTATGAATCGAGAGCTGCAGGAGTATTTTGAACTGCCTGCAAACAAAGTGGTTGTCATTCCGAATGGCATCACGCTGCCCGACGAGTCATTTTGCTCATTGGAAGACCTCGAACAACTGCGCCACGAGTATGCGCCCAACGGCGAACGCCTATTATTGTTTGTCGGGCGTATCGTGTACGAGAAGGGCCTGCAAGTGTTGGTGCGCGCCATGCCCCGCATTCTAGCCGATTACCCCAACACCCGCCTCTTAGTGGCAGGAAAGAATGGCAGTTCCCTATGGCCGCTTGCCTACGAGCTCAACGTGGACGGCGCGATTACGTTTCTGGATTTTGTGAGCAACCGCGAGCGCGATTGTCTCTATCGCATTGCCGATGCCGCCATCTTTCCGAGTTTGTATGAGCCCTTTGGCATTGTGGCGTTGGAGGCGATGGCTGCCAACTGCAACGTGATAGCCTCGAGCGTTGGCGGGCTCGGCGAAGTTGTGCGTCATCTGCATAACGGGCTGACCGTGCTCCCCGACAATCCAATGAGTATTGTCTGGGCTGTCAACCAACTGTTTTCTGACCCAGGGGCTGCCGCGCGCCGTCGTGCCGCCGCCATCACCGAGATACGCTCCGTCTACAACTGGACGCGCGTAGCGCAGCAGACGGCTGCGCTCTATGAATTGGTGGTGGCTGAGCGGCGCAATACGGACTGGTAGCCGATTTATCTTGTTGTCTACTCGTCCTCGTTACGGCGCGCCCGGAAGATCAGCTTGATTGGCGTACCCTCAAAGGGATAGTAGGCCCGGAAGCGGTTTTCCAGGTAGCGTTCGTATGAGAAGTGGATGATCTCCACGTCGTTCACGAAGATGACAAAGGTGGGCGGTTCGTTGCCCACTTGCGTTCCATAATAAATGCGCAGTGGCCGGCCCTGCTTATTGGGGGCCTGGATTGCATCGTACGCCTCGCGCAGGAGGTCGTTCACTTCGGATGTGCTCAGGCGATGGCGCCTGGCTTCCACCACGCGCAACGCCGTCGGCAGCACCTGGTGAATGCGCTGATGCGTCTTGGCGCTGATAAAGATCACCGGTACATAGCTTAGGAAATTGAGTTCCTCACGCACCTGGCGCGCGAACTCATTCATTGTGTTACTGTCTTTTTCGAGGGCGTCCCACTTATTGACGACGACTACCACACTCTTCTGCGCTTCGAGAACGTAGCCGGCGATGTGGGTATCTTGCGCGGTCACGCCGTCTACTGCGTCAATCAGGAGCAACGCCACGTCGGCACGATCGATCCCGCGCATGCTGCGCAAGACGCTGTACTGCTCGATCCCCGGCTCGATGCGCCCGCGGCGTCGAATACCCGCCGTATCGATCAGGAGGAGCGGCTGCCCCTCAAAGTTGATTTCCATATCGATCGGGTCGCGCGTAGTGCCGGGTACATCCGACACGATGGCACGTTCGTGGCCGATCAGTGCATTCAGCAAGCTGCTCTTGCCGACGTTGGGCCGTCCCACGATGGCAATGCCGATCGTGTCGCTCTCTTCCTCTTCGGCCGGGTAGGCAGGCAGAACCTTGACAAGTTCGTCTAGCAAGTCGCCTACGCCCTCGCCATGATAGGCGCTGATCGGATACGGTTCGCCCAATCCCAGGTTCCAGAACTCGACGGCATCCTGCTTGATTTTGCCCCCCTCGGCTTTGTTGACGGCCAGAAAGACCGGCTTGGCGGCCAGGCGCAGCACTTCGGCTACTTCCTCGTCGGCTACTGTCATGCCATCGCGGCCGTCCACCACCAGGATGATGGCGTCAGCTTCGGTTATCGCCAAGCGCGCCTGGCTCTGGATATTGGCAACGAACTGTGCCGAGCCTGAGGTGGGTTGCGCCGGTGTCAGTTTGCGCCTTTCATCGCTCATAGTTGCCGGCGCCTCGAGCCCACCGGTATCAATGACGATAAAGCCCACACCATTCCAATCGCTGTCGCCATAGATGCGGTCGCGTGTCGTGCCCGGGATATCTTCGACGATGGCTACCGGTCGCCCAATCAGACGGTTGAACAGGGTAGATTTGCCGACATTTGGCCGGCCAACAAGCGCTACTACTGGTTTGCGACGTTGCATATTTTGCTCTCTTATGGGTGTTCCGTGGGCCGCACAGCAGGCGCTGCTGCAGGCGTGATGGGCGGGACAGTGCCGCCCAGGATCGCCGTGCCGGTGAGTGGCGACGTGGTAGTTGGCTTGACAGTTGGTGTTGTGCTCAATTGTGGCACTGATTCTTCGCTGCTATTCTGTGGCGCCACTGGGAAGTCCAGGCCTGTGGGCGAAGACGCGTTCTCGTTTGGCGTGATGACTACCTCCACCATCTCTGGTATCACGCTCTGGAGGCTTATACCATCGGGCAGCACGACTTTTGGCTGCAACGTGTGCGTACCGGTAATTAGCCCTGATAAGTCGAGTATGGCAAAGACGTCGTCCTGGTTGAGGGAGTCAAGGAGTGGTAGCGGCCCGCTGAGAATGACGTCCACCGACTGCAGTGCGCTTTCTGCCCGCAGGCCGGGCCCCAATCCTTGCTGCACGAGTGGTTGCGAAACAGTGACGCCGCCCTCGATCGGCGTAATGCCGGCAGTTGCCACCACGGTGTCGCCGTCAAAAGACGACACGCCATCGGGCAACAGCAGCTTCAGGCGCAGCCGTACTTCCGCCGTCGCACCGTCGAGTGTCAGTGGTTCCGTCTCCACATAGCCTGGGACCTCGGCCAGCACCTCGGTGTCGCCTTGCAGAACGACTGTAGATGGATCTACCTTGACGCTGCTTAGCCTGTAACCGTCGGCAGGTCCCCCCTCCAGCTTGACACGCACGGCCACTTCTTTGCGCCCAGGCCATTGTTCGACAGGTATGACGACCTGAACTTGCGCCGGTTCGGCAGTCACGCGTGTGACCACTTCTTCCTGTGTGTCTACCGGCGTCACGACTTCCATGCTTTCTACCTGGTTTTTCGCGCCGCGTAGAAATACCTCGGTGCGGGCTCGGACGACTTGCTGCACCTGGGAAGATGGCCCGCTCACCGTCACGGTAACGGGCCGGTATACGGCGGACTGGGCATCATAGCCAAAGGCAGTGCTGTCCATGATCTCGACCTGCACCGGCACTTCCTTGGATGCCAACGTATCGAGCGTCACCCGCAATTGCGGTCTTTGCACATCGATGATGCCCACCTGGGGATCGAGGCTCTTGACCTGGACCATGACATCGTGCTGTCCAGGTTCAAGCCCTGTTAGATCAAGCGTGGCCCGAAAGTCAGAAACCGTCAGGTCCTGCCACGAGTTGCGCGGCACGCGTAAACGCAGGCGCACGGCTTCGCTGCTAAGGTCTTCGACGACGACAAGACTTTCGCCGAGTCCAAGGACCGAGACGGGTACACGCTCGCCGAAATCCTGGACCACCAATGGGTTTTCCTGGTCGATGGCGATCCACCAGACGGCCAATGCGAGGACGACCGAGAGCACCAAGGTTGCCAGGTCAGGTATCAGGAATTCGGCGCGGGTAGACCGCGTGGCGGGCCGTGTATCGGAGAGTTTGTTATTCATGCTACAGAGTAAAAGTCACTAAGAACTGCGCGCAAGCGATTGGTGTCCAGGCGCACGATACGCCCATTGCGCGCTACGGAAATGCGGCCAGTCTCTTCAGAGACGACCACTACAAGGGCATCGGACTGTTCAGAAATGCCGATGGCCGCCCGATGCCGTGTTCCCAGCTGACTGTCGGACAATTCTCTATCGGTTAATGGTAATACGCAACTTGCGGCAATCACTCGATCGCTTTGTACAATGACTGCGCCATCGTGCAGTGGTGTATTAGGAAAGAAGATCGTGGAGAGCAGTTCACTGCTCACTTCGCCGTCGATACGTACGCCGCGCTCGATTACATCCCCCAAGCCTGTCACGCCGTGGAAGACGATCAATGCACCCGTGCGACGTTGCGCGAGATAGTCGACTGCCTTGACTACCTCGTTGATGACAGCCTGTACCCGGGTCGTGTCACCCTGGCGGTTGAGCAATGGCGACGACCGTCCTAGCCTTTCCAGCGCCCGCCGCAACTCGGGCTGGAAAATAACCGGAATGGCGACGAGCACCATGGGCACACTGTTGCGCAGCAGCCAGTTAAAAGCGGGTAAATCCGCAACCAGGCTGAGCAAGGCAATAAAGATGGCAACGATGAGCACACCACGCAGCAACTGGATCGCTTGCGTGCCACGAAATAGCCGCAATGCGACATAGATCACCACGGTGACAAGCGCTACATCTAGGATACTGCGCCAGTCGAGAAGGCGGCTCAAAGACGCAAAAAGGTCAGGCATTTGAATTAGCCGGTTCAGGCAAACTGCGTGTCGTTGATAATCAGGCGATATTTACAGCCGAGAAACTCACAGGCCTGGCGCATCATGGTCATGCGGCTGAGAAAAATCTCGAAATACTCGATAACTGCAGCATAGTGGGTGTCGATTTCCAACTCGAGTGAAATACTCTTCTCGTCCGGCTTGACCCGCACGAAGCTGCGCTTGGCGGCATAATTGACGCGATCATGAATGTCAAAATCTTCCATGCGCGGATTCTGCACGCGGCTGCGGTGAACATCCGCCTTGTCGCCGATGATAATGGCAGCGGACACAGGGGTGGTAGCGGTGCCGCGTTCTTCCTCATGGTTGCCGATGGCATTCATTACGACTGCGCACTCCTGCGGCGACATATCCATGCGCTTGAGGACGCCCCAGGCCATGAGACTGCCACTTAAGGCATGATTCTGCCGATGGATGGCATTGCCGATGTCGTGCAAATATCCCGCCACATTGGCCAATTGAGGAATTCGCGGATCGTACCCCAAGTGATCGAGCACGTTTTCGGCAATATTGCCGACAAGACCGGCATGACGCTGGCCGTGTTCCGTATATCCCAGGGCCTTCATGGTGGCATTTGCTGCCTGCAGGAAGGCGATAACTTCAGGATCACGGCGCAAGTCTTCTATCGTGATTAATTTATATCCATTGACAGCGGCGCCGTTGATAACACTGCTGGCGGCACTCACATCTTGTAACATGCAAACTCCTTATCGAGGTTCCCCGAATTCTATAATCCCACTGTCTGGCCGAGCGCTATGGCGCTGGTCAGCATTGCTACCAGCCAAAGAACGCGCAGACGGCGCAGCGGGAGCCGTTGATAGGCTAGCAGCCACGTGGGCAGCAAGAAGATGACCAGCGGCGCCAACCACAACGCGGTCTGCGCCACTACAAGCAGGGCGCAAAGGGCGATCTCGGCTATAGCAAGGGCGATCAGCCCAAGCCAGTCGCGTTGTTGAGCATTGCGCAAGCCGCCCCATTGATGGAGAACCCAGCACCCGATCAACACGAACTGGGGAAGCCACTGGATCTCGCCTTGGCCATAATGCACTTGTTCCAACGTAAGCGCCCAGGGCAGGCCAATGGCAACAATGCTTTGCAGCAGCGGGACTCCGTTGTTAAAGGTGCGGCGCAGCGTCCAGCCGAGCACGGCCAGGACGACCACGAGCAATGTCAGCCCGACGGCGTATGTGCCCAGCAGCGCGGCAACCAGCACAGCGACGGCCACGGCAGGAACACCTACGCGCAGCGCAGAAGGCCAAATGTCAGTATGATCACTGGCAAGGAGACGCGCGGCGGGCGAACCGCTTTGCATATAAGGCAGCGCAATCTGGCGGCCAGTGCCAAGTGGAGGCAGGGCTAACAGCGCCCGCCGTCCGCCCGCCAATCGCCATATGCTGCCCCACAGAGGATCGACAAGCAGCGCCAGCAAGGCCAAGGCCTGCCAGTTCAAATCAGCAGGCCGGCGCAGTGCGCCGGCTGCCAACAGCCCGGCGATGAAAGCCCAGAAGCCGGCCGGACGCCAAATCGCCTGATCCATCCATACTTGCACGTTGACAACACCGGTGGCAACAGATTCGCCATCAGGCGCCATCGCCGGCTCTAGCAAGCGGCGAATGCGTTGCATCCAAGAGGTGCTGGCAGGCTGGCTAAGGCTTACCGGGGTTGTAGGAACATTGGTCATTGATCAAATTGCCAACACCCGGCACGCGGTTGTGCCTGCACTGGTGTTGGCCCTTTTGCGATTATAGCAGACGTTGTAAGTTGCGGAAACAATCAGCTAAGCGCTTACCGCGGCACTTACTTTTTGTTTATACGTTCATGAATACCGATGCCGATCGTGCCGGGATGCAAATGGCCTTCAACGTCTTGCCCTGTACCTGGGTGCTGCCGCCATTCCAAACGTCGTGGAACACATTGCCGTCCTGGTTATCCGGCAGTGCGACATCCACCACGGCATCCTTTTTACCGCGGTTAAAGGCGACGATTGCCGTCTGGCCATCAATTTGCCGTCGAAACGCGAACACGTTCTTATCGGCGTGAACAACGGCAAAATCGCCTGTGCGCAGCACGGCATGCTGACGCCGCAATGCGCCCGCGCGTTGGAAGAATTCGAGCAGCGCCTGGTTCCAGTGGCTCTTGTCTTGCCAAGGGAAAGCTGCCCGTGAGAATGGATCGGTGGCCCCGGTCATCCCAATCTCGTCGCCATAATAGATGCAGGGTGCTCCTGGCATGGTCATCTGGAACAGCGTGCACAGGCGCAAGGCGCTCTCGTCGCCTCCAACAGTCCACAGTGTGCGCGCCGTGTCGTGGCTGTCCATCAGGTTCAACTGTGCTTGCGCAACTTCCCACGAATAGAGCCCAAACATGTGATGCACGCCTGCGGCCAAATCCCGGCCGTCGAGTTCGACCAGCGTGTAGCCGCCGGGTTTGTACTCGGTGTTTAGTGTCTTGCCGCCGAAGAAGCCGAGCGCCAAGCGGCTGAAGACATAGTTCATGACCGCATCAAAGCGATCGCCTTTGAGCCAGTCTTTGGCTTCGTGCCAGATTTCGCCGACAATATAGGCATGGGGATTGCCTTCTTTTACCGTCTGCCGAAATGCCCGCCAGAACGCAACATCGTCAATCTCTTCCGGTACGTCCAGCCGCCAGCCGTCGATGCCAAAATCGATCCAGTAGCGCGCCACCTCCAGCAAGTAACGGCGTACACCTTCGTTTTTGATGTTGAACTTGGGCAGCGCCGGTATGTCCCACCAGGCGTCATAGTTGGCGGGGCGCTTGGCGTCGTGGTCATAAGGACGCAGTGGCCAGTCGCGCACGGTAAACCAATCCAAATAGGGTGAGTTGCCGCCACACTCCAAGATATGGTGGAAGGCCCAAAAGCCGCGGCTGGCATGGTTGAACACGCCGTCGAGCACAACATGCATGTCGCGGGCATGAGCCGCATCCAACAGTTCGCGCAGTGCCTGGTTGCCACCCAACAGCGGGTCCACCTGCATGTAATCGAATGTGTGATAGCGGTGGTTGGATGCCGAGGCGAAGATGGGGCACAAATAAATCGCATTGACGCCGAGAGATTGGAGGTAGTCGAGCTTATCGACGACGCCATACAGGTCGCCGCCTTGAAACCCTTCTTCGTCTGGAGGAGTTCCCCATTCCTTGAATGTTACCCCAGGCAGCGGCGGTGTGCGCGGACTGCGTGCAAACCGGTCGGGAAAGATTTGATAAAATACCGCGTTTTTTACCCAGTCTGGGGTGTGAACAGCCATACCTGACAACGCTCCTTTGCGCCATAGACTCCGTCGAATGATCCTGTGAATTGTGTCACAGCACAGGAATGTATGTCAATTTGTCATTGAGCGTTCGGGGATAGCTATGCATTTCCCGCCCCTTTTGCCATCCGCTATAATGTTCAGGATCACGTTGCTCTTTACGGCAGCAATCAGGGCAGCAATCAGAGGAGCAGGTTTCTTGGACATACGCTCGGATCGACATGCACGACTGCTGACTAACTACTGTGTTGAGGTCCGTCCAGGGGACTGGGTGTTGATTCGCGCCGACTTGCATGGCTTGCCGCTTGTCGAGCAGGTAGTCGAGTACGTTTTGGCCGCGGGCGGCCATCCCACAGTGCAGCTACTGGCGGATACCCTCGACGAGGCGATGCTGCGGTATGCCAGCGATGAGCAGCTTTCGTGGCTATCACCGGTCGATCAGTTGCAGGCGGAGCGCGTGGATGCGCGTATTATGATCCGCGCGCCAGGCAACACTCGTTCGCTGAGCGGCGTTGCCCCCGAACGGCAGCGCACCCTGCAAAATGCACAGCGACCGATAGCGCAAACTTATATGCAGCGCGCGGCCGACGGCACTCACCGCTGGGCGCTCACCGTTTTTCCCTGCGAGGCCTATGCTCAAGAAGCCGACATGAGCCTGTGTGAATACGCTGACTTTGTTTACGCTGCCACCTATGCTGACCAAGCTGACCCGGGTGCCTGCTGGCGCAGTGTGCACGAACGCCAACAGCGGCTGGTAGAGTGGCTTGCCGGCAAGTCGCAAGTTGTGGCGCGTGGGCCCAATGTGGACTTAACCTTATCGATAGCCGGGCGCAGCTTCGTCAACAGCGACGGCAAACGGAATATGCCTAGCGGCGAGGTGTTTACGGGTCCAGTGGAAGATTCGGTCGAAGGGTGGATCAAGTTCAGCTATCCAGCTTTGCGCAGCGGGCGTGAAGTAGACCATGTCGAGTTTACATTTGAGCAAGGCAAGATCGTGCGCGCCTCTGCCGGTAAGAACGAGCCGTATCTGCTCAGCCAGCTGGACAGTGATGCCGGATCGCGCTACCTGGGTGAGTTTGCCATCGGCACAAACGACCAGATCCAGCGCTTCACGAAAAACATACTGTTTGACGAGAAGATCGGCGGCACAATGCATGTGGCAATTGGCGCCGGTTACCCAGAGACAGGCAGCCGTAATCGCTCCAGCGTCCATTGGGATTTTATTTGTGATATGCGCCATGACAGTGAGATCTGGGTAGATGGCGAATTGTTCTATAAGAACGGCAAATTCTCCGAACAAATTCTCGGCTAGCGGCAGCAGAATGCTAGCTATCTTCGAAAGGCTCAACTATGCAAGCGCGCGATGTAATGACTAGCCCAGCCATCACAGTAACGGCGGGAACACATATTCCCGAACTGGCGCGCTTGATGCGCGTCAACCAGATCAGTGGGATGCCTGTCGTCGACGATGGCGGCAAACTGCTTGGCATCGTCACCGATCATGACTTGATCCTGCGCAATGCACCGGTGCGCGAGCCGCGCTATTTCTCGGTGCTTTCGGGGATGATCCCACTCAACCTGGAGGAGTATCGTCACTACAAGGATCAGTTGCGCCATACAATGGCTGTAACGGCGGCCGACCTCATCGAGCCGGGCATCCAGTTCATCTCGCCTGAGACACCTCTAGAAGAAGCCATGGAAATTATGCTCGATCCGACGGTAACCATGCTACCGGTAATCGAGAATGAAGTGGTTGTAGGTGTCGTCACGCGCACCAACCTCGTGCGGCTGGTCGAGAGCTTGGAGGGCGCACTCGAGCCTGATAAGCAGGAGGCCAGGGTCGAAGAACGGCTGCTTACTGGCCTGGTCTCGGTCATTCTGTATGTTCAAGATATGAACCGCATGGTGTCTTATTACCGCGACACGCTGGGATTTGACGTCCAACTGCCGGCCGACTTGACCGATTATGCGCAGGAAAGTTGGGTGCAAATCGACACCGGCGTGTGCAAGCTGGCGTTGAACGCAGGCGGATCGGGCCGCGTGGGCGAAGATGCGCCGATGATTGTCTTTGGCGTGGCGGACATTGAGCTGGCGCGCACTACGCTGCTGGCGCGGGGCGCGGCACTCGAGGAGGTCTTCGATGCCGGCGGCGGCGTCAAGGTTGTCCAAGGGCGCGACCCGGAAGGCAACCCAATTTCACTCGAACAGCGCGCATAAGTAAGGGCGGCGACGTCCTGCTTGCGGCCTAGGCCCAGAGGACGTCGCCGTCTTCCTCGTATTTGACCTTCTTCTCGACAAACAGCGCACCCTCGCGAGTCTCCTGTTCGGGTTGGCCATCCTCAAACCAGCGCATCCATTCATCGGGTGCGTCAAGGTCGGTCCCGCCGTGGCGGGTAATGCGGCTGCGCACGCGCAGGAGTACAGGCGTATTGACGCTGGCGCCGCTGACGATGACTTGTCCTTTGCTGAGGGAGGGCAATTCCTTGAGCAGGTCGCGCCCCATGCTTTCGACTGATTCGGCAATGCGATTCTGGTCGATCGGGTTGGTGATGCGCATGATGCACTGGGTCATACACTGCGAGAGCACGTCGCTGTCCAACTTGCCCGGACGCTGTGTGATCAGCCCAACGCTCACGCCAAACTTGCGGCCTTCGCTGAGGATGGTCTTGAGCACATCCGAACTGACGGCGTCGGCGTTGGCAGGCGCGTAGTTGTGCGCCTCTTCCAGCAGGCAAAAGACCGGATAGGGAATGTAGTTGCGATCCCCGCGCGCGACCTTGTGCTTTTCCGTTTCCACGCGTGCCTGGTAAATACGCCGCAGCAGCGTGGCTACGATTACTTGCTGCTCACGCCGGTCCACCTCATTGAGTTGCACGACCGTGCACTGTCCGGGTTTGAACAGTTCGTCCAGTTCCATATTCTCAAAGTCGTGAAATATGCGGCTGTTGCCCAACGCACCTTGCAGACGCCAGATCAGGGCGCCGGTCGTCGGATCTTCTTCGTCAAAGCCGTCGTCACTCTTTTTGCCTTCACTTGTCTGGCGTATGGCGTAGAGCAACTGTTCTAACGTATAGTGGCCACTACTTTTCTTGGCGCTGCGCTCGGCAAAACTGTAGGCGCGGCCCAGCTGGTAGTGCATCTTCTCCGACAAGTTGGGCAACAGGTAACGCAGGTCGGCTAGTGAAAGCGTGTCGATGCGCACGCGAATCATATCCGGCGTTACGATGCGCACGCGCGGGCGGTAGTTGCCGTCGCAAAAAGCGGGCAGATTGGGCATCTCCTGCAGTGTGCCGTACTCGCCATGCGGGTCGATGATCAGTACAGCGGCCCGGTTATGGGGCATCATCATCTCTTCGAGCAGCACGCCTGCCAGGTAGCTCTTGCCGCTGCCCGTGCTGGCGATAATAGCCAGGTGGGTGCTGGTGAATCCGCGTACGTCCACCGCCACCGGTACGGCGCCTTCCGGGCGGCTCAACAGGCTCCCCAAATAGGCGCTGCCGCGATCGCCGCGATGCTTCTTGCTCAACATCCCGGCCAACAGCGAGTCGTCGGCAATATAGACGGGCGCACCGCCGGCAGGCGGCACGCGTGGATTGATGAATTCGTTCAGTCCATGGGCAAAGTAACCCAATACGGCCACGGTGATCTCAAAGAGTTCAGTGGCGTCGCAATCGTACCCGAGCAAGGCGGCTACTTCGCTCGGCGGTACACCTGGATCGGCCATGAAGCTGTCTGGAAACAGTCTCACTGAACGGCGGTTGGTCACGCGGCCCAAGATGGGGCGTTCTTCGCCGTCCGCCAGACCCAAATAGTAGACAAACTCGCCAAATTTGACTCGCCGCTGCGGATCTGGCGCAATAAAGGTAAATTCGTTTGGGGTTTCACCGGGCCCCTTGACAGTGCCGATACAGTCGAGTGTCATGGTTGTTTCATTTCTCGAACGAACGTTAGCCCGCGGGCTGTACGATGCTCTTCCACGCCAGGTTATTGCGCATCACCGTCAGCTGCGCACTGTTGGCCGGGAACAAGGCTGCCAACTGGTCGATCACCGCAATCACCAGTGAAGGCGCCAACGGGTTATTCTGCCCCAGGATCAGCGGCGCGTAGCGCAGGTTGAGGCGCCCACTGCCATCGCCGTGAAAGGAGCGCAGCTCTTCGACGGCAAGGCGCTGCACGGGGCAGTTGACCGTGGCTGCCAGCGCCGGCACACCTTGCTGTGTGTGACCGCCGGCGTCCACCGAGCCCACGGCGATGATGCCGACCAGCGTCGCGGTTTCGGCCAGGTAGTCGGGCGAAAAGACCTCCAACTCGCTGCGCGGGCTGAGGCGCGGGCCTAAGCTGCCAAACTCGGGGTTCATCAACAGCGTGTTGTAGATCACACCGATCAGGCTGCCGGCGTCGTTTTCCAGCTCGATCGACACAAATGTGCCAAACGTGTAGAGCGTAGGCGC
This sequence comes from uncultured Chloroflexia bacterium, assembly GCA_963839515.1. Lineage (GTDB taxonomy): Bacteria > Chloroflexota > Anaerolineae > Caldilineales > Caldilineaceae > Fredericiella. The sequence goes on from CAWIVN010000008.1 coordinate 214,499, forward strand.
CGGCGCACTTTCCACCTCGCCGATGCCAAACACCTGGCAGACGTAATCGACGTGGCTGTTGGACTTGACGATCTTACCAATGGAGTCTGTCATTTGCTTGCCAATCACGTATACTAGCGCATCAGTAGTTCATACGCTCATTATACATGGATTAGAACAAATGATTCAAGCGATTATCTTCGATATCGGCGGTGTGCTCATTCGCACTGAGGATCACGAGCCGCGCAGGCGGCTTGAGCAGCGGCTGGGCCTGGCGCCTGGAGCAGCGGAATATATTGTCTTTAACAGCGAGTCGGGACTGCGCACGCAGCGTGGGGAGTTCACGGAGGAGGAAAACTGGCTGCGCGTACAGCGTGAACTCAATCTCTCTGACGGCGACCTGGCCGACTTCCGGCGCGAGTTCTGGGGCGGCGACAAGCTTGACGGCGAGCTGATCGACTACATCCGCCGTCTGCACGGCCACTACCAGACGGCCATCATCAGCAATGCCCTGCCTGGCTTGATGACGCTGGTGACCGGAAAGTACCCCATCGCCGATGCCTTTGACGTAATCGTCGGCTCCGGAGACGTCAAGGTAGCCAAGCCCGACCCTGCGATTTATCGTCTTGCCCTGGAACAACTAGGTCGCCAGCCGGCGGAGGCGGTCTTTATTGACGACTCGCTGCCAAACATCCAAGGCGCGCTAGCGGTAGGTCTGCATACGATTCACTACACCCGCGGCACCGACATTCCAGCTGCGCTGGCGGAATTCGGTGTAACTATATAGCGGCCTTTGCTAGAACGCTTCCTGGAAGCGTTCTAGCAAAGGCCGCTGTACACTGCGAGCATGCGGTGGACGATCTTGGGCCAGGCATAGCCGCGTGCGTAGGCCCGGGCTTCGCGGCTCATCTGCGCCCGACAGCCCTCGCAGTCGAGCAGGTCCAGGATGCGCCCGGCCAGCGCCACGGCGTCGCCTGCCGGGACCAGGTAGCCATTGCATCCGTCCACCACGAGATGGGCCAGCCCGCCCACGCGCGAGGCAATGACGGGTGTGCCCATGGCCATGCTTTCCAAGGCTACCATACCAAAGCTCTCATAGTGGGAGGGCACGATGACCATCTCGGCAGCGGCGAAGTAGTAGGGCAGCAGATCCTGGTCACGTGATCCGGCGAATGTAACCAGGTCGTACAGCCCCAAGTCGTCGGCCATCGTTTGCAGGCGCTGCATCTCGGAGTCCGGCACCGGCGTCCACGGATCGCCGCCCACGATTGTCACGCAGACGTCGGCGAGCTTGTCAGCCTGCCCCGCTTGTAGATAGGCTAAGGCTCCCAACAAGGTGTCGATGCCCTTCAGCGGTTCGATACGTCCCGCAAACAGAATGTTCTTGCGATAGGGTGGAATGCCAATTGATTGCATTGCTTGTACGCGATCCAGCGGCCGAAATCGTTGGAGATCCACCCCTGGCGGTACGATGGCAATCTTGCGCCGGTCTGCTCCGTAGCAGTCGATCAACTGCTGTTCCTCAGCTTGCGTGGCGGCAATGAGCCGATCCGCCACCTGCACGATGTGTGTCTCGCCCTCAAGTCGTGCCGGCGTGGCGTATTCGCTTGGGCTGCGAGCAATTGCGTTCTTCATGTGGCCGAGCGTATGGAACATCTGCACCAGTGGAATGCCTTGCCACGCGGCGCGCAGACGCTCGCCGATCAAGCCAGATAGCCAATAATGGCTGTGAATGAGATCGTATTGAATGTCCTCGGCGGCGGCGAATGCCAACACGCCGGCGGTAAACTCGTCCAGGTAGGCTTCCATCTCCTGCACTGATACCAGGCGGTCGGGGCCGGCCGGAATGTGAATGACCCGGCAGTTGGGGCCCAGGTCATGGTTGACGACGGGCTCACAGCCTGGCTGCAGACGCGTAAATACGTCCACCTGCACGCCGGTGCCGGCCAGTGCCTGGCTGAAGTCGCGCACGTAGACGTTCATGCCGCCTGTCTTCTGCCCGCCCAACTTTGCCAGCGGACAGGTGTGATAGCTGAGCATCGCCACACGACTGGGCATGCGTTCGAAATTCGGAGACATGGTGCTTCCTTTATTGAATACGCGGTGACGGGCCGCTATACTATGGATCATCATCCAAAATCCGCGCCGAATCCGTAAGCAAGCTTATGCAAACATTCAACGCAACAGATTACAGTGCCATTTACCTCGCTCCGCATCTCGACGATGTGGCCCTTTCTTGTGGCGGCCAAGTATACGATCGCATACAGGCGGGAGAGCGCATCCTGGTTGTCACTGTCATGGCCGGGAGCCCTGTGCTGGCAGCACAATCAGAGTACATCGCCAGCCTGCACGAGCGCTGGCAACTGGCCGGCGACGCTGCCGCCGAGCGCCGCGCCGAAGATATCGCCGCCTGTACCATCCTCGGCGCCGATTACCTGCATCTAGACGTGCCCGACTGCATTTATCGGCTGGACCCGCAGCAGGGGACCCCGTTATACAATTCGGACGCGGACATCTTCGGCGACATTCATCCTGCCGAACACGTTTTGGCGGAGCAAATCGCACAGCGGTTGCGAGTGCTGCCGCCCAGCGCCCAAATCGTCGCACCCCTGACAGTCGGGCATCACGTCGACCACCTGTTGGTGAGGGCTTCTGCCGAACAGGTGTGGCCAGACTGCTTGTGGTATTACGAAGACTACCCCTATGTGGAGAACCGAGGCTACTTACGACGTGTACTGGGTGACGACCTGCGCGTCTGGCGCCCCGACATATTCGATGTCAGTGAACGAGGCATGCAGGCCAAGTTCGATGCCATTTGGGTCTTTCGTTCGCAGCTGAGCACGTTTTTCGGCAGCCGCGAAGAGATGGAAGCCCGAGTGGGTGGCTACTGCGAAGCTGCCGGTGGGGAGAGGCTGTGGATTCAGGTCTAGCGTCCACCCATCCCAGACAAGGTGATGCCCTTGACAAACCAGTTCTGGCCCAGCACGTAGATGATCAGCACCGGCAGCAGCGCGATCACCGAGCCGGCCATCAACTGTCCCCAGGCCGTGCTGTATTGACCGACAAATGCGGCCAGGCCGACCGGAATGGTGCGCACGCTTTCCGAGGCCGTGACAACCAGCGGCCATAGAAACTCGTTCCACGTGCCCTGGAAGACGAAGATCGCCAGCGTGGCCAGCACGGGGCCGCTCAACGGCACGATTACCTGCGACCAGATGCGCAGGCTGGAAGCTCCATCCATGCGCGCTGCTTCGTCCAGGTCGATAGGGATGCCGCGGTAGTATTGGCGCAGCAGGAATGTGCTAAACACGCTAAACAAGCTAGGTACGATCAGGGCCACCAGGGTGTCGTACCAACCCAGACTTTTAACAATCAGGAAGTTGGGGATCAACGTCACCGGGAACGGGATCATCAGCGTGGACAGGTACAGGAGGAACAGCGTTTCGCGTCCGCGAAAACGTAGACGCGCAAAGGCAAATGCCGCCAAGGAGGCGATCGTAATCTGCAAAACCGTCACGCTGACGGTCACAATGATGCTGTTCACGTAGTAACGCGCAAAGGGGACCTGTTCGAACGTAGAGAAGTAGTTGGCGAGCGAGAACTGGCTTGGTGAAAAGTTGCGCGCCAAGAACGCCTGTGTCGGCACGAGGGACACGACCAGCATTACGATGAACGGGCTTAGCATTATCACGGCGCCCAACAAGAGGGCCACTTGCAGTGCCACCCGCGCCGGCAGTGAAAGCCTTGTGGGCGAACTGCCGCCGTTCGTAGCTGCGGTCGTCGTTACTGCACCTGCCATGACCGATCCCTTCTATTCCGACTCGTAATACACCCAGCGCTGCTGGAGGCGGTTTTGCAGCAGTGTAAACAGAAAGACAAAGATAAACAGGAACCAGGCCATAGCCGACGCCTTGTCCATGCGAATATCGCGGAAGGCGCTCAGGTAGATATACTGCACGACACTCAGCGACGAGTTAGCAGGTCCCCCACGGGTCATGACAAACGGCTCCGTGAAGATCTGGAATGCGCCGATCAGCTGCAGGATCAACAAGAAGAATGTCGTCGGGCTGATCAACGGCAATGTCACATTCCAGAACCGCTGCCAGGCGCTGGCCCCATCTGTATTGGCCGCGTCGTACAACTCCTGTGGAACCCCTTGCAAGGCAGCCAGGTACACGACCATGGTGAAGCCCGTATTCTTCCAGAGGGTAAGGATTACCACCGACGTCTTGGAGTAATCACTGCTCCCCAACCAGTTGGGAGCAGTAAACGGGATGCCCAAAAGACGTGCCGCATTTCCCAGCAGCTCGTTGACCGGTCCGTTGGTGCTCAGTAGCAGACGAAAAACAATAGCCCCTGCCACGATTGTGGTCACTACCGGCATAAAGTAAATGAGCCGGTAGACAAGCCGCCCGCGAATTGCCTGGTTCAACGCCAATGCCATCAGCAGCCCCAGGATTAACTGCAAAGGCACAATCGTTACAATGTAAAAGACCGTATTGCGCGCCGTCTGCCAGAAGATTGGGTCGCGCAGCAGCGCCTGATAATTGCGCAGGCCGACAAAACCCTTCCAACCGGTCAATCCCCAGTCGGAAAAGCTGATGCCCAGTGACATCAGCACGGCCAGCACGATAAAAACAAAGAAGCCCAGAAAACTGGGCAACAAGAACAGGTACGCCTCCCACTGCTGGTCTGGTCGCCAGCGAAAGAGGCTGCGCGAGTTTGTACGTGTCGTCGGCGCCATAAAAATACTGAGAGGGTGAGAGGGTGACTATCAGCCCCCTCTCACCCTCTCATCCTCTCACACTCGATTACTTGGGATAGCTGTTGTCCGCCAGGAAAGTATCGACCTGGGTGCAAATTTCCGCTGCTCCCTCTTCCGCCGATATTTCGCCGGCCCATATCTTTTCCATACCAGGCTCGATGATGGAACCGCTCAGCTCGCCCCATTCGGGGAAGTAGCCGAAGCCGCCTACGCCAGAAGCGCCCGCCTCAATCAGGAAGGCTTCCTTGTTTGCCGGCGGCTGGTCGGTCAAGAAGGATGGCGAATTGGCGACAGACTGCAGCGCCGGGAAGATCTCGCCGGCTTCGGTGTAGATCTTCTCACCGCCGTCGGCGCTTTGCAGCCATTCGAGGAACGTCCACGCAGCATCCTTATTGTCGCTGCCACTGCTCATCACCCAGGCTGCGCCACCGGCGCCGTTCCACCGCTTTCCCCCTGCAGGGGTTGGCGCCGGCGCAATGTCATAGTTCAGGCCCGCTTGATTGAAGGCCGAGACACGGCTGCTGTTTTGCAGGATCATGGCTGCCTGGCCGCTGGAGAAGACGGCTTCATCGCCGCCTGCCTGGCCGAGGTCGGCCGAGCGCATCGCCAACCCATTATTCATCATGTCGGCAAAGAACTGAATGCCCTGCACGGACGCTGGGTCCGTCAACAGGCACTTGGAAGGGTTCACGTAGTCGTCGAGAATGGCGCCCCCGTTTTGGTTGACCCACTTCGGCCATTTGCCGCCTTCGGCTGCCAAGGCGTAGACGGAGGTGGTGCCGTTGGCATCCTTCTGCGCCAACTTCTCGGCCGCGGCCAGGAAGTCATCCCACGTCCAATCGTTGCTGGGATACTCTACGCCGGCCGCATCAAAGAGATCCTTGCTGTAGTAGATGATGTTTGACTCGATGTCGCGCGGGAAGCCATAGACGCTGCCCTCGTACTTAGCCGATTCCAGCAGACCCGGCCAGTAGTCGTCCAAGTTGTAGCCGGACTCTTCAATGTAGGAATCGAGGTTTTCCAGCACACCTTCGGCCGCATACTGGGGTGTTGGCCATAGGAAAGCGACATCTGGAATAACTTTGGTATCGCCGCTGGCCCAGAGCGACTGGATCTTGGTGAAATAGTCATCCCAAGGTTGACTCCAGATTTCCACATTGATCTCGGGGTGCTCCTGTGTGAAGGCCTCGGCAACACGGTTGGCCGTAGCCAACTCTGCGGGGCCACCCCAGAAGGCCCAGGTGATCGTCACGGGTCCTGCGGCTTCCCCGCCACCCGTGTCGGCTGCCGGCGCGGCGCCGCCCGGGGCAACCGGAGCGCAGGCTGCTAGCACCAACATGGCGACGACCATCAGCATCGCGATCGCCGACAGTTGCAATCGTTTCATGGCATTTCCTCCCTGCTCTGACAGCGCTAAAGTGTTTGAAGATTACTCTGAAGGATATTGATCCGAGTCGGGTGTTCTCGGTTCCCACATCTCTACTTAACTGTGGGTACAAGAGATCATAACATGCCCGGAAGATCGCTGCAAGGTAGGGCATGAAGTTCAGACGGTGTGGTTTTGCGCCAACCATGCCAGACGCAACAGGTGTAAATCCTCGTAATCTACTGCCCCTTGCAGCGCCTCATAGAGAGGCGTCAAGCGCTCGCTGCCGAGTTCCTCTATCAACATGAGTACTTGTTCTTGGCCGTTAGCCGGCAGCGTGCACTCGGATCTCAGCCGTTCCGCATTCACGTGCCCGCCTTCGGCCAGGAAGTCGCGCAAATGTGAGACGATCGTGCTGCGCTTGACGGCGAATAGCTCCTGAAGAGACGCCAGCGACGCGCCCGCAGCGTACATCTCTCCGATCTCGCGTGCACGTCGGCTTGGGCCATGCACGCGCGGTGCGGATGACGCTGGTCGTGTTATCGCCGTCGTTCGCAGCTGTGGCTGCACATCGTGTGCGGCGCAATAGGTGGCAATCGCAGAAATGAATGGAGGCCCATATGTTTCCAACTTGGCGCGACCCACGCCGTTGATGGCCACAAAGTCCGCCGGCGTTTGCGGCAGGTAGGCCGCCATCTCTGCCAGCGAGCGATCGGAGAAGACCAGGTATGGCGGCAGATTGCCCGCCTCAGCCAACTGCCGGCGCAGGCTGCGCAAATGCTCAAATAGGCCGGCGTCATAGGCCGGCATGGCAGCGTCTTTTTTACCCTGCTCCAGAGTCGTTTTTAGACTCGACTTTGTTTCCGGTTCGGCATACGCCTTCCGTTCGCTGCGCAGCACTTCGCGGCCGGAGTTGGTAAGTTGCAGGCTGCCATGCTCCATATCCTGCTCCAACAGTTGCTGCTGGAGCCACTGCTGCGCAAACGACCGCCACTGGTCAGCACTGTACTCCTTGCCGCCGGCGTACGTCGGCAGCAGATTGTGGCGGCGCTCCAGCACCTTGCGGTTCTGCGAGCCGCGCAGGATGTCGATGATGTGGCTTGTGCCAAAGACTTCGCCGGTGCGCATGACGCACGTAAAGAACTTCTGCGCCGCCTCGGTGACATCTATCTGCGGCTGCTCGCCGGCTTGCGTCGTGCAGTTGTCGCAAAAGCCGCATGCCTCTTCTTCCGGAGCGTCGCCAAAGTAGCGCAGCAGCAGCGGCCGGCGGCAGGTGTGCGTCTGGGCAAAGCGCAGTACTGCTTGCAGGCGGGCGTTGCGTCCCGGCCGTTCGTCCTCGGCCCCTTCGTCGATCAATTGCGAATGAAACTGCACGTCCTGCATGTGGTAAAGCAGCAGGCAATCTGCGCGCAGCTCATCGCGCCCGCTGCGGCCAATCTCCTGGTAGTAAGCCTCCAGACTGGCAGGCATATTGTAGTGCACGACATACCGTACGTTGGACTTGTTGATGCCCATGCCGAAAGCCACGGTCGCCACGATGATCTGCACTTCGTCGCGTACGAAAGCGCGTTGGTTGTCGCGCCGCGTCTTGTCTTCGAGACCGGCATGATAGGGCAGGGCGCTGAAGCCGCGGTCCTGTAGTCGCGCCGACAGCGATTCTACCTGGCGCTTGGTTGTGCAGTAAATGATGCCCGATTGGCTGCGCCGCTCACTGACAAAATCCAGCAGTTGCCGCTCGCCGTTGGTGCGTGGCTGTGCTGCCAGGAACAGGTTGGGCCGGTCAAAACTGGCAACAAATTCGCCGGCATCGCCAATGCCCAGCGACTGCTTGATGTCTGCCCGCACACGTGGGGCGGCGGTAGCGGTCATGGCCAGGCAGACGGCCGAGCCAAAACGCCTGCGGACCGGTTCCAGTTGGCGATAGATGGGGCGGAAGTCGTGGCCCCATGCCGAGATACAATGTGCCTCGTCCACTGCCAGGCATGCCACCCCGGTCTGTTCCAGCAAGTGCAGCACTTCAGGTCGCACCAGCGTTTCTGGGGCCACATACAGCAACTTAACCTGGCCACCACGCACCCTTTCCATCAGGTGGCGCTGCTCGGCATACGTCAGCGTGCTGTTGAGATAGGCGGCAGGCACGTCCAGGGCGTGCAAAGCCTCAACCTGGTCCTGCATCAACGAGATGAGCGGAGAAACGACGACCGTCAGCCGCGGCCAGATCAGAGCGGGCAGCTGGTAGCACAATGACTTGCCCGCCCCCGTCGGCATCACAGCCAGCGTGTCCCGGCCCGCCAACAGCATGCCGATAATTTCCTCCTGCAGCGGTCGGAAACTGTCGTAGCCAAACACATCCTTCAAAACCTGCCTCACCTGGCCATCGGCAACGACACTCACCTTTTCTTCGTGTCCTTCGTGGATCGTCTCCTTCTTCTTCCCCGCCGAGAACCACCCCGATAGCTGCAGATAGCAGCGTTCCTCATCTTCGGGATGCTCGCGCGGACGCCACCAATGTGCGAGAGATATTCGTATGACGGTTCCTGCGGGAATCTCCTCCAGCGGCTCCTGGAAACCGACAAAGGCGAGGCGCCGCTCGCCATCGTCCGCTGGAAAGCAGTAGTGCAGCCGCACACCATTGTCGACCAGGCGCAGGGGCCTATCCGGACGCCAGAACAATGTGCTGCGAGTCGGAATTCCCGTGCGCTCTGCAATATACAACGCTCCGCCCTCGGCGGATTGCACAAGCCCTTCATACAGTGCATCGATGCCACCGGACAGGGGCGACATATACTTTTCAATCGTAGCGAGCGGATCCACGTCACTGCGCAGGCGCCGCTTGCCATAGACGACGATCGTCTCGACATGGGGCGGCACGATGTGTGGATGGGGTTCGGCCTCGATTTTCCAGACGTCCCCCACTTGATATTCCATACCGGCATGCTCGTTGTCGGCGGCGTTGGCTGCCTCCAGGCGTACGCTGCGCCCATCGGCCGTGATGGCTCCTATGCAGGCGCCACCCTTGCGGCGCGTTTTGGCCACGATCAGTACGGTAAGAGATTCGGTGTTCATAGGCGCATCACGGCGTGAGATGGCGAACGGCAACGCCCAGCGTCGTGTGCAGATAGTCGGCCAGCAGCGATCGGTGGCAGGCTGCGGGTTCACGCTCGACGCAGAGCAACGCCACGACATGGGCCGTTGGCCCCAGGTCGGCGACAAATCGGGCCCCGTCGAAACCGGCCAACACAGTGTCCCGGTAGCCAGCGACAAACTGGTCGCTGAGCAGCTTGCGTTGGCGGCGGGCCGTGTGCGTCTGCTCGTCCACCTTGGCTTGCTGTTCACGCAGGTCATCGGCAGGGGCCAGGTCGATGCGGTGCAGGTAGCGAATATTCAGGGCCGCCAGACGTTCTTGCAGCCGCCGGCTGTTGGCGAAGGCATATTCTGCGCCACGGACACCGCGCCGCCGGCGTATATCGCATAATATGTCCACGTGCGCATCGACCAGAGCCTGGAAGAAGCCTTCGGCATCAAAGCCGTAGACGCCGATGGTAACAAACTCAATCATCGTTTTGGTCCTTATAGCGCTTGCGCGACGACAGCGTCGGCTCGTCAAAAAGCGTGAGCTGCGCCCCTTCCAGCCGTTCCAACACCTCGGCCTGCGTGCAGACCTGGTCGTTTTCGTCGATGTGGGCGACAGGCACGCCGAGGCTTGTCAGCGTAGCGCCGATCAACTTTGTGCGATGGCATTCTTCGGGTTTGCCCTCGCTGCACATCAGCACAATGTGGCGCTGCTGTGAGAATGCGGTCTGGATACGGCTGATGCCCGCTTGATAGAAGGGCCTGTTCTGCACGCGTGCGTAGTCCACCCTGCCGTCGACATAACATGCAGGGTCGTCGGGACGCCCGCCCAAGCTGTCGCCCATGTAGATGTAGCGCAGGCCATGAGTCTTGAGCGCGGCCTCCAACGCATCCTTCGAAAACTCGGGTTTGTAGCGTGAATAGGGGGCGGTGCGTACGTCGATGACGTACTCGATGGCGTGGGCCTGCAGGATCGACGCCATTTCGTCTACACTGCGTGCGCCATAGCCGATGGTGTAGATGGGAACAATGCCCCTGTTGAGGTGTTCTGGGTCTGAGTGTTCTGGTTGTGCCATCATTGGCACCAGTATACTGCAAAACAGTGCCGGTGCGACTCCAGCGTTTCTCTAAATGACCGGCCCTCCGCCTGCGGCAACGTGAAATTCGTTATCCTCACCGGCGGCGGCTTCGGCCGGCTTGGCGGCCAATAACTCGTCAAACAACGGTAACTTGCCGGTGCGCACGGCATTTTCAGCGTATAGGTACATGGCAGCGGACCAGGCCTGCTGCTCAAATCCCATCGGATGGCCGGTGGAACCATGCAGCCATTCGTTAAAGGTCCAATCGTACAGCGCACCCTGACGATTTGCCTCGGCCAAGGAGACCAGCATCTGCTCGGCTTGTCGCGTCCACTGGTGGCGCACGAGTGCAGCTACGTGAAATCCGCCGATCATGGGCCAGATGCCGCCATTGTGGTACTGGTGGGGCAGGTTGAGATTGCGGCTGCGGTAGTAATCGCGCCAGTGCGCTTCGCCCGGAAAGATGGGCGGGTAGATGGCCTTGGTCGGATAAGGCTCAGCCATGCCGACTTGGGCCATGTAGCGCAGAATGTGCTCGGTGCGATGGCCGTCGGCGACCCCGGTCAAGATGGCGAGCAGGTTGCCCAAGCTGTCGCACCAATCACCGTATTCACGGAAGGCCGTCCAGGGCAGGTAGAACGGGCGGCTGGAGATGGTGCCCATATTATGATAGAGCATGAACCATTCAAGCCGGATAGTCTTAAGCTTTTCCAGGTGTTGGGCAAAGTGCTCGGCCACCCAACAGCGATCGATCCACATCAGCAAGTTGATCCGCTGGTGTACGCCGCCTGCGTTGACGCTGGGATGGTAGACGACGGTGTCTGCCGGCAGCAGGGCAGCCATTTCGGCATGCGCCAGCTGGGCGGCATAGAACAGCACATTGTCGTAGAGCACGTTGTAGCGCACGGCCAGCAGGTCCATCCAGTCGCCCGCTTCCGGCACCTCGAGCAGCCCGCACTCGTTCATGTCCTGGTAGTCAAGCCAGCACAGCGCCTTGTCGATGACAGGCCAATGCCGCTGCAGAAAGGTCAGGTCGCCGCTGTAGTGGTAGTGCAGATAGTGGCCAAGGATAAACCAGAGGTTGGAATCTACCGCGCCGGCATTCTCCGTGCTGATATAGCCGCTGTCGGGGTTGACGTTGAGTGGAATCAACCCGCGCGCAGTCTGAAATTTGCCCAACGTATCGAGGGCGGCGCGGCCGGCAGCAAAAAGCTGCTCGTCACCGGTGGCTACGGCGCCCAAAAAGGTCACAGCGCTGTCGCGCGCCCATACCTGTGGGTAACCTGCGGCCAGGCCGGAGGCTCGATAGCCGTAGGGAGTAACACAACTGTGCAGCACGTTAAGCGCTTTGCTGTGCGCATCGGCGAGGAGCTTGACCTGGAGCATGGCGATATCACCTTACAATACTGCTAGAAGCGGCCGGGATTCAGTAGATCATAGCACTCATACAGGTCCGGCGCAAAGGCAGTCACCGCAACTGGCCAGCTCTGAATAGCTTCATCGAGCAGACGCGCCAGGATGCATCAGGGGTTGGCAGTTCTTCGATCCGGTAGACCGTAAAGTGGCCCGTGCGCAGGTACAGTTGTGCTTGCAGCCCGCGTACGGCCAACTGCAGCTGCAGGTCAGGCAGCGGCGCCCAGTCGGGGACAATGACAAAACGCTGCTTGTGCGGCGATTTGGTTGCGCTGTCGGCCAGATAGACGGCGGTGGGAAAGTAGCGCAGCTCGACGTCCCCATTACGAACCGAATCAAACAAGGCAAAGCGTGCGTGCCAGCCAAGCTCGCGATGAAACAACAGCGCGTGCGGGCTGTCTAGTGCCGCCAGCGCTTCGTCCAGGCCTGCGTATGCTCCGTGGTCGCCGCCGATGGGAAGACCGCCTTGCGCCGCAAGGGAAGCGGGGCCGGTCAAGAGCAACAGGGCGGCGGTTAGGAGCGATATCGTCAGCCAAAGTTGCCGCACACGGCCGCGCGGGTCCGGTGGCGTGCCCACAGCCCGCACGTAGGCGTGCGGACTGAACGTTTGATAGGCGTGTGCCATCTCCGCGGCTGCCCAACCGCCCAACAGAGCCATGGGCATCACGAATGGCAACAGGTAGCGGTCCCAGACTTGTACGTTGGTGGCGATATGGAGCAGAAGAAAGCCGCCGGTCCAACTCGCCAATAGAAGGGCCGGCAGCCAATTAGCGACCGGGGCACGGCGGCGCCAGGCGAAGGCTGCTGCGGCCAAAAGGACAAGGATGTAGGCGCCCCATGCCCACGGCGATGCCAGCAAGTACCAGATTAACTCTGTCCAACTCGGCACACGCTCAACCCAGGCCGCCAGGGGCAGCAGCGTCACGCCCCCCACGTTGGCGGCGCCCAAATCCCAAGGCGATGGTGCTACTGCCCAACGCGAACTGTCCCAATACAGAATAGGTGCGACCACCACAACCAGGCCCCCCAGAAAATGGAGGAAGTTGGCTGGCCTGGAACGGCGGCCGTTTTGCGCACAGAGTCCGCACGCTACCACGAGTGGTGCAAACAGAAGGCCCTGTTGCTTTGTCATAATGGCGATGCCCAGCCAGAACCCACTCCAAAACCACCGGCGGCGCACGATCAGCGCTAACGCCAGGCTGCCTGCCAGCACCAGCAGCGGATCGGTAAAGGCCGTCGGCGCAAAGCTGATGGCAAACGGATTGAGCGCAACTATCAGCGCCGCAGCAACGGCTGCTCCCTGCCCCCACCAGCGCCTGGCACAGGCTGCCAACACGGGAATCGTCAGCGTACCGGCCATAATGTTGATCCAACGCGCAGCAGCCCCTGCTGTTTCAGGGCCATGACCCCACAGCTGCAATGCTGCCGCGAGCAACCAGAGGAAGACGGGCGGCTTGTCGGGCCAGACATGGAGAAAAAATGGGTCTACATACCAGGCATGCAGCGCCCAGTAGCCATAAATGGCCTCATCTTCACGCAAGGGAAAGCGCATCAACAGCGGGAGGCGCAGCGCAAAGCCTGCCAGCGTAATCAGCACCAGGATCAGGCCGGCCCGCGGCCAGGTAAGTTTGGTCAACGAGGGTTTAGTCGACGAAGCGGTACTTGGCGAGCGTTCGCAAGGCGACAAAGCCGTCACGCCAGGTAATTTTTTTGCCTTCGTGGAAGGCGCGGCCATTATAGCTGATCGGCACTTCAAAGATAGTGTAGCCGCGTTTCAGGATCTTGGCCGTTAATTCCGGCTCGATCTCAAAGCGGCGCGAGCGCAGGGGCACGCCGGCGATCACGTCGCGACGGAAGCACTTGTAGCATGTCTCCATGTCCGACAGCGACGTACCGTAGAGCAGGTTGGTCAATATTGTCAGCGCCTTGTTGCCCCACGTATGGGTCAGGCTCATGGCCGCACGCGGGCCGCCCGAGAAGCGGCTGCCATAGACTACTGGCGTGCGACCTTCGAGGATTGGTTCGAGCAGCTTAACGTAATCACGTGGATCGTATTCGAGGTCAGCGTCCTGGATGACGAGAATGTCGCCCGTAGCCTGCTCAAAGCCGGTGCGCAGGGCAGCGCCCTTGCCGCCGTTTGCGGTGTGAAAAATGATCTTTAAATCCCGGCTTGGCTTGGCCATCCAAGTGCTTAGAATTTCGCGCGTTCCATCGGAGGAACCGTCGTCCACGATGACGATCTCGCGTTCGAGCCGCACCGGGCCCTGCAAATGGGGATTTCTACCGTCCACGTTCACGGTGAGATCCACCGCCCGAACGCGTGCGACAATTTCTTCCAAGGTGCCGCGTTCGTTATAAACGGGCATAATTACAGACAGCTTCAAGGTGTCACATCCAGTGATGGTGACCGCTGCAACATGGGTTTATGACCAGCCACAGCCGATCGTTTACTGTTCGCTGACCTGATGCGCCAGAATAATGGCCTCGGCAACCGCGCGCATTGGCTTGCGATTGTTCATGCTCATTTTTTGAATCTTGCGGAAGGCTTCCGTTTCGCTCAGACCCTGCGTATCCATCAAGATACCCTTGGCCCGGTCGACTGCCTTGCGTGTTTCGAGCGCATCCTGCAGCGTATCGACTTCGCGCTCCATTGCGCGGAATTCACTAAAGCGGGCCAGTGCCACTTCGATGGCAGGCGGCAAGTCACTCTCGCGGAAAGGCTTGACGAGGTAGCCCGCTACACCTGCCTGCCGCGCCCGCTGCACGAGTTCTTGCTGGCTATAGGCGCTCAACAGCAGCACCGGCGCAATGCGTTCCTCCGTCATGAGCTTGGCTGCCTCGATACCGTCCATGTCGGGCATTTTAATGTCCATGATGACAATATCAGGCCGCAGTTCCCGCGCCAGGTTTACTGCGCTGCGCCCATCACCCACTTCTCCTACGACGAGATAGCCCTGATTGGTGAGCATCTCACGCAGGTCCATACGAATTAATGATTCGTCATCAGCAATAATGACGCGTGTGCGCTCCACGGCCGGTGCTCCTTAGCCTTGACAATCTTTGTCATCACAGCGAAAAATTCAGGCGCTTCCTCGCGCCGACCTGCCGAAGATGCGGCGGAAGATGCGGCAGTCTCAATGGCAAGTGTTTACACTCGACGCGTTATTTTGCCGTAGAAAGGGCGTAATGTGCAAAAAGATAAGGGGATGGGCGCATGGCCATCATCCTCTCAATAATTCGTGAATACGGGCCAGCACCAACCCGGGCTCATCCGCCAGCACGGCGTCGACCTGTTGGGCGAGGTAGTAAGGCAGGCGCGGAATGGGATTGGGATCTAGCGGCGCAGCTATGCAGCCCCGTGCATGCGCCAGTGCTACATAGGTGGGATTCAGATAGATTAGGGGCCAGGCTGGACCCAGCAGCTGCACTCCTCGCCGCGGCCACGCGTTCTTCATCGTGATGTGACCGACAGGGATATCCGGGTGAATGGCCTGCACAGCTGCCACGTGCTCGTACTGGAAAGAAATCAGGGCAGAGCGGCGCAGAACACCGCCACTTGCCAGTACATCCACCAGCTTGTGCGCGTACTTTTCGTGCAAAAAGAGAGGGTCCTTTAGCTCCAGGAGCAGCGGCGTCTGTCCACCGGTGGCGGTGATGAGGTCGGCCAGGGTGGGCACAGGCTCGTTTACCAGGGAGCCATCCGGCTTGCGCATGCGCTGGCGGCGCAGGTCAGCCAATGTGTAATCGCGTACGGCGCCAGTTCCTTCGGTCATGCGCTCGATAGTTGCGTCGTGAAACAGGATGAGTTCGTCGTCGGCGGTGAAGCGCAGATCGGTCTCAAGCGCATCTGCCCCTTGCACGAGTGCCAGTACGAAGGCTGCAAGGGTGTTTTCCGGCTGCAGCGTCTGTGCCCCACGATGGGCGACTACAAACGGGCGGCCAAAGACGCGCCGCTGCTCGCGAAAGTTATCCCACGTAAGTGCCGGTTTCATCCGAATTCCTAGTTTTGCCGTCGGCTTCGATGCCGCCAAAGACAAAGTCAGCCATGATGACTTGGCGGGAACTATATGTCAATATCAGTGGACCTGCCAATACGAATGAGAGGGTAAAAGACACCGAGTTTCTGGCAAGCGTAGCTTGCTTAGAAACTCGGTGTCTGGCATCACCCCTTCGTCTTCGCACTTAAGTAGAGTGAATTAGCCCTTGACCGAACCTGCCGTCAAGCCGCCAACCAGGTAGCGTTGGAAGAACATGAACAGCAAGATAGTCGGCAGCGCAGCCAGCAGCGCGCCTGCGCAGAAGATGCCCCAGTTCTGGGCGAACTGGTTGGCAACCATTGCGTTAAGGCCGACCGCTAGCGTATACATGTACTTATCCGACAGCATGATACGCGCCAGCACATACTCCGAATAGGTGCCGATAAACGTTAGCAGCGCAACCACGACGAGTATGGGGCGCACCAAGGGCAAGAGGATCTGGCTGAAGGTCTGCCAGGGCGACGCACCGTCTACGGTGGCCGCTTCGTCCAGGTCGCGGGGAATGGAGTCAAAGTAACCCTTTGTGAGCCAGGTATTGGCCCCCAAAATGCCGCCTAGATAGATCAGCAACAAGCCGCCGTAGGTGTTCAGTCCCAACGCTGGAATGTAGGTGCCAAACTGCTGCAGAATCAAGAACAGCGCCACCATGTTGAGGAAATTCGGGAAGACTTGGATCAACAGGATTCCCTGCAACAGCGGCCGCCGTGAACGGAAGCTGAAGCGTGAGAAGGCATAGGCTGCCAGTGTCGTGATGGCAGTGCCGATGATCGTTACAACAGTCGCCAGGAACAGCGAGTTTGCATACCAGCGCGGGTAGGGGTTGATCGGATCGTTGAACAGCTTCTGGTAGTTGGCAAGGGTGGGGTTTGGCGGGATCAGGGGCTGACCTACCAGTGAGCCGGTGGGATTGATCGAAGCCGAAAAGATCCAGACAATCGGGAACAGGGCAAAGATCAACATCACGATTGCCAGAAGGATGCGAAATGCCAGCACTAACTGCTTGCGGCGCCGCATTGAGCCGACGGAGGTGGTGTAACGTCCCTTGCTGCTAGACATTGCGTCCTCGCTCTTCCAACATATTGGTATACCGGAACTGGAAGAAAGTGATCGCTATCAAGATCAGGAAGATCATCATCGTGATGGCGGATGCGTACCCGTAGTCCGACGAGCCGGTCGAGCCGAACGCCACGCGGTAGGTGTACGTGGCCAGGATGTCCGTATAACCCACTGGCGTCGGTACGTTGGGAATAGGCGGGCCGCCGCGGTTATACAGATCGATCACGGTGAAATTGTTGAAGTTGAAGGCGAACGACGCGACCAGCAGCGGGCCTACCGTGACCAGCAGCAGGGGCAGCGTGATGCTGCGGAACTTGGCCCAGGCGTTGGCCCCGTCCATGTCGGCTGCTTCATAGACATCATTGGGCAGCGTTTGCAGGGCGCCCGTCACGATCACAAACATGTACGGGAAACCCAGCCATGTCTGTATGAGCAGAATGCCGACTTTGGCCCAGAATGGATCCGAAAACCAGGGCGGGACCCAGCCAAAGATGTTCCCGATCATGATGGAGATGACGCCAAACTGCGGATTGAGCAGGCCCACCCATACGGGCACCGCTACGAAGGCTGGAATGGTGTAGGGGATCAGCAGCAACGCACGCAAGGGGGCGCGCATTGGCATTTCGGGTACGTCGAACATGATGGCCAGGAACATACCCAGTACAAACGTCAAGAAGACCGACAGCAGCGCGAAGATTACGGTCCAGAGAAACACCGTGAAGAAAGTCGCACGCAAGCCTGGGTCGAGAAACATGGCGCGGTAGTTGTCGATGCCGATCGTCACCGCAAAGCCGGGGCTGAGCGTCTGGCCGTCTTCGGACGTATACGTGCCGCCTACGTTGTAGTACACCGTTCCTGTCTGCTGGTCGATCATGGCATCCTGCGCCGGGTCATATACGTAGCGTTGTTCAAACTGCGCCGCTTGCCCTAGCGTCTGTTGACTTACCTTATAAGCATCGTCGGGCGGTACACCAAAGGTCAGGGCAGAGAGCTCACCTAGCTTGGCAAAAAGCTGATTTTGCGGCACCTGGTTGTACCCGTCGACGCTGGCCGGCGGCTCACCTTCGCGCACGACCGGCTCGCCGCCGGGCGTAGTGGTGAAATGCTCGCCGGTGGTGGGGTCGGTCATCCATAGCATGTACTCGCCCGTGGTAGGATTCTGATAGGCGGTCCATGTATAGATTACCGCATCGGGAGGCAGGTAGACCTGCGATTCGATCTGTTCGTTGGCAATCTGTTGGGTGACGAGATGACCTGTGCCGTAGTTAGTGAACGAAATATAGACAGTGAATATGATGGGGTACGCCACCATGATCGCCATCAGCGACAGGCCGGGGGCCACCCAACGCAGCGGATAGAATCTTCCTGAGAGAAAAACGACGTTTACCCAAAGGGTAACCAACCCGAGCACCGCAGCGAGAGGCCAGTATCCGTCACCTAGCATCTGGTATACCAACCAGATGGTGATGGCATCGATGATAGCCAGGGCTACGATCCGGAAGATAAGAGACACGATACTGGTTGGTTTGGCGTCGGGGGACGCTTGCGCGCCCCCCGGTACCACCTGCGCTGCAGCTGTCATTGCTACTGCCCTGCAATAGCAGCTTCAACCTGCGTTTGTGCCTGATCCATCGCCTCCTGCGGCGCCAAGTCGCCGTTGGAGATGAGGGTCATCGCGTCGCCCCACGCCTTCCATACCGCGTTCATTTCCGGGATGTTCGGCATCGGATCGGCCGTGGCGCCGGCGGCGCCAAAGGCCTGCAAGTCCGGATCTTCAATCTTCTCGGACACGGGCTTCCAAGCAGAGACACGCGGGTCCTGCTCATAGAAGGCCTGCATCGTTGCGTCTGTTGCCACAAATTCCTGCAGGAAGGTCTGGGCCAGCAGTTGATTTTTGCTGAAAGCGTTAATCATGAAGCCCTGCACGCCCATAAACGGCTGGCCAGGCTGCGTGCCGGCAGGCACTGGCGCAACGGCATAGGGCACACCGGCTTCGCGGAAGCCACTAAGGGCCCAAGGGCCGCTAAGCAACATGGCGGCGTCGCCGTTCTGGAAGGCGGAAAGCAGCAAGCCTGCGTCGATGTTGGAGCCGCGATCCAGCAAGCCCTGTTCGTACATGCTGTTGAGCCACTCGAACGCAGCAACCGTCCCCTCGCTGTTCAAGCCGATATCCTCGGCGTTATACGACCCGTCTGGATTCTCACCGAAAACGTAGCCACCAAACGCCGTCTGGATGGGATAGAAGTGATAGGGGTCGCTCGTCTGGATCAAGAAGCCATACTTGTTGCCTGCATCCTTGATCTCTTGGGACAGGCTCATGACTTCGCTCCAAGTGGCCGGAGGCGTCTTGACCAGGTCAGTGTTGTAGTAGAAGGCCAAGTTTTCGACATTCTGCGGCATGCCATAGAGCTTGCCATCGGTATAGGTGAAGCCCTGGACGGCCGCCGGCACAAAACTGTCCGCCTTGCTGCCAAGTGACACCTCGGCCAACAGGCCGCTGGCATTGAGTTCGCCGATCCAGTCGTGGGCACCCAGCAGAATGTCGGGGCCTTCGCCGGTGGGGGCGGCAATCTTGTAGTCATTGCGCAGATCGCCAAAACCCTTCTGGACAACCTTGACATTGACGCCATACTGCTCGCTAAAGCCCTGAGCGATCTTCTCCAGCACAGGAGCGCGAACTTCGTCGGCCCAGATTGTCAGGGTCGGGGCGTTGGGGTCCACGGGCGCTGCCGCCGGTGCGGCAGCGGTGTCGGTCGTGGCTGCCGTCGCCTCAACCGTCACCTCTTCAGCGGCAGTTGCCTCTTCGGTGGCAGTTGCCTCTTCGGTGGCGGTTGCTTCTTCGGTGGCGGTTGCTTCTTCGGTGGCGGTTGCTTCTTCGGTCGGCGCTGCGGCCGGGGCAGGTGTAGGCGTGGGTGAACCGCCGCCGCAGGCTGCCAACACTAACATGGCAACCATCAGCGCGGACAGCAAAAGCATCAGCTTGTTGCGCATACAGGATCTCCTTGAAACTTGGTAGAATTGTTTAATGCTTGTCTTGCGTTGTTTTACTGCGTGTACTGTGTTGAACGCTTATACCTGTGAACTCCCGTCGAGACGGGAGAGTGCACACGAGCGAAAATATGGGAGCAAAGCTGCCGAGCCGGCGGTGTGGCCTGGCAGCTCCCTGCGGTTGGGTTTGCGCGGCTAGTGAGATTGAAAGCAACTGCGAATCTGCCGTGATTATACGCCCCTTCTACAATCCTTGCAACCATTCGCAATTGTTGTGATTACAATCCAGGACAGCGCAAGGAATCATGCAAAACAGAGCCGCGCCTGCAATTTGATTACGCATTCGAACCGAGTTCGGCCGCCGAATCTTCAGCCGCGCGCCGTGGCAGCTTGGGCAGGGCACGGCTGGGTCGGTTTGCCAAATCCGGTCGCAGTTGTGGGCGATCCGCCAATAGGCGCATGGCTTCAGCCACGGCACGTTCCAACTGCGGGTCGCGCCCCGCCGCCTGGTCCTGGGGCGTCATATCCACCTCGATGTCCGGATCGGTCCCATAGTTCTCTACCGTCCAACCGACGTCTTCAAACCAGAAGCTGAACTCAGGCTGTGTCGTAATGGTGCCATCCACCAGAGGGTTACGCGGCGAGATGCCAATGACGCCGCCCCACGTGCGTTTGCCGATCAGCGGCCCCAGTTTGAGCAGCTTAAAACTGTGACAGAAAATATCTCCATCGCTGCCCGCGTATTCATTGGTGAGCGCGACGACAGGCCCGCCTACTGATTCACTAGGATAGGGTGAGATACCGCCCCAGCGCGACTTGTCATAGCCGATGCGCCGGCGCGCGAGCTTCTCCAGCAGCAGTTGACTGACATGGCCGCCACCGTTAAAGCGCACGTCTACGACCAGCCCGTCACGCGTGACCTCGGCCAGGAAACCGCGATGAAACTCGGCATAGCCCTGCGGCCCCATGTCGGGAATGTGCAAATAGCCGATGCGACCGCCCGTCATTTCATGCACGCGGCTACGATTGGCTTCTACCCATGCGCGATAGCGGGCATCACCGTCATCGTGAATGGCCCGGACAATTTCGTGGCGGAGATCGGTTTTTCCCTTGTCATCATTATCTTTGTTTTTGCCTGGCTCGTCCTGGCCTGGGCGTGGCGCTAACGTCAGCAGCACCTCGTTGCCCGCCTGGTTTACCAGCAGTTGCGCGGGGCTGGTTTCGGCGTCCAGCCGTTGGCCATTGATGCCCAACAATACATCCCCTTCGCTCACGTCTACGCCCGGCCCCGCCAGAGGAGAACTGCCCTCTTCTTCCCACGAATCTCCCACCACGATATTTTTGATGCGATAGCCTTGCACTTCGCCATCCCAGTCAAAGTCGGCTGCCAGCACGCCCTGGTTATAGTGAGGCGATGACCGATAGTCTCCCCCAAGTTCATAGGCATGGCTGGACCCCAACTCACCCTGCATCTCCCACAGCAGGTCGCTGAATTCTGAACGCGTGCTGACTCGTGCGATCAGGGGCAGGTAGCGTTCGTAGACTACACGCCAGTCGACCTCGGCCATATCCTCGGTCCAAAAATGGTCGCGCTGGAGACGCCAGGCTTCGCGATACATCTGCTCCCATTCGCTCTGCGGATGCACCGACACCTTGACGCGACTTAGGTCGATCCAACCACTTTTGCGCCCGGGGCCGCTGTCGCTCGGTGCCTTCTCGCCGGCTGCAATCACGCGCAAGCGCTTGCTGCTGAAGTACACAAGCTTTTTGCGGTTGCGCGACAGTTCGAAGCTGTTCACGTTGTCGGCTACGCTCTCGCTCTTATAGTCCTTAAAGACCCAGGCTCGCAATGCGCCCACTTGTGTTTCACGATCGTCGTCCAGTTCACTGTCGTCCTCGAGTGCGCCGCGCACAGGGAAAGAGGTGTAAAGGGCGCGGCCAGGGGCGCCGGCAATCTGACCGTAACGGCCGTCGGGGATCGGGAAAGCGAGCACGCGCCGCTCGATCCCGTCCAGGTCGATCAAGAGTGGTTTGCGCTGCTTCCCGTTCTTCTCGCCTGCTTTGCCACCCTTGCCGCTCTTTTCATTTTTGCTGTTGTCGTCGGCCGTGTCGGCTGCGCCCGGGTGCTTTGCAGTCGCGGCAGCAGGGCCTGCGGCGCCTGTATCTCGTGAATACTGTGCGTGCCGGCGACCATATTCGTCGAAGTCATCCTGGTCGTGCGAGTCGTCCCCGGCTTCATCCTCGGCACTGCCGTCGTCTTCGCCTTCGCTGTCGCCGGCATCACCATCGCCCTCATCATCATCGTCGCCGTCTGCGCCTGCCGCTTCATCTTTGTCTTCGCCGTTATCGCTGTCTTCGTCTTCCTCGTCTACGTCGTCTACTGAATCATCGTCGGCGTGATCGTCTTCGTCGCCCTCGTCCAGTTCGTCGTCGTCATCATGATCGTCCGCTTCATCCGGTTGCGGGACAAAGGGATTGGGGAGATCGGCGCGCAAGGTCACCAAGTAGGGGCGCATACCCCAAGGGAATCCGAGGTCGAACTGTAATGTGTCATAGACCGGGTTGAACTCACGGTAGCTGAGGAAATACAGGTATTTGCCGTTCGGATCGAAAGAGGGAGCCAGGTCGTGCAGTACGGGGCGGGTAACCGCCACCGGCCGGCCGATAGGCGGTTCGCCTTCAATCGACTGGCCGTTCGGCGCATCACTTAGACGTACGAGACGCAATTCGGTGGTGTTTAGCGCGGTAGCGAAGCCGTAGGCGAGCCAGCGGCCGTCCGGCGCCCAGTCAAAACCGGCGATTGGCCGCCATTCGCTGCGATCTATCACCGTCAGCACCCCGCTCTGCAGATCAACTACCAACAATTCATTGCGATGGTTGGAGATGGCCACCTTGTCTTCGCGGGGAGACGCGCAGTGCTACGGCGCGGCCAATATCGAGGCCCGCCAATCGCCGCGGTTCGTCTTCAGGCGCCATGCTATAAATGGCCAACTCCTCTTCGCCCGCCGCGTCGTCCACCAACAACACATGGCGGCCGTCGTGCAACCAGTCGGGCAGCCGGTAGCGTACCCCATCCCGCTTGCCCAGTTGCAGGACGGGCCCTTCATGATTGTAGAAGGCGTACGATCTACCGCGCGTGGTCAGCGCCAACGCATCGCCCTGGGGCCGCAGACGTGCCTGTTCCAGATACGAACTGGCGGAAACAAACTTGCGGTTGCGCTGCACGCGCGGGCTGCGCCAGTCAACGGTCACAGGTTCGCTGCGCCCAGTTGCTGGGTCATAAACAAAAAGATCGGCACCCGCATGATAGACGATACGCTGCCCGTCGCTGCTTGGATTGCGCGTATAGAAGTCCTCATGGTCCGTGTGGCGCTGAAGGTCAACACCCGCTGCCGTGCAGCTGTACAGGTTGCCGACGCCCTCATGATCGCTTACAAAGTAGACGCGCTCGCCCACCCACATGGGAGAGGCAATGTTGCCGCCCAGGTCCGGCAGCAGGCGAACGAACTGCCCGTCACCATTGCGGTCGATCCATAGGTGGCCTGCTGTACCGCCGCGGTAGCGTTTCCAGCGTGCCGGATCGCCCAGCCCGCGGCCGATGACCACGGCCCCGTTGGGCCCAAAAGCAATCGAACGTGCCGTCCCCACGCTTAGCTGCTGCACTGCGCCGTTTGCTGCATCCATCGCCACGCTAAAGACGCCGTAGACACCGGAATGCACCTGCTGATGGGTGCTGGCAAAGATTACCGATCGTCCATCACTGCTCCAACCCAGGACTTGGCACAGGCTGTTGAGGTAGGTAAGGCGGTGGGCACTGCCACCGCCTGCAGGCATAAGGTAGACTTCCGGCCGTCCTTCTTCGCGGCCGACAAAAGCCAACCACTGGCCATCGGGTGAGATCGCCGGGTAGTTGACCTCGCCCAGGTTACTGGTGAGCCGTCGTGCGATTCCGCCTTGGCGGGGCACGGTCCAGAGGTCATCTTCAGAAACAAAAACGATAGTATCCTGGCAAATGGTAGGGAAACGGTAGTAACCGGCAGTCATGGGCACCTAGGCTAGAGACAGAGTTGAGCAGGAGTGTGCGGCTGTATATCTGTTGTGTATTTGTTGTACATCATTTTCGTATCGCGCAGTATACTCCTGTTACAAGTACACCCCAAAAATGACCCCACCTACACGGGTCGCGTCGCTACCGTGCCTGCGCTATAATGGATTCATGTCGCGTTCGCCGATCTTCCTGCTGTTTCTGGCTGCCTTTTGGATATCTGCCTGCCAACCGGCGCCCGAGACCAACGTCCTTGGCTACCTGCTGGCACGGCAACTCGACAGCCTGGCCAGTCCATCCTTGACTCAACCTCGGGGGGCCATAGAAGGTCGAGTGTTGGCCGGCGATCAGCCTGTGGCAGACGCAGTGGTCCTCGTCGCCGAGCGAACCGGCCAGGCACATTCGGCGCACAGCGATGACGCCGGACGCTATCGTATCGAAGACGTACCCGCCGACTTCTACGTGGTGGCAGCTGTCGCGCCCGGCTTCGGCGAGGCTGCACTGCACAATGCCTGGGGTGGTCCCACGCCGGTACAGGTTCTGAGCGGTCAAACGGCGCAAGCGTCCGACTTGCAGCTTGTACCATTAGCAGGGAACGATGCGCCGACGGATGCCGCAGACCTGGCCCTGCGCCTGACAGCGGAATATACCGCCACGGCCCCCTTCCCACCGGGATCGGCTGCCAAAGTGCGTGCCTTTGCTTTTGATCGCGCGGGCGTCACCATCGACACACTGCGCCTCTACCTGCCGCTTGCGGCACAGCCCGGCGACCGCTACCCGCTCGTCCTCTTTGTTGCTCCGACCGCCGTGGACGACTGGCAGTATGTGAGCGCTGCTTTCGCCGGCCAGGGGCTGGCCGTCGTCGCGATCTCGCCCGTGGCGGCTCGCGGGGTTGACGCCGAAGCCCAGGCCCAGGACACCCGCGCCGCATTGGCGCTGGCCCAGTCCGGGGCGCTTGGCCCCGAGATAGGCGACAATCGACCGGTCGCCATAGGAGGAAGCTACAGCAGTGCCATCCTCGCCCGCCTAGTGCGCACGGCCGGCGACCAGTTAGGCGGCTGGGTTTCGGTAGGCGGGCTGGCCGACGCTTTTGCCGGCGCAGCCGATTACTATGCAGGCAGGCTTCAGATGCCGCCTAACTTCGAACTGCTGGTGCCGGCATTTGGCTTGCCCAACCTATATCCTCTCACCTTCTTGCGCTATTCGCCTGTCTTTGTGGCGTCTGAACTGCCGCCTACCTTGATCATCCACACTGCCGCCGACCGCGTGCTGCCCATCGAGCAAGCCTACGAACTGGAAGCTGCCGCCAAAGCGGCCGGCGTCCCGGTGGAAACTTACTACTACGCCGATACCAGCCATTATCTAGGCATAGGAGACAATCTAACTGACGCAGGCAAGGAAATGTTTTATAAAATAGTCGAGTTCGTCAAACACTATGGTGAACAGCCCTAGCAGGCGAAACGCTTCTATGTTGTTTAAGGAGAGTTGCATGTCCGTCATCACAGCCACGTTTCAACAAGAGTACCAGGCCCTGCGTGAAGGGGCTGCGCTGCAACTGCGCGCCGATGGTGGCGTGCTGGTATTGAGTGATGAAGACCGCGTGGATTTTCTGCAGCGCATGACGACCAACAATATCCAGGTGTTGGCCGCCGGCCAATCTTGTGTGACTGTGCTGACAAGCCCCACGGCGAAGATCGTGCAGGTATTTACCGTAGTGGCGCGACAAGACGATTTGCTCCTGCTGCCCGCCCGCGGCGAGGCCGAGTCATTAGCTCGACATCTGCGCGGCCAGATCTTCTTTATGGATAAGGTCAAGGTCGGCGACCTAAGCCCAAGGTATGCACGCCTGCGCCTGGTGGGGCCGCAGGCGTTGACCGCCCTGGCTGCCACTGGCGTAGATATGCACGGCGCAGGTGATGGTGAGTGGCGTAATCGGGAGGATGGCCTGTTGGCCGTGTCGCAACGCCAATACGATGTTCCCGGTTACGAAATCGTGGTAGAGCAGCAAAAGCGCGGGGATGTTGTCGCTCGCCTCGCCGCCGTCCAGGCTACAGTACTGGGCGGAGATGACGCTTATCACGCGCGCCGGATCGAACTGGGCCGGCCGCTGCCTGGGGCCGAGCTGACGGGCGAGTACAATCCGTTGGAAGCCGGGCTTGCGTGGGCCTGCGCCGAGGACAAAGGCTGCTACACAGGCCAGGAGATTATCGCCCGCCAGGTCACCTATGACAAGGTGACACGCTCGCTGGTAGGTATTGCAAGTGATGATCTGCTGCCCGTCGGCTCAGCCTTGCGTGTTGGCGGCCGTGATGTGGGCACAGTAACGAGCGCTGCGTATTCACCCCGGCTGGACGCACCCATCGCGCTTGCTATTGTCAAGCGTCCCCATGATGCAGCCGGTTCCGAACTGCAGTGTGAAGATAAGACAGTGCGTGTCAGAGAATTGCCTTTTGCCCTTTGATACGAGCAAGGGTTCGATACTGCTATAATGTGGCTGATGGAGTTAGCCAAGGCACCGGCTAGCTGTCTGCCAAGGTATTGCATGAAAGCTAACCAATGATGACCGTTGCCACCGGGCCTGCCGCAGGTCCAGATGTATTTGTCCAAGTAGATCCGGCTGAAGCCATTACGCCGGCCGTGTGGCGGCTCGTGATCGACGAACAGCCGCGATCAGGCGCTGCTAACATGGCGATCGACCAGGCAATTGCCGAGGCATGTGCTGCCGGGGAGAGCCTGCCCACACTGCGGTTTTATCAGTGGAAGCCGCCTGCAGTCAGCTTAGGCCGCCACCAGCCACATGCCGAGATCGACCATGCCGCCGTGGTTGCGGCCGGGTACGAGGTCGTGCGCCGGCCTACGGGCGGCCGCGCCATCTTGCATACCGATGAATTCACATATTCGGTCGCCGCCGCCCAGAGCGAGGCGCGGCTGACCGGCGGCGTGATGGATGCCTATCTTAATATCAGCAATGCACTGCTGGCAGGATTGCAGCGGCTGGGCGTAACTGCACAGAAGGCCCCGGCCTCGGTGCGCGCCGGCAGCGACGTCTCCGCCGCCTGCTTCGAAGTGCCCAGTGCCTATGAGATCACGGCCGCCGGGCGCAAGTTGATGGGCAGTGCGCAAAGCCGCCGCGCCGGCTACGTTCTCCAACACGGCAGCCTGCCATTGGTTGGCGACATTACGCGGCTGATCGACGTGCTTGTGCTGGAACCTGAGGCAGCGCAATCTTTGCGCGCCGATCTGACTGCGCGTGCTTGCACGCTGGCGCAGGCGTTGAATGTACCCGACGACGGCCCCGAGGTGCAGTTCACCGCGGTCTGCGCCGCCATGCGCCATGGTTTTGCAGAGACTTTGGCGCTTACGCTCAAGCCTGCTCCACTGTCGTCAAGCGAACTGCGCCGTGCCGCCGTGTTAATCCGCGAGCAGTTTGCCAACGACGAGTGGACCAACCAGCGTTAACCAGAGGGCATTATCCGGAGCGCGTTTTCCGGAGCGCAGGCGTCCTCGCCTGCCCAGATAGATGCAGGCGAGACCTGGATAGATGCAGGCGAGGACGCCTGCGCTCCAGCATAGATGCAGGCGAGGACGCCTGCGCTCCAGCATAGATGCAGGCGAGGACGCCTGCGCTCCAGCATAGATGCAGGCGAGGACGCCTGCGCTCCAAAAGCGACTATGGCCGTAGCCTTATTGACCATTGAACTTTATCTGCCGCTCAACGACAGTCTCAAGGGCAAGCGCAGTATTCTCAAGCCGCTGATCGCACGCCTGCGCCGCGACTTCAACGTCTCTGTTTGCGAGGCGGACCAGCAAGATGTCTGGACCCGTGCTACACTGGAGGTAGCGTGCGTCAGCCAAACATCGGCCCTGGCCCACCGCCAACTGCAGCTGGTCGCCAACCGTGTCGAGAGCTGGCGACTGGACGCTCAACTGGTCGACTATTCGATCGAAATGTTGGGCTGACAAAGGTGAATGTTTGCGACCCGTTTGCGCGCTGTTAGAGAAGCAATAGTTCGGAATCTGTGTTACCTGGATTGATCGTATTGTGAAGTACAACTGATACAGGATTAGTTTCAGACCTGGAGACAGTGAATTCTCTATGATGCGATTTGATCGTTTTACCGAAAAAGCCCAAGAAGCTGCCATGCGGGCTTATGAAATACTGCAGCAATACAAGCATACGCAAGTGGATACGGAACATGTCTTCCTGGCCCTGCTTCAGCAAAGTGGTGGCGCTGTGCCCCAGATCATGAAGCAGCTGGAAGCTTCCGTAGAAGAAATGCAGCAGAAGCTGGAGCGCGTCCTGGAGAGCATGCCGCGCGCCAGTATGAATCCCTACGGCGGCTCTACCGCCCAGGTGTTCATTACACCTCGCCTCAAGCGGGTGATGGATATCGCCTATGAAGAGGCAATGCGTCTCAAGGACGAGTACATCAGCACCGAACATATCCTGCTGGCGATCGCCTCCGAGCGCAATACACCCAGCGCTACCGTGCTGCGTGAGGCCAATGTCACCAAGGAGCGCATTGCCGAGGCGATCACCGCCATCCGCAATGGCCAGCGTGTGACTGAGCCAAGCGCCGAAAGCAAGTATCGCGTGCTCGAGAAGTATGGTCGCGACTTGACCAAGGCCGCCGTCGAAAACAAGCTGGATCCGGTCATCGGCCGCGACTCGGAAGTGCTGCGCGTGCTGCAGGTGCTCTCGCGCCGCACCAAGAATAACCCGGTGCTGATCGGCGAAGCGGGGGTCGGCAAGACTGCCATCGTCGAGGGCCTGGCGCAGAAGATCGTGTCGAAGGATGTGCCCGAAACCTTGCTGGGCAAGAAGGTGATTTCGCTTGACCTTGGCGCCATGGTAGCCGGCACCCGCTTCCGCGGCGAATTCGAAGAGCGGCTCAAGGCCTGCATCGAGGAGATCCAACGCAGCGAAGGCGAGATCATCCTGTTCATTGACGAACTGCATACCATGGTTGGTGCAGGCAATG
This sequence comes from uncultured Chloroflexia bacterium, assembly GCA_963839515.1. Taxonomy (GTDB): domain Bacteria; phylum Chloroflexota; class Anaerolineae; order Caldilineales; family Caldilineaceae; genus Fredericiella. Next base: position 243,281 of record CAWIVN010000008.1, read on the forward strand.
CGGCCGGCGCCATGGACGCTTCCAATATGCTCAAGCCGGCGCTGGCACGCGGCGAGCTGCAGTGCATCGGCGCCACCACCTTGGACGAATATCGCGAGCACATCGAACGCGATTCAGCGCTCGAACGCCGCTTTGCGCCCGTCTATGTTGATGAGCCCACGGTCGAGGACAGCATCGCCATTTTGCGTGGGTTGCGCGGCCGCTACGAGGATCATCACAAGGTGCAGTTTGACGACGAAGCGCTGGTGCAGGCCGTTAAGCTCAGCCATCGCTATGTCACCGATCGCCGCTTGCCCGACAAGGCCATCGACCTGATGGACGAGGCCGCGGCCAAGCTGCGGGTGGCCATGTACTTGATGCCGTCCGCACTCAAGGAGATGAAGACAAAGCTCTCCGCGTTGCAGACGCAGGAAGAGAAGGCCTGGGAAGCGCGTGATTACGAAAATGCCGCGCAGTACAAGGCCGAGCGCGTGCGCGTAGAGGGGGAATATACCGAGCAGGCTGAGGCGTGGCGCGTGGAAGTCGACCTCGACGAGATCGTCGACGCACGCGATATCGCCAGCGTCGTCAGCGCTTGGACCGGCATCCCTGTGTCCAGCATGCTGCAGACCGAAACCGAAAAGCTGCTTGACATGGAAGAACACCTGCGCAAGCGCATCATCGGCCAGGAGATGGCGGTGACGGCGGTCAGCGATGCCATTCGCCGGGCGCGCAGTGGTCTCAAGGACCCCAAGCGCCCGATCGGCACCTTCCTGTTCCTGGGCCCGACCGGCGTCGGCAAGACCGAGCTGGCCAAGGCGCTGGCAGGCTTTCTGTTCGACGACGACGAAGCGCTGCTGCGCGTCGACATGAGCGAGTACCGTGAGCCGCATACCGTGAGCCGCCTGTTTGGCGCCCCTCCGGGCTATGTCGGTTACGATCAAGGCGGACAGCTCACCGAGCAGGTGCGCCGCCGCCCCTACCGGGTTATTCTTTTCGACGAAGTCGAGAAGGCGCATCCGGATGTGTGGAACTCGCTGCTGCAGATCATGGACGACGGTCGCTTGACCGATGGCCAGGGTCGCGTGGTGGACTTCCGCAACACGGTCGTGATTATGACGAGCAATGTAGGTGCAGAGGCAGTCAAGCGTGGTCCCTTGGGCTTCATGACGCCGACCTTTGACGAAAGCAAGTACACGCAGAGCGAGTACGGCGCCCAGTTGAAGCGGTTGTTCAAGCCCGAGTTCCTAAATCGGATCGACGAGATCATCGTGTTTGACACGCTCAACCGCGAGCAGATCCGGCAGATCGTGCACTTGCTGATGCACGACATCAGTGTCCGCATGGACGAGCTGGGCTTTACGGCCGAACTGACCGAAGCTGCTGCCGACCATATTGCCGAGGTCGGGTACGACCCGAACTATGGCGCCCGCCCGCTGCGCCGCCTGTTGCAGCGCCGGGTGGAGAACGAGCTGAGCAAGCGACTGCTCAAGGGCGATGTCAAGACCGGCGATCATATCGTCGTGGATTACGACCCCAATGACGAAGGCGAGAACAAGCTCACCTTCACCATCATCGAGCAGGCGCCTATACCGGTCGAACTGCCGATGGCGCAGCAAGAGTCATAGGTGTTACCTGCCTCAAGGTAGGGAGCACGCCCGGCGCAGTTCGCTGCGCACTGCGGCTCTTGACGAGACATCGAGTTTCCAAGCAAGCATCGCTTGCTAAGAGACTCGGTGTCTTTTTTTGTCGCTATATACCGGCTACTTCCGCAAGCACACCACCTGATGCACTGGTCCATCCAACGATCGTACAATCTTCCACCCACCCCGACAGGCCAGGTCCGCAAACGCGACCATGCCCATATAGCGTACGGGCGGGCGGCCGGGGACATGTTCCGTGGCGCGCAGGCGCGGGTCAAGTGTCGTGCCATCTCGCACCACCGGCCCAACTGCGATTGAATCGGCGGGTGTGCCTGCCGCAAGCGCCGCCAAGTTCGCCACAATCTGGTCATCACTTGCATATTCAAACAGGCCGCCTTCCGACGAGACAGCCACGACGGCCTGCAGTGCATCTATGACTTCCAGGAATGTCCGCAATTGGCCCGGGTCTGCCCAATCATACGGCACGTACTCCAGCTGCGCATCGATACCGGTCAGCGGACCTCCGTCAAGCAGGGCCGCCAGCGCTCGTTCGCCAAAGTGCGGCCCTTCGGCATCCATGTCCAGTATGTGCACCCTGATCTTGCGTTCGGCCAGCAGTTCAGGATGCTCTTTTTGCAACAAGATCAGCGCGTTCCAACTGTCCGCGCCCGGCCCACCGCCGATATTTACCAAGTGTAGTGGATCGGTACCCCGCATTGACAGGGCAGGAACCAGTTCATCTGCCAGCAGCCGCGCCACATCGCGCATGCGCCAGCGGAAGGTCAGCGGCGTCAGCCCCGCTGCCCACTGCCGGTCCATCGGGGTGGCGTAGCCTTCGCCCAGGTTGTCCGGCCCCAACTTGTTGAGATAGGTGACCATACCTGAGGTAAAACCGCCATCCGCAGCCACCAGGCCGCGCATCAAGCGCGATTTTTGTGCCATCGCAGCCATGGCACCCGGCGGGAACTGTGCCGCCGCCTGCAAACTCAAAACGAACCGATCGATCTGTGCCGACAATTGTTCTTCGTTCATTTCAAATGCGAAGGCTGGCTGTGTCACGTCGATCACCGGAAGCTCCAGGCCATCGTCAGTGAAGGCATAACGGACCCCCGCTTTTTTCTGGGTTTCAGGTACTGTGGCAATCATCATTCTGTCCTTTTCCCAAACAAGCTAAGGTGTGAATATAGCTTATTCTTATTGTACGCCTGTCTGGGCTATAAGGATGCGACCAAAAGGAGAAGCTGAATTTAGTGCCGGTTGATTTGCGGTAAGTACAAGAACTGGCTCCCCGGTGTCCCGTTCTCGACACGCATCATGCGCAGGGCGCTGGCTGCGACGGTGCGAGTGTAAGCTGCTTCGTCGGTGGCGGTGTCCAGCGTCACTTCCGCCGCTGCGTCTGCACGAAATGGGTAGACGCCAAGCGACAGCCAACCGTCGCTAACCGGCCCCTGGTCGGCCTTCTTGGTTGTCGTCCCATCGGCGTGCCGTACGGTGTAATAAGCCGTGGATGTGTCGTTGTGCAGGTCCGCCTCTGGGCAGAGCCAGCGCAGTGCGGCATGGCCTGGAATGTACGCTTCAACTCGATAGTAACCGTCGACCGGGATCTGAGGTTGCCAGGAGGCATGCAGCGCCGTTGCATCCGGTGGAATTGTGCCATTCCGGGCCTGATTGGCGGCCAGAAAAGCCTGGTACCCACGTGCATTTAGCAGCAGATGCCAGCCGGCGCCGCACATACCTTCGTCATACAGCGGCTCAAGCTTTGGCGTCTCCAGGAGCACGCTCGGCTGCGGCGTAGGTGTTGCCGTCGGCGTGGCAGTGGGCGCCGGCGTGGGAGGAACCGCATCCAGATCCGCTACCAGGCTATCTACGACATTGCTGTCGATGTTGAGCGTTACACTGCCCCATGTCTCATCGTGCCCGCCCGTGTACTGCCGGATGCGCTGCGAGCGTGCCCATAGGCTGTCGTCCAGGCAGAAGATTCCCCACACACTCATGTTGGGGTCGAATGCGTCGCGATTCCATTGTGCCGCCCACACTGCGTCCGGCGGTGCGGCAACTGAGGCATAGTGGTCGATGCTCGGGCTGCAAGCCGAACCGTAGATGCCCGACTGGCTGCCGCTTTCGTGCAGACGGCTCGTCCAACCCGAAGCAAAGGCCTGCGCTGCGGCGATGCAGGATTGATCAAGGGGGTCAAAGCTCTCCATGTCATAGTAGATAATTGTGCCCGATCCGTTCGCTTCGCTTAACCCAAGCGACCTGGCGGCTGCCAGCGCGGCCTCGGCTTCCGCAATTCCCTGGCCGTGCGCTTGGCTGGGATCGCTACTAAAGCGGCTGCGGTAGACGGAACAAGGCGCCTGCGGGCCGACCCAAGTCGGGATAAAGGTCCAGCCCTGTTCCGACAACCTGGCTAGCGTAGAGGCCGTCAGGTTTTCGTTGTCACAAAAGCGCAATAGGCCGCCCAGGTATAAATTGACGATGCGATAAGGGCTGGCTTCGTACCAGGTCGCCAGTTCTCCCAGCGTCGGCAGGTCGCACACGTCAAAGCCGGGGCCGCGCGCTGTTGTGGTGCGCGATACGGTCGCCGAGGTATTGGCCGCTCCTACGTTCTGCGGCCGACTGGCCAACGCGTGATCCGGCTGCACACTAGCCTCGGGCAGCGTGATCACAAGCCACGTCTGCCCACCGTCGTGCGTTGCCAGCAACTCGGAAGTGCGATCGCCGCTCGTTGCCAGCGCCCATCCCTCCGCAGCGCTCGCCATCTTCACCTGTACAAGATTGCGACCGTCCTCCAGGGGGTCGATGGCAAAGTAGGGCAGCGGCTGCGCCGGCGGCAGTATGGCCCCTGCCTGGGCCAGCAGCCAGGCTCGAGGATCTCTTTCCGCCATCAAAGACTCTAAGGCCGGCTGTGGCGATTGGTCCCGCACGTGCGCCCAAGAAGTGCCGCCATCGCTGCTGGCGTACCATTCGGCCACCTGCCTATGTCGGCTGCGCACCAGCAATGTCAGCACGATTTGGCGCCCATCGGCCGCCACGAGCGGTGTATAGACCTGGAGCCGTTCGCTCTCTGCCGGACGGCGGGGCAGAGCCTGCTCACTCCATGTAACACCCCCATCCTGCGTACGCCATAACGCATCGCCCCGTGCACCACCGGCCACCCAACCTGTCTCGTTATTGGCAAACTGAACGGCTTCGCCCAGCGGCAGCGCGCGTTCCTGCCACATGGCGCCGCCGTCTTCCGTATACCATAGTGCGCCGCGGCTGAAATTGCTGCTGGTGGCCAGGTCAGCCGCGATCCAACCGCGATCGACGCCGAGCGGCGCCAGGTACAGCGCCTTTGCCGCCATCAGTTCCTCAGCCATGGCCTCCGGCAGCGCCGCAAACTGCCACGTGACCCCAGCGTCAGCCGTACGCGCGAGCAGAAAGGGTGCCACGGTATCTGCCGGCGCCGGACGCGGCGCCAGCAGCGCCCAGCCAGAAGTGGGGTCGACAAAGTACACACCTGCCAATTGGTGGCTGCCCGCATCGCCCGGCGTAATACGGCGCCACGTAGCGCCGCCGTCGCCTGTCCAGTCGAGGTCGTCGCCACGCCAAACCCAACCTGTGCGCGTGTCCAGCAGTTCGAAGTCGTGCAACTCGGCCTGCCCCAGGCTATCTTGCGCCAGGACTTGACCGGAAATATCACCCCAGACAGATGCGCTTAGCAGCAGGATAAATACGGCTGCCCATAGTATGTAACGTCCTGAAAACGCTTTCATTGAAAATTGGTGTTTTTGTCTCTTGTGCATGATATACTTAACGGTGGTTTTTCTAATCAGCGCCATCTAATAGACTGCAACCGTCCACCCATAGTTCCCGCCAGTCTTGCGAATTCCGCGCCGCTATCGACGCGTCCAGAAACAATTGCAGCACATTTAGGAGAGGACAGCATGGCGATATTTCATTTCCCCGACAACTTCCTCTGGGGCACGGCGACATCTTCGTACCAGATCGAAGGCGCATGGCAGGAAGACGGCAAAGGCGAATCCATCTGGGATCGGTTTGCCCACACTCCGGGCAAGATCATCGACGGTTCCAACGGCGATGTTGCCTGCGACCATTATCACCGCTGGGCCGACGACATTGCCTTGATGAAATCGATGGGCCTTAAGGCCTACCGTTTCTCGATCGCCTGGCCGCGCATTCTGCCCAATGGGACGGGCGATGTGAATCAAGCAGGACTGGATTTCTACAGCCGCCTCGTAGATGGATTGCTTGAGGCGGACATTATACCCTTTGCGACACTGTATCACTGGGACATGCCGCAGGCGCTGCAGGATCGCGGTGGCTGGCCTGAGCGGGCGACGGCGCAGGCTTTCGTCGAGTATGCCGACGTGATCAGCCGTCACCTGGGCGACCGCGTCAAGAACTGGATCACGCACAACGAACCATGGTGCGTCAGTTTCCTCAGCCATCAGATCGGCGAGCACGCCCCCGGCTGGAAGGATAACTGGCCGGCAGCATTCCGTGCTGGCCACCACGTGCTCCTGTCGCACGGCCTGACCGCCCCCGTGATTCGCCGCAACAGTGCCGACAGCGAGGTTGGCATCACGCTCAACTTTACTTGGGCGGAGGGCGCCAGCCGCAGCCCCGCCGATCAGATCGCGGTGCGCTGGTACGATGGCTACTTTAACCGCTGGTTTGTGGACCCGGTTTATGGCCGCGGCTATCCTGCCGATATGGTGGAGGCATTTACGCAGACCGGCATGATGCCCAACGGGCTTGACTTTGTGCAGCCTGGCGATATGGCCGCCATTGCTGCTCCCACCGACTTCTTGGGTGTCAACTATTACACCCGCGAGGTCATGCGGGCCCAGAGCGAGCAGATGCCGGTTCCGACGCCGGCACGCGAGGCGGCCACGTTGCCTCGCACCGAGATGGACTGGGAGGTTTACCCTAATGGTCTCTACAGCCTGTTGTGCCGGCTGTACTTCGACTATGGCATTCGCAAGCTGTACGTTACCGAGAACGGCTGCAGCTACTCGGATGGACCAGGTGAAGATGGGCGCGTCCACGATGCGCGGCGCACCGATTATCTGCGCCAGCATTTCCTGGCGGCACACCGCGCCATGCTGGCCGGCGTACCCCTTGCCGGCTACTTTGTCTGGTCGTTTATGGACAATTTCGAGTGGGCCAAGGGCTACCAGCAGCGCTTCGGCATCGTTTGGGTCGACTATAGCACCCAGCAGCGCATTCTCAAGGACAGCGCGCTGTGGTACAGGGATGTGATTGCAGCCAACGGATTCTGAACATGGGAGGGTGAGGGGGCGGGAGAAACCGAGTTGCTCTCACCCTCGTATGCTCTCAAAATGCCCCACGTATCGGCGCGCAAGTTGCGGCCAGCCTAGTTCGTCCTCGATGCGTTTGCGTCCGGCCGCCCCCATCGCGTGAGCGCGCTGCGGGTTATCGAGCAGTGTGGCCACGGCGCCTGCCAATGCTGCGGGATCCTGCTCCGGCGTAAGTAAGCCGGTGATGCCGTCCGCGACGGCTAGTGGATTGCCTGCCACCGTACTGGCGACAACCGGCTTGCCACAACTCATGGCGTCGAGCACGCATACGTTGAGTCCGTCCGCCGGCCGCGACACCGACGGCATGGCCAGCATATCCGCCAGGTTATAAAAGGCGCCGATTTCGGTTTTGGGCACGCTGCCCACCCAATAGATCCGCTCTGCTACGCCTAGCTGCGCTCCCAACTGCTGCCAGGCTGTTAACTCGTCGCCGCCACCGACCATTACCACGGCCAGGTTGCGCCTGGCTAGTGGCGGTTCCGCCAGGGCGCGGATCAACACGTCAAATCCCTTCTTGTGGACCATACGGCCCACGCACAGAATCACTGGCCTGCCGGCATCGATGCCCAGCCGCCGGCGCAGGGCAGTCGTACCCGTCGCATCCGGCCGCAGGGCAGCCGGGTCCGTGCCGTAAATGATCATGTCAAACTTGGCGAGGCTGGCTCCCAGCGGCAGCACTGCGTCACGGAGCTCGGCGCTGTTGGCCGTCAGCAGTGCGGCTTGGGCAAAGGTGAAGGCTGCCATGCGTCGAAAAAGTGGGTTTTTGGCGGCGACTTGTGCATCGGAGCCGGGCACTGATACCGCCAGGGGAATGCCCAGTCGGCGGCTGGCCACGGCGCCAATAAAGCCGTTGGGCAGCACCCAGTGCGCGTGCAGCACATCCGGCCGCAGCCGTGTCGCATCGGCCAACACCTTGCGCGTACCGGCTGCGAACAAGGCGGGGCTGAGCAGGTACGCCTCGAGGCGCAACGCTAAGTCAGACTGCATCGAACGCATGTAGCCAAGGCGGTGCAGGTGGGATGGGTACGCATAACGGTAGAGGCGCAGCGTCACCGGCTGTGGGGACGGGCCGGAACCGTTGGAAGAGGGGGTATAGGTGAGCGGGCGCGCGTAGGCTTGATCGTAGGGGGCCCAGACGGTTACTGGGTGGCCCTGCCGTGCCAGCTCGTCACACAATGCTTCAACGAATGTGCCGCTAAAATCGCCGCCAAAGCGAGGGTAGTTGTGTGTTAATACGCCGATGTGCATGGCGTCCCATTGTACCGCCCTTAGCACAACCCAAGCTATTCGCGTTCGTCATGATCAGCTTGGGTTGTGCTGGGGGCGTCTGCCTCCCTACCGGGCCAATAGGTGGTGGAAGGCAAGGCCAGGCTCCTCGTGGAAGAGCCTGGCCGCTAGCTACGGCGTATTCTGTTGTTCAGGCGCCTTTAGGCAGGCGCCCATGCCTGGCCCTCCGATTGCGAACACCGACGGGCTGCTGGTACGCCATGCTGGGCGCTCGTGCTACGGCAACTCCGCAGCACCCCGTGTGACGCCCGGCGCATCAGAGCGCTAGGTCACGGGATGCAGACTGTGTCGCCTGGATACACGTAGTAGTTCGGGCGGTTGTACACCCACGGGTTCGCAGCCAGCATTGCGCTGGGCGACACGCCATAGGCGCTGCCGATCCCATACAGGCTCTCGCCTGCCACTACCGTATGCGTGTAGCTGCAGCTGGAACTGCTGCTGCTGCTCGACGACCCACCGTGGGTGATGCTCTCCCAGTGGCCGACCTGCTGGTTTACGAAGTTCCAGGCCTTGACGCAGGCGCCGGGCTTAGTAGGCAGGTAGACTGTCTGGCAGATGGCTGTGTGTGGCAGCCACCCGGCTGGCTGGTCTTCGCAGACCTTGTAGGCTGCGCCTGGGACACGGTAGTCGTTGTTCGGGAATGTGAACTTGTACTTACCGGTGCCATCCGTCTTGGCGACCAGGTTTTCCATCCCCTTACCAGTGACAGGATCGATATCGACAGCGGGGTCAGGATAGTCGCCCTCGTAGACCGCGGTGGCCGTGATGACCCAGTTGGGGATGCCGATGTTGCCGTTGTAGTCGATCTTGTAACCCTCGATGCAGAAGCCTGGAGGGCTCTGGCGGTTCAAGAAGTCGACCATTTCACAGTTAGGATAATTCTCATTGTCCTCATCTGTGATCTGCGGCTGCGACACTTCCACCGTGTAGCTGGAGGCGCCGACCGGCTCCCAGCCGACACGCGATTCTTCTGTCACGATGTATGGGCCGAAGGGTAGGTTACTGAACTTGATATTGCCCATTGCGTCCGTCACGCCCGAGGCGGCAGTCGTGCCATCGAGGCGCTTGACTGTGATCTTCCAGCCCGGCAGGCCATAAGCCTGCGCGCCATCCGGCGGAACGTCCGTCTTCGTGGCAACGATACAGCCATGGAAGTACAGGCGGTTCTTAAACCGAATGGAGATTTTGCCGACTGGCTGGGCAGCGTCCCACTTGACATCTACTTCCTGCGTGCCGCTGGAAGGCATAACGGGCGCGAATTGTTGGCCTGCGGGCGGCATTTCGGAGAAGACCCACTTGCCTTCGGTCAGGTAGAAGCTAGCGAACCCGTTCGCGTCGGTCGTGTCTGTAATCGGCGAAGCAAACCAGTTGCCGTCAGCGGGCGTGGCCTTGATGACCCAGTCCGCCAACCCCACGTGATTGTCGTCGATCTTCAGGACTTCTACATAGACCGGTCGCTTGACCTTGAAGCGCACATCGACGCAGTCGGTCATGCCGTACTTGAGGTCGACGTAGTAGCTTTCGGTGTAAGGCGCAACGAATTCATAGTCGGGTGGCAGCGTGAGGGTGACCTGCCACTTGCCAGGTACGAGACCTTGGAATTCGAACTCGCCTTCGTCCGCGTAGACGACAGTGGCGTTGCCCGGAGGTTCGATTTGGGTCGCCGTGACTTGCCAGTCCTGGTCATTGGTGACCAGCTTCTCGTCGAAATTGATGATAGTGCCGGTAATGCACAGCTTGTTGGCGTCAGGATACGGCGCCGGCTGTGTTTGAGCAGAGGCAATGCTGAACACGGGGATCAGCATAGCTAGCGCCAGAAAGGATGCCGCCAACGCCCGCACGCGCTTGGACATCCACTGTCGCTGGCTGGAAGTAAATCCAGACATACGAGTCTCCTTTACAAGGAACATCTGTTGTTGGGGTGTGCGTGTTCCGTCTAGTCGTACAAATGACGCTGTCTCACATTGGCATCTCCTTTCACACAGTCTTGCAACCGGATACGAGTTTTAGGCCCTCCTAGACGCAAGACTCATTAATTACATTACCATATGCTTTGCGTGATTGCAAGGGGTTTTCATAAGTTCGTGCCATCAATTTTGGAGAAGATCCACAAATTGACGTACGGCAATGGTCTAATTCAACGCGCAAACCGGCTTTAAGGTGACAATATCTCGTGTCTACTTTTATGGCATGAGCGAAAAGAAGCATGTATCCGCATAATTATTTGTAAGTAAGAGAGTCTATCGGCAGCCCAAGCCCTCTTCTTGTAGGCTCACATTCCAGTCGCAGTTATTTCTGTGGCAGTCTAGTATACCAATCTCGAGCAGTTTCCCCGCCTCCTGAACATTTGGTTCATGCGTTGGTCTTCAGGGCCCAGTAAGAAGCCGCTGCTGAAATATTGTGGACTACAGCGCTAGATGCGCAGTTGTCGCGAATTGCTTTGCAAAATCCCTTGCTGGCACAGCACCTGTAGGCACACTGTCCGCATAAATTTGTGCCACGCGCAGAATGTTGTGTTTGGTGTGGCATTAGAGATATCTGCCAAAACTTGATAGAAATACCCGCCAACTTGCGAGGCAAACCCCATGATTCGCGAACGGCGAGTGAAATACCATAGAGCCAGAACGGACTCAGCAGAGTAAGACATCGAAAGATGTCCCTGTCAGACAGCCGAGGTGGCTCATGGATACGAATGCAGATAAGAACCTGGCTCCCCGTATTGCCACGTATTCCCAGGATGGATTGGGCCTTGGCCATATGCGGCGCACGCACTTGATCGCCCGGCAGTTTCTTGGCTTGCGCCCGGACGCTTCCGTGTTGACCTTGTCCGATTCGCAGGTGGGGCAGTTTTTCACGCCAACGCCGAATCACGACTACCTCAAATTGCCGTCGATCGTCAAGGATGGCCCAGGCCAATGGCGCGCCGCCAACCTGGCGCTGCCTTTTGACCAGGTCCTGGAAATGCGCCAGGAACTCATTCGCTCTGCTGTGCTCAATTTCCGCCCGCACGTGCTGCTTGTCGACCACATGCCACACGGCGCCATGGGCGAGCTACTGCCGACGCTGGCGGCGCTGCGAGTTAGCGGCAGCGGCACCAAGATTGTGCTCGGTTTACGCGACATTCTGGATGCACCTCACGTCGTGCAATCCCGCTGGCAGGTCGAAGGCGCCTATGCCGCGGTCGAACAATATTACGACCAGGTGCTGATCTATGGCATGCGTTCGGTGTTTGATTTGGCGGAGCAGTATCATTTTTCGCCGCTGGTGACCGAACGCCTGCGCTATTGCGGCTATGTGTGCGCCCCAACCTACCCTGCCTCTATGCGCGGGCTGCGGGCAAGGCTCCTGCGTGGCATGCATACATGCACCAAACTGATCGTGGCGATGGCTGGCGGCGGCGCTGATGCTTACCCAATGATGCGTACGCTGGTCGATGCGCTGCCCGCGATTCAGAGTCGCCAGCGTTCGCAGCTGGTCTTGATCACCGGCCCCTTCATGCCCCTTGAACTGCAGGAAGACCTGAAGTTACGGGCGCACGGTTTGCCCGTCCGCATCCTCAGCTCTGTGGACGACACACACAGCTTCCTTGAGGCTGCCGACCTGGTGGTGGCGATGGCGGGCTACAACACGACCGTAGAAATCCTGCAAACGGGCACACGAGCGATTCTCATCCCTCGCCGCGGGCCCAGCGCAGAACAGCGGACCCGAGCACAACTGTTCGCGGCACGCAGTTGGATCGAGATGCTGGATCCTGACGAATTGGACGTGAATGCACTGGCGCCGCTGGTGATTCACAGCTTGGGCATGGGCCACCATGCAGCCACAGAGAATAGGCCGGACCTGCAAGGCGTGCACGCAGCGGCCCAGACACTACTTGACCTTTCGCCGGTGTCAAGCGTCCTGCCTGGCACAGTTGATTCGATGAGGAGCAACTCTTATGAACTGGCTGACCATCGACAATGACCTGCCTGCGCTTGCGTTTGCGTTCAACGGCGCCGCGGTCGCCCAGCGCTTTGCGCAGCAATGGCCCGCGCGCCAGGCAAAGCCCCCTGCCCCCGCAGGCGTAAAGTTCTGCCGCCGGCAAGACGTACACTATGTGCCCGCCACGAGCTGCGTGTCGACCTACAGCTTGTCCGTCGAAGAAGCGGATGCCGCGCCGTGGCCGACAATCGGGGTCGTCGAAGTGACCCCGGCAGACATGCAACACCGGCTGTTCACGGAAGATCCGCAACTGCTCGGGCTGGCGCAGGCTGCCGATGTAGATGTGATGGCCCAACCGGTGCTTGCCCTGATGGGGGCGCAACACCAGGCGGAGGGCGCCCAGCTTTTTGCGGCAACGCCGGTGCGTTATAAGCCCGGTGCCCGCTGCACATTGCGGTACGAGCTGCACACGGCACACGGGCGGAAGAGCTGCTTTGGCAAGCTTTTTGCCCACGATGGCGCACACCTGTGGCAGACCGTTTCGGCGCTCTACCAGGCGAGCCAACACGAACCGGAACTGCCGCGCATCCCCCAGCCGCTGGCATATTGGCCGGGCATGGAAATGTTGTTGCAAGCAGCTGTGGCCGGTGCTGAATTGCACACGCTCGCCTTCGATCCGAAGATCGACGCTGCCACGCGCGGCGGCTGGCTGCGGGCCGCCGGCAGATGCATCGCTGCGCTCCATGCCTATGCCGGTATTGAGGCTCCGCGGCGAACATTCGCCGCGAATCTTGCCGAGCTGGACGAATACCGGCTGGCTCTACGCCAAGCGAACCCTGCCCTGGCCGATCGCTACTCAGCAGCCATTGCCACACTGCATGACGGGAACAATCGTCTGCAGGAGCCGGCGCCGGTGGTCAGCCATGGAGCACTGCGGACCGACCAGTTCATGCTCCAAGACAATCAGCTGGTGCTCATCGATCTGGATAGCGTGTGTTGGGCCAACCCCGCCCACGATTTAGGCAATCTTCTGGCCTACCTCACATGGAAAGCGCTGCGCCAACCGCAACACGCCGCCTTTATCCAGTTCGCCCAGCAGGAATTTTTGGCCGGATACCGGACGCTGCGCACCCTGCCGGATGCAGGCTGGTTGTCCTTCTATCAGGCAGCTTCCATGCTGAAGATCGTCGGTCGCCGCTACTCCGGCCTCACCTATCAAGAGTGGCCGTTGACCGAGCAGCTGTTGGATAAGGCAGTGAGAATCGCACAGGTTTGCGAGGAGCAAGACGATGGAGCGCACTAGGCAATTCGCTGTGATGAGCCCCGCTGCCGCCGGCGGAGTGCTCCGTAACCAAGGGCAAGGCAGCAAAGTACGGCCGACGCTAAATTGTGGTCTGCCAAGCACACAGAATTCCTGGCTACGTACCTTCAGGGTTGCGCTCGACAGCACAGCAATGGCGTCGTATCTCTCGCCACGGCTGCCGGCGCTTGCGCGAGCCGGCGCAGGATTGACGGTTACGAACCTGGAGCTGCTCGATCATAAACTCGGCCGGCGCGGCTTGATCCGTTACGAGCTGTCGACCTTGGATGGGAGACAGCGCCACGTCGTCTTTGGGAAGTTGTACGCCGATCACAGCCAACTGGAACGGGTGAACCAGGTGTTACATACGTTGTGTGACCATCTGCCGCATGCCGGTATGCCGTCCAGCGTGCCACAGCCGCTCTGCGTGATTCCGGAACTCTCGATGCTGGTCTACAAGCCGGTAGACGGCCGTTTCTTGGACGAGGCGATCGCAAGCGGAGGGGGCGGCGAAACGATAGAACTGACCGCTCGCTGGCTCGGTGCATTCCACTGCCAGCGACTGCAGCTGGCCAAGAGATTCAGCCTGGCCGGCGAACTTGCCAATCTTGCGGAGTGGGCGGCGATCGTCGGCCAGACCTATCCTGGGTTGGCTGCGTCCGCGCAGCAGGCACTCGATTATCTCCGGCAGCAGGGGCCCGGACTGCCGCTGGAGGCCCAGATGCCGATTCATAAAGATTTTCACTACCGGCACGTGCTCTGCGAGCGCGGCGTCAAAGTAATCGATTTTGACGAAGTGCGGCTGGGCGATCCGAATTTTGATCTCGCCCATTTTTGCGCCAATTTGGACTTGTTGGCGTACCGGCAGTACGGATCGCCGGAGCACCTGCGCGACCTCGAGCAGCGCTTCCTGGATGTGTATGCCGACACCACCGGCTGGGCCTTGACCACGCAGCGGACACGGTTCAACTACTTTTACGTTTACACCTGTCTCAAGCTTGCCCGCCAACTTTGCCTGGGATTCGGCCCCGGCCCAATCCCCACCGCGGAGGAGCGGCGAGCCCAGGTGACTATGATCCTGCGCCAAGGGACGAAGGTGATCACAATGGATCAAATTGGGTTATGGAAGGAGTCCTTATGAATCCTGCGAAATCTTCTCTGCGTGTCGGCTATATTCTGCGCAGCTACCCGCGCCTGTCGCAGACGTTTGTCGTCAACGAAATCCGGGCGCTGGAACAACTCGGCGTGCAGATCCACATTTTCGCCGTTACCCATCCGCACGAGGCGCTGGTCCAGCCGCAGGTGGCAGAGGTCCGGGCGCCGGTCGATTACTTGGAGTGTGCCCTGGCGCGGCGCTGGTGGACGATCCTGTGGGAGCACTTGTTGCTGGCGCTGCTGGCGCCACATCGTTACTGCAGCACATTGTATTATCTGTCCCGCCACCCGGAGTTTGACGAGGGGTATACGGCCAGTTCGCGCTACGTATGCTTTCGACAGGCGGTCTACCTGGCGCACCTGCTCCGGCGTGCACGCGCGCATAGCGAGCGGCGTCGACCATCTCCATGCTCACTTTGCGCATGATCCGGCCTTGATCGCCCTGCTGGTGCACCAGTTGACCGGCATTTCCTACACGTTTACGGCCCACGCGCGTGACATCTATCAGATCCCAAGGGCGGCGCTGTCCGAGCGCATCAAGCGTGCCGGGGCGGTCATTACCTGCTGTGCGACGAACGTCGACTATCTCAAGACTGCTACGGCCGTGGCGCAGCATGCGAAACTGCGTGTGATCCATAACGGCATCAATCTGAACGAGTTTCAGCCTGCGCCAGGCAAAAGCGACTCGGCCGTGGCGCCGCTGATCCTGTCGGCCAGCCGCCTGGCGGAAAAGAAGGGCTTTCCCGACCTCTTGCACGCCTGCCGGCGGCTCAAGCAAATGGGGTATGCGTATCGCTGCGTGATTTATGGCGATGGCCCATTGCAGGCTGAGCTTGGCGCTCTGGTCAGCCAACTTGGCCTGGCCGAGCACGTGACGCTGGCCGGCGCCTGCACGCAGCAAGCGCTGCAGCAGGTGCTGCCACAAGCCGATATCTTTGCCTTGACACCATTCGTCACCGAAGACGGCGATCGCGACGGTGTACCGACAGTGCTCGCCGAAGCCATGGCCTGTGGGGTGCCCGTGGTCAGCACCACGGTTGCCGGGATACCCGAGTTGGTGACGCATGCGTACAACGGCCTGTTGGCAGCGCCGCATGATGTCGAAGCGGTCGCCGTGGCCCTGGCCGCGCTTCTAGGCGACGCGTCACTGCGACAAAGCCTGGGCGCCGCAGCACGCCACACGGTGGTCGAACACTTCGATCTGCGCGCCGGTGCACAGCAGCTGGCAAATCTATTTGCCGGCATGGCAACAGGAGCAGGATGATGACTCTACCAGCCACACCAGCGACCAAAACGGCCGCGGCCGCCCATCAACAGGCGCAACTCGCGCTCAACCCGCGTATTATGGGCCCCTACTTGCTGCAAGAAAGCGCGGCGCAGCAGCCGGCCTCACGCGCCGCGAATGTCTGTCAAGTTCTCGATGCAAAGTATGAACCCGGCGAACGCTGTTCGTTCCTGTACCAGGTAGGCGAGCGCCTGGTCATCGGCGAACTGCAATGGAACGAGGCGGCCGGTGGTATGCCCCACATGGCCGGCGATCTTCATCCGCCCGCAATGCAGGTGCATGCCTTTGAGGATGACCCTGCCCTCCCTGGTCTGAGGACCGTACTGGATGGGCGGCAGATGGCCGACATCCTCGACCGGGCACTGCCTGAGTGCGCTGCCGGTGTGTCGTCCATCGTGCGCTGCCAAGTGACCCCCCTGCGTTACCGGCTGGGCAAACGGTGTACGCTGCGTTTTGACCTGCGACTGCGTGATAGACAGAGCGGCGCAATCGTCGCGCGTACGCTCTACGGCAAACTGTACCACAGCGTCAGCAAGGCCCAGGCTGTCTACGGCGAAATGCAGATGCTCGCCACCGTGCATGGTGCCGACGCGGCAAGGGTGAAATTGGCCCCGGTTGCGGCCTTTGTAGCGGAACTGCCCATGGTATTCCAGGCGCCGGTGGCCGGCGTGCCGCTGGATCTATTGCTGAGCCAGCCCCGGCGGACGACCCTTGCCCACGGCCCACGCGCGCGGGCGGGCATCCGGGGTGCGGCAGTGGCCCTGGCTGCGCTGCACCAGGGTGACACGAGCACCAGCCGCGTGCGGCCGGTTGCCGCCGAGTTGGAGCGCATGCAGCGGCGCAGCGAGCGCATCATGCAGGTTGATCCCAGCACCGGCGCCGCTTTGGACGAACTGGCGCGGGCGCTGCCTGTCTGGCTGGATCGGCTGCCGCTTTGGGGGGCTGAAACCTGCCTGGTGCATGGCGATTGCAAGCCAAGCCAATTCTTGATTATGCCGGCGGCGCAGGGCGACGGCGACGCTGCCCAGGTTGCCGTGCTCGACTTTGATCACTGCGGCATGGCGGACCCGGCAGCAGACGTCGGCAACTTCCTGGCCTCGCTGCGGCAGGCAGGAGCTGCCCAGGCGCTTAAAGTCCGTGGATCAAGCGGCACAGCAGCACCACAGCCATGCCAGGCTGCGCTTGAGGAGGAGTTCCTGGCAGCCTATCTGGCCGCCCGCGGCTGCCCTCCTGTTTTCGGCCGGCGCGCCACCTGGTACCAGGCGGTGGCGCTCCTGCGCAAGGCACTGCGCAGCTTCGCGCGCAGCCCACGCTCACCTTTACCCGCCCTGCTGGTGCAAGAGGCGTGGCGCTGCCTGGCAACACTGCCCCGTTCTGACTGACTTCCTGCTCATCCTCGGCAAATTGATAGAAACCCGGCGCAGGTTGCGAGACAATGCTGCGAACTTGGGGTCCCATTTTCGCTATCATGGAGCCAGAAGAGTACAGGGTAGAACAGGCTGTGCTCGACGCAATGTAGGCGGCGGGAAAGGATGGGCCCCATTATGAAACGTGCAGACGCACAGGCAACACCAGACAAGCGTCCGGCCAAGGCGAAGCCACAGCGGCGCGATTCGCTCCCCTATGTCTTTCACCTGCTCAAGCGCTTTCTGGCCGGCCAGCACCGGGTGTTCGTGCTCGCCTTGGGGATGTTGGTCGTCGAGGCGGTGACATCGATCTTTGAAGCGTATCCATTGGCCTACTTAATTGACTATCTCAAGGGAGACAGCCCCGATCTATTGACGCATTTCGGCTTGCCCCCCGTCGTTTCTCCCATGACGGCAACGATCGCTGCGCTGACCGGTGCCATCATCTTGATGGCGATGGTCAACAGCCTGGCCGATTCCCTGGCGGAAATCTATCTTGCCCAAGGTGGGCGGGCGTTGGGCTACAACCTGCGCCTGACGCTCTATAAGCACCTGCAGCGGCTTTCCTTGGCCTTTCACGATCAGCGGCGCACAGGCGACATCCTGACCCGCATCACGGGCGATGTGAGCGAGATCGAGAATTTTGTGATCGGCTCGCTTTCCGATATTGCCGGCAGCCTGATGGTCCTGGCCGGCACGATGGCTTTTCTATTCTACCGGTCATGGGAAGTGGCGCTGGTGGCGCTGGTGGTTATTCCCGTGATGGCGCTGGTGTCGAACTACTTCTCCAAGCGCATCAAGACCGCCGCCAAGTCGCAACGGGCGCGTGAAGGCGATCTGGCTTCAGCCACGCAGGAGATGCTGAGTTCGATCCGGGTGATCCAGACCTACAACGGCGGCGAACAGGCACTGCAGCGCTTTGCCGAATATAACCAGAAGACCGTCGCAGCGGCACTCACGGCTGCCGGGCTGCAGGCACGTTTTAGCTGGGTGGTAAAAGTGCTGGAGGCGCTGGCCATCTCGGCAGTTGTGTGGCTAGGGGTCTACCTGATCTACGGCCCCACGGCAACGTCCGCTTTCAGCGTCGGCATGCTGATCCTGTACATCCAGCTGATCCAGAACATGTTCAAGCCGGCGCGCAAGATCATCAAGGAGTGGAACACGATCGGCAAAATTTTCGCCAGCGTGGAGCGTATCGGCGAGTTGTTGGATCGCAAACCGGCGGTCGTCGACGCTCCTGATGCCGTCGCCGCTCCCGTCTTTCACGGCCGGATTCAATTCCAGCAGGTCGATTTTGCCTACGAGATAGATCCCGAGGATGCAGGTACTAAAGAGCATGCGCAACCGGAGGCGCGCCAGGTGCTCAACCAGGTGAGCTTTGAAGTAGGGGTTGGCGAAGTGCTGGCACTGGTCGGCCACACGGGCGCCGGCAAGAGCACCATCATCCAGCTGTTGTCGCGCCTGTATGACCCCGCCGCCGGGCGCATCTTGTTTGACGGTGCGGACATCCGCCGCTTTACGCTGGACTCGCTGCGCAGCCAGATCAGCGTCGTCCTCCAGGAGACCGTCTTGTTTAACGGCACGGTTGCGGACAACATCGTCTATGGTCGCAGCAATGCAACGCGTGAAGAAATCGTGCAGGCGGCAGTCCAGGCCAATGCGCATGAATTCATCGTAAAACTGCCGCAGGGCTACGACACGCACCTCGACGAGCGGGGCGCCAACCTTTCGGGCGGCCAACGGCAGCGCATCGCCATTGCGCGTGCTTTCATCCGCAATACACCGATATTGATTTTGGACGAGCCAACCACCGGGTTGGATGCCGAATCCGCCGAGTTAGTCTTGCTGGCGCTGCGCCTTCTCATGCGTGGCAAGAGCACAGTAATCGTTTCGCATGATTTCAAGTTGGTGCGCCACGCCAACAAGATTGCCGTCCTGCGACAAGGGAGGATCGAAGAAATGGGTGACCATCGTGAACTACTAAAGGTCCAGGGTACCTATGCCAATCTTTATACCAAGCAGTTTGGCCAGAGCCAGCCCGAAGACGAGCCCCGGTCAGGGTCGCTCTACGATCTGCTGCACAGCCCGGCCTTCCAGCAGAAGTGGCCGGCGGTGCGCACCGCCTTTGATGGCGAAGCGATGCGGGTACAGCTGCAGCGCGCGCTCTTCGCAGCCGGCCACGCCGATTACGCGATTGTGCACTGCAAACCCGGCAAGGCTTCCTATCTGAATGAAGGGGGATGCCTGATTCGCTACGAACTCCGGCTCGAACATGTGCTCAGCGGAGACACAGAGACGGCTTTGCTGCTGGCGCGCATTTTTGGCGACCGAGCCGAAGCCGAAGCCTATCTCGATATGCGCCTGGCGCCGCTGGCCGCCAAGATGGAGGGGCGGCCGGAGATCAAGCCTTTTGCCCGCCCGATTGCATTGCTCGCCGAACTCAACATGGTGGTCAGCGTCTTTCCCATCGACGGCGAATTGCCGAAGCTGATCGCCGCAACCGACCGCCGCCAGATGATCGAGCTGCTGCGCGGGGCCGTACCTGAGGATGGATGGCAATCATTTTGTGGCCGAAGAGTGCAGCGTCGAGACCGGCCATTATGGCCGCCAACATCGTTGCGTGCTGCGCTACGCGGTGGACGGCAGGTGGATGGACGACGACGGCCTCGAATCAGCAAACCTCCCTAATCGGCGCCAGGTGGTCTATGGCAAGGTGGCGGCGGATGAGCGCGGCAAGTTGGTGGGCATGGTGGTGACCGCCCTGCACAGGCGCATCCGCCATGTGAAGACCAGCCGCCGTTTTCTCATCCCGCGTATCCTGGGTTATCAGCCCGGCTTGCGCCTGATCCTGCTGGAGTCGATCCCCGGCGAACCCCGCATCGCCGAAATGATACAAGCCCACTTGGAAGGGGCGGTCACCAGGGAGCCAGGCGGGCTGACACTGGCGCAGGCGCTGCAGGATTGCGCCCAGATCGCGGTTGCGCTGCACAAGGCGGACATCAAGGTGGGCCAGCTGCGTACCTTCGACCACGAACTGGCCAGCTTGCAGGCACAGATGCCGGCAATCGAAGAGTTTTCGCTGGCGCTCGCCATCCAGCTGCAAAAAGCGATCAAGCAAGTCCGGGCTTATGCAGAACAAACCAGGCCGCTGCCACTTGTCTTCAGTCACGGCGATTTCACCTACACCCAGCTGATCTTTGCCGAACAGTCGTGCGGGCTGGTGGATTTCGATACGTCGTGCGAGGCGGAAGCCGCGCTCGACCTGGGGCAGTTCCTCGCCTACGTGCGGCTGGCGGTGCGTAAGGCGCAACAACGGAGCGGCAGTGTTGCAGAACCGGCGGCCGACGAACTGTGCGCCCAGTTCCTCAACGCCTACATGCAGGCGGCCGGCTGCTACGGCCGGGATGCAGAACAGCTGCGGGCGCGTGTGGCCGTGTACGAAATCATCAGCCTGCTGCGCATCGCCCAGCACAGCTGGCTAAAACTCAAGGGCAGCCGACTCGAACTCGTTGCCGATCTACTAGAGGAGCGTAGCACATGTCTAGCACAAATCATTCACGCCGTGAATCCACAGCCCAGCCCCCCGTCCCATCACAGGCGGCCAGTCCTGTTGCGGCAAGCCAATACCGGTTCTTCCTACCGGCGTGGCTCGTCGCAGCCGTGACACCGGAGCAGGTATGCAGCGCGCTGCGCAGCCGGGTGCCTGAGTTCGCCGCAGGCCAACTGGCAGCCCGCAGCTGCACCGTAAAACGGCTGCGTCTGCACGACAGCCAGGGAGTTTGGAGCGGCACCATCCTGTTGGAGATCGAAGGGTTGCCCCCGGCTACGACTGCTGCACAGCAGGAGGGACGTACACAGATCCAGGTTGTGCCGCTCCACGCAACATTGATCCCGCCCGGCCCCATGGAAGCGCCGGCGATGGCTCACGCCTATCCCTTCGGCGCCGCGCAGTGGCGGTGCTATTTGCCCGAGCTGCACCTTGAACTGCGCACCCAGTTACCGGATAAGGAACTGGCGATGCTGCCGCAATTGACCGATCCCCAACAGGCACGTTGCCTGCTCGAGGCCAGCATTCGCAGCAGCGAAAACGGCAACTACCGCGACCTGCGCATCCAGTCCTGCAAGCCCAGGGTTGCCCGCTACAAACCAGGCAGCCGTTGCACCGTCCTCTATCAGCTCGAGTACGCGCCCGAGGCGAACGGAAGCCACCACTGGCCTGAGGTCGTGGTCGCCAAAACGTACCAGGGCGACAAGGGGCAAAATGCCTATACGGGTATGCAGGCACTGTGGCGCTCGCCGCTGGGCGCCAGCGACAGCGTGCGCATAGCAGAACCGCTGGCCTATCTAGCGGACTTACACGTGTTGGTGCAGGGTCCGATCCACGAAGAGCTGACGCTCAAGGAACTGCTCCGCAGCGCGCCGGCCGCCGCCGGGCGCACTGCCAGGGATGGGGCGTTGGAAATCTCGCCCGAACTCGCCAGTTATGTGCGCAAGACCGCGGCGGGACTGGCGGAACTGCATCAATGCGGCGTAGCTTACGGCGAGAACGTTACCTGGGAAGAGGAACTGGCGAAAATCTATGCGCTGCGCGCAAAAGTGGCCAGGCCGCTACCGCACCTCGCCAGCATGGCGGAAGATTTGTTGAACCATCTGCAAGCGCTGGCGGCCGCCCAGCCTGCCGATCCGGCAGCGCCCGCGCACCGCAGTTTTCGGCCTGCCCAAGTGTTGCTGGCGGGAGGTGAGATCGGCTTTATCGACTTCGACGGTTTCTGCCAGGCAGAACCGGCGCTGGACCTGGCCCTGTTTATGACGACGGTCAAAAATCTGGGCATCAACAAGTCCAATCCAGACGACGACGATGAGGACGAGAGCGAACCCCTGGACGAGCAAAGGCGCCTGGCCTCGTTCACGCGGGCCGAAGCCATCTGCGAGCTTTTCCTCGCCGAGTACGAAAAACATGCGCCTGTCTCACGGGCACGCATTCTGCTTTGGGAAGCGCTCGACCTGTTGTCGCTGGTGTTGGGATCGTGGACCAAGCTCAAGCTCGCCCGCCTGGACAACTGCCTGTTCATGCTCGAAAGGCACGCACTATGCAGAACGTATCTGAAATCCTGCTAGGCCGGCACGGGGTAGAGGGCGTGCAGGCGCTGTTGGCGGGTGCGCCGGCGCAGGAAGCGCTGCGCAATGCTCTGGAACTGATGCTAGAGGAAGCCGGCAGGCCGGACGCGTGCCGGCTTCAGCGCGCCAAGTATAAGCCCGGGCGCAAGCTGACGGCCTACTACGATCTCACCGTGCACCCGCACGGCGATACGGGCAGCTACACCCGCCCGGTCGCCGTAACCTGGTCGCTGCGGGAGGATGCAGTACCGGGGTGGGAAATGGAGATCCAGGTGTCACCGCTGGACCCTCGTTATCCGCAGCTGGCCCGTCTCTGCGACCCAGGCTACGTACGCAACCTGCTGGCGACGTACACGCCGCCGGCGGCGGATCATTATGCGATTTCCGCGATCCGCTATCGTCCCGGCCAGCGCCATGTCTTGCGTTACAGCCCCCTGAACGCCGGTGCAGCAGGCGACGGCACAGGAACGATGTTTGCGAAGCTGTATGCGGGCGAAAGCCGGCGGCACTTGTGCACGGTGATCCAAGGCGTGGCAGATCGGCTTGCCGCCTGTATGCCAGGGGTGACTGCGCTGCGGCCGGCCGCGTATATTGCGGAAGAGACCACCATTCTTTACCCCTCCGTCGACGGCCTCCCGCTCAGCCAACTTCAGCTGCGGCCCACGCGCAATCTAGCGCACTACCTCAGCCAGACCGGCGCAGCACTGCGTGCGATGCATGCCGCGCCGGCGACCGTCACGCAGGGTCTGCAGACGCAAGACTTCGCCGCAGAGATTAAGGCCGTCGCCAAGACATGCGAGCACATCCAGGTGCTGCTGCCGCCTGTGTGGCACACGATCCACACGCTGCTCGAGCGCGCAGGCGGCAGCTACGAGACCCTGCCCCAGGAGGCGCCCACCTTTATTCACGGCGATTTCAAGGCGGATCACGTGTTGGTGCCCCCAGAATCACGGCAAGACGCCGGCGCCCCGTTGACCCTGATTGACTTTGATTCCTGCCTCATGGCCGATCCCGCGTTTGACATCGGCAAGTTTCTGGCCGACCTCCACTGGGCCTATGCCAAGTCCGAGTCACGCGACCTGGCCCAGGCACGCAGTGCCTTTCTTGCCGGCTACGATCTTGCGCCCACGCATCCACGCCTGCTGCGCGCCCGGATCGTGGAGGCGGTCATCCTGGTAAAAATTACGGCGCACCGCGTGCGGCTGTTTGACCCCAACTGGGCAGCGACAACGACTGCCATGATCGAGCGGGCCGCAGCCATCCTGGAGCAAACAAGGTAGGCCCATTGGCGCCCAATAAAAGAGAGCGCCGCCCAGACGGGGCAGTGCCGCCCCAGACGGGGCAGTGCCGCCCCAGACGGGGCAGTGCCGCCCCAGACGGGGCGGGCACAAGGTCCGGCGAAGGGAAGATCGCCGTCATTGGTGGCGCGATTGCGCCGGACCTTGTGCCCCTACGGGCAGGCGCCTGCGACCGCTGCGGCGTCTTCACCTTGGGCATGGAACTTGTAGGCGATTGCGCCAAAACTAAGAATGTCATTGTCCCGCAGCAGGAGCTCCTCACCGGGTTGCAGCTGCCGCCAGTTGAGATAGGTGCCGGCGGTGCTGGCATTGTCGCGCAGATAGAGGCGCCCTTCCTTTTGTGTCATGACCGCATGCTCGCGCGAAATCGTCTTGCTGTTGATGACAACCATATTGTGCTTGCTGTGCCGGCCGATATGGATCTGGCCGGGTTCGCCAGGGAGAGGACCAAACCCATAGATCGGCAGCTCACGGGGAAGAGCCGGATCACTTGTCGCCCGGATCAAGCAGCCAATCAGCGGCTGCCGGACCGCTTGCGCCAGTTGATAGGTGGCGTCGTCGTCATGCAAATTGAGCCAGGGGACAGAAGTCACCTCATCGTCGTCCGCAGCATCGTGGCTGTCCCCACCGTCCCAGCTGGGATCTTCTGCAATGTC
>CAWIVN010000009.1:0-79014 GCA_963839515.1 uncultured Chloroflexia bacterium
GAGGCGACCAGAAATGCATGGGCCTCCATGGCAGTAAAGCGGAGGTCCTGCTGGCGAATCTCCACCAAGAGCTGCTGCGCCCGCCAACGCGCCAGCTTGAGGGGCGGGTCCAAGCGCGTGAGGATGATCAGTCGCAGGTGGGAGGCGGCATACTGCATGATCTGCTGGAGTAAGTCATGGATCGGGGCTGCCGTGACATAATGGTAATCCTCCAGCACAAACCAGACGGGCGCCGGCAGATCCAAGCAGGCGCCGAGAAAGAGTTGAACTGCCTGCTCGTAACTAATCTGCTCGTGCTGTAACAGCGACAGAAGCGGCTGGCCGAAACCTGCAGACACCATCTGCATGGCATGGATGAGACGGTTGAGAAAAACGGCAGGGTTGTTGTCTGATGGATCAACCGCGTACCAGGCGTACAGAATCGAATCTGGGCGTTGGGTACGCAGCCATGAAGCCACCAATGTGGACTTGCCGTAACCAGCCGGCGCCGACACGAGTGTCATGGGGCCGGCCACGCCTGCGTCCAGTAATGCAGTAAGGCGCGGCCGCAGGAGTAGCGCTTGCTTGGATTCCGGAATATGGAATTTGGTATGCAACAGCGGGTGCATACGCGCATTATACCAGAGGTGCTCGACTCTGAGTCCTATTCGGTGGCTTGGACTTCGACGTCGAGACTGTCGCCGCTGAATAATTCAAATCGGGGCGATCTTGCATGCCAGACTGCTACTCAGCCGGGGCGCCGAGCACCTCGCCCAGGTAGATCAGGTCCTCGGGTAGAATGAACCCGTTCGCCAGGATAGCACCGCCCGATTCCGTTACTCCCTCGCCGAAATGGTCGACCCAGTTGTGGGCCACGACAAGCAGCAGAGCCGACGAGCCATTGGGCATGGCGTCGACAAGCGAGGCCGCAATCTCGGTGCGGCGCGCCCGGTAGACGCCAGCTGTCTGATCTTCGGCCATAATGTTTGCAGCGACCTTGGCACCTTCAACACCGCCTGCACCGTAGCCAATCAGTGCGCCGGCAACCACGCCCAGAGCCTCGCGCTCCTCCTGCGACAGGTCGCTATACTGGCCAGCAGCGATTGTGCCGTCTGCGGCTTTGTGGACTGCTACGAGGTTGATCACCGTAATCGCGCCTGCGTCATGCAGCTTCTTGAGTCCTTGCACGCGCTTCTTGAGCTTCGGGCTGATTTCGGCATCCTGGAAGCCAACCAACACGTATTGAACAGGAATCATGAGTTCGTCCTTTGTGCCTTATCTATGAAAGAAGTGTCACCGACGAGTGGATTCGCCTCAGGCTAGGCGCTGACACGGCAAAAGAGTGCGTTCCATCGTCCCAAGTAGTTGTTTGAGGATAGCAGAATCTTGAAGCGCTGCAATGGTACAAGGCAGGGGCAGGTGGCCGCAGTTGTACTATTTTGTACTTTCAACAAGTGGAGCCAGGCTCTCCGGCCAGTTTCCTCTATCGCCCGATCTCTGCAAGGACATATTAGTACGAATTCACCATGTCTTTTGCTGCCTTGTACTATGGCGGGTGTACCGCCGCGTACTACAGTTGAACAACTACCAAGTACATGTGCTTGGACGGACGCCAGGATCAGCAGAGGAGCAGAAAATGGCAGTGACCGCGGCAGCACCCACCAATGAGCAAGTCGCAGCCAAGATGAACTGGCTGCCCATCACAATCGTCGCCATGGCCCAAATCCTGGTGATCGCCAACATCAGCACCGTCAACGTTTCAATCGGCGCCATGGTGGAAACGTTCAACACGCCAGCTACGACGATCCAGTCAGCCATCGTGGTCTACTCGCTGGTGACGGTCGCCTTCATGATACTTGGCGGCAAACTCGGCGCCTTGTGGGGCTCCCGCCTTGTTTTCCAGGGTGCACTCGCGATCTTTGGTCTGGCCCTGGCGCTGGTCGCCATCAGTTGGAGCTCCACCATTCTGCTGGCAGGTGAAGCACTGGCAGGGTTGGGCTCGGCGGCGATGGTCCCCGCCTTTGTCGCCCTGATCGCCGCCAACTATCAAGGCAAGCAGCAAGCCACGGCGATCGGCCTGCTGGGGGCAGCCGCCGGGATCGGCGGCGCGCTGGCGCTGCTCGTGGCCGGGTTTGTCGGTACGCTGCTCGGCTGGCGCGTCCCGTTCTGGATCCTCGTGGGCCTCGTCGTCTTGATCCTGGCCCTGAGCTTGCGCCTCAAGGCGCCTGCCCGGCAGCCTGGTGTCGTGATCGACTCCGTGGGCGTGCTGCTCTCCGCCGCCGGCATCGTGCTGTTTACAATTGGGGTCAACGGCATCGACATATGAGGCTTTCTGCTTGCCAAGCCTGGTGCGCCGTTCAACTACTTTGGCTTGTCACCTTCGCTGATCTTGATGATGGCCGGCATCCTGCTGGGTTGGGCTTTCTTTACCTGGCAGAACCGGCGCGTGGCGCAGCGCAAGACGCCGTTGCTTTCCCCGGAGGTGCTCGATTCACCTACCGAACGCACGACCGTGGCGGCCATGCTGTTCAAGCTCCTGGCTGCCACCGGACTCGGCTTTGTGCTGCCGCTGTACATGCAGATCATCCAGGGTTATGACGGTATCGGCACGGTCCTCAACCTGATCCCCAATGCATTGGCCATTGTCGTGGCCTCCATCTTCGTCAACCGCCTGGTTGGACCATTGACGGTGCGGCAGATTTCGCGCGCCTCGTTTCTGCTCATGGCGGCGGGCTTGGTGTTGATCGGCGTCGCCATACAAAATACGTGGGACAACGTCGGCGTGATTATCGGCTTGATCGCCGTCGGCCTTGGCAGCGGCGCGGTCACGACCGTTCTGAGCAATGTGCTGGTGACCTCATCGCCCCCCGAGCTGGCGGGCGAAGTCGGCGGCCTGCGCGGCACGGTCAACAATCTGGGTGGGGCCATCGGGGCCGCAGTGGCCGGTGCGCTGCTCATCACGCTGCTGGCCGTTTCGCTCAGCAGCGCCATAGTCAGCAGCACCGTGCTGCGCGACGAGGTCAAGAACAAGATCGACTTGAGCCATCCGGCCTTTATCAGCAATGCACAGCTGGAGGCTGCCTTCTCGCAGACGGCGGCGACCGAAGCGGAAGTGGCCGAGGCCGTGCGCATCAACAGCGAGGCGCGGCTGGAAGCGCTGCGCATCACCTTGTTCGTCCTCGCCGCGTTTGCCGTGCTCGGCCTGATCCCAAGTGGCGGTTTACCCAACCAGGTGCAGCAGCCAGCCGCAGTCGCCAAACCCGCAACGATTACGGCCTCACCGGGTGGCAAAAAGGCAGGTGTACCAAGGCGCCGCTAGACTACTTTCGATTTCTTGCCGCCAGATACAGCACAAAATTTTGGCAGACATCGAACAGCGTGCATCCGGGCACCGACATGACCGTATCCGGCGTCACACCCAGGTCGCTGTTCAACCCCATACGCAGCAGTTGGCGCAGTTCGTCGCGGGTAAATCCTTCCTCCAGCGCTGCAAGTAGGTGGTCGACATGGTCGCCGCTCAAAGCCACCGGTCGCGCCGGCGACGTTACCGTTATTGCCACTGCTCGTTTGTGCCGGCACATACCGACGCGAATCTGCCCTTAATGCTGCAATCTACACTCGGGTTTGTCAGAAAAACGCAGTAGGGATGCCAGATTAGCGGATACCATCTACGCCGTCCACCATACATAAAGTGAGGCGTTGCGCCAGCGAGTACAGCGCTGCCAGGGCAAACTGTTATGTATATTTCGATCTGGAAAAGGATACTGCTTTCCACTAGTCGTTGCTGCTTGACAATACCTTCATGTACTGGTATGTTGTTCCTGCAGAGTAAATTGGAGAGGAGGCAAGCGTGGCCGATAAGGCCAATGGGCGTTAAGTTTCGCAAATTGCGTGTACGGGAATTCATGGAAGTAGCCGGGTACAAAACGATTGACGCGCTTGCCGATGACCTCGAAGTCTCGCGCCAGGCACTGACAACGGCGATCAACGGTCATAGCCAGCCGACGTTAGGGCTGGCATTAGCAGTTGCCAAAGCGCTAGGATTCCTGTTGAGGAGATTGCTGAACAAACGCCGGAACTTGACATCCCAAAAGGCGGAGGCCGGTCAAGCACGGCACGGACGTCGATGGTGGCGCCTCTGCTGGTGATTAGGGTAGCTTGGCCGGCCTGGCTCGGGGATCAAAAATCCCCAGCCGAATGGGCCAGGGATTTTTGCTGGGTGGCGTCCGCCTGTTTGCGTGGACGGGTCGGGCGCCGGGTACTTTAACAGCCAAATAATATCGAAACTCTCGGGCTGTCTGACATATGGTAGCGCATACGGGATTCGAACCCGTGTCTGTGCCTTGAGAGGGCACTATCCTGGGCCGCTAGACGAATGCGCCATGTCATACAACCATTCGACTGCCCAGCGGTTGGAAAGTGTATGCGCGAACCGTTAACTTGTCAAACCCGGCAAGGTCTAAATCCCAGGTCTAATCCATGTCTAGTCCACCGTCGGCTCGATTGTAACCGTCATCTGGTAGTCGGCAAAACCCTCCCCCTGGATCGACACGGTAATAAAGTAGTCCTGCGTCGAAGGTAGCTCGCCGCTGAAGTTGCTCAACCCTCCCATCGACGACTGCAACACCGTGCCGTCCGCACCAGCCACCGAGATGGCCACCGCCTGCTCCTCGGCCGAGGTGCTGATCAGCATTTGCTGATTGGCACTGGCCTTGATGACGTACTCGTTGTTGCCGCCCGGCACCACCTGGCCGGTGACGGTTGCCGAAATCGTGCCTGGCGCAAAACGAATACGCTGGATGGATGGGTGTGGCGGCGAAGGTGGTTCGGGTGGGATCGTTACCGACAGTGTATAGTTGGCCGACGTGCCGTCGATGGCGCGCACGTCAATATAATAGTCCTGCGTCGAAGGCACGACTCCACTCCAACTGCTGGCGTCTGCATGGTCCGATATCAATACAGTGCCGTCTGCTCCAAAGATCACCAGATCGACGTTGTTATTACCGGAAGCCACCGAGGCGTTGAGCGTCTGCCCCGCATTGATGCCAAGCACATATCGCACCATGCCGCCCATTGTCAACACACCTGAACGTGTGGCGCTGATGGCGCCAGGTGCAAAGTTGATCCGCTTGGGGGTAGGGCCGCCCTGCGCGGCCGCCACGCCAAACTGCGTAAACACCAGCGCAGTTGCCAACAGCAATCCAACGATCTTGCGCAACATGCAATTTTCCTTTCATTCAGTACATTGCAAAAACGAGATCGGACAAACAAGTTACATTGTGATATGGTGGGAGTCCACAGACCATATGGGACAAACGTCACGCATTATGGGACAAACAGGGGAAGAACGCAATGAGCCTGCAACGCTGCGAGTGGGCGGGTAGCGATCCACTCTATCTGCGCTATCACGATGAGGAATGGGGCGTGCCCGTGCACGACGATCGCCACCACTTTGAAATGATCTGTCTTGAAGGCGCACAGGCCGGCCTGAGTTGGATCACCATTCTGCGCAAGCGCGAAAACTATCGCGCTGCTTTTGACGGCTTCGATCCCGCCCTGATCGCTGCCTATTCCGAGGAAAAGGAGGCGGAGCTGCTCGACAATGCCGGCATCGTGCGCAACCGCCTCAAGGTGCGCGCCTTTATCCGTAATGCCCAAGCCTTTTTGCGCACGCAGGACGAGTTTGGCGCGTTTGACGCCTACATCTGGCGCTTCGTAGACGGCGAACCACTTGTCAACCACTGGCAATCACTACGCGAAATACCAGCGCAGACCCCCCAGGCCCAGGCTATGAGCAAGGACATGCTCAAGCGCGGCTTTACTTTCGTCGGCCCCACCATCTGCTACGCCTACATGCAGGCTTGCGGCATGGTCAACGACCACGTGGCCGGCTGTTTCCGCCATCCGGACAATGCCCCTATAATCTAGACCTTGCTCCGGCGCGCCAAGCCGCGCACCGAGTATCACACCAAGTTGTGGGTTCAAGTCCCACCCAGGCCAAGCCTGCACCTGCAGCACTGCGCCTGGACGCTGCGAAGGAATCGGAGACAATATGGCATACACACCAAGGCACATCACACGCGCCCTTGACCGGATACTGCACAAAGTCGAACAACCCGCGCGCTATACCGGCGGCGAACTCAACTCGATTCCTAAGGAATGGGCAGAGCCCACCATCCGTACCAAGGTAGCGCTGGCCTTTCCCGACATATACGAACTGGGCGGCAGTAACCTCGGACTGCAGGTCCTCTATGACCGCATCAACCGCCGTCCCGACCTGCTGGCGGAACGTGTATTCTGCCCCTGGCCTGATTTTGAGTTCTATCTGCGCCGCGACAGTATTCCCCTCTATGGCCTGGAGACGCGCCATCCATTGGGTGACTTCGACATCGTCGGCTTTAGCCTGCCCTACGAGCAGCTCTATACCAACGTGCTGACCATGCTCGACCTTGGCGGCTTCCCGCTGCGCGCCGCCGACCGCACTGCTGAGCACCCGCTGATCATCGCCGGCGGCTCCGGGTGTTACAACCCAGAACCCATGAGCGCCTTTTTCGATGCCATGGTCGTCGGCGAGGGCGAAGAGGTGATCTTCGAGGTGATCGACGCCTACGCCGAATGGAAGCAAGCGCCCCACCGCACGCGCAGTGAGCTCTGGGAGCACCTGGCGCGCATCCCCGGTGTATATGTGCCCATCCTCTACGCCGTGAGCTACGCCGCCGACGGCACAATCGCCGCTGTGACACCCACGAACCCCGCTGCCCCGCACGAGGTGCTCAAGCGCGTAATGACGGTGCTGCCGCCGCCGGTTACCAAGTTTATCGTGCCCTACATCAACGTCGTCCACAATCGAGCCGCCATCGAGATCATGCGCGGCTGCACCCGCGGCTGCCGCTTCTGCCAGGCGGGTATGATCTTCCGCCCCGTGCGCGAGCGCCCGGTGGACGAAGTGCTGCAGGCCGTGGACGAGATGATCGCAAACTGCGGCTTTGAGGAGGTCAGCTTTCTCAGCCTCAGCAGCAGCGACTACACCTATGTGGCCGAACTGGTGCGGCGCACGATGGAAAAGCACGGCGCCAAGCGCCTGAGCGTCGGCCTGCCCAGCCTGCGCATCGAGAGCTTTAGCGTGGACCTGATGGACCTGTTGGAAAAAGGCCGCCGCCGCTCCGGCTTCACCTTCGCCCCCGAAGCCGCCACCGACCGCCTGCGCGACGTCATCAACAAGCCGATCGCCTCCGCTGACCTGCTGGCCACGGCCGAGGAGGTCTACAAGCGCGGCTGGACCACGATCAAGATGTACTTTATGATCGGCCATCCCACGCAGACGCTCGAAGACGTGCAGGCTATCGCCGACCTGGCCAAAGAAGTGCTGGCAGTGGGGCGCCGTGTGCTGGGCAAAAGGGCCAACGTGCGCATCGGCGTCAGCACGCTGGTGCCGAAGCCACACACCCCCTTCCAGTGGGTGCCGATGGAGGATGAGGCCGTCATCCGCTCGCAGATCGAGCTGCTGCAGCGTTCGCTGCGCGGTCCCGGTATCCATTTCTCCTGGAATGACCCGGAAGAAACGCTGGTCGAGGCCTTCCTGACCCGCGGGGACCGCCGCATGGGCGACGTCATCCAGCGCGCCTGGGAATTGGGCGCCAAGCTCGAAGGTTGGGGCGAGTACTTCAACTTCCCCGCCTGGCAGCAAGCCTTTGCCGAACTAGGCATAGACATGGATTGGTACGCCCGCCGCGCCCGTCCGCTTGACGAGGTGCTGCCCTGGGAGCATATCTCGGCCGGCGTCAAGAAGCAGTTTCTCGCCCAGGAATACGTCCATACCTACCAGGGTGGCGTCGTGGACGACTGCCGCGAGCACTGTTTCTCTTGCGGCATTCTAGGCTATTTCAAAGAGCAGCGCCGGGAAGCCCCGGATGAGGCCTGGGAGTGTCCACCGCTCGG
The DNA here is from genome assembly GCA_963839515.1 of uncultured Chloroflexia bacterium. GTDB lineage: Bacteria > Chloroflexota > Anaerolineae > Caldilineales > Caldilineaceae > Fredericiella. The sequence goes on from CAWIVN010000009.1 coordinate 7,918, forward strand.
CCGCGGTAAGGCTCGCCAGCCCGTCAACACCGTGCCCGTGCCGCTCTACTTCAACGACGACATGTCGCCCGACCGTACCGGTCAGTTCGACCACCGTGTGCCCCAGCGGCGCGAGGGTACGGTTAGCAAGCGGTTAGCGCCGATCGAGTTGGAGTAGCCGATTATGGAAGAACTATCTGTCACCCAGCCACTGCCAGAGGCCGATCTTGAGGTTAACGATATCCTGGCCGAAGAGAGCCCACCTCGCCAGTACATACGCATCGTCTACGCCAAGACCGAGTTGATCAAGTTCATTTCGCACCACGACGAGTTTCGCCTGTGGGAGCGCACGTTGCGCCGCGCCGACTTGCCCCTGCTGTACAAGCAGGGCTTCAATCCCCAGCCTCACATGCAGTTTGCCTCGCCATTGGGCGTCGGCATCACCGGCGAGCGAGAGATGCTGGACATCACGCTCAGCCCGCCCGTGCCGCTGGACGAACTGCGCAGAGCGCTCGAAGCCAAGTTGGCTCCCGGCGTCCGTCTCGTCTCCGTGACCGAGCTAGACAAAAAACCAGCCTCTGTACAGGGCCAGCTGATGGGTGCCGACTACACGATCCTCATCTATGCTGCGCCCGGAGAGATCGAGCCTGCCGCCATCGTAGAGCGCATCCAGGGCTTTCTCGCCCAGGAGACGATCTGGCGCGAGCGCGAGCGCAAGGGCGAGGCCTATACCTATAATCTACGCCCGCTGATCTTCGAGCTGCGCTACGCCGGCTACGACGACGCCAATGAAGAACACCGGATTTTCCTGCGTGTACAGCAGCGTGCCGGCGCCACCGGCCGCCCCGACGAAGTCGTGGACGCGCTGGGCATGGACAATTACGCTCGCACCCTTCGTCGTGACCGCATCTACTTTGCCGATTCCGAAGATGATATCGCCGTCTTCGCCACCTATCCGGTCATCACACAGCAGCAGATAGCCGGCAAGAAGGGTACAGGTCGCTCGCTGCGCCAGGAATACAAAGCCGCCACGCGCAAAAGCCCGACCATTGCGCCCGGCGGTGTCGGGATGCGTTCGATCAACGAGCGCGCCAGCGATGAATTTGCCTAGGCCGGCCTTTGCCTACATGGATTCTGCTCGGTAGGCTGCGTCCAAAATCTCCACAACATGCAGCACACGTGCGTCCAGACCGCGTTGCGCCAAACCTGCGCGCATCTGGATCATGCAGCCCGTGTTGGCCGAGGCTATGATTGCGGCACGTGTGGCAGTCGCGTTATCCAACTTGCGGTCGAGCAGCCGCTGCGCCACATCACGCTGCATGATGTTATAGGTCCCGGCGCTGCCGCAGCACATGCTTGAGTCAGCCATCTCAGCAAAGTCCAGCCCTGGAATGGCGGCCAGCACCTTGCGCGGCTGGCTGGTGATCTTCTGCCCATGCGCCAGATGGCACGGCTCCTGGTAGGTGACCCGCCACGGCAGCGACGACGTGGGTGGTGTTGGCCCCAACTCGGCCAACAGTTCAGTAATATCGCGCGTCTTGGCCGCCAGCGCCGCCGCTCGCTGCGCGTAGGTGGGATCGTCGCGGAGCAGGTGCCCATACTCTTTCACCTGATGCGAGCAGCCGGCGGCGTTGCCGACGATGTAGTCGGCGCGGCTCGCTTCGAGCGCCTCAATGTTGCGCCGCGCCAGTTCCTGCGCACGAGCTAACGCGCCGCCATGCTGATGGAGTGCGCCGCAGCATTCCTGCCCGCGCGGCAGCACGACTTCACAGCCATTGACCTGCAAAGCATGGATCGTTGCTGCATGAACGCTGGCAAAGGCCACGCTCTGCACACAGCCAGTAAGCAGCGCCACGCGGGCTGCCGGCGCCCTGCCCTGCACGCCCATCGGCGCGTACACTGAGCCATCTGGCCGCACGAAGTGGTCATCAATGTGCGGGAGAAGCTGCTCGACCTCCCGCATCCCCAACACCGCCAAGATGCCCAGTTTGCGCGCCAGCCACTGCAGACCGCTGCGCTGGTAAAGCCAGAGGCTACGTGCAAAAAGCCGCACCCGCCCGATACTCATAAACAGCCACTGGAAGACAACCCATTCCACCAGGCGCCGCACTGCCCCCTTCTCGCGCGCTGCCGCCGCTTGGGCACGGCCGGCCTCATGTAGATAGCCGTAGGCAACGCCCGAAGGACAGGCAGCTTGGCAGGCGAGACAGCCCAGGCATAGGTCCATCTGCTTGAGGAAAGAGGGCGCCGCCGGCGTCAGCCGCCTTTCGCCAACGCTGCGCATAAGTGCAATGCGTCCACGCGGCGAGGCGGGCTCCAGTTGCAGAATAGTGTAGGTTGGGCACGCCTCCAGGCAAAGTCCGCAGCGCACGCACGCATCGTACAGCTCAGCACTGGGCGCTTCAGCCCCCGCCAGGCGCAAAAACGTGTCAAAATCCGGCACACTGGCTGGCGCAGGCGTTTTAGTTTGCATCGAAAGCCTCAGTTTCTACAGTATCGCCTTGACCGTCGCTCCGCACACAGCCAGTAGCCAGGCTGGCCGAGACAAGATCGCGCCCCATGTTGAGCACCGCGTGCGGGTCAAAGCGCTGTTTCAGCTGCTGCATTACCCGCAGCGCCGGCGGTGGCGAGCCCCAGAGGTCAAGGCGTGCCTTGAGCACCGGCGCTACGGCCGCGACGATTACTTGCGCCTGGCCTGCCCGCCATTGCTGCACCAGGTCAGGCAAGCGTTCATTCAACCGTTCCGCTACAGTGTGTATGCGCAGCCACATGACACCACAAGCAAGGTCAGTAAGCACTGCGGCAGTCAGTCCCATCGCTGCGCAGCTGGCCTCAAACGCAGAGAGGGACGTCGTGGCGTCGCTGCTGCGCACATTGGCCCGCAGCAGCACTTCGTCGTCGCCGATTTCGGCCATCTGGCTGAAATCGACCAGTGCGGGCCAGAGTTGGTTTACGGCCTGCGCATCGAGAGTAGTAACCGAGTCCCCGCCCGCTGCGCGCATCCAGGCTGCAAGTTCGCTGACCTGGCGCAGCACTGCACTCTGGCGGCCATCGAAGCGCACAAGCAGCCGCCACCCCTTGCCGCTGTCGGCTGCGCTCACCCCTTCCCGTACGAATTCCTGGGGGCTGCCAGCGTCAAACAGCAGCACCGCGGCCGGCTGCAGGCGTGATGCCCGCAGCCGCTGCGCGACTAGATCGGCCGCCGCCGGCGTGGCGAAGACACCGAGCGCCGCTGCGCTCGTCTCCGGCCGCGGTTGCAGTTTGAAGTTGAGAACAGTGATGATGCCGAGTGCGCCGAACGCCCCGTATTGGAGGCGAGTGAGATCGTAGCCGGCCACGTTCTTCACCACCATACCGCCGCGTCGGTAAATGCGCCCGTCGGCCCGCGCAACCTGTACGCCGATCAGCATATCACGTGCCGTACCGTAGGCCAGCCGCCGCAGTCCGGATGCGGGAGCACCCGCCGCCACGATACCGCCCACCGTACTGTGCTGGGGCAGCGCGGCGTCGAGCGGGAGCATCTGGCCCGCAGAGGCCAGCAGATCGTTTACTGCAGCCAGCGTAGCCCCCGCCTGTACCGAAAGCGTCAAGTCCGATGGATAGTGCTCGACGATCGCATTAAGCCGTTCCAGGCTCAGCACTATATCGCAGCGTGACAGCAGGCCGCCCAAATGGCGCTTGGTGCCGCCACCAATTGGCGTTACGCTCAGCCGTTGCGAGCAGGCAAAGTGCAGCACCTCCGCAACCTCTGCCACGCTGCCAGGGCGCACGAAAAGGCACGGCGCCTGGCTGCAGGCCACATAGCCAGCCACGTAGCCGGCACCACGGCCCACTGAGAGCGCGGCCCGGCCAACAATATGTTCAAGGGCCGCGGCAAGCGTGTCCTCGTTAAAAGGCTGACGCACGTCTTGGCGCGGTCTATGTCCGTTTGGCCCGTTCGTTTTTGCGCCGGCGCTGGGCGCCAGCACCGGTGCACCTAGCTGATAGGAGCGTGGGAAAATCTTGCCGGGGTTGAGCCGCCCCTGAGGATCAAAGCTGCACTTGACGTCCCACATGGCATCAAGGTCGTCCTGGGTGTAGAGCAGCGACATGTAGTTCTGCTTTTCTGTGCCGATGCCATGTTCGCCTGAGACAGTGCCGCCCACCGCAATGCACTTTTCCAAAATCTCAGCCGCAGCGTTGCGCGCCCGCGCCAGGGCGTCTTGGTCGCGCCGGTCAAACAAGATCGTCGGGTGGATGTTACCGTCGCCGGCATGAAAAAAGTTGCCGATCGGGAGCTGGTAGCGCTTCGCTACATCTTCTACAAAGGTCATCACCTCCGGCAGACGATGGCGGGGAACCACGCCGTCTTCCAGGAAATAACTGGGAGCGATACGGCCCATTGCACCCAGCGCGCTCTTTCTGCCCAGCCAAAGTGCGGCGCGTTCAGCTGCTGTCGTGGCACGCCGCACTTCGCCGGCATGGTGCGCAAGACAGATCTCGGCGATGCACGCCATGACCTCGTCTATGCCGTCGTTCACACTTTCGACTTCGATCAGCAGCACGCCGCCTGCATCGGCGGGATAACCGGCGTGGACTGCTTCTTCGACGGCGCGGCAGACTCTGCCGTCCATCATCTCCATCGCCGTCGGCACGATGCCCGCAGCAATGATGGCGCTTACCGCTTCCGACGCATCCTCGACGGTGGCAAATACGACCAGCAGTGTGCGCACTGCCTCTGCCAGTGGCATGAGCTGCACCGTTGCTGCGGTAACGATGCCCAACGTCCCCTCCGAGCCGACAAGTGCGCCCGTCAGATCATAGCCAGCCGCATCGACGAGTTCGCTGCCCATCTGCACGATCTCGCCCCCGGACAAGACGACGGTTAGCCCGGCAACATGGTTGAGCGTAACACCATGCGCCAGGCAGTGAGGGCCGCCGGCGTTGGAGGCAATGTTGCCGCCGATGGTGCTTGTGCGCCCGCTGCCTGGGTCCGGCGCATAGGTCAGCCCGACCTGATTGGCAGCGTTGACAAGCTGCAGGTTGACAACGCCGGCCTCCACCATTGCGCGGCGATTGGCGACGTCGACGCGACAAATGGTGCGCATGCGCGTCAATACGAGCAGAATGCCGCCCTGCAAGGGCAAGGCCCCACCGGAGAGCCCGGTGCCCGCCCCGCGTGCCACCAGCGGCATGTTTTGTTCTGCCGCCAGCCGTGCAATCTGGCTTACCTGCGTCACCGTCGTGGGTAGCACGACGACGTCCGGCGCATGCGTGTCGAATGAGGCGTCGTACTCATAGACCAGCTTCTCATCTGCTGAAGTTATCACCGCCTCCGGCCCGACGATCCCCTGCAGGCTACGTACCAACTGTTCATAGTTCATGGCAACTCCTCCCGGTACTCTAAATATTAGCACGAAACAGCAGCCCAGGAGCACGGAGGCAATCGCCCTGCGAAAAGCTGACACCAAAATTGACGAAACTGCCGAATTGCGCTAAAGTGTTGGCTTGCGCCCAAGACATGGGCCACATGTCGCGCGCATTGCACACCTGTCAGAAGAGGGTGCGAATCGAGAAGGAATGGAGAGGTACATATGCCAAAGCTAAAGACACACAAGGGAACAGCCAAGCGGTTCCGCCTGACCAAGAACGGCAAGGTTATGCACATGCTCGCCGGCCGGACGCACTTGCGCCGCCGCAAGAAGAGCAGCAAGAACAGCGACTTCCGCCATGCCGTTTCGTCTGATGTCAAGTACATCGTCAAGCAGGTCAAGCAGACGGCCGGCAAGGCTGTCAAGTAGTCCGGTAAGTAGCTTCGGTAAGTACTTACAGGGCATCGTTTCGATGTCAATTTTCACCACACGTGATCGGCTAACGAAGCGACTTGGTTGACACCAGGTCCGCCCTCACGGAAGGAGACAAATAAAATGCCACGTTCACGACCAAAGGTATACGCTCACAAGCGTCACAAAAAGGTCTTGAAGTTCACGAAGGGCCAGTTTGGCAGCAAGCACCGGCTTTTCCGCCGCGCCAATGAGGCTATGCTGAAGTCCCTTTTCTATGCCTACCGCGACCGCCGCAACCGCAAGCGCGACTTCCGCAGCCTGTGGATTCAGCGGATCAATGCGGCCGCGCGGCAGAATGGCCTCAACTACAGCCAGCTGATCCACGGGCTCAAGCTGGCGAACGTCCAGGTGGACCGCAAGGTGCTGGCGTACATCGCCGCCTCGGATGCGGGCACATTTAGCCAGATTGCCGACGTGGCCAAGGGCAAGCTGAGCTGACGAACCCGCCCCGCCGGCTCAGAGCCGGCGGCTACCTCTTCTGACAGCCAAGCGGCAGGAGCCATCCGGTTCCTGCCGTTCTGTTTTTTAACCAATGAACACGCAGCGCTGCATACCATTACAGATTGTATGATTACCAGCGTTCACAATCTTCGCATCAAGGCCGCTCGCAAGCTGGCAGACCGCAAGGAACGCTACGCGGCCGGCATGCTGCTGGCGGAAGGTGTGCGCATGATCGGCGACGCCTGGCAGAGTGGGATTCGCCCAGTGGCGGTGTTCTACGACCCGCAAGCCATCGCGGCTAACGCTGTCGCCGCCGACCTGCTGGCAGCACTTGAGCTCGGCGGCTGCGACTGCCAGGCGTGTACGCCCGAAGTCTTCGCCACCCTCACCGGCACCATTACGCCGCAGGGCATCGTGGCACTCCTGCCTCTGCCTATCGCTCGGCCGCTGCCCTCCCTTATCTCCTTCGCCCTTGTCCTCGATACCGTGCGCGACCCCGGCAATGCCGGCACGCTGCTGCGCAGTGCAGCAGCCGCTGGAGTTCAGGTCGTCATTTTCGGCCCACAGACAGTCGATCCCTTTAACGACAAGGTGTTGCGCGCCGGGATGGGATCCCACTTCCGTGTACCCTTGCGGATCTGCCCCACCTGGAACCACGTACGCCAAACGCTAGGCGATGCGCCTGTGCTCTACTTGGCCGAAGCCGACGCACCCCTTGGCTACGACCAGGTAGATTGGCGGGGGCCATCCGCGTTAGTAGTCGGCGGCGAAGCCAGCGGGGCCAGCGACGCAGCACGCACCACAGCTGTCCCGATTGCCATCCCGATGCAGAGTGCAGTCGAATCACTCAATGCTGCAGTCGCCGGTTCAATTATCCTGTTTGAGGCGGTGCGGCAACGTCGCTTGGGCTGAGTTTTGCCGTTATGTTGACACAACTTATGTGGCAATGTATGATGTAAGCCACCGTCCGATTTGCGAAATTGACACGCGGCATCGAATTGTGCGGACGAGGCTGCGGAGGCTTGCCCATGACCGAATCTGTTTTGTGGTATGCATTGGCCGGGTTCCTGCTCGGCTTCATCCTGTCCACGCTTTGGGAGTGGCTCTACTTTCGCCGTCGCCGCATGCGGATTGAAAACCGGCGTATTGTTGAGTTGGAGGCCACCGTCCGCTCGCTCTCGCTTACATCGCAGTCAACAGCAACAGAGAATAGCGTCCCCTCGGGGTTCGCCGCCGGCTATCAAAGCCCAGGCGTCTTCCTGGAAGGCGAAGAGGACGATGTCGATACGGTCGAAGTCATCGTCCCGGCCTCGCCCGAGCCGTTGAGTTTTGACCAGCCCGCCGACGTACAACCGATCCCCGAATCTCAATATGGCACCAAGCAGGCGTCCGCATTGCGAACACCCGTCAGCAATGGCACCGGGAGCAGTCGTGAAAGAAGGCCAGCCGTGCCGGTGGCAGCAGCCACAATCGCCGCCGCGTCAGCATTGTCGGAGGATTCGGACCAGCAGCCCGCCGGCACGGTGATACAAGCCGAGCAGCCGGCGGAAGTTACAACCAACCAGGTCCAGCCGTCGCAAACCTACGTGGACACGACCCTGCCACCGCAGCCCGAGACGGTGACCGCGCCGGCGTCCGTAATGGTGGAGGATCGATTGTCTCCAGTGGAGGAGCACCAGTCGCGAAGTCCCGAGCTCGTAGGTGATCTGTCGGCAACGAAAGTTGAGAGCTACACCGACAGTTCGCCCGCTGACGATGACCGGCACCGCGCCTGGATGGCAGCAGTAGCGGCAGCAGCATTGGCGCTTGCGTCCAAGCAGGAATCCGCGCAGCCGGCGCCGATCGCTCAGCCAGAACAATCTACGCCTCCAGCGCCGGCTGCGCTGGCCACAGCTACGGAACCATCTTCAGCCACACAATTTGCGCAACCGTCGGAATCTGCAGGGACGGCGGGGCAGGGCCAACCTTCCACAACATCTCGATCCGTTGCTGCCAGTGAAGCAGCGTCGCAGCCATCAACCGCACAACCTGTGTCGCCGCAGGTTGTGTTGCCGCTTGCCAGCCAGGAGCCCGAACGAGAATCGAGCCTGAAACCCGCTTTGGTGGCTGTGATCGCCTCCGCCCTTGGCTCACAACTGGCAGACAAACAGGACGCACCGCCAGAGACTTCCGGGGCCGAGCAATCGACCACGCAAGCCACTTCAGCACCGGCGGGACCGGAAGTAGTGGCCAACACATCAGAGCCGCCGCCAGCCAAGGTTATGCCCGGCATATATAATCTGCCCGAGGACGACCAGCCGGATACGCCGCAGAACGCGCCCCAGTCCTTCGTGGCGGGAACAGATCCAGATTCGGTTCCAGGCTCAATCCCAGAATCGCTCCCTGTTTCGAGCCCAGACCCGACCCCTGACCTCGCTCAAGCCACGGCCGGGGCCGTGGCCCCAAATACGACCGCTGCTGCAGCGCAGGACTCCGCCTTGCCGCTCAGCGCCATCCTGCCCCAGGCGCCAAAGCCGGCGCCAGTAAACAAAAACGGTGCAGTGACACGCCAGGCTGGCCCGCAGGCAGCCGCACTCGCAGCAGCAGGACTGGATCCGGAGATTGAACAGGTTTCTAACCAGCTGGACGACCTGATCGAATCGCTCAATGGGCTGATTGAAAAGACCCAGCCCCTGTTGCAGCCATCTGTTTCTGGGGGCACAAGCGGGGTATCGCCCGGCAGTTCCGCAGCCGCCGGTGCACTGCCGCTAGCAGGCGAGCGCAATCTTGACGCGCCACTCTCAGCAGCGGAAATGCCGAATGAGCAAATAACCGGCGAGGATATGACGGGCCAAGGCGTAACCGGGCCCTACACGGCACGCAATCTCTCACGCACTGAGTACGCCATGGTGCAACTCATGCAGGCGGCGCGCCGTCTCGGCCGCGATCTGCGATCCGCTTTCTAATCGGGTGACTATGAACGAAAATCCCTTTCGCCGCAAGCCATTTCTCGATTCCGGCGTTGACACTGTGAAGGTCCTACTGCTCGCCATTCTCTTTCTGGTCCTCGTCAGCGGCGTGGTTTATCGCTGGTGAACCAGTTGATTTCTAGAATGGCGTCGGCGGCGGGGGAATCGGCCCTGTGACTGGTTGTCGGCTGCCCGCAAATGACCACCACACCCGCAGGTTGGCGTTGCCTGTGCGATCGTAATACTCCACGCGCATCGTGTGCCATCCCGCGCCGACTTGGTTGAAGCGGTTGCTGCGATCGTTATAACCATCAAACCAGGCATTAATGAGCAGGATGTCGTTGATGTAGACGCGCACGCCGTCGTCAGAAACGGCAAAGAACTCGTAGTCTCCTGGGGCAAAGTAAAAACGACCTTCGTAGCGCGCCGACCAAAAATCGGCGCTGATGCCTGCCGCCGGTGCGCCCATCCCCCAGTTGCGGTCTAAAGGATAAAACCCACGCGGCTCATACATAGCCGCGGCCGGATTCCCACCCAGATCGGTGTTATTGAAGAACTGGGCACGCCATTGGTCTTGGACTACCGGCAGGTCCGGCGCAGACCCTTGCCATGGCGGAGGCGGTGTCGGCGGGGCAGGCGACGGCGCATTCAGGGGCGTCATTGCAAAGAAAATCGACGCCTCGCCGTTCTCTTCAAAATATTCGATGCGCAGCCGCGCATAGCTGCCTAATGTGCGAACGGCCGTTAACTCGCGCGCCGAACCCATTCGCCAATCGTCCAAAACCAGTTGGTCATCGATAAACAAGCGTGCGCCGTCGTCCATGCGCAATGTCAACAGATAGCTGCCGGGAACTAACGTCATGTTGCGTTCGTAGCGCGCAGAGAAATAGTCAGTGGGCACACTCGGTCCAGGGCTGCCAAAGCCCCAGTTAAAGTTGATCGCGGAAACATCCTGTACCAGCACTGGCGAGCCGGCGAGATCCTTGTTGGCAAAATAGCTGGCCCGCCAGGTACTGCTCGGTGCAGATTGCGGTGGTGCTACGGGCGCAGCCGGCTGGCTGCCCACCGTAAACAGAGGGACCATTGAGGTGTCGCCGATAACGCTAACGCTGTCGAACGAAACCCACCCTGTTACGCCAGTGGGACACTGCACCAGCCACCACCCGGTCACGATATCACGCCCGGTAATAGTACAACCCTGCCCATAGGGGATGGCCCCGATCACCGGATAATTTACGCTAGGCCCGGAAAAGATGGTGACGTTGTCGAACTTGGCCACAGCTGCCGGCGGCCCAGATTGGGCCGCCGGTGCAGCCGACGCCGAGCGAGCAAGGGCTACCGCCATCCACACGCCAAACAGCATGGCAACGACGAGCGGCAAGACAAGCGGCGCTAGTCTAGTCCTTCGTCGCTTACAGCCACGCTGTCTTGCCGGTATTGCTAGGTAGGCCTGCAAATTGTTTGTCATGGATGGTCGGATGACATTGCTCTACTGACGGGTAAAGTGCATCGTTCCGCTATCAGTCTCTAGCGTCAAGAACAGGTCATTGCCCTGGAGCATTACATCGCTGAAGCTGCGCAGGTCTTGGATAAAGATGCTTGATTGTGAATCCGGGCCGCAATATAGATCGGAAGCTCCGCCTAGCCGCAAGTGCAAGTTGCCGCCACGTGACGTGAAGCGCCCCACGACGCGGTTGCAGTCGGCGAAGATGTCGACGCGACCACTGTCCAGGAAGCGCATGCCGTAGGATCCGTCACTTTGCGGGGCGACGACTGTTCCGTCGCTCATGGTCGTGTTTACCCAGGTCCACACCCCAGCGAGAGGGGAACCGCTGCCGGTCGGGGCGGCAGGCGCAGTGGCAGTGTCGATTGTTCTGGTGAAGGTTGCGGCGCTTGTCATGACAGTGCTGCTTGTCACAATGGTGCCGGCAGCAACGGGTGCAGTGGTCGTGGCGATCTCGGTCGCTCCTGCCTGCATTGCCTCGGTCTCCGTCAAGGGAACGACAGCGCCCACTGCCTCGGTGGGCGTGGCTGTCTCCGTTGCCTCAGGCGCTGTTGCAACAGTAGGTTCAGTGGTAGCTTCAACGGTAGCTTCTTGCGTTGGTTCAATTGTTGCTTCGCTGGTGGCCGTGGCAGTAGCCTCTTCCGTTGGTTCCACGGTGGCTTCCACGGTGGCTTCGGCAGTCGCAGTTTCAGTCGCAACTTCAGTCGCAACTTCAGTGGCGCTCACAACCAAAGTTTCCGTCATAGCTTCAATGGCAGTGTCCGGTGCAGTGGCCGTTTCGGTGAAGGCCGTGGCAGCTGTCGCTGTGGTTTCCGTTGCCATTCCGGTTTCGGTTACACCGGCTGTCTCAGTTACCGGCGCTGTTTCGATTGCGGTGGTTTCTGTTGTAGTGTCGGTTGAAGTTGTTGCGGACTCTGAAGTGACAGTAATGGAACCGGTTTCTGTAAGTGCAGCCGCCTCATCCAGCGCCATTTCACCGGTTATGGGTTTGCTCGCCGCAGGAGCCACAGCCATAGAAGAAGCCGTGTCCGTCACGGCGCTGGTGTCCGTCATGACGCCTGTCTCAGTCACGATGTTGGTCTCAGTCATGGTGCTGGTTTCAGTCATGACATCAGCAGCCGATAAGGTGTCAGTAACGACAGCATCGCTCTCACCTGCTGCTGTTTCAGTGACACTCTCAGTTGCCTCAACAGTAGCCTCGTCAGTGGCTTCGACAGTTGCCTCAGCAGTTGCCGGTTCAGCGGCCGTCGTAGGCGTGGGTTCAACCGCTGCTGGCGTTGCCGTCGGTGGTACTGGTGTCGGCGGTACGGCCGTGGGCGTCGCTTCTTGCCCGCCACAGGCAGCCAGCAGCGTAATTGTTAAAAATAAGCTGGCAGCTGCCAGCATTCGCACTCGTTTCATGCTTGATCCTCCGCACAGGTTTTGATGATGGTTTCAGTTAGGACGCGGATCCTGGCAGAGATGATACACAAGAAATGGCAAATGTGCACACTGGTTTAGAGCAATGGTTCGGCATGCTGCAGCAGTAGGCTGACGGCGCGCCCGCTGCGCTGTACTATCCCCTCCACCACAATTAACGACCGCCCCCGTAGCACCTCGCGCAGCCTGGCATAGGCGGGCGGCTTCACCACCAGGTCCAACAACCCGCTCTCGTCTTCCAACGACATAAATAGGATGCCTTTAGCCGTAGAAGGACGCTGGCGCACGACCACAAACCCGGCACTACGCACCCTGCGCCCCGCCTGCATCTGTTTAACCTGCCAGCCGCTCAGCACACCCGCCGCCCGCAGTTGTGGCCGATAATGCACCATCATCTGCTGCGAAGGCGACGCCCCCATCAACTCATACTCCCACGCCGTCTGCTCCAAGGGTGCCAACAGCGGCAGATCCACGACGGTTTCCTTCTGCATTAAGTCCAGTGCAGCGGGGCGCAGGTCCAGTTCGCCCAACCGCCACAGTAGCTCACGCCGCTCGCCAAAAGCATCGCAAGCGCCAGCGCGAATCAAGTTGCGGACGACATCCTGCGCCAGCCGCGTGCGCCGGCAAAAGTCTGCCAAATCAGTAAACATACTGCCCCCACGCACCGCCGCCAACGTTTCCCACGCGCTCTTCCCCATTTCAGCAATGGTTTGCAGCCCTGTGCGCAGCGCCCAATGCCCTTCTCCCCGCACATCTTCGACCCGTTCCAATGTATAGCGCCACTGGCTGTGATTTACGTCAGGCGGCAGCGTGTCGACACCGTGGCGGCGCGCATCCCCCAGCAGCACCTCGGGCGGGTAAAAACCCATCGGCTGTTGGTTGAGCAGCGCGCAGTAAAAAGCAGCGGCATGATAGCGTTTGAGCCACAGCGTCTGGTAGGCGATCAGGGCAAAGCTGGCAGCGTGCGATTTGCAAAAACCAAAACCGGCAAAACCTGCCAGCTGCTGAAAGATGGCCTCCGCCACAAAGGCCTCGATGCCCTTTTCCTGCGCGCCATGCACAAAGCGGTCGCGCAGCGCAGCCATCGCCTCCTGCGAACGGTTGCGCGAGAGCGCCCGCCGCAGCAAGTCCGCTTCACTCGGCGTGAAACCGGCTGCTGCCATAGCCACCCGGATCGCCTGCTCCTGAAACAGCAGCACCCCCAGCGTCTCGGCCAACACTGGTTTGAGACTTGGATGCAGGTAGGCCACCGGCTCCTCCCCCGTACGCCGGCGCAGATAGGGGTGGACAGCGCCGCCTTGGATAGGACCTGGCCGCACGATGGCCACTTCTACGGCGATGTCTTCAAAGCGGGCAGGCTTGAGGCGCGGCAACATCTGCTGCTGCGCCCGGCTTTCCACCTGGAACGCCCCCACGGTGTCACCTGATTGCAGCATCTGGTAGATTTGGGGGTCATCCAGTGGAATTCGCTCCAGGTCCAGCGCCTCTGTGCCTTCCTCTTGCAAAAGGGTCAACGTCTCGCTGATCACCCCTAACGTGCGCAGCGCCAGCAGGTCGATCTTGATCAAACCCGCATCTTCCACGCTGTCCTTATCCCACTGGCAGACAAAACGTCCCGGCATCGTAGCCGGCTCCAACGGCACGATCTCGGCCAGCGGTGCACCCGTGATCAGCATGCCCCCGCTGTGGATTGAAAGATGGCGCGGGCAGCCATCGATTTGACGCAGCAGGGTCACCAGGTGCGGGGGAGCCGTCCCTTCCAAGTTTGCCGCAGCTTCCGCTGGCGAGTGCGTGTCCAGCTTGCCCAACAACTGTTCGACGCTCTCCTCGGGTAGTTCGAGCACCTTGCCCAGGTCGCGCATGGCGCTGCGCGCTTGGTAGGTGACCACGTTGCAGACCATAGCTGTGTAGCTGTGCCCGTACTTGCGGTAGACATACTGGATCACTTCCTCACGTCGATCGGCAGCAAAGTCGATATCGATGTCGGGCATTGTAAACTTGTCGCTGCTCAAGAAACGCTCGAATAACAGGTTGTGTGCCAGCGGATCGATGCTGGTGACACCCAGCAGGTAAGCGACGATGGAGTTGGCTGCCGATCCGCGTCCCTGGCAGCGAATGCCCTGCTCGCGCGCAAAACGCACGATGTCCCACACGACCAGGAAGTACGTAGCGAGGCCGGCCCCTTCGATGATGTCCAATTCGTGCGCCAGCTGCTTGAGCACCCGTGGCCGCAAGTCTGGATAGCACTGCGGCAGGTGCGCATGGCAAAGCTGGTAAAGAAAACGGAACGTGGACGAACCATCCGGCGTCACAAACTCCGGCAGGCGCTGCTGCGAAAAATCCAACGATACCTGGCAGCGCTCGGCAATAACCAGTGTGTTGTGCAGTGCATCGGGCCGCTGCACAAAACGGCGCGTCATTTCGACGCTGGACGGCAACGCATAGCAGCTATTCAAGGGCAGCCGCCCCGCACGCTGCGCCTCATCCAGGGTTTCTCGATGGCGCACGGCGATCAAGGCGTCGCGCAACATACTCTGTGCCGGAACAGCATAATGAACATTGTGCGTCGCCACGACCGGCAGTTCCACCCGGCGCGCTACCCCCAGCAGTTTGCGCACCAACCGGTCGTCGGCAGGCAAGTCATGATGCTGTACCTCTACAAACAAGTGTTGGGCCCCAAACAGGTCATAGAGCCGTTGCAGCGTATCCAGGCCTTCCGCCTCTTCGCCGCGCAACAGTGCCGCAGCCACCGCCCCTTGGCGGCAGCCGCTCAAGGCGATGATGCCTTGGCGGTGAGCAGCCAGCACCTCCCAACCCAAGGCGGGGGCCACCTTGCCGGTCCAGCTCTCCTCAGTATCTTCCCCCGGTATATCCTCCTCCTTGCGCGACGCCGTGATCAACCGGCATAGATTGGCATAACCCAGCTGGGTTTCGGCCAGCAGCGTCAAATGTGTCCCATCTTCCAGTGTGACCTCGGCGCCTAAGATACCGTGCAGCGCGGCGCGGCGCGCGGCCGTTATAAAACGCACCACCCCGCTCAAGTTGTCGTGGTCGGTCAACGCCAGCGCCCGCAATCCCTTTTCCACTGCCGCCTGCACAAGTTCTTCGGGCGCAGAAGCGCCATCCAACAACGAGAAATAGCTGTGGCAGTGCAATTCGGCGTAATCAGCCATAGCAATCAGTCATAAACCTTTGCCAAAAACCAAGTGTGTTTCTCTAAATCCTGATAAATGACGCACAGCAGCCCGTCGGTGGTCGTCACAGCCAGGTAAGATCGCCAGACGCGCCCTTCCGCCCGCCACCAATCCACGTCTACCTCCCAACGCTGGTGAATCTGGGCCAGCCGGTAGACGCGTTCGCTCCAGGTGAAACGAACAGGCTGATCATTGGTATTGGTTTGAACGCTGATCGGTTCACCTTCAGGCCAGAGACGAGACATGTGCTGCAGCAGTGCCGGTAAGCGCCTGGGTAAGCGGCTGCAAAACGCTGCGTCGCTCAGGCACAGGATGAGTGGCATGGAGGAGGTTCGCTTGAAACAAAAGGGGGGTATAACGGCTGGACAGCTTGTCGGCCAGGTCGCCCAACGAGCGTAGACGTTGGCCGGGTTGGGCAAACAGGGTGAGTTGCGGGGCCGTGAGTTCGCCACACTCCAACAACGTCCACTGCACCATCTCCACTTCGCTGGGCCAACGCATCCGGCACAACTGCTGGACCAATGCCGCTTGCACCCGCCTTGCCTGGCTGGCCGGCTCCACAAACACCAGGTCGGCGGACTGTTGCTCGCCTGTCACAAAGGAAACCACGATGCGCAGGCGGCGCACACCCTCCAATGCAGCGGTGCGGTCGATCAATAAAGGACGCAGCGAAGCCATGACAGCTTCCACCACCGGCTGTAATGTTCCAGAAGGGGGGTCTAACACCACTGCCGCCGGCGGCAGAGCCTGGGTTACGGCTGAGTGCACGGGTCGGTCATCGCGCCCTTGCGCCCAGCGCTGTGCCTGTTTGCCGGCAGGGCCAAAACGCTGCCAGACTGCCGCAGCGGGCAGTTCGGCAAACTGGCCCAGGGTGCGGATGCCCAACCAGTGAAGCTGCTGCAGATGGGGGTGCGGCAACGGCAGAAGTGTGATCGGCAGCGGCCCCAAGAAACGCGTCTCGTCACGCTTGTCCACCAGACGCATGCGCCCGGGCGTAACCTGCATGGCGGCAGCTCGGGCCGTGAACTTGCCCGAATCCCACCCCAGCGCCGGCTGCAGGTCCACACCCATGCCGCTGCGCAGTCGTCGCCCCAGGTCAGTCGCCAACGGCTGCACGGCAGTCGCCGTCTTGGCTACGCTATGTAAATCCACGTAAGCCATACCCCACGTCTGTGGCTCCAAGGGCAACTCCCACTCGGCCAAGGCAGCCAGCAGCGCGCCCTGCTCCACCTCGGCCGCCGCCAGGTCGAGCGGGCGCAGCAACAGTTCGGGACAGACGATCTGTGCCTGCTGCGGGCGCATTTCCACCTGTACACTGCAATCTGCCGCCGCCGGCGAAACTGCCCACACGCGCTCGTCCGGCCCGAGCAAAGCCAGCGGCCGCCCGCGCCAGGCAGGCACTCGCCTGCAAGCGATTTCAATTAGCAGATGGGGTACATGGCAGCACAAGACACTCACTTGCTCATCCTCTCATCAACAGGGATTGGTAGAAGTCACCTTTCACTGCAAACCCGCACGTAGGCGTGCTCACGGGACGTTTGCGAAGCCACGGTTCACCAGGTCTCCTGCGCACGCACCGTCCCATTAAACACAATCTCCACCGTGGCGCTGCGAATGCCATACACCCAACGGCTTTTGAGCAGCCGCGCCTGCGAACGGTAGCCGACCATGCTGCCCTCCTGGCGCAGCCAGCGCTCGCGCTGCATCTCGATGTGCAGGGCCGCACACCAACGCACCTGGCTGCTGCTGTCCAGGTTCAACCAGCGCAGCCAGGGCGGCTGTGGCTCGTCCAGCACGATCAGCGCCGCACCTGCCGCCCGCAGCCGCTGTTGCAGTTTGCCAAGCGCCGCATGCAGTGTCGCCAGGCTTTCACGGTCCGCTGCCAGGTCCGCCAGGTTGTCGACGACGACCGCACGCAGCCTTTGCGTCTGCAACAGATCCCCTAGCAAGTAAACGGCCTCCGGTCCTGCTTGGGGACGCCCTACCAGCAGGGCATCCAGGTCGATCCCGCAGCGCGCCATATAGTCGGGATCGGCTGTGCGGCTGAGGTCGAGCAAAGCGACAGTATGCGCAGTGTGCCCATAAAAGTCGCGCTGCGCACTGGCCAGCAGTTTGTAGGCGACCGTCAACTTACCCGATGTCGTACGCCCGCTGAGCAAGGTAATCGCCCCCAGGGGAATGCCTTGGCAGCCGGTGATGGCATCCAGGGCGGCAAATCCGGTGGCGATATGCGGGATCAGCGGCTGCTGGGCCATATCTTCCCCGCGGCGCAGCGCTTGCGAACCGTGGCGCTGCTGGACAGCTGCGATCGCGCTTTCCAGCCGCCTTCGTTTGGCGTCGGACATGAGTTGCGTATTCGTCCTGAGTGTAAAGACAGGCAGCGCCGGTCACCTCCGTGGTAACCTTTGCCGAAAGGTGCAGCGATGGAGGCTGTGTTCTATGCTTGATTGTATAGAACAAAAGTTCTAATGTCAATCCTGAAAATTCGCTCCATATTGGTCCTTCGCTGGGGATGGGTTACAATCCCGCCTGTAGGAGTGAGAAACTGTGAGCAATCAACGAATCGAAGCTGTAGTGCACGGCCGCGTGCAGGGTGTCGCCTTTCGCCACTATACGCAGGTCGAAGCCAATCGGCTCAAGCTGACTGGTTGGGTGGCCAACCGGCCGGATGGCACGGTGCGCGTGGTGGCAGAGGGGCCGGAGCCTGCCCTGCGCCGGTTCGCCACCTGGTTGGAGGTCGGCCCATCCGCTGCCTGGGTCGAAAGCGCCGACATTCGCTGGATGATGGCCGCCAACGAGTTTCATGGGTTTGAGATCCGCTATTAGCAGGAGGAACGGACACCATGCAACAGCGAAAAGAAATTATTCTGTTGTTCGGCCTGGCAGTGGTTGCGGGTGTTATGACAGCCTGCCGCCCCATCCAACCGGGACTTGTCGAGACGGCAAGTCCTGCCACCACGCCGACCGGCGATCTTGTCACCCTGACGTTGAACAAGCCGGGAGATAAGTCCACTCTCGGCATACAGGATAATCAACTGTTGATCGACATCGAAAGTGCCAGCGGCATCGGCACGGCAGCCGTGACCTGGACCGTCACCCCCACAACACCCGTCTTACTGCGGCTGCATCTGGCGGGGCTGGAAGAACTGCGTCTTGCCAACGCCGGTGCCGAAACTGTCGCCTCCGTCTCCAGTTCGCCGCCGCACACCGTGAGCCAATCTACGCGCAGTGGGCCGGATGCGGAGCAGCAGTCGATCACAAGCGAAGACCCTGCGTGGCTGGACATCACCTGGTCTTCGGGCACTGCCGACGCGGCATCTGCCGCAACGGCAGCTTTCCCCTTGCAAGACGGTTATTTTGACGTCCTGTTGAGCGATCCACGCCTGACTCAGCCAGGCACAAGCCTGGAAATCCAGTGGATCGACTTCTACAGGTGAACGGCACCCTCTTACTTATTCAGTCTTGGATCCAAAACATCGCGCAAACCATCCCCCACCAGGTTGAACCCGGCCACGGCAAACAGCATGCTGATGGCGGGAAAGAAAGTCAGCCACCACTGGGTGGTTATGTAGTTGCGGCCCTCGCTGATCATGACACCCCATTCGGGGATAGGCGGCTGCGCGCCAAAGCCGATGAAGGAAAGGCCGGCGACGGCCAAAATCACACCGCCCATGTCAAAGCTGGCCTGCACCAGGAGTGGCGAAAGTGTGTTGGGCAGCAAGTGGCGGCGCATGATAAGGCTGTCGGTGGCTCCCACCAGGCGCGCCGCCTGCACAAACTCGCGTTCACGTAAGATGAGCATCTGGCCACGCACGAGGCGCGCATAGACGGGCCAGGTGACGACCGCTACGGCGATCAAGGCGTTCTGCAGGCTTGGGCCTAGCGCCCCGGCGATAGCCATGGCCAGAATGAGGCTGGGAAAGGCAAAAAAGATGTCGGTGACGCGCATCAAGGCCTCGTCCAGCCAGCCACGCGTATAACCCGCCAATAAACCGACAAACGAACCAAACAAGCCGGCCATGGTGATCACAGCGACCCCGCTCACTAAAGAGATGCGCGCGCCATACATGATGCGGCTCAGAATGTCACGACCCAGCTTGTCAGCGCCAAACCAATGCGCGGCCCCCGGCGCGGCGAGACTAGCCGAAATGTTTTGCGTTAGTGGATCGTAGGGGCTGACGAGGGGCGCCAGCAGCGCCAGCAGGGCAAATAGTATGATAATGGCAAGGCCGACGACGGCTGTGGTTTCCTTGCGAAAACGACGCCAAAACAGTTGGCGTGGAGAAGCTGCGACCATGAAAATCAATGCTCAATTCACGCGAACTCTGGGGTCGATGATCGAATAGCCGATATCGACCAAGGTATTGACAAGCGGATAGATAAAAGCCGCCACCAAGGTGACCCCCATTACGGCAGGATAGTCAAGTGTTGTGACTGAGGTGGTCGCATAGCGTCCCAGGCCGGGCCAGCTAAATATCGTTTCGGTGAGTACGGCGCCGCTAAGCAGGCTGCCAAAAACCAGGCCAATGGTGGTCAGGATAGGGGGAAACGCGTTTTTGAACACATGGCGCCCGATCACGACCCCTTCAGCCAAGCCTTTGGCACGGGCGGTGCGCACGTAGTCCTGGCCGAGCATCTCCAGCATGGACGAGCGGGTCATGCGCAGGAGCACGGCAGTGGAGAAATAGCCCAGCACAAGGGCGGGCAGGAGCAGATGGGCCCATGAGTTCCAAAATGCGGGCCAGTTGCCGGTCAGGAACGAATCCACGGTGAAGAGGCCGGTGATCTGCATCGGCGGCTTCATGGTCGAATCCAGCCGACCAGGGCCAGGCAGCCATTTTAGCTGCCGCCAGAATACGCCGAGCGCCAACAGACCGATGTAAAAAATCGGCATCGAGCCGCCGATCAAGGCGAACATGCGGGCCGTGGCGTCGATCCAGGTGTTGCGGCGCAGCGAAGCAAGGATACCCAACGGTATGCCGATGCAGATGGCGACCAGCATAGCGACGAGGGAAAGTTCAATGGTGGCAGGCAGGTAGTCGCGCAGATCGTCGATCACCGGGCGGCGCGTGCGGATCGATTGGCCCAGGTCCCCGCGCAGCAAACGCTGCATGTAGTTGATATATTGTACGGGTGGGGGCTGGTCCAGGCCCAGCTGTTGGCGATAGGCCTGAATCTGGTCTTCGCGTGCATTGGAGCCCAGCGCGCTGGCAGCTGGGTCTACCGGCACAACCTGGGCCAAGAAAAAGGTGAGAATAGAGACGCCCACCAGGACAAACATAAGCCCTGCAATACGGCGTAGGATAAATCGAGCCATCAGTTTTGCCGGATCATTTCATAAGTGGATGCACTTGTACGAGGCCCGCCCCACAAGAAACTGAGTTTCTTGTGGGGCGGGCCTCGTACGCGAGAGCTTCCTACTTCTTGGAGATCAGCCAGAGGCTGACGATGGGCGTGTCGTTGGGGTCAAAGATAAACCCTTCGACGTTGCTGCGCACGCCATAAAGGCGTGTGGGTTGGTAGAGCACGGCATAGGGACCGCTGTGCAGCACGTACTCGACCAGATCCTTGTACAGCGCTGAGCGCTTGTCAGGGTCTAGCTCGATGGCGGCTGCCTTGCTCATCTCGATCGCCTTAGGATCGTTCCAGGCGTTGCGCCAGGCCAGCGACTTGGCATCATAGTTGGAGAACGGCGTGGCATTGCCGTCGGGGTCCGGGAAGTCAGGGCTCCAGTTGATCAAAACCAGCTCGCCACCCTGGGCGCGGTAGATATTGAGCAATTCTGATTGCTGGAGCTGCTGGATATTCAGCTTGAGGCCGATCTGCGCCACATCCGACTGCAGCTTGGCGGCGATGGTCGACCACTCGATGCCACCCGGAGCATAGCTCGTGGGCACGATGAAGTTGATCTCGGTACCTTCGGCAACGCCGGCCTTGGCCAACAGTTCCTTGGCCTTAGCAATGTCCTGCTTGAAGGGGTTGTCGCCCTGGTGGCCCAGGAAGCCGATGGGGATGATCTCCTGCACGATCTCCGCATTGCCCCCCAGCAGCGTGATGATTTCGTCGTAGTTGATGGCGTAGCGGATCGCCTCGCGCACGTCTGGGTTGTCCAAGGGCGGCTTGGTGGCGTTCATGCCAACGTAGATCAGGTAATTGGTGTTGGCCTTGACCAGGTTGACGTCCGGATTGCCCTCAAGCGACGCGGCCTGGTCACTGCCTAGGTCCTGGGCAATGTCGGCGTCGCCGGTCTCGATGGCGGCCTGCAAGTTGGCCAGTTCAGGCGTATTTTGGAAGATCACACGCTTCATGGCCGGGGCCTTGCCACCCCAGTAGTTGGGGTTGGCGTCGATCGTCACGCCCACGCTGCGATCCCAGGCGTTAAGCACATAGGGGCCAGAGCCGGCGGAGTGATCGTTGAGCCACGACTCGCCCATGTCTGCGCCCATGTTCGGCTCGACGGCGGTCTGTTCAACCACGGAGGCGGTGGTGAAGGTCAGAACGGAGAGGCAGACCTGCGGGCTGACCGTCTTAGGCAGCTTAAGTTCGAGCGTTGCTGCATCCACAGCCGTCACGTTTTCCTTTTTGATCTGGCAAACGTCGGTCAGCAGAAAGGCAGGCGACTTGTTGATATCAATGGCGCGGCCCCATGAGAAGGCGACATCTGTGGCAGTGACGGAATTGCCCGAGGCAAACTTGGCGTTGGGATTGATGTTGAAGGTCAGCTTCCACATGTCGCCGTCGTCTGCTACATCCCAGGACTGCGCCAGCACCGGCACGAGCTTGCCAGGTTCGCCGGGGTTGAAGGAAACCAGCGTTTCATACATGTTGCCGGCCAGTTCCGTGCCGCTGAACTCGTAGACTACGGCTGGGTCCAGCGTGATGATATCGCTTAGGTCGGCGGCGAAGATGAGCGTATCTTCACGGCTGACCTCGCCTCCGGTAGCAGCCTGCTCGCCGGCAGGTTGCCCCGTGGCCTGTTCGCTAGCGGCCGGGGCTTCGCCGGCCGGGGCAGCCGACGGCGCGGCGGCAGGGGCTGCACAGGCAGACAACAGGAGGCTGAGGACGACAAACAGTCCCAGCCAACGTGCCGCAGGTGCAGTCATTCGACGGAATGTCTTCATGACGGTGTTCTCCTTGCGTGTAGTTGATACAGATGTTAGTAACAGGTTGTAATACGATCTTTGCAGGGTCGTCGTTGACACTTGCCGGGAGTATAACGTCGCATTATACCGTATCTACTAAAACAGACAAGCGACTGCACTTGTGTGTGCAAGGAGAAGGAGACGACCGCCTGGTTTTCCTTGTCCGTACGAGCTTGCGCAGGTAAGATATAGGTCCATAGCAATCCATTTCTGGTGCATTCCCAGTAAAATTTAATGCATTCCCATAAGGATAAAGAAGTTCGAGGCAATTATGTCGCTCATCACCGTCAATTTCCGTTCTGAAGCGCTGCAATTGAATGTCGCCGTCAACGTAATCCTGCCGCAACCCGCCGTGGGCACTCGTGGCTTTGAACGCAAGCTGCCGGTGCTGTGGCTGCTGCACGGGCTTTCCGACGACCATACCATCTGGGTGCGGCGCACCTCGATCGAGCGTTATGTCGAAGGCCGGGAACTGGCCGTCGTCATGCCGGGTGTGGACCGCAGCTTTTATGCCGACATGGTACGCGGCAATCGCTACTGGACCTACATCAGCGAAGAGCTGCCGATCCTGATGCGCGCCTATTTCCCGCTGTCGGCGAGGCGCGAGGACAACTTTGCGGCGGGACTCTCGATGGGCGGCTACGGCGCATTCAAGCTGGCGCTTTCGCACCCAACCCGCTTTGCCGCCGCCGCCAGCTTGTCGGGTGCACTGCAGCGTTACTCCGGCAATCCGCCCGCCGATGCACCGAAGGAATGGCTGGCGGAATTGGAAAACATGTTTGGCCCCCTGGCGAAGTTTGCCGGCAGCCCGAATGACATCTATCATCTGGCGGCCAAGGTGGCCCGCAGCAGTGGGCCGCGGCCGCGGTTGTATGCGGTGTGCGGGACCGAGGACTTCCTCTACCAGGACAATTTGCGTTTCAAGGCGCATGCCGAGCAGATCGGCCTGCCACTTACCTACGAAGAAGCGCCGGGCGAGCACGAGTGGGGCTTCTGGGATCGCTATATTCAGCGCGTGTTGGCATGGCTTCCACTACAGCAAAGCGAGGCGTTGCAGCCAAGGGAGGTATAATGCTCGCGACCGGCAGTACGGCAGATGATCGCCTGCCCGTAAGCCAACAGTTCCTGGGTGAAGCGCTGGCCCAGGTGGCGGACGCCATCATCATGGTGGACACGCAGTATCGTGTTACCTATCTCAACGCCCAGGCAGCCAGGCAGTACGAAGTTGATGTGAGCGCGGCTTTGGGCCATCTGTTGACCGAGTTGTACCAATACGAATGGCTCATGCCGGGCGATGAGCAGGCCGCCCTGCTGGCACTGGCGCGGGATGGACACTGGCGGGGCGAGAACTACCACATTCTGCCTGGCGGCAAAAGATTGTATGTCGATTCGACGGTCACGATGCTGAGCGATAGTGCCGGCAGCCAATATATGATGGCGGTCATTCGCGATATGACGGTGCAGAAGCAGTTCGAGGAAGAATTGCTGCGCGCCAACCAGCGTGCCGCCTTTGCCGAGGCCGCCGTCCACGGCTTTATCTACGAATGGAACATGGTGACGGGAGAGGTAGTGCGCTCGCAAGGCACTTACCGGATGCTTGGCTATCATCCCGAGGAACTGGCAGGCGATGTCGAAGCATGGCGCAGGCTGATTCATCCGGACGATTACCCTGCTGTTGGGATTGCGGAACTGGCGATAAATCAGACACAAGATCCGTTTTCGATGGAGTATCGGCTGCGCCACCGTGACGGCCACTATGTCCACGTCTGGGACCAAGGCATCATTGATCGAAATGCCAGTGGCGCGGCCGTCCGCTTGATCGGCATCACGGCGGATATCAGCGAGCGCAAGCAGATTGAGCAGGCGTTCTATGAGACGCAAGAACGCCTCCGTCTCGCCCTGGCGACGGCCCCGCTTAGCTTCTCGCACATGGACAGAAACCTACGCTACACCTGGGCGTACAATCCACAGCCTGACTTTCGCGGCGACAGGTTGCTCGGAAAACGTGACGACGAGTTGGCTTCCGATCCCAGCTTCGATCGTCTTTTCCAAGCCAAGAGTCGCGTGCTGGAGAGCGGCGTCGGCACACGCGACGAGTTCACGTTTCCACTCTCCAGTGGAGAGCGCACGTTCGACATCACCATTGAGCCGCTGCGCGATATTGGCGGCGATGTAGTGGGGTTGACGACCGCAGCGTTGGACATTACCGAACGCAGGAAAGTAGAGGAGCAGGTGCGGCGCAGCGAGCAACGATTGCGCCGTATGATGGAAACATCCCAGGTCGGCATTGCATTTGCGCTCAGCAACGGCACAATCTTGGAGTGCAACGATGCCATGCTAAAGTTCTTTGGCTATACCCGGAGTGAGTTTGTGGCGCATGGGCTCAACTGGCGCGTGCTTGGCTTGCCGGAGGATGAGACGCTAAACGAGCGTGTCGTACAGGAGCTCGCGCAAACTGGTTTTCTTGCGCCTTTTGAACGTGTTTTTCGCCGCAAAGACGGTTCACTTGCAGCGGCGATGGTAAGCAGCTCGCTGATCAGCATACCCGGGCACGACAGCCAAGACGACGAACACGTGGCGTTTGTTGTCGATCTGACTGAACTCAAGCATGCGCAAGCTGCGCTGCAGGAGCTGAACGATACGTTGGAACAGCGCGTGGCTGAGCGGACGGCCGAATTGGAACGCAGCAATCGCGAGCTGGACCGTTTTGCCTATATTGCTTCCCACGATCTCAAGTCACCCCTGCGTGGTATCGACCATCTCGCCTCTTGGGTTGCTGAGGATGCAGCGGCAGCACTTACGCCGGCTGCACGCGAGCACCTGGCCAAGCTGCGCAGCCGGGTCAAACGCTTGGAAAGCCTGCTCGACGACCTGCTGCTCTACTCGCGTGCAGGCCGCCGGCAGCAGCCTTCGGAGTGGGTGAACACCGCCATACTCGTGCACAGTATCGTGGAACTGCTGGACCCACCACCCGGGCTGCAGGTACAGATCGAAGGCGAACTGCCTATGATCCGTTGTGAACGCCCGCCATTGGAAACCGTGCTGCGCAACTTGATTGAAAACGCCGTCAAGCACCATCACCGGCCGAACGAGGGCGTGGTGACCGTCTCGGTTCAGCCGCTCGCCGGCATGGTCCAATTTCGCGTACGTGACAATGGGCCGGGAATCGACCGCCAATACCACGAGCGTATCTTTGAGGTCTTTCAGACCCTACGCCCGCGTGATGAAGTCGAAGGCAGTGGTATGGGCCTGGCCATCGTCAAGAAGACAGTAGAAAGTGCGGGTGGCAAGATCTGGGTGGAATCCGCGCGCGGACAAGGGGCCGCGTTTTGCTTTACGTGGCCGCTGGGTAAGCACGGCACGGGAGACAGCAATGAGTGAACCAATCGACTGGCGCGAACATGGTGTTCGTGTCGTGTAGGGGGAGGCGTTAGAAAGTGTGATCTACGTCGTGAGCGGTCGGGCGCGTATGCGCTGGGGCGAGCAGCTTGAATACGTGGCCGAAGCCGGTCCCGGCGACTTTATCTATGTGCCGCCGTTTGTGCCGCACCAGGAGATCAACGCCAGCAGCGATGAGCCGCTGGCGTGTGTGCTGGTGCGCAGCGACCAGGAACCGGTCATTGTCAACCTCGCAATCGAACCGGTGGAAAAACCGGAGGCGGTCTTATGGGTTGACCCGGCACACCCGCGGCCCTAATCGCGCCCCCCCCATTCCACTTCCAGCGGCGGCAAGATGGAATGATAGCGCGTTCCTAGCGATACACTGCGACCCGCCCATCAGCGGCTATAGCAACGGTACCGCCGGTCCGCAGATGGCCGTATTCGTCGGGCGCCAGCGCCACCAGGGGAATCGGCAGACCATACAGTTCGTCGGCTACGATCGATGCAAGCGCGAAAAATGTGTCTACGCCTGTGGTAACAATGGCCGCGGGCGCGGTGCCGGCCTTGATGGCTTCCAACAGCACTGCCGTGGTCGTGGACGAACCGCGCGCAGACGGCAGACAGAGGATGCAGCCGGCAGCGATCTTGCCGCAGAGCGGGTGGCGGCGGTCAATGATCTCCCCGCTGTGATAGTCATAGCCGCCCCAAAAGGAGAGCGGCTCGTCGCTGTGCAGCACCCGTCCGCACGCAGTCCCGGCGATTACGACCTGGCCCTGCAATATCAAGTCGGGCAAACGTTGGTCCGGCGGAAGTTGGCTCATCTTTCACTCCAAAGCGTTTCGTCGCGCACGACGCGCCCCGCCACAGCAGAATCCACACAATCGTGCAGGCTGCCAAAAGCAACCTGCGTGTCCAGCATGCCGGGCGCATAATAGGCGTACTTGGCGGAATTGGTCATCAGCCGCTTGATGTGGGCGGGCAGCATGGGCGAGGCCAGGATACAGGTGTCCACCGTCACCTTGCCGCCGAACTCCTCCAGCGCGGTCAGACAGCCGGCCTGTTTGGCCAGCAAGACGACGGCGCGGCTGGTGGTAACCAGGAACTGCACGTCGGGGTGGCGGCGCTTGCCGGCGAGCAGCGGGGCCAGCTGGCGAAACTCGGCAAGTGAGAAATGGGGGCTGCCCAAGACAACCATGTCGAGTTTGCCCCCCTTTGCTTCCGTGTTTGCCGCACCCTGTTCAAGTTTTGGTCCCGTAGTTAGCTCACGGCGGGCAGCGCGCAGGTCGTCCAGCGTCACCTCCACTGTCTGGCGCGGGGGCTGGTCGTGAAAGGCCGCCGCTAGCGTGGGGGCTTCGGGCGTGACACCGATGATGTGAAAGAGCGCTACTGCACCGGAGCTGGCCGCCGCCGCACCCAACGCCTTGAGTTGGTCTTCGCTTGGCTGCGTACGCAGTCCATCAATGGCGGGAATATGGTTCTGCGCGAGCTTGCCCAGGAGGTGGCCAAGTATCGGGTACAGCATATCGTCCTCTTGTAGCACCATTGGTATATCCACCAGGCGCACCAGCAGCTGGCCGGCACGATTTTCCGTCAGATGAAGCCCGGCTGCGGGCGCGCGGCCGGTGATGGCGCAACAGATATCGAGCAGGTCAGGATAGCGCTCGGTGCGCGCCCCCAGCACCGAGTTGGCAAAGGCAATGGCGTTGGATTCGCCCCAGGCGACCTGCTGGCCAAACGCAGGCTTCCACTGCGTCTGATACGGAGCACACGTCCAAGTCTGCTGCACTCCCATACTGCGGTAGGCCACCATCTGCCGCTGTGCTTGCGCGGCCCACTCGGGCGGCACCGCCCACTCCTGCCAATGATGCTCGTCCAGGCCGCTCACATTAAGCGTCGTAGGCACAGCCACCCTGGCCCCCAGACTGGCCAGCCGTTCGGCAAACTCCAGCCCTGCCGCACCGATGTAGATGGTGCTGTCGATGTGTGCGCCGCTAATGTCCAGTAATTCGTGTGCCCCCCAGACCTGCGCCATGCGCACGAGGATCGACATGGCCAACTTGGCGGCGGGACCGTGCTCGCCTGCCAAAAGAGCTTGGTCATGTGAGGTTAAACGGAGAATTTCATTCATGTATTGACAACCGTTTTCGTTTTTGTTATAACATTGTTATACCGTTCTGCAACATGTTTAGTAAACACAACGCTAAGTATTTCAGCGTTTACGCCGACAGTGCAGACCGGTTCGCTCCTGAGTTCCCAGTTTGACCAGATATGAGTAATCTCGCAAGTTTGACGCGGTCTGCCTTTCATTTTGGGCAGGTGGGATCATACCGACGTTCAGCTCCCCTTTTTCAATCAAGCGAAAGGAATCATGAGTATGCCACGACATCTTTGCCGACTTTTGGGGTGTATTCTGCTGCTTGCGCTGCTGCTTTCCAGCCTGCCGCTAGCGGCACTTGCGCAGTCTGACCAACCGGTCCCATTGCCTGCTGGCGCCCACTTTCGTCTTCTTGCCCAGCGTAAGCCAGGTCAGCCAGGCCCCCGTCACCGTCGAGAATCAAGGTGATGCCAATGTTGCGGCTGCGGGCAACCAGTTTGTAAAGCAGTCCGCCGGCCAACTGCGCTTCAACGGCAAGATCTACCGCTTTGCCGGCACGAACAATTATTACCTGATGTACAAGTCGCAGGCAATGGTAGACGACGTGCTCCAAGCAGCGGCCGCTAATGACTTCCGCGTGATTCGCATGTGGGGCTCGCTCGAGATCGGCAACCAAGATGGCTCCAATTCGATTCAGGGCAAGTCGGACGGCGTTTACTTTCAGTATTGGGACGGGGCAGCCCCTGCCTACAATGATGGCGACGACGGGCTCAAGCGGTTGGACTACGTCCTGTACAAAGCCAACCAGCTTGGACTCAAGGTCATCATTCCATTTGTCAACAACTGGAACGCGTTCGGCGGCATGGACCAGTATGTCCGCTGGCGCACCATGCAGGATCCCAACTTCAACCCGTATCACGACCGATTCTACACCGATTCTTCAATCCGGCAGTGGTTTCAACAATGGATCGCCCACCTGCTCACGCGCACAAACAGCTATACGGGCGTCCAATACAAGGACGATCCGACGATCATGGCGTGGGAGCTGGCCAACGAGCCGCGCTGCCTGAGCGCTGGCGTCTACGGCCGCTCCGGCGACTGCACCACCCAGACGATCATAACCTGGGCTAACGAGATGTCGAGCTATGTCAAGAGCATCGACGACAAGCACCTGGTTTCGGCCGGCGACGAAGGCTTCTACTGCATCCCAGGTGCGGCGGACTGGACTGAGAACTGCGGCGAGGGCGTAGACACACTTGCGCTGGCATCGCTGCCTGCCATCGACATACTGTCGCTGCACCTGTACCCTGACCACTGGGGCAAAGATACAACCTGGGGCACGCAGTGGATTGTGCGCCACATTCAGGATGGCAAGCGCATCAAGAGGCCGGTCGTGCTGGGCGAATTTGGCCTGCTCGACAAGGCAACGCGCAACACGGTCTACAAGGAGTGGACCGACGCCGTGCTCAATAATGGCGGAGCAGGCGCCCTCTACTGGATCCTTTCCGGCAAGCAGGACGATGGTTCGCTCTACGCCGACTATGACGGTTTTACGGTCTATGCCGACACGCCGGTCTTTACCGCGCTGGGCAACTTTGCGAAGAGCATGATCGCCAACGCCGCGCGAATCTTTGCACCTGTGGCCGACGACGATGTGGCGGTCACGGAGTTTGAAACGCCGGCGACGTTGACGCCGGCGGCCAATGATATCGCCTACGGCGGCGCAACCATCATGACAGGCAGCATGGACCTGGATCCGGCCACAACCGGCCGGCAGACGAGCGTCACGGTTGCGGGTGGAACATTCGCCTGGCAGCCGGATGGCAGCGTAGAATTCACGCCGGCAGCAGGTTTCTCAGGCAAGGTGCTAGCGTCCTACACCATCCAAGACAGCGCCGGGCGCACCTCAAATGTGGCCAGGCTGCTCGTGACCGTGAAGCCTAATCCGACTGGCCCCATGGTGCTCTTCTCGTTTGAGGACGGTACGCAGGGCTGGGCGGCCGGCAACTGGCAGGCGAACGCCGGTACGGTGGCGCAGAGCGGCGACTACGCCACGGATGGCAGCCACAGCCTGCAGGTCGCCACGGCCGACGGCGGCTGGTTTGTCGCCGGCCTGGGCGGCATCGACCTGAGCAGTAAGTCGAAGATCAAGATCGACCTCAAGACCACGAATGTGGGCACCTCCACGGGGATGGCCCTGCAGCTTGGCGATGGTTGGACCTGGTGCCAGTCGACGTGGGGTTGGGCCAATGGTGGCTCGGTTACGACCGTCGAGTTCAACCTCGACGACCTTGGCTGTACCAACCCCGAACTCAACAAGGCGCAGATGATCAACGTCTGGTTCAGCGGCGGCGGCATCTTCTACATCGACAACGTCCGCGCCGAGTAGCGTTGACACCTCCAGGAAGCCACACCTCCAGGAACTCTGACCTCCTGGAGGTGTGGCTGGTACGTTCCTCGTTTCGGGCTTTTCCCCTTTTCCGCACTACAATAGAGGCGATTGTGGCGAGCCGACCGCCAGGCTTTGCGCGTTCTGAACTCATCGAGAAAGGCTCCTCTACATGACAGCTCTGCCCAAGAGTTTGCGCCTCCCTGTGCGACCCTTCCATTTGCTCAACCTGCTGCTGGTGACAGCCTTGCTGCTGCCGACGCTGGCCAGCCGCCCTGCCCAGGCGCAGGGCGGATTCAATATGCCCTACGGTTTTATCCAGGAAGCGGTGGTGCTTGGCCTTGACCGCCCCACCAGCTTCGCCTTGCTGACGGATGGGCGTATCCTCATCGCCGAAAAGAGTGGCGTCGTGCGTGTTGCCCAAGACGGCCAACTGCTGCCCGACCCGTTTATTGACATCTCGACCGAGGTCAATGACTCGTCCGACCGCGGCTTGCTCGGCATTACCGTGCACCCGGACTGGCCCAATACACCTTATGTCTACCTCGCGTACACCTACGACCCGCCCGAGATCAAGGACCGCAACCCGGCGGGCGCGCGCGTCTCGCGCGTCCTCCGCCTGTCGGCCGACCCTAACAACCTCAACGTGGCCCAGCCCGGCAGCGGCATGGTGATTCTCGGCACAAACAGCACGGCCGAACACGTAGGTAACCCGGACCAGGGCGACACTGAGCCGTTCAGCTGCTTTGACGACGCCGGCGGCTTTGTGCGCGACTGCATCGCCGCCGAGGGTACGGCACACAGCCTGGACTCCGTGCGCTTTGGCGCCGACGGAGCACTCTATGTTTCGGGTGGCGACGGCATCGTCAACTCCAAAGGCAACAGCCGTGCGCTCAACCCCGACAGCCTTAACGGCAAAATCCTGCGCATCAACCCCATCACCGGCGAAGGCTACCCCGACAACCCGTTTTTTGACGGCGACCCTAACAGCAATCGCTCCAAAGTCTTTGCCATGGGCCTGCGCAACCCCTTCCGCTTTGTGATTGACCCGCGCGACGGCCAGGTGATCGTGGCCGACGTGGGCAACAACAACTGGGAAGAGATCAACCGCGGTGGACCGGGCTCCAACTTTGGCTGGCCCTGCTACGAAGGCCCCTACGAGGCCGCCACTTACGCCAACTGCGACGCCTACAAGAGCGGCGCCTCGCCCATCACCCAGGCCGTCTACAGCTATCCGCACAGCCTGAGCAACCCCATGCGCGGCTCCGCCATCGGCGGCGACCTCTACCTGGGGACCGCCTTCCCCGCACTGTACCGTGGGGCCTACTTCTATCATGACTTTAACGGCGGCGTAGTCGATTTCCTGACCTTCAACGCCGATGGCAGCGCCAATGACAACGAGTTTGCCACCAACGTACCCGGCATCGTGCAGATGACGGTGGGCGACGACGGCGCAATCTACGTCATTTCCGTCATCCTGGGCGGCATCTGGCGCATCCGTTACTCCCCCGGTGGCAACCGCCCGCCTACCGCTGATGCGACCGCCGATCCCACAGGCGGCAGCGCCCCGCTTGACGTGACCTTTTCCAGCAAGCGCAGCACCGACCCCGAAAAGAGCATCGTCGGCTACCAGTGGGACTTCGGCGACGGCTCCACCAGCAGCAAGGCCAACCCAACCCACACCTTCCAAGAGAATGGTGTCTATGGGGTCGAGTTGACAGTCACCGACTCGGCCGGCGCTACTGCTGGCGACACGGTGGAAATTGCCGTGGGCAGCGCGCCGCCCGTGGCCGAGATTCTTGAGCCGGGCGAAGGTGCCAAGTTCCGCGTCGGCCAGACGGTCAATTTCAAGGGCAAGGCGACCGATGCCGAGGACGGCGACCTGACAGGGGCCAACCTGCAGTGGAGCGTCACGCTGCACCATCTCGAGCACGTGCACTACGACTACTTCAACGGCGAGGGCGAGTCGGGCAGCTTCCGCTTTGACGACCATGGCGACGATACCTACCTTGAGTTGTGCCTCACGGCCAGCGATTCGCAGGGTCTGGAAGACACGGCTTGCGCCAACATCAAGGCCGAAGAAGTCACTTACACCTTTAACACCGTGCCGCCGGGCCTGTCCATCACCTATGCGGGCAGCCGCTACGAAACGCCCTTCAAGGTCAAGACCTACATCGACGCCAAGCGTATTATCGAGGCCCCCGCAGAAGCCGACGGCGGTCTGCGCTTTGATAACTGGTCCGACGGCGGCGAGGCCGTGCACGAGATCGTCGTCGGCGAGAGCGCCCAGACGCTGACCGCCACCTACGTGGATGACAGCGGCCAGGCTGCGGGCGACCAGGCGGCAAGCGATCAGGCTGTGGAGGATGCCCCGCTGGTCACACCGCAAGACACGGGCGAGACGACCGGCGCACCCGCCCACGGCGACGATGGCCACGATCACGCCGCCGCAGGAGCAACACCAGAAGCAACACCGGAAGCAACATCGGAGGCCGCTGTACCGGCCGACCAGGCAGAAGCCACAGCTTCAGGCATGCCCCTGGTCGCCGAACGCTGGAACGGCGTGGGCGGCACGACGGTGGAAGAACTTACAAAGAGCGACGCCTACCGCAAGCAGGAAGCTTCACAGCAGGTGACGCTCGACGGGCTGCAACTGCCGCGCACCGGCGACAAGGACTATGGCGCGCGCATCCGCGGTTACCTGGTTCCCCCCGTCGACGGCGACTACCGCTTCTGGATCGCAGCCGACGACCGCGGCGTGCTCTTCCTCAGCACGGACGCATCGCCCGACAATAAAATCGTAGTCGCCTACACGCCGCAGAGCACAAACGCCGGCGAATACGAAAAGAACCCCGAGCAGATCACCGGTCCCATTGCCCTCCAGGCAGGCCAGCGCTACTACTTCGAGATCCTCTACAAGCAAGGCGACAACAAGGACAACCTTTCCGTTGCCTGGCAGATCCCCGGCGAAGACCGCCAGGTAATTGCCGCCAAGTATCTGGAGGGATATCAGAAATAGCCATACCATCGTGCCTGGCTCGCCCCAGACCACCTCGCCAACGTGCAGCCTGGTGGGGCGAGCCTCGCACAGGTCTTTACCTACCAAACGAAAGGTTTTGTTCGCATGCGCTACAGCCTCTGTTCCTACTCCCTGCACCGCACAGTCGATGCAGGCAAAATGGATGTTTTTGGCTATAACCGTTTCTGCAAAGAGACAGGCTTTACCCAGCTCGACCCGTGGAACGCCCACATCTCCCGCGCCTACGACGACAACGGCTACCTGGCCGAACTGAAGGCCTCCGCCGCCGACTTGGGGCTACCCCATGGTTGTATCGCCGTCGACGGAGCGCACATTTTCGAGCCCAGCGCTGAGGCACGTGCCGAAAACCGGCGCCACCGCTACCGCTGGCTGGAGATTGCCGCCGAACTGGGAGCCGAGCAGATGCGCATCGACGCTGGCGGCCGCGACCAAAGTTTGGACGAGATACTGCCCATCGTCGTTGAAGGCTATAAGGACATCATCGCCCGTGCCGGGCAGCATGGCGTGGAGATCGTCATTGAGAACCACTGGGGCCCGACCAACCACCCTGACGCCATGCGCCGCCTGCTTAACGCGGTGCCCGGGCTGGGGCTGCTGTTCGATTCCTACAACTGGCCCGAGGGCACGCACGCCCGCGCCTGGCCCGAATTTGCCGGCGACGCCCGTCTCACACACTTCAAGACATTTACGTTTGACGCCGCAGGCAATGAACCGGACTGGGACATTCCCGGCGTGATCCGACTGCTGCAGCAGGCCGGCTACCAGGGGGCCTGGGGAATCGAGAGCACCCCGGACGACGGCGACGAGATCGGCGCCGCCCAGAAGACGCTGGCGCTGCTAAAACGCTGCCTGGAATAGCACATCTTTTGCGCTACAATATCGTCATTATTTTAAATTGACTTCTTCCATCGCCTCATCCGAAAGGGTTTAGGACAATGTCCTCTCCAGATCGCGTTCGTGTCGGCGTCATCGGCGTCGGCCAAATCGGCAAGCACCACCTCGACAATTATAAGAAAATTCCCAATGCCGAAGTCGTCGCCATCGCCGACGTCAACCAGTCCGAGGCCGAGCGCGTCGGTTCGCTCTACGGCATCCCCAACGTTTACACCGACTTCCGCCAGCTGCTGGGGCGCGACGATATCCAGGCCGTGGATGTCTGTGTGCACAACAACTATCACATGCCGATCAGCGTGGCGGCTATGGAGGCGGGGAAGGACGTCTTCTGTGAAAAGCCAATGGCGGGCGCCTACGTAGACGCGCTCAAGATGTGGAACACCGCACAGGCTACGGGCCGCAAGTTCGGCATCCAGTTCATCACGATGTATCACAACGAAACCAAGGCCGCCAAGTACCTGATTGATGAGGGTCACCTCGGCCATATCTACCATGCGCGCTCCTATGGCCACCGCCGCCGCGGCCGTCCCTACGTGGACGGCTACGGCAGCCCGACATTTGTGCAGAAGCAGCACTCGGCCGGCGGCGCCCTCTACGACATGGGCGTCTATCACATCTCCACCCTGCTCTATCTGATCGGCAATCCCGAGGTGGCACGCATCAGCGGCAAGACCTACCAGGAGACTGACATTGACGAAAAGCGGCGCAACGCCAGCGGCTACAATGTAGAGGAACTTGGCCTCGGCTTTGTACGTTTTGCAGGCGGACTCACGATGGATATATTGGAAGCCTGGGCCGTGCACATGGACAAGTTCGACGGCAGCATGATCCTGGGCAGCCAGGGCGGCTTGCGCATCGATCCGTTTGGTTTCTTCCGTGCCATCGGCGACCTGGACATGAATGCCACGGCCGGCATGGACGGTTTCGAGTGGCGGCTGCACACGGTGCGCGACAATGGCGACGCCTACGACGGCCCCCAGCATCACTGGATTGCCGCCCTGCAGGGCCGCGTGTCGCTGATGCCGACTGCCGCCTGCGCCTTAAATACGATGCTCATTTCGGAAGGCATCTATCTCTCCGACCGGCTGGGTCGCGAGGTGACTGCCGACGAAGTACTTGAACATTCCGTTTCGACGTCGATCGCCGTCTAGCCAGCGCCGAGTGCCCGCAAAGTGCATTTGACGCCATGTAACAAGGAGCGCATCATGAGGATTCGTTCATTGTTTCTAGTTCTGCTGCTCGCATTTGCTTCGGTGGCGCCGGTCGGCTCCGCGCTGGCGCAGGCGCCCGAACGCATCAGCTTTCCAGCGGGCGCAACGTCCGTCAACATGGC
This sequence comes from uncultured Chloroflexia bacterium, assembly GCA_963839515.1. Lineage (GTDB taxonomy): Bacteria > Chloroflexota > Anaerolineae > Caldilineales > Caldilineaceae > Fredericiella. The sequence continues at coordinate 43,502 of CAWIVN010000009.1, forward strand.
CGGTTCGCTCGACAACGGCGCCACCAAGCAGTATGTGCTGCGCGCTATGGCCGGCCAATGGATGACAGTAGGCGCGGCATACGTGGCCTATCCCTATCAGATCACCGTAGTCGACCCCAGCGGCAGGTCGCTGGGCGTCGCTTACGCGGGGGCAAGTTGGTCAGGCACGCTGCCTGCGACAGGCGACTATTCCCTGTTCGTGCAGCCGGGGGTGAGCGACGCGCGCGTCTACTACAACTTCGTGCTGTCGATCACCGGGTCGACTTCGCCGACGGCCACCCCGCGGCCGACGGCGACGCCGCAGTCCAACGTCGAGCGCATTCAATTTGCGCCCAACGCCACCTCGGCAACCGTCTATGGCACGCTGTATCCGGGCCAACCGCGGCAGTACGTGCTGGCGGCCCGGGCCCAGCAAAGCATGACGGTCGCGACCAGCAGCAGCGCTCCCTTCCGGCTGACGATCATGGGCGCAGACGGCGTCAACCTCGGCACCGTTGATGCCAACCAGTCACTGACGGTCTACTTGCCGCGCACGCAGGACTACTACCTCTACCTCGAGGCTCCAATCGGCGGGGCGGCAGCCAACTACACATTGCAGGTAACAATTGTAGGCAAATCGCTGCCGCCCACGGCCACTCCCACCCGCGTGCCCCAGACACAGACACAGCGCATCAGCTTTGCGCCGGGCGCCACGTCGGCTACCGTGTCGGGCTATACCGACGCCAACCATCCAGCCTCTTATGTACTGCGTGCCATGGCTGGCCAGGATATGACGGTACAGATCTACGGCAATGGCAGCTACAACGCCACCCTAACCGGGGCCGACGGCTCCTACCTGGGCTCAGCCAACAGCCAGGGCACGATATACGCCCGCCTGCCGCGTACGCAGGATTACTACATCACCATCAGCGTATTAGGTGCCGCCCCTGGCTTTAACTACAGCATGGTCGTGACGGTCGTCGGGGCCGGCCCGCAGCCGCCTACGCCGCAGCCCTCCACGCAGCGTATCACCTTTGCGCCGGGCGCAGTCTCGGCCACGGTGAACGGCGTCACGGCGCAGAACTACGTGCTCAAGGCGATGCGCGGCCAGTCGATGTACGTAGAGGTCTTCACCAACGGCGCACCGGTGCAGGCAAGCATCGAATCCGCTGGGGGCCAATATCTGGGTACCGCCGACCAGAACTTACCTTGGTCTGGCATGCTTCCCGCCACCCAGGACTACTATATCCGGGTCACGGCCCCGGCAGGGGGAGCAAGCACGAGCTTCACGCTGCGGGTAACAATCTATTGAGGCAGTCCAGAAGCGCGGGTCTAAATAACCGCATTACTTGTTTAGACAGCATATGTGTATCCTTTCCTATAGTGGTTTCTGCCGGCTAGTTGCAACATCTGTTCACGGGCTGATTTACGGGCAACAGGGTTGGCCGAAATAGATGTGAACTCAGGAGAGGAGACTGTGCAATGGGTTGGCTGATCAACTTGATCATTTGGCTTGTCGTCGGCGGCATTATCGGCTGGATTGCGAGCATGATCATGCGTACTGACGCCCAGCAAGGGTGGGTCATGAACGTAGTTGTGGGCATTGTGGGCGCGTTCTTGGGGGGCATTATCTTCTGGTTTTTGCCGGGGAGCAGCGCCAACATCAATGACGGCACCTTCAGCATATGGTCGCTGCTGGTGTCGTTGATCGGCGCCATCGTCCTGCTGGCGATTGTGAACCTCTTCCGGCGCGGAGCTGTACGCTGATCGTTCACCTGCCCAGCAAGCTGGGCAGCCTACGTACGCGGTGACGCGCGTGTAACTGGATTGCGAAGGATGTTAAGCGGTGACAGGTTATACCTGTCACCGCTTCTTTGTGTATTTGGCGGGTTGACCTATTATCCAAGTAAACCATTTATTCACCCCATTTCTTGTCCAAAGCGGATGGAGCACGTATGCAATACTTTATCGGCATCGATTCTTCGACGACCGCGACCAAGGCGCTCTTGATCGACGAGCAGGGCGATGTGGTGGCTGTGGCCGCCACGGAATACGGCTACGAAACCCCTCGCCCCTTGTGGAGCGAGCAAGACCCTAGTCTCTGGTGGGACGGTGCGGCCAACAGCATCCGCCAGGTGCTGGCTGCTTCGGGCGTCAAGGCGGACGACGTACACGGCATCGGCCTCACCGGCCAGATGCACGGCCTGGTGCTGCTGGATGAAACCGGCGCGGTGCTGCGCCCGGCTATCCTGTGGAACGATCAGCGCACGGGGCCGCAGTGTGACGAGATTCGCCGCCGCCTGGGTAAGCCGCGCCTGATCCAGATTACCGGCAACGATGCCCTGACCGGTTTTACGGCCCCCAAGATCCTGTGGGTGCAGCAAAACGAGCCCGAGGTCTGGGCGCGCGCCCGCCACATCCTGCTGCCCAAGGACTACGTGCGCTACAAGCTGACCGGCGACTATGCTATCGACAAGGCCGACGGGGCCGGCATGCTGCTGTTCGATCTGAAGCAGCGCGATTGGTCGCCCGACGTGCTGGCGGCGCTCGACATTCCGCCTGACTACCTCCCGCCCACGCACGAAGGCCCGGCTATCACCGGCTATGTCTCGCATGCGGCCGCGGCGGCCACGGGGCTGCGCGTCGGTATCCCCGTGATGGCGGGCGGCGGCGACCAGGCGGCGGGGGCCGTCGGCGTGGGCGCCGTGCAGCCGGGCGTGGTCTCGCTGGCGCTGGGCACCTCGGGCGTCGTTTTCGCCACCACTTCGGGGCCGTTTGTCGAGCCCGAGGGGCGGCTGCACGCCTTCTGCCATGCCGTCCCAGGCCGCTGGCACTTCATGGGCGTCATGCTGTCGGCAGCCGGCAGCCTGCGCTGGCACCGCGACACCTTTGCCCCCGGTGTCTCCTTTGACGACCTGCTGGCGCCGGCGGCGGCTGTGCCGATTGGCTGTGAAGGGCTGCTGTTCCTGCCTTACTTGACGGGCGAGCGCACGCCGCATCCCGACCCGCTGGCACGCGGCGCCTTTGTGGGCCTGACCGTGCGTCACAGCCTCCCGCATCTCTCGCGCGCCGTGATCGAGGGTGTCTCCTTTGGCCTGCGCGACAGCTTCGAGCTGATCAAGAGCGGCGGCGGTGCGGCCATCACCCAGGTGCGCGTCTCGGGCGGCGGCGCCAAGAGCCCGCTGTGGCGGCAGATCCTGGCCGACATCATGAACGCCGAGTTGGTCACCGTCAACACCACCGAAGGCGCGGCCTATGGTGCGGCCCTGCTGGCGGGGGTGGGTGCGGGCGTGTGGCACGACGTAGACAGCGCGTGCCGGCGCACGATCCACGTCACGGGGAGCACGCAGCCGAACCCGGCAGCCGTAACCGAATACGAGCGCTGGTACCAGGTCTATCGTGGGCTGTACCCGGCTTTAAAGCCAACCTTTGACGCCGTAGCGTAAATCTGATCGCAGCCCGCAACATCGCTCCGTATGGCCCACGTCCCGCGTAGCCCGCACGCCCTCGTGCGGGTCCGGCACGCCCTCGTGCCCGCGTATGGCGGACATCCTGGACGCTGTCCAATGCATTCATGCTCCGCTTTGCGCTGCCCTTGCCAGTTCGTACGTTACCAAGACCGGCTCCAGTACCGCCGGGTACTCCTCCAGTTGATAGCCGACCAGGTAGCCCCTATGGCTGTTGACCGCGAACGGCCAGGGGTCTACCTGGATCTTGCCATCCTCTACTTGATAGTGGACCTCGAGTTCCTCCTCGTTGCCATTCCTGGGCAGGATGCACACGGTGCCTTGTGCCGGAGCCTCAAAGCAAAAGGCGAAGGCAATATCGTCACACAGGTTGGTGATGCGGTCGATACGTGCTAACAGCGCGGCATCAAGACCATGCCGCGCCACCAGCTCGGCTATGGCCTGCGCCATGGCGGCTGCTTCCGCCTGGCGTGCGGGCGACTTGCCGTAAGAGGCCAGGCGCTGCAGGTGCATTTTGGCGATGGCATCGGCGAGGGCATCGTCCCAGGTCATGTCAAAACCTTTGCGTGCGAGCGCCAGCCATTGGTCCTCCGGCAGCTCACCGATGGGGAGGTTGTCCAGCGGCCCATAGGCGCGATCGTGCAGGCCAATCCCGGTGAGGAACGAGGCCACAGGTACCTGTGGCCTTTCAAAGACACTGTTGCCCCAGAGCAGCGCCAGGGTCCCGGCCAGCTTCTGATGTTCAGATTGGGGGATAGCGACAGGGCGAAGTTTGGACTTAAACATGGTATCCACCTCCTGGAGGTGTCCGCGGGTTAGGTTTGGCTTTCGAGCTCGCTCGCTTTGTGGCGCAAGAGGTCGATGGCCAGGTCGATAGTGTCCAGGTGCGTGGGAGCACTGAGGATGGCGAGGCGAAGCGTGAATAGGCCGTCGATCATCGTCGAGGAGAGAAAGATGCGGCCGTCGCGCTGGATGGCAGAGGTGAGCTGCTGGTTAAACTCGTTGGCGTCCCCGCGGCGCGGGCGGTAGCGAAAGGTGACGATGGACAGGTCCGGCGCAGGCCCAACCTTAAACCCATCTACCTGCTGAATTTGTTCGTGGAAATAGCGGGCGAGCAGCATCTTCTCTTCCAGTGCGGCACGGAACGGCGCGATGCCCAGCAGCTTGAGCGACAACCAGAGGCGCAGGCCGCGAAAGGGACGTGTCAGTTCGGGTGACAGCGCGGCCGGCGAGATTTCGTCGGCCGCCAACACATCCTCGTCCTGGAGATAATCGGCGTGGTAGGCGTGGGCCTGCATCAGGGCAGCCGCACTGCGAACCAACACGGCCCCGCTGCCGCACGGCATGAACAAGCCCTTGTGCGGATCAAGGACCAGCGAGTCGGACAACTCCATGCCACGCAGCACGGCCTGCCCGCCAGGACACAGCGCAAACATCGCCCCGTAGGCACCATCCACATGCAGCCACAGTTCGTGGCGCTGGGCAATGGCGGCCAGCGCCGGCAGCGGGTCCACCGCCCCGGTATCCGTGGTCCCGGCCGAGCCGACGACGAGCCATGGTATACGCCCGGCCCGCTTGTCTTCCGCGATCACTGCCGCAAGTGCCTCCGGCCGCATGCGGTAATGATCATCCAGCGGGATGTGACGTTGGATGCACTCTTTGAGACCCGCAATGCGCAGGGCCTTGGTTACGGCGTGGTGGGTCTGGTCCGACAGGTAGACGACCGCCCGTTCGTAGTCCCTGGCGCGCAGATCGTGCGCCTCACGCGCCGTCACCACACCGATTAAGTTCGCGATACTGCCGCCGGAGGTCAAATCGCCTGCCGCCGTGGCCGGATAGCCGGCGAAGTCCGCCATCCAGTGCAGCAGCATCCGTTCCAGCCGCACCGCGCCTGGTGCAGCAAAAAAGACGCCATTATAGCGGTTGATAACTGCCGCAAGGTAGTCTCCGAGGGCAGCGGTATACAGGCTGCTAGGCGGAATGAAACCCATGTGGCCGGCCATGCCGAGGTTTATGCCCGACGACTCGACGTGGTCGCGCAGCAGCCCAAGAACCTCGTCGAGTGGCACAGGCTCCTCGGCCAGCGGCGAAGTGAGAATGCCCGTACCGGCATCCTCGGGCGGGCAGTACACCGGCTGCCGCGGCAGGCGCGCAAGAAAGGCATCGCCGTGGGCGACCACCTGATCGCGCCAGGCACCGCGCTGTTCGGCGGATGGCTCCAGGGGCTGCATTTGCGCCCGCAGTTGTTCGAGCCTAGCGCGCATCAGCGTCACTGTCTCCCCCAAGATTGCTCAATAACTCGACGACCAGCCAGGGATACCAGGGGACCGGTTCGGCGCCGGTCGTAGCCAGATTGGTATAATCCGCCGCGCGCACGGCGTCAGCATAGCCAGCAATCAGGCCGTAGTCGTTAAAGTGTACGTGCAGTTCCTGTTGGTAGGGCACTTCCAGGTAATTGCAGAGAAACGAATGAAAGGAACCGCCGACCTCTACGCCAAGGCTTTCGTACCCCAGCGCGCCCGTCTGGTCCGTGAGCTTGATCCGCCGGCTTAACATCTGGTACAGCCCGCATGCGCCAGAACCCGGCATTGGGGTGATATCGCGCAAACATGGATCGAGATAGGGTGCGGGCAGCGCAAGTGCCAGCAGCTTGACGTGCGGGACGGCGGTCAGGTGTTGGCGCAGGAACTGTTCGGCCGCAGGGCGGTCCAGCCACACGTTGGGCCAGCCGAAGCGTTGCTGGTCGAACGCGGCATCCATTTCCGCCTGCAGTGCCCGGAAAGCCTCCGTGTCGAGGCCAAGGCGTGTCTGCATGGCAGCCCGATCCACCGGCGTGTGGGTAACCCACGACAGCGCCCAGCTGTCCGGGTAGATCGCACACAGGCAGGAGCTGATGGTCCACAGCATGGGAGGCAGAAAGGGGGCCATCTGCGGTGGCCGCGGCAGCCCCTCCACCAAGTAGTAGCCGGCGAGATAGTAGTCCATGACAGAAAGAATTATACCGGAAACGGCCGCGAAGCACCTACCTCCCGGAAGTGGCAGCCTTCCGGGAAGGGGCGGGCTTCCCGGAAGGGGCGGACCGGAATTGGAATTGACACTACACACGAGGTCGGTTATACTGGCGGCGCTAACTGAATAACAGATCGGTGCAGGTGCGTCGATGGCCCGGATGCCACGATGCACAATGGGGGAAGCTGGTGATGCAGCCACAGGCTGCTAGTCCAGCGCTGACCCGCAACGGTAGGAAGACGCTTGCCACAGCAATGCAGCGTCTTCGAGCCCGATTACCCGCCTGAGCCGAACTTGTGCCACCTTCGTGGAGAGAGGAGGGCCAGGTGCCAGGCTAATCCCCTGCACGTCGCCCGCCATTCGGCGGGTTTTTTATTGCGATCGACCCCTGGTGTGGTGCAGGCTCCGACACAAGCATCGGCGGACGCCTGCGCTCCGTTGGATTCACACGTTATTTTACGTCCGGAAAGGATATTTGCATGGACCCTCTACACTCGCGGCTGCGCGGGCGCGCAGCTACGCGCCCGGTCACGGGCGTTATCACACCGCCTTGGCCATTCGTATTGGCGCTGGTCAGTGCCGCCGGCTGTTTGCTCCTCATCTTCCTGCTGTTCGCGCCACTTTCTGCCTTGGCGCAGGAAGATAAGCAAGGCGCTGTGATTGTGCAGTTCGACGATCACAGCCAGGTTGTGCGCCCGTTTACCTTTATCGGCGAAATTTCGGGACTGGATGTGCTCGCCCTGGGCGGGCTCGACGTGGTGACAGCCTCCACTTCCTTTGGACCGGTGGTGTGCAGCATCGAGGGCGTGGGCTGCCCCGCCACCGACTGCTTCTGTAGCGCTACCAAGTTCTGGGACTACAACGCCTGGGACGGCACAGCGTGGCAAAGCTATGCCGTCGGGGCGGGGTCTTCGGTCATCAGCCAGAACGGCACGGTCGAGGGCTGGCGCTGGGGCGAATTTGGCTCGGCGCAGGCGCCTGCGCCGGCGGCATTGGCGGCCAACGCTGCGCTGGGCTGGTTGGCGGCGCGCCAGATGATAACGGACGGCGGCTACGGCGGCACGGGTGCAACCGTCGAGACGCTGCTGGCGCTGGGGGCGAACGGGCTCACGGCGGACAATTGGCGGTCGTCGGCCAACACCCCATCGCTGGCCGACGCGGCGCGAGCGACGGTCGCTGCCTACTCACAAGGCGGAGCGGGGGCAGCAGGCAAGAGTGCAGCAAGCCTGGCAGCGACGGAGTTGTGCCTGCCGGCACTGACGGCACAGCCGGGCGGCCATTACAGCCCAACGCTCGGCGTATACAGCACCCAGAGCGGCCCCAACGCGTGGGCCATGTTGGGTACACTGGCGCTGGGGCAAGAAATAGCGCAGCCGGCCGTGACGGGCCTGCGCAGCCAGGCGCTGGGCAGCGGCGGTTGGGAGTGGGCGCCGGGATGGGGAGCCGACACCAATGCGACCTCATTGGCTGTGCAGGCGCTGCTGGCCGCGGGCGAACCCGTGTCTGCGACTGTGATCCTGAATGGGCTTGCCTACCTCAAGTCGGCGCAGAACGACGACGGTGGGTTTGCCTATGCCGTGGAAAGTAGTGTGCCGGGGGACAGCGACGCCAACTCGACCGCCTATGCCGTGCAGGCGCTGGCGGCGGCAGGCCAGGAAATTTACAGCGCCGCCTGGCAGGTCAACGGCAAGGGGCCAATCGACTACCTGCTCAGCCTGCGCCAGGCCGACGGCAGTTTTGCCTGGCAGGCGGGCTCCGGCCCCAATCTGCTGGCCACGCAGCAGGCGATTCCCGCCCTGCTGGAGCGCGCACAGCCAATCGGACCGCTTGCGCCGGCAGGCGGCAGCGCAGCGGCGGCTTGCCCTGCGCTCTTTCTGCCGGGAATCCGGCGATGAGACTCGCGCAGCAAAAACAGCTGGCGCGGCTGTTTATTGGCCTGCTTTGTGGGCTGTCGATCACGGTCGGGGGGGCGGGGCACTTTGCCCCCCCGCTGGCGGCGCAAGCGCCAGGCAACCAGGCCGGGCTTGTCATTCTGCATGGTGACGGCCGCGTCGTCACGGCCTGCGTGGCGTTTGACGAAGCGCAAATTACGGGTCTGCAGCTCCTGCAGCGCTCCGGGCTGGACTTGAGCGTCGATGCAGGGAATGGCAACGGCGCCGTGTGCCGCATTAACGGCGAGGGCTGCAGCGTGCCGCAGCAGGCATGTTTCTGCCAGTGCGAGGGTGCGAATTGCAGCTACTGGTCGTACTGGCAGGCGAGCACGAGCGGCTGGCAATATGCCAACCTGGGTGCAAGCAGTTTCGCCGTGAAGCCCGGCCAGGTGGAGGGTTGGGTGTGGGGGGCAGGCACGGTGGAGAATGCTCGCCAGCCACCGACCTTGTCGTTTGCCGACGTCTGCAGCTCTGCGCCGGCAACTGCCACACCTACGAGCACGCCAACCAGTGCCCCGACGGGTACATCCACCGCAACATCCACTGCCACTGCCACACCGGCGAACACCAGCACAAGCACGCCAGTGCCACTTGCTGCCCCACAGGCTATAGGCGGCCCGCCGCGCATCGAGTGGTTTGCGGCCGATCGCACCCAGCTGGGCCCAGGCGAGGGGGCAACATTGAGCTGGCGCGTGGTCGATGCGGCCAGCGTCGTCCTGCTGGCCGGTGGCCAGACAGTGCCCGTCGGTGCGGTGGGGTCAACCACGCTGGCGCCGCCAGGCAGTGTCGAAATAAGGCTGGAAGCGCGCAACAACAGCGGCGTGAGCAGCAGCATCGTGCAGCTGTCGGTCGGCCAACCAGCTGTGAACCAGCCAACTGTGAACCAGCCAGCTGTGAGTCAACCTGTCGTCAGCAAATCTGCAGTGAACCAGCCTGTCGTGGGCCAGGTCTCTGCCGTGACGCCGGCACCAGTCGCCGGCGCAACCACCACAGCCATACAGCAGGAAGTGGCAATAGCCCTGGAAGCGCAACCGACCGCACCGCTGACGATTCGCCTGATGCTGCCGCTCGTCATGCTGGACACCGGACTGAACACGGGACCGGGTAGGGGGCAGGCCACCCGAGTGCAACCGCCGCCCCCAGAAACAGCAGCCGCACTGGTGGGAACAGTGGAGGCGGCGGGCGCGCTGCCTGTCCTTGCGGCAGCCACGGTGCCCACTGAGGGCGTTACGCCTACACCGGCGGCTGCGGCCGTCCTGCCGGCAGCTGTGGTCGACACAGTGTTACCGCCGGCGGCAGCGGCCCCGCTGGGCAACACAACGGGAGCGGCAAGCAGCCAACTCCCAGCGGCGGCCAACCTGGTGTGGATGGCGCTGGCCGCACTCCTGCTGGTGCCGGCCGGCATCGCCACGCTCGGCTACCTGATCTGGCGGTTGATCAGGCCACAGTGATCAATTGAGGGCTGCCAGCGCAGTGTATGGTGCTGTTACGTGTCGCGGCCGTAGGCTAATCGGGCTGCGGTGCGGCGCAGGCAAATGACAGGGCCTCGCAAAAGTCGCACCGATTGTTCAGCTCGCACGCGGCGTGCGGGTTTGTTTGGTGCTAGACAGCCTGGGTGACGACGCAAACACAGTCCAGCGGCTGCGACTCATGGGTCCGCAGCCATGGCGGGCCTCGGGGACGCCGCCTGCGCATGTGAGTGTGCGCGACGATGTCGAACCTTCGTTGGGGGTTGCCATGATCCATACACGCATCTGTGACTTGTTTGGCATCGATTATCCGATCATCAGTGCGCCGATGGCAGGGGCGGCTACGGCCGAGTTAGCGGCAGCGGTAGCGGAGGCGGGCGGATTGGGGCTGATCGGCGGCACGCTGGGCAATAATCCGGACTGGCTGCGCAAGCAGATCCGGGCCGTGCGGCAGCGTACGCAGAAGCCATTTGGCGTCGGGTTTATTTCGTCGTTTCCGGGGCTGGAGGCGCTGGTGCAGGTGGCGCTGGAGGAGCGGGTGCCGGTCGTCGCGCATTCTTTTGCCGACCCCACGCCGTATGTGGCGGCGGCCCACGAGGCCGGGATCAAGGTCATTGTGCAGGTGCAAAAGGTGGCGCACGCCAAGATCGCCGCGCGAGCGGGGGTGGATGCGATCGCGGCGCAAGGAGCCGAAGCGGGCGGCCAAACCGGCTACGGCGGCACTTTGCCGTTGGTGCCGGCGGTGATCGACGCAGTGCGTGCGGTGGGCGACATTCCCGTGGTCGCGGCGGGGGGTATTGCCGACGGCCGCGGGCTGGCGGCGGTGCTGATGCTGGGGGGCGGAGGGCGCCTGGCTGGGGACGCGTTTTGTCGCCAGCGAGGAGGCGATCACGGCGGAGTGGAAGAAACAACGGGCGGTGCAAGCCTCCGCCGACGACACCCTCCTGACGAAGCTGTATGACCTCATCTCGGATGCACCCTTCCCGCAAGATGTAGGAGATCGCGTGCTCAGCAATGAGTTCACGGCGGAATGGCAGGGGCGCGAAGGGGAGATTGCGGCGCGGCGTGAGGAGCTGCAGGAGCGGTGGAACAGGGCAGAAGGGGCAGAAGACGCCAAGGTCGGCCGCGTGCAGGTCGGCAACGTGACGGGGCTCATTACGAGTATCGAGCCGGCCGGCATGATTGTGCGCCGCATCGTGGCGGAAGCTGAGGCGATTCTGCGCAGCCGCCCGCAAGCAATCTTGCAGGATTAGGCAGTTACCCCGTGTGGTAAATCTCGGGTGGGGTCACGAATTTTAGGCGCACTCGAACGTCCCTGCTCGGCGCACAAAGATCGGGGCAAGAGGACGCCGCGGGAGCGGGGCTACACAGCGTACAAGGCTGCGGTTAGCAGTTGTGGATATTCTGTGGACCGATCTGATTCAGAATAGGCGAGGCCTGTGAAAACGCAGGCCTCGCACTATCGGTCAGATACGCTTTGTTACGCCCAAGGAGATTCCGAATGACTCGCTCCAGAGCCTTACTTGTCGTAATGGTGCTGCTGCTGGCAGCAACCATCACTGCCTGCCAGCCCATCAGTCCGCCACCTGGCGGGGAAGTACCGACACCAGAACCTACCCCAGCCGGTGCAGAACCGGCGCAAGACCTGTTCCTCGACGTCCCGGAAGGCGACGCACAAATGGATAGCCTGGCGCCAGCTCCGGAGGATCCCACCGTTGTACGCCAGCGCTATGTAATTGTGAACACAGACGCGCTGGATAGCAACGTTGGTGAGCCCAGCGCCCCCAGCGCTGCCGCCCCCGATGTCGGCGAACCCAACGCCGCTGCGCCCAGTGCCGAGGCCGTGCCCCCTGCGCCTGTGCAGTTGAACCTGTTTGACGACGTGAGCGTCACGCTCTACACGCAATCGGTAGAAGAGGGTCCGCTTGGCGTCACCAATTGGGTGGCGCGTACGGAAGGCTCCGATTTCGACAATGCCGTCATGGTGGTGAAGGACGGTCTCATCACCGGCAACATTATTGTCGACAACACCATGTATCAGATTCGGCCCGCGGGCGACAGTATTCAGTCGATCGCAGAGATCGACCAGTCACGCTTTCCCGAGGAACTCGAGCCGGAAACACCTGAATATGATACGATGCCTGCCGACAACGCCGAGGTCAATGCTGCCTTCGACGAAGCCGGCATTCTCTCGCCCATCATCGACGTCATGGTGCTCTATACCCCCAACGCACACGCGGCATCCATCGACATTGACGCTGAGATTGCATTGGCGATTCTAGAAACGAACACCAGCTACAGAAACAGTGCCATCAACCAGCGAGTGCGACTGGTCGACGCGGAAGAGATCGCCTATGCCGAGAGTGGCGCGCTGCAGACGGACCGCAACCGCCTGCAGAATCCCAGCGACGGCCAGATGGACAATGTGCACGCATTGCGCAACGCACACAACGCCGACCTAGTGAGCCTGTGGGTGCAGAACGGGGATGGCTGCGGCATCGCCTTTATCATGAACCCGGTTTCGGTGGGCTTCGAACCGTTCGGTTTCTCAGTCACGCTCAGGAGCTGTGCGACAGGCAACTTCACGTTTGGCCATGAAATGGGTCACAACATGGGCGCCCGCCATGACCGCTTCGTCGATCCAACAGACAACAGCCCGTTCACCTTCAACCATGGATTTGTGAGTGTTGCCGATCGGTGGCGCACGGTGATGGCCTATAACAACCAGTGCGCCAACAGCGGTGTGAACTGCACCCGGCTGCCGTTCTGGTCAAACCCGGACGGGCACCTCAGTGGCGCGGCCATGGGCGTGGCGGAGGGTCTCCCGCAGGCGGCCGACAATCGCACCACGCTCAACCGGACCGGCGGCACGATTGCTCGATTCCGCCTGGCGACATTGGGCGACGGGAGCTTCAACGTTACCAACGCGGCCGTCGCCAACTTCCCGGTCTGGGCCGGAGATCGCGATGTTGAGATTGTCAAGGGCGACTTCAACGGCGACGGCCGCACGGACATGGCGCTCGTACGCCGTGACGCCGGCTGGGCTAGCGTGCCGGTCGCCTTCTCCAACGGCAACGGGAGCTTCAACGTCACCAACGCCGGCGTCGCCAACTTCCCCAGTTGGGCTGCGGACAGCGATGTCGAGATTGTCAGCGGCGACTTCAACGCCGACGGGCGCATGGACATGGCGCTCGTACGCCGTGATGCCGGCTGGGCCAGCGTGCCAATCGCCTTCTCCAACGGCGACGGCAGCTTCAACGTCACCAACGCCGGTGTCGCCAACTTCCCGATCTGGGCTGCAGACAGCGATGTTGAGATTGTCAAGGGCGACTTCAACAATGATGGCCGCACGGACATGGCGCTCGTACGCCGCGACGGCGGCTGGGCCAGCGTCCCGGTCGCCTTCTCCAACGGCGATGGCAGCTTCAACGTCACCAACGCCGGTGTCGCCAACTTCCCGGGTTGGGCAGCCAGCAGCGGCGTCAAGATTGTCAGCGGCGATTTCAACGCCGATGGTCAAGCTGACATGGCACTCGTGCGGCAGGACGCGGGCTGGGCCAGCGTGCCGGTCGCCTTCTCCAACGGCGACGGCAGCTTCAACGTCACCAACGCCGGTGTCGCCAACTTCCCGGGTTGGGCAGCCAGCAGCGGCGTGGAGATCGTCAAGGGCGACTTCAACAATGATGGCCGTACGGACATGGCGCTCGTGCGGCACGACGGCGGCTGGGCCAGCGTGCCGGTCGCCTTCTCCAACGGCAACGGTAGCTTCAACGTCACCAACGCCGGTGTCGCCAACTTCCCGGGTTGGGCAGCCAGCAGCGGCGTCGAAGTAGTAAGCGGCGACTTCAACAATGATGGCCGCACGGACATGGCGCTCGTGCGGCAGGACGCGGGCTGGGCCAGCGTGCCGATTGCCTTCTCCAACGGCAATGGGGGTTTCAACGTCACGAACGCCGGGGTCACCAACTTCCCGGGTTGGGCAGCGGACAATGACGTCGAAGTAGTCAGCGGCGATTTCAACGGCGACGGCCAAGCTGACATGGCGCTCGTGCGCCGCGATGGCGGCTGGGCCAGCGTGCCAATCGCCTTCTCGCGCTAGCGTCAAGGTCTGCTATGCAGTGACTGTTCGCGTGTGACTAGATCCGAGACAAGCAGCGTTTGCTGACATCACCCCCACCTCCAGGAAGTACTCCCACTTCCTGGAGGTGGGACCGTGCGGGGTGGCGGAAGCGGAGTAAGTCGCTGGCACTCATAGCAAAGGTCCCCTCTTCTGCGCTGATTACTGAATACGAAGCGAGACCTTGGTGGCTTGCTTGCTTGTCACCAGGTCGAATCCCTCACGGATGGCATCAAATGGCAGGCGATGGGTGACAAAGCGCTGGAGATCGAGCAACCCGAAGCGCATCTGATCCAGGACCTGCTGGTGGAAGTCCTCCTCCTTGGGTTGGACAAAACGCAAGGACCAGTTTGCAGCGGTGCGGGACCAATCCATGCTGGACATGCGCTCAGGCGCAACACCGTAGATCCCGATCTGCCCGGCATCGGCCAGCGCGCGGATGCCGCTCTGCAGCATGCTCCAGTCGCCAATGGCTTCTACGGCAAAGTCGGCGCCTTTGCCCCCGGTGTAACTGCGCACGGCAGGCACGAGATCTTCCTGGGCGATTTTGACTGTACAGTCGGCGCCCCAGCTGAGGGCCGCCTGGAGCGGCTCGGGCCGGCGGCCGGTCACGATCACGGGGCCGGCGCCGATGAGCCTGACGCCGAGGGCAAAGCTGCGTCGATTGTTCAGTCCGCACGCCGCGTGCGGATTTGTTTGGTGCTAGACAACCTGGGTGACGACGTAAACACAGTCCAGCGGCTGCGACACGTGGGTCCGCAGCTATGGGGGCGTCGGAGGACGCTGCCTGCGTACGTGGGCTTGCGCACTGAACGGGGCAGGCGCAACTTTTGCGAAGCCCTGGGGGCGAGGGCGGGTACAAGGTCCGGCGGTGCATTACAAGCGGTGCATTACAAGTCAGGGGTGAGACGGGCACAAGGTCCGGCGGTGCATTTCAGGTTCGGGGTGAGGACGGGCACAAGGTCCGGCGGTGCAGCAATCGTCGCGACAGGGAGTTTATTCCCGCCGGACCTTGTGCCCCTACGATGCGTCGTCGCGCGAATGGGGGATTTGCCTGGTCTGGGATGGCGGTTTGTGGCGGGGTTGCGGTGGGCCTATACTGAGGGGGCGGCAAATTCAAGTGCAAAGCGAGAGGGACAACCGGCTATGCGAGTATTGTTTCTTGGCGGCACCGGGTTCATCAGCACGGCGGTCAGCCGGCAGGTGATCGCGCGTGGGGATGAGCTCTATTTGCTCAACCGCGGACTGCGGCCCGTGGAGCTGCCCGGCAGTCACAGCTTGACGGCCGATATCCACAACCTGGAGGAAGTGCGCACGGCCTTGCAGGAGTTGGCGTTTGACGTGGTCGTGGACTGGATCGCGTATGCGCCGGAGGATATCGCGCGCGACCTGGCGCTCTTCCGCGGTCGGGTCAAGCAATTTGTCTTTATCAGTTCCGCCTCGGCCTATCAAAAGCCGCCAGCCAATTATGTGATTACCGAGTCGACGCCACTGTATAACCCGTACTGGCAGTACTCACGCGACAAGATTGCCTGCGAAGAACTGCTGCTACAGGCGTACCGCGACGAAGGATTTCCCGTGACGATCGTGCGGCCGTCGCTGACATATGATCCGAACTTCCCGATTGCCATCGGCGGGTGGGGCTGTTATACCTTGGCCGATCGGCTCAAACAAGGCCGGCCGATTATTGTGCATGGCGACGGCTCGTCGCTGTGGGTGGTGACGCATGCGGAGGACTTTGGGCAAGGGCTGCTGGGCCTGTTGGGAAACTGGCGGGCGCTGGGGCATGCGTTCCATATCACGTCGGACGAAGTGCTCACCTGGGACCAGATTTATCGCACCATCGCCGAGGCGCTGGGAGTCGAGGCGCAGATCGTGCATATTTCGTCGGACTTTATCGCCCGCGTGGCGCCGCAGATGGCGGGAGGCCTGCTGGGCGACAAGACGTGGAGTGCGGTGTTTGACAACAGCAAGATCAAGGCATTCGTGCCGGGCTACCAGGCCACCATCCCCTTCCGCGAGGGCATCAGGCGCACGCTGGCCTGGTTTGCGGCGGACGCGCAGCGGCAACGGATAGACGAGACGGTCAACGCCGAAATGGATCGCATTCTCGACGTTTATGCGCGAGCCACTTTGGTGAACACCTAAGGACGATTCTGTGAAAAACGACGTGGAACTGATAAATCTATTTTGGACAAGCGCAGGCGTATACCCCGGCGTGGCCGAAATCAGCCGTTTTGATTTTCGGGACAGGGTGGAAGCGGCGGCCAGGGCTGGGTTTAAGGGCATCGGCATCTGGCATACCGACCTCGAACATACCCTGCAGCAGAGAAGTTTGCCGGAAATGAAAATGATCCTCGACGATAACGGCATCAAGTACGTCGAGGTTGAATTTTTGACCGACTGGTTTCTGGAGGGGGCAAAAAAAGCGGCGTCAGACAGGCGCAAGCGGCTCCTGCTCGAGGCGTCGGCGGCGCTGCAGGCAAAGCACGTCAAGGTGGGGGATTTTGACAACAGCGTGTGCCCCATGCCCCGGATCGTCGAGGCATTTGCGGCGTTGTGCCAGGAGGCGGAGAGCTATGGGGCGACGATCGCATTCGAGTTTATGGCTTCGGCGATGATCGACACTTTGCGGGATGCGTTGGCGATGGTCCAAACGGCAGGCGCCAAGAATGGCGGCCTGGCAATCGACATCGTCCATGTGGTCAATCTTGGTATCACTTATGAAGAAATCGGCCGCATCCCGCTGCCCTATGTCGTCAGCGTGGAGCTGAACGACGGGGCGCTGCCCGGAAGCCCGAAGTACGATCCGGCGAGGGCCAGAAGATTTTGTGGAGAGGGCGACTTCGATATCAAGGGCTTTATCCAGTGCCTGCGCGACGTGGGCTATGCGGGCCCATGGGCGGTGGAAGTCTTTTCGGATGAGCTGGTCGGGCTGCCCCTGGCTGAGTTGAATCGACGGGCGTATGAGACGACGATGGCCCAGTTTGAAGCGTAGGGATGCAGAGTCGACGATTATATAGCAGTTTTTACTGGGGCTTTGCCGGTTGACTTGCATCACAGCACCCTTGGAGGAAACGCATGAAAGCAATTGTCTATACAAACTACGGACCACCCGATGTGCTTCAACTCAAAGAGGTGGAAAAACCTGCCTGCAAGGAGGATGAAGTACTGGTAGAAGTTCGTGCGGCCTCCGCAAATCCAGCTGACTGGCATCTCATGCGGGGCGCACCGTTCCTGGCCCGCCTGGCAAACGGACTCCGCAAACCCAAAAACCCCAGGCTCGGCGCGGACGTAGCGGGGCGCGTGGAAGCGGTCGGCAGCAGCGTTACGCAGTTTCAAGCAGGCGATGATGTATTTGGGGAACTGCCCCTCGATGCGTTGGGCAGTTTTGCCGAGTATGTATGTGCGCAGGACGATGCATTGGCGTTGAAACCCCCCAACCTGACATTCGAGCAGGCAGCAGCCGTGCCGCTGGCGGCATTCACCGCTTTGCAGGGCCTGCGCGATAAAGGACAGATTCAGCCGGGGCAAAAGGTCTTGGTTAACGGCGCATCCGGTGGTGTAGGTACCTTTGCGGTGCAGATTGCGAAATCGTTCGGGACTGAAGTCACGGGTGTTTGCAGCACGCGGAATTTGGACATGGTGCGCGCGATCGGGGCAGACCATGTCATCGATTACACGCAAGAAGATTTCACGCAAAACGGCCAGGGGTATGATCTGATTTTTGATGCTGTGGGAAATCGTTCGGTTGCCGATCTCAGGCGTGCCTTGAGTCCCAATGGAATTTGTGCCGTTGCCGGATTTACCACCCTGTCGCGCTTGTTCCAGGTTGTAGCGCTAGGCGCATGGGTGTCGAGGAGCGGGAGTAAGAAAATCGGCCTGATGGAGACGGCCAAAGCCAACAAGAAGGATCTGCTTTTTATCAAGGAACTGCTTGAAGCGGGCAAAGTCGTCCCTGTTCTCGATCGAACCTACCCGTTAAGCGAGGTCCCTGAAGCCATCCGCTATCTTGAAGAAGGACACGCCCGGGGAAAAGTAGTCATCACTGTGGGGCAAAGATGAAGGCAATCGTGCAAGACCGCTACGGGTCGGTGGATGTCCTGCGGCTTGCAGAGGTCGACAAGCCGGTGGCCGAGGCGCATGAGGTTCTGGTGCGAGTCCGCGCGGCTTCGGTCCATGCCGACGTGTGGCACGTGGTGAGTGGTTTTCCGTACGTCCTGCGCCTGATGGGAGCAGGGGTGAGCAAACCTAAGAACCCCATTCCCGGTACGGATATGGCGGGCATCGTCGAAGCTGTGGGTACAAATGTCACACAATTCAAGCCAGGCGACGAGGTGTTCGGCGAGACTCACCACGGCATGCAGTGGGTAAACGGCGGCACCTATGCGGAATACGTCGCGGCGCCAGAAGACATCCTGGCGCTGAAACCGGGCAATATCACGTTTGAACAGGCCGCCTCTGTGCCTACCTCCGGCATGATCGCGCTGCACAATCTACAGAGCGTGGGCCTGCCAAAGCCCGGGCAGAAGGTGCTGGTCAACGGCGCGGGCGGAGGCGTGGGCACCATCGCCGTACAGCTGGCAAAGGCGTACGGAGCCAACGTGACGGCCGTGGACAGCGCAGAAAAGCTGGACATGCTCCAATCACTCGGCGCAGATCAGGTCATTGACTACACCCGGGAAGACTTTATCCAGGGCAGCGAACGCTACGATCTCATTTTCGACGTGGCATCCAACCTGCGCTTCTCCGACTGCAAGCGCGTCCTCATCGCCACGGGAAAGTACCTGGTGATTGGGCATGATCACTACGGCACCCGGGGTCACCGCATCCTCGGAAGCCTGCCCCAGATGTTCACGCTGATGGCGATGGCGCCCTTCACGAACCATCTGCCGGACGCCAACGTCTCAACGCCCAACCAGAAAGAGCTGATGGCCGTCCTGAGGGAGTTTCTGGCAGCGGGGAAGATCACACCGGTCGTCGACAGAACCTATACTCTGAGTGAGGTGCCGGAGGCGCTGCGGTATTTGATGGAGGGGCGGGTGCGGGGGAAGGTTGTGGTTACGCCGTGAGGGCGAGGCGGGCACAAGGTCCGGCGAAGCGAAGATCGCCGCGACAACCGGTGTATTTCCGCCGGACCTTGTGCCCCTACCAAAGCCGCCACCAGTACAAAATCGTGCTGCCATCGGTGAAGCCGAGGGGCAGGAAGGCGCCAAAGCCTAGCAGCAGCAGGTTGTCGGCGGCAGCAAAGATGGCGAGCCACCAGGCCAGGCCGGCGGCCTGCCCCAGCAGCAGGGCGCCGAGCAAGGCCAGGGCGCCGAGCAGGATGCTGGCGATTGGCCCGCCCAGGGCGCGCTGGATGTGGATGTGCGCGGGCAGCGGCGGTTCGTGGGGCGGCCAGAGCGAGGTGCTGAAGATTCCCCAGAAACGCAGGCCGGTCATCGGGTAGCCCGTGCGGCGGGCGGCGAGGGCGTGGCCGTACTGGTGCCAGAAGTCGGACAGCCAATGGATCACGACGCCGAGCAGCGCGCCGCAGCGCCGCTTGCCAGGGGCCAAAGCCGAGCAGCCAGAAGGCGATGACGTCCAGGGCGATCCACATGGCCGCCATGCTCCAGGCGGCCGACGGCACGAATGAGAGATCGAGGCCGTCTACGTGGCCGAGGCGGAGGGGTGGGGCGGGCCGGAGTTGGTGTGTCATGGCAGTTGTCTCCTTGGTGGCTTGCGCGTACGTATACTATAGCATGATTGTCTGAACCTTGATTTTTTGGATTTTGGGGATTTTCTTGATTTGGCGGAGGGATCGATTGTAGCTACTGGACACCAACTATGGATGAAACAGAGAGTTTGCTGGCGGGCGGGAATGTGAATGTGGGGGTGGTGCGCATTGGGGATACGGTGCGGCGCGGGCGGACGGCGGCGAGCGCAACTGTGCATCAACTGCTGCTGCACTTGGAGGCAAAGGGGTTTGGGGGCAGCCCGCGCTTTCTGGGGGTGGACGAGGTGGGGCGGGAGATTTTGTCGTTTGTGACGGGCAGCACGGGGATTCCGCCCTTTATCTGGCAGAGCGACGGGCCCTTGATAGCGGCGGCGCGGCTGCTGCGGCAGTATCATGATGCGACGGTGGACTTTGTGGCGCAGGGGGCGGCGGCGTGGGCCTTTCAATATCCGGATGCGGAGCGGCACGAGGTGGTGTGTCACAACGATTTTGCGCCGTACAATTTTGTTTATGGACCTGTCGACTTTGCGGACGATGGGGTGACCCCGGTGGCGATCATCGACTTTGACCTGGCGGGGCCGGGGCCGCGGCTGCGCGATGTGGCGTATGCGGCGTATTGGATGACGCCCTTGTCGAGCAACAGCAGCGATCGGAAAGAGTTTGCGGCAGCGGATGCGGCGGCGGGCAGCCGGCGGCTGCGGTTGTTCTGCGACGTGTATGGGATTGGCGCCGATGCGGCGCTATTGGACATGGTGGAAGAGGTACTGGCGCATATGGGCGATGAGCGCCAGATGCTGCGGATGTTGGGGGAGGCCCCAACGGCCAGGCTCAAGGGGGAGGGGCACCTGGCGCATTGGCAGAGGGAGGCGGCGGCATTTGGAGAGCAGCGAGGGCGGATAGAGGCAAACCTGGGGCCAGTATGACAGACGGGCGACGGGATTTCGATGATATAAGCAAGTCGCTTGGTATTCCTGGGATAGTATTGGCAATCTGTACCGCTTCTAGCATCCAATCCCGGCATCGATGTTATGGTGGCCCATGAGGCGCGTCGCCACCATTACCTGTGGGGCTTGGCAGTTGATCCTGGCAACCCCGCAACGGTGATCCTATCCGGGTCGCCCGGCCCTATGGCCGCCCATACCGATCGATCGGCACCGACAGCGTGATGACCTCTTGCAGTCACTAAAGCTGCTACAGCGGGCAGAGTGGAGCCGGGGGGGCGACATTTACCGGAACAGTGAAGGGAGAAGAACAGACTGTCTTGCGTTACGCCCAGCGGATAGATGAGCACGAGCGCCAACATCTGGAGCAGATGGAGAACATGTTGACTGCGACCGAGTGATGTGAGTGACGATGAGTGGGCGTTTGTGGTACCGCACCGGACCCTGGCGTTCTGGATCTGGCTAATGCTGCAGCCCCATTTCAAGCTGCTCTGATCCGTGACCGTTATCGGACCATATGCGGGTTTCTTGATAATCTGCCTCTTTCCACCCTTTATCGCGCGCGTGTTGATAGTTGTCGTGGCTGGCATAGATTTCGCAGACGCGCACTTCTTGCCCTTGCAGCATGTAGATGATACGACGCCCACCGTTGGTTTGCTTGCGCGGATAAATATAGAAGGTGCCTCTCTTGGCAAGGGGACAGACTTCCGACTGATTGTCGCGCAACGCCTCCGACGTCAGCTTACGCAGAAGTGTCGTAGTGATCAGTTCTCGCTCGCCTGGATCCAGGCCGTGCAAGGTGTCGGCGGCGCGCCTGGACAGGGTAACATATTGCTTGCGTCCACTTTCTGTCGTCGACGGGGTCACGGCCGGGGCCCGTGTTTTCTGAAGTTCAAAGCGCAGCCGCCGCACTTCGTCCTGTGACGCAGTCAACTCGCTTTTCAGGCGGTCATTCTCCGCAAGAGTGCTCTCATAGTCGGCCAGGAATTCCGCACCAAGCCCGGGTTGCACCTGTGCCCGTGCGAACTGTTCCTGCCAAGCACACAGGCGTTTCTGCAACTGTTTTTCATACTGATCTTCTTGTCGTCTGCGTACGAGCTGCTCGATGAGCGAGTCGTGGTGATCAGCCGAAGGTAAAAAAGCAATATTCTTGTCGAGCAGTTCCAGCTTGTCTTGAGGATTAAGCTGATCATTCTGCGGTTGATAGTACGGGTGAACATTTTTGGCATCGCGCACTGAATAACCCGGACGGTAAAGACGAACTGTACCACCCAGGCAGCTGTGAACCTCGGAGACGTCGGCGTTCTTCCAGTAGTTCCTGGGGTTCAGATACATCACATGGGCGATTCCGCACAACAACTGGGCGAGCTTGCGATAGTCAAGAGGGAACGTGCGATCTGGGTTCGGGGTGACGAGCACAATCGGGAGCCTGCGTTCGTCGCTCGGCCGGTGCAAAAATGTACGCAGTTCCCCCGAGCGTGTTTTGTGCACTGTGTAGGCCACACCGCTGCGCATGCCGTCTATATCATAGCAAGTGAAGTGCTCGCAGAAGGAGAGCAGGTTTGGCAGTTCGTGCAGCGGAAACAGGGCGGGGGCGGGCTCCAGAGAGCATTCCTCCTGCACAATTGCCTCGTTGGCAGCTGTGGCGCCCACCAGCAACACAAGATGCCACACCCTGCCAGGTTTCTCGACCTGCAATTCCATGGTGAGAAGCCTAGTCTGTGCGTCAGACTCAGAGATCCATTCATAAGCTTTGAGAGCACTGCGGCCGCTGTTCCAACTGCTGTTCGGCCATGTATTCAGGGCCAGCATCGAATCAGGTAAGATCGCTGCGACCGCCTGATGCAACGAGGCGACTACCTGTTGGTACACGTCGCCTGCAGTGTCTTGGGAATTCTGGAGTGTAAGTATGCGCCGAAACATGAATCCTCCACTGCACTGTTACTTCATGGCACTACCGTCGAAACAGGAGCAAACCGTTAGCTGCCCAATGGCGACTCCGGCGTGGGTGTTGGGTAGTCTTTGTGGGGCCGCGGCTGTCCGCAGTCGATGTAGTTGTTGGCGT
Source organism: uncultured Chloroflexia bacterium (assembly GCA_963839515.1). GTDB lineage: Bacteria > Chloroflexota > Anaerolineae > Caldilineales > Caldilineaceae > Fredericiella. The sequence goes on from CAWIVN010000009.1 coordinate 66,196, forward strand.
TGCCATATGGCCCAAGATCAAACTCCTGGCGGTAGACCTGGCCGTTGTGCTCGTACTCGACGGCCCTGACCCATTCACCGGGGCCGACAGGCATGGCAATCCAGGTCCAGCCGGCCTTTTGGCCGGGGAATATCGTGGGCTGCGCGTACTTGCCTGAGTAGCGGTTGATCCACTGCCACATCCGGTCATTCACCATCTCGTTGGCGCCGTCGGTGATGATCCAGCGTGTCGGACTCCAGGTGGGCTCGATCGGCTCTCTGCCGTTGTTGGTAATGTACATGTCCACTTGGAAGCTGCGGTATGCCCATATCTTCTCGACGATCCCAGGTGTCGCTTCAAACTGGTACTCGCCCTGCTCGCAGTTGTAATGCGGGTTGATATACTCGACAACCAGGTCGCGTGCGACCGTTACTTGCGGTTCTTCAGCGGGTGCCTGCGCCATATCTGGGTCCGGGGTTTGCTCGGCAGTGGCCTCGGCTGGCGGAGCGGCAGGTTCCGTGGCTGTCGCGGCCTGAGGTGTTGGTAGGTCCTCCACCACGGGCAGTTCGGCGCTTACATTCTCGACAAGGAAAGCGGCAATCCAAGTCCCGTCCGCTAATTGCAGCCAGTCCCGAGTCGCCGTCTGGCCAGTTAATCTCAAAGCATCCCCTGCTTGCACACCACCCACGCGTGCGAAATCAGTACCGGGGCCGGCACGCAGGTTGGCGCTGGCGGTGGTCATGGGCCCCTCCGTTGTCACGGCTTCTGTAGCCTTGCTTGCCTGCACAGCCGGAGTGGCTGTGGTAGCCCGGGCGGGTGGCGTGGCAGTCGGCAGCTTGAGTGATCCTGTAGTGGGCGTTACCGTGGCAGCAGATTGCGCGGCGGTGGCCTCTATACGCGGTAGCATTGTCGGCGGATCGGCTAGCAGCTCGGCGGCGATCCAGGCGCCAGACGCAGTCTTGAGCCAGGTGCAATCCACGTTGCAGCCCACGACTTGCAGGCTGTCGCCGCCTGCGACACTGCCCACGCGGGCAAACGTTGTGCCGGGACCTGCGCGTAGATTGGCGCCGTCGGTCACGATTACTCTCGTGGAAACATCTTGCAGCTTGGGCAGAGCCTGGACTGTAGACACGGCCGCAGCAGAAACAAGGGCTACGATCAGAAATGTGGAGAGTAAATGGAGTTTCACGGTCACCACCTTTGGGACTTGAGAGTGATAAATGAAATGACTGGTCCGAGCGTGGGTCGGGCAGGATAGCGGAGCGGCAGAACACGGGTAAGGGTCGGGGGCTCTGCGCTGGCAGCGTCAGGGATGCGAGGGATCGCTGGGCTTACTAGCAGTATGGCAGTATGGGCTACTGGCAACAAGGGACAAATGTCCCGACTCAATCGGGCTTTCGCTGGTGTAAGCCCAAGCTCGGAGCCCACATTGCCATACAAATGTATTGCGAATCAGCCATATCTCACTATAATAGAGATATGGATCCGAACACAGCGATGAAGAAGAGCGCTATTATTTGCTGGCCAAGACGGAGCGGGGCGTCTTGACCGTGCGCTTTACCTGGCGCGACACGAAGATAAGGATTATTGGCGCCGGCTATCGGCGCAAGGGAAAGCGGCGTTATGAGCAAGAAAACAGCAGCAACTAAGTACACTGACGAGCCCATCGAACTCGGCGAACGCGTGGCCGACTTTTTGCCGCGGCCAGAGGAGCTGGTCTTGCGCCATCGAGGCGTGAAGGTGACCATCACGCTGAGCGAAGACAGCGTTGATTTCTTCAAAGAGCAGGCGGAGCGGCTCAACGTGCCGTATCAGCGCATGATTCGCAACCTGGTGGACGAATATGTGCGCCAAATGCGGAAATGACGGCCATGCTGCGCCCGTCTCCGTCTGTCCCCAGGTATACACCGTGCCAGCGAGAAAGTCGCGCCGGGGCGTGTCAAAATCGCCGCACAGGATGCGGGGCAGCGGGCTCACATGGGCCAGGCAGTCGTAGATCCTCGCGCACAATCGCCGTTTCTGCGGCCGGATGGTATCTATGCCAACGAACGTTTGATGTTGTCGATGGGGCCGGTGACGGGACACTTCCAGGAGGTGGGTGGGATGTGTGCTATAATCGGTCCCCTTCCATCCACGAACACAGCCCCATGCTTGGCACGAACTTCGCACACTATTTTTGGCCGCCGCAAAACTCGTGTCGATTTGAGGGACTGCTTATTCGACGTATAGATAGAGCGAGGAAAGAGCCGGTCAGTAGCAAACGGCAAGCGGGCCTCGCAACATCATTCAAAGGAGAACCAACCATGCGTGTTATGGCGATTGTCAAGGCGAGCAAAGAGACTGAAGCCGGCGTGATGCCCACCACCGAGCAACTGGCCGAGATGGGGCAGTTTAACGAAGAGCTGGTCAAGGCCGGCATCATGCTGGCCGGCGACGGGCTGCAGGCCAGCACCCAGGGCGCACGCGTCTACTACGACGGCAGCAAGCGCACCGTGGTCGACGGCCCCTTCGCCGAGGCCAAGGAGCTGATTGCGGGCTACTGGATCTGGCAGGTCAAGTCGCTGGAGGAGGCCGTCGAATGGGCGAAGCGCATCCCGTTCCACGACGGCCAGGTCGAACTGCGCCGGGCCTTCGAGGCCGAAGACTTCGGCGAAGAGTACACGCCCGAACTGCAGGCGCAGGAACAGCGCCTGCGTGACCAGCTGACCTCTCAGCAGTAAGGCAGCAGTAAGGCCACAAGGTCCGGCGGAACCGGAGCGCAGGCGTCCTCGCCTGCTCTGTAGACGTCCGCCGACGCAAGCGTAGGAGCCTGCCTCCCTTCCCGCCGGACCTTGTGCCCGCCCCCGACAGAAAACACATGCGTTCCATAGCTGCTCTCGATTTCTTATGACTTCACCCAACATTCAGCGCACACTTGAGGCCGTCTGGCGCATGGAGTCGCCCAAGCTCATTGCCGCCCTGGCGCGCCAGGTGGGCGATGTCGGGCTGGCGGAGGACCTGGCACAGGATGCATTTGTGATCGCGCTCCAGCAGTGGCCCCAAACGGGCATTCCGCATAACCCCGGCGCCTGGCTGATGAGCACGGCCAAACACCGGGCCATCGACCGCCTCCGCCGCGACCAGACGGCCGCACGCAAATATGCCGCCCTGGCGCGCCGGATCGAAGTGGACGAGGGCACCGGCGAGGTGTTTGCGTTGGAGGCAGAAACAGAGGCAGCAACAGGGGCCGCCGATAGGGGTCACCGGTAGCTATACCGGCACTGTTCCCGGCACGGGCGACGAAGACCTGCTGCGGCTGATGTTTATCGCCTGTCACCCCGTGCTGTCCACCGAGGCGCGGGTGGCGCTCACGCTGCGGCTGGTCGGCGGCCTCACCACCGACGAGATCGCACGCGCCTTCGTCGTGCCCGAGCCGACCGTCGCCCAACGTATCGTGCGTGCCAAGCGCACGCTGGCCGAGGCACACGTCCCGTTCGAGCTGCCGCCGGATGTCGAGCGCACCCCGCGCCTGGCGTCGGTCATGGCCGTGATCTACCTGATCTTCAACGAGGGCTATACCGCCACCACGGGAGATACGTGGGTGCGCCCCGTGCTCTGCGAGGACGCGCTGCGTCTGGGCCGCATCCTGGCCGAGCTGGCGCCCAAGGAGCCCGAGGTGCACGGCCTGGTCGCGCTGATGGAGATCCAGGCCTCGCGGCTGTGGGCGCGCGTGGGGCCGCGCGGCGAGCCGGTCCTGCTGCTGGACCAGAACCGGGCACGCTGGGACCAGCTCCTGATCGGCCGCGGCCTGGCGGCGCTGGCGCGGGCAGAAAAGCTCGGCGGCGCCTTCGGCCCCTATGCGCTCCAGGCCGCCATCGCCGCCTGCCACGCCCGCGCCCACACGGCCGCGGCGACCGACTGGGTGCGGATCGCCGCCCTCTACGATGCGCTGGCCCAGCTGGCACCCTCGCCGATCGTCGAGCTCAACCGCGCCGTGGCGCTGGCCATGGCCTACGGCCCGGCGGTGGGGCTGGCGCTCGTCGACCAGCTGCTGGCGGAGCCCGCCCTGGCCAACTACCACCTGCTGCCCAGCGTGCGCGGCGACCTGCTGGCCAGGCTCGGCCGCAACGACGAGGCCCGCGCCGAGTTCGCACGGGCGGCAGAGCTGGCGCGCAACGCAGCGCGAGCGCGAGCTGCTCCTGGCCCGCGCACAGACGGTTACGCCTGGCACGTAGGCGCCGGCTTCGTCCATCCTCGAGGAGACGGCGCAGCCCGCGGACGCAGGCCGCCAAGACCCTTCGTGCAATATTGGTCCGCTCAATTGCGAGATTCGTGTCGATTTTCACCCCATCATTCAAAGGAGAACCAAGCATGCGTGTTATGGCGATTGGCAAGGCAACCAAAGACACCGAAGCAGGCGTGATGCCCACCACCCAGGAAATGGACGAAATGGGACAGTTTACCGAAGAGCTGGTCAAGGCCGGCATGCTGGTGGCGGGCAACGGCCTCCATGCCAGCAGCGAGGGCGTTCGCATCTACTACGACGGCAGCAAGCGCACGGTAGTAGACGGCCCCTTCACCGAGGCCAAGGAGCTGATCGCCGGCTACTCGATCTGGCAGGTCAAGTCGATGGAGGAAGCCATCGAGTGGGCGAAGCGTGCCCCAGTCAAAGCCGGCCAGTGCGAGCTGCGCCGGATCGCCGAAGCCGAAGATTTCGGCGAAGCGTTCACGCCTGAGCTGCGCCAGCAGGAAGACCGCCTGCGCAACCAGCTGTCATCGCAGCAGTAGGCCAGCAGCAAGCCCACGAAGTCCGGTACAATTGGAGCGCAGGCGTCCCGCCTGCTTTGCAGACGGCACCGCCTGCATCCCCCGCCGGACCTAGTGCCCGCACGAAGAAGGAGGACTCCATGACACACACACACCAGGCGCTGATCACCTTTGTGCCTGCCGGCAAGATGGAGGCGTTCTTCCGCGAGGTAACCAAGGCCAACGCCATCCCGTGCACCTGCCGCAGGACCCCGCCCTGTGGCAGGTGCACGGGATGGAGCTGCTCGGCCCACCCCTGGTCGTATAGGGGGACACCTCCTGGAAGTGGGCTACTTCCTGGAGGTGGCCGGCAGCAGCGCCGAGCTACAACTTAGTAGCAAACACTTTTGGAAAACTGTGTCCCTTTTTGGTCTTGGGATTCGTACCGAGATCGGTTGTCCGCGTCCTGCGCAAGGGTATCCTGCAAGGCGCAGAAAAGCCACGATGCTCGGCAACGGAAGGGGAAACAGATCTATGTGCAACCGACGCTGCCTATTGTTTATCCTGCTGGTCGCCCTGGGCGGACTCCTGCTGCCCAGGCGGAGCCGCGCCCAACCGCACCTGGACACTGGGGGAAATTGACCGCTTTATCGCCGCGCAGATGGACGCCCAGCGCATCCCCGGCCTGGCGCTGGCCGTCATTGAGGGGGAACAGGTGGCAATCTGCAAGGGTTATGGCACTGCCGGCGGGGGCCAACGGGGTAACGCCGCAAACGCAGTTCCACATTGCGTCCTTGAGCAAGTCCTTTACCGCCACCGCCGTCATGCAGCTGGTGGAGGCAGGCAAACTCGACCTCGACACGCCCGTCCGCCGCTATCTCTCCGGCTTCACCCTGGCGGACCCTCGCGCCGCGCAGCAGATCACCCTGCGGGAGCTGCTCAACCAGACCAGCGGTCTGGCGGATGGCGGCGTGCCCGACCTGCGCCTCGAGCGGCCGGCGACGACGGTCGACCGCATCGCGACGCTGCAGGACGCCCGCCCCGTCGCCCCGCCCGGCCGCGAGTTTCACTACACCGACGTCAACTACCAGATTTTGGCCAGCGTGGTCGAGGCAGCCGTGCGGGGAGCCCTTCTCGGACTATCTCCAGGCGCACATCTTTGCGCCGCTGCAGATGACGCAGACCGTCAACGTGCTCTCCTCGTTCGAGGTGGCGCAGCGGGCAGACCACCTGGCGCAGGGTCACCTGCTTGCCTTCGGTCTCCCCTTTGCCTCGGGCGAAGAGCAGGGCTACCTGGGCGGCAGCGCCGGCGTCATCACGACCGTCGCCGACATGGCCCACTACCTCATCATGCACAACAATGGCGGGCGCTTTGCGGATGCCGCTCATCCTCTCCCCGGAGAGCGTGGCGACGATGCACACGCCGCCCCCCACCGTCGACAGCGACTACGCCATGGGCTGGGGTGGGCGCACACCGTCGACAACCGGCGTGTACTCGAGCACAACGGCATCCTCTCCACCTTCTATGCCGAGACGGTGCTCCTGCCCGACACCGGTCAGGGCTTCGTACTGCTCTACAACATCCACAGCCTCGACCAGGACCTGCTCGGCTATCCCCCCATCAAGCAGGGCCTGCTTCGCCCTGCTCACCGGCGGGCAGCCGGGGAGAGGAGGCGGCTTCAATGTCGGCCACGTAAGCCTGCTCATCGCCGCCATTGCGGTAGCAAGCGTAGCGTTCGAGCTGCGCGGCTTGTGGCAGCTGCCGCGCTGGCGGGAGCAGGCCGCAGCCCGCCCGTGGTGGCGCCACATGTGGACCCTCGCCTGAGCCTTCACCCCCCCGCCCTCTTGCTAGCCTTCCCCGCCATCGTCCTCAGCACCTCCGACCGCGCCTTTGGCTATCTCACCCTCTTCCGCTCCATGGTTGGCGTCATGACCTGGCTGGAGCTGTCCGCGCTGTTGGGCGTGATCAACGGGCTGGCCCGCGCCGCCTGGCTGCTGCGGCGGAGGTGAAGCAGAGGGTGCCGGCTCCCGCGCCTGGTCTTGTCGTATGGCAGGGTATGAAGGCTGCAGTGGTACTCAGCGCACAGTTGACGCCATCGCCGGCGCCCCGGCTTCAATTACCACAAACGTCGGATAGTCCAAGTAGTCCTGCCAGTACGCCTGCCCCTCGCCCGCAAGCTCGGCGGGCGGCACCTGCGGACGGCACCTGCGGCCGTATTTCTCGAATCAGGGGATAGGCGGCCCTTGACGGCATACAGGCTGCCTTGCTGCTACCTGGCCGTTATTGTACCCGTAGGCGTAAAGGAGTTGTAGAAACACGCGTTGTACGAAGGCCGGTGGAGCCTTCGCCTGTGCCGCGGGCGCAAAGGCAAGCGTCAGCCCCACTTCCCGCAGCACACTCTGCAAAGTGGCCAGCGTGGGAATCCCCTGTCCTGACAGCGTGCGATAGAGCGTCTGACGGTTCAACTGGGTGGCTTCTCGGCCACAGGTCCCCAGCCCACCATGGGCGTCGGCCACGCTGCGCAGCGCAGCAGGAACTCCTCCTGCGAACCCTCGAGCGCCGCCGGGAGTCGTAAGCGGCGGCCAGTTTGCCGAGGATCACGCAGTTCTTGCCTCCAGGACGTCCTCGTAGCTCTTGACCTTTGTCCTAGTAGGGCCGGCACTATTTTCACTCGTCATGATTCGTTGAACCTCACCACTAAGACTTTGCCCAACTTGTCGCCACGCAGCAGCTATATGGTGCACGCCACGGCCATATTGTCGCTTAGAAGCGAAGAACCGTCAAGCCAGTACACTTCGAGGAGGTGGGGGTGCTTCCGGAAGGTGTCTCCCTCTCCTAAGGCTGCAGCGCCATTTCAAGCTGCCCGGATCCCTCCCACTCATCGAACCAGTTGCGGGCTTCTTGATAGTCTGCCTCGCTCCACCCCTTCTTGCGCTCACGTTGGTATGTGTCGTGGCTGGCGTAAATCTCGCAGACGCGCACTTCCTGCCCACGCAGATAGATAAACGACACGTCGACCCCCGTTCGTCTGGCTGCGCGGATAAACATAGAAGGTGCCCCGCTGCCCCAGCGGGCAGACCTCGGATTTGGTTCTTGCGCAGTGCCTCTGATGCTAGCTTGCGCAGCAGCGTGCCGCCGGCAGTAATCAGTTCGCGCTTCGCTGGCGATCCAAATTCTTGCCGGGCGTCGGCGGCGCGGTCCGACAAGGTGACGTAAGGCTCGTCACAGCCTTGGGCCGCCGCCAGCGTCTCGGCTGGATTGCGCAACTGCTGGATGACATAGTTCAGGCGTCGCACCTCATTCTGTGAAGCCGCCAGATCCCGATTCCGTGCATCCAGCTCTGCCAGCGTGCGCTCAAAGTCGGCGAAGAATTCGTCGCTGAGCCCTGACTGCTCCTGGTCCTCCGCGGCCTGCGCCTGCCGAGACACGCAGACGCTGCTGTACCTGCCGCTCCTCTTGCTCTTCGTGCCGCCTGCGGGTGAGCTGGGCAAAAAGCGGGTCGTCGGCAGCAGAAGCCAGAAAAGTGACGATCTTGTCGAGCAGTTCCAGCTTGTCTTGCCCGACCATTTGCCCCATCTGCGGATGAAAGCATGGATGCACTGCAGCCGGATCGCGACCGAATAGCTGGGCGGTAAAGGCGCACGGCGCCGCCGAGACAGCCGTGAACGGCCGAGATGTCGGCATTTTTCCAGTAGTTCTGGGGATTCAGCACCATGACATGGGCGACACCGCACAGCAGTTGCGCGAGCTTGCGGTAATCGAGCGGGAAGGTGTGGTCGGGGTTCGGCGTGACCAGCACGATCGGGAGCCGGCGTTCGTCACTGGGCCGCAGCAGAAATGTTCGCAGATCCGCAGCACGTGTCTTCTGCACCATATAGGCGGCGCCCGTACGCATGCCGTCCACGTCATAACAGGCGAAAAGTTCACAGAAGGAGAGCAGGTTTGGCATCTCATGCAGGGGGATGGGCAGGGGCAGGATCCAGTCACACCTCCTGTACAGCCGCCTCGCCTGCGGTGGCAGCACCCACCAGCAGATCAAGGGACCACAGCCGTCCGAGCTTCGCCACTTGCACCTCGACGGTCAGCAGCCTGGTCTGTGCGTTGGCCTCCGCCGTCCATTCACTCGTCTTGAGTGTCTCGCGTCCGTGATTCCACGCACAGTTTGGCCAGGTCCCAGACGCGGCCGTGCAGTAGGCAAGATCGCCTCCAGGGCATCACGTAGCGCGGCGCTGACCTGCAGATACACGTCGTCGGCTGTATCAGTGTGGTTCCGGAGCGTGATTGTGCGTCGAAACATAGGACTCCCACGGTCGGCTGCTTTGCGCCAGCCACCTAGTCCATGTCCCACCAGTCCACTGTTGGGGGCTCTCACCACGGTAGGCCGCTGCATGGTCGCCGCGACACCCGGATACTGGATGGTGTACTGAAAACTGCGCATCGGCGCCTGAGCAAGGTATGCCGTGACACTTTCTGGTAGGTGGATCTGCTGGCGTGGCAAATAGGAGTTAACTATATTCTCTGCAATGCTTCCTTGCCCTGCATAGTGTAGGCAGGTTGTGATTAACTGCTCCATATCACCACTGGGTTCGGCTAGATATCCCTGCATGGCACTGACTACGGTATAGTCGTTTCAAGCTGCAGTTCTTCGAAACCGCGACGGTGTGGACGCCACAGATTTGCCTTGTCGGTCTCCCTTTGGCGCTTCGGCAGTACCAATATATACCGCTTCGCGCACACGTAATGGCGACATAGAAGAGCCGGCGTTCGCTTTCAACCTGAGGAGAATAGGGCATTGCTTCTACCAGTTCGCTTTTGTCGTATATGGGACTGCTGGAGCCCACCAGGAATGGCATCATTCCCTCTATACAGCTCGGCAGAATCACGTAATCGTATTCGCGCCCCTTTCGCGAAAGACGGTTGTCATGACAATAATCTTCTTGGGATCTTTTTCCCCTTGTTTTGTGTCCAGACGTGACAAATACTCCAGGAAGTCCGGCACGTTCTTGCCTGTCTGGCCGGCAAACAGGGAAATCGCAAGAATCGCCCCTTCCTCTCTTCGGAACTCTCGCCCTTGCCATAGTAGTTGTCGTAGTGACGGGCCAGGTCAAGGGTGCGTATCAGCCACAGGAGTGCTTCACCAGCCTGGGCCGGTGTTTCAGACGTAATTAGCTCGTGCAGTCGTATCAGGACGTTATGCAGGTCCTCGAGCTTTTCCCGCTGCTGCGCCGTAGCCGGACTCAACCTGTTGGTCGAAAGGTACGCCAATATGTCTGTCTAAGGTTGGAAGGTCGGTGGTATAAACCAGAAACCGTTCCAGCATAACTTTCGTGATGTACCGGTTTGGCACATTGGCTATGTCAAGGCAGCCGCTTCTTGATGTCCTCTTCGACTGGTGCATGTAACTCCAGGCCAAGTTGAAGGTAATTGAACAGCATAACATTCTCACGGCGTTCATAGAAGGGCTTCTGGCCCCGTACCTCGTATGGCACTCTGTCGATTAGGAACTGAGTTTCGAGGCCGGTGAGTTGTAAGAAGAGCCGTGCCAAGACAATAATCTTGCTTGCGTCCTTCGTTGCACACGCCAGTGCCTTGACCTGTCTAGATAGTTCCTTGTCCACATCGGTGGGCTGCTCAGAGCTGTCACAATAAACATGAATCGTTGTTGATGCCGTCGGATCATAGGCAAGCACAGGTTTTGGAATGCGAGTCTTGTTGTTCTCAATTACGTTCTGTGCTCCTTGCGCCAGGAGTGGCCCGAAGCGAAACGTTGTAGAAAGGTTATAGTCCCGCGTGGGCTTAGTCGAAAATTCTCTCTGAAAGCATTCCGTAAAGTAGCTAGGCCTCGCACCACGCCACTCATAGATGGTCTGATCGTCATCGCCAACGACCGTAACATCTGCCGCGCCTGTCGGCTAACAACTGGACCAGGCGCTGCTGGCCGTAGTTCACATCTTGGTATTCGTCCACAATGATCGTGTCGAATCGACCGGCATACTGTGCCTGCATTCTCAGTTCGGCCTCAGAATCCCCACGGCAATAGGGACAAAGTCGTCGTACGTGACTGCGTTCCTTTCCAGCCGGAGGTGCTCGAATTCGCCGTACACAGATGGCACGTTGGGATTGACTTTGTGCCTGGCATGTTCGGGTGGAATCAACGAAGCCTTCCACAAACCGATACATTCAAGTGCGTCATCTGGGTCAACGCTGTCCTCTGGAATCACCCTGTTGTTAGAAAGGTTCTGGATGGCGCGATGAACTGTCATCCGTACGAGTTCATCCTTGTCATCGATCCAGTATTCGCTAAATATTCGGCATCAGGCCGCTATTTATGGTCGTGCCGATGATGCGGCTGGCGTACGAGTGAAAGGTACTGACTTTTGGCCTCAGTTCTGGTGGCAGTGTCACTTCCAGTTTTTGTTCGAACTGGGCCCGAGCAAGCCTGTTAAACATGAGGATGCAGATATGTTGACGTTTCACGCCTTCCTGCTGCACCAACTGCTTTACACGTTCAACCATCGTCGTAGTTTTGCCTGAACCGGCAACGGCGCACACGTGCATCGAATCCGCGCGGGTGGTGCACCACGTCAAGCTGTTCAGGGGTAAGAGCGTTGCTCATCTGTCAGTTCCTCAACAACCTGGTTTTCAGGTGACAGGGGGAGCGGTGACGTGAATCGAATTGTGATACCACGTGTATAACCTTTGGCAGGGTCCCCCGTCAGATCTAGAACTGTGGCAGGCAGAGCCGCCGTGCTGTGGGCGTCCATAATCGGAGCTAGGCGGGCTGCTAACGGCGCTGGGACGTCGCCGGCTTTTTCGCCACCCATAGTCTGGACACGGATGGCATTTGGGATCTTTCTGATTGTCCGGCTCACGCCGCAAAGCCATGCGATCGCCCACTTTCAGGGTTGCGACTACCCCTGGGCAATCGCCGAATGTTACACCGTTGACCTTAGTCTCCAACACACACGGGTCACCTGCCAGCGCTTGGCCAGCGGCCTTCTGCCGCTGATAGAATACGGTTGCTCTAGACATAGCTCACTCCACCAAGATAGTCAGTTAGCGGTCTAATCTGCTTGTTCATCCGGCACTCGCATACTTGGCGGCAGCAGTGAATGATAACGCCCAAGGTTGCGCTGCATCCCGAATGCAGCTGATCTGGCCGACGTTTTGGCATCTCCGCACCATTAGGTCTGATTTGCGAAATGGCAACCACCTGCCAGCTGCGGCCAGCTAACACAAAGACACGATCAAACGTCCCGCGAATGTGTCCGATCGGTAGGCCGCTGTCGACGTCAACGCGCAAGTCGCCATGATCCGGGATGTTCGAGTGGATTTCGCCAATCACCTGAGTCGATCAACTGCGGTGTAGGAAACAGCAACTGGTCCGCCCATAAACACATGCCCGCGCTCACCTAGGTAATACACGATTGCTCTGACCTCATCGCTGTTCGCTAGGGGCTCCATTAGCGTAATGACATCAGCCTGAGCAATCCCAGCCCGGTGCTGGTAAAGCAGCGAGAATTTGCTGCACAACGACAGATTTTTCGGGGCGATAGCGGCGCGGCAGATAGGCAGGCTTAGTCATGGCACCGAACATGGCCGCTAATTGGTCGTGCTCATCCTCCGTACGGAACAGTGCAGCCAGATGGACCAGGTTGGAGCGACGGTTGCCGCGGCCAGCACGTTGCTGCATCATCTCCATGCTGAGCGGCGGAATCTGCCAAAACAACTAGGTCAACGTCACCGATGTCAATACCCACCTCCAGCGTCGAAGTTGCCACACAGACCGCAACTCGGTTCTGGACCATGATCTCTTCAGCCTCAACACGATGGCCACGGTCTAGGCTCCCATGATGTGCTACCACGGGATAGGGCACCCATGTTACTGTTAACTCACGAGCAGTTTCCTCGACCTTTTGACACGAGTTGCAGAAGTAAAGCAGCTTCCGCCAATGATTCGCTTGTGCCAACTGGAGCACCTCCTCGTGAGATTCCAGGAGGTAAGTCTGAACGGTTCTGGGATTACCTACACTTATGATTTGACAGTTGTCACAATAGCGAACTGCGACCGCCGCGGCGTCAGGTAAAGTCGCAGACAGAAGATGAATCGTAAG
>CAWIVN010000010.1:0-115817 GCA_963839515.1 uncultured Chloroflexia bacterium
GCACAAGTGCACGCTACCGTTGTTGGGGCACTAGATATGCCAATCGACACAATATGGCTGCTGGCAAGCTATTCCATACCAGGCACTTATTCCATACGAGTGCCTGTGTCGAGCCCGCTCTGCGGTCAAGTCGCTTCCCGCGCCTGGACCAGCAACGGTGCAACTGGCGATGATTCGATCGGCCATCGAACTGTACGGACCGGACGTCACGCGAGACAAGCTGTTCCCCAGTATCGTTGCCAGCAACCCGCAGGTTCAGCCACCGGAGAGTATCGCTATCTCCAGTCACTTGCTGCGGATGCAGAAGGCGGACGAAGCTGGCAGACTAATTGCAGGTATCGGCTATCGCGAATTCTGCCATTGTGAAGGGTTCATTCGTGTCTTTGTGCAAGTTCCGCAGGACCTCGCTGAAGCATTCGCTGCTATCCTGGGCATGATCGGCTACTGGGGCAGAAGTGATAGTTTCGCCTGTTGTGCCGAGATCGCACGTGTTCAACCTGAACCTGGGCGGTGTGCCAAGCGGATCCATGAAGTACCAGCAAACACGAGGGTTCGGAACTACTTTTCTGCTTATACCACGGAACTCGCACGGTCCGATATCGGTTGGACTGAAGTTGTGCCGGTTAATGGCACAGCACGGAAATCACACGTGCGCCCACTACTTTATGTATGGCCTCTCATCGACTGCGAGCACCGAGGCACTGGACGGCTACTAAGGTTTTGTTCGCTGGAGTGATGAAAACAATAAGGGAACTCAATATGTAGGAACTGGTACTGAGCATGCAGGCCATCGCATTTGTCGCCCAATGAGAGATAGCATGCTCGAGTCGACAATGTTCTTTGGTCTGATGAGAACTTGGTAGGAAAGATCCGATCAATCCACAACTGATGTGGGGCATTCGCGAATCATATGGCTAAGGGAGGGCGACACAGTTTCATTCCAGCTTTGGATTTGCAGTCCTTCATTGCTGTTCGTCTCGAACTTGAAAAAGGGTGGGCGACACATTTTCATTCCAGCTTTGGATTTACAGCTACCATCCGATGCCTTGAGCCGCGAGGTGCGATACGCTTGGCACGGAATAGAAGTTCTGCAGCCAGATTGGCGCATCGACTCCACTGCCAGCAAGCTACGCAGATGGGCTGGCGAAGTGTCAAGCCAGAGCTGCCACAACAGGTGCCAACCATCGCGGCCAACCTGTTCGGCCAGCCGCAATTGGGCTGCTTCCTTGCGCGGCATGCGATAGCTGGTCGGCCGTTACCTGTAGCGTTCGAATCATTCAGGCTGCAACACCAGCTGGAGCCAGTCCGATGGAACCTGTGCCAGCACAACCTAGGCGTGGTGAAGCATCTCCACCACTGCCTGGCGTACAAAGTAATTTCGAACAGGTGCTGGCCGATTTGGAGTACCTGCGATTGCTCATCGCCTTGCGCCTCATTGATGGCGCCGCGCAACTAGCCGGCTTTCTGCGACTCTATCAGGCCGTCCCGCCCCCGTCAAAGGCGAGAAGGCCAGCTTCTGGTATCGTCTGCGCCTTGCCATCCTGCGTTGGTCGAATCAGTGGCGGTGTCTTACCTTCGACCGCCAGTGGAACCGCCGCCATGCCACAGCACAGCCGCACAGCGGTTGGATTGCGCCAACAATATCGCCGAACGGCCATCGGCGGCTGGAGCAAGGAGCTCTATCGCACTGTGCGCACCTAAAGCGCATTGCCTCTGTGCGTAATGTCTCCTGCCTTGTTCCCTTCCTCGCCGCCAAGCGCAACCAACTCAGTCTCGCCATGTTGCTTGCGGCCTGAGCACTCAGCAAGTAAAAAGCGAAACCCCTGTCTTTTCAGCGCATCGATTTTCCTCCACCATCTCTGGCACGGTCACAAGCTCTGGACGTTGATTGCGTCATTAGTACATTTGTGCTAAACTGTTGAGCATGAACCCTGATGATTGTCTCTCTGAGTGTGAAGTTTCTCTCTTTACTTACTTCTTGGTGTGCGTAACTGGTGGCAGTGGTAAGAGTTGCGATTGCTGGAAGAGTCACTGCCCATTTCATGTTGGATTTGCAGCAAGCTGCCGCTGGACCCAGCACAACTGACGTTGTAGCTCAAAGTTCGGTATTCCATCCTTGGATTTGCAGTGATACCTACTTGGCGGATTCGTTCCAGGCCAATTTTCGATAATTTTTCGACCTATGGGCACAGGCTTAATGGCGCTGTCAAGCTTTTGCACAGGTTGTCCGCCGTGACCAGCCCCAGCGGACAACCTGCTAGCGATTTGCTCGCTGTGAGGCGATATTCTTCAGTGGATGGTTCTGTGTTCCGCTGGCCGCGTTACTGAAGCAGAAATCTTACACTGATCCCTAAAGCCGCCATAACTGAAGCCCAAACTGTTCGTTACTGACGTTGAAATCCACCAATATTGAAGCGCAAACCCAGCAGTGACAACTGGCGCCATAGGGCACCTTTGGGGCCAGTCGTATCTGTGCTTCTACAATGTCTGCTGCGCTGGATCCAGAGGCAGCTTGACCGGTGCGCCGCCATTGGCGGAAGATTGGCGGATGGCCAAGATCAGTTCCTGGTCAAGGCGGCCTTGGTACGGGCCGTAGGTGGGCTCCGTCCCGTCGCGGACGGCGTTGACGAGGCTGAGCAGGCAACCGGCGACGCCAATCTCGTCGTCGTGCCACTGGGGACCGTGGCCCCTGCGGATGGGGCGGAACGGATTATCCCAGCGCACGATCGGCTGGTCGAGGTCGCCCGTATGCGCTACCATGCCGATTAAGGCGCCGCCGTCGTTGCGTTCCCAACGGCGCTCAATTGTCACGAAGCGCGGAGCTTCGCTGCCGGGAGCGAGCAGCGTCAGCCACTCCTGCACTTCGAGGTTTACGCCGACGGTGATGCCCATGCCGCGTTCGGCCAGGAAGCGGCTGCTGCGCCACCAGCGCATGGGCGAGTCGTAGCCGACACTGGTCCAATGGAAAATGCCCAGTTGGCCGCCCGCAAACTCGATAATGCCATGTTCCTGTTCTTCGGTGCGCTCGCCACGCGTATCGGATAGCCGTGACCACTGGGCGGCGAGGGGATACTCCTGCACGGCACCAATCACCTGAACTGGCTGGGCGTCGAAGCCGAGATACGAGCGCATGACCGAAATGCCATGATAGCCATGCCCGGCGAAGTCGCTGAACGACGTGTGCACGCGACCGAACAGGCCGGACTTGATCAGTTCCAGCTTGATCTGTTCGAGGGGGCGGCGATGGAATTGTTCGGCTATCTCGATCTTGCGCCCACGCTGTTGGGCGGCCGCAATAATCGCGTCGGCCTCGACCAGCTTGTGGGCAATCGGCGTTTCCAGCAGCACGTGCAGCCCTGCTTCGACTGCCGCCAGGCCGGCCTCGCCGTTGGCATTGTAGGCTACGGAGACGATTCCGATCTCGGGGGCTGTCTCCCGCACCAGGCGATTCAGGTCGGTGTACCAGGGAGTGTGCAGTGATTCGCCCAGCCGCTTGGCCGAGGCTTCGCTTCGTCCCCACACCGCGACAAGCTCAACTTCGTGCGGTAGCGCCTGCAAGATGGGACCATACAAATAATCGGATCGCGCTGCCGTGCCGATGATGGCCACACGCAACGGGCGTTTCTCCTCATTCATAAACAACTCCTAAGTTCTTTGGGTGAATCGATGGTGATACACTAACCATACCACTTCTTACCAAAACTGACATTACGACCGCAATCGGATACGAGGTTTTCCTTCCCATGCAAGAGTTCCATCCGCAAACCATCATCGAGCCGTTCCGCGTGCGTTCGGTCGAGCCGATCAACTTCACGAGCATGGCGCAGCGCGAGGCGGCGCTCCAGGCGGCTGGCTACAATCCGTTCCTGCTCAAGGCCAGCGACGTATTGATTGATCTCTTGACCGACAGCGGTACGGGCGCCATGTCTGCCCGTCAATGGGCGGGCATGATCGCCAGTGACGAGTCGTACGCGGGCGCTTCGTCGTTCTACAAGTTTGAGGCCGCCGTGCGTGATATTACGGGCTTCACGCATGTGATCCCCACGCATCAAGGCCGCGCCGCCGAGCATGTGCTGTTCTCGGTGATCGCCAAACCCGGTGACGTCGTGCTCAACAACACGCACTTTGACACCACGCGTGCCCATGTCGAGCATGCCGGCGCCGAGGCGCGCGACCTGGTCATCGCAGAAGGTCGCCAGCCGCGGCTCATTCATCCATTTAAGGGAAACATAGACCTGGAGGCCCTGGAAGAGGCAATCAAGAGCATCGGTCGCGAGCGCATCCCGTGCATCATGCTGACGGTCACCAACAATTCTGGCGGCGGCCAGCCGGTGAGCATGGCTAACGTGCGCGCAACCAGCGAGATCGCCCGTCGCTATGGCATCCCCTTCCTGATCGACGCCTGCCGCTTTGCCGAGAATGCGTGGTTTATCAAGCTGCGTGAAGAGGGGTATGCCGACAAGGACCCGATCGACATCGCGCGTGAGATGTTCAGCTATGCTGATGGCTGCACCATGAGCGCCAAGAAGGACGGCATGGCGAACATTGGCGGCTACCTGGCAGTCAACGACGACAACCTGGCCATGCGCTGCCGCAACGTCGAGATCTTGACGGAAGGCTTCCCAACCTATGGCGGCATGGCCGGTTACGACCTGGAGGCTATCTCCGTTGGCCTGTACGAGGCGCTTGACGAGCACTACCTGCGCTATCGTATCCGCTCCATTGCGTACCTGGGCGACAAGCTGACGGCGGGTGGCGTGCCCATCGTGCTGCCAACTGGCGGCCACGCCGTCTATATCGACGCTCGCACCATGCTGCCGCACATCCCGGCCGACCAGTTTCCCGCGTGGTCGCTGGCCAACGCGCTCTATTTGATCGGCGGCGTGCGCGGGGTCGAAATCGGCTCGGTCATGTTTGGTCTGCAGCCGGATGGGAGCGAGCGGCCAGCTGCTATGGAACTCGTGCGCCTGGCATTTCCGCGCCGTGTTTACACACAGAGCCACGTCGACTACTTGGCGGAGGTGATCCTGGAGGTGAACAAGCAGCGGGGGAGTTTGCCAGGCTATCGTGTTGTCTGGCAGGCACCGGTGCTACGGCATTTTACGATACAGATGGCGCCGGTCTGAACCATGATTTGGGGGATTTACAGGATTACCTTGATTATTCGCGGCGACAATGTTTTGCCACAAAATCATGGAAATCCTATAAATCCCCCAAATCATGGTTCAGACAGCAGGTACACATTGTCGCGCAGTAAATGCACGTATACCATAGCGCCCGTTGGATAGAGGTCGTCCTCGCCGGGGTCGTGGCGTACGGCGGTGAGGCGTTGGCCCGCCAGGTCGATCTCGTATTCGGCGAGGCTGCCCAGGTAGGATGTGCGCGCTACGGTCGCCGGTAGGGCGCCATCGCCTGCGGGCGGCTGCGTGCTCAAGCGCAGCGATTCGGGCCGCACGAGCAGGACGGCCTGTTGGCCAAGCTGGACTTCATCCGTCGCCGGCGTCGCAAACGTGAGGCCGTGCAGGCGCACCTGCCACTTGTCGCCACTGCGTTCCAGCAGCTCGACGGGCAGGAAATTGGCGCGTCCGATAAAGTCGGCCACGAAGCGGTTGGCTGGGCGGCGATAGATGCCGATGGCGCTGCCGGTTTGCTGCACGCGACCCTTGTGCATGATCACGATCTGGTCCGACAGTACCATCGCTTCGTCCTGATCGTGGGTGACGTAGACGCTGGTAATGCCTAACTCCTGCTGGATGCGCCGGATCTCGCTGCGCATCTGCACGCGCAGCTTGGCGTCCAGGTTGGAGAGTGGTTCGTCGAACAGCAGCACCTTTGGTTCCATCACCAGGGCACGCGCAAGCGCCACGCGCTGCTGCTGGCCGCCGGAAAGCTGATTAGGGGCACGGTTTTCCAGCCCCTGCAATTCGGTCAGATCGAGCACGCCGGAAACTTTGCGCCTGATGTCGGCCTGGCTAAGCTTCTTGATCTTCAACCCATATGCGATGTTCTCAAAGACGTTCAGGTGCGGGAAGATCGCATAGCTCTGGAAGACCATGGCCATGTCGCGCCGGTTGGGAGGCAGTTCGTCGATGGGCTTGCCATCCAAAATGATCGAGCCATGGGTTGGAAACTCGAAGCCGGCGACCAGGCGCAGCGTCGTAGTTTTGCCGCAACCGGACGGTCCCAGCAACGTGACGAACTGGCCGCGCTCGATGTCGACGCTCACATCGTCCACGGCGCGCACTTCGCTGGACCCGTCGCGGCCGGCAAAGTACTTGCTGATATTGCGCAACTCTAAATACACGCCCTTGCTCCCGTTTCTGTGCTGCGATCAACTTCTGTGCTGCGATCAACCGCCAGCAGTCAAATCGACGTCTTGTCGCCCCCCGTAGGTGCGTTTGAGCCACAGGCTCATCAAGCCAATTGCCGCTAAAACAATGGCGATCAGGATGACCGAGTAGGCGGCGGCGATGCTCATGCCCCCCTGCTCGACCTCGCTCAGGATCCAGACGGTGAGAATTGGCCACTGCGCCGTGGTCAGGAAGATCACGGCGGAGAGGCTCGTCATGTGGCGGGCAAACGCAAAGACCAATCCGGCAAAGAACGCTGGCAGGATCAGCGGCAGCGTGACCTTGCGGAAGGTGTACTGGGCGTCACCACCCAGGATCGTCGATGCCTCTTCGATAGATGGGTCTACTTGCTGCAGCGACGCCACGCCGGCACGGACGCTGGCCGGCAGGCTGCGTATGGCATAGGCCGCTACGATGATGTAGGGCGTGCCGACCAAGGTGAGCGATTCGCCGAAGAAGACCAGCGCACCGGACAGCATGATGGCAATCAAGGCAACGATTCCGCGCCAGAACCCGCGCATTTCCGTCACGGCAAAAATTGAGAGCGCCAGAAAGGTGTAGCCGAGGATCGCCAGGTTGGGCTGCGTAAAGAACTCAATAAAGGAGACCAGGCGGGCAACTACTTTTGGGTAGTTGACGCCCGGCAGCGTGCGACCCCAGCGCCCCAGCGGATCGGTAAGCGTCGGGCTGAGGTTGTAGATCACCAGGTAGAACGCCATGCCGAGGAATAACAGCGCCACTATCCGGCGCCTGCCCGGGCGTGCACCCACCGCGGCAATCACGGCAAGCAGTGTGTAACCGGCCGCCAATAAGTAGCGCCAGCCGTCCTCGTTGATGTTGAGCAGATACGGCAGCCAGTTGAAGTAGTAGCCGGCAAACGATCCTCCCAACACGATGGCTAGCTGAACCATCCAGTTGGACGTGACGCGCGAGGCAAGATAGCCGGCGAGCAGCACGAAGATCAGCACCACTGCATACCAGGGCGCCCCGATGAAGGCCAAGATGTAGCCGATACCCAGGATCGTACCGGGCACAGCGCCACCCAGGTTGGAGACAAAATCCAGTGTCTGTTTGCCGACGAAGGCGCGGCGCACGACCAGGAAGGCGATGACCATGCCGATCAGCCCGGCCAAGGGAGTGGCCACGGCCGATAGGAATGTGGTGGACAGAAGCGGGTTGAGCCCACGCGTAAAAGCGACTACGTAGTTGCTTAGCTCAAGCCGATTGTCGATCCCCCACAGCTTGGTGAACGAGCCTGCCAGGATCGACAAGTACAGTACTAAAACCAGCGCCAGCGTCAGCAGCGTGAGAATGATGAACGTCCAGCGCGTAACGGGTTCCTTGACGAAAATGCGACCGGTCGTGGGCTTACCCGTTACGGCGATGTACGACCGCCGCCCAATGTAGTAGCGCTGCAGCAGGAAGAGTGTCAGCGTGGGGATCAAGAGGATTACAGAAAGCGAAGCAGCTTTTTGCTGGTCGAATTGGCCCGCTACCGAGAGGTAGATTTCGACCGAAAGCACGGTGTCGTTGCCGGCGATCAACAGTGGGTTGCCCAGGTCGGCCAACGATTCCACAAACAGCAGCAAGAACGAGGCGGCTATGCCCGGCGCCAGGAGCGGCAGCGTCACGGTGCGAAAGATGTGAAACTTGCTTGCGCCGAGACTGAGGGCCGCTTCTTCCATCGACGCGTCGATGCGTTCGAGCATGGCGCGAATAATCAAATAAGCAACGGGAAAGAAGGTGATGATCTGAACAAAGATCAGCCCATCCAAGCCGTAGATATCGTTGACGCCCGCGCCAAAGCGTATGCCCAGGATTTGCCGCGTGATCAGCCCGTTGCGCCCAAATAGCAGGATGGCGGCAATGGCAATGGCGAAGGGCGGTGAGATGGTGGGGAGAAGAGTGACCACGTGGACGCTGCGGCCAAATGGCATGCTGCAGCGGACCAGGGCGTACGCAAAAATGAAACCAATGATGGTGCCGCCGGTGGCGGCGCCGATGCCCATCACCAGTGTGTTCCACAAGATGCGCCACAGGTGAGGCACGTAATAGGGATCGACAAACTGCGTGAAGTACTTAAAGCTTACTGCTCCGGTGGCTGGGTCGAAAAACCCCTGCCAGATCACCAGCACAAGCGGCAGCGCAACAAAGAGCAAGACAAAGGCGCCAACTGTAATCAGACCTAGGGCCAGCACCGGGTCCTGCCCGATGAGCCGGAACTCCTGCCATCGTCGCCATAGCGGGGAGCGAGTGGTTGTCATAATGAGAGGGTGCGTGTATGCCTATATCCCCGGGACCGGCGAACGCATGCGTTCGCCGGTCCCGGGGATATTACAAGGCGGCCTGCTATTCTTTCAGACTGTCGGCAGCCGCGATCTCGTTGGTGAACTTGTCTACGATGGCGTTCTTGTTGCCGCCGCAGTAGTCGAAATCATAGTTGATCATCTTGACGTCGAGCAGCTCCGGGCGCGAAGCAGTTGCGCCGTTTACGGTCGGGGCCTGGTAGGCTTCATACTTGGGCCCAAGTTCCTGCGTGGCGGGATCCAAGGCCCAGTCAAACCACTTTTGGGCTGCATCCGGGTGCTTGGCCCCCTTGATGATACCCTCACCGCCGATCTCGTAGCCGGTGCCTTCGGAAGGGAAGGTCAATTCGAGCGGCGAGCCTTTCTCGATCTCAGCCACAATGTCGTGCGAGAAGACGATCCCCACACCGGCTTCGCCTTGGCCGACGAACTTGGCGGGCGCCGCGCCGCTCTTGGTGAACTGGTTCACCTGGCCGGCGTAGTCCTGGATGTACTTCCAGCCTTCGTCTTCGCCCATCAACTGCAGGATCGTGCAGAGGGCGGTGTACGAGGTGCCGGAACTGGACGGGTGGGCGACCATGATCTGGCCCTTAAATTCGGGTTTGAGCAAGTCAGCCCAACTGGTCGGCGCCGCGACGCCAGGGTTTTCGGCCAGCCAGTTCTTGTTGGTCGCAAAGCCAAGCGTGCCAACGTACACGCCGGCCCAGCGGTTCTCGGCATCCTTGTACAGCTTTTGGTCGCGCAGGTTGGCCATGTTGGGCGAGTCGTACGCTTCGAGCAAGCCGTCGTTGGCGGCTGCTACAAAGCCATCCACGGGGCCACCCCACCAGATGTCGAACTGGGGATTGTCCTTCTCGTTGCGCAAGCGGGCCAACGCCTCGCCGCTTGACATGCGCACGAAGTTGACGGTGATGTCGGGGTTGGCCTTTTCGAACTCGGCTTTCATGCCTTCGCACCACTGCACCTGCGGCGTGCACAATACATTCAGCTCGGTGCTGGCTGCTCCCGTATCGGAGCTTGCTGCCTCGGCGGGAGCTTCGGCGGCGGCTTCAGTAGTGGTGTCTGCTGCCGTATCGGCAGCCGGCGCGGCAGATTCACCGGAAGGTGGCGGCGGCGGTGGCGCACAAGCGGCAACCAACCATAGCCCAGCAACCAGCAGAGAAAGCAGAGCTGCTGCACGCAATGTTCGTTTCATAGATTGTCTCCTATCGGATCAAAGGGTTTGGGACGATATTTGACTTGATGGGAAGCGCCCCTACATTATGGGAGGGTTGCGCTGGATTGTCAAAGTTTGAGCCATGCCCCATCTTGATGGGCGATGCGCGCGGCATCGATCGCCCGCTGTACGACGAGGCCATCGTAGAACGAAGCTGCGTCGGCGAGCAGCACTTCGCCCATCGGCAGCGACATGGCCAGCATTTGCGCCATGAAATAAGTTCCGATGCCAAATGGCCGCTGGTTGGGCAGCTCGGCCATGTTGGCAGGCGCATGGCGCGGGCGTATGGCCTCCCACTCGCCGCCTGGATATGCCGAACCACGCATGCCCCATAATTGGTCTTGGTTGTCCAGCTTCAGGGCGCCGTCTGTGCCCACGACCAAGATCGACATGCCCCAGCCGCTCGGCGTCAACCCGCTGACGGTGATGCTGCCTTGGGCACCATTGGCAAAGCGCAGCAGTAACTGTGCGTGGTCGTCAGCGGTGACCTGGCGTACGGAGCCGTCGGTATCGGTGCGGTATAGGTGACCAATCTGCAGCTGCGCCGTCAACGCCTCGATCCGCCCCACTATCCAGCGTGCGAGGTCGAGCAGATGACTGCCCAGGGCGTTGAGCATCCCTCCACCCTGGTCGACATCACACCACCAGTTCCAAGGCAGATCCGGATTGAGGCGCTCACTGCCGAGCCGGTCAAGATGGGCGTGCAACACGCTGCCGATGTAACCCTCGCGGATCATCTGGCGCATCTGCAGCCGCTGAGGATGAAAGCGCAGCTCGTGGTCGACAATGGCAAGCTGATTAGGCGCAGCCTGCGCCGCTGCCAGCATCTCTTCTGCCTCGTTTACATTGAGTGCCGTCGGTTTTTCGCAGATGACGTGTTTGCCGGCCTGCAAGGCGGCGACGGCAATCTCCTTGTGCAGGTAAGGCGGCGTGCAGACGCTCACAATGTCGACGTTTTTGCTTGCGACCAACTCCTGCCAAGAATCGTACACTTCGGGCACACCGTGTTTCTCTGCTACGGCGCGCGCCTTGGCAGGGTTGGCTGAGGCGATCGCCTGTGGCGTCAAGCCGCCCAAGCGAAAGGTGGGAATCTGGGTCGAGTCTGTCCAGCCTGAACCGATAAAACCGACACGCAACCCTGAGTTGCCGGGCATGAAATTACGCTCCCTTCACAGCTTGATAGACCTTGTCTAGTTGTGGGATGATCGTTGGCCAACCGTAGTGCTGTTCTACAAAGCGGCGTGCCTGCGCCCCAAGCTGCTGCTGCAGCGCAGCGCCGGTGCGCAGATCCGTGACTAACCTCACAATTGCTGCCGCAAAGGCGCCGGGTGTGTCCGCCAGCAGCATTTCATGCCCATCTCGGACGGCGATGCCTTCGACCCCGAGCGAGGTGCTGACAATCGCTTTGCCGCTGGCCATGGCCTCAAGGGCTTTGAACCGTGTTCCGCCGCCGACACGCATCGGAATTACGTACACGGCGGCGGCAGCGATGTAGGGCCGTGTGTCGACCACGGTGCCGGTGATCTCCACGTGCGGACTGCTGCGTAGTTCGTCGAGACGCGCATGCGGGTTCATCCCCACCAGTTGCAGGCAGGCGCCCGGCGCTTGCGCCACTACCAGCGGCAGTACTTCGTGCGCAAACCAGAGTGCTGCGTCGATATTGGGCCGGTAGTCCATCTTGCCTGTAAAGACGAGCTTTGGCTTGTCGGCGTCGATGGCGGCACTTGGGAAAGGAACGCCAGGCCGGTACTCCTCCAGGTCAATGCCATTCGAGACGACGGTGATGGAGGTGCCTGGTGCAATCCGCTGCATCGCCTGCTTGTCGGCGTCGCTTACTGCCACTGTGGCGTCTGCCGCATTCAGGATCATTGTCTCATAGCGGCGCAGTTTCTGCCACTGCATGAGGCTGTAGGCTGCCGCCGGCCAGCGCGCGGGCAGGCGCAGGTCGTTGGTCGCATTGCGCTTCTGCAGAAGGTACTCGCAGTTGTGATTGTCGAAGACAAGCGCCGGTTGCATGCCCCGCTTGTGACCCGCCACAGCCATGCCATACTGCGCCAACTCGATGCCTTCCACTTGCACGATGTCATATGCCGTCTGCGCCGTCCAAGCACCTGCCATGTCCCACATCGCCCCGCTCTCCAACCGCAATCCCATGTCGGGCGTCAGGGTTGTAAGCGTGTCGGCGGCGCGACGTTTCGTGGAGCGCGGAGGTTGTTCTACCGCAGCGACCTTGCGACACAGCCTGTACAAAGGGCTGTCGTCCACAAGTTGTTCGCCGGGCGCGAGAAAAGTCAGCAGGTCGATCGTATGCTGTTGCGCCAGGTGCAAGATCAGGTTGTAGTTGCGAATCGTCGTGCCCTGGCGCGGTGGGTATGGCAGCTGTGGCGTCAGGAAGAGTATGTTCATGCGCGCCTGTCTGCGCTTAGATTTCCGACCTGGTGTGGCTTGGTCGCGAGGCGGATGGCTTGGCCGGGGCTGTGCGAGCGGTAACCACCTGCCGGTAGACTTCCAGTGTGCGCTGCGCCGCCTTGTCCCAGCGAAACGTGCGGGCGCGCTGCAAACCTTTTTCACTCAGTTCGGCGTGCAGGTCCTCGTCCGTCAGCAGCCGGTGCATGGCTACGGCGATCTCCTCCGTATCGCGTGGGTTCACGAGCAGGGCCGCATCGCCGACTACCTCAGGCAGGCTGCTCACGTTGCTGACAATCGTCGGGGTGCCGCAGGCCATCGCCTCCAACGGCGGCAGGCCAAAACCTTCATAATAGGCGGGGTGCACGTGGCAGCGCGCGCCGACGTAGAGCTTGTGCAGGTCACTGTCGGACACGCGGCCTAGAAAGAAGGTGCTGTCGGTCAGCTTTAGCGTGCGCACCATCTCCAGTGTTTCTTCGTACAGCCAGCCCTTGCTGCCGGCAATGGCAAGTCCCACTGGTATGTTTAAGCCATACTTATCGCGCAGACAGGCAAATGCCTGGAGCAGACCCGTGACGTTTTTGCGCGGTTCGATCGTGCCCACGGTAAAGACGTATGTTTCGGGAATGCCGTACTTGGCCGCAATTTCCCGGCGCGTCTCTGCGACTGGAAGCGGCACGAACGAAGGATTGGCCGCTTCATAGATCACGCTGACCTTGTCCGCCGGGACACCCATTTGGCCGATAAGATCATGCTTGGTGTGCTCACTGGGGACGATGATATGATCGGCACGCAGCACCGCCCGGTCGATCAGCCCATAGTACGCTGCGCTCTCGGTGGTGAGAAAGTGCGGATAGTGCAGAAACGCCAGATCGTGAACAGTGATCACCGATTTGTGCGGCGAATACAGCGCAGGGATAAAGTCCGTGCTGTGCAGCAGGTCGAGCGGGAAGCGATATAGTTCGAGTGCCAGGGCATATTGCTCCAACCGGTGATGAACCGGCGAGACAAGCGTGGCACGGCGAAAGTTGGGAGCTTGGATCAGTGGAATCTTATGCTTGCGGTGCTGAAAAACGACGAACTCGTCTTCTTGGTCGAGTTCCGCCATTGCCTGCAGCAAGTGGCCTGTGTATCTGCTGATTCCGGCCGGCTGATGATACACCAGGCGGGCATCGACGCCTATCCGCATAAGGAGTTTATTGGAAACCGAACTTGGGGAGGGGAATGTACATAGTCACCTTCTCCAGGGCCTAGACACAGGTCGCACCATTGTAGCAGTGGGCAATTGGATCGGTCAAACCACAGAAGGCGCGGCATGTTTGAATCATGCGCCGCAGGTGATATAATGCACCCATATAGATTTTGGTGTAGCGGCTGGCTCATGGATGTGCCGGCCGCTATTTACCTAAAGGAATTTGCCCATGGATCTAACACAACTCGCCCAGATGGTGACATGGCTGGACGAAGAGCACCGGCGCGATCGCGCCGAAATTGCTCGCCTCCAACAGCGCATCGAGGCACAATCCGCCGACATTATCGAACAAGCGCGTCGCGTGCAAGACTTGGAAGGGCGCCTGGCCGGCACGCAGGCGCAGCTCACTCGCTTTAATCAGATTGAGCAGTCAATCCAGAACACTAAGTCTGAGCTGGTGGGTCTGGTGGAGCGCGCCTACGAAGAACGCGTGACGGGCCAGCGTGAGCTGGAACGCGCCCGCATGAGCGACCGCGAAATGCTCAGCCGCGAAGTCAGCGAAGTGCGGCGCGAGCTGCCGCGCATTGCCCGCCTGGAGGAAACTATCCAGGTGCGTGTGGTCGAAGACGAACGCCTGAGCGAACTGATCATGGGCGTACGCAACCAGATCGGCGGCCTGGCCAAGGAGATCGAAGAGCGCACCCGCCAGATTCCGTTCCTGATCGAGCAGCGCACGAGCGATACCAAGCGCATCGCCCAACTCCAGCAGGAGACGGTGGAGCTGTTTAAGCGCACCGAGGCTACGGCCGGGCGCATCCCCTTGCTTGACGAACTGATCCGCAAAACGGGACAGGAGATCGAGAAGCTGCCGCCACAGATCGAGCAGCTGCGTGAAGAACAGGTCAAGTTCATGGAGAGGACGCGCGTCATGGTCGTGGACCGCGAGCAAGTGCTGACGCGCTGGCAGGAAACTATTGAAGAGCAAAAAACACTGGTGCAGCAATCCTACGAACGGGTGCAGAACTTTGCGCAGCAGATCGATGTTGCGCGCCGTGCGGTCAACGAGATGCAGGAGTTCAAGGATCTAATCCTGCGCGAGCAAGGCCAGGTCACCGAGCTGCAACGCCTGGCCGAAGAGCGCATCCGGCGTGAGATGGACGAGTTTCGCGAGGATTACGAAAAGAAGCGCCGCAAGATCGAGTTACGCCAGGAACATCTGTGGTCGGAACAGGACAAGTACAACCGCGAGGTGGTGGAGCGCTTCCCGCCGTTGCAGCATGACATCAAAATCATGGAGTCATTGGTGGACCAGGTCTGGAAGGCGCAGGAGGCGTACGGCAACTATGTGTTGACCATGGCGAATTCCTGGCTGGAGGGCATGCAGCGCACCGTGCGCGAACGCGATGAGAAAGTGCGCACGATGGAAGAGGCCTGGCAGCGCCAGCGTCGCAACGCCGAGTTGTTTGCCAGCCAGGGCGCCCAGCGCCGCACCCCCGGCATCGTCACTGGCGAGCCGCCGGCCCAAACTAATGGCCAGAAGTAACCAGAAGCAGGCGGACTAGACATCGTTGCGCGTCATCGGCGCCGCCGGCCACGTCGACCACGGCAAGTCAACGCTTGTCCGTGCCCTTAGCGGCATTGACCCCGACCGGCTCAAAGAAGAGAAAGCACGCGGCATGACCATCGATCTGGGCTTTGCCTGGATCGATTTGGCCATGCCCGGCCCAGCCGGCGAAGACGGGTACAGCGAGAGCGTCGGGATCGTCGATGTGCCCGGCCATATTGACTTTATCAAGAACATGTTGGCGGGCGTTGGTGGTATTGACGCTGCCATGTTGGTAATCGCCGCCGACGAAGGAGTGATGCCCCAAACGCGCGAGCATCTGGCCATTCTGGACCTGCTGGCTGTGCCGGCCGCGCTCGTCGTGCTGTCTAAAATCGATCGCGCCGAAGACGCCGACTGGTTGGACCTGGTCGAACTGGACGTACACGATCTATTGGCTACCACGCGTTTTGCCAGCGCGCCGATCGTCCGGGTCAGCGCCGTTACAGGCGAGGGGCTGGACAGCTTGCGCCGGCAACTGGCGCAGGTGTTGCTGCAACTGCCACCCCGCCGCAACCGCGCGCGCCCACGCTTGCCCATCGACCGCGTCTTTAGTCTCAGCGGCCTCGGCACGATCGTTACCGGCACGCTCAGCGATGGCGCCTTCGCCCTGGGGGACGCGGTGGAAATTATGCCTGGTCGCATCGCGGCGCGGGTGCGTGGCTTGCAGACGCATAAGCGTCAGATTGAGGCGGGTGAGCCGGGCAGTCGCCTGGCGATCAACCTGAGTGGTGTCGGCGTAGAGGAACTGCATCGCGGTGATGTGGTGGCCAGGCCCGGGACTCTGCAGGCGAGTACGCTGATCGACGTGCGCTTTCGCCTGCTGCCGGATGCCCCCAGGCCGCTGGCTCATAACCAGCGCGTCGATTTTTTTAGCGGCGCCGCCGAGGTGCCCGCCTACGCCCGCGTGCTTGGGGCCGAACAACTGGAGCCGGGCGCTGAAGGTTTCTTGCAGTTGCGCCTCGATCGACCTGTGGTCGTTGTGGCTGGGGATTACTTTATTCTGCGCCAACCCTCACCCAGCCAGACCTTGGGGGGCGGCGCCGTGCTCAACCCCACACCGCGCCGTCGCTGGCGACGTTTCGACACTGCGGCATTAGCACGCTTGGAGATACTGAGTCGCGGTGCGCCCGAGGAGATCTTGCTGCAGACCCTAATGCGGCAACCGCTGGCAAGCGAGCGCGATTTGTTGCGCAGCGTGGACCTGGCGCACGACGAAGCGCAAGCTATGTTGGCGGCACTGCGCCTGTCAGGCGCCGTCAAAGACCTGCCTGCTGACAACGGCGAATCACTGTTTCTAGCGTTGGGAACCTGGCAGACTTTGCGCAAGCAACTTAGCGATCTGCTCGCCCGCTACCATCGCCAGTTCCCATTGCGGCGCGGCATGCCGCGCGGAGAAGTGCGTAGCCGCCTGCAGGTTTGGTTGCCGCAGGTCCAGGTGCCGGTCCGCACGTTCAATTTGTTAGTCGCTGCAGCACAGGCCGACGGCGTCCTGCAGGCCGACGATCAAGTGATTGCATTGCCCGACTATGAACCTCGGTTTAATGCTCGCCAGGAGTCTGCAACAAATGCTTTGTTAGCCCAGTTTGCAGCTGTACCCTATGCGCCCCCGAATATGCAGGATTCGATGCAGATTCTCGGTGGAGATGCAGAACTGTTTGCCTGTTTGCTGGAGCAAGGTCTGCTCGTGCGGCTGGGTGAAGATGTGTTGTTGCGCCGGAGCGACTTTGAGCAGATGACCGTACGGATTCAGCAACACCTGCGCGAGCAGGGCACAATCACGTTGGCCGAGGTGCGTGACTTGTTTGGCACCAGCCGCAAGTATGCGCAAGCTGTGCTTGAGGAGATGGACGCCCGCCGCATCACCCGGCGTGAGGGCGAAGGGCGCGTGCTCCGTGCAGGATGATCGTGGTTAGCAGCGACATCGCTGAACGTGACATGATTAGCCGTGAGAAGAACGGTGACATGTGAAAATGAGTCTTTGGGAATGGGGCATCTTCGCGGTGCTGCTGGCCATATTTGCGGCCCAAGCTCTGCTGGCTTCGCCCCAGAAGTCTGCTTCGTTTGACGAGCAGTATCATCTCACATCCGGCTATTCCTATTTGCGCACTGGTGATTTTCGCCTGGCCACGACACATCCGCCGCTGGCAGGCATGATCGCCGGGCTCCCGCTGCTGGCGCGCCAGGATATTAACCTGCCGCTTGACAATCCACTGTGGCAGCAGGGTAACCGCTACGACTTCTCGGATGTCTTTTTATGGCAAGCCAATTCGGATCCGCAAGGCATGCTTGTTCAGGCACGGCGCGGGATCACGGTGCTGGGCGTGCTGCTGTTGAGCGGCCTGTTTTTCTGGGGTCGACGGCTGCTGGGCACGTGGGGCGGCTGGCTGGTTTTGACCTTGGCGGTGTTTGATCCCAACTTGATCGCCAACAGCCGGATCATCTCTACCGACTTGCCGTTGACCGCTTTTTTCGTCTTGGCGGCGTGGCGGCTGTGGTGCTGGCTGGAGGACGGCCGTCCCTATGACATTGTGTTAGCGGGAATATTGGGGGGGCTGACGATGGCGGCCAAGTATAATGGGCTGCTCTTTTGGCCGGTTGCGGCCGCGGCTGCACTGCTGTATTTGCCGTCCACCGAAACACTTCGCATAGCCATAAAGAGTTGGTGGCGTCGGCTGTTGGGGGTCGTCACAGCTGGCATGGTTGGCTTGGTTGTCTTGTGGGGCGTCTACCGTTTCACCTGGGGCGTGCCGCAGCAGTTGCCGCTCAACGCGCCGCTCCCTGCATCGTTCTTCTGGGACAACCTGTGGGCGACATTTAGCGGGTTGGTGCAGGAGACGGTGGTCAAACCTGACTTCCTGTTGGGGCAGGTGTCGACAGGAGGGTGGTGGTATTACTTCCCGGTCTCTATCGCCGTCAAGACGCCTCTACCTTTGCTCATTCTTCTCATGGCCGGTCTGATTGCTCTTGTACGCAAGCGCCAGTGGCGGCGGCAAAGCTTGTTATGGCTGCCTCTCCTGGCCTTTATCGGCATGGGGTTGACGGGGGTGCTTACGATCGGCTACCGCCATATGCTGCCCGCCGTCCCCTTTGCCATTTTGTTGGCAGGCAACGCCGTCGACTGGCTGGAAGTCGGCGCGCGGCGCTGGATACCTGCCACAGCCGGTGCACTGTTGGTAGCGTGGCTGGCGCTCGGCACGCTGCAGATCTTTCCGCACCAGGAAGCGTTTTTCAACGCCTTGGCCGGCCCGTGGCAAAACTGGAGCAATATCCTGGTGGACTCCAACCTTGACTGGGGACAAGACCTGCCGGCGCTGCGCCAGGTAATGGACGAGCGTGGCATTGACAGCGTCAACTTAGCCTACTTCGGCAAGGCCGTGCCCGAAGTTTACGGCGTGCGCTATCGGCCGCTGCCGGGCTATCTGCGCTTTATGCAAGGGCGAGAGGTTGCGGCCTATAACCCCTATACGCCACCGCCCGGGTGGTATGCCATCAGTGCCACCAGCCTGCGGTTGGGGACGCTGCAGCCGGACACGACCGACCTGTATGCCGTGTTCCGTGGGATGCAGCCGGTGGATCGCGCCGGCTATTCCATCTATCTCTACAAGGTCGAGGAAAACGCGGGAGAAGAGGTAGTGCGCCCCGTCGTTGTGGATACGCCAGTCTATCAGGTGGCGGCTGAGGATCTCGGCATTGTCCCCGGCGTCCGCGCCGCGGTCAAGTGGCTGCAGAATGGCGGCAGCACTGTGTATCCGCAAGGGCAAGGTTTTGCACTGCCTGGCGGTGCAGCCTATCATCCTGTGGGAGCCGATCTTGGCGGTGCATTCACTTTGCTGGGCTACGCGCTGGATAAAGAATCTGTCGCCCCGGGCGAGTCCCTAGTCATCACCCTATACTGGCAAGTAGGTGGCAAGCCGATGCCGCAACCGGCGCCCACGCGCGGTGAGCCAATTTC
The DNA here is from genome assembly GCA_963839515.1 of uncultured Chloroflexia bacterium. Classification (GTDB taxonomy): domain Bacteria; phylum Chloroflexota; class Anaerolineae; order Caldilineales; family Caldilineaceae; genus Fredericiella. The sequence continues at coordinate 19,029 of CAWIVN010000010.1, forward strand.
GGCTTTCGTTCATGTGGTGGACGGCGACCCGGCTAAGCAGGTGGCGCAGGCAGACGGCTGGGAAGTCGCCCTGACTGGACTGGAGCCTGGCGACGTGATCGCCCAGCAGTTTACGCTTGGCTTTGGCGAGGATGCCGAGGCCAAGGAGTATCAGCTGTTGGCCGGCCTTTATTCTCCACAGGATTGGGCGAGATTGCCAGTAAGCCAGCCAGACCAACCGCCGGCGGATCATATCGAGCTTGGCGCCATCCAAGTAACTGGCAACGGCCAATAACAATTCAGACAGTTCAGACAGTCTCAAGGCGCAATCTAGTGCAAGGGAGCGGAAGCATGGAATATCGAAATCTCGGCCGCACGGGTTTGAAGGTGTCCGAACTGTGCTTGGGCACGATGCAGTGGGGGTGGACTGCCACCGAAGATGCTGCAATAGAGGTGATGGATGCGTTCGTCGCCGCCGGCGGCAACTTTGTCGACACGGCGGACGTGTACAGCCGCTGGGCAGAAGGCAATCCGGGCGGCGTGAGTGAAGAGATTATTGGCCGCTGGATGAAAAACCGGAACAATCGCGACCAGATCGTGCTGGCCACTAAGGTGCGCGGGCGCATGTGGGACGGCCCCAACGGCGAAGGGTTGAGCCGCGTGCACATTGTCAAGGCGTGCGAGGACAGCCTCCGCCGCCTGCAGACGGACTATATCGATCTCTACCAGACGCACTTTTTTGATGCCGATACCCCGATCGAAGAAACCATGGAGACGCTCGACCTGTTGGTGCGCCAAGGTAAGGTGCGCTACGTGGGCTGCAGCAACTACCCTGCCTGGCGGCTGACGCATGCCTTGTGGGCCAGCGACAAGCAACACTGGGTCCGCTATGATTCGCTGCAACCTCACTACAACCTGGTGCACCGGGCAGAGTTTGAGCGGGAACTCCGTGATGTCTGCACGCATTTTGGCTTGGGTGTCATACCCTATAGCCCCTTGGCCGGCGGTTTCCTTACCGGCAAGTATCGCCGGAACGGCGCTGCAGAATCCGCACGTGCCGAGAGTGTACGCAATCGTTACATGAACGACAAGGGTTTTGCTGTGCTGGAAGCATTGGACGGCGTGGCTGCCGCCCGAGGGGCCACCGTTCTGCAGGTAGCTTTGGCATGGCAGCTGCACCTTGACTATGTTACGGCGCCTATTATCGGCGCCAATACGGCAGAGCAGTTGGATGAAAGCCTGGGCGCCTGTGCGGTCGATCTCTCTGCCGAGGAGATGGCGCGCTTGAATCAAGTAAGTAGTTGGGAGTAGGCTGGGCAATTCTATCTAAGCCAGCCTCCGATGATGTTGAGCAGGATCGTCAGCACGATGCTCACGAGGATCATTGTGCCAAGTGGGGCGTAGATAGTCAACCATAATTGTATCAAAGCGGCCAAAAGATCGGGATAAAGATCATCGCCGCTAACCAGCACAACAAGGACAGCGGAAGCCCGAATTTGAGATAGTCGGTGAACCGGTATCCACCGGGGCCCATAACGATGGCGTTTGTTTGGTAACCCTGTGGCATCACAAACGAACAACTTGCCCCGAAGATGACGACCATGAGCAGGGCCGTCGGGTTGATGCCGGTGGTCTGGGCCAGGTTGAGTGCAATCGGCGTCAGCAGCACGGCCACGGCATTGTTGGAGAGCAGTTCGGTCAGGATCCAGGTCATGAGGAAAAACACTGAAATAAAGAATAGGTGATTGGACACATCTACACTGTTGACGAGCCAGTCAACCAGCGTCTTGGCCAATCCAGTGTCCTCCAATGCTGCTCCGAGCGGTATCGTGCCCGCCAGCAGCAGCAGCGAAGATGCGTCGAGTGACGCTACCGCCTCGCCCGGGCGCAGGCATCCGCTGATCACCATCAGGCAGGCCCCCGACAGGGCCAGTGTGACGATGGGAATCTCGGTCAATGAGCCAAGCACGACAATGCCTAGCAAGATGGCGAGCGCCTGCCAATTGCGATGCGTGCGCACGATGGACTGCTCCACGCCTTCGACGACCAATAACCGGTTGGCTTCGCAACAAGCGCTCAGACCGCTACGTGGCCCGCGCAAGAGCAGCACGTCGCCATTATTGAGGCGCAGTGAACGAAGGTTGCGGGAGTATTGTCTGCCATAGCGCTGTACACCCATGACTGACACATTGTACAGGTGTGCGAATCCAAGATCGACCACCAGCCGCCCGTTGCAGGTGGAATTCGGCAGCACGACCGCCTCGACTACCTCTTGCTCCAAGTCCTTGATCTGCGCCCGTTCACTATCACTCAGCACAGTTGCCAGCTGCATGCCGCTGGACTTCAGCAGTGCATCGATTTCCTTTGGTGTGCCTGAAACCAATAGCATGTCGCCTGGCGTCAAGACCATGTCCTGCGCCTCGCCCACCTGGTAGATGTCGCCCTCGCGCACAAGCTCGAGCAGTTCAGCCGCACGCGGACGTTCAGCTCCATTGCTGCTGATGGGGTTCGATAGGCGCCGGTGCCGGTGCACGGCAGGAGCCGGAGCCATCGCACGCGCAACGTTTGGCAGCAGCATAAATACGTCGGCCACACGCTTCCCCGCTACACCGCTCTGCGCTTCCACTATCAACTCCGAGATGTATACGACGTCGTCGCGGCGTGTAGCGAGGCCGGCGAGTGGTGCACGGTTGGGCAGCAGCCAACGGCCCATCACCATGATGTAAATGATGCCGACTGCAGCATAGATCAAGCCGAACTGTGTGAAGGAAAACAGCCCAAAGCCGGGACCACCGCTTGCACGATAGACGCCATCGACCAGGATGTTCGTGCTTGTGCCAATCAACGTGATCGTACCACCCAAGCTGGCGAGGTAGGCGACCGGCAGCAGGAACTTGGAAGGATAAACGCTAAAGCGCCGGCTCAGCGACAACACCACCGGGATCATCATGACTACGACTGGTGTGTTGTTCATGAAAGCGCTGGTAAGCGGCACAACCAGGCAGATGATCAACAGCATGCGCTGAGGGTTGCCGCCGGACCCTCGCACGATCAGGTTGGTTGCCGTCTCGAGGGCGCCAGTGCGCACAAGGCCGGCACTCACGACAAACATGGCGCCGACGGTCAGTGTGGCACTGTTGGAAAACCCTGAGAATGCATCACTTGGATCTAACACACCTGTGATGAGCAGCGCCACGATGATCAGCATCGACGTGAGTTCAATGGAGATCCACTGCGTCACATACAGTGTCGTACTCACAATCAGGATTGCGATAAGGATGAGTTGAGAGGGCGGAAGGGCTAGCGAAAGCGTCATCGGCATGGCAGTGTTTTCCGGCAGAAGGAACAAAAAAGCACTCGGTGGGGCTGCCGAGTGCTGCTGAGAGAGCGGGTGACGGGGTTCGAACCCGTGTAGCTGGCTTGGGAAGCCAGAGCCTGACCACTAGGCTACACCCGCATCCTACGACTGTGTATAGTGTACGCGACGGATGGCTGGTCTGTCAACTCTCTTTTGGGCTGCATGGGGCCGCAGGCAGGAAAAAGCGGAAGACACTGCCGACGCCTATCTGACTCTGTACAGCCACCTCGCCACCCAACTTATCCACGATGCGCTTGACAATCGAGAGTCCGAGACCATGCCCGCTATGACTTACGTCATCTACGCGTGTGAATTCGACAAACAGGCGCGCCATTTGCTCGGCGGTAAGACCGGGACCATTGTCGCGCACCCAGAAGCAGACGCGCTGCTCATCTTGCCGTTCGGCGCCCAATTCAACTAGCGGCGGGTGTCCACCATATTTTAGCGCATTGCTGATGTAGTTATACCAGACCTCTTCCACCCAAGGAGCGTACCCGTGCGCCGGCGGCCACTGTTCGACGTCGCGTACGATCAGCTTCCCCCCCGTCTCCGCCAGCAGCGACCACACGCGGGCCTGCGCTTCCGCCAATACGGAAATCATATCGATCTGCGTGCTGCTTACGTCAAAGCGGCGCACCTGGGAAAGGAGCAGTAGCTCTTGGATTACCTGTGACATTTTCTGTGCTGAGCGCAAGATATCGTGTAACATCTCTTCTTGTTCGTCTGCACCCGGAGGAGACTGCTTATCCAGCAGCAACTCCACATTGCCGACGACGGTAAAGACCTGGTTCTTGAGGTCGTGTGCCACCGTATGGGCGAACGCATCCAACTCTGCATTGCGTTCTTCCAAGTTGGCAGAGTAGCCACGCAGCGCTTCCAGCAGTTGTTTGCGCTCGCGGGCATAGCGGATCGAGTTGGTAAGTGCATAGGAGTCCACATGCCCCTTGACCAAGTAGTCCTGGGCGCCGTTCTGCACCGCCGCCAGCGCAGCGCTTTCGTCCGCCAAGCCGGTAAGGACGACGACGGGCACTGCTGGAGCCGCGGCTTGCATACGCTCGAGCGTAGTCAAACCCTGGCTGTCCGGCAGCGAAAGATCCAGGAGCACTACATCCGATTTGCTGGCATGTACTGACTGTACGCCGCCTGCCAACGTATCGACGCAAGTAACGTCGAATGGTTGACCGTCGGCGCCTGAACTGGCCGAGTCGGCGAGCATGCGCCGAATAAGGTATACGTCGCCCGGATTGTCCTCTACGAGCAAGACGTGGATGGTACGTTCAGCCATGAGTTCCATTCCTTGGCAGTTTGGCACTGGCTAGCCAAAACTGCTGTACCGATCCGATCACCGCCATATACCGTTCGAGGTCAAGCGGTTTGGTTATAAAGCAATTTGCGCAGTGTTCGTAGCTGCGCACTACATCCTGTTCGGCCTGTGAGCTGCTCAGGATTACAACAGGCACTGACAGTAGCCTGATGTCTTGTCTGATGTGCGCCAAAACCTCGCAACCGTCCATCTTCGGCAAGCTCAGGTCCAAAAGAATTAGGTCGGGCCGCCGAAAACCACTGTCGTCGCTCGCGTTGCCCTCAGCACTGTGACTACTGCAGCGCGCCAGGTACTCAAGCGCTTCCGGGCCATCGTGTGTCACGTGCAGTTGTGTGCGAATCCTGCCTTTCGCTAGGGCGCGACGGATTAACCCTACGTCGCCGGGGTTGTCTTCTACAAGAAGAACTTGGTAGCCTTCACGCTCACTCTTCATTTGAAAATACACTTTACCAGGAGGTTCCAGTGTTTCGCAACGGTTGGCCTTCCGGCAAGCGATCTGGGAGCCGAAAGCGAAAGGTCGCACCGCACCCGAGTGTCGATTCCACCCAAATGCGACCGCCATGACGTTCAACGATTTTCTTGCAGATAGCCAGGCCGATGCCTGTACCCGAGTATTGGGCTCGACTCTGCAAGCGCTGGAAAATATCGAATATCCGCTCCGCATACTGCTGATCAATGCCGATGCCGTTATCTTGTACGGCGAAGACCCAACTGGGACGGTCCTCGACGCCTGGGCCGGCCTGAGTGTTCCCCCCTGCATGATGGGTTGCGCTGATGTGAACATGAGGTGGCGTGTCGGCGCGAAACTTGAGTGCATTCGCCAGTAAGTTCTGCACCGTCTGGTGAATTTGTCCTCGGTCGCCGAGGATAGTTGGCAGGGGGCCGTAGGTCACTACCGCGCCCGACTCGTCAATTGCCAGCTTCAGGCTGCACAAAACGTCCTGCAGCACTTGATTGCAATCTACTGGTTGAAACTGCTGGCCACGCGTGCCCACGCGGGAAAACGCCAGGAGGTCTTCGATCAGCCGCTGCATTCTTTTGGCGCCGTCAACTGCATAGCCGATGTACTCGTCTGCCTCCTGATCGAGTTGCCCGCCATAATCCTTTGCCAGTAACTGGACATAGCTGGCTACCATGCGCAGTGGTTCCTGCAAATCGTGCGAGGCAACATTGGCAAACTGCTCAAGCTCCTGATTGGATCTCTCCAACTCGGCAGCGTAGCGCGCAAGGGCCTCGTTGGCCTTCTTGCGATCGCTAATGTCCTGTACGACCACGATACTGCTGCAGCGTCGCCCGCCGACAATAAATCCCTCGTCCAGGAGCACTGACGTGACCTCGCCCCAATACTCGGAACCGTCCGCTCGTAACAGGCGCATTTCCGTCAGCGGCACTGTGCCTGGGTCTCCGCCGGTGTCTATGCGTTCAGCGCAGTGCACGCCTGCCGCCAGCCACGCGCGATAATTGGTGCCCAGTGCCGCCTGATCGTCAGCTATGCCAAACATCTCCCGCGCCTGCGCTGAATAGTAGGTGATGATGCCGCGTTCGTCCGTCAGCGCAATGCCGACCGGCACGGCTTCGACGATGTTGCGATAAAGCGCTTCGCTGGCGCGTAATGCTTGTTCTACACGGTTGCGCTCGGTGATGTCGACGAACGAAGATGCGAGACACACCGGTTCACCATTCAGGTCGGTGACCACGGTCGCCGAGCGCTGCACGATGCGCAGTGTGCCATTGCGGCACACTGCCACATGTTCGCCTGCCCAAGAGCCATTGCGCCGCAATGGCTGTAACATTTCAACGGCTTGCTCCGTATCGATGACAAAGTCTGCCAACTGTCTGCCTAGAATGTCCTCGTGCTGTTCATAGCCCCACAGATGCAAGAATGCAGGGTTTACATATGTGATGTACCCGTCCAAGTCGGTAATCATCATCGCGCTTAGCGAAGATGCAATGACTGCCTCTTTGATACGCAACTCTTGCAACTCGTTGCGCAGAGGCGCGTCTTTGGCGGATGTGCTTTCGTTGTGCCTCGCGGGCATCTGGAGCTCTCCAACCGAGCGAGAGGAAAGGCTAAGCGGGCGGCGAACAGGCGAGGTTTCTGTCCAGAGCAATTATACGTGGATTCGTGAAATGATGCACATAGTGCCGCCGGAACATTCCAGCGCAGCACTTCGTCACCGATGCAGCCCATCTAGCTGTAGGACTATTCAGGAGAACAAACTATGCAATCCGCACACCTGTACTTCCGTGACTTACGCCCTTGTCGATTTCTGCTGTGCCTGGTGCTCGGCTTGTTCTTTGTTGTGGGCGCCGCTGCGCCCGTCTCTGCCCAGCTGATACTGCCACCGCCGCTGCCGACCGACTTTCCGGCTCCCCAACCGTTCGTACCTCTATCGCAACCGAATCAGGTGACTGTTGAACTGCACAAGGTGGAGGCCGTGGTCGATGGACCGATTGCTACGGTGTCGGTAACACAGATTTTCCGTAATGACGGCGGGCAGGTAGCTGAAGGAATTTATGTTTTCCCCCTGCCGAAGGATGCCGCGGTCAGCGATTTTCAGCTGACGGTCGACGGTAAGACGTTGGAAGGGAAGCTGCTCGACCGTGCCGAAGCCCGTCGTATTTATGAACAGATCGTACGCCAACGTCGTGACCCGGCATTGCTGGAATACATCGACCGCGGCGTCTTTCAAGCCAATGTCTTTCCCATTCCCCCGGGCGAAAGCCGTACACTCGACTTTACGTATACCCAGGTTCTGAAGCAGAAAGACGGCTTTTATCGCTTCAACTATCCGTTACGCACGCGACAGTACACCTCCCTGCCGCCCGAGCAAGTGTCCGTGTCGGTGGAACTGCGTAACCAGGATGGCTTGCGTACCATTTATAGTCCCGAACTCCCCATTCGCATCGAACGCACGCACAATGATGCCGCCCTTGTCACCTTCGAACAGGCTGGTGAGCAGCCGCCGGCGGATTTTGATCTCTATTTTGGCACCGACGAGAGCGCGATTGGCCTCAACCTGTTGAGCTACAAGCCTGCCGGCGAAGACGGCTATTTTGCACTCCTGGCTGCGCCCAGCATCGAGGTGGACAGCAGCGAAGTTGTCGCCCGCGACCTGGTGCTGGTCGTAGATGTCTCAGGTTCGATGAAAGGCGAGAAGATGGAGCAGGCGCGTGCCGCCGCCCGCTATGTCGTCGAGGCCCTGAATCCTGAGGATCGTTTTGACATCATTGCTTTCAGCAGCGCCAGCAAGGCGTTTGCGGGCGAAATGCAGGCTGCTAATGCAGACAAGCGCGAGGCCGCGCTGGAGTGGATAGACGACTTGCGCGCTAATGGGTCCACTGACATCAATCGAGCCCTGCTTGAAGCGTTCGCCGAACTGGATGCCAGCACTGAAGATGCACCTGCCGGCCGTCCTGCGTACGTGCTGTTCCTGACCGACGGTCAACCAACACTTGGCGAAACGAGCGCCGATCGCATCGTGGCGAATGCGCAGAACAATGCGCCGCCGGATCGCAGCATACGTCTTTTCCCGTTTGGGATCGGTTATGACGTCAACACCGATCTCCTTGACACACTTGGCAGCCTGTTGGGGGGCCGATCCAGCTATGTACAGCCTGAAGAGCGGATAGACGAGGCTGTCGGTACCTTTTACGCCCAGATCAGCACCCCGGTGCTGGCCAATATTTCGCTTGACTTTGGCGACGAGGCAGGTGTGCAGGAACTGTTACCCTATCCGCTACCCGATCTATTTGCCGGCGAGCAACTGGTGGCGGTAGGGCGTTACAAGGAGGGAGGGAGAGTGGAGGTGGAGCTAAAGGGTGACGTGAATGGGACGGCGCGCCTGTTTGTCTATCCTGGCCGCAGCCTGGTCACGAGTGGGGGCGAGCCGTTTGTCGCCAAGCTCTGGGCCACCAGGCGCATTGGCGCCCTCGTCGACCAGGTGCGGCGTGAAGGCCCACAGCAGGAACTGATCGACGAGATCGTAGACCTCAGCCTGCGTTACGGCATCGTGACACCGTATACCTCCTACCTCGTGTTGGAGCCGGGTGAATTTGAACCAGCACCGCCCGTGGCGGACCGCGGTGGGGCATATGCCTATGCCCCACGGTCGATTGAGGCAGATGCCCAGAAGGGCGTGGCTGCCGCCGCCGTTGAAGCCGCGGCTGCGGCGCCCAGTGGCGAAGCCGCGGTAGCAGCCAGCGTCGCGCGCAGCGAGCTGAAGAATGCCACCTCGGTATTGCACTCGGTGACGCAGGATGAGGCAGTGCGCTATGTCGCTGGGCGCAGCTTCCAGCGCCAGGTGGTGGACAACAACGGACAGCCTATCGATTTCTGGGTCGACACCGCTTACCGCGAAGGCATGGAAGTGACCACGGTTCGCTTTGGCAGCGACGATTACTTCGCACTGCTGGACGAGCCAAACATGGCCGAGTGGTTATCGGTTGGGCCTGCGGTAGTGATCGTTACGGGTGACAATACTGCTCTGCGTATCACCACTCAGGAGTAGACGGCTTCATGCCTCCACTCTTGGCGCTTTCATCCACCAGGCTTGCGCTTGGTGGATGAAAGCGCCAAGAGTGGAGGGTGCTCGTCTTACCCCTTACCCGCCAACTCTAACAGGTCAAACACCGGACCATGGACACACGCCCTGGTCAAGCTGCCATTGGCCAGTGGCACCACGCAAGCCAGGCAGGCCCCGTAGCCACATGCCAGATCTGATTCCACCAACGAAAAGGCAAAACCAGCATCAAAGCGAATGTGCGTGCTGCGAATCATCTCGGCCAGCGCGGGTAGGTGTTCGGCGGAGATCGCCGTGCAGACCTGGTCAGTCCAGCGCAGGCTGTCGTCAATCCCCCGCGGCCAACTGGCCCGGGCGAGTCGATGGACCTCGACCGCAAGCGGCAGTCCCGCGCGCAGTGCATCTCCGTCCATCGGCTCTGAGCCGTCATCCAGCAACAGCAGGCTGACCTGTCCGCCACGGTCGAGTGCCTCGTCCACCAGCGGGGAGACAAGCCCCAGCCGCGCAGCGTCTACGATCAGCAGGAGCCGACGCGTAAGCGGCAGCAGCGGAAAACCATTGCCGAATGGGCCGGTCAGGTTAACAGTCTCGCCCACCTGCCGGGCGGCCAACCATTGCCAGCCGGAATCATTGCTGATGGGCGCTGTCAGCCGCCAAATGGCGTGCTGCTCTCCCGCCACGGGTTGCGGACGGGCTGCGACAAAGAGCGGGCGCCGCAGATACATACTCCACTGCTCGTCGCGTTCTAGCTCGCTTTGCGCGCCGCAGCGGGCAAGCAGAAAGCGTCCCGCCGCACGTTCGAGGTCTACTCGCTTGGGCAGTAGCACGGTGAGCCAAAGCGTACCATAGGCGATGCGCGGGGCCATATCGATCACGGCAGTGATGGTACCATCGCCGAGAAGAATGGGTTGGGCTGCTGACACATTTATCGCAGGCATAAATCGATTGTATGGTATGATTCCCGTTGTCAGCCAATTCATGCTGGCTTGCTGAAACTGTTATGGCCCGTCTCGCCGAGCTTCGCTCACTTCTTTACACAGATTTCTGGAGCCGGGGGTTACCCGGCAACACTACGGTGCAGCTATTGGTGGGCTGGCCGCTCGCACTCTTACCCCTTCTTGTCTTCAGCCAGATCGTTACTCCTCACGCCGTGTGGGTGGTGCTGCTGGTCGTGCTGATTGCACTGTACCTTGCGGGCTATTTGTGGGTGCGCGCACAGGTGCAGTCGGTGGCTTTTGACCGGCGCCGCCAAGGCGCTGTCCTCGTAGCAGGCGATCTTCTGCGCGAGGAATTCACCTTGGAGAACACAGGCCGGTTGCCGGTTTTATGGGCTGAGTTTGCTGACTTTTCGGACTTGCCGAACTACGCTCCAGGGAGCGTGGTGGCAGCGCCGGTCGGCGGCGCCTATCGCTGGTGGAAAGAGGTTGAGTGCGCCCAACGTGGTGTATTCCGCCTTGGACCTCATTATCTGCGCATTGGCGACCCCTTCGGTCTCTTTGCCGGCGAGATTCGCTACGACCGTGCGGAAACGTTGCTTATCTACCCCCGTGTGGTGCAGCTTCCGGTGGTCGAGTTGCCGCGCGGCAGTTCCGGCGGCTCTACACCGCGCCGCCGCCCCATGCTGGGCGTACTGCCGGCCGCGAGCGTGCGCGACTATGCCCAAGGCGACAGCATGCGCCACATCCATTGGCCTTCGACCGCCCATCGGTCGCAGTTGATGGTCAAGGAATTAGAGCTTGAGCCCTCGGGCGACGTTTGGATCGTGCTTAATCTGCACGACGCCGTGCAGCGTGGCGAGGGGCCCACCGGCACGCTGGAGTATTCCATTATTCTGGCGGCCAGCATGGCCGCCGAAATGGTCAGCGGTCGTGAACGCCGCGCAGTAGGACTCCTCACGTCTTCCGGGGAAGAAGTAATTGCCCTACCGCCCCAGCCGGGCCAGGCACAGTTGTGGGCAATCATGGCTGCTCTCGCCCCCGCTCAGCCGACAGCGTGGTCACTGGCAGAGCTGCTGCGCCGCAATCTGAGTGCTCTGGGCCGCCGCCACACATTGATTGTCATCACGCCGGCGGCGAACGCGCCCGTATCACCAAGTTTCGAGCCCGGGAATACAGCGGCGCCGCTATTGGGGCCTGCCACTGCGATCGGCGTATCCGACGGCGCCGATGGCGCCAATATCAGCGCCAACAGTGGCACAACAGCCGGCAACTGGATTCCGCAGCTTGTGCAGGCACAGCGTGTCGGTCTCGCGTCCAGTGTACTGTTGGTAGCCATGCCGGACGATGAACCCGCCAGCATCGATCTTGTGCGCCGCTTGACGGCTCTTGACATTCCGGCTCAGGTGTTGCGTACAGACATGCCTTTGCGCGCCGCGCTTACCTACCGGCGCAAGCGTAAGATCATCCGCACCACTCCTACCGGCGGCGCCTACACGGTCGAGGTGGAGGAGGAGGTCGGGTGAACGAACAGTATGAAGGCAATGCCGCCCAGCCGGATACCGAACTGCGCAGCGAATGGATAGTTCGCGTATGGCTGTGGTTCACATCTTCTTGGCGCCCCTATCTTGGCTGGTTGGCACTGCTCCTGTGCATCGCGCTTAGCATGCTGCCGGCGCTATTACTGCAAGAGAACGGCTGGCTCATGTCACCGGTGTTGGAGGGAAGGCTGCTGTGGGTCGGCCCCTTGGCTGTGGCTACGGCCTGGCTGTTACCAGGGTGGCGCCTGCCGCGGCAGGCACGGCCAGCCTGGTTGTGGCGAGTGCTCCAGCTATTACTTTTCCTGACGCTTGGCCTGGCTTGCCTGACACAGATGCTGGGCGAATGGCTGCCGGGCTGGGATGACTGGTGGCTTGCATTAAGGACAGGCGTATGGGCTGCCATGGGGCAGCACATCTTCGAGGCATGGGTGACTGTGGCCAGCCGCTACTGGCTATGGTGGCAGGGAGTGGAACAAAACAGTGCCGCGCGCGACGACCTGATTCTTGCCGGGATTAGCGGCGCAGTAATCTGGCTTCTGTCAGGGGCCACAGCCTTTCTGGCGCGCCGCTATCGCCAAGGCCTCTTGGCCGGTGTGCCGATTCTATGGCCAGTCGGTTTTATCATGCTTTATAGCCCTGCCGATCGCTGGTTATTCGTCGCCGGTGTGGCTCTTACGCTTGCCTTGCACCTGCTGCTTGACCAGCAAGCGCTCGTGCGCCGCTGGCAGGCGGCGCAGCTTGATTACAGTCCAAGCCTGCTGATTGAACGGGGTATCACGGCCCTGGGCGGTTTTGGATTGGCGTTGATCATAGCCTCGCTCATGCCAAACTTGTATGTCTATGAAGTGACTGCTCGCTACTACGAATGGCTTCAGCCTGCCAACGAACAAATGGAGGCAGTAAGCAAACGCCTGTTCCCAGGCCTGACCGGCGTCGTGCCTTGGGAGCCGCGTGGGGCGGCCGGCGGCCTTCCCAATGCCTTTTTGTTAGGCGCTGGCGTCGAGCCGGGACGGCGCGAGGTCATGCGGGTCCGCACCAACGAACCTGCCTACGGCTACGATCAGCCGCCGCTTGGCCATCCGCTGCGCGGGGCCACATTTGCCGATTACGATGGGCTAGGCTGGGACAACAAGGAGAAGCCAGTCTTGACATCCTTTGATGCCGACACAGCGTGGACGGAGTTTTCGTCGGGGCGACGACCAATGCTCCAAAGTGTCAATCTGGCATATAACTCATCCATCATCTATGCGGCAGGCGAGCCTGAATCGGCCAGTACCAACTATGTTGCGCAGGAGCGCTTTCCCGGAGATCTTATTGCGCTGACCGCGCGTGTTCGCAGCTATACTGCCAACTCTCAGGTCCCTGCGCTGGACGAGACTGAGCTAGACGCGCTTCCCACGTGGGGAACGGAGAATCCGCTGCCGCCGGACTACGCGATTTACCTGGCATTGCCCGACACGATTACGCAACGCACGCGCAACCTGGCGCGCGACCTGACTGCCGACAAGCCAACAATGTACGCCAAGGCAACCGCTATCGAGGAATACCTGCGCCAGATTCCTTATGACTTGGAGATCAATGCCCCGCCTGAAGGCGTTACCGATGTGGCCGATTACTTTCTCTTTGACCTGCGACGCGGATACTGTGACTACTACGCCACCGCATTTGTGGTCTTGGCTCGCCTGTCCGGACTTCCTACCCGCTTTGTTACCGGCTTTGCCCCAGGCAACTGGCTGACGAACGAGCGGCAGTGGGTCATCACCGAGGCCGAGGCGCATTCGTGGCCCGAAGTGTATTTCCCCGAAATTGGTTGGGTCCGCTTCGAACCAACGGCATACCGGCCGCAGGCCGCGCGCATCGGCACGCCGGACGGCATTGGCATGGATGGTACTGCGCCTGCCTTCGAGCCGCTGCCACCGCCGGAACCAATGCGCGCGTGGCTGCCGCTCTGGTGGGCCGCACTGATTGGAGTGCCGATCGTCGTACTTGCCTGGGGAGCGCTATACTGGCGCGGCCGCCGTGAAGATCCATGGCTTGGGTTGCTGCGTTGGGGACAGCGGGCAGGCCGGCCTTTGCAGGAAGGCGAGACAACGCTCGAATACGGCAAATCTTTGGCTGCCTTCGTCGAGGAAAAGCACTCGCGTGCTGCCGAGATGAGCCGCACGGCGGCAAGGGAACTGCAATCATTAAGCAACGAAGTGAGCGCCGTCCAGTATGCCCCGCTTGAGGAACGACCACCCTTGCGACGGCAGGCCATCGAGCGGTGGTCGCGCTTGCGCCAATACCTGCACCGCTTACGCTAAGCGCCTGCAACTAGACTTGCTCTGCGCGGGCGCGTTTGGATTGGGGGCGCTATGCCAACCCCTTCAGGCGCATGATGCGCTGAAAGGACTGCTCGATGCGATCCTCGCCGATCGTGCCCTCGTCGAGCATGCGCCGCACGGTGTTGATGAATCGGTTGGTTACTGTTCCCGCATAGGTGAGCTCATTAGCCACAGCGATGATGTCTACACCTGCTACCAGTGCCAGTTCAAACGCCTTTTCCAACTTAAACAGGTCAGTGATGGCGCGCATCTGCATGTCGTCTGATATGATCACGCCATCGTAGCCAAGTTGTTCGCGCAGCAGCCCGGTGACGACCGCTGGCGATAGTGTGGCCGGCAGCTTGTTATCCAGCCTGGCGTTGAAGATGTGTGCGGTCATGACGGCGTCGACTTTGCCCTGTTCGAGTAGGCGCCGGTAGGGAATTAGCTCGTCCTCGCTCCAGGTGTCGGTCACATCTACAAACCCCAGGTGCGTGTCGCCTTGCGAACTGCCGTGTCCCGGAAAGTGTTTGAGCGTGCACTTGATGCCTTTGTCGTGGTGGCCGTCAATATAGGCCGCGGCTTGCGTCGCGACCGCTGCCGGATCGGCGGAAAAGCTGCGGCCCAGACCGGCAATAATCGGATTGTCAGGATTAGTCGCCACGTCGACGACGGGTGCAAGGTTGAGCGTGACCCCGCCATCTACGAGTGATTGCGCAATTCCGGCCGCCACAGAGCGGGTCTCGTCGAGGTTGTTGTCTTGGCCTAGTCGCGCGTGCGAGAGCGTCTCGGCATAGCCGCGTCGCTTGTCCAGACGGACTATCTTACCCCCCTCCTGGTCGACGCTGATCAGAAGCGGCAACGAGGCAAGTGACTGCAACTGCCCCGTCAGATTGCGCAATTGGTCGCCGTCGCGCACGTTGCCGCCGAAGAGCACCACGCCGCCCAGGCTTTGATCGCGCACATTCTGTGCAATTACGCTTTCCGCAGCGATCGATGTGCCGCGAAACCCCAGCAGCAGCATCTGACCGATTTTAACGTCGAGCGCAACGTCCGGTGCCAGGCGCGGGCGCATCGGCGCCGCCATCGGCGGCTTATCGACGATCCTGCTGGCGGACAGGCGACGGCGATCTTCCATCGTGGAGTAGGTGTTCGCTTGGGCGGGCACGTCATGTGCTGCAAGCAGCGAGGAAAGGGCGAAGAGACCCGACGTGCGAAGAAAGCGGCGGCGCGAGAGAGGCGAACGAAGCTCGGACATAGGGCGGTTATCTCACACAAGATTGGATGGTCAGAAACCGCATCATTGTACCTTGGACATTCGCATGCGACGAAATCGTAAGCAAAGCGACCCGGACCAATGGGTCCGGGTCGCTTTGCTGCAAGGTGGAGATGGCGGGAGTTGAACCCGCGTCCGAAACATTCGTCCTGAAGCCTCTACATGCTTAGTCGTACTTTTGCTTTAACCCAAGTAACTCCGTACAACAGGATTCAATCTTGGGCGGTCCGATTGATCTTAGCCAACTATATCGGCATTAGTTGGAGCAGCACTCCAGTGTGTGACGGCTTGCACCGGACCTGGTTACGCCATCCAGGTGGGCCGTGACCCTCCGTAGAGGATCAGGTTTGGCCTCTACTTCTTAGGCGGCCAAAGCGACCGAGGTCGCCGGGGTGCCGAAAGCGAAAGCCTTGCCAGTGTTGTTGGCATTTGTATGGTTTGCGCCTGTTTTTACGTAGTCGACGCTCTACGGCATGCCACTCGAGAACAGCTTGCCCCGTCGAGACCGTTCATCCCCATGACAACTATAGCATAGCACACATGTGCGGCCTGGTAAAGTTCGCGATGCGTTAGAGATTCTCGATTTCGACCTCGACGCTCAGGCGCTTCACCATCTGCTTGAGCATGTCCTCTCGCTCGTGCAGTCGAGCACGATAGTCATGTGAATCGGTGTCGGCAATTTCCATGCGCAACTCGGAGATCGTCTCGTGTAGAACCTCTTCGAGCAATTCGCGTTCTTCGGTGCTTAGCGTGAGGGAAAACATTTGGTGACCTCCTTGACAATAAAGCGAACCAGCGTAAGAGCATAAATCCTAACCTATAGTATACGCCGGTCGTATCCTCCGATCAAGCAAGATCTAGTTGCTTTCCTTTTCATCAGTGCGGCGAGACGCTGGCAAGTGCCTTGTCCAAGTCCGCTTCACCCGTGAACCAGCGCACGGTTTCCAGAAAAGTTCGCAAGTCGGGCGAGAGCTCGCGCAGTTTCTGCAGCTTTGGTCCGATGGGGCTGGTGGCTGCCGCACCCGTGCCGTACGAACCGTGAAATGCGAAGTAGGCTTGGTTTAGCTTACGGATGTGATACCCATTTTCCTCAAACAACAGCCGCCGAATCTGCATGTATTCTTCGGCATCCGCCACGCGACCATACTTTAGGAAGAGATCAACGACCTCACGCGTGTGGCGCATCTCTTTGCGGTAATCAAATGTCTCCACCCGAAACCCATCGTCGTGCAGCGAGGGCGCCGGCTGGTCCTTGCCTGGGAATGTGCGCACCATTTCGGGGTAGTAGGCGGCAAGCGCCGCAGTCCCTAACTCGTCGCCTGCAATCTCTGCCACTGTCTCGTTGATAATCGTCAGCTCAGAACTGGTGGTATAGCTCAAGCCCAACGGAAAGAGCGTCAAGTAGTTGTGAGTCCACTCATGCGCCACGGTGCTGAGCACCCATTCCAACGGAGCTTGATCCACTACGATCGTCGGATAGGCACCAAGACCCCCAATGGACGTGATATACGCACTGAGGTTGTGTTCGTCCCGGATCGCAGTCTCGATTTGTTCGCGCTGGTCGGCAGGTAAGCCCGGCTGCAACATGGCGTAGTAGGTCGTAGCGATACGGTCGCGCGGGCTGACGACAAGCTTTCGGGGCGGCTCGGTGAAGGTAAACCAAACGGGTGGAAAAGATCCGAAACCTGCGCCCAACTGCTGTTGTGCCAGGATAGACGAAATTTGTCCCTGGATCGTCTGCTCGACAGCCGGCCGCACCTGTGCTTGCTGCTCGCGCAATACTTCCAGCTTAGCTTCCAGCCGCTGCCGATCTGCCAGATCATCAGCGCTAGGCTGGCTCTCATCACCTGCCGCCGGCTGGGCGTACAATTCGTCCAGATGAGACTCGGCCGCGCCGATGCTTTGGGCGCGGTCCAGATAGCTGCGCACGAGCACTGCCCGTTCGGCGGGGTTGAGGCGTGCAGCCGGTTGCGCAATCTCTTCTTGCAGTTTCAGACGAAGGTTAGCCAGTTCCCAGCCGACAAAATCCCAGCTCCAGGGGTGCGAGACGGCATCCAAGCCGATCCATGCCTGGGTGGAAGCGGGAATAGTGCTGCTGCCAAGCAGACCGAGGCCTAAGAGGACGGTGAAAGTTAGCGGCAGCAGCCGACGCCACCGGACGGCGAGACGAAAGCGGCGGGGGTAAGGCAACGAAGCAATTGAAGTTTCGGATGTGCGCATCTGCTAGTGTAGTATACCTGATACCGATGAACAATACAGCTTGCTCAAATGATAGCCTGCTCGATTCTGCGCTCTTGGCCTGGATCAACGCCATGCCCAAAGCCGAGATTCACATACACCTGGAAGGTTCAATCCAGCCCCAGACGCTCCTGGTCCTGGCACAACGCCACGGTCGTGCAGCTAGCCTGCCAACGACGGACCTGGAGGGGTTGCGCCAGTGGTTTACCTTTCAGGATTTTCCCCATTTCCTGCGTATCTACATGTTGATCTCAGACCTGCTACGCACACCCGAAGACTTTGCGCTCGTCGTCGAGAGTTGCGGTGCTGACATGGCGGCGCAAAATATTCGTTATCGCGAGCTCACTTTCACACCCTTTACGCATACGGACTATCAGCGCAAGGGGTTGTCGATCGATGACCTCCTGGCGGGGCTGGAGGCAGGTCGTGCCGCTGCGCGCATCCAGCACGGTGTGGAAATGCGCTGGATCTTCGATGTGCCTCGCAACTTAAGCTTTGGCCCGCCCAATAGCTCACAGTTCGGCAGTTACGACCCATATCCTGCCGAGCGTACGCTGGCATATGCGCTGCAAGGGCAGGTGCACGGCGTCGTAGGCTATGGGCTTGGGGGCAATGAGGTGGGTGCACCACCCGCCCCGTTTGCCCACGCTTTTGCGACCGCCAAGGCGGCGGGGCTGCTCTGCGTGCCACATGCCGGCGAGACTCTCGGGGCCGCCAGCGTTGCCGACGCCGTGGCCTTGTTGGGTGCAGACCGGATCGGCCATGGCGTGCGCGCAATTGAGGACCCGAAACTGCTGACCCTGCTGCGTGACAGCCAGATCCCGCTGGAAATCAACCCGACGAGCAATATCTGTCTTCATGTATATCGTCGCATGGCCGAGCATCCTTTGCCTCATTTGGACCGTATGGGACTGAAAGTCACGGTCAATAGCGACGACCCGTCCCTATTTAACACGACGTTGTGTGCTGAATACAACGCCCTTGCGACTGAATTCGGTTACGACAAAAGCAGGATCGCGCGACTAGCCCGCAACGCCTTTGAGGTGAGTGGCGCGCCGCATGAACTAAAGACCACGTTATTGGCCGAGTTCGACGCATATTTGACTGGCACCCTCTAAGCTACGCATCCTGGTTCGTGCCATCTGGGGTCAAGCTGTCCAATAGCTTTTGTAAATCTGCGGGAAGCGGCGCAACAAACTCGCGTTCGTCGCCGCTGGAAGGTAAGCGCAGCCGTAGGCGATGGGCATGCAGGAATTGCCTGTCCAGCGGCAGGCGCGGCGTGCGCGACCCATACAGCGTGTCGCCCACAACCGGGTGCCGCATCCAGGCAAAGTGCACGCGAATTTGATGCGTGCGTCCCGTATGCAGTACGGCGCTCACAAACGAAAACGTAGCCAGCGAGGTATTGCGGCCATAGACAGGTGCGCTGTAGACGCCCAGCACTCGATAGGAAGTAACGGCTTCCCGACCGTCACGCTCCCTGGCTGCGCCCGGCTGCAGCACCGCCATCCGCTTGCGCTCGGTTGGATGGCGGCCGATCGGCGCCGAGATGCGCCCCTGCGCCGGCCGCAACTTGCCTTCGAGCAGAGTAAGATACTCCTTAAAGACCGACCGTGCTTTGAATTGGGCCTGCAGGTTACGATGCGCCATGTCGTTCTTGGCAACGACGATTAGCCCGGATGTATCCTTGTCGAGCCGGTGAACAATGCCCGGGCGGCGTTCGCCGCCTACCCCGGCGATGTCAGGGCAATGATGCAGCACTGCATTCACCAGGGTGCCGCCACTATGACCAGGGGCAGGATGCACGACCATGCCCGCTGGTTTGTCGACTACCAAAAGATCGTCGTCTTCATAGATGACGGCGAGGATCACGTCTTCGGCCAGCAGACCGCTGTCCTGCGGTTCGTCCGGCTGTTCGATCGTGACCACATCTCCTGCTTCCAGCTTGAGGCTGGCTTTGGCCGTTTCGCCGCGGATGAGCACTCGACCTTCTTTGATCCAGCGCTGGATTTCACTGCGCGAACGCTCGGGCAGCGCGCCGGCTAGCCCGCGATCCAAGCGCTGACCTTGAAGCGTGGGGCCGACAGTCACGATCAGAGATTGAGACATGGGAAACGAAGTGACCGCCGGAACTGGAATGTTTTAGGATTTGGTCTGCGAGACTTCGGCCGCAGCCTGCTTTTCCTCGCGCTGCTTCTTGACATCAGACCACATAATGTAAATGCCAAGACCGATGACGCCGAAGACGATAGCATTGTCGGCAACGTTAAAGTTGGGAATGTAATAGATGCCGGGAATGCCCAACTTGACGAAGTCGGTGACATAGCCCTGATTGATGCGGTCGATTACGTTGCCGATGGCGCCGCCGAGTTGCAGCCCCAGCAGTACGAGTACAAACCATGCCGCAGCAGGAATGTAGCGAACATAGAAGAGCATGGCCAGTGACACGATAACGGCGATCACGATGAGCGGTCCGCCCAGGCCCTGGAGGATGCCGAACGCTGCGCCATAGTTGTGTACATGCTCAAAAACTAAGTAATCTTGCAACCCTGGGATGGGGACCATGGAAGTGAAGTCCGGTATATTGGCGCGCACCAGCGTCTTGGTCCACTGATCCAGGGCAATCACTATGCCCGCTACCACAAGTACCAACCAGGCTTTGCGAAACCAACTTGCAATGGCTGCCATTCGTTACCTCTAAACCCTGCTTACTATCCGGCCCGCGCACCGTTTGTGCCGTCAACATAGCTTACACGCAAAACGCAATTAAGACTAGTCAGCACATTTCCCAAGTGCGGAATTTGGACATATGTGCTATAGTTTCGGGCACGAAACGCACGTGATGCGCACGCCAAGGGTGATCCGCCCTAACCAATTGAGGAGTTGTCCATGCCCCGTGAAGTTACCGTCGCCCTAGTGCAGATGGCGCCTGATCTTGCCAACCCGGAAGCCAATCTACGCAAGATGGGTGATTTTGTAGAGAAGATTTGCAGTGAACAAAAAACCGATCTAATCGTTTTTCCGGAGTTGAGTTATACAGGCACCGAATTAGGCCTGCGCGCTACCGACCTGGCCGAACGCGTTCCCGGGCATGCCACGAATTACCTGGCCAAACGCGCCAACGAGTTCGCCGTCTTTGTCGTGTTCGGCATGGTTGTCAAGGAGCGTGTCGAGAGCATTCTCTATAACGGTGTCGTCTGCCTGGGCCCTGAAGGGGATGTAGTCGGCGACTACCGCAAGGTGCATCTGCTTGGCGAGGAACGGCAGGTTTACCGCAACGGTTTTCGCTTTGCCACAGTTGAGGCGGATTGGGGTCGCTTCGGCATGTTGATCGGCACGGACCTGGCCTTCCCGGAAGCGGCGCGCAGCTTGACGCTGGAGGGTGCAGAACTAGTAACATTGAGCGCCAATTGGGATAAGCCGCACGCCGAATCTTGGCGCGCCCATCTGATCAGTCGTGCCTGCGAGAACTCGATTTTTATGGCGGCGGCCAACCGCGTCGGCGATGAACCCACGATGCACTTCGCCGGCGACAGCCTGCTGGTCGGACCTTCGGCTGAGGTCTATACCGTGCTGGATGAGCCGATCGAGGGCTATGCTGTCGCAACGATCGACTTGGACGAGGTGCGCAAGGTGCGTGAGGACCGTCAGCT
Source organism: uncultured Chloroflexia bacterium (assembly GCA_963839515.1). Classification (GTDB taxonomy): domain Bacteria; phylum Chloroflexota; class Anaerolineae; order Caldilineales; family Caldilineaceae; genus Fredericiella. Next base: position 40,159 of record CAWIVN010000010.1, read on the forward strand.
GATTCAATATCGTGAGCCGCTGGCATACCGCTCCATTGTCAGAAAGTACTAGCCTCATGTCTGCGCCCGCCCCATTGCCCGTGATTGCTAGCGGCGACTGGCAGCGGCAGCCTGATTTGTACGACTATCGCTATGACTGGCGCAACGATATCCTGGTGGAGCGAGCGACGTGGGCGGAAGCGGCTCCTTTGCAGCGGTTGGGCAGCACGACGATCGCTGCACCAGGATTTGTATGGTTTCGCTTCTGGCTGGCGGAAGGCGACCACATTCTGGACAAGTACTTTGACGATAGCGGCATAGCCATCGGCATCTACGCCCATGTCGGGATAGGCCTGCCTCACCAGGGACGCGGTTATAGCATGGTCGACCTCATCCTGGGTTTGTGGATTACTGGCCAGTCGCGTATAACCGTGCAAAACGAAGCGCGCTTTGAGGCAGCTGTAGCCGGCGGTCTGATCTCGCCGGTGGAGTCCGAACACGCGGAACACCAGCTGCGCGAAATGACAGCGGCAATTGCCCACAAGCGCTTTCCCCCTGCTTTGGTGCGCAACTTCGCCATCGTGCCAAAATAGAGAATCTGGAAGCTGCTCTTCTCATGATCGCGATACTTGATTACGGTGTGGGCAATCTACGCAGCGTGTATAAGGCATTTGAAACCGTCGCCGGTCCGCTTGGCATTCCGGTGGACATTGTGGATAAACCGGTAGACCTTCTGCGCTGGCGAGCAGTTGTATTGCCTGGGCAAGGAGCCTTCGGCGACAGTGTAGATAACCTGCGCCGGCAAGGGCTCGACCGACCGCTGCTCGATGCGGTGCACGCCGGATTGCCAGTGCTGGGAATTTGCGTAGGCATGCAACTGCTCTTCGACTCAAGCGAAGAAATGGGGATGCATGAAGGCTTGCATATCATTCCCGGCGCCGTGCGCCATTTTCCGGACACGATGACGGACTTGCAGCACCTTGGACGCTCATTGCGCGTGCCGCAGATCGGTTGGAACCAACTGCACATCCTCCGGCAGGACCCTTTGCTTGCGACCCTGCCCGACGGCGCCTATGCCTACTTTGCCCATAGCTACTACTGCGATGCTGCAGACCCTGAGGCTGTACTTGCCACAACTGACTACGGCATCGACTATCCTAGCATCGTGCGCTATCGCAATGCCTGGGGCATACAGCCTCACCCGGAGAAGAGCCATACAGTAGGATTGCGCATCTTGTCCAACTTTATGCAGACGGTCGTCCTGGCCAATGCCCAACCGACATGAACCGATGTCGCCAAGGGTCCACCTTTTGATGAGGCAGGCAAGCCGGATGGGATGTTACGTTCTCGCCTCCCCCACCTGTGATACAGTACTCGCATGATCATTTTCCCAGCCATCGATTTGCGCCATGGCCGCTGTGTGCGTTTGCGCCAGGGCGATCCTCAAGCGGAAACGGTTTTTGGAGAGGACCCGGCGGCGACCGCACGCCACTGGGTGGAACAAGGAGCGCAGTGGCTTCACGTGGTCAACCTTGATGGGGCGTTGGGTGCCACGCGTGCCCAACTGCATGCGCTTCACCGGCCAAATAACATCAAGATTCACCATCCTGGCGCTGCTGCACCCGAGACGCCCCAGCAGGAGTTGGAACGGGACTTGCCGATCAATCTGCGTCGCCTGCGCGAGATTCGGCAAGCCGTCGCCGTGCCTATTCAGTTTGGCGGGGGCCTGCGTACGCTGGATGATATTCAATTGGCGCTGGAACTGGGCGCAGATCGGGTTGTGCTGGGTACTGTCGCCGTAGAAAATCGGAATCTTGTCTCCGATGCACTGTTGCGCTGGGGGGCTGACCGCGTCGCTGTCGGCATCGATGCGCGCGATGGCAAGGTTGCGACACACGGTTGGCAAGAAACGAGCCGGATCGATGCGGTGGACTTGGGGCATCAAATGCACGCCTTGGGGGTGCAGCACGTGATCTTCACCGACATCAGCCGCGATGGTATGCTGACGGGCGTCAACGTCGAGGCGACTTCGCGCTTTGGCGATGTGACCGGCCTGAAGGTCATTGCCAGCGGCGGGGTGGCCGGCATACAAGATATTGAAGCGCTTAAGGATCACGAACACTATAATATCGAAGGTGTCGTCGTCGGCCAGGCCATCTACACGGGCAATCTTGACCTGCGGGCGGCAATCGAGGTCGGGCGCAGCCCACTCAAACGTCTCAGCGCCGGAATTGTACCTGTGCGAGAGGGTGATGCAGGCATAGAGTTTTTGCTGCTCTATAACCTCTTTTTCGAGCAATGGCAGTTTCCCCGCGGTGCTGTGCTCAAGGGCGAGAGTGAACGCACTTGTGCGCTGCGCGAATTCCGCGAAGAGACGGGGCTTAAAGTGCATAAGTTGCACGAGGACTGCCGCACCGAGCTGCACTACACTGTCGTGGTACGCGATTACGACCTGGAACGCACAATCGTCTATTTTTTGGCCGAGGTTGATTCCGCCGAAGTGCGGCTGGGCAACGAGAATCACGGCGAAGCTCGCTGGGCGGCTGCCCAGGAGGCCTGGGAGCTTCTGACCGAGACTTCCCCCGAACAACTGCCGGCGCTTGACGCTGCGCTGGCGTATTGGCAGCATCATTAGCTAGAACACTTCCAGGAAGCGTACCGGAAAACAATGCTTGCAAAGCGAATAATTCCCTGTCTTGACGTCAAAGATGGGCGCGTGGTGAAAGGCGTTAACTTTGTTGACTTGATCGACGCCGGCGATCCGGTGGCGCAGGCACAGGTTTACGACCGAGAAGGTGCTGACGAACTGGTCTTCCTTGACATAACGGCAACCCATGAAGCGCGCGCCATTGTCATCGACATGGTACGCCGCGTAGCCGACACCGTCTTCATCCCGTTTACCGTCGGCGGCGGCATTCGCACGGTGGACGATATGCGCGCAATATTGCTGGCCGGCGCCGATAAGGTCAGCATCAACAGCGCAGCTGTGATGCAGCCCGCGCTGATCCGTGAAGCTGCCAAGAGGTTTGGCAGCCAGTGCATCGTCGTGGCGATCGATGCGCGGATGCGGCGCAGCGCGGAGGAATCCGCGCGGGGCAGTGGGTGGGATGTGTTCGTGAGCGGGGGCCGCATCAACACAGGACTAGACGCCGTGGTCTGGGCGCGTGAGGTCGAGCGCTGCGGGGGCGGCGAAATCTTGTTGACCTCCATGGATGGTGACGGCACTAAGGAGGGTTATGACATCGCTCTCACGCGCGCCATCAGCGAAGCCGTGTCGATCCCTGTAATCGCGAGTGGCGGGGCGGGGCAGCCTGAGCATTTCGTACAAGCGCTGACAGAAGGGGGGGCGGCGGCGGCCCTTGCGGCAAGCCTGTTTCACTTCCGCGAGTTGGACATTATGGCGCTAAAGCGCCAGCTACTGCAGGCAGGTGTTGCGGTGCGTATTCCCGTCGGGGAACTTGGTTGACATGTCGACAGACGAACTGGTGGCAGCGATTTGCTTTGACGAACGTGGTCTCGTACCTGCTATCGTACAAGATGCTGACACGCTGCAGGTGCTGATGATGGCGTGGATGAACGTCGAGAGCGTGCAGCGGACGCTGGCGTGCGGTGAGACAGTGTTTTGGAGCCGGAGCCGCCAGGAGTTGTGGCACAAGGGCGCCACGAGCGGCAACACGCAGGCGGTGGTTGAATTGCGAGTGGATTGTGACGGTGATACACTGCTGGTTCTTGTGAAGCCCGCGGGTCCTGCCTGTCACACAGGGGCGACCACCTGTTTCTACCGCCAAACGCCGGTCGGCCAAGGAAATTTCGCATAGCCATCTATAGCTTTGAGAGTCCTATCAGGCATAATCCGCATGAGCACCCTTGATTCGCTGTACCAAATTATTCTCGAGCGCCAACAGAACCCCACGCCAGAGTCGTATACTGCCCAGTTGCTTGCCAAAGGTGAGAACGAAATCCTGAAGAAGATGGGCGAAGAAGCCGTGGAGGTGATCATAGCCGCCAAGGGAGAAAGCGATGAGCGCGTTCTTTACGAACTGGCTGACTTCCTCTATCACACGTCTGTTTTTCTAGCTAGCCGTGGTCTGACATGGAACGATGTCGACGCCGAGTTGGCCCGACGATTCCGCTAGCCCGGCCCTACTCTGTCAAGACTCCAGCACGCAACTGCCATGCCACTCGATTCGGCTTCGATCTTTGCCCTCATCGGCGATCAGTACCAATTCGTACCTCAGATAGTTTCACCCAACCAACCGCCAGATGAAGCAATTTGGCTTCTCTACCAAGGCGACCACCTGATCGGGCGGGAGGCGGCAGGGGGCGGTATCCTGCCGCTGGCAGGCACGCAGCCGTTGGCTCTTGGGATCGAGCCTCTGCGTACGCAGTATCTTGGTTTCTGGTCGTCTGGTGCTCAGGAACTTCACTGTTATTCTGGTGAAGTTGCCGAGAGTAATATATTGCCCCAAGGTGTAGCCGCACTTGATTTGCGTAACTTGTTTGGCGTTTGGGATGAACGATGGATCGGTCTCGCCGGTCGCGCCAAGTTGCTTGCCCATTGGGAGCGCGATCACCAGTATTGCGGCCGCTGTGGCTCTCCAACTGAGCTGGTCAGTGGCGAACGCGCTCGTCGCTGCATTCGCTGTGGATTGAGCAGCTATCCCCGCATATCGCCGGCAATTATCATCGCCGTCACCCGTTGCGCAGGGCAGGGCGAGCAGATCCTGTTGGCGCGTAACCATAGATTCCCCCCGGGACGCTACAGTGTTGTGGCCGGCTTTGTCGAGGCCGGGGAAACCCTGGAAGAATGCGCTGCACGCGAGGTCCACGAGGAAGTGGGGGTGAAGATCGCCAACATACGCTATTTTGGCAGCCAGTCTTGGCCTTTTCCGAACTCGTTGATGATTGGGCTGACAGCCGAGTATGCTGGAGGCGAAATCAACCTTGAGGAATCCGAGATTGCCGATGCGCAATGGTTTTCGCCGCCCGACATGCCCCAGCTGCCGCCGAAGATCAGCATCGCTCGTCAGTTGATCGAGGCATATCTCAATCGCTACACCAAGGATCTCTCATGGAACACGGCTGAACTTGACTAGACCGCCCCGTGACCAGCCGAGGGACGCTGGCCACGGTGTCAGCGAGGGCAATGACGGTGTTTAGTGTAAGACACCACCGTGCCGGATGCGTGCCAGGTGCGTGCTAGGTGCGTGCTAGCACACCATTGCCTGTCTCCAGGTAGCTCAGCGGAACCTTTTGGAGCGGTCACGTGAGGGGCAGATTCCGCATCCATTCCTGATATTGAAGGATTTACATCGCCCATGGCAGAACGGCTCGTGCTTCGCCTGCTTGGCACCTTTGAGGTGGAAGCCGATGAACGGCCCGTCACCTACTTCGAAGCTGGCAGCGCGCGTGCTCTGTTGGCTTACCTGGCGACGCACCGCAAGACACCGCAACTGCGTCCCCAACTGGCCACACTACTTTGGGGTATGGACGTTGGACCGACAGGTCTGACCAACCTGCGGTCGGCATTGCGCCGTGTGCGCAATGCCATAGACTTTGGACAGCCCCAGCCGTCCTGCCTGCTGACAGATCGGGAGACCGTGCAGTTGTATCCGAAGCTGGCGGTCGAGGTTGACACTGAGCAGTTCGACACTTTGCTTAGGTCAGCCCAAACCCACAATCATCCGTCAGAATACGATTGCCTGGAATGTATTGCGTGCTATCGCCAGGCGGTCGATCTGTATCGCGGCCCGTTCCTGGCCGATCTGAATCTCGAAACCGAGCTATTCGAGCAGTGGCGTACAGCCTTGCAGGATCGCTATCGCAGGCAGGTGCTGCACGCTCTCTATGCCCTGGCTGAACATGAATTTCGCGCGGGTTCGCTTACGGCGGCGGAGTCCTTGGCGCGGCGACAACTGGAGATTGAACACTGGAACGAGGAAGCGCACCGCCAACTTATGCGCGTGCTCCTGGCCAGTGGCCGGCGAAGTGCTGCATTGACGCAGTACGAAGCATGCCGGCAGACGTTGGCCGCAGAGCTGGGTGCAGTTCCTGCGGAGGAGACTGATGCGCTGTATGCTCGCATTGTGGCGGGTGTAGCGCCGCCCGCTCCAGTTCAATTGTACAATCCTTACAAGGGACTTGAGGCGTTTGCAGTCGAAGATTCTCTGTATTTTTATGGTCGGGAGGTCATGACAAACCGCTTGCTTGCCGCGGTGCGGGAACAGCAGCTTGTTGCACTTGTCGGCGCATCGGGCAGTGGCAAGTCGTCCGTAATCCACGCCGGCTTGGCGGCGAACCTGGCCTCTCCGCTTCACAAGCATACGGATCCTGCCGTCGGCGATGTCTGGTACGTTGCCAGCCTGCGGCCAGGAGCCGCGCCACTGGCCGCGCTGGCCGACAGCCTGCTCGAATGTGGATATGCTGCGCCGCTGCATAGCTCGTTGATGGAACTGCTGCGTCATGACGAAGTCTCGCTAAATGATGTCGCCACTGCCTTGCCACGCCCAAACTTGGGGGGAAACGGCGTGACAGATGGGGCCGGATCGCAGCGATTGCTCCTCATCGTCGATCAGTTTGAGGAGGTTTTTACGCTTTGTCGCGACGTTCAGGCGCGCAACGCGTTTCTGCGTTTTCTGCTCGACACAACAAAGGAAGTTGCGCGAGGACCGGCAGGTGCCGTCGTAGTGTTGGCGATGCGCGCTGATTTTCTTGGCCAGGCGCTTCAACATCGCCGCCTGGCCGACGCATTGCAGGAGCACACATTGCTGCTTGGGCCAATGGTGCGCAGTGAACTTCAACGCGCTGTCGAAGAGCCGGCGCGGCTCCAAGGTGCAGCTCTTGAACCGGGGCTGGTGGATCGTATCTTGGACGACGTTGGAGCTGAACCTGGCCGCTTGCCACTTCTGCAGTTCGCTTTAGCCTTGCTCTGGCTGCGCCAACAGGATGGTTGGCTCACACATGCTACCTATGACGAGATCGGCGGCCTGCGCGGCGCCCTGACTGACTACGCCGATGACGTCTATCTGCACCTCTCGCTTCCCGAGCAGCAAGCGGCCCGGCGCGTTTTCTTGGGTCTTGTTGAACCAGGACTTGATGCGCAGGACATCCGACACCTGGCGACACGTGCCGAAATCGGCGACTCTTACTGGCCAGTAGTACAGCGGCTCGCGGATGCGCGCCTAGTGGTGACGAATACAAACCTTGAGGGCGAAGAGACCGTCGAACTGGCACATGAGGCTCTCATCCGCGAGTGGCGGCGTTTGCGCGAGTGGTTAGCGTCTGATCAGGAATTCCGCCGCTGGCAGCAACAAACCAGGATTGCTGCTGAGCATTGGCGCCAGAACAGTGAAGATGAGAGCACCCTGCTCTACGGCGGCCGGTTGGCCGAGGCTGAGCGATGGGCCAGCGATAGACACGCAGACGTCAATCCTTTACTGCACCGTTATATCGCCGCCAGCGCGGCGCTGCGTGAACAGCGACGTCTGGAGGAGATTTCACGCCAGGAGCGTGAACTCAAGCAGGCCCAGGCTGCGGCTGCCGCCGATCGCCGCCGGCTTGAGGTCGAGCAGGCAAGCCGCCGTCGTCTGCGCCGGCTGACGATAGGTGTGACGCTCGCCTCATGCGTCGCCATAGGCGCCGCCTTGCTTGCCTGGCGGGCGCAACTGCGTGCGGAGGATAACGCACGCATCGCTCATTCGCGCCAGATTGCAGCACAAGCGGCCGGCGCCATGCACTCCAATCCTGATCTGGCGCTGTTGCTCAGCCTGGAAGCCTTGCGTCTAGACGGCTCGCCTGAAAGCCGGACGACTCTTTTTCGAGAACTGGATATCGATCCACGGCTTGAGCGTATCTTGCACGGTGAACCGTCTGCATTGCGCTCTATCGGAATGCAAGACCATTTCCAGGTGTTGGCCAGCAACGAACAGGGCGCGATCGTCGCCTGGGACATGGCTAGCGGCGAGCAGCGCAACGTGCTGGACGCCACTGACGGTGCAGCCCATGTCGCCGCCGTCAGCCCCACTGGCGACCGCTTCGCCACAGCGCAGGGGCCAGTTGCCAATCTCTGGGACTCGACGGAATTCACAACCCTTGCTTCACTTGAGGGGCACACTGGTGACGTCACAGGTGTATCGTTTACACGCGATGGCCGGCGCCTGCTGACGGTTGGCAATGACGGTCTCGTCTTGCTGTGGGATGCGCGCAATGGTCAATCTCTGCAACGCTTGCTGAGTGGTAACAGCCGTGCTGTGTATGGCCCGATCAGTGCCGACGGCACCGTAATTCTGGCTGGCGACAGCAGTGAAGGGGAAGATGCGCTTGATATCTGGGATACTAACAGCGATCGCAGGGTGGGCAAGCCACTGGTGGGGCACACCGATGCCGTTCATGGCTACAGTGTCAGCCCGGACGGGCGGCTGCTTGCCACTGCGAGCTTTGACGGTTCCGTGCGTCTCTGGGACACGTCCACTGGCGAACCTGTAGGTGAGCCCTTCTTGGGCCACGCCGGTCGCGTGCTCTTTGCCGTATTCAGCCCCGATGGGCAGAGTCTGGCTACTGGAGCCACAGACTCCAAAGTGATGCTATGGGATGTAGCGACACACACACAGCTGGGCGCCCCGCTCATAGGGCATTCTAACTGGGTCCGTGTCGCCGAGTTCAGTGATGATGGGCAGACCCTCGCTACCGGCGACGACAACGGCCAGGTCTTGCTCTGGGATCTGCGCCGGGAAAAGTGGCTGCGGGGGCACACCGATCGCGTGCGCTCGCTGGCCCTGAGCCCTGACCAGCAGACGCTCGTAACGAGCGGTTTCGACAAGCGCTTGATTGTATGGGATGCGGCTGCGCTGACACAGCGCCAGGTGATCGAGACGCCACATGAGCATGCGATCATCAGCGTGGAATTCAGCCCCGACGGAAAAATCTTCGTATCGGTCGACGCAGGCGGCAATATCCTTTTTTGGGATGTAGCGGCGTGGCAGCCCCGCTATCCTCTGCAGCAGGTTACTCCTGAGACTGTCCTGATCGATCTCGCCTTCAGCCCCGACGGCGCCAGGTTGGCCGCAGGTGCATTCGACGGTGTCGTACGCCTGTGGGATGTTCAGACGGGTGAACTGCTGCGTGACCCGATTCCTGCCTATACGACAGGTTGGGCGCTCAGCGTAAGCTTTGACTCCACGGGCGATCTCTTGGCTACCGGCGGCGCTGATGGGGTCGTCAAGTTGTGGGACGTGGCATCACGAAAGCAGGTCGGTGAGCCACTCGTAGGACATAGCAACCGGGTCACCGACCTTGCGTTTAGCCCTGACGGCAAGGCTATAGTTTCAGCCAGCAGTGACAGCACGGTTCGCTTCTGGAACGCAGCCGACGGTACCCCGGCCGACGATCCGCTTTCCAGCGACAGTGAACAGGTCTGGTCCGTTGTGCAAACGCCGCGCGAGTCAAATACAGTGACAACGCTCAGCGGCGACGGATCCGTCGCCTGGTGGGATGCTGCACAGGACGAACTTGTGCGTCCGCTGCTGCGCACCCATTTGGAGACGGAAGAAATGAAAAGTTCAGCTGACGGCACCAGGCTCTACCTCGCTTCGACCGGACCAGAGGCGCTCGCCGTTATGCCTGTCCTGAAGGATTGGGGACAGGCTGCCTGTGAGGTTGCCAATCGCAGCTTGAGCGAAGAAGAGTGGACGCAATATATGGGCGACATGCCATACGATCCCGTCTGCAAATAGGCCAATTGCCCTGCTGCGCGGTCTGCCAAACCTTGGCGGCCCATTTGCGTGGTGATACAATGGCACTTGCTGTCAGAGCGTCGTGCATTGGCCGATAGCACGGCCATGCTGTACAAGGAGATTTTACTCATGACCATTGCTGCAGACCTGGCGTGGCCGAAGTCCGGACAAAATGGCGCCCACAGCGTTCCAGACGTCATTGCTCGCCTCGAAGCCGAGGCGCTGACTTTTGATGACGTGTTGTTGACCCCAGGGTACACCGAGACCCTTCCCAGCGAAGTTGACATCAGCATCAGGTTGCACCCGCGACTGGTGCTAAATATCCCCGTGATCAGCGCGGCCATGGATACTGTAACGGAGAGTGAACTGGCGATCGCCCTTGCGCGTCAAGGTGGCCTAGGTGTGATCCACCGCAACCTGGATGTTGACGAACAGGTCGCCGAAGTGGATAAGGTAAAGCGCAGCGAAAGTGGCATGATCGTCGATCCGATAACGCTGCCGCCCCACGCCACACTAGGGGAGGCCGAAGCGCTCATGCGTAAGTATAAGATCAGTGGTGTGCCGATCACCGACGAAGGCGGCTTGTTGGTTGGCATTCTCACCAATCGTGATGTGCGCTTTGCCACCGACTACTCGCGCCCAATCAGCGACTACATGATCAGCGAGGAGCTGATCACGGCCCACATCGGCACTACATTGGCCGAAGCACAGGAGATCCTGCATCGCCATCGCATCGAAAAGCTGCCCCTCGTGGACGCTAACGGCCTGCTCAAGGGGTTGATCACTTATAAGGACATCCTCAAGAAGCTGGATTACCCTCACGCGGCCAAGGACGAACGCGGCCGGCTGCTGGTGGCCGCGGCGGTGGGCGTCGGTGACGCCGGCATTCGACGTGCCGAGGCTGTTATTGCTGCCGGGGCCGATGCGATCGCAGTGGATACGGCCCACGGTCATAGCAAGGGAGTGTTAGAAGCAGTTGCGGCGCTGCGACGTGAGTTCCCCTCGATTCCGATTCTGGCGGGCAATGTCGTTACGCGCGATGCCGTGCGCGATTTGGCCGAGGCAGGGGCTACGGTCGTCAAAGTCGGCGTGGGCGCCGGTTCGATCTGTACAACCCGCGTCGTAAGCGGCGCCGGTATGCCCCAATTGACGGCCATACTGGAGTGTGCCGAGGCCGGACGGCAGTTGGGCGTGCCGATCATCGCCGATGGCGGCATTCGCTATTCCGGCGACATCACCAAGGCAATGGCGGCGGGGGCATCGGCGGTCATGTTGGGGAGCTTATTGGCTGGGCTCCATGAATCGCCCGGAGAGATCGTCATTCGCGAGGGCCGCTCGTTTAAGGAATATCGGGGTATGGGCAGCTTGAGCGCGATGAAGGGACGCGCAAGTGACCGTTACCAGAGCGCTCAAGGCGATTCTGCCAGCCCAGACATCAGCGGCAAGACCGTGCCCGAAGGTATTGAGGGGCAGGTTCCCTACAAAGGCATGCTCAAGGACTTCGTATATCAACTGATGGGTGGCTTACGCAGTGGCATGGGGTATGTCGGTGCGTCTGATATAGCCGACCTGTGGCAGAAGGCGCGCTTTGTACGTATCAGTCGCGCCAGTTACCAGGAAAGCCACCCACACAGCATCATCATTACCAAAGAAGCACCTAATTACCAGATTTCGCCGGGGCGAGGGTGATCTACGGCTCACCCGAGGGCAGCCATTGTACGGCGTTTATCGACAAACTGACACGGTACGATAGGGAGCTCCCCATTGGACACGGTTTCTGCGGCAGTTATGCCTATCGCTGCGCGCCGTTTTGAAGAACAAGTTGCCTTGGTTACAGGTGGCGGCACTGGTATTGGTCTGGCTATCGCTCGCCAGTTGGCAAGTGAGGGCGCTAAGGTTGCCCTGTGCAGCCGGCGGGCGGCGGTTGTTAACGCGGCCGTCCACGATTTAGAATCCAACGGGTTTACCGCCCTGGCGGTCCCGGGCAACGTGGCCGTGGATGCGGTCCGTATTGTCGACACGGTCATCCAGCAGTTCGGACGCCTGGATGTACTCGTGAATAATGCTGCCGTGGCCGCTGGGCTCGACCTCGAGGAGATGACGGCAGCTGCGTGGCGGCAAGTATTGGCTGTGAACATAGACGGCGCGTTTGAGTTGGTGCTCCATGCCCTGCCACATCTCGCTGTCAATCACGGCTGCGTGCTGCACATCAGCAGCATCAGCGCGGTGAGTGGGGAGTTTGACGACATAGCTTATGCCACCAGTAAAGCGGGGCTGGAAGGTTTCAGTCGCCGTCTCGCCGTCGAACTGGCGCCGCGTGGCGTTCGCTCCAACGTCATTCGCCCGGGCCTGATTCGCACTGAAGCGTTTGCCGACCTGCCGGACGACTTCTTTGCGAGCCAACTACCGATGATTCCGCTTCACCGTTTTGGCGACCCACAAGATATTGCCAAGGCCGCTGCCTTTCTCTGTTCGCAGGAAGCAAGCTTTATTACCGGAGCCGTCTTGACGATTGACGGCGGGGAATCTGCCCGTTAGCACCGGGTTCCATCCATCCACCGAAAAAGGATTGAGGTATGCCAGTCACAGCCGTAGTCGGCGCCCAATGGGGCGACGAAGGAAAAGGACGGATTATTGATTATCTGGCGCAGGAAGCGGACGTTGTCATCCGTTTTCAAGGCGGCGACAATGCGGGTCACACAGTAATCAACGAGTTCGGAAAACATGCGCTGCATTTGATCCCGAGCGGCATCTTCAATCCTCACACGCAGAATGTCATCGGTTCTGGATGTGTGGTGAATCCCCAGTCGCTGCTCGACGAGATGGCGAGTTTGAAGGCCGCAGGCGTTGGTTTGGGTAACCTGTGGGTAAGCACTCGCGCGCAGATGTTGATGCCCTACCACCGCACGCTCGACGTTCTAGAGGAGACTGCACGCGGCAAGGACACGATTGGCACCACCAAGCGCGGGATCGGTCCGGCGTATGCCGACAAAGCAGCCCGTTCTGGCCTGCGCATCGGCGATCTCCTGCACGAGTCCTGGCTGGAGAGCCGCCTGGATTCGGCGTTGCGCAGCGTCAATCGCAAGATTGAGGTGCTTGGCGGCGAGCCGGTCGACGGCGCAGAAGTCTATGCGATCTGTATGCAGTATCGAGAGCGCCTGGGTCCTCGCATTGTCGACACAGTGCCACTGGTGCGCCACGCGCTGGACAACGATAAGGCCATCCTGCTGGAGGGTCAGTTGGGTGTCATGCGTGACTTGGACTGGGGCATCTATCCCTACGTCACCAGTAGTAATCCAACGGCCTCCTATGCTGCATCCGGCGCGGGCCTGCCGGCGCGGGCCATCGATCGCGTAATCGGCGTCGTCAAGGCCTACAGCACTGCCGTCGGCGATGGACCATTTCCAGTCGAGTTGCACGACGCAGAAGGTGAACGCTTGCGCGAAATTGGCGGCGAGTTTGGCGCTACCACCGGCCGGCCGCGGCGCTGCGGCTGGTTTGACGGCGTGGCCATCGGCTATGCCGCCTGGCTCAACGGCATGACTGGACTGGCTATCACAAAGCTGGATGTGCTCGACAACTTTGAGACCTTGCGTATCTGTATCGGCTATCGCATGTTGGACGGTACAGTGATCACCGATTCGATGCCGGATACACCTGATTTGGTACATGCCTCTCCTGTCTACGAAGAGTGGGAAGGCTGGCAAACGTCCACGGCCGACTGCCGCCATTGGGACGACCTTCCCAAGCAGGCGCGCACCTATCTTCACCGCATCGGCGAACTGGCAGGAATTAAAATCGACTTTGTTTCGGTTGGTCCTGAGCGCGACCAGATGTTTGCGGCGTGACGCCTACGCGCACGCCAGTGCCTGCTCCAGATCGGCGATCAAGTCCTCAGGGTGCTCGACGCCGATCGACAGCCGCACCATACAGTCGCCGATACCCATCTCGATCCGCTCTTCCGGATCGACATCGGAATGAGTCATGCTGGCCGGATGTTCGGCCAGCGATTCGGTTCCGCCCAGGCTGACTGCCAGGTGAAAGACCTGGAGTGCATTGAGAAAGCGAAAGGCCTCTGCTTCGCCGCCGACGATATCAAACGTGATCATGCTGCCGGGGCCCAGGCACTGGCGGTGATAGATGGCATAATCGGGCGCTTCGGGTGCGAGGTGTCCCAGGTAGTACACGCGCTGTACTTTGGGGTGGTCAGCCAAATAGCCGGCTACACGACGCGCGTTTTTCATCTGGGATGTCATACGCAATTTGAGGGTTTCCAGCGATCTCAGCAGCATCCAGCCGGTCATAGGGCTGGCCATCGTGCCCAACATCGTGCGCATTGCCTTCACCTGGATGAGCAGATCTTTCGAGCCCAGGCAGACTCCGGCAATAACATCGCTGTGACCGCCAATGTACTTTGTGGCGGAGTAGAGCACCAGGTCTACGCCGTGCTGTAACGGATGTTGCCATAGTGGACCCAAAAAGGTGTTGTCCACCGCCACCAGCACCCTGCGGTCAGCGCGCGCCAGGCGCCTGGCAATCTTGGCGCAGGCGGCCATATCCACCAACGCATTCGATGGGTTGGCGGGTGTCTCCAGATAAATCAGCGCCAACCGGTCGGCAATGGCGCGATCGCGCAGCCGTTCCTCGATTGCCGCCTGGCCCAGGTGAGCCGGTACGCCTACCGTGCGGATGCCAAAGCGCGGCAGAATATGCTTTAGCAGGTAGTCAGTGCCGCCATAGATAGGTTCGCTGTGCAAGACAACGTCGCCCGGACTGAGGAATGCTAGGAGCGTGGTCGAAATTGCCGCCATGCCACTTTCAAACACCGCCGCCGCTTCCGCCTCGTCCCAGATCGTTAACCTGTCCTCCAATATCTCGAGGTCCGGGTTGTTCAGCCGGCTGTAGATCAGCCCCATTTCCTCGCCTGGATCGCTCTTGCGCAGCCCATAGGCAAGCTCAAAAAAGGCCTTGCCTTCTTCGGCAGTGCGAAAGACAAAGGTCGAAGTCATGAAAATGGGGCACTTGAGCGCGCCTTCGGACAGGACAGGGTCGTAACCGTAGCCCATCATCAGGCTTTCCGGCCGCAACGGCCGCTCTCCGACCGTACGCTTGTGGGAAGTGTGATTGTTCGTCATTGTACGCTGTCTCCATTGACACCACGCTTGTGACCGAACGGCTGTGTGCCGCCCCTATAGTTTACACCAAAATGCAGGCAGCTTCATGCCCATCGACTGTCGGCCTGAGCGCCGGATCGATTTGGCGGCAGGCCTCATGTGCCAGTGGGCAACGCGGCGCAAAGCGGCAACCCACCGGCATATGCGAAGCATCCGGTGTTTCCCCCTGCAAAATGATGTGCTGGCGGCGCAAGCGCGGATTCGGGACTGGAACGACAGAGAGCAGCGCCTTCGTGTAGGGATGCTGTGGATTGCGCAGCACTTGCTGAACAGTTCCAATTTCGACGATTCGGCCAAGGTACATGACGGCGATGCGGTCGGCCACAGCCGCCACTGTTCCCAAATCGTGCGTGATAAAGAGAATCGAGATCCCGCGCTCCTGCTTGAGATCGCAAAGCAAGTTCAAAATTTCGGCGCGAATGCTCACGTCAAGCATGGACACCGGCTCGTCCGCCAACAGTACCTTTGGCTCCAGTACAAGCGCCGCGGCTACGGCCACGCGCTGGCGCTGGCCACCTGAGAGTTCATGCGGTAGGCGGTTAAGATACGAGTCCGCTGGTCTTAGGCCAGCTGCTTCAAGCGCCTTGCTGATACGCATGTTTCGTTCGGCACCTGCACGGGCCAGCCCATGTACGTGCAGCGGTTCCCCTACTATTTCGCTGACGCGCATGAGCGGATTGAGCGATTCGTATGGATCCTGAAAGATCATCTGCATTTGGCGGCGTGCAGCCTTGAGCAGGGCGCCGGATGCCCCAGACAGCTCTTGCCCCTCGAAGCATATACTTCCAGACGTGGCTCGCTCCAGACCCAATAGCGTCAGCGCGAGCGTAGACTTGCCGCAGCCGCTTTCGCCTACGACCGCAAGCGCCTCACCCGGGGTAAGGTCAAAGCTGACATCGTCGACCGCTCGTATGTAGCCTCTTGTGCTGTGGCCGAAAGGCCGTCGCAGACCCCGCTCTGAAACAGGAAACAACGTTCTCAGGTCGCGTACGGCAAGTATGGGTTCGGGTCTCATGTCGCCAGATGGGTTGGGCATGTTAAGGAGCTTCCCGTTCCACAAGAAAACAGCGTGCACTGTGTTGCGCAGTCAGCTTATACAGGGGCGGCAACTCGAGCCGGCAGCGATCAAAGGCTGCCGGGCAACGCGGTGCAAAACGGCAGCCGGGGGGCAAGGCATCCAGCCGCGGCGGCGTGCCGGGGATCGACGCCAACTTGGACTGCAGCGTCGACGGATCGGGAAATGCTTTGAGCAACTCCTGCGTGTACGGATGTTGAGGCGCATTAAAGATGGCGTCCACATCAGCTTGCTCCGCGGTCATGCCGCCATACATGACCAGGACACGGTCGCACAACTCAGCCACGATACCCAGGTCATGTGTCACCAAGATGGCCGCCAGGCCAAGCTGGCGCTGCAAGTTGGCCAAAAGATCGAGAATCTGGGCCTGAATCATCACGTCGAGGGCCGTAGTTGGTTCGTCGGCAATGATAATATCCGGATCGCACGCCAGCGCCATGGCGATCATGGCGCGCTGGCGCATGCCACCCGAATACTCGAAGGGGTATTGGTTCTTGCGGCTGGCGGCAATACCCACCAGGTCCAGCAACTCGCTTACACGACGTGCAACGTGATCGGCGGGCAGCGTAGCGTGCAGGCGGACCGCCTCGGCGATTTGGTCGCCTACTGTCCGCACTGGATTCAGCGCATTCATGGCCCCTTGAAAGATCATCGCAATACGCCGCCAGCGGATGTCAGCCATTTCACGTTCGCTCAAGCCCAGCAAGTCCGTGCCCTGCAGTCGAACCGAGCCGCCGGTTATGCGACCGGCCGCCGGAAGCAGCCGCAGCAGCGCTAACGCCAAGGTAGATTTGCCGCAGCCACTCTCGCCGACGAGACCCATTACCTCGCCTCGCCGTAGTTGAAAGCTAAGATCGACCACGGCGTGCGCTGGGCGTCCGGATGAAACGTAGTCAACGCACAACTTCTCTACGTCAAGCAGAGGTAAACCGAGTGGTGCCTGTGGGTTGTCGGCTGTCACGCCCATCGCTTAGTCTCCAGTAGTCGCAACCCTGCCATCGGCCGTCGTGTCCGCCATCGTCTCCAGCCGTCCCAGGCGCGCGACCATCCGCTTGCCTACTGATAGGTGATGGCCCGCCAATCGCGGATTCAGCGTCTGCTCAAGACCTTGGCCCAAAAGGGTGCATGCCAGCACCACCCAGACGATCCCAAGGCCAGGTGCTACCAGGGCCCACCACGCGCCGGCACTCATTGCGCCACGTGTAAAGGCGAAATTGAGCATCTGTCCCCAACTCACGGCAGATGGATCGCCAAGCCCGAGGAAGCTTAGCGTGCTCTCATTGAGAATCGCGAGCGAAATGACCAGCACCGTGTTCACGACGAGCAGCGGCAGTACCAGCGGCAAGATATGCCGGCGAATGATGTACGGGCTGCCTGCGCCAACCGCGCGGGCGCGGACGACGAACCTGCGCTGCTTCACCGATAACGTCTGCGACCGCACCAGCCGGGCAGTACTGGTCCAGGCGAGCAATCCGATTACTAGGATAATGTTCCTGATGCTTGGCTTCGTCAGCGCCACGAGCACAACTGCCAGCGGCAGGTCCGGTATCACGAGCATGATATCGGTGAAACGCATCAGGATATTTTCCGTCCTGCCGCCGGCATAGCCGGCGCTAAGGCCTACCAATCCTCCGATACTTACCGCGATAAACGACGCAATGAAGCCGACGGTAAGCGATACTCGTGCGCCATAAAGAAAGTTCGTAAACACGTCCCCGCCCGCATCGTCTGTGCCAAACCAATGCTCAGGGCTGGGTGGTTGATAAATATCCATGATTGTTACCTGGCGAGGTGCGTCAGGATCGTACGGAGCGATCCAAGGGGCCAACACAGCTACGGCAATCGCCGCAACCAGCATGAAAAGTCCGATCACACCCATTGTGTTGCGGCGAAACGAGCGCCAAAGCCCACGTATACCGCCGGCTGCTGTCGCTTCCATCATTCGCTCCTATTACCGGTCTTGCACACGGGGATCAAGATAGCTGTACAGCAGATCGGCCGCGAGATTGGCAAAGATGACGCTGATTGCCAGCATAAGGAACGCACCCTGTAACATCGGATAGTCGCGCCGTTCCACTGCTTCATAAATGGCGCCTCCCAAACCCGGCCAGGAGAAGACCGACTCAATCTGCACCGCTCCGGCCACCGTGAAGCCCAGGTTGAGGGCAATAATGGTAACCATTGGCAGCATGGCGTTGCGCAGGGCGTGGTCCTTCAGGATCTGAAAATGGTTTAGACCTTTGGCCTTGGCCGTGAGAATATAGTCTTCCGACAAGACATCGATTAGCGAACTGCGCATAATTAGCATGTATTCGCCCAGAAAGATGATCGTGTAGGTGAGCGTAGGCAGAATCATGTGACGAGCGATGTCGGCTATCTGTTCTCCCAAGGGAGCAGACGACATTCCGGGTGTGGACATGCCACCGATCGGTAAACCAAGCGCCGTACTGCCCCAAAACAGCAAGATGATGCCCAGCCAGAAGGTTGGCAAGCTCCAGGCGACAAGGCTAAAGACCAACGCAGAATAATCAATCGGCGAACGGGTCTTCCAAGCCGCTAACACGCCCAATGCGATGCCAAAAACAATGGCAAGAATCTGGCCCGCACCGATGAGCAACAGTGTGTTCCACAGTCGTTCGGCCAGCAGGTTCGCCACGGGGCGGTTTGAATGATAGCTTGTTCCAAGGTCGCCGTGCAGCAAATTGCCGGCATAGATGAATAATTGAGTGTCGAGCGGATTGACCAGGCAGTCTCCGCGCTCTGGTGGATTGAGCGATGTAAAACAGTTGATGACCGGCTTGTCGAGCCCAAAGCGCTGGCGCAAGGCAGCCTGGACTTCGACAGTGAGGCGCGGATCGCGCACTCCTGCCCGCGCCGGGTCGCCTGGCAAGATCCGGAAGAGGAAGAAGTTGAGCACGACTACGAAGAGCAACGTAAACAGCG
The DNA here is from genome assembly GCA_963839515.1 of uncultured Chloroflexia bacterium. Lineage (GTDB taxonomy): Bacteria > Chloroflexota > Anaerolineae > Caldilineales > Caldilineaceae > Fredericiella. Next base: position 59,061 of record CAWIVN010000010.1, read on the forward strand.
CCCAACCCAATTTATTGAGAAAGAATGCGCTGCGCGTCAACGTCGTCTTCGTTTACCAGACCGGATCTTCGTTGTCGCCTTTGAGTACGGACTCAATGGCTGCCAGCTCCTCGGCCGCAAAATCGAGGTTGTCGAGTGCTGCCACGCAGTCTTCGACCTGGCTGACCCGGCTTGCGCCGATCAACGCCGACGTCATATTGGGATGGCGGAGCACCCATGCTATCGCCAGCTGAGCCAGGCTCTGGCCACGCTGTTGGGCGATCTCATTTAGCCTGCGCACCCGGCCGAGGCGGTCTTCGCTGATTTGATCCTGTTTCAAGGCCCCTGAGGGCTTGGCAGCGCGCGAGTCGCTGGGAATGCCGCCAATGTACTTACTGGTGAGCAGCCCTTGCGCCAGGGGCGAAAAGGCGATACAGCCGATACCGAGTTCGGCCAGCGTATCCAGCAGCCCATCCTCCACCCAGCGGTTAAACATGTTGTAGGCGGGCTGGTGGATGAGGCAGGGTGTCCCTAGTTGGCGCAGAATACCAGCGGCCTCGCGCGTCTGTTCCGGAGAATAGGTGGAGATGCCGACATAGAGCGCTCGGCCAGAACGGACGGCGTAATCGAGCGCCATCATCGTCTCTTCCAGCGGCGTGTTGGGGTCGGGCCGGTGGCTGTAGAAGATATCGACATATTCCAGCCCCATGCGCTTCAGGCTCTGGTCGAGACTGGCAATCAAATACTTGCGTGAACCCCATTCACCGTAGGGGCCGGGCCACATGTAGTAGCCGGCTTTGGTCGAAATTACCAGTTCGTCGCGATAGGGACGCAGGTCCTGCTTGAGGACCTGGCCAAACGTGTCCTCGGCGGAACCCGGTGGCGGGCCGTAGTTGTTGGCGAGATCAAAGTGGGTGACGCCGAGATCAAAGGCGCGCAGCACCATGGCGCGCGAATTGTCGAGTGTGTCGATGCCACCGAAATTGTGCCAAAGGCCGAGGGATACGGCGGGCAGCAGCAGTCCGCTGCTGCCGGTGCGGCGATAGATGCTGCGCATGTAGCGCTGGTCGGCTGCCTGGTACGGCATGCAAGAGACTCCCTTCTATGAGCGGATAGCTTGGGCGAGAAGAGGGTGCCCGAGCGTATAGTAGATCGGTTGTTGGTGAAAGCCAACTCATTCCGTCGTCCGCTCACAATTTTTCGTGTAGTGAAAGATATGAGTCGGGAGGGAGTTTATTGGTAGACAACGACTAGTGTGCCCGGATCCTCACGATCTGTTGTGTGCCAGCCGTAATCGTCTATTGTGGGGCTCGCCCAATCGTACAGCCACTTGGCATCGGCATTGGTCATGTTGACGCAGCCGTGGCTCATCGGCGTGCCGAAGTTGTGGTGCCAGTAGGTGCCGTGGAAGGAATAATCCTGATAGAAGTATTGCACCCATTGCACATTTGGCAGATTGTAGTAATCACCAGCCGCACGGCTGCCGCCTTCCATGCGTTGTGCGGCAATTTTGCCCCAGATACGGAATACGCCGGTCACGGTTGGCGTGCGTGCCTTGCCAGAGGAGATTAGGAATGATTTGATAAGTTTGTTCCCCTCCCAGGCAAAGGTGCGTTGGTGATCCAAGTCTACGGAAATCCACTTTCCCTCTGTGGGAATCATGGGGTAGAGCGGATAGCCTTCTGGGCCGATCTCCACATCGGTGAACAGCTCGGCAAAGGAGGGCGGTGGGACGACGAGCCGCATGCCCGGCTTGAGCAGTGACGCATCGGGGATCTTGTTGATTTGCAGTGTGCGGCGCAACGATGTGCCGTATGCCTCGGCTACTGACGCCGCGCTTTCTCCCGGCTCCAGAATATGCACGACGTAATTTCCGGAGACGGGAATATCATCTCCTTGAAAGGCTTCGTACTTGAGGCCGGCCACTTCAGGCACGCGCAGAGGCTGGCCGACATGTAATTGGGAAGAGGGCGAACGCTGGTTCAACTCGGCAAGTCGTGCGCTCGTTGTCTTGAACTTAGCGGCCACGGAAGCAAAGCTGTCGCCTGGCTGGGCGACGTAGACGCGGGTTGCCTCTTCGGGAATGATTGCCGGGTTGGCGCCGAAGTCGACAGTTGCGTTGGCTGTAGAACCTGCGCTGGCGGAACCTGACCCTGTGCGCGCGGCCGCCGGTGGTAGATCCAGTTGCTGGCCCGGCCGAATGAGATTCGGGTCGGCCAGATTGTTAAGCCGCATGAGGTCGTTAACTGTCGTATCATGTTTGGCTGCGATGGCTGCAAGTGTGTCGCCAGGACGGACCTTGTAGGCCTGCGACTGGGCCTGGGCTTGTGCGGCAGTCAACAGGCAGAAGCAGAATACGCCCAGGCACACGAGCAGGTGGCGCCAAGCGCGGGTAGGGCGGTGAATCGACTTTGTCACAGGTAAGCTCCGGCATGCATTGTGCGACTACGAGCAGGAAACGCAAAAAACAGGCCAAGTTTAGAAAGCGGCCGTTCAGAAACAAGGTAACAAACAGGCGTGACAGCGTCAAGGGGTGATTTTGAGGAAAACTTCACTGTGTTTTGCTGGCAGGAAAGTTCGCGTAGCCATACAAAACTATACAGCAAGAATAGTCTAATACACAATAGCCAAACCAAACACGACCGCATAGACATCTCCTACGTTCCGTGCTATCATCCGACAACTTCTTCATCTCCAACACCTCAGGAGGCGCGCAAATGCCAAGACCCTTGTTTGACTCACCCTATATTTTTGGTCTTCATGATCCGGGCGGTGAGACCCTGATGGCGCAGGCCAACCGGCGCGGCTGGATCGTGTTTACGGTCGAAGTGGGTAGTGATCCCAATAACCAAGGCGGCTTTGATTTCGCACCCTGGGCAAACCAGGATTTTGGCGTTATCTGCCGCATCAACAATGGCTACGGCTCAGCCGGTACTATTCCCTACAGCAGCCAATATGCGAACTTCGCACGCCGGGTTGCCAACTTTGTAGCAGCCAGTCGCGGCTGCAAGATTTGGGTCATCGGCAACGAGATGAACCATAGCCAGGAGTGGCCTGCCGTTCCTGGCGCGGCTGGTGCTGTCGCGCCGGCCGCTGCACCGGGCCCCCGGCCCCCTCGTGGACGCGACGCAGATCCGGCTGGGCGCGGCAGTCCGACTCGCTTCAGCGCCCTCCACCCCACCGCCGCCTCGGCACCTGCCAGAGCCAGCGGTGCTACGGCCGGATTTGAGCCGATTACACCGACGCTGTACGCCAACTGCTTCCGCCAATGCCGAGACGCCATCAAGTTGACGCCTGGCCATGGCGACGACCAGGTAATCATCGGGGCGGTCGCACCATGGAATAACCAGGTGACCTATCCCACCAACCCGACGGGCGACTGGGTTGTCTACTTCACCGACCTGCTGGCGTTGTTAAGCGCCTCCGGTCTCGACGGTATTGCCCTACATACTTATACACATGGTAGCGATCCGGCGCTCATTGTGGACAAAACTACGATGAACCCGCCGTTCCAGAACCGCTACTATAATTTTCAGGCCTACCGCAACTTTATGGACGCCGTCCCCGCCGCTTTGCGCAGCCTGCCCGTCTACATCACCGAAACGGACCAGGATGCACCGTGGCTGGATCAGAATAACGGCTGGGTGCGCGCAGCCTATGCCGAGATCGACAGCTGGAATCAGCAGGCCGGCGCCCAGCAAATTCATGCACTCGTATTGTATCGCTGGCCTCCGTTTGACAAGTGGTACATCGAAGGCAAGCAAGGCGTGATCAACGACTTCCTCGAGGCGATGCGCAATGATTACCGCTGGAAGGCGCCGCCGCCCAAGCCTGCAGACTTCGTTGTCGGCGATACAGTACGTAGTTTGGATATCGTCAATTTCCGTCAAACGCCGGGCGGGCCGGTGTTGGCGCAACTGCCGCTTGGCAGCGAACTCAAGGTAATCAGCAGCCGCTATACGGTGCAGAACGGCCTGATTTGGTGGAACTTGCGCCGTTCCATCGACACCGGTTCGCAGGATGGCTGGATAGCACAATATTCTCCCGATGGTGTCGTGCTGCTGGAAGAAGTACCGGCTTCGATCCCAGGTGGTTCGTTCAAACCCGGCGATCAGGTGCAGACACAAACAGTTGTCCGCATGCGCAAGACCCCTGGCACAACCAACAAGCCCGCTGACGACGTCGTGGCCGATGTGCCGCAAAGCACCGTGCTGACCGTCCTCAGCGGTCCAACAGCAGCCGACGGCATGGTCTGGTGGCGCAACCAGGGCAAACTCCCCGACGGGCGTCAGGTGATAGGCTGGCAAGCGGAAAAGCTGCCGGACGGCACACAATTACTGGCCCCCTATGTAGCCCTGCCAGTGCCACCGTCGATCGAGCAACCTGGCGCGACCTTCCGGCCAGGCGATCGCTTCCGCACCACCACGATCGTGCGCCTGCGCAAGACATCGGGTTCGACCAACAAGCCGGCAGATGATGTCATCGCCGAACTAGCGTCCGGCAGCGAAGGCAGCGTCGTCTCAAGCCCTGCGCAGCGCGACGGTATGATGTGGTGGGAAGTGCGCATGGCAGGAGGTCAGTCGCTGCAAGGATGGATGGCTGAGGCATTGCCTGATGGCGAACAGCTCATGCAGCGGCTGGATCCTGCAACCGCGACGTTTGTTAAAGGCGACCTGGCAGTAACCAGCGACTATACCAATGTCCGGCGCACGCCCGGCATCAACGGCAAGCCCGGCAATGATGTCTTGGGCCTGTTCGCACCGCGCACTGTCGTTAATGTGGCAGGCGGGCCGGATACGAAGGATGGCTTGACTTGGTGGCGCGTTGGCGGCATCGGCAGCAACGGCGGCGAATTGATCGGGCACGTGGCCGAGCGCAGTCCAGACGGTGCCCCGCTGCTGGCGCCCCCTTCTAAGTTGCCGGACACGGCGATCCCCGACAAGACTGCAAGCCTTTATTTGGCAGCGCCGTATGACGGCAGTTTTGGCATTGCTCAACTGTGGGGGGAAAACCCGGCCTTCTATTCCAAGTACAGTTATGATGGCGTCGCACTGCGCGGTCACAATGGTATAGATTTCCTGACCCCAACCGGAACGCTGCTGTATGCGGTTTACAACGGAGAAGTGACTCAGGTTGGTTTCGAAGAAGGTGGTTTTGGCAATTACATTCTGATCCGCCACCCCTGGGGTGAGTCAATTTACGCCCATCTAGCGTCGACAGCCGTGACACAGGGGCAGGCAGTGGCGCGCGGCCAGTATATTGGCACCTCGGACAATTCTGGCGGCAGCACAGGGCCACATCTACACTTTGCCATCCGCATCAATCCGTATCAGCGCACTGATGGATGGGGTGGCTTTAGCGATCCTCTGCCGTATCTGCCCCCCAATTCGTTTGTTCTGCCCCCCTATGTGCTCGATCCCGCCAGCTTGGCTATCGCCGCAGCCCTGCCTGCGCCTGGTGGGCGTTCAGGACGTCGAGCTCCTTCGAGCATGGGCAGTTCAGCAGGGGATCAGCGTCCATAATCGATGTGCCGCTGATCGACACGGGACGAAACCAAAAACGGCCAGAGGCGCGGCTGTGCTATAATTCCGGCAGTATGAACAATGACGGAAAGTCAGCATGCCACGTCCTCTGATCGATTCTCCCTTTATCTTTGGCATTCACGAGCCGGGCGGCGAACAGCACATGCTGGAAGCCGGCCGGCCCGGTTGGATTGTCTTCACTGAAGTCTTGGGGCATGATCCAGAAGACAGGCTTGGTGTCGACTACTCGGCTTACGCCGACCGCGGGTTCGGCATTATTGCCCGTCTCAACCACGGCTACGAGCCCGATGGAACGCTGCCGCACAGCAGTTTGTACGAGACCTATGCTCGCCGAATCGCCAATTTTGTAGCCACCAGCCGTGGCTGCAAGACTTGGGTCATCGGCAACGAGATGAACTATGCCATCGAGCGGCCTGGGGTCAAAGTGGACTGGTCACGACACCGCTCAGTGCGCGAAGGGCCTGCCGAAGACGTGGATCCCATGCGTCGCGGTCTTGCCACCCGCTTTACTGCCCAACCTGACTCCTCCCGCGAGATTCGTACAACGCGCGGAGCGTTGATAAGCCCTGGCGAGGTTATTACCCCCGAACTTTACGCACGTTGCTATCGTCTCTGCCGTGATGCGATTCATCGCCTTTCGGGCCACCAAGATGACTTGGTGCTTGTGGGTCCCGTGGCTCCCTGGAATACACAGACAATCTACCCCGGCAACGCTAATGGCGATTGGGTGCAGTATTTCCACGACATCCTTGTCTTGTTGGGCGAGAAGAACTGTGACGGTTTCGCCTTGCATGCTTATACCCAAGGAGCGGAGATCTCTTTAGTTGCCAGCCCGCAGAAGCTGGCGCCGCCGTTTCAGACCCGGCACCAGGAGTTTCGTGTGTACGCCGACTTTCTCGGCGCAGTGCCGGCGGAGATGCGCCACCTGCCCGTGTTTCTGACTGAGGTGGGGCAAGCGCAACCATGGCCTAACCACAATAATGGCTGGATTCAGGCCATGTATGCAGAGATCGATGCGTGGAACCGCCAGGCAGGTGCGCAGACGATTCGGGTAGCAGCTCTATACCGCTGGCCGCGGCTGGATCGCTGGTACATAGCGGGCAAAACGGGCCTTGAGGAGGATTTCCGCCAGTCGCTGCTGCACGACTATCGCTGGCAGGTGGAAGAAACACTCGAAGCGTCGCCCGTCGCAGACGAGGAAGTGGCCCAGGTGGCGGCTGCGGCAAATACGGCATCTACGGCAAGTCCGCCCACCGGCCGAAGTGCAGCCGCAGTGGCCGGGGCGCGTACTCGCAGAGAGCGGCGGCGACAGCCGGCGAAGCCATACGCAATCGAATGGTTGGGTGAAGAATTTCCGGCTCGACTTCTGGCCGGCCAAATTCTCACGGTGCCTGTCACGATTAAGAATGTGGGAAGCCTGACTTGGACCTGGGGTGGTGGCAACCCGGTGCGCTTGGGCTATCGTTATTATCGCAACCGGCGGCCCTTACCGATTCCGCCCACACGTGACCTGCGCACTGATGTGCCGGAAGATGTTGCCCCTGGGCAAGCAGTCGTCCTGGAAACGCATCTTGCGCTGCCTGAGGAACCGGGCAACTACACACTCGAACTCGACTTGGTCCACGAAGGAATCGCCTGGTTCAAAGAAAAAGGTGCTACGCCATTGACCCGCTGGCTGACTGTGGAAGCGCCTGTACTGGAAGCCAGCCAGATCGACGGCAAGTCGAGTATCCAACTGCCTGTGCGGCTGTTTAACGACATCACGGCTCGCCTTCCGCGCAGCGGGGCGCCTTATGCCCGCCGCAATCTCAACCAAATCAAATATATCGTCGTCAACCATACCGGTGCACACCCGCAACTTAGCCTAGACCGCATCGCCCGCGCCCACATCAAGCTCGGCTATCCTGGCATTGCCTATGACTTCATGGTAGACGTGTCCGGTGAAATCTTTAAGACGACCGAACTCGAGGACGTCGCACAGCCGGACCAGGTGTGGTCTGAACAGGGCGTCAACATTTGCCTGACCGGGAACTTCCACCAGAGTCCCCCGCCGCTGCCCCAGCTCGATGCCGCCGGCCGTCTATGCGCGTGGCTGGCGCAAAACCTTGGCATGACGGCCGATGCGATCATCGGCTTGGGCGAGCTTATCCCCAGCGACAGCCCGGGCGAGACCTTTTATCGCGGCGCCGCTTGGAAAGAAATGCTGCGCCGCCAGGTGCGCCTGCATCTGGCGGCCCTGGGTATGGGAGCGGCCGACAGCACGCAACTGCAATCGCTCGAGGCCCAGATTACCGAACTCGACAGCGAAAACAAGCGCCTGCGCCGACAGACCGAGCACGAACAGGCTGCGGCACTCCGCTTGCAGCAAGAGATGGACCGCATGCAGGCTGAGCTGATCGATCTGCGCCGGCAACTGGAGTCGCGTCCGACCGTTGTCGAGGGAGGGCTGCGCCTCAACGTCATGATCGAGCGGCTGCCCCGCGATGCCAGGCGCTACGTACCACGCCAGGCCGACGACGTGGAGATGCTGGTTATTCACCACACCGGAGTGCCTCCCGAAACGTCTCTGCAAGATATTGCTGCCGCCCACCGCACCGACTGGCCCGGAATTATCTACGACTTCGTGATCGCTGCCAAAGGTGAGATCTACCAGACACAGCCTCTAGACCAGGTGGCGGACGCAGCCGAGTCTTATGTGCGCAAGGCAGTCAGCATTGCCTTCGCCGGTGACTTCAGCAAGGGGGGCGAACCATCGCCGCCCCAAATCGCCGCCGCCGGGCGTTTGTTGGCGTGGTTGCGCCAGCGCTTCCCGCAGGTGCTGCCTACAGCCATCCGCGGGGCCAGTGAGTTTGCTGCTACCGTGTCCCCTGGCCGGGAATGGAACAGCGGGCGCACTTGGAAGCGCGAGCTTTTGGCATCTGCCGGCATTGTGCAGGCCAGCGAGGAGCCAGCTGCTGCAATGCAGGAGTTGCAGAGCCAAGTCAGCCGTTTAGAGCGCGATCTGAATGTCATCCAGCGCGAAAAATCAGTGCTGGACGAGCAGCGAGCAGTACTGATTGTAGAGAAGAACCAGCTGCGCGCAGAGTTGGAGGTGCAGAGCCGGCCGGTACAAGTTTTCGTCGTGCCCAAGCCTGCGATTCGGGTAACCGTCGAACAGTTGCCCAAGCACCCCACATTGCGCTACGAGCGCAGATCCCTGAGCCAGATCACGCACATTGCCGTGCATCACACGGCGGCCCCACCGCATATGGGGCCAGCACGCATCGCCGAACTGCACGTCGCCGCCGAGCCGAACCGTGGCAAAGAGGCGTGGCCGGGCATCGGCTATCATTTCTTTGTGCACGAAGACGGCAGTATCGAGCAGACCAATTACCTCGAAACTGCCAGCTACCACGTGTTTCGGCATTACGGCTATACCATCGGCGTCGTCTTTGCCGGCAGCTTCATGAATGGCAAGATTCCCTCGTCAGCGCAGTTGCGCTCGGGTGCACACCTGCTTGCCTGGCTGATGCAGGATCTGCGGGTGCCGCTGGCGCGCGTTTGGGGCCATCGCGAGTTTCCCGACAATATGACGGTCTGCCCGGGCAGCGAATGGACACAAGGCAACCGCTGGCGTGACCTGCTATTTGAACGGATCGAGCAGATACAACAGGGCACGGGCCTGAAGACGACGCGACATTACCTATTGTTCTGGCAGCGCGAACAGACGGGACAGACGGGGCGCGAAGATATGGTGAACGCGCTGGGGTACATTGCCCGCTTCCGCCCGACCGTCGGTTTCTCCCCGGAGGAGGCGCGCAGCGCGGAATATGTGACGGTTGTCGGGGGTGAAGCCGGTGTGAGCCGCAGCGTCGAACAGATCCTGGTGCAGGCGGGCTGCAAAGTTGAGCGCATTGCTGGCCGCGACAGCGCCGAAACCGGTCTCATGTTTGCCGAGCTGTTGCGGGCCGGACGCCGCTTCCAAACATTTGAGAGTGACTTCTAGAGGGCTATGCCACAACGATGACCGGTCACCTGGCATTTCGCCCGCAACCCCTGGGCTCTAATTATGCCGTACGCCTGCCGGCGTTTGAGGGTCCGCTTGACCTGCTTCTGCACTTGATCGAAACGCAGGAGTTAGATATTAGCGGCATCAGCCTGGTGGCAGTCACCGATCAGTACCTGCAGACACTCGCGCAGTTGGAGGAAATCGAGCCCGGTGCCCTGGCGGACTTCCTGATCGTCGCCTCGCGCTTGTTGTACATCAAGTCGTATTATCTGCTGCCCAAGCCAAGACCTGCCAGCGAGGACGACGAGGATGAAGCGAGCGGCGATGCACTTGTGCGCCAGCTTCTCGAGTATCGCCAGTTTAAGGAAGTTGCCGGGCTGCTGCGCACACGCGAGCAGGCTGGGCTAAGGGTGTATGTGCGCGCTGCGCCGCGGCCTGAGGTGCCGCGCCGCATCGACTTGGATAACATGGATGTGGGCCGGCTTCAAGCAGCGCTGCGCAAGGTGCTGCAGCGGATGCCAATGGACCCGCCACTGCCGCGCGTTAAGACGTATGCCATCACAGTGTCCGAGCAAATCGACAACGTGCGCTCGCTGTTGCGTGGCCAGATAGATGCCGTCATGGGCAGTGACCGGCGGGCGCAACTCTCGTTCTACGCCTTGCTGAGCGGCAGTGCCACGCGGCTGGAAGTGGTCGTCACGTTCCTGGCTGTGCTGGAGTTGTTCAAACTGGGTGAAATCGAGGTCGTGCAGGAAGGCACCTTTGCCGATATCTATCTGCTGCCGGCCGTGCTCCAGCCGGGCTCGTCGGTAAATGGCACCCTGGATTAGCCGGATATGTACTGCTCCAGCAACCCACGCAGTTGCGCATAGTCAATGGCTACCGGAAACTGAGGAAACTCCGCCACTACGTTGGCAGGAGGGCGGTAGAGGATGCCCTGGTGTGCTTCGGCCAACATGCGCGTGTCGTTGTAGGAGTCACCCACACCTACGGTAAAAAAGCCCAACTGCTTGAAGGCCGTGGCGGCCTTGCGCTTGCCGTCGTCCGTGCGCAGGCGGTAGCCTGCGAGCATGCCACGGTCGTCCACGGTCAGGCGGTGGGCGAACAAGGTAGGGTAGTGCAGCTTGGCCAGAAAAGGCGTCACAAATTCGTAGAAGCTGTCAGTGATGATCGCCACCTGGGCATGCCGTCGCAGCCAGTCCAGGAAGTCAACTGCACCTGGCAGCGGCTCCATCTCCGCAATTACACTCTGAATGTCGGCCAACCTCAACTGTTCGCGCTCGAGGATTTGCATGCGGTAGTGCATGAGTTGGTCGTAGTCAGGAACATCGCGGGTTGTGAGGCGTAGGTCAGTGAGCTGGGTTCGTTCGGCGACGGCGATCCAGATTTCGGGCAGAAATACGCCTTCAAGGTCGGAGGCGACGAGCAGCGGCTGATCTTGTTGCGTGTACGGGTGCATCCGTTGTCCCAAGCTAGTGTGCGAATTGACATGATGAGTCTACCAAAGGGTAGAAAGAGTGGTCAAATACAGGTGGGGTAGAAGGACTATGCGCAGACGCGGACCGCGTTTCGCATAGTGCCGGCGGGCGGCGGATTGTCCGCCGCCCCAGGTCAGGCGGGGAAGTCAACCAGCGTAGGCGAGGGCTTTGTCCAGCATGTGTCCCAACTCGTCGCCGCCCATGCGGCGCTGGGCGTCACGGAGGGAGCGCGCATTTGCTACGGCAGCTGGCGACCAGTCGAATTCCCAGCTAAACGACCAGTCCGTCTTGGTTTGTGCGCCGTGGGCACTTGAATTGTTCGTGTCGAATGCGATCATGCTGCTGGTGTTGTGGCGTGTCATGGCGGACTTCCTGACTGCGTGCGGTTGAATGGTGCGAAATAGCCTGGACTTTGATGAAATTAAATGACTCTTTTCTTTCATCAACGGATACTTCGCATAGTACAGTGTGTACTTCCTGTTGCTGATGTACTGCCTTGTCTGTCCTGTCTCTCGCTACAACCGCATTGTATCTGTTCCCTGTACCCCGGTCCCGCCTGGGCTAAGACCCGATTCAGACCGTTTCCCTGCGTAAACTACCTTCTTTTCTACGCGTGTGCACTCACGCCTTGGACGCGCGTGGGCACGCGCAGGCGATGAACAGCTGGGAGTTGCGTGGCACTCGTAACGAGTATTGAATCTAACCAAAATATTACAGATCATGTTGTTGACAAAGCGGCGTCCATGTGGTTTAATTAGAGTAATTAAAAATTATGGAGGCAATTACTATGCGCAAAAAAGAAATTGCACGACCCAACGCCCTGCTCCAACCAGATTCTGCTCAGCTCGATTTCAACTCTGACATACTTGCCGGTCAGCTGGCGCCTTCCAGCATGGCAATGTATCGTCGGGATTTTCAAGCGTACCTGCGCTTCGCCGGCAATGCCGCCGCTGCGCTGGACGCTGCCACCTTGGCCCGCTGGCGCACACACCTCGCCCAGGAAACGGACATGAGCCCCAACACCATTAACCGCATGATCAGCGCCGTTAAGCGCCTCATGCGTGAGGCTTCGATCCAGGGCTACGCCCCAGCCGCAACGGCCGCCGCTTTTGACAATATCTCCGGCGTCAAGACAGCGGCTCTCAAGGACCGTATCAAGCAAACGTCGCGTGTTCGAATTGAACCGACGGCTATGCGAAAGATGTGCGACAGGCCGGATACAGAGCTATTATTGGGCTTGCGTGATACCGCCCTGCTGGCCACACTCGCCAGCAGCGGCCTCCGCGTTAGCGAAGTCGTGGGGCTAACGGGGGAGCAGATTCGTCCCAAGGGCTCTAGCTACGTGGTGCTGGTGCGTGGCAAGAACGATGTCGAACAGCGCGAAGCGCCCCTTAGCCGCGAAGCTTATGCCCACATCGAGGCTTGGCTGGAAAAGCGCCCCGTACACTGCAGTGCTGTCTTTACGGCCTTTGCCGGGCGGGGCGGCGAACGCGCGACCGACCGCCCCATGTCTGCCGTGTCGATCTGGCGTGTCGTACGCAAATATTCCACCGGCGCAGGCGTCGACAACGTCAAGCCGCACGATTTTCGCCGCTTCGTCGGCACGCAGCTCGCCCGCACCAACCTGCGCATGGCCCAAAAGGCCCTGGGCCACAAGCGCCTGGAGACAACCGCTCGCCACTATATCCTCGACGAGCTGGAAGCCGGGCTGACCGACGATTTGTATTGACACAGCCTGCGCCTAGGGCCGCTTACGGATGAGGTCGGCGAAGGCAACTGACGCCTGCCACACCTGCCAGCCCGACAATCACAAACAGCATCGCCAGCAGCGGCCTCTCGCCGCTGCTAAACGCGATTCCCGTTGGCGGCACACCGGTCGGCTCACCCGCCGCACCTCGTCCAACCCCTTGGTCGCTCACAGCTTCTTCCGTAACAGTCGCCGTGGCGCCTTCAGCCGTAGGCACGACCTCAGCTGCCGTGACGGTTGCCACAGCAGTGACTGGCGTCTCTTGCGGTGCTAACATCACCGCCAAGGTTGGCGTCAATTCTGCGACAGCGGTTATCGTCGTGGTCAATGTAGAAGTTGGCCCCGCGGCCGGCAAAGTGGCTGTGGGCGGCAGCGCCGGTTGAGTTGCCACAACACCGGCCGTTGCTGCAGTCGCTGTGCCAGCCGGCGTTGCAGTAGATGTAGCCGTCGCCGTAGCTTCCCGTGTTGCCTTCGGGGGCACCTGTGTAGGCATAGCTGTTGCAGCGCTTGTCGCCGTACTAGTGGCGCTTGGCCGCGGAGTATTCGTTGCCGGTTCCGCAGGTATTTCTGTCGGTGTTTCTGTCGGCGTCTCAGTGAGGGTAGCTCGCGGCAAAGGCGTTACCGTATCTGTCGGCTCGCTAGTGGCGATTGCCGCCGCTTTTGGCGTGCCGGTTGGGATAGTGGCCGGTTGCACGGTAGCCGTTTCTGTCAGCCCAGCGGTAGGCGTGGCGGTGCTCGTCGCGGTGGGACGAGGCGTGCCGGTTTGCATCTGCGCCGGCGTCGATGTGGGAGTTGCTGCTGCAGGCTCAATCGTCTCATTGCTCGCCTGAGTTTCCGCTGGAACTACCGTACTCGTCGCCGTATTTGTTGCTGCTGGAACAACGCTTGTGGTCGCCGTACCGGTTGATGTGCCAGTTGGGGTTACCGTATACGTGGGTGTGGACCTCGGGACACTTGTCGACGTGTTCGCAGGCAATGGCGTCGCTGTGTCTGTCGGCCGGGCGGTTACCGTTGACGTGCTGGTTGTAGTCGCCTCAGCTGTAGGTGTAGAACTCGGAACGCTCGTCGATGTGGTCGTAGGTGAAGGTGTTGCGGTATCCGCCGGCGCAGTTGTCGGGGTCGCTATGGCTGTGCTGGTAGCTGCCGCCTTGGGTGTGGGCGTAGAACTTGAGACGCTAGCCGGTGTGTTCGTAGCTGATGGCGTTGCGGTATCCGTCGGCCTGGCGGTTGCCATACTGGTTAACGTGCTGGTAGCCGTCTCTGTAGGTGGCTCGGTTGGTGTGGCTGTCGGCAGAGACGTTGCAGTTTCCGTCGGCGCAACCGCAGCAGTCGCAGTGTTGGTGGCCGTCTGCGTCGGTGCTTCGGTCGGTGTTTCGGTCGGCGGCACGGTGGGCGTTGCAGTAGCCACACTCGTGGATGTCACCGTGTTCGTGGCGGGAGGACGCGGCGTACTGGTTGCAGTAGCTGACCTCGTGACCGTGGGCCGTGCCGTAGCCGTGCGAGCCACCTCTACGGTCGCACTCTCCCGCTGCGCTTCTAGGGGTATGACCGTACTCGTCACTGTCTTTGGAGTTGTGCTTGTCACTGCCGGTACGGTCGTTGCCGTTACGGAAGCACCACGTAACGAAGAGGGGGTCGCCACTGCCCTCGCCGTCGGGGTGATAACGGCCGTGCTGGTCGCACGCCGGGCCGGCGTTGCGATGGCTTCCGCAACTCTTGTTGCCGTACTCGTGCCAAATAACGTCGGCGTCGCCACGGGAACTGGGGTAGGTGTAGGCCTGACTGTGCGTGTCGGCGCAGGTGTGGTTGCGGGAAAAGCCGCAGCTGCAAGCGTAGCTGTGCCCCTGAAAGTTGCCGTCGCAGCCGGTGTATGGGTGTTGGTCGCCGTCCGTGAAGGCGTTGCGGTGCTTGTCGTGGTGCTTGTCGTGGTGCTTGTCGTGGTGCTTGTCGTGGTGCTTGTCGTGGTGCTTGTCGCCGATGCGGTCGCCTCTGCGGTTGATGTAGCCGTGTCCGCCGGCACTGGTGTATCGGTCGCTGTGCTAGTGAGAGTACTAGTGGCAGTAGCAGTGGCAGTAGCAGTGGCCGTTGCCGTGGGTTCCTTCGTTGCCGTCGCAGGTGGCGGCGTGGCTGTCGGGACGGGTGTATCGGTCGCTGCACTGGTGGGAGAATTAGTGGCAGTAGCCGTATCCGTGGCTGTTGGTTTCTCTGTCGCCGTCGGTGGCGGCGTCGGCGTGGCTGTTGGAACCGGCGTTTTGGTCGACGCAGCAGGTGCCGTGCTGGTTGCGGTCGGCTGCGGTGTCGAGGTCGGTATTACCTCGATCGACAATGGCGCCGACAGGGTGAGCGGAGCGCCGCTTTCGTCCAAGGCGGCCACGGCGACGGTGTAGGCGGTCGCTGCATCTACGCTCACGGTCATCACCCAGTTTCCCTGCGCACTCACAGTTGTGGTCGCTGCCGGTGCCGCTCGCACGAGAAGCTGCACAACGCTTTCAGGCGCGCCTGATCCGCCTACGATCAGTGTGCCTGTGCCGTCTCCGTCGCCAACGCGCACGCTGCTGATCTGCGCCGGTACGCGCGTAGCTGTAGCGGTCACCGATGGCACAGGTGTGTGCGTCGCAGTAGCAGTCAACGTAGCAGTCGCCGTGCTTGTAGCAGTGCCTGTCGTTGTCTCTGTCGGCACTGGCGTTGCTGTGTCGCTAGGAATAGGTGTTGCCGTCTCAGTGGCGGTCGCTGTTGGCAGCAGCGTCGCGGCGTGTCGGTGCCGGTCGCCGTTGGTACGGGCGTTGGCGTGCTCGCAGGCACCGGCGTCGCTGTCGGCAATTCCAAAATAACCCGGTCCAATGGCACTGTCAATGCCTCGGTTTGTGTCTCTATTCCCAAGGCGCCGGCAATCTGTACGCCGATGCTGGCGGCCCGCGTCAAGGGCAGGGAAGCGTCGATCGACCAGGCGCCGCTCTCATCTATGGTGGTAGTCGCTACGGTCGTCTCATCGACGACTACCTGCACCTCTGTGCCAGGCAAACCCGTCCCCGCCACCGCCACATGCCGGTCATCGCCCGCGCCTGCCACCACTATCCGCTCCACTGCCGCGGGTGCACTGGTCGCCGTGGCCGTTGCGGTGGGCTCAAGTGTGGCCGTCACCGTATCGGTTGGGCCGGACGTCGGCGTTTCAGTGGGAATAGGCGTGGCCGTCGGCTCCGCCGTAAACGTTTCTGTCGGCGCAGGCGTATTGCTGGGGGTAGCGGTGCTGGTGGGGGGCACGGCAGCCACTGCCTGCGCCTGCGCGTCGATGATCAGGCGCACCGGCGTAGCGGTCGCCAATACTTTGCCGCCGGCGTCGATCGCATTCAGGGCAAAGGCATAGACGCCTGGCGCACGAATATCGGCTGGAAACGCCCAATGCCCTTGCGTGTCGACGCGCGTCTCCCCAATCGGCTGCCCGCCGACCAGGATTTGCACTGTCGAGCCAGGTTCCCCTGAGCCTGTCAAGGTTACTATTCCGGCTGTCAAACTTGAACTCAACAGGTTACTGTCGATGGCAGGTGCACGCACGGCCACCGAAGCCACGGTAACACTGATTGCCTCAGCAGCGGACATCACTTGCCCGCCCGCGTCGAGCGCTTCAACCGCCAGCGTATGCGGCCCGGCTTCCGGCACACGCGCAAGCAGGGACCAGGCGCCATTTTCGCCTGTAATGGCGGTCCCTAATGGCTGGCCGTCAAGACTCACCTTGACCGTGACACCAGGCTGGGCTGTGCCCGAGACCTGCACGGTGCCCGCCGTCACAGTCTCCCCAGTCAACGGCGATATCAAGACCGGCGCCGCTACGACTGCTTCGGCCGTAAATGTCGGTACTGGGGTGACCTCCGCTATAGGTGGTAATAGCTGTTTTTGTTGCTGATAGCTGAGCGTGACAAACAGGATGATGGCAAGTACCGACAGTACTAACAGGACGGCGGATTTGGTGCCGTCAAGCCGCCGGATGGAACGCGGTGAACGACGCGCCGGCATGGTTCACTCCCCCTTGCTGCGCGGGTCTGCCGGCAGTGTGGCTGCGACAGGTTCATTTGGTTGGCTGGGTTTTGCGCCAGGCGTTGCGACGGCAGAAGCCTGCAACGCAGCCAGTTGCGCCTGCGCTTCGTCTAATTGCCGGCGCAACGCTTGATTCTCTTCGCGCAGTTCGGCAATGTTGCGGCGCCAGAACTGCCAGTCAATAATCCATTCGATGAGCCATCCTAGGATGAGGCCGCCTATCAGTGCTAGCCAAACTTGCTGCATTTGCTACGTCTCCGAACCGGTTACAAGCGGCGCTGTCGAGGCCTGAGGAGAATCAGATTGATTCTGTTCTACCATAAATCAGGGCGCGTGCAAAGCCCACTGGAGCGTCTGTCGTCGTACGACCAGATCCCCCCTGTACCTGCTACCGCTGATAGTTGCACAGATGTGTCGCAGAGCAGATAATTCGGCATTATGAACTCACTATCTGAGTACCAACCCTATATGAACTTTGCTGCCCACCTTGCCTTCGAATGTGGGCAGCTGGCTGCCGAAACGTTCGGTTTGCACAACGCTCGCCGCAAAAGCGACGGGACACTGGTTACCAAGACCGATGAGCAGATCGACCGCCTGATCTCGGCGCGTATCGCCGACGCCTATTCCGGCCACGCAATCCTGAGCGAGGAACAATCCACTATCTATGACCCGGCCGACGAATATACCTGGGTAGTTGACCCCGTCGACGGTACTACCAATTTCACCCATGGCATGCCCATTTGGGGTGTCAGCATTGCCCTGCTGCATTGTGGACGACCGGTAGTCGGTGTGCTCGATTTCCCGCTCCTGCATGAACAGTACCAGGCCGTCCTTGGTCAGGGCGCCATACGATCCGGAGAACGGATCGCTGCCTCGTCGATCACCGAAGCGGACGACGAGCAGCTGATCATGAAATGCACGCGTACCGACCGGCTCTATCACCTGCATACCCCCCTCAAGAGCCGTATCCTGGGCAGCGCAGCCTACCATCTATGCAAGGTGGCCGACGGCACAGCCCTGGCCGGCATCG
Source organism: uncultured Chloroflexia bacterium (assembly GCA_963839515.1). GTDB lineage: Bacteria > Chloroflexota > Anaerolineae > Caldilineales > Caldilineaceae > Fredericiella. The sequence continues at coordinate 76,858 of CAWIVN010000010.1, forward strand.
AGACTACTCCCAAGGTCTGGGACCTGGCAGCTGCCTACCTGATCGTGAGGGAGGCCGGCGGCGTGATCGTGGCTGCAAGCGGAGATGCCATTTTCCCACTCAAAGACGAACGGCGCGACTATAAAGAGCGGTCGATCACTACATTGTGCGCGGCCAACCCTGCCATCCTGCAACACCTGACTTCCGCCATGAGCGTACGCGAGCGATGAACGACAAGCCTGCAGACCAGAGAGCAGTCCAGGGTGAGGGGCGCACGACAATTCGCAAGTTGATTGCCGACGGCAGCGAGATCGTTGTCGGCTACATCGGAAGCGACCAGGTTATCTACAAGCTGCGCTGGGATGAAGGCAGACCAGTCGGGCGCGTCGACGGCGGCGGCCGTGTCTTTCGCCGCACCGCCCATGACGAGCGCGAACTGGGCTATTTCACCCCCCAGGGCAAGATCTACAGCCACGGCTTGTTTGAAGGTGGCAACATTGGCTGGGTCGACCCTGACGGCGTGGTCGTTCAGGCCGGGATGATCCTTGGCGAAGAAGAGGTCGGCAGCAGCGATGGGCCGTGGCCGCAAGCTGCCGGCGCTGCGCTGCTCCTGCTGTTTTTGCCCGATGAAGCGGAAGAAGATCGCCGGCAATGACACACGACCACAGAAAGCTAGTAACGCCACGCATGACCTTCTTCTGCCGGATGTGGGGCGAGGACGATGGCATCCCCGTCATGCTTCTCCACGGCAGCTATGGCACGTCGCGCTGGTGGGAGCGCTTTGCCGCTCTACTGCCGGAACAAGTCTACTCCTTTGCGCCTGACCTGCGCGGTTGCGGCGGCAGCAGCAAGACTGACGGCGGCTACGACATTGGAGATCAGGCCGCCGACCTGGAATCCCTGGTGCGCACGCTTGGCTGGGGCGATTTTCACCTGGTAGCTCACTCCAGCAGTGGGGCTATTGCCATGCAATACGCACTGCAAAACCCGGGTAAGCTCAGTACGTTGGCATTGGTCAGCACCGTGCCCGTCGAGGGTGTCTCCACCCCCATCGACGGCTACATGCTGCTGGAACAGATGCGACACGACCGCGCCCTGCTGGCACAGGCAATGGCCCTGTTAATGCCGGGCGTGGCTGCCGCAGCGCAGCGTGGCCAAGCCGATGAGCAGGGTCTCTTTGAGACGCTCGTGGACGACGCCCTGCAGATGGCCCCTGCTGCATTTGTCGATGTCGCACGCAGCCTTAGCCATTGGAACCGCTTCGCCGAGGCGCGCCAGTTGACGCTCCCTACCCTGCTCATCTGGGGGGACCAGGACATCATTGTCGATCGCGATGCGACGACGCGTACATTGATCGCGATTCCTGGCGCCGACAACTTGGAAGTGTTGCACGGGGTCGGACATAGTCCGATGCTGGAAGCGCCGCAACGCCTCGTTGAGATTTATGTTAACTTTATCACGCAGGACTTCGCCGGCTTTGACGCCATTCGCGACATGCACTAGCGCGACATTGCCTGCCCCCAATTACTTCATGCCCGTTGTGGCGATGCCGGTCGTAATGAAGCGCTGCAGCAGCGCAAACACCAGGGTGATCGGCAGCAGAGTCATCACCGTCATGGCCAGTACATAATGCCACTGTACATTCAATTCCCCTTGGAAGGATGCCAGTCCCACCTGCAGCGTGAACAGCTCACTGCGGCTTAAGACGATCAGAGGCCACAGGAAGTCGTTCCAGCGCCACATCACCGAGAAGATAGCCAGCACGGCCAACGCCGGTGCCGCCAATGGCACGACGATCTGCCAGTAGACGCGCCACTCTGACGCCCCGTCAATACGCGCCGAGTGCAACAACTCGTCAGGAATGGTCAGCATGTACTGCCGCAGCAAGAAGACGCCCGTCGGCGTCGCCGCGCCCGGGATGATAACGCCCCACAGGTTGTTGGCCCAGCCGATATCGGTGATCACGAGGAAGACCGGCACGAGAATCACCGAAATCGGAATCATCAAGGTGCTGAGGATCAGGATGAAGATCGTCGTACGCCCGCGAAACTCGTACTTGGCCAGGGCAAAGGCCGCCATGCTGTTAATCACGAGCGTGATCATCGTGGCCACTACGGTGACGATGATACTGTTGCGCAGGTACACCATGAAGTTGAAGCGCTGCAGCGGCTCTGTATAGTTCTCGGTCGCCAGCCGAAGCTCGCGCAATTCCTCACGCTGATTGATATTGACCTTGAGGATCTCGCCCGGCGCTGCCGGGTCCACCATCTGCGCCTCCAAGCCGACGCGGCGTACCTGGGCCAGCGAGCGCACGCTGCCGTCGGCCATGGTCACGTTGTACAGCGGCAGCGGCTTCTCATAGCCCTCTACCTGCACGCTCTTTTGGTCGTACGGCAGCAGATCGGGTGGAAAGCGCACGAGGGCAGCCGGCGTCTTAAACGACGAGAGCACTAACCAGATGATCGGCACGAACATGATGAGCGTGCCCAGGGTCAAGTAGGCATAGGTAAGCAGGTCAGACCAGTGGAAGCGGCCGCGGCCACGAGTACGAGTCAGAAAGTCGCCAGTCGTCGACACGTTGAGTCTCCTTTCGATCAGGCGATGTCAGAACGGTCGCCGAGGCGCAACTGCAGCAGCGTGAAGATGAGCAGGGTAACGCCCAACAGCATTGACGCCGCCGAGGCCAAACCATACTGCTGCACCTGGTTGGCAAAGGCAGTCTCATAGATGTACTGGACGACGTAGGTTGTCGCCGTACCGGGCCCTCCGCCCGTCATCACCCACACCAGGTCAAACGCTTGCACGGCCCGGATGATCGACAGGACCGACACCACCAGCATTGTCGGCATCAGCAGCGGCAGCGTGATGCCGCGAAAGCTCTGCCCGCGCCCGGCGCCGTCGATTGACGCCGCCTCGTACAGCTCCGTGGGGATCGATTGCAGGCCGGCGAGCAGGATGAGGGTATAAAAGCCCATCTGCGCCCAAATGCTGATCAAGATGACCCACAGTGTGGCCCAGTTGGCGTTCAGAAAGAAGAGGATAGGTTCAATCTCAAAGCCGGCCAGCACAGCATTAAAAAGGCCGTCGCGCTGCAAAATCCATTTCCAAATCAACGCAACGACCACCGGCGAAAGCAACACGGGGTAGAAAAAGACGCTGCGAAAGAAGCCGCGGCCGGTCTTGGTCCGGTTGAGCACCACTGCCGTCAGCAGCGAGATGAGGATCATGCCGCCAACCTGGAAAAGGACGAAGAAGACAGTGTTGTAGGCGCCGCGCCAGAAGCGATCCTCCTGGCAGGAATTGGGGTTTAAGAAACTCTGGCAGTTGAAAATCTGCTGAAAGTTAGCCAAACCCACGAACGGCCGCTCTTCAGGACGCAGGGCTGTGCCGCCAGTAAACGCATAATAGAAGTTTAGCAGCATGGGGAACAGCACGAATATGCCAAATATGAGCAGATTTGGCAGCACAAATACATAGGGCATGTTCTTGGCGCCGATCAGGCGTTGGAGTGGATTAAAGAGAAACTCCAGAGCCGTCATGATGGCCGCGTACAAGGAATAAAAGGCACTGCCGATGCGCTCGCCGAGCGTCAGGCGCGTTTGTACGCTGGACGGCTGCGGGGCATGCTGCCCTTGGGCCGCACCGGTGGGTTCTGTAGTCGCCGACATGAGGTGGCTTTCTCCGCTTCGCTCGAAACAAGGGGCCTGTGGGCGGGCCTGACCAGGCCCGCCCACGACAAGAGGTTGCGCGCAGCTTTCTACTGCTGGGCGGCGGCAATACCGGCGTCGATGTCTTCTTGCATCTTGGTAATCGCCTCGTCCAAGGTCATTTCGCCCGCCAACACCTGGCCCAGACGGTCGCGATTGGCGTTGAACAGGACGGTGTTGTACTTGTATGCCTGCAGATCGTAGGCAAGCGGCTCAAGTTTGCCCACCTGGCTGGCAAACATCTCCAGCGACTGCTTGGCCTGCGGCAGATCGGTGTCAAACTGGATGCCCTTCTCCGCCAGTCCCAAATGACCGGGGATAAACAGCGTGCGGCCATAGAACTCAGTCATGACGTCTTCCTGGGTCAGGTACTCCATGACGCGGGCCACTTCCTCGGGGTGCTCGGTGGTGTTGATGGCCACCAGCGCAGCGCCTCCTGGCATGCCCGTACAGCCGCCGGGGCCGCACGGATTCGGCACTGCTTCCCAGTCAAAGGCATCGGCAATCTTGTCGGCGAACTGGCCGACCTGCCAACTGCCCGACATGTAAAGCGCCACCTGGCCGTTGATGAATGGTTCGTTGCCGGCTACATACGAGCCGCCTGAACCGATCCACACCTCAGGCATCATCGTGCCGTCGGCATGCCAGTCCACCATCAACTGCGCCATCTTCTTAAAGCCTTCGTCGCCGACCATGGCAGGATAACCTTCGGCGTTGAAGTACTTGGCGCCCTCGCTGACGGCAGGACCAGCCAGGCGGTGGCCAGAACGGTCCATGACCATGGCAAATGTACCGGTCGCCTCGGCCACCTGGCGCGCGGCATCGGCCCACTCTTCCCAGGTGACCTGGTCACTGCTGTCGCTGGGGACCGCAACACCCGCCTGCTCGAACAGGGTGCGATTGATAAATGGCCCTGTGACCGTCAACTGTGTCATGAAGCCGGGAATGGCATTGCCGTCGGCTTCGCTCTGCATCCACGCCAGGAAGGGACCGAAATTCGTCTCCCAGTAGGCAGCGTCAGCAAGGTACGGGCGCAAGTCAAGGTAGTGCTTGGATAAGTCGCCCAGCTGCGTCACGCGCGCCATATCCGGACCTTCCCCGGCCTCCAGCTGCAGCGGCAGCGACTCCAAAATACCTTGGGCGTAGGGGACAGTGTCGATCACCACCTTGATATCCGGGTTCTCGGCTTCAAAGCGGTCGAGCAATTCGCGTAGAATGGCGCCCTCATTGCCGTCGTCATACCAGGTGATGCGCAACTCAATCGGGCCACCTGCGGCGGCTTCGGCGGCAGGTTCTTCTGCCGCGGCCTCGGTTGGGGCCGCAGTAGCTGCTTCCGTGTCGCCGGATGGGGCCGGTTCTGCCGGCGCCGGGGCCACAGCAGTACAAGAGGTCAAGACCATGATTGTGACCAGCAGGACAGCCACAATATGCCACAAACGCGCAATTCGCATTGTCTTCTCCTTGTCAGTGTTGGGCTAATCGAATTGGGAACAACGATGTCCGTAAACTCGCAACGCTGGGAATCGGTCTTAGGGTGACACCTCCTCCTGCAAACGGGTGCGTACGGCCTGCCGAGAGGGAACACGGTAGAGCTACAATATGTGATATGGTATATCGAACCGGATGCATCTTAGAGCTTATACTGCATTGTAGCGAACTGTCAAGCAGTCAAGGAGTGCCACAATATCATGGCGGACATTCTGAACCCCTCACCCATCCTGCCGGTAGCGCCATCCAGCGCCGGCGAATTGGCCGACGGTAGCGGCACGATGCTGGCCCCGCGGCTTCGCCAGCTGGCCTGGCTTGGCGCGACTGCCATCCACGACGCCTTTGACGACTACCAGGCCCAGTTCAAAGCCATCACGCGGCGTTCACAACAACATTTCGAGCACCGCGAGTGGCGCCACTGGCAGGCAGATTCGATCGAGCGGCTTGAGCTGTATGAGCACGTGTTGCGGGGCGTGGTTTCGGGCGTGCGCACGTTGCTGGGCAGCGAAACGCTCAACAAGTCTCTGTGGCGTGCGATCAAACTAAACTATGCACGCCTGCTCAGCCGGCGCAAAGACCTGGAAATCGGCGAGACCTTCTACAACTCCGTTACGCGCCGCATCCTCATCACAGTTGGTGTGGAGCCGGAGCTGGAATTTGTCTGGTTTGGCGCTACAACGCTGCCGGCCGGCGATGCGGACATCGTGCGTCTCTACGTGCAAGTCAGCACGCTGCATGCCATGGTCAAGTCGATCCTGCTTGACTATCAGTTTGCTGTCCCGTTTGCCGATGTCGACGCCGATGCCAGGCACGCCGGCGCCGTGCTCGAAGCACAGCTGCACCAATTGTGGGATTCGCCGGATGTAGACAGCGTCGAAATGCTCAAGCCGGTTTTCTACCGTAACAAGGCGGCCTACCTGGTAGGCCGCATCCGCAAACGCAACCGGGTGATCCCGATCATCCTCCCCTTGCTCAATGGCGACCATGGCCTGTTTGTCGACACTGTGCTGCTGAGCGAATCGGAGGCCAGTGTCGTCTTCAGCTTCACCCGCTCCTATTTCCATGTCGATGCCGACATCCCCGGCGACCTGGTGGGATTTCTCAAGAGTATCTTGCCACTCAAGCCGCTAGCCGAGCTGTACATTGCGATTGGCTACAACAAGCATGGCAAAACGGAACGATACCGCGCCCTCTACCGCCACCTGCGCAACTCCAATGACAAGTTCGAGGTTGCTCGCGGCGCAAAGGGTATGGTGATGACGGTCTTCACGCTGCCCTCCTATGACGTAGTTTTCAAGATCATCAAGGATCGCTTTGCCTACCCCAAGACCTCCACGCGCGACCAGGTGATGGACCGTTATCGCTTGGTCTTTAAACACGATCGCGTGGGCCGCATGGTCGATGCGCAGGAGTTTGAATACTTGACCTTCGATCGCGAGCGCTTCTCGCAGGAATTGCTAGAGGAGTTACAGGCTGTCGCCGCCCAATCTGTTACAGTCACCGACGACACGGTTGTCATTAAGCATCTGTACACCGAGCGCCGGCTGTATCCGCTCGACTTGTACATCAAAGAAATGGGCATCGAAAAGGCCAAGGCCGCCGTCGTCGACTATGGCAATGCCATCATCGACCTGGCGGCCGCCAACATCTTTCCCGGCGACCTGTTTATCAAGAACTTTGGCGTAACACGCCATGGCCGGGTCGTGTTCTATGATTACGACGAGTTGTGCCTGCTCACAGACTGCAACTTCCGCAAAATGCCGCAGTCTGCGACGTACGAGGATGAGGTAGCGGACCAACCCTGGTTCTCCGTCGCCGAGAACGATATTTTCCCCGAAGAATTTCGGCGCTTTCTGTGGTTCCCTGGGCCGCTGCGCAGGGTCATGGAGGATTATCATGGCAGGCTGTTTACTGCGGAGTTCTGGCAAGAGTTGCAGCAGCGTACGCTGGCAGGCGAGTTGCTCGACTTCTTCCCTTACCCACAAGAGAAGCGCTTTTGTTATGACACGCAACGATAAGGACGGACATCTCTATGCTTGGCGAGACTACTGCTTCAGACCAGCAGATTACCGTTGGCGACCTGCGCTCGGCCGTCCATGAATTCGTCTCCGCCCGCGACTGGTATCAGTACCATTGGCCCAAAAACCTGGCCATGAGTATCGCCATTGAAGCCGCCGAGCTCATGGAGCATTTTCAATGGTATACGCCGGAAGAGGTTACGGCGCGCATCTCCGACCCCCAGAGAAAGGCCGAGGTGGCGGACGAACTGGCCGACGTGCTGATCTACTGCCTTAGCTTCGCCAACAGTACGGGCATCGACGTCAGCCAGGCCGTTCTGCGCAAGCTGGCTCGCAACGAGACACGGTTTCCAGTTGAAACCGTACGTGGGCGCCTGGGTGAAGAGTAACGCCATGAACAAGCCCACGATGCTGCGCACCACCGGCGCCCGTATTCCCACGGCCGCCGGCACATTCCACCTCTATCATTACACAAATGTGCGCGATGACAAGGAGCACCTGGCCCTGGTCATGGGCGATCTCCAGCAGGATGAACGCATCCTGGTGCGCGTGCATTCCGAATGCATGACGGGCGACGTATTTGGCTCGTTGCGCTGCGACTGCGGCGAGCAGTTGCATACGGCCATGCTGCAGATCGCCGCCGAGGGCCGCGGCGTCATTGTTTACCTGCGCCAGGAAGGCCGCGGCATTGGGCTGGCCCAGAAGTTACGCGCCTATAACCTGCAAGATGAAGGTTATGACACGGTCGATGCCAATTTGCTGCTGGGCCACCAGGCCGACGAGCGCGAATACTGGGCTGCCGTGGGTATTCTTGAGGATTTGCAGGTGCGGTCGGTACGTCTGTTGACAAACAACCCCAGCAAGATCGAACACCTGCGGGAACAAGGCATCGCTGTCGTCGAACGCGTGCCGCTCGAACCCAGTGTACTGCCGGAAAACGCCGCCTATCTGGAAACCAAGGTACGGCGAATGCGGCACTTGCTGCGGCTGCCGGCGGCTGCCCCCGCCAACGTCGACGGCCAACAATTGTCGCCCGGACTGGCACAACGGATTGCGACACTGCGCCAGCGAGCGCACATCTACGCCGAAGAGCGCGGGCTGCCGTTTGTAACGCTCAGCTATGCACAGAGTTTGGATGGCAGCATTGCCGCCACTCCCGGGCAGCCGCTGGCGCTGAGTGGCCCGCTTTCGCTGACGCTCACCCATGCGTTGCGCGCTGCCCACGACGCCATTCTCGTCGGCATAGGCACGGTTCTGGCCGACGATCCACGCCTCACGGTTCGCCTCGTCGCGGGCGCGGACCCCCAGCCTGTGGTCGTCGACAGCCATCTGCGTTTGCCTTCCACCGCAAAGCTCCTGCGACATCCCCGCGGCGTTTGGATTGCCACGACCGACGCCGAGCGCCAGGTGGGAGCGCAGGCCCTAGGCGGCAATGCACGGATACTGGAGGTAGCCGCAGGCGCGGATGGCCGTGTCAACCTGCTTGCGCTCCTGCAGGAACTCGGGCGGCGCGGCATACGCAGCGTGATGGTAGAGGGCGGATCGCAGTTGTTGACCAGCTTTGTGCAGGAGCAGTTAGCCCAAGCTGCCGTGATCACGATCGTACCACGCCTTGTCGGCGGGCTGTCGGCGATCAGTGCACCGCTGACGGCAGGCAGCAGTGCGCCGGCCGCTTCCCCTCGCTTGTCTGCCGTGACCTATACGCCGGCGGGCGAAGATCTCGTGGTATGGGGAGACCTTGCTTGGCCCCAGGTAGCTGCAGTTCGTCCGATCTCCCAGAAGCGCAGCCGCTAAATGCTACGCCAGAGTGTTGTCATTGCTGCCCCACGCCGCGTCGAGGTCGTCGAGGAGACGCTGCCCCTCGGTCGCCCTGGCCAACTACTGGTGCGCACGGAAATGTCGGCGATCAGTCCAGGGACCGAAATGCTCTTTTACAGGGGGCAGGTTCCGGCGGATATGAGCGTGGATGCCACGTTGGGTGCACTCGCCGAGGCTGAGGTGCAGTATCCCTTGCGCTACGGCTACTCCTGCGTTGGGCGTGTCGTGGACGTAGCTTCCGCTGCCGACTCGCATTGGCTGGAGCGCCGCGTCTTTGCCTTCGTTCCTCACGCTAGCTATTTCTGGACCACTCCCGACGAGGTGTTGATTGTACCGTACGAACTGGCAGCCGCACACGCAACATTTCTTCCCAACATGGAGACAGCCGTTAACCTGGTCATGGATGGCCACCCAGGCATTGGCGAACGTGTCGCTGTGGTTGGCCAGGGTGTGGTTGGCTTGCTCACCTTGGCGCTGCTGCGCCAGTTCCCCCTGCAGCAATTGACGGGTGTGGATCCCATCGAACCGCGCCGCAGCGCCGCCCTGCGCCTGGGTGCAGACAGTGCCATATGGCTTGACGACGCACGTGCTCCTGCCGGCTGGGAGAGCGCCGACCTGGTGTATGAGTTGAGTGGCAGCCCGGCAGCACTGAACACTGCCCTGGCGCTGATCGGATTTGCCGGCCGCGTGGTCATTGGCTCCTGGTACGGCCAGAAGCAGGCACCCATTAATTTGGGCGGCGCCTTCCACCGCAGCCGCGTCCGTCTGATCGCCAGTCAAGTCAGCACCATCGACCCACAATGGAGCGGGCGTTGGGACAAAGGACGCCGCTTTGCCTGGGCCTGGCAGATGCTGGAGCATCTGCCACTAGACTTCTTGGTTACTCACCGTTTCCCCGTCGCCGAGGCCGCCGCCGCCTACCAGATGATCGACCAACATCCCGAGACTACTATCCAGGTGCTCTTCACCTATCCACAAGACAAGGAGTAAGACAATTGTATACGCTTGCCGTCAAACGTAGCTTTGTCGCCCAGCACTATCTGGTCGGCGGCGATTGGGGTCCTGAAAACAACTGGCATTCGCATCATTATCAGCTGGAGCTAGTTCTGGAAGGTGAGACGCTCGACCGCCACGGCTACCTCGTGGACATCGTCGACGTCGAGCACAACCTGGAGGCAATCGTCGCCTATTACCGCGACAAGACCCTCAACGACCTGCCGGAGTTCGCCGGCCTGAATCCCAGTATCGAGCACTTCACGCGCATTGTCTGCCAGGCACTGGCAAGCCGCCTGCAGCAAGTTAACACCTTGACTGCGATCTCGATTAGAATATGGGAGAATGAAATTGCGTGGGCTGCCTATCGGCAAGTGTTGACCCAGGTCTCTCCCCAAACATTTCAGCCCTAGCGGCAGCCCATATTCGATTGGAGCACAAGTAGGAGGTGCATGGTGTGCCTAGGCATTCCAGGCCGTGTGATCGAGGTTTATGAAGCGGACGGCGTACGTATGGGGCGCGTCGACTTCGCGGGTATCGTCAAGAATGTCTGCCTCGCCTATGTACCGGAAGTCACCGTGGGCGACTATACCATCGTCCACGTCGGCTTTGCCATCACCCAGCTGGATGAGGAATCGGCGCAGGAGTCCTTGCGCCTTTTTGCCGAGCTAGGGGTGATCGAAGAAGAGCTAAGTCCGGAGATCGAGCATGAAGTACCTGGAAGAATTTCGTAACCCGGACCTCGCGCTGCGCCTGCTCGATGAAATACGCGCCGTGACTACGCAGCCTTGGGCCATGATGGAAGTATGTGGCGGGCAGACGCATTCAATTATCCGTAATGGCATCGACCAGTTGCTGCCCCCGGAGATTGAGTTGATTCATGGTCCCGGCTGTCCCGTGTGCGTAACACCGCTCGAAATGATCGACAAGGCATTGGCCATCGCGGTGCGGCCGGAAGTCACCTTCTGCTCGTTTGGCGACATGCTGCGCGTGCCTGGTAGTGGCAAGGACCTGCTGCGCGTTAAAAGTGAAGGCGGCGACGTGCGCATCGTCTATTCGCCGCTTGACGCGATCAAGTTGGCCCAGGCCAATCCGCAGCGCCAGGTCGTCTTCTTTGCTATCGGCTTCGAAACCACGGCCCCCGCCAATGCCATGGCGGTGCACCAGGCCGCCCGGCTCGGGCTCGATAACTTTTCGATGCTGGTTTCTCATGTGCGTGTGCCGCCCGCCGTCTCAGCCATCATGGATTCGCCCGACAATCGCGTGCAGGCATTTCTCGCTGCCGGCCATGTGTGTAGTGTCATGGGCTATTGGGAATACGAACCCTTGGTTGCGCGCTATGGCGTGCCCATTGTCGTGACCGGATTTGAGCCGCTGGACGTGCTTGAAGGCATCCGGCGTACGGTGCTGCAGTTAGAAGCCGGCGAGGCACGCCTGGATAATGCCTATGCTCGTGCCGTCACACGCGAAGGCAACCGGCCGGCGCAGGCGATGTTGGCAGATGTATTTGAGACCGTGGACCGCGGCTGGCGCGGCATCGGCGTGATTCCGCAGAGCGGCTGGCGGCTAAGCGCAAAATACCGCCAGTTCGACGCCGAGTTGCGTTTCGCAGTGCAGGAGATTGCGACCCTGGAGTCCGACCTTTGTCACAGCGGCGAGGTGTTGCGCGGCCGTCTCAAGCCAAACCAGTGCCCGGCCTTTGGCTCTTTGTGCACCCCACGGACGCCGCTCGGCGCGACGATGGTGTCGACCGAGGGCGCCTGTGCCGCCTACTATCAATATGGCCGTTTCCTTGCCGCACCGCGTGAACAAGTCGCATGAATCAAGCACCACACTTTGACGGCTGGGTCTGCCCCGTGCCGCTGCGTCATTATCCTTCTATCGTCATGGGCCACGGCGCCGGCGGCAAGCTTTCCAGTGAGCTGGTCGAGCACCTGTTTCTGCCCGCCTTTCGCAATCCGGCGCTCGAGAGCTTAGGCGACGCTGCCTTAGTCGATATTGGCGGCAGCCACCTGGCTTACACCACCGACTCGTTTGTCGTGCGGCCGCTCTTCTTCCCCGGCGGCAACATCGGCCACCTTGCCGTCAACGGCACGGTTAATGATCTGGCGATGAGCGGTGCGCAGCCATTGTTTCTCAGCGCCGGCTTTATCCTGGAAGAGGGAATGCCCATAGAACAGCTTGGTGTGATCGTTGAATCAATGGCTGCCGCCGCTCGCGCCGCTGGTGTCACGCTTGTGGCGGGTGACACCAAGGTTGTAGATCGGGGCCATGGCGATGGCGTCTACATCAACACCAGTGGGCTCGGGCTCGTGCACCCTGGAGTGCGGCTGGGTCCCCAGCAAGCACAGCCGGGCGACAAGGTCATTGTCAGTGGCGAGATCGGGTTGCATGGGATCGCAGTCCTGAGTGTCCGGGAAGGGTTGGAGTTTGGCGCACCAATTGTAAGTGATTGTGCCGCGCTTAACAGTCTTGTGGCCGCCATATTGTCGACGCCAGCTGCTGGAGCCGGGATTCGAGTCCTACGCGACCCAACCCGTGGCGGCGTCGCGTCCACGCTCAACGAGATTGCCAAGGCGTCGCATGTAGGGATCAGCTACCAGGAAAGCAAGCTCCCGGTGCCGCCTCCCGTTGCCGCTGCCTGTGAAATGCTGGGGATGGATCCCGTCTATATTGCCAACGAAGGCAAGCTGATCGCCATCGTCGCGCCCGACGCAGCTGAGCCGGTGTTGGAAGTGATGCGCGGGCATCCGCTGGGCAAAATGGCGACGATCATTGGCGAGGTAACCGGCAGCCACCCTGGCATGGTGGTCGCGCGCACGGGTATTGGGGGCACACGTATCGTGGATCTGCTTGTTGGCGAACAACTGCCCCGCATTTGTTGACGACAGCAAATCCAAAAGTAAATACAAAAAGACAGGGGCAATCATGCGCGTAGGGTTGGTCATCTACGGCAGCCTCGACACTTTGTCGGGAGGCTATTTGTATGACCGCAAGCTAGTCGATCAGTTGTCAATTCTCGGTCATTCGGTTGATGTTTTCTCGCTGGCTTTTCGTGACTACACGAAACATTTGAGCGATAACCTGGATGATTCCTGGCACGACAACCTCGTTTCTGCCCGCGTGGACCTGATGCTCCAAGACGAACTCAACCACCCTTCGTTGCTGCGGGCAAACATGCGCCGACGCAACGACGCTCCGGTCGTCTCGGTTGTCCATCATCTGCGCAGCAGTGAAACGGAGCACCCTCCCCTGCTGCGCCGCCTGTACCTGGAAATTGAGCGTACCTATCTCAATACGGTAGACGCCCTGCTCTACAACAGCCATACAACCAAGCGGTCGGTGGAGCGTCTGTTGCGGCAACCTCGCCTATCCCATGTCGCTTATCCGGCCGCCGACCACCTCCCGGACAACTTGCCGGCCGTGGATATTGCCGAACTGGCCCGGCGTTCACGTACGCCGGGCCCCCTGCGCCTGCTTTTTGTGGGCAACCTCATCCCCCGCAAAGGCCTTCACGATGTGCTGAATGCGCTGGGCCGCCTTCCTTCGGGTTTTTGGCACTTGGATGTTGTCGGTCGTATGGATGTTGATTATCGCTACACGAAAAAGATGATGGAAAAGTGCCACCGCTTCCCCCAAGGCGCCGTCTCCTTCCATGGCCGGCTCGGCGACGCCGAACTCGTCGACCACTACCGCTCTCACCACCTTCTCGCCGTCCCCTCCTACGAGGGTTTCGGCATCGTGTACCTCGAAGCTATGCGCTTCGGCCTCCCCGTGATCGCCTCGACGCTGGGAGCCGCCCGCGAAATCGTGACCCCGGGCGAAAACGGATTCCTTGTCCGCCCCAAGGACACACGCACCCTGGCAAACCATATCTATTCCCTGTCCAGTAACCGTGAATTGCTCCTGGCGATGAGCTATGCCGCCCGCCGTCGCTATACCCAACACCCAACTTGGCAGCGGAGTATGGCCGAGGCCGCCTCCTGGCTGTCCACCCTGCCCGAGACCATCTCATGACCACCGACTACCTATTTCAGAACTACCTTGCCGCCAAGCGCACGGTCGATGATCGCGCACTCAATGCCCACGTTTGGCGCACGCTGGCTGCCGCGCTCGCCGACCAACGCCGGCAGTTCGATCGCCCGTTGTCCGTGCTCGAAATCGCAGCGGGGATCGGTACGATGGTCGAGCGCACCCTACAGTGGCAGCTCTTCGACGCGGCGGCACAGGATGTGCACTACACAGCCATCGACTCTCTCCCCGAGAACGTCACGGCGGCAAAAGCGCGCCTGCACGACCTTCCGGCCTGGTTCAAACTAGGCTTCGAAGCCGTCGATGTGTTCGACTTCTGCACGCGCGACGCCGAGCAAGGCCGCTACGATCTGGTGATCGCCCATGCCTTTCTAGATCTCCTCGATATTCCCAGCGCCCTGCCGCACCTGCGCAAGCTGCTCCGCCCTGGTGGTCTCTTTTACTTCACGATCAATTTCGACGGCGCCACGATCCTCCAGCCGGCGATCGACGCCGCGTACGACGCCCGCATTGAGGCATCCTATCATCGTACGATGGACGAGCGTATCACCGGCGGCCAGCCCTCCGGCGACAGTCACACCGGCCGCCATCTCTTCGGCAACCTGGGTGAGGCAGGCTTCCATGTGGAGGCTGCCGGCAGTTCGGACTGGGTCGTATTCCCCATTGGAGGTCACTACCCCGCCGACGAAGCTTACTTTTTGCATTTTATCGTGCACACGATGCATGGTGCATTGTGCAACGATCCGGCCGTCGCCGGCGACGACTTTGACCGCTGGATCGCTGTGCGTCATGCCCAGATCGAGCGCGGCGAACTGATTTACGTAGCCCACCAACTCGACTTCATGGGCCATGTCTAGACCACACCGGCACAAATGAAAGACGCGACCGCAACAACCGCAGCGAACAAGAGCAAACAGGTCCCCGTCGTACTAGCCCTCGTGCTGATGGCTTACGCCATCTTCATCGCGTTGGGCGTACCCGACGGCATGCTGGGCGTTGCCTGGCCGTCCATGCAGACGACGTTCGACGTCGCGCTCGGGCAAATGGGCGTCCTGCTCCTGGCCACCACGCTAGGTTTTATGGTGACCAGCTTTTCATCCGGGCGGTTGATCACAAAGCTGGGCATCGCCAACCTGCTCATCGTCAGCCTTCTCGTGCGCGGCCTCAGCCTGGCCGGCATGGGTCTGGCGCCGTCCTGGTGGGCCTTGGTGGGAGCGGCTTTCTGCTTTGGCATCGGCAGCGGCGCCATCGACGCCGGCATGAATACCTACTTTGCCATGAACCTCAGCCCACGCCTGATGAACTGGCTGCATGCCTGCTTTGGCTTGGGAGCTACTTTTGGGCCGCTGCTGATGACTGCGCTGCTCAGTGCCGGCATCGTCTGGCGGTGGGGCTATGTGATCCTCGCTGCCTTTCACGCCGTTCTGGCCGTCTGGGTTCTTGTGCGCGCCGGCGACTGGAAACCGCGCCCGGCCGCAACGGCCGCTGCGCCGCCGCTGCCCGCGGCCCATAGAAGCTACCGATCTACGCTCAGGCGCTGGATAGTCTGGGTAAATATCGCTCTCTTCTTCTTTTATACCGGTACGGAAGTGGGTGCCGGCAATTGGGCCTTTACGCTGTTTACCGAAGGGCGCGCCGTTTCTGTGGCCGTCGCCGGCTTTTGGGTCAGTTTCTATTGGGGAAGCTTCACGTTTGGACGCTTCGTATTTGGCATCTTTGCCGACCGCATCAATGTGGTCAACGCCATCCGCACCATGATCCTCCTGGCGATCGCCGGCGCCACCCTGATGTGGTGGAACCCGATCGAATGGCTTTCCTTCGCCGGGCTCGCGCTGCTGGGCTTTGCCCTCGCCCCCGTCTTTCCCTTGCTGATCTCCTCGACGCCCAGCCGGTTGGGCCTGGCCGACGCCACCAATGCCATCGGCTTTCAGGTTGGCGCAGCATCCTTTGGCATTGCCATTCTCCCCGGGTTGGCCGGCGCGCTGGCCGAACGCACGAGCATTGAGGTCGTGCCGCCCTTTCTCATCACCACCGCGGCGATCATGTTTGTCCTGCACGAAATCGCGGTGCGGGTACATGTTGAGTCATGACTCAGCCAGATCTGTTGCAACCAACTTGGCCCACGCCAGCAGCATCTCGTCTTCTTCGGCCTCCGCAATCAGTTGCAGCCCCACCGGCATACCGTTGCCCGCGACGCCCGCCGGCAGCGTGAGCGCCGGCATCCCGGCGTGCGTCCAAGGCAGGTTCATATTGGGGTCACCCGTCGCCTGCAGTCCTTCCGGGGCCGGGCCAATGGCAGCCGGGCAGATCCAAAGATCGATCCCCGCTTGCGCCATCTGCGTCTCGAGCCGATCGCGCACCAACAGGTAGTTGCCGCGCAGGTCCGCCAGCTCCTGATCGCTCACTTGCCGGCCGCTCTCGATGATCTCGGCAGTGCGCGGCCGGTAACGGTCGGCATAGCGCGGATAGATCTGCGCATGCTGGCGCGCAAACTCGGCAAAAACCATGCGCTTATGCAGCTGATTGAGTTCGTCGATATCCAGCAGCGTAGGCACATGCCAGATGGTGTAACCCGCCTTGCCGAGTTGATCCAGCTGGCGGCGGAAGAGTGCCAGGGTCTCGGTTGATGCCTGGCGCAAGAATGGACCATCAGGCACGCCCAGAATTGGCACCTCCTCCTCGCCGATTTCAATTTCCATCCAGCCGCTGCACAGGCAAGATGCAGCCAGTACCATGCCGTCTACATCCTGCGTGAAGAGGCCCACATGGTCGATTGTCGGCGAGAAGTACACCATCCCATCACTGGGAATGCGATGCAGCGTTGGCTTAAAACCGACCACGCCACAAAACGCGGCGGGGCGAATCACCGAGCCAATTGTCTGGGTGCCCAGTGCCAACGGGCACATCCCTGCCGCTACTGCGGCAGCCGACCCACTGCTCGACCCTCCAGGCGTGTGCGCCAGGTTATGTGGGTTACGCGCCGGTCCCGGTTCAAAATAGGCAAATTCGGTGGTCACGGTTTTGCCTGCGATCAGCGCGCCCGCCGCACGCAGCAGTCTCACGGATTCAGCTTCCTCGCCTGCAAATGCCTCCGGTGGCACGGTCGAACCGGCCTGCGTCACGAAACCATTCACGTGAAAGATGTCCTTGACCCCCACCAGCGCGCCAAACAGCGCCGGGCGCTGCGCTGGCTCCGGATACTGTACCAGCAATACATCGGCCTCACGATGCAGGCGCGCACGGCGGTCCGCCTCCGACACAAACGCCCACAGTTGCGCATCGAGTGCCGTGATGCGGTCGCACATGACGTCGACATATTCATGCAGGTCCAACTTCCCGGAGCGTAGGCCGGCGACGGTTTCCACAAGTGGTGCAGACTCAAGCAACATGCGTTCACCTCGTGCTTTCGTTATTGGTCTTGTTACGTCACGCCGTTTCAGGAATACGCGTGAGCGACAGACAGACGGAATCAAAATACCGCGGCCAAAAAACGGCCGCCTCCGGGTTGAAGGATTCGAAGTTGACGGCGCAGCAAGTGAAGCCTTTGTTGGCGTAGTCACGCAGCGCCGCGTCGAGCATGGCCGGCGTAACGTGTCGTCCACGATAAGCGGGGCGCAGGAAAGCACCATTGATAAAGGCCGTCTGCTCGCCATCCAGCACACCCGCACCGTCGATCTCGTACCCATCAAAGCGCAGAAAGCCGGCGAGTACGTCGCCGTCCATGGCCAGCCAGACGCTGTTGTCGGGCCGGGCAATAAAGGCGGCAAACTCCGTCGCGCTGTTCGGGTGCGGTGGCGCCATGAAGACAGGTGCTGCCGTGTAGTGGCGGCAGTGTTCTTCGTCGAGCAATGCCAAGGCGAGAATGTCTTCAGGCGTTGCCTTGCATACGGCGAGCCGGGTGACCACCGGAGGCCCGGCCAGTGGCTGCACCGGGCGGACTGCATCCACGGTGGTCAGGCCAAAGCCATTCCAGAACCAGAGGTCAACGACGGCACGCTCATGGGCCAGAATCGAGATGGCATGCACCTGGCACCCCGCAGCCGCCCACTGTTCGGCAGCCGCACGATAGAGGGCCCGATAGATTGCCGGCGCACGACTTTCAGCTGCGCCGTGTCCCCATTCCGGAACATAGGCGCCCTTGCGGGCGGTGCCGCGAAAGCGGGGTACCAGGAACGTGCCGAGAAAACCCACCAGGCGGCCGTCTTCCAGTGCGGCAAAAGCAGGGCCGGTGTCGATCAGCGATGCCAGCTTCTGACCGACCTGGTCAACATCTTCAAGTACAGCAGACAGTGCCGGTGTCATGGTGCGTTGGCGGCGCACGCTGGCAGCGAAGAGCGATGCTGCAGCCGGCACATGGGCTTCGGAGAGCGGTACTATCTGCATGAATTTACCTCGCAGGGGCTGGAATAGGAGCCGGAACAGTGCCAAGCCAGCGGTTAAACCACCCAAAAGCTTCGGCCTGCATCGCCAGATCAAACTTGTGGGGGCCGGGATAGTAACTGCACCGGTAGTGATCGCTGCCTCCGGCACTGTCGTAGATGGTGCGCATCATGGCATCGGCACGCCGCATCTCCGGCAAAGTAAAGAGGTCATCCTCTGTATCGTCGAGCACGAGCGCAGGACGCGGCGCACGCAGCCCCAAGATTTCCGGGTAGTCCAGTTCGCGCGGCAGGTGCGGGATGTAGATCATCCACGTGTGCGTGTAACTCTTGTTCAGCATATAGTCACGCCAGGTGGTCATCATGCCGGCACAGACGGCACAGGCAATGCGATCGTCCAGCCCGCCCAGGTAGCAGGTGCGCAGGCCGCCGCCCGATAGCCCGCCGCAACCGACCCGCGCCGGATCGACTTCGGGCCGGGCACAGAGCACGTCGAGGGCGCGTTGATCTTCGGCCAGCCAGACGCCGGCCCAGGTCGTGCCGGCACAGAGCAGCGACTTGGCCACAATGGATTCATGCTGCGCCGTCCATTCGTTGTAGGCATTGACCGCCGCGGGCGCGTCGCTATCGTCTGCAGGCTCAGGGCGAATGACAGCCGGCACATCGGCCAGCCGCACGCGCCGGCTGCCAAAGCCAAAGGCGTCGGGCACGAGCACGACGTAGCCGCGTTTGGCCAGGGCGTTGGCCCAGGCGACGCCGCCATATGCACCGTCCCCCTCGCGCACGGAGGGATGGCGGGGTGCACCTGTGTCAGCGATCTTCTCCTTGCCGAAGTACTTGCGTCCGCCATGATCATGCAGCGCCAGCACGCCCGGCAGCGGCTCCTTGGCGCCAAGCGGCTTGAGCAAAATCGCCTCCGTCGGTGGGCCGTAGGGCAGTTGCCAGGCAAGTTCTTCGACCTGCAGCCCGTCGTAGGCATAGCTGCGCCGCACCTCCACTACCGGTAGACCGCCGCTGTCAGGTGGCGCCAGGCATTCCCATATCCGGGCACGCGCCTGGGTGCGCCAGGCTTCCATATCCGGCCAGCCCCCTCGCCGCCACGAGAGCGCGCCGGGTTCCTCGCCGGCCAGAGCCGCGGCCCAGGGGCCATAGGCGCCCAGCATGTTGGGTTCAAACGCAGCGTCCATGTTTTGTCCCGTCACATAGCGCAATTGCTGTGGTTGCAGCACATTATAACCCAGGAAGCCATCCCACTCAGCGCCCGGGAGCGTCTATGGTAAACTATGCGTGCACTAGAGCACAGGCCTTCGAAACGCACCGGAGCTTAAATCAATGCGCATCTACTACGATATCAATCTGGACGACCACTCGATCACCAGCCGCGAATTGCACGGCGAGGAGATCGTGAGGGCAGGTCGTTACCTGATTGCCAAGACTTTGCTCGAACAAGGCGCGGCGACGGTCGATCCATTGTCGCCGGCCAACCCGCTCATCTTTTCGGCCGGCCCCTTTGCGGGCACTGCCTTCTCAAATGCCAACCGCACCAGCGTCGGCTGCAAGAGCCCGCTCACGGGCGGCATCAAGGAGGCCAACGGCGGCGGCACCTTCAGCTACGGTCTCGGCCAACTGCGGATCGCAGGCTTAACGCTGCACGGGGCGTCCCCCGCCTGGGTCGTGCTGCACTTCCGCAAGGATGGAACGATCGGCTTTGACGACGCCACTCCCTACCTGGGTAGGGGTAATTTTGCCGTTGCCGACCTGTTGTACGAGCACTATTCCAAAAAGGTGGCTATTGCCCTTTGCGGCCCAGTCGGCGAATACCAGGGACTCCTGGCAGGCATCGCCTTTAGCGACCGCGAAGGGCGTCCTTCACGCTTGGCGGCACGCGGCGGTGTAGGTGCTGTCATGGGCAGTAAAAAGGTCAAAGCCATTGTCGTTGACCTGGACAAGATCCCGCCGCTGCACGACAAAAAGAAGATCAACGGCGACATCAAGATCTACGCCCAGAAGCTACAGGCCGACAGCGTTGTCATGAACTTCTACAACAAGGCCGGCACCATGGCGATGGCAGACTACCAGAACTACATTGGCGGCCTGCCGGTGCGCAATTTCAGCGCCGGTCAGCTTGCCGATGTCTCTTCCGGCGAAACCTTCAAGATGGGCGCCGACTATATTGGCGAGCTCAATACGGCGCGGGGTGGCGAGCAGACACATGCTTGTATGCCCGGCTGTGTCATCCAATGCAGCAACATCTACCACGATGCTGACGGCAAAGAGGTCGTTTCACCCGTCGAGTACGAAACGCTCGGTATTCTCGGCACCAACTGCGGCATTGCCGAGCCCGATCACCTGGCTCAGCTCAACTACATCGCCAACGACCTGGGTGTAGACAGCATCGAGACGGGCGCCACGCTCGGGGTCCTCATGGAAGCCGGACTTGCGCAGTTTGGCGACCTGGACTTTATGGTGGATTGCCTGGCCCAAATCGGGGTCGGCACGGAACTGGGCAGGCTGTGGGCGCAAGGCACTGCCCGTGTTGGCGAGCACTACAATGTGCAGCGTATACCCGTGATTAAGAAGCAGGCGATCAGCGCCTACGATCCGCGCGTGGTTGAGGTCACCGGTATTACCATGATGGTTACGGCGCAGGGCGCAGACCATACGGCAGGCAACCTGCCGCGCCTCAAAACGCGCGAAATGCAGACGGAAGACATGATCAACCAGAGCCTGCTGCACCAGACACGGGTGGCCGCCAATGATTCGCTCGGCCTCTGCATCTTTGGCATGACGGTAACCAACTTCAATCAGGACTTTATGGTCGAGGCGATCAACGACGCCCACGGGACGCAGTTGACGACCGCATTCTTTGAAGCACTGGGGCGCGAGACGCTGCGGTTGGAGCGCGAGTTCAACCGCCAGGCAGGCTTTGGCGTGCAGGACGACGAACTGCCGGCCTTCTTCTACGAAGAGGCCCTGCCCCCTACCAACAATGTTGCGCGCTTCCACGCCGGCGACGTCCATCATATCTTCGATCTCTTGCCGGAGTAAGCATTGTGACTACCATCATCGAACAGCTTCGTATCGACGCCGAGTGCCTCCAGCCGCAGCTCGTGGCATGGCGGCGTGACTTTCACATGCATCCTGAAATCGGCTTTCATGAGGTGCGTACAGCAGGCATCGTCGCCGATCACTTGCGCAACCTGGGGCTCGAGGTATCGACCGGCGTCGGCAAGACCGGCGTGGTCGCGATCGTCGAAGGCGATCGCGCCGCGCCCACTGCACCTATCGTCATGCTGCGCTTTGACATGGACGCGCTGCCAATTACTGAGACCACGGGGCTGCCCTACGCCTCGCTGGTACCTGGCGCCATGCACGCCTGTGGCCACGACGGGCACACTGCCATTGGCATGGGCGTGGCGCAGTTGCTGGTAAAGCACCGCGCCAACCTGCCGGGGCGTGTCAAACTGGTATTTCAACCGGCTGAAGAAGGCCTGGGCGGCGCGCTTGCCATGATTGCCGACGGTGTATTGGAAAATCCGGCGCCGTCCGCCTCATTTGGCATGCACGTCTGGAGCCGCCTGCCCCTAAACCATGTCGTCGTGCAGGAGGGTCCCCTCTGGGCGGGAGCCGACAAGGTGGACCTCATCATCACCGGCCGCGGCGGACACGGTGCCATGCCACACGAAACGATTGATGCGGTTGTCATCGCCAGTGAAATCGTACTCGCATGGCAGACCATCGTTTCCCGCAACGTCGACCCTGCGCAACCTGCCGTGATCAGCGTCGGCTCCTTTCATGCTGGTACGGCCAACAATGTGATTGCGGAACAGGCTGTCCTCAACGCCTCGATTCGGTCACTCAACTTCGAGATGCGCGACTTCCTTGTGCAGCGCATGCGCGTGGTAGCCGAGGGTATCTGTGCAGCTCATGGCGCACGCGCCGAACTCACCTTCGCACCCGGCGTGCCGGCCACGATCAACGCCACCGCCGGGGCTCGCCTGATGAACACGGTAGCGGCCACGGTTGTCGGTGAGGACAACATCATTCAAATCACCCCGATGATGGTTGCCGAAGACATGTCCGAGTTTCTCAACCGAGCGCCCGGCTGCTTTGTCTTGGTCGGCGCATGGGACACGGACGAACCGCTTAACAGCCCCCACC
This sequence comes from uncultured Chloroflexia bacterium, assembly GCA_963839515.1. Taxonomy (GTDB): domain Bacteria; phylum Chloroflexota; class Anaerolineae; order Caldilineales; family Caldilineaceae; genus Fredericiella. The sequence goes on from CAWIVN010000010.1 coordinate 99,433, forward strand.
ACAACCCCAGCTTTACTTGGGATGAGCGTGTGCTTGTGACCGGCGCTGTCTTGATGGCAGGAGCGGCAGTCACGTATCTGTCGCAACCGTAGTCCCGCCGCAGCCACTGGACTGAGAGTAAGATGGAAGGATAGGAAAATGGAACACTTCATTCCTGTTGTTGACTATGCGAAAGAGCGCGCCGACAAGCCATACAAATACACGTTCCTGGATAGCCCTCGCTTGTTGGTCGGCGTCAATGTGCTTGCACCAGGCCAGACCCAACCCATCCACGATCACCCGCACCAGGACAAGACCTACTTCGTGGTCGAGGGCATGGGTCAGTTCACAGTCGGTGACCAGACCATGCCCTGCAACCCCGGAACCTTGATCCTTGCGCCTGCCGGTATCGCGCACGGCGTGCACAACCCTGGACCGCAACGCCTTGTGTTTCTCACGACGATCGCACCTGGCATGGCATGACGGCGCGCTCGGCCACCACTAGCGCTCATGGGATATTGCATCTCCAGATCAGTGCTCCTCTCGGCAAACCGCAATACGATGTGCTGTTCGACCGCACCGAGCTGCGTCCAACGACAGCAGCGTCTCAAACTTGGTCGAGATTGTGCCGCCCCCGTAGTCTTTGATGTCGCTCCAAACCAACTCCCGGAGTTGACACCGGGTGCCGCACGTGGTATCCTATAAGTAATCAATCGTATTAATCCGATTATATGGATGATTTCATGATATCGTCGAAGATCGATTCTGAGTTCCTGCGCTACTTGCTCGCCCACGGCCACCAGCCGGGTGAGCGGTTGCCGTCTCTCAACGAGATCGGCGAGGAAACTGGCCTCAGCGTCGGCAAGCTGCGCGAGCAATTTGAGGTCGCGCGCACCCTTGGCCTCGTGGAAGCCAGCCCGCGGCGGGGAATCGTCCGCACGGCCTATGATTTCTTGCCCGGTGTGCGGTTGAGCCTCATGGTCGCGCTGGCCATCGATCCCTCCAATTTTGATGCCTTTAGCAGCCTGCGCGGCCATCTCGAAACAGCCTACTGGGACGAAGCCGTCGTCCAATTGACCGGGGAGGACCTTGCTCACCTGCGTGCCCTGGTGGCGGCTGCCTGGGAAAAGTTGGGGCAGCCGCGTATCCAAATTCCCTACCAGGAACACCGTGAGCTGCACTTGACGATCTACCGACGTCTGAACAACCCGTTTGTCGTAGGTCTGCTCGGCGCCTACTGGGACGCCTATGAGGCCGTCGAGCTCAATACCTTTGCCGATCTCGGCTACTTGCAGGCCGTTTGGCGTTACCACGAACGCATGGTCGCCGCCATTTGCGCCGGCGAATATACCGAGGGCAAGCGCCTGCTGATCGAACACATGCAACTCCTCAGCGCGCGTGGCACGCCCATGGAGTTGCCGGCCGCAGCCAACGGCGCCGTCACGGCGCTGCGCTGATCTTACGTACTGAACGTTCCGTCAACAATGGATTCGCCTCAAAGTGGAGGACAACAAATGAGTGTGGTAATCGAAGAACCCCAGCCCCGCACAGTGAGCCAATACATCGTCAACGATTTCAACATCAACGTGGCGACCGCCAACGGCTCCGGCAGCCAGACCAGCAACAACATGCTGATCCGCTCGCTGTACAAGATGGGCATCCCCGTCACCGGCAAGAATCTCTTTCCCAGCAATATCCAGGGCCTCCCCACCTGGTTCAACATCCGCCTCAGCAAGGACGGTTTTTTGGCCCGCCGCGAGCGCGTCGAGATCATGGTCTGCATGAACGGCGCCACCGTGGCCGAAGACATGGAGAGCGTGGTCGAAGGCGGCATCATCGTTTATGATGACGCCCTGCCCATTGCCAATCACCGCAAGGACGTCCAGTACTATCCAATACCGGTGCGCGAGCTGGTGAAGGCTGCGAGTCTGCCCTTCAACCTGCAAAAGTACGTCGCCAACATGGTTTATGTCGGTGTGGTCGGCTACCTGCTCGAAATCGAGATGGATGAAATCAAGGATGCCCTCTCCTGGAACTTCGGCGGCAAGACCAAGCCCATCGAGCTGAACTGGAGCATGGTCACCCGCGCCTACGACTGGGCTAAGGCCAACCTGGTCAACGACCAGCCCTACCGCGTCCAGCGCATGAGCGGTTTTAACGAGGGCACGCTGCTGGTGGACGGTAATACGGCCGCTGGTATCGGTGCGCTCTTCGCCGGCGTGACCTTTGCCGCTTGGTATCCCATCACGCCGTCCACCAGCCTGGTGGAGGCAATGAATACCTACGCCGCCCAGTTGCGCCGCGACCCCGACACTGGCAAGGCGACCTATGCCATCGTGCAGGCCGAAGACGAGTTGGCCGCCTCCGGCATGATCATGGGCGCCGGTTGGGCGGGCGCCCGTGCCATGACCGCCACCAGCGGCCCCGGCATCAGCCTTATGTCCGAGTTCGTCGGCTATGGCTACTTCGCCGAGATTCCCGCCGTCATCTGGGACATTCAGCGCATGGGCCCCAGCACCGGCTTGCCCACACGCACGAGCCAGGGCGACATCATTGCGGCTTACTACCTGAGCCACGGCGACGGCCGCCACCCAGTTCTGTTCCCGGCGGACCCAAACGAATGCTTTGAGATGGCTGGCACGGCCTTCGATTTGGCCGAACGCCTCCAGACGCCTGTCTTTGTACTGAGCGACCTGGATATCGGCATGAACTCGTGGATCACCAAGGAATTCCAGTATCCGGAGAAGCCGCTCGATCGCGGCAAGGTGCTGAGCGCCGAGGAACTGGCACAGTTCAAGGATGAGCATAACGGCCAGCGTTGGGGTCGCTACCTGGATGTGGACGGCGACGGCATTCCTTACCGCACGCTGCCCGGCGCGCCCACGCCACAGGCCGCCTACTTCACGCGCGGCACCGGTCACAACGAATATGCCATCTACAGCGAGCGCTCTGATGTGTGGGAGCGCGGTCTGCAGCGCCTGGCATTAAAGTGGGAGACCGCACGTAATCTGGTGCCGGCGCCTATCGTCGACGAAGTTGCCGGTGCCGAAATCGGCATCATCAGCCTCGGCAGTAATGATGCCGCTATTGTCGAAGCCCGTGCCCGCATGGCTAACGCCGGCGTCAAGACGAGCTACCTGCGCGTGCGCGCCCTGCCTGCCAACGAGGATGTGCGCAACTTCGTGGCCAAATATTCCAAGGTCCACGTCGTCGAGAACAACTTCGACGGCCAGTTGCACACGATCTTGAGTAGCGAGTTTCCCGAATTCGCTATGCGCCTGGTCAAGACGGCCAAGTGCGACGGATTGCCGCTGTCGGCCCGCTGGATCTCCGAGCAGATTGTCTAACACGAAGGAAACCATATTATGACTGCTACACCTACACGCACACCGGCGCCCAAGGCGCCCAAGCTCAATGTGATTGGGCTGGACAAGACGGCTTACAAGGGCTCGGACTCGACCCTGTGCAACGGCTGCGGCCACGACTCGATCAGCGCTCGCATCATCAATGCCGCCTGGGACTTAGGTTTGGACCAGACCAAGGTGGTCAAGTTCTCCGGCATTGGTTGCAGCAGCAAGACGCCGGCCTATTTCTTGGGCTTGAGCCACGGCTTCAACAGCCTGCACGGCCGCATGCCCACGATCGCGACCGGCGCATTGGTCACCAACAAGTACCTGACCGGCATCGGCGTCAGCGGCGACGGCGACACAGCCTCCATCGGCATCGGCGCTTTCAAGCATCTCGTGCGCCGCAACGTGCCCATGGTCTACATCGTCGAGAACAACGGCGTGTACGGCCTGACCAAGGGCCAGTTCAGCGCCACAGCCGACAAGGGCCAGGTGCTCAAGTACGCCGGCACCAACCCTTACATGCCGCTCGACGTCTGTATCGAGGCATTGGCCGCCAATGCCACATTTGTGGCCCGCAGCTTCGCAGGCGACGCCAAGCAGTTGGAAGCGCTGCTCAAAGCTGCCTTCAGCCACAAGGGCCTGGCCGTGCTCGACGTCATCAGCCCCTGCGTGACCTTCAACAACCATGACGATTCGACCAAGAGCTACACATGGGGCAAGGAGAATGAGATCCAGCTCCACGAGTTGAACTTCATCTCGCACTTTGAAGAGATTACGGTGGATGAGTACGACGACGAAACCGAAGTGCAGTTGCACGACGGCTCCTGGCTGGTGCTCAAGAAGCTGGGCGAAGACTACGATCCGACTGACAAGGACCTGGCATACCGTACACTGGAGAATGCGCGGCGCGACCAGAAGCTGCTGACCGGCATCTTCTACATTGAGCCGGAGACTCCTAGCTTCAACGACCTGCTCAACACGGTGGACGCACCGCTGTCGTCCCTCACCGGCGCGCAGCTCCGCCCCAGCCGCGAGGCGCTGAACAAGTTGATGGCCAGCCTCTAGTCTGAACCTTGATTCGTGGGATTTTTGGGATTAGCAGGATTAGGAGCCGTGCAGATGACGCCTAATCCTGCTAATCCTTTGAATCGAGCAAATCATGGTTCAGACACCCACGCATCTTCCACCGGCAGAGCTGCTGCATCGGCATAGTACCCGCGCCGCTCGGGCGGCAGCAGATCCGCCATAGCCAGCATCATGCGCGTGGTCAGCCGCTGAATGTCTGCGCTGCTTGTCGCTGCGCCGACCGCCTTGATCGGCGGCCCAAAACGCACGACGACCGCCGGCCGCCGCTTGATCTTCAGCACATCTTTCATAACCCGCTCGCTGCCGATGACCACGACCGGCACGATCGGCGCTTGCGCCCCTAAGGCGATCCTGGCTGCACCAAGCTTTGCCCGCTGCAAGCCCCCTGTGCGGCTGCGTGTGCCCTCTGGAAACATACCTAGCATATGACCGGAGCGCACAACCTCAATTGCCTGCTCAATGGCATACATGTCGCCCCTGCCTCGATGTACCGGGAATGCGCCGGCGCTGGCGACCAGCTTGGCCAACAAGGGATGGTAGGCAAATATCTCCGCTTTCGCCATATAGTAGATCTGGCGCGGAGAGGCATAGCCCACGATCACATAGTCAGGCCCGCGCGTGTGGTTGCAGGCAACCACGCAGCCGCCGTTGGCAGGAATGTGCTCTTCACCTTCGATCTGCAGCCGCAAGAAAAATGGCTTGATGATGATGGCGACAATGTACAGAACTTTCCAAGCCCAGGTGCCTTCTTTGGGAAATCGCATCCATACCTCAGTCCGATAAACCTACCCGTTCGGTTTCAACCTCGCTTACCTCTCTTGGTCGCTCTGTCGTCTCCTCCAGACCCACCGCCAAATCGCTAATCGCCTGCATAATCTGGCGCGTGAAGTTGCGTAAAGCACGCGCATCGTTTGGATCCACCGGCGGGGGCAGTGGCGGTCCAAATCGCACCGTTACTGCCACCCGCGGCTTTGTGCTCCAATAGTTGCTACGTTGGAAGATTGGTCCGGCATTGGCGACAAAGGCCGGCACCACCGGCGCTTGCGCTTGAATGGCGATCCGTGCTGCGCCGGAGCGACCGCGTTGCAGTTTGCCCGACTGGCTGCGCGTTCCTTCGGGAAACATGCCTAAGACGTGCCCAGCTTTCACCAGATCGAGGGCATGCCCAACGGCCACGAGGTCGGTTTCACCGCGCCGGATCGGAAACACGCCGGTGGTGTTGAACAGCCAGGTCAAGCCAGGATGAATCTCAAAAAGCTCTTGCTTGGCCATGAAATAAACTTGGCGGCGTGATGCATAACCTACAACCAAGAAATCCGGTCCCATCGTATGATTGCAGGTGAGGACGCATCCGCCGTCCAGCGGCATGTGCTGCGTGCCTTCCACCGTGAGCCGGCAAAATATGGGCTTCACTACCGTCGTAAACAAGTGAACGGAATTGTATACAAAACCTCCATCACGCGGCGGCCACACGCTGCTCCTCCTTAGTTGTTATTAGGTGGCGGAAATCGCGATCGGGTTTCAGTTGATCCGCGCCAGCATGTTGCTGGCTTCGCGGTAAATCTCCAACACGCGGCGGTCGCCCTGGTTGGCGGGCGGGTCGACCGCCTCAGCCCCTGCGCCTTCTCCCACTGCGCTTGGGTTCGCTGGCGGTGCGAACAAGCCAGTATGTTGCAGATAGCGACGCAGGTCATAATGCGCGTCGACCCAGCGTTGTTGGCGGTAGTGCAGCAATCCTCGCTCGCGCCAATACTGGGCCTCACCGGGATCGGCGGCAAGCAAATAATCCAGCACGCGTTCGACCATCGGCAGGTCCTTGGCGGTCAGATAGGCGTTGCGCAGATTGTGCAAAATGCGCAAGGCTATCTCCTGGGGTGACAGCGGGCGCCACGCTTCAGGGGCCAGGTTCACCGGCTGGCCCAACACGCGGGCCAGATGCCGCTCCACTTCATTCGGTGCGAGCGTGAGCCCCAGAAACGGATCGAGTATCGTGTCCCCCGCAGCATCGCGGTACACGGCAAGAAAGTGGCTGGGGAAGCCAAGGCCATCGATGCGAACGCCGATACGGCGGCCAATGGCAATACAGACCAGGCACAGCATTATTGGCAGTCCCATGCGCCGCTCAAGCACATCCGGCAGCAGGCTGTTGCGCGGGTCGTAATAATCCTCACGGTTGCCGTGAAAATCCAGGTCCTCGGTAATCACACGCATGAAATCTGCGGCGGGCAGCGGACTCCGGGCCTCAACTTCGGCCACCGGCATGTCGCGCCGGACAAAGGAAGCCAATACGTCAAGCTGTTCGAGCTGTTGCTCCACCTCAAGTGAGGGATATGCCATGCGTGCGATCTCAAAAGCAAGCCGTTCTGGCGTAGCGTCGCTGCTGTGATATGTATCGGCAAATTGTGCAGCAGGTATCATTATTGCCCCGGCAAAGACAACGGGCTGGCGCCGCGCACCAGTTTCGCCATGCGCGCGGTTTCTTGCGCCATAATGCGACGCAAAGCGGCGATCGAAGTGGCGTAGGTGGCGTCGACGCCAAAATAGCTCAGGCTCTTGCTCAGCAACGTCTGTCGCCGGCTGATCGGCGTGTCACTTGCGTAGTGGATCACGCCAATATCATAGGGCACGTTGATAAAAAGATTGACGATTTCGTTGATCGGATAGCGCTGTGGGTACACGTCTTCGTAGATGCCGCTGAGGTAGGGGCCGGCCTCCATCTCGATGTCGGTATAGCCCTCCTCATAAAACACGTGCATGAACTCGCGATTCTGCAGGATCGTGCCGCGCACCGTGACAGCCTTTTGGTTGTCGAATACGGTGCCAAAGTTGAGCAGCGCGCTCACATCCTGCGCCGTAAAGCAATTGCGGAACAAAAACGTATTCTTGGAGTGCTCATCATAGACGACATTAGGAATCATCACGTCACCCACCCGGCCGTTGAGCGTGGCGGCCTTGCCCAGGATGTATACGCCCATGATGCGACCGACGGCTGTGCTGATCTGGCTGAAAACATGATAGGCGGCCATCCCCAGCGGATAATCGATGTTGAGGAGAATGGCGTTACTCTGGTGCAGAAGATCCCATTCGGCGTCGCTAAGCGTGCGCAAGCGGGGGTCAACTCGATTACGGTCAAGGCGGTTGATCTCGATGATTTGCGCTTCTACGTCCAGGCAGTGTGGGTCGCTGATGCGCGTCACTCCCGCTTCTAGCTCACGTTGGGCAACAAGCTTCTCCAGCTCGGCGCGGTTGTGCGCACCCAGCAAGTGCAGGCGCGAGGCGTAATAGAGAAAATTGTGCAGGTGCCCGTTTTCGCCCGTCGGCAGCGCTTGGAGCTCGGCCAAAAGGTCTTCAGGGTTCTCTTGCTGCACAAAGTCCAGGATTTCGTCCTGCAGCTCTGCCGTTACGCCCGTAATGGCGTTGACAATGCTGTGCACATTGCTGCTGACGAAATAGATCGGCCGCTCCCACAGCTTGATGTCGGCGACCGCCTGCTCGACCTTGCCCCACCAGTATTGTACGCTGCGTCGATAGTCGCCTAGACCCGAGCCCAGCACCATGACGCGCATGTCCACCCGGCTGCGCACCGCCTTCTGCAGGTTGATCAGCAGGCGTTTGCCCGGCCACATCTGGCTTAGCTTCGCCATGTCTGGCAGTGGCAGATCCAGTGCCGCCGCTACTGCCTGCACGAGATCCGTGTTGTGAGCCGAATCAAAGTCCGTGAGTTGCAGCAAATGATCGCGCAGTTGCCCGTTGTTCAGACGCTGGTTCAGCTTGTTCCACTCGATCTGGAAGGTGGTCATGCAAGGGATCAGGTCGTCGATGTCGCTGACGCTGGCGACAAAAGCAGCCATCGTGCCGGTTTGGGGATCAAAGTAATACTTGCGGCGGCGGGCACGCGCGCGCACCGGCGTCCACTCGTCGATATGGTACCCCTCGCGCGCAAAGACATCCTCCATCTGGCCCAGCACCATCAGGTGTGCGTCTACGATCTGCTCTGGCAGACGCAGCGCGGAATAGACCAGCGCCGAGACATCCACCTCCGCCGTGGCGGCGCGGTGGTGCAGGTTCGACTGCATGGCGATATGCGTTTCTTCCAAACTGCGGATGCGGATGGGTGCGCTGCTGCGCAGGAGGGAATAGTAAGTGCGGATGTACAGCTCAATTTCGTCGCTGTTGGCCCGCGGCGGCGTTCGGTCCATAGTACCCTTCCCTCAGGTGACAGGTATCTTTTCGTCAGCTCAAGCGTATCACAAAACCAGGAGCGCAAGTGAGATATCTCTTCGTCAGCCCAAGCGTATCACATATCCGGGAGCACAAGCAATCGCCGCTGGTGCGCTTACTCTTCTACCTGCGCTGTGCTTGCTTGGTGTTGCGGCGGTTGCATGAGGCTGCCTTTTAGCCCCCGTTCCATCGCCACAAAGATGAAGATGGCAACGGCGGCGACCGCACCCGCCATAATCAGCAGCGTACCTGCGAGCCCGGCCGTGAACGCCGGTGCAAATTGCATGGTCACCCACTGCGCTGCTTCAGTTGGCAGCCTGGTGTAGTTGCCCGACATGGCCCGCGCAAAGGTGTTTTGCCAAACGCTGTCGATCTGCGCAATGGTTGCGGCAGATAGGTTCGCCTGGCGCATTTGGGCGTGAAAGGCGCTGTCCGCCAGCGTCGTGACCAGCAAACTCGACACAATGACGCCCAACGTATAACCGGACTGCCCGGCGGCAGAGTTGATCCCTGCCCCACTGCCGATTAAGCGGGGTGGTGGGGCGCTGAGGATCACGCTGGTGCGTGCCGGCCCGGCGATACCGAGTCCCAACCCTAAAAGCGCGATGGGCAAAATCAGATACGAGAGCGGTGTGTCTACGGCGAGACGCGACAGCGCAAGCAGCCCAACCGCCATCAGAATTAGCCCGCCTGTGATCAATCGTCGCGCGCCAAACCGCGTGGCCAGACGCACGATCAGCGTCGTACCGACCAACATGCCGATGAGAAACGGCGCAAACTGCAGCGACGCCGCCACCGCGCCAAGACCACGCACATCCACAAAATAGGTCCAGAACTGGAAAAAGAGGACGGCCTGCACCATGGCCGCCGTCATCGCCGCCAGGATTGCAAAGGCCAGGCCGCGCACGTTGTAGAGCTTGAGTTCACCGCGCTTGCGCAGCCTGCGGTAGAAATAGCGATAGACGAGCACCAATCCCCCCAGGCCGATTGCGATCGTCAGCAGCGCATTGCGGCTCGTGAAGCCGCCCGCAAAGGCCACAAGGCCATAGACACCGAGAAAGACGGCGCTGGCCCACAGCACGTTGACGAGCAATTCGCGCCAGGCGACTGCCTCGCCTTGCGTTGGCTCCGCAACCTGGCGCAGGATCAGCCGGAACGCAATTACGCCGAGTGTAATCGGCAGAAAGAAAACGATGGTGCCGTTACCCAGTGGCTTTAGCACGGAATAGAGCACCGAGGACAATCCGAGGGCGACGGCCTGGGTGCTGAAGATAACGCCATACGCAAAAGGCCGCACGCCCGGGGCAAAGGTGAGCGCCGCGAGCGCAATACACATCGGCGTGATAATGACCTGGGCAACATTCAGCAGCAGGTTGGCATATAAAAAGCCGCCCGTCCCCAGCCAGAACATGCTCGCCAGTTGCGCCAACAGGACACCCGCAAGTCCAATCAGCAAGAACCGTTTGCGTCCCATCGTGTCGCCGGTTGCGCCGGCGACGAGGGTCAGGATCGCCAGCAGCAGGTAATTGGCGGCAATCAGAATGGGCACGCCACTGCCGATCTCACGCAGCCCTTGCTCGATCGGCGGCGAACCCAGGCTAATGACGGGAGGCGCCAGAAAGGTGCAGAGAATAGCGAGCAGGCAGGCGGACAGCGCGCGAAACGACTGGCGATCGGCAGTCAGATTGCCGAAAAGAAGCTTGCCAGGACCCGGTACGCGATTCAGAACAGTCTGAATCTGCGCAATAAGTTTATCCACAGTTCGCTTCCCAGTTCGATTGTCTGGTTTGAATCACGGCGTTACTGAAATGCTTTCGCGGCCGTGGCAATGCTTGAATTTCTGGCCGCTGCCACAGGGACAAGGATCGTTGCGGCCGGTCCTGGCAAGCAGCGCCTGCCACTCCTGATCCTTGGTTGCGTACAGCAGCGTGAGTTCAGACGGGGCGCGGTTCTGGCGCAGCAGCTGCACCATCAGCTGCATGGGTTGGTTGACATGCTGGAAGAACAGCTTGTAGCCGGCGCACAGGTAGTTCAATCCCGGTTCGCCGTCGGGCGTGCTGATGAAACGATCCTTCGGGCAGCCGCCATGGCAGGCAAAGCGCACGTCGCACTCCAGGCAGTACTGGGGCAGCGTATCGAACTTGTCCCGGCCGAACTTGCGCTGCTGCTCTGACGCCACCAGCTCGATCATGTGCGTTTCTTTGATGTTGCCGAGCTTGTGCTGTGGCTCCACAAAGTGGTCGCAAGAGTAGAGATCGCCGTTGTGCTCCAGCGCCAGCGCCGTGCCGCACGTCTTGGAGAACACACACAGCCCCGACGGCTCGCCATACCAGTTGGCCAGCGCCACGTCGAACATCTGCACGTAGACCTCGCCGATGTCGTGCCGCACCCACTCCTCAAACACGCCGATCAGGAATTGGCCGTACTGCGTCGCCGTGACCGACCGATCGACGACGGCAGCGCCAAAGGGCACGCCGTCGACATGGTGGCGCTCGACAATGGGAATGAACTGGACGAAGCGCGCGCCGCACTCGTCGCGCAGAAAGCGATAGACGGCCACAGGCTGGTCGACGTTGGCGTGGTTGAGCGTCGTGAGCGCGTTCCACTCCACGCCATGTTGCTTTAGATAGGCCAGGCCCCGCATCACCTTGTCAAAAGTAGGCGCCCCGCCCTTGTCTTGGCGGTAGACATCGTGCATGGCGCGCGGCCCGTCGATGCTGATGCCGACCAGAAAATTGTTCTGCTTGAAGAACTCGGCCCACTCGTCGTCGACCAGGGTGCCGTTGGTCTGGATGGTGTGGGAGATCGTCATTCCGGGGCGTGCGTACTGCTGGGCGAGCTCCACCGAACGGCGGAAGAACGGCAAACCCATCAGGGTTGGCTCGCCGCCCTGCCAGGCAATCGTGACGTCCGGCGTGCGGTGCGACTCGATCAGCTGGCGCAGGTAGGTCTCGAGCAGCTCTTCCGCCATGCGAAAGCGGCTGCCGGGATAGAGCATCTCCTTGGCCAGGAAGAAACAATAGGCGCAGTCGAGATTGCAGATCGCACCGGTCGGCTTGGACAGCAGGTGAAAGGCAGGCGGTGCGCCGGCAGGCAGGGTTAATGGTAAAGTTGGCAAGATTGTTGTCTCCGATAGGGATAGCCTCGCGCTGTCGTCCCAACAATAACATGATCAACACAAACGGCAGAATGGCGCTCCGTCACTTGACAGCAAGGCGGATGTTGCCGCCGGCAGCCTACGTGCTGAGCTCGGCTTGGAGTCCCATGGCGCTTGCCTGCACGACGGCCTGGCGCCGGTTATCTACACCCAGCTTGCGGAAGATATTTACCGTGTGTTGGCGTGTGGTATCAGGCGAAATGCTCAGGCTGTGTGCGATTTCCTTGTTCGTCAGCCGTTGGCAAAGCAGCAACAGCACGTCAATTTCACGAAATGTTAGCACCTCGCGCAAGCTGCGTTCTGGGGCCGCCGGCGCCGCTGCCGGCGGCCCACCTGGCAAGATGACTGAGCTCGCAACTAGGCTCTGCCAACGCTCGCGGTGCTGAAACTCCGGCCGTGCCGGCAATGCCACGGCGTCAGCCGGGTCGGCGCGGGCGAGGGCCTGCTCGACGGTCCCCTCGAGCAGGCCGTGGCATGCATACCAGGCACTGGCACGTTGGTGCAACGCGTCGATTTCCGCCGGTTCATGGGTCATGTGAAGTCTGTGTTGCAGCAGAGTGCGGAACAACCCATGATAGCGGAACCACTGCCCCTCTACGTCGAGCGCGTCAACGAAGATGCCGGCTTGTTCCAGCATGCGCAGGGTTGAGAGGCCGTCGTTAGTAGGAAGCGAGTCGCCGATGACGGCGTCGCACAGCGGCCCATTGAGTTGGCTGAGGATCGAGGTGCGGGCCAGAAACAGCTGTACGTCAAACGGCAGGAGACCGATCACTTCTGCGTCCAGATACCCCAGCAGGGGGTGTCCGCAGCCACGCAGCGCGTCTTGCAGGCAGGTGACATCCGGCCGTTGGCGCAGGAACAAGGCCACCAGGCGCAGGCTGACTGCCCATCCTTCCGACTGCGTCACCAATGATGAGATGGACTGCGCATCCAAGGGCTGTTCGACGAACTGGCGCAAGAACTCACCTGTTTCTACCGCAGTGAAGCTCAAGTCGCCGGCGCGCAGTTCGGTAACCGCGCCTTGCAGGCGGATGCGCGGTGGAATGGGCGGATCGTGACGGGCGGTAAGCACAAGATGCAGCGGCCGCGGCGGGTGTGCGAGCAGCCCCCACAGCAACTGGTGGACGGATCTGTCGACGATGTGGTGGTAGTCGTCGAGCACCAAGACAAAGTCCTGTTCCAGCTGATCCAGCTCGTTGAGCAGGATTGGCAACACCGATTCCGGAGTCAACTCGGTGGTTAGCTCAGCCTTCGCGGCAAGCAGGTTGAGAATCTCGTCGCCAAATGCCGGAAACACGCAGCGCACGGCCATGACAAATCTTTGCAGAAAGACCGGCAGCGTGTTGTCTTCGTCGTCGAGCGAAATCCAGGTGCCTGGGCGGCTGAAGCGTGCCAGCCACGTGCCCGCCAGCGTGGTCTTGCCGTAGCCGGCGGGCGCGATGATGAGGGTCAGTGTTGCGTCGCGATCGAGCCTCTCCACCAGCCGGGTGCGGAACAAGACATCGTCTGGGAGTCGCGGCGGACGGAACTTGGTGCGTGGCGCAAATGGGATGGGTGCGAGCCGCATTCTTGTGTCCTTGGTGGCTTCTAGTGAGCGCCGGCCAAGATATTGATGGCGCTGCCGGCGATTCCCGTCAGCGTGATTATCGAGATCACCGCCTGCAGCAGCATCAACAGCTTGGCACGCCGGGTCAACGGCATCGTGTCGGTTGGGCTGAACGCAAAGCTGCCGGTGAAAGCAAGATAGATGTAATCGGTATACCTCGGCGTCCACTCCTCGTAATGCGGGAGGCTGGCCGCACGCTGCGGAAAGAGAAAATCCCAGGGTTCATCCTGGCGTTGGGTCTCTTCGACGCCCGGCGGGTCGATGATCCAGTACCAGATCGAAAAGACCAGGACGTTCGTGATGGCCAGGAGCACGACATCCACCAGCAGCGTTTTGATATCTTGCGCGGTAAAGCCGGCCAACACCGCCATCAAGGCCAGCATGTTGACCAACAAAGCCAGGGTGAGCACGCCGTTGGTGATGATGATGGCACGGAACAGGGTGCGTTTTCGGTTCATGAGCCACATCACCACAGTCGCTGCAATCAGGAGGCCGCGCAGCAACAGCCAACCGGTCGAAACCGGGTTTCCCTGCATGCCCGGAATGAAACGGTCCAGCCTGCCGAACAGGAGTGTATACGAAATTCCGCCCTGCATCGCCGCAATAAGCAGCAACATCAGCACGACCATCGAAAGCGAGAGAGAGCGGGTGCGTAGGAAGTCAGGCATTGGTCGGGCAGTCCATCCAGCTTAAGGCTTCGGCGCTGGGCCGCTATTCTCAAATAGCATCCGCCGTGCACCGCCCGCCGTTGCCAGGGCCAAACCACCAACACCGTCAGGTCCACCCGCCGCGACGTTGCTCAGCAACTGCAGATACGGTTGATCCAGCGAAGCCTCACTACAGAAGAAGCTCAACCTTTCTTTTCCTCTTCAGTCGGCGCCACTGGGGCCGCGGCGACCATGGTAGTAGCGGCCTCCGCACCTTCTGGTGTCACTGGGTGGGACTCAGCCTTGCCGCCCCACGACTGCAAGAAAGCCATCGTGTCCTGTGCCTCGCCGTCGCCGGCCATCACGCCGACTGCGGCACGGCCCGCCTCCATCTCCGCGGCGTAACGCTCAAGATCTGCCTTGGAAAGCCCCAACCCCTCGTGGATGAGCGCGCCTCCAGCTGTGCCGGCGACGGCGCCTGTAACGACGCTGCCAATCAGTGCCACGGGCGGCAGCAGCGCAGCGACAACGCCAAGAGCCACACCGACCGCCAAGCCTTTGCGCTGCTCACGCGGTCCAAATCTATGCTGTTTGAGCTTACCATCGGGTCCTTTCACCAGCACGCCGATTGCACCGTACTTGATCTCCTCACTGCATTTGTCCCAGGCCTGCAATGCCTCAACGGCTCGATCTGCAGCTTTTTCGTTTTCGAAGAACGCCAAAACCAGGTGTTGTTGTGCGCTTGCCATGTTTGCCCTCTTTTGGATTCAGCTTCCAAACACAGTTTTCCAATCGTCCTTCATGCTGACGATGATCCAGCCCTCTTTCGGCGCTAATTGCAGTGCCTTTTCCGAGCCGCCGTCGTAGGCGTACTCGCGCTCGGCATCGTCGTGATGAACCAGCAGCGCGAGCGTTGACCCTGTGTGACCGCGGGCGTACTTGAGCATGTGAATGTCGCCGTCGGAATTGCCCGCCGCCATGATCGGCCTGCGCCCGATGGCCCGGTGGATGTGCTGCGGCTTGCCCGGGCCGTCGTCGATCGGCTGCTCGATCTCTTTCGTACGCATCACCTGGGCGACACCCTGCGCATCCTCGGCGTAGGTGAATGTCACACTGCTGCCGATGGTCATGGCACGCGGGATGCCGTAGATTTCTTCGCAGACTGCGCGGATGAAATCGCGCCCGCCGCCGGAGGTGATATAGACCTGAAAGCCGTTGTCTTGCAGATAATGAACCAGTTCCACCATCGGCTGGTAGGTCAACAACTTGTAGGGCTTCTTGAAACGTGCGTCTTGGGCCTGCGTGAGGAACTCCAGTACGTCGGCATCAAACGCTTCGGCCGTGATGCCTTCCAATACTTCGGCCAGGCCCGCCACGAGCGTAAGCACGCCCGACATGTCGCCCTTGGCATAGTCGGCGGCAGCCTTGCCCAGCCAGGCTATATCCTTTTCGTACACGGCTTTGAACGGCTGGCGGCTGCGCAGTTCGGGCTTTTCCGCTGCCGCCTTGCCAATGGCGCGCAGACCGTGCTGCAGCTGGATGTACAGTGGTTTCTCCAGCCACAACGTGCCGTCGTTGTCGAACGTGGCTACGCGCTTGCTGGGCGGGACATAATCGGGTCCGTTGCTTGTGGTCACGCGCGTGACAAAGTCCACGATCGCGCGCTTAGCGGCGCCGTCGCGCCATGATTCCAGTTGATCGGACATGATTCGGGAATCCCTTCTGCAATGGTTGTGTTAGGGCCGGCTGACCGCCGTCATAGCGTACTCAGTGCCGCCAATCAAATGAGCGAGATTGGCAAGTGCTTGCTTGAAAAGGGCGACCACGCCATGCGGCAGGATGGCCTGCTCCACGCGGTTTAAGTCGTCGAAGTATTCGCGAAAGATGAATCTTCCGCTTTGCGCGTCCGCCCGCACGACTGAAAACAGCCCCACGTAGTTCTTCAAGGGCATGTGCTTGCCCTCGGAGGTGTAGGCATAACAATAAGGCGGATTCCAGTAGACCACCTTTTCGACGATCGTCAGCCCACCTTTCATAGTAATTTGGCGCGCCGTGCCAATCGTGCTTTGGCCGGGAGGGACCGGGTGCGGGTGTGAAACCGTAATCTCCTGTACGAGCGGTATCCAGTCACCCATTGCGGCATGATCGGCCACCCGTGCAAACACCTTTTCGGGCGACGCGCGAAAGTTGATCCATCCTTCGGTCTGCTGCGGCGCGGTCGTATATCGGGTTGGTTCGAAATTGCATAAGTCAATCATGTTCATCCATCCTGACGGTGAACGTACCTGGCGCCAGGTGGATGCCGCGATCAACATGGCATCTGGACAGCCTGTGCCGGC
>CAWIVN010000011.1:0-41631 GCA_963839515.1 uncultured Chloroflexia bacterium
CAGTACAACCCGGAGACGCTGACGCGCACCATCACGGCTCAAGCCGCGGGCGGCGAGGGGGATCGCGGGGAGGCGCTGCGCCTTAAAGGCCCGCCTCAGGAAACCATCCGGCTCGACGTCGAGATCGACGCCGCCGACCAGCTGGAAAGCGCCGACAGCATCGCCGCCGGCGTGGGCATCTACCCCGTCCTGGCCGCGCTCGAGATGCTGCTCTACCCGAAATCGGCGCTGGTGATCGCCAACGAGGTGCTGCTCGACGCCGGCGTCGTCGAGATCATCCCACCTGAGGCGCCGCTGACGCTCTTCGTCTGGGGCGCCAGCCGCATCCTGCCCGTGCGCCTCACCGGGCTGACCATCACCGAAGACGCTTATGACCAATACCTGAACCCAATCCGCGCCAAGGCCACCCTGGAGCTGCGCGTGCTGAGCTACCAGGACCTGGGCCTCCCCACCCCAGGCGGCGCCCTGTTTATGGCCCACCAGGTCGCCAAAGAGGCGATGGCGGCCATCGGCAGCGTGGGCAGTATCGAGGCGAGCCTTACGGCCGCCACAGGCAGAGGAGGATAGCCATGTTCGAACCAACCAGCCGCTATGCACACGTCGCCGACGCGACGCTTACCGCAGTCGATGGAGATGGGCGGCCGCACCTGATCGTCTACAAACGGCGCCGTTTCATCCCTGCCAATGCAAGCTCGACCACCCTGGTGGAGCACACGGTGGTGCAAGGTGAACGGCTGGACAACATCATCGCCCGCTACCTGGGCGATCCGGAGCAGTTCTGGCAGGTGTGCGACGCCAACGGCGTGCTGCAGCCGGCCGCGCTGGAAGAAGTCGGGCGGATATTACGCATTACGCTGCCAGGCGTATGAGGAGGTAATGATGCTCACCAGTCTGCTTGGCGTCCGCATGATCCTGCCGATCGGCAGCACGGTGCCCCTCCCCGTGCTGGCGGCGGTGATGAACGCGCTCAAGCAGGTGCGGGTGGTCAATGATGCCGACGGGCAGGACGGCTTCCAGATCACCTTCACGCTGGGCAAGGACAGGCTGGGCGATTACCGGCTGCTGGCCAGCGGCGCGCTCGACCCGGACAAGCCGTGGTGATCGGCGTGCTGCTCGGCGCCAGCCTGGAACCGCTGATCGACAGCGTGATCTACCACCAGCGGGTCGCGCCCGGCAGCGAGCCCGGCATGTCCACGCTGACTGTGTCCGGCCGCGACATCAGCGTACTGCTCGACCTGGAAGAGCGCAACGCCGAGTACAGAAACATGCCGGACTGCGTGATCGTCAAACATATTCGGCCGGCTACGCTCAATACGGGATCCTACCACGCGATGCCCACGACCGACGTACCTATCGAACGGCAGCGCGTGCCCCGGCAGCACGAGACCGACCTCCAGTTCATCCGGCGCATGGCGCAGCGCAACGGCTACGTCTTCTATATCGAGCCGCTGACGCTGGGCGTCACCACGGCCTATTTTGGACCAGAGTATCGCCTGGGTCTGCCACAGCCAGCGCTCTCCGTCGACATGGGGACGGCCAGCAATGTCAACACGCTGAACTTTACCAACGACGCTCTGGCCCCGGTCGATACAGAGGGCAGCTTTGTCGAACCGAGCAGCAAGACCAGCATCCCAATCCCGTCACTGCCTTCGCTCGCGTGCCGCCGCTGGCGGCGTCGCCGACGGCGGCACGGCGCACCATGTTGCTGCGCCAGACCGCGAGCCAGAACCCGGGGCAGGCGGCCACCCGCCATGGCTGCACGCACGCAGACGCCCGATGCGGTGAGCGCAGCGGCCAGGTCGACACGGTCCGCTATGGTCACGTGCTGCGGGCGCGGCGGTTGGTGGGGTGCGCGGCGCCGGGCTGAAGAACGATGGTTTCTACAAAGTACGCCAGGTAACGCATGAGATCGAAATGGGCAAATACACACAAGACTTTACCCTGAGCCGCGAAGGCACGGGGGCACTGCTACCGGTGGTGAAACCATGAACGGCAACACGACGGCCCCGGCCGGCCGGGATCATTCTACGGCAAATACCGTGGCGTCGTCACCAACATCCAGGATCCGCTCATGATCGGGCGCATCAAGGCCCGCGTGCCCGATGTGCTGGGCGACCAGGAGAGCGGCTGGGCCATGCCCTGTGCGCCCTTTGGCGGCAGCGGCATGGGCTTCTGCGCCTTGCCCCGGTGGGCGCGGGGGTCTGGATCGAGTTCGAGTACGGCGACCCCGACTATCCCATCTGGTCCGGCTGCTGGTGGGGATCGACCGCCGAGATGCCGCCCCTACTGTTGACGCCGCCGTACCGGAAGCTGCTGATCAAAACCGAGGGCGGCAACAGCATCCTGATCGACGACACGCCCGGGACCGGCGGTATCACGCTGGAGACGTCAGGCGGCCAGAAGATCAAGCTAAGCGCCACGGGCATCGAGATCGACAACGGCATGGGCGGCAGCATCCAGCTGGCCGGCCCCCAGATCTCGCTCAACGACGGTGCGCTGGAGGTGACGTGATGCCAGGTTTCTTATTGCATGTTGGCGCCACCGTGCTGTGTGCGCATGCCGGCCAGGCGCAGCCAAGTGCGTCTAATCCACGCGTCAAGGTGGGCGGCCAGCCGGTGGTGACGCAGACCGCACCGTACACCGTGGCCGGCTGCCCGTTCAACGTTTCCGGCGCACCCAGCCCCTGTGTGACCGCCCAATGGGTCACTGGCCGACGCGCGTGCGGGCCGGCGGGCAACCCGTGCTCCTGCAAGACAGCCAGGCAATCTGTACACCTAACGGCACGCCGTTGACCGTTGTACTGGCCCAGATGCGGGTGAGAGGACAGTGAATCATGACAAACGCAGTGAGCGCAACGGCGCAGGTCGACTATCCTCTCCACTTTGACGTCCGCGGTCGCACCGCCGCCACGCCTCAGGACGATCACATACGGGACCTGATCGAGCAGGTGCTGTTCACCACGCCTGGCGAGCGGGTCAACCGGCCGGACTTTGGCAGCGGCCTGTTGCGGCTTGTCTTTGAGTCAAACAGCGAGGCGTTGGGTGCAGCCACCCAGCTGGCCGTGCAGGGCGCGCTCCAGCAGTGGTTGGGCGAACTGATCCTGGTTGAAGCCGTGCGGGTCGAGAGCGCCGACGCGACCCTCCTGATCGACGTGCAGTATGTCGTGCGGCGCACCCAGCAGCGCAATGTGGCGCAGTTCCGGCGCAGCGTATAGCGTGTTTGTCCAAGGGATGAGGCAGCGAGATGGCGACCCAATACCGCTGCAAGAACCAGCAGCGCCAGAAAGCGATCATCGGTAGGACCGATCTTAATGGGATCGACTACCTGGAAGTGGCAGGCGACCAGAAGACGCTGCGCGTCTACTGCGTCAACGACATCGTACTGCCCTACAGCGGCACGGCGGTCATTGTAGGTGGCGTGCGTGTCCGCGGCGCCACCCTGGCAGATGGCGGTCCAGGCCCCCAGCGCGTCGCCGGCGCGGGCGATCTGCCGCGTGACGGGGGTGACGACAGCCGGTAGGGTGCTCACCGTGACGGTTAACCAGCCCGGCGATTTCTCGCCCTACACGCTGCGGCTGGTCGTTTCGCCCACCGATCTAGGCACACCTGCCGGCTTTGACCGCCAGCTGGCAGAGGTGACATTTTCGTTCAGGGTAGATTGCCCCAGCGATTTTGATTGCGCGCCGGAGCCTACCTGCCTGCCTGAGCTGCCGCCCGAACCGGAGATCAGCTACCTGGCCAAAGATTACGCCAGCTTCCGCCGGCTGCTGCTTGACCGCCTCAGCGTGATCATGCCGGGCTGGCAAGAGCGCAATCCGGCTGAGGTCGAGGTCATGCTCGTCGAACTGCTGGCCTATGTGGGCGACCAGCTCAGCTACTTCCAGGATTCTGTCGCTACCGAAGCCTATCTCGGCACGGCGCGCCAGCGCATCTCGGTGCGCCGGCACGCCCGCCTGCTGGATTACTTGATGCACGACGGCTGTAATCCGCGGGCCTGGGTGTGCTTTGAGTACGGGGGCGCAGTGGACTTGACGCTGCCCCAAGGCACGAAGGTGCTTACGCGCGGCGGAGAGGGCGGCGCTTGTGTCGTGCCGGAAGATCTCACGCGTACGTTGATCACGGAAGAGCCCACAGTTTTCGAGATGCTGCATCCGGTAACGCTGCAGGCCGCGCGCAACAGAATCCAATTCTACACCTGGGGCGACGCCGAGTGCTGCCTGCCGCGGGGGGCCATGCGGGCCACGCTGCGGGTGCGGCCCGACCCGCCGGATCCTGCCGTCCCAGATCTGAACCTGGCCATCGGCGACGTGCTTGTCTTTGAAGAGGTGCGCAGCCCGACTACCGGCCAGCCGCATGACGCGAATCCCGCGCACCGGCACGTGGTGCGGCTGACGGCCGTGGACAACGCGGTCGCAGATACTCTGCCTGACCCCCCGGTGGCGCTGATCGAGGTCGCGTGGAGCACTGACGACGCGCTGCCTTTCCCGCTCTGTCTCTCGGCGGTCGACGATCAGGACCATTTGATCCAGGACATCAGCGTGGCGCGCGGCAACGTCGTCCTGGCCGACCACGGGTTGAGCGCAAAGCCGCAGGAGGATCTCGACCCGGTTCCCGCCGGCGGCGCGTACCGGCCGCAAGTCAAACAGCGCCCGCTGACACAGCAGGGACACGTGCGGGATCCGCAGCATGGGGATGCCTTCGTGTTGTTCGACCCTGCCGCCCCCGCCGGCGCCGCGCTGCACTGGGACCTGCGCGATGCGCGGCCCTGTATCCGGCTGCTGGCGGACGGTGTGGTCTGGACGCCGCAGCGCGACCTGCTTGGGTGCGACCGCTTTGCCACCGAATTCGTGGTCGAGGTAGAGGCTGATGGCGCCGCCTATCTGCGCTTTGGCGACAACATCCTGGGACAGCGGCCGGCGCCCGGCACGTGTTTTTCGGCGTACTACCGCGTTGGCAACGGCGTAGCCGGCAACGTTGGGGCCGGCGCCATTGCGCGGATTGTCACCGACAACCGGGATATCACGCGCGTCTGGAATCCGCTGCCCGCCCGCGGCGGCGTCGAGCCCGAAGCGCTGGAGCAGGTCCGGCAGTTCGCGCCGCAGGCGTTCCGCAGACAGGAGCGTGCCGTCACTCCCGCCGACTACGTGGAAGTCACACAGCGCCGGGCAGATGTGCAGCGCGCCGCGGCTTCTTATCGCTGGACAGGGAGTTGGTACACCGCCTTTGTCACCGTAGATCGCATGGGTGGCCTGCCGGTGGACGCGTATTTCGAGGATGAGCTGCGGGACTATCTCAACTGCTATCGCCTGGCCGGCTATGATCTGGAGATCAATGGTCCCATCCCAGTGCCGGTCGAATTGGAATTGCAGGTCTGTGTCAAGCCCGGCTATTTCCGCAGCGACATTAAGCACGCGCTGCGGCGCGCTTTCTCCAACGGTCTTCTGCCGGACGGACGGCACGGCTTCTTCCATCCGGACAACTTCACTTTTGGCCAGCCGCTGTACCTGAGCAACGTCTATGCGGCGGCGCTGGCGGTAGACGGCGTTGCGTCGGTAGAGGTGCAGAAGTTCCAACGCTGGGGGAAGACACCCCAGCAGGAACTGGCGGACGAGGTTTTGCGGGTCGGCCCGTTTGAGATCATCCAACTGGACAATGATCCGAACTTTCCCGAGAACGGCAAAATCGATTTCTTACCGGAGGGGGGGCTGTGAGCCGGTTCTGGACGCCTGCACACAGGCACCGCAGGGAAGGGTGTGACTTATGGCTGAAGAGCAAAGATTGGACGATTGCGGCTGCTGCGAAGGGATCACGGCGCTGACGCCGCAAGCGCTGGCGAATCCGCCTGGCCTGGGGGCGCTGGCCTACCGCGCCGGCACGCACGGCACTTTCAAGGCTTCCATGCTGGCCAACCTGGCCGGGCCCGGTGGCATCCCTGCTTTGACTACCCGTGCAGACGACGATCCCGCCGTCGCACTGTTGGACGCGACTGCGATTCTGCTTGACGTGCTGACCTTCTACGAGGAACGGATCGCCAACGAAGGTTATCTGCGCACGGCGACCGAGCGTATGTCGCTTTTGGAGCTGGCCCGCACCATTGGCTACGAACTGCGACCAGGCGTGGCAGCCAGCACCTACCTGGCTTTCGAGATGGAGACCGCGCCCACCGCGCCCGCCGCGGCGATGATACCGGTGGGTACGAAGGTGCAGAGCCTGCCGGGCCAGAATGAGACGCCGCAGACGTTCGAGACGGTCGAGCCGATCGAGGCGCGGCCCCAGTGGAACCGCCTCTTGCCGCGCAGCGTTCGTCCGCGCCCTCCCAGGCGGGGCGATAAGTGGCTCGTCTTGCAGGGCACAGCCACCAATCTGAAGCCGGGCGACGCCCTCCTGATCCTCGGCGATGAGCGCAGACAGGATGTGGCCGACGAGAATTGGGCCTTGCGCCTGGTAACTGCCGTCCGGACCGTAACGCCGCCCCGTGATGGCGCCTACACTGTGGTGCGTCTCGATCAGCCGTTGGACTTTGCGCAGCGGACGCTGCAAAACCCCAGCGTCTTTGCGCTGCGCCAGCGCGCCAATCTCTTTGGTCACAACGCATCTGATTGGCGCACCATGTCGATCAGTGTCAAGGCCACCTATCTGGGTCTCGACGAGACGGCGGATCGGGAGGAGATTCTGGAATACACGGACTGGCCGGGGTTCACGGTGGCGGCAGTGGCCGATATGCCAACCGCGCCGTCCAGCGGCAAAGGGCTGTATGGCGAATACTACGACGGGCTGTATGGCGAATACTACGGCCTCAACATGCCGGATCCTGTTTCTATAAGTGACGGCGAAATCATTGATTTCGAATGGCGACCACATGGGCCCCGCAGTTGGATGCACCTATGGCACTTCGCCGTGCGCTGGACGGGTGCGGTCGAGCCATCGGTGACAGGCAAACACAAATTTTTCGTTGACACCGATGGCAGCGTCCGGCTCTGGGTCAATGGGCGCCTCTTGATCGACCGGAAGTTTGGCGAAGTCGGCCAGTCTAGCGGCGCGATCACTCTGCGCTCTGGCTGCAAGTATGATGTCAAGCTCGAATACGATCACCAATCCGGCGGAGAGCACATCAGAGTGCAATGGGCGCCGCCACATAGCAGTAGCGCTGAAGTGATTCCTGCGCGCCAACTTTACCCACGCGTGACGAATACGCTGCATCTCGACACCGCCTATCCCCGGTTGCTGCCCGGGAGTTGGCTTGTCCTAGAAACCCCCGACGCCCAGGAGGCGTATCAGATCGCTGCAGCCGCCGAGATGTCTCGCGCTGCATTTCTGCTCAGCGCCCGCACGACGCAGTTGACCTTGGCCGGCGAGAACCTGCGCGGGCAGTTCAATGACCGGCTGCGCGCGACCACTGTTTTTGCGGCGAGCGAGGAGCTGGCGGTGGCTGGGCGCCCTATCCGGACGCCGGTGCAAGGTACGCGTATCGTGCTGGACCGGCGGCTTCCCGCGCTGCAGGCGCGGCGCACCGTCATCGTCAGCGGCAAACGCACGCGCGTGGCTGTCAAGCGGGCGCAGCAGGCCATCTCTGCTGCCGACGGTGTAAGTACGGTCGATTTGGCGATCGGCGACAGCCTCCTGCTTGCGCGCACGCCGGAACTGCTGCCTGGGAGGCTGATCAGGCTTACGCTGATCGACAAGAACGGCGTCAGCTGTACGCTTACGCTCGGTTCATGCGCGGAAGCTCTCGCCGCATTCAGGCTGACCAGCGCCAAGGCCGACGATGCGATCGTGAGCGAAGTCGCCGTTATCGTGGAGGTGCCGCCGGGCAAAAACCCGACGGTCATCGTGCTTGAAAAGCCGCTTCTGCACAGCTACGACCGCGCGACCGTCACGATCTACGGCAACGTGGCTGCCGCGACGCACGGCGAGACGCGGCGCGAGGTGCTGGGCAGCGGCGACGCTGCGCGTGGCTTCCAAAGGTTCGTTCTGAAACAGAAGCCGCTCACCTATGTCGCCGCAACCACGGCCGGCGGCGCGGCGAGCACGCTGCAGGTGCGGGTCAACGACGTGCTGTGGCAGGAGGCACCCTCACTCTATGACCTGCCGGCCCGCGAGCGTGCGTACATCACACGACGAGATGACGACGGCAATGTCACCATCACCTTCGGTGACGGCGCCACCGGCGCGCGCCTGCCCGCCGGCAGCGAGAACGTGGTCGCCGCTTATCGCGTCGGCATCGGCGCTGCCGGCATGGTGAAGCCGGATCAGCTTTCGCTGCTGCTGACGCGTCCGCTGGGTGTACAGAAGGTAGCCAATCCGCTGGCCCCGGCGGGCGCGGCCGATCCGGAGACGCGTGACCAGGCCCGCCAGAACGCGCCCTTTACCGTCCTGACGCTGGATCGCATCGTCTCGCTGCGCGATTTTGAGGACTTTGCCCGCGCCTTCGCCGGCATCGGCAAGGCCCAGGCCGCTTGGCTGTGGGAAGGCGAGCGGCGCATCGTCCACGTCACCATCGCCGCCGCGGCAGGAAATGGCGCCGACTACACGGTAGATCCCGAGTCCGACCTTTTCAAGAAGCTGCGCAAACAGATGGATGCGCTACGCGATACTGCACAGCGCTTGGTGATCGCTTCTTATGCGCCACGCTTCTTTGGGTTGAAGGCATCTATTGCGATCGATCCGGCCTATATACCTGAGAAGGTGCTGGCCGCCGCGCGTGCTGCCCTGCAGCAGGCCTTTGCCTTCGAGCGCCGCGACTTTGGCCAGCCGGTGTTCAAAAGCGAAGTGCTGGCAATTCTCCAGGCGGTGGAAGGCGTGACCGCCGTGTTCCTGGCGCGGCTCTTTTTCCAGGGCGAGGGGCCCGGCTCTTCGCCACCGCCTCCGGTTTTGCCGGCCACCGCCGCTGCGCAGGTGACAAGCGCCCGGCGTCCAGAGGGCGACATCACGCCGGCCGAGCTGCTGCTGCTGGACCCAAACGGCATCGATATCACGGAGGCCAGCCTGTGACTACATTCACCGCCCACCATCTTTACGAACTGCTGCCTGCGATCTATCGCCTGCGGGACGCCGACCAGGGCTATGCTTTGCGATCCCTGTTGGCCGTCATCGCCCGGGAGATTGGCCTCGTCGAAGAAGACATCGAGCGGCTCTATGCCAACTGGTTCATCGAGACCAGCGACGAGTGGGTTGTGCCCTATATCGGCGACCTACTGGGCGTGCGCGGCTTGCACGCGCTCGAGGCCACGGGCTTCACCCGCCGGGCGTTCGTTGCCAACACGTTGGGTTATCGGCGGCGCAAGGGCACTGCTACCATGCTCGAGCAGCTGGCGCGCGACACGACGCAGTGGAACGCGCGCGCCGTCGAGTTCTTCGAGCTCCTAGGCACGACGCAATGCATTAACCACCTGCGGCCCCATAACGTGCGCACGCCGGACCTGCGCCAGACCAATGCCCTGGAGCTGCTCGACACGCCATTTGACGGCAGCGGACACACGGTCGACGTGCGGCGGATCGCTACCGGGCGCGGCAGGCACAACATCGCCAATATCGGCATCTTTCTTTGGCGGCTGCAGGCGTACTACGTGGCCCGCAGCACCCCGCGTCCGGTCGCCGACTTAGCGGATGGTCGCTACACCTTCAGCTCATTGGGTAACGATGCATCGCTCTTCAACCGGCCGCAGACCGAGAGCACCATCACCCAGCTTGCTGATGAGGTCAACGTGCCAGGCCCCCTGCGCCGCCGCGCCCTGTATGATGATCTGGAGAACTACTGGCGCGTGCTGACAACCGGAAAAGGAAGCCTGGTCAGCCGCTATTTGGATCCGCGCCAGCCCGTCCTCCAGATCTATTTCGATCAACCCTGCGTGGCGGCCGGCGCGAACGACGATTGTGTGCCGCTGCGTCCGGAAGAGATCATCGCCTGCGATCTGAGTAAATGGGACACGCCTGATTGGCAGCCCCCTGAAAGCCAGCCCTATACCCGTATGATCGTCAGGCCAGGTGATGCCCCAACCTTCGAAACCAAGGTGGCTGTCGATCCAGCTCTGGGCCGGCTTGCGGTATTGCAGAACGTAACCAACCGACCGGCCAAGATCGAGGTGAGCTTCGTCTACGGCTTCAGCGGCGACCTGGGCGGCGGCCCCTATGATCGGCGCTTTGTGCCGCAGGTGAACGACCCGGTCCCGGTGCCATACGAAAACACGGTCGCTGCGCCCAGCGGCCTTGGCAAGCTCTACCGGGTCTCCGCCGCGGGGTTCAGCACCCTCGGGGCTGCGCTCACGCAATGGGCGCTTGATGATAAGCCCGACGCCGTGATTCAGATCGACGATAGCCGCACCTATGAAGAGGATCTGACTGTCGCCATGCCCGCGACCGATCTCGTCATCCAGGCTGCCAACCGCCAGCGGCCCACCCTCATCGGCGATTTAAGCATCCAGCGACCCACCCTCATCGGCGATTTGAGCATCTCGGGCGCCCAGCAGGGGCGGCTGGCGTTGAACGGCCTGCTGCTCGCGGGCAGCGTTACCGTCGCTGACGACAGTCTGCGCCAACTGGACATCGTCCATTGTACGCTCGTCCCCGGCGTCAATTTGGCGGCAGACGGCAAACCCGCGCAGCCTGAGACGCCCAGCGTTGCCGTGAGCTCCACAAACAAAACGCTGGCACTGAACGTGGTGCGCAGCATCACCGGGCCCCTGCGCCTGCCAGAGAAGATGGTTGGGCTGCACGCCCAGGATTGCATCATCGAATCGCCGCAGCGTGGCCATCCAGCCAGCCTAATGCCTGCGTTGGTGTCGGCGGATCTGAGCACCTTTCCTGCGCACCTGCCCGCTGCGCCCAAGGTGCGCGTCTCGATCGGCGGCGACGGGCCGTATGAGGCTGTGCTCAGAGCAAAGCCGGCGAACCTGGCGCAGGCATGCTACCGCCTGCAAGAGGCAATCCGCAATGTCCACCCGACGGCGGCGTTCACCGGCACAGAGGTCATGGCGATCGACAGCCGGCTCGTCGTGTTAGCGGGTACCCCCGCCGAGGTAACAATCGAACCGGTGGAGCATGACGGCACAGCCGTCGGGCTGAAGCTGACCCAAGCTCAGGCCGAGCAGCGGCTGGCCGTCGTCAGTGCCGAACTTGCACGGTTTCTCACGTTGACCAGCGATGCGTCGCAACTGGCGGTGGCAATGGGTGCGGAAACTCGCGTGATCAAGCTAGCATCGGCGCCCACGACTCTGGCGGAGGCCCGCGATGGGCTGGGCAACGAGCTTCACAGCGCCGGCCTCGACACTGATGCGTTTGCCCATGCACTCGTAGGCAGCCTGAGCGACCCAGGCCGGCTGGTGGTGATTCCCGGCGTGCCTGATGCGGTTCCAGCCTTCGACAGTACCGTCGATGATGCATCGACACTGGCGGAGCTGCGGCTGGCGCACTCGCTCTACCTGCCTGCCATCGGCGGCGATCGCACCGGCGCGCAGCCCGGCCCGCCGTCGACACTGGTGCGGGTGACGGTGTTGGGGCCGGTGCACGTCAAGGAGCTGACGCTTGCCTCGGAGGTCATCTTCACCGAGCCCGTACGCGCCGTGCGCCGGCAGGCCGGCTGCGTGCGTTTCAGCTATATGCCGCCCGGTTCGCAGTCCCCGCGCCGCTTTCACTGCCAGCCGGAGTTGGCGATCGCATTGGCGCTGGAACAGGGTCAGCAGGCCGACGGGGCATCCGAGCCCGCAGAAGTGGAGTGCATCACCAGCCGAATCCTGGGTAGACTGAGGCCTGTATTCACCTCAACCCAGTACAGCGATCCTGCCTACGGCCAGTTGAGCCACGCCTGCCCGCAGGAGATTCGCATCGGCGCCGACGACGGTGCCGAGATGGGTGTCTTCGGCTTTCTCAAGCAGCCGCAGCGCACAGCCAATTTACAGTCCAACCTGGAAGAGTATCTGCGTTTTGGGCTGGAAGCCGGCATTTTCTACGTCACATAAGGAGCAGCTATGAAAGGCGATTTCACGCGGTCTACCTTCAAGCCGGAAAAGCACTACAGCGGCGTGCGCATGCAGCAGGGCCGGGTGCAGCTGGACGCCGATTGGAATGAGCAGATCGACATTACTGCCCATCGCACCGAGGCCGAGGCGGTCGACGTGATCGGCGGCTGTGGCGCGCCGCTGTCCAATCCCGGCTTTGGGCTGACCGTCTCACGGACCCTTGCCGGCATTCCTCGGCTTAATGGCCGCATCCCCAAGATCGGCCGTGGCCACTACTATGTGGATGGCATCCAATGCGAGAACGACGAAGATGTCGACCTGGACAAGCAGCGCGACCTGCCGGTGAAAGAGCTGGTCGATTTGATCACCCGCAAGAAACCCTTGCCCGACATGCCCCCCGTGCCAACTGTGCCAACTGTGCCAACCGGGCGCTACATCGCCTACCTCGATGTCTGGCAGCGGCACATCACCACGCTGGAGGATGAGGGTATCCGCGAGGTGGCGCTGGACGGGCCGGACACCGCCACGCGCACCAAGACCGTCTGGCAGGTCAAGCTGCTTGGCCCAATTGACAAGGATTTCACCTGTGCGAGCGAGCCGAGTGAATGGAAGGATTTGGTGGATCGGGACAGCGACGGCAAGCTGAGCGCACAGGCTGCGCAGAGCACGACCGCACCAGGGCCATGTGTGGTTCCGCCTGGCGCAGGGTATCGCCGGCTGGAGAACCAGCTCTATCGGGTGGAGGTCCACGCGGTGAACACGAGCGGTGACACCACAGTGCTCAAATGGAGCCGCGACAACGGATCCATCGTCACTCGTTGGTTGCGCCAGGATCCGAGCAAGCCGGTAGAGCTGATCGTGAGCAGCATCGGTCGCGACGATGCGCTGCGTTTTGGTCCAGGCCAATACGTCGAGGTGATCGACGACCAGCGCGAGCTGCGCGGCGAGGCCGGCATCCTGGTCAAGCTCGCCAATGCTGAGGGCCAGGTGCTGACGCTCGACACCACCGATCCGAACGCAGCTGCGGTGGACAACAACGACTTTCCAGACAAGAACGATTTTCCAGACAAGATCGACGGACGGCCCAATAACCCAAAGGCGCGGCGCTGGGACGGAGTGTTGCTGAATCCAGCCACGGCAACCTGGCATGAGTTGGAGGATGGCGTCCAGATCAAGCTGGAGGCGGACAAGAAGTATCACGTCGGCGACTACTGGTTGATCCCTGCGCGCACCGTGACGGCCGATGTAGAGTGGCCGCGCGACGCTGCGGATCCCCCGAACGCTATCCCGCAGCCGCGCGCCGGAATCGAGCATCACTACTGCAAGCTCGCGATCCTTGAGTACAGTGCAGACGACGGGTTCACTGTCGAGGATTGCCGCCAGCTTTTTCCGCCCCTGACTGAGCTAACCACGCTTCTTTATGTGGGTGGCGATGGGCAAGAGGCAATGCCGGGCCAAACGCTGCCGCAGAAGTTACAGGTACGCGTGGTCAACGGCCAGACGCCGGTTATTGGCGCTCGGGTTTCGTTTACGGCCCTGGAAGGGGGTAGGCTCACTGGCGCTGGAGGGGGGCTCCATGCCGTTGGCGTCCCGGTAGAGACGATCGAGCCTGACGGTATCGCCGAATACGCATGGACCCTGGCATCTAACGGCGCGCAGCAACTTACGGCGCAACTCCTGGATGCTGCGGGCCAGCCTGTGCCTGGCCAGGTCGTGCACTTCAGTGCCAACCTGAGGGCCGGCTGCTGTGTATTCGTCGGCCAAGGGGGGGACTATGAGCTGCTGGACGCAGCGCTCACAGATCTGATCGAGAAGGACGAATATGACATCTGCATCTGTCTGCTGCCGGGCGACCACGATGTCCAGAAGCTAGTGGTTGCGGGACTACCAGACAAACCTGAGCTCCATATCCTGATCGCCGGCTGCGGAGCGGGCAGCCGGGTGACGCTGCATGACTCGCTGCAGTTCACGGGCGTAGGCTCGGTTTTGTTGCGCGATCTTGTGTTCGATGTCGCTTATGAAGTGAACACAGAGGAAGGAAAGGAAGCAGTCGGCGGCGCGCTGAAGTTCGATCATTGCTCACGCATCGATCTGTGCGGCTGCCATCTAGCCGGCTTCACCAACGGCGGCACGCTGTTGTTCATTACTGGAGCCGACCGCGTGCATCTGGCCGACAACCTGTTCGAGGCGCTAACCTCTGAAAGCCTGAGGCCCACACAACAGGTCTTTACAGCGTTAAGCAGGGATAAGTTTGCTGATGCGCTGGCACAACTCTATGGCCCGCCGGATCAGGGCAAGCCGTGCCTGGCGAAATTCTGCCAGGTTGCGCAAGACGTTGCTTTAACGGCAGCTAACCTGGAGCCTGGCGCGCGCAAGAGCGTACAGGACGCGCTCCAAAGTGCGATCAATGATCCTAGTCGGCGTGCAACCCAGAGCCCAGGCGAGGTCCTCAGCTACGCCAAGTTCGCCCAGGCGCTCGGGCCTATGGTCATGAATGCAGCTACCGTGTTCGACTTGCTGCTGGATATCCGGCGGGCTGCGTTGAAGGCTCGTCCCGG
Organism: uncultured Chloroflexia bacterium; assembly: GCA_963839515.1. Classification (GTDB taxonomy): domain Bacteria; phylum Chloroflexota; class Anaerolineae; order Caldilineales; family Caldilineaceae; genus Fredericiella. Next base: position 14,512 of record CAWIVN010000011.1, read on the forward strand.
CACAGCCATCATCATTGAGCAGCCGCGGCGCGTGGACGAGGCTGCGCTATTGGCATTCCTTCCGAACGCAAATGTGCGCGACCAGGACGATATCTTTCTGCTGGAGGGCAACGATATCGCCGGCATCCTGAGTCTCTATGGGTTGCCGGCAGAGGATGCGGCTAGTGATCGGCTGAATGCGGACATTCTCAAGCAGCTCGCAGTCCGGCTGAGAGAGAATCAGCTTAGGTTCGCGAACAGTTGCATGGGTACTTTGCAGTTGCGCGCGAACCAACTCGTGCGCGTGACGGTGGCGAGCGAGATTGTGGAGCAGTTAGTGACTGCGGCACAGAACACGGATGCTACCTTCACCTTCGATTTGTTTGGACGCTGCCAGTGGGATGGTAATGTCTTTGAAGGCGGCCGCAGTTTTCTGGTGTGTCGTCATCTGACGCTGCATGCCAACGAATTCACTCAGTTTGCCCAGCCGCAGGGCAAGCCGCAGGGCACATTCACACCGCGTCCCGCCGTGCAACAGCCTGTGGCAGGAACGTTCATTGCCGATTCAACGATCTATGTCGCCAACCACGGCAGTAGCAAATTGACCCTGAATAACCTCTCTCGGCTGATGGAGCAGGTGGCCAATCAGGAAATTGAGGTGAAGAACGACTGGTAGCAGCATCCCATGCTCTTGACTTCTGGCGGCTCCTCCGCCTTGGTCATCCGCAGCACCTGCGCGTGCGTGCCATCGGCCAGACGCCGCAATACCAGACGCCGTCTTGCTTCTCCCGGCGCAGGGCTTGCTTCCCGTCGACGATGATCCACGTCGCCAGCCCGTGCTCTTGCATGGTGGGGCTGCATGGGTAGATGGATCTCCGCCATACTCAGCCCCCTGGTCCGATCGGTACCATAGGAACGGGTCGTGGTCGGACGGGGCCGCCAGCAATTCGCCGGAAATGGCCTCGATCAGGATTGCGCCCAGCCGCCGCAGGTAGGCTATCGCCGCCTGCGGCCGGTTGGGGCTGTAGGGTACTGGACGACGTGGACGTTGGCCAGGTCGACGGCGTCATGCTCGCCGCTGGCCGCCCCGTCGATGGCTATGGTCACGGTCTGGCCGTCCAGACTCAAAAGCACGTCATTTATAGGCCCCAACCAGGAATACATACATAAAATCTAAGTGCTCCAGGTCATCCGGTCAGAAGCACTGGGTTCGAAAAGAGCAATTGCAGGCCCAACGAGACGATTTCCGATGCCCGTACGTCGGTGCATAAGCTTGCCGATGTAGGGGTGCAGCCCAGAGTCACGGTTGGTGTGGTCGTGGGATGACAGGCCAAATCTGATGGGGCTCTGCATGCTTAGACAACGCGCACATTTGTTCCATGGTGTAGTTGGGATAATCGGCCAACTTGGGATATAATTGGTCGTTGAACCTGGTGAGATGCCAGCATCGTGGGAGTGATAGATGGAAGATAATTTGGAACCGAATAACGGCGCGGATCAGTTTGACGATGAACGCGACAACGAACTCGAAAACGAACGCCAAGACGAATTCGAAGCTGGGCTCGAACACGCGCTTGACGATGAACGTAAGAGCGAGATAGCGAGTGAATTGGACGCTATCCTGGACGACATGGAAAGCGACGAGAGCGACGCTGACGCTGACGCTGACACGGACACTGACGCTGTTGATGGCGGCGCGGGTGCAATCGTCGCCAGCGCAGACGGCGGCGGTCTGAACGGCTCGAATGGGGCCAATGGCTATGCCGGCATCGACGGTGGGGGTCACGTCCGGCCCGTACTGATCGAAGAGGAGATGCGCTCCGCCTATCTCGACTACGCCATGAGCGTAATCGTGGCGCGCGCCCTGCCGGACGCTCGCGATGGCCTCAAGCCGGTGCACCGCCGCATTCTCTACGCCATGCACGACATGGGCCTGGGCGCATCCACCCCCTATAAAAAGAGCGCCCGTATCGTCGGTGAAGTGCTCGGTAAGTATCACCCCCATGGCGACACAGCCGTCTACGACGCCATGGCGCGCATGGCGCAGGACTTTAGCCTGCGCTACCCGCTGGTCGACGGCCAAGGTAACTTCGGCTCGGTGGACGGCGACAGCCCCGCTGCTATGCGTTACACGGAGGCCCGCCTCTCGCGCATTGCCGAGGCCATGCTGGCCGACATCGACATGGACACGGTCGATTGGGGCCTTAACTTTGACGACAGCCTCGAAGAACCCACCGTGCTGCCGGGCATGATGCCCAATTTTCTCGTCAACGGCACCAGCGGCATCGCCGTCGGTATGGCGACCAATGTGCCGCCCCACAACCTGACCGAGATTGCCAATGCCGTTGCCTTTGTCATCGACAACTGGGAGCGCCGCAACGAGATCGGGTTGGAAGAGCTGATGACCTTTGTCAAGGGTCCGGACTTCCCCACCGGCGGCATTATCCTGGGCACCGATGGCATCAAGCAGGCGTTTGCCACCGGCCGTGGCAGGGTAGTGGTGCGCGCCAAGACTGAGATCGAGGAGATCCGCGGTGGCCGCTTTGCCATCATCGTCACCGAGATCCCCTATCAGGTCAACAAGTCCAGCCTGATCGAGAAAATGGCCGAACTGGTGCGCGCGGACAAGCTGGACCAGATCAGCGACATTCGCGATGAGTCCGACCGTACCGGCATGCGCATCGTGATCGAACTCAAGCGCGGCGCTGCCCCCAAAAAGGTGCGCAACCGCCTCTTCAAGCACACGCAGATGCAGGCGTCCTTTGGCGTCAACTCGTTGGCGCTGGTGGACGGCGAGCCGGTGACGCTCGGCCTGCGCCGTTCCCTGGTGGTTTACATCGAACACCGCTTCGAAGTGCTGACGCGCCGCACCCGTTTCCAGCTGGCCAAGGCCCGTGAGCGCGCCCACATCCTGGAAGGGTTGCGCATCGCACTCGAGTTCCTCGACGAGGTGATCGCCACCATTCGCGCCAGCGACAGCGCCGAGGCGGCGCGCGCGGCGCTGATGGAGCGCTTTGGCCTCTCGCAGGTGCAGTCGCAGGCCATTCTTGACCTGCAGTTGCGCCGCCTGGCTGCCCTCGAACGCCAGAAGATCGAGGAAGAGTACCAGGAAGTGAATGCCCGTATCGCCTACTACCTGGACCTGCTTGACCACCCCGAGAAGCTGCGGGCCTTGGTGCGCCAGGATATCATGACGCTCAAGGAGAAGTACGGCGACGAGCGCCGCACGGCCATCTCCCAGGACGCCAACGGCCAGTTTAACGAGGAAGACCTCATCGCCCAGGACAACGTGCTGATCTCCTACAGCGCGGGCGCCTATATCAAGCGCATGGCAGCCGATACCTTCCGTGCTCAAGGGCGCGGGGGTCGCGGCATCAAGGGCATGAGCACGCGTGGCGACGACGAGGTGATGAACCTTTTCTTTGCCCGCACGCTCGACCACATCCTGTTCTTCACCAACAAGGGCCGCGTCTACAGCAGCCGCGTCTATGAACTGCCTGAGGGCAGCCGTACGTCACGCGGCGCGCATATTGCGAACATCCTCAGCCTGCAGTCCGACGAGAACGTTACCACCATGCTGGTGGTGCCCGAGTTCGAGCAGGCCAGTTACATCACGCTGCTCACGCGCCAGGGCCGGATCAAGCGTGTGGAGGGCAACGCTTTCGCCAACATCCGCTCGGTCGGCTTGTTGGCCATGGGGTTGGACGACGGCGACTCGCTCGACTTTGCCAAGCTGACGCACGGCGGGCAGGACTTCCTCGTCACCACGCGCAACGGCAAGGCCCTGCGCTTCGGCGAACGCAGCGTGCGGCCGATGGGCCGCAGCGCCGCCGGCGTCATGGCCATTCGCCTGGTCGATGACGACGAGGTGATCAGCCTGGAGATCGTACAGCCGGGCGGCGAGTTGTTTGTGCTCCACGAGCACGGCTGGGGCAAGCGTGTGCCGCTGGAAGAGTATCCCTCTAAGGGACGCTACACCCAGGGCGTGCTGACGACTGACATCACCTACTTGCCTGAGATCGGACGCATCGTATCGGCCCGTGTGGTGCATCCGCAGGACCAGATCACGGTTATCACCAGCAACGGCATCGTGCTGCGCACCAAGGTGGACGGCGTCAGCATTCGCGGCCGCGCCACGCGCGGTGTGCGCGTGGTCAACCTGGGCGAAGGTGACAGCGTCGCGGCCTTGGCCGTGCTTTATCACGACGACCTGGAGCGCGGCGTGGATATCGGCGGCGACGGCAAGGCTGCGCCCGGCGGCAACGGCGCCCTGGCCTCTGCCCTGCCGGCTCCGAGAGTGGGCGGCGACCTGGATGCCGAAGCCGACGACACTGAACTGGACGGCGAACTAGATAGTGAACTCGACAACGAGCTTGACAGTGAAGCCGAGCTTGACGTAGAAAGCGAACTCGACGATCTACTTGACCCGGACGATGAGGGTGATGCAGTATTGTTAACCGAAGACTGATGCTGCCTTCCACCATCCTACACCAGAAACCTGGACAGCAGTGGGCATTTGTGCCGCATGCCGATGCTGACGAAATCGCCCAGACGCTCGTCGCGTTTGCCAACAGCGAGGGCGGTACATTGGTCTTGGGCGTCGGCGCCGATGGCCGCCTGGGCACGATCTTTACGCCCGAAGAGGCCTCCGATGCTCTCATGGCCGCGCAGCGGCTGTGCCGCCCGCCCGTGCCGACGCAGTGGCAGCAGGAACAGGTGCCGGGTGGCGCCATTGTGCTGCTGCGTATCGACCGCGCCGGCGAAGTGCACTCGCTCAATGACGGCCGCATCCTCGTGCGCAAGGGCGCCGAAAACGCCCAGGCGGACGGCAGCGAACTGGATCGGCTGCTGGCCGCCCGCCCTGTCGGCGACTTCGAAACGCAGCCGGTCGTCGGTTCTACGCGTGACGACCTCGACGAAGATGTCATCAGCGACTATGTGGAGCGCCGCCAGGCCCGCAATCCCCGCCACACCATTCTGCCCAAGGACAAGCTGCTGCAGCAGATCGGGGCGTTGAGCGACGATCTCACGCCGACGATCAGCGGCATGCTGCTCTTTGGCAAGGAACCGCAGCTTTTCTTGCCACAAAGCCGTGCCATCTTCGTGAAATTTGCCGACACTGGCCCGCGTGGCCCCGAAGGCAGCTTTGGCTACGGCCGCCGCGAGGAGTTTATCGGCCCGTTGCCCGGCATTATCGACCGTGCCTGGCGCGTGATCTGGGAAGAGATGGACAAGCGTTCCGCCGTGCGCGGCCTGCAGCGCCAGGAGGAGACCGAATATCCCTCCTCGGCTGTGCGCGAGGCGCTGGTCAACGCCGTCGCCCACCGCGACTACAGGCTGACCGGGCGCAGCATTGAAATCCGCATGTACACCGACCGCATGGAGATCACCAGCCCGGGCGGCCTGCCTGCCCATATCACGGTGGACAACATCGTCGAGGAGCATTACAGCCGCAACCCACGCCTTGTCAACGGCCTCTACCAGTGGGGCTACATCGAGGAGTTGGGCCTGGGCGTGGACCGCATGATCGAGGACATGGTCAAGGCCGGCCATCCACCGCCCGTGTTCGATGCCAAGACACACCGTTTCACCGTCACGCTTTACAACACGCGTGACCAGGCGCGCTCCACCCTGACCTGGGAAGGCAACATGAACGAGCGCCAGATGAAGGCGCTCGACTATATCCAGCGCAACGGCTCGATCACCAACAGCGACTACCGCCTTTTGTGTCCCCACGTCGGCCCCGAGACCTTGCGCCTCGACCTGGCCGACATGGTCACGCGCCGCATCCTGCTCAAGATCGGCGACAAGCGTGGCACCCGCTACATCATGAAGTAAGCGCGCAGGCGAAATCCCAATTATCCCAATTGGGATAACTAGGGATAAGTCGCGCCGCACCAAACCGGCCCACTTCGCAAAGCATTTGGGATATTTGGGATTCCGCTTGGGATACTTGGGTTTCCGTTGGGTTACTCCGTCCGCAATCCCGCACCCGCACCCGCGTTCAGTCCGCACGCCTTCGTGCCGGCTTGGGGACACCTCCAGGAGGTGCCACTTCCAGGAGGTGCAACCTCCTGGAACACCGTTCGGCTCCACGTGCCTGGTTCGCCCCACGCCACCTTGCCTACCCGCAACTCGGTGGGGCGAGCCTCGCACGGTTGCCACGTACGCAGCCGCCGAATTCCCGACACACACACACGCCGCGCCCCTTGTTCAGTCCGCACGAAGGCGTGCGGGCCTGGCCCGCCCACGTGCTTCCTGCGAGTTGGGGAACAACGCCGATTCTGACTGGTTTCTTGGTTCGTATTATACCCAGTGCTATAATAGCAAACTTGTGTACCTACCGTTGCAGCGCGGCTGCGACAGACGCGTAATGGGGAAGGCTATCGTTCCAGTATGACTGAAACCACAAATCCGGCGGGCGAGCGCTACGGGTTGCAGCAAGAACCGCTCGAGCCGGCTCCGATCGGCAGTGACGCCGCCGTGGGAACTGCGCCGGGCGTCACCCCGGCCAGCGCGCAACCACAAGCTACCACCTGGACTATGGTGCGGGAGCTGATCGAGACGGTAGTCCTGTCGCTGATCATCTTCTTGTTGATCCGCCAGGTAGTCCAGAACTATCGCATCGAAAATCACTCGATGGAGCCAAACTTCTACGAAGGGCAATTTGTGCTGGTGAACAAGTTGGCCTACCGGCTGGGCCAACCCGACCGCGGCGACGTGGTGGTATTCCACAACCCACGCAACACCAACGAGGATTATATCAAGCGCATCATCGGCCTGCCCGGCGATACGGTCGAGGTGCATGACGCCGCGGTCTTTATCAACGGCGAACCGCTGATGGAAGATTTCCCGCACAACTACATTCCACCGGGCGAATACATGCCGCCGGTAACGGTGGGTGACGGCCAGCTGTTTGTCATGGGCGACAACCGGCCCAATTCCAGCGACAGCCGCGTGTTTGGTCCCATCAGCCAGGACCTGGCGGTGGGCAAGGCCTGGCTGCGTATCTGGCCGTTGGACAAGTTCGGTATTGTGGAGCATGAAAACCTCGAACTACCTGCCCCCGCGACCCAGTAACTACCCTCTGCCGCCGCGCAGGCTCATCCGGAGATATCACTATGAGCAATCACGAGTTGGAGCAATTGATCCAGTCCTTCGTCGAGGCGGAATCCGGCCCGGCAGGCCAAGCTAGCGCCCGTGAGGGATCCGTAGGAGCGTGGACGCCGCCACGCATCGGCGAGGCGGCCGCGCTGGCGCGCCTGATCGATCACACGCTGCTCAAGCCGGAAGCCGGCGAGGAGCAAATCCGCGCCCTTTGCAGTGATGCCGCCACCTGGGGCTTTGCCAGCGTGTGCGTGCATCCCACCTGGGTGCCGTTGTGCAGCGAGCTGCTCAACCAGAGCCAGGCCAGCGGCAAGCTGTCCGGCGTGGTCAAGGTCTGCACCGTGATTGGCTTCCCCTTGGGCGCCACGCTGCCTGCGGTCAAGGCCTACGAGGTCGAGCAGGTGGCGCAGTTGGGCGCGCAAGAGGTGGACATGGTTTTGAGCATCGGCCGACTGCGCGACGGTGACTTCCGCGCCGTCTATCGTGACATCCTGGCCGTGGTCGACGCCGCGCGCGACAATGGGCTGCTGCTCAAGGTCATCATCGAAACCAGCCTCCTGGACCAGAACCAGAAGATTGCCGCCTGCGTTATTTGCAAGGAAGCCGGCGCCGACTTTGTCAAAACTTCCACCGGTTTCAATGGTGGCGGCGCCACGGTCGAGGACATTTCCCTGATGCGCCGTGTCGTCGGCCCCCACATGGGGGTCAAAGCCTCGGGCGGCGTGCGCAGCACGGCCGACGCGATGCAGATGATCACCGCAGGCGCCACCCGCATCGGCACCAGCGCCGGCGTGCGCATCGTGCAAGAGTTTGCCGGCGACAGTGTCGCTACTGAGGCCGGCAGTACGTCCGCTCCGCAGCCAGTTGCCGGCGGGGCGAGTGAGGGCAAGTATTAATGACCGTGCGCGTAACCGATTTTGCGCTGTTGATCGGCCATGTGTGGCGTTGTACGTCCTGCCGAGAAGCGCTGCTGGCCGAGCCCGTCCAGATGGGTGTAGGCTACAAGCTCAGCGAGCAACAGCGCACCTGTATCGCCAATTTAAGCGACGAAGACTTTCGCACTGTCATGCACCTGGCCGAGGTGACGGGGTTGACCACCAACGAGATCGACGCCGCCATTGACCACCCACGCGCTCGCCTGCGCCACCTGGGCAGCGTCAAAGGCGAATACCGGCCCGGCGTGACCTGGTAAGCAGATAAGTCCAACACCTGCAGCCGTCCCGCCCGCCCGCTTCGGCGCACCAGTGGGGTCATTGACGGCAGGGACAGCAAAGACGGCAGGGCCTGCAGATGTGCAGCCCGCACGCCCTGGCGCAGCAATCTGCAAAGATGCGGCTCGGCCAGCCGGTCTCCACCAGATGCACTGGCGTAACCGCTGGTGCGCCTGCGGTCAGTATCAAAGAATGTTTAGTCCGCACGCCTTCGTGCGGTCCGGCACGCCCACGTGCAGCGCGGGCGTTCACAACATGGTTATAATGCTATGAAAGCAATCGTTCCGGGTCTTTGGGAAATCGACGAAATCGGCGACATGGTCCACTGCTACATCTGGGAGTGGCAGGGCGGGCTGACGCTCATCGACACCGGCATGCCCAACCACGTGCACACGGTCCTGGACGCCATCACCGGCCACGGCTGGGCTCTTCACAACGTGCGCCGGATCATCATCACCCACGGCGACACCGACCACATGGGCGGCGCCGCCAAGCTCAAGAAGGCGACCGGCGCCGTCGTGGGCTGCCATTCCGTCGATAAAATACTGCTTGAAAACCCCTCCAAGCGCAAACCGGCCGCCATCTGGCTGCGTCCCATGTTTGCCGCCATGCGCCTGTCGCCCAACTTCAATCCTCCGCCCGTTCCGGTGGATGAGCTATACGTCGACGGCCAGGCACTTCCTGAAGGCTTTATCGTCGTGCATACCCCCGGCCACACTGCCGGTCACATATCGCTGCTGCACCGCGCGCGGCGCCTCTTGATCGCCGGCGACGCACTAAACAACCGCGGTGGCAAGCTGGGCCTACCCCCACCCGCCTTCACGCCCGACATGGAGAATGCCCGCCGCAGTATCTGGAAGCTTGCCAAGAAACACGGCGACGACATCGACACCATCGTCTTTGGCCACGGCCCGCCAATCATGCAAAACGGCGGCCAGCGCATCAAGTCGATGATGAGCCAAATCTACTCGACCGAGGTTTAGGACTCCAAGTGAATCCTCCTGCGCAGCCCGCAGGCTTTTGTGCGGGCCGCCCGCCACGCCCTTGTGCAGAACACGGACACGCCAGGCGCAGCATGCTGCGCCTGGCGTGTCCGTGTTCTGCACACATTTCGGCTGTGTACATGTATGCCGTCACGCCGTCGACGTGACGTGAACTACCGTTCGTACACAATCTCTCCGCCAAACACCGTCATATCCACCTGCGTGTCGGCAACCTCACGTCCCTTGATCCCCTGCTTCTCCAACGCAAACAAGTCACGGTCCACCACGATCAAATCGGCCAGCTTACCTGGGGTGAGGCTGCCGATGATCTTGTCCCAGCCTGCTGCCTTGGCTGCCCCCAACGTGTAGGCGAAGATCGTCTGCTCCAACGAGATACGCTCGTCGCCATACCACGCCTTTGTCCCCATGCGTTCGGGGCGCTGGCGCGTGAGGGCAGCGTGAAAGCCCAGGAACGGGTTGGGGTCAGAGACCGGCGCATCGCTGCCAAAGGCCACGAGCGCGCCGCTTGCGAAGAGCGAGCGGAAGTTGTACATGTGTGCGCCGCGCTCGCGCGAGGAACAGGTCGGCCGTGTCCATGTCGTCCGTGGCGTGGATGGGCTGCACGCTGGCCGTGATGCCAAGCTGCGCCAGCCGCGGCAGGTCGGCGGGGTCGATGATCTGCACGTGCTCGATGCGGTGCGGCACAGGCGGCTGCGGGGCCGACTGCGCCAGCTCCTCGAAGATGTCGAGCACCACGCGGTTTGCTCGGTCGCCGATGGCATGCACGCTGATCGGGAACCCCAACTCGCAGGCCTGGCGGAACTCGGCCGCCATTTGCTCGGGCGGTGTCACGCTGACGCCCAGGTTGTCGGCTTCGCCGGATTGGAGCTTGACAAAAGGCTCCAGCAGCCAGGCCGTGCGTGAGCCGAGACTGCCGTCGGTAAAGACCTTGATGTGGCCTATGCGCAAGAACTGGTCGCCAAACCCCGTCCGCAGGCCGAGCACCGCGATGTGCGGCAGGTTGTGGGCGGCGATATTACACGAAACGCGCAGCTGTAATTCGCCTCTTTCGCGTAGCCGTAGCAGACCAGGCCATTCCTGCGTGCCATCGCTGCTGTCCTTCACGCGCTGAGCATGGATGGCGGTAACGCCCAGTCTGTGCAGCGCCTGGCTGCCGGCGTATAGCGCATCGTCGATTGTGCTTTCACCGGGTTGTGGCACATAACGCTCCACTAGATCGATGGCGAGTTCGCGTAGAAATCCGGTTGGCTTCCTGTCGGGGCCGCGATCGATCACCCCACCGGGCGGATTGGGGGTGTCAGCGCCGATACCGGCGAGCGTGAGCGCGGCGCTGTTGGCGGCGGCGCCATGACCGTCGTTGCGCGGGAGCAGGGTAGGATGATCGGGACCGGTTACCGGATCGAGGTCCGCTGCAGAGAGGAAGGCCGTCTCGTTCCAGCGGCTTTCATTCCAGCGACCGCCGTAGATCCAGGCGCCGGGCGGCAGAGTGGCGGCGTATTCGGCAATGCGTTGCAGCGCCTCGGCCTTGCTGGTGGTCGCGTCGAGCGCCAACTGGCGCAGATGAAAAGAGTAGCCAAGAAAATGGATGTGGGCATCGCACAGCCCCGGCAAGACGAGCCGGCCGCCCAGGTCCCTGCGTTGCGTGGTGGGGCCGGCTAAGGCCAGCACGTCGGCGTTACTGCCGATGGCTGTGATGCGGTGCTTGCGAATGGCAATGGCCTCCGCCCAAGGTGTGGTTGGATCCACAGTGTAAATGCGAGCGTTATGGAGGATCAGGTCGGGCGCGTCGGATAGGCGAGTGGTGAGTGTAGTCATAGTGCGTTCCTGCCTTGGTGGAATGTGTGTGAGAAGAGTTCCGGTCTTGCTGGTCTATAACATGTCAGGGCGAGAATGGCAAGACTGGGAGCGGCGAATATGGCCTGGCCTGACAAGTTTTTCTGCAAGCTAAAGCACGCAGAAGAGGGGTGAATTTGACACTCCCCAGGGGGCATGGTATTCTTCTGCATACCAACTCAGGTGTTTCTGTGCGCAGAAAAATAGCATGGAGACGTGGTGTAGCGGTTAGCACAACGGCCTGTCAAGCCGTAGGTCGCGGGTTCAAATCCCGTCGTCTCCGCCAGAGTTGGTAAGATCGGGTCGACTGAATTTCAGTTGGCCCGTTTTTTTTGCGCAAAATGGTTGCCAATGCCCCGCTCTTGTGTTACCATGCACAGAACAAAAGTTCTTGATCGACAGCCGCAGCGCCGAGACCAACAGGGAAACGACCATGCTCGACCAAGCGAATGCCCTCTCTCAGAGCAAGCGTGAGTTCAGCGTAGCCGGCGAGTACGCGTACAACCGGGCAGGCCCCATACGCTGGATTATCTCGCACCTGCTGCGCTATCCCCTCCTGCTGGTGAGCTTTCTCTTTGCCGCCACGCTGACGAATGTGCTCTTCGCCATCATCCCGATGCTGACCGGCCAGGCCTTTGACGCTGTGCTCAGCACCCCACCCAACGCACAGCGGCTGCTAATAATCGCCCTGTCGATCCTGGGCATTGTGCTCGTGCGCGGCCTGCTGGACATCACCAACTCCTGGTCAGTCGAGACGCTCGGCCAACGCATGGAACGCGATGCGCGCGAGGAGCTCTTTGTCAGCCTGTTGGGCAAGAGCCAGACGTTCCACAACCGCCAGCGCGTGGGTGACATCATGGCACGCGCCACCAACGATGTGCGCCAGCTCAACCCGATGATGAATCCCGGCGTGGCCCTCATGATCGAATCGTTCATGGGTATCGTCTCGCCGCTCATCTTCATCGCCTTCATTCGCATCGAACTGCTCCTGGCGCCGGTGCTGTTTGTCATCACCTACATCTTCGCCGTGCGCCGCTATGTCAACCAACTCAACCCAGTGGCCACCGATCAGCGCTGGCGCTTCGGCGAGCTGAACGCCGGGCTCACCGAGACAATCGCCGGGATTGCCGTCGTGAAGTCGGCGGCGCAGGAAGCACAGGAACGGCGCAAGTTCACAAGCAACGCCCGTCGTGTGCGCGACCTCTACGTCAAGCAGGGTGAGATCGAGGCACGCTACCTGCCGCTCCTGCTGCTGGGGTTTGCACTCACCCTGGCTTTTGCGCACGGCGCCTGGCTTGTGTCGCGCGGCGAACTCTCAGTCGGCGAACTTGTCTCCTACATGGGCCTGATGGGCGTGCTGCGTTTCCCCGCCTTTATCTCCATCTTCACCTTTTCCCTGGTGCAAATGGGCATTGCCGGCGCCCGCCGCATGCTCGAATTGATGCAAGAGGAGACGGAGTTGGACGAAAACAAGCGTGGGTATGCAGCCGTAGTGCGCGGCGAGATTGTCTTTGAAAATGTGACGTTTCGGCTGGACAACGATCCGGACGGCCTGCCAGTGCTGCGCAACATTTCGTTCCGCGCGGCGCCGGGCGAGACGGTTGCCATAGTTGGCCAGACGGGTTCGGGCAAATCGACGTTGACCAAGCTAGTCAACCGCACCTATGACGTGGACGAGGGACGCATTCTCGTCGACGGCGTCGACGTGCGTGACTGGAACCTCGCCTCCTTGCGTTCGCAGATCTCGACCATCGAGCAGGATATTTTCCTTTTTTCGCGGCCGATCGATGAGAACATTGCCTTTGGCATGGGCCAGCAGGCAGACGGTAACGCGATCGTCGAGGCAGCCAAGGCGGCACAGGCCGACGACTTCATCACCAAGTTCGCCGACGGCTACAAGACAGTGGTCGGCGAACGGGGGGTGACGCTCTCCGGCGGCCAGCGCCAGCGCGTTGCCATAGCCCGCGCTCTGCTCACGGACCCGCGCATCCTGATCCTGGACGACTCGACCAGCGCCGTCGACAGCGCCACCGAGGACCAGATCCAACGTGCCATTAACCGTGTGCTCGATGGGCGCACGACGCTGCTCATTACCCACCGCTTGTCGCAGATTCGACGTGCCGACAAGATCCTGGTGCTGCACCAGGGCGAGATCCTCGACCAGGGATCGCACGCGGCACTGATGCAGCGCTGTGATCTTTACCGGCGTATTTTTGCACGTTACGCATAGAGCCGAGTTGCGCTAGATAGATTTGGGAGACGTATATGGGCTTTATCATGGACGGCCTGGATGCCGAGGCCTACGACCGGGAATATACGGACCGCCAACTGCTGCAGCGAATCATTCGCTACTTTCGCCCCCATCTGCCGACGATGAGCCTGGTGGCCACCATGATCGTGCTTAACGCGCTCATGGATGCCGCCTTTCCCTTCCTGATTGCCCGCGGTCTCGACCAGCTGGAAGGCGTGACGGACCTGAATGAAACGATTTGGCAGCGCACGGCCTGGCTGATCGTCGCCATATTTCTGTCCGGCGTGCTGGCGTGGACGTTTAACTACTTTCGTCAAAAATACACGGCGCGCGCGGTCGGCGATGTGGTGCTCAAGCTGCGGGAAGATGCCTTTGACGCCGTGCTGGCGCGCGACATGTCTTTCTATGACGAGTTTTCGTCGGGCAAGATCGTCAGCCGCGTGACGTCGGACACGCAAGACTTTTCCAACGTCGTGACCTTGACTCTCAACCTGATGAGTCAGGTGCTGATCGTGACGATCATCGTCAGCCTGCTGGTCTTTATCGACTTGCGGTTGGCGCTGATCACGCTCACCATTGCACCGGTCGTCATTTTCGTGGCCCTCGCCTTTCGGCGTATCGCCCGTCGCACGAGTACGCAGGCGCGGCGCGTGCTGGCCGAGGTCAACGCCACCGTACAGGAGTCCATAACGGGGATCGGCGTCGCCAAGAGCTTTCGCCAGGAGCAACGCATCTATGACGAGTTCAAGCCGGTTAATGCCCAATCGTACCGGCTGAGCCTGCGCCAGGGGTTGACGTTCAGCAGCATTTTCCCCATCTTGGGCACGATTGCCGGTATCGGCACGGCCCTGGTCGTCTACTTTGGCGGCATGAGCGTGATCGGCGGTGCCGTGACGCCAGGCAATTTTTACCTCTTTATCGAGGGCATCAGCCTGTTTTGGTTCCCCCTGATCAGCATCGCTTCGTTTTGGAGCCAGTTCCAATTGGGAATGGCTGCCAGCGAGCGTGTCTTTGCCCTGGTAGACGCCGAGGCGCGCGTGGTGCAGACGGACGATTTACCTGCGCCCCGGCTGAACGGCCGCGTCGAGTTCCGCAGCGTAGACTTTCGTTACACGGACAAGGAGCAGGTGCTTGACGACTTCAACCTGGCCATCCATGCCGGCGAGACACTCGCACTCGTTGGTCATACGGGCGCAGGCAAGTCGAGCCTGGGCAAGCTGGTAGCGCGTTTCTATGAGTTCCAGGGTGGCCAACTGCTCATCGATGGCCAAGATATCCGCTCCTTCGACCTGCACACGTACCGCCGCCAGCTTGGCTTTGTGCCGCAATCACCCTTCCTGTTTGCCGGCACCGTGGCCGACAACATCCGTTATGGCAAACCCCACGCAAGTGACGAAGAGGTGACGGCCGCAGCTGCCGCCGTGGGGGGCGGCGACTGGCTGGATGCCCTACCCCAGGGCCTTGCCACCGAGCTCGGCGAAGAGGGGCGAGGCATTTCCATGGGACAGCGCCAACTGGTCGCCCTGGCACGCGTGCTGCTACAAGACCCGGCGATTGTAATCCTCGACGAAGCAACGGCCAGCGTCGATCCGCTTACTGAGGCGCAGATCCAGGAAGGCCTGGATGTGGTGCTGCAAGATCGTACCGCCATTGTCATCGCGCACCGGCTCTCGACCATCAAATCAGCCGACCGTATTATCGTGCTGAGCCAGGGACAGACTATCGAAGAGGGCAACCATGCTGCACTCATGGCGCGCGGCGGACACTATGCAGAGCTCTACGATACTTTCTTCCGCCACCAGTCGCCTGACTATCAAGTGGAACTTGCAGTGTAGAGGAGTGTAGAGGCTATTTCTATCCTGGGACCAGTGCCCGTCCAGACACCGAGTTTCTGGGGGCGTTGCTTTCGACAAGCAACGCTCGCTTGAGAAACTCGGTGTCTTCGATCCCGCTATTCACCCTGGTTCTTGTTTTCGCTGTCCATCATTGTCGGGTCGGGCGCACCCATGATGTTGTAGCCCCCATCTACGTACAGAACCTCGCCCGTGATGGCCTTGGCATGGTCGCTGAGCAGGAAGGCGGCGGCACTGCCTACATCGTCCTGGTCCATGTTGCCCAGCGGCGCCACCTGGCCGACGTAGTGCAGGCTCCTGCGGAAGCCCGCTACGCCCGAGGCCGCCAGCGTTTTGATCGGTCCGGCGCTAATGGCGTTGACGCGGATGCGCTCCTTGCCCAGGTCCCAAGCCAGATAGCGCACGGAGGCTTCGAGCGCAGCCTTGGCCACACCCATGACGTTGTAGTTGGGAGTTACCTTTTCGGCCCCGTAGTAGGTCATCGTGATAATACTGCCGCCGTTGGGCATCAACCCGCGGGCGCGGCCGGCCAAGGCAATCAAGCTGTAGCAACTAATATCCAGCGCAATGCGAAACCCCTCGCGCGAACTGTCGGCAAAACGGCCGCCCAACAACTCGCTCGGGGCAAAGGCGATCGAGTGCACTAAGAAATCGATCGCGCCGTAGCGCTCGCCAATCTGCGCAAACGCGGCGTCGATGGCCCAATCGCTGGTAACGTCACATTCGACGACAAAGTCGCAGTTTATGCTGGCGGCAAGGGGTTCGACGCGTTTCTTGAGCACCTCGCCGGCATAACTGAGGCCGATTTCTGCCCCCTCACGATGCAGCGCCTGCGTAATGCCCCAGGCGATTGAGTTCTTGTTGGCAAGGCCGAACACGACGCCCTTTTTGCCGCTAAATAGTCCCATGACTGGTTGCCTCCTTGATGGTGGTCTTGGCGGCGTTGCGCGTGCTGCCGCAATTTGGCGTGTCACTCTGTCAGGTAATGACTGCGTTACCGGCCTGCAAGGACACTAGAGGGCAAGTGTAAGCAGGCCGTAATCGTTCATGCTTCCGAACGAAAGAATTGGCGAAAATTGGTTGTGTTAAGGGACTTTACAGTGCATCCCGAATGTGCTATCTTATTTTGTAGAAACTGTTCGAGTTGCGCTGCGGCTTTGCCGCTATCGGGGGAAACGCAACAGCGAACAGTTTTTATTTTCCCGCATTCAGCCCTGTGTGACGCGTAGAAATTTGCGCTTGCCAGCCTGAATGACGACTTCACGTCCCTCTACTGCCGCCACCTGGTATTCGTTGGACGACACCGTCTGGCCATCTACGCGCACGCCCCCTTGCTGCACCAGGCGGCGGGCATCGCTCTTGCTGCCTACCAGCCCCCCCTGGGATAGCACGTCGAGGATATTCGTCGGCACGGCAAGTGCCAGCACGGGCGCATCACTTGGCGCCCGGCCCTCGTGCATGAGGGCGGCGTCCTGGGCAGCCTGCTCAGCCGCCTCGTCGCCCTGGAAGATGCTCACGATTTCCCATGCCAGCTTGTGCTTGAAGTCGCGCACGTCTATGCGCCCGGCCGCCATGTCGGCAAACAGAGCGTCGATCTCCTCCTGGCTCCAGCGTGTGACCAGCTGTGCATAGTTGCGCATTACCGAGTCGGGCAGGTTGAGTACCTTGGTGAAGATGGCGCCCGGTGGCTCGTCGATGCCTATGTAGTTGCCTGCCGACTTGCTCATACGCACAACGCCGTCGGTGCCTTCCAGAATCTGGAAGGTAAGTACGACCTGCGGCTTCATGCCGTGCGCTTCCATCAGCTTGCGTCCCGCCATGAGATTAAACAACTGGTCGCGGCCACCGATCTGGACGTCGGTCTGTTGCGCTACGGCGTCGTAGCCTTGCATGAGAGCGTAAAAGAACTCGTGCAGCCAGATGGCGTCGTTACGCTCGAACCGGGTGGCAAAGTTCTCGCGCGCCAGGAACTGCTGGACGGTGAAGTTGGAGGCCAGCCCCACCACGTCGCCAAAGGAAAGCTCGCTCAACCATTCGTGGTTGTAGCGGATCTTGGTCTTGTCGCGATCGAGCACGCGAAAAGCCTGGTCAGCGTAGCTGCGCGCCTTGCCCATGGCGTCGTTCAGCGTCTGCTGCCGGCGCGCGCTGTCTTTGTCCGACGGGTCGCCCACCATGCCGGTGAAGGTGCCAATTAGAAAGGTGACGTCGTGGCCCAGGTCCTGGAACTGGCGCAGTTTGCGCATCGAAATTGTGTGGCCCAGGTGCAGGTCGGGTGAGGACGGGTCGTAGCCGCAGTAGACGCGCAGCGGTCGCCCGCTGTCGTAGCTTTCCTGCAGCCGCTCGCGCAGTTCCTTTTCCATATTGGTATAGGTCTGGGCATCGCCGAAATCGACGCCGCGCATGAGGATGCGCATTTGCTCAGCGACAGGTGGGAATTGGGCCATTTTGCGTTTCCTATTACCTAGTGTGTCGGAATCCCCGGCTCGGGCTTCTGGTTGGCAAATTCTAACATAGATTACGGCATGCGGCGTGCTGGCCCACACGAGGACGTGCGGACTGACGTGCATACACGGCGCGCTCGGTGCAGATCAGTTGGCGGGCTCGGCGGAGACCACGTCACCGAATGAGTTGACCTGCAACTGCCAGCGGCTTCCGGTCTGGCACTGTTCGTACTCGGCGAGCGAATGGACGGAATACGAATAGGTATCCCCATCGGTGCTGAATTCGCAGACGTAACGCTCACGGCGGTCGCCTAACTTTTGTTCTGCCGCCAGGTTAGCGGCCGGCCACTTGGGTGTAAAGCCTGCACCTTCCGAGACGACGGTGTTGATCACTGCCAGTTGGAGCGTGGTGTAACTGCACATGTCGTCGTAGACCTGGTATTCGCAGTCCTGCACCACGCGGCCCATGCCCGTCCCCGTGTCGACGGTATATGGCGTGCCGCAGACTTCGCGTGACCCGGCAACGGGTTCGCCGGAAGTGTAGCGAAATTCCTGCCGGCAGGAGATGTTGGCTGCTGTCGAAGGCAATTGGTCGCGCCATGCCGAGCTGCGTACCGGCACGGGCGCGATAATATCGATGCTGCGTTCCCAATGGGCACCGCTTACCTGCGCCACGGTGTCGCTTGTGCGGAAGCCCAAAAAGACGAATATGCCCAGGCCAATGACGACGAGCACGACCACGGCTACCAAGATCCAGCTCATATTGCCGCCGCCGCTCGCGGCAGCCGGGGCAGGCCCAGACTGTGACAGTGCCGACAGGGGCTTGGCCAGCGGCGCGCCGCAGCGCGAACAGGTTTTGGCACTGGCAGGGTTCATCATGCCGCATGAGGCACACTTGACCTCCTTGGGCGCATTGGGGTCAAAGGCGCCGACAACCTGACCGGTCTGGCGCGCCTTCCCTTCCGTCAGGTCGGCGCCGCACTGGTGGCAGATCTTGGCCCCAGCTGGGTTGCGCGCGCCACAGAAGGCGCAGTGAATGTCGGGACCGGCCTTGGCTTGGGCGATCTTGTCCGGATCCTTGATCAGCTCGGCCTGTGCCGGCGTCTCAAATTGGACGTCCTTGGGTTGGGCCGCACCACAACCGCTGCAAATTTTGACTGTGCCGGGATTGCGCGTCTTGCAGGTGGGGCAGGTCCACTCCAACTCGACGTAGCCTAACTCTTTGGAGGTTTTGTCCGTCATGATTGCGGCTTCATTCTTTTGACAAAGGCTTTGTTCCAAGGACCTTACTTCGTGCCGGCAAATGGCATAGGCGTTTGTCATTGTATTTGGTTTTGCAGGCGGGAGCAAGATGTTTCCGGCATACACAGCGTTTGCCGATTTGCCCAGGGTGCATAGAATGGCTTGCATGTCGCAGAACAGACTGCCAACTGTCACGCCTGGCCAGGCGAGCGCACCAACTGGTGCACTACAGCCACCGCTGACGGCAAATGACGTCAAAATCGTACGCAGCGCGCTGGACAATGCGCTGGACACCTGGTGGCGGCGCGGCCAATTGCCG
Organism: uncultured Chloroflexia bacterium; assembly: GCA_963839515.1. Classification (GTDB taxonomy): domain Bacteria; phylum Chloroflexota; class Anaerolineae; order Caldilineales; family Caldilineaceae; genus Fredericiella. The sequence continues at coordinate 33,752 of CAWIVN010000011.1, forward strand.
CCGCCGGCGCTGCTGCGTGACGGCCTGCTGGCTTTAGAAGCTCGTCATGCTCTGGAGGAGGCCCAGGTCTCACTGCTGCTGCGTGCGGCGATCTTTCAACGCAAGGGAATGCTGACGGCACTCAAGCATCAGACCGATCCCGAACGAACAGCCATGATCCTGGCCGACGCTTTGCTGGCGGCGCCTCCAATCACTCTGTCCGTGGAGGAGTTGGACCAGTTGCGGCGCGAAGACAACCGCAGCGCAGCTTGGCTGGCTGCACTGCCCGCAGCGTTGGTCGAAGAGACGAGCAGCGCCGACGCGGGGCGGCGGCTGCGAGCGGCGGAACTGCTGGAGGAATTGCGCGCTGGATGGCCCGTCCCCACCTCAAGCAGCGCCAAGTACAAGGTAACCGGCACCGGCACCTTTACCGCCGCGGCCGGCGCAAGCAGCTATTCAGACGAGTATGACGATTGGGCCGACACACCTGGCGTGTGGCCGGCACCCCTTGTTGTTGCTGAGCCGGCAGTTGCGGGGGCTGGCAGGACGCCAGGCGGGTTGCGCGTTTCATGGCTCAAAGCCGTCGCTATCCTGATCCCCATCATTGCGCTGGCGTTGGCAGTCTTGTGGTGGCAGCAGCAGTCACGCTTGGATGGGATGGTATTTGTGCCGGCCGGCGCCTATCCTGTGTCACCCCAGGCGTCGGGTGGAGTGGAACGGGTGGAAGTGCCTGCCTACGCCATCGACCGCAATGAAGTCACAATTGGCGAGTATCGCAAATGTATTGCCGCCGGGCGCTGCAAGCAGCCTGCGGTCACAGCAGGGGCAACGCGGCCTAACTACTTGCTCGACCCTGCGTTCGGCCGCTATCCCGTCGTGAACGTGGACTGGCTCGGTGCCGGCGACTACTGCGCCTGGGCCGGCAAACGGCTGCCGAGCGCTGTGGAGTGGGAAGTAGCGGCCGGCTATGCACGGAGCACGCAACGGCAGTACACCTACCCTTGGGGCGACCAATTTCAGGTGCAGCGTGCCAATAGCCAATTGACTGGCATCGGCGATACGCAGACGGTTGGTTCGTATCAGCCTATTGGCGACAGCCCCTGGCGCGCATCGGATATGGCCGGCAATGTTGCCGAGTGGACGGCGACGAATGTGGGTAAGGACCCAGCGTCAAGCGCAAACGCGCCCGATCGCTTCATCGTCAAGGGCGGGTCATTCCGTGATCCAGCCGATGGCTTGGCGGTTGCCGCCGGCGAGATGGTGGAAGCGACCACCGGTGCGCCGTGGCTGGGAGTTCGTTGTGCCGTCAACGTAAGCGACGATTTGGCTGCGGCGCGTGCTGCAAGTCCCAACACAGGCCCGAAATGACTTGCACGCCAATCAGAGTGTGCTAAAATGCGGCGACTCTATACTAGAAAGCCCTTAATCGAGTAGATTCTTATGCTAGAACAACGGATTAGCACCGTGGATTTAAGCGCTGAAATGGAATTTGCGGCACGCCTGGCGCGTGAAGCAGCAACCATCGTCAATACCTTCTATGTGGGTTCGTCCGAGGTGCGTTACAAGCCGGGCGACGAGCCAGTGACTGAAGCTGACCGTAGCGCCAATCAGCACATCATCGCACGCATACGTGCGCGCTATCCCGACGATGGCCTGCTGTCGGAAGAATCAAAGGATGATCTCTCACGGCTCAATAAGGAGCGTGTCTGGATCGTCGATCCGATGGACGGCACCAAGGAGTTCATTGCGCGCAACGGTGAGTTTTCGGTCATGATTGGCCTCGCCATTGGTGGGCTGCCCATGTTGGGCGTGGTCATGCAGCCGACGAGCGACCTGCTTTACGTGGGCGCAGTTGGCCAAGGCGCTTTTCTCTACGAACACAACGAACGCGTGGCCTTGCGTGTCAGCGACTGCGTCGAGCCTGCCAATATGATCATGGTCAGCAGCCGCAGCCATCGCCAGCAAATCGTGGACCGGATTCGTGCCACGATGCGTATCACGCGCGAGCGCGTCTCGGGCAGCGTGGGCCTCAAGGTAGGCTTCATCACGCGACAGCTATCCGATCTCTATATTCACCCCAGCCCCGGCTGCAAAGAGTGGGACCTGTGTGCGCCACAGGCCTTATTGGAGGCGGCAGGAGGGCGCATGAGCGACTGTTGGGGCAACCCGCTGCGCTATAACAAGCGCGACGTGCGGGCCCATAATGGGTTGGTGGCCAGCAACGGCGTCATCCACGACGAAATCATCGCGGTTGTAGCTCGCATTTGCGAAGAAGCGGGCTATAATCAAGATGATGGCTTTTGGTAAATCATCTATCCCTTTATCCTCCCTGTGCGGTCGTAGCTCTGATCGGGGCTGCTATGAGTGTGTATGACCACGAAACGTACCTGTCGGCGCTGACATGGCGCTACGGCAGCGACTCCATGCGCCGCCTGTGGAGCGAGGTGGAGAAGCGCCGGCTGCTGCGGCGTTTTTGGGTGGCGCTGGCCGAGGCGCAAGCAGCCGCGGGACTGGTGACACTCGCGCAGGTGGAAGACCTGCGCGCACACCAGGACGATGTTGATATTGCGCGTGCCGAGGAGTTCGAACGTGAGCTGCGCCACGACCTGATGGCGGAGATCCGCACCTTTGCCGAGCAGTGCCCCGTGGGCGGGCCAATCATCCACCTCGGGGCGACGTCGATGGACGTCCTGGACAACGTCGATGCGCTGCGGCTGCGCGCCTCGCTCGACCTTCTGATCCCTCAGCTTGAGCGCGTGCTGCAGCTACTGGCACGGCGTATTGAGGCCGAAGCCCGCACGCCGGTCATTGCCTTTACGCACATCCAGCCGGCGGAGCCGACGACGATCGGCTACCGATTGGCCCAATACGGGCAGGACCTGCTAATCGACCTGGGCGAGATGCGCCGAGTTCGTGATAGCATTCGGGGCAAGGGTCTCAAGGGCGCGGTCGGCACCAGCGCCAGCTATACGCAATTGCTTGAGGGCAGCGACGTCTCAGCGCAGGAATTGGAGCAGCAGGTGCTGCGCCGTCTCGGGATCGAGGCGTTTCCCGTCGCCACGCAGACCTATCCACGCAAGCAGGATTGGCTGGTTCTCAATGCCCTGGCTGGGGTGTGCGCCAGCCTGCACAAGTTTGCTTTTGACCTGCGCCTGCTGCAAAGCCCTCCCTTTGGCGAGTGGAGTGAACCGTTTGGCGAAAAGCAGGTCGGCTCCAGCGCAATGCCGTTTAAGCGCAATCCCATTACAGCGGAGAATATCGACAGCCTGACACGGCTGGTAGCTGCGTTGCCGCGCGTGGCATGGGACAACGCCGCGCTCAGCTTGTTGGAGCGAACACTCGACGACTCGGCCAATCGCCGGCTGATCTTGCCCGAGGCGCTGCTGCTGACCGACGAGGTCTTGCAGCGCGCCGAGAAACTGGTTGCCGGGCTGCAAATCTGGCCGGGGCCCAGTGCGCGCAACCTGCGTGACTACGGCATATTCGCCGCTACTGAGCGAGTATTGATGGCTGCGGCCAAGGCCGGGGGCGACCGCCAGGTGCTGCACGAGGTAATCCGCGAGCAAAGCCTGGCGGCCTGGGCGGAACTGCAGGCCGGGCGCGCCAACCCGCTGGCCGAGCGTCTGGCAGTTGACGAGCGGATCACGAAATATCTGGGCCAAGAGAAGATTTTGGCCCTGCTCGACGCTTCGGAGCACGTAGGTGACGCACCGGAGCGAGCCTTGGCGTTTGCCAACACAATTCGCCAAGCTGTGGCGGAAGCGTGAAGCCTTAATGGATGACAATCTGACACCCCCTGTTGTGCCGGCGACTACCTGGCTGGTGCTCACCTGTGATGAAGGGTCGGTCGACCTGGCCGAACAAGAGCTACTGCGGGCAAGTGCGCATAGTCACGTGGTTGCGCACCTGGCGCCAGGCATCCTACTCGTGGATGCCGTGCAGCCATTCGCAGCAATGGTAGCGGCCTGGCAAGCAACACCGCCGATTTTCGTGCGTCATGTCTGCCCCGTGCAGCAAGTCGTTGCACTGTGGGACAGCCCTGGCGATCCCGACGAGCTGGCGGAGGCTCTCGCCGGCCCACATATGGGCGTCCTGATCGCTTCACTGCCCACTGAACAGCGCTTTTCGGTGCAGACGCGCTTGCTGGGCGAGCTGCCCTATAAGCCCTTTGACGTTAATCAGGCCGTGTCACAGGCAGTGGTCGAGAGAACAGGCGCAACGCTGGATGTGCGATCGCCGCAACAGGTGCTTTCCATTGTCTGCGCCGAGTTGTCGCTTTCCGTGATCGATCGCCTGCCGCGCGAGCTGCACCCGGGGCCACATGCGGCGCTCTACGGTCTTGTTGGGCTATCAACGCCGCAGCAAAACCTGTCCGATTGGGCAGGCGGCGCGCGGCGCTTTCCGCACGAAGAGGGGCAAGTCAGCCGTTCGGAGTTCAAGCTGCTCGAAGCGTTTGAGATCTTTGGCGTCCAGCTGCCGCCGCGTGGCGTGGCGTTGGACCTGGGAGCATCGCCGGGTGGATGGACGCGGGTGCTGCGCCAGCACGGCCAGTATGTCACGGCCGTCGACCCTGGCGCCCTCGACGAACGGGTAACTTCGGATCCAGGCGTACGCCACAAGCGGATGACGGCCGAGGCGTACCTGCACGACGAGCCGGACCAGTTCGACCTGATCGTCAACGACATGCGCATGGATGCGCGCAACTCGGCGCGGCAGATGGTGACGTACGCCCGGCTGCTTTATCCGCATGGGGCAGCCATCATGACGTTGAAGCTGCCTGAGACGCGTCGCATGCCGATTTTGGAGCACGCACTGGACATTCTGCGATCGACCTACACGGTGGCGGGAGCACGCCAGCTGTTCCATAATCGCAGCGAGATCACAGTGTACTTACGGCCGAACAGGGCAAAGCGCTAATTGCGCCTCCACACCAGGTTACACTATTTTGTAATCACCTATGCAGACTGGCTAAGACTTTCCCACTACTATTTCCCCATTGACTGTGTGGCACTAGGTTAGCCGGAGGCGCATATGACTTGGGGGTTGCGTTACGTGCGGGCGGGTGGTCTCTTGACCTTGCTGCTGGTGCTTCTGGCTGGATGTAGCTCGGCGACGCTGCGCGACCAGGCGCAGCGTTTGTTGCTGCGACCAACTGCCGTCCAAGCCGGCATACCACCGTCGGATCCCAACAACCGTATCTTGTTGCAGGATATAGACGGCAACCTGTATATTGCCAGCCCTAACGGCAAGGAGCGATTTGCGCTCACGGACGATGCCTCAGGGCGACGAATCTATGGGCAGCCGACATGGTCGCCGGATGGCGAGCGCATCGCCTGGAATGTGCGTGCCCGTGACGGGACAGCCCTGCTCACAAGCCGTTACGACGGCAGCGAGCGCACTGTGCTCGACGTGCCCTTCCTGCCGTTCTACATCTTCTGGAGCCCGACGGGGCAGCAACTGGCTTACCTATCGAGTTGGCGCGTGGTGGACGAGGCGTCCATGGCCTTGCGGCTTGTCGACATTGGGGCGCAAGACAAGACAATCAAGACGTTGGCTGCCGGCCAGCCTTTCTACTTCTCTTGGTCGCCGGACGGCAACCAACTGCTAGCGCATATTGACAACGAACGTGTCGAAGTATACGACACAAGCCCAGATGGTCGAGACACGCAGTCGCTCGTGATTTCCGGTGGCGCCTTCTCGGCGCCGCAGTGGTCGGCCGACGGCAAACAACTGGTTTATGCCATCGCCGACGATCAAACGCAGCGCCTGCTGGTGACGGACGTGGCGGGTCAGCCGCTACAGGATCTGACGAATTACGAGGGGCGTGTCTCGTTCTTGCTCAGCCCTGACGATCGCCAAGTGGCGTATGTGGCTACCGATGCCGAGGTGGAAGCAAGCACGTTGGGGCCATTGTACGTGGTGGATGTCGAGACACAGCGGACGCGCGAACTGAGTGATCGGCCGGTACTGGCTTTCTACTGGAGCCCGAATGGGAGCCAATTAGCCTTCCTGACGCTTGACACGGTCAATGGGAGGATCGGGCTGCGCTGGAATGTGTGGGATGGCAAGGCCACACGCCAGTACGCGGGCTTCTTCCCGTCCCAAGAGCTGATGCAGAACTACCTGCCGTTCTTTGACCAGTACGCACAGAGCCACCGCATCTGGTCACCGAGCAGCGACGCGTTCGTATTTTCTGGTACGCTGGAGAACGGCGAGAGCGGCATTTGGGTGCAGCCCATCGGCGATGATGCTCCGTCGCCTGTCAGCCTGGGTTCGGGAGTGCTGGCTACGTGGTCGCCGCAGTAGCAGAGTCATCGGTGCTCGAGTCGTCGAGCGCATCCATCTCGTCCGTTTCCTCCTCGAAGTCCGTCGTGCTATTCGGGTGCAGCGGCACGATGGCCGGCGCTTGATGGCTGGTGCTCGGCGGCTTCCACTCGCTGACGGCTTCTTGCACGGGGCTGTTGCCTATAGCCACCTCATGCAGCGGCCAGCGGCCGGTAACGCTGGCGATGACAGGCAGATCGTCCAATGAGAGCGTGGGGGGCACGTTGGACTGAGACATGGCGACTGGATCTGTGCGGGCTGAATCCGTGAGGGCCAGCGCGTCTTCGGCCGGTTCGCCGTCGGCAAGCCTAGGCATGCCGCGCAACTGCTCGTAGAGCGCCGCCAACAGCTTGTTGACCTGCGGCAGTGGCAGGTCACGGCGCAGCGGCGTTTCGCTGGTTTCCCACAGGTGCTTAAGCGCGGCGAAATCCCATTCGGCGGTAACCACGCCTTCGGATGCCTGGTTGCCCATCTCTACCAACACGCCATTGAAGCGCGGCGTGAGTTCCTGCGGCGCAAAGATGGCAGATCGCCCGATAAAAGCGCTGTCGTTGGCAGGTTGGAGCTGGTTGGCGCCCACCAGGTAAGAGCTAACGGCAAACAACTGGTTGTCCTGCATGCGCGCTAACGTGCCCGAGCGCAGCTTGTTGTAAAGGGTTGGCGAAAGGCTGGCGCCCTGGGCAACCAGAACTTCGGCCCCTTGAAAGGCCAAGGCCCTGCCGACTTCGGGGTAGAACACGTCGCTGCCCACCATGATCCCCAATGCCCCGACCTCGCTGCGAATCGTCGTCCAAGTACTGCCAGGGCTGCAGAATGACTCGTCGACATGGTTGAGAATGATCTTGGTCTGGGTGCCAAGCAGGGAACCATCGGCGGCAAAGACCGCCGCGACGTTGCGGATCACGCCGTCGATCGGGTCGGGGGCATAGATGGACGGGGCGACGAGCACCATGCCGAACTCGCGCGCCAGCCCGCTGTAGACATCGCAGTAGGCTTGCCACAGGCGAACGGCATCTACGTCGAGCAGGCCATGCAGGGCGTCTTCAAAACTAGCCTTGAGCAAGCCGGCTGCGCCGCCTGCCACGCGGCCGGTGAAGCGCTGCCAGGTTGTTGCCCGCACACGTCGTCCTTGATCGGCGTGCTTGAGCAGTCGCGAACGAAAGTCCGCCAACATGGGCGCTGCGAGCATCAAACCGCCCAGTTCGGGAAAGACGACAAGACGGGCGTTCTTGGCCTGGGCGGCACGCAGAAAACGGCGTTGCAGCTCGCTGAGCTCGTCAAGCGTCCGGGGAAGGCGCAGCCGCTGCTGCACGCTTGCCACGATATAATGATCCAATAGCAACTCCTCGTATCGACAAGAAGCCGGCGCCTGGGTAGGCGCAGGTACGAGAAAGTCTACCATAGGCGCTGGGGGGTGGAAAATACCCCCAGAGAGAGCCGGATTTGACGGAAGAGGCAGGGAACGGCTACAATCCTACATGCTGAGTCCTGTGAGTGGCATGCCCGTATCGTCTAGTGGACTAGGACTCAGCCCTTTCAAGGCTGCGACCGGGGTTCGAATCCCCGTACGGGTACTG
>CAWIVN010000012.1:0-697726 GCA_963839515.1 uncultured Chloroflexia bacterium
CGGCCAGACCTGTATCACCTGGACTTTCTTTCTGCTGCTCTTCGCCGCCGGTGTGCTTTTGGTACTGTATGCTTTGCTCTTTGGCTGATCACCCATGCTGCTTTACCATGGGTCTATGCCGCCGATCATCCGCCTTGACAATGTCTCCTATGCCTACGCTGCCGAAGGCCGCCAGCCGGTGCGGGCGCTCGACGGCGTGATCCTGGACATAGAGCAAGGCGAATATGTCGTCATCCTCGGCCACAATGGCTCGGGCAAATCCACGTTGGCCAAGCACCTCAATGCCCTCCTCCTGCCCAGCAGCGGCGACGTTACGGTGCGAGCCTGGAATACGCGCGACCTGCGCCACACGCTCGACATCCGCCGCACGGTCGGGATGGTCTTTCAACATCCCGACAACCAGATTGTGGCCACCATCGTCGAGGAAGACGTCGCCTTCGGCCCCGAAAACCTCGGCGTGCCGCGTCCGGAGATCCTTGCGCGCGTCGACTGGGCGCTCGACCTGGTCGAGATGCAGCCGTACCGCACGCGTGGCCCGCATCAGCTTTCCGGCGGCCAGAAGCAGCGCATCTGCATCGCCGGCGTGCTCGCCATGCAGCCCGACGTGCTGGTGCTCGACGAAGCCACGGCCATGCTCGACCCGCTGGGGCGGAAGGAGGTGCTCGAGGTCGCCCGGCGCCTCAACCGCGACCCGCGGCGTGACGGTGGTCGCCGTCACGCACTTTATGCGCGAGGCCCTCGAGGCTGACCGCATCGTGGTCATGGACGAAGGCCGCATCGCCCTGCAGGGACCGCCGCGCGAACTCTTTCAGCAGGCCGACCGCCTGCGCGAACTGCACCTCGACCTGCCCCACGCCAGCGCCTTAGGCGCCGCCCTACACAGCCGCAACCCCGTCTTCCCGTCCGGCCTGTTGACGGCTGAAGAAGTCGTCGCCGCCGTCAAGACCTGGCCCGGTGTCACCCTCGCCCCATCGGAGCGCAGGCGTCCTCGCCTGCATCCCCCCGCGCCAGATCCTGAAACATCAGAGCCGGCCGAGCGGCTCATCACGGTGGCCAACCTTGCCTACTACTACATGCGCGGCACGCCGCTCGAAGTGCAGGCAATCTCAGACATCAACTTGACCGTAGAGCGCGGCGAGATCCTCGGCGTGCTGGGCCACACGGGCTCCGGCAAATCAACCGCCATCCAGCATCTCAACGGCCTGCTGCGCCCGCACGGTGGCACGGTGACAGTTCTTGGCCAAGCTATGGCCACTCCCAACCTGGACGTGCGCGCCATCCGCCGCCGCGTCGGCCTGGTCTTTCAGGAGCCCGAAGCACAGCTGTTCGAGCAGTACGTCGGCGACGACATCGCCTACGGCCCCCGCAAGCTCAACTTGGGCCGCGAGGAGGTGCGGGCGCGGGTGCGGCGGGCGATGGAGGCGGTAGGTCTGGGCTTCGATGAGTTCAAGGACCGCCTCACCTTTCGTCTTAGCGGTGGGCAGATGCGCCGCGTCGCCCTGGCCGGCGTGCTGGCGCTCGAACCCGAGGTGCTGGTGCTCGACGAACCCACGGCCGGCCTTGACCCGCAGGCCCGCCGCCAATTGATGGATCACATCCTGGCCCTGCGCGAGCGGGGCATCACCCTGGTCATAATCTCGCACAACATGGAGGAGATGGCCGAGATGTGCGACCGTCTGGTCGTGATCGCCGGCGGCCGCACTGTCATGCAGGGCACGCCTGCAGAGGTCTTCAGCCGGACACAGGAACTGCGTGAGTTGGGGTTAGACGTGCCGGATGTCACCCAGGTGGTCGAGGCCCTGGTGGACGCAGGGCTGCTGCCGCAGGGCCTGACCGTCTGCACGCTCTCGCAAGCCGTATCCGTGTTGGCGCCGCTGATAGCGCCGAAGGTGTCGTGATGATTTCTGCGCTGCAACATACGTGCAGGACTATGTGGGCAAAGGGAGGGCAAGCGCCGGACCATGTCCTTTGAGCTATCGCGCAATATCATTCTGGGCCAATTTATACCGGGCGACACCTTTGTACATCGCCTCGACCCGCGCACCAAGATTCTTTGCACACTCTTTCTGCTCGTTGGCATCTCGTTTACCCGCTCCATCCCGGTGAGCCTGGTCTACCTGGCCGCCATGCTCGTGATCGTCGCTATCGCCCACGTACCACTGGGGTTTGTCCTGCGTCCGTTTATCCGTGGCTTGCCCTTGCTCCTGTTCTTCCTCTCGTTCTCCGTGCTGTGGATGGGCTGGCAGGAGCCGGCGGGGGTCGTGCTATTCGAATGGCGTTTTATCCGCATTACGACCAATTCGCTGGGCATGGCGCTGTTGAGCCTCATCCGCCTGGTTTCGCTGCTGATCCTGGTGAGCCTGCCCACGCTGACCACCAAGATCACCCAACTCACCTACGGCGTCGAGTCGCTGTTGATGCCCGGCGCCCGCCTGGGTTTGCCCGTTCACGACATTGCCCTGGTTGCTACCATCTCGCTGCGCTTCGTCCCGATCCTGACCGAAGAGCTAGAGCGGGTCATGAAGGCGCAGGCCAGCCGCGGCGGCGAGATCGGGGCATTGACCTGGCGCCAGCCCCTCCAGATCGGCAAGGCGCTGCTCCCTCTGGTTGTCCCCCTCTTCGTCAACGCCTTCCGCCGCGCCGAGGAGATGGCGATTGCCATGGAAGCGCGCTGCTACGTTAGCGGCTCGAGTCGCACTCGCTTTGTCCAGCTGCATGCCCGCCCGGTCGACTATATGGTGACGTTCGGCATGCTCCTCTTCGTGGCCGCGGTGTGGCTGTACACCGATCCGCTGCTGCAGTTGGTGCTGGCGCGATTAGGGTGGTAAATGTCCGCTATTTCCTGTAAGATGAAGGTGAATGCGTTGCGATAAGGGAAGTCAACAGGAGAGAAGATCAGACTATGCAGAACCAATCGTCTACGACGCGCGCCCTCGTGGTCACGGCGGTGCTGATCGCCATCAGCATCGTACTAGCGATCCCGCTCAATATGGGGCCGTTTATCTCGTTGGGTTTTGTCGCGCTTGGGCCGGTCATTGCAGTTACGATCATGCATGTTCCGGCCATCATCGGTGGCGTCTTGTATGGTCCTGTGGTGGGCGCCATCGTGGGCGGCGCGTTTGGCTTGTTCAGCCTGTTTCTTGCCGCGCAGCAGCCGGCCGGCAGCCCCAATGCAATATTTGTCGACCCATTTATCGCCGTCGTCCCGCGCTTGTTTATCGGTCCCGTGGCGTGGGCTGTCTATCGCGGCCTGAAGGGGATTAGCGAACAACTACGGCTGGTTGCCGCGGCCATCGCCGGCACGCTGACCAACACTATCTTGGTGATCGGTGCGATTTCGTGGCGCCTCAACGTTCCGTTCTTGCCCACGCTCGCCAGTGTGGCCATCAACGTGCTGCTGGAAGTCATCGTTGCCTCGGTGATTGTCGTGGCCGTGGTCAGCGCCATCCGCGGCACTGCCACCGGGAAGGCTGGCTCGACGGTGTAAGCATCGTGGACACAAGATCGTAGGGGCACAAGGTCCGGCGCGAACAACCAAGAAACCGAGTTTCTGGCGAGCTGACGCTCGCTTGAGAAACTCGGTTTGTGCCCCCGCCGGACCCTGTGCCCTCACACCTTACGCGTACAAGAGCCGCACGTGGCGTGCTCCCTGGACGTGTTTGTCCCGTTTATCCCCGCAGCTTGCCACCCGTCTCGCGCTCGACCCGCCGCACGATCCGCTCGCGCAGCTTGACCACGTCGGCATCACGCAGGTTGGCATCGGGGCTCTGGTACGTCACGCGGAACGCCAACGACTTGCTCCCCACTGGAAGCGGATCGCCCCGGTAGAGGTCGAACAACTCCAGGTCGGTCAGCAAGTCGCCCCCCGCCGCCCGTATTGCCTGTTCCAATTGGCGCAGGGTGATCTCCTCGCTTACGACAAAGGCCAAATCCTCGACCACGGGCGGCATCGAGCTGATCGGCTGCACAGCCGAGTGCTGGTAGCCCGGCCGCACCAAGGGTTCGAGCCGCAGCTCGGCAATATTCACGCGCGTGCCCGGCAAGTCAAAGGCGGCGCGTACGCGCGGGTGAATCTCGCCCGCCAGACCGATGCTCTGCCCAGCGACAAATACTTCGGCGCAGCGGGGGCCAAACGCGATGGCATCGGGCCTGGCGTGGAACTCGAACTCGCCCTGTTTGAACCCCAACCGTTCGAGCAGCGTCTCCACCACCCCCTTGAGGTCGTAGAAGTCCATCTCGCCGCTGCTTTCGGCCGGGTTGTAGAAGCTCTCCGGCTGGCGCGGGCCTGCCAGCACGATGCACACACGCCGATCTTCGACGGGCAGTGGCCGCGCGCTGTCGGCGGCGGCATTTTCGGGCAGATAAACGCGCCCGATCTCAAAGGTCGCCATCCGGTTCGTGTAGCGCATATTGTATTGCAGGTTTTCCAGCGCACTCACCAGCAGCGTGCGGCGCATGGCACGGCGCTCCACCGCACCCGGGTTGGCCAGCGTGATGAACGGTCCATCAGCCACATTGTCTCCGCCATTGGCGCTGCCCCCGCTGCCCGCAGTTGGAATCAAGCGGGCATGATTTTCCGGCGTCGTGAGCGCATAGTTGATCGTGTCCTGCAAGCCGCAGCCGATCAGGATGTCACGGATCTTTTCCTCGGTCTCAAGCGTGGCATTGGTGCGCTGGTTGGGCAGTTCGTCCCGCATCAGCGTCGAGCCGACATGCTCATAGCCGATGATGCGCGCCACTTCCTCGCACAGGTCGGCCGGGTAGCGAATGTCGAGCCGGTGCCAGGGCGCCACACATTCGAGCAGCGGTTCGCCGGCCTGGCGCACCAGCCCAAGCGTGGCGTCCGTCACCGCATGTGCCGCCGGTTCGTCCACCACGCGCACCTGGAAGTCGAGCCTGGCCAACGCATCCGATGCCTGCAGCAGCGTCACCGGCATGCCCAGGATGCGCGCCATGTCGCTGTCCGTCGTGTAGACGATCGGCTCGCTTTGCGCCACAGGATAGGCGTCCACCATCCCCGGCACCAGCCTCCCACCCGCATACTGCCGCATCAGGTCGGCGGCGCGGCGGGCGGCGATGGCGTTGAGCTTGGAGGGGATGCCGCGGGCAAAGCGGAAGTTGGCCTCGCTAAAGAGCTTGAGCGCCCGGCTCGTGCGCCGGTTGTTGATGCCGTCAAAGGTGGCGGACTCGAGCAGCACGGTGTGCGTGTTGTCGGTTACCTCGCTCTCCAGGCCGCCCATGACGCCGGCAATGGCCACCGAGCCAAGCGTGTCGGCGATCATCAGCATCGAGTCGTCCAGCTTGCGTTCGACCCCATCGAGGGTCGTGAACTTCTCGCCGGCCGCCGCCCGGCGCACGACGATCGTCGGCGTGGCATCACCCACTTGCTGCGCCCGCCGCGTGAGAATGTCGTAGTCAAAGGCGTGCAGCGGCTGGCCCCATTCCAGCATCACGTAGTTGGTGATGTCGACCACGTTGTTGATCGGGCGCATGCCCGCCTTAGTCAGCCGTTCCTGCATCCACTTGGGTGACGGCCCGATGGCGATGTCCTGGATGACGATGGCGGTATAGCGGTTGCACAAAGTGGGCTCGTCGATGCGCACGGCCACATAGTCGGCCGCCTGGTCATTCCCGTCGGCGTCGAACTCGTCGGGCGGAAGGTGCAGCGGTGCGTCAGTCAGAGCGGAGATTTCGCGTGCAATACCGATCATATTGTAGCAGCGCGCCATGTCGACCGTCAGGTCCAACTCCAGTACGCTGTCGCCCAGGTAATCGCGCAGCGGCGTGCCCACCGGCGCGTCCTCCGGCAAGAGGATAATGCCCTCATGTTCTTCGCTGAGCCCCAGCTCGCGCTCCGAGCAGACCATACCCGAGGACTCGACGCCGCGGATCTTGGACGGCTTGAGCTTCTTCATCGGTCGCGGCCGTTCCTCGCTGTAAGCATCCACCAGCACGGCCCCGGCGCGTGCAAACGCAACCTTGAGTACGGGCAGCGGGTCGACGCCGCGGTACTGGAACAGGTTGGGTGCCCCCGTCACTACGCGCTGCGGTGCATCACCGTCAAAGTCCACGTCGACGAGCACCAGCCGATCGGCATCCGGGTGCGGTGCGACGCGCACCACCCGGCCGACGCGGATGAACTCTGGGTCCCACCAGTCGCCCACCTGGCGGATGGCATCCACCGCCAGGCCGGCCAGCGTGATGCGCTCGGCCAATTCCTTGATCGGCAGCGTGAGGTCGACATATTCTTTAAGCCAGGCTAGCGGCGCCAACATGAGAGACTCCCCATCCTTACAGTACTTGCGGGTCGATAGTATTCGCTGAATTCGCCGAACTCATCAGCTGTTCGTGCACCAGGTCCACCGCCAGTGCACGCCACTGCCCCCAGCCGTGGCGGTCGCCGATCAGGTTGCGCAGATCGTTGGATACGTCGCCAAGCTGGCTGGGCAGCACGGCATGAAACGCCGAAATCTCATTGTCGCGCTCACAGACCGGCTGTGTAAAATCGGCGCGCAAGGTGAAGATATAACTCGCAAAATGGGCCACCTCTTCCGCATAGGTGAAGTGGTAAGTAATCAAGCCCAGAAATTTCTCGATGGTGCAGTCGAGGCTCGTCTCTTCCGCGATCTCGCGCCAGAGCGCATCCGCCACCCCTTCGTCAGGGTGAACGCCGCCCGAAAGCAGGCGGTAGATGCGCGCCGGGTAATGGGCTTTGGCATGCAGCCAAATCTGCCCGGCGGGATTTTGAATCGCAAACACCACTTCGGCTCTGCGGTCGCTGGTGGGCTGCCATCGATAGGAACGAATGTACTCGTCTGCTTGAATCCAGTAGTTGCGGCGCACCGGCGTCCCATGCTGCGCGATGAGTTCCTGCACCTCATCCTCGCAGATCATGGGCTTGTTTACCTGGACTCCCATGCTGCCGAACGGTTGTGACATACCCAACTCCTAAGTTTCGCGTTGATAGTTGCGAATGGTGCTGCGAGCCGGTATACCACAACGACCGGAAAATGCCACAGAATGGGGGGTCTTGATCGACAGTTTCCGTATACTTACTGAACTCTCGGACCTCGCCTGCGTCCCCAAACGATGGCTGCCCCGGCCACCGCTAGCGCGACCAGCGTAACCAACGAAATTGCACCTCCCATGGTACGCGGCGGCGTGTCCTCATACACCAGCAGCAAGTACCCCTCGCCAGGCGGGACATCAACAGTCATGCGCCCCAGCGTCCCTGTCGTCTCCGGCACGATCGGCGCCTGCTCGACCCGTCGCCCATGCTTACCGTCCAGCAGGTATGCGTTCCAGCCCGGGTAGTAGAATTGGTTGAACACGACCGCCTTGGGCGCATCAGTCTTGTTGGCGTAAAAAATCTCTTCGCTGACCGTACTATGCGCCACCGATTCGGCGCCAAACGTTTTGTAGTCAAAAACGTTGTAGTCGAGCTTAGAATCGACCGGCTTGACCGGCACCCCTTGGTTGGCCTGGCTGATGTAGTAGTCGGCCATCGGGCTCCATGTGGGGATTTCCTTCACCCACCGTGTGCTGCCGGTCATTTCGTCTGAGGACTGCTGAAAGCGCATGAGGCCGGCCAGGCTGACCGGGCCCTCGACGGGTTCGCTGATCTGCACCTGCAGGTAGTTGTAGCTACCCAGGATGACGACGGTTGCCAGGGCCAGCAGTGGCAGCGACAAACCCCTATCCTCGCTTTGCGGCAAGCGAGCGGCTGCCAACCCTGCTAACACGCTCACGCACAGCACTGTCAACACCAACCAGCGCCAGGGGAACTGCGCCGTCTGCAACAGTGCCCCAATCCCTGGTATATCCCAGAGTGCTGCAGCAAACTGCAGCGTGGGCAGGGTGGCCAGGATGCCTGCCGCCACAAAAAAGGCAACCTCCCAGCCAAAAGGCCCTAAAGCACTCCCCGATGCGCCCCCCGCAACGAGACCGGTGCTCCGCCACAACATGAGCACTCCGAGCGTGGCGAAAATCAGCGCCACTGCCCCAATTTGAAAGCTGATGGGGTCCAGCGGCCCTGGCACGCTGACGCCGAACCCCCAGTTAGGGCTGAACAGCTGGTACAGGTAGACAAAATGGCCGCGGAAGTCATAACGCCCACCAAACCATTGATCCACCCGCACGTAGTTGCGTTCCAGCAGCATGGGCAGCCAGAAGGCGGCGCTCAGGCCCAAGCCGCCGAGCCCCCCCAACGCCGGCGCCATGCAGCGCCGCAGCCACCAGCCGATGCGCTGCAACCATCCGACGCTGTGTGCCTCCATGCCCTCCGGCAGCGCATAGACAACCGTCAGCAATAGCACATACCCAACCAGCAGCGGCGTAAACAGCACTACCACCAGGTTGCTTGTATACATCAGCCCAGCATAACTCACCGCCAGCCCAATCACCCACGGCCCCACCTCCAGGAGGCCCCACGTCCGGGAAGTCCCACCTCCAGGAGGGGGGGACCTCCGGCTCGCCAGCACCGCTTCACGCGCCGTCCATAGGCACAGGGGCAGCCAGACAAAGGCCATGCTTTCGGCCAGGTTGGCACGCACGTAGAGGTTGAGCAGGTGATAGGGGACATAGGTGTAGACGAGGGCGGCAATCAGGCCTGCAGCGCGTCCCGCCCACGAGCGTACAAAGGCATACATAGCGGCCGCACTGCCCAAGATGCTGAGAACGAAAATGCTCTCGACGGCGGCCGTGTAGCTGAGATGAAAGAAGTGGAGCAGGATCTCGGCCAGAAGGTGGCTCAACGGCCCATAGATGTTAAAGAAGGGGTAGCCGTAGCCAAAGGCGAAGTCCGGGCTCCAGCGCGGCCACCAGATGCCGTCCTGCACGAGCCGGTCGTACTCGAATAGGAAGTAGACGTGATGGCGAGCGTCATTGGCGCCCCAGAAGTAGCCCGGCAGCAAGAACGGCGCGGCTGCAAAGGCCGTCAGTGCCAGCGCCAGCCACAGCAGCGGGTCGCGCCACAAGCGCGGTCTATTGCGCATACAGTACCAGCTTGTCGTCGATGCCGCCATCCACCGTCAGGCGCTCGCCGTTGCTCCAGTCGTAAAAGCCAAAGTAGTAGCGCAGCGGCGAGTCTGCCTGCGCTTGATCTGCCGATGACGGCGCCTGGTCTGCGGGTATAGACGCCAGTGCGAGCGTGTAGTGTTGCGTCAGAATTTCGCCAGGCTGCCAGGTGGTGGCGGGGCGGTCGGGGCCTGCCGGCTGCGTGTCGAGCTGCGCTACGACACGTTCGCCTTCGTTCTCGCCGGTAATTGCCTGAAAGAAGATGTTCTCGTCGCTTGCGAGCGGCTGCAGCACCTGCCAGGTGACGTCGAGCGTGGCGCTGCCATCCCCTTCCGTCACATCCGCCGCCAGGATCGCCAACTGGTTTGTCCCCAGTATGGCAAGGGGCTTGGCGGGCGGCTGAACAGTCGTATAACTGGGCGCCAGGTACGGGTAACTCGCCAACACAGCCACAGCCACCAGTACGGTCCAATAGGCGGGGCCAGGCAGGCCTGACGCCAGGTCGGGCAGCAGCACCGGCAGCGAACCGGCCGTAGCTGCCAGCAGCGGTGCGGACAGCAGCAGTATCTGCCAGGGGAAGGTCAGCAGCCGGTCGGCGCCGCTGAGCTGCCAAAGGGGCGCGCTCCAGGCGAGGCTCAACGCAACCAACAGCAGCCCACCGCCAAAAGCAAAGCCAAGCAGTCGCACCTGCAACGGTGCCAACCTGCGGCGCGTAATCACAACCCAACCCCACAGCGCCAGCGTACTGTAGGCGAGGACTGCAAACCCTAACTGGAATGGGTAGCGGTCCTGCCAGCCGGGTACGCTGGGGGCAACCGACCAGCGCACGCTAAATAACTGCGCTGCCGTGACAAAATGCTCGCCAAACACGACAGGGGGTGGGGCTGAGATCGTCCACAGCGGCAGCAGCGTAACCAGCGCCGCCCCACTGGCGGTTATGACCACCAGCGTGGGAACCCAGTGACGTTCCACCAGGATTGCATAGGCGAGCAGCAGAACGCAGGCCAGGACGGCCAGGCCTGCCTGTGTACGCCACAGGGCCATAATGGCGATGACGGCCACGGCCGCACCTTCGACGCTGTGGTTGCGGGCAGAGGTTGCCAGCCCGGCGAGCGCCAAGGGCAGCCACGCCAACACCAGCGCATCGGCCAGGCTGCCGTGCACGTAGACCGTGGACAAGAAGATCGGCTGCAGCATGTAGACAAGGCCCGCCAGCCCGGCGGCCAAGTCGCCAAGTACGGGCCGCAGCCAGGCATAGATGGCGCAGCCACCAATGACAAAGGCGAGTACAAAGGCGAGCCGCACAGCTGTCACCTGGTCGAGTCCAAAGATGACCCAAGGTTGCGTCAGCAGATCGGTGGCACTGCCGGCCCCACGCCACAGGTCGGGCGCAACTCCAATATTGGCGACCGCCGCCGGCTGCCCCACGTTAAAGATGGGCAAAAAGCCTTGCAGCGTCTGCCAATAGCCTGGATAGAGCGCGGGCGCCCAGGCGAAAACGCCCAGCAACAGCAGGGCGCCGAGTCCCAGCCGCGACGCTGTAGGATTAACTCTAATGTTAGAGGACATCAGTCGATAACCCGCAAGGGCACAACGGCCTACCTCATCTTCTTGCTTTCGAGGCTGCCGGGCGTTTGAACATCAGGTTGGCAACGCCGTGAACCAAAGCTTCTTTGATGTCCATACTAATTATGTCCTGTGGCGGTGTGTCATGCTGGCGTTTGGCGATGAGCCGTATCGATCAAGATGGCGCTTCCTTCGGCTCCTCCCGGATCCTTTACAGTTTCCACAGTCTTGGCTTCGAGCCTGCGCACGTATGCGGTCACCCGCTCCATGTCGGCCACCGTCAATCCGTAGGGGTTGTTTGGTTGATGTAGCAGGCGCGCCAGGTCAAGGCTCACCAACTTGGCGAGTTCGGCCTGGTTGCGATAGTTTTGCCAGGGGACGGGCGCCAGGCGAAAGAATTCAAGTGCGGCGGGTGTCGGACGTGGGCTATTGCGCAAAGGCAGTATGCTGAGCTGCCACTGCCGGGCAAGATGCCACTCCAAGCCCGCCGGGGCACTAATGTCGTTGCCCATCAGGAAATAAACGCGGTCTACGCCGTCCAGGCGGGTGACGATCTCGGCGGTCGTAGGCAGGAGCGGGGGCGTGCGCCGGATCTCAATGCCGATCTTGATCGGTAGTTCGGCGACACTGCGGCCGATGACCGCCCGTTCAGCCTCGAGATCGGTAGTTGCACCGACAAAGATACGCAGCATGTCTGACATGCTTGCGATTATGCCACTGCGGGAAAGGAAACAACAAAAACTGCTCCGCGTTCTGGAGCCTGCTCCACGTGGATCTCGGCGCCGTTTTGCTCGACCAACCTGTGCACCATGGCCTGGCCCAAGCCCGTGCCGCTGCCCGAAGGGGTTTGCTATAGGACCAACTCGTCCCGCGTGACCAGGCGATAGCCGACACCACGCACTGTAAGCACGAGCTGCGGCTGTGCCGGATCGTCCTCTATCTTTTCGCGCAGCCAGCGGATATGAACGTCGAGCGTGCGCGGGTCGCCGACCCATTGTTCCCCCCAGACCTGGTCAAGCAGTTGGCTGCGTGACATAACGGCACCTTGTGCGCCCATCAGCGCCAGCAGCAAATCGTATTCGCGCTGCGACAGGCTCACCGGCATACCATTACGGCTGACGGCATGGCGCTTGCGGTCGATGGAGACGGAGCCTATCCGCACAATATCCAGCCCATTCTTTACCCCACTGCTGGAGAGCTCCACGCGCCGCAAGTTGGCACGAATGCGCGCCATCAGTTCACGGAAGCCAAACGGCTTGACGACGTAGTCGTCGGCGCCCGTGTCGAGCCCGATAATGCGGTCCTTCTCCTCGCCACGCGCTGTCAGCATCAGGATGGGCACCGTGCTCTCGCGGCGTATCTCGCGACATACTTCGAAGCCCTGCAGGCGAGGCATCATAACGTCGAGCAACACCAGGTCCGGGTTCTGCGTACGGGCCAGGTCTAGAGCAGTTTCGCCGTCAAAGGCGATGAGCACGTCAAAGCCCTCTTTCTGCAATTGGTATCGCAGGGCATCGACAATCATTTCGTCATCATCGGCAAGCAGGATTCTGGTAGGCATAGCACGCTCGGTGTTTAGCGGTTCAGGGGCAGGTTGACCGCTATTATAGCACCAAGAACCATATCAGCGAGCACGAGTAATTGATCCGGCTTGTACTGCCAGCCACTACTATGATCAGCGCACCGATTGTGGTGAAGAGCGAGCGATGGTGGGGTTAAGTCTCCGTGAATCCGCTGAGTAGAGAAGCAGAAATGTCAGAATACCGTAATTGTAATAATGAATCTCTCTCTTGAAATGGGCTGGAAAGTGTGCTAGACTTAAAAATGGTCGTTGGCTGGATGAGTCAGCTAGCTTACGATCGTTTTTTCCTCGTCTCCGGGTGTGAACTCCGTCCCATCCGTGATGGCTAATCTCTTCGATTCGTTTCTATGTACCAGAAGCGTGCAAGCACTCAGTCGTACTATTTAGTATTAAAATCGCATGGACTGAAAGGAGTCCCAATGATCCGCCCCCTCCGTTGGTATCAGTTTTTGGTTGTCTTGCTGCTGGTAAGTCTTCTGCTGATTCCCGCTCAAGCCGCCTTGGCTGATGGCCATCTGCCCCCACTCCCTGTGATCGGACCAAGGCTATCGCCGCCTGCAATTCCGCATTCGTCCGTACTCAATCCCGCCCTCGTATACAACGCGCCCAAGCCGCCACAGGTGGCGGAGGCGAATCAGGTATATAACGAGCAACCTTATTATCAGCCTGGTGCCGGCGTTCTGAGCACGGTGACCGAATACGCCAATGGGATCTCTTTATATCCATCGGACAACGTGTGCAACAGCTTTGACGTCGGCGGCAACTGGGCGGCCAGCGCCGATCAGAAGAACAGTGACATCTGGACCGACTGGTATGCCGGATGGGCGCCGTTTGCCATAGATCACGGCCTCTACCAGGCTAAGAACACCGTGTTTTCAGTCGAACGGACGGTCGGCCCCGGCGTGAAGAGCGGCTCAGGCCACTATTCCGCCAAGATTGCCAGCAACCAGCCGTTTGCCGGCGGCTTTGGCAGTCCCAAGATCAAGGCCGCTCCCGGCGCTGACGTGACGGTTACAGTCAAGTACCTGTTATGGGATTATGTGCAGGCCGAGGATTCGGCAGGCCATATCTTGGACTGGGCCTCATTGGGCTTCAAGCCGGATGCCGCCATACCGGGTGCAACCTACGTCAACGGTTACATTCATGGCCAGTGGGCCGAAATGACCGTGACGGGCACGGCCGGTCCCAGCGGAGAAGTTATGGTGCTGCTGCAAGGCCAGTCGACAGGTTCCGTGAACGCCAACGTCTACTTTGACGACGTGCAGATCAAGATCGGTGACGAGTACTTGCAGGATTGTTTGTACGAGTAGGCAGTACGCGTAGCGAATAATCGCTCACATCTAAGCACCAGGCGTCTCTGCGGAGAGAGAGGCGCCTGGTGTTTTTCTGTACGGACAGTGCTTATTGCGCCAGGCGCCACACAGACAGTGCGCAGGCGCGGGTATCCACCACGGCAATGATATCGCCGTCGCCGATGCGGGTGGCGGCGATGCCGGTGGGCTCGACCAACTCTCCGGAATAGGCAAACTGCCCGAGCGGTTGGCCGCTGGATGCCAATAGCAAGAAGGTGCCGCGCACAGGGTCAGTCACCAAAAGCCGGCCGTCCACCAGCTGCCCAAGTTGCGGGCCGTCGACCGTGCCGGTAGGTTGCACGGCCGTCATGCTGCCGTCGGCAGTGAGATTCCACAGCCGCCCGTCTTCGGCGCTGATAGCCCATAATGCGCCTTCGGCCGCCAGCGCGTCCACTGGCTGGCCGCGGCCGAGCAGCGAGCCCTGGCCGCCAAACTGGCCTGCTGGCGTTCCATTGGGCTCGACGATGGCGATACGGGCGCCGCCGGTGTCGGCGATGGCCATGTTGCCCATGGCATCAACAGTCAGGCCGCGCGGGCGGTAGAAGCCTGTCTGCAGCGGCACGGCCACCAATTCGCCTCCCGCCTCTAGCCGGAATACCCCCTGCGCCTCAGCATCGAGGATGAGCAGCGTGCCGTCAGGCGCTACCGCCACGTCTACGGGTTCCTGCAGCAGGTCGCTCACGATCATTTTCTCCTGCGCGCCGTCCACGCTGTAGACCACGACGCGCCGGTTTGCCGTGTCGGCGACATAGATCTTGTCGCCGCTGGGAGAGAAAGCCACGCCGTGGGGCCCGTCAAACTGGTCGGGCGCGCTGCCACACACGCCGCCGGCCTGCCACAACCGTTCCAGCGGCAGCGGCGGCAGGTTGGATGGTGGTATGCGCAGGTGAGCCTGCCACACCTCGGACGCACGCGCAAGGGCAAATGTGTCATCGCCCAACATGGGATCGGCCAGCGGGGGAGCCGGCGGCAGTGCTACGTCGGTCGGCTCGACTTGTCCATAGGCGGGCAGCAGGTAATGGCTGGACAACGCGCCCACGTCGCTGCCCGGCGGCTGCCATAGCAGGCGAATGCCGCCCGGAGCAATCGCGCCCACTCCCTCACCGCCTGCCTTGCCGCCAAGCGCATTGTCGCCCGATTGGCCGGCTTCGCCCGTTGCCCCTTCGTTGCGGGCCCCACCTGCTGCATCCGGGGCAAAACGCACCTCGATTGGGTGCCAGCCGGCCGATAAATAGATAAGACCCTCGGTATAACTCGACATTTCCTGTGCTGCGTCGGGGCTCCCGTCACCGGCACGGTTATCTGCCAGTGTCTGGCCGTCTACGACAAGCTGAACGAAGCCGCCGGCATCAGCTCCTAATAGATACTCGCCTGCGCGTGGCGCCGCCAACAGTCCATGCCAGCGTACGCTGTAGGGCAGCGGCAGGCCAGGATCGAGGCCGATGATCGGGTCTTTATGTGTGGCAACCGGAGTGCCTTCAAAATGGTCGTTGTCGAAATAGTCCCCATACAGCCCCTGGTCGGCCAGCGTAGGCCAGTGCAGCGACGGCGCAGCAAGGATCTGCTCGGCGCCATCGGGCGTCGTCCAATACACGCGCAGGTCGCCAGGCTGGTTGCCGCTGCGGTAGGTCATCTTGAGCCGGTGGATGCCTTGCGGCAGCGCCTGCTGCTGATCGCGCATGCCGAGGCTGCTGTCGAGCAGCAGAATGTCGTCTAGGAGCAGCGTGAACGTGCTCTCTGGCCCCGGGCTATCCACGGCGATGCGATAATTGCCGCTTTCAGGTAGAACTAGCGAACCGTTCCACTCGGCCGTGAAGGGCAGGGCACGCGGCGGCGCGGCGGACCAGGCGAAATTCATGGCAGCTACCGCTAGCGGCTGATCATAGGCGGTTGCAGCGGTGGCGTCTGCCGGCGTGACGGTCATCTGGATCGTCTGTGCCGCAGAGAGGTCCGCCTGGCGCACGGTGAAGCGATTGAACAACGAACGCTCGCCGGCCGCATCCACCTCGGTCGTGGCTTCGCCCATGGGGTAAAGCTGGCGCAAGAGGTCGAACACCTGCGTATCGAGCAGCGGCAGCAGATAGACGACATCGCCGTTCGGCAGGCCCCCATAGGGAAGGGTGCGCCCCAACTCCAGCGGCTGCACGTGACCGTTGGCCAGTGCGGACCCCGCGAGGAGCTGCACGCTAGGATGGTTGATCACACTGCTGGGCGCCACAAAGGTAGTCGCAGCCGCTGGTGAGTCGGCTGGCGACTGGCGGAACCACTCGCCGATGTAGCGCGCCATGTCGATCTCGACCGCCGTGCCGGATCCGCTGCTGACCGCATCCAAGCCCAGCATGAGTGCCACCGTCCCGCGACCGGCCACGAGCAGCAGTGCCAGCGCCGCCACCGCCACCAGACGCGCCGCCGGCACGAGCGGCGGTCCCCAAGCGTGTACCAGGACTGCCAGCAGGCGGTCCAACGCCGCGGCGGACAGGGCGAGGAGCAGCGGCAAGACGACCAGCAGCACGCTGCCCGGCAGTGTCATCGATAGATCGAGCAGGGCCGTCGCGGCCAGGAGACCGGCTGCACCCGCCAGCACCATCCCTGCCTGCGGCTGGCGCAGGTGGCGCAGCAGTGCACCGCACCCAACGAGCGCAAGCGCCACCACCAGGCTGTTGACCAGACCCGTCTCGACAAACGGCCCGATCGCCGAAACCTCAGGCCGCAGCAGGGCGTTGGCGAGATTCGCCATGTTAGCCAGCAGCTGCTCGAAGCCGGGCAGCGCCAGACCAAACGCCCCAGCAGTCGCCGCTGCAGTACCCGCAGTTCCGGCATCTGGGACCGCAACTCCCGCTACCCCGGCG
Organism: uncultured Chloroflexia bacterium; assembly: GCA_963839515.1. Classification (GTDB taxonomy): domain Bacteria; phylum Chloroflexota; class Anaerolineae; order Caldilineales; family Caldilineaceae; genus Fredericiella. The sequence goes on from CAWIVN010000012.1 coordinate 16,365, forward strand.
GCCCCGCCTGCTCGCAGCGTTGCTGCCACAGCCGGCAGCCCTACCCCCAGGGCTGCAAACAGGCCCGCCAGCGGCCACTGCCACAGATCATTCTCGCCGACATGCCCGCGTCTGCGCCAGCCTTGCACCAGTCCCAGGCTCGCCGTCGCCGCAACCCACACGGCAATGCCGGGCCATAGGCTCAGCGTTTGCGCCGTTAGTAGACCGGCTGAAATGCCCCATAGCACCCACCAGCGCGCATGGGTGCGCGCCATGGCCTCCAGCGCAAGCCACAGCGTGATGGCCGCCAGAAACGCAGCGGCGATCCACGGATCGGAGCTGCGCCCCGCCCAGATGTGCCAAGGACTGATCGCCAGCAGGGCAGCACCCAGCAGGGCTGCCGCCGGCCCAACGAGCCGCTGCAGCGCCGCTGCCATGACAAGCACCGTCAGCCATCCAATCGTCGTCGCCGCCAACCGCAGACTCAGCACGCCCGCCTGAGTGATACGGACAAACAGCACGGCCAACCACCCCTGCAGGTCGACACCTCCAGGAGGTCCCACTTCCAGGAGGTCCCACCTCCAGGAGGTCCCACCTCCAGGAGGTCCCTGCGTTAGCTGCAGGGCGGCGTTGCATTCTTGATTGATGCAGCCCGGCGGCAACTGCTCTAGGTTCCAGAAGCGTAGGAAGGCGGCTGCCGCCAGGATCAGCAGTAGCCAGGCCAGCCACGTACGCCTCCCCATTGCCAGACTGAGAGAACTGCGTGCAGCGGGCGAACCCTCCTCCAAAGCCGTCGACAGCGGCACGAAGTTACCGGACGCGTCGCGCGACCAGCGCACCTGCGGCCGCGCATAATCCACTGCTGCTCCCGGCCACCAGGAGCCGATGAACTGCAGCAGGATCCCCAGCCACCAGGCGATAGTCGCCGCCAGGCCCAACACGCCGGCCAGCCCGCTGGCCAGACCAACACTGCTTCCGAGCGTGACGATCAGCCCGGTCAGAAGCAGGATTTGGCCCGGTCGGGGCAGGCCGCGCAGGCGGCGGAAAACCGGGGGCGCCTGCCAGCCTTGGGCGTTGAAGGCAAAGACGAGGCCGCCAAGCGTCCCCAACAACAGGGCGTCGCGCAGCAGGTAGGGTGCAAAGGACTCGGCGCCCGCAATGAGACGGGCGCCGAGCCATGCAATGACAAGACCAAGGAAGAGCAGAGAAAGACGTTGCACGTTTGTTAGGCGGCTATCTCCGGCGTGTCGATCAGGGCGACGGCTGCCTCGACTTCGGCCTGGGTCATCTCGTGGCGTTCAAGTTTGCCGGAGAAGTAGGCATCGTAGGCGGCCATGTCAAAGTTGCCGTGGCCACACAGGTTGAACAGGATCGTCTTGGACGTGCCTTCCTCGCGCGCCTGCAGCGCCTCGCGCACGGCCAGGGCGATGCCATGGTTGGCCTCGGGCGCTGGGATGATGCCCTCCGCCCGTGCAAAGGCGACGCCGGCCTCAAAGCTCTCGATTTGATCCACCGCCTGCGCCTCGATCAGGTTGTCGCGCAGCAACTGGCTGACGATGACGCCGGCCCCGTGGTAGCGCAGGCCGCCGGCATGGATCTTAGCAGGCACAAAGTTGTGGCCCAGCGTGTACATTGGCAGCAGCGGCGTCATGCCGACCGTGTCGCCAAAGTCGTAGCGGAAGACGCCGCGTGTGAGCTTGGGGCACGAGGTTGGTTCGACGGCAATCGCCCGCACCTTCTTACCTTTGGTGAGGTTGTGGCGCAGGAAAGGGAAGGAAATACCGGCAAAGTTGGATCCGCCGCCAAACGGCGCAATGACGATATCCGGGAAGTCGCCAGCCATTTCCATCTGCTTGATAGCTTCCTGGCCGATGACGGTCTGGTGCAATAGCACGTGGTTGAGTACGCTGCCCAGCGAGTACTTGGTGTCCAGGTCGCCGGCAGCCACTTCCATGGCCTCGGAGATGGCAATGCCCAGGCTGCCGGGCGAGTCGGGGTCCTGGGCCAGGATCTGGCGCCCGGCGTTGGTCCGATTGCTGGGCGAAGCGTAGACGTCTGCCCCCCAGGTGTTCATCATCAGCTTGCGGTAGGGCTTTTGTTCGTAGCTGATCTTGACCATGTAGACTTCGCAGCCCATGCCGAATAGGTTGCAAGCAAAGGCCAGCGCGCTGCCCCATTGGCCCGCCCCGGTTTCGGTAACGATGCGTTTGACGCCCTCGACCTTGTTGTAATAGGCCTGGGCCACGGCCGTATTGGGCTTGTGCGAGCCGGCGGGGCTGACGCCTTCATACTTGTAGTAAATCTTGGCCGGCGTATCGAGCACCTTCTCCAGCCGCCGTGCCCGGTAGAGCGGGGTGGGCCGCCACAGCTTGTAGATCTCTCGCACCTCTTCTGGAATTTCAATCCAGGGATCCTGGCTGACCTCCTGCATGATTAAGCCCATGGGAAAGAGCGGCGCCAGTGCGTCGGGCCCAATCGGCTCATGGGTAGCCGGGTGCAGCGGCGGCAACGGCTTGTTGGGCATGTCGGCGACAATGTTGTACCAGTGTTCTGGTATATCGCGCTCGTTGAGCAGGTACTTGTACTGGTCAGTCATGGTTCTGTCTCTCCCTGTGTGGATTGGATGCTGGTGGGGATATTGTAGCCTGTGGGAGCGTAGGGGCACAAAGTGAATGGGCCAGCCATGCGCTCGACAACAATACTCACACAGAGAAAGACGTTCGTGTCTCAATCCAACTCGGTGGCGTTAGGCTTGGTTGCGTCCGAGTTGCGACTTTCGTCGTCCCAATGGTCCATGCCATCAGGGTTGTAGCCGCCCCACTTTCCTTCAAATGTGGAGGCGAAGATTTGGGCGTTGGTTTTGGCGATCTCCTGGGCTGCCTTGTCGAGCGCTGCCTGGCGGCGTTCGGCGGCATCGGGCGGTGGCGCAGCCGTGGCCGGGCGCACCTCGATAATGGACACCTGGCGCAGGTCGCCCATTTTATAGGGGGCCGTCGTGCCCGCCCGGCGCCCGGCGATTGCCTTGCCTAGCGGCGTGCCGATGCCGAGCAGGCCTGCGTCAAAGTCGGCCGCTGCGTCTGCTACGACGTCTAGTTCCAGCCGCTCGCGGTTCCCGCTGTCGTCGATCAGGTCGAGCACGGTGTGGGTTCCGATTTTGACTGGAGGTGAGGCGTCCCAGGTCGAGAGTTCGGTCATTGTTTGATCCTTTCATAACGGCAGCACGTCGGCGTGCCTGACATGTACAGCATACTCCTTTGACGCCTGCTAACCAGTATGCTACCCTCCTCACCATGCAATCATCATCTGGTAAACCATCTGGCAACGCGTCAGCGCTGATCGTCTGGGGTGGCTGGGAGGGGCATGATCCGGAGCGCGTGGCCGGTATGCTGGCGGGGCATTTGCGCACTGGGGGCTTTGCCGTGACATCGATCGCAGGCGTGGACGGCTTGCCCACGATGGACCTGGCGCAGTACGACGTGATCGTCCCTGTCTGGTCGTTCGGTATCCAACATCCGGCGGCATTGGCCACCGTGTTGGCAGCCGTCGAGCGTGGTGTGGGCCTGGCGACATTCCACGGCGGTATCGACTGGTTTGCCGACCGTGATTACGCCCGTATGATCGGCGGCCACTTCATATTTCATCCCCCCAGCAACCGCTACGAAGTTGTGATCGAGGATCCCACGCACCCGATTACCCAGGGCATCACTAATTTCGTGGTGGAGACGGAGCAGTATTATTTTCACGTCGATCCCGGCAACCATGTTCTCACCAGTACGCCGTTTGGCGACCTGCATATGCCGAACATCTGGGTGCGTACGTATGGCCGAGGGCGCGTCTTCTACTGCTCCTTGGCGCACACGATCGACGTGCTGGAGCAGGATGCTGTCATGTCGCTGCTGCTAAATGGTATACGCTGGGCCACGCGCGTATAGGTGGCGCATCCAACACAATCTATTTGGCAGGCGACAGGGCAAGCGGCAATGACAGCCGTTGCGGCTAGATCGCGGTGTTGAGATACCACTGGCGCATGCAGGCCTTCTCCTTGGCGAAGGAAAAAAAGCTGGACAAGCGTTGTACGCTATAGCATATCTGTTTGTTCGTTGAAAGCAGCTTACAAGTACTATGTAGTTTTAGGGGCAACCATATGTTTACGCGTGCTGTCGTCCGTCCACCAGCCATGAATTTTGCCTTGGGGCTTACCACTGTCGATTTGGGTACGCCTGATTACCGCCGGGCGCTGGCCGTGCACGCCCAATACTGCCGGGCCCTTGAGGAATGCAGTCTGGCGCTCACCTGCCTGCCTGCCGACGAGCGCTATCCAGACTCAACCTTTGTCGAGGATACCGCCATCCTCACGCCCCACGCCGCCATCTTGACGCGACCGGGCGCCGAGAGCCGCGCAGGCGAGGTGGAGGCCATCACTGTGGCACTTAGCCCATTTTATGATCGCATGGAATTCATCGAGGCCCCGGGCACGCTGGACGGCGGTGATGTCTGTGAAGCATTCGGCAGCGGAACTGGCGCGGGCCACTTTCTGATCGGCGTCTCGGCGCGCACCAACGAAGAGGGCGCGGCGCAACTTTCCCGCTTGCTGGCGCGCCAGGGCTACACCTGTGCCTGCATCGACATCCGCCGCACGCCTGGTATCTTGCACCTTAAGAGCGGCATTAGCTACATCGGCGATAACCTTATGATTGTAATCGATGCCCTGGCCGATCATCCTGCGTTGTCAGGGTTCGAGCTGATATATGTGGACGCGGAAGAGGCATACGCCGCCAACTGTATCCGCGTTAACGACCGGCTGCTGTTTCCGGCCGGCTTCCCACGCCTGGCCGCGCGCCTGCGCGGATTGGGCTATACGCTGATCGAACTGGACATGTTTGAATTTCAGAAGATGGATGGCGGCTTGAGCTGCCTGTCGCTGCGTTTCTAAACCTGAAAGCGAGCGTTGCCATGTCCCGCATCACTCCTGACCTGCTTGCCGCCGTCAAACAACTTGCCGCGCAACACAACCTGCCTGGCCTCCTGCTCGCTTTTGCCCATGGTGCACAAGCCGAGACGTTTGCCGTGGGCACAGACGTCGCGGATGGCGCTGGCACAGAAGACGCCAGGGTACTGGCCGCTGATGCACTTTTCCCCGTGGCCTCAGTCACCAAGCTGGGGACTGCGCTGGCCGTCCTGCGCCTGGTGGCGAACGGGACGCTAGCGCTCGACGACCCTTTGGCCGTGCACCTGCCGTCTGCGGCCGCGGCCGCAGACGGCGTCACGCTGCGTATGCTGCTCTGCCACATCTCCGGGCTGCCCGACGATGTGGCCCCCGTCCTGGCTCCGTACGTGCTCGCACTCACCTGGGAGCGCCTGGCACAGGCGTGTCTGGCTACACCCCTCGTGCGTGCGCCGCACAGCAAGGTGACGTACAGCAATGTGGGATACGGTCTGCTGGCGCTGGTGGTGGAGCGCTGCAGCGGCCTGCCCTTCGCCACAGCGCTGACCGGCCTCGTGTTGGATCCGCTGGGAATTGAAGGCTACCTGGGCATCGAGCCGCCGCGCCCGCCCGCCCGCGTCTCCGGCAAGCTAGGCGAGCATGCCGGGACCGAACTGGAGCCGTTCAACTCGGTCTTCTGGCGTTCGCTGGCCATGCCCTGGGCGGGATTGGTCACCACGGCGGGTGGGGCGCTCGCCCTGGTGCGTGCATTTGCGGGCGAACCAACCCACTTCTTGCCTGCCGAACTGCGCCAAGCGGCAAACGGTGACCAGACTGGCAATCTGGCAGGCGGCTTTAGTGGCTGGCTGGAATGGGAGCCTTGCCCGTGGGGGCTCGGCCCCGAACTGCTGGGCCACAAATCGCCGCACATGGTTCCGCAAGGTGCGGCGCCATCCTCTTTTGGGCACAGCGGCTATAGCGGGTGCCTGGCCTGGGCGGATCCGATGGCCGGCGGCGAAGGCGTGGCCTGGGCGGTCCTGGGTGGCACGCGCTTCTATTCAGGATGGAAGACATTCTGGCAGCCGCTAGGACAACTGCTGCTGAGTGCCGGCTAAGGACACTTCCTGGAAGAAATTTAGCGATTGAGGCGATCGCCCACGATTAACCCGTCTGCAATGGTAACTGTGCGCGGGGCCTGGCGAGCCAACTCGTCGTCGTGGGTGACCATAAGGATGGTCTTGCCTTCATCCACCAGCGCGGCAAACAGTTGGAAGATGATAGCGGCATTCTTGGTGTCTAGGTTGCCGGTGGGTTCGTCGGCGACAAGGATGACGGGGTCGTTGGCCAGCGCGCGGGCGATGGCGGCGCGCTGCTGATGTCCGGCAGAAACGGCAGCGGGGAACTTGTAAGCGTCTCCGGCCATGCCCACCTGGTCGAGCAAGTGCATGGCGCGCGTGTAACGTTCATCCATGCTGTACAACCCTGCCAGGTCCATCGGGATCATGACGTTTTCGACGATGGAGAGCGTGGGCAGCAGTTGAAAGAACTGGAAGATGATGCCCATGTGCCGCCCTCGCCACTCTGCCATCTCCCCTTCGTCCAAGTGGCGGATAGGGGTGTTGGCGACGATCACCTCGCCCTCGGTGGGGTGGTCGATGCCTGTGAACATGTTGATCAGCGTGGACTTGCCGCTGCCCGACTTGCCGACGACGGCCACGAATTCGCCTGCCTGCACGGTGAGATCGATGCCCTTGAGTGCAGTGAAAGGGCCGGCCGCAGTGTCGTAGACCTTGACGATGTTGTGCAGGTCGATGATACCCTGGGCGGGGACGCTGCCATACAAGTGGTGGGTGCGGCGCCACAGGCGACTTAACATAGACTCACTCTTCCACCAGTACCCCGTCCTCGATGTGCAGGATGCGCGAGACGCGGCCCGCCAGCTCGTGGTCGTGCGTAGCCATAAAGATGGTCTTGCCCGCTGCCACCAGCCGCTCGAATACTTCGTACACGGCGTCGGCCGTGCGCGAGTCGAGACTGCCGGTGGGTTCGTCGGCAGCCAGGAAGACCGGGTCGTTGGCCAAGGCGCGGGCGATGGCGACACGTTGGCGCTGGCCGCCCGAGACGGCGGACGGCAGCTTGTCAGCGTGCTCGGCGATCTCCATTTCTTCCAGCAGTTGCATGGCGCGCTGCCGCCGCTGGCGCGGCGACTTGTAAAGGCCGGCAAAGTCCATTGGCAGCATTACGTTCTGCGCACAGGTCAACATGGGCATCAACTGGAAGGACTGGAAGATTACTCCAACCTGCTGCCCGCGCCAATGTGTAATCTGCGCCTCGTTTAGCGCGTGGATCGGTTCGCCCGCCACCTGGACACTGCCCGCCGTTGGCCGATCGATGCCGGTGATGACATTGATCAGGGTGGACTTGCCCGCGCCCGAGCGGCCGAGCAGGGCGACAAACTCGCCGGGCATGATGGTCAGGTCGATGCCGCGCAAGGCGTAGAAGTCGCCGGCAGGGGTGTGATAGGCTTTGGTGACGGCCTCCAAGTGTACAAGGGAGCAACCCGTAGGAGGCACAAGGTCCGGCGGGAGCAATGCTCGGGATTACAGCGAGGTTCTCATCGCCGGACCTTGTGCCCCTACCGACAGGCCAGTGCCTACTCATACGCCAACACCTCGCGGATAGTGAGGCGCACGGCGTTACGTGCCGGCCCCAGGCTGGCAGCGATGGCGAGGGCGAGCAGGGCGACGAACCAAATGCCCGCCGCCCACCACGAGTAGGTGTAGGAGAGCGGCATATCGAGCAGCGCCACGCCAATCTGGGCGCTCATCCATTGGGCGATAGGGAAGGAGAGCGCGAACCCAACGACCCAACTCAGGCAGGCAATGACGATGCCCTCGAGCAGCACGATGCGCCGGATCGCCCCGTTGGAGGCGCCGATGGCGCGCAGGACGCCGATCTCGCGGATGCGCTCCATCATGTTAATGCCCATGGTGGTGGAGAGGCCCAGGCTACCTACTGCCCCCAGCAGCACGGCGTTGAGAATGAGGAAGCCAACGATGATGTTGAACATCAGCCCGTTCTGATCGTTGAGCTTGTGCGTGGTCATCGTCGAACTTACGTCAAAGCCCTTGGCCTCAAAATGGTTGAGCAGGATCGACTCCAGCGCCTCCTGTGCCACGGCATCGTTCTGGTTGGCTGCTACCAGCAGGCGGTTGGCCTTTCCCAGATTGCGGTTGGCGTGGCCAAACGTCTCATAGGGCATAAAGAGCTTTGCGCCCTGCGCGTCCGAGGTGACGATGCCCACCACCTCCCACGCGCGCTTGCGGCCGTCCATGTCGAGCACGATCGAGTCGCCCACGGCAATGTCGGGCTCGTCCTTGGCCAGCGTGGCGTTGATCACCACGGCGTCCTGGTCGTCCGGCTGCAGCCAGCGCCCCGCCTGCACGATAGGGTCGAGACGGGATGAATCGGGCGGCACGCCGAGGACCTGGAAGTTGTTGCTCTCGCTGCCGTCCGGCCGCCGGCGAGTGGCCCCGGCAACACCCCAGCCCTCTACCGAGGCCACGTCGCCTAGCTCGTAGGCGGCGGCCTCTAGACGCGCCAGGCGGTGCGGCTCCTCAAATTGCACCTCAACGTCGTACTGGTGATAGCGCAGAAAGTCGGATTGTGTCGTGTCCACTGACTGGCGCACCGAAATCACGGCGATAAAGAGCGCGGTGCCGAGAATTAGTACTATCATTGTGCGCAGCAGGCGTCCCTTGTGGCGCAGCGTGTTGCGGATGGACAACAGCAGTGGGCGCTGCAGCCAGGTCCTAGGCAGCCGCCCCAGCAGCCGCTCAATCGCGCTGTGCCCGGCCGCGTCGGATTGGATGCCGATGTCGTTGAGCGCACGATAGGTCGAGATGCGCGTACCCTGCCAGACGGGGATCAGACCGGCGATAAGGGGGATCAGTACGCCGATGGCCACCATCACCAGGTAGACCCACAGCGGGATGGCGTACGAGTCCGAGCGGATGTTGACGAGCCCTTCCACCATGTCGGTCATCAGGTAGCGGGCGGTGGTTATGGCTAAGGGGATGGCGACGGCAAAGGCCATGGCGCCATAGACCAGCACCAGCGTCACGTACATTGCTACCATCTGCAACCGGCTGGCACCGATCAACTTCATAATGCCGATCTGGTTGATCTGCTGGGCGATGAGGGCCGAGATAGTGTTGATGACCAGGAAGCCGGAGAGGAGCAGGATCACCCAACCGAAGGAGGAGATGATGAGCACGGCCGTATTGACGATCGATTCGATGATCGACTTGCCGACGATGGTGGTGTTAAGCACCTCGCGACCGCTGCGCTCGACACGGTCCTCCACTTCCTTCATCACGGCGGCGACGCGTTCGCGGTTGCCGGGCGCGCCGGGTTCGGCTCCCGTCACGCGCACGTGCAGTTCGCTAAAGAGATGCGACTGCCCGAGATAGTCCATCGTTTCGGGTGAGACGAGAGCGAAAGTATAGCCCAGGATCGTCGGGCTGGGCCGCTGCGGGTTGTGCATCGTGCCCGTGATCGTGAGTTCCTTGCGTGTATTGTCGGGCAGTTCGATCGTGATGCGGTCGCCAATCTTGGCACCGATGTATTCCAACCCCATCCATTCGATCATTACCTCGTCGCGGGCGCTTGGCCAGCGTCCGGCAACCAAGGGGTAGCGGTCCACCTGCATATTCTCGAAATCGTCCACAGCCATGATATCGAGATTGCGCCAGCCATCGGGGCCGGTGATCACCCGGGCCGAGAGGGTCTCGCGGCCTTCGGCGGCCTCGATGTTGGGCATCTCGGCCACGCGGTGGGCGAACTCGTCGTCAAAGGGGTAGGTATAGAGAATGGCCGAGGCAATGAGCGTGCTATCACGGTCGCGATGAAACTCACGCAGCATGAGGACTTGAGCGGCGAGCACCGTCCCAACAGCATATACCCCAACCGCCACGGCCATCGCCACGATGAGGGTGCGTGTGCGGTGGCTCCACAGATCACTGATGACTTTATACCAACGTGTTCCGAGCATAACCCTCGTATCATAATTCAGGTTCCGAAAAATGTCCGTGTTCTGCCTCCCCGTGCAGCAAACGATAAGTTGCTTCATGGGAAAATGGCGCCCGTGGCCTTGCCCTTTGGTAAAGCTTTGTATCAATTAGGAGAGAATGCAGCAGAGCGGGAGCCAGGCTGGATGTATGCAGAGGATAATTGCGGGCAGGAAGCTCAGATTGTCACGGTTTGGCTACTATGACGACCGTCCCGCGAGCGCCTGCCCAGCCTGCCGCTTGGCTGCCCTGAGCAGATAGCCCAATAACAAACCAGCCGCCGCCAGCGCCGCCAGCGCGCCGGCCAGGTAGAGGGTGCCGAAGCCGAACCCTTCGATCAGCGCCCCGCCCGCTACGCCGGCGACTGACAAGCCAAAGGCCAGGCCCAACATGGCGGCGCCCTGGCTGCTCGTACGCCAGCGCGTGATTACGATCTCCTGGCCAAACATGTTGCGCGAGGCGCGAATCACGGCGAATGTGGCAGCCGCAGCCAAGTATGCGGCGCCAATCAACCACACTGCCAGCCCCACTGTCGAGCCTGCCTGTAGCCCCAGCTGAGAGCCGATGGCAAACGGAACCAGGCAGACGGACAGCGCTACGATGCCGCCCAGCAGTGTGTAGCCTGGGCCCCAGCGCGTCAACAGCAGCGGCAGTGGCAGCGCTATAAGGATCGGCAGGAGTTGCGCTGCGCCCATCACGAAGCCGATAGTGGTCGGAGGGACGTGTAGCTGTGTATCCAGGAGAACGTTGAAGAAGTTGCGTATGGTGCCCTCCCCGATGGCTGCCAGGAAGACGACCAATGTCCAGAAGGCGAGCAGCCTCAACGGTGCGCCCCCTTTGATCTCTTGCGACTCGCCAGTTTTCACGGCGCTGGCAGCCACGCGCCCCGGGTCGGCGCCGAGCAGCGGGAGTATGCTCAGTCCGCACAGGATCGGCCCAGCCCACAATGCCAGGCGGTACGCGTCCGGTTGGTCAAGTCCCAGCCCCTGCCAACTCGAGATCTGGCTTGCCAGCACGCCGGCCAGGACGCTGCCAAGCAGCGCTGCCACCGGGTTCAACGTCGCCAAAAAAGCAAAGGCATACGGCCGCTCGTACTCATCTGTCTCGGCCATAATGTAGGGTGGCGCGTTGACCGTAGCGAAGGCAATGCCGACGTTTGTCACAACCTGACAGCCGAGCAGCCACGCTTGCCATTGCGCCTGCGGCAGCTGTTCGACCAGGAGCGCGAGGGCAATGCCAAGCCCGAACAGGCCGACACCCAGCAGCATGCTGTTGCGTAACCCGATGCGATTGCTCAGCAAGCCTGCGGGCAGGGCAACCAGTCCCCACACCAGTGCACCGAGCCCGGCCAGCAGACCGATGGTGCGGGCGTCGAAACCCAGCCGCAGCAGAAAGAGATTGTAGAGCACGGCCAGCAGACCAAGCCAGACGGTAAGGAGCAGCCCGGCCGACAGCAACAGCCGGCACAAGCTGGGGCTAAACGCATGCACCCGCTGCCAATACTCGGACACCGTTTCCATCTCCACTGTGGGAACGAGCTAATATTCAAATCTTAGCGCTGCCAGTTCTGCAAAAAAATTGCACAACCCGAAGCAGTATAGCGCAAATCTTGTCGGTGTCTAGTGGGTCCTCAACTCTTGCCCCAAACGCTCACCAACCGCTATAATCCTCCTTTGCTATGTCAATGCTAACGCTTCACTCCCTCTCGTTCGCCTTCGGCGACTATGATGTGTTCCTCGGCATCTCCGCCAGCGTGCCCAACGACGGCAAAGTCGGGCTGGTCGGTCCTAACGGGATCGGCAAGACGACGCTGTTACGCGTGATCGCGGGGTTGGCCCAACCCACCACCGGCAGCGTGTCGCTGGCGCGCGGGACGCGCATCGGTTACCTGCGCCAGGAGGCGGTGGAAGCTTTCGCCGGCCATCACAATACGGTGCACGACGAGATGCTAATGGTTTTCGCCGGCATCAAGGAACTGGAAGATCGCATGGCTGAACTGGAAGCACGCATGGCGACAGAATCTTCCAGTGACGCCGGTGGGGAACTGTTGGAGGAGTACAGCCATGCCCAGGAGGCCTTCGAACAGGCCGGTGGCTATGACTACGAGCAGCGCATTGGCCAAGTGCTCTACGGCCTCGGCTTCGCTCGCGAGGACTGGAACCAGCAGATTGCGGTACTCTCCGGCGGTCAAAAGACGCGTGCGTTGCTCGCCCGCCTGCTGCTGGAAAAACCCGACCTGCTCATCCTTGACGAGCCCACCAACCACCTCGACGTGCAGGCGGTGGAATGGCTCGAGGGCATGCTCAAGACTTGGGATGGCGCGCTCCTGATCGTCTCGCACGACCGCTATTTTCTCGACAACGTGGTGAACCACATCTGGGAGATGGGGCCGGCCGGCTTTGAGGTCTATCGCGGGAACTACTCGGCCTATGTGCGCCAGCGCCAGGAACGCTGGGAACGGCGCGAACTGGAGTTCGCCGCAGTCAAGGAACGCTTCCTGGAAGAGCTCGATTATATCAAGCGCAACATCGCCCGCGACGCCACCAAGAACCAGGCCGTCGGCCGCTTGCGTCGCCTGATCCGCGAAGTGCGCGTGGTCGAGGCGGGCGGTCTTGACCTGCTCCTGAGCAAGAACTGGGGCCAGGTGATGGACGAGGTGGATATCTCTGAGGCCAAGTGGGGCGTGGCCGACGTGGAAGGGGCCATCAAGGGGCTGCGCAGCCCGACGGTGCGACCGCCGCAGCTGAATCTCAGGCTCAAGACCACCTTGCGCAGCGGCAACCTGGTGCTGCGTTCGAGCCAACTGACAATAGGTTACCCGGGACGCACGCTGTTTCGCACCGACCCGATCCAGTTAGAGCGCGGCGAATGCGCAGCGCTGATTGGCCCCAACGGCTCCGGCAAGACGACCTTTTTGCGCGCGCTGATGGGAACGATCGAGCCGCTACAGGGTGAGCTCAAGTTTGGGGCGTCGCTCAAGGTTGGCTATTTTGCGCAGGCGCACGAGGGGCTCAAACCTGACAACACGGTGCTCGACGAGCTGCTGCGCCACAAGCAGATGCTGCTGGGCCCGGCGCGCAACTACCTGGCTCAATACCTGTTCCGCGCCGACGACGTCTACAAGCCGGTGCGGGCCCTGAGCGGCGGCGAGCGGGGGCGGCTGGCGCTGGCGCTGCTGGCGCTGGAAGGAGCCAATTTCCTGCTGCTCGACGAGCCGAGCAACCACCTGGACATCCCGGCGCAGGAAGTGCTGCAGCAGGTGCTCGAACGGTTTGATGGCACGATTCTGCTGGTCTCCCACGACCGCTATCTGATCGACCAGTTGGCGACGCAGGTATGGGAGCTGCGCGACGGAATGCTGCATGTCTTCCCCGGCACCTATTCCGAGATGCTGGCGGCGCGCGAGCGGGCTCTGGAGCGGTCCAAGCAGGCAGCGGCGCAGGAGCGGGCTGCCACGCGCAGCGGCTATGCCACCAGCAAGCAGTCGCGCTCGGTGGACCGCAAGCGCAGCCGGGCGGTAGCCGATGCCGAGAGCCGCGTGCATGAGCTGGAGGCGCAGTTGGCCCAGTTGGAGCAGGATCTCCATGATGCCTCTGGCGGTCAGGATGTAACGGAGATCGAGCAATTGGGCCAGCGTTATGTGGAGACGCAGAGCGCCCTAGACGAAGCGATGGAAACCTGGATGGCTCTGGCGGATGGCCAGGCCGCGCTGTAAGCAGATTAGGGGATGGGCATGGCAAGTGAAGAGCGACGCGGGGTGTGGTTTGCGGTTGGCGCGTATACGGTGTGGGGGCTGCTGCCCATCTATTGGAAGGCGCTGCACAACGTACCCGCAGCCAGCATCCTGGCCAACCGCATTGCCTGGTCGGCCGTGTTTGTGGCCCTGCTGCTGACCGTCCAACGCAATTGGGGCTGGCTGCGGCCTGCTTTGCGCTCGCGACGCACGGTACTCACATACGTGGCTGCGGCCATCCTCTTGTCGGTCAACTGGTACATCTACATCTGGTCGGTTAACGCCGGCTACCTGGTTGATTCGAGCCTGGGCTACTTTATCACGCCGCTGGTCAACGTGCTGGTGGGCGTGCTTTTGTTTCACGAGCGGCTGGGCCAGGGCCAGTGGGCGGCTGTCGGGCTGGCTGCGACGGGCGTGCTCTATATTACGTTCAGCTATGGGCAGCTGCCGTGGATCGGGTTGTCGCTGGCGTTGACCTTTGGCCTTTATGGCATGGTCAAGAAACAGGCGCGGCTGCCTTCGCTGGAAGGTATGGCGCTGGAGACGGGCACGATCTTTCTGCCAGCCGTGGCCTTCCTGGTCTACCAGGAGGTGGCGGGCGACGGGGTACTGGGGCATACGGATTGGATGACCAGCCTGCTGCTGGTGGGCACGGGGGTCATCACGGTCATCCCGCTGCTGTGGTTTGCCGACGCCGCCCAGCGCATCCCGCTCTCGATGATGGGCGTGATCCAGTACATCTCGCCCACGTTGATGTTCTTCTTGGGCATCGCCGTCTTCCATGAAGAATTTAACGTGCACAAGCTGATCGGCTTTGCGCTGATCTGGTCGGCGCTGCTGGTCTATTGGGCGACGAGCATGCGCGCGGCCAAGACGCCGCGCCCGCCCGCACCGCCGGTGCCGCTGCCGTCACGGTAAAGAATAGATCCGCTAGGGTATCGGTTCGTCGCGCCTGGATGCCTGCCAGATGAGGGCGACGAGAATGCCGATGATGGCGATGGCCCCCAGCATGATAGCGGTCCAGGTCAGCACCTCGTTGGCGGGCCGGTCAAAGATGCGCAGCCCGGAGCGGGCGCTTACAGGGGTCGCCACCGGCGGAGGCGCCGTAGGTCGAACCTGTGCCTGCACGGCGGCTGCCAGCGCGTTCTGGTCGGTTTGGCTGGGGGGCACCATGACCACATCCGGCTCGCCTTTGCCAATCTGGCCCGCCGTGGGCGCTAGCGCCGCCAAGGTGGGGAATACCGTCGCTACAAAGGTGGCAACCGCCGGGCTGGTAGGAAAGACAATTGTGGCGGCTGCCGCTGTCGGCCCCGCCACGGTCGCCATGATGGGCATGGGGGTGGACGTTGGGACGATCGGGGTCGGCGTCACCGCGGGATAACAGGCGTAGAGATAGACCTCGTCGAGGAACTGCCAGGTGCGCTGGCCGTTGCCGTCATTGTAGGCGTTGAAGTAGAGGAGGAGCGATTTGCCGCGGAACGAGGTGAGATCGCGGAAGTCTGCCACCCATGCATTATCGTTGCGACGCACGCGCACCAATACGGCATGCGTGGACAGGTCGGGATTAAGCAAGATGACCTGCTGCTGGTCGCTGCCCAGGCCAGGATCGTCGGTTTGGCCTTCTTCGGTGCGATAGAAGTGATACCAGCGCAGTTGGGCGACAGTAGCCTCCATCGGAATCTGGATCGGCTGGCGAATGGATGAGAAGGACTTCTTGTTTTGGACGGCAGAGCCGAGTGCAGGATCGATGCCGAGACGCACCGATCGCAGACCGGCCTGAACGGGCGAACTGACATAGGCGGGGGGAACAGGGTCGTCACCGAAGACCCAGAAGCCATCGTTTTCGAAACCGCCGTTTTGCAGCGGCGTGTTGACGCATCCGGTAGGCAGCGTGGGCAGCGGCGTGAGCGTTGGGGGCGGCGTGGTGGGCGGCAGCACCGTCGGGACCGTCACCTCCAACTGGTAGCTGGCAGCCACAGTGGAAAACAGTGTAATCAGGTAGTCCTGCGAGGTCGGGACAGTGATCGTCACCTCGCGCAAGGGGTCGGTCAGCTGCTTATAGACGATGCCGTCTGAGACGCCGTTGATGGCAAAGTTAGCGCTGCCGGCGGGTGATGAGGTGAGCAAGAGACGTAACTGCTGTCCCGCGGCGACATAGACGACGTAGTACTTGGGCACGTTGGCCTGTAAGTTGCCTGATACGACGGCCGTGCTCTGGCCGGGCAAAAAGTTGATGCGTTCGGCTGCCGGCGGCTGCGGCCCGAGCAGGAATACCTGCAGCGTAAAGTTCACCGGCGACGGAGATGACACGGTGATCACATAATCCTGACCGGTGGGCAGGGTAAAGGTCCAGTCGCGACTGGGGTCGGTGGGCTGCTTATAGGTGACACCGTCGCTAACCCCGCGCACGCCGAAGTTGGCGAGGTTGCCGGGCGAGATGAGCACGATGCGTATCTGTTGGCCGCCGTTGGCGAAGAAGACGTACTGCGGGCTTTGGGCGGCGGCCGCCGAGCCGGTCACCTGCGCCGTGTTGTTGACAAAGTTGAGACGCTGCGGCGTACCGCCCCCACCGCCGTTGAGCGTGACGATCAAGGTAAAGACGGCCGGCTGCAGGGAGTTGACCGTGATGCGATAGTTTTGCGAAATGGGCAGGGTAAAGCTCCAGTCGAGCGAGGGGTCGCCGAACTGCTTGTAGGTGACGCTGTTGGCCCCGGTGACCTCGAAGTTGGCTCCGATCTGCTGGGTCTGGAGCTGAACGCGTACGGTCTGGCCCTGGGTGCCGAAGAAGAGGTAGTCCTGCGGCTGGTTGGAACTGATGGCACCCTGCACTTGGGCCACGCCGTTGACGAAGTTGAGCGTCTGCGGGACTGCAGCTTGCGGAACTGGTGTCTGAGCTGCGACCGGCGCCGCGGGCAGCAGCAAGGACAGGCACAAGGCGAGACAAACGGTCACATATAAGAGCAGTCGTGGGGAATGCAGCCAACGGAGCAAGAGAGATTTCTCCTCAGTTGTTGTCGGTTTTTCACATTCTAGCACAAAAAAGTGCATTTACAAGGTAGGTACACACCACGGTTGACAAGCGTGCATGGGTTGGCCTGCAATCCGCGCCGCGGACGACCTCTGCACGACCAAATGCAGATGAAGCGACGCTTCGACACATAGTGGTGGACCCACTGCAGCCAATGTTGCGAATGTGGGCTGAACGAGGGAAGTTGTAGGGTGACTGAAGCCGGTTGCCGCGGTGGAGGCCTACGAGCCGACGCCTGAGCAGCTGCGCCAGGCGCAGGAGGACCTGCGGCAGGAGTAGCACCAACAGGTTCACACTCGGCGAATGATCGAATAACAAACGAAACGGACGGGGGAACGCAATGTGTGTTCCCCCGTCCGTTTCGTTTGTCTGTATAAATTTGTCGGCAGCTACAGGACCGGGGTGGTGATGCCAAACAGCCCTAGCAGCCACAGGACCAGCCAGCTCACGACGGCGATGGCAATAGCGGCGATGATGGCGCCACTCCAGCCTTCGACTTCCATGCCTGGCACAAAACGATCGCTGAATTTCAGGATCAGAGCCGCAATCAGCAGACCGATGATCGCTCCGAGGAAACTAGAGCTGGCGCCCAGGCCAAACAGGCCGAGCAACCAATACACGATGGCGGCGACCACGGAGATTACCAGGGCTGCTACGATCGCGGCGCCGAAGCCCCTGACCTTCATGCCCAATCCCATTCTGCCTACCAGCCAAATGACGAGCGCCGAAACAACTAGCCAGACCAGAAAGCTCCAAATTGCGCCGAACATTGAGACCTCGCTTCTCTGTGAATTTCAGGATGAGAAAATAACCGATGGTAGTGTCTATCATACACCAAATTCTATTGAATGCAATAGATATTTTGGTTCGATATATGCGGAAATGGCCCAATTATGCGCTGTTGGTCCAAAAGGCTCGCAATTGATACTATTCTACAGGAAAAATTTCTTTTGCGCTACTGTTCCGCACGCTGACTTAACCTGTGCACCCAAAGGATGGGGATGGCTGTAATAACGATGACAAAAAAGGCCACCACATTGGTAATGGGGCGGTCGCGCGGGCGGAAGAGCTGATTAAAGATCCAGATGGGTAGCGTCTGCTGCTGGCCCGCCGTAAAGGTCGTAACGATAATCTCGTCAAAGGAGAGAGCGAAGGCCAGGATGCCGCCTGCCAGCATGGCCGTGGAAAGCACGGGCAGCAGGATGTGGCGGAAGGTTTGGAAGCCGTTGGCCCCCAGGTCCATCGAGGCCTCGACCTGCGACCAGCCGGTGCGGCGGAAGCGCGCCAGGGCGTTGTTGTAGACGGTGACGACGCAAAAGGTGGCGTGGCCGATGACAATCGTCCAGAAGCTGAAAGGAATGTCCAACAAGCTGATGCTCGATCGCAAGGCGATACCGGTGACGATGCCGGGGAGGGCAATGGGCAGCAGCAGGAGCAGTGAGACCACTTCGCGGCCAAAGAAGCGACTGCGGTGCACGGCGGCTGCGGCCAACGTGCCCAGAAGTAAGGCGACGGCCGTGGCGATGCTTGCCACGCGCACGGAAAGCCACAGTGCCGTCCAGAAGTCGGTGCGGGTCAGCGCCTTGCCCCACCACTGCAGTGTGAAGCCTGGAAGCGGAAAGGTAAAGGCCGCTATGTCCGTGGTGAAGGTATAAAGCAGAATAATCCAAATCGGTACGTGGAGAAAGAGCAGCACCAGCACGGCCGTCGTCGTCAACCCTAGCGGCGCCTTCTCGTTGTTCGCAGCATTTTTGGCAGGATTCTTTGTCGCCATGCCTCGCACCCCCTCTGTCGCCTGTTCCTACAGGGCCTCAAATGCGCCCAGTTTTTTTGCGCCAAGCAGATAAATGATCATGATTACCATGGGCACGACCGTAAAGGCGGCAGCCAGCGGCAAGTTGCCTGCCGTGCCTTGGTATGCCAATACGGCCTGGCCGATAAAGAAAGCCGAGTTGCCCAGCACGGTGGGTACGATGAAGTCGCCCAACGTCAGTGAAAAAGTGAAGATCGAGCCGGCGACGACGCCGGGGAAGGCCAGCGGCAGCAGCACGTTGCGAAAGGTCTGGTTGGGCGTGGCCCCCAGGTCGGAGGAGGCCTCGAGGTAGGATCGGGGCACGCGTTCGAGTGAGGCCTGAATTGGCAGCACCATGTAGGGCAGCCAGACATATACGAAGGCAATAAACATGCCGATGGCTGATACCGCCAGGGATGGGCCGCCGATGGCGGGCAACCCCAGCATCGAGTCCACAATCCAACCCAGCCCGACGGCGTCGGTGAAGTACATCAAGATTCCTTCGCGCGAGAGGATGAGTTTCCAGGCATAGACGCGTACGAGGTAGCTGGACCAGAGCGGCAGCAGCACGGCCAGGTAGAGCCAGCCCTTGGCGCGCGGGCTGGCGTAGCGGGCGATGTAGTAGGCCAAGGGAAAGGCAAGCACGGCCGACGCAATGGTGACGGCGCTGGCCATGACGACAGTCCGAATGATGATCGCCAGGTTTCCCGGCTGCAGCAGCGCAGCGTAGTTCTTCAACGTAAAATCCGGGACGACCTTGCCGCTGAAGTCGTCCAACCGATAGAAGCTCTGGATCAGCAGCGCCACGAGCGAGCCAAGATAGACGACGATCATGTAGCCCAGCGGCAGCGCAAAGAGCAGCAGCATCAACAGCCATGGCCGCGTATAAAGGGCGGTCGAGATACGGTTGAGCAGCCCGGGGCGGGTGCTTGGTGCGGGTGCAGAAGCGACAGCCATAGTGTTGTGCTCCATGGAAAACAAACCAATAATCTTCCGGCGCTCTTAATACAGACCGGTGCGCGGGTAGCGCATGAGCTCGCGCTCCCACAAGGACATGTCCTTGATGGGCACGCCCTCCATTAACTTTTCGACGTTATACTTGGTGCGCCCCTTGCGGTCGGCGTCGTTGGGCGTGTAGGTCGTCACGCTGCGGTCGAACACCAGGTCGCGATAAAGGTAGGTCAGATCCTTAGGTAGCGGCTCATTCGCCATGCGGTAAGGCACGGATGTATTGAGCCAGCCAATGCGCAGCATCGCTCCCCCCATCATGAATACACCTACGCTAGTGGCCACCACAAACAGCGCAATCGTCGCCACCCGCGCCCACCGGGGACCTCCTGGCGGTGGGTACTTTCGGGAGGTGGGTAACTCCGGAACGTCTCGAACACCACCCATGCGCGCGGCCAGGTCGGGGCTGTACTTGGCGAAGAGGTAGAACAGCACAAACGTGGGCAGGAACATGCCGCGCATGCTGAAGTTGCCGGTGTTGGAGAAGGCGACGAGATAGATGAGTACAAAGAATGGGACAGTCATGGCGAAGTACCAGCGATCCAGCCGCGTCATGCGCCGCACCACCAGCAGCAGCAAGAAGGGGATGGCTGCAAACTCGACAATCGGCACCAGCACCAGGAAGATGGGCAGCGAGATCAACTTGTCCAGCCAGAATTCGCCGGTTACCTGCAGGCGGAAGGTGGACGCCTCAAGCGCCGATTCAGCTTGGCGGTGCAAAAAGAGAAAGAGTGGGATGATCCCCAGCACGGCCGTATAGGCAAACATCCATGTGCGCACCACGTGTCGCCACAGCAGGCGCCAGTGCAGGACAGCGAAGAAGGGTAGTGACAGCACACTAAAGGGGCTGCAGTAGAAGGCGCCTGCTGCCAGCAGTGAGATGACCAGGGGTTTCTGCCAGCGATTGCGACCAAAGCCGGGGACAAAGGCGTAGAACAGCCATACGGCGCACAGGACGATGGCCCAAAAGCCGACGACGTGATGGATCGTCCAGTACATGCCGGTGTAGAACGACGAAATCTGCGTGTTGGCATGGAAATAGTCCTTCTGCCACCACTCGTAGGTCGTCGTGAGCCGGAATGGCTTGGTCAGCCAGTCCAGCCCGCTGAAAAAGGTCATCAGGAAGACAAACCAGCGGATCTGGCCGGCGCGGCGGAAGAAGAGGTGAGCCACTTCGACAATACTGAGGAGGATCAGCAGGTGGTAGAAGAAATTGCCGGCGACGAGCGCATCCTTGAGCGTGAGGAAGGGCAGCGCCATAAAAAGCACGGCGGGCGGATAGAACGATGCATAGTAGAAGGAAAAGAAGAAGTCGGGGCTGGGTGGGCTGCGCAGTGGGTAGCTGGTCGACAACGTCATGGATGCCAACTCCGCCAGGTGCGCATAGTCGTCGCCGAGCACACGCACCTCGGTGTTGGGCAGCCATTGCAGCAGGTACACCAGGCGTGGAACCGTCAGCAGGACCAGCGCAGCAATGGCAAGCCACAGGCTCGTCTTGTCCAGGCGCAGACGGCCGCGGCGCACGTGCAGCTGGCTTACCAGCTGGAGGCCGGCCACCGTGCTGCCCAAAAAAACAAAGACAGCCATATAGACTGGCAGCTCCAGCAGGTTCATCAGCGCCAGCGTCAGAAAGTTGGCGACCACGACGGCGGTGAAGAAGCGCGAGAACGGCAGATTGCCTAGTGGGTTACGACGCACCAGTTACTCATTTCCGCGGCGTTGTTTTGACGCCGGCCCTATCCAACCAGGTGGAGCATATGTTCCTTAGGCCACTGCAGGCGGCAGCGCTGCCCGTTGTTGGCGTGAGCGTCGATGGCGCTGTTTTCGAGGTTCTGCTGCACCACGGCCAGCCGCTCGCCGCTATCGAGTTGGACAAAGTAGCGGGTGTAGAGGCCGAGGTAGACGACGTCAAGCACAATGCCGTCCACTGCTACGGCGCCGGGCATCAGCGGCGCGCCGGCCTGGCCAAGGTGAATCTTTTCAGGGCGCAGGGCATACTTGCCATCATGGCCCATCAACCGGCGCGCCAGGTCACCCGAAATCATGTTGGAGGTGCCGACAAAACCTGCCACAAAGGCGGTGGCCGGCTTCTCATACATGGCGGCGGGCGTGCCGAGCTGCTCGACCCTGCCCTGGTTAAAGACGGCAATGCGGTCGCTCATGCTGAGCGCCTCTTCCTGGTCGTGCGTAACAAAGACAAAAGTGATGCCCAGCCGCTGCTGCAGCTGCTTGAGCTCCACCTGCATCTCCTGTCGCAGCTTGAGATCCAGCGCGCCCAGCGGTTCGTCGAGCAGCAGCACGCGCGGCTCGTTGATGAGCGCGCGCGCCAGCGCCACGCGCTGGCGCTGGCCGCCTGACAACTGCGACGGCTTACGCCTGCCGAAGCCCGGCAGCCGGACCAACTCCAGCATCTCGTCCACGCGGTGCATGCGCTCCGTCTTGGCGATCTTTTTGAGCATGGGACCGTAGGCGATGTTCTCGCCTACGGTCATGTGCGGAAACAGGGCATAATCTTGGAAGACAGTGTTTACGTCGCGCTCATAGGGCGGCAGGGTGGTCACCCGCGCCCCATGCAGGTAGACCTCGCCGCTGGTCGGGCGGTCAAAGCCGGCGATCATGCGCAGGCAGGTAGTCTTGCCCGAACCTGATGGCCCGAGCATGGTGAAGAACTCGCCGTCCTCTATTTGGAGATCGACGTTGTCCACTGCCTTGACGTCGCCAAAGGCGCGCGTGACGCCTTGGAACACCACGGCAGGAACGCGGCTGCCGGCGGTTCTAGCTGTGCTGGATGGTTGGCTCATGCGTCAGCCGTTCGCGATCATGACGTGCTTGGTAATCTGGTAGTCGCCGACGGCCTCGGCCGAAAGATCCTTGCCAAAGCCGGACTGTTTGAAGCCGCCGTGCGGCCCTTCCGAAGCGAGCGGGATGTGGTCGTTGATCCAGACCGTGCCGAATTCGAGCTGCTGCGACAGGCGCATGGCACGGCCCACATCCTTTGTGAAGACCGAGGCTGCCAGCCCGTAGAGCACGTCGTTGCCATACTCGAGCGCCTGCGCCTCACCGTCAAAGGCACTGACCGTGATCACCGGGCCGAAGACCTCGCCCTGGATGATCTCCGACTTCTGATCGGCGTCGACAATGACGGTGGGCTCGACAAAGAAGCCGCCGTCAAAGCCCGGGGGCACGCCGCCACCGGTGACGACGCGTGCCCCGGCGGCCTTGGCGCGGTCGATAAAGCCCAGGACACGTTGGCGCTGAACGTCCGAGATAGCCGGCCCCATGGCAGTGTCGTCGTCGAAGGGCATGCCGACCTTAACCGCACGCATGGACTCGACTAAAGCTTCGAGTGTCTCGTTATAACGGCTCTTCTCCACGTATACGCGCGTGGCGGCGGTGCAGTCTTGGCCGGTGTTGCAGATGGCAGCAAACGAGGCCTTAGCGCTGACGAGGTCCACATCGGCGTCGTCGAACACGATCACCGGGGCCTTGCCGCCCAGTTCCAGATGGACGCGCTTGAGCGTGTTGGCGGCCGTAGCCATGATCTTCTTGCCCGTGGCCGTCGAGCCGGTTAGGCTCACCATGCGCACATCCGGGTGCTCGACCAGCGCCTGGCCGGTGTCGTTGCCGCCGGTGACGACGTTAACCACGCCGTCGGGTATGCCCGCCTGTTGCATCAGCTCCGCCAGCATCAGCGTGCTCAGCGGCGTCGTTGGCGCCGGCTTGAGTACGACGGCACAGCCTGCCGCCAGGGCCGGCCCCAGCTTCCACACTGCCATCAGCAGCGGGTAGTTCCAGGGCGCGATCTGGCCGACTACGCCTACCGGCTCGCGGCGGAACATGGAGGTGTAGCCGGCGACAAACTCGCCGGCGCGGCTGCCGTGTGTGTCGCGAGCGGCGGCGGCAAAGAAGCGCAGGTTATCTACAGAGAACGGGATGTCGCCCGCCATCGTCAACTGCGCGTAGGGCTTGCCGGCGTTTTCCGACTCGATGCGGCCGATTTCCGCCCCGTTGTGTTCGAGCAGGTCCGCCAGGCGGAAAAGGGCCAGCGAGCGCTCGCCGGGTGTCTTGCGCGACCAGCGGCCGTCATAGAAGGCGGTCTTGGCAGCCTGCACGGCGCGGTCCACGTCGGCGCGGCTGCCCTCGGGCACCGAGGCGATCTGCTTGCCCGTGGCCGGGTTGAGGATCGCCATCTGCCTGCCGCCGGCAGAGTCCTGCCATTCGCCGTTGATGAAGAGTTGGTGATGCATGTTTGTTGCTCCCATGAGAGGAGGGACAATCCATGTCCCCGGGACCTCAAGCGAACGCTTGCGTTCGCCGGTCCCGGGGACATTTCAGTACTCGACTACTGCCCGCCCATGATGGCGATGTAGTCTTCGACCCACTTACTGTACGGGACGCAGTTGTCACTGCCATCCTCGCATTTCGTAGTGGGCGTCTTCCAGAAGGAGATCTTGTCGAAGTTCTCGAAGCCATTCGTGGCGCAGCCTTCGGCTCCCAGCAGTTCGGAGGCTGCGCAGGCGGCCGGCACAGAGGGCACAGAGCCAAACCAGGCGGCCACGTCCCCCTGCACCTTGGGATCGAGCGAGTGCTCCATCCACAGATAGGCGCAGTTGGGGTGGGCGGCCTGGGCGTGCATCATGGTGGTATCGGCCCAGCCGGTAGCGCCTTCGGTCGGTACGACGCTGTCGATCGGCTCGCCGCTGGCCTTGAGCAGGTTGACCTGGTAGGGCCACGAGCTGGAGGCGACAAAGCCCTCATTGGTGAAGTCCTCGATCTGGACGGTCACGTCGTGCCAGTAGCGTCCGACCAGTTCACGCTGACCGCGCAGAAGTTCGACCACGGCGTCATACTGCGGCTGCGTCAGAAAATACGGGTCGCCGATGCCCAAGTCGGGATTGGCAGACTTGAGATAAAGGGCCGCATCGGCCACGTAAATAGGGCCGTCGTAGGCCTGGACACGGCCCTTGTTGGGTTGACCGTCGGGCAGGTCCGTCGGCTCGAAGACGACGTTCCAACTCGTTGGCGCCTCGGGAAAGGTCTCGGTGTTGTACATCAGCACGTTGGCGCCCCACTGGTACGGCACGCCGTAGTGGACGCCGTCGACTGTGTACCAGGGCGCGTTTTGCAAGCGTTCATCCACGCTGGCAAAGCTGGGGATGAGGTCGGTGTTGACGGGCTGGACGGTGCCGCCGGCGATCAGGCGCAGGCTGGCGTCGCCCGAGGCGGTGACCAGGTCAAAACCGCCCTGGTTCATCAGCGTCACCATCTCATCGGAGGTGCCGGCCGTCTTGACGTTGACCTTGCAGCCGGTGGCCTCTTCAAAGGCAGTGACCCAGTCGTAGGCAGCGTCGGTCTCACCGCGTTCAATGTAGCCAGCCCAGGCTACGATGTTGAGCTCGCCTTCGCCGGGCCCAACCTCGGTCATGGCGGCACTAGCGCCCGAGTCGGCGGCAGCTTCTTGGGCAGGGGCAGTCGTGGCTTCGGCAGCGGCATCGCCGTCGGTGGGTGCGGTGGGAGCGGTCGCCGGGGCAGCGCAGGCACTTAGCACAAGGCCGCATACGGCCAGCAGTGCCAACACATGGGTGGCTGTTCGTCGCATACAGGTGTTCCTCCTTGGAACGCGCATAAGGTTATGGGGCTTGCGCTGCAAAGGGGCAGAGCGTGCGGCATTATACGTCGAGTACAGAGGCGCGGGCAAACCCCTTAAGGGCGCAGAGACGTACTTAACTCGACAGGAATTGCAGATCGTGTTACGATCTGCAGCAGTCATTCGCTTTCGGAGCACGCATCCATGAATTGCCCCAACTGCAACACTTGGAATCCTGACGATAAGACCGTCTGCTGGCGCTGCCAGGCCGATCTGCCCAAACCCAAAACGCCTAAGAAGAAAAAGCAAGGCGGCTTCCCGACCTGGACGTGGGCATTGATCGTCGCCCTGTTTGCCATCACGCTGCTGGCGCAATGTTACTTTATGCCAATGAGCGGCGGCCTGGGTCAATAGGCGCCTCCCCCACCCCATGACCACAATTGATTACGCCATGGACCACGCGGCGTTGGATTATGCCGAGGTCGCACGTTTGCTGGTGGACTGGCACAACGCGCATCAGCGCGACCTGCCCTGGCGCAAGGCAGCGGCAGGCGCACGCGATCCATATGCCGTATGGATCAGTGAAGTTATGCTGCAGCAGACGCGCGTCGAGGCGGTGATTGGTTATTACAATCGCTGGATGGAACGCTTCCCTACCGTCGGCGCGCTGGCGGCTGCCGATCTGCAGGAGGTGCTCAAGGCTTGGGAGGGGCTCGGCTACTATGCGCGTGCCCGCAATCTGCACAAGGCTGCCCAAGTAATTATGGCCGACTACGGCGGTCTTTTTCCTGCCGAAAGGACAGCACTGCTGGCGCTGCCAGGGATCGGCGAGTACACCGTGGGCGCGCTGTTGAGCATCGCCTACAACCAACCTGACCCGCTGCTCGACGGCAATGTCAAGCGCGTGCTGGCACGGCTGCTCGACCTGGACCAGCCGATCGACCAGCCGGCTGTGCTCAAGCTGCTGTGGCAGCACGCACGCTTGCTCGTAGAAGCGGCTGCTTCGGGCGAGGCCGGGGCGTGCAATGAGGGCATCATGGAACTGGGTGCGCTGATCTGTACGCCGCAGAGCCCGCGCTGCCTGTTGTGCCCGCTGCAGGATCTCTGCGCTGCAGCCGCGCAGGGTACGCAAGCGGATCGACCGGTGATGCCCGCCCGCAAGCGTACGCCGCACTATGACGTGGCGGCTGGGGTCATCTGGCAGAGAGAGCCCTACCGCTCGCCGTTGCTGCTGGCACAGCGACCGCATAAAGGGCTGCTAGGTGGGCTGTGGGAGTTCCCCGGCGGCAAGCTGGAGGAGCGCGATCCTGACCTGCCTGCCTGCTTGCGCCGTGAAATTGCAGAGGAATTGGGCATTGCGATAGACGTGGGGGAGCGGGTGACAGTCGTGCAGCATGCCTATACGCATTACCGCATTACCTTGCACGCGTTTCACGCCATTCATCGCGACGGCGAGCCACGAAAGATCGGGGTGGAGGATTGGCGTTGGGTGGCGTTGGATGAGGTGGAGACGTTCCCATTGGCGGTCACGGATCGGAAGATTTTGGCAGCCGTGCAGGAGCAAAGATAAGAGGCGAAAAACGAAGGTGGAGCTATTGCTAGAGTGGAGCTGTTAGGCGCCGGGCGGTGGTTGTTCTTCGAGTGGATCACGGCGCGTGCCGTCGGGGGCGCGACCGAGGACCACGTAGGCCGATTCGATCAGAGTCTTGCGCCAGACATCTAAGGAAGCGACGCCGTTCCCGGGACCAAGAGCCTCTTGGGCGGTGCGCCAGATAGTGTCGTTGCGGGCACATTCGATGAAGTCATGGCCCCACCAGGTCAGGCGCAGATCGCTCCAGCGCGGGCGGCGATCGGGCCCCATGGACGCATTGCCGTCCAGCAGGCGCGCCTCCTGCAGCATCCGGATGTGTTCGCCGATTTGCTCAGGGGTATAGTTGGCGATTCGCACCATTAAGCTGTCGAGCGGTCGCTCGTTGGCGGCAATGGCGAGCAATATTTTGCGCACTAGCTCCATGTCGCGAGTCATTGTTGCCGTCGTAAGAGCAAGTATCTAGAGGGTGGCAAAAGTGAGACACGCAAAGTTATGCAGCCGTGCGCAGCTCACGTCCTAAGAAAATCGGTTGGCCAGATGTATTGTACAACATCGGCTGGCGATTTTGGGTAAAGGTTTCTTTTGTCACCAGACAACGCACGATATCATCGCGACTGGGAATCTCAAACATAATGTCAAGCAGCACATCTTCGACGATGCTGCGCAGGCCGCGCGCGCCCGTACGGCGCAAAAACGCTTCGGTCGCCACCGTCTCCAGCGCGTCGTTTTCAAATTCCAGGCGCACGTTGTCCATGGCGAACAGCCGTTGGTACTGGCGCACGACGCTGTCTTTGGGCTCGGTGAGGATGCGCACCAGCGTGCGCCGCGTTAGGGCCTCCAAGGTTACGGCCACTGGCAGGCGGCCAATAAACTCGGGGATCAAGCCATAGGTGAGCAGGTCATCGGGCAGGACCTGTCCAAGCATCTTGCTTTCTTCGCTACGCTCTTTTTCCATCTTGCGGATTCGCTGTTCGCGCTGGCGTTCGGCAGGGTCTTCGGGCAACAGGATCTCGCTCTCCACCTGGTCGACATGGTGGTCGGCCAACGGCTTGACCAGCGCCTCGTCGTCCACAAACCCCAACGAGCCACGGCGTTGCACGCGCTTGCGCACAACTTCGGCCAGATGGGCAAAGGCACCGCCACAGATGAAGAGGATGTTGCGCGTGTCGAGCTGGATAAATTCCTGCTGCGGGTGCTTGCGACCTGAGCCGGGCGGCACGTTGACGATATTGCCTTCGATGATCTTGAGCAGCGCCTGCTGTACTCCCTCGCCGCTCACATCGCGCGTGATGCTGGGATTGTCCCCGCTCTTACGGGCGATCTTGTCGATCTCATCCACGTAGACGATGCCGTAGGCGGCGCGCTGCGTATCCCAGTTGGCATTTTGCAGCAGCCCTACCAGGATTGTCTCGACATCCTCACCGACGTAGCCCGCTTCGGTCAGCGAGGTGGCGTCGGCAATGGTGAAGGGCACGTCCAGCATCTTGGCCAGCGTCTGCGCTAACAGCGTCTTGCCGCTGCCGGTAGGGCCGATGAGAAGGACATTGCTCTTGGCCAACTCGACGCCGTTGTCTTCCTGCTCGACTGGGGGCCGGCTGGAGACGGCGGCGGATGCACCAAAGACGCGCTTGTAGTGGTTGTAGACAGCCACCGACAGCACCTTCTTGGCGCGTTCCTGGCCGATGACATACTGATCCAGGTGTTCGACGATCGCGCGCGGGCTGGGAATCGCGCGCTGCCCCTGGCCTGGGGAACCAGCCGGGCGCGGTGCGCCACCCGAAATCAAGCCATCTTCGGCCAGAATTTCAGCACCGAGCAGCACGCACTCGTCACAAATGTACACGCCGTCGGAACCTTCGATCAGGCGCCGAACTTCCGTGCGGTCCTTGCCACAAAACGAACAGTGGGGAAGCTGAGGATCAGACATTGGTTGGATACTGGTAACAGTAAATGTAACAGAAAATCAGATGTGAATTGCGGCGGGGGCGCAGCACGCCCTGCCACAAATTCACATCTGTGTAACTGTGCCGGTCAGGCCCCATTGGTTGCGGCTGTCTGGTCGGGCTGTTCGGCGAAGGTGATCAGGCCTTCCTTGGTGATGACGACCAGGTCGTTGGTATCGCCAAGCACGGCATCGACCAGCCCAAACTTCTTGGCTTCGAGCGCGTTCATATAGCGGTCGCGAATGAACTCTTCTTCAATGGCCTTCCAGTCATGACCCGTATGCTTGCCAACCAGTTGGAAGAGCTGCGTCTGCACGCGTTCTTGCTCGCGGAAGGCGATGCGCACGTCTTCCGTGTAACCCTGGGCGCCGCTGCTGGCCGGGTGCATGTGGATCGTGGCGTGCGGCAGGGCGTAGCGCTTGCCCTTGGCGCCTGCAGCCAACAGTACCGTGCCCATGCTGGCGGTAACGCCGACGGCGTAGGTGGCGACGGGCGCTTGGATCATTTGCATGGTGTCATAGACGGCCAGGCCGGCATAAATGCTGCCGCCCGGGCTGTTGATGTACATGTTGATCGGCTGATTGGGATCCTCGCCGTTCAGGTAGAGCAACTGGGCCACGATCAAGTTGGCTACCTGGTCGTTGATGGGCGTACCAAGAAAGATGATACGCTCCTTGAGCAACAGGCTATAGATGTCATAGGCGCGCTCGCCGCGGCTTGAGCTATCGATAACCATGGGAATTACGTTGGCAGGGTAATTCATTTCATTCTCCCTTAGTCTTCATTTGCAGTGAGATGCATATTCTGCACTTTCACGATACGCCTGGCTACCAAGCGACAATGTAATCCGTCTCCTGTTGCGCGTTTGCGATCTATTAGAACTTGCAGGCCCTACTCTTCCGTGCCTGCCTGGGCTTCCTCGCTGCCCTCAGCACTGCTCACTGGCTGCTCGGCGATCTGTTCCGCTGCCGGCTCACCTGCCGCTTCGCTTGTCACCTCAGCCTCCGCGGCCGGGGTTGCCTCTTCCTGTGGTTCACCGCGGGCGATGCTCGTCAGCTTGTCAATGGCCTTGCGGGTCAGAATCTGGCTCACGATCATCGTGCGGCCGGCACCCTGGCGCAGCATGTCGGCCAGCGCCTTGGCGCTGTCGGCCATCTCGCTCTCTTCGTCCGCCCCGCCGCCGATCATCGCCTTGATCTGCTCTTCGATGTCCTCATCGCTTGCGACCAGGTTTTCTGTCTTGACGATTTCGGAGAGCACCAGGTTCCGGCGGGCGATCTTAGTCGCCTCGGGGCGCAGGCGCTCGCGATACTCTTCCATGTTCTGGTTGGTCTGGCGCAGGAAGGTCTCGAAGCTGTCGATGCCGATCTGGCGCAGGCGCTGCTCGGTGTCCTGCAGCATCGAGTTGATCTGGTCCTCGATGACGACCGGCGGGTAGTTGAGCGTGCTCATCTCCACCACGGCGTCCAGCACGTTTGTGACGAATTCATTCTCCAGGCGGTTCTTCTCGCCGGCTTCCATGCTGGTGCGGATGTTCTGCTTGAGGTCCTCGATCGTCTCAAAGTCCGGGCCGACCAGCTTGGCCAGGTCGTCGTTGAGTTCGGGGGCTTCGTAGGCTTGAACGTCCTTCACCGTTACGGTGAAGGTGGCCTGCTTGCCGGCGTAGATGCTCTGACCCTCGGCCGGCCAACCTAGTTCAAATTGCTTGGTCTCGCCCTTGGTCAGGCCGATCAATGCCTCGTCGAAGCCTGGCGGCTCCATCGGGTTTTCCTGGTCGGGCGTCACATCCCAGTCGGTCTCGTCAAGCACGACTGTTTCGGTGGCGCCTTCTTCGCTGGGCGCAATCACGCTGCGCACGTCGATCGTTATCATATCGCCATACTGGCTGGGGCGTTCGACACTCTGCCAACTGGCATACTGTTCACGATACTGCTCGAGCCGCTTTTCGACCTCGGCTTCATCCAGATCGGCGCTGGGTTCGTCGAGGCGCAGGCTGTGAAAGTCACCCAACGTCACCTCGGGATCCAGCGGCACCAGCAGCCTGTAGGTCAGCGGGTCAAGTTGGATATCTTCCAAGGAAGACTGGGCGTAGGGCTCGATGTTCTCTTGTACGATCGCCTCTTGGAAGAGCTCCTGGCCCAAGTCCTCGACAAATTCGTTGTAGAGGTTGGCCAGGCCAAACTGTTGGACGATGAGTTGGTAGGGCGCCTTGCCCTTGCGGAAGCCCGGGACGCGATACTGGCTGGCGACCTTGTTGGCGGCCTTGCGCAGCTCGCGATCGACGCGTTCTTGATCGACTTCGATGGTGACCGCCAGTTGGCGATCGTCACGCGGCTCGGTAGTAACGGAAAAAGACATAAACATTCCTCGACAGAGTGTAGCCGGTCGGTCACCGCAAGACGCCGCCGGACGGCCTCAATGCTAATTCTCGAATTTCGTAATCTTAGCATAGGAGGAGGAGTGAGGCAAAGATTTGGGACAGAAACGCGCGAATAGTTAGACGCGCCCAAACGCCTTTTCCAGCTCGATGGCGGGCAATTGGATGACGGTGGGGCGGCCGTGAGGGCATGTGCGGGGGGATTGGCATTCTTCCAATTGACGCACGAGCTCACGCATTTCGATGTCGCTGAGGAGCTGGCCGGCCTTGATGGCGGCGCGCTTGCAGACCATCTTGACGAGGGCATCTTCCAGTTCCTCGCCGACCTGGTTGCGGCGCTCGGCCAGGGAGGAGGCGATCTCCTCCAGCACGCGCAGCGGATCTTCGCCAGCCAGGGCGGCGGGTGCAGCGCGCACGAGGAAGGTGTCGCCGCCGAAAGGCTCCACCTCGAACCCCAGGTGCTGCAGCTCGGCCAGGTGGCCCGCCACCTGGCCGGCCAGGCGCGAGCCGACATGGAGCGTGAGCGGTTCGAGCAGATGCTGTTTGGCCACGGCGCCGGCGACGGTGCCATAACGCTGGGCGAGGTATTTTTCGTAAAGGATGCGTTCGTGGGCAGCATGCTGGTCGATCAGAAACATGCCCTCAGGACCTTCGGCGACGATGTACATGGCCCCGACCTGGCCGACCACGCGCAGGGGCGGCAGCTGTGATGCGCGTAGGCCCAGCGGACCGCCAGGTGTTCCAGTCTCGTCAGGCGCGTTTGGAGCATCCGAGGCGGTCGGTTGGCTGGTATTGCCAGGGGTAGCCAGGTCCTGGGAGGCGGCTTGTTCGCCGGTCGCCTCGTCGCCTGCTGTATTGGGAGGCGCTTCTGCGGGCCAGTCCGTTGGCAGCGTTGTGCCAGATGGCAAACCAAGCGCGGGCCGTTGTGAACTGGCGGGCGGCACGTAGAGGTCCAGGTGGTGCTGCTGGTCGACGTTGACGATTGTATCGCGGCGTGCAAACCAGGTGGCGACATCCGGGCCGGGCTGCCCAGGTTGGCCGCCTGGATTACTCGCAGGCAGCATGCGCCCCTCCTCGTCCATGGTCATGTCGGGGGCGGGTACGGCGCCGATCAGGGCGCGGCGCACCGCTTTCTGCACGGCCGAAAAGACGCGACGCTCTTGAGCAAAGCGCACCTGCGTCTTCTGGGGATGTACGTTGACGTCCACCTCGGCCGGGTCAAGCGTAACAAAGACGGTGGCCAAGGGATAGCGGCCTACGGGCAGCAGGGTGTGAAAGGCTTGCACCACGGCGTGGGTCAGCGTGCGGTCTTCGATGGCGCGGTGGTTGACAAAGAGGTCGATCGCACTGCGGTTGGAGCGGGTCAGGCTGGGCAGGCTGACATAGCCGGCTACCTCGATGGCGCTCTCCACGGCTTCGCCGCGAGGCGGGGCAGGGTGACCGACGTCGGCCATGAACTCGACGTCGACATCGGCCGGTGGAACGTGTGAGGCAGAGGCGTCCGCTCCGCCGAAAGTGGAGGAGGCAGACCCAACAGCGACCATTTGCCGAGCATTTTCCAAGCCATAGACCTTAACCAACACGTCAAAGAGGTTGCCGGTACCGGTGGACTGGAAGAGCAGGCGGCCGTCGCTGGTAAGAGAAAAACGGCGGTCGGGATAGACAAGGGCAAAGCGCTGGATCATGGCCCCGATCTGGCCCGCCTCGGTAGCAGGCGCACGCAGGAACTTTTGGCGTGCAGGGACGTTGAAGAATAGCTGCTCTACATTGACGACCGTACCTACCGGCGCGCCGGCGCGGCTTTGCTGTTCCAGTTTGCCGCCGACAATGCGCAGCACTGTGCCGAAGTCTTCGTTCCGGTGGCGGGTCGTCAAGGTGAGCTGGCTAACGGCGGCGATGCTGTATAGCGCCTCCCCACGGAAACCAAAGGTGGCGATGCGGCTCAGGTCATCAAAGGTGTGCAGTTTGCTCGTAGCATGGCGTTCAAATGCAAGCGGGGCTTCGACGGCAGGGATACCCTGGCCGTTGTCGCTCACGCGCAGCAGGCGGCGCCCTCCTTCACGGATCTCTACTCTAATTTCCGTGGCCCCCGCATCGATGCTGTTCTCCACCAACTCTTTGGCGACATTGGCAGGCCGCTCGACAACTTCGCCGGCTGCAATCTTGGAAGCCACCTCGGGTGGCAGTACGTTAATGGGCATTGCCCTATTATAACAGGAGGGAAGTGAAGGTATGAAGCAATGTAAGCTGTTGGTCCAACAGCATCGCTCTGGAATAGCCGTGGTTGTCCTGGGGCTGCTGATCCTGGGGCTGGCATTCTTTGCCGCCCCGGCTACGATGAGTGCACAGGATGCGCCGAACGGCACTGTGCCTGGTGGCACGGTGCCGCCCCTTCAACCGCTGCGGCCATCGATCACCTTCGTGCACGCCGCGTCGTTTGATGTTGACGTTGCCCAGACTGCCATTGACGTCTGCACGGACGAAGGCGAAGTCGTGCCTGGATTGGAGAACATGATCTATGGCGAAGCACAGACACTGTATTTCGATCCGAACACGTTCGACTGGGAGATCGCTGTAGCAGGCACCAATTGCGCCAACGTACTGGTCGACATCGCACCGTTCGGCCTGGATTACAGCGCCGTCAAGGTGCTGGTGTTCTCTGGTGACGGTGCGAAGCAGCCGCTCGGCGTGATCGACGTGCTGGCGCGCGAAGGAGGCGGCGTGATCTTTATGCCGTTCCTGTCGCTCGCCAGCATCCCAAGCTAACGACGATGCGTAGGGGCATGAGGTTCGGTAGGAAAAGAGGTTCGCCGTAACGGCGAGGCCCTCGCAGCAGGACCTCTTGCCCCTGCGCAGATTCCTTTGTTCCGCACCATCCACCTCGCTAAACACTTCCCCTTCACATAACCCACCTACCCTTCAACAGCGCGCGACATGAGCCGGGTTACTGCAGTCTTTTCATTTGATTTGGCGCAGCCGCGCCGATAGGCGGATCGGTGAGTTCGGCTATACTATAGGTTGCTTGTGCAACCGGCGCGCGGCGCGCTGCGCATAAATGGGAAACGAGATGCTGCAACGAATCTGGGCAATGACCCAGAAAGACTTGATCCAAATCATGCGCGACCGGGCGACACTGGTGATTCTCATGCTCGCCCCGATCTTGCAGCTGACGCTCTATTCGGCGGCCATTCACACCGATGTCAAGCACATCCCGCTTGTCGTAGCCGACCAGAGCATGAGCAACGAAAGCCGCGCCTATCTGTCGGCACTCGTGCATTCCGAATACTTTGATATCGTCGACTCCGTCTCCGGCCAGAAGGAGCTGATGCAGGCGATCGACAGCGGACAGGCGAGCCTGGGCATCTTGATCCCGCCTGATTTCAGCCGGGAACTCAAAAACCGTAACGCCGACGTCCTGATCCTGGTCGACGGCTCTGATTCCTTTACGACCAAGTCGGCGTACAGCACGGCCAACTCGATCTCGCAGTCCTATGCTATCACCCTGAACAGACAGACGACTGCGCCCCTTAACCTGGACGTGCGCATCCTCTACAACCCGGACCTCAAAGAACTGTGGTTCCTGATGCCGAGCATGATTGCCATGCTGATGCAGGGTCTCACCTTGAGCCTGACGGCGCTGTCGATCGTGCGTGAACGCGAGGTGGGTACGATCGAGGCGCTCCTCGTCACGCCCATACGGCCGGTCGAGCTGATGCTGGGCAAGACTATTCCCAACCTGCTGGTGGCCTCGGCCTGCATGGCCATCATCCTGCTCGTCGGCATATTCATCTTCGGCGTGCCATTTATGGGCAATCCCTGGCTCTTTGTCGGCTTGTGCATCCTGTTTGCCTTCTCCGGCCTGGCGCTGGGGACGGCCATCTCGGTGGTGTCGCAGACCCAGATGCAGGCGCAACTGCTGAGCACGCTCTTCAATCTCTCTGCCATGTTCCTGGCCGGCTTTCTGTTCCCCGCCTATGCCCTGCCTGGCTTCCTGCGCGCGGTAGGCTTGATCTTCCCGTTGACCTACTTCATCCCCATCGCCCGCGGCATCTACAGCAAGGGGATCGGCCTGTCAGGCCTCTATGCCGAGGTGGCGGGCCTGAGTCTCCTGCTCGTCCTGATCATCGCCGCCGCCTCGCGCCTCTTTCACCAAAGCCTGGAGTAAGCACCGATCCCATGTCGAACACGATGGTAGAACCGGTGACGAGGCCGCGCGCAGACCCAGTGGCAGACCCAGTGACCGAACCGGCAGCGAGCCCAATGCCGGCTCGTGCCTCCAACCGAGTGTCGCACAGCCGGCAGCGCCTGCTCGCCCTCGTGCGCAAGGAGACGACCCAGCTCGTACGCGACCGCCGCGGGTTGAGCCTGTTTCTGGGGCTGGCCTTTCTGCAGCTGTTCCTGTATGCCTACGCCGTCAACACATCGGTCTATCACATCCCGCTCGCGGTCGCCGACCAGAGCAACGATCGCAAGAGCCGCGAGTTTGTCGAGGCGCTGGTCAATTCGCAGTACTTCCGTGTCACCCTGCGTCTGCAAAGCGAGCAGGACGTCATCGACGCTATCGACCGCGGTGAGGTCAAGGCTGGGTTGGTCATCCCGCCGCACTTTGCCACCGACACCGACCGCGCTGGGGCGACCGTGCTGATGCTGCTCGACGGTTCGGACAGTGCCAGCGTGAGTTCGGGCTTCAGCGCCGCCTCGCTGCTGGGGCAGGAATATGCGCTGCAGCTCAGCATGGAGCAGCTTACCCGTAAGGGCGTGGCCCTGAGCCACGTGGGGGAGGCCGGCAGCCTGCCGATCAGGACGGCAACCCGCGTCCTGTATAACCCCGACATGGTCGACACCTGGTTTCTGCTTCCGGGCCTCGTCGGTCTGATCCTGCAGACGCTGGCGGTGCAGCAGGCGGCACTGATCGTGGTGCGCGAGCGCGAACTGGGCACCATCGAGCAGATCCTTGCGACGCCGACGCGGCCGCTCGAACTGGTGGTGAGCAAGATGATCCCGCTGCTGGTGCTCTGCACGGCGGCCATGGGGGCCGCCGTCGCCATAGGCGTTTTCTGGTTTGGCGTGCCGTTCCAGGGCAACCTCGTGCTCTACTTCTGGATCTCGTTGCTCTTTATCTCCGCCTGTCTTGGCTTGGGGCTGATGATCTCGGCGCGTGCCAAGACCCAGCGCCAGGCGCAGCAGTTGTCGCTGCTTGTCACCATGTTCAGCCTCCTGCTGGGCGGGATGATCTACCCGCGCGCTGCCATGCCGCCGATCCCGCGCTTTATCGGCGACCTGCTGCCGATGACCTATTTTGTGCGTATCTCGCGCGGCATCTTCACGAAAGGCGTGGGGCTGCAGTTTTTGTGGACCGACGTGCTGGCACTGCTCATCTATGCGGTGGTGGTTACGCTAATCGCCGCCCGCAGCTTTAAACATCGGTTGGACTAGTGGGCAGTGGACAATGGGTAGCGAGAATGAGTGAGGCAGCAATCACAGCGCAAGGGCTGTGCAAACAATTCGCAGGGCGCCGCGCGAGCATCACGGCGGTCAGCGATCTCTCGCTGGAGGTGGCTCCCGGCGCGACTTACGGGCTGATCGGCCCCGATGGCGCCGGCAAAAGCACGGCCATCCGCGTCATCCTAGGATTGCTGACCCGCACAGCAGGTGAGAGCGCGATCCTGGGCTACGACTCGATGCGCGACGCCTACGCCATCCGCGAGTGCGTAGGCTACATCGCGCAGCAGAACGTCCTGCCCGCCGACCTGACGGTCATGGAGAACATGCGCTTCTTTGCCGGTATCCAGTGCGTGAGTTCCCAAGAGCAGAAACGGCGTATTCCCGAACTGCTCGAGTTTGCCGGGCTGAGTGCTTTCACCAGTCGGCTGGCCGGCCGGCTTTCCGGTGGGATGAAGAAGAAGCTGGCCCTAGCTTGCAGCCTGATCCACGAGCCGCAGCGTCGTGATGCTTGACGAGCCCACCCTCGGTGTGGACCCGGTCAGCCGGCGCGAGTTCTGGAGCCTGCTCGGCAACCTGCGCGCCGAGAAAGGGCTGACGATCTTTGTCTGCACCCCCTACATGGACGAGGCCGAACGCTGCACAGAGATCGGCCTGCTCTACGGGGGCAGGCTGATCGCAAGCGGGACACCCGAGCAGATCAAGGGTATGGTGCCCGGCCACTTGCTGGAGTTTACCCCTGCGGTGAGCGGCCCGCCTCGCGACCTCTTGGTCGGGATGGAGGGAGTCCTGGAGGTGCAAAGCTATGGCGAGCGGCTGCGCATCCTTGTCGACGACCCGGCAATCCGAGCACCACAGCTCGTTGCTGCCCTCACGGCGGCCGGCATTGCGCACGACGAATTGCGTGAGACGCCGATCCACATGGAAGAAGCGTTTATTCATCTGGTGCAGGAACGGCGCCACCTGCTTGGCGAGGACCACCCGCATGCCTTGGTGCTCAAGGAGGACGAAGCATGAGCGACAAGCGGCATGCAAATGGCCCGGACCTGCAGCACCCGATCCTCGTGCAGAACCTGACCAAGCGCTTCGGCGACTTTGTGGCCGTGGACAACGTCAGCTTCAGCGTGAATGCCGGGGAAGTCTTTGGCTGGCTGGGGCCGAACGGCGCGGGCAAGACGACCACGATCCGCATGCTGCTTGGCCTGCTGCAGCCGACCTCCGGCAGCACTCACGTGCTCGGGTACAATTCGGCCACGCAGACGAAGGACATGCACTCGGTGGTCGGCTACATGTCGCAGCAGTTCACCCTCTACGGCGACCTCACTGCCGCCGAGAACATCCGCTTCTACGGCATGATCTACGGCATGTCACGCCGCGATCTTCGCCAGCGCCAGGCCGAAATTGTTGAAATGGCCGGTCTGGAAGGCCGCGAGAATGCGTTGACGAGCACGCTCTCTGGTGGCTGGAAACAGCGTCTGGCTCTTGGCTGCGCCATCGTCCACCGGCCCAAGGTTGTCTTTCTCGACGAACCGACGGCAGGGGTCGACCCGATCAGCCGCCGCGAGTTCTGGACGCTGATCTACACCATGGCCAGGACCGGGGTCACGATACTGGTGACCACGCACTACATGGACGAAGCCGAGCTGTGCCAACGTATCGGCTTTATCAGCCAGGGACGGCTGGTGGCGCTCGACACGCCGGCACGCCTCAAACAGACGCAGATGCGCGGCGACGTGTTGGAAATCAATACTGCCAATCCTGAGTTGGCGCTGCGCGTCCTCAAGGTGGCCCAACAGAACGGGGAACTGCCGCTCGACGAAGTCGCCATGTACGGAGCCCAAATCCATGCCGTCGTGCCCAGTGCGGGAGCCTATAGAGAGCCCGTCCGCGCCCTGCTCGGCGCCGCCGGCGTGGCTGTCGACGCAATCGAATGGATTGCGCCGAGCTTAGAAGATGTATTTATCTCATCCGTCACCGCCCCGGAAGTGTAACCGGAAGCATAAGCGGCAGCACAAGGAGCAAGCATGCGGTCGAGAAGAATCGTCATCATCATCCTGATTATTGTTGCCGCGGCAGCAGGCTGGTACTACTACGGGCAGCAGGCAGCGGCCAACAGTGGAACGCTTACACTTTCAGGTACGATCGAGGCGACGGAGGTGAATCTCCCCAGCATCAACGGGGGCAGCGTACGCGGTGTCTACGCAGCGGAAGGTGACAATATCACGCAGGGCCAGCGCCTGGTGGACGTACATTCGGAAACCAACAACAGCAACGAACGGATCCTCGCACCATTCGACGGGACCGTGCTCGAACGGCTGGTCGAGCCGCAGGAGTTCGCCCCGCCGGGCAGCACGGTGATGGTGGTGGCCGAGCTGGACAACCTCAAGCTGAAAGTTTACATGCCTGAGAATCGCTATGGCCAGGTGATGCTGGGCGAGCGCTACCCCGTCGTGGTCGATTCCTTCCCCGGGGAAACCTTTTACGGCCGGGTAAGCCAGATCTCCGACAAAGCCGAATTTACGCCGCGCAACGTCCAGACCAAGGACAGCCGCGAGACGACAGTCTACGCTGTCCAGCTGGCGCTTGAGCCCAGCGGCGGAAAACTCAAGCCTGGGATGCCGGCGGATGTGACGTTTGCAGCGCAGTAGGGACCTCTTGGCGGTGCCCTAGCGCGCTGCTGTCTTGCCTCAAGCGAGAACCTGGTCGAGAAATGCCAGCATGGCGCGGTTGAATTGATCGGGCCGCTGCAGGGGGGCGAAATGGCTCACGCCGTGGAGATCGACGAATTGCGCATTGGGAATGCTGCGCGCCAGGTACTCGGCGTGTTCGCGCTTGATGAATTCATCATGCTCGCTGTGCACGAT
The DNA here is from genome assembly GCA_963839515.1 of uncultured Chloroflexia bacterium. GTDB lineage: Bacteria > Chloroflexota > Anaerolineae > Caldilineales > Caldilineaceae > Fredericiella. The sequence goes on from CAWIVN010000012.1 coordinate 55,702, forward strand.
GGCGACCGGCACGTTGATTTTGGCCAGATCGTCCGCCGAATAGTTGGGTTGCGTTCTCTGCATCAGGCCGACTGCAGCGGATAATTCGTCGAACCGGTCCGGCGCCGCCGACAGACGTTCGTAGTCTTGCCTGTGCCGGTCGATGCAGCGCCCAAGAATGGGCGCGAATTCCGTGATTTCCTTCGTGCCGCTCGGGTCCATGTTGCACGCAAAGAAAAACACGCCCGCAGCTCGCGCCGGTTCCTGGTCGGCCAGGATCAACGCCGTGCACGCGCCATCGCTCCAGCCCACCAGGCCTGCCCTCTCCAGCCGCAGTGTATCCATCACTGCCATGACGTCGCCTGCCATCAGCTCATACGTATAAGGCCGCGCGTCGCGCGTGCTGTGGCCGTGACCACGGCTGTCAATCACTACGACTCGATAGCCGCTGCTGAGCAGCGCGGGAACTTGATACCCCCAATTGCCGCTATGGCCAAGGCCCCCATGCAGCAGGATCACGGGCGGGCCGGACCCATAAGATGCATACCAGATCCGTGCGCCTTCGTGTTCGACATAGCCTTGGTCGTTAGTGACCAGCAACGGCGCCGCGCCCTCTGCAGCAAATCTGCTGAGGTCGTCGTCGTAAGTAACCATTTTTGCCCCCTTTGATCGGAACGGCTGGTTTGACAGCCGTTCCTTCTAGCTTCTTGCCGCAACTGCCAGGTTGTGCGTTAGCGGCGCACATCTGGCAGGAGCACCATCATGGCCGCTCCGATGGCCGGAGCCGTGTTGTCGCCGGTCATAACTGTCTTGCTCATCGTCGCCGCCGTTGTCTGCTTATAGCCCGCAGCCAGAACGACGGTGATTGCGTAGTCGCCTGTGGGCAGGTTCGGGGCCTGGTAGCCGCCGTTGGCGTCGGTCGTGACGTCGCGGCTGAGCGCACTGTTTGCCTGGCGGATGGTGACTGGCACCCCCGCGAGGCCCGGTTCACCCGCATCGCGGACCCCGTTGCGGTCGAGGTCGGCAAAGACTACACCCCGCAGCGTGCCTACCTGGCCCAAGTCAACGCTGTCCTGCCCCGCCCCGAAGTTCTGCTTGCTGGTGGCGACCAGGGCAAAGGGCTGGGCGCCGAACGCGCCATTCACGCGCTCGGCGCGCACGGCAATGACATAGGCGCCGGCCGCCGGTGCTTCGATGCGCACCGCTTCGACGTTGTTCTTGCGGTCGGCTGTCGTGCCGCCGTTCGCAAAGACCCGGCCGGCCGGCCCGTCTACAAAGAGATCGAGGTCGTTGACCAGCATCTGGCTGGCTGCGGTCTGGGCAGGCGGGTCAGTCCACGCCAGGGTCACGTAGAGACCCTGGCCGCTGAGCGGCGTTCCGCCGCCTGCGCTAACTTCATACTGGGCCGCTGCGCTCTTAGCGCCCTGGGCGACGACAAGGGTGTAACGGGCCGGCGCAGTGGCGCCCGTTGTCGCCAGCGTGATGGTCACCTTGCCGGTGGCGTCGATATTGACTTCTCCCAATGCCTGGCCATCAAGTGACACGGTGGCCGGCACGTTGGCCGTGAAGTCACTGGCGCCAAAGGTAAACGTCGTCCCGGCCGGGCCGGAGGCCGGCGTCACCGTGAGCTTTGGCTCGCCGGCGGCAACGGCGGTGACGGTAAAGGATGCTGCACCGCTGCGTCCGGCGCTGTCCGTTGCCTCCACCGTGTAATTGCCGGCCGGGGTGTTGGTAGCCGTATCGATTGTGAAGGCGATGTCGCCGGAGTCGTTGCTACCCACGCTGCGCAGCAACTCGCCGTTGACCGTGACCACGACTTCCTGGTCGCCGGGCAGGAAGTCGGCGCCGCTAAACCTGAAGGTTGTGCCCGCCGGGCCGGATGCAGGCGTCACCTCCAGCACCGGCTGCGTGGCGCCCGAGATCGTCAGCAAGGTTTCGGCGGTGCGGTCGGAAAGATTGGATGTCTGGATCGGGTACGGGCCAGGAGCGATGTCCGTCGAGCTGTACAAAAACGCGGCAATATCGCCTGCGGCATCGGCGTAAACGGTCGTGATGTAATTGTCGGCAGTGCACGGGCTGACGCAGATATCGACCCAGCCATAGGGCACGTTGTACTTGCCTGTCAAGAGGAAGGTCGTGCCGGACGGGCCGGACGCGGGCGTGATGGTGGCTGCCGGCGACGGGAAGTCGACCACCAGGCTGATGTCGTCCACAAAGGCCGACATGTGGGGCTCGGCGCCATCGCCGGCTGTGAAGACGGCAAGATAGGCGGTCTGACCCGCAAGGCTGGCCCGGTCGTCGGCGCTAAAGGTCAACGCGTACGTCCAATCACCGTTCTGGTCGATGCATTCCGGATTGTCGGGTGCATAGGGGCCGAGGAAGTCACCGGAAGCGTCGATCAAGGCGACGCAGAGATAGTCGAGGTCGATATCCTCGTCGATGATGCGCACGGCGAACGCGATGCCGCTGTCCAGGGTACTTTCGATCGTGTCGGGAAACTGAACCGGGTAGTATAGGGCGTCATCGCTGGCCGTGCCGCCCAGCCACATCGAGTAATTGCCGGAAACCACAAACCCGGGATCGCTGGTGCGTACGGGCACGCCGCTGCCCAGCCAGATCGAGCTCCAAATGTCCGTCCAGTCAGGGTCCTCAAAATCGCCGCCGCCGACCATGTCTTGCTTGAAGTTTTGCAGTACAAGACCTTGCGTTCCGGCGCCGGGCTGAAAGCTCCCGTGTGTTGGGGTGTGAGTTGGCAGCTGCTGGCCGTCTCCCGGCGCAGGCGCCGCATTGGGCAGGGGCGCCAGGTTGCGCTTCCCATCTCGGCCCACGTCGGGGATGCGCGTGAGCGGCCGGGCCTGGCTGTAGCCGGGCAGTGCTTCACCGCGCAGTTCGCCCGGCGTAGTGATAGCGGCTGACGTGGCAACCAGTGGCGTCGCGGCGGTCATCTGCAGCGCGCCGGACGCCTGCACCGGCGCCTGTACTGCCGGCGCAGTGTTCAGGGCCAACATCGTCCCTTGTGCACCTACGGCAACGACTTGCAAGGTGTAGCTGACCACGTTGGCGGTCTGTAAGCCCTGCACATGATCGTCCATGACTACATAGTTGGCGCCCAACGTGTTCTTCAGATCGATACGGCCATAGCCGCTGTTGTTGCTGGCGACCTTCTCGCCCGGCAGCTGTGTCGCACCGTTGACAAGTAGCGCCTTGAGCAGGGCGGCCGACGGCGTCGCAATGCCACGCGCCTTCTCCATCCATTCGCGCACAAGAGCCGCGCCGCCCGCGGCCAGCGGCGTCGCCATCGACGTGCCGCCCATAAAGGCGTAATCCTGGTTGAAATTACCCCAGAAGCTGCCGTCGGGCGCCTGGGCGGCACGCACCGAGAGAACCCATGTGCCCGGCGCCACCACGTCCGGCTTAATACGCCCGTCGGCAGTAGGCCCGCGGCTGGAGAAGCTGGCCATGCTGTTGGGATTGTCGGCGTCGGCGTCTATGTCGGGACGGTTGTTTTCGCTGGCGCCGACAGTCAGCACATTCTTGGCGGTGCCCGGTGCGCCGACCGTCTGCGCGCCGGGGCCGGCGTTGCTCGCGGCATAAAGCACCAGGTAGTCCTTGTGGCGCCAGATGTAGTCGTCGACCAGGCTGGAGATCTGATTGTACCCACCGGCGGTGTTGGCTCCCCAGCTGTTGCTGGAGATGCGCGCCCCCTCCTGATAGCCCTTGGCGAGGAAGTCGCCGTTCAGGTCAATACACTGGATCCCAGTGCTGCCGTCGGTGTTGAGCGCCATGAAGACGAGGCTGGCCTCCGGCGCCGTGCCGGCGTGCGAACCGGTGTAGGCATGCGCCGCTGCATTGCTGCCCGAACGGGCGCCGCTGCCCAGCACGGAGCCGGCCACATGCGTGCCGTGGCCGTTGAGGTCGGTGAAGGTGGTCTTGGCGCTGCATTGGGCGCTGGCTAGATTCATTTCGCTTGGAGCGAATGCCCGCACCAGGCGTCCGCCGAAATCAACGCTCAACGCGTCCTGCACGCTCAGGCCGGAGTCGGAGATCGCCACAATCTGGCCGGCGCCGTAGTAGCCAAACGACTGCCATACCGCCTCGGCCCCCATCAGCTTACGGCCTTCGGCATTTGCCGTCACCGGCTGGATATAGCGTTCGACCCAACTGACCGCCGGTTGCTGCGCCAGGCTGGGCAGCACGCTCAACGGCGCCTGCACGCGCAGGACAGGGCCGATCGGCGTGTCGGCAGCCTCCACGATCGTCGCGCCCTGTGCGGCCACCGCAGCGCCGAGTGCGGCCGGCGATTCGCCGGGAAACGCCATTACCGTCAATTCCACCGGCGCGCTGGCTGTGGCGCTGGCCTCGGCACTGGCCGCAGCCCCTGCCGTCGCGTAGGCTGCACTCAATTCCGGTGCAAGCTTGTACGTCGGACGGAAGGGGCCTACCCAGCGCACGCTTGGCAGGCTCGCCACATTGGCCACGGTATCCGCCGCCATCCGCACGATGTGTGTGTCGTTTGGCACATAGCCAACCACCTCGCCGCCGAGCGCCGCCACCTGTTCAAGCCAGAACGCCTCGACCGGGCCGACAAACTGCACCAGGTAGTAGGGCGACGCGCCATTGTCCGGGGCGGCCGCTGCCGCCATCCCCGCCGATGATAGGGGGTCGAATGCGCCTGCCTGCAGATAGATTGTCCCGTCGCCCGACGTCAGCTCCTGAGCATAGGCGGCCGTGGCGGGCAACACGAAAAGCACGCATAGAGACGCGCAGAAATACGCAAAAAAGACCAGACCCTTGCGCATGGGAATCTCCTTTGTGGGTTGAGGCGGGCGCCGTCGCCGGACGGTTGGTTGCCCATCGGCGACTAACCGGCGGAGGGGAAGTATCCACGGAAACGACACTCCGAGCAAATGCGGTTTTCGTGGTGGCGTATTCGCCCCTTATTCTGCGGTCATAGCACATGCGCGCAACCGGCAAAACGTGCATTGCGTATTCTTTGCTAAGGAGTCACAGCGGAGCCCTACTGCTAGGCGGAGATAAGGAGTCTTTCTATGAATATCGCAATCGTTTATGAAAGCAGTACTGGTACAACTGCCCGGGCGGCCGAGGCCATGGGGCAAGCATTTACGGCGTTGGGTCATCAATGTCAGGTTCAGTCCGTTGCCAAAGCTGAACCTGCTGAGGTGGCAAAAGCCGATCTCATCTGCGTCGGGGCCTGGGTGAAAGGGATGTTCATTATCGGGCAGCATCCTAGCGGAGGTTCGCTGAAGTTCATCGACCGGCTGGGCAACCTGGCCGGCAAGCGGCTTGTTGTCTTCTGCACCTACAAAATTGCTGCCGGATCAACTTTGTCCCAAATGGCGAAAGCGCTGGAGAAAAACGGCGCAACCGTGGTGGGACAGTTCTCGTATCGCGGCCCCGAGCCAGATAGCAAATTCGCAAAGTTCGCTGGCGGGCTGATCAAGGCCTGAGAATGGAGTGCCCTTTCTTCATTAGCCTTCTAGGTTGTACTGCACATCAAGCAGTTCAAAACGCCCATAGGCAAACTCTTTTCCCCCAAGCTCCCAGATCGCCTCCCCCGCTGAAAACAGCTTACGTCCATCAACCTCGCGCCAGGCACGGACCGGGGTTGACCAGCGGAGTCGCTCATACTTCTTCCCATCCGTGGTCCTGTAGCGGTCATCGGACACGAAATTGACGAGTGCACCGGAGCTGTCGAACGACACCATGGCCGACACGGTATTGCCTGCGTTGGTCCAGGTCGCACGCACCGTCGTGGGGTCTAGTTCCTCCCACACAATGTGCGGATCGATCAATGTTGCTGGGGCCAGCAGAAACATATCGTTGAGGAGCGTGACTGTCTCGCTGAGGTTCATCTCGGCGCCGTGGGCGTCTACCATCGTCAGGAGTGACACAACCCGCACTTGAAACGTCGCCTCGGAACCGACATACCTGTGGAACGCGCTAAAGGGTATGCCGAACATCGATGCCTTGACCAGGAAGAGACGTGCCGGCGGGTTGGCGAAGCTCTGCTGTTGCGCCACCATCGGCATCCACCCATCGTCTGGGCTATTGCGCAGCGCGCCGCGAAAGTGCAGCTGGTAATTCCAAATTTGCGGCTTGCCCACGGTGCCCACGAACACCAGGTAGCGTTGCACTGCAACGGGAAGGTGCATGATATCCGCGTCTGTCAAGAGCTTGGGCGCCTGCGCTTGCCGGTGGAGGCCGGCTGCAACATCGTGCTCGTATAGGGTGCGGAAACTTAGGTACTTCATCTGTTTGTCTCCAAGGTTCCTGACTATTCAATGCTCCCAGTGTACGCCACGTCAAGAAGCTGCGGACTACATCGTCATGTAGTGCACAATGTAGTTTGCTCTCCTGGCTCCCAGATTAGGGTGGGCCCCAGAACATGAAGCCAATATGAATTCGGCTCCGCTGTTTGCCCTTTCCTATTGACCAACCCCCTGCCCATGGTACAATACGGCCTTGCGGCGCGGGGAGCGCACGTCGCAGGGGTGTCGCCCTGCCAGACTTCCCTACCGGAGTCAAGGAAACGTACTCACCATGATTAAGAAGTTTTACTACGCCATCACCGGCGATCCGAACGAGAAGGTGCTCAAGAAGTACCGCCCGATCGTCGAGGAGATTAACGGCCTGGAGAAGAGTTTCGAGAAGAAAAGCAGCGACGAGTTGCGCGGCATGACCATTGGCTTTCAGCAGCGCATCCTCAAGGCAACGGTGGAACTGCGCGATGAGTTGGCCGTGGCTGAAAAGGAATACCTCGACGTGCTGGGCACGGAAGAGCAGAAGTTTGCCCGTGTCGAAGTCGAACGGATTAAGAAGGACCTGCGCAAGGCCGAAGAGGCCAACCTATGGGAGATCCTGCCCGAAGCCTTTGCTGCCGTGCGCGAGGCATCCAAGCGGACGACCGGCCTGCGCCACTATGACGTGCAGATGTTGGGCGGAATGGTGCTGCACAGCGGCACGATTGCCGAGATGAAGACGGGCGAAGGCAAGACGCTGGTCGCCACACTGCCACTCTACCTCAATGCCCTGGCGGGTCGTGGGGCACACCTGGTTACGCCCAACGATTACCTGTCCAAGTTTGGCTTGCAGTTGATGGGGCCGATCTACCACTTGCTGGGCCTCACCGCGGCCGTCATCCAGAACAGCGCCGGCAACCCGGATGGGGGCAGCTTCCTGTTTGATCCGGACTACCCGAACGCCGACGACCGCTTCCAGTATCTGCGCCCAGTCACGCGCCGTGACGCCTATCGCGCCGACGTCACCTACGGAACCAACAACGAGTTTGGCTTCGACTACCTGCGCGACAACATGGTGCAGGAAGTGGCGCGGTTGACGCAGCGCGAACTGCACTATGCCATCGTCGACGAAGTGGACAACATCCTGATCGACGAAGCACGCACGCCGCTGATCATCTCGGGCGAATCGAGCGAAAGCTCCAATTACTATATGCAGTTCGCACAAATGGTGCGCCGCTTGACGCCCGAAGAGCATTACGTCACCAACGAGAAAGAGATGGTGGCGACGCTGACGGAGGAAGGCATTATGTATGTCGAGCGCTCGCTGGGGATAGAGAACCTCTATTCGCCCGAGCACTTTGAGATGATGCCCTATCTCGACAATGCCCTGCGCGCCCATGCCCTCTACCGCCGCGACAAGGACTACATCGTGCGCGGCGACGAGGTCATCATCGTCGACGAGTTCACGGGCCGCTTGATGGAAGGGCGCCGTTATAGCGAAGGCTTGCACCAGGCGATTGAAGCCAAGGAAGGCGTCAAGGTCCAGAAGGAATCGATGACGCTGGCCACCATTACCTTCCAGAACTACTTCCGCATGTACAACAAGCTGGCCGGCATGACCGGTACGGCCAAGACGGAAGAGGAAGAGTTCCAGCGCATTTATGACCTGGAAGTAATCCAGGTGCCCACCTATCGCCCGGTCGTGCGCGAGGACTACGACGATCTGGTCTATCGCACGCAGGACGCCAAGTTCAAAGCAGTGATCGACGATATCGTCGCCGAGGTTGAGAAGGGGCGCCCGGTGCTGGTGGGTACGGTGGCGATCGAGACCTCTGAGCACGTCAGTAACCTGCTGATGCGGCGGGGAGTCGAACACGAGGTCCTTAACGCCAAGAACCACGAACGCGAGGCGACGATCATCGCGCAGGCAGGCCATTCGCGGGCAGTGACCATTGCCACCAACATGGCGGGCCGCGGCGTCGACATCCTGCTGGGCGGCAACGCCGAAGGCTTGGCCCGTGATGCCCTGCGCAAAGCGCAGTTTGATCTGGCCACGTTGCGCCAGGAAGAGTGGAACAGGGCGCTCGACATGCTCAAGCATGGCCAGGACCCCACCACCGTCTTCCCGGGCGAGCTGTGGGCCCAAATCCTGACCGAGAAGTATCGTGACACCGACAGCGATAAGGAATTGGTGCGCAGCCTGGGCGGGTTGTATGTGGTCGGCACCGAGCGCCACGAGGCGCGGCGCATCGACAACCAGCTGCGCGGCCGTTCGGGCCGCTTGGGCGATCCCGGCGCAAGCCGCTTCTACATCAGCCTGGAAGACGAGCTGATGCGCAAGTTTGGCGGCGACCGCATCGGCGGCATCATGGCACGACTGGGCGTCGAGGACGATGTGCCGATCGAAGCCGGGTTGGTCAACCGGGCGATCGAAAACGCACAGACCAAGGTCGAAGGTTACAACTTTGACATCCGCAAGCACGTGCTGCGCTACGACGAGGTCGTCAACGAGCAGCGCAACCGCATCTACGACGAGCGGCGGCGCATCCTGACCGAGCCTTCCCTCAAGCTGACGATCGAGAGCATGATCGAGCAGGAAGTGGAGGAGTTGGTCACGCTGTTTACGTCGGGTGAGTATGAAGACCAGTGGCAGCTGGACGAGCTGGGCCAGGCGCTCAAGGCGCTGGTCCACAAGCTGCCCGAAGACTTCACGCCCGAACCGTGGCATGGCATGAAGCGTGACGAGATTCAAGGTGACGCCGTGGCGCTGGCGCACGAGGCGTATGAGGCCAAGGAAGCCGAGCTGGGCGAGCCGCTGCTGCGCCAGGCCGAGAAGCAGATCATGCTGTGGGCTGTGGACAGCCGCTGGATCCGGCACCTGACCGACCTCGACCGCCTGCGCGAGGGTATCGGCCTGCAGGCGATCGCCAACGTCGACCCGCTGGTGGCGTACAAGCGCGAGGCGTTCCAGATGTATACCGAGCTGCTGGACGCCATTCGCAGCGACACCGTCAAGGCGGTGTACAGCGTGCAGATCCGCCAGCAGGCGCAGCAGGAGGCGCAGGCCAGCCCCGAAAGGGCGGCGCAGGCGGCCAAGAAAGTGGCCGCGCCCACCCCGATGGCACGCAACATCCGCACCAACCGCGAGCCCGAAGCGGCGCAGACCGTGCGCAAGAGTGGCCCCCAGCTTGGTCGCAACGACCCGTGCTGGTGCGGCAGCGGTAAGAAATACAAGAACTGCCACATGCAGAGCGACCAGACACAGGGAACTGGCGCGCAGCGCGTGGCGGCGAAGTAGTCGTCTGAACCATGATTCTTGGGATTTATAGGATTTCCATGATGTGGGGCTGGAGTGATGCATGCCATCATGGAAATCCTGTAAATCGGGTGAATCAAGGTTCAGACAGGAGGAGGGTGGGCGTGTGAACCCCGATCGCAACTGCGCAAAGCTGCTTGTAGCCGCAACGGCGGCTGCCTTGGTGGGAATAGCGGTGCACCGCACCCCGGTTCATGCTGCCGATCCCACGATTTCTGCCTCCTCTCCACCCACACTTACCGTTGCCAGTTTGCGCGCGGCGCCCCGCGTGCCCATCAAGCCGGCACTGCCCAACCCGAAGCGGCACCCGGGCCAGGCGTTCTTGATTGCTGCCGGTCCCGTGTACAATCCCTCGTATTACTATGTGCAGCCGGCCGATACGGTCGACAGCATCGCCTACAGTCTGGGCGTGGATGTGGGCGCGTTGATGGCAGCCAATGGCATGACATGGGGTGGCACGCTGGAGCCGGGTTACCTGCTGCGCGTGCCGGGCCCGGACGGCAGCTTACCGGCGTGGGCGCGCGCCGAGGTCCAAGCGGATGGCACCATTGGCGTCATCCCGCGCCAGGGTGTGGTCGAGCGCATGACGCCCGCCGCACGTGCTGCCGGGTCCGAATCACCCTATTACAACAAGACGTGGGTTACCTACTATGGGCGGCCGGGGATTGCGCTGATGGGGATCATCGGCGAGCACGACGCCGCGGCGATCATGCCGCTGATCAAGGCCAAGGCCGCCGAGTACGACGAGGCTAACGGGCCCGAGGTGGCCGTGCAGCCGGCCGTGCACCTAGTGTGGGGTATGGCCACGGTAGATGCGCAGCCCGACAACTCGCACCTTGGCTATCTCAGCGAGGCCGTAGTCATGCCCTACATTGAGGAAGGGCTCAAGGCGGGCGTGGATGTGATCCTGGACTCGCAGATCGCCAACCTGTCGCCTACGGCTTCGATCTCCCCGGCGCTGCCGTATCTGAAGTACCCCAACGTGCACCTGGCCATCGACCCCGAATTCGCCGTTGTGCATCCGGGCCAGTATGTCCCCGGCAATCCCATCGGGTATATCACCGCCGAGCAGGTTAACGACGTGCAGGGGGCAATGGCAGAGTATATGCGCGCCCACGGCATCAAGGGCAAGCGCATTCTCATGGTGCACCAGTTCCAGTCCAACATGATTTTGGACAAGGAGAAGTTGGATCCCACCTACCCCGAGGTTGAGCTGACGCTGTCGGTGGATGGGTTTGGCAACCCGTACGTCAAGACGTCAAAGTACAATGCACTGGTGGACGCCAACACGCCGTTCACGTCGTTTAAGCTCTTCTACGGCTGGGACGAACCGCTCATGACCCCGCGCCAGGCGTTGGGGGTGGATGGGACCGAGCAAACGGACTTTATCGAGATCACGCCCAACATGATCCAGTACCAGTAGGTGGGTACCTCCTGGAGCGAACTATTATTGCGCTTGGCCTGTAGCCTCATACACGGGACGGGGCGCAGACCTGCCGTACAATATGGCATTGCTCCCCTGGCCCAACAGATCCCTCGGTGAACACTGCAGCCGGTACTTCATGAGCGGGAGGTTGTGATCGTGGCAAAGGGTAGGCACGCAGCGCGTGTCGTCATCGAGTACCAGCGTGTATTTGGCGCGTATGTCTACGTCGAGCGCATCTGTGTCGTCGCTTAGCGTGAGAAAACCCTGCGCCTTGTCCCACTCCCACTGCGTTTCATGCGGCCCAGCCAGCACGCTCGTGTTTGTCGGTCGCGCCGACAACATGATGTAATAGCTTACAGCGACGGGCGGCCGGCTATCTCGGAGCAGATGGCCGCGGCCCGAGAACTCTCTATGTGTCTGCGATGTTATTGCCACGGTACGGGGTCCCCCCAGTCAACTAATAGGTGTCTATCTATCTAGAGGACCCTTGCAGGCGGAAAAATACTAAAATTAAATTCACTTTACACTGGTAGACCAATAGCAGGCGCTGGGATCCTATACCTTAACGAATGCTGTGTCGCAGGCACCCGCTTCCGGGAAGGGGAGGTCTTCCAGGAAGGTTCGCTAGAGCTTCTCCGCCTCTTCCTTGGCGATCTGCACCCAGCGGGTGACACGGCGCGGGTCGTCGCGGATGGTGTTGTTGTCTTTCATGATGACTTCGACCCGGCAGTCGCGCGTGGTGTGCAGATCCTCACGCAGGATGGCGCGGATCTTGTCTTCGTGAAAGCTGTCGCGGGCGAGGTCGGCGGGGTTGGGCTTCATGGAAAGGATGTAGTCGGCGCCTAGCTGTTCGGCCATGAAGGCGCGGTTGCTCCAGGGCGAGACGGAAACCCGGCGCAGGCGTGGGATCTGCTTGACGTACTCCCAGCGCTTGTCGAGCGGTTCGCAGCAGCCGTAGCAGTTGAGGCCGAAGCGCGCCAGGAGGGGCAGTTGGTAGGGTAGGACGAATTCGGCGTACATCTCGGGCGAGACGCCTACCGTCTCCTGGCTTTCGCCAAAACCCCACATGTCACAGGGACGCACACGACCTTCAAAGTCGGGCTGCGGCAGTTCGTCCGTCCAGCCAAAGCCGCCCGAACCGACATAGGTGCCGTCGTTGTTGAGGCTTAGCAGGCCGTGCTGTTCGAGCCAGTCGAGCTTGGCCAGGTGGCCGTCGCGCAAAATGGCCATGACATGGTGCAACTCGTCGGGCGCGTCCACCATGTCATACATGATCTGCATCAGCCCGCGCAGGTTGACGAGCGTCCAGGTCATGCCCAGCGTCCACCACCACTGCGTCTTGACGCGCACGGTGAGCAGGTCGCCCAGGATCCCCTGTGCCAGTGCTGCACGCTGTTCGGTGGCGGCGGCATCGACGGTGATCTCGGGGTAGTGCAGCTTGGGCAGGTCGGCGTAGTCTTTGAGCGGCGGATCCCACGTGTAGGCGCCGCCATGCTGGCCACCGATCCGCGTTTCGTGCATGCCCCAGTCGCTTTCGACGGCGACGTGCGGCACCTCGAAGAAGGGGAGAATCACGCGGTCGTCGCACATCTGCGTGCCCCAGAAGATCTCGCGGCGCAGGCGGAATTCCCACTCGCGCGCCAGTTCGCCTTCACATGCGAGCTGTTCGGGGCGGATGATCTCGTTCCAGCCGTTTTCGGGGTCACAGAAGATCACCGGGCGCGTGGGTTGCAGGCGGTTGTGACGGAGCCAGAGATCGCGCTTCTGGGCTTCGATGGGGCGTGACGCCAGTTCGGCTACCTGGCCGGCCAGGGTGCGCAGGAGCTGGTGTTCGCGCGGGGTGATGGCGTCTTGCTGGTTGCTCATAGGATTTTGTTTCGCTTGACCATTGCGTCGATAGGCCATTCGGCGAGATCGTCTGCCAGCGGCAGGTCGATGCGGTCGCCGCGCAGGGCCGAGATGTAGGCGGCCAGGTTGAGTTCGCTGGTCTTGAGCATGTTGCTCAGTCCCAGCATGGGCTCGGGGCCGCCGTCGAGCCATGTTACCAGGTCGGCCAGCAGGCAATCCCAGATGGCAGTCCAACTGCTGCCGGGGTGGTCTGCAAAGGATTCAGTACGGTGGCCACGCGCGTCCTCGATAACAAGTTCGTCCTCACGGTGGACGCGAATCGTGCCCCCCGTGCCGACGAGCGTCATCGTCCACTCACCGTTCATGGCCATGCCGCCGTCGAGGATGGCCTTGCCGCCGTCGGCGAAGGCGAAGTAGGCGGCGGCGTGGTCTTCCATGGCGTGGCCGTAGCCGCGCTGGTCGCGCACACGCGCCTGGCCCATCACCCACAGCACCGGCTGGTCGTCATGGAAGAAACGAAACATGTCCAGCCAGTGGGATCCCCACTCGCTCAGGTCCCAACCGGGGATGCCGGCGATGCACATGAGCGGCTCGCCCACCGCGCCGCCGGCATACAGCTCTTTGGCACGGGCAAAGGCCGGGAAGTAGCGGCGCATGTGGGGTACGACAATCTTGGTGCCGGATGCGGCTGCCGCCTCTGCCACCAATTGCAGGTCGGCGGGCGCGGCCAGGAAGGGCTTTTCGCAGATGATGCCCTTAACGCCGGCGGCGCAAGCGTCGACGATCATCTGGCGGTGCAGGCCGACATAGGTGCAGACGCTGACTATGTCCGGGTTTGCCGCCTCCAGCAGTTCGCGGTAGTCGGCATACCCGTCTGCCAGGTCGAAGTTTTCCTGGTAGGCCTGCAGATTCTCGGCGTTGATGTCGGCCACGGCGACCAGCTGCGTGCGCCCGTTGCGCCCATAGGTCTCGCCGTGCGTGTACCCAATGCGATGGCCGCCGCCCTTAAAAAAACCCTCATCCTTCGCCTTGCCGGCCCCAATCACAGCCGCCGTATAGGCACGCCCCATTTCAGACATCATCCTGTTCTCCTTCATAAAACCCCCCTTCCAGGAAGCCACCCTTCCTGGAAGGGTCACTCGAGCGACCAGCGGACGGCGTTCTGCCATAGGCGGGGGAGGGCGGGGCAGGCGAAGGCGCGCAGGTCGTGGCCGTTGGCCAGGTAGACGGTGCGGCCCGCCCCCTCCACGCGGCCTCCTTCTGCGGTGATGATCATCGGCCGCGCTTGCCCCTCCCACTCGGCGGTGGCGTGGACCTCGGTTTGCAGGCCCGCCGTCACCTTTACGTCATAGTACAGCTCGTCATACAGCGTGTAGTCCTGCAGGCCGGCCACAATGGCGTGGCCGGTCTGCAGGATGTTGACTGTGTAGTCGCCCAGCGGTGAGTGCGTGGTGACACCCCAGACCCAGGTAAAGCCAAGCAGCTCGCCGTAGCGGGGCCAATCGTCGTAGGAGGCGATCCCCCCGTGGTACGCGATAATGGGTCGGCCGGAGGCTACGTACGTTTCGAAAGCCTCTTTGTGGCGGGGCTGGAGAGGATGATACGCCATGCTGCCTGCCCATTCCGCATTCATGCCGGTCCAATGCAGCCCCATGGCCACAAAAAGATCGCAGTCGTCGAGCAGGTCAAAGGCCTCGAGGCCATCGGCGATCCGGCAGTCGTAGCCTTCGCCGAGCCAGCCGGCAATCAGCTGGGCCTGTTCGGCGACGGGGTGGAAGGCCGGGCCGCCGGTGTGAAAGACGATGCGCGCCCCGGCGGTTGCTCGGGCCATTACTCCGCCCCCAACGACTTGAGGTAGGCGTAGCTGTTCTTGAGATTGTCCTCGCCGCCGATCTCGAGCGTCGAGTATTCGAGGCAGGGCGCATCTTTGAGTACGTTGTACACCCCGGCGATGTCGATCACGCCTTCGCCCAGCGCAATCGGGCTGAAACCACAGCCGTACATCGTGCCACGTTTGGCTTCCCACTCTGCCGGCAGATCTTTCCAGTGCAGGTGCATGATTTTGTTCTTAAAAACACGCGCCATCTCGACCGGGTCAGCCCCACCCAGCCACGAGTTGCCCGTGTCCATGTTGACGCCCAGGTTCTCCGGCGAACCCAGCGCGGCCATGATGTCCTGGATGCCGGAGATCGAGTCGGTGAGGATCCCGTGCGGCTCGAGCAGCAGATAGACGCCCAGGTCGTCGGCCAGGCGCAGTGGCTCGTACAGCTTCTCGGCGACGATGAAGACGCGCTGGTCGTGGGTCAGCTTGTGGCCCCAGGCCGACTTGGGGTCGCCCTCGGTGGTGATGACGTGCTTGACGCCCATGGCGGCGGCCTGGCGCACGGCCTTCATGATCTCGTTGGTGGCATAGCGGCCGGGCGCGCTGGGGTCGAGCAGGTTGGCATGGGCACAGAAGGAGGTGATGGTCAGTCCATAGCTCTCAAACAGGCGCTTGATGTCGAAGGGGTTGTCGTCCAGGCTCACGGTGGAGGCGAAGCCGAACTCGCGGCCGAGCAGCCCGCCGCTGTGGTTATCGGTGATGTCCGCGTAGCGGAAGCCCATGTCGCGGATGCGGCCGAGCTGGTGCTCCAGCAGGGCAAAGGGATCGACGATGGCAAAGCAGCCGACTTTCATGTGTAGTTCCTTTCGTATAGAAGGTAGGGCGCCATGGGCGTTAGCCCTTGAGACCGGTTAACGTAATGCCTTGCACGAAATAGCGCTGGGCAAAGAAGAAGATAGTCAAGATTGGCACCAGCGAGATGCAGGCGCCGCCCATCAGCGCCGGCCAGTCGGTGCCGAACATGCTGCGCGAGACGACGGCCAGCCCCACGGGCAGCGTGCGCAGCTCGTTGGTGTTAATGACGATCAGCGGCCACAGAAAATCGTTCCAGAAGTGCAGAAAGACAAAGACGCCGAGCGTCGCCAGCGCCGGCTTGGCCAGCGGCAGGATGATGCGGAAGTAGGTGTCGAAGTAGCCGGCGCCGTCGATGCGCGCGGCGTCCTCCAACTCGGTGGGGATGGTCTGGAAGAACTGGCGCAGCAGGAAGGTGCCAAAGGCGCTGCCAAACAGGAAGGGGATGGTCAAGGCGTAGTAGGAGTCGATCCAGCCCAGGTACTTGATCAGGATGTAGCCTGGAATCAGCGTTACCTGGCCGGGGATCATCATGGTGGCCAGGTAGGCCATGAAGATGATGTCGCGGCCGGGGAAGCGGACGCGGGCAAAGGCGTAGGCCGCCAGCGACGAGAAGACCAGCTGGCAGGCGGTGATGGTCACGGCCACAAACACGCTGTTGAACAGCCAGTTGCTGATGGGGGACATTGCGAAGAGGCGTTGGTAGCCCTTTAACGTCCAGGGGTCGGGAATCCACTCGGGCGGATAGGTGAACACCTGGAACTGCTCTTTAAAGCTCGTGCTAACCATCCACACCAGCGGCAGCAGGCAGGAGATGCTCAGCAGGATCAGGAAGGCGTGCAGTACGAGGCGGCCGATACGTGGGCCGATTCGTGGGCCGATGTTGCGCGTGGCGGCGACCGGAGGAGAGGATTGCGCCCCAAGCGATCGGGGGGCGTGCAGTTGATCTTTGGTGACGCTCATGATTGCACCCTCATCAACCCAGCTCGTAGTAGGCGCGGCGGCCGAGATAGCGCACCTGGATGAGCGTGATCACAAAAATCAGCACGAAGAGAATGTAGGCCATGGCCGAGGCATAGCCCATCTTAAAGAACTGGAACGCATTTTCCCAGATGTAGTAGTTGTAGACGCGGGTGGCGTTGCCCGGCCCGCCGTTGGTCATGACATAGACCATATCGAAGGCTTGGAAGGCGCCGATCAGCGAGATGACGAGGACGAAGAACAAGTGGGGGCTCAACAGCGGCAGCGTGATCGCCCAGAAGCGCTGCCAGCTGGTGGCGCCGTCGATCGCCGCCGCCTCGTGCAGCGACTGGGGCACGTCCTGCAGACCGGCCAGGAAGATGACCATGTTGTAGCCCATCGTCTTCCAGATCACCGTCAGCGCCACCGCCGGCATGGCCCACTTGCTTTCGGTCAGCCAGTTCTGGGGCGGGATGCCGAACCAGGAGGTGATCCAGTTCAGCACCCCGAATTCGCCGTTGTAGAACCATTTCCAGGCCAGCGCCACGGCAATCGTGGAGGCCACGACCGGGATGAAGAAGAGCGTGCGATAGATGCGCGTGCCCTTCAACCCCTGGTTCATGATGATCGCCAACCCGAGCGAGACGACGATGCCGGCAGGCACCGTGAGCAGGGCGTAGTAGACCGTGTTCCCCAGGCTCAACCAGAAGAGATTGTCGTCGGTCAACAGCGTCACATAGTTGCGCAGGCCCACCCATTGCGGCGCCGACAGCAGGTCCCACTCCGTAAAGCTCAGCACCAGGCCGGCGATCACCGGCCCGGCGACAAAGACCAGGAAGGCAAGAAAGTTGGGCGCAATAAACGCAAGCCCTACCCATAGGTGCTGCCGGTTCGTGCGTGTCATAGGACCCCGTTCCTATCGTAGGGGCATAAGGTCCGGCTGGGCAGGCGAGGACGCCTGCGCTCCGACGGACCTTGTGCCCGCCTCGCCCGTAACGTCCAATGCAGCCTAGCTTTCCGCCAGGGCTTTTTCGGCCGCGGTCTGCATGGCGGCCAGGGCCTCTTCGACCGTCTTCTCGCCGTTGCCGATCAACTCGGTCTCGGGGATGATCACCGTGTTGCGCAGCTCCACCCACTTCTCGTGGTGCGGCGTAAACCAGGCGAACTCGGCGGCGTCGCCGTTGATGTTGAGATTTTCCACCGGCGGGTTGGGGTTTGCCAGGTAGACCTCGGACTCGTAGGCGGGAATGTAGGCGGGCGGGTAGATGATGCCCTTGGGCGCGGCGGCGAAGGCGGCCTCGTAGCCGGGCATGCCCATGAAGTACTTGATAAACTCCCAGGCAGTCTCCTGGTTCTTGGTGGTCTGGCTGGCGCAGTAGGCGGTGCCGCCCGTGGCGTAGCCGCGCGTGCCGTCGGCGCCGGCGGGCGCAATCTGCATGCCAAAGGGCACCTGCGAGAACTTGTCCGGGCCGAAGACCAGCTCCCAGTAGCCGCCGACAAACATGGCAAGCCGGCCGGTGGCGAACAGGTCGGCCCCACCCATGCCGCCCTGCTTGAAGAAGCCGGGGCTGGGGGCCACCTTGTGTGTGTGAATCAGGTCTGACCAGAACTGCATGCCTTCGATGGTCTTGGGGTCGTCAAATGTCGCCTTGGTGGGCGTCTCGACGCTGTCGGCAACCGTGCCGCCGTTGTTGTAGACGAAGAGGTTGCGGTCGGTTGCGGTTTCGGCCAGGTGGAAGCCGTACTGGCTCGTGCGGTCGCCTTCGGTCTTGGTCATGGCCTGCGCCGCCGCTAGCATGTCGGCGTTGCGCCACTCGTTGCTCGGATAGGCCACGCCCGCGGCATCAAAGTGATCCTTGTTGTAGAAGAGACAACAGATCGGCTGGACATCATAGGGGATGCCCCAGACCTTGCCGTCCACGGTGTAGCGGCCGATCAGCTTGGGGAAGAAGTCGGTCGACTTGAAGGCCTGGTCGGCTTCCAGCAGCGGCGTGAGGTCGAGCAGCACGTTCTTGCGCACAAACTGGATAAACGGGGTGTTCTCGACGCCCAGCACGTCCGGCGGCGTGTCGGCGGCGATCTGGGTGAGGATCTTGGGCAGGTATTCGTCCCAAGGCGTGACCTGCGTCTCCACCGTGACACCGGGATGGTCCTTTTCGAACTGATCCACCAGGCCCGCCCAGCCTGCCGTCTGATCCACGGCGTAGAAGCTGGCGACCACCAGCTTCGTGGCAGCCTCGGCGGGTGCAGCGCCACTCTGCGCGCCACTCTCGGCGGCCGGCGCTGCCGCCGGCGTGGCCGGCACGCAGGCCGCCATCACGCCTACGCTGCTGACAGCCGCGGCGGCGCCGACTGCCTTGAGAAAGTCGCGACGACTTAAGCCATTCATGTTCTCCTCCTCGATCGGATGCTCTGTACGATGGTGCGGACAATGCGACAGACAATGCTGCTGACGAAAAAGCTTTGAATGTCCTGGAACGCGCACGGTATGACTTGGGAAGCGTTCGGGAGTGACTTGACGATACCCTCATAGGGGCGCTATAGTCTTGCAAGATCGTCCGCTAATTCCCACCGGTAAATTTTGAACACTGCGCTGGCTATCTGCGCCGGGGCCGGACCAGGAGGAATGCCTGTGAAAGAGCTGCCTGCCATCTTTCAGGATGGGGAACGCACCTATTTTGCCGATACGTGCGAGCCGCTCAAGGCGGCCGCCTGTAAGGGGGAGGTCCACCTGCACGCCTGGGGCCATGCGCTCTACCCCGGTGTCCAGCTGCCGCGCGGTTATCTGCCCGCCGTGCGCTCGATCGGTATATGGGACGCGCCAGTGGCCCAGTCGTGGGGGTTGGACCTGCACTGCAACGAGGGGATTGAGTTCACCTATCTGCGACGCGGCAAGACGGCGTTTGAGGTGGATGGCAAGCATTGGACGCTGCGCAAGGGCTGCCTCACCATCACGCGGCCGTGGCAGTTTCATCGTGTGGGCGCGCCGCACATTGGCGCCGGCCGGCTGACCTGGCTGATCCTCGACGTGGGCGTGCGGCGGCCCAACCAAACGTGGCGCTGGCCGGAGTGGTTGGTCTGCTCGGGGGCCGAACTGCAAAAGCTGACGAGGCTGCTCAGCCACAACGAGCAGCCGGTCTGGCAGGCGGGCGGCGAGGTGGAGCGCTGGTTTGACAAGCTGGGCGGGCTGCTGGAGGAGGGATGCGACCCCAGCGAGTGCGAGTCGCGGCTCAAGCTGGCGATCAACGGGCTGCTGCTGGCCGTGCTGGAGATGTTGGAGAGCGAGCACATTCCGCTCGACGAATACCTGTCGACCACCGAGCGTGCGGTGCAGATGTTTCTGCGCGCCCTGCCGCAGCACGCGGCCTCCGACTGGGACCTGGCGGCAATGGCGCACCAATGCGGCCTGTCGCGCAGCCAGTTCTCCGAATACTGCCGCCAGCTCACGAATATGACGCCGATGCAGTACCTGACCCACTGCCGAGTCGAGATGGCTGCCCGCATGCTGGCGGAACGGCCGGATGCCAGCGTCACGGAGGTGGCCTATGCGTGCGGGTTTAACTCGAGCCAGTATTTTGCGACTGTGTTTCGCAGCGTGAAGGGGTGTGCCCCGACCGCCTTTGTGGCTGCCGCCGCAGCGTGAGGCTTCCAGGAAGAGGGGTCTTCCCGGAAGAGGCGGGCTTCCGCAGCATCGATCGGAGGAATTGTGGAGATTGCCAACTTCGCGGAGATCGAAGAGGAGTTTGTCCGCCGCGTGCATACGATGGTGTGGTGCAGCATGGCGACGGTGGACAGCAAGCAGCGGCCGCGCTCACGTATCATGCATCCCATCTGGGAGGGGCAAGTCGGGTGGATCGGCACACACCGCACGTCGTACAAGCACAAGCATCTGCTCGCCAACCCTTACGTGTCGCTGGCCTATATTGGCGACGCATTCAACCCGGTGTACGCAGACTGTACGGCGGAGTGGGTAGACGATCTGGACGATAAGCAGCGTGTCTGGGACCTGTTTCTGCACGGGCCGCCACCCGTGGGATACGATCCTGCGCCCACCTTCGGCAGCTTCGACCATCCTGATTTTGGCGTGCTCAAGCTCACGCCGTGGCGCATTGCATTGGTCTCCTTTCCGGCGCCCTTGCATGAGCTAGGCCAGCGCATTTGGCGGCGGGGATGACCGCCTGGAGGTGTCACTTCCTGGAGGTGCCACTTCCTGGAGGGACAAGTCATGGCTGTGATCTTCGACGAGTCAGTCGTGTCTCCCGTGCTTGTCGGCCGTGCTGAGTATGTCGATGCGCTTGGCCGGATCGTCGAGCAGGCCGGCGATGGGCGTGGACATGTCGTTCTGATAACGGGCGAAGCAGGCGTCGGCAAGTCGCGGCTGCTGGCCGAAGTCAAGGCACGGGCGGTAGCCGAAGGCTGGCTGGCACTGCAAGGCCAGTGCTTCGAGCCTGACCGCACCATTCCCTTTGCACCGCTGCTGGAGGTGCTGCGCGATCATTTGGCCACCCTTGCACCCGCAGAACTCCGCCGCGCGCTTGGTGCTGCCGCGCCGGCTATCACTCGCCTGCTGCCGGAGATTGCCGGCCGTTTGCCCGACCTCTCGTCCCTTCCACCCCTGGAGCCGGAACAACAGCAGCATCTCTTTTTCGCTGCCCTGGCGCAGCACTTTCAGCACCTGGCGGCGCAGCGGCCACTGCTCCTCATCCTCGAAGACCTGCATTGGAGCGACGAAAACTCGCTCGAGGCCTTGCTCTTCCTGGCGCGCCGGATCACGACGCAGCGCCTGCTGCTGTGGCTCTCGGTGCGCAGCGACGAGGCGACGCCGGCGCTGACCCGTTTTGTGGCGGAACTCGAGCGGCGCCACGTCGCCACCGAGATTGAACTGCCGCGCCTGAGCGCCGAACAAGTGAGCCAGTTGGTGCAGGCCATCCTTCACACCGAGCAGCCTGCCGGACGTGATTTCGTCAAGGATGTCTATGATCTGACGAACGGTAACCCGTTCTTCGTCGAGGAGATCTTGAAGTCACTGATCGCGGGCGGCGATATTGCGGATACGGGCGAGGATTGGGCCGGCAAACCGATCGGCAAGCTGCGCATGCCGCGCAGTTTGCGCGCTGCGGTGTTACAACGCACAGAGAAGCTCAGCGAGGCAGCGAAAGATGTTCTTGCCAGTGCAGCTGTGGTGGGCCAGCGCTTCGATTTTGTCGTTCTCCAGTGCGTAACCCTATATGGCGAGGGCGAACTGCTGCAGTTGATCAAGGAGTTGATCGCCGCGCAGCTTGTGCATGAGGTCACGGCCGAATACCGGTCATCCGACCATTTTGCTTTCCGCCATGCCCTGACCCGGCAAGTTGTTTACGGCGAGCTGCTGGCACGCGAGCGCAGGCTGCGGCATGGCGCGATTGCGGCTGCGCTCGAAGCCCTCTATGCCTCGCCCGCGGCGCGTGAGGCGCATCTGGCAGAGCTGGCCTACCATTTCTATGCCGCCGGTGCATGGGCCAAGGCCTGGGAATATGAGCGCGGCGCAGGGGAAAGGGCATTGGCACTCTACGCGCCGGGCGCGGCCATCGAGCACCTGTCGCATGCCCGGGAGTCCGCCGCGCAACTGCAGGTGCAGCCCCCGGGCCAGGTGTATTATAGCCGCGGCCAGGCTTATGAAACGCGCGGCGAATTCGAACGTGCGCGGGCCGACTATGAGAGTGCAGTGGCGGCTGCGCGCCTGGCTGCGGACGGCACGATGGAGTGTGGCATAGCATCATGGCACTCGGTTTTCTGTGGGCCGCACGCGATTATGCTCGCGCCGGTGCGTGGTACCAGCAGGCCAGCGAGCAGGCGCTCGCTTTGGCCAACCCAGTCCTGCGGGCGCGCAGCCTCAATCGCCTGGCCAATTGGTTGGTGAATACCGGCAGCGTTGCGGAGGGATTGCAGGCCCATCAAACCGCGCTGGGAATTTTTGCGGAACAACACGATGTCCAAGGCATTGCCCAAACGCACGACCTGCTTGGCATTACCTATGGCGTGTGTGGCGATCGCATTAAGGCGACGGAACAACTGGGACTGGCCATTGACCCCCACTACATCATGATCGATCTCGAGTTTGCGAGCACAGATGAGGCGAGCAAGGTCGCCGCCGCCCTGCGCCCCCTCTGGACCCGCGTCGAGGCCGAGGGCCTGATCGGCGGGCAACAGTTGCGGATTCTGGAGGTGGTAGAGAACAAGGAGTACTAGGGCGGGGACTACAGGAGGGCGCCGGACCTCCAGGAGGTGTCACTTCCAGGAGGTGCCACTTCCTGGAGGTTCTGTAGAGTTTTCCTGTTGCGCCTGTGACCACGGATTGCTATTGTTGAGTGGACGGAATCTCCGTCATCCTCCACATGACGCAAAGGAGTGTTGGGATGCGGGACAGAAACCTCCAATTTGCCTCGGGCTGCTATTATCATCTGTACAATCGCGGCGCCAATCGCACCAGCATTTTTATCGACGATGACGACTATCGCAGCTTTCTCACGCGCCTGAGGAAGTATGCCCTTCTGCACGAAACCGCCGTCATCGCCTACTGCCTGATGCCGAACCATTTTCACCTGCTCGTGCGCCAGAATACGGATGACAGGTCCGGCTTGGCCGTACAATACCTCTGCAACGGCTATGCCCAATTTTTCAATCGCCGCCACCAGCGCAGCGGAACACTCTTTCAAGGTCGATTTCACCGCATCCTAGTCGGCAACGATGAATACCTGCGCCAGTTCTGCCGTTATATCCATATCAATCCAGTGAAGGATGGCTTTGCCCTGCAGCCTGAATTGTGGCCGTATTCAAATTACAGGGAGTGGATTGGTCAGCGGGATAGGCCGATGATCGATCGCGAGTTCATGACCTCTCTGTTTAGCTCACCCGCCGCTTATCGCGAGTTTGTGGCGGCATGGCCATTGCGCAAGCAGATGCCTGAGCCGCTGCGTGATTATCTTGCTGGCCTTGAACGCAGAGAGTAACGGAAGTGACACCTCCTGGAGGTGTCACTTCCGCGCAACGATGTAAGCCGTCAATCCACGCCAGGGCACAGTCTGTCCCAGCAACTGTTGCTCGCAAACGCTGCGAACGGCGGCAATTTCTTCCTGTGACAACTGCGCCGCCAGGTGGTCGGCATAGCTGGGGCGGCCGTCTTTGGCGGGCGTGAACCAGCGGGCGATGACCGATGCCGTGATCTGCATGTCGGTGACATTCTCTTCTGTCTGCATCTGCGCCGCCAGGCCGGCTGACTCGACCGCCGCTAGCAGTTCGGGCGCGTCCCAGTTGGTCAGCGGATCGTCACTGCGGGCGTAGATCGCCTCCTCCGCGGCCTGCCAACGCGTCACCAGGTCAGAGTCAAGCCTGCCCGTATCCACCAGCCGATAAATGCGCTGCGTAGCGGCCGGCACCCGTTCCGCCAGGCTGATCACCCCGTTCGGCCCCAGCAGCCCCGCCAGCAAGCCAAACGCCGCCCCTTTCTCCGCCTCGTCGATCAAGGCGTTGTGGCCAACGATCGCATCGAATGCAGGAATGCTGGCCGCAAGGCTTCCGGGAAGCCCGCCGCTTCCCGGAAGGGGTTGGCTGCTGACCAGCTGCAGGAACAGCGGCAGCTCGCCCAGTTGCCCTTCCATCACGATCGGCCGTTCAGGGCCGGAGAGGCGTTCGGCCAGCTGGCGCAGGGCGTCGGCATCCCGGCGGTTGCGCGCCAGGGCATAGACGCCGCCTTCGGGGACGCGGCGCAGCGCCTCCCACGTCAGCAGGCCGCTGCCCGCCTTGAGGTCCAGCACCAGCCCGTGGCGCGGCAGGCGACAGGCATCGAGCACCCGGTCGCGCAGTTTGCCCAGCCGCTCGCCTGCGCCGGAGATAGTGCGCTGGAGCCAGCGCTCGCGGCCAGGGTCGTCGGGCGAAAAGGTGAGCAACTCGACGTGCTCGTCTTCGGCTGCCAGCATCGCCGCCAGCTGTTCCTCGCGGCGGCGCGCCACCTGCACGCGGATCTGCGCCTCGTACCCCTGGTCGGACGGCTGGTAGAAGACCTTGCCCTGCAGCGACGACGGCAGGTATTGCTGCGCCACCCAGTGGTCGCGGTAGGCGTGCGGGTAGAGATAGCCTTCGCCGTGGCCAAAGCCCTCGCTGTCGCGGTTGGCGTCGCGCAGGTGGTTGGGGACGCCGCTATCGGCTTCCTTCTCCACCCCCTCCAGCGCCTCAAAAAAGGCAAAGGCCGAGTTGGACTTCTTACAGGTGGCCAGGTAAAGCGCGGCGAGCGCCAGGTGAAAACGGCCCTCGGGCATGCCTACCTGCTCAAATGCCTGGGCCGCCGCCGTCACTACCTGGATGGCGTTGGGGTCAGCCATGCCGACGTCCTCGCCGGCAAAGATCAGCATGCGGCGGAAGATAAAGCGGGGTGCTTCGCCGGCGTAAACCATCTTGGCCATCCAGTAGACCGCCGCATCCGGGTCGCTGCCGCGCAGGCTCTTGATGAAGGCGCTGATCGTGTCGAAGTGGTAGTCGCCCTCCTTGTCGTAGAGGACGGCACGCCGCTGGATCGACTCCTCGGCGATGGCCAGGGTGATGTGCGGATCGTCGCTGGTCTCCACGGCCAACTCCAGCGCGTTGAGCACGGCGCGCGCGTCGCCGTTGGCCACCTCCACCAGGTGGTCGAGCGCATCGTCGTCGATCGTCACCGCGCGGCCGCCGTAGCCGCGTTCGGGGTCGGCCAGCGCCTGGCGTGCAACCTGGCGCAGGTCCTCCTGCGTCAGCGGCGTGAGCTGGAAAATACGGCTGCGCGAGACCAGCGCCTTGTTGACCTCGAAGTAGGGGTTTTCGGTGGTGGCGCCGATAAAGATGACCGTGCCGTTTTCGACCCAGGGCAGCAGTGCGTCCTGCTGCGCCTTGTTAAAGCGGTGCACCTCGTCCACAAACAATATCGTGCGCTGGCCATAGAGCCGCCCGCGCTCCTGGGCCTCGGTAATGGCATTGCGGATGTCGGCCACGCCCGCCAGCACGGCGTTGAGGGCGATAAAGTGGGCGCTGGTGGTGTTGGCGATCACCCGCGCCAGCGTGGTCTTGCCTGTGCCGGGCGGGCCGTAGAAGATCAGGCTGGACAGCTGGTCGGCCTGGATGGCGCGGCGCAGGAGGCGGCCGTGCCCGATAATGTGCTGCTGCCCCACGTACTCGTCCAGCGTGCGCGGCCGCATGCGCGCGGCCAGGGGCGCGTCGGTCTTGAGGCGGTCGGCTTGGGCTTGGTCAAAAAGGTCAGGCATGACCCCAATACTACATCCGTAGATGCGGTATGTGCCAACACTTGTGCCCGGCACGAGCAGAGGGCCCACTCCTCCAGCCCCAAGCTGTTTCTTTCCGTCGTAGCTAGCAGGTGCGCAGTTCGTTTACCGTCTGCTGCCGCGTGTCGGGACGGCCTTCGCCAAACTGGATGGCGGGCGTGCTGAGCTCTGGAATCATGTGGAAAAGGTCAAAAGTGCCGTCGTCGGCGAGGAGGAGGAGGACACAACTACCGGACTCTATCTGCTGCTGATCCAGCAAAAAGCGCTGCAGCTTTGCCGTGGGTGTGTTTCAAAAAATCCGAAACACACCCACAAAGAATCAGCACCGAGGGTTGACCCACATTTCGACGCGTGTCTGACTGCGGTCATGTGCGTCACCCTTTACCAACCGGTAAGGCGATGTTTGCCTTATGTCGGTTGTGGTCATGTCATCGACCATAAGCTCGATTGCGTTGGCAATTCTTATTGTCATCGTCAGTATTCGCTCAAGCATCTCGTGTTCCCCCTCTGTGGCCGTTTTGTCACCGGGTAGGATACCCAGTAAGGCGATTCAACTGTGCAACCGCGTCTTGGACCGGTCCTTTGTGGGGTATGCATGTAGGCCCAAATATCATCATCGTAGTTGAGAGCGGCACGGTGCGCGCTCGCCTCATAATGTACTCGCGCATCGTGGCTGTAGCTTGACCAATTCTCTGCGCAACACCATCGCAAATCCTGTCAATAACCTCCGACTGCCGGCGTATTGCGTCAACCCAGCATGCGCATGTAGCAAACGCACTCCCCGGTCCTCGACGGCAGCTACATCCTGCCCGCCATCCAGCGCGTGGATTGACCGAACATTTCGATGCAGGGTGGGAAGTGAAGTACCCACCTCCAGGAGGTGGCACTTCCTGGAGGCCTCATTCAAGCGTGAAATCTGCCCACACCGGCCGGTGGTCGGACACGCCGTCGGCCGCCAGCCAGATGTCGCAGGCGGTGGCGCTGGGGGCAAGGGCGCGGCTGGCAAAGATGTAGTCGATGCGGATGGGCGTCTGCGCCGTGAGGTACGATCGTTCGCCCGGCCCATTAAACTGGCGGTAGAGGTCGACGTAGCCGGCCTTTTCCATCTGTGCGATCACCTGTGGGCCGTCGGGGCGGTTGGTCAGGTTGTGACCGGTATTGTGGGCGCTCAGCTCGTCCAGGTCAGCGTCGCGGCCCGCGAAGTCCCACAGGCTGATGGCGTTGAAGTCGCCCATGACGACGTGCGGCCGGTTGCGGTCGCGGCCAAGCCAGGTGCGGGCCACGCGCAGCTGGATCCCACGCGCTTCCTCGTCGGTATGGTCGAGATGGATCGAGTAGGCGGTAAAGGTCTCGCTTGGGGGAAGGGGGCGACCGGAGGTCGCTTGGCTTGCGGGAAGGGGCGGGCTTTCGAGAAGGGGCGGGCTTCCCCCAAGGAGAATACGCCCCTCGAGCAGGCCGCGTTCTTCGCGGGTGGCGAGCAGGCCCTGCGGGTCCTCTTCCTTGGAGGTCAGGTGGTGGGCGGCGTTGGCGATGATGGGCCAGCGCGAGAGCAAGGCGTTGCCGTAGGCGTCCTCGGGCATATCATCCTGCGCCGGCCAGCGCAGCGCGGCGCCAAAGACAAAGTGCATGCCCAGCCGCTCCGCTAATGCTTCCAGCGCGGGCTTGTCGCTGCCTTCCACCACCCGCGGGTAGTAGACTTCGTTGAGGCCGATAATGTCAGGGCCCATGTGCTCGAGCACATCGCCCACGCCGGTCAGGTTGGGACGGTTGTCGGCAGTGCGCCATCCGTGGATGTTGTAGGTAACGATTCGCATGGCAGCAATAGTATAATTGCCGCAACGAATCCGCAAGACACGACGGCCACATGGCATCCAGAAAGGACCAACCCATGCCACTCCCCACCCGCGACGAAGCCTACGCCATGCTCTGCGAATGGGTGCAGTCAGACAGCCTGCGCAAGCATATGCTGGCGGTGGAGGCCAGCCTGCGCGCCTATGCCCGCCATTTCGACGAGGACGAAGAGCTGTGGGGCCTCACCGGGCTGCTGCACGACCTGGACTATGAGCGCTTTGCCGATATGAGCGACACGACCAACGGCCACCCGCGCACCGAGCTGCGGCTGTTTGCCGAGCGCGGCTATCCGCCCGAGCTGATCCATGCCGTCGAGGCGCACGCCACCTTCCTCGGCGTGCCGCACGTCTCGCGCCTGGACAAGGCGCTGCTGGCGTGCGATGAACTGACCGGGCTGATCATAGCGGCCGTCTATGTGCGTCCGGACCGTGACATTCGCAGCGTCCAGCTCAGTTCGATCAAGAAGAAGTGGAAGGACAAGGCCTTTACCGCCGCTATCGACCGCCACGAGAACATGGCGTTTATCGAGGAACTGGGTGTGCCGTTTGACGAGCACGTGCAGCGCGTACTCACGGCCATGCAGGGCATCGCCGAGGACTTGGGGGTGGCCGGGACGCCTGCACCTTGAGGTGCTAGCGAGACGAAAATTCGATGGGGGCGCAGGCACGGCGGGAACCGCCGTGCCTGTGCGTTCAATGCAACCATTGCTGGCACTATGGCTAGCAATTCGCGCTTCATCACTCAGCCGCCGGTTGAGGTTACTGCTTCTGTCAAGGTTACCTCCTCGGTAGCACTGATCTCTGGCGTAGCAGTCATCTCCTCGGTGGCGCCTACCTCTGGGGTGCCGGTCATCTCCTCAGTAGCGCCTACTTCTTCCGTAGGCGTGGCTACTTCTTCCGTAGGTGTGGCTACTTCTTCCGTAGGCGTGGCTACTTCTTCCGTAGGCGTGGCTACTTCTTCCGTAGGCGTGGCTACTTCTTCTGTAGGGGCAGTGTCGGCTGCTGGGGTTGCCGCCGGCGTTTGACATCCAGCGAGCAGGAGGGCTGCAGAGACGAAACAAGCAAGAACAAACCGCATGATGTTTTTCCTTTCTGAACTAGCAAACGCACGTTACTCCTGAATTTCGGCGGCAGCACAGCCGCCACCGCATTGTTGGCCCACGTGCCCGCAATAAACCAGACGGCAAGGCAAAACGGCCAACAACGGGATCGTCACTTGTATTGGAGAGTGCGGTATTTGATTGCCAGTGTTACTGGTGGATGGGAGGCGGAGAAAGAGTTGGACGGTGGAAGCAAATTATAACGCTGCAGTATTCTATGTCAATCCCCCCAAATTCCTGTGCCATAATTCAGCGATCGTGTCGCTCTTTTAACCTGGCAATGGCAGTAATTTGATGTCAGTCCCTATCCTCGTTGTGTCCGTAGACCTATCCTGCGTTTGTGCACGGTTCGGCAACACCGGCAATTGCGCGGCATTATCCTGTGCTTGAGTTCACGTTCCCGAACTTGCAGTAGGATTCGTAGCTCCGATGCACTTTTATCGGAGGAAAGGAGAACCTGATGAACAGTGACATTTTCAAGGGCAAGTGGAACCAGTTTAAGGGCGACGCCAAACGAACATAGGGCGATTTGACCGACAAGGACGTGCTGCGCACCCTCGCCCACCTTGGCGATGATCGTATCGCCTTCCCCATTGCGCGGGATCTGCGATCTGCTCGTCGACAACCTCGTCGATATCGTTTTCGACGTCCGGGTCCTCGTCTTTACCGGAAATGCTCTTCACGTGCCTTTTTTACTTACCAGGGAAACCAGGTGATGGCTGTTTTCACCACTGCCGAAGCCGCCGCAGAACAGCGTTCTGCCACTCCGGTCCGCTGATTAAGAACAGGTGAAGATTGGTAGGCAATACAACTCTCGCCCTGTGTATGTCAAGGGTGAAATTCAAGCACAAAGTTTCCAATGTCAGAGTCATGATTTGCACTTAGGCCGCCACCAAAAACCAAGTCTGGATAGGCCAGGTTTGACAATCACTTTGCTCATGCCAAGGACCCTTCGTTGTTGCTCGACTCGTTCAATCGGTCATTGCCCGCAGCCGTTTGTACATCAACTGCTTCTCGCATCGCTGTTGCCGGCCAGGTAAAACGGAAGGTGGCCCCTTCACCAACAGAAGACTTGATCTGAATCGTCCCACCGCGGCTTTCCACAAGCTTTTTGACCACCGTCAATCCCATTCCACTCCCCTCGACTTCATCACGCGCCTTCAAGGTGTGGAAGATTTCAAAAACGTGTTCGTGAAAGGCCGGATCAATGCCAGACCCATTGTCTTTCACATTGAATTCCGCCCATTGGCCTTGCTGCTGGACAGTAACGTCTACCTGACCCGCACCCGGCTGCGGGTGGTGCTTGATTGCATTCCCGATGAGATTGCGCAACACGATCTCCAGCGGGACACGCTCTGCACGCAGCAGAGGAATCGTAGCGGAACTCTTGACTACAAAGCCCCGCGGTGGCGCGAGCAGGTCTACGACCGTTTGGATCAGTGCCGTCACATTCATAGGCTCGGGGGAATGGCGTTTACGTCCTGCACGTGAGTAAGCAAGTAAATCATCCATGAGCACTTCCATGCGCTTGATGCGGCCGCGCAGCTTTGCCAGGTGCTCCTGCGAGGTCGCCGGCAACACCTCGGCTGCGTCTTGTGAAACCCAAGCCGCCAAATTGGTGATAGCGCGCAATGGAGCTTTGAGATCGTGCGAAGCTATGTAAGCGAACTGGTCCAACTCTCGATTGCTGCGCTCCAACTCCATTGTGCGCCCCTGAACCCGTTGTTCGAGCGTCGCATTCAGTTCCTGCAATTGCGCTTGCGCCTGTTTGTAGTTGGTAATGTCCTCAAACACATTGATAGAGCCTATACGGCGCCCAGTCTGATCGTACAGCGGATCAATGTTGAGCGAGGCAACAACCAGCGTACCATCTGGACGCTCCATCATGATCTCTTCGTGACGTGTGCTACGGCCAGTGAGAACGGCAACCGCCATGGGGCTTTCGTGATGGGGCAACGGCGAACCATCCGTCCGGCGGAGGCGGATCGAGCCGCAGAACCTGTCTTGGGGATCGACGAGTTTGGGACGCCGGCCCCAGAGTTCTGCAGCACGCTGATTATAGTAGGTAATCAACCCCTCATGGTCACAGATGAACATGGCCGCTGGCATAATCTCCACCAGCAACCGCTGGCGCGTTTCGCTGAGGTCGAGCGCTTCTTGCGTCTGTTTTTGCTCGGTGATATCCCGGATAATGGAGAGCATGGCGACTCTCTGATGATTTTCATAGATGTACTCGATGCGGCTCTGCACCGTGCGCACCTCTCCATCGCCGCGTCGCACAGTGGATTCGAAGTAGGGATCACTGTCAGCAGCGTGAGCAGCCAGGTGCGGGCTGGCGTCGCTCGCAGCAAATACGGCCTTGTATTCCTCGATCACCCGTGGGCGTGCCTGCTCTGGGAAAATGATGGAAAAGCTGTGGCCGATCACCTCTTCAGCTTTGTATTCGTAGAGTTGTAGATAGGCTGGATTTGCCGCAACTACAATGCCGTCGGCGTCTGAAAGCGCCATGGCATCCGATGCTCTCTCCCAGATGGTGCGAAAATAGGGGTTGTCCAGGAGTTCAGGTGGCCGGCCTAGCCGCAAGGCGTCTGGATCCGCCTGCCTGTTGGTAGCTTGTCGCATATCCTCATTCACTTTAAGCCAATGATCAGCCCCCGCACTTGTATCGGAAGGTGCTAAGTTGTAA
This sequence comes from uncultured Chloroflexia bacterium, assembly GCA_963839515.1. Lineage (GTDB taxonomy): Bacteria > Chloroflexota > Anaerolineae > Caldilineales > Caldilineaceae > Fredericiella. Next base: position 87,085 of record CAWIVN010000012.1, read on the forward strand.
GGGGCTTACCGTATGCATTTCGCATCTATGTCAATAAGTAAAGTTCTTATTACGTTGGTTAACAATGTGTAGAAGCATGGTTGTGAGAGGCAATCAAGGTAGTGTCCTGTCCCCCGAACATAGCACCAGACAAGTGAGCCTGTCCAGGTACAATTTGCGTCAGGAGGATAGCTGCATGAGCGGCAAGGAAACACGCCTACCTTTACTCAAAAAGGAAATGGCGCGGGGACGAAACCTGGCGAAAGGGAAGGTACGGATCGCCCGCGCCGGTGTAGGCGTGCATTGACCGATGGCGGCAACGAGCTGCGCATCAGCCTCTTCGCTTCTGCGCACGAACTCGTAAACTAAGGACCAGGGTTGGGGCATACGCTCCCATCTCAAGCTGCTCGCCGCCGGCGATGGTCATGGTCATGGTTGTGCCGTCCGGCATCTGAACGCCAAGCCGCGGCGGTGGGTTGATTCCCTCCTTCATTGTGCCTTCCAGATCCCCACGTACTGGGGCGGCTCCGTGCTGTTGTCCACCTGGTAGGGTGCAAAGGTGCCCTTGGTCTGCTGCTCGCCCTCGACCCAAGTCGCCGCGTGGCTCAACATGTCGAGCTTGTCGCGACCGGCAACGGTAACTTTGCTCGTACCGTCGCCCTGCCGTTCTACGCCAACCACGGTGAAGCGGCACGTTCCCGCCGGCATCTCGATCTCCAAGCGTGCATTCTTATTATTCATCGCGCGTGTCCTTTCCTAGGCAGTATCACTGGTTGGCAGGCGGGCGAGTTGCGCAGAACACGTGGTCGCCCGCCCTGCAACCTGTCAGTTTTTTGTGGCGGATGCGAAGCGGAGGAAGAAGTTGGACGGTGGCAACAGATTATCGCGCGCAGCAGTGCCTGTCAATTCGCAAATTGATCCAACAATTCGTAAGGTGCTGGCTGTTGACTTTACGGGCGCCGTTTGTTATCCTTTTCCTATCTGCGCCTGCCCACCTGTACGGCGATACCCTCCTCCTAATCCATCCCCTGCTTGCTAAAGCCCGCGCGCTGCCGCGCTGGGCGGCTCGCCGTTGCCGCGCTCAGCCGCAGGCGGCGGCACGGGTGCAGCTTGCCGTAAGTAACTGTGGGTACATCTGTTTCGAACAAGGAGCAGTTATGAAGGGTATACGAATCACGGCTTTTCCATCCTGGGCGCGGATTGCGGCAGCGGCGCTGGCGCTCGCCGCTCTGCTGAGCGCGCAGTTCGGCAATGCGCCGGCCGCCTACGCCGCCGGACCAGGCGCCGTCGTAGCTTGGGGCAGCAACAGCTCGGGCCAGGCTGCGATCCCCGCGGACCTTACCGGCGTAACCGCCATTGCTGCCGGTTTGCGTCACAACCTGGCACTCAAGGCCGACGGCACGGTCGTCGCCTGGGGTGACAACAGCTACGGCCAGGTGGATGTCCCCCCAGGCTTAAGCGACCCGGGGTCAAGTGAGCTTGTCGCCATCGCCGCCGGCTCTGTACATAACCTGGTCCTCAAGCACGATGGGACGGTCGTAGCCTGGGGCGGTAACAGCCTCAGCCAGGCGACGGTCCCTGCAGGTCTTGGCGGCGTGGTCGCCGTCGCCGCCGGTACCAGCCGTAGCCTGGCGCTCAAAGCGGACGGCACCGTCGTCGCCTGGGGCAGCAATAGTTTCGGCGAGGCGACGGCTCCCGCCGGCCTTAGCGGTGTAGTCGCCGTCTCAGCGGGCTATCTCCACAGCCTGGCGCTCAAGGCTGATGGGACAGTCGTGGCGTGGGGCTTTGACCTGGGGGGCATGGCGAGCGTTCCCGCGGGGCTCGCCGACGTCGTCGCCGTCGACGCCGGCGACCTCCATAACCTGGCGCTCAAGCGTGACGGCACCGTTGTGGCCTGGGGCAACGACACGCTAGGGCAGGCGAGCGTCCCCGCCGGCCTGTCCGGGGCAGTCGCCATCGCCGCCGGCAGCTTCCACAGCCTGGCGCTCGTGTCACAGGGGCCAGCCGATACCTCTGCTCCCAGCGCGGCGTCTGCGCTCAGCCCCGCGGCAAACGGCAGCGGCTGGAACAACACGGATGTGACGGTAAACTGGAACTGGACGGACAGCGGCGGGTCGGGCATCGACGAGGCCAACTGCACGCAGCGCACAGACGTGAGCGGCGGGGGCGTGTTCAGTCTTGTGGCCACCTGCCGGGATCTCGCCGGCAACGAGGCGACGGCGTCAGTCGAGGTCAGGATCGACCGCACGCCGCCCCTCCTAGGCGCCTGCCCGGCCGGCGGGCCGTTCGGGAGCGGCAGCGGACCACAGCCGGTCGGCCCCATCAGCGTCGACGCCTCAATCTCGGGGCTCTCTGCCTCTGCCAGCACGCTCAGCAGTATGGTCGACACCAGCACAGCCGGAAGCGTGGACGTCACCTTCACCGCCGTTGACAATGCCGGCAACAGCGCCACGCGCACCTGCAGCTACGCGGTGGTCGATGCGCCGCCGGTGTGCGATGGCCGCCACGCCACCGTGACCATCCGGCTCGACGCCGACCCGGACTCCGAGCGCGACATGCGCCTGTGGGGCGCCTACGGCAGTGTCCTGCTTGACGACCCCGCCGGCGACGACGGCGACAGCGTGGGGAGCTCCATCACCTACGACCAAGTGCTGCCCGGCACGCACAACTTCGCCCTGGCGATCCCCTTCGCCTGGTGGCGAGGCGGGGTGAGCTGCGACCCTGCTGCCCAATGCAGCTACAGCGCCCAGCAAAACAGCGTGGCCGTCACGGTGCAGGCGTGCGACAACGTCACCGCCACCTTCACGGCGCTGCGCAAGGGATCGCTGCTGGTCACCACCTTTGCCGACGGCGACGGCGACGGCGCGCAGGACGGGGGCGAAACAAGGCTGACCGGCTGGTGGGCGGAGCTGACCTACAGTGACGACGCGGGCAGCCGGCATCTGGTCGCCAGCAACTTCAGCGACGGCAGCGGCGAATGGCGCGTGCTCAACCTCGTGCCCGGCCGCACCTATACCTTGTGCCAGAAGCCGCAGGCAGGTTGGGACAACACCCTACCCGGCCCTACGTCCGGGGTACCGGTCGACGCACGCGGCTGGGCGTGCTACACCTTCCCGCTGGCGACGGCCGAAGCGGTAGAGGCAGCGTTTGGCTATAGGCCGGCCGGCGCACCGGCGCCGACCCGTACTCCTGTCAGCGGTCTGGGCGCCAGCGGCACCGTCCCCGAAGATGCCGCCTTCCTCTTCCTGCCCGCCATCGAGCAGTAGCAGCAATCAGCCTTCCGGGAAGACCTCCTCTTCCCGGAAGGCCTGTACGGGAGGTCCCACCTCCTGGAGATGGGTACTTCCTAGAGGTGCCACCCGCCTCCTTACTGCACGTCGAACTTGAACACGGTGGTCGTGTCGTATGTCTCACCCGGGCGCAGCACCGTCGAGGGGAACTGCGGCTGGTTGGGCGAATCGGGGTAGTGCTGCGTCTCCAGCGCCAGGCCGTCGCCCTGCCGGTAGGCACGGCCGCGCGGGCCGTACAGCGATCCGTCCAGGAAGTTGCCCGAGTAGACCTGGATGCCGGGCTCCGTCGTCCACACCTCCAGCACGCGGCCGCTCGCTGGGTGATGCAGCGTCGCCGCCTGCATCAACTCGTTATCTTTTGGGCCAGGTCGCATCAGCACCCAGTTGTGGTCGAACCCCTTGCCCATGGCGATCTGCGCATGATCGGCGCGAATGCCGTCTGCGAGGGGCTTGGGCGTGCGGAAGTCAAAGGGCGTGCCCGCCACGTCCGCCAGCTCACCCGTCGGGATCGCCGCCTTGTCCACCGGCGTGTACTGCGGGGCATTCACCTGCAGCACGTGGTCGTAGATCGCGCCCGAACCTTCCCCGCCGAGGTTCCATAAGGTGTGGTTGGTCAGGTTGACGATCGTCGGCTTGTCGGTCGTCGCCTGATAGTGGATGCTCAGCTCGTTGCGGTCGTCGAGCAGGTAGGTGACATAGGTGTCGAGCGCCCCCGGGAAATGCTGGTCGCCGTCCGGGCTCAGGTAATGGAGCTCGATCCCCATCCCGGCGGGGCCTGTGATCTCCCGCGTCACAGCCCACACCACCTTGTCAAACCCCTTGAGGCCGCCGTGCAGGGTGGCGGGGCCGTTGTTCAGGTCCAGCTGGTAGTCCGTGCCGTCGAGCGTGAACTTCCCTGCGCCGATGCGGTTGGCATAGCGCCCGGTGATGCAGCCGAGATAGGGGCTCTTGGTCTCATAGTCGTGGAGATTGCCGAAACCGAGCACGACGTTTGCCATCTTCTGCGCCCGGTCCGGCAGCCGGATCGACGTGATAATCCCGCCATAGGTGATGATCTTCACCTCCAGGCCGTTGGCGTTGGCGAGCGTGTACTCGGTCACGTCGCTGCCGGCGGCGGTGGTGCCATAAGGCTGCTTGGTCAAGGTGTCTTTCTCCTGTGCTGCACGTTATGAAAATGGGACAATGTTATTGGATTTCGGTGGCTAAGACCTGGCGCTGCAGCTACCATTATCGCGCCACTACGCCAAGAACAGGGAGCAAGCCACTGACTGCCATCGAGCCGCACGGTGGGATCCTCCTGTTGCGTTCCTGGCCGGGAATAAGAATATGAGCCATCCCACATTGCGGGATGGCTCATGGAACGAGGTAACGGACCGAGGCTTAGTGGTTGACAACCAGGCGATAGCCCTTGTCTTGCAGGAAGACAAGCTCGCCCACTGCTGCTGGGATCAGAAGGCCGCCGGGAATGAGGTGTTCCTCAATCTCGGCCAGGATCTCTGCTTCGGTCTGGTCGTCAGGTCCCCATTTGTTGGTGGCCGCCGCACGGGCGTGCGCATGGATGGTCTGGTGTCATATCAAGACCAGCAGACCGCGCCGCTGTAAGCCCTCGATACTGGCGTCGGCATAGTACGGGTGGTCCCGTTCTTCTGGGGTTTCTTGGACATCATCGGCGGCAACGCTGCTGGTGAACCAGATGTTGCGCAGCGCCGGCTCTTTGGTGTCGGGGTCGTTGATGCCCATCCGCTCGCCCAGCTTGTATTTCTCCCAGATGAAGTCGTCGTAGGTGGCGGCGTTGGCGGAGGCATACGCCTGCACCACCACCTGGATCGCACTGGCGGGCAGGTCGTAGCTGAACTGGAACCCGTTGAGGCCGTTGCGGACGTTGGCGAAGATGATCTCGTTCTTGAGGTTGGGCCATTGATACAGCTGGCGGACGCGCAAATCCCGCCGGTTGACGATGGCCTCATACTCGTCATAGCGATAGGCGGGATCACTCGGTTTCAGGTCGTGGGCGGAGACTTTTTCCGCACCGCGACCAACCAGACCCGCTGCCGCCGCCGTCGCGCCGGCGAGCTTGAACAAAAGCCGCCGGCTGATGCCGGCTCGTTCTTCAGGCATCGTGTTTCCTCCTTTTGAAAAACCTGGCCTGTTGCTGGACGGTGCTGTTTTGGGGTGCGGGATGCGTGCGACAACTGTGCCGGCATGGCGGCCGGCGCCTGTGAAGAAGCGTATGGTGGAGAGCGATTGCCTCCTCTCGCGGCACCGCAAGCGCGGGCTGCTGCCATTGACTATGGGGACGTGCCGGAGGCCGGTGGGTACACTAGGAGGCGGGTGCACCACACAAAGCAAGATACAGCATATGGTATTTATTGGTCCCTGTCAACCGTCGAAAACTCTTTGTTCAGGGCTTTTACAAAGTCAGGTAGGGGAGATAGCGCCAGCCGCTGCGGCGGATCAGTGCAATAACCAGATTATTGAGGGTCGCAAAGTTCTGGGCGAGGGTTTTGTTGGAGAAGCGGGTGGCGCACTTTGTCTTGTCGCACTTTGCCGGTGGCGGGGATGCGCGTGTGACGTTCGAGTTTGAAGACTTGCGCGCAGCCTGGCCAGTCAAGATAGCCCGCCAATAACCTACTGGTAGTAAGAATCGGTTCCTCTTCTCGACCGTGACCTTTGTCGTGCGTGCGGGAGGTCTGAAAATCAGTGGGCACGGGGCTGAACCCTTTGCGGCAGAACTCAGGTTAGAAGAGATGCTCGCTGTCAGCCCATAGCTGTGGTTGATTGTCCTTGACCAGCCAAATGTAGTCGCCCTGTGGCCGCAAAAAAGGGATTGCATAATCGGAAATTTGTTGTATGCTTAAGCATAAGGCGGATGGTTCTCTGCAAGCATGCAATGCTTCTTCAGGAGAGCAATCACTAGCCATTTGCTGGATAATGCTAGGTTCAGCACGTCAATCGCTGCAGTCCAGACAACAGAATTCCAAGAGGAGGGAATCTGACAATGGCACGCACAGGCACCACCAATGGGAAGAAGTCGGGGAAAGCTGAAGCGAAGGAATCCGACGCGTTTCGGTTGCGACGGGCGGAGGAGGCGCCGCCCGAGGAGGAATCCGAAGTCCACGTTCTTGCCCCCGGCATTATTTGCGATACCGAGGCCCGGGGGCACGCAACCCCGCGCGGTCTAACACCGGCCGAGATCGTGGTCGACGCGTCGGAGGGATTTGTTCCGCTGTGGGCGCCAAACGTGATGCTGCGGTGGCGATTTCAGGAACGTTCCATGAAACGCTTCGCAGACCCGGAGGCCGCCAAGGGCGAGATTAGGAAATTGTTGGGCGACGCCCTCCTACAGTGGGGCGGGGCGGCGCCCATCAAGTTCACCGAGGATGACGATGTGTGGGACTTCGAGATTGTGATGCGAGCTGCCGACCAGTGCCAGGACGGTGGGTGCGTCCTAGCCAGCGCCTTCTTCCCCGATTCGGGTCGTCACCAGTTGAAGTTGTATCCCAGGATGTTTACCCAAAGCCGCAAAGAGCAAGTCGACACCTTGATCCACGAGATCGGTCACATCTTTGGGCTGCGGCACTTTTTTGCCAACGTCAGCGAAACTGCGTGGCCGAGCCAAATCTTCGGGAAGCACAGCAAGTTTTCGATTATGAACTACGGCAACTTGAGTGCGTTGACCGCAGACGACAAGAAGGACCTGGGGAAGCTGTACCAGGCGGCATGGAGCGGCGTGTTGACGAACGTCAACGGGACGGCGATTCGGTTTGTGCAGCCGTTCCACGCCCTTGGCGCTGCGCCGGGCGGCATGGTCGCAGCTGCGCCGAACCAGGCCGTGCTGCAAGCGCAGGCGACGGTCGCATACCCCACCGAGCAATAGCGGCTGCCGGCGCCACAGCTGCTGGGCACGGGAGCAAGGACCGTGAGAGTGCGTAGTTGACGTTTGTTCCTCTAAACAATCCCTGGAGGCATGAGCCCGTAGGCTGCTTTGCCAACGGCTGTTGATTACGCACTCTTGCTGCGTTTGGCAATGTTCAACAGGTGGGAAACACCTTTCACGCTAAAGGCGGCCCTGTTCGCTTCCCACCACCGGGGTGCAGTTAACACACCGTGGCTACCCACAGGCGAAAACAGCGCTCGAAATACCCGCCAGCAACTTGCGCAGCCACGGATCCTTCGCCAACCCAAACTCTGCTATCGCTTCAAAGTCATCTGCACCCCCGATCACCGTACAGATCGCAACCACTACAATGTCGTTCAACAGGTGCCGCCGCGTGTGATTGCTGGGCGGATCCTCCAACTCGGCGAAATGTTATTCGAGTGTATACACGGGGCTGAACCCGCCGCTGCCTCCCGTCAATACGGAGGGGAACATCGACGCCGGCAGCATTCGCGGCACGCTGACCGTCGTCGAGTCGCCGAATGCGTCGAACGGCTACCGGCTGGTGATCGAACTGGACGACAATGCCTGGGGCGGGCCGGCGTGGTACGAGATCACCATCGAACAGCACTGGTTTACACCGCGTGGCCAGTTCGAGTGGATCAAGACCGTTACGGTGCCGCGCTGGCTGAACGAGGGGGCGATCAACAAGGGGGCAGCACACATGGGTAGGGGAATTGGGGCCGGCCACCGGCAGGCGAAGCCGGCGGCCGGCTACTCCTCATCCAGCAGTTGCTGGCGCGGGTCGGGGCTGCTCGACTCGATGTAGTCTTCCACGATCTTGCCGCCGGCAAAGTGGAAGATGCTGATCCCGCTGGCGGCCACGGCCTTGCCGGTGGGGGCGATGCCCTCGAACGGACCGAGGTGCGTGCCGCGCAGGCTCCAGCGCGAGACGACGGCATCCCCTTCGGCGATCAGCTCCTGGATCGTGATGTGCAGGTCGGGAAAGGCACAGCGGTAGGCGGCGACCTCCTGCTTCAACTCGTCCACGCGGGCCACGCCTTGCAGGCGATAGGAGGGGAGGCACACCTCGTCCAGGGCGTCCACGTTGCCGTTATTCCAGGTCTCCTCGGTCATGCGCCGGATGATTTGCTTGTTATTTTCAATGGACATGGGCTCTCTCCTTTTGCATGTATTCGTCCCACGCTTACGGTATGCAAGTTACCTTCTTGACACAGAAAAACCCGGGCATGCAGACCCGAGCCACGGCGGTGGAGATCGTCGACCCTGGGAATGTCTCGACCAACCGAACGGAATACTATCTGTTGCAACTGAGATTATCGCGCCTGCGGGGTGAGATGTCTACGATTGGAAAAATGTGCCGGTGGGTTGGGCCGCAGTCTAGGATTTGGGGGCAGGCCCCGGCAGCGCCTGAGGGGATGCCGGGAGAAATGTCGAAACGTCCACGCTGTGCCACGCGCGCTCCAACTCCGCCGCGCTGACGCCAAGGACGGCAGGCGCCAATTCCTCCCAGTCTTCGTGCTGCGCAAACCCCTGCAGCAGCTTGGGCAGCATGTCGATCCCGTACTGCCGGGCGATAAAGTCGATCAACTGCTCTGCCGCCGCCAGGCGCTGCCTTTGCCGCTCAAGGTCGCCGACCAGCGTGAAGGCGACCATGGACCGAGTCGCCGGATCGTAGCGCAGCACGTCGCCTTGCAGGTCGCCAAGATGCCACAAACGATTGATCCCGTATTCCAGCCGCCGCAGCGCAGCGGCTTCGTCGCTTGGCGCAAATGCGATGGCGTCGCTGTACTCCAGCCAGGAGCCAAATGCCTGGACCATCGGCTGCCACTGTGCTGTCGCTGGGGTTCTCTGCGCTACGGCAGCCATCAGCTGTTCACACAGCGCACGACGGAGCAGCTGGCCCAGGAGTTCGCCCCGTTCGTGGTCGCCCACCCGGTACAGCGATGGCGAGGTCAACCGGATGCGGATCTCGTCAAGGTGTGCGTAGGACGAAGCAATGCCCGGCACGATTTCAACCGCTACCAGGCCGCCCGTGGCAAGCTCCTGGCCGGTCGCGCGGCGCAGTGTGGCATATAGCGCCTCGCCACCGGCGACCATGGGGGCAACCACGGCGCGATCCCTGCTGCCAAAGACAAAGTGCAGGCTCTCCGTGTCGAGAGCCGCCGTGGGTCCCCAGAACGCAGCCAGGGGCTCGCTGCGCTGCCACCCTTTTGGCGTCTGCACATAGAAGCGCAGCTCGGGCTGCACGATGACCTCGCCCTGCTGCATGGTGTGCGTAACCATGACCGTCGCGAGCGCGGCCCCGTCCAAAAAATCGACCCCTTGCACAGCCGCATCCATCGCCAATGCCGGCAGCCGGGGCGCGCGCGGACGTTCTCCAGCTTGACGGCGTTGGCGACGTCGCCCTGCAGGCGCGCAACGCCTGCTTGCGCCTTGTGCCACACGCCATAGGCCACCAGGACAGCCAGCATGCACGCAGCCACAACTGCGAGCATGGCGCGGCGGGCATTCCAAGCCCTGCACGGTGCGGCGACGGGCGGTGCAGGAGCAGGATAGACGGGAAAGCCGTTGGCCCCCGCAGCCACGCCGAGGTCAGCCAGCCGCAGCTCCCACTCCTCCTGCTCGACGTCCAAAATGCTCCATTCCAGCCGGTTCTGCACGGCCTTTGTGCCCCATCGCATTGTAGACCTCGCTCTCCCCGGCGACGCGGGACTCCGTCACGCCCGGCCTACATTCTGCTGCATAGGTGGCGCGGCTGCATCGGTACAAATACGCATTCCGCTACCTATCTATGCATGTCGCCGTTACGTAGACAAGCAAATAGCGCGCTTCAAAAGCTCGCCAACCCTCTAGAAATTTGTGCATGCCTGTGCTATAGTAGCCCCACCATGGGGCACAACCTCTCTTTGCCGCGCAGCCCGCTCCTCGGCCGCGGCGACAGCCTGGTACTGGTCCAGCAGCTTCTCCTCCAGGAAGATGTGGACCTGCTCACCCTTACCGGACCCGGCGGCATCGGCAAGACGCGGCTTGCGCTGCAGGCCGCCGCCAATCTGCTCGACCACTTTGTCGACGGCGTCTACTGCGTAGAGCTTGCCGCCATCGGCGATCCCGGCCTCGTGCTGGGAGCGGTGGCGGAGATCCTTGGCGTGCACGAGACACCGGCGCAGCCGCTGTTGGCCAGCCTGCAAGACCATCTGAGTACACAACAGCTGCTGCTGGTGTTGGACAACTTTGAGCAGGTGCTGCCCGCCGCCGGGGCCATCGCCGAACTGCTCCACGCCTGTCCGGGGCTCAAGGCGCTGGTGACCAGCCGTGCTTCGCTTCACCTCTACGGCGAGCACGAGTTTGCCGTACCGCCCCTGGCGCTGCCGGACGCACACGCGCTCGCCCAGCTGGATCCCGGCGCCGTGTCCGGCCTGCGCCAGTATGCCGCCGTGGACCTGTTCTGCCGCCGCGCCGCCGCCATCCAGCCCGGCTTTGCCCTCACGCCCGCCAACGCCCTGGCCGTCGCCAACATCTGCATCGGCCTCGACGGCCTGCCGCTGGCCATCGAGCTGGCGGCAGCCCGCCTCAAGCTCTTTGGCCCTGCCATCATGGCGGCACGGCTGCAGGAGCGGCTGGCGCTGCTCACCGGCGGCCCCCAGGATCTGCCGCCGCGCCAGCGCACCCTGCGCGACGAGATCGCCTGGAGCTACCACCTGCTGCGGCCGGAGGAGCAGCTCCTCTTCCGGCGCCTGGGGGTCTTTGCCGGCGGCTTCACCCTTGCCGCCGCCCAAGCCGCCGGCAGTATTGAGGACGCCCAGGGCCTCGACGTGCTGGACAGCCTGGCCGCGCTGGTCGACCAGAGCCTGCTGCGCCTGCTGGATAGCGCCGGCGGCGAGCCGCGCTTTGGCATGCTGGAGACGATCCGCGAATACGCGCTCGAGCAGCTGGCGCACAGCGGCGATGCCGAAATGGTGTGCTGCGGCCACGCCTGCTTCTTTCTGCTGCTGGCGGAAAAACTGGGCGCCGAACTCGACGAGCCCGGCGACCAATCCTCCGCCTTCGCCCGCCTGCAGGCGGATCTCGATAACTTCCGTGCGGCCATTGCCTGGAGCACGGCGACGCCCCCACCGGACCCCGCCTTCCTCAGCCCCATCAGCATGCAGCTGGGCTTGTCACCGGCTCCTACGAGTGCGGCAGAGTTGGCCATCCGCCTGGCCGGCGCGCTGGCCTGGTTTGGCTTGACCAGCCAGCGCGTCAAGGAAGTACACACGTGGTTGGCGGCGGCCTTGCGCCGGCCTGCAGGATCCGACCTGGCCCAAGCCAAGGCGCTGTGGGGCGCGGGCACGCTGGCCTTTTTTCTTGGCGACTATCCCACGGCCTGGGCTGAACTGGAGGCGAGCGGCGCCATGTATCGCCGCAGCGGCGACCAGCTGGGCTTGGGCAGGGTGCTGCGCGAGGCTTGTATCGTGGCCTACGCCCAGGGTGATCTCGCGGTTGCCGAACGTTACGGCGAGGAGAGCATTGCCATCCTCAGGGCGTCGGGCAAGGATTGGGAGGTGTTGAATGCCGTCGATAATCTTGCTGCGACCTTGGCAGCCCAGGGAAAACATGCCGCTGCACGCGCATTATTCGAAGAGGAATATGCGCTCGGCCTGGCCTGGCACAGCACAAGCAGCCGCGGCCTGGCCGCGACGGGCCTCGGGTGGCTTGCAGCGCAGCAGGGTGACGACACCGCCGCCGTCGCCCACCTTGAGCATGCGCAGGCACTGGGACGAGAGACTGGCGAGCAGTGGCCGCTTGCCATGGCGCTGAACCTCCTCGGCGAGGTCGTCCAGCGGCAGGGCGATCTGCTGCGTGCAGCCAGTCTCTACCGCGAGAGCCTGCTGCTGGCCCACGCCGTGGGTGACAGGTCCGGTGCGGCCCTCGTCCTCCACCAGATTGGCGCCCTGGCGCAGGTTTGCGGGCAGCACCAGCCCGCCGCTCGCCTGTTTGCGTTCAGTGCCGCGCAGCGGGCGGCCAGCGGCGGCGCCATCTTCTACACGCTCGCCACCCTTTCGTCGCGGGCCGCTGCGATCGCGGACGTCCGCACGATCCTGGGCGAGGGGGCGTTTGTCGCAGCGTGGGCGGAAGGCCAGGCGATGACGCTGGAACAGGCGTGGCCGTGGCCGTGGAAGCCCTGGCCGCCATAGCGGCAACCCCGACGCCTGCCGTGCCCGAAACGAACTCACGGGCTGCGCTGCCGGCCCCCAGCCCCCCAACCGATCTCACCGCCCGCGAGCGCGAGGTGTTCGAGCTGCTGGCGCAGGGGCTGAGCTATGCGGAGATCGCCAATAAGCTCGTGATCAGCCCGCGCACGGTCAACAGCCACCTGACGACCATCTACAGCAAGATTGGCGTCACCTCGCGCGCCGCCGCCATGCACTATGCGCTGCACCATGGCCTGTAGCATGCGCCCACCTGCCCAAAGTTAGGTACTTCTACCGATGCACATCCCTGCGCCGCACTGTATAGTGGTGCTTGCCCTTTGTGCACGGCTCACCCATTTGCGGAGATAATCACCATGGTCGAATTGCCCAAGACGCAGTTTGGTCGCCTTTTGCCCCTGTTCAACCCCGACCGGCCGCACGCCACCATGATCTACTCGTCGCTGGAGGGCAGAACGCCAGCACGTGCGTATGTGGACCATGTCGAGCTGCCAATGCAGTGTCTCTTGGTAACCAATTTTCTGAACTTCACATTTTTTGGCGGACCGCCCGGCACGCAGTGGCTTGTGCAGGCAATCTCGGAACTTCGCTTTGAGCAGGATCTGTATCTAAATTGGTCTGTGCACCAGGACGCGCTGGACGATCTGCCTGGCCGACCTGATGCGGTGCAAGGCGGTCTTGAATTTACCGACCGCAGGCCTCTTCCCATCACACCCATTGCGCGGGGCCATCAACTGCAGCTTATCGACGGCGCTCTGTTCGACCGCTGCCTGTGGCACGATGACATTGTCATAGCGTTTGGCAGCGCGGAGAACTTCTTACGCTATGGGATCGGCCTCTGCTTGACGATCGACCGGGAAATTTGCAGCGAGGCCTATGCCGTATGGCGGGGCGCCCGCCGCTTCGAAATCGGGATTGTGACGGCCGAACAGCACCGCGGGCGCGGCTATGCGTTTACGACCTGCCAGCATCTCATCCGCCTATGTGAAGCTGCGGGGCAGCCGACTTGTTGGAGCTGCTTCCAGGATAACACGGCCTCTGCCGCCCTGGCCCGCAAACTTGGCTACCAGATGGAACGCGCCGACCAGTGGCTCCACTACACGCGCATGGATCCTATGATGCGAAGCTGAGGTCAATCTCCGGCACGATCGTAAACCGCAACTGCGCATGCGCCTCCCGCAGGGAGGCTTCCACCGCGGCCGGCGTTTCCCCGCGGGCGAAGATAAAGCCCAGGTAGGACTCGCCTTCGGGCAGCGGGGTGACCACGTGGTGCAGGGCCACGCTGATCTCGACGCCCTCGACCCCCGGCACCGCCTGGGCCTCCGCCACGCCCGCGACCGCGCGCAGCTGGCCAGCCTCGGGGATGGGGATCATCATGACGCCGCTGGCCTCGAGGTTCGACCCGGCCGCGGGCGCGCCCGCCGGCCAGGGCAGGCCGCACGCCTGGCGGACGATCAGCTCCTCGAGCGACATGGCGGCTCCGGCATAGTCAAAGCGCAGCGTGCGCCCGCACTGGCCCCCGATCGAGCGCCCGGCAATCTCCAGCAGCCACGGCCCCGCGTCATTGACGCGCAGCTCGGCATGAATCGGCCCGGTCTGCAGCCCGATGGCGGCGGCGGCCTGCGCCGCGCAGCCGGCGATCGCCGCCTGGACGGCGGGCGGCAGGCGCGAGGGGGTGACGTAGATCGTCTCCTCAAAAAAGGGGCCGTCGAGCGGGTCGGGCTTGTCGAAGAGGGCCAGCACCGTCAGCTCCCCCCCGTTATCTCCCCTGTCGAGCATGCCTTCCAGCGCCACCTCCGTGCCCGGGATAAAGGACTCGACCAGGAAGGGATGAGGGCCGGGGCCAAACTCGCGGGTGAGCAGCCGCGCCAGCCGCTGCGCCCGCGCCACAAACTGCACGGGGTCGTCGGCGCGCATCACCCCGCGGCTGCCGTTGAGGCTCGTCGGCTTGACCACGCAGGGGTAGGGGACCTGCGCGGCGACCTTTGCCAGGTAGTCGCCGGTGGAGAAGCGGCGGAACCAGGGGCAGGGCACGCCGGCGGCCGCCATCAGCGTGCGCATCAGGTATTTATCGCGCGCCGCCTCGGCCGCGGCGGGGGCGTTATAGGGCAGGCCCAGCCCCGCGGCGACGGCGGCCGCGGCGACCACGCCGCTGTCGTCCACCGGCAGGACGGCGGCCAGCGGCTGCTGCCGGGCGTAGGCGGCAATCGTCTCGGCAGCGGCGGCCGGGTCGGCCAGGTCGACGCCCAGCCAGCCGGGATGCGGCGGACGCTCCTCGGCCTGCATAGAAAGAGGGAGGTCGTAGGCGACGATCACTTCGACGCCCGCGCGTTCAGCCGCCGTGCGAAATGCCTCGTTGCGATAGCTGTGAGCGGTAGTCAACAACAGCAGGCGTGGCCGCTGCATGGGACTCCTTGGGTATGGTTCGTGTGGCGGAACCAAGGTCAAGCGGGGCGGGCGGTTGGTGCAGGCAGGCGGCCGGTGCAAGGGCACAAGGTCCGGCGGAACAACGCGCGCCGCGACGGCAGACGGTCTTCCGCCGGACCTTGTGCCCCTACGCCGCGCGCGTCAGCACCCCTACTGGGGCCGCTTGGCCTTGGTGCGTGCTAAAAAACGGTCTGTGTCCACGAGCATGCGCTGGTGCGAGCCGATGCCGATCTGCTCGACGTCGTCGTAGGCCGTCACGCGGAACGTCAGGCGGCGGCCCTCGACATTGACCAGCTTGGCCTCGGCGCGCACTTTGAGCCCGACGGGGGTGGCGGCCAGGTGTTGCAGGTCGAGATAGACGCCGACGGTGGTCTGGTCGCCGTTGATCACCTCGGCCACGGCCTGCACCGCGGCGGCCTCCACCAGCGCGGCCATGGCCGGGGTGGCGAAGACCGGCACGCTGCCGCTGCCGAGGGCGATGGCGGTGTTGGATTCATCCACCACCACAGAGGCCTCGCCGCTGAGGCCCGAGCGCAGCCGCTCCTTGAGGGCGGCGGCGGGTGAGGTCACGCCGTTGAGTGTTGTGGCTGTTTCTGCCATAGAAAAATGGGTCCTTCGCGTTCGTCACTGAACGCAGAAAATCAAATCAGAATGTTGGGCAAACGAGCTGCGGCACAACGGCCGCTTTCAAGAGGGCATTGTACGTGCAATGGGATAGGAGAAGCAAGGGCCGGGGCACAAAAACAGTTTACAAATTGCTGACTAATTCTACGTGCTGTAATCGTAGGTTTGCATGCTTGCAATCCGGCAGGTACGCCGCCACCGCTGTTCCGGCTTGTTCGAGCAAAGCTGAGGAATTATTCAGTGTCTCAAGATCAGGTCGTCGCCAGATGTACTTCGCACATTCGCTTCGTGCTGCTTGTCGCCTTGCTCTCCGCGCTGGCCGCCTGCTCGCCTGCCTTTGCCCGCCGCGCCCTCGCCCAGGACGCGGGCAGCCAGGCGCCCTTCTGTCGTTTTGGCGTCAACCTGTGGCGGAGAGGGGGCGTGCAGGAATTCGACCTGGCGGAGCTGCGCGCCGGCTGGTATGTCGACTATGTCGCGCGTGGCCCTGCCCATCCGCCGACCCTCGACTACGCACCCGTACTGATCCTGCACCAGGTTGGCGCCGACGGCTACAAGGTTGGCAAGTCGTGGGCCGCGATCGATGCCCTGCTGGCGGCCAATCCGGGCGCGCGGCTGCTGATCGGCAACGAGCCTGACCGCCGCTACTCTCAGGATGACATGGCGCCCGCAGCCTACGCCGCTGCCTATCACGACCTCTACTACTACGTAAAGGCGCGTGACCCGGCGGCCGAGGTGCTGGCCGGCAACATTGTGCAGCCGACGCCCCTGCGCCTGCAGTACCTGGACCTGGTGCTTGACGCCTATCGCACCCGCTACGGCGAGGAGATGCCGGTGGACGCCTGGTCCATTCACAACTATATCCTTAACGAGCGTTCGTGTACCGCCCACCCCGACGACTGCTGGGGCGCCGACATCCCGCCCGGCGGCGACGCCGCCGAGGGCCTGGTGATCGGCGTGGACGAGACGGACCGCATCGACCTGTTCGCCGCCAACATTGAGCGCTTCCGCCGGTGGATGGCCGCGCGGGGCTATCGCGACCGGCCGCTGTATGTCACCGAGTTTGGCGTGCTGATGCCGCCCGACTACGGCTATGGGCCGGCGCGGGTCAACGCCTTTATGTACAAGACTTTTGACTACATGCTGCATGCGGCGGACCCCAACACCGGCTATGCGCCCGACGCCAACCGTTTGGTGCAGCGCTTTTCCTGGTACGCCGTGATCGAGCCCCAGTTCAACGGCGGGCTGTGGGAGAGCACGAGCCCTACCGACCCGGCGGCGGCGCCTTTTGTGATCACGCCGATCGGCGCAGCCTATCGTGACTACACGGCGGCCGTCACCCCCACCCAGGAAATCGGCGTCGTCAGCGCAGCGGTCGCACCGCCGCTGCCGCCGGTGAGGAGCTTACCGCCACGCTGACGCTGCGGCTGGGCAACGCCGGCAACCTGCACACCGCGGCGGACGTGCGGGTGGCAGTGTATGATGGGCTGCCGGAACCCCCCAAGCAGCCGCTGGCGCCTGCGCAGACCGTGTCGCTTAGCGGCTGCGGGGAGGCGGCAACGATCACGTTCCAGTGGCGCACAGCCGCCGCCGGCGCCGAAACCGGCATCCTGGCGGTGGTGGTGGAAGGGCCGCAGGGGACAACCGTGCACACCGTCGCTTATTTCGCCGCGCGCGCAGAATTGTACCTGCCGTACAGCGGCCGCTAACAGCCCACACGCGCTGCCCGCCGGCCTGGGTTTTCCGCCCCCAGCACCCGCCTCTCACAGAGAAGCGGGTGTTTTTGTTTCCTCGCCGGCCGGCAAGCTCAGAATGGCCGGCTGCCGGTAAATCACGCTGCCGCACTGCTTGGCCTGGCACACGGCCTGGCCCATTTGGGTGTGCCTAAGAAGGGCCACGCGAGTCTTGTGTGAGGGTTGCGTGAGATGGGTTGAAACTGACGGGAAGTTCAAGTACACTGCGTAGTGACTTAAGATGAGGTGTGTTTCTCTTAGGTTTGTGTCCTTTCAAGACGGCAGGTACGTCGTAGCCAATGCTCCGGCTTGCTCGACCATAAGTATGTTGACATTGGCAGCTTGATGGTTGGCCCCCCGACTGCCACGCCGCCGGCATCTTCGCCGGCGGCAGAACGTCCAGCAGCACGCTGCCCGTGACGCCCGGCAAGACGACGCCGGCGGCGCGTCGATCACCCGCACAAGGAAAGCAGAATCGAACTGAGCGTGCGTGCCGTATGGTGCAGCCATACGGCGTTTTGGGCATGGCCGTCGGGTAGGGCATCAGGAGGAGCGTCTTGGATTGGTACGTAGTACACACATGGATTGGTTGCGAGCAGCTGGCGGCATGCCATCTCGAGCGCGACCTGCAGATGGAAGTCTATCTGGCCGAGGTGACGCAGCGCCGGAGGGATGGGCCACAGCGGGCGCCGCTGTTTCCCGGCTACTTGTTTGCAGCGGCGGCGGCCGGGCCGGTCACGGCGGAGGTCATCGACCGCACGCCTGGCTGTGGCAAGGTTGTGCAGCCGCCTTACGGGCACCGCCCGTTTGACACAGCGCCCGTGACCTTGCCCTACACGGTGGTGGACGGTTTGCGGCAGGGGTTGGCGGCGGTCGACGCGGCCAGTGGGCTGCCGCTACAGATTTTGCGGGCGCCGTGCGGCCAGGCGGAGGGCCTGGAGGCTGCGTTAAACGGGCTGCTGACGCCGGCGGCGCGCATCCAACTGCTGCTGCAGGCGGTGGGTGGGCAAGAGGCGGACGAAGACGAACTGGCGTGTATGCCCGCGGCCAAGCGGCTGCGGCGGACGCGGGGACAGGGACGAAGGATTCATTATCGATGATGCGACGACAAGATTTGCGTATAGCTGCCGTGATTTGCCTGCTGTTGGCAGCGGGCCTGCTCCTCGCCGGGCAGCCGGCTTTTGGCGCCGATGCGCTGCCAGCCAACCAGGCGCCCGCACAGGGCACAACCGTAGTTGCCGGTACAATAACAGATACAGTGACCGTCACCGCTGCGGCCAGCGTAACCCCGACCTTGACCCCGTGGATCGTCACGGCCACGCCCCTGCCGGCCGACGTCTTTGCGGCGGCCACGGCCAAGGCCGAGCGCACGCTGGAGGCGGAGACGACCGGCACGGCCACACCGGCAGCGAGGAACATGGTCGTTGCCACCGCCACCGTGACGCCCAGGGTGGCGACACAGACGCCGGCGCCCGCCAACGAGGCGACGGTGACCTTTGCTGCGCTGCAGTCTACGGCCATTGCCTTTACGACAGGCACGCCCTTTGTCGTGACGCCGGGATCGACCTCCACGCCGGCTGCGACGCCGACGGTGGTCTTTGTCACGCCCACGCCGCAGCCCACCGACATCTTTGCCGCCGCCACGCGCAAGGCGGCGCAGGCGACGACCGTGGCGTTAGAGGGCACGTCGACGCCGCTGCCGCGCTACATGGTGGTGGCCACCGTGACGCCCGCCCCGCGCGTCGCCACGGCCACGGCCACGCCGGGCAACCAGGCCACGGCCGTGTACCAGGTGGTCTATGCCACCGCCGTCGCCTTTACCACCGGCATGCCGCCGCTGATCACCGCCACGCCGATTGTGCCGCCGCCGCCGCCCCCGCCGGCCAATACGGCCACCGCCGCGCCGATCTTTGTGCTGATCGCCGAACTGACGCCGACGCCGGCGCCGGGGGCGCGCCTGCCTTCCCGTCCTCGCTGGTGGGCAAGGTTTTGTTCCAGGCTGCATTTCCCAACCCGAAAGCCGCCGCCTACATGGTGATGGACGCCGACGGTTCGAACGTGGCCCTCTTGACCGGGCGCCTCTTTTACGACCAGGCCGAGGTGCGCGACGCCACCACGGCAGACGGCGGCCGCTACGCCTATGCCGAGCAGGAGCGCGGCCCCAACCAGGGCGGGCTCACGCAGATCTGGGTCTACGACCCGCAGTACGACAGCCGCACGACCTGGACCAGGTTTGGGGCGGGCACGGCCTGGTGGCCGGCATGGTCGCCCGGCGGCGATCGCGTCGCCTTCGCCAATGAAGCGGGCAACGACGAGATCTACGTGATGAGCAAGGACCAGTGGTCCCCCGCACGGCTGACCGATAACGAGTGGGCGTGGGACCACCACCCCAGCTGGTCGCCGGACGGCAGCCAGATCCTGTTCTCGTCCAACCGCGGCGGCATGCGCCAGCTGTGGATCATGGACGCCGATGGTAGGAACCAGCGGCAGGTGACGAACTTTGCGTTTGAGGTATGGAATCCGGTGTGGGTAAAGTAAACGGCTGGTTACAGGAAACATTTTATGCGAAAAGATAAGCTGATTGCGAAATTTACTTCCCATCATGCGCACGTTGCCATTATCGGCTTGGGCTATGTTGGCCTCCCCTTGGCCGTCTCGTTTGCGCAGGCCGGCTACGAGGTGACGGGGATTGACTTGGACCCGCGCAAAGTCGACGCGATCAACCAGGGCGAATCGTACATTGAGGACGTGCCTGCAGCCACCGTGGCGTCGCTCGTGGGCGTGACAGAGCCGGCCATGGCCACCTTCGCCGATCTTCTCTCCCTGACGGTCGTACAGCACAACAGTTCCGGTTCACACACACAGCCCGGTTTTCGCTCCGGTTCCGTGTGTGCCACCAGCGACTTCTCGGCGCTGGCGAGCTGCGACGCCGTGTCGATCTGCGTGCCGACGCCGTTGAACAAGACCGGCGACCCCGACATCTCCTATATCGTCAATGCCACCGAGCAGATTGCCCGCTATCTGCACCGTGGCATGGTGATCGTGCTGGAATCGACTACCTACCCCGGCACGACCACCGAGGCGATGCTGCCTCGGCTGCTGGAGAGCGGGTCGGACCTCAAGGTGGGTGAGGACTTCTTCCTAGCCTTCTCGCCCGAACGGGTGGACCCCGGACGCACTGATTACTCGACGCGCAACACACCCAAGGTGATCGGCGGCGTCACGCCGGCGTGCCTGGAGGTGGCCACCGCCTACTACGGCCAGGCGATCGAAACGCTGGTGCCGGTTTCGTCACCCGAGGCTGCCGAGATGGTCAAGCTGTTTGAGAACACCTTCCGCTCGGTCAACATCGGCCTGGCCAACGAGCTGCTGCTGATGTGCGACAAGCTGGGGCTGGACGCCTGGGAAATCTTGGAAGCAGCGGCCACCAAGCCGTTTGGCTTTATGAAGTTCACGCCCGGTCCTGGGTTGGGTGGGCACTGCATTCCCATCGACCCGCTCTACCTCTCGTGGAAGCTGCGCACGCTGCAGTACAACGCCCGTTTTATCGAGCTGGCCAGCGAGATCAACACCGGCATGCCGCGCTACTGGGTGCAGAAAGTGCAGGATGCGCTCAACGAGGCGGGCAAGCCGGTCAAGGGCAGCCGGGTGTTGGTGCTGGGCGTGGCATACAAGAAGAACGTGAGCGACCTGCGCGAGTCGCCGGCGCTGGACATCATCCACCTGCTGCGCGAGAAGGGGGCGATGGTGGAGTATCACGATCCGCATATGCCGTCATTCACCTATGAGGAGTTGGCCATGTCTTCGGTGGCGGATCTGGATGGGGCATTCGCGCAGGCGGACTGCGTGGTGGTGGCGACGGATCATTCGGCGTACGACTGGGCTGAGATACAGCGCACGGCTTGCCTGATCGTAGATACACGCCACGTGCTTCATACTTTTCCTTCTATTTGCTAGCCGACGGAGCAACGCATGAGTGACAACCAGTATTGGCAGAACAAGCAGGTGATCGTCACGGGTGGGGCCGGGTTTCTCGGCTCGTACGTCGTGGCCAAGCTGCACGAGCGAGGGGCAGCGCAGATCATTGTCCCGCGCTGTAAGCAGTATGATCTGCGCCAGCTGCCGGCGATCCTGCGTCTCCTGGGTGAAGCGCGTGAACAGGCGCAGACGGCAAACCTGCAAACCATAGTCATCCACCTGGCAGCGCACGTCGGGGGCATTGGCGCCAACCGTGAAAAACCGGCTGAATTCTTCTACGACAACCTCATGATGGGCGTGCAGCTTCTGCACGAGAGTTGGCGGGCCGGCGTCGAGAAGTTCGTGGCTGCGGGCACCGTCTGCGCCTATCCCAAGTACACGCCCGTGCCTTTTCGGGAAGAAGACTTGTGGGTCGGTTATCCGGAAGAGACGAATGCGCCGTATGGTCTGGCCAAGAAAATGTTGCTGGTTCAGAGCCAGGCGTACCGCGAGCAGTATGGCTTCTCCAGCATCTTCCTGCTGCCCACGAACCTATACGGGCCGGGCGACAACTTTGACCCTGCCAGCTCGCACGTGATTCCGGCGTTGATTCGCAAGTGCCTGGAGGCCAAGGAGCGGGGCGACCGCGAGATCGTGGCATGGGGCGATGGTTCGCCGACGCGCGAGTTCTTGTACGTCGAAGATGCAGCCGAGGGCATCGTACTGGCGGCTGAGCGTTATGACAGCAGCGAACCGGTCAACCTGGGCAGCTCGTTTGAGATCTCGATCAGGGACTTGACTGAAACCATCGCCCGCCTGTGCGGCTTTGAGAATCGAATCGTGTGGGACGGCAGCCAGCCCAATGGGCAGCCGCGGCGCAAGCTGGACACCACACGCGCCAGCCAGCAGTTTGGGTTTCAAGCGCGTACCTCGTTTGAAGAAGGCGTACGCCGCACCATTCAGCGGTATCAGCAGGACACGGCAGTAACGCCGAAGCCACCGCGGGCGAAGCGCAACATCTTTTCCCTACCGGCCGCTCCACACGTTGCCAGTCTCGGTCAGTAACTGCTGCGTAATCATTTCTCAATGAATTCGATCTATCTATGAAAAAGCGGGTCTTTGTCAGCGGCTGTTTTGATATGCTGCACAGCGGACATGTCGAGTTTCTACAGCGTGCTGCCACCTATGGCGACTTATACGTGGCGCTCGGTTCGGATCGCACGGTGTATGAACTCAAGGGTCGTACGCCGGTCACGCCCGAGGAGGAGCGGCGCTTCATGGTGCAAGCGCTGGGATGCGTCTGCCAGGCGTTTATTTCCAGCGGCTCCGGCTATCTGGACTTTGAACCGGAGCTGCGGGCGCTGCGGCCAAACCTGTTTGTCGTAAACGAGGACGGCAACACCCCAGCCAAGCGCAGGCTAAGTGAAGAGCTAGGAATTGAGTACATTATCCTGCAGCGCAATCCGCACGAGGGGTTGCCGGCCCGTTCCACAACAGCATTGCGGCAGCGCTGCCAGATGCCCTACCGTATTGACTTGGCCGGTGGCTGGCTGGATCAGCCTTTTGTCTCTAGGCATTATCCCGGTTCCGTGATCACAGTGTCCATCGAACCCACCATCGAGTTCAATGAGCGCAGCGGCATGGCAACCAGCACGCGGCGCAAGGCGATAGAGTTGTGGGGGCCGAGGTTGCCGGCCGGTAATCCGCACAAGCTGGCCAAGTCGCTGTTTTGCTACGACAACCCGCCAGGGACGGCTGAAGTTTCCGGGGCGCAGGACACGATAGGGATTGTGTTTCCTGGTTTGGCTCGAGCTGACTTTGCTGGGGATTACTGGCCACATCATATCGAGCACGTTACAGACGAAGCAACGCTGCAGTTCGTGCAAGACTATATGTTTCTTGCCCCGCTCGGTCCCAGAGAGCAAGATTTCTCCGTGTTGAGTGGTACAAACATCAACACCCAAAATGCACAGAGATTGGCGGGGGCAGCAGATGCCGCCTGGAAAGCAATCCTGCAACACAACCCAGAATACTTCGGCGGAGCAGTCCGAGAATCATTTGAAGCACAGATAGCTATGTTCCCCAACATGTGCACGCCAACCGTACTCGAAATGGTGGACTACTATCGGGACAAGGCGCTTGGCTGGAAACTTTCTGGCGCAGGAGGTGGTGGATATCTAGCCATTGTGGCCAAATCTCCGTTCAGCCAGGAAATTCGCTGCCGCGTACGCAACGCTTCTTTTTAGCGACTCGGAAGCCATGCCTGAACCTACTTTGAGTACTGTTCGGTATGACAGCTGTCCCACCTCGTCGCCGGACGGCAGCCATATCCTGTACTCTTCCAACTGCAGAGGAATCACCGTGTCTCAAGATCAGGTCGTCGCCAGATGTACTTCGCACATTCGCTTCGTGCTGCTTGTCGCCTTGCTCTCCGCGCTGGCCGCCTGCTCGCCTGCCTTTGCCCGCCGCGCCCTCGCCCAGGACGCGGGCAGCCAGGCGCCCTTCTGTCGTTTTGGCGTCAACCTGTGGCGGAGAGGGGGCGTGCAGGAATTCGACCTGGCGGAGCTGCGCGCCGGCTGGTATGTCGACTATGTCGCGCGTGGCCCTGCCCATCCGCCGACCCTCGACTACGCACCCGTACTGATCCTGCACCAGGTTGGCGCCGACGGCTACAAGGTTGGCAAGTCGTGGGCCGCGATCGATGCCCTGCTGGCGGCCAATCCGGGCGCGCGGCTGCTGATCGGCAACGAGCCTGACCGCCGCTACTCTCAGGATGACATGGCGCCCGCAGCCTACGCCGCTGCCTATCACGACCTCTACTACTACGTAAAGGCGCGTGACCCGGCGGCCGAGGTGCTGGCCGGCAACATTGTGCAGCCGACGCCCCTGCGCCTGCAGTACCTGGACCTGGTGCTTGACGCCTATCGCACCCGCTACGGCGAGGAGATGCCGGTGGACGCCTGGTCCATTCACAACTATATCCTTAACGAGCGTTCGTGTACCGCCCACCCCGACGACTGCTGGGGCGCCGACATCCCGCCCGGCGGCGACGCCGCCGAGGGCCTGGTGATCGGCGTGGACGAGACGGACCGCATCGACCTGTTCGCCGCCAACATTGAGCGCTTCCGCCGGTGGATGGCCGCGCGGGGCTATCGCGACCGGCCGCTGTATGTCACCGAGTTTGGCGTGCTGATGCCGCCCGACTACGGCTATGGGCCGGCGCGGGTCAACGCCTTTATGTACAAGACTTTTGACTACATGCTGCATGCGGCGGACCCCAACACCGGCTATGCGCCCGACGCCAACCGCTTGGTGCAGCGCTTTTCCTGGTACGCCGTGATCGAGCCCCAGTTCAACGGCGGGCTGTGGGAGAGCACGAGCCCTACCGACCCGGCGGCGGCGCCTTTTGTGATCACGCCGATCGGCGCAGCCTATCGTGACTACACGGCGGCCGTCACCCCCACCCAGGAAATCGGCGTCGTCAGCGCAGCGGTCGCACCGCCGCTGCCGCCGGCGCCTGGCGGTGCGGGCGCGGCGGCCGCCGGTGAGGAGCTTACCGCCACGCTGACGCTGCGGCTGGGCAACGCCGGCAACCTGCACACCGCGGCGGACGTGCGGGTGGCAGTGTATGATGGGCTGCCGGAACCCCCCAAGCAGCCGCTGGCGCCTGCGCAGACCGTGTCGCTTAGCGGCTGCGGGGAGGCGGCAACGATCACGTTCCAGTGGCGCACAGCCGCCGCCGGCGCCGAAACCGGCATCCTGGCGGTGGTGGTGGAAGGGCCGCAGGGGACAACCGTGCACACCGTCGCTTATTTCGCCGCGCGCAGAATTGTACCTGCCGTTTGCGTCTATTCGATAGAATCCAGTGCGGCGACGCAGCAGGGCAACGTATCAGAGAACGCACAACATGACAGGCAGTAAGCGTGTGATAACGAACCGCAGCCGTGGCCTAGGCAGATTGCACAGTACATACTGGTTTTTGCGATTAGCTCTGCTGCTGTGCCTTGCGGTGACGGCAGCAACGGTAGTCCAGAGTAACATGCTGGAGGGGGCAGTGCAGGACAATCTGCTGCGCCTAAGACTGGAGCGCGTGGTCCATCAGATTCCGGTGCCGGCTGATGCCAAGTTATTGGGCTTCCTGCGGGGGCTGGGCTTCAGTACACAGAACCCGCGGGTAGCCTGGCTCGCCGGGTATTATGTCCTCAGCCAGACAAGATCCTACGCTGCCGCTAGTAGGTTTTGGGCAATGGCGCCTGCGTACTCTGCGGAAATGCTAGTGCTGTATTCACGAACCGCCGCCGACAAAACTGAGGCGCTGATGGCCGCCACCGCGGCCTCCGAACTGGCGCCTTCTGCATTGACAACGCAGCGTGCCCTAGCCGATGCGCTCATTGCCAACGCGCAGTGGCAGGAAGCAAGCCATCAGCTTGACCGCCTGCTATCCGTTCTGCCCGACAATGCAGATTTATACGCAAAGCGTGGGCTTGTCGAGTACCAAGGCGGTGGTTCGCCCGAACGGGCGCTGGAACTGTTATCTCATGCGCAGGAACTGGACCCGAGCAATAGGTTGGCCCCTGGCTATCTGATCAACTTCTACCAAACTTACCGTGATCCGGACGAATTGGAGGCATTGCTGATTCAGTTACTCACCAACAACAGCACTCCGGCGCTAAACGCCGGTTTCTATGCGAGTCTGGCTGAGCTATACATACGCCAGGGGGATTTACCAGTGGCCCTACCTCCGCTAAACAGCGCCTTGGCGCTTGATCCGCAGAGCGCCTGGATCAACTCTATAGCTGGCGGATATTACTACCGTCAACAGCTCTATGAACAGGCCGCAATGCATTACGAGGTGGCAGCAGACGAGTATGATGATCCGCTCATCTGGGTAAGGCTAGGCGACAGCTATGCTGAGCTTGAACACTATGCGCAAGCAATGGAAGCATATTGCACTGCGTTGGAACACGATAAAACAAACACCGACATCATTGATCTGCTTTCCGAACTTGGCGCGAGCTGCGAGTAATCCGTTCATGATATCTCGAAGTGCTCTGAATGTTCAGTCTCCGCTGCAACGATGGTGGTTGCGGCTTATTCGGCTTGTATCAGTGCTGAGACTAACGCCGTTTGAAACATTAACCGCGGAAGGCAGGGCGCAGGAAAGGCTGCGCCGTGTCGTTTGGACAGGTATTGCTATGGCATCAGCCAAATTCATCACGGTAGCTGCAAGCTTTATTACGATTCCCTTGACGTTAAATTACCTGGGTGTAGAACGCTTTGGCCTCTGGATGACGGTCAGCTCATTAACAGCGCTACTGGGATTTGCAGACATGGGTTTGGGAAATGGTCTCCTCAACACCATCTCTGAAGCAAATGGCAAAGATGATCGGGTTGCAGCGCGCATTCACGTCTCCAGCGCATTAGCCATCTTTTCTGTAATGGCAGCAGTAATAGTTAGCGCCACTCTCGTAACTTACCGTTTTATTGAGTGGGCTGGCGTGTATCGGGTGAAGTCACCAACAGCAATTGCCGAGGCTGGACCGGCGACCGTCGTGTTCGTGCTTTGTTTAGCAATAAACCTGCCTCTTGGTGCAGTTCAGCGGGTGCAGCTGGGCTATCAACAGGGATTTAACAACAGTTTGTGGCAGATGGTCGGCAGTATCTTGGCGCTTGCTGCTGTTCTTCGTGCGGTGTATCTGCAAGCGGGTTTGCCTTGGCTCGTCCTGTGCTTGGTGGGCGTGCCTCTGCTGGCGACGCTCGTGCAGAATATTCATGTGTATCAGTTCGCGAATCGGTGGCTGCGACCGTCGCTTTGTTTTATTAGACGTTGGTCTATGCGTCGACTGTTCCGGCTCGGAATCATGTTTTTCCTGTTACAGCTAGCCTTGGCAATTGCTTATGCCAGTGACAACATTGTTGCTGCCCAGATTTTAGGCCCTCAGGCCGTCGCCGAGTATGCCACCGCAACCAAACTAGCCAGCATAACCCCCATCGTCCTGAGTTTGTTGCTCTCGCCACTCTGGCCGGCTTATGGGGAAGCGTTGTCGCGCGGTGATGTGAAGTGGGTCCGATCAACCCTATTCCGAACGTTGGCGTTTTCGACTCCTTTTGCTGCTGTTGCTGCACTTATTTTAGTCCTTTTTGGACAAGAGATTGTTGAGCAGTGGGTAGGACCTGCTGTAGTGCCATCTTACTCACTTCTGCTAGGCCTGGGTGTTACCTCAACTCTAACTGCCGCAGGCAGCACTATAGCGATATTCATGAACGGGACAGGAATCATCAAGTTTCAGGTAATTTGTGGGTGTCTAATGGCTGTTGTCGCCCTGATGTTGAAGATTTTCCTTGCGCAAACGATCGGTGTGGCGGGTATTGCGTGGGGCACTGCCATAGCTTATCTTATTTGTGTGGCAATTCCTACGGCAGTGTACATGCCGCGTTTGTTGGTGCATTTGCGCAAACGTGCAGCTGTCTCTTTCCCGCATATTCCAGACGAAGTCGAGCGATTAGCAACCGTCCTCTAGCCATGGGCACTGGCTGATCGAACTTGGGGAAGATGACTCTGGGAATTACCGTGTTTCATTTTTTTGCCGGTGCTGCATAAGTTGGAATGTCAATGCAGAGGGCGTCAATATTGTGTCAACAGTATCTAGCATCGACAGAGAGCCGCAAAAGCTCCAATCTCGTGTGCCAAAAGTCTTGGTTCTGGATGGTCGTCATTCCGGAATGTGCTATTCTCTCGACCAATAAGCGATTTCCATTATTCTCTAGTTTCCGGTAACGGTAACACAAAGCAGGGAGCAAAATGACAAACGGCGATTAACAGTCCACAATATGGTTATTGAGAGCCATAAGGAGTGGAAGATGCCAATCGCCGTAGAACACACTGTACATGCAATCGCCGCCGTGGTGCAAACGGTGCCGGTGGGGACAAACATTGCGCTGCTGCACCTGCTGTGGGTGATGCTGAATGGCTCGTTTCTGCGCAGTCGGGGTGCCGTGTTTGCGGCACTGGAGGGACAGGGGTTCACGCGGCAGGAAGTGCGGCGCAGCTGGGCGGCTTTGCGCAGCGGGAAATGGGAGGTCAACGAGTTGCTGGACAACTGGCAACTGTATGTGGCGAGTGAAAACCGGTGGCGTGTGCGCCGGCATGAAAGGTATCAAGCGGTGGGCGTGGATATCACGGGATTCTGGCGCCCGCGGCTCATGGGCTGGGCAGGCAAACACTATCATAGTCTGGCCGGGAAAGCGCTGCCGGCGGTCGTGATTGGTGTGATCGTCATTGCGGGCGAGGTGAATCGCCAGCGGATTCCGCTGCTGCGCAGGCTTGTGCGCTGTCAGCCCGCAATGGGCAAAGGTGCATTTCGGGCGCAACTGCTGCAAGAGGCTGTTACGCAGATCACACATAACCAGGTCGTTGTTGTTGACGCTGAGTTTGGGATTGCAGAATTGCAGGCTGCCAACGTGAGTCAATATGTCGTACGGATGGCCACCAACTGCACGGCGTTGCGCAATCAATTGCCGGACTACAAGGGCAAAGGGCGTCGCCCACAATTCGGCGCCAAGGTGCGTCCTCTGACGCGCCAATGGAAAGACCGCACGCTTGCGGCAACGGCGCCCGACCATACGGGCCGGTTCGACCACGATGGGCGGCAAATCCGGATGAGTGCCTGGCATGATCTGGTGCTGCCCGGCACCCCAGCGGCTCCCACTGCCGCGACCTTCTCCCTCACGTCTACCATGACCCGCTCTATACGCACCCGCTCGTGTTGGCGACCAACCTGGTGAAAGTGCAACCCCAAACCGTCTTTCGCATTTACCGCGATCGCTGGCCGGTGGAACAGCCACCGCTCTCGGCCAAACAGATGATTGGTCTCCATCGTCAATTCGTCTTTGCCCTCGCCTCCTGTTTTCGCCTGCCTGAGTTGAGCCTCCTTGCCGGCGCCATCCTGACCTACCTGGCGGCCGTCCTGCCGCCTGTCCCTTCCGGGTTTTGGGATCGCTCACCCAAACCAACCCCAGGACGCCTGCGCCGCTTGCTCGCACAAGCTGATTTCCCAACTTTGCTCGCTGCAGAGCTGCACCTTCGAAAAAAGAACTCGGTCACGGCGCACTTGCCCAAGGGAATCGATGCTCATCGTCGCTTTCCATGTGCTACCTGACCTTCGGTTACCGGAAAGTAAAGTTATTTAATGTCCTGTCATGAGGGATGAAGCCACTGATCATGTCTGCAGTTCAGAAGTTGTTGGTTTATCGAGCATCAAGCTGGCGCTTACAAGCAGTATATTGGCCCACTCACCAACACGTTCGCGGAAACATAGACTCAAAGTGAAGCAACACGTACGTATTGGCCAGTCACAGATTACGTATGCCTCCTGGCTTCTGGGAGCGTTGGGCTTGAGCAAAGCGCACCCTGTTTTCTTTTTATCGGATAACAAATAGACAGAGTAGAACTAAGTATGCCAAGTATAACCATGAATGTTGCTGAGCGCACCCAGCAAAGACTAGCAATCACGCTAGAGAAACTGCTCATGATAGTCAATACGCCAGGCGCGATGCAAGCAAAGAAAGCCGGATGCTATCTTGGAGTCTACAGCACCCTATATCGCCTCAACGCCTACCATGTCAATCCATCAACGATCCTCGATATTGGTGCAAATCGGGGAATGTTCACTCGAACGTTTCACCATCTATTTCCACAAGCGGACATTCTAGCCTTTGAGCCTCTAGTGGATTGTTACAACGACTTGTGTTCGCTGAAGGCATTGATCCGTGGTCTAGAATGCTACAACGTTGCTCTGGCTGATCAAAGCGGTGAGGACTGGATTCACCGGAGCAGTTATGATTACTCAAGTTCGATCCTTGAGATGGACGAATTGCATAAGCGTATCTTTCCATACACAGCCAACGAGCAACTCAAGCGCATCAAAAAAGAGACACTAGACGCCATCCTTGGCAATCGGCAGTTGAAACGCCCTACCCTAATGAAGATGGATGTGCAAGGGTTTGAAAAAAATGTCTTGGATGGAGCAGACCAATCAATCGAGCAAGTTGACTATGTTCTCTGTGAAATGTCTTTTGTCTCCCTTTATAAACAGCAGCCTCTGTTTGACGAAATATATCGGTGGTTGACTGGGAGGGGTTTCCATTTTGCTGGGCATATTGCCGAGAGTCAAGCGCCGAAGTCTGGGCAGTTGTTGCAGATTGATGGGCTGTTTCTTCGCTAATGACAGGACTGAATATGCCTGACCTTGCAGCAGTTCTATCCCGTTACCCGCTTTTACGAATCCTCATTGCTGCAATTGGCACCGCTCTGCTAACATCGGTGGCGACAAGGCTTAACCTTCTCTTGGCCATCTATGTAATTGCAGGAGGTATTATCGCCTTGTGGCTAACTTGGCACTTTCCGTTGGTTGCTATTGTTGCCCTATTTCTCACGGGAGCTGTTCCAAATATTCTCGTGTTCACGCCAGCAATGATTGAAGCCGGGAATACGATTGTGGTTGGCGGTGGCATAAATGCAGTTGATATCGTACTTGTTACGATGCTTGTTACAGTAGTGGCTAGGATACTAGGCGAAGTATCGACAAGAACTTTCACTCTGCCGCGCCCGTTATTGTTCTTTTTTGCGTTGATGGGCTTCTGGTTTGCCATTGCAGTCATTAGAAACATCAATGCGTATGGATCTTCCGCATTTGGCGAGTTTCGTTATCGATATCTACTCTTGATTATTCCGGTCTACGTCGGCTACTTCTTCCCAACTAGAAAGTCGCGCTTGCAGGCTTCTTGGATTATCGCTATTGGAACTCTACTTTTGCCACTGGCACTACTCCCCGTGATTGGGCAACAGCTGAATTGGGCATTTGGTTCTGTATATCGATTCCTGCCACCCGATGTATCACTTGGCATGGTTTATGGGTTGATCGCGCTGATTCTTGCGAAAAAGTACAACTATCTTGCCACATGGTCATGGTTGGTATGCTTACTTTTTATTGCCGTTGGGTTTACACTATTGAACGACAGCCCTCGCTCGACTTGGTTAGCCATGATTGTCGCATTCATTGTACTGGCCGTCGCTGGTGAGATGAATCTTCAAAGCATCTTGCGCTTCAGTCTTGTTGGAGTGGTCACTGTGACTGTTGTTCTGGGGCTAACTTCGTTAGTCGGCATCAACCCAGCGGAAACCATACTCAGCCGATCAGTGGCGATCTATGCGCCGACAGAGGATGCAAACGCGTCGTGGAGAATGGAATTGTGGACAGCCTATATTCAGCGCTCGATGGACACATCATCGCTGACTATGGGTGAGGGTTTTGGTGGGCACTGGTCGATCGAGGTAAGTTTTGGCAATGAGATAACGGTTTTCCCTCACAACCTGTTCGTAATGACACTCGTTAAGCTGGGGGCAGTTGGGGTGGGCACTTATCTAGCCATTATTCTGGTTATGGCTAACCTATTCTGGAAATTTCTAAAACGCCAAGATTCGAGACAGCACCCCGAGTACTCACTTGTACTTA
This sequence comes from uncultured Chloroflexia bacterium, assembly GCA_963839515.1. Lineage (GTDB taxonomy): Bacteria > Chloroflexota > Anaerolineae > Caldilineales > Caldilineaceae > Fredericiella. Next base: position 118,696 of record CAWIVN010000012.1, read on the forward strand.
TCGCATTCGTCGCATTGCTTGCGTCACAAGCCTTTTATATTGCTTTTGGGCTCGACTACTACACATGGCTTTTCGTGGGATTGGGTATAGCAGTTCTCAGAGATCAGAAAACTTATGCTCCACCTCAACCTATTTATTGTGATTCCAGTGCACAATCGCATCCGTTTCACGCGTGAATGCTTGCTAGCGTTGCAGAATCAAACTCGGATGGATTTCTCTGTCGTAGTCGTGGACGATGGTTCCAATGACGGAACAGCCGAGATGATCCAGACTGAGTTCCCAGAGACGATTCTCTTGCATGGAGACGGCAATCTATGGTGGTCTGCAGCGACAAATGTCGGCGTTGATTATGCGCTTGCGCACGGAGCGACCCACGTTTTGACGCTCAATGATGACACGATGCCTACCAGTGACTTTGTTGAACAAATGCTATGCTGGGCAGAGAAAGTCCCTCAAGCACTCTTGGGTGCATTGGCGATCGATCTTGAATCCAATCAAGCAGTGTACGGAGGGGAGAGAGGTGATTGGAGGAAAGGCGTTATGTTGTTGGACATCCTGGGCCCAGCAGAGCGCAATGGTCTACACCGCGTCACCCACTTTCCCGGCCGCGGGCTACTTATCCCCGTGAGCGTTTTTCAGTGTATTGGCCGCTTTGACCAAGATCACTTTCCCCAGGGCGCAGCTGATGAAGACTTTACCTTTCGCGCCGCAAAGGCTGGATATGAGATCTACTGCAACTATGACAGCCGCCTACTAATCAGAAGAGCCGAATCCGCTGGTGTGAAGTTGAAAGAGCGCTACAGCTTCAAGAACTATTGGCAGTATCTATTTGGAGTAAGGAGCAATGCAAACTTGAAATACTTTACAATTTTGGTGCTCAGGAATTGTCCATCACACCGAATTCCTAGCGCGCTTATCAAAGGCCTTATGGCCCGAGCGCTAGGTTATCCCAAAGAGTGGATACTCTTCTCTTTTACAAACCACGAACGCAATTGCGGCGAATAGAAGGACTTCTGAGACCATGAAGCTAAATGGATTGAAACTCGTTGATCGCGCAGAGTACATTGCAGCCAAAGTCACCGGTAAGAAGACACTTCACCTGGGGTGCACTGGTTGGCCAGTAACCAAAGCCACACTGGAAAACGGCACCCATCTGCACCAGTTGATGGCGTCTCAGGCATCCGTGTTGTATGGTGTCGATCTCGACGCAGACGGTATCGATCTGCTGAAAAACGCAGGCATCAATAATTTGGTGCTCGGCGACGTCTACAGGCTGTCGGAGCTTGGCCTGCCAAATGATTTTGAGGTAATCGTTGCCGGCGAATTGCTTGAGCATCTGGAAAATACGGGTTTGTTCTTGGAGAGTATGAAAAGCGTGATGTCGTCTCAGTGTGATCTTGTCATTACAACACCCAACTCGTACTCAATCAAGGCAATGACTCATTCCTTGCTTGGCCACGATCATCAAGACCCAACCCATGTCTCAGTCCATTCATTTACAACTTTATTCCAGTTGCTGAAACAACATGGGCTTGTCGCCACTGAGATGTTTACAGCACCCTACAGGCAGCTTTCTACCCGAAGCGGAGTTGCGCTTGCACTGCTCAAACCCACTTATCGGTTGTGCCCTCAAATTGCAGATGACATCGTGCTTTCTGCCCGCAAGGTGCCTTCGTGAGGATTGCCCACATAGGCCGCTTCTTCAGTGACAAGGTTGATGGCGTCTCGACTGCTGTCTATGCACTGGCAGAGGCCCAGGCACGAGCAGGCCACCAGGTGTCTTTTTTTAGCCTAGGGCCTGCGGATCACACGGCAACCGATCCTGCCGGCATCCAGATCAAGGAATTTCGCCGCACACGCAACCCATTTTATGTTCCCAAAGGACTTGCGCATACCCACAACGCTGCGGCCGATGGCATTGATATCTTCCACCTCCACAGTGTTTTCATCCCGGCCAACTATGCCATAGCAAGAGCACTTGTGGGTTCCGCCCAGCCGTATGTGATCACCCCGAATGGTGGATATGACCGGCAGGTATTCAGGCGCGGCAGGCTCAGGAAACTGATCTATTTCTCGCTATTCGAGCGCCGTTGCATGCAGGGATCCGCAGGAATTATATGTGTCACCGAACCAGAGCGCAAGGATATTCGTCGACTAGGTTATGACAAATCTATGGCGGTCATCCCCAACGCTGTTAGGACTGGCGGCTACGTTGATATTCACAGAAGCCCATGCAACCGGTTAATGTATATGGGACGAAATGATATCAAGCACAAGGGTCTAGACCGACTGTTGTGTTTGTTTTCAAGAGTGGAATCTCTTGATGGCTCCATTTCACTGGAATTCTACTCTGGTGAGCAGAATCGCAATGCAGTGCAAGAAATAGCAGAAAAAATGTGCATTAAGAACGTACATTTCAATGAGCCCGTATTTGGAGCACAGAAGCTCCATAGCTTCGCTCGCGCGTCGGCTTACATACAAACATCAAATTGGGAGGTGTTTGGTATTTCCATCGCCGAGGCAATGATGAGCGGCGTACCAGTAGCCATCTCACGCGAATGCTATCTTGCTTCTGTGGTCGAGCAGGCAGGCTGCGGAATGATCATCGACCAATATGATGATGCAACGGCTAGAGCCTTGATTAGGATCGTGGAAGATAGCCGACTTAATACCGCAATGGGACTGATGGGGAAGGCATACGCTGTAAAGAACTTTGATGCGGACGAAGTTGCGCGCAAAACCGTCAACTTCTACCAGACGCTACTACAGTGACGATGAGAGTTCTATTATCTGCCTATTTTTGCCATCCGAACCGAGGCTCGGAGGCCAGTGTAGGATGGAATTGGCTGCGCGAAGTGGCCAAGCGCAATGAAGTCTGGGCCTTGATCTATGCCGGCCAAGGACAAGCTGAGGCCGTACAGCGTGCAGTCTCGGAACTGCCCTACGCTGACCATATTCACCTGATCCCAATTGCAGTGCCGCAGTTCTTTGCGCAGCATCTTTACCGGGTTCGTTATGAGATTTGGCATAAGGAGGCATTTCGCGTCGCGCAGGAATTGGTGCAGCGAGAGCGAATCGAGCTGATTCACCATGTAACGATTGCGGCGTGGTGGAATTGTGGCCACTTGTGGCAGCTGGGCCCTCCATTTGTCTTTGGCCCAATTTCAGGTGCACAGCGGTCGCCCCGTGCAGGATATGCGTTCCTGCCACTGCGCAGCCGGATCAACGAATGGATACGCGAAGAGACCTTCAAGTTCGCCTGGCGGTTCTGGCGGCGGCCTCGAGCTGCAGTGCGCAATGCTGCATTGGTGTTGGTAGCTAACCCCGAGACCGAAACCTATGTTCGCAAGATTAGGAAACATAACTCCGTCAAGTTCATGACAGAATGTGGAATCGCTACTGCAGAAGAATCTAAGTTACCCAGGATTGTCAGCCCGACATCTGCAACAAACCTACTTTGGTCAGGACGTTTGATTCCAACAAAGAACTTCGGCCTGCTGCTAGAAGCGCTGGCTCAGGTGCCCGTAGACCTTTCTTGGCATTTGCATGTGGCCGGTGATGGCCCCCATCTTGCTTACTGGCAGCAGCGTGTCATATCTGCGCGGTTGGCACAACGAATCACTTTTCTCGGGCGAATCGACTATGCTGGCATGGCCGAGGAATACCAAGGGGCCGACGTGTTTGTGTTTCCCAGCCTGCGCGAGGCTACCGGAACGGCGTTGTTGGAGGCCATGTCACATGGACTGCCGGCCATTGCGCTTGACATCCACGGCGCGAGTACAGTGCTCGACGATGGCTGTGGCGTTCTGGTTCCTGTCATGTGCCGAGAGCAGATGGTAGTCGATTTTCGTGATGCCATCATCAAGTTGTGTCGCGACCGGGGCCTAAGGGAAACATTGGGCGCTGCCGCACGGCAAAAGATTGCGGCGGCTTACTTGTGGGAGATGCGCGGCGAGCAAATGCAGTCAGTGTACAACCACTTTGGTGGCCAGTAACTATGGTTCGAGTTTGCGCGCGTCATTACATAAGGCATGGGCATATGCCGGATTTCACAGTCTCAACATACAAGAAAAGCCGCTCATATAGGGCGCAGCTCGGTAAAAAAGAAGTTTTTATATCTAGATATCCCTATTGCGCAGTTTCTTTCATGGCCAAAAAGGAATGCACATGGCCGCAGATAGGAAAGAAGCATGAGTAAAGTAGCTTTCGTCACAATGTTTTGCCCCCATTATCGCGTGCAGACTTTTCAGATACTGGCGAAACTTCGTGATGTGCAATATTTGTTCTTTTCTGCTGGCAGTGAGTGGTTTTGGCAACTGCAACACGGAGTCAGCAAAGGTGATTTCAAGCACAAGTATCTTGAAGGACTGCAGTTGGGCCGGACTCGTATCACGCCTAGTTTAGTAACCGAACTATGGTATGGAAATTATGATGTCATGGTCAAGTGTATCAACGGCCGCTTTGCGTTGCCTATAACATATCTGATTGCCCGGCTGAAACGTAAGCCGTTTGTCCTGTGGACCGGCATTTGGATGCGGCTGCAGACGCCTGCACACCGATTTTTTTTTCCGCTCACGCGGTATATCTACCTCCATTCCGATGCCATTGTTGTATACGGTGAACATGTAAAACGCTACCTGATTTCCGAAGGTGTGCAACCAGAACGAATTTTTGTGGCGGCGCATGCCGTAGACAACCCTGTCTACGCTACAGTAGTTGCAGCAGAACACAAAGCAGCCCTTCTACATAAACTGAATGTGCCTCAAGACAAAAGAGTTATTCTTTACCTAGGCCGTCTCGAACAGGTCAAGGGACTTGGCTACCTGCTGAATGCATTTGAAGCTTTGCAGCGCGACGATGCAATCCTGGTTTTGGCGGGCACCGGTTCGTCAGAGGAAGAACTGCGCAAGTTTACAGAACAGCAGGGTATTGCCGACAAAGTTCGGTTCGCTGGATACGTACCGCAGTCAGAGGCAATTACCTATTATGCGATCGCCTGGGTGAGTGTGCTTCCGTCCGTCACCTTGCCAACTGGTAATGAACTTTGGGGGCTAGTTGTCAACGAGGCCTTCAACCAGGGCATACCGGTCATTGCCACCGAAGCCGTGGGCGCAGCGGCCGGCGGGCTGGTCCAGAACGGCGTAAATGGTTTTGTTGTGCCGGAACGAAATGAAGTGGCACTAGGTCAGGCGCTGCACGCGATCCTGGAAGATCCAGAACTTCGAAACCGCATGTCGCATAGTGCCAAAGAGATTGTTACCGGTTGGGATAATGAAAAAATGGTGACGGGGTTCCTCCAGGCGATCAACTATGTTACAGGGTGGGAGGAATGAATATCCGCACGCGGACTTGGGCAGTTCACCGGTACTTCTGAAGCAAACGCACACATCGTAGAACTGCTGTTCTGCTCTGCCCTATCCTTTAAGTAATCCAATTCGGTGCTCAGGTTGCTCCCCGTGTTGTCCGGTCCTCCACTCAGGTAAACGGGAGCTTACCAGCCCCATCTCACCTTTGTTCGCCCATCGTTTTAATATCGGGGTCAACTTCACCCTTATCCCTCGTTGCAGTACGCTGAGTGCTCATGTGCGCCACCTCCAACTCTAGCGTACGCGTTGTATCGTAGTGCCTGAGAATTGTCTATGCATCAAACACTCTCTGTATCAATTGATCCTCCACGTACAAACATCCTAGGTGTAGCCATCAGTGCCATCAATTTAGAACAGGCTCTCGGCTTTGTTGTACGGTGTATCGAAACTCTGACACCTAGCTACATCTGCGTCACACCAGCGCACGGCGTGATGGATTGCCAGGCCGATCCAGCCCTGCGCCACATTTTTAATGGCAGCGGCCTCACCACACCAGACGGTATGGCCATCGTCTGGCTGCTCAAGCTGCACGGGCATGCACATGCTAGCCGCGTCTATGGACCCGATCTCATGTCCGCAGTCTGTGCAATGTCAGTCAAGCATGGATATCGCCACTACTTCTACGGCGGCGCGCCTGGAGTGGCCGAGATACTGGCGGCGCGCCTGCAGGAGCGCAATCCGGGGCTACTCGTTGCCGGCGTCTATTCGCCCCCCTTCCGTGCGCTCACCCCAGAAGAAGATTGCCAGGTCGTAGCTAGGATCAACGCTTCGCAGCCGGATATCATCTGGGTCGGCATCAGCACCCCAAAACAGGAGCGCTGGATGAGCGAGCACACGGGTCGGCTCACAGCCCCAGTGATGGTCGGGGTGGGCGCGGCCTTTGACTTCCTTTCTGGACGCAAGAAGCAGGCACCGCACTGGATGCAGCGGGCCGGGCTCGAGTGGCTTTTTCGACTGGGCAGCGAGCCACGGCGTCTGTGGCGGCGTTATCTTAAGTACCCGCAGTTCGCTCTGCTGGTCATGGCCCAACTCCTCGGGCTCAAATCCTATCGACTTGAGTAAATCGTCCCCCAACAATGCTGAAGCAATGCTATCGCTCGGGTAATCTGCATACCCCCTTACAAAGGATTGACAACACCATGTTTCGAAGATTCAGCCCACGGTTTTCGCTATTTCTGTTCAGCTCCGACATGTTGCTGACCATGCTGGCACTCGTCATTGCGTACTGCATGCGCGTGATGCTGCCTTTTCACCACGAAATCTTCGATCCTGGCATGTTGCGCTGGTCAGAGACACTTCCGTTGATCCCATTGATTGTGGTTATCTGGGGCACTACCTTTATTCTGGCCTCGGTGTACGACAGCCATCACAACTTCAGGCTGGTCGACGAGTTGCAGACGATCATCGTTGCCGTGTTACTGGCCAGTTTTTTCCTTGCAGGTGTGCTCTATCTCACGGTACGTGGAATGTCGAGATATCTGTTCATCTACTTCTGCTTGGTCGATCTCTTTGTGCTGATTGCCATACGTCTCTTGGTATGGACTGGATTCCACTTTACCGGCAGAACGCAACCACGCGGGGACGGCAAGTCCTGATCATCGGGGCAGGCCAGGTGGGGCGTCGCGTCGAGCGGTTGCTCGGGTGTTACCGGCGCTCTGGTATTTGCGTGCTAGGATTTCTGGACGATGATCCAGCAAAACAAGGGCCGCACGACGAGGGCGCGCCAGTCATTGGCACTGTGGAGGATGTATGGGCTGTGGTCAATCAACAAAAAGTCGACGAGATTATTGTGGCTCTTCCGTTGCGCGCTCATCAACGCCTGATCGATCTGGTCTCAGCATTGACGAAACTGTCCGTCAGAATCTCTGTTGTGCCCGATCTCTTTGATCTCGCCTTTTACATTAGGATCGACGAATTCAACGGAATTCCCATGATCGGGCTGCGCGAGCCGGCCATCGATGGGTTCCAACGTCTGGCCAAACGGGCGTTCGACATGGTATTTGCTACCATTGCCCTCATCCTAGTCGCCCCCATTATGGTAGTGATTGCCATAGCAGTGAAGATAGACAGCCCCGGTCCCATCATCTTCAAACAGGAGCGCGTAGGCGAAAACGAGCGAATATTCCGCATGTACAAGTTTCGTTCGATGTACCACAATGCAGAACTGCACCAAGCCAAGGTAGACACCTTTACCGCCGATGGCAAGGTGATCCACAAGCATGCCCATGACCCGCGTGTGACCAAGGTCGGTTGCTTCATTCGCACCACCAGTCTGGATGAATTGCCTCAGCTCATCAATATCCTGAAGGGAGAGATGAGCCTTGTCGGCCCTCGTCCCGAGATGCCATTCCTTGTCAAGGAATACGAGCTATGGCAGCACAAACGTTTCGCCGTGCCGCAGGGTCTCACCGGGTGGTGGCAAATCAATGGGCGCAGTGACAAGCCCATGCAATATTACACGACAGAAGACCTGTATTATATCCAGAACTATTCACTCTGGTTTGACATTCGGATTATGTGGCGGACGGTCGGTACGCTAGTAAAGCGGAAAGGCGCCTATTGATCGGGCCGCGTCTCTTCGTGCGCCGCTTGCTCTGGCTGTGCATGGCCAACCATAAGACCGGCGGTGCCAAGGATAAGGGCCAGCAAATACCAGAATAGAACATTGGGCTTGGAACCCATAGCAACGGTGTCGGTCAGGCTATAAACAGTCTGCGCAGTCAGGCTGGCGGCGAATCCAAGAGCCCACAGACGCCACGGCATAATGGGAACAGCCTGGTCGCCAATACCTGCCGGGCAGCGCCGCAGCACCGCTACTTGCCAGATGGCGGCCAGGTAGATCGCCAGCAGCGCTACCAGGCCGGGCACGCCAAAATCTAGCGCTTGTTGCAGGAAGAAATTGTGTGCGTGTGCCAGGTCATAGCGTGGGCCTGGCATGAATGGCGGATAGACGTCGACCGCTGCACGGAAAGTGCCCAGCCCCATGCCTGTGAAGTGAAAGTCCTGGATCGCGTTGAGCGCGTGTTGCCAGACGTCTCCACGCCAGAGCAAAGAGCCTGTTAGCGTACTCAGGTCATTCGACAACACTGTGCCTGCCAATGTAAGAACAAAATTGGACTGCAACCAAAAAAGCAGGACAACGGCAAATCCAAGGCCGGACAGCAGCCAGCGGCCCCATCGGCTGGGGAGCAAGACACAGACTGTAATTCCGGCGACAAAGCCGATCATGCCGCTGCGTGATTGTGTTGCTACGAGCAGAACCACAAGCGCCAGTGTGGCGAATCCTGCCAGCCACCACAATGGGTTCTGTTTGTGCCGAGTGAAGGTTGCGACAAGCAGGACGATTGCCAGGGGCAAGAAAAAGAGCAACGTTCCTGCCACTTGGTTGGCGCTGAAGCCACCCTCGGCGCCACGAAAGAGACCTGCCAGTGGCGACGGTAGGTGCTGAAGTACGGAAGCAAGGCCAGGCACTTTATCGGGCCACTGCATTCCTAGAGTCGCAGTCAGCGCAAGTGCACCGCCCACGCCAAGGAATCCGAGCATTAATGCGCGCCATTGAACCATCCGGCGGCTGCCGTAGGTCACTACAAACCAGAAGAGGGCAAAGTCCCAGATCAGGACGTATGCACGTGGTATCGAGTACTTTTCACGAAGCTCGGGCGGTGCCGCCCATATGGCAATTGGCAGCATTATTATGAACAGGAAAAAAATAGGCCAGTCTATCGGCGTGCGCATCAACCAAATGCCCAACCGCCATCGGCGCCAGACCCAACTCACTATGAGCAGAAGAAAAGCCAGCCAAAGTCCCCAGGCAGGAAACCGATGAGGAAAGTAAAGCACAGGGAAAGCGAGGAGAAGACATACAGATTCGCCAATCATGGCGAAATCAAGCTGTGTAGCCTCACGCATGAATACATTTTATCACATACAGAGTGACTGGCTACGCTCAGAACTCTATGTTCCGAGCGCAGGTTTGCAGCCCCGAATCATCCATATAGTTCTGGGAAAGTCAAACATTCGCTGCGTGCTCTTTGTCACGCGCGGCGCGTCAAAATCGTTTTTAGCGGCGTGCCGCCGGGTGAAAAGCTTTACGAAGAGTTGTTCGTGACCGTACCGAGTGCATCAACGGTTACCCGCACGGCTGGGGCCGGCGACGACTAAAGATTGCCAGTGTTTGAAGGAATTCGTATGAAATTCATGATTTTGTCTCGTCTCACCGGCGCGGCGCTCGCCGCCTGCCTGCTGGCCGGCTGCACCTTTGGCCAATCGCCCGAGCCGACGCCTATCCCGCTGCTGGTCGCTGCGCCCGGCGCGGCCCTCAACGCGCCGCACCAAGTGTATTCGGTGCAGCGCGGGGCCGTGGTCGACGAGATGACCTTCCCGGCCAAGGCGGCACTGGCTAAGATGGAGGATCTCTTCTTTGGCGCCCCTGGCCGCGTGCAGGAGGTCTATGTGCAGAGCGGCGAGGCGGTCAAGCTTGACCAGGTGATCGCCGTACTCGACACACGCCTGCTCGAGCTCGACCGCCAGGCCGCGGCCGAAACCCTCGCCCTGGCGCGGCAGCGGCTGGCGCTGGCCGAGGCCAAGCTGCGCTTCGATACGCTGCAGCGCCAGATCGACCTGCAGGCGGAACAGATCAGGCTGCAGCAGATCGAGGCCAATCCCACGGCGGGCAAGCTGGATCGCACGCTCCAGCAGCTCGCTGTACGCCAGGCGGAACTCGCCGTGCAGGAGCTGGAAGCGGGGGTCGAACCGGGGCTGCAGTCGGAGGTCACGCGCGCCGGGATCGCCCTGCGCAAGGTGGAAACCGCCCTGGCCGACGCCGAGATCAGCGCCCTCTTTGCGGGGCAGGTGCTGCTCTATGACGCGCTGGAAAAGGGCAAGGTCGTCCAGGCGTACGCCCCGGTAGCCGCGCTCGTGGATCCCAAGGCGCTGGTGCTGGAGGCCAACCTCGTGCCTGCGGACTTGGAGGCGCTGCACGAGGGGATGGCGGTGGAGATCGACCTCGGCGGCCCGCTGTCCAAGCGCGTGCCGGGCATCGTGCGTACGCTGCCGCAGCCGTTTGGCAGCGGGGCGGGACCAACGACGCTGATCGTGCCCAGCAACGCAGCGGCGTTTGGCCAGCTACGGCCGGGTGCCACGGTACAGATCGGCGCCCGGCGCACGCAGGTGGGCGACGTCCTGTGGCTGCCGCCCGACGCGGTGCAAGGCTACAAGGACAATTACTATGTGCGCCGGCAGGACGGCAGCGAGCAGCAGATCCAGGTGGGTATCTTTGGCGGCGACCGGGTGGAAATTGCCGGCGGCCTGTTGTTTGGCGAAGAAGTGGTCGGCCAATAGGCTACGGCCAATAGGCTACGGCCAGTAGGCTACGGCCAGTAGTTAATGGCCAATAGTTCAACAAGATCTCAGTCTTTGTAAGGAGAAAACGTCATGGACGCAAAATACACTTCTGATGTAAGGGCGCATGCCGTGCGCACGCTGGCCTGGTGGCTGGCGGGCAGCATCCTGCTGCTGGCGGCACTGTGGGCGGGACCCAGCGCGTGGGCGGCGGGGCTGGGCAGCTGCGGCCAGGCAACTGTGCCCGGCCCCTGCGCAGTCGACGACGGCGTTGGCACTGCCTTCGAAACGGGCATACTCATCTCGGTACTTGCCAACGACGAGGATCGTTCGAATACGGGGCTGCACGTGAGCGCGGTTACTACGCCGGCCAACGGGACGGCGGTGCGCAATGGCGACAACACCATCACCTACACCCCGCAAGCCGGCTTTAGCGGCGCCGACGAGTTTAGCTACACCGTGCGGGATGGGCTGGCGATCGAGGCGCAGGCAGCCGTCATGGTCTTTGTGGCGGCGCAAGAAGAGCAGCAGCCGGTCGTGCGCCTCATCAATCCGCTGACGAACACGGCAATCGCCTTTGCCGACAGCGTGCGCCTGGCGGACGGCGCGCAGGTGGCCGTGACTACGACGGTCTACGTGCCGTCCGGCGCGTTCACGCTCACACTGCGGCCGACCGACACGCTGGCCATTGTCTTTCAGCCGGTGATTACGCCGACGGGCAATGTAAATGTGCCGCCCGCTGCGCTGATGGCGGGGCAGTTCGAAGAACCGGGCGAGGCCGGCGCCGCCAGCCTCGGTTACCGCTGGACGCAGCTCACCTTCTCGCTGGAGATACTGCTCAATCACAGGGCGCTGGGCCATATTGCCTTGCGCGAGCCGTTGACCCTGGAGGTCAACTACGACCAGCGGCTGATGGCCGGGCGCGACCCGTACTCGCTGGCCCCCTACTACTGGACCGGCAGCACCTGGTCGCAGCAGGGCATCAACGTGGTGAAGCGCAATGCGCCAGGCGGCAAAATCAGCTTTACCGTCGACCACATCGTCGGCGAGATGAGCCTTTTTGCCCGTTCAAACCTGCTGTTCATGCCGGCACTGCGGGCCAGGTAATCGCATAGGTTTGGCCCGGGTCGTGGCCGCCGGCCGCGGCCCGGGCAGAAGATTCTACAAATGGCTGATTTTTCGCGCCTGATGGTGCTACATTGGGCTCATACATTCATACGACTTAGGAGCACCCGCCCATGTCACAGTTACCGGCGCCGGCATTGCCCACTTTTGCGCCCCCCGATCTAAAAATCTACGCACGATTGGCCTGGCGCTGGTTGTGGCTCGTCATTCTCTGTGCGCTGCTGGGAGGCGCGGCGGCCTACGCGGTCAGCCTCAACATGACGCCAACCTACCAGGCGTCCAGCAAGGTCATGATCAACGAGGCACGCACCCCGTCCGCTGCCAATTATAACGACATCCTGGCATCTGAGCGCGTGGCGCGCACCTATGCCGACCTGATGACACGCCCATCGGTCCTGGAGGAGGCGTTTGTGCGCCTGGGCCTGGACCCCGCGCTGGGCGCCGGGCAGATCTCGGCCGTCACGGTCAGCCCCGTGCGCGACACGCAGCTGGTGGCCCTGACCATCGAGGGGCCCAACCCGCAGCTGGCGGCGGCTGTGGCCAACACGCTGCCCGCCGTCTTTGTGGACGAGCTGCGCAAGATCCAGGTCAGCCGCTTTTCCGAGTCCAAGGTCAGCCTGACGCAGCAGCTGGACGAGTTGAGCCGGCAGGTGGAGACCACCAAGCTGCAGCTGGCCGAACTCGAGCAGCAGCGCACGGCGCAAGAGGAGATGGAGTTTACGCAGCTAAGCGGCGCGCTGACCCAGTATCAGACCTCGTACGCCAACCTGCTGCAGAGCTATGAGAATCTGCGGCTGACCGAGGCGCAGTCGACGGACACCATCGTGTTGATCGAGCCAGCCGGCGTGCCCGCGGGCCCCGTGCGGCCGCGCGTGCTGGTCAACACGCTGCTGGCGGCCGTGGTCGGCGCGCTGGCAGCGCTCGGCCTTGTCTTTCTGCTCGAATACCTGGACGACCGCGTGCAGACGCCCGAGGACTTGCAGCGCATTGCCAACCTGCCGGTGCTGGGGGCGATCGGGTTGACGCCCAGTGGCAAGAACGCCAAGGACTACAAAGGTCATTGGCGCAGGCGTGTGCCGCCCGTTTTGGTGCCCCGCTTCACTGCCGGCGAGGGCGAGGCGGCGGGTGACGAGGCGGCGGTGCTGATCAGCCTGGCCGAGCCGCGCCACCCCATCGTCGAGGCCTACCGGCGGCTGCGCACCAACCTGCAGTATTACAACCTGGACACGGGGCTGAAGTCGGTGATGTTGACCAGCGCCGAGAAGGGCGAGGGCAAGAGCCTGACCGCGGCCAACCTGGCCGTGGTGATGGCGCAGGCCGGGGCGCGCGTGATCCTGATCGATGCCGACCTGCGCAAGCCGAACCAGCACCGCCTCTTCAAGCTCGCGCGCCAGCCGGGACTGACCGAGGCGCTGCGCAGCGGCAGCTCGGGGGCCGACCTGCTGCAGCCGGTGGCGGGCGCGGCCAACCTGCGCGTGCTGACCAGCGGCGAGACCGTGCCCAACCCGGCCGAGGTGCTGGGGTCGCAGCGTATGCACCAGCTGGTCGAACAGCTGCGCGGCGAAGCGGACATCCTGATCTTTGACACGCCGCCGCTGCTGGCCGTCACCGATGCCCAGGTCGTCGGCCACCTGGTGGACGGCGCGCTGATGGTGATCGACAGCCAGAGCACCGCGGCGGGGGCCATCCATCGCGGGCTGCAGGCGCTGGCCCAGGTCAACGTGCCCGTGATGGGGGCCGTGCTCAACCGCCTGTCCGCCTCGGGCCGTTCATACTACTACTATTACTATTACTATTACTATTACTATTCGCATGAGTACTATGAGGAAGGCCCGCAGCAAGGAACGAGGCGCAGCAGCAAGCAGCGGGCCGCCCAGATCAGGGAACCCCTGCCGGCGCACGACTAGTCCCGGTTTTGCGGCAACTCCTCTCTCGCGTGACAATAGGGCAACCTATTCACGCCCAGAGAGGAGTTGCCGTTTTATGGTCAGCCCAGCAGCAGATGCCAGCCCCCTCCCCAACGCTGTCCCCAGCGCGTTTCCCGCGAGCCTGCACGCCTTTGGCGAGCACCGCTCGATCCGCTACTTCCTCCCCCAACCCCTCGCCCCCGGCGACCTCGACCTGATCGTCGAGGCCGGCCGGCGCACGCCGACGGATGCCCAAGGCCACATGTATACGTTTGTGCGCATCACGGACGCCACGCTGCGCGACAAGCTGGCCACCCTGTGCGCCAACCAACAACATATTCGCGAGGCGGCGGAGTTCTTTGTCGTCTGCCTGGACGTGCACCGGCTGCGGCTGCTCGTCGAACTGCGCGGCGGCGTGTGGGGGATGGAGGCGCGCATCGTCCTGCTCTACGGCACGAGCGACGCCACGATGGTGGCGCAAAATATGGTGGTGGCGGCGGAGACGCTGGGCTATGGCACTTGCTATATCGGCGCGGTGCAGAACAACACCGGTCGCATCGCCGAGGAGCTGCACCTGCCCCCAGGCGTGCTGCCGCTGTACGGTCTCTGCATCGGCGTGGCGGACCCCCAACAGCTGCCGCCGCTGCGCCCGCGCCTCCCCCGGCCGCTTTGCTTCTTTGACAACCGCTACCCCGCCGGCTTTTCCGAGGAGGAGCTGGAGAGCGCCTATGCGGCGATGAGCCCCAAGCGCGACTGGTATGCCAGCGTCGAAGCCTATTTTGCCGCCGGCGGTACGATGCAGAAACGCGAGCCGGTGATGGCACGCGCCTGGCGCCAGCAGCAGCTGGAGCCCCAGCCGGTGGAGTCACGCTGATGCACTTTGACGCCCTCGCCGCCGCCTGCATGGTCGCCGAACTGCAGCGCACCCTCTGTCCCGGCCGCGTGCAGACGGCGCTGCTGGTCGACGGCGACAGCCTGGGGCTGGAGGTGTACGCCCACGGCGAACGGCGGCAGCTGCTGCTGTGCGCAGCGTCCAACGCCGCCCGCCTGCACATCGTCGAACACAAGCTGCGCCGCGGGGTGGAAACGGAAACGCCGCTGCTCCTGCTGGCGCGCAAATACCTGCGCGATGCCCTGCTGGCAGGCATCACGCAGCCCGACCGCTTTGAGCGCGTGCTGCACCTGCAGTTCGAGCACAAGGAGCACGGCGCGACCACGCTGGTGCTGGAGCTGATTGGGCGGCAGGCCAACCTGATCCTGCTGCGGCCGGACGGGCGCATCCTCGAATGCCTGCACCGCCACACGCCGGCGCAAGGCAAAGGGCCAGCCAAAGCAGGCGGAGGGCCGGCCTTGGCCGGCCGGCGCGTGCTGCTGCCGGGCCGGCCGTATGCGCCGCCGCCGGCGCAGGCCAAGCTGCCGCCGGTCGACGACGGGCGGCCTGACTATTACGAGCGGCTGGCCGCAGTGCTGCAGGCGCCGGGCAAGCTCCCCAAGGTGCTGGTGGACGCGGTGGGGGGCCTCAGCCCGGCGGCCGCGCGCGAGGTCGCCTGGCGGGCGGTGGGCGACGCCGAGGCGCCGGCGACGGCCGCCAATGTGCTGGCGCTGGCGGCGGCCATGCAGTCGCTGTGGGAGCCGGCGCAGACGGGCGGCTGGCAGCCGGGCAACCTGTTGCAGGACGAGCAGGTGGTGGGCTTTGCCCCCTATGTGGCGCACGGGCCGGGCACGTTTGTGCCCACGGGGACCTTTAGCGAGGCGGTGGCTGCCTACTATGCGGCGGCTGGGGGTCTCAAGACGGGGAGTGCGGCGGCTGCAGCGCGGGCTGAGGCGGGTGCCAGAGCGACGGCCGATGCGGAAGCCGGACCGCCAGCCGGAGCGGGAGCCGATGCCTATGCCCAGCAGCGGGCCAACGTGGCGGCCCTGCTAAAGCGGGCCAGGCAGGGCATCGAACGGCGGCTGGCGGGGCTGGCGGAGGACGAACCCGCGCCGGGCGAGGCCCAGCGGCTGCGCACGGCGGCCGAGTGGCTGCTGGCGCTGGCAAGCCAGGTCGAGCCCGGGCAGCAGGTGCTGGAAGTGCCGTTGGAAACGGGGGTGCCGTTAGAAACGGGGGTGCCGTTGGAAACGGGGGATGCACAAGGAGAGGGGACGCTGCGAATTGTATTGGAGCCGCACCTCACGCCGGTGGAGCAGGCGGAGCGGATGTTCCGGCGGGCGGCCAAGCTGCAGCGGGCGGAGGTGATTATTCCCCAGCGGCGGGCGGAGTTGGAGCAGGACCTGGCGCTGGTGCAGGAGCTGGCGTTGGACCTGGCGCGGGCGGGCAATCAGCCGGAGATCGCGGCCGTGCAGGAGGAGCTGCGGGCGGCGGGGCTACTGGGAGCGCAGGCGTCCTCGCCTGCAGGGCACGGGGGGAAGCAGGCGAGGACGCCTGCGCTCCGGGGTGGTGCGCTCCGGGGGGGGCTGCTGCGGGTGCGCAGCAGCCAGGGCCTGGAGATTGTCGTGGGGCGCAACGCGCGGCAGAACGAGCGGGTGACGTTTGACGAGGCGCATCCGGAGGACCTGTGGCTGCACCGCGCGGGGTGCCGGGCGCCCATGTGATCATCCGCGGGGCCGGCAAGGCGCCCGACGAGGCGACGGTGCGCGCGGCGGCCCAGCTGGCGGCGTACCATTCCGGCGCGCGCGGCGATGCGGCGGTGGCCGTGATCGTCACGCGCAAGCGCTGGGTGCAGCGCGCGCCGGGCGGCAAGGTGGGGCAGGTGCTGGTCAAGCAGGAAGAGCGGGTGGTGACGGTGCCAGGCGAGCTGCCGGAATCTGCCGGGCGATCTGCCGGGTGGGGCGGGCGGCTAGGTTACTGCCCCTTGACCGGCAGGCGAAGGGTCTGCAGCTCCTTGCGCATTTCCAACTCACGCGCGGCGGCCGCGCGCTTGCCTTCTTCCAGGGCGTAGTCCAGGCGCGAGCGGTAGTTCTCGTCGTAGGTGGCGGCCGGCGTCGGTCCTAGGAAATAGTTGATGGTAAATGCGATGGCGGCGCCCAGGGCTGCACCGATCATTAAATAGCCGCTTTTGCCCATGATGGTCTCCGTTGTGGGTTGACGGGCACAAGGTCCGGGGAAGCAGGCGGGGACGCCTGCGCTCCAAGGGCCGGACCTTGTGCCCTTACGATTTGTCTGGAACTGAGTATACCAGAAAGCACGCAGGCTGCCTCACTTGTGTGTGACGCAGCCTGCGTGCTCTATGATAACGGCCTTGCGGCCGGTGGCGGGGTCTGCCTTGGGTCAGGTGTGCCCGCTTTGGTATTAGTTGTGCGGCTCGGCGCTGCCGTCGACGATGGTGATGTCCTGGACGGTCTCAGCCGTGGCGCCGTTGCGGTTGATCGTGGCCGGCAGCTGGGCTTCGCCCGGGAGCAGGAGGCCGACCAGCAGGTAGACCAGTGCGCCCATGCCCATCGTGCCGAGGGCGAACGCTGCCCAGATCAGGCGGATCAGGTTGGCGTCGATGCCCCACTTCTCGCCCATGCCGCCGCAGACGCCCATCAGGATCTTGTTGCTGCTGCTGCGGCGCAGGGGCAGGCCGCTGCGCATGGAGGTGAAGCCGCTCTTGACCTGGTCGCCGCTCGGCAGCTTGCCGTTGAACGAGCTGGTGACCTTGTTGGCCGCGTTCTTGATCTCCTGGTCGATGTCCTTCTCGCTGTTGGCACGCAGCAGCAGGTAGCCGGCGGCGATCAGCAGGGCGGGCCAGAAGATGACGCCGACGAGACCCCAGAAGCCGCGCCACATGCCGGGCAGGATGCCAAGGTTGGCCAGCAGCCAGAGGCCGCCGAGACCGATCAGCAGGCCGGCAGCCCAGCTCATGCCCTTCTGGCTCAGTTCGAGCGCCGGGGGCTTGATCTGGCCGACCGTGTTTGTGCCGACGGGCAGGAAGAGCGCCAGCAGGATATAGGCCAGCACGCCGCCGCCCCAGGTGGCAAAGGTCGCCACGACCCAGCCCACACGCACGAGCACCGGGTTCCAGCCCAGGTATTCGGCGATGCCGCCGCACACGCCGCCGACCAGCTTGTCGCTGGGGCTGCGGTAGAGCATGCGCCGGACGCCGGCGCCGGCCTGGCTGTCGAGGCGCGGCGTGCTCTGTGGGGCGCTCTGTGCGCCGGGCGTGTACCAGGCGTCGCCAGGCTGCGTGGTCTGGCCGGCCTGGCCGGTCTGCGTGCCGCTTGTCGTATTTGTCGTATCTTGCACCGTGTTCATTTCGTCTCCTTCACCTAAAGCCACTGCTGGGCCTTATCATTCACGCCGGAACAACTCCGGTTGTTTGCGCTATCGGTGAACAATACGGAGGCGGTAGCAAAAGGTTGCAGAAATCCGGTGCAACTTGGAAAATAGTTTCCCTTCTGCTCAATGGCAGTAGGTAGTGCCGGAGTCGGTGAATGTCTTGCCTGCCACCGGCACAAACTGCCAGTCATAGCGATCTGTGTGGAGCGTGAGCTTGAGAACGCCAAAGGTGTCGACGTTGCGCACCTCGCTGTTGGGCTGCACTGATGCGATCGAGGTGTGGTTTGCCCCGCCCGTACCCACGATAAACTGCCGGATGCCGCGCGTGTTGTCGAGCACGCCATCGTAGCGCTGCGGGGCAAAGCGCTCGTAGATGTGGTCGTGCCCGTTGAGGACGATCTCGGCGTTGTAGTTGTAGAGCAGCGTAAACAGCCCGCGCGCGTTGGCGTTGGCCCGCCCGCCGGAGGAGAAAAGCGGGATGTGGTAGAACGCCAGGGTGCAGCGGGATGGATGAGTCTTGAGATCGTTCTCGAGCCAGGTGTACTGTGGGCTGCCCGACGAACAGCCCCCTACCTGGCTGCACTGCGTGTTGAGGCCAATGAAATGCCAGTCGCCGATATCGAAGCTGTAATAGCCCTTGTCGCGGTCGCCGGCCGGCCCTGAGTAGCTGCCGGCGCCGTTGAAATAGTCATAGTAGGGGGTCGCACCGCTCGTGAGGTAGTCATGGTTGCCGCTCATGGGGTGGGTGATCGCCTTGAAGCGGCCCCAGGATGAACCGTAGTAATCTGAGTAACAGGCGGCCGTGGGCTCGTGGCAGTTGTCGCCGAGGGTGAGCACGGCTGTGGGCGGCTGATTCACGACAAGCTGTGACACGGCCATGTGGGCACAGGCGCTGGAAGTCGGCGATCCCATGCTGCTGCAGATAATATCGCCCGCCGCCATGATCACGGGGGCCGGCCCAGGATTGGGCGTGCTCGTCGGCGTATTCGTCGGTGTGCTTGTCGGTGTGCTTGTCGGTGTGCTTGTCGGCGTGCTTGTCGGTGTGCTAGTAGGCGTGGGTGTGGGGCCGCCGCCGTCCGGTCCGATGTACGTCTGGCGGCGCGACTCAAAGGCATCAAAGAAGTATGTGCCGCGCGTGCCGCTGTCGATCCCGCTGATGGCGCCGATCCGCTCGCGGTCGATGCGGCGGGTGTCGTTGTCGCCGCTGGTATAGCTGGCTTTCTGCACGCCGTCGATCCACACTGCCAGGCCGCCGTTCCTCGCACCCGGGGCGGTCGCCGCCAGCCAGTCGAGTTCGATGTAGTGGGGCGCATCGGCGATGGTGAACCAGGGGCTGGCCGTCCATATGTCGCCGTTATCCACGAACAAGGCACGGAACTGGTAGCTGCCGCCGCTAAACTGCAACTGCCCGCGCAGGACGGGGGTTGAGCTGCCAGCATAGCCGGTGAAGATATAGTGCGAGTTGCCGCTCGCCATCGTGATCGAATTGGGGTCAAAGTAAAAGCGCGCCCGATAGCGCGACTCGCCGTTTGGCGCTTCGCTGGTGAGAAAGGTGCCGGTGCTGCTGTTGATCAGCACTTGCAGGCCTTGGCTGCCCACCAGGGCTGCGGCGGCTGACACGCTCATATTGGCCGAATTGGCGCGCGCGCTCCAGGCCGCCAGGCTGCCGCTCTCAAAGCCATCGGCAAAGATCGTGTCCGCCGCAGCCGCCGCGACATCTGGGCTGCCCTGCCGGTCGTTCTGGACCATGGGCAGAAAGAGGAAGCTGGCGAGGTTGGCGGGGACGGGCGTCGCGCCAGGATCGGCGCCGATCCCGGCGACGGGTTTATTGTCTACGTCGTCCGCCGCCGCAAGCTCTTGCCAGACGCCGGGCGCCGTGACCGGTTCAGCCACGGGTTCCGCGACAGGCGCAGGCACGGCTGTGGGCACGGGTGTGCTGTCAGCCGTGTCGACCGGCGCGCTCACTGGCGCTGCCGGCAGCGCGTCCGCTGCTTGACCCCCGCCGCGCACGAGCGGCAGGTAAATCTGCGCGTCGTGGTTGTCAGGGGAAGGCTGGGCGCTGGCCGATTGCTGGGCGACGAAGATGCCTGCTGCAGCGGCCGCCACGATAAGGACGATCTGCAGGCAGCGGACGAGGGTTTTTGCTCCAAAGCGTAACATCAGTTCCTCCTTAGCGACTCTACGCAGGGGCCGGATCCAGCTAGCAGAAACTCGATTTGTCAGTGGGAATCTAACTGAAAACTATACAGGAATAGTAGCCATTTTGCTAGGGGTGTTTTGCACCAATTTTTGCGCCGTCTGCACGGCTCAAAGCTGTGCCAAAGCGGGGCCAGCGTTCGGGCCAAAGTCCATGCCGGATTCTAGAGCAGCGGTACAGTTTCTGGCAGCCGTTTTGCGTTATACAATCGGAGAGGCAATCGCCTGGGGAGGCCTGATGATCGAGGACATTCTCAAGACCCATGAACACCGCAACTATCCCCTGCCGCAGGGGCCGTGGGTGATGCGCCAGACCTGGCGCAACCTGCTGTTTGCGCACTGGCCGGTTGCGGCGGACGCCATGCGGGCGCTCGTGCCGCAGGCGCTGGAGCTGGACACGTATGGCGGGCAGGCGTGGCTGGGCGTCGTGCCCTTTTCCATGCGCAACGTGCACCCCGCGGGCTGCCTAGTGTGCCCTGGCTGTCGGCCTTTCCCGAACTCAATGTGCGCACCTATGTGCGGATGGTGGAGAAGGGTGTCAGCAAGCCTGGCGTCTACTTCTTCTCGCTCGACGCCGCCAATCCCGTGGCGGTGGCACTGGCGCGCTCGCTTTTCCTGCTGCCCTATTTCGACGCCAAGATGTACACGTGGGAGCGCAGGGACGGCTGGATCGAGTATCGCAGCCATCGCACGCATGCCGGAGCGGCGCCGGCCAACTTTGGCGGCAAGTATCGCCCGGCCGGCCGCGTCTACCTGAGCAAGCCCGGCGACCTCGACCATTGGCTGACCGAGCGCTATGCGTTATATACAGTCGACGGCAAGGGCCGGCCCTACATCGGCGAGATTCACCACGTGCAGTGGCCGCTGGCGCCGGCCGAGGCCGAGCTGCGCGCGGATAACCTGGTCGGTGCGTCGGCTGCCCTCACCTTGCCCGATGTGCCGCCGCTGCTGCATTTTGCCCGGCGGATTGATATGGCGACGTGGGCGCTGCGGCGGGTGCAGGGGTAGGTGAGGTAGGTCTTCCTGGAAGGGGGTCTTCCTGGAAGGGGGTCTTCCTGGAGGGGGAGAGGAAAGAGTTTCGTATGAGTGATTACCGGTTGGGTTTCCCGGTCAAGGTGGTGGGCGCGCCGCTGCGGTCGCACGATACGCGGCGGTGGCAGAGTTCGCCGCATTTGAGCGTGAGCCTGGCGTATTTACGCGATGTTTTTGGCTACTTGCAGGCCAACAACATTGGGTTCTACCGGGTGGCGGCGCAGCTGGCGCCGTACTTGACGCATCCCGGCATGCCGCAATTTCACCACCAGCTGGAGGAGTGCGCCACGGAGCTGGCGGCCACGGGCGAGCTGGCGCGGCGGGCGGGGCTGCGGCTGACCATGCATCCCACGCATTACGTGCAGTTGAGCAGCCCCAGCGAGGAGACGGCGGCCAACGCGCGCATGGAGCTGGCGGTGGCGGCGGACATGTTCGAGCGCATGGGGCTGGACCACGATGCGGTGATGGTGGTGCATGTCGGCGGTGTATACGGCGACCCGAGCAGCGGCTGCGAACGCTTTGTGCGGCAGGTGGAGCGGCTGGCGCCCTCGGTGCGGGCGCGGCTGGTGCTGGAAAATGACGACCATAAGTACTCGCTGGAAGACTGCCTGTGGATCCACGAGCGTACGGGGGTGCCGCTGGTGCTCGACGTGCTGCACTTGCGCTGTCTCAATCCCGGCGGCCGCAGCGTGCAGGATGCGCTGGCGGCGGCGCTGGGGACCTGGCCTTCTGCGCGCAGGCCCAAGATCCATTTCAGCAGCCCGCGCACGAGCCCGCGCATCGTCGAGCGTGACGGCAAAGAGCAGTGGCAGGCGCCGCTGCCCCATCAGCACAGCGACTTTCTGGATCCGTTTAGCGTGATTGACCTGCTGCGCGACGCGAGGGCGGGAGGTCTGCGGCCGTTTGACGTCATGCTGGAGGCGAAGGGGAAGGATTTGGCGCTGCTGCGGCTGCGCGAGCAGATTGGGCAGTTTGCGCCGGAGCTTGCTCCGCTCGTCGGTTGACCGATGCCGGAACTTATACTTTTACGCGCCCAAAGCTCGACTTTGTCCATTTTGTGACAAGAAAAAGAAAGCAGGCTACGCTTGACTCAAACCGATCGACCAAGAAGGGAGGAGCCATGCGTAACCTGCCAGCGGCCATTATAGAGGCATTGCGACAGTCTCAGCCTATGTTTAGCGAGCTACAAATTCCCGGGGCGCTTTTTGTCCGCCTGATCGATACCCTTGCCTTCGCTGCCTAAATGGACAAAGACGAGCTTAGGGTACTCAACAATGCGGTCTCAATGGTGAGAGACAGAACAGTGGACGGTAGGCGACCTGGCCCATAGCAGAACCGAAGTACAAACGGCATCTGCATTTTGCATGTACGTCTAGGGGCAGGAGCATATTAAGCTGCAGTTCAGCTGCCAAGGGCGGGTAGGACTTGCTAGGACGAGACTGTTCTGGAAGTTTGTGGTTTTGATTCGATTGAGCACGTCTATCAAGGCGGCCGGCGTGCGGCGCACGCTGGGCAGTTGAACCTGCCTGAATTGGCCCGAAAGATCGAATGAGAGAATTGCTCAAAATGACACGATAGCTTACAATGTCCTAAATACACATTGCATTTGACACGCACGCAGCGTGTCATTCGGCCTTAGCGGCGAAGCTTGATCCCCTGTATTGTTCTACCAAGGTCTTTCCATAGAGATATCATTGTTGCTGACCGTATCAAGCCCTTCGTCCTGGTTGTTCAGGAGAGACTCATGTTACGGTTCTATACTAACCCCATTGTTCGCTGCCTGCCGATCGTCCTTACTGTAGCGCTACTTGCAGCCGGCGCCTTTACTCCCCAACAATCGGCTTCTGCCCAAACTCTACCGGATGGGGACGGCGCAGATCTTTTTTTGCCCCTCGTACTCGGCGGCGAGCAAACTGTGAATGCTGCCGTTGAAACGCCTGTGGGCGAAGACGATGTGTGGGTGGAGATTGTCCAAGTTGAAGAACCTGAGACAGATCTTGCCTTGGAGCCTAGCCCGGAGGTCTTCGCAAACTCCATCTTTCTTCCCCTTGTGCAGAGTGGTGAACAAAAGCTGGTCACAGTGATGCAAGCAGCAGTGACGGACCTCATCTTTGCCGATGGGTTTGAGTCAGGCAACTCTACGGCTTGGAACGGGAGGGCCAATTCCGCCAGCATGTACGTCGCAAGCAGCGCAGCCTTGGTGGGCAGCTGGGGGATGGGCGTAAACATCAACAGCAACACCAGCACCTATGTCGTCGACGATCGGCCCAGCGCTGAACCGCGCTACCGGGCGCGCTTCTACTTCGACCCCAACTCGGTCCGCATGGGGAGCAGTGATTCCCACTACATCCTGATCGGCTATGCCGGCAGCTCGACTGCCGTCGTACGCGTGGAGATGCGATTGAGCAGCGGCAGCTACCAACTGCGTGCGGCGTTTGTCAACAACAGCAGCACGTGGACGACCAGCAACTGGTTCGCCATCAGCGACGCCCCTCACTATATCGAAATCGACTGGATGGCGGCGACTGCGGCAGGGGCCAGGAATGGCGCTCTAACACTGTGGATCGATGGTGTGCAGAACGCCCGGTTCACCACGGGCGACAACAACACGCGCCGGATCGACCGCATACGGTTGGGCGCTGCGAGTGGAATCGACAGCGGCACGCGCGGCACTTACCTGTTTGATGCCTTTGAGTCGCGCCGCCAGACGTACATCGGACCGGTGTCCACAACGCCGCCGCCAACGCCTACACCACTATCGCCAACGCCCACACTACTACCGCCGACGCCTATGCCCATGACGCCGACGTCTACACCACTACCGCCAACGCCCACACTACTACCGCCGACGCCCACACCCATGACGCCGACGCCTACACCATTACCACCGACGCCCACGCCGCCAGCAAACACTTTTCAGCCTACTGCCCCCTATTACGCCACTTTCTATTATCCCTGGCATGGGAACCCCGCTGTTGACGGCCATTGGTCTTATTGGACAGGGGGGAACAACCAGCCGCCCAATATTTGGTATGGGCATTACCTGCCGGATCCGTTACCGAATGAATTTGACCCTACCCGTGAACTCTACAGCTCAAGTGATGCAGCTATGATCAACTGGCAACTGAGCAAAATGGCAGAGGCAAAAATCGAGGTTGCGATCAGTTCATGGTGGGGACAGGGGGATCGGACCGACAGCAACTTTCGCTTCATTGTCAAAGATGTGATGAAGCGCAGCAGCAATCCCTATCCAAATCTGCGCTGGTCTATTTATTACGAAGACGAGAGCACCGAAGATCCTTCGGTGGCCCAGATCGTCAGCGACTTGAACTACATCGCCAGCAACTATGCAGGCGAGCCTAGCTATCTAAAGATTGGCGGCAAACCTGTCATTTTCGTCTACTCCACAGGTTCTGATACGGCGAGTATGGTGCAGCGGTGGAATGACGCTAAGTTACAGGCAGGGACACAGTTCCATGTCGTGCTGAAGTTGTTCAGCGGCTATAGGACAGTTAGCCCGCAGCCTGACGGCTGGCATCAGTACGGGCCGGCTGCACGCAGTAACGATCATTCGCCATATTCGTTTGCTGTCAGCCCGGGATTTTGGTATGACAGCGGCGGAGAAGCGCCACGGCTCGCCCGTGATCTCCAAGCTTTTCGCAGCGCCGTCAGTGCAATGGTCGCGTCCAACGCGACCTGGAAGTTGATCACTACCTGGAACGAGTGGGGCGAAGGAACTGCTGTCGAACCCGGAGAGGAAGTGATATACGACAGCAGCACCGGGCGCGAGCAGCTTAATCCGGCGGGTATACCGTTCAAGAACGCATACGTGGATGCTCTGCGCGAACTCCTGCCGGCGCTGGAAAACGGCACCGGGTAATCCGCTCGACGTGCGGCAGCGGATGCCAGCTGTCCAAGCTTCGTCGGTTTTCAAGACCGTTGTATCGAGCCTAAGGGGAAATAACATCAACCAATCGTGTCTCAGTGGGGCAGATAATTTTGAGGCGGTAGGTCATCGTGTGCTCCTCTGCGGCGATCGCGTTGGCACCTCGTAGATCTGATCCAATACATTCAACATGAGCGTATTGGCCGTCTGCTGTCCGTCGAGCGAAACGGCCAGATTGGTCCACACGACAAGCGTCACCTGGTTGGTTGGGTCGTAGCCTATTTTCGAATTGTAGCCGGCGGTCTCGCCACCGTGAAAATACATCCTGTTCGGTCCCCAGCGCAATTGAGCGATGCCGTACCCGTACTGTGCGCCGTCGGGCTTGCTCGTGTCCTCAGGCTGCAAGCTGTCGAGCCAGCGGCGCTGGGCAGTCTGCGCCGGAACTGGCAGAGCACGTGGGATAAGCGGCTGAGACACCTCCTGGAGGTACCCACCTCCTGGAAGTACCCACCTTCAGGAAGTACCTACCTAGTCGTCCAGCCGAACCGAGACTACCTCACTGGCCTGGCCCATTTTCGGCCGTCTGCAGTGTCCTCACGACATCATAGGTCAGCAGCAGCGCCAACGGCAGCCAGGAGCCGTCAAAGGTCATGCCGCCGGCCCAAGCGGCCAGCAGGCAGACCGCCACGCCCAGCCAACGAAAGCCCCAGTGCGCCACGACCATCCGCAAGGGCCTTGAGCTCTTCCACCACCACCTCGCATCGCCATGCACGGCGTGCAGGCGGCCCTCCTCGTGGCCGGCCTCCCACAGCGGAATCGCCAGGGCGTTCATGAGGCCACAGAGGACAACGCCAAGCACGACCGCCGGCAGCGGTTGCGCTGCCAATGTGGCAATCAGAACCGCACACCACACGCCGAGGCCGCGCGGGAAGGTCAGCCACTCATGGATCTCAGGCCAGTGTGCGGCCATGTAGGCGCTGCCAGGTTCCAGCGGCTGTTGCTGCGCCTGCGGGAGAGCTCGGCCGGGCAGAAAAGTGGCTCGGTCGTCGAGAAAGCTCGCGATCGTCGCCATCATCACAACCCGCTGCGCCATATCCGCCATGATCGACGGTTTCACCCCAAGGCCCTGACAGGCAGTCACAATCGCTGCCCGCTGTGCCGTCTGTTCTGCTCTGTCGCTTGTTTGTGCAGTGGCATGGGCCTGCCTTGCCGCGCCGTCGGGCAAGATTACCTCGTCGTCGGAGACGGTGCGCAAAATCTGCAACAGCTGAACGGCGGTTACTCCCGTGCTGTCGCAGACCCTTTGGACAATGAACTG
Organism: uncultured Chloroflexia bacterium; assembly: GCA_963839515.1. Taxonomy (GTDB): domain Bacteria; phylum Chloroflexota; class Anaerolineae; order Caldilineales; family Caldilineaceae; genus Fredericiella. Next base: position 145,124 of record CAWIVN010000012.1, read on the forward strand.
ATGCTGCTGGACCTGGTCCTCGGCAGCACTTGGTTTTTCGTTGAGTTGATACATAACTGCTCCTGCTGTCAAATACCTGTACAACCTGGTATGGTTGGAGAATAGTGCAGCAGTGTAAATATTGTGCGCTGGACTTGTTAATGTTTGGGGCGCGTTCAGTTAACGGCGTTTGTGGGTCCGGCTAAAATAGCAATCTGCCGGAGGGCCAATAGAAAACGGCGCAAGTCAGGCTTTGAACCTTTCTTGCACCGTGTTGGTTGTTCTAGGTTGGTTATTCTAGCTTGTCGCTTGCCTTACTACTTTCTGCTCGCCACCGGCTCGCTCACATCGATGCGTAAGATTTGCCCCTTGCCGGAGTGCGCCCGCCCTGGCTCCAGGTCGTAGCTGTACTGCGATGCATAGAGCGCACCGTCCGGTCCAAAGGCGATACTCGCCGGCGACGAGAGGCCTGTGGCCATCACATCGCGCAGGCCATCGCTATTAAGGCGCACGACGCGACCGGTGCCGAGTGCAGGGATTTCGGTTTCACCGTTGGACATTTCCAGCACGTAGAGTTGCCCTTGGTCGTCAAAGGCCAGGCCCAGGATGTTGGTCAGCCCTTCTGCGAAGACCTCGACCTCGCCGTCGAGCGACACCTTGAAGACTTTCGCTGCGCCGGTTACCGTCGGCAGTGCGTTGATATTTCCAACATAGAGGCTGCCGTCGTGGTAGGCAATCACCGACGGTGCGATGTGGCCGAACATTTCGGTAAAGTCCACCATCTTCGTCACCGTGCCATCGCTGCTGACCTCGTATAGGCCCCCGTGATCGGTTTCCACGACATAGAACTTGTCGCCGACCGTGATCAGGCTGTAGGGCATGCCGTCCGGCTCCATGTCGTCGTCCATCGTACTCTTGGGCGGCCAGTTGGCACGCAAGACGGCGCTGATATCGGCGAAGTTGCTCCAGGTGCCGTCCGGGTTGCCGCGCAGGATGCCGTTGGGCACAGCGTCCATCGCTCGCGAACAGCCGCCGGCCTGCAACAACGTGTAGACGGTGCCATCCACCAGCGCCAGGTCAACCGCGCCATAGGTCCAGTCGTAGGGATCGCGGGCCGAGGGAATGCCGTCGACGACGGTGGTCCGTTCTCCAGCTGGCGTGATGCGTGAGACCCGGCTGCTGTTGCCCATGAAATAGGGCATGAAAGGCGACTCGAAGTCAGGGCAAGTGTCTGCCGTGACCTTGTCGTCGCCGCTACTTCCCGCTTCGGCCACATAGACGTTGCCGTCGGCGTCGACCTCCAGCCCGCGCGGGTACTCCAGACCATCATAGAACACCGTGACATTGGGCGACAACGGCGGCGGAACCCAGTCGGTCGCCACCGCACCGCTCACGACAGCCGGTACTTCCTGCGCCGGGGCTTGCACTTGCTGGACCGGCCGGCAGGCCGCCATGACCAACATGACCAATGTGAATGGGATTGCCAGGGTGGCGAGCCAAACGCTACGAGAAAAACGCGGCATATGGGTTACTCCTTTGTTTGAACGACCTACTCTTGCCCAACCAGAAACTGCACGAGCGCATTGACTTCACGCTCAGTCAAGTAAGCAAAGGACGGCATCCCAAAACGGACGTGCTCGTAGCCAACGACCAGGTAGGCTTTGGGCTCGACGATGCTCTCGTGGATATACTCCGCGGCGGTCTTCGCCTTGCCAGAATAGTCCGGTGCGTGAATACGTTGTTCGGCAGTGGCGCGCAGATGGTTGTGGCTCGGCCCATACGTGCGCTGCGAACCGGCGGCGTCAAGCCCGTGGCAGCTATCGCAGGCGAGCGTATGGTAGAGCTGTTTGCCTTGCGCCACGGTTTCGGGATCGGCCACGGCCTGCGCATTGGCCACGGCTGCCAGTGGCGCACAACCGGCCAGCACGGCCGCGAGCAAGACGCTCAGCCAAAGGGCCCCTGCCATCACTGCCAACGCCTTCGCTTGTGCCATCACGCGGCAGGCCGGATGTTCTGGTTCACGCGGAACAGATTTGCCGGATCGTAGGTGCGCTTGATTGCAGCCAGGCGCTCATAGTTTTCACCGTACCCCGCGCGCACCAGCGCGTCACCTTCCTCGCCAAATCCAGGAAAGTTGAGATAGACCTCACCGGAAGAGAAGCGGTGCAGAGCGGCCCACAACGTCCGCGCCCAGCCGATATTCGCCGTGTCTTCGTCCGGTTCCTCCCAGTTCGCCTCGATCCCGATCATGTACGGCATGTCGCGGCGGCCGAACGCGCTGTCGCGGGCGCCGATGCGACAGATTGCGCCCCCCATATGCCAGATGTCGATGTTCGAGTGGTGGGAGGGACTTTCGGCGGCCGCCGAAAGCAGGCTGTCGACCACTTCATCGCCCAGACCATCCACATAGATGGACTTCCAGTAGTAGCGCCGCGCGCCTGCCGGATAGTCGGCATCCCACAGCGTCTGCACATCCACATAGGGCATGACGTCGCTAAAGTCGATGAGTGGAGTGTTCCACGCGCGCAGCGGCTGCAAGATCCGCAGACCCTCCTCCACCGGGCCGATATAGCAGCCGCCAAAGAGCACAAAGCGTTCGCCCTGCATGGCGGCGGGGAATGCTTCCGTGTGCGGCACCGTGCCGATCACGGCGATAGCGCTGACCTCATCCGGTGCGACAGCCGTGTAGCGCTCAAAGAAGCGCAACGCCTCCGATGCCTGGGCAATGGGGTAGAGCACAAAACAGAGCGCCACCTGCGGCCCCACCGGGTGCAGCCGGTACTCGAACTCCGTCACCACGCCGAAGTTACCGCCGCCGCCTTGCAGGGCCCAGAACAGGTCGGCATGTTCGTGGGCATTGACAGTGCGGATCTGCCCGCCGGCTGTGACGATTTCGACGCCGATCAGGTTGTCGCAGCTCAGGCCATGCTTGTTGCGCAGCCAGCCTGTGCCGCCGCCGAGGGTCAGCCCCGCAATGCCCGTCTCGGAGACGAGCCCGCCGGGTGTGGCGAGACCAAATTCCTGCGTGGCCCGATCCAGTTCCGCCCAGGTAAGGCCCCCCTGCGCGCAGACGGTGCGGGCGGCGGGATCGACGTGAATCTCCTTCATCGGCGACAGGTCGATCACCAGGCCCCCATCGCAGACGGCGCTGCCGGCCACGTTGTGCCCTCCACCGCGCACCGAGACCAGCAGGCCATGCGTGCGGGCGAAGTCGACTGCCTTCACCACATCGTCCGTGCCCGCGCAGCGTGCGATCAACGCCGGGTGTCGATCGATCATGCCGTTCCAGACGGCACGCGCGGCATGATAGTCGGGATCGGCGGCGCCGATCAGCCTGCCGCGCAAACTGGCGGCAAACAGCTGCACAACCGTTTCGTCAAGCAACACGGTGGTGGCATCGCTTTGTGTAAGTTGAATCTGAGTCATCAAGCGCCTCACGTGAACTGGAAGCCGTATGCCTTGGCTGGACGAGTGAAGTATGGCGCCAACCCCTGGCGGCGTCACCCGCCAAAAGATGGGTTTCTCCAGGTTTGATCAGAGCAAAGAGGGGAGAAAAACGGGGTGGGTCTAGGCCAGCAGGCCGAATTCGCGTGCGCGTACGAGCGCCTGTGTGCGACTATGCACGCCGAGTTTGCCGAGAATCTGGCTGACATGCCATTTGGCGGTGCTCGGCGCGATGGTGAGTTGGGTTGCGATCGCCTGGTTGGATTGGCCTGCGGCAACAAGGTGGAGGATGGCCAGTTCGCGCGCCGTCAACGGCTCGACCAGCACCTCGCCAATCTGTGTAGTTGGTGTGAGCGCAACGTTTGCCCCCTGAGCCGGCAGCAGTTCCGTACCCGTACTGGCTGCTGCCAGCATGGCAAAAACTGCCGGCAAATCGATCACCCGGTGCCCATGGGTTGCCGCGGCACGCTGATCGGGTGCGAGCTGTGCCGTGCAGCGGGATAACAACGCGCGTGCGCGATCGCTCGTTTCGCGATCGCTGGCCGGGTCACGCAGGATCGGCACCAATAGCGTGGCTGCCTGCTGCGGCTCCCCGCGGCACACGAATAACTCTGCCACCGCGGCCAAAATTGAGTTCGTGCGCACAGCCCACCCTATCGCATCCGCCAGCCGCAGCGCCGCCAGCAAATATTCGGCGGCAGCACGATAGGCGCCGGCCGCAATGGCAGTCATGCCCAGTCCCTGCAGCGCGGTGGCTTCGCCGCCGCGGTCGCCGACTTCGCGATAGATCGCCAGGCTCTGGCGGAATTGTGCCTGGGCGCGTTCCAGATCCGCCTGCAGCAGCGACACCTGGCCAAGATGGACAAGGGCCACGGCAACGCCCTCGGGGTCGCCAAATTCCTCACGGATGGCGTAACCAATCTGATATTGGCGCACGGCCTCGGCGTAGTCGCCGGTCATGCGCGCAATGTTGCCCAGGTCGGCGACGAGATAGGCCATAAACCAGCGATCGTGCAGTTGATCGGCCAGCGCACAGGCACGCACACCGTAGTCGCTTGCCTCGGCGTAGCGCCCACGGGCGAAAGCCGCGTTGGTGAGCACAAAATAAGCATACATGAGGTTGCCGAGGTCAGCATGCACTTCGTGGCGCCGGCGCGCCTCTTCGCCCAAGCGGGCCGCCTGGGGATAGTCACCCAGCACGTTGGCCAACACGCCCAACGCTACCAGCGGATCGGTGCCCGGACCGGGGCGAGGGGCAACGGCCAGGCGCGCGAGAAGCGCCTGGCTGCGTTCAAGCACCGCACGGGCTTGTTGCAGTTCCCCCAGCCGGATCGAAAGCCAACCCAGGCAGACAAGCAGCTCTGCCAAAGTCGGCCCGGGATCGGTCGCCGGTGGGGGCTGGCTGGACTGCGTGTCAAGCTGCTGTAGCGCCTGCTCGAACAGGTCGGCCCCCTCGCGATAGCGGCTGCGGAAGTCGTGGAAGAGATAGAATGTGTAGGCTGCCCGCTGTACATCGGCGATACGCGCGTGGTCCAAGGCGTAATGCCACGCCGCGCGCACATTTTCGATTTCGCCGGCAATCTCGGCCAGGGCGAGGCGTTGGCGGCGGCCGTTGACATCCTCTGCCCGCTGGTCGAGAAAGTCAGCATAGTACGTGCAGTGGCGCACATGCGCCTCGGCGGCCTCTTCGCCCAGCTGCTTCAAGCGTTCGGCGGCATATTGGCGCAGCAGTTCATGCAGGCGATAGCGATCGCCTGGCTCCCAGTGCAATAGGGACTTGTCTGCCAGCGCGGCGATGATCGGCACCGTTGCCTGTACTACCCGCTCGGCAGCGTGGCGTTGGAATCCTCCCCGGAACACGGACAGCCGCGCAAAAATCTGGCGTTCCTGGGGACTTAGCAGTTCCCAGGTGCGATCGAAGACTGCCTGCATACTGCGGTGCCGCTCCGGCACATTGCGTAGCGCAGACGTGAGAAAAGCAAGATTGTCGACAATCTCGTCGGCGATGGCTGTGCACGACATCACCCTGGTCCAGGTAGCCGCCAGCTCAAGGGCCAACGGTATGCCCTCGACCAAAAGGCAGATACGCTGCACGGCCTCAGACTCAGCGACAGCATCAAAGGCGGGAGATACACGCAGCGCACGTTCGACAAACAGGCGTTCTGCGCTTGGTTGCAGCGATTCGTTGACACTGCGTCCAGAGAGTGGCAGACCTTTTAGCGGATAGCGCCACTCCTGTTCGAGGTTCAACGCCTCTTGCGAAGTGACCAACAGCTTTACGTTGGGCGCGCGCATGAGAATTGCAAGCAGCAGGTCGGTCCAATTGCGCAGGTGCTCAAAGTTATCCAACACCAACAACAGTTGCCTGTCGTGCAAACACGATAACAAATGCTCGCGCGCAGCGGCGGCGCCAGGGGGCGGGAGCTGCAACGCATCGGCGATGGCCGAAATCAGACGCTCAGACGAGTTGATCGCCTGCAGTGCAACAAACTGGATACCGTGGGCAAAGAGGCTGTGGGCAAATCGGTCTATCCGGCTCTGCTCTTGCGTGAGCAAGCGGGCTGCTAGTTCGATGGCGAGGCGAGTCTTACCAACGCCTCCCGGGCCTATCACCGTCACGAGCCGGCAGGTTGGGTCGACGAGAAGTCTTGCCAAATCGTCGAGTTCATTTTCGCGGCCGATAAATGAGGTGAATTGGGGCGGGTATGGAGCCGGTTCCTGTGGCGGGTGCGCAGGGTGAATGGGCGGCGTTGCACGGACCGGCCGTGCAATGTCGTCCCAGTGCGCTTCATCGCGGGCAAAGCGGACAAACTGGACCTGTTCTTCCGGCGTAAGCTCTAGCACTTCGGCCAGCTTCCTAGCCATCTGCCAAGAAGGGCGCAGCTCGTCCGCCTCCATCTTGCGCAGCGTGACCGCGGCATAGCCCACGCGGCGCGCGAGTTCCTTCTGGGTCAGCCCCAGCCCCATGCGTCGCCGTTTGAGCCAGCCTCCGAAGGTACGTGCATCGCGCATCGTGAGTTCCCGGCCTGAGTTTATCCAAGCAGCCAGACCTACATTCCGTCTAGCGTGGCAAGGCGGACCATCACTTTTGTATCGTTGTTATATCGCAAAGCGGCTGCCTGCTAAGACCATGTGTGACACAACGCCGCTTCTGCCAGTGCCAGCGCGTCGTCCATTGTGAGCAGCTTGGTGCGTTCGTTCATCTCTATGGGCGCGGCGAGTGCCAAGAGGCGCCGAGTCTCCTCCTTGATTCCCTGGCTGCTGCTCTCCGTTCCCAGCACGTACTCCAGCAGTTGGTTGGCTTTCTCCCGGTCTCCACGGTACAGCAGCAGCTCGCTTGTGTGATTGAGCAGCGACATGATCCGCGGCACGTAGCTGCTGGCGGCGGCCAACTGCAGTGCTTGCCGGTAATGCCGGGCCGCGGTCTCCAATTCGCCACGCCCCACCGCTGCCAGTCCCAGGCCCTGCTCCGCCGTCGCCAGGCCGCCCAGATCGTTAGTGTCGGCATAATAGACGCGGCTGGCCTGAAAGTGTGCTGCTGCTGCGTCCGGCTGGTCCTCGCGCAGCGCCACGTCGCCCAGGTGATAGTGTGCCAGTGCAATGCCTTCCGAGTCGCCAAACTTCTGCCGGATCGCCAGCGCGTCCGCGAAGTGCCGCCGCGCCGCGTTCAGGCGCCCTTGGGCCAGGGCAATTTCCCCTTGTGTGATGAGGCAGTAGGCTAGAAACCAAATATAGCCTTCGCGCTGAGAGATGGTGGCAGCCTCGCCACAAGCTTCGGCGGCGGCAGCAAGCTTGCCTTGCGCCAGGTATGCCTGCGCCAGCGCGTAACGGCTTGTATTCATACTCCCGATGTTGCCACTGAGTTTAGCCGCTTCATAGGCCTCGTTGGCCAGCTGCTCGGCGCCGGTTTGGTCGCCACGCACTACGGCCAGCAAGCTCAGCACGCCGGCGGCTGTGTTGCCCCCGCCGGGTAAGGGCGCAATTCCGTGTGTCCGCTGCAGCAGCAGGGATTGGCTCGCCATGCATGTCGCCTCCTCGATTCGCCCCAACCGCAACGCCAGCCATCCGGCATATAAGTAGCACTCGATCCGTGCGCCCACGACGATTTCATCGCCCTCGTCCGCCGGCAGTGCTGCCGCCCCGGCATTGAGTAGTTGGAAGCCTTCTTGAAATCGGCACTTTGCCTGCCAAATCCAGTGGAGGGTGGCGGCGGAACTGCGCAGCGCACCGGCGTCGCGCCGCTCAATCGCCCAGTGCCAGGCAGCGCGAATGTTATCCATCTCCGGGACTAGCTGCCCTACGGCGCCCAGGTCGTCCCCGACGAGCATTTGGGGCGCTAAGGCGCCCATCAGCTCGGCGTAGTAGGCGCAGTGCCGCGCCCGCACCTGGGCAAGCTCGCCCGCATTGGCGGCCAGTTTTGCCTCACCCAACTGGCGCAGCAGCTCGTGGATCTGGTAGCGCCCGTCCTCACCTGGCATCAGGAAGGAATGGTTGACTAGCGTCGCCAGCAGGTGCAGGGTAGCGCCGGCCATCTGCTGCGCCGCCTCACGCCGGAAGCCGCCGCGAAAGACCACCAGCCGCTGGAAAACCGCCTGCTCTTCTTGGCGCAGCCGCTGCCAGCTCTGCTCGAAGACGGCATGTATCGTGCGGTGCCGCTCCGGCATATCGCGTAGGCTGGTCGAGAGCAGCGCCAGGTCGGCGGCCAGCTCGCCGGCGATCTCGGTGCAGGTGAGGCTCGGGATCCAGGAGGCAGCCAGCACCAGCGCCAGCGGCATGCCACCCGTCAACCGGCAGATGCGGACGATGGGACTGCACTGCGCCGCCGGCGCAAACGTAGGCTGCAGCTGACGCGCCCGCGTGACAAAGAGCTGCACGGCCGCAAAGCCGGCGATGTCTTCCCACGCGGGATCGCCTTTTGCCTCCACGCTGTCCGGCGGGAACGGGAGGCTACCTACCGGGTACAGCCACTCCGCCTGCACATGGATCGCCTCGCGCGAGGTCGCCAGCAGCGTGACGCGCGGCGTCTCCGCCACGATCGCGACCAGCAGATCGGCGGCTGGGGCCAAGTGTTCAAAGTTATCTAGGATGAGCAGCAGCTGTTTGTTGCGCAGATAGTGCACCAACTGCGCGGCCTCTGTGTCCCGGCCGTTCAGCGGCAAGGCGAGCGCGTCGGCAATGGCGATGGCTAGCCCGGCAGGATCTTGGATTGGCTGCAGATTTATCCAGTAGACGCCCTGGGCAAAGTGGTCCTCAACAGCATGCGCTGCCTCAATGGCCAGGCGGGTCTTGCCGATGCCGCCAGGCCCAACCAGGTTGAGCAGCCGGCAAGCGGGTCCCAGCAGGCACTGCACGATTCCCATCAGCTCCTGGCGGCGGCCGATCAGCGGCCCCGCTGCCACGGGCAACTGCGGGGCCCGTGCGAGGTGCTGGGACTGAACCATCACTGTGGGGGGTGAGCCCTGCCTCGTGTCCATCTGCGTGAGCTGCCGGTGCAGTGCTTGCTCGGCCGCTACAGCGTCGTTAAGCGGGGCCATGCCCGCGGCCACCAGCAGCTCGTCGGCTTCGGCCGCCGTGTCCAACGCCCCGTGTTCGCGCAGCCAACCGATGGTCGCCAGCACCCGCGCGCGCGCCTGTGGGCCGTTCAACCGCTGCCCCTTGCACATCTTGCCAATGACCGCCGGGTCTTGGAGGATGCCCGCCGCCAGCTTGGACTGGCTTAAGCCATGCTTGCGGTGTAGATGTTGGCTCAGGAGATCGCCAAACGGGTGCCCCAAGGTTGTCTCCTTTTCGCACAATTTGTGCGAAAACCGGCAGTGTCCTCGATCTTGACACTAAAGACAATTGATCTGGACAGCACCGTGAAGTCACAGTGTAGCACACCTGTGCCCCTCTACCTAGTCACTTTCTGGCGGGCGGGATGGACTCCAAGCATTCGGCACCATTGCGCGGGTTTTTCCGGGATAGCTGAGTGCGCATGTGGTGTGTCGTCCCAGAGACAGTGCGGCCTGGAGGAAACGATGCAGAATCAGCTGGAGTGGAGCATTTTGGAAGTGGACGAGGAGGAATGGCAGCGGCACACGAGCGCGTTGGACAGTGCCGCCGCGGCCAATGGCTTCCCCGTGTTTGCGGATCGACACCCTGCCGGTGCGGACCGCCACAACGGTTCGGCGCCAGCACACGGGTTCCAGCGGCGCAGTTACGGGCGACAGGTGGTATTGGTAGTGGCGATTGTGCTGCTACTTATGGGTTGCTTGAGCTACCTGGTGTGGCAGGCGGCACAGCAAGGAATCACCCGGGTACAGCAGGACGTCGCCAACGCCGTCAAGCTCCAAACCATCAGGGCGCAGGTGGAGCAGCCGCAGCTGCGCCAGCACGTCGCGGTCGAGGCGGTTGAACTTGTCAATGACACGGCCATGATCCAGGCGGTCATCACCGAGACGAGGTCCTCCGGTCAGGTGGCAGTGCATCGACGGAACCTCTTCTTTGTGCAGACCCCGCAAGGCTGGCAGGCCGGCGAGCCCTCGGCAGACCTGTGGGGTGAGTCCCAGGTGCTGGACACGCCCAACCTGCACTTTGTCTATCACAGCAAGGATCATGGCGCAGTCGAGCAGCTGGCGCTTGGCGCCGAAGCCGTCTATGTGGCCCTACGCCGCGCAACAGGCCAAGAGCCGGCAGCAGCCGGCGAGCGCCTTACGATCGAAATCGTACCAGGGCCGGTGCTGCGGAACAAGCCATTCGCCAATGGGAGCGTGCGGCTGCCGTCGCCGCTGCTGTTTGATCTCGCGCCTGGCGACAATGCCGAGGCACTTCTTGCGCACCTGGCGCGCGCAGCCCTTGCCAACCAAATGCTGGACACGACCCTGCGCCGGACACCCAACCGGCCCCGGTGGCAGCCGATGGTGGAAGCGCTGCGCATTTGGCTTCAGAACAGCAGTGGGCTGCTGCCGGCTGCGGCCAGCGCCACCTACGGGGAAAAAGACGCCCGGGTGGCCCTCTTACATCTGCGCCACCTGCTCGGCTGTGACCCTTGTCACAACGACGGTTCCAGTCACTCACCTTCATTCTACATTTCATACGACGTGCATGGGCAGGAGCAGCGCTTCCTAGCCGCATACAGCCTGATTGAGTTCATCGCCGCCAGGCATGGGAGCGACACCCTACCCAAACTGCTGACGGGGTTTAGCGAATTCGATGACTGGGAGACGTTGGCGCCAGCCGTGCTCGGTTCCAGCGCAGCCGAGCTGGAGGCGGCCTGGCATGCGGCCGCGAACTGATGCCAGAAGGCTGCCGTCGTCAATAAAACTGGAGTTTGACAAGAAGTGATCTGTGACAAGCTGACAAGGCAGACCTGACCTGTACGATTGCGCAATGAATGGCGAACGTTTTCCCCAAAGTACTTGCCTATATCTGCCGATGTGCCTATACTGGACTGCACCGCACCTTGGATCCTGCCACCATCGCCAGACCGCATATCTTCCCCCCTTGCCGGTAAGTGTAGAGCTGTCGTTCCGAAGGAGGAACTTGCGATGAAATTATTCGGCGGCAACAAGTATAACGACGAACAACTTGTCAACCAGTCCATGACTGCTATCGCACACGACCCCTTGATCAGTGATGCGGGCGCCCTGGTTGTGACCAGCAAGAATGGCGTGCTGACAATCAGCGGTGTGGTCCGTGACCAGCAGGAAAAGGATAGGATCGAGGGCGTGGTGCACAACGCACTGACGACCATGGGGCTTAAGCACGAGCAGATCGTCAACGAACTCAGGCTGCCGCAGACTGTCGGGTAGTTTGCAGCCGGCTCCCGGTTGCGACGTGCTTTGTAGCATAATGCTTTACTGCTGACCAGTAAAGCAGCGCCGGCACTGTGACAAGTGCCGGCGCTGATGAGCGCTGATGGTCTAGGACCTGGCGCTGTTTGGCGCGTGCGGCAGCTGGGGCAGTTTACGCCTTTTGCCCGGCGATATTCACCATCCATTCAATCCCAAACTTGTCCGTGAGCATGCCGAACGCGTCTCCCCACGGCGCTTGCACTAATGGTTCGTCGATCGTGCCGCCGGCCGCAAGCTTTTGAAAGTAGGCGCTCAGTTCCTCTTTGTTGTCACCACTCAGCGATATGGTGATGGTCGCCCCGGGGCGATATTCCATGCGGTTGGGCGTGTCAGCGCCCATTAGCGTTATGCCGTTGTCGGCATCCAGTTGGGCATGCATGATCTTGTTATCTTCGCTGGGGTCTTGTGACGCGTTAAAGTCTTTGAACGTGTTCATCACAAGCTTGCCGCCAAAGACAGTTTTGTAAAATTCCATGGCTTCGCGGGCGTTGCTCTTAAAGTGGATGTATGGGTTAAGTTTTGATTGCATAGCTCCTCCTTGTAATCTGTGGACTTGCATCGCCCCGCCGACCTTGGTGATGCCTTGGGGATATCACATCTTGAGTGGGGCGATAGGCTTGTGGCAGGGATGGCGAGTCGAGATTACTCCGATCGGTCGAACGTGTCAATATTGTGAAAAATAGCACGTTCTTGTTGTGGCACAACATCCCTACTGAGGACATCTTGGAACAGATCGGTGGTCCGTCCCAGGAGGCTCCACCTCCCGGAGGTGGGACTTCCAGGAGGTGGGTACTTCCAGGAGGTGTGGCCCTAGTGACTGCTACTTCGTCGCTACCACTTCCAGGTACTCCGACGCCAGCCGCGTTTCCCCATTCCTTGCCTGGTTGTGGGCCGACCAGTGCTGCTCCAGCTCCTGGCGCAGCGCCGCCTGGCCTGTCGCATCGAGGGCGGCAAAGGCCTTGTAGATGGGGCCATAGTAGCTGCGGAAGCACTCCACCACGGCGGACGGCGGGAAGGGGAAGTAGAAGTTGATTGAACGCCGGGTCAGCTGCAGGCCAGCCACGCTGCCGGCGAAGCGCTCGCGGACGATGGCTTCATCACCCCACAGCAGGGGCGAGGGCATGCCGGGCGCCGACGGCGCGTACTTGCCCACGATTTTGAACATCTGGCCGATAAAGCCGCTCGGCGTCCAGTTGGCCATGGCAATCCGCCCGCCCTTGCGGCAGACACGGGCCAGTTCGGCTGCGACCACGGCAGGCTGGGGCGTGAACATGGCCCCAAACATGGTGATGACAGCGTCAAACGAGGCGCCGGCGTAGGGCAGGGCTTCGGCGTCGTTCTCGTCAAACTGGATCGCCAAGCCCTCCTTTATGGCCCAGGCCCGGGCCTGCTCCAGCAGGTTGGGGGCAATGTCCTGGCCGACCACGGTGGCACCGGTTTTCGCCGCCGGGACGGCCAGGTTGCCGGTGCCGCAGGCTACGTCCAGTACCTCGTCGCCCGGCTCCAGGTCGAGGCGGTCGACGAACTCGGTCGCGCCGGGAGCGTATGACTTGGCGATCTGCCCAAAGTCGCCGGCCGTCCAAGTCGCCTTGATCCTGGCCTTGAGGGCTTCCATCTCATTGGTCAAAGTTGCAGTTTCCATCGGTTCCTGTCTTTCCTTGGTAGATTGGCTCGACGTATTTCGTCGAGGCTGCTGTGCTGGCTCTACTGTAGGCCAGAGACAGGCGGGCGTCGTCTAACAAGGGTTTATTTTTGGGGTTTACTTTTGCCGCAAGGGGTTTACGCGGGCAGGGTTTGCAGGCTCAGGGCTTGCCGTTCAGGAGCGCCAGCTCCTGGGCCTTGGTAACGGCTGCTACGCGGTTTGCCACGCCCAGCTTGCCGTAGATGCGGTTGGTATAGGTTTTGACCGTGCCGACGGAGATGACCAGCTGTTCGGCGATGGCAGGATTGGAGAGACCCTGGACGATCAGATGCAGAACCTCTACTTCGCGCTCGGTAAGGGGTTCGACGAGTCCCGACCCAGTGGCAGCAGGCGCCGTGGGGACGAAGTCCAGCAGTTCCGCGCGTAGGCCGCTCAACGTCGTCGCAAAATCGGGTGGGGGCGCAGCCTGGCCCCCGGCATGCTTGTGCAGCAGGGCGGCGGCCTTCTCTTGCTGCCGCTGATTGCCGGCGGGATGGTCATGGACGAGGCGCAGCAGCTCGACCCCGCGTGCCTGGCGGCCGTTGTCCAGCAGCAGGACCCCAACGTCGATCAGCACCGACAGCAGCAGCGGCAGGTAGTTAATCCTCCCGGCAATGTCCAGCGCTGCCCAGAAGTGGCCGGCGGCTGCGGCAGGATTGCCCCCTTGGACTGCCGCCTGCCCAAGACCATAATGGGCGGCCGCCAGGCCGCCTTGGTCGTTGAGGCCCTGGTAGATCGACAAGCTCTGTTCGTATAGCTGCCGCGCCGCCTGGTAATGATGCTGCAGCAGGGCGATCTCCCCCAGGTGTTGGGCGGTGACGGCAATCCCTTCCGGATCGCGGTAGTCGCGCTTGATGCGGAGACCGGCGCGATAATGACGTTCGGCTTCGACATACTGACCCATGGCCTGGTGAACGTTGCCCAATTCAATATGGCAATAGGCGCTCATCCAATGGTTGCCGATCTCGACGAGCATTTTGAGACCCTCTTCCGCATTCTCCAGCGCGGCTTGATACTGGCCTAGATTGAGATAGGCACTGGTAAGGCCATAGCAGGCAAAACCTAAGTTCTCTTTGTCCGCGCTCCCGGCCATGGCAAGTTTGAGCTGCTCTCCCACCGTCACGGCGCGGCTGTAGTCACCCTGGATGACATAGAGGACGATGAGCGGGGCGTGGGGATGGGAACCCATGCCGTATTCCGCCGCCAGCCCCAGATCGGTGAAGAGGGCGCTGCTGCGTGCGAGCGCCTGCGCCGCTTGTTCAAAGCGGCCGATGCGGATGAGCATCCAGGAACGGTAGACGAGGACCTGCGCCAGCCCGGCCAAATCTTCTGCGGCGGCGAGCACGTCCGCTGCTTGCCCCGCAGCATCGGCATATTCCAGGTAGCGGCTCTGCATCTGGCAGAAAAAGAAATACGGCGCAGCTGCCTGCTTGAGGGCTTCGCTTTGCGCGTGGGCGACCGCATACCGCCAGGCGGTGCGGAAATTTTCCAACTCGCCTTCGATTTCGAGGCTGTTCTTGACCTGCTGGCCTTCTACCAGGCCGGGCTTGCGCGCCGCAAGGTAGGCGCAGTAGTAACGGCAGTGCGCCGCGGCCAGGGCGGCGATTTCCGCCGTGTGCAGCTTGCTCAGGGCAAACTGGCGCAGCAGCTCATGGAGTTGATAGCGTCCCCCGGCGTCGCGCCGAATCAGGCATTTGTCGAGCAGCGACGCCAGCAGTGGCAAAGACGCCCCGGCAATCGCTGCCGCTGCTTCGCGCTCAAAGCCGCCCGTGAATACGGCCATGTGCTTGAACAGGACTTGCTCGCTCTCGCTAAGATGTTCCCACGTCTGGGCCAGGACGGCCTGCATGCTGCGGTGACGTGGGGGCACATGCCGCAGCGTTGAGGTGAGAAGATCCAGGTTGTGCCGGATCTCCGCCGCGATCTCTGAACAGCGCAGGGTCTTGGTCCACGACGCCGCCATCTCGATGGCCAGGGGCAGGCCGTCGACGAGCTGGCAGATCTGGACGATGCTGGCCTGGTTGTCGTGCAGCGAAAAACCGTGCACGATCTGGCGGGCCCGTTCGACGAATAATCCGACTGCGGCACTGGCTTCGACAGTACCGGCCTCGTCGCCATGCGGGAATGGGAGGCCTTCCAGGGGGTACAACCACTCTTCGGGCAGGCTCAGCGCGGCGCGCGACGTCGCCAGCAGCTTGACGGCCGGCGCATGTTGGATGATCTGCGTCACAAGGACAGCGCCGTCCAGCACATGTTCAAAGTTATCCAGCAGCAGCAGCAAGTTTTTGTCCTGGAGGTATTGCAGCAGTTGATTTTGCGGCGTGTCATGGCCGGAGAGCACGACACCCAGGGCATCGACGATGGCGGAGACAATCTCTTTGCCGGATTGGAGCGGCTGCAGGTTGACAAACCATGCACCGTGCAAAAAAGCCTGCTGCGGGTCCTTGGCGAGCCGGATTGCCAACCGTGTCTTGCCGCTGCCGCCGATCCCTACCAATGTCAGCAGGCGGCAGTCTGCGTTGTGGAGAATTTGTCGTGTTTCGCTTAGTTCCGTCTCTCTACCCACAAAGCGGGTGGGTTGATCGACTTGCTCCAGATCGGACGCCATGGCTACGAGTATTGTACCCGTATGCTGTTTGTGTGGCGAGTTCGGGATTTTCTCTCTAGATTACGGCTCCACCCAGACGACAAACGCCAGCTCACTGCCTGCTGCCTTGGCGCTGACCTTCCAGCAGCCTGCGGTGGGAAAGATCAAACCTGTGGCCTGAAATTGCGTCGGATAGCAGCAGGGAACGTGAGCCTCCAGTGGCGGCGCCTGCCCATCGATACGCTGGCCGCTCATCTCCAGCAGGACGCCGGCCGGCCGGAACCAACCTACCTTGACCCCGTTTTCACGCACGCGCAGGGATTGGTCTTCTTCGCCTGTCCACCAGGCGGAGGCCAGCAGCGAGCGGTCTTGATTGGCATAATAGTGCCCGTATACTGGTGGGTTTTGCACGGCGGGATCGTCCGGCGGTTTGAGCCACAGCGGTTTCGTAATGGGACAGGTGTCCGCCAAGGCGCCCTGTGCTCGAACTTCAGTTGGCGCTATGAGGGACATATGGGGCTCTAACGCGCTGACTGCTCTACAGCCGGTCAACACGCTACCCGCCAGTAGACAGGTAATCAAGAGACGAGGTGCTGCTGCCGGGGCAGTCAGGCCGCTCATTCTGTAAAGGAACCTGGCCAGTGAGGTCATCGCAGTATTCTCCTTGCGCAAACAATGTTCTTCTACGATAAATACACCGCTGGCTTATGCAAGGTTCCGCATCATCAAAAAGCGCGCAAAATCGCCCTCTCACTCTCTCTCTCCTCTGGCAGCCAATTGGACAATATATTCCAGTAAATTGACAGCTTATTGTAAGCACTTTACCCGTTGCGGCTTCAAGCATTCTCCTCTATAATGGGCGTTTATCAAAAGCGCACTTTATTCATGCCAAACACTACTTTGTTATTGTTATCACAATAGTTTTGTTCGGTACTGACCGGGTCACCCCGAGCCCGCCCCACAGCGAATCTCATTCAGGCAGGCCTATATAGGCACAGGCTACGTACACGACCTTGCGTTCTGGCAGCTGCATTGGAGCAGAGCGAGCGCTTACTTCCATGGCCGCCCCTGGGCAATGCAGAAAGCAGCGGCCCGCGCTTGGCAACGTGTGGGCGAGATCTAGACATCGAGGGCAACATGAATTCTATTGAGGACGTCATCGCGCTGCACCCCACGTACGAGTCTGCGCGCACGTGCAATTGCGAGAGCAATTGTCGAGTCCTGATCTGCCTGCTCGGAAACTTTCGCCTGCTAAAGGCAGGACAACCTGCCGAGCTCATTTGCGGCAGCAAAACCGAGAAATTATTGTGCCTCCTGGCGCTGCGACACGGACGCGGCGTCCAACGCGAAATGATGTTGGACGCGCTTTGGCCCGAAGGTGACTCGATCCATGCCAGCCAATCGCTGAACAGCCTCATCCACAGCGTGAATAAGCTGCTCGGAGATGAGAATGGCGGGGCGGTGCCCGTGCTGCAAGCACACGGCTACTACTGGCTGAATGGCGCGGCCGGGATAAACGTGGATATTACCTGTTTTGACGCCTTGGCGGACACGGGCGATCAATGGGTCCGCGCCGGTGAAACGGCGGCGGCCACCGCGTTCTATCGGCGCGCCCTGGCTCTCTACCGCGGCGATCTGTGCTTGGTTACGGACGCGCAAGCCGTCGTAGAGCGCGAGCATCTGCGTGGTCGCTACCTCACTCTCCTGGCGCGCCTGGCCGAGTTGGACTATGCGAGCGGGGATTACACAGGCTGCTTGAGTCACGCCAGGCACCTATTGGTCAACGATCCCTGCCGCGAGGATGCCTACCGGTTGATGATGCACTGCTATGTCCGCATCGGTGAGCGCGCGCAGGCGCTGCGCCAATATCGCCTGTGCCAGACGATATTGCGCGCCGAGTTTGACGCTGTGCCGGAGCCGGCTACGACCGCGTTATTTGACCAAATCAGGCTTGATCCGGGCAGTATTCAGACATCGCTGCTGGCTCATTAGGATTTGAGCCAAACTTCATCAGGATCTCAGCCGGACCTCATTCGGGCCTCAGTGTAACCTCATAAGAACTTCAGCGCATTCCTCAGCCTGATCTCAACCCGAGTTGACGCCGTCCTCAGGGTCGCATATTACCCTAGCTGCACGACATAATTCAGCGTCTCAGAGCCTTTTGCTTATTACCCGGTCGTCTTGCGCGCGGTTTTGTGGGAGGGGGACTAACCATGATACGTGGGATCATTGCGTGGAGCCTGAAGTTTCGCTTCCTGGTAGTCGTTGTCGCCGCGGCGTTAGTGGTGTTTGGCATCCTACAGCTGCGCGACATGCCGGTAGATATCTTGCCCGAATTTTCGCCGCCCTATGTGGAGATTCAGACCGAATCCCTGGGTCTCTCGGCGGAGGAAGTGGAACAGCTAATCACCGTCCCGATGGAGCAGGACTTGCTCAACGGGGTGCCCTGGCTGAAGACTATCCGCTCCGAGTCTCTGCCGGGCCTCTCCTCCATCGTCCTCGTCTTTGAGCCGGGGACCGACCTCATCCGTGCGCGCCAGATGGTGTCGGAGCGCCTCACACAGGCTGTGGCGCTGCCGCACGTATCAAAGCCGCCGACGATGCTGCAGCCCACGTCGTCGACGGGCAGGGTTATGGTGGTCGGGCTATCTTCCAAGACACTGTCCCTGATCCAGATGTCGGTGCTCGCCCGCTGGACGATTGTGCCCCGCTTGATGGGCGTACCGGGCGTGGCCAATGTGGCGACATGGGGCCAGCGCGATCGGCAGCTGCAGGTCCAGGTCGATCCGCAGCGGCTGAAAGACAACAAGGTCTCGCTGCTTGACGTCCTCGAAACCACGGGCAACGCCCTATGGGTGTCGACGTTGAGCTTTGTCGAGGCGTCGACCCCGGGTACGGGCGGGTTCATCGATACCAACAGCCAGCGGCTCGGAATCCGGCATATCTTACCCATCGTGTCGCCGGAAGGTCTCGCCAAAGTCCCCATCGAAAACACCTCAGTGCAACTGGGCGATGTGGCGAACGTGGTGGAAGATCATCAACCGCTCATCGGGGATGCGCTTACCAGTGGGGGTCCCAGTCTCCTGCTGGTTATCGAGAAATTCCCGGGCGCCAACACGCGCAATGTGACGCTGGGGGTGGAAGAAGTACTCGACAATATGCGTCCCGGGCTGCCTGGTGTGGAGACTGACACGACGCTTTATCGGCCGGCGGATTTTATCGAGATGGCGATCCACAATGTGGGCCTCGTGCTGCTGTTCGGCATGCTGCTCGTGCTGCTGGTCCTGGCCGCCTTCTATTTTGAGTGGCGCACAATGTTGATCAGCGTCGTGGCAGTTCCCTTGTCCCTTATCGCAGGCGCAGCCGTGCTCTATCTACGTGGGGCCACCATGAATGCGTTGGCCGTGGCGGGATTTGTCATTGCCCTGGGCGTGCTGATCGACGATGCGATCGTCGACGTCGACAACATAGCGCGGCGGCTGCGGCAGCGGCGCGCAGAGGGGGATGTTCCAGCGGAGGGCGCCCAATCGACGGCGAGCCTTATGCTCGAGGCGTCGCTCGAAATGCGCAGCCCGCTTTTCTATGCCGTGCTGATCCTGCTCCTGGCGGTATTGCCGCTCTTCTTCCTGGGCGGCTTGTTCGGCACCTTTGTCGAGCCGTTGGCAGTGTCGTATGGATTGGCGGTGCTGGCATCCACGGTGGTGGCTTTGATGGTTACACCTGCGCTGTGCCTGATTCTGCTAGCGAAGGCGCCGGGCAATCGCCGTGAGGCGCCGCTGGTGCGTTGGCTCCAGCACGGCTATGAGGCGGCGCTGGCGGGGTTGGTGCAGCACGGGCGCCTGGCAGTCATCGCCGTAGGCCTGCTCTTGGCAGGGGGCTTAGTGATCTTGCCTTTCCTCAACCGATCGCTGCTGCCTGCCTTCAAGGAGCGCAACCTGCTGATCCACCTGGAGGGTGCGCCCGGCACGTCCGGGCCGGAGATGAGCCGGGTCTCGGGGCTTGTCAGTCATGACCTGCGGGCCGTTCCGGGGGTCAGCAATGTCGGCGCCGAAGTAGGGCGTGCCGTGCAGGGCGATCAAGTCGTCAATGTCAGTTCGGCCGAACTTTGGGTCGACATCGATCCCAGCGCGGACTATGACACGACGGCAGCCAAGATCCAAGATGTGATTGAAAGTTACCCTGGGATCCGCCACCACGTACAGTCCTATCTAAAAGAGCAGAGCAGCGAGGTAGTGGCAGAGGCGAACGACACGCTCACTGTACGCGTGTTTGGCACCACCACAGCTATCCTCGGCAGCAAGGCGGAGGAAGTCAAGCAGGCGGTTGCGGGAATCGACGGTGTTGCCAATGCGCACATCGATTTTCCGGTGGAGCAGCCCGCTTTGGAGATCGAGGTCAATCTCGCCGCTGCGCAGCAGTACGGCATCAAACCAGGAGATGTGCGGCGGGCGGCGGCGACCTTATTGTCGGGCATACAAGTCGGCAACCTGTTTGAGGAACAAAAGGTGTTCGACGTAGTGGTGTGGGGCACGCCGGCGGCGCGCAACAGTATTGACAGTGTGCGCAATGTGCAGATCGACACGCCCAGCGGCGAGTATGTACGCTTGGGCGATGTTGCCGACGTGCGCATGGTGCCGACGGCGAGCATCATACGGCATGACGCCGTCAGCCGGTACCTGGATGTGATCGCCAATGTACAGGGACGCGAGCTTGGCGCCGTGGCGACAGATATCCACAGCCGGCTCCAGCAGCTCCAATTCCCGCTCGAGTATCACGCCGAAGTGCTAGGCGACTACGTAACGCAGCAGGCGGCGCAGACGCGCGTGCTCATCTGGGCGCTTGCCGCCGCCATCGGGGCGTTCTTCCTGCTGCAAGCGGCCTTTGGCAGCTGGCGACTGGCTGCGCTTGTCTGCCTGACCCTGCCGGCTGCGTTAGTGGGCGGCTTAGTGACGGCGCTCTTGACAGGCGTCTTGTCGCTCGGTTCGGTGGCCGGTTTGCTGGCGGTGGTGGGGATTGCGTTGCGCAACCAGATGCTGCTGATCAACCACTACCGGCGTCTCGTACGCGAGCAAGGCAAAGCCCTTGATCCGCAGCTGGCCCTACGGGGAGCGCGGGAACGGGTTGTGCCGATCTTGGCAACTACGTGCGCCTTTGGCCTCGTAATGGCCCTCGTGCTGCTTTGGGGCGACGTCCCGGGTCTTGAGTTTATCCGCCCGCTGGCGATCGCGGCTCTGGGCGGCCTCGTCACTGCGGATCTAGTCAACCTGTTGATCATGCCTGCGCTTTGCTTGAGCCTGGGGGCCAGCTTCGTGCAGGAGCCGGAGCCTGCTTCAGGTGAGGGCGGCATGGCAGAGGCTCCCGGTACTCCGATTGGCGGGACGGTCATCCCGGTTTCATAACGCTGCAGCCGAACAATCATGTATTGACTAGGAGGAAGCCATGAAGCAGCAATATCGCTGGTTACTTGCGGTTCTGATGCTTGCCTGCCTGCTGCTTGCGGCTTGCGCGCAGAGTCAACCGGCGGCCGACAGCGAAGAAGAAGCCCAGCCAGCCACCGTCGAGCATCTTGACGGGGCGGAGCCCACGCGTGTGACATTGACCGAGGACGCAGTACAGCGGCTTGCCATCCAGACAGTCGCCGTGCGTGACACGACGGTTAATGGGGCGGAGCGTACGGTCATCCCCTATGCGGCAATCCTGTACGATACGCAAGGCAATACCTGGACCTACATCAATTCCGAACCCCTGACCTTTGTCCGGCACCCTATCACTGTCGACGAGATCGAGGGCGAAGAGGCGTTTCTGTCCGATGGTCCACCTGCGGGCAGCACCGTGGTGACAGATGGGGCGGCAGAGCTGTACGGCGCCGAAGTCGAGTTTCAGGAAGAATAACCTGCGAGAAAGGGGGTCCAGGCCATGATACGCTGGATTGTGGGAACGAGCTTGAAGTACCGGTTTATCGTGCTGGCGATGGCCGCGGCGCTGATGGTGTTTGGCGTCGCCCAGCTTCCCAGCGCGCCGGTGGACGTCTTTCCCGAGTTTGCGCCGCCGCGCGTGGAGATCCAAACCCCAAGCCTGGGGCTTTCCTCCGAGGAAGTAGAAGCCCTGGTCACCGTGCCGCTGGAGCAAGCGTTCAACGGTGTAGAAGGGCTTGACATCATGCGCTCCAAGTCGATTCCCGACTTGTCGTCAATCGAGCTCCTTTTCAAGTCAGGGACCGACGTCCTGCGCTCACGGCAGTTGGTGCAGGAGCGCCTTTCGCAGGTGCTGCCCTCGCTGCCGACCTGGGCCGCCCCGCCGGTCATGATGCCGCCCGTGTCGACCACGGGCCGCGTGATGAAGATTGGGCTTTCCTCCAAAAACGTGTCGCTGATGGACATGTCGATGATCGCCTATTGGACGATTCGGGCCCGCTTGCTGCGCGTCCCGGGCGTGGCCAATGTAGCGATCTGGGGTGAGCGGATCAAGATGCCGCAGGTGCAGGTCGACACGGCCCGGATGCAGACCTATGACGTGTCGCTAGACCAGGTGATGGAGACCACGGCCAACGCCCTGGATGTAGGGATATTGCAGTATTCCAACGGCGCGATGATCGGGACGGGAGGCTACATCAACACCCCCAATCAGCAGATCAGCGTCCGTTCCGTCCTGCCGATCGTCACGCCGAATGACCTGGCCCAGGTATCGGTCGAGGGCAAGCAGAAGAAGGACGGAACGCCGCTGTTGCTGAGTGACGTGGCTGACGTGCGTGAGGCTACCTGGCCGCTGATTGGCGATGCGGTCATCAACGACGGTCCTGGACTCATGCTCGTCGTCGAGAAGTTTCCCTGGGCCAACACGCTGGATGTCACGCGCGGGGTCGAAGATGCCTTGAACACGTTACGGCCGGGCCTGCCCGGCATCCAGATGGACTCTACCATCTTTCGCCCGGCGGACTTTATCCAGGTGGCGCTCGACAATCTCACGCGGGCCTTGATTCTCGGCTGCCTGCTCGTGATGCTCGTGATCGGCGCCTTTCTCTTCGAGTGGCGCACGGCGCTGATCAGCCTGGTGGCGATCCCGCTCTCGCTGGTGGCCGCCGGCCTGGTGCTCTACCTGCGTGGGGCGACCATCAACACGATGATTCTGGCCGGGTTTGTGATTGCCATTGGGGTCGTCGTCGACGATGCGATCATCGACGTCGAAAACATCGTGCGCCGGCTGCGGCAGGCGCGTAAAGAGGGCGCCCTATCAGGGGTCACGAAGTCGACGTCGAGCATCATTCTCGAAGCGTCGCTCGAAGTACGCCAGGCCATTATCCATGCGACGGTCATTGATGCCGTGGTCTTGCTGCCCATTTTCTTTATGGGAGGGTTATCCGGGGCTTTCTTCCAGCCGCTGGCAATTTCCTATGGCCTGGCAGTGCTGGCATCCATGTTGGTGGCGTTGACCGTCACACCGGCGTTGTGCCTGATCCTGTTGGCGAAGGCGCCGATCGAGCGGCACGAGGCACCGCTGGTACGCTGGCTCCAGCACATCTACGAGCCGGTGCTGGCGCGCATTATCAAGCGGCCGGGCCCGGTGTTCGTCGCCACCGGGGCCATTATTTTGATCGGCCTGGCGGTGCTGCCGCTGCTGGGCGAGTCGCTGTTTCCAGAATTCAAGGAGCGGGACTTTTTGATCCATTGGATTACCAAGCCTGGCACGTCCGTGATCGAACAGCAGCGGATCGTGACGCAAATCAGCCGCCAGCTGCGCGAAATTCCCGGGGTGCGCAACTTTGGATCCCATATCGGGCAAGCGTTATTGGCCGATGAGATCAACGGTGTCAATTTCGGCGAGAATTGGATCAGCGTCGACCCGGCAGCGAACTATGAAGAGACCGTGGCTGCCATCGAGAAGGTGGTTTTCGCCTATCCGGGGCTCTTTCACAATGTCGAGACTTACCTCAACGAGAGAATCGACGAGGTCCTGACCGGTTCGAGCGAAACCTTTGTCGTACGCATCTATGGACCGGACTTGAAGGGCATCCACAGCAAGGCAGATGAATTGATGAAATCCCTGAAGGGGATACCCGGCATCGTCGACTTGCACGTGCAGCTCCAATCCGAGGTGCCCCAGGTACAGGTTGAAGTCAACCTGGCGGCCGCGCAGCGCTACGGCATCAAGCCGGGCGATGTGCGCCGGGCGGCGGCCACGCTGCTTGCAGGCGAAGAAGTCGGCGACCTTTTCAAGGATGGCAAGGCGTACGATGTGAATGTCTGGAGCACGCCCGCCACGCGTAACAGCGTCAACAGCATTCGCGAGCTGCCGATCGACACGCCGGACGGCGGGCATGTCCTCCTGGGTGATGTCGCCGACGTGCGCATTGCGCCGGCGCAGAGCGTGATCTACCGTGAAAATGACTCGCGGCGCATCGACGTGAGCGCCAACGTGCGCGATCGTGACCTGGCCGCGACCATGGCCGAGGTTAACAGCCGTGTCCAGCAAACCCAATTCCCGCTTGGGTATCACGCCGAGGTGCTGGGCGAATATGCCGAGCGGCAGGCTGCCCAGAACCGGCTGCTGCTCTACGCCATTGCCGCGGGGATCGGGGTATTCCTGATCCTGTGGGAGTCGTTCGGGAACATGCGCCTGGCGGTCCTCGGCTTCCTGACCCTGCCCTCGGCGCTCGTGGGCGGGCTGCTGGCGGCCTACCTCACCGGCGACGTCATCTCGCTTGGCTCGCTTGTCGGCTTTCTCACGGTCTTTGGCATTGCCGCACGCAACAAGATCATGTTGATCAATCACTATCAGCACCTGGAGCGCGAGGAAGGGGAAGTCTTTGGCTTGCACCTTGCCCTGCGCGGGGCAGTCGAACGGCTTTCGCCCATCTTGATGACGGCCTTGGCCACCGGCCTGGCGCTGGTGCCCTTGGTGATGACCGGCGACATCCCAGGCCACGAGATCGAGTATCCGATGGCGATCGTGATTCTGGGCGGTCTGATCACCTCGACGCTGCTAAACCTGTTTGTCGTGCCTTCCCTGTACTTGCGTTTTGGGAAGCCCAGGACCGCGCGCGACGCCGTCCCCAATGGTAATGCCACCTGCCAGCGAAGCGTTAGGGAGCTAAGGAGATTGATATGCGATGTCGTCAGCCTGACGCTGTGGCAGGTGCTTTGCTGGTAATGATTTCGATTCTGGCGGCATGTGCCGGGCCTGCAGCGACCGACGCAAACGCCGTTGCTGAACTGCAAGGCGTGGATTTCAACCCGAACAATTTCGACAGTTCCGCCACCATTAGCAACGCGTGGCTGCCTCTGACCCCGGGGACGCGCTTCGTGTACGAGGGGAAGGCGCTCGACGATAGCGGCGCACTCGTCGACCATCGCATCGAGGTCAACGTCACCGACCTGACCAAGACAATCGGAGGCATCCGTGCGCTGGTAACCTGGGATGAGGACCACAGCGCGGGCAAGCTGGAAGAGGCGGAGCTTGCCTTCTACGCCCAGGACAAGGATGGCAACGTCTGGTACATGGGTGAGTACCCGGAAGCCTATGAGGACGGGAAGCTGGTCGAGGCTCCCACCTGGATCCAGGGAGTTCAGGACGCGAAGGCGGGCATCATGATGCAGGCCAAGCCGCAACTTGGCACACCAAGTTACTCGGAAGGCTGGGGTCCCGCGGTCGACTGGACCGACATGGGGCAGGTGGACCAGATTGGGCAAAAGACCTGCGTCCCGGTGAAATGCTACGAAGATGTGATCGTGATTGCCGAGTCCAGCCAGACGGAACCGGACGCCGAACAGCTCAAGTACTACGCGCGCAGTGTGGGCAATGTGCGCGTCGACTGGCGCGGAAGCGGCGAGAAAACGCAGGAGACTCTGGAACTCACCAAGATTGAACAGCTCAGCGTCCAGGACATGGCGGCGGTCCGTGCGGGCGCACTCGAACTGGAGAAGAGCGCATATGCCAACAGCAAGGATGTGTATGCGAACACGACACCGTTGGAGCAAGCCGCGCCCCTGCAGTAGCAGATGCCGGTGCATACCCGGCGCACGCCAACATGGAACGCGAAAGGAGACTTGTATTGTGGTGAACGGCAAAGGATTGAAACCGTGGTACTCGCAGTCTGAGACACTATTGGTGGCCGAAGATCTGCGAAAAACCTATGGAGCCAGAGTGGCGCTGCGGAAGTTGTCCTTCACCTTGCAGGCCGGACATGTCATGGGTTTCCTGGGCCCCAATGGAGCCGGGAAAACGACGTCGATCCGCATCCTGACGACAATGCTCGAGCCCACAGCAGGACGCTTCCGGGTGGACGGTATCAGCTCCGAGCGCCCTGAGAAAATCCGACGGGTGATCGGGGTTCTACCCGAGGGCCAGGGGTTTCCCAAGCACATCACGGGGTTTGAGTACCTGTCTTACTTCGCTCAACTCTATGGGCGATCGAGCAGCGAGGCGAGAAAGGTCAGCGTGGCGCTGCTGCAAGACGTGGGTATGGAGCATAGAGGGGACGCGTTGATTGGCACCTACAGCCACGGCATGCGGCAGCGGTTGGGCATCGCACGCGCGCTTGTCAACGATCCAAGGGTCATCTTCCTCGACGAGCCCACACTTGGCTTGGATCCGCGCGGGCAGCACGAGCTGCTAGCGCTGATCCAACGCGTTGCGCGCGAGCGCAATACCGGGGTCGTCTTGAGCAGCCACCTGCTGTCGGAGATTGAAGGCATTTGCGACGATGTGGTCATCATGAACTCGGGCCAGGTCGTCGCCTATGGGACGGTGGCCGAAGTCATTGGGCAGACCCAGTTGAGCGCGGACCAGCGCAACACCTTGCGCATCCGCGTCTCGGCGCCGTCGATGGCGCAGGCCCAGGAAATTCTGGAGGCGCTGCCGGAGGTTAAGCAGGTGACGCCGGCAGACGAAACCGCCGGCTGGCTGGCAGTGGAACTCGTGGCGCGCGGGGGCACAGCTGCGGCCGATGACCCCCTGGCCAGGAACGGACTGCTGGAGGCCCTGATTCGGGCCCAGATTCCGCTCCTGGGCTTTGAGATCGCGGGCGGGCGGCTGCAGGACGTCTTCCTGAAGCTGACTGCGGAGGCTATCGGATGAGCAACCCACAAAGCGCGAACGACGGTCAAGCGGCACGATCGAGCGCAGCTGCGCCCGTATGGTGGCTGGTGTGCAAGCAGGAACTCTCCGAGCTGTGGCTTGGCGGGCGCATGCTAAACTTGCTCATTTTGTTCAGTGTGTTGTTGTCCATTATGGCGTATCTCCTGGCAACGAATAACGAGTTGAGCCTGAGTCCACCGCCCATGATGGAACTTACTGCAGTCCAGGGGGCCATCACCTTTGGCCTTTTCATCGGCCTGATCGTTGCTTCCGAAAGCATCAGTGGCGAGCGGGAGCGCGCGACGCTGGAAACACTGCTTCTCACGCCGTCCAGCCGCCGGCAGCTTGTGACAGGCAAGTTCCTGGCAGCGCTGTCGGCCTGGCCCGCGGCACTGCTCCTATCCATCCCCTACATGGTAACGCTGGCGCAAGGCGATCCCATTCTGTTCCCGGCGCTGCTATGGAGCACCTTATTGGGGAGTGTACTGGCGGCAACGTTCACTGCGCTGGGGATGGTAATCAGCATCTGGTCGAGCTCAAACAAGGTCAGCCTGTTCGTGAGCCTGCTCTTATACGTGTTCTGCCTCCTGCCTTCACAGCTCCCGGGCCAAGTCCAGGCCACACCTACGCTGACCATGATCCGGGTGCTGGACCCGGTGGAGGCTACCAATCAGCTCCTGCAGCAGATGCTCACGAACGGCCAGCTGCAGGCGAGTCTGGGCGTGAATCCAATGACAACGAGTGAACTGGCACTCTTCTTTGCCGGGCTAGCCGTGGTCAGCGCACTTGTCCTTGGCTTGCTCTTCCTATTTGTCGCGCCACGCCTCAGCCTCGAGGGGGGTAGTGCGAGCTTCATCCGGCCCATGGCGAACCGCACGGAGGTGTTCAAGTGAACCGTTTGCAAAACGCGCAAGACAATCAGGCGGCATCGTCGGGTTCGGCGAAGGCAGGGACGCCGGTGTGGTGGTTGGTGTGCAAGTGGGAACTGGCCGATCTGTGGCTGGGAGGGCGCGTGCTTGTCCTGCTCATCCTATTTAGCGCCCTCATGTCCGTCACCGCAGTCATGCAGGTAATCGAGAGCCAAGTAAGCATGATTCCACCGGCGGAACTTGTGTACATATTAGTGCAGTCTATCATCACGTTCGGCCTGCTCATCGGGCTGATCGTCGGCGCGGACAGCATCAGCGGCGAGCGTGAACGGGCAACCCTGGAAACGCTGCTGCTTACGCCGAGCAGCCGCGTGCAAATCGTGCTCGGCAAGTTTCTGGCCGCGCTTTCGCCCTGGCCGGCGGCGTTTGTCCTTTCTATCCCCTATATGTTCGTGCTGGCGCAGGGCGACGATGTGCTGGGTCCGGCTTTGCGCCTGACCGCCGTGGCGGGGACATTGTTGGCGCTGGCCTTCACTGCCTTGGGGATGCTGATCAGCATGTGGTCGAACTCAAACAGGATCAGCATGTTTGTGAGCCTGCTTATCTACCTGCTCTTGCTCATCCCGACCCTGTGGCCAGGGTTTGCACAGAAGGGAGATTTGGGCTACCTTCTGCAGCAATTAAACCCGATGCAAGGCACAAGCTCGTTTCTTGAGAAGGTGCTGGTGAACAACCAGACGGTGCAGGCCAGAATGCCCTACATTATGGCAGCGATTCTATCAGCCATCGTCGTCCCCGGACTGCTCTTCCTGTATGCCGCCCCGCGTCTGCGCCTGGAAGGGGGAGCGCCGCGCCTGGATCTTCGTTTGCGCCGGGCGCCTGTCGCCGGCTTGTTGCTGGCCGCAGGTCTGGTGGCCTCGCTGGGCTTGGCGCTGCCCCTGCGTGCAGCGGCCCCCGTGGCTCCCGATCAACCCCTGCAGATAGCCGTTGACCTGGAACACAAGACGATCAATGCGGGAGAAAAGATTGGCTTCCACTCGGTAGTGACAAACAACGGCACGCAAGCGTCGCCACCGATGCACGTGTCGATGAACATCATCAATATGGGGTCGGGAGAGCCCGTCGATCCAGAAGACTGGTCGCCTGAGCGGTCGCAAGAAGTAGACCCTATCGCGCCCGGCCAGTCGGCCGAACAGCTCTGGATCGTGCACGGCATCCTGGAGGGCAACTACATGGTGTACGTAACGGCCATACCCACGCCGGCCGGACCGGACGCCACCAGCCCGACAACGTCCAGCATGGGTATCCACGTCGTCGTGAATACATTTGCTGATGCAAAAAATCCGGGCGGGGTGGTTCCGATTGCGATCGCGATTCCGTCCGTATTGACGTTAGGTACGCTCCTCGTACGCCGGCGCTGGCGCCGTGGCGCTATCCCGGTCACTTCGGATGCCGCTGTCTAGCATAGGTTGCCACCTTCGAAACAGGAGAGATGGGAGAGATTTAGAGATGTCAAAGCATTCGCCGTGGATCCGCATATGGCGCAGTTTTGTGACCGTGAGCAGCGTGGCTATCCTATGCGCGCTACTGAGCGCGTGTGGGGGCAACGCTGCCCCCAGCACGCAAGCCGAGGCGAGTCAGGCTGCCGCAGGGGGGGCCGTGTCGCTTGAGATTGGCACCTCGCCGGATGCCGCCGTGTTCAAGTACGACAAGGACACACTGGAGGCGCCGGCCGGCTCCAAGATCACGCTGAAGTTCACCAATAATACGGATCCGAAGGACGAGGTCGGCCACAACTGGGTCCTGGTGAAACCAGGGCAGGAACAGAGCGTGTTGGACAATGGCAATGCTGCGGGTGACGATAAGGATTGGTTGCAGGACGACGACCCGGGCATCATCGCGCACACCCGCCTGATCGAGGGTAACGAAAACGATACGATCACGTTCGATGCGCCGGCCCCAGGCATCTACACCTATCTATCCACCTTCCCGGAGCAGTACGCAGGTGGCATGAAGGGCACGCTCACAATCAAGTGACAAGCAGGTGATGCTAATGAAAAACAGCTTTTACCTGGCAGCCGCAGGTTGCGCGCTGCTGCTGGCTGCATGCGGTGGAAATATGATGCCTATAGGGGCCGCACCGCCCAAACAGTCCGCGCCAACTGCGGAGCCCTTGCCGGTATTCACTAAGCCTACGGACATCACAAACCCGTATTTCCCCGTATCGTCGATCGCGCAGACTGTTGCGCTGGGTACGGAAGGTGGGAAAAGTACGCGCGAAGAAGTGACGCTTTTGCCTGGCACGAAAGTAATTGCGTGGGCCGGGGGCAACACGCCGGCGCGCGTGACGCAATTCGCCGCTTATAGTGATGGCGAGCTGGTCGAGGTTGCCTATGATTACTTTGCGCAGGCCGACAACGGCGACGTGTACTACATGGGCGAGGATGTGGCCAACTACCAGGATGGGCAAGTTACCAATCATGGCGGATCATGGCTGGCCGGGAAGGACGGTGCGCCGCCCGGTCTGATCATGCCGGCGAAGCCCACGGTTGGCATGGTGTTTCATCCGGAAGATCTGCCAGGCGTCGTGTACGAGACGGATGAAGTGGTCAGCCTGTCCGAGAAGGCCATGACCCCTGCCGGGCCGATCACAGACGGTGTGTTCGTCAAAGAAACGATGATGGAAGGCGACATTGAACACAAGGTGTGGGCTGCCGGCTATGGCATTGTCCAGGACCAATCGGACGGCGAGACAGTGGAGCTTGTTCTGGCCAGCCAAGCCGATGCCGCGCCGGGAGCCATCCCCGACTCGCTGCAGACGATCGAAGCACAGGCCGAAGATATCATAGACGTCGTGCCAGGCGGCAACTGGGCAAAAGTGCAGGACGAAGTTGCCGCCGTCGCAGAAGCCTGGCGGGCATATCAAGGACAAGCGGCAGCGGGCAGTGCTGCGCAGGGCGCTCCCCCGGCGATCCAAGACGCGTTCGCCACAGCACTTGACCGTCTGCAACAAACGTCGTCTGCTAACGACGTACGGGGCACAACGCAAGCCGCCAATGACGTGAGCGCGGACGTGATGGACCTGTTCAGCGTGTATTCACCCGCTGTGCCGGTCGATGTTGGGCGGCTGGACGTGTTCGAGCGCCAGATTGTGCTGGACGTTGCGGCAAGCGACTTTACTGCAGTCGCCAACAGCCTTGCGCGGGTCGATGCGATTTGGGCGCGACTGAAGCCGTTGATTCTGCAACATGACGGCGCAGATGTGGCGGCACAATTCGATGCCAGCCTTGGCGATCAGCGAGCGGCATGGAACAGCAAGAATGGTCCGGAGATCTCGGCTGCAGCCAATAACGGGCTGCAGCTTGTCGATGCGCTGGAGAGCCTGTACTGAATCTACACTGCATTGCTTCAGGGTTTTGTCGACGGAAATTAGCGTCTGACCACCTTGCCAAGGAGGTCTTGGAAGTGGTAGGGTGACAGGGAAAGACCTCCAGGAAGCGCGGGATTTCCTGGAAGTCTCACCTCTGAATCGGGAGCTTTGGATCGTGCGTTGTTTACGGCGCCACTAGCGCCGGCACTTCAGCATGTGCCAGGTCGCCAGCCAACCGCGGCTTGCTCAGCTCCTTCACTGCACCTGGAGTTGGGCGAAAGCCGAAACAAGAGAGCACCAGTCTAGGCGGGTGCTGTATACAAGAAATATACAAGCCAATAGGATTTCTTTATGGAGCATTCAGGGCATACTGAACTGCTGCCTGCAATGTTTGCTTCGTGCCCTGCGCCCACGCCTGGGCAAAGCTTGTCCCATCAAGCCTGCTGCGGAGGTGAGCAGAAAATTGGTCGCGCTCCAATTGCCCGGAGTACGCTAGGAGCGTACCAATCCCTTGATGGAGGGTGATCGCCACGGCCAGCAGTTGGACGGCGCGTGCGGTCTGCCCCTGGGCTGCCGCAGCTTTAGCCAGCTCCTCAAAGATGCAGGCCAGGTCACGCTTGAGCTCCAACTGTTGGAACAAGTACAGGCTCTCCGCCAGGAGTCTGCTTGCTGCCTGGCGATCTCCCTGGCATCTCGCTACATCTCCGAGTTTATAGAGGCACCACGCTATGTCACGTTTGTGCCCAAGCGCCCTGAACAAGGCCAGGCTTTCCTCATAGTACGGCTTTGCCCGTTTGTAGTCGCCTTGACATTGGATCGCCTCTCCCAGCTTGCGGCACATCAGGGCGGTGCCACGCTTATCTTCCAAGTCACGGTATAGCGATAGACTTTGCGTGTAGAAGGACTCGGATTGCACATAGTCCCGCTGCCCCAAAGCAAAGTAGCCGCGCGAGGCAAGAAACTCCGCCGTGCCCCAGTGATCGCCCAATTCCTGCCACAGGCTCCCGCTCTCTTCGAGCAAGGGCAGACTGCGCGTGCATGTCCCCAACGTTCCGAGCGCCCAAGCGAGACCCCAGCGATCTGCCAGCGTGCGAAACGTCGCGATGCACCCTTCCAGATAGCTAACTGCCTCGGGCCCATAGCCTTGCCATAGCATGAGCAAGCCCAGGAATATCTGGGCATAAGCAAACCCTTGTTGTTCGTTGATCTGTTGGTAGAGCGTCAAACTCTCGGCTAAATACGATTGGGCGACAATATGATCGCCCTGAAAGAGCGCCAGCACCCCGGCGCCACATACGACCTTGGCGCGCACCTGCGGCGAGACATTGATTTTGCTGTCCTGGAGGACATGGTTCAACCACCGGCGCCCTTCATGCCAGATACCAGTCTTGAACCAATACCACCAGGCTCCGCCCGCCAGGCGCATAGCAGTTTCCCCGCGCAGTTGGTGCAGCGCCCACTGGAATGCCGACATGACATTGTCGTGCTCCTGCCGGAGCCGTGTGAGCCACAATGCCTGTTGCGGACCGCGCAGGCCCGGCTCCGCTTGCTCGACAAGCTGCAGCACGTATGTCTCTTGCCGCTGGTGCACCGCGTCTAGTTCTGCCTGCTCTGCCAGCTGTTCCAGCGCATAGCTGGCGATTGTGTCCAACATGGCGAAGCGGGGTTCATCATCGCTGCCGGACGGCACGTAGCGGATGAGGTTATGCTCGACGAGCACTGCCAGCCCATGCAGCACGTCGATGCCCAGGTCTGACTTACTCCCTGCGACCGCCTCGGCGCTAGCCAACGTGAAGGGTCCGGCCAGGATACCCAGGCGCCGGAAGAGCACCTGTTCTGCCTTGCTCAGCAGAGCCACACTCCAGGCGATCGTCGTGCGCAGCGTCTGTTGCCGCTCCGGCAGGTCGGAGGCTCCCGCGTCTAAAAGGTCCAGGGGATTGCCCAGCCGCTGCAAGAGAGCCTGTGGCGAGAGCGCCCGACAGCGTGCGGCGGCCAGCTCGATGGCGAGCGGCAGACCATCCAGGCGAATGCAGATGGCGCAGATGGCGGCGGCATTTTCTGGCGTGAGGTTGAACTCAGGGCGAATCGCCCGCACTCGATCGACAAACAGGCGCATGGCCGCGTAGTGCAGCATCGTCGCTTGAGACAAATCTGCGCTTTCATTGGGCAGCGGCAGCGGCGGCACCGGCACTTCTGTCTCGCCGCGCAGGTGCAGGGACGTTCGGCTAGTGACCAGAAAAGCTAGCCCGGGTGCTGCGGCGCGTAAACTCGCCAGGCGCAAGGCTGCCTTGAGCAGGTGCTCGAAATTGTCCAGCAGCAGCAGAATTTTCTTCTCGCGCAGATAGGCGCGTAAGTCTTCCTCAATGCTCTGCGCCGGTGCATCCTGCAATCCCAGTGTGCGGCTGATGGCCGGGAGCACGAGCGCAGGGTCGCGAATGCCCGCAAGGTCGACAAAGAAGACACCGTGGGGGAAATGCGGCAGCAGCTCGAAGGCGATTTCCATCGCCAAGCGCGTCTTACCGCTGCCGCCGGGGCCGGTCAATGTCACCAGCCAGGCGGCATCGCTGCGCAGCAGCTCGGTCGCCATCGCCAGCTCTTCTCGGCGTCCGAGGAGAGGTGTCGGCTGTACCGGCAGGTTATTGGGCCGCGTGTCCACGATAGCACTGTAAGCACTCCACAGCTCCGGCGCTGGCGCAATGCCCAGCTCCTGCTCCAGAATGCAAGCGCAGTGCGCATATTGCTGCAGTGCTGCACTGCGATCGCCAACGCTGATGTAGAGTTCGATCAGCTGCCGGTGCACCTCCTCGGCCAGTTCATCCACTGCGAGATAGCGCTGGGCGTAAACGATCGCCTCGGCATTGGCGCCGCGAGCCGTGGCATCCGTCAGCAGGGCAAGCAAGGTGTTCAGATAGAGGTGCTCGAGACGACTCCTCTCCCGCAATTGCCAGTGTTCAAACCCGGGACATTCGGGCAGAAACACACCGTCGAGGAAAGGACCATGATAGAGGTCGAGCGCCAGCCTGAGATGATCGAGCCGTTGCCCGTTTGGCTTACAGAGGGCGGCAAACTCCACGCAGTCAGAGCAGACCCGCGTGGCATCGAGGGCGACACGGTCGCTCGTCACATGCAGGAGGTTCGGGTCAGGTAAGTTGTGCCGCAACAGGCTGAGCAGCTGCGAGAGATGGTGGCGCGCGCTCTTGTCGGGCAGATCGGGCCAGAACAGAAAACAGAGCGATTCGCGCGCGACCGGCTCCAGATCGGCGGCAAGCCGAAAGAAGAGGGCACGTACTTGGCTACGGGAGATGGCTAGCGGGTCATCATCCTGGAAGATTTGCGGTACGCCGAGAAGGCGTGTCTGTAGTCGATACAGAGTTTTTCAGGTGAGCTCACGCGGAGGATGGTCACAGTAGGGAGCAGGCGACGGTGGAGCTTTGCTTGCTTATCTTGTGGCGCATAGGTGTGAGACCCTGGCATAATTTTATGCGCTTTATTAGTGATGTCAACTGCCCATCAAGGTAGTTCGATCGAGACCTGCAGCCTGAATGTGGCAACCATGCGCAAATTGGTGTGACATCTTTGACAAAAAGCACTTGTACGTGCCTGCGGATGCGCTTATACTGAATAGTAGTCTGCTATCGGCTCCTCCCTATAAGTTGCTTAATCGCACTTGGCCCCCCATTTATCGCGCAATTGTCTAGATACTAAGACTGGTGGAGGAACTCTTATGAAATGGTTTGGTGGCGGCAGTAAGTACAACGACGAGCAGCTTGTCAAGCAGGCAACGGCTGCCATCACAGCCGACCCCCTGATCAGCGATCCGGGTGCCCTGGTTGTGACCAGCAAGAACGGCGTACTGACCATAAGCGGCGTTGTGCAAAGGCGGCAAGAAAAGGAGCGAATTGAAGGGGTGGTTCGCACTGCGCTCACGACCATGGGCCTGAAAAACGAGCGGATCATCAACGACCTCAAGCTGCCCGAAACCGCGCAGTAGTTGTTTTGCACTTTACATAGTGTTGTATCGCTAACCAGCAACGTATAGCAGGTGACGTGGCAATGATCGGCGCGCCCTGGCGCTGTCTGCCAAGCAGGCGGGCTTCCGTTTGAGATTCCCCTTGCCTCTACACCTCGCCAGATAGACCTGGTATTGATTTTGCAGCCTCTTCCGCCTGCATCGGACTGCCGGATGCTTACTGTCCAACCTGATTTTAGCCCGATTCGAGACGAGTATAATGACGACCACCCTTCGCACCGTTCTATGGCGCCCAGTCGATGCTGTGGGCGCACAACACTGCGCCCTGCGCCGGCTTGCCAAGGGCTTCCGGCTGGAAGGGCACGTCGTCGACACTGTCGACGGGATACCGCTGCATGTTCACTATATCGTCGATTGTGACTCGGTTTGGCGTACGCGCGTGGTGAGCGTCAGCCAGAGTTACGGCATCGTGGGCAGCACGCTGCGGTTTGACGTCGTCAACAAGCGCTGGTGGACGGCGGAAGGTGTGGAAGTTGCGGGACTGCACTGGCTGACCGATGTGGACCTGAGCGTGACGCCGGCCACCAACACACTGCCGATTCAAAGGTTGGCGCTGGCTGTGGGGCAGAAAGCCGATGTGACCGCAGCGTGGGTGCGCTTTCCTACGCTTACCGTCGAACCACTGCAGCAGACGTATGAACGCCTTGCCCCAAATATCTATCGCTATTCCAGCGACGGCGGCAGGTTTTCGGCACTGCTGGAGGTGGACGACATGGGCCTGGTGGTGCACTACGAACGTCTGTGGGAGTGCGTGGCAGTAGGGTGAGCATGGGAAAGGAACAGTAACATGAAGCTCGGCGTGGTTTTCCCGCAGACCGAAAGCGGTGTCGATCCAATTGCGATCCGGGATTATGCCCAGGCTGTGGAAGGGATGGGCTACGACCATCTTGTAACGTACGACCATGTACTCGGCGCGAGCACCACCACGCGTCCGGACTGGACGGGGCCATATACCAGCGAGACGCTGTTTCATGAGCCGTTTGTGCTGTTTGGCTACCTGGCAGGCCTGACCAAGGTGATAGAGTTGGTCACAGGCATCCTTATTTTGCCGCAGCGGCAAACGGCGCTCGTCGCCAAGCAGGCGGCGGAAGTCGACCTCCTCAGCGGCGGCCGGCTGCGCCTCGGTATCGGCGTCGGCTGGAACGACGTCGAGTATGAGGGGCTCAATCTGGATTTCGGCGACCGCGGTGTGCGCAGCGAGGAGCAGATTGTCGTCCTGCGTGCCCTGTGGGCCGAGCCGTCGATCACGTTCAAGGGACGTTGGCATACGATCGACAATGCGGGCATCAATCCGCTGCCGCCGCGACGCGCCATTCCGGTCTGGATCGGCGGCTACAGCGAGGCGACACTGCGGCGAGTTGGCAGCATCGGCGATGGCTGGTTCCCTTGGATTCCGCCAAACGACGAGACACGCGCCAAGATCGAGCGCGTGCACGCTTATGCGCGGGCGGCCGGCCGTGACCCAGCCGCAATCGGTCTTGAGCCGCAGCTATCCGTGGACAGAGTGCCCGAGGATGAATGGGATGGCTATGTGCGCGGCTGGAAGGCACTTGGCTCGACCCATCTCTGTGTCAACACCATGGGCGCCGGGTATCGCACGCTCGACGAGCACATCGCCGCCTTGCGCAGGGTCAAGGAAGCACTCGCGGCATGATTCGGAGAACGCAGGAGACGCCAACTCGTTCCTAGCGATCGATTTCAACCAGCAGCACCCAGGAATCGAGAAACACTTTGGCAAATGAGAAGAGAATGGCGGGCACCAGCCAGTAGAGACCTTGGAGACCGTACAGCAAGAGCGTGATGCCGGCCGCGATATATGGTACAAGCGAGAGTTGATTCAGTGCGATCTGGAGGAGGACTACCGTGTGAAAGCGAGCCTCTGCGCTTCTCCAGGTACGCATATCGACGATCGTGACTGCCGCCCATGCAGCCAGGCCAATTATCAGCACTTCACTGCCCATGAGAGGCACGGGCTGGCCGGGCACCAGCATGAGGGAAGAGACCACTAAAACGGTAAACAAGAGCAAAAGTGCTTCGAGGGCGCGGTTCGGCAGCCTGGGCACTGACAGGATTTTGCTCAGGTTGATGGATACGCCGACAAACAATAAACCCGCGAGGGTGGCTGAAGCACCGGTTACAGCCGAAAGAAAGCTCTGCCATTCGTCCATAGGTTTTTGCCCTCGAGCAGCATTGAAAAGGGTTCTTTATAAATGCCGGCGCTCGCCGCCTGTATGGAGCGGGCCTAAAGGGTGATTCCTCTATGCCTGGCAGGTGGGACAGAAGTGGGTGCTGCGCTGACCCACGACGATGCGTTCGATTGGCGCGCCGCAGGTGAGGCAGGGCTGGCCGGTACGGCGGAAGACGCGGTGTTCGTCCTGGAAGCTGCCCGCCTGCCCGCCTGGACGCGAGTAGTTCTGCAGGCTGCTCCCGCCGAGGCTGCTGCCGGCGGAGGCGATACCCTCTTGGAGCACCATGGCCACGGCTGCGCGCAGGCGATCGATTTCCGCCGGCGTGAGGCTGCCGCCGGGGCGCAAGGGGTGCAGGCCGGCGCGGAAGAGCGCCTCGTCGGCGTAGATGTTGCCCACACCCGCGGCCAAGGTCTGGTCGAGCAGCAGCCCTTTGATGGCGGCCTTGCGGCCCGCCAGCTTGCGCGCCAGTTCCTCGCCGCTGAATTGCTCGCTCAAGGGTTCCGGCCCCAACTTGCGCAGCACGATCTCGGGATCGGAGGTCAGCCACATGCGGCCAAACTTGCGCGGGTCCTGGTAGTGCAGGCGGCGGCCGTCATCCAGGTCAAACAGCACGTGGGTGTGGGCGTCGGGTGCCTCCGCTGCCTCCCTGACGTGCAGGTGGCCGGTCATGCGCAGGTGGACGATCAGGGTGTCGCCGCCGTCGAGGCCCAGCAGCATGTATTTGGCGCGGCGGCCAAAGGTGGTAAAGCGCTGGCCCGCCATGCGAGCGATAAACTCGTCGCCGCTGGGGCTGGCGACCGTGCGCGGCCACAGCACCTGGGCAGACAGCACCTGGCGTCCCGCCAACAGCGGTTGGAGTTCGCGCACGTAGGTTTCGACTTCGGGTAGTTCAGGCATAACAGGTTTGCTCGGTGTGCATGGCCCCGGGGGACACAGGTAAGGATTGCCGCACGCGGGCACGAAGGCGTGCCTGCCAAACCCGCACGAGGGCGTGGCAGGCGGCCCGCATAAAAGCATGCGGGCTAAGCGGGATCAAGTGCCCGGCTCAGATTGGCGGCTGCGCCACCATAGGATTGCAAAGATTAGGGTGGTCAGCGCCGCCAAGAGGGCGGCGGTCTGGATGGCCAACCCGATCCAGGCGGGAAACGCATCTTGCTGCGCAAGCGGCGGCGCTACGCCAGCCGGGGCCGACTGCGTAGCCTGCTGGCCGGCCGTTCTTTGCGGTGCGCCGGATGCAGGTTGTGCGGCGCCAACCGCAGCAGGCGTTGCTGCTGGGGCTGGCGCGGCGGGCGCAGTTGCTTGCTCTGCTGTTGTGTCCGCTGTTGTGCCTGTTGTGGCTGCTGTGTTCGCTGCTCCAGTTATTGCCGCCAGTTGGGCGGTCGGCTCTACTGCAACCGTAGCGACCGGCGCTGCCTGTGATTCCTGCGTGTCGGCGTCCGCCAACCGTTCGCTGGCGGGTGGGGTGGCAGCCGGTGCAGCAGCAGCTGATTCTGGTTCGGCGGCGTAAGCAGCCGTCAATTCGGCCGCGGCTGTGGGAACTGAGGCGCCAGGCGCTGCCGAGATTGTAGCGGACCCACGGGCGCTGGCTGCCGCGCCGGCAGCCATGCCGCCCGCCTGATCGCGGGCCTCTTCCAGCGCGAAGCCGCCGGAGGGAGCTGCCATCGCTGGGCCTGGAGCCGCAGCCGGTGGAGCGCCCTGCGCCACGGCGCCACCGGCGCCGCCTTGCATCGCAACGTCACCTGCTGCGGTGCTCGCAGCCACTTGCGGAGGTGCGGCTGTGGGCGCCTTGGCGGCAGGTGGCTGCGTGGCTAGTGCAGTGGCGCCGTCTGCCGGTGCTGCACTAGCGTCTGCTGCGCTTGGTTCTGGTGCGCTTGGTTCTGCTGCGCTTGGTTCTGCTGCGCTTGGTTCTACTGGGCCAGATCCGGGTGTGCCAGACGAGGGCGGACTCTGCTTTGCCGCCGCCTGGTTCGCGGCAGAAGCAGGCATTTCTGCCGGCGTTGAGTTCTGCAATTCTGTCGTTGGTACACTTGCCGCCGGCGTGGCCAGTGCAGCCTCGTCAGAAGTGGAGGCCGGTGTCACGCTGGCTGTGCGCGCCAAGGCAACTGCCGCTGTGGCTGGGACAGAGGCAGATACCGCGGATTGGACCTCTGCCTGGATTTGTGGCTGGGAAGCCGTTGTCTGCACGCTCCCCGGCGACACAAAGGAGGTATTGGCTAAGAAGCGTGGGGCGGCCAACAGGACCAGGAGCACGGCAAAGCTGGCGGCCATGGCGTTACGCAAGGCTGGACTGCCCCCTTGCCAGAAACGTCCCCAGCCACGGCGCAAGTCATGCCAAAAACGGCCGCCCGCTACATCCTCTGACCGCCGCGTCGAAGGTCGCGCCGTAGTTCTTGATGCAACTCCCGTCACAGTCTCTGGCGCCGGCTGCAGCGCACCGGCCGTAGCCAGCGAGGCCGCTGCGGCGCCTTGCGTGGCAATGGCAGCAGATGCTGCTGTTGCCTGGCCGACTTGCTCGGGCGTCAAGACAAACGAGCGGGGCAGCGAAAGCGCCGGCAGCTCGCGCAATAGGCGCACCGTTGCGCGCAACGACTGTAAGCGCCAGGCCACATCGGGGTCCTCGGCCACGGCCTGCTCGATCAGGCGTCGCTCTTCTGCAGTTACTGCTTCGTCGATGTAGGCAGAGAGCAGTTCGTTGGTCACTTGTGGATAGGGCGCGGTAGTCATCGTTGATTTCTGGTTCGCCGTCTGATTGGCACTGGCGCCAACGGTGCGGCGTTAAGTCCACAACTTAGGGACGGAATGAAGCCGGCAATAGTTCCGGGTACTGCAATAGGTGCTCGCGCAGTTTGGAGCGGGCACGGTTGATGCGCGATTTAACGGTGCCCATAGGCATACCCGTCAGCTCGCTAATTTCCTCATAGGCATAGCCGTGCACGTCGCACAAGGTGAGCGCCAACCGTTGGTCGGCCGGCAGGCGCCCGATGCCTTGTTCGATCACCTGGCTGAGTTCCATGCGCTGGACGTAGGCGTCGGGCCGCTCGCTGGGATCTTCCAGTTGCGGGCTGTAGTCGCTCGCACTGTCCGATCCGTAGTTGTCACCCGTAAAGTCGTCGAGGCTGTCGGTGCGGCGGCGCTTGCGGCTGCGCAGCGCGTCGTAACAGGTGTTGACGACGATCCGAATGATCCAGCTTTTAAAGCTGCCGCCTTGGAAGCTGGACAGGCTGCGAAACGCCTTGATCATGCTTTCCTGGACGGCGTCGGCCGCGGCGTCTTCCTCCTGCAGCGTGCGATAGGCAACACTGTAGGCCAGGTTCTGGTAAGTCAGGACCAGTTGGTTGAACGCATTGAGGTCACCGCCGGCCGCCTTGGCAATCAGTTGCTGTTCCGCGCTGGCCGGCAACGTAGCATCTCGCATGGGTATATAGTATAGCAGACGCATCGCCCAGCAAACCCGCACGCGGCGTGCGGACAACACGCGTCTGCAGATGGTGTACCATACGAGGGACTGGTATTTGACGCTTGCGCCTGACTGTGAGTATACTGGAGAGCGCTTTTGGGTATGCCGAAGTGGCGGAATGGCAGACGCGCACGACTCAAAATCGTGTGGGGTAACCCGTGTGGGTTCAAGTCCCACCTTCGGTACTAACCTGTTTTGCGCAAGTGCGTGTTTGCGCCCGTAGTTGCCTGATGGATTGCCTGCCAGGCGGCAGGCAAAGCTGTCAAGAGACGGCAAGACAGGAAACCGCACAGCGGAGGGCAACTGCCGGAACCCCTGCAAGTGGGTGGGCCGGCATTGCAACAGAAACTAAATGGACATGGACAAACGCTCTTACCCTATCACCACGCTCCAGTCCGCAAGCCCCGCTCGACGACACCTCTCCCACCGATTCAATTACTTTCTCCCACGAATCGCATTGTCGTTGGTCGTCGTTTTGCTGCTTGCGGCTTGTGGTCCCGGCCAGGCCAAGGCCGATTCCACCCAGTTGGCGGCCGAGACTGTGCGCATCGCGCAGGATTACGCGGCCAACAGCAATCTGGATCAGGCGCGCACTGCCGTGGATTCGCTCGAGGTCGCCAATCCGCACCAGTACCTTGTGCTGCAGGCCGAACAAGCGATCGGCGCCAACCAGGATCGGCAAACGACAAGTGCGCTGGTCAAGCTGGCCGTAGACATGCGCCTCAGTTCCGGTTCGATTCAAGCCTACGCTGCCCAAAACGGCTTGGTTGCCGTGCCGCCGACCGAACCGCCGGTGCCCACGCTTGACTTTGGCCCGCTCTCGTCCACCCCGGCCCCGGCCGTGGTAGAGGCGAACCCGGTGGCCGATACACAGGCATTGGCCGCTTCAGCGCCGGTAACGGATAGCCTTGCCTTGACCGCTGCCACAACTGCCGGCACAGCCGGTGCTGTCAGCACAGTCAGTGGCCCAAGCGTCGCTTCCGATGCGCTGGTCAACGTGCGCAATGGTCCCGGCGTCGACTATCCAGTGGTCGATAGTCTTGATCCAGGTGAGGCAGCCGCCATCACAGGCAAGAGTTCGGCCGGCGACTGGTGGCAGGTGGCGTTGGGCGATGGCCAGGCGGGCTGGGTGTTGGGCCAACTCGTGGCCGCCAGCGGCGATACATCGGCCGTAACGGTGCCCGCCAATATCTCGCCACCGCCGCCGACCGCCACGCCGGCACCGATTGCCGCCGCCCCGGCGGGCGACACACCCGCTGCAGACGCGCCGGCTGCCGACGCTACCGCTGCGCCTGCCGGTGACGCCACTGCTACGCCCGCGACCCCGGCCGCATCGCCCAGCGACAAGCCCTACTTTAAACTAGTCGCCAGCCGCATGTGGGCCAAGTCCGAAAACGGCGACTGCCGCGGCCAACATCTCCTACGCATCAACGTGATCGATGCCAATGGCGTGCGTCTCAACGGCGTGCGTCTCAAAGGCATCTACACTGGTGAGATCATCGTGACAGGCAGCCAAGGCAAGGGTGATGGCATCATCGAATATGACTTGTACGGGACAGGTGAGGGTTTTTCCGTGATCCAGAATGACGACGGTCGCGATGCCGATAGCGACCGCGCCGAGGGCTTTACGACCCAATCGCGCGACATCAGCAAGGACCTGCTGATTGGCGGCGGTTACTGCACGAACGATACGGATTGCCAGATTTTCTACGATTCGTGGGGTTGCAACGGCCACCACAGTTGGGAAGCGACTTTCCAACGCAACTACTAAATATCCAATTTTCGGCTCTTGGGCGACAGTTATGTCCCTGGGACGGCGCAAGCGATGTTCGTCGATAACGAATCTTGTGCGCCGCCCCGGGGACATATCAAGATGGTCATTGATTGACAAAACCGCCGCAACAGCCGACAATTGACTCGGAGGTTTCGTGAAGCAAGAGTTAATCCAGTTTGCGCCACTTTTTACAGGGCTGTCGGAAGAAGAACAAGCGCT
Organism: uncultured Chloroflexia bacterium; assembly: GCA_963839515.1. Taxonomy (GTDB): domain Bacteria; phylum Chloroflexota; class Anaerolineae; order Caldilineales; family Caldilineaceae; genus Fredericiella. The sequence goes on from CAWIVN010000012.1 coordinate 187,628, forward strand.
GCTTGTCGAGAACTTCACCCCCGCCCAGGCTGCCGTTGGGGCCGCCATCTTCAAAAGCGGCGACCAGGCGGACGGCCTCTACCTGCTCGGCAAGGGCTTTGTGCGCCTGATGACTGCGAGCGGGATCAGCCTGGCCACGCTTGGCCCGGGCTCCGTGCTGGGCGAAGACAGCCTGTTCCGCAGCCTGCCCTACGACGTCACTGCCCAAGCAGCGGGCGAACTGGAATACTGGAAGCTTTCCGACCGCAGCTTACGCGAGATCATCGTGAAGCAGCCCGCCGTCGGCCTCAAGCTCAGCCACAACTTCGGCAGCCTGATTGCCCAGATGCAGGATTACCTGGTCCAGCGCCTGGCGCAGACGCCTGAGTTGAGCAACCTGCCGCGCCATACGCTGCAGGCGGTCGCCGACCAGCTCGAGCCGCGCCGTCTCGCCCAAGGGCAGTATCTCTTCCGTGCCAGCGACAATCCTTCCGGTCTCTTCCTCGTCGAGTTCGGCAGTATAGACGTGCAGGCCGAAGGCTCAGACGAGCACCAGGTGCTGCATGCCGGCGAGCTGTTGGGCGCCATGGCGCTGATCACAAACAAGGCACATACCAGCAACGCCGTGGCCGCTGAGGAGACGATCCTCTGGGCACTGTCCACCGACGACTTTCAGGCGATTAACAGCCGCCAGCCGGGCCTGCGCCGCAGCCTCGGCCGCAATGTGCGCTCGCGCCTCAGCCGCAACGACCAAGGTGCGGCCGGCCTGCGCCTGCGCGCCATGCCCATCTTTGAAGAGCTGCCGCCGCAGACGATGCAGGCCATCGTCGCGCGCATGGTGCTGCAGCATGTACCGGCCGGCGAGCGGGTCTACCGCATCGGCGAAGCCGGCGACGCCCTGTATCTCATCGAGAGTGGTGAGATTGAGCTGACCGCCGAAAATGCGGTGGGCGTGGTGGAGGAGATAGGCCGGATTGGCTCAGGCAGCCATTTTGGTGAGTTGAGCTTGCTCACCGGCCAGATTCGCACCGAGGACGCCACTGCCACGCGCAACAGCAACCTTTGGGTGCTTTACAAATCGGATTTGGATGCGCTCAGTACGCAGTATCCGGCGATCGGCAAGGCCCTCAGCCAGGGTGTCGCCTCGCGCCTGGCCAGTGGTTCGGCGGCTGACGATGCCAAGCTCCAGCAGTTTGGCCTGTTTGCCGGAATGAACCCATCGGATCTGCGCCAGATCGCCGCTTATCTGCATCCCATGCGCTACCGCGGCGGCGAGCAGATTTTTCGCGCCGGCACACCGGCCGAAGGTCTCTACCTGATCGAAAAGGGCACGGTCGGCGTGCAAGCTCTTGGCGGCGCAGCCTGGCAGGCTGGCCCCAGCGAAACCTTTGGCGAGCGCGCACTGCTGACCAACCAGCCGCACAACACAAGCGCCGTGGCCGAAGGCGATGTCGACGTTTGGACCATGACCAAGGCCGACTTCGACATGCTGATGAACCGCTTCCCCGGCCTGGCGATCAGCATGAGCCGCATCTTGAGCCAGCGCCTCTCGCAGGTAACGGCGACTCCTAACGCACCGGCCGGCGCCCAGCCCTATACGCAGGGCAACATTCCGGCCGGCGTGCCCGCCCAGTCCGCCCGCCGCCGCCAACAAGCCGCCGCCGCTGGCGAAGCTGAAGGCCCCGCGCGCAGGCAGGGTTTTGGTGGGTGGTACAGCAATCTCAGCGGGTTTGGCAAGCTGACCTTTGCCCTGCTGATCCTCGTGCTGATCCTGTTCCTGTGCGTCACCATTCCATTCACGGTCTTCACATTGCTCAATGGCCCGGAAGCGGCGCTGCGCGCCGCCTCGACCACGCTCAATCGTGTGGCCAGCGCCGTCACGCTTTCGGGCAGCTATGAAGTGGCTGCCGCCGACCGCAGCATCGTTGCCCGTCTGCGGGCGCTGGATTCACAGGTGCCGCCGACGCCCACCTATACGCCGTTCCCGACGGCCACACCGCTGCCGACCAGTACGCCGCTTCCCACCGACACGCCTACCCCGGTTCCACCCACGGAGGTGCCCGTGCAGCAGTTTGCCGACGCATTTGTGGCCGAGGCTGCGGCCGCCGACACGCCGACGCCTGAGGCTCCGGCGCAAGCTCCTGCCCCCTCGCGCAACATCGACCCGCGCATCCCACAGCTAGGTTTGACGATCGAGGACGCCCAGGTGGGCCCGGGCCAGCAATACTGGCGGTTGATCGAGGCTCGCTGGGAGAACGAGGAAGAGGCTGGTGGCAAACACCACATTTATGTGGACGCGCTGGACGAGAGCGGCAAGCGTATCGTCGGCCAGCCCGTCACCGTCTGGTGGGGCGACGGCAGCTATACCGCTCCGCTCGAAGACAAGCCCGCGCCCGACCTTGGCTACAACTACCAGATGTACGCCTCTGGCTATGCCTACAACGTCAAAATTGAAGGCTTGCCCAGCGACATCGTGCGCGGCGCAGGCATGGGTGACCTCAGAGATCGCTTCAAAGGCATCCACACCGCCTTTTATTTCGTTTTTCAGCGGGCAACAAAATAGTCTGAACCACGATTCACATGATTTCCAGGATTATAGGATTATTCCGCACTGTCATGCTGACGAGCAAAATCTTCCTAATCCTGTGAATCCCACAAATCAAGGTTCAGACAATGAGGTCTTTCCTGCCAAACACTACCTGGCGGCTGGAGCAGATCCAGGGGTGATCTCGTTCGGGGTGGTCCTTGCTTGGCTTGAGGATCTTGCCCCACCAGCGTGAGGCAGTGGTATTAGATGCGACGACGGCCTCGCTGTAAGGGCAACCGCCGAGCCATTTGCGCAGAAAGACGGATAGGGTCGGCTCGGGAAACCAGTTGACGCCGGGTGAGCCGTTTACCGCTTGCGCCCCCAAGTCCAACCACGTAGACGCCAGCGAGAGTCCATAGCAGTTCAACCCGTAGACCATGCGCAGGTCGAGCGCGTGGGCGTCATTGTGATAGGCCGCCAGCAGGGCGTCAAACGTTTCGACCCCCACGCGCTGCATGCCTTTGAAGCCGACAAGTTGGCCGGTGTGACCATGCACGAGCAGCAGCACGTCCACAGTGTGGGTGCGGCTGGTGGCGAGCAGAGCGGCGGCAAGCTGTGCTCCCGTTGCCTGCTCGTCCTCCAGCACAACTACTCGATCATAGCGCCGGTAGGCGCCGTAGACGTGCAGCAGCGCCTTGGCATACTCTTCCGTCACAAAGTCGATCGTGTTCATCGCCCACTGGGGCAGGTTCATGCCGGCAATGTGCCCCACGTTCTCCAGGAACACGACCAACGCCAGTGGTTTATTCATCCCCCACGTTCGTCTCGTTTTCCTCAGTGCCGCGCACCACGCGCACTCGGAAGTTGTCAGCCAACCCATCCATGCCATGCGCCAGGCGCTCCCAGGAGGAAGAGGCAAAGATGGTGCGTGCTTTCTCTAGACTATCCACCTCGCCCCCACCGGTGATCTCGGGGGAGTTGCCCCACACTGTGTACCATACGTCCGCAAACTGGAACCCCATGCGTGCCAGGCCGGGAGCGAGCTTGTTCACCAGGTAGTCCTGGCACTCCTGCTCCTTACCCTTCTGCATATCATAGCTGATTAGAACCTTGTACATACCATTCTCCCTCTATCTTCAACCTGCGCTGGATTTATCCTGGATCTGCCAGGCAGGTGCTACTATGAGTGTATCACACTCAACGCAGGCTGCTGCAAGCTTGTTTCCGAACCCGGATACAAGATCGGGTGATATGTCGGTAACGCTTTTCAGAAGGAGGGGTGCACCCGCCCGCAGGCAATCTCAACAAGCCAGCCGGGTATGGCTTCTGCCTCTCACTCAGTCGCCACCGCCAGGATATCGGACAACTGTATCTCCGCCTGGCGGCGGAAGGCCTCGACGGTAATCCCCTTGAACAATAGCACGGCTGCAATCAAGCCGACGATTTCCAGCGCAAAAACGGTGCTGTACCCTACCATCTCGCTGCCGGTGAGACGAAAGGCGACGTCGCGAATCAGCCCGCTGGCGATGTTTCCCAGCGCCTGGCCCGCAAAATTGGCCACACCCCACGCTCCGATGTAGAGGCCGGCTGCTTGGACAATGGTCATATCGAGCATAAAGCTAAGGTTGGAGACGGTCATCAGTCCACCCCCGAGCCCAAGCACGAACACCGCGCCCCACAACAGGCTGATGCTATGCACCACGCCCGAGAGAATAATCAGCGCAAAGCCCAGCGCCGCCACCACTGCCCCAATGTTGGCCGCTGCTTTCTTGCCCAGCAGGCGCACGACCCACAGGCCGCCGAGCATCGTGATAAAGAAGCCAAGCCCCCAGATCGAGGTCAGCCGTGCAGTCGCCGCGATTGGCATGCCGAGCACGTCGCCGCCAAACGGTTCCAACAGCACATCCTGGGCGTGAATGCTGATCAAGACCAGTGTCAGGTAGAAGAAAAAGCGCTGCGCCGTTGGATTGCCGGTCAGGGCGCGAATGGCCACCAGCGGTGACTCGGCACGGCTGTGCAAGCCGGGCGCAGCGGGGTTGGCAGGTTCGATCCCTGCCGCCCCGAACAGGACAAACGCCGAGGCCACCAGCCAGACAAAGCCAAAGGCAGTATAGAGCGCCGAGGTCGAGTACGGTTCCAGCAGCGCCGAAATGGCAAGACTGGTGAAGATCGTCGCCACGATCATGGTCGTCCACATCACGCTGACGGCACACGAGCGCCAGCCGCTCGCGCCCTCGCTCTGCTCACTCAACAGGGACAAATAGCTGACCGAGGCAATGTTGACGCCCATGCCCCATACCGTAAAGGTGGCCAGCGAGGCCAGCAGCCCCAGCACAAAATTCTCGCCCATCAGGATCACGGCGTGTGCCGTGAGGTAGCCGCCAAACGATGCCATCAGGCCGCCGATCAAGATCCACGGCGAGCGATGCCGCCTCCATAGCGTGTGGTGATCGGCCCACGACCCTGCCACCACCTGCAGCGGCGAGAGCAGATACGGCAAGGCTACCAGCAAACCTACCAGCAGGGCAGGCAGGTCGAGCTCGGTGATCATGATGCGGTTGAGCGTGGAATTGACCGGGACGGCGGTGATGGCTACGCCGACATGCACCAGGGTAAATTGCAGGACCTTGCGCCAGTTCATATACTTATGATCCCATCAACCCGCGCATGCGATCCACGACGCTAATGCGCCGGATGTGCACTACGCGCTCTGGGGCCGGCGTGTGCTGCACGACGATGATGGCCGCATTGAATACGGCGCCTTCGCCAAAGTAGATCGTGTAGCGCTCGTTCCGCAACTCACGCCACTCGTAATGGGGGATCAGCTTGTGCACTTCGGGCTCCCACTGCCATGCACGGTCGCCAAACTGCGCAGGCTGGCCTTCCTTGGCGACAGTTGAACACGTGTCGCAGCGCCCATAGACGCGCACGCACTCGCTGCAATACTCCCGGTAGCACTGCGTGCAGACGCGCGTATGGTGGCTGCAGTGGGCGCGGCCGCAGATGGCGCAGCCCTGGCTGCACGCACCACACACCGCTTCCCCGCCCATCGCGCACATGCCGACGTGCTTCTCGCAGACAAAGTGATCGCAGGGGGTCATGCGCTTGCCGTGTGCGGCACAGAGCGGTTCGCCGCACACGCTGCAGCGGGGCCTGCACGCCGGGCAGCCCTCGCTGCCACATACGGCGCAGGCGACGGCTACCGGCGTGATGCGCCCGCAGGTGGGGCACTCGTGCTGGCAGGCCTGGCAGTACGGCTTGCGGTCGATGGGGCTGATGGCATAAAAGCCCGGCCCGACACTGCGCCCGCAGTCGGCGCAGATGACCAGACAGTTGCGGCAGAAACGCTGCCCGCTGATGGCGCACACACCCATCTGCACTGAATACTGCTGGCAGCCCGGGCAGCGCACGGCACAGCTTGGGCAGATCAACTGCACCTCGCCCGGCACGCCCCTATCGTCGATCGTCACGCTGTCGGCGTAGAGATGGCTGCGACACTGACGCGTTCCACACGCCGAGCACTCTGCCTGACAGGCGTGACAGACTTCGTCACCGCACGTGGGACAGCGGCTGATGTGCTCGGTGCAGGCGCGCCCGCCGCAGGCCCAGCACGTGCGCCCGCAGTTGGCGCAGTTTTGCCCCCCGCACACGGGGCAATTTTCGACACCGCACCTGGCGCACACGACATCCTGGCAGGTGCGGCACTGTTCGATACAGTTGTCGCAGATCAGATGGCCGCTTTGGTCGATGGCAGCCGCCGCCAACGCTGTGCCACAAGCATGGCAGGCAGGCCGATGCAGCACGCCGCTGTAGCGATCCTGCACAATACGCACGGGCGCCGAGACCTTGCCGTCGGTTACCGTCATCTCCAGGACGGCGGCGGGCCGTTCCATTGCCACGTAGCCGATCAACTCCACCTGCACGTGCAGGCGATGGTTTTCCACTTCCTCGGCGATCTTGCGGTTGAGGTCTGCCTCCAGCACCCGGCGCTTTTCGCCGTCGGGGTCATGGCTGTCGTAAACCTCCTCGATCTGCTGCTGATAGTAGCCGATCAGCCGGTTGAGCGATTTGTGCAGGCGGGGCAGGATCTCGGCCTCGTGTGTCACGCAGCGCAGGTCGGCGTGATAGATGGCGTAGCGTCGCGCCGTGTCGGCCAGCTGCGTCAGGTGGCTGAGCGGCGGCAGCTTGGGCGGCAGCACGTAGCCTTCTTCGTTACGTTCCAGCGCCGGCGCCTCGCCGTCCGCCAGCAGCTGCGCCAGGTCCACCACCCCTGTCTGATCTTGCTCGCCCCCACCGGCATCGCCCACCTGGGGCACGCGCCTGCCGTCTTCGTCTACCGCTACGGAATACAGTTCCTGCCGCTTGTCGTCGGCCCGGTAGGTGATGCGCCAATGAAAGACAAACAGCCACTGCGCTTGTTCCTGCACGCGCAGGTCACGAATACTGGCATTGAGGGGGCGCAGGGCTCCCAGCAGGGCTTCCCCACCTTGCACGCGTTGCGGCAGGCGCAGCAGCGTAAAGGCGCTGCGTTGCTCCAGCAGTGCCAGCATGCGGTCAAGCGCGCGGCTGCCGTGTGCCACCAATTCCTGGCCCAACTGTGGTTCTGCCCCATGAAAATAGAGTGACAAGTGCGGGCGGCCGAAGTGCTCAGCCAACTCCGGCGGCAGGTCCACGTCGAGCGTTGTGGCAGGCGCAGAACCGCCGGCTGCAACTTGCGCCCCAAAAAGCTGGAAGAAATCGGTTGCGAATTGGAGGAGGGTTTGGTCCGGCGCGGGTGCGGCCGGTGGTGTCTTGCGGCGAGCCATGCATGTATTATACCACAGCGTTCGTTTCCGATTTTATGCAAAGTCCTGCTATACTGTGTCCATTCGTCATCCTACAGGAGAATGAGCATGCAGGATCAAATCGATGGCTTCCTTGCCCACTTGGCGGCCAAGGCAGAGGCATCCGACAATACGGTTGCGGCTTATCGCAACGACCTGAATCAGCTTGCAGCCTTTCTCGCAGGGTATCGCTCGCCATTTGGCGACGAGGTTTCGAATTGGCGCCAGGTGGACAGCGCTGTTCTCCAGGCCTATATGCTGGAGATGAAGGACCGCGATTACGCGGCCACGACGGTCGCCCGTAAAGTGGCGGCCACGAAAAGCTTCTTCGAGTATTTGCAGCGCACGGGTGTGATCGACACCGACCCCACCGAGGGGTTGACCTCACCCAAGGTCAAAAAGCAGACACCGCACACCATTCCTCCCGACCAGGTGGACCGCCTTCTGGCTGCTCCTGCTACGCAGCACTCGCCCAATGCGCTGCGCGACGTGGCGTTGATGGAAACCCTCTATGCCACCGGCGTGCGTGTGAGCGAGTTGATCAACCTCAACTTGGGCGACATTGACCTGTTTAACCGGCTGGTAGCTTGTAACAGCGGCCGGCGCAGCCGCGTGGTGCCCATCTTCCCGCGCGGTCGCTGCCCTGCAAGTGTACTTGGACGAGGGTCGCCCGCAGCTCGTGGTAGACCCCAACGAACAGGCCCTCTTTCTCAACCACCGCGGCCAGCGGCTTACGCGCCAGGGGCTGTGGCTGATCATCAAGCGCTATGTCAACGAGATCGGCATCGACGCCGAGGTCACACCCCATACGCTACGCCACAGCTTTGCCGCCCACTTGCTCAACGCTGGGGCCAACCTGCGCGAGGTGCAAGAACGGCTCGGGCATGCCAACGTGAGCACGACGCAGATGTACCGGCAGGGCAGCGATGACTCGCCAGGTGGAGGCTCTGCCGAAGTGATCATCGACGGGCGTGTGGTCAAAACTAAGAAGTAGCCTGCCATGCAAATCGATCTTCGAGGCCGCATCGCCATCATCACGGGAGCCAGCCGGCGTATCGGTATCGGCGCGGCTGTCGCCCAGACCCTGGCCGCGGCCGGGGCCGACATATTCCTGACCTACTTTATGCCCTACGATGCCGAACAACCCTGGGGCAGCAACCCGAGTGAGGTCGAGCAGCAGTTGGCGGCGCTCAACGCGCTAGGCGTGCGCGCCTATGGCATGGAAGCCAATCTGGCCCAGCCCGAAGCGGCGCGCCGCATCTTTGAATCCGCCGAAGGGCTGCTGGGGAAAGTCTCCATTCTGGTCAACAACGCGACCGTCTCCGAAAACGGTGGAATCGAAGTCCTGGATGCAGCGCAGTTAGATCGCCACTATGCCGTCAACATGCGTAGTACGACCCTGCTGTGCAAGGAATTTGTGCAGCGCTGGGGGGGCGGGCCGGGTGGCCGCATCATCAACATGACATCCGGCCAGGGCGTCACGCCTATGCCGGGCGAACTGGCTTATGTGATGACCAAGGGGGCCATCGAGGCCCTGACCACGAGTTTAGCCGCAGGCGTGGCGGCTCGCGGCATCACCGCCAATGCCGTCGACCCCGGCGTCACCGACACCGGCTGGATCAGCGAAGAACTCAAAGCACAGTTTCTTGCGCAATCACCGCGTGACCGCGTAGGCGTGCCGCAAGACGCAGCCAACCTTATCTGTTTCTTGGCATCGGCGCAGGCTGAATGGATCACGGGCCAGGTTTTGCACTCGCGTGGTGGCTTCTAACCGCTTGCGCCCGGTCTGGAAGCCAGTCGGGAACCCGGCCTGGAGACCAGCCTAAAGAAGGAGAAACCGCTTGCAAAATGGGCTAATTCGGGTGGCCACCTGGCTGGTCACCCTGTTACTGGTGGTTGTGCTTGCCGGCGTCATCGGTTGGACATTGCGCAGCCAGCCCACGATGCTGGACCTGCCTACCCCGCTGCCCGTCGCCGCCGGGGCTTCGCCAACGGGGACCGGCGCCGATACCGCTGCAGTCTCCTCTACGCCGACGGTTATGCCGGCCGTCGTGCCCACAGCTGCGCCAACGGTCACGCCCACGATCGTTCCCACGATCGCTGGCACGGCCACGAGTATGCCGGTTTCCACGCCCACCCTCGCACTGACACTTACGCCCACGCCGACTGCCCTGGCGACTGGCACTGCGACAGGCACTGCGACAGGCACTGCGACAGGCACTGCGACAGGCGTTGCCACGAGTGCGACACCAGCTGTGTCCGCAACCGAATCGGTTGCCCCCCTGGCTACTCCGACGGTGACGCCAACCCTTACCGGGACTGCAACCGTGGCGGGGTCGACCGCACCGAGTGTCACGATTCCCATCACGCTGCCGGCCCAGACGGCGCCATCGTCTGCCATCACGACGGTCGAGATTGTGGGGCTGCCCGTGCCTACACCTACCCCACCCCTAACCAATGGCGACTGGACTGCCCTGACGGACCCCAACGACATGAACCAGCTTGTCGTGATCAGCAACACCGCTTGGATCGCCGGCGGTGGCGGCGCCCTCGCCTGGACCAAGGGCAGCAGCACACCTGTGATCTACACAGCCGCCGACGGCTTGCACGGCAACCAGCTCACGTCGGTGGCCAATTGTGCGCTGCCCGGCTTTGGCGTGGTGTTTGGCAGCCCAGCCGGCCTGCAGATCGGCGATCCTAGCACGGGCCGCTGGCGCCAAGTCAACAGCGGCGACGACAATCAAGGCGACGACAATCAAGGCGAGGGCATGCAGTACGACGACGTTGCCACCGTCTATTGCGATGCAGAGAACGACTTTCTCATCGTCGGCTATGCCGAGCATGGCATCGACATCTACGACGCCGCCGACGAAGAATGGCGACACCTCGATCGCAACAGCGGCCTGGCCGCCAACGACGTGAATGCCCTGGCCGTCGTCGGCGACCGCGAAGAGGTATGGGTGGCTTCCGACGAGGGCGTCACTGTTTCTGCCGGGTCGGATTCCGCCTTTTACGATGCCGCCAATAGCGAACTCGCCGCCGATCGCGTGGGTGCACTGGCCACCGCCCCAGATGGATCGATCTGGCTCGGCGGCGAGGGCGCCATCTACCGCGTGCAGGGTGAAGACTGGACCGTCTACGCCGCAGACGGCATTGAGGGCGACTTCCCCACCGGGCCGATCGACGGCATAGCGTTTGCCCCTGATGGCTCGCTGTGGCTCGGCTCCGCCGACGCGACGGTCTGTCGCTTTGACGTCGAACAAGGCCGCTGCGCCGACTTCTATCGTAGCGCGCCCGGCATGGCGGCAGGCCCGTTGACCGGCCTGGCTGTGGACGCCGGTGGCGCCATCTATTACACCACTGCCGGCAACGGCTATGCCGTCTTTGACGGCGACAATTGGCGCACCCAGGCTCTGCGCCGCCCCTTGCTGTTGGGCAACCGCGTCCAAGCGCTGGCAGCCGACGCGGCCGGCAACCTGTGGGCTGCCACCGAGGCGGGCGTGCAGCGCTTAGCGGAGGGTGAGTTGCCCGAGCTGTATCCGGCGACCGATGTGGGCATGGCTGCGACGGAAATACGCACATTGCACGCCGGCCGCGACAACGGTATGTGGGTGGGCGGTGTCGGCGGCTCCAGCTTTTTTGATGGCAGCGACTGGCAGATGTTGACTGGCGACGATGGCCTGACCGGGACTGTCGTGCAGGCCATCACGGTCGATAACGAGGGGCGCACCTGGTTTGGGACCGACCAGGGCATCAGCATCTGGAATGGCAGCAGTTTTTTCACCATCGACCGGCAGCGCGGGCTGCCCAGTGATGACATTCGGGCCCTGGCTGCCGACGCCGAGGACGTTTGGATCGGCACGGCGGGCGGCGGCCTTTATCGTTTTGCCGGCAGCCAATTGCAGTTGCTCAACCGCCAGAATGTCGGCCTGCCTAGCGATACTGTCACCCAGCTGGCGGTAGGGCCGGACGGCGCGCTGTGGATCGGCTCCGATCGCGGGTTGGCGCGCTTCGCCGGCGGGGTCTTGACCCAGGTGGACGAACTGGGCGAGCGCGCAGTCACCAGCCTGGCCGCAACCCAGAATGGCGAGATTTGGGCCGGCGTCGCCGATGACGGCGTGTTTTACAGCGACGGCGCCCGCTGGACGCAGCTTACACTCGCCGACCGCTTGCCATCGCGCCACATCTCCGCCTTGCTGGCAGAGGAAAGTGCGGCAGGCAGCACCATCTGGATCGGCGGCCAGGACGGCGGCATCATGCGCTTCCAGCGCCAGGCAGAATAAGCCGGATGCCTAGAAGTAAACAACATTTGTCGGATGCGCCGCCGCCTTTGTATTGGTATGCTCAGACACATGCAGAACTTGCCTGCGGGGATCGATCTGAGCATCGAAGATACGTTTGAGGCCATCAACCTGGTTGACCTGCAGGGCCGTATTACCTTCGCATCGCCCTATACCTACGACCTTTTTGGGTTACCCAAAGACTACCAACCGGTCGGCGAATCCGTGCTGCGCTGGGTTCATCCCGACGACCGGCACATCGCCGTTGTCCGCATGCAAGAATTCGTCACCGGTGCGATTACGATGTCGCGGGACCGCTTGCGTCTCCTCCAGCACGACGGCACGCTATTCGAGCGTGAGGTGGAAGCCACTGCCATCGGCGGTGAGGCGGGCGTCACATGCGTGGCCCTGGTGACGCGTTCCGTAGTCCCCAAGCAGCATGTCGTCGCAGCCGTCAAGCGTCTCCAGGCGGAAGAACGCCGCTTCGCCAATCAACTGGCGACCCTGCATGCAGTAAGCATGGCACTCTCACTCGCCCCTTCACTGGACGACTTGTGCCAGCAAGCAGTGGAACTCGCCTGCCGCCAGCTGGGCTTCGACCGGGTCGGCATCCTGCTGGTCGATCCCGCGGCTCCGCACAAGCTTTTCGGCACATTCGGCATAGACGGACAGGGTGCCGTGCGCGACGAGCACGATGTGGTTGTGCGCCTTGACGATGAGCGGGAGCAGTTTTGGTTGCCCGTCTACACAGGAACGGTCCCCATGCTTTACCGGCAGGACGATCCTCTGTACGACAAAGACGGCCAATTGCTTGGCCACGGCGAACATGCCGCGGCCGGTCTTTGGGACGGCAACCAGGTGAGCGGGATCATGTTTGTGGACAACCTGGTCGCCAAGACATCGATCGACGAGGCGCAGCGGCAGATACTTGTGCTCTACGCCCAGACGGTCGGCCACCTCTGCACCCTCAAGCGTGCCCAACGTGAAGTGGAGGCGGGCAGAGAGGCGGCAGAAGCCGCCAACCGTGCCAAAAGCTTGTTTCTCGCCTCCATGAGCCATGAGATTCGCACGCCGATGAACGCGGTGATCGGCATGACCAGCCTGCTGCTGGACACGCACCTGCAAAACGAGCAGCGCGAATATGTGGAAACTATCCGCACCAGCGGCGACAGCCTGTTGACCGTCATCAACGAAATTTTGGACTTCTCCAAGATCGAGTCTGGCAAGATGGAGTTAGAGGTGCAGGAGTTTGACCTGGCTACCTGTGTCGAGGAGGCGCTCGACTTGTTTGTGGCCATGGCGTCGGAAAAGGGCCTCGAGCTAGCCTATCACATGGATGAAAATGTGCCCCCGGCAATTACCGGCGACATGTCGCGCCTGCGCCAAATTTTGGTCAACCTGCTTGGCAACGCCCTCAAGTTTACCGAGCGCGGCGAGATCGTGATCGAGATCCGCCGCCAACAAGCTGTGCAAACGCATCCGGCGCCTTGCCCTGATGCCCCCAGCGGGGCAGAGGAAGGCCTCTGTTTGCACTTTATGGTGCGCGATACGGGCATCGGTATTCCCGCTGACCGCTTGGGCCGTCTCTTTCAGTCGTTTTCACAGGTGGACGTGTCCACGACGCGGCGTTATGGCGGCACCGGCCTGGGCCTGGCTATCTCGCGCCGCCTGGCCAATCTCATGGGCGGCGAGATGTGGGTCGAGAGCACGCAGGGAGCCGGGTCTGCGTTTCACTTTACCATTCAGACGCGGTCTGCTGTCAATCTCGTGGTCGACACGCCCATCGTCGATCCGATGGGCCGGCGCGTCCTGATCGTGGACGACAACCATACCAATCGCGTGATTCTACGCGAGCTGCTGCGCCGCTGGGGCATCGAACCGACGGCCGCGGAAAGCGGCGCAGCAGCACTGGCGCTGCTTGATACGGATTCCAAGTTCGATCTCGCCATCTTGGATCTTTGCATGCCCGAGATGGACGGCATGCAATTGGCAGAGGCTATTCGCCGTAGCGAGCATGGCAAGCATCTGCCACTCATCATGTTGGCTTCCACGAGTGACCGTTTTCTGCGTGAGGAAGCCAATCGGTTTAGTTTCTCCGCTTATGTCAGCAAACCGGTCAAGAAGTCGCATCTATACAATATCGTGCTTCGTGCGCTGCGGCGCACCTCGCTGCCGGTTTTAGCACCGGAGCCTCCCTCTATTTTTGACGGCGCCTTTGCCACCCGCCTGCCACTTCGCATTCTGCTGGCCGAGGACAACGTCGTTAATCAGAAGGTAGCGCTGCGTATCCTAGGCAAACTCGGCTACCACGCCGACGTAGCCGCCAACGGCCAAGAGGCGGTGGACGCACTCAACCGGCAGAGGTATGACGTCGTCCTGATGGACGTACAAATGCCCGAAGTGGATGGCCTGGATGCAACCAGGATCATCCGCCATTCACTGCCTGCCGAGCGGCAGCCTGTTATCATTGCCATGACTGCCGCCGCCATGCAAGAGGACCGCCAAGCTTGCATTAACGCCGGCATGAATAGTTTTGTCTCTAAGCCTATCCGCTTGGAGCAACTGACGACCGCCTTGGAAGATAGCGAGGATTTGTTGTGTCCCCAACAGCGCCTTGTAAGCGTTGCGGACAGCGGTAGATGCTAGCATGGGCACAGGGTGCTTGAATCGCCAAGCCCTGTCCAGTTTGTTCATCCTGCAGCATTGCGGGGGTGTTCAATGCCCATACACAATCAGCGGCCTCCTTTTGCGTTACACGAGCGATTGTTCGGCTTTTGCCGGCGCCGCGTTCTTGCGCTGAGCCTGCCGATCGTCCTGGCGGCGTTCATCTTGCTCGCCGAGCTCGTGCTGCCCTCGCCGGCGGACTATGGGGCATTTCTGCTTATCCCGCTGTTGCTGGCCACCTACTGCGGCGGCTGGAAGTACGGGGTTGCCCTGGGCTGGCTGCTGGCTGCTGCCGAGCAGTTCGCAGGTTATCAACAGCTCGGAGCCACAACGTCCGGGTCAGCCATCGTCAATTTTCTCATCTGGGGTACGGTCGGCACAGTGCTGGTGGCGCTCACCTCATCGATTCTTGAAACGCAAGAACTGCGCGAATCTTACGTCCAACTGCGGACATTGCAGCAGACAATGGTTACTGTCAATGATATCGTGCGCAACCGCTTGACCGTGCTGCTGGCAGTATGCGACGTGCTGGAAGAAGGACGTATGCCGTCAGCGCGCCAGGTGAATCGGGGCCGCGCTGTAATTGAAGAGATCGTGCACCTGCTTGACCGCTTAGGCCGGTTGCAGGTTGTCACCGTTAAAGAGGTAGCCGGCGTCGAGGCGATCGACCTAGATGTCGAATCGCGCAAGAGCTAGCCGTAAGACTATCCTGCCCACTGGGGCTGCTGGCCTGGCGACTTCCATTCGTTCACCATTTGCCAAGTTCATGGTCCACACTGATATCACAATGTTTGGCCTCTTCAGCGCATGACGATGATCGAGTAGCGTACCCCGTCGCCGGACCAAATTTCATCATTGACAAATTGTTAGCTACCAGGTTATAGTACCTGTGAGGTAATAGATAGGGTGTGTCATGGGTCTACGTTCATGGAGTAAAAGATTTCCATGAATTGAAGGGCTCCCGTAGTGGGACGTATTCAATGCATGTGAGCGGCAATTACTTCATCACGTTCAAATGGAACGGTCAAGACGTCTTCGACCTGGATTTTGAGGATTATCATTGAGAGGGTTACATGCTGAAGCTGGAACGCAGACCCACTACGCCAGGTGAAATACTGCGGGAGCACTATCTGAGGCCTCGTGGTTTATCTGTGGCAGAACTAGCGCGGGCAGTAGATCACTCGTACAAACACATGTCACAGGTCGTAAATGGTAGAGCAGCTATCGAAGCGCGCCTGGCCTGCAAACTGGCAGCGGTATTAGGCACGACGCCTGAGTTTTGGCTCAATTTGCAGAATGCAGTGGATCTATGGGATGCGCGTCAAGCCTTGACGGGCTGGCAACCCACTGCGACTTACCCTGCGCCGGCTCCAGCCGCCATCTAGCCCAGGTTACACGCTATCACAACATCCAGAAGGCCATCAAACTCACCTACCGGACCGAAGCGCAATTACGCCACTATCAGTGTCAACTCCGTTACGATAGATGGTTTGATGCTCTCTGGAGTATTCCTCTATTGCTCCTTCCAATCGGCGTCGCCCGTGACATAGATCAACGGCATACTCACGAGCGTAACAGCATATTTTAGCACCAGGTTGAAGAGAAAAATCTGCCATACGACGTCCCATGGCAGCACGCCGCCGAATGCGCCGACGGCAAAGATCAAGTTGTCCACAGGCACGCTGACGCTGTTGCTGATGAGCACGCGTGCCCACTGGTGGTTGTGGGTCACTTTGGTCACGAACCAATGATAGATCTCCGTGTCTACCATCTCGCTGATCACTTCGGCCACGATCGAGGCAAATACGATGCGCCATAGCAGCGAGGCGTTGAAGACGGCGCTCCATTCGGCATTGAGGCCCCAAGAAGGATCGCCCGATACGCCGGCCACCCACCACAAGTAGCCTGCCGCAAAGAGATTGATGACGGCGGCCATCCAGATGAGCATCTGTGTGGGCTGCTTGCCGATGGTCTTGTGCGCCACGTCGCGCAGGGTGAAGGTGATGGGGTAGATAAAGGTCCCCATGTCTACGGCCAATCCCCACACCACGCCGATCTTGAGGCTGGCGATGTCGGCCAGCATCTGGGCGCCAATGTAGGCGGCGATCACAATCACGGCCGTGCGCGTCAGGGCTACAACCGGTTTCTGCAGCTCCGGCGCTGCTGCCCCGAATGAGCCCAATTGTTTTGCTGCGTTATCCATGCTCAAGCTACAATTCTCCTATGTTTTGATAAGGCGGGAACCACGACCGCCACCGTCTAGGTAAGACCGGTAATTCTAACCAAAGATTGAGCAAATGCCCAAGCGAACCGACCTTTCTTCTATTCTGATTATTGGCTCCGGCCCCATCGTGATCGGCCAGGCGTGCGAGTTTGACTATTCCGGGGTGCAGGCGTGCAAGGCCCTGCGCCAGGAAGGCTACCGTGTGGTGTTGGTCAATTCCAACCCGGCCACGATTATGACCGATCCCGAGATGGCGGACGCTACCTACATCGAACCCCTGACGGTGGATGTGCTGGAGATGATCATTGCCGCCGAGCGTCCTTCGGCCCTGCTGCCCACCGTCGGCGGCCAGACTGCGCTCAACCTCGGCGTGGCGCTGGCGGAGTCGGGCGTGCTGGATAAGTATGGGGTGGAACTGATCGGGGCCAATCTGCGCGCTATGAAGGTGGCCGAGGACCGCGAGCTGTTCAAGGACGCCATGACCGCAGCCGGTCTCGAATCGCCGCGCAGCGGCGTGGCGCGTTCGCTGGAGGAAGCGCGCCGCATTGCCCAGGAAATCGGCCGCTACCCCATCTTTATTCGCCCCTCCTTCACCCTCGGCGGCAGCGGCGCCGGCACCGTATTTACTCCGCAGGAATTTGAAGAGAAGGTTTCCTGGGGGCTCAAGGAAAGCCCCGTGCACACCGTACTAGTCGAAGAGTCGCTGATCGGCTGGAAGGAATATGAGCTTGAGGTGATGCGTGACGGCGCCGATAACTTCGTCGTCGTCTGCACGATCGAAAACCTCGACCCCATGGGCGTGCACACGGGCGATTCGATCACCGTGGCCCCGGCGCAGACGCTGACGGACAAGGAATACCAGCGCCTGCGCGACCAGGCGCGCATCGTCATGCGCGAGGTGGGCGTCGAGACGGGCGGCAGCAACGTGCAGTTTGGCGTTGATCCGCAAAGCGGGCGGGTGGTGGTGATCGAGATGAACCCGCGCGTCTCGCGTTCCTCAGCCCTGGCCTCCAAGGCCACGGGCTTCCCGATAGCCAAGCTGGCCGCCAAGGTGGCCGTGGGCTACACGTTGGATGAGCTGCGCAATGACATCACGCAGCGCACCGTGGCAGCCTTTGAGCCGTCGATCGACTACGTTGTGGTCAAGTTCCCGCGCTGGGCCTTCGAAAAGTTTCCGGGCGTGGATCGCGTGCTCGGGCCACAGATGAAGTCGGTGGGCGAAGCCATGGCCATCGGCCGCACCTTCAAGGAGGCGCTGCAGAAGTCGATCCGCAGCCTGGAAGTCGGACGCGACGGCCTGGGCCCGCTCGAACGCGACGCCGACGGCAACATCAAGGGGTGGGAGCCGACCATGGGCGTGCACGACCTTCTGCGCATCCCCAATCGCGACCGCATCTTCGCCGTCTACGAGGCGCTGGCGCAGGGCGACAGCCAGGCTACAGTCTGCCAAATCACAGGCTTTGACCCCTGGTTTGTGGCGCAGATGGGCGAGATCGTCAGCTTCGCCAAAGGCATCGTCGAACTGGATGCCTACACGCTGCGCCGGGCCAAGCGCATGGGTTTTAGCGACAGCCAGCTGGCGCGCATCTGCAATGCGAATTGCAAACCCTTGCCGCCGCTGAGCGAGACCGACGTGCGCGCGCTGCGCGTCAAGCTTGGCGTGGCTCCCACCTACCACCTGGTGGACACCTGCGCCGCCGAATTCGAGTCGTACACACCCTATTTGTACAGCAGCTATGAGTCAGCCAGCGAAGCGCAGCCCAGCGACCGCCGCAAGATCATGATCCTGGGCGGCGGACCCAATCGCATCGGCCAGGGTATTGAATTTGACTACTGCTGCTGCCACGCCTCGTTTGCCTTGCAGGAGCTGGGCTACGAGACGATCATGGTCAACTGCAACCCGGAGACGGTGAGCACCGACTATGACACGAGCGACCGCCTGTATTTCGAGCCGCTGACCTACGAGGATGTGCTCAACATTATCGAACGTGAGTCTGTGCGGAGTGCAGATGCCGTGCCTGCGGGGGGGAATGCAGGCGGGACGCCTGCGCTCCAAGGGTCTGCGCTCCTGGGTATCATCGTACAATTTGGTGGCCAGACGCCGCTCAACCTGGCGGCACGTCTGGAGGCCGCCGGCGCGCCGATCCTGGGAACGTCACCCGACGCCATCGACCTGGCCGAAGATCGCGATCGTTTTGGCGACCTGCTGGAGCGACTCGACATCCCGGCCCCGGCGCATGGCACTGCCCGCAGCGCGGACGAGGCCGTGGCGGTGGCACAGGAGGTGGGCTATCCAGTCGTAGTGCGTCCCTCGTATGTGTTGGGCGGTCGCGCCATGGCGATCGTAGACAACGAGGAGACGCTGCGCCGCTATATGATTGATGCCCTGTCGGCTGCACCCGAACGCCCGATCCTGATCGACCAGTTCCTGGAAGACGCCTTTGAAGTAGACGTCGATGCCATTTGCGATGGGCAGAGACTCGTCATCGGCGGCATCATGCAGCACATCGAGGAGGCAGGCATCCACAGCGGCGACAGCGCCTGCGTGCTGCCTCCCTACAAGATCAGCAGCTATCACCTCAACATTATCGGCGAGTACACCGAGAAGCTGGGCCTGGCGTTGCGTGTGCGCGGGCTGATGAACGTTCAGTATGCCATCAAGGATGACGTCGTCTACGTGCTTGAGGTAAACCCCCGCGCCAGCCGCACCGTGCCGTTTGTGTCCAAGGCGACCGGGGTGCCGTTGGCCAAGATTGCGGCCAAGGTGATGACCGGGATGAGCCTCGTCGAACTTGGTTTCACTGAGCAACCGGCCGTCGACGGCTTTTTCGTTAAGGAAGCCGTGCTGCCGTGGAAAAAGTTCACGGGCATCGACGCCTTATTGGGGCCGGAGATGCGCTCCACCGGCGAGGTCATGGGGCACGCTGCCAGCTTTGGCCACGCCTTTGCCAAGAGCCAGATGGGGGCCGGTGCGGGGCTGCCGCAGCAGGGAGGCGTCCTGATTACGGTCAACGACTACGACAAGGGCAGCGCGCTTAAGATCGCCCGCGACTTCGGCCGCCTGGGTTTTGACATCTATGCTACGGCCGGCACAGGGACCTTCTTTACCCAGGCCGGCCTGTCGGCAACGATCCTCGCCAAAGGATCGAGTGGCCAGGTGGGGAACACGACCCTCGACGCCATGCGCGACGGCAAGATTCAACTCATCATCAACACACCGCTCGGCGCAGGTGCCCGCGAAGATGGCATGAAGATCCGCCGGCTGGCGACACGTATGGAAATCCCGTTGATTACGACCTTGTCGGCCGCCCAGGCCGCCGTCAACGGCATTCGCGCCCTGCGCCAAAAATCGCTCGAAGTGCGCAGCCTGCAGCAGCACTTCGAGCACATCCCCCACATAGTGTAGGGGCACAAGGTCCCGCGGCGGCGGCGATCTCTGCTTCGATGAGGCTCTTCCCGCCGGACCTTGTGCCCCTACGTGGCGAAACCCTTTGCGAGCAGCTCGGCCACCAGTGGGTTGTCTGTGATCGGGAGCGTGGCGGTTGCCCGCGCCAGCAGCGCCGCACGCGCGGCGTTAGCGGGGCTGCCGGCAATCGCATACCACAGCGTTTGCACACGCAGCCCGGCGGTCATAGCCTTTAGCAGTGCACGGTGGTCGGGCATGCGCCCCAACTCGCGCAAGAGCAGGCTGACGAGCGTCGTCGACGGCACTGCCGGCGGCTGCGGCGACCGGTACTTGACGTTGTGCCACATGGCTCCGCTCCAGCGCGTCCAGCCTTCCATAGCGGGATCATCCACAAGGAACGCAGCCGCTTCCGCCACCTTGGCTGCATCGATCGAACCACCTGTCGCAGCGTCCGAGCGCTCCCACCATTCCGCCAATTCGCCGGGCAGCTTAGGCGCGGCGAACTGCCAAATCAGGTCATTGTAGAGTGTGTATTCACCTGGCAGCGGCTCGGCTCCAGACTGGCCTGCAGACTGGCGCCAGCGCGCCTCCAAGGCCTGGCGCACGAGCCAACGACCTACGTCGAAGGCAGCACAAAGCAGGACTGTGTTTTGACCGTTGCTTGCGCGCACTGCTACCAGCTCGCCTGGGGCGGCCGCCTTGGGCAGAAAGGCGCGCGGCGTGTCTTCGCTACCGGAGAACTGCAGGATTCCGCCTTGTACGCTGAGGATAAAGCCCATCCAGATGTCGCTCTGGGGCTCGCCGGCTGCTACCTGGGCAGAAACGCCGGCAGAGGTACTGGCAGAGCTGTCATCCCCTTCGCTCCCATGGCGCACAAACCAGACGCTCAGGTAGCCGCTGGCGTCACTTGGCGCAAGCAAAGCCTGCCACCCGTCGGCCGGCGGCGGCTGATAGCGTTTGCCGCCGAACTGCAGCTTGCGCAGGTGGCGTTCTGCCAGTGCAGCGTCTTCGGGCGCCAGAGCAAAAGCAAGCGTGTGCAGGCTGCGCAGGCAGTTTTCGCCCCCAGGCTCGGCTGCTGCTGCCGCCAAGCGGTCGATGGCGGCATGCGCCACCTGTGGTCGCGTATCCTGCGCAATCAAACGCAGCAATTCGGCGCGGTCGTCTACATCCAGGCGATCGATCAACCGCTGCACCATGAATGCGGTGTCGACTGGATGTTCTTGCATTTGCGTGACGTATTCCAGCAGGACGTGACGATTCTGGTCGGCCTCCTCGACTGCCTCGAGCAGACTCTGGTAGGGCACTTCGTCGGCGCCGGCCAGGTCTGCCATCAAAGCCGCTGGGGCAGGCTGCTCTAAATAGCGGTCGAGAATCAGCGCTGCTGTCGTTCGTTCCAGTGGCGCCTTGCCACGATTGCCGGCCACCGCCCGCAATGAAGCAGCCACCTCTTCGATGGGCAGCAACGCACTCAATTGGCCTAAGCCGCCGCGCAGCTGGCTGCTGCTCGTGCCCAGATTGCGCATAATGGCAGCCAGAAGTACGTCTGCGGTGTACTGCTCGACCAGGCGCTGGACGCCCTGCGTCAGTGCCGTCTGCGAGGTGGTGCCGGCCAGGGACGCCAAGTCCTGCTCCAACTGGCGGCGCTGTTGAAAACCGTGAATAATGCCGTTTGACTCAGGCATAGCTGTCACTTTCTGGTGGGTTGCTTGGCGATGGATTATACAGCACGACACGCATGCCAACATCATCGTAACCATAGCCAGGGTTGATTGCGCTGCGACAGGCGCAGCGTACCTCGCGCGCAGGGCTGTCATACGAGCCCCCGCGCACGACGCGTAAACCACTGGCCTGCTCGTTCTCGCGCCCATCCGTCGCGTCATAGGGGTAAGGAAGCCACAGACTGCTGGTCCATTCCCAAACGTTGCCTGCCATATCCAGCACGCCATGGGCGCTGGCTCCACCGGGAAAGAGCGTGACGGGGGTCGTGTTGGCAACCTTCAGTGCATAATTACAGCGGAGCGGCGTAGGCCGCTGGTCGCCCCACGGCCATAAGCGTCCGTCGGACCCACGTGCCGCGCGTTCCCATTGTGCTTCGCTGGGCAGGCGAACATCGGCCCAGCGGCAGAAGGCCATGGCGTCATGCCAGGACACGTTGACGACCGGATGGTCGTGCTTGCCGGGGGGAAACGCGCCATCCTGCCAGTGTGGGGGAGGTACATGTTCGCTCGCCAGGACAAAGACCTGGTACTGGTAGTTGGTGATCGCACAACGTGCAATCAAGTACTGTGGCAGCACCAGTTCATGTTGCGGCATCTCCGTTTCCTGCGCCCAAGTATCGTGCCTGGCGGCACTGCCCATGCGCACCAGGCCGCTGGGTATCGTGACCCATTCGATGCCAAGGAGAGCAGCCAAGTCGCCGGCGGAGTTGGAATTTTCGGCACGCTGGTCCTGCGTGTCCCACGCGCGCACCGCGTTGCAGACCGTCGCCAGTGCTTGGTTGGCTGGGTTGGCAGCACGCGCACACTCGACAAACTCCAACATGCGTCCCTGCCGTTCGAGCCAGAGCAGCAGATCAAACACTTGCGCTTCGAATCCCTTGTCGCCGGTAATCAACTCCAGGCTCGTATCCATTTCGACCTTAAGCAGCCGCCGCAGTTCGTCACGTGTGAATGCGGCCAGGATGACCATCTGCAATTGAGCAAATTGTTTCCCCGTCAAACGCATGCTTCTATTATATCAAAACATATGTTCTATACCGTTTCATCTTTGCGGTACGATTTGCACGCCGGTACTGGCCCTCACACCTCTTATCTGGATCATGACCTGACGGCTTGCCGGTGCCTGCGCTACGTCATACCGACAGCCCTTCTACGTAGTTTGTCGATAGTGTAGCCGTCGCAGGAATGGTACGTTATTGGTAGGGAGCCGTCATGTTTAGCTAACCTGTAAACTGGTACCTTCCCCAGGGGCCCAATATACTTCGGCGTATATTGTGGTACCTTACGAAATTTTGTTTAGTGGCACATGGTGCCGGGATGAATCTTATGCTACGCAGCATCCCCATACTCTCTTCGGCGGTTCCCCGTAGGGTGGCCGCGATCATTATCATCACAGTGGGCGCTTTGACCGGCCTGCTGTTTCTGCAACCGAACTACGTCGGCGCATTTTCAGGCTGCAGTGCCGACCCCGCCCCCGTAGTCAACGGTGAGTTTGAGGCGCAAGTGGCACAGCTCGTAAACGAGGAGCGGGCAAAGAACAACTTGCCGCCGCTCAAGTTGGTTTCGTCCCTGACAGCCTCCGCCCGTCACCATGCCATGGATATGGCGGTTGACAACTATTTCGACCATAACTCCATGGATGCGGTCGGCGGTGAGCTAAAGGTTGTGTGTGGCACGTTTGACCGCATCAGCCTATGGTATAAGGGGTGGAGTGGGGCCGCGGAGAACATCGCGGCGGGCTTAAACAGCCCGCAGAAGGCGATGGAGGCCTGGATGAACAGCGAAGGGCACCGCGTCAACATTCTCAATCCTGGCTACACCGAATTTGGCGTCGGCTATTACTCCGGCGCCGGCCAGTTCCCTTCCTACTGGGTACAGGACTTTGGCGTGCGCAGCGACGTCACTCCGATGATCTTGGCCGGCGAGGCTGCCACAACGACTACGCGCGATATCGCCGTGTACGTTCACGGCACTTGGAACCAGATGCGACTGCGCAACGACAATGGCGAGTGGTCGGACTGGAAGCCGTTTGCTAACAGCTTTTCTTGGACTATCAACGATGGTCGTGGCGAGCATTACGTAGCAGCCGAGCTGCGCAACGGTGGTGCGCTGCGCACAAGCTGCGACATGATCACCTTGGATGTGCCTGCCGTCTCCGCCGGCATGGTCGATGCACCCAAGAAGCTTTACATGCCGGCCATCCAGAGTGGGCCCCCGACAGCCTGCGAATAGGTGCCGGCGACCAGAACACAGCACTCACGGACGGAAAAACGAATATGTGAACGACGGGGGCATGGATTTCCATGCCCCCTATTTGTGCGCCAAAAGATTGCCGCACATTTGTTTCAGTGGTAAAATTCCCCTATGTCCACAGCCCTTTATCGCAAGTGGCGGAGCCAATCTTTTGACGAGGTTGTCGGCCAGGAACACGTAACGCAGACGCTGCGCAATGCCCTGCGCGAAGGTCGTGTGGCCCATGCCTATCTGTTTGCCGGGCCGCGCGGCACCGGCAAGACCAGTTCGGCGCGCATCCTGGCTAAGGCGCTGAACTGCAGTGCTCCAGAGGCCGAACGTCCCTGTAACAAGTGCCCCACCTGCGTCGCCATCACCGAAGGGCGCATGATCGATCTGATCGAGATCGACGCTGCCTCCAACAACGGTGTCGACGACATCCGCGAGCTGCGCGACAAGGTCGGCTTTCGCCCCAGCGAGGGCCGCTATAAGATCTACATCATCGACGAAGTGCACATGCTCTCCAACAGTGCCTTTAACGCCCTGCTCAAGACATTGGAAGAGCCTCCTCCGCACGCCCGTTTCGTTCTGGCAACCACAGAGCCGCACAAGATTCCCGCCACCGTCCTCAGCCGCTGCCAACGCTTTGACTTCCGCCGCATTCCCGCACCCGAGATTGCCGGGCATCTTCAGAACATCGTCGCGGCCGAAGGATTCCATGCCGATCGCGATGCCCTGCTGGCGATTGCGCGCAGTTCCCAGGGCTGCATGCGCGACGCCGTCAGCCTGCTCGACCAGATGTTGAGCTTTGGCGCCGAAACGGTGACGCTGGAACAGGTGCAGCAGGTCCTGGGCGCCGTCAACGCGCAGGCCGTCGCCGCATTGGTCGATGCCCTTGCTGCCAAGGATCTGGGCCAGGGCCTGGGATTGATCCATAGCCTGGTGACCGGTGGCGCCAGCCTCAACGAGTTTTGCGCCCAGGTGGTCGAGCATCTGCGCGGGATCATGATGCTGCAGATGACCAACGACCCTGGCCTGCTCGACGACCTGCCCGGCGAGTCGATCCAGAAGCTGCAGCAGCAGGCAAAGCAGATGCCGCTACCGGCGACCCTCTATGCCATCAAGCGTTTCAGCGAGGCGATCCCCGAGCTAAAGGGCGGCTATCAGCCGCAACTGCCACTGGAACTGGCGCTGATCGAGGCCGTCCAAGGTGGCCCGGTTGCGCCCGTGATCGTGCAACAGGTTGTACAGCAGGTCGTCGCGCCGCCGCCCGGAACTGTGACGACAAGTGCCGCCCCGGCCGGGAATACGGCCGGCGGCGGCAAGGCAGGTCGCGGCGCCAAATCGTCCGCACCTGGCGCGGCCGAAGAAAGTGCTCCGGCCCACGCCGAGCCGGTCAAAGTGGATGCCGAAGCCGCGCGCCGTCTGCACGCACGCTGGAAGGAGTTCATGGCGCAGGTCAAGGCCCAATGTGGGCCGAATCTGCCTGCTGCGCTGCAAGCCGTACGCGACATTGCCGTGAGCGACCAGTCCGTCGCCCTCGCTTTTGGCAACAACGAGTTTTCGCGCAACATGGTGGCCAAGCCGGAGAACCTGCCCAGCGTTTCGGCCATTCTCTCGACCTTCCTCGGCCACCAGATAACACTTGAATGCCAGCTCGGCGAAAAGGCCGTCCTGTCCGGACGGCTGGTCGGCGTTGTCGATGCACCCACCAGCGGCCCCGACCCCTTGGTCGAGTTTGCCGTCACCACCTTGGGCGCGCAGGTCTTGCAGGAGGACGAGTGAGATGAACGCAAGTCCTTTACAAGTGGGGATGGTTGGCGGAAGAACAAGGGACAGTTGACAGATGTATGCAGAGAGATTTTAGGGGAGGATATCAGAGATGAGCAAGAAGCGAGGCTTTAACCCACCAGCAGGCGGACGCGGCGTGCCCGGCATGGGCGGCGGCAATATGGGCGGCCTGATGGCGCAGGTGCAAAAGCTGCAAGAGGAAATGGGCAAGGCGCAGGAAGCGCTTGGCCAGGAAGAACTGACGGTTAGCGCCGGCGGCGGCGCCGTCACGGTCGTGATCACCGGTCATCGTGAATTCAAGTCGATCACGATCAAGCCCGAGGTGATCGATCCCGACGACGTCGAGATGCTCCAGGACCTGCTCCTGGCCGCCGTCAACGACGCCGTCGAGAAGGCCAAGGCCCTGGAGGAAGAGCGCATGGGTGCCCTCACCGGTGGCATGGGTCTGCCACCCGGCCTGTTCTAGGCGCATCATGTCCATTGCCTCTCGCTCGGTGCCTGCCCAGAAACTCAGTTTCTGGGCAGGCACCGAGCGAGAGGCAGGATTTAACCGAAACCATATCAACCATGCAGCCACTAGCCGAGCCAGTTTCAAATTTGATCGATGCCTTGTGCAAGCTCCCTGGCATCGGCCCTAAAACCGCCACCCGCCTGACCTATTTCCTGCTGCGCAGCGACGAGAACATTGCCAAGGATCTGGCGCAGGCGTTGGAACAGCTCAAGGCGCGCACGCTTTTTTGCCGTGAGTGCCACAATATCGCCGATAGCGACCCATGCGCCATCTGTGCCAACTCGCAGCGCGACCATGGCTTGATTTGCGTCGTCGAAGAGCCGCTCGATGTGCAGGCGATCGAACGCACACGCGAATATGCAGGCGTATATCATGTCCTGCACGGGGCCATTTCGCCGATTGAGGGGATCGGCCCAGAAGACTTGAAGATAGGCGAACTGCTCGAACGCATCCAGCTAAGCCAGGGCGCCAACGAAGAACAGGGTGTGCCGCGCACTCCAGTTAAAGAGCTGCTGCTCGCTACCAACCCCAACTTGGAGGGCGAGGCAACCGCCATGTACATCTCGCGACTCGTCAAGCCGCTCGGCATTCGCGTCACGCGTCTCGCCCGCGGCTTGCCCATGGGCGGCGATCTGGAGTACGCCGACGAGGTCACGTTGGGGCGGGCGTTGACGGGCAGAAGCGATATGTAAAATAAGATTGCATGACGTTTAGATTCTCTTATTCACAGGAGATCCATATGATTGACGTGGCCCCACAAAAGCTCGAAACTCTCAAAAAACATTGGAAAGAATCGGTCCTGGCCCCGCAGCTCAAAAAGAATCCCGAGCGGCAGGCAAAATTTACCACCAGCAGCGAGGACCTGGAGGTAGATGTCGTCTATGTGCCCGGTGAAGTGACCGGCGCGGACGCGGACGCCTACCAGGAAAAGCTCGGCCTTCCGGGCGAGTTCCCCTACACGCGCGGCGTGCAATCCAACATGTATCGCGGTCGTTTTTGGACGATGCGCCAGTACGCCGGTTTTGGCAACGCCAAGGAAAGCAACGAGCGCTACAAGTTCTTGATTGCCCAGGGCCAGACTGGCCTGTCGGTCGCCTTCGACCTGCCGACGCAGATCGGCTATGACGCCGACCACGTCTTTGCCGAGGGCGAAGTCGGCAAGGTGGGCGTGTCGATCTCCAGCTTGCGCGATATGCAGACACTGCTCGACGGTATTCCGCTGGATAAGGTCAGTATAAGCATGACCATCAATGCGCCCGCCGCCGTCCTCCTGGCGATGGTCATCGCCGTCGGCAAGCAGCAGGGCGTCCCGCCCAGTGCACTGCGCGGCACGATTCAGAACGACATTCTCAAAGAGTACATCGCCCGCGGGACCTACATCTTTCCGCCGGCCCCATCGATGCGGCTGATCACCGACATCTTCCGCTACTGCGCCGCCGAGGTTCCCAAGTGGAATACCATCTCGATCAGCGGCTATCATATCCGCGAGGCAGGCAGCACTGCGGCCCAAGAAGTCGCCTTCACGCTGGCCAACGGCATCGAGTACGTCAAGACGGCGATCGCCGCCGGCTTGGACGTGGACGAATTTGCCGGGCAGTTGAGCTTCTTTTTTAACGCGCACAACAACTTCCTCGAAGAGGTGGCCAAGTTCCGCGCCGCCCGCCGCCTGTGGGCGCACATTATGCGCGACCGTTTTGGCGCCAAGGATTCGCGCAGCTGGCGCTTGCGCTTCCACACGCAGACGGCCGGCAGCACGCTCACGGCCCAGCAGCCTGACAACAACATCATTCGCGTCACGATCCAAGCGCTGTCTGCCGTCTTGGGCGGCACGCAAAGCCTGCA
The DNA here is from genome assembly GCA_963839515.1 of uncultured Chloroflexia bacterium. Taxonomy (GTDB): domain Bacteria; phylum Chloroflexota; class Anaerolineae; order Caldilineales; family Caldilineaceae; genus Fredericiella. The sequence goes on from CAWIVN010000012.1 coordinate 215,625, forward strand.
CACCAATAGCAAGGATGAGGCCCTCGCCCTGCCCACGCAGAAGGCCGTCGAGATCGCGCTGCGCACACAACAGATCATCGCCTACGAGAGCGGCTCGGCCGACACGGTGGACCCGCTGGGCGGATCTTATTACGTCGAGGCCTTGACCGACGAGATCGAGCGCCGCGCCCAGGAATACATCGCCAAGATCGACGAACTGGGCGGCGCACTCAAGGCGGTCGAGGAAGGGTACATCAACCGCGAGATCCAGGATGCGGCTTACCACACACAGCGCATGATCGAGAAGAACGAGCAGGTGGTAGTCGGCGTCAATCGTTTCCAGACCAACGAGCACAGCACGGGCGAGCTGCTGCGCGTGAATGAAACCGTGCGTACCAACCAGGTAGCCGCATTGGCCAAGCTGCGCGCCGAGCGCGACAACGCGGCTGTCCAGGCTGTGTTGGCCAAGATCGAATCCGCCGCCCGCGACCCGCAGGCCTCGCTGATGCCGCTGATCGTGGATGCCGTTGCAGCTTATGCCACGCTGGGTGAGATTTGCGACACCTTGCGCGGCATCTTTGGCGAATACACACCCGAAAGCTGGGTCTAGGGAAAAGAAGGAACGCTATGTTTAAGCGCATGGACCACGTCGGCATCGTCGTCAACGATATTGAAGCCACGATCAAGACCTATCAAGATCAGCTCGGCTTCACGCTCCAGCAGCGCGTGGAGATTCCCGAACAAAAGGTCGTCGCCGCTTTTCTCGACGCCGGCAACAGCACCATCGAACTTATTTCGCCAACCGATACAGACAGCGGCACGGCCAAGTACCTGGCCAACCGGGGCGAGGGCACCCACCACGTCGCCTACGAAGTGGACGACATCGTCGCCACGCTGGCCGAACTCAAGCAGCAAGGCCTGCGCCTGATCGACGAAACCCCCCGCCACGGCGTCCACGGCCTGGTCGCCTTTATCCACCCCAAGGCCACCAACGGCATGATGATCGAGATCCTGCAAAAGGATCATCACTAGCCTCGCTTAAGCGAGGCTCGCCCAACGTGACTTGAGAAACCGAGTGTCTGGCAAGCTTCGCTTGCTTAGACACTCGGTTTCTGTCAGGTGGCGCATGCCAATCCCACACGCCCTCGTGACTGTGTTCCCGACTGGAAACAGGAGACTTGATTGAAGAAAGCCACGTTAGGCGCACGATTGCGTTATCGATTCGATAACTTCATGTCACGTGGTACGGTTGCCCTGGTCGGCGCGCTGTTCGCCGTGACTTTCCTGGTGATCCTGGCGGCCACCTTGATCTTGGTGGTTGCGCGCCTCGGGCCGGAGGGCAGCACCGAACCGCTCAGCCTGGCCGAGGCTTTCTGGCAGGTTACCATGCGCACGATCGACACCGGGACGGTGGCCGACGACACCGGATGGTCATTCCGGTTCGTTAGTTTCGTAATCACGCTGGGCGGTATCTTTATCGTCAGCGCGCTGATCGGCATCTTGGCCAGCGGCCTGGATAGCAAGCTCGACGAACTGCGCCGAGGGCGGTCGCGAGTTATTGAGACCGGGCATACCGTGATCTTGGGGTGGTCTCCCCAGGTCTTCTCGATCGTAGCCGAGCTTGCGGTGGCCAACCGGCGCGCACGCAGTGAACAAGGATCTGGCACGGCGGGGCGCAGTGCCTGCGTCGCAATCCTCGCCGACAGAGATAAGGTGGAGATGGAGGAAGAGATTCACACCAAGGTGCCCGATACCAAGGGTACCCTGGTGGTTTGCCGTAGCGGCAACCCGCTAGACCTGGACGATCTGCAAATTGTGAGCCCTGACACGGCCCGCGCCATCATTGTCGTTTCCCCAGGCGGTCCTTACCCTGACGTGCCCGTGGCCAAGACCCTCATGGCCCTCGCCAAAGATCGCAAACAGCGCAGCCAGCCCTACCATATTGTGGCGGCCGTGCGAAGACCAACCAACCTCGCGCTCGCAAGGTCGATCGGCGGGGACGAAGCGCAGATTTTTGCCATAGATCGCCTTGTCTCACGGCTCATCGCCCAGACATGCCGCCAGTCCGGCCTGTCAGTGGTCTATGCCGAGCTCTTTAGCTTTGAAGGCGCCGCCATCTGCTTTCACGCCGAACCCAGCCTGGCAGGGATCACATACGGCCAAGCCCTACTCTGCTTTCGCAATGCTACGCTGATCGGGCTCCTTCACCAGGACGAAACCGTCCAGATTAATCCGCCGATGGAGATGACCATCCAGGACGGCGACAAGCTGATTGCCATTGCGGCCAGCAATGCCGCCATCCGCCCAACACCCGGTACGGCCCCAGGGCAGTTTGACGCTGCGCAAGTTGGCGTCGACATCGACGCTGGCGCCATCAGCCTTAGCATGTCCTCAGTGCCACCCTTGGAGCGCCTTTTAATACTGGGCTGGAACCGCCGGGGGCCCATGATCCTGGAGCAACTGGACTACTACATGCAGCCTGGCTCGCAGGTGCAAGTCATCGCTCCTCTAGATCCACAGGAGATGCAAGGCGAATGTGCGGCCACAGAGTATCAACGCATTCAGGTGCTGTTTGAAACCGGCAACGTACTCGATCGTGCGACCCTAGAGAAACTGGCTGTCAGGGGCTATCAGTACATCGTCATTTTGAGTCCTGCCGACGTTCCTGATATCCAGCTCGCCGATGCATCCACAATGGTCGCTTTGCTCCAGCTGCGCGACATTGCCCGCCAAGCCGGTCGCACATTTTCGATCGTGAGCGAGATCCTGGATGTTCGGAACCGGGATCTGGCCGAGGTGACCAGCGCGGACGATGTGATCATCAGCGAGCGCCTTGTTGCCTTGGCCCTCGCCCAGATCGCCGAGAATAAGGCTGTGACCTCTGTTTTTGTCGAGTTTCTCAACGCTGGCGGCGTCGAGATCTATCTCAAGCCGGTCCAAGATTACGTCGTCTGCGGCAAACCAGTGAATTTCTATACTGTGGTCGAGGCGGCACGGCGCAAGGGCCAGTCGGCGATGGGATACCGGCTGCTCGCAGAAGCAAGCGTGCCGGACCAGGCATTCGGGGTGCATCTGAATCCGGACAAGTCAGTGGCGGTTACCTTTGCCGAGGCGGACCGTATTATTGTGTTAGCAGAAGAATAGAGCGCTTTTGATCCCGCGCCGTTTAATCCAATTGGTGTACAATACCCCACCATGAACGAACAACTGACCGTAGACCAGTGCTACGCATCCTTGCGCAATGTAATTGACCCTGAGCTTTATCAGAATATCGTCGATCTTGGTCTTGTTTATGGTGTGGACGTACAGTACGCCAACCGGGTCTTTGTGACCATGACCCTTACCACGCCTCACTGCCCGCTGGGGCCGCAGATCCTGGCCGACGTGGATACGTTTCTGCGTGCCGACGGGGCGAGCGACGTAGACGTGCAGATCGTCTGGGATCCCATGTGGACGCCGGCCATGATGTCGGCAGATCTCAAACGTCAGCTTGGCATCGAGGAAGAGTACGGTGTCGGAGTAGGGCTCGAAGATGAACTCGAACCTGAGCCCGAGTGGACGCCGCCGCCCATGCCCAAGAAAAAGGGGCTGCTCGGCTGGCTTTTTAAGTAATGTACACGTAGTTATACAGGTATGGCGCAAACCGTCTTCGCTTTTGAGCAACCTGTCTTTCGCAAGCTGCAGCGGCCGCACATCAATCTCTGGCTGCTGATCTTTGGCGCCGCCATTTGGCTTGCGCTTTATGCAGGCATAGGTTGGCGCTTCTGGACGCGAGGCATTCACCTGTCCAACTCGCTGGATGCCAGCCTGCTGGTTATCTGCATCGTACTCGGGGTAGCCGTGGCTTTGGGCTGGCGCGGCGCCTGGTCCAACTTGCGGCGCAACCTGCTTCCCGGTCAGTGGCCGGCATTGAGCCTGGCGCAGCTGCGCGAGCTGACGCCGTCGCAGTTTGAGGCGTATGTTGCCTATCGCCTGTTCGAGCGCAAGGGCTATCGGGTGGACAACATTCGCGATACCAAGGACGGTGGAATCGATATTTTGGTCACCGATGGCATGGGCCAACAGGCGATCGTGCAGTGCAAGCGCTACCGGGGCACCGTGGGTGCTCCCATCGTGCGCGACCTGTACGGCACGATGATTCACCATGGCGCCGGCTATGCGTATCTTGTCACCAACAGCACGTTTAGCGAGGAAGCCCGCATCTGGGCTGCCGGCAAGCCCATCGAGTTGATCGACGGGCGGCGCCTCGTCGAACTCAGCCAATCAGGGTAGCTAAACCTATGCCGCACACACCTGATATCTTTGCCCACCGTGGCGCACGTTGCGTCGCCCCTGAGAACACCCTGCCCGCCTTTGCCGCTGCCCTCGCCATGGGGGCCGACGGCATTGAACTGGACGTGCATCGCACTGCCGACGGCCAACTCGTAGTCATTCATGACTTCTCCGTGAACAAAACCACCGACGGGCAGGGCGCAGTGGCGCAGATGACCTATGCCGAGCTTGCGCGCCTCGACGCCGGCAGCCACTTTGCGCCTGCCTTTGCCGGCACGCGCGTCCCTACGCTCGCAGAGGTGCTCGACCTGGTAGGCGACCGCTGCCGCATAAACATTGAGATCAAGAGTGTGGACTTGTACGGCAATGATGCCTCGGATGCCGTGGCATCCATCCTCCGCCACCGCAATCTGTACGATCAGGTAATCGTGTCGAGTTTTAATCCAATCACGCTGATCAAGATGCGCCATCTCGACGCCCGTATCGAACTGGGCATGTTGTACGACGACGAAATGCCGTCCTATTTCCGGAAGGTGTGGGCCGGACCGCCGATTCTGCCCCAGGCGCAACATCCCGATCACCGCCTCGTCGATGCGGAGTACATGACCTGGGCGCACGCTATCGGGGCACAGGTCAATACCTGGACCGTGAACGATGCGGCCGAGGCGCAACGCTTGGCACGGTTGGGCGTGACAACGCTAATCACCGATCTTCCCGACGTCTTGATAGCGAGCCGATAAGGAGGGACTGATGGGCGTGAGCGTGCCGCCAATTACTGCCACTGCGCCCGGCAAAATCATCCTGGTGGGCGAGCATGCTGTGGTTTACGGGCGCCCGGCCATTGCTGCACCTGTATGGCAGACGGTAGCGACTGCCGCCGTGCAGCCACTGCCCGCCGGCAGCGGCTGCGTGATCGTAGCCCACGACTTAGGCGAGACGGTGCGCCTGCACGACAGCGCGGTTGAACAGCCGTTGGCGCTAGTGACGCGCCTGGCCTTAACCGAACTGGGGATCAAACAGGAGCCGGATCGGCAGATCGATCTGCGCAGTACGATTCCGATCGCCAGTGGGTTGGGCAGCGGCGCCGCCCTCAGCACGGCCCTCGTGCGCGTCCTCTTTGCGCAGGCAGGGCGCAGCGTGGAACCGAGCACTGTAAGCCGCATCGTCTATGAGAGCGAGCGCATCTATCACGGCACCCCCAGCGGGATCGACAACACCGTGATTGCCTACGGCACACCTATCTGGTTTGTGCGTGGCCAGCAGGCCGAGGCCTTCGCGCCCCCCATTTCTTTTACCCTGGCGATCGCCGACAGTGGCATCCGCAGCCCCACTAAGGAGACTGTGGGCGACGTACGCCGCGCCTGGGAAGCACAGCCTGCCCGCTGCGAGGCCCTTTTTGATGCCATCGCCGCACTCGTGCACGCGGCGCGTCTGGCAATTGCTGCGGGCGACCTCGCCCTGTTAGGGCAGTTATTTGACGAAGACCAGGAATTGTTAATGCAGCTTGGCGTCAGCTCCACCCCCCTCGATCGTCTCACCACAGTTGCACGCGCAGCCGGCGCCCTGGGCGCCAAGCTAAGCGGCGGCGGCCGAGGCGGCAATATCATCGCCTTGGTAGAAGCGAACTGCCAACAGGCAGTCGAACAAGCCCTCCTTGCCGCCGGCGCCGCCCGCGTCATCATGACGACGATCCGGCCCGTGTAAGGCCTGCCATTTATGTCCCGAACTGCATATGTCAATTGTCTCTTGTAGCGTGTATAGCGCGGCGCGATACTCGCAGTTAGATCATCGATGCCAGAGGCAGTCTTGTGCTCCAAGTAGTGAGCCCATGCCTACACACGGCTAATTCCCCCGGATCGATGGCACAGGCAAACCGATATCCCGCGGCCGCTAAGGTCGGTCAAAGGCAAGCGTAGTCTATGTATCAACCCAACGAAGAATCAAGTGCTGCCGAGAATCAATTCCAGCAGTATCAGTGCTTTATCCAAGGGGTCTGCGACAGCACGGGTGTAACCGCCGTTCAGCTGCTGCAGATTTTGCGCACCGTCTCCGACGACGAGGTTGTCCTGCCCGACGGCGGCGCGGCAAGGCAGGCTCATGCCATTGCACAAACAAGCAACAGAGCAGAACAGACAGCACAGCGGGCGGCGATTGTGACTGCCTGTCACGGCCTTGGGATGAAACCGTCAATCATGGCGGACATGGCGCAGCGGGTTGTGATGATGGCGACGATAGCGAGCTTTCTCGATGACCGAGCCACTTTTCTGCCCGGCCGAGCTCTCCCGCAGACGCAGCCACAGCCGCTGGAACCTGGCAGCAGCTACATGGCCGCACACTGGCCCGAAATCCATGAGTGGCTGACCTTCCCGCGCGGTATCGGCGTGTGGTGCGCGGTTCTAATTGCCGCATTTGCAGCGCAACCGCTGCCGGCCGTTGTGGTGGGCGTTCTCTTCTGTGGCCTCATGAATGCGCTGGCGATTCCGCTGTGGGAGGCCGGCCACGAGGAGGGCGGTCGGCGCCGTGTCCATGGCGATGCGAGGTGGTGGTGGAAGAGCTCAAGGCCCTTGCGGATGGTCGTGGCGCACTGGGGCTTTCGTTGGTTGGGCGTGGCCGTGTGCCTGCTGGCCGCCTGGGCGGGCGGCACGACCTTTGACGGCTGGTGGCTGCCGTTGGCGCTGCTGCTGATCTATGATGTGGTACGGACACTGCAGACGGCCGAAAATGGGCCTTGTGCGCAGTGAGTAGCAATGAGTACCGGGAGCGCTGCCCACGTCATCGTGACGACGATTGCGCTACCATGAGCGCCGCACCCCTCACTCACTGGCTCGCTTCAGAGCGCCACCTTTCAAGCATTCCCCCAAGCTCCGTGGTACGCAGCGGCTTGGACAGGTAGTCGTCCATGCCGGCAGCCAGGCAGGCTTCGCGGTCGCCCCGCATGGCATTCGCAGTCATGGCGACGATCGGGGTGTGGAAAGGAGCGTCGCATTCAGCAGTGCGGATCATGCGAGTGGCTTCAAAGCCATCCATCTCGGGCATCTGGCAATCCATAAGGATCAGGCTGTACCGATGGTGCAAGGCTGCCTCTACTGCTTCGCGGCCGTTTGCTGCGACTGTAGCCGAATACCCCAGTTTCTGCAGTTGGCGCAGTATCACCTTCTGGTTCACCACGTTGTCTTCCACAAGTAGAATTGCATGGTTGTTACCTTCGTTGGACGCCGGCGCAGATAAGTCGGCCACTGAAGTGTCCAATGTGGCATGAAGCTCAGGGATAGCTTCCGGCTCACATGTCTGCACAGCCGGCGTCAGCGGTACACGAAACCAGAACAATGAACCTTGTCCCGGTTCACTCTTCATGCCGATTTCTCCACCCATTAGTTCGACCAGGCGCTTGCTGATGGACAGGCCCAAGCCGGTCCCGCCATACTTGCGCGTATTGGAGCCGTCGAGTTGTGTAAACGGGGCGAAGAGCCGGTTGACCTCCTCCTGGGATATTCCGATGCCTGTGTCCCGGATATCAAAGCGCGTCATCAGCGTGGAGGTACCGTCCAGAATCGTCGCGGGAGTACAGGTGGCAGTGATGGCCACCTCGCCCTGCTCAGTAAACTTGAGCGCGTTTCCCGCCAGGTTCAAGAGCACCTGACGGAGCCGAGCCGGATCCCCGTGACAGCGTCGTGGAATGTCAGGCGCCACAGAACCGGTCAAGCGCAAATGTTTGGTACAAGCTGCCGTTCCCAGTAGATCGACAACGTCCTGTACGACAGTGTGTACGGAGAAATCCTCACTCTGCAGTTCCATTCGCCCCGCCTCGATCTTCGACAGGTCCAAAATATCGTTAACTATCGTCAATAGCGCGTCGGCGCTGCTGCGAATAACGTGCGCATATTCGACCTGTTCATTGTCTAACCGGGTGGCCGCGAGCAGGTCGGCCATGCCCACGATGCCGTTCATCGGCGTGCGAATCTCGTGGCTCATGGTGGCAAGGAACTCCGACTTTAGCCGCGAAGCTTCGAGGGCATGCTGGTGGGCCGCAGCCAAGGCCGTCGTATGGGCCGCAATCTCGCTGTCGCGTTGGCGCAGGCGAGCCGCCATCTCGTTGAATGAAGACGCGAACTGGCCAATCTCGTTTTGCCAACCAAATTCAATCGCATGGTCGAGTTGACCTTGACCAATACGCTCGGCGCCCAACCGCACCTGTTCAAGTGGGGCAAATAGTATCCGCTTCAGGATAGGCGTCATGATCAGCATGACAAGGATGCCCAGCAGCAGCATGCCGGCAGCCAGCACCAACACTGCACGCAGGCTCGTGCCGTATATTTCTGAAGCGAGGATCTCCGTAATGACTGTCCAATCCGTACCCGGCAGCCGGGCAATTGCACCCACCACTCGGTTGCCTTGGAAATTGGTGTAGGTGCCTGACCACAATGCATCTTGTGCTTGCTCCTGAGCCTGCAGGTAGGCAGTAAATTCAGGACGTTTGGCAAGCGAGGTATTGGCCAGAACAAACGCCGGCTCATGGTGTGCCAGCATGCGCCCGCGACCATTCGTAATGTAGATGCTCCCGGTCCTGCCAAAGTGGATGTCCCCCACCAACTCCCACAAGATACGCATGTCCAGCCGGGCAGCCACCACCCCCTGGTCGGCGCTGGGTATGGCAATGATCAGATAAGGCGTCCCGTTCGCAGAGATCTGAACGGGGCCCAGGTACATTTCACCGGTATGGGCTACTCGAAACCAGTTGGATCGGCGAATCGCAAACAGATCCGTCAACACGGATCCATCGCGGTAAGCACTGCCCACGATCGTGCCCTGCTCGTCCACCCGCACCACCTCAAGCAAGGTTGCAGACTCGTCGCTGCGCAGCAGGCGCTCCATGGCGCCGGCCAATTCATCGCTTTCGCCGGACTCCAGTTCGCCGGCACTGGTGAGAGTCTGGCGTGCTCGGCCAAGAAACATAGTCAACGTCCTGGCAGATGCCTGGGTTGCTTCTATGTGGCGTTCACGCCAGGTGGTGAGTTGGTCGTGGTAGATAACTCCTGCCAGCGCTGTTGCAGTTATGGCAAAACTGGCCAGGTACACAATTCCCATGGTCCACAGCAGAACAGATTTTAAACTGCGGCTACGGGTTAGACGGACCATCTAGCACAGGCCCTTCCTCGGCCAGAAAACGCAGCCACATCTGTTCATGCAGTTTTCTGGTCACTTCACTGACCACTGGGTAGAATTCAGCCTTTTCAAGGTTCTCCGGCGCGGGATAGACGAGAGGGTTGTTCAAAATCTCCGGGTTAACAAAAGGACGCGCCGCCTCGTTGGGTGAGGGTATCCACAACTCATTCACCATTTGGGCACTGATTTCTGGGCGCAGCAAGAAGTTGATGAATTGCTCCGCAGCCTCCTTGTGCCGGCTGCCCGCAGGAATAGTCGCACAGTCTGACCACACGATCGTGCCTTCTTTCGGCAAAACATAGACGGCCGTATCAAGTTGCGCTTGCGCTTGCATGGCATCGAAGTTCCACCCGTAGATCATAACAGTCCGGTCGTCCAGCAGATTGGCAACCCCGTTCGGCAGCGATGGGTCCAGCAGGTAGACATTCTTGCGTAGCAGGAGCAGCTTTTCCAGCGCGGCGTGGAGCTCGGCGGGGTCTTCGGAGTCCATGGAATAGCCCAACGATTTGAGCGTAATACCAATGAGATCCGCCGAATAGGGCCAAACACCGATCTTGCCTGCATACTCTTGGTTCCATAGATCGGCCCAAGCGGTAATCGGCTGCGCCAGGCGGTCCGTGCGTGCTACCAGACCGGTTGTGCCCCACTGGATCATGATCGAGTGCTGGTTCTCCGGGTCGTAGGCGAGATCGCGAAAGTTCGCCCCAAGATTCCGGAAGTTGGGGATGTTCTGATAATCCAGTTCAGCCAGCAGGTCCTCGGCCACGGCTGCGTATAGATTTGCATCGCCCAGCATCACGATATCATATTGCTGCGTGCCGGCCCGAGTCTGCTCTAAGGCCTCTTTTTGGTCGTCATAGGCAACGTACTGGATCGAGATGCCGTACTCTTCGTGAAAGGCGTCAAGAATACCCTGCGGCATGTAGCCAGCCCAGCCGGCGACGACGAGAGGCTCTTCTGTCTGAGCAAGGAGGGGCAGGGCAGGCTGTGGAGCGCCGTCGCAGGTAGTCAGCAGGGCGCTGAGTGACAGCAGAGCAAGAATCGTTTTGATACTCATTGGGGTGAGCCGAATTCATCCAGTCCAGGCGAAGCCGAATTAAGAGTAAGTAATGCTTCTACTCTACTTCAGGATCAGAGACCTATGAACGGACAATTGGCGGTATTTTCTGTTTCAATTGTCATACAAGCGGCATTCGTTTTGTAATCCCAATACAAAAGAGCCCGCTCTGGGCGGGCCCCTTTGTATTGAGTTGTTCTCGGGTACTCTCGGCCGCTGGTGCCGGTACTGATGCGATTAGAAGCAGAAGCGGTAGTACTTGACGCAAGGGTACGGGATCGTGACGAACCACACACGCTTGTAACAGGTGCCGACGTAGGGGACGTAGATGCACAGCGTTTCCAGGCGGTTCTCGAGCTGCTCGATGGCGAAGTTCTGATCGCTAGACATGATTGATTCTCCTTGTTGTGAAAGCTAGATGTGAGACGGTTGGTTCAAGCTGCCTTACTGTTTTGCACAAGCGACTGTCCAGAGTCTCGATTGTTCCGGGTTGTTCGCTTGTGTCTTGCTGGTCATATTGTAGTGCGCAGGAAGGCGGCGATGCAGGGCTGCTGTCTAGCGATTCGTGAGATCTAGCTGTTAGTTTTGGGGGGTGACTGATAGATTGTGGCGAGACGAACAGGGGGTGCTTTAGATGGAAGCCCATAAATAACATGAGCCATCCAGCAATTCGGATGGCTCATGTTTATCTTCGATTGACCTGCACTTCGCTACTTCTTGGCGGCGTACTCCAGTTCGGCATTTGTCTCTACCAGCTTCTGCTCCAGCTTCTCGCTGTCGCCGAAATACGCCTTATCGTACGTCTTGCCCTCGAAGTCGCCAGTAAACAGCCAACGCTTGGTGTAGTTCATATACACCAGCATGCCGGTCTTAACGTCGTGACAGGTGCTGCCTTCGTAAACCGTCGTCCAGCCGCCGCCTTCTTCGATCTCGACCTTCTGCGGATCGGAGCAGGCCACGACTACGCCGCGGTCATCTTCCAGCGGCAGAACGCCGTTGGCATCGCCCGGCTTAGCCCCCAGCCAGTAGCCGTAGAGAAAGTTGTCGCTCGCCTCGCCGCTGCGCTCTTTGCCGGTTGCCTGGTCGACCTCAAAGGTCCAGGCATCGGTGTTGAAGCACTCGTCGGCCCAGGTCACTTTGTGCTCGACGGGCAGGTAGCCGTTGCTTACCGGGCGTGTGACCTGTGCGACGACGTCGGCGCTGCACTTCTTTACCTCGCAGCGCTCGGAATTGCACGACCAGTCCACCTTCCAATTTGCATTGAGATCCGCCGGCAGCAGCGCTTCACCAGCCGCCAGCACCGGAACAGAGTCTGCCGAGCCGCCCAGGCGCACGATATCGGCGGAAATCCAAGCTTCCTTGGGCTGATCGCCCGTGGCGCCGGGTACGGCCACCTGGTACCAGCGCTTGTCCTGGCTCTGCCCCAGGACCTCCAACGACGATGCCGCGGGTACCTTGGTGACAATGGCATTGTTTGTGCCGGGGCCGCTGCGCAGGTTGGCGCGCACGCCCTGTGTGGCAACAGTCACATACTTCTTCTCATCGGCACTCGGCAGCGGCGTCGGCGTGGCCAAGGGCGAAGATACTTGGACATAGTCGGACAGCGGAGCGACGACGCCCTCCAGCCCCTGTGGCGCAGGGGCCTGTGCCGCTGCCTGACTGCCTGCCGCCAGTGACGACTGCAAATTGGCGGCAGATGTGGCACAGCCCGCCAGCAACAGGCCGGCCAGCAGCAGGGACGCTAAGACGACGAGCGGGGAATACGGTGCGGTGCGACGAGCATTTTCCTCATTAACCACGATCAAAGTCCTCGCAATTCTAACAATAGGTTTTGCGGCGGCGCCCAGCAAGCACAAGCCGGTGAGCGCAAAATATCCTCGATTATAGCATTCCTTTGATGTTGCACAGAATTAGGTGCGGGAAGGTTAGCTGGGAATCACGAGGACGTTCTCAAGCAGGCCCATTTCGTCCAGACCCTCATATGCATACGAACGCACGAGGTGATTGTCGTCGTTGAGCAGCGCGTACAGTATCGCCGCCGCCTTCAGCGTGGCAATCTTGCGCAAGGCGCTCGCTGCGCGTGTGCGTGCTCCCTGGTGATCGCTGGTGCGCAGCACCTGTCCCAAGGCAGGCACAGCATCGTCGCCACACTGGGCCAGGCAATCGGCGGCCGTCTGGCGTACATAGCCTTCTTCGTCGTCCAGCAGGCCGGCTACAGTATCGAGCTGTCCGACAACCTCAGCCCCAAAGCGCGCGTGCAGCTGCGCCAGCGCCAGGGCGGTGGCGGCGCGTACCGTCGCGTCTTCGTCGTGCAGGCGCTGCGCCAGGAGCGGAATACTGGTTTGACTGCCGACGAGCGCCAAGCCACGCACTGCCCACCAGCGCTCGTCTTCGTTGGTGCTAGTCAGCAGTTCTACGAGCGCCGGTTCATCGGCTGCTGTCAGCAGCTGCGCCAGGCGCTCGGCCTCTTCATCCTCTTGCCGTGCTACTGCGGCAAGCAACTCTTGCATGAACATCGTCCTTGCCTAACTTGCTAATTGGGCCAATTGTTCCGGACCACTGTTCGGGCCCATTACTCCGGCTGGTAAATGGCTAACCAATCGAAGTCCACCGTCGCCGAGTCTGGTCCGGCGGCGACGGTGGCGATACCCGGCCGGCCCGCCGCTAACTGCGGCTCCACGATTTCGCTCACTAACGCCTGATTTACATAAAAGCGCAGGCGTGATCCGTCGTCTTCGACCGCCAGTCGATTGGCCTGGCCGGCCTGGTTGGCGGCTATCGGCGCGGCCTGCAGCGTCGCGCTCTGCCCGTCGCGCCAGAGCTGCACGCTGGCGGCACCGGCGCCATCGACTGTCAGCATATAGAAATTGCCTGGACTGGCAAAACGGGCGAGCAGCCCGGCGGCCCCGCCTGGAGCGGCTGCGTTTACGGTTGCACTTGTTTCCAGGTGATATGAAGTGATATCGGCCAGGTCGAAGAGCGTCCAACCCATTTGGTTAGGCTCCACCTGCATCCGGTAGACGCCGACATCGGTCATGACGGCTGCATTCACCTGCCCAGGAATCACCTGTGCCGGGGCGATCTGGCTGGGAGCCGCAAAGTCGTCCGTCAACCAAAGCCGAAAGCCAGGCAGCTGCGCCAAATAGGCCGCAGCGGTAGAACCAATATTCGGATTGCCTGCCGTGACGGTTTCTGAATTCTGGTCAGAAGTCGTAGTGTTCGGCCAACCAAACAGCTCCGCCAATGTGGCATCGGGGTTGACCATTCGCGCCAGGAGCAACAACAGCACGGCTAATCCCAACAGCGCCACGCACGACACCAACAGCCAGTGTGGAGCGCGCTGGTCATCGTCAGGCGGGCGCATTACGGCATCAGGCGCAGTCTCACGTTCCGGATCAAGCCCGATCGCCGTGCGTTTGCGCGCGCTGGCATCCGTGTTTGTTACGTACGTGGTGGTGTACGTCGTGGTGCTCTGCTGCGAACTGCTTGAGGAGTGGGCATTATCTACAGCCATAAGCTCGCCTCTTTGACCATACTAGCGTGATGCAGCCATTATAGCACGTAATTTACGGTGACAAGCGGGCCAATGTCCACGCACCTTCCGCTGCGCGCGTGTAGAATAGCCGATCGTGCAAGCGGTGTACGCCTCCCTGCCAAAACTCAATCGAGTGCGGTTCCAAGCGATAGCCACCCCAAAAGGGAGGGCGTTCCGGCTCCTGTCCCTCGTACTGTTCTGTCAGCTCGGCCAGGCGTTCCTCTAGTACACTGCGTCCGTGGATCACGCTGCTCTGCGCCGATACCCAGGCGCCCAGGCGCGCGCCTGGCGGGCGGCTGTGATAGTAGGCATCCGACTCGGCTGCACTCACCTTGACCACTCGTCCCTCGACCCGCACCTGCCGCTCCAACTCGCCCCACCAGAAAACCAACGCCGCGTAAGGGTTTTCTGCCAGCTCGCGCCCTTTGCGGCTCTCATAGTTGGTGAAAAAGACAAAGCCCTGGCTGTCAAAGCTTTTGAGCAGCACGACGCGCGCCGACGGCCGGCCAGCAGGCGTGCTCGTCGCCAGCGTCATCGCGTTCGGCTCGCGCAGCCCACTCTCCATCGCTACTGCCAGCCATTCGCCAAACATCAAGATCGGATCGGGATTTGCATCCGCTTCCTGCAGTGTCCCGCGCCGGTACTCTTTGCGTATCCCCTGCGAAACCGATGAACTCACCCTTTCATCCTTTCATTCTGGCCGCGCATCAACTTCGGCAGCCATAGGGCAGGATCTCCTATCTTGCCGGGGGGTCGCCCCAACGACGGTCGGTTTCACTCTGACCGTGTTTCATTGCCAGCAGCAGGGCGTCTTGGTCCACCGGGAGCGCCAGGCAGCGCACCCCCACGGCATTGTAGATGGCGTTGGTAATGGCGGGGCTGATCGGGATCGAACTGATCTCGCCTACGCCCTTGGCTCCATACGGGCCGTCGGGCATAGCGTGCTCGATCACGAAGTTGGTCATGGATGGTGCGTGCTTAATGCCGGGCATTTTGTACTGCCCTAGGTGACGGGTCCAGGGCACGCCGTTCTCTTCCACGTAGTGCTCGGTCAGCGCGTTGCCCAGACCCATGACGATGCCACCCTCGATCTGTCCCGACAGGCTGAGCGGGTTGATGGCGCGGCCCACATCGTGCGCCGACACCACGCGTTCGACCGCAATCTCGCCTGTCTCGACGTCGACGCCGACCAGCGCAGCGTGCACAGCATAGCTGAAGGCTACGTGCATGTCGCCGCCTGTGCCCAGGGGCTGCGTCTTGGGCGCCCAGTATTCGTAGCGCAGCTTGGGCGCCTGGCCCTCATCGATCATCAGCTTGACAGCATCGGCAAACGAAATGGTGCGTGTCGTCGGGCGCCGGGTCCCGTTGGTGCCGTTCTGTCCGTTTGTCGAGCCGTTTTCGTGCCCATTCGTATGGCCGTTGCCGCCCGTTGCGGCCTGCACGGATGCCAGCCGCGCCTCGTCGACGTAGGCCAGGCCCTCGTGGAACTCGATGACCTCAGGCGGCACGTCGAACTTTTCGGCCAACACCCCTTGGATGCGCTCGCGCATGGTGCGCGCGGCCAGGCGGGCGGCGTTGCCACTGACAAACGTCTGGCGGCTGGCCGTGGTGGGGCCGCCGTCCGGAGCCAGGTCGGTGTCCATCACCAACACATGCACGTTGCGGAAGGGCAATCCCAGCTCCTCCGCTGTGCAGGCGGCCAGCACGCCCACCAGGTTCTGTCCCATCTCGGCGCTGGAGGTGCGAATCGAGGCCGTGCCGTTGACAAAGACCTCCACCTCAGCCTCGGCCTTGTCCGGTGCGCCGCCGCCCAACCCCGTATTCTTGTAACCGGCTGCCAACCCCCAGGCGTATGCCTTGGTGCCGACCTGGTACGGTGTCCACAAGCTAGCGTGTTTGCCTGCACCGTGTTCATTGCCGTGTCCATTGCCATTCGCGGCCGAAGCAGGCGGCAGCCCCATCTCGACCTGCTGGCGGCGAATCTCGTCCTCAACCTTGGCCAGGCACTCCATCAGCCCGACACTGTGGCGCAGCAGCTGACCGGTGGCGGTCGTCGTGCCCACGGTCATGCCGTTGATGCGCCGCAGCTCTACCCGGTCGATGCCCAACTGATCGGCCAGGATATCCATGTTGCTCTCGACGGCAAAGGCAGACTGCGTCACCCCAAACCCGCGGAACGCGCCGCAGGGAGCGTTGTTGGTGTACATGGCGTAGCAGTCGATCTTGGCGCTGCCCACGACATAGGGACCTGTAGCATGTGTGGTGGCGCGCGTCATCACCTTCTCGCCCAAGCTGGCGTAGGCGCCGCTGTCGCCGTAAAGCTCCGCTTCTACGGCTGTGATCACACCGTCGCGGCGCGCGCCTGTCTTGATCCGGATCAGCGTAGCATGCCGCTTGGGGTGGAAGCGCAGGCTCTCCTCACGCGTATAAAGGACCTTGACTGGCTGGCCTGTAACGGTCGCCGCAAGCGCCGCATGCGCCTGCCCGGCGATATCCTCCTTGCCGCCAAAGCCCCCGCCCATGACGGCACCCTTGACGCGTACGGAGTCCTCCGCCAGCCCCAGGCAGCGCGCCACCTGGTGGCGGTCGGCATAAGGAATCTGGCTGCCCACATAGATCGTGAGCTTGTCATGCAGCCCGTAGTGCGGGTCTTCCCACCCGGCCGGCACCGCCAGCGAGCATTCCGGCTCCAAAAAGGCGTGCTCGGTCATGGGGGTACGATAGGTGCGCTCCACGATCACATCGGCCTGGGCGAAACCCTCCTCGACGTCGCCGTGGCGTACTTTGATATGCTTGAGCAGGTTGCCCGCGGGGCGATCCGGGTGCAGCACCGGTGCGTCGGGCTGGCGCGCCGCCACGGGGTCCGTTACGGCAGGCAGCACCTCGTACTCGACGCGGATATGCGCCAGCGCGTCATGCGCCTGCTCGTGGCTGTCCGCCACCACCAGGGCGATTGGGTCGCCCACGTAGCGCGCCGGATAGGGGCCGCCGGCAAAGACCGGCCAGTCATACTCGACCAGGCCGTGGCGCGGGTCGCCCGGCACGTCGGCGTGGGTGAGCACGGTATGTACGCCCGGCATGGCGAGCGCGGCACTGGCGTCGATCGAGAGAATACGGGCGTGGGGATGCTCGCTGCGCAGCGTCGCCCCGTGCAGCATTCCGTCAAACAGAAAATCGTCCGTATATAGCGCCTGCCCGGTCACTTTGGCGATGGCATCGGGCCGCGGCAGCGGTTGTCCCACGGCCTCGAGTGCTGCGATTGTTTCAGGCAATTGCGGCAGCGGCAGATTTCCGGTCCGCATCTGCTCGGCAGCTGCCTTGATCGCCGTCAGGATGGACGCATAGCCGGTGCAGCGGCAGTAGGTGTCCTTGAGACAGTGCTTGATCTCTTCGTCGGTTGGGTTGGGGTTGACGTCGAGCAGCGTCTTGACCTGCATGATAAAGCCCGGCGTACAGTAGCCGCACTGCGTCGCACCATGCACGACAAACGCCTGTTGCAGCGGGTGGAGCAAGGCGATCTCGTCTTTCACCTGCTGTGCCTCGCCGACATGGGCCGTTGCTTGCTGGACCCCTGCTTGCTGGACCCCTGCTTGCTGGGCGCCTGCTTGCCGAGCAGGGGCCTGTTCGTCACAGTGTTCCTTGTTGCAACCTGCACAGCGCTGCCACTCGCCGGCCACGCCTTCGATCGTAAGCACATCGGCGCCCTGGGCCTTGAAAGCAGGATAGATACACGAGTCCACACTGCGCCCGTTGACGATTACCGTGCAGGCTCCGCACTCGGCCTCATTGCAGCCGATCTTGGTGCCCGTCAGGCCCAACTCATAGCGCAGCACCTCGGCCAGAAAGCGGTTGCCCGCCACGTCGAGAGTATGTGACACGCCATTAACAGTAAGAGAAAGTGTTGGCATCGTAGTGATATCCCCGTTTTCCATCCAATGCGCATGCCCCGTGCGCCATATGCCCAATCATCCCGTGCAACCGCCGCGTGTCTCACGCCCTGGGCTCCAGCCGTGCTCGATCAAACGCCCGCTGCAGCACACGCCGCAGCAGCACGCCGAGCATCTCGCGCCGGTACTCCTTGCTGGCGCGATGCTTGCTGGTCCGCAGCTCCGCCTGGGCCAGTGCCGCCTGCACTGCTGCGTCCACGGTCGACTCCGCAAAAACCGCTGCCTCCGTCAATACCGATTCCGCCTCGCTTGCGCGGAAGGGGATCGGCCCGGCCGGCCCTACTGCAATACACGCGTGCGCCACGCGCTGCAGCGACTCGTCCAGCGTCAGCTTGGCGGCCACGCCGAGAATGGGCAGCGCCACTCCTTGCGGGCGCATGATGCGGTCAAAGGCGCTCCCTTGCCGCGGGTGCAGCGTGCTGAAGCGGAAGGCCGCCAGCATCTGATTATCCCCCAGGTTGCTCTTGCCTGGCCCAACAAAGATCGACAAAAGCGGCTGCCAGATTGCCACCACCTCGCCATCCACCAATGAGCAGACTTGCACCTCGGCCCCCAACGCCAGCAGGCCGATCGTACCGTCGGCCGCGGGCAACGCATGGGCCACGTTTCCGCCCAGCGTCCCGACATTGCGCACCTGCGGCCCACCGACCACGCTGCAGCTTTCGGCCAAGGCCGCGCCATGCCGGCGCACCAAGGGATTGGCTTCGACGTCGCTGTGCGTCACCGCCGCTCCCAGCACGATCCAGTCCCCCTCCTTGTGGATCTCGTTGAGGTGCTGGATCGTCGTCACATCCACCAGGGCGACGAGCGGGGCGTGATTCCCCTGCTGCAAATCCAAAATCAAATCCGTGCCGCCCGCTACAAACTGGGCATCGTGCCCATGCTGCGTGCGAATCCGCAGGGCTTCGGCGATCGAAGAGGGCGTGTAATACTCTTTCCAGAGAGACATGGCAACTCCGCCTAGTCTGGCATGCAGAACGTAAGAGTACGTAAGTACCGAGGTTAGGGGAGAAGTATAGCAAACGACGGGGCGAAGAACAACGCGGAATGTTCTGCAACAGCAATTCTCAATTCTACTATCAAATATTGCTCAACTAAACTTCTGGCACTGTTCTGAGGGCTTTTCAGGCCCAATTGCCGCTTGGTTCGAGCGGTTCGAGCAAAATCAACTGCAGAAGTGTTTTTTAACAGGACTTGCACCCGTTTTACGGCCCAGAATGACAGAATCTAGTGATTTTGGCGCCCGGCACGCCTAACAGTCCACAAGTGGAAGTGATCTCAATTTCCGATCAGCGTGAAAACATGTATGATCGGGCGATACTGTGCTTTGAGAACTGCTGCATATTCGGCAGATCACTTGCGCCAATAGAACATGTGTGCTATTATCGGCAGAGTGAGCGTCTTGTCACAAACGTTTTGTCTATTCACACATCGTCACCACACACTGATTTCTATACCGCATGTACGTAGCTTGGTGACGGCGTATTCATTCTGAACTGGGACTCTAATATGGAAGAAATGCTGCCTAGGCGCCACTCATACATGCGAGATGAGCTACAGAACATACTACTCGCCCTCCACACAGCTAGTGGCTTGACTGCGCAGAACGCCACTCGTGTCGACAGTGATGACTACCTTGCGGGATTCCACGATGCACTGCAATCAGTAGCTATCGCACTGGGGCTGGTTAGTGAATTTGATGGAGGCTACGCAACTAGTCGTCATTCAATGAGAGAAGTCGGGCGAGTTCGACCAAGAAGGTCTGATTGACCGTCGATGTCAGTGACGCTTGCTCAACAGTCCTGCGAACGATCTCACGCATGATGGCTTCATCAGTCATCCCTCGGGCTTTTGCGTCTCGATACGCAGTCGAAATGGCAGTTAAAGCTGCAGCCCAGGCGTCTCCGCGTGTCACTTCTTGGTTGAAATACATTCGGTTACGAAACGGCGCGACCCACTGATCCTCTGAAACGGACACGACGGCTTGATTTGGCTCGATTCGGATTATCTGAAACTCCTCGATCTGTAGCCCTCTGGTATCAAGGTCGTTGTTGGCTCCAGTCATAGTGTTATTGCTTATACGCTGATTGTTGGCAGGCGTGACAGCTTGGGCTAAGGTAGTAGAACCCATCTGTATCCGCAGATTCTTTTCGATATAACCACGGACGATCGTCTCCCACCCGCCCGTCCAGCTTTCGAGTCGCATGAGCATCGTGAACGGATTACTGACCGGGAATGCATTCCCTCCTGCCACAGTTCCGAGGCGAACATCGACAGGGATATTTGGGGCATATCGATAGGCCACAGTTACTGTCACCGGCAACAACTCACGGGTCAGCACGTCACTGATTGGGTATGTTAGCTCCGCTGACTGCAAATTGTAGACTCGAGCTACCGACTCTCTGCGTGCCAAGTCGACAAATCCTGGTCCAGCGAAGCGTGGGCTGTTTGCGCCTCCTCTTATCTGAACCGCCGTCTCTGGCGGCACCGTAATTCGCCGCGGCCCAGCGATATTGATGGGGGGCGATACGATACGTTGTGAAAGTGTGGGGGGCTGGATTGCGATCTGCTGGTTGTCACGGCCAAGAAAGCGACTCAACATATAGCGTGGTGGTCCTTCGGGTGAACCTGCTAGCAGAGGCTGTATGCTTTGCCCTGCAAGAAAAAAAGTTACGCCGATTGTGCCAGCTATGATTGGGATTGCCCAGAGCTGAACAAGGATCAAACCGAGAACTATCGTCACGTAGGCCACGATACCAGCGATTGTATCGGCCAGGTCAAACCTCGCCACGAACGCAATGACCATGACGAATACGAGCCCGACGACAGCCGCCTGCCATTCCCAGCCAAAATAGAGACCTACAACCCATACACCTAAGGATATCGCTGATGCGACAGCTATGGCAACGAGGGACCTTTGCGCCATGTTCCTTCCTCTACCTGGGTGTGGGGTTAGTTCGTCGTGTGCTGTAGTAGACTACCACCCCATTTTATGTTGTCATCTACTCCCGTCAAGACCACGCTCCATCTTCGGCTCCACACCGAGAGTACGATTTGCAACGGGCTTGATGGTGTAACGAATTATAACGAATAATGTGAGAAATGAGGGCAGGAGACACGGTAGTCTAGTTTTGTAGCCGAAAGGAGAATACCATGGCTCCCAAGAGCAAGCATACGCCGCTCACAGAGTCGAGTCAAGAGAATTTCGTACAGCAAGTCTAGATTTCAGACTAGGATGTAGGTTACAGTTCGCATTGGTAGCAGGAAACGGCTGCTTGCGCTGCACTGTGCCGCTCAATTACACATATTTTCATGTTGACTGGAAATTGAAATCATTTCGACTTGTGGACTGCTAGGCGTGCCGGGCGCCGAAATCGCCAGATTTTGTCATTTTGGGCCGTAACACGGGTGTAAGTCTCGTGAAAATCCAGTTCTGCGGTCAATGCTGCTCGACCTACCCACCGAATTGGCCTGAAAAGCCATCAAAATAGTGCCAGAAGTTGAGTTGAGCAACATTTAATCGCAAAATCGAGAATGGCTGGACTTACAGGCTGCCTTCTGCTTGGGCGAGTTCCACCCGGCCGCCGCCAACGGTGGCGGATCAGTCAATGGCGACCAGGGCGCGCATGGCGGCCAACCCGTCATTTACCGTCGCCCCCACTTGCGGCGCACCGTGCAGAATCGTGTCAGCCCAAACCTCGATCTGGAGCTTGTAGGTGTAGGCGTCGGCCCCCAGCACGCGGCGATACTGGTCATCGCGGGTGGAAAAGCACTCGACTTCGCTGAACTTGTGGAACCACGGCAGAAAGAGCTTGCTCTTGATGCTGCCGTGCTCGCCGTACGGTGTGAAGCCTTCTTCCCAATCCCCGCGCGCGGCGACGATCAGTTCGAGGTTGCCCAAGGCGCCGTCGGCAAAGGCAACGTCCACAGACCAGCACCAGGCATCGCCGCGCTCGAGCAGCTACGCCTGCACGGCGGCAATTTCGCCTCCCAGGTAGCGGGCTGTATCCACCAGGTGGCTGCCGTGCGTCAGCAGGTTGGATGTGGGTGGCCTGTTGCGTGGATTAAGCCGCGTCATGCCCGGGGCGCAAGTCGGGGCGCTCAACGTCGACGGCACCGGCGATATGAGCTATGGTGGCGGCGTCATCCCCTTTGACGATGGTTCCTTTGACGTCGTGGTCAGCCTCGATACGTTGAAACACGTGCCCCCTCAGCGGGCGCGCACTTTATGGCCGAGTGCCTCCGCGTCGCCCGCCGCACAGTGCTGGTGGCCGCACCCTACGGCCTGCCCCGCGAGGGGACCTCGCGTTGTACCGTCAAATGCTGGCCGCCGGCCTTGCGGCCAAGACCTATTAACTGCGGCAGCTACAAGTGGGAGTGCCGCAACCTGGAGCGTTCCTTCAACCTCCACCGCAGTCTCTGCCCCCTGCGCAAGCTCAGCGCCGGCTACGACCTTCTCACCCTCTCTGCCCCTGGCCCGAGCCCCTCTTCGCCGAGGCCGCCGCCCGTACTACCCCGTTTTTGCCTGTTAGCCCAAAAGCAATAGTGCACAAGGCTCCCTCACCCTCTCACCCCAAAGTCGCCAGCGCCCGCTCGACGCTATCTTCCGGTTTGACCTTTACCTGCGCATCCACCACCTTGCCGTTCTCGTCGATCACAAAATGGCTGCGCTCGATGCCCATGTATGTCTTGCCATACATGCTCTTCTCCACCCACACGCCGTATGCTTCGGCAATGCTGTGATCTTCGTCGGCGATCAGCGTGAAGGGCAGGTTGAATTTGGTCTTGAACTTTTGGTGCGACTTTGCACCATCCGGACTTACGCCAAGCACGATGGCGTTCTTCTCTTCAATGGCCAGATAGTTGTCGCGGAAACCGCAGGCCTGCGTCGTGCAGCCGGGGGTGTCATCTTTGGGATAGAAATACAGCACCACCCGCTTGCCGCGATAGTCGCTTAGCCGCACCGTCGTCCCCGCATCGGTTGTGGCGGTGAAATCCGGAGCCAGGTCACCCACATTCACAGTACCCATCTGTTGTTCACTCCTGAGGCGTTGCGCCTCGCTTTACTGCTTGTTTGGCGGTTTGTATACGTGCTGCTTTCATGTTTGACGCGGACGGCTGAATCTTCCGCAACACTGCCCACAATTGTCGAATAGGTTGATTCGGGTAGAATAGAGGTATGAGTTTCTACCACAATTTGCACCTGTCGCGCCGAGCGGCGGCTTTTTTCGCCTGTCTGCTAGTGGTTATTGGCGTCTGGACCGGCCTGACGGCAACGGCCAGTGTCTACGCCCAAGAAGTCGAGCCCTCAAGTGTCCACCGTGCTGCCATTAACGATTTGCTGGCCCAGGATCTCGAGCAAGCAGCCGGTCCAGTCTCATTCCTGGCCGTACTGCGCGAGCAGGCCAATGCTGAGACCCTGCTGGCAAGCGGGGAACTGCAAGCTGCCTCGGCGCAAGATCGCCGCGCTGCCCTCTACCGGGCGCTGACGGCGCACGCCGAGCGCACACAGGCGCCCCTGCGCGCCTGGCTTGACGCCCGCGGTGTGCGTTACACCCCACATTACCTGGTCAATATGATCGAAGTGGAAGGTGACCAGGAGCTTGCCGAGCAACTGCGGCTGCGCCCGGAGGTGGACCGCCTGGCGCGCAACCCGGCCATCCGTCAAGCAGAGGCACTTGACGTTAGCCGCTTGTGGCCACAGTTCGCAACGACAATGGCAGTTGCGCCGCCAACCGAGTTGCCATACGGTCTGACTTACACAAAAGCCGACCAAGCCTGGGAGTTGGGTATCCGCGGCCAGGGCGTGGTCGTTGCCAGCCAGGATACCGGCGTCAAATGGGATCACCCTGCCCTGCGCGGCGCCTACCGCGGCTGGAACGCGCAGACGCAGACGGCCACGCACATCTACAACTGGTACGACGCTTTTGGCCGCAATCAACAGGATATGTTCATCGGCTGCAGCCCTGACCCCCAGGTCCCCTGTGACGACAGCAATCACGGCACGCACACAGTCGGCACAATGGTCGGCGATGCGACTGCCGAAGGTGGTGCCATCCTCGGCATGGCGCCTGCCGCCGAGTGGGTGGGCTGCCGTAACATCCGCGGCGGCGTCGGCACTCCCGCCTCCTATACGGCCTGCTTTGAATGGTTTATGGCTCCCTATCCGCAGGGCGGCAATCCCTTCACCGACGGTAAACCCGAGTTGGCTCCCACCATTATCAACAACTCCTGGGGCTGCCCGCCCAAAGAAGGCTGCGACGCCGACAGCTTGCGCCAGGTTGTCGATACAGTGCGCGCTGCCGGCCTTTTTATCGCCGCCTCGGCCGGGAATGAGAATCAGCTAAACTTCGGCTCCCCCAAGTGCAACACCGTCAGCAACCCGATCGCTATCTATGACAGTTCGTTTTCCGTCGGCGCACATGACCAGTCTGGCAATATTGCCTCGTTTAGCAGCCGCGGCCCTGTCTCCATCGACGGCAGCAATCGGCTCAAGCCCGACTTGACGGCCCCCGGCATCTTCGTTATTTCTAGTGTTCCTGGGGGCTATGCCCCTTTGAGCGGCACGAGCATGTCCTCACCCCACGTGGCCGGAGCCGTGGCGCTGCTGTGGTCGGTCGCCCCGGAGTTGGTCGGCGACATCGATCGCACCGAGCAGATACTGCGCGATAGTGCCACCCCTGTAATTAATGGCGACTGTGATCCGGCTCCTGCTACCCCCAACAATGTCTATGGCTATGGCAGGCTCAACGTTATGCAGGCCATCCTGGATGCCCGCCCGCCGGCTACGGCGACTGTCGTACTGGTCGGCGCCGGCAGCCCGCCGCTCGCAGCGCTGCCGGTGCGTTTTGTCTCCGATCAAACTGGCTTTGTCTATGCGGCAACTACCGGGACGGATGGCAAGGTGCAGCTGCCTTCGGTTACCAGCAGCCAGCCATTGTTATCTGGAGATTACACGGTGCAGGTGCCGCAGTGCCTCGGCTTTATGGAAGCCGGGAAAGTCACGCTGGCGCCCAATCAGGAAACGCAGGTCAAGATTGATGCGCCGTCTACCGTCTGTCGCTATCTTCCGCTGCTGTCGAAATAACCATGTAGGATACGATCGCAGAGATGTCAGCACACAAACCGATTCACACCATTCTGGTTCCCGGCTGGCTCGACAATGTGCGTACGCTTGGCCGCCTGCGTACGTTCCTGGAACTGGCGGGACACAAGGCCATCATCTGTTCGCCGCAGCCCAGTGACGGCAGCGCACCGATTCCCCGCCTGTCGCAGCAACTCGCCGAATTTATCGAGGGCGGCTTTGCACCCGATGAGCCGATCAACCTCTTTGGCTTTAGCATGGGCGGCCTGATCAACCGATACTATCTCCAAAAGATGGACGGCTGGCGTCGCGTGCGCAAGTTCGTGACTGCTGCCTCTCCGCACCGTGGCACGATGACAGCTCGCCTGGCCACGTACCAGGCTGCACTGCAGATGCGCCCTGACAGCGAATTCATCATGGATCTGAACAGCGACCTGTCGGCTTTCACGCACGTCCAGTTCACGTCTATCTGGTCGCCGTTCGATCTTACGATCGTGCCCGCCAACAGCTCCATCCTGCCGGTGGGCAAGACACGGCGCGTCTGGTCGCCGGCGCATGGGATCATGATGTACGATCCCAGTGTCATGCGCGTGATCGCGCAGGTGCTGTCCGAGTAAGCTTGCCGCTTGCCCGGCCTGCTTGGGCTGTTGGTCCCTGTAAACTTAGGCGGCTTGGACGGAGATGGTCAGATCTTCTACGGCGAAGACTTCCATGGCGGTGCTGCGACCTTTCAACTGTCGCCTGCCCTGTGGCTGCATGACGATGTGCTCTGGGTCCAGTTCTTCGCATTTGAGCAGCGCAAAGGTGTCGGCGCTGATGAGGATCTGGTCGGCTTCGCAGATTTCTTCAATGCGTTTGGCCGTGTTCACCGTGTTGCCGATAGCCGTATAATTCATCAGGATCGAGGTGCCGATATTGCCGACCACGGCTTCGCCCGAGTGCAAGCCGATGCGCACCGATAGCTTGTGTGCGCGCGTATGATTGGCCTCGACGATCAACCGCCGCATGGAGACGGCTGACTGCACGGCACGCGTGGCATGGTCGATGCTAAAGACGGGGGCATTAAAGAGCACCATAAAGCCATCGCCCATGATCTTGTCCAAGTAGCCGCCGGCCTCGGTGACGATGCTGGTCAACAAGGCGTAGTAGTCGTTGAGGATGCGCACAACATCATCGGGCGGCAGTTGCTCGGCCAAGGGCGTGAAGTTGGCAAAGTCCAGGAAGAGCACGGTGACCACCTCGCGCTCGCCGCCCAACTCCGGCGCCTTGGGGCTGTTCAGGAGGCTGTGCACCAGTGGTTCGGCCATGTATTTGCGCAACTTTTGGTTGGCTGCAATCAGTTCGGTCTGCAGTGTGGCGTTGTGGCGCCGCAGCCGCACCTTGTCCATTACCTGGCGAATGCTCATGCGGATCGCCTTAAGGCGGAATGGCTTACCAACGTAGTCGTCGGCGCCTCCCAGCATGGATTTGACCGCCAGTTGCTCCGAACTTAGCGCGCTCACCATGATCACGCCCGATAGCTTGTCGCGCTGCCGAATTTCGCGCAGAACCTCCAAGCCGTCCATCTTGGGGATCACGACGTCGAGCAGGACCAGGTCGGGGCGCAGGCATTCAAACTGCTCGATCGCCTGCTCGCCATCGATCGCTTCAAAGATTTCGTGGCCGTCAGCCTGCAGCAATCTTCGTACAAGCTGCAGTGTCGTCGGCTCGTCGTCGACCAGCAGAATGCGGAGAGGCTGTAGCGATGTAAGTTTTGGTGCGTCCAGCAAGTCGTCGAACGGCATATGCGGCAATCCCCGCCTAGTTTACAAATTTACTTACTTGCACTAAGATTATACAATAAACACAAAAGATGCAATAGGGAACAAGTGGATCAATCGTCAACGGTTCTGCCGCTTGCCTCGCTTTCAAGCAACCTGATGCAACTCGAACAGCTACTGCGCCAAGGAAGTCTCGGCGGCCAGTCAGGCGAGGCGGTTTCAGTTCTGCGTGATTTGCGGCGTAACTTGGATCAAATCAATTTTTTGTACGATACTTCACGCCGTCTGGGCCAGAACCTGGCGCTGCGCGAAGTCTTAAACATGCTTGTCGATATCCTCTGGCGGCGGCAGTACAGCTTTGTCGTCATCCTGCTGGGCGAGACTGAACTCGGGCCTTACGTTTATCACGAGATGCGTGGCGTGATGGACCCACTGCGCTTTTTGGGGAAACAATGCCCGCTGCCCTTATGGGGTGAGTTGGCCCATGCTCTCGTGCGCCGGCTGGACCCCGAAGAAGCGGACTATCTAATTATCTCCGATCTGGCGAACAGCGGGCGACCCAAGCCCCAAGAGTTTCCCTGGCTGGAACGGGATGGGTCGATAATGATCGTGCCCTTGCGCAAGGATCACATTGCCATGGGCGCGTTGATCCTGGGACGGCGTGAAACCGATGGTTTTGACGATGTGGAATCATGCGCCGAGTTGATCGAAATTGCGGGCGCCGCCGCGATGTCGCTGTACAACGCACAGGTGCGCCATGAACTTCAGGACCGCGCCGACCAGCTTGTGGGCTTGCAGCTCTTCACACGCTTGCTGCCGATCACCGAACCCCTGTGTGACTTGCTTGTGGCCATGGCCGCCGGAATCGCCGATTTGCTGGTGGGCGTGGAAGTCTTCGTGCTGATCCAGCGCAAGCACCTGCCTGACCTGGTTAACGGTGTCCCGCAGCTACACTTCATCAATTTACCCTGGACCGACCTCTGCATTTTGAGCAATCGTCCGCAGCCCAGCGCCGATCTGTTGCACATTTCGCTCCATCGCTTGGTTATGTGGACGATTGAGGCAGGCCAGGCACTCTTTTTTAACCCTCAGCAGGAATATGCCACGCCCGAAGACCTTTATTACAACGAAGCAGGCCCGGCACTCCTGGTGCCGTTGAGCAGCGGCGAGGACGCGCTGGGCGCAATCCTCGCCGTCTCGCGGGACGCGTCACGCCATTTTGACGAAAACGACATGGTCGTGGTGCGCACCATGGCTAACATATCCGCTGCCATCATCAAGCTGCGCCTGGCGCTCCCTGTATGCGCAGCGCCCAGCTAATGCAGCTGGCTAATGCAGCCGGCCCGGTCACAAGGAAGAAACCGAGTTTCTGGCGAGCGTCGCTTGTACCAAGCGCAGTTCGCTTGAGAAACTCGGTTTCTAGTGTTAGCTTTACACAGTTTTGGGGTCTCTACTCCGTGACAATCACCAATGTCCCCGGATTATCCTTGCTGCTGTTGAACCAACCTTTTTTGCCGTCCCACGTCGGGCTGGCCCAATCAAACAACCACTTGGCGTCGGCGTTGGTCATATTGATGCAGCCGTGGCTCTTGGGGCGCCCAAAGTCGTTGTGCCAGTAGGTGCCGTGAAAAGCGTACTCCTGGTAGAAGTACTGCACCCACTTAACGTTGGGCAGGTTGTAGTAGTACGCCCCTGAACCGCCGGACATGGTTTGCGCCTTCACCTTGGTCTTGATGTGGAACTCGCCGGTTACGGTGGGCGTGCGTGAAAGGCCAGAGGAGATCACAAAGGCGCGAATTGGCTTGTTGCCTTCGTAGGCTACCACGACTTGCTCGCTAAGATCGACGCGGATCCACCGCTTCTCATTCTTCGGCATCTTGAGCGCCGTCAGGTGCGAAAGGTCTGATGGCAAAAAGGCCGTCGTGCGCTTCTCGATGTCGTCGGCGAAGGCGCGCTTGATGACGGGCCCTACCTGAGGAGATTCAAACGGCAGCGGCGGGCGGAATAAGGGCCGTGGGAGAGAGGCCGTAATATCACTGCCCGGAGTGCTCTCACTAAGCATCGTCACCGGTTCATTGGTGGATCCGTCACCTGACTCTTCCTCCGTGGCATGCGCTTGCACAGGCATACCCAACAACGTGATGCCGACCAGGCCGGCCAACAACCCATTCCGCAACCTGTGTGTCCAGTTTCGCTGCAATGTAGATGAACTCACCAACGTACTCCTAAAGCTAAAATCGTTTTCTCTTTTGGTTTCTGACCATTGTAGCGCAAGCGCGGCGTACTGCCTAGCTACAAAATGCACATAGACGCAGCCAATGTGCCCAGTAATGTGCCCAGTAGAGTGCTTAAATGTCCGCCGCAGTATGTCGTACAATGCGGTACTTCCGACGCTCAATAGTGGACGTACACCTCCGTCCCGGACGGCGCCCACTCATACAGCATCTGTGATTCGTCAGTGCGCATGTTGACGCAGCCGTGACTCATCGGCACGCCAAAATTATTGTGCCAGTACGCGCCATGAATGGCATAGCCGCTGTAGAAGTACATCACATATGGTACGTTGGGCAGGTCATAGCCGGGACCCGTCATCCGCTGCGCCTTGTACTTGTTGCCGATCGTATAGCGGCCGGTAACCGTTGGCGTATTGGCGCGCCCGCTGCTGATGGCCGTGTGCATCACCACCACGTCGCCCTGCCAGGCTGTGAGCGACTGCTCGGACAGGTTGACCTCGATCCACTTTTTGCCGCTGCTGGGCGCCGCAACCAGGCTGAGCATACTCTGCGCCGCCGCCGGCCGCACACGCAGGCGCTGGCCGACATAGATAAAGCGGCCATTGGGCAGCCCATTGTCGACCAGCAGTTGCTGCACCGTCGAACCTTGCGCCGCGGCGATTTCACTCAATGTGTCGCCCGCCCGCACGACATAAATTCCCTCGGCGACGGTCGCTTGTGGCGCCCGCCCGCCGGACTGTTCGACCGCCAGCGCGACGGCCGGCACACGTGCCGAAACGCGCAGCTTCTGGCCCACCCAGATTACGTTGGCATTGCTGATGCCGTTGAGCCGCATGAGGTCGTCGGTTGTCATGCCATGGTTGCGCGCGACCAGCGATAGCGAATCGCCGCGGCCGACGGTGTAATAGCCGTCATTGCCCGGCAGCATGTTGGACGCCGGCGCCAACGCCTGCGGGGCGCGGCCGCTGCCGGGGATTGTCAACTGCTGGCCGATAAAGATCAGGCTTGGGTTGGTGATGCCGTTATAGGCCGACAGTTCCTGCAGCGTCAGGCCATAGCGTGTGGCAATCGTGGAGAGATTCTCGCCGTGGGCGACGACGTGGGTGCGTTCCTGCGCCAAAGCAGGCTTGTGCAGGATCAAAAGGGTAGCGAGCGTTATGACCGCCAATATCAGCAGGCGGCCCAGGGAGCGCGTGGTCCTCGGCATGTCCGTTCACCTCGTAAGAACAGTATGGCACCTAACGCAATTGTTGCTTGGGTGTCTTCTGTGTGAACAGAATCCGGCGACATCCCTGGTAGGTCGGGTGGGATTCGAACCCACAAGAGTTTCCTCGGCGGATTTTAAGTCCGCTGCGTCTGCCATTCCGCCACCGACCCACTTCTCAACATTTTATTCAGCCAAGGGCAGATTGTCAACTATTTTTAAGGAACTGTCTCCCAAACCCATTCCCGTTCTTCTATGCTGGCCGTGCGCTCCATACCACCCACCACGACGTGCACCGGCAGCGGATCCGTTCCCGCCTGCCGCTGCATGTGCAAGCTGTACCCCTCGGGCCTGATTGCCTCTGGCAGCTGATAGGTAAACGTGATGCTCTTGCTGCTAGCAGGCGGCAGCACAAAATAACCCGCAAACTGCTGCGTGCCTTGCTCGCCCGCCGTGCTTGTCACGGTTTCCGGATCAATCCCGCTCACATCCAACAGCAGGCTGCCCCCCGGCGCGTATACACGTACGTAATCAAAATAGCAGCGGGCGATCAGGTCGGCATACGCCGCGCCATAGTGCGGCGCCGGGTTGCAGCCTGGTTCGCTGGCGGCGACCGGATGCGTGTAGGTAAGTGTCAGGGTGACCTCGGCCGGCCGGTTTGCGCCAACTGGCCAGGAAACCTCATATTGGAGTTGGCGCTGCATCGCCGCATCCACTTTGTTGTACCCCACGTTGCTGTCCACTACCGCCAGAAAGTCCGCTCCCTCCTGCGGGTGCAGACCGCCGTCCCATTCCCGCTCGACCAGTACCTGCTCCAACTGCGGTTGGGCAAGCCAGACTTGGATGGAACGCGCATCCAGCGCCGCGCTAATCTCAGCCGTCAATGCAGCAGCATCAAAATCGCCTGCCTGTAGTTTCGCCAAGGCCGCCCCCGCCACCTGCGGCACAAAATTCTTGCGCTGCAACCACCAATCGCCTGCGCCGCCCGTGGCTTCCGTTTGGTGGGCCGTTTGGTTGGCCGGCTGCTCCCACAGCTGCACCAACTCCTGCTCCACATTCGCCGCCGTAATCGGAGTCTCGACCCCCGCCACGCTTATGCTTCCCAACGCCTTGACCAGGTTGCGCACTGCATCCAAGTCAAGCGTGATGATGCCATCCACCTCCTGGCCTGTCTCTTGGGAATACAACCGGCGGATGGTCTCCGCTGCCGTAGGCAGGTCAGGCGACCAGTTAGAGTCGCGCGGCACCAGCAGCTGGATGCCCATATACGCCTGCATGGCTTGAGGCGCCGGCAGGTATTCGTGCTCCGTGCTAAAAAGCTCGTAGCTGTCGACAAACGAGAGGTCGGCGACGCTCGCTTGCTCTACCACCAGTGTGCCAAACGCCGAGATAAACCCGCCCGTCGCCCGCAGTTCGTGATTGTTCTGCACGAGCAGCAGATACGTGCGCGGCGCATCCACACCCAGCAGCCAATCCAACTCCGGTCCCATTGCTGCCGCTGTGGCCACAAGACGGTGCGCGGACGCCACTAACTGAGGCCCCGCCGCAATGGCGGAACCGTATCCAGGCAGCCCTTGCAGCGCGCGCGCTGCCGGCGCCAGCGGCTGCAACTCGCCATCCAGGGCCTCCAGCCACTCAGTCAGGAGCTGGAGATCGGCTCGCAGGCGCGGCAGTTGCTCGGACCAGGTTACGGACTCGCCCGCCTGCCCACCCGGACCGCTGTTCATGCTGCTGTCCGCCTGCAGCTGCTGCGCCGCTTGTACACCCTGCCAGGTCAGCCAGCCAACGCGGACTCCCCGCCAAAGAACAAAGGCGATCAACAGGCATAGGAGGCCGATAGCGGCGAGTCGAACAATACGCAAGGCAGATTGGGACATGAGAGCCTGGCTGGAGCCGGGGGAAACATAGATGAAAACTTAGCGCAGCTTCTGCCACACGAAACCGCGGGCTGGCGCAAACAGAAACGCCAGCAGAAAACAAGCTGTGGCCGTGAGCACAATCGCAGCACCGGACGCAATGTTGAGATAATAGCTGGCGTACAGCCCGATGATGCTCGCCATTGCGCCGACGAGCGCCGCAATCGCCATCATGGATGGCAGCCGGCGCGTCAGCAAGTAGGCTGTGGCGCCCGGCGTCACCAACATGGCGGCTACCAACCCCACTCCCACCGACTGGATCGAGATCACAATCGTAAATGCGAGCAGCACCAACATTAACGTGCGAAAGAATTCGACCGGCACCCGTATCGTGGCCGCCAGCACCGGGTCAAACGAAATCAGCAAGAACGGTTTGTATGCCAGCAGCGTGGCGACGAGAATCACCACCCCCATACTGGCCGTGATCCAAAGGTCAGTCTCGCTCACTCCCAGCACGTTGCCAAACAGGATGTGGCTGAGGTCCACGGCATAGGTACGGATGCTGCTAATCAGGGCAATACCCAGCGCCAACGCGGCGGTAAACAGGATGCCAATAGCCGTATCCTCCTTGATCGCGCCCTTGCGCGAGAAGAATCCAATGCCCAACGCCACCACCACGGCCGCCGCCAGCGCGCCAAACAGCAGGTTGCCGCCCAGCAGGTAGGCGATCGCCACGCCCGGCAGCACGGCATGCGCCATGGCGTCGCCCAGAAATGCCATCGATCGCAGCACCACATAACAGCCGAGGATGGCGCACAGCACGCCCACCATTACGGCCGCCAACATCCCGCGCTGCATAAAACTGTAGGCCAGCGGCGTCATTATCCAATCGACCAGCGCCTGCATCTATGACACCCCAACTAGTTCTTCTTCGTGTGGGCAGCATTGGTCCACCACCACCATCCCGCCAAGCATTAAGGCTTGCCCGCCAAAGGCCTGGCGCACGTGCTCAGGCGTGAATACGGCCGCCGGCGACCCATACGCCAGCAGCTGGCGGTTGAGAAGCAGTACCAGCTCAAAACGCTGCATGGCCAGGCTCAAGTCGTGGGTTGACACAAGTACGGTCAACCCCTCCCCGCGCAGCTCGTCCAGCAGCCGCAGCACCGCCTCCTGTGTCGTTGCATCCACGCCGGTAAACGGCTCGTCCATCAACAGGATATGCGGCTCCTGTGCCAGGGCGCGCGCCAGAAACACACGCTGCTGCTGCCCGCCCGACAGGTCGCCAATCGGGCGCTTGGCGAGGTTGGCGATCCCCATGTGATCCAGCGCCGTCGCCACAGCCGTGCGGTCCCCTTTGCTTGCACGGCCGAAATAACCCTGGCGCGCAAAACGACCCATCATCACGACATCTGATACCGTAACCGGAAAGCGCCAATCCACCTCACCCCGCTGCGGCACATACGCCACGCAGTCCTGGTGGCTGCCAAGCGAACGCCCGTGCACCAGGATGCGCCCTTCTTGCAGCGGCAGCAGCCCGACCAACGCCTTAAAGAGCGTAGACTTGCCGGCGCCATTTGGCCCCACGACCGCCACCTGTGCCCCATGCGGCACCTGAAACGTCAAGTCGCGCAGCACAGGTGTGCCGTCGTACGTAATCGAAACGTTCTCAAATTCCAGCCGCGCCGGCTCCAACATCGTTTCCCCTCGTCTTCCGCCCTTCAGACCTGCCGCCAGCCCGGGCACAAACTCTTCCTACGTCCGCAGGCCCTATTTGAGCGCTGCTACGATCATCTCCGTATTGTAACGCATCATGTCCAGATAACTCGGCGCATTGCCGCCGGCCGCCGTGATCGAATGTGTATAAATGTTCGTGACAACCGCAATGCCCGTCTCGTCATGCAACTGCTGGGCTAGCTGTGCATTGGCCCCAGTCTCCAAAAAGATTGCCGGCGCACCACTGCTGCGGATCAGGTCCACCAGGCCTGCCAACTGCTGAGCTGACGGCGCCGCACCTGTGGTGACGCTGGGCACGACCGCTCCGACGATGCGCAACCCGTAACGGTCCGCATAATAGCCCAGGCTTTCGTGGTTGGTGACCAGCAGCCGCCGTTCGGCTGGTATCTGCTCGATCTGCTGCCGGATCCAGCCGTCCAGTTCCTCAAGCTTGGCGACATACGCCGCTGCGTTGGCCGCATACACCGATTTCCCGGCAGGATCCGCCTCACTCAGCCCGTCACGGATATTTTCGACATAACGAACAACCTTAGTCGGATCAAGCCAAAAGTGGGGGTCTCCCTCGTGTTCGTGCCCGACCTGCGCTCCCTCGTCCTCGTGGCCGGCATCGTGGCTAGCGTCCCGGCTAGTCAGCCCGGCGCTGGCTTCAATCACCTGCCGTTCTCCACCCGCGTTAGCCAACACCTCCGCCAGCCAAGCCTCAAAGCCGGCCCCGTTGACAATCAACACATCTGCTTCGCCCACACGCGCCACATCCTGCGGCGTCGGCTCAAAGGCATGGGGGTCCAGTCCCAACGGCATCAGCGTCGCCACCTGCAGCCGGTCGCCCGCCACGTTTTGCGCAATGTCGGCTAAAAACGACTCCACCGCTAGAACCTTGGGCAAGCTGCTGGTTTCTGCCTCGCCAACTGCAGCCGCCTGTTGCGGCCTCGACCCGCAGGCCGCCAACAGCGCAAATGTCACCAGCAACAGCAGAATTCTCCAGCCACAGTCAACACGCAAACACATCACAGCCCTAATCTCCTCACCCACGCCCATTCGCCACGCAAACTTCCCACCGCGGCAAATGAGAAAAATTCTCAATTGTTTCATCCGAGTATATGCCACACCGCCACAGCTTGTCAATCCAGCATCATTCCTCACTCCACCACCAAAAAGGGTGACAGCCGGCTTGGTGTGGCGGCTGTCACCCTATCCCTCTCTCAATTGTCCGAATCAAAACAACCCTACGGCTTGGGCGTCTCCGTCGCCATCGGCATCGCCCCACCTTCCATTGCCCCCTGATCCATCCCCGGCATGGAGGCCTGGATGTCCAGTACCGGCACGCTCACCGTTATCGGGTCGCTGCCGTCGAAGTTCAGGGTCAATTCAATGGTGTCGCCCACTGCCAGCGGCTTGACGAGCCCCAGCAGCATGACATGCTTGCCGCCTGGCTTGAGTTCGAGCGTGCCGCCGGCAGGAATCTCAAATCCCTCCGGGTGCGGCTCCATCTTCATCACCCCGTTGTCGTTGATCGACTCGTGCAGCTCGACGGCAGCAGCTGAATTCCCCGTGACGCTCGCCAGCCTCACTGGTGCGTCGAGACCGTTGAGCACTGCCATATACGCTGCACCATTGCCGCCTTCCAGCGGCGCAGGCCGGGCGCGCACATCTACGACCGTCAACTTGCCAGGCTCCGGCGTCGGGAGCGGCCGCATGGCCTCCGCCGCTGCTTGCTGCGCCGCTGCTTGCTGCGCTGCTCCCCCCATCGGCTGCGCGCCCGGCATCGCTGCCGTACAGCCCGCCACGGCCAAGGCGCACGCCACCAAAACCAGTGCGATCCAGGCGCTACTGCGCGACTCAAAGCGAAATCGTAACTGCATGATCCTGCCTCTCCATTTAAATGAAGCGATAGTGCTATAAGTAACGCCGGGCTTCGGCGCTGATTGCACCCCACGTCGGGCCGAGCTTGGCCGCCAGGCGGATCGCCTCGACCAGGCTCTCGTCGCTTGCCAGACCTTGCCCGGCAATATCAAAGGCCGTGCCATGATCCACCGAGGTGCGAATCACCGGCAAACCGACGGTCACGTTCACGCCCTCGTCGAAATAGAGGGTTTTGAACACGGCATGGCCTTGGTCGTGATACATGGCAATTACAAAGGCATAGCGCCCCCGTGCGGCCTGCGGGAAGACGACGTCGGCCGGCAAGGGGCCCACTACAGGGATCCCCTCGGCCTTGGCGATCGCCAGCGCCGGCGCAATGACCTCGATCTCCTCGCGTCCAAACAGACCGCTTTCGCCTGCGTGCGGGTTGATCCCCGCCACCGCAATCGTCTCCTCCCCGCGGCCGAGCGCCTTGGCCAGCAAATGCGCCAGCCGCACCTGGGCCAGCACGCGCTCCCCCGTGATCAAATCTAGGGCCTGCCGCAGCGACACATGCGTGGTGACGTGAAAAATAAACTGGCCGCGCGCCGACAGCACCAGCGAATAGTGCTTGACGCCAAATTGCTCGGCCAACAGCTCGGTGTGACCCGGATACGTGTAGCCTGCCCGGTGGATGGCCTCCTTGTTAAGCGGGGCCGTAACGATTCCCTCCACCTTGCCCGCCTTGGCCAATGCCACGGCCGCCAGCACATATTCGACTGCCCCGCGGCCTGCCATGGCCGACAGCTTGCCCACTTCCAGCCCCGCAAGCGGCGGCCCCGGCTGCAACACCGGCAACGCCTCGCTCGACCAATCCCACCCCTCCACATCAGCGCCCCCATCGGCCATGGGGACGATGGCCGGCGGCTCCCCGCTCGGCCAGAAACGCAGGTGCTCCTCCATCACGGCCAGGTCGCCGACGATGATGGGGCGGCACAACTGCCGCACCTTGGGTCGCGCCAGGGCCTTGATCACGATCTCCGGCCCAATCCCTGCCGCATCCCCAATCGTGATGGCTAGGATTGGCCGATTGTCAGCAGACATAGGTTGTGTCCTTTCCCTTCAAACACTGCACTGCATCCGCCAGCGCAGTCGGCGACCCAAATCCACCTGCCTTGCTGATGATCGGCAAGCCCGCCCAGGGACCGCCGGCAATGCGCCCGGCGGGAATCCCAGGCGCAACTTCCTGGTCTAAGTCTACTCCATGCGCTTGCAGGGCGTGCAAAAGCGCATGCAACGTGTCGCCGCCGGTCACGACGATGCCGCTTACCGCATGTGCGTCCAGCCAGTGCCGCGCCTCGTCCGCCAGCAGCGCTGAGGGCTCTGCTGCCGGCATCTCCGATAGTGCCGGCGCTGCCTGCACCTGCTCCGCTGTCGTCAATATTGTCACGCCAGCGTTGTCGATCTGTTGCATATAACGTACCTGGCTGCGCGCCGCCGGATGGAGCGATCCGCACAGCACCAGCACACTCGGCTGCCGGCGCGCTGCCAGCAGAACAGCCAACGGCCGCGCCATCCCCGCCGAACCCACCAGCAGGGCCGGCCTGTCCAATGCGTGTGCCGCCAGGACGATAGCCGCCAAGTCCGCGTCGTCCTCGGCGTCGCACACCGCTATGCAGCCGTCTTGCCCGCCTAGGGCGCGCAGCGCCGCCAGTTCAGTCGCCAACCCAGCCGCACCAAGTCGTCCCAACCAATGTACGCTGCGCCGCGTCTGCCGCGCCAGCAGTGTCGGCACGTGGCTCTCGCGCACGGGCGCATGCGGGTCGGCCGCCGCTGCTGTCTCTCCCACAGGCACGCCCCGCACCAGCAGCACGCCCTGGCTCAGCGTGCGCCCGTTGGCGGGATACGCCGGGCAGACCACGGCTAGCGCCAGGTCGCATGCATCCAACAGTGCATCGATTTCGACCCCGACCGCCCCGCGCAACGTGGAGTCGATCTTCTTATACACGACCCGCAGCCCCGGCTCCTGCAACCGGACAGCCGCCGCGTGTACGGTGCTATACGCCTGCGCCCCCGAGAACCCACGGCTCGCCGTATCTATCACGACGACCTCGGCCCCGCGTAGATGCTCTTCCGTCCACGTGCCGACCAACGTGCGCGTGCGCAGCCCCACTGCGGCAAATTGCACGCCTGCATCCCCCGCACCGGTCAAATCGTCGGCAATTACTGCATACGGCGCCGTATCGTTTCCCATCGGGGCTCAGCGCCGTTTTGGCTCGGCCACGGCGGCCGGCAGCCAGAGCGTAAACGTACTCCCCTGGCCATATTTGCTTTCGACTTCCAGCCGCCCACCGTGCATCCGCATGATGTGCTTGATCAGCGCCAGGCTGAGACCGGCGCCCACGCCCGTCCGCTGGTTGCGGCCGCTCTGCTCAAATGGCTGCATCAGCTCGGCGACAGCCGCCTCCGTAATGCCGGCGCCATCGTCCTGGATACGCAGTCCCACATAGGGGGGCACCGACACCACCGCCAACTGTATGCTCTGTGACTCGCGTCTCCGATAGCGAATGGCGTTGTCGAGCAAGCGCCGCAACGACTCTTCGATTAAATGCGCGTCGCCGGTGACGTAGATCGGCCGCTTGGGCGCGA
Source organism: uncultured Chloroflexia bacterium (assembly GCA_963839515.1). Taxonomy (GTDB): domain Bacteria; phylum Chloroflexota; class Anaerolineae; order Caldilineales; family Caldilineaceae; genus Fredericiella. The sequence continues at coordinate 253,941 of CAWIVN010000012.1, forward strand.
CGACTTCCAGCGTCAGGTTGGCCGCCGCCACTTGCGGCTCCATCTCCTGCACAATGTCCTGCCACAATTGCGCCGCGTCCAGGCGATCCAGTTCACCGGCGGTCAAGGTGCGATTCTGTAACTCTGCCAGCAGCAGAAACCCCTCGATCAGCGCCTGCAGCCGATGCCCGCCATCCAAAATGGCCGCAGCCGCCAGGCGCATTTCGTCCCAATTCAGATTGGTCGGATTGGTGTTGGCCAACAGCTCGGCATAACCCAACACAAAGGTCAGCGGCGTACGAAACTCGTGCTGCAGCAGCCCGACGATGCGGTTGCGCAGCTCGTCCAGCCGCCGCTGCGTCTCCTCTTCCATCACGCGCCGCCGCATTAGCACGTTCTCGATCGCCACGACCAGGTCGCCGCTGTCAATCGGCTTGGTCAGATAGTCCTCGATCCCGATTTGCTTGGCGCGGCGCTGATCTGCCGTGGAAGAAAGCGCGGTGAGAAAGATAAACGGCAGCGTCCGCAGGTCTACGTCCGCCCGCGTGTGCTGCAACAGTGTATACCCGTCCATGCCCGGCATCATGATATCGCACAGGATAACGTCGGGACGCTCACTCTGCAGCACATCCAGCGCCGAGTACCCGTCATAGGCCGAAAGCACCCGATAGCCGTATGAGGCCAGAATCTCGCACAACGCCATGTTGAGATCGGCGCTGTCTTCGACCACCAAGATAAGTGCGTTACTGGTTATTTCCACATGCTACCCGCCTATCAAGGTAGGGGCGCAAGCTGCGGGGTCAGCGCCGCTGCGGCTTAAGCACGACCACGCCCAAAGGCGGCAAATTGATGGGCGCCGAGAACTGGCAGCTCTGCCACGGCAGTGCCTCGGCCCCTACGCCGCCCTCGTTGCCGACGCCGCTGCCGCCGTACTGCACCCAATCGCTGTTGAGAACTTCACGATAGAAGCCGTCAACCGGCAGCCCGATGCGATAGCCGGGTCGCGGCTGCGGCGTCAGGTTACAGGCATAAATCATAACGTCATTCGGGTCCTTGGCGCGACGCAGGAAGCTGATGATCGACGAGTCGGCGTCGGCAAAATCGATCCACTGGAAGCCTTCCCAGCTGTTGTCCACTTCATACAGGGCAGGCTCCGCCAGGTACAGCTTGCCCAAGTCGCTCATAAACTGCAGCAGCTGCTTGTGGTCGTCCTCTTCCAACAGGTGCCAATCCAGGCTGCGCGCCTCGTTCCATTCCACCCATTGTCCAAACTCGCAGCCCATAAACAGCAGCTTTTTGCCCGGATGCCCGTACATATAGGTGTACAACGCCCGCAAGTTGGCATACTTCTGCCATACGTCCCCCGGCATCTTGTCCAGCATCGAGCGCTTGAGATGCACCACTTCGTCGTGCGAGAACGGCAAGATAAAACTTTCGTGGAAAGCGTAGATCAGGCTAAAGGTGAGCTGGCCGTGGTGGTAGCGGCGGTAGATCGGGTCCTTCTGCATGTACGCCAGCGTATCGTGCATCCAGCCCATGTTCCACTTGAGGTCAAACCCCAACCCGCCCATGTACGTCGGCCGCGTGACCATCGGCCAGGCTGTGCTCTCTTCGGCAACCGTGAGTACGCCCGGCGTTTCCGTGTGCAGCAGCTCGTTAAACCGGCGCAGGAAGTCGATCGCTTCCAGGTTTTCGCGCCCACCGTATTTGTTGGGCACCCACTCGCCCGCATTGCGGCTGTAGTCCAGGTAGAGCATCGACGCCACCGCATCCACGCGCAGCCCATCCAGGTGGTAATGCTTGCACCAGAAGAGTGCGTTCGACAGCAGGAAGTTGCGCACCTCGTTGCGGCCGTAGTTAAAAATCTTGGTGCCCCAATCCTTGTGTTCGCCCTGCCGAGGGTCGGAATGCTCGTATACATGCGTACCGTCAAAGAAACCTAACCCGTGCGCATCGCGTGGGAAGTGCGCCGGCACCCAATCCAACAATACGCCGATGCCGTGCTGGTGGCAGTAATCGACAAAGTACATAAAATCGTCGGGTGTGCCGAAACGGCTGGTGGGCGCATAGTAACCGGTGACCTGGTAGCCCCACGACCCGTCAAACGGGTGCTCGGTGATCGGCAGCAGCTCGATGTGGGTGTAGCCCAGCTTCAGGGCGTACGCCACCAGGTCATGCGCCAGGTCGCGATAGTTGAGAAAGCCGTCGGTCTCCGGCACCCGCTTCCAAGATCCCAGATGCACCTCGTACACATTCATCGGCTTGTCGAGTGCCTGCCGCTCCGGCCGGGTGGCTACCCATTCTTCGTCGCTCCAGACATACTTGTTGATATTCCACACGCGCGAGTCGGTCGTTGGCCGCACCTCGGCGTAGAAGCTGTACGGGTCCGCCTTGTCCACTTGGTAACCTAGAAAGCGCGATTTGATCGAATACTTGTAATGAATGCCTTCCGGCAGGTTGGGCAGAAAGATTTCCCAGATGCCCGACGCCCCGCGCTGCTGCATCACGTGCACGCGATCGTCCCACAGGTTAAACTCGCCTATCACGCTCACGCGCAGCGCATTGGGCGCCCACACGGCAAAATTCCAGCCGCGCACGCCCTCGATCTCACGCAACTGCGCCCCAAACTTGGTATAGCTGTCAAAGAAATTGCCTTCGCCGTGCAGATAGATGTCAAAGTCGGTCATCAGCCACTGGCGGAAGCGAAATGGGTCCTCCAACTCGTAATCGTTGCCCTCGGCGTCGGCTACGATCAGCCGGTAGGCAAACGGTTCCGTATGCCCTGCGATCGCGCCTTCAAAAAAGCCCGCCGTATCCACCTTGCCCAACTCCGTGCGCGTGCCGGTCGCGGGGTCGATCACAAAGACGCGCTCGTCCAAGGGGCGGAACGCCCGCACCACCAACGAGGGCTGCCCGTTTACCTCGACCACGTGCGGCCCCAGCACGTCAAATGGGGCGGCATGATAGCCACCGCAGATGGCAGTGATCTGCGCGCGATCGATCGTGGTCGGCGGCAGTTCCGGTTCCACCGCCGCCGGCTGCTCAAGCCGTGCGGGTGGAAGGAGTTCCTCGGGTTCGGTCTTCTTCTTTTTGTTCACAGTCGCCCCCTTGGCATAGTTTGCCGCTTGTTTGTGCCGCTTAAATGGCTATCTGTTGCCCGCCCGTTCCAACGCCGGCAGGAAATAGTCCCGCACCACAACCTCCCAACTCGTGGCCTGCGCCGCCGCACAGCCGCTCTCCAGCAGCGCCTGTCCCTGGTCGTCATTCTGCGGCAGCCGCGCCAGCAGCATGTGCGCCGCCCGCTCACTGTTGTTGCCCTCGATCCAGTCGCGAATACCCTGGTCGATACCCAGCGCATCATACGGGCTGCTCAGCCAGTACCCTTGCGGCAGCGTGACGTAGTCCGCCACCACCAGGTTGGCCAGGCGCGGCAGCTGCGACAACTCGCCGCCTGCCGCCCGCCCGACAAAGTTGATGCAGCCGCACATGCTTGACAGGCAGCAAAGCGCGCCGTAGGTGAGCGCCTCCAACTGGGCGATTCCAAACGGCTCGTAAATACTCTGCCCAAACTCCACGTCCGTGCCGCGCCGGATGTCGGCAAAACTCATCTCGGAGGGCATGCGAACGCCGCAGCGCGCACGGCTCCAACCATACTGGTTGACCAGAACGGCGCGGATGCCGCCATTGCGCTGGTTAAGCGGCTCCAGGTTGTCGTAATAAAACGAGCGCTCCAACCCCGCCAGGTCGCCGTTGTCGTCGCGGTGCACCAAGGGCCACCCGTACTGCTCTTCCCAACTGTACACCCATTGCGGCCGCCGTCCCGCCGGCAGGCTGCTTGCCAGCACAAACAGCACGGCAGTCTGCCCGCGTTTGGCCAGGCCCTTTTCCAGGTGCTCGAGCAGCCGCAGATCGCGCCAGAACGCCTTTGACAAAACCATGCGTGACACGTGTGTAAACACATAATCCGGCCGGTAGCCCAGCAGCCGCTCGGCGTACTGCTGCAGCAATGCCTTGGACGCGTGCTTGTCTGCCAACGAGATCTGCTCGGCGCTGCTGCCGTTATACACCACCTCGATCTTGCTGTTGGCAAAGCGGCCACCCAGAAAGCGCAGCTCGTCCACTATCACATCGCCCACGGCAAAGATAGCGTCACAACGTGTGGCCAGCCGCAGCAGGGGGTGTTTGTAGTCGTGGTCCTGGCTGCCGTAGATAGCCTCCAGGCTCAGGTTCCACTCCTTGGCCTGAAACATGGCATTATAAAACGAGGTGTCGTGGCCGGGCCGCTCTTCAACCAGCCGCCGCACAGTCGCCGTCTCGTGCGCATACAAAATCGTGCGCCATTGTTGCGGCTCGTCGATCTGCGCCGCCAGCAGCAGTGGCATGGCCAGCCATTCGTGGCCGATCAGATATTTCTGGTTGCCATCGGGGCCGGCATCTGCCCCTATGGCTGCAATCGCCGCCAGCAGCGGCCGCGCCAGGGCCATATACAGGTTGTACTCGGCGTTGCTTTCGTGGCGTGTGCTGTCCAGCCCGAAGCGCTCCCAGCACACAAATTTGAACAGGTTGGCCGCGTCCGCGTCTGCCCGCCCTGCATCCGCCAGGATGATCTCGCAGGTCTGGCTGCCAAACCGCCGCGTCCCGTACAGCAGCGTCACGCCAAACTGTCGTTCGATGCCCTGCAGCGCCTCGCGCTGCTCCGCGTGCACGCCCTGGTAAATGCCGTGCAAACTGCTGTACGCGATCTGCACTTCATTCGCGGGGTCCATCAATCGGTCCAGCGCCACACCGTCATCCGCCTGCAGCGGTCCTACCAGGATCGTGCGCGCTACACCCTCGCCATACGCTTGTGTGCCAAGCAGCCCGTCCAACACAGCCCCGACGCCACCAACATGAACACCGGCTTCGTGACTCATGTGCACAATCAACGGAATACGCTCGCTCACGCACTACCCCTCGGCCACAAGATGACGGTTACTATGTTCTACTTACGTTTGCCGCTTCAGTATGCGCCAATCCCTAGGAAATTCCAAACCTGTCCGCCGCATAACCCGCGCCGCGCGTCCCGTCCGCATGTCCGTGTTCCTAAATTCTATCCACATCATGGTGCCTGCTCTCGCGCACCCCCGCCGCCGTAATCTCGATAAATTCCGCATTCGCCTGGAGCTCGCAAATCGTATGTGCCCCGCCATACGACAGCCCCGATCGCAGTCCTCCCACCAGCTGGTAGAGTATTTCGCTCACCTCGCCGCGATACGGCACCACCGCCTCCACACCCTCTGGCACTACCTTGTCCCAATCCTCCTGATCCTCGGCGCTTTCATCCTCCGCCTTCTCCGCCGCTCGCCGTCCCATCGCCGCCCCCAGCGACGCCATCCCGCGCACCACCTTTACCTTCTTGCCGTCGCGCACCACCGGTGAGCCTGGGGCCTCCTCGCAGCCGGCAAACAGGCTCCCGATCATCACCGTGCTAGCCCCTGCCGCCAGCGCCTTGACCATGTCGCCCGACGTCTTGATGCCGCCGTCGGCGATCACCGGGATATCCAGCCCCGCGTCCTGCACACCAGCCACGCTGTCGATAATCGCCGTCAGCTGCGGCACGCCAAACCCCGTTACGATGCGTGTCGTGCAGATCGACCCCGGCCCGATGCCCACCTTGATGGCATCCGCCCCCGCCTCCGCCAACTCGCGGGCGCCTTCGCGTGTCGCCACGTTACCCGCGACGATCTGCACGCCCGGTATACTTTTGCGCAGCAGCTTGACCATATTGATGCAATGGTCGGCGTGACCGTGCGCGATATCGAGCACCAGCACATCCGCCCCTGCTTCCACCAGCGCCAGGGCCCGTTCCAGGTCGCGCTCCTGCACGCCGATGGCCGCGCCCACGCGCAGCCGCCCCTTCCCGTCCACCGCCGCATTCGACGAGTGCTCCACCTTGGCCACATCGCGCGACGTGATCAACCCTACTACGTTGCCCTGCTGGCTTACCACTGGCAGCTTTTCCAGCCGGTGCTGGTAGAGGATCTCACGCGCCTCGCTCGACGTCACCGAGGGACCTACGCTCACCACCTTATTGGCCGGCGTCATCACCTCGTCCACCGTATGCAGCTCTTCGGGCGCCAGCAGTATATCGCGGCGTGTAACCAGCCCCACCAGCCGGTGGTCCTTGCCGATCACCACCAACCCCCCCACCTCGTGCAGGTCCATCAGCTTCTCGGCATCCGCGATCGTGGCATCGTGCGCGATCGTATATGGGTTCTCCACCATAAACCCTTGGGCGCGCTTTACTTTGCTTACCTGGCGCACCTGCTGCTCCACCGTCATAAAGCGGTGCAGCACCCCAATGCCGCCGTTTTGCGCCATCGCAATCGCCATCCCCGCCTCCGTCACCGTATCCATATTGGCACTTAGGATAGGGATATTGAGGTGAATTGAATTTGTCAGGCGCGTCGAAGTATTCACATCCTTGCGCGAAGCGATCGGCGACCGCTTCGGCGTCAGCAGCACATCATCAAATGTAAGCCCCTTTTGGGCGCGAATAAACATAATTAGGAGTCCCTTTTTGTTTAAGCGGCAAGCCGGCGGATGGTATGGGAAATAAGGAGTCGGGGCCAAGCCGGACACGCATCATTGTAGCCAACTACCAACGATTGCGCAACAGGAAAGCCGCCGCCTCCAAGCAGATTTCCTGCGCTTGAAAACTACACTGTTACACACTATGCTTACCGCATGAAACCGCGAAGTGCAAGTCGCATTGTAGTATTTCAGGGAGACTGCCGGGTAAGAGAACCTCTACCTCCAGGAGGTGCCGGCAAGGAAGTGCCGGCATGGCGCGCAGAAAAGGGGGGGTGAAAGGTTACCCCCTCACCCCCCAGCTTGGACCGCAGGTGTCCCCGCCTGCCCTTTCGTCTTACTTTCTTTTCCCCAAATACGCATCCACTGCCAGCCTGCCCGGCCCTGCCAGGGCAAAGAACAGGGACGCCGCCAGCAGCGTCAACACAAACTCAAACCCGCCGGCATCCGCGAAAAACCCGTTCCCCACGTGCACCAGCAGCAGCGCCGCCAGCATATCGACCGCCAGCAGTGCAGCGACCACGCGTGTGCCGACGCCCAGGATCAGCGCAATACCGCCGACCAATTCCACGAACGTCACTGCAATCGCCGCCAACTCCGGGGCCGGGACCCCCAACGAGCCGAAAAAACCGGCCACGCCGCCGATCCCCATCATCGACAGCTTCTGCCAGCCATGCATGGCGAAAACAATGCCGACCGCCAGGCGTAAAACCAGGAATCCAATCGCCGTCAGCGTCGCCGACCGTTCGGCCTCACTGCTCGCTACGGCGTTCACATTTGTCGTAATAGGTGTGCTGCTCATATTTGTCCTCCCAAGCGAATCCGTTACGTTTCTCGTTATAAGCACCGCATTGCGATTGCCGTGCTATGGGAATCCTAGCGGCTGAGGTCCCGAAAACAAATAGAAAAACCCACCTACCCTATGTCATTTTTTTGATCCACACTTCCGCGTCAATTTGGAGTACAATAGAGGCTACCTGTCCTCATACAATCGGAGAATATCGTCATGGCCACCAAACCTCCACCCCCAGTCGCCAAGCGACCTCGCTGGCTCTGGCCGCTTGTCGCAATCGTCGCCCTTGCAATCGTGCTTACTGTGAGCGGGTTTACCTATGCGGCTAACCAGGAAGAGCACGATGCTTTCTGCGCTTCCTGCCACACGGAGCCGGAATCGACCTACGTCCAGCGCTCAACCACCGCCCCGCCAGTTGACCTGGCTTCCTTTCACACGACCGAAGAAACCCGCTGCATCGACTGCCACTCGGGCGCAGGCCTACCCGGCCGCATGCAGGCAGAGCTGCTGGGCGCTCGCAACGCCGCGCTCTGGTACGCCCACGCCGCCGTCCAACCGGCGACGGTCACACAGCCGATCGGGGATGCCAACTGTTTGAAGTGCCACCAGGAAGTGACCCAGGAAGGCTACACGCCCGAACATTCGGTGACGTTGGGCCGCGGTGGCAGGGGCGAAGGTGGTGAGGGCGAAGGCGGGGAGGCTGGGCCCAACCATTGGCACGAGCAGCTGGCGCGCTGGCAGGCGACCGCCGCCAACGCCGCCACCTGCGTCAGCTGCCATCCCGGCCACTCGACCGCAGGCACGGCACAAACTGGCTTCCAGGACCCACAAGCCACAGAAGCCGTGTGCGAGGGCTGTCACCAGGTGCTGGGCGAGGGTGAAGAGTGATCCAGGAGGCGGTCGCGCCGCTCACGCTGTGGCTGGTGTCGCGGTGTGACCGGCGGGAAGTGTGAGGGTAAAAACGGCCCCGCCCCCCGGCCGGTTGGCCACCGTGAGCTGGCCGCCAAGCAGATGTGTCAACTCGTGGGCCAGCGCCAACCCCAACCCGACGCCACCGCTCTGCCGCTGCCTTGAGGGGTCTGCCCGGTAGAAGGGCTCGAAGATAGACGGAAGCTGTTCGGGGTCGATGCCTTTCCCGCTGTCGCTTACTGACACGCGGACACTGCTGGGCTGCGGCGTCAGTGTGACGTCGACTTTCCCCTGGTCAGTGTAGGCGATGGCATTCTCCACCAGATTGAGCAGAATCTGTGTCAGGCTGTCGGCATCGCTGACGATAGTCGCTGTGGGCGGGGCCTGTAGCTCCAGGCTGACCTGTTTGGCTTCTGCCTGGGGCGCCAACGTCTCGATCAAGGTGCAGAGCAGCGCCGCCACATCCGTCGGCGCAAAGTCCAAGATCTGCTGCCCGCTCTCTGCTCGCGCCAGGCTCAACATGCGTCCGATCAGCCGCTGCATGCGCCCGGCCTCATCTTCGATGCGCAGCAGTGCTTCCTGGTAAGCCTCGGGTGTGCGCGGGCGGCTTAGCGCCAGCCCGGCCTGGCCCAGGATCGCGGTCACCGGGGTGCGCAGCTCGTGTGAGGCGTCGGCGGTAAAGCGGCGCTGCCGCGCAAAGGCCGCCGCCAGCCGCTCCAGCGTAGCGTTAAACGCCAGCGCCAGCGCCTGCACCTCGTCCTTAGTGTGTGGGATCGGCAGCCTTTGCACCGTCAGCGTGTCGGCCCCGATGGCGGCCGCACTACGCGTCATGTCCGTCAGCGGCTGCAACGCCTTGCGTGTGGCAAAGAGCCCTGCCACAACCACTGCAAACAGCGCCAGCGGAATTGCGATCATCAGGCTGCTGCGGATCTGGGCAACCATCTCCAGCGCCTCTTCCGGCACGCTCCCCGCTTGGATGTAGCCGATGTGGGCGCCCTCCTTCAACGGCAGCGCTGCATAGATCGGCCGCGTATACACGCGCAGCAGCTCGCCGCTGGTAGCGCGCTGATTGCCGAGCATCGCCTCCCCTGAGCCCGGCAGGCTGCGGGGCAGCGCCGGCGCCGTTGCGTACGCGCCGGCCCCGCCGGTCACTGCGCCCCGGGCGTCCAGCACGCGCACAAAACCGTGCGGGCCGAGGCTTGCGCTCAGCCGCCCATCCGCGTCTCGCAGCCGCGGCTCGCCCTCGACGATCATGACGCGGCCGGCGGTGCGTTCCGCCGACTGTTCCAGTTGGCGGTCGAGCTGCTCAAAGAGATGGCCCACCAACTGCCCGGCCAGCACGCCGACCAGCACGACAAATGTTAGCAGAAAGACGAGGACATTGACGAGCACCAGCCGGTTGCGCAGGGTCCACATGGCTCACCCGTCCGCGCTCAGCTTGTAGCCTGTACCGCGCACGGTGCGGATCAGCTGCAGCGCCTGGCCGTCGTCGATCTTGCGGCGCAGATAGCCCACATAGACGTCCACGATGTTTGACTGGTTGTAGAAATCGTAACCCCACACCTGCTCACCGATCTGGGTGCGGCTTAATACCTGGTTCGGGTGCAGCAGCATGAACTCGAGCAGGGCAAACTCCTTACTCGTCAGCTCGATCTCCAGGGGGCCGCGCTTGACCACATGCGTCAGCCGGTTCAACGTCAAGTCGGCGATCTGCAGCTCGTTCGGGGTGCCGGGCCGTTCGTAGCTGCGCGTGCGCGCGCGGATGCGCGCCAGCAGCTCCCGGTAGGCGAATGGCTTGACCAGGTAGTCGTCGGCGCCACTGTCAAGCCCGGCGACGCGGTCGTCCACGCCGTCCAGGGCCGTGAGCATCACAATCGGGGCGGCAAAGCCACGCCGGCGCAGCGTGAGCGCCACCTGGCGACCGTCCATCTTGGGCAGCAGCACATCCAGCAAGATCAGGTCATACTCGTAGGTCTGGGCGTAGCTCAGCGCCAGCTCGCCATCGGCGACCGCGTCGACTACGTAACCCTCTTCCGTGAGACCTTGCTTGATAAAAGCCGAGACGTTCTGTTCGTCCTCAACCACTAGGATGCGCATTGGACCATCATCATAGATCAGGAAACGCTGCTTGTCATTCCGCACGCCCCCACGTTGGGTGCATCTCGCGTTTGGGGCGAGGGCGGGCACAAGGTCCGGCGGAAAAACACCTGCCGTCGCGCCGATGGTTCATTCGCCGGACCTTGTGCCCCTACGGCTCGTCCGTGCCCCGAACGAGAAATGCCGCGCTCGGGGTCTTTCTCCTTAGCGGCTCCCGGCGGCTGCCTGCGATCCGCATCACGGTCATCACGACTACCGCTGTGAGACTCAGGCTGTATAGCCACCACAGGGGCGTGCTGTCCGTGCCCGCCAGCACGCCGTGTACGGTGACCATCAAAAACACGGCGAAGCTTGTATAGTGCAGCAGGCGGAAGTTCTTCTGGCCGAGCCGGCTGCGCGCGTAGAAGCTTAACGTGAGCAGCAGCATCAGGTAGAAGCCGATAATGCCCAGACCTACCGGGACCGGCCGGTAGGGCGAGAGAAACGGCGTAAAGACCTGGGTCAGACCGATCTTGATGTAGTCGTCGCCGATCAGGATGATGCCGTGCAGCGCGGCAAACCCAAGCCCAAGCCAGTTCAGATAGCTGTGCATGCCCAGCGCCAGCAGCGGCGTGACACGGGTGCGAAAGAGACTGCCGCTCTGGATCAGCCCCCACAGCACGCCCACAGTTATCAACACATAAGCGACCACGCCGGAGCTGCGCGATAAAAACCAGTACGACTTGGCCGCGGTCTCGGGCAGGTAGTAGCCGATCGCCACCACCGCACCGAAGCCGATGAGGCTCAGCACGATCACGGCGGCAAAGCTGGCCAGTGCACCGCGCGAGCTAGGCTGGGATTCGGAATCGCTCGAGGGAGGAACTAGACGATACATAGGCTTTCTTCTCAAACTCGCCGCTCGTCAGCTGGCGGCCATCGTCGGTAACGACGAGACCGGCAACCCCGGCGGCGCTGGCGACTTGATTCAGGTAGGCAAGCCCCTGCTCCTCGCCCAGGATCAACACCGTCTTGGCGTAAATCTCGGCGTCGGGCAGGCGCGCCCCAATGACGGTAACACTCACAATATTCGTGGCGGCCGGAGTGCCGCTGCGCGGGTCGATGAGGTGATGGGCGGGCCGCCCGGCGTGGCGCCAACTGCGAAAGACCCGGCTGGAGGTGGCGATAGCGGCGTTGCGGAGACCGAGAACGGCAATATCTTCCGCCTCGTCCTGCGGATCCGCGACGGTGACCACCCACGGCTCGCCCGGCGGCGTACCCACGCAGGCGATGTCGCCGCCCGCGTCCACCAGGCACGCGCCCCACATTCCGAGCCGCTGCGCCGCCTCCTGGATCGTCCAGCCCTTGGCAATGCCGCCCAGGTCCAACCCTACGCCCGCGGGCAGCGTGATCACCCGCCCCGGGCCCAGCCGGATGCCGGAAGAGTCCACGGGCACGCCCCAGGCCGCGGGCACATCGCCCATAGGGTTCGTGGAGACCACAGGCTCGCCTGTCTCACCCATGCCTTGTGCTCGTTTGCTGTCCTGCTCCACCTGGATGGCGCTGAACGAGCGGTCATAGCCGCTGGCGACCAAGGCGTTCAAGATGGCTGGGTCAAAGATGCCGCCGGTCTGGCCGCGCCAGGCCAGCGCGCTTGCGACGAGGTCGAAGAGCAGTTGCGAAGCCGCGAAAGGCTGGCCTGCCGCCCGGTTGAGCCGTGACAGCTCGGAGTCCGGGCGAAAACGGCTCAGCCGCACCTCGGTCTGGGCGAAGAGGCGTTCGGCCGCGAGCAGCGCGCTCAGGGCGCGCTGCTCGTTGTCGTTCCAAACCCACAGTGCCACCTCGGTCCCCATTGCCCGGAAGCGGCGGCTGTACTGGTGTAAACCGCGTTCTTGTTTCATGAGTGGCGTGATCGGCCGACCTGGTTCACCGGGACCGGCTGGTACTTGGGCGACAGGCCCTGCTCGATGCGGGGGACGTCATCGCCCCACACATACCAGAGGATCCCCTGGTTGTCGCGCACGACGGCGATATTGTCGCCTGCCTGGTTCTGCACCCACTGCACGACGTCCAGCTTGAACTTGACCGCCGGCGTGTCGGTCGGGGCCGGGGTCGGGGCATCGGTCGGCATGGCAGTGGGAGCGCCGGTTGGTGTAGCCGGGGGTGTGTCTCCCTTGGTCGCCGGGCTGTCAGTTGCCGTCGCAACCGCCGCAACCGTAGAGGTCGGCGCAGCCGTTGCTGCGGCTTTCGCCGAAGCGCCAGCCGAAGCGCCAGCCGAAGCGCCAGCCGCTTGCTTGCTGGCCGCCAGGATGCCTGCAGCCGCGCGTGAGGTATCGAGCGACGGCGTCTTGGCGCTGGCGGCGGAACCCAGCGTTAGGTTGACTGCCGGCGCCTGGGTCACACTGGCGGCGTTGACTGCCTCCGCCCTCGCCAGCAGGCCCCAGCCTGCCAGGGTCAGCGAGACGGCGCTGAGTGTCGTCGTCCACTTCAACAGCGAAAGTGTAGCCTTGGGATCGTTGCGCTTAGGGGCGCCTGGTTTTTGCGGCTGAGCCATGGTCCTAGCTCCTTAGTGCGACGCCAGGTTGGATGCCAGCGAAACGACACCGATGGGTGCAGACTGGGCAGCTACGTGGCTGATTTGTGCCGGGAGGCCCAGGTTGGGTGCCATATACTCGAACGCGCCGGCCGCAGTCAAGCCGGTGGCGGCGAGGGCCACGACGACAAAGGCGGCCATCGCCAGCTGCGCTTTTAGTTTATTCATCGTCATTTTGTGCATACGCTTCTCTCTTTCGCCGTTCACGCCAACGCTTGCCGTAAAGAATTCAACTGGCAATTAGCAATAGACTAGCGGCACGGTATGAGAATGCTTTGAGAAAAGTCTAAGAATTTTCTCACGTTGGCGAAGGGAAGGAGCAGGGGAACACACCAGCGTCTCCGTGCGTAGATCACACGAGCAGACTTATCACGCATCTCCACCTTGTCCCGCGTAGCTCGTACGCCTACGTGCAGGTCTTCGAGCACGCCAGGGGTAGCTCGCTGCGCACCGTGCGCGTGTTTCGCCTGTGCATGCTATCGATCACCAAAAGGAAACAGCCAATGTCGACCAAATTCCTACAAACCTGGGACCTGTGGTACCCCCAAGCCGGCGCCACCGGACTCCCCTTCGCCCGCGGCCGTATCGACGGCGCCGACACCCTTCTCGTCCACGCTGCCCCCAAGGTCCTTGCCGTCAACGTTTACGACGGTGACACCCTCGTTGCCGAGGGGAATGATCTCCAGGCCAGCGACGACACCCCTATCGCCCGCCTCACCCGCCACGGCGACCGCATCGAGCGCGCGGACATCTGGCCCACCGACCAGGACCTCGGCCACCTTGTCCTTCTCAGCGGCGGCGAAGTCGGCAGGCTGACCCATTGGTGGCACGCGTCCGACCACAGCGAGTGGCGCTGGCAGATCGAACTGTACAATAAGAAGGAATAGGGTAAGAATCCGGCTGGTCACGCCACGATTCGTTGTAAGTACTGGCCCGTGTACGAGGCAGGGCATTGCGCCACTTCCTCCGGCGTACCTTCGGCGATCACGCGGCCGCCCGCTATCCCGCCTTCCGGCCCCAGGTCGATTACCCAATCCGCCGTCTTGACCAGCTCCAGGTTGTGTTCTACGACCACCACGCTGTTGCCTGCATCGACCAGGCGCTGCAGTACGCCCAGCAGGCGCGCCGTGTCCGCCAGGTGTAAGCCGGTGGTCGGCTCGTCGAGCAAATAGAGCGTGCGCCCGCCGGCACGGCGGCCCAGCTCCTTCGCCAGCTTGACGCGCTGCGCCTCGCCCCCCGATAGCGTCGTCGCCTGCTGCCCCAGCTGCAGATACCCCAGCCCGACGTCGGCCAGCACCTGCAGCCGGGAGCGAGCCGCGCGGACATCCGCAAAGAGCGCTAATGCTTCTTCGACGGTCAGGTCGAGCACCTGCGCGATGTCATGCTCGCGGTAATGCACGGCCAGGGTCTCGCGCGTAAAGCGGCGGCCGTGGCAGGCCGGGCAGCGCACGTCCACGGCGGGCAGGAAATGCATGTTGACGGAAAGGACGCCGGTGCCTTGGCAGCGCTCGCAGCGTCCACCCGGCACGTTAAACGAGAAGTGCTTCGCGCTCAATCCCCGTGCGCGCGCTTCGGCGGTGGCAGCAAATGCCGTCCGGATCGGCGTAAAGATGTCTGAATAGGTCGCCGTGTTCGAGCGCGGGATGCGCCCGATGTGCTCCTGGTCGATGGTGATGATCTTGTCGATTTCCTCACAGCCTTCGATGGCGTCGTGTTCGCCTGGGGGCTCACCTGCCCCATACAGCCGCCGGCGCAGGGCGCGGTCGAGGATGTCGAACACCAGCGAAGATTTCCCCGACCCCGACACCCCGGTTACGGCCACCAGCAAGCCCAGCGGCAGGCGCACGTCGATATTCTGCAGGTTGTGCTGGCGCGCGCCGCGTATGGTGATCGCTGTCCCACCGGCCGCCCGCCGCCGCCGGGGCAGCGGAATCGTCGTGCGCCCCGCCAGGTAATTCCCGGTGATCGACCCCACCTGTCCTGCCACTGCGGCCGGTGTACCGGCCGCCACCACTTGCCCGCCATGTTTGCCCGCCCCTGGCCCAAAGTCGATCACGTAATCCGCCGACGCAATCATTTCCAGGTCGTGCTCGACGACCAGCACAGTGTTGCCCAAGTCGCGCAGCCGCCGCAAGACCTCGATCATGCGGTGGGTGTCGCGCTGGTGCAGCCCGATCGTCGGCTCATCAAACACGTACAAAAGCCCGCTTAAACCCGATCCGAGCAAGGCTGCCAGGCGCAGACGCTGTGCCTCGCCTGCTGACAGGCTGGGGGAAGACCGTTCCAAGGTCAAATACCCGGCGCCCACTTCAACCAGTCGCCTGATCCGCTCGCGCAGATCGTCCAGGATGGGTGCGGCGATCAACATCTCGTCGCCGTGCAGCGTGCTGCGCAGTTCCTCCAGCCAAGGTCCCAGCTCGCTCAGCGGCAACCGGGAGACGGCGATGATGGTCTGGCCGTTGACCGTAACGGCCCGGCTCTCTGGGCGCAGCCGCGTGCCCCCACAGTCGGGACAGGTCCCGGTGACCAGCAGTTCGCCCATCTTGGCGCGATAGTCGGCGTCCTCGATGTGTTCGGCATAGCGGCGCAGGAGACTGGTGGCGATCCCTTCAAATTTTCCCCCGCGCACGGTGGCCGGCGCCGCATGGTTGGGGAAATGGCGCCCAAACTGGGGGCTGTCCACGCCAAAGAACAGCAGATCGCGCTGCACTTGCGTGTACTCCTTGACGGGGAGTCTGAGGTCGAACGCAAACCCGTAATGCGCCGCGGCTGCCAGCAGAATCGAGCTGTGATAGTTGATGTGAAACGAGTTCCAATCTACGACGGCTCCACCTGCAACGCTCTTCTGCTCGTCCACCAGCCGTTCGGTGTTGGCCTGGTGGATGGTCCCCAGGCCGGTGCAGGTGGGGCACGCCCCCTCGGGTTTGTTAAATGAGAAGTGCGCCATCCCGATCTCGGGTATCGGCGCCCCACAGTGCGGACAGGGAAAGCTCTCTTCCGTTGCGGGGCCCGCGTCCTCTGCGCCGGTTTCCCCCTCCCATTCCGCGTTCGCCGGGTCAAAGGCGGGCAAGACCTCTTTTCCGCAGTGCGGGCAGAGGCGATGGCCCAGGCGGGCATACAGCACGCGCAGATAGGTGTACACCTCGGTGGCGGTGCCGACTGTCGAGCGCGGGCTGTGATTGGTAAGGTTCTGCGCCACGCTGATGGTCGGCGCCAGCCCCACGATGGCGTCGACGGGCGGTTTCGACACCCCAAAGGTGACCATGCCCACCGACTCCAGATACTGGCGTTGCCCTTCCTTTAGCAGGATGTCAAATGCCAGGGTGGATTTTCCCGACCCCGACAATCCGCTCACCACTACGAGTTGGTTCTTGGGGAACGTAACCGTGACATTTTTCAAGTTGTGCAGCCGCGCGCCGCGAATCGTAATGTGATCAAACATGTGACCTCCCAGGTTTCTAGATTGGAGACCCCGTAAACCACACAACTGCAGTCTCCATTTTGATTCTACAACCCTGGTGTGCAAAGGGAGGGTTTGGGGAAGATTCACGTGGCGGGCGGTGTTTTGCGAATCATATCCTCGACCAGCACGATAATCCGGCGCGCCTGCTGCTCCAGCGCGGCCAGCGTTGAGATCAAGCGGTCCGAGGCCAGGAAGGCGTCTTCGTCGGGGCGCGGCGTGTCGAGCGCACGCCGCAGGTCGCTCTTGTCGCCGCGGTCGAGTTGGATCAGCATGCGCAGGATGGCAGATAGGCTGTAGCCAGCGCGCGAGAGCATGCCGATGACGCGCAGACGGCTGATTTGGGGCGCGCCATAGCGCCGGTAGCCGTTGGCCGGGTCGCGCGGGATGTCGATCAACCCGTTGCGATCCCAATTGCGCAAGATGTCGATCGTAACGCCCAGCAACTGGGCCGCTTCCCCGATCTGCAGCGGCCGGGTGGCAGTGTCGGTACGGGTGGTGGGCGCTTCGCCCAGGGCCCAGCGCTCCAGCACACCTGCGGCCACGTCAGCCCGGTTGCGTTCGGACTGTACGAGCGCCAGATGACGGTAGGCAAGCGTGCGCGCTTGCTCCAGGTCGCCGCCCACGGTTGCGGTGACTATGCGCATGCCCGATTGCTGGATAGCTCTGCCCGCATAGGGGCTGCCGTATATGGCACGCGCCAGGCGCAGGCAGTCGAGGTGGCGCTCCGTGAACAGGCGGTAACCCGACGGGCCACGTTCGACCGGTGGCAGCAGGCCGCGGTCCCCATAACGCCGTACCGTATTGGGATGCACCCCCACGGCTTTGCCCAAATCCGACGTTCGCAGATACTTCATGCCGCTATTGTACGCGACTATTGTACGTGACAGTAGGTCCTTGGGGTACCTCCAGGAGGTGGGTACCTCCAGGAAGTACCCACCTCCTGTCCCCAGGGCCTACTGCAAGAACAGCTCGATCACCGGCACCGCTACATTCGGCTGCTGCACCGGCAGCTTCAATATCAGCGTGTCCTCTTGCTTGTCCTCAAATGCATCCTGCCACGCTTCCCGCACGATCATGGGGAGCTCGCTGGCGTCGTTGAGCAGCTGCGCGTATTCGACTTTGCCGGCGAAGCCCGGCAGGTGCAGCTCGCTGTAGGGCCAGGCGTAGAGATGGACATAGAGGCGATTGGCGGCCGGGTTGTAGGTCAGCCGGCAGTTCTCAGGCACGCGGAATTCCTTGGGCGCCTGCGTGCAGCCGTAGATGGCGCGCCCGTGCCGCCGCATCCACTCGCCCATCCCGCCCAGCCGCTCCAGCGCGCGATGATCAAACTCCCCGCGCGCCGTGGGACCGACGTTAAGCAGCAGGTTGCCGCCATAGCAAACCGAATCGATCAGGATGCGCAGGAGTTGGTCCACGCTCTTCCAGCTCGACTCGTCGCGGTGATACCCCCAGGAACCGGAAAAGGTCTGGCAGGTCTCCCACAGCACCGGCTGGCCGTTGAACTTCACCCAATCCTGCACCACTACCTGTTCGGGTGTGCGGTAATCCCAGCCGTCGGCCGTTTCCATCAGGTCGAGCCGGTCATTGATCAGGATGCCGGGCTGCAGCGATCGCACCATGGCGACCAGTTCCTCGCTGCGCCAATCGGCGCGCCCTTTGCCGTCCTCACCAGGATAGCTGAAGTCAAAAAAGATCATGTCGATTTTGCCGAACTGCGTCAGCAGCTCGCGCACCTGGGCGTGCAGGTAATCGGCATACTTCTGCACATCGCGCCCCTGGTTCGCCGCTCGATAGTCCTGGTCGTCGCGCCGGGGATGCAGGCGATCGACCGGGAAGTCCGGGTGATGCCAGTCGATCACCGAGTGGTAGAAGCCCACCTTCAAGCCCTCGGCGCGGAAAGCCTCGACCATCGGTCCGATCAGGTCCTTGCCATAGGGCGTGTTGGTTACCTTATAGTCAGTCTGCGCCGTATCCCACAGGCAGAAGCCCTCGTGGTGCTTGGTCGTGATCACAAAGTACTTCATTCCCGCATCCCTGGCAGCCTTGGCCCAGGCCTTGGGATCGTAGAGATCGGGGTCGAAATGGTCGAAATACTTCTGATAATCCTCATCGGTAGTACGCTCATGGTGCTTCACCCATTCATGGCGGGCGGGCAGGGCGTACAATCCCCAGTGAATAAAGAGGCCAAGGCGGTCCTGCAGAAACCAGGAGGAATCGCCGGTGGCCGGCCGGATATTGGCGGGCAGCATCATCTTTTATCCTTTTTGGGCACGGGCTGAAAGTATCAGTTGCATTGATCGGCTGCTTAAAGCCCGATGATTATACCCTACGCCGGTAGGAAGCGTCTTTAGTAAGAGGCACCTCCGAGGAACCTCGCGCCGCCCATACCGCACCTACGGGCAGAGCCAGGTGCCCCAAATCAGGGCGCAGACCTGCACCTGCTGATCCACACCGCCGCACTCGCCAGCAAGCACAAGATGGGAAAAATGTGCAGCCAATACGTTCCCACCTGCGCACCCTCTACACCTCGCGCCCGCGCCACCAAAAACTGTACGGCCGCCAGCACCAAGGCCAGGCCGGCAATGCTCAACATCACGATGACCGCAGTGTAATCTCGCACCAGCGGCACTGGCAGCAGCATGGATAGCCACCCAACGTTTCGTCACAACCAGGATCGACGTGCCTGGTCTCCCCAACTTCCCAGTATACGTGACCAAGGCCGCCGCGTAGAGTGACAAACGACGTACCTCGCGTTCCTCACATTTCGGACGCTCACTTCGCTCCTTTGACAGGCACACCCAATCGGCCGTTCGACCAGTGATAGGTCAACTGGTAGCTCTTAAAACGACGATGCGCACCTGATATCAGGTAGCGCATCACAACAGGAAGTAAACGGGCGAGTATTTTGCCACTGCAGGCAGTGTTTCAGTACCCCCGCTGGGACTCGAACCCAGGCACCTGGCTCCGGAGGCCAGTACTCTATCCACTGAGCTACGGGGGCAAATCGTAGCACGGTCTTTATACCACAACCGCCTTCACTCGACAAACAATCACAAGATAAAGGCAGGGCTTTGCAATAGTTGCGCCTGCCCCGTTCAGTGCGCCCGCCCAGGTGCGCAGGTGGCGTCCCTGACGCCCGCCCCGGTTGCGGACCCACGTGTCGCAGCCGCCGGACAGAGTTTGCTTCGTCACCTGGGCTGTCTAGCGCGAAACAAAGCCGCACGCCGCGTGCGGGCTGAACAAGCGGCGCGACTTTTGCGAAGCCCTGCGATAACAGTGGCGTCAAAATAGATGTCTGTGCAGGGCCACCTGGAACCGGACGCCGCGTAATCCGATCCCAGGTGGCGTGTCAGAGCTTACTTGCCCACGGTGAGGTGGTAGGTCACGTCGATGAGGCCGCTGTCTTTAAACTGGGCTTGCACGTGAATCTCGTGGCTGCCAGGTGGTAAGGGCGCTACCATCAAGTGATAGCCGATGGCAACCGAGGGTGAGTATGTACCCGCCGGCACGTCGAAGATGTTGTTGTCCGGCAGCACCAACCCAAAGTCAGGTGAAGTGACGTAATAGTTGGTCAGCAGATCTGCCACTTCTCTGCCGTCGATCGTGGCACTGGCGGACACGAAGTTCTCCCGCCAGTAGGCCTGCGCTTTGTCCAGTGTTTCCTGGTAAGTGGGTGCCTCCGCCGACAGGAAGTAGTTGGCGACGGGGAAAAAGAGGGCTTCGCCAGTCGGAATCGCGCAAGTGCGTTCGGCCGCGCCGCTGTTCAAGGCGCCGGCCAAGAACCAGACCGGCCCCGCCTGGTTGAGGCCGCAGTTGGCCCCTGTAGTGTCCTCTAGTACGTTGCTCCCTTTGGGGCCGGACAGCGCCCAGTTCCACCAGGCCGCCGCCCACTCACCGTAACTCTTGCCGAATGACTGAGCGTTGGGCGGCAGAATCCCCGGATTTGGGTTGCCACTCGCACTGACAGGCACGGCGGCCAGCAGCATAGCACAGACGAGGAGGGCAACCGCCGGCAGGCCAAGGTGTACGCGCGTGAAAAGTCTCATAGTACCACTCCTTCTCGGGTGAATAGAGCTAGATACGAAACCTCTTGAGCCCGTTCGCTGGCGGTGATCGAATGGACAGCCAACATGCAGCCGTACGCGGCGCGAACTACATATCAACTCGAATATTTCGACAAGCCAAAATAAGCTGTGCCAGAAATGGTCCTGCAATAATCGTCGTAGGCAATGGCATGGAGCTTAGTAATGAGGTCACCTGGCGTTCGAGCGTGGGCCTCTACCAGATTCCAGTCTCAATATACCGTAGTAGAGGAGCGTTCGCATGAAAAAATCATGAGAAGGGGTATGGAACGACCACACCTACCCCTATCGTTAGCCAGTTGCTTTGGCGCGTAGGTGTCCTCGCCTGCCCTTCTCACGCGTCTCGCACGGCCCCATCGTTCGGTGCCCCGCCTGCGCCCACGCTCTCGCGCCCGCTGGACACGCTGGAGTATAATGATTCCGCTATGTACCTAGATCGCGAGTACCAACCACGCCGCCGCCGCCCTGGCTTCTTTGGGCGCTTCTGGCCTCTGATCCTGATCGTGGCCCTGGCCATCGTTTTCTACCAGACCCGCCCTAACTGGCTGAGCCCCCGCGTCGCCATGCCGACGCCCACGCCCACGGTCAATGCGGTTGCCTATGTCGCCGACGCTCAGAACGCTCTCTCGCGCGGCGATTATGCCGCCGCCCTCGCTGCGTACAACACGATTGCCAAGCTCGAACCCGGCAACCCCGAACCCTGGATCACGATGTCCCGCCTGCACATGATCGAGCAGGACATTCAAGGCGCCTTCGACACTGCCACCCAAGCGGTCAAGCTGGACGAGAAAAACCCCGCCGCCCTTGCTACCTTGGCCCGCGCCGAAGACTGGCTGGGCGACTTTGAGAGCGCGCTCAATCATTCCCTGGACGCACTCGACATCGACCCGCAAAATGTCGAGACGATGGCCGTGCTCGCCGAGGTCTACACCGACGTCGGCAACTATGATATTGCCCAGGGCTATCTTGACCAGGCGCTCGCCATCGACGCCAACCATGTGCTCGCCCTGCGCAACCAGGCCTACCTGCACGAAAAGCTCGGCAAGTACGACGACGCCCTCGCCGAACTCGACCGCGCCCTCGCCCAGGACCCCCAGCGCGCCGATCTCTTTATGGAGAAGGCGCGCATCTATCGCATCGGCAAAGCTGACTTCGCCAAGGCCATTGAAGCCTATCGTGCCGCCGTCGACGCCAACAAGACCCCCGTCACCCTCGACGCCCTTGGCGAAGGCCTCTACAATGCCGGCGATCATATTCAGGCCGTGCGCGTGCTGCGCGAGGCGGTTGAACTGAACCCAGACTACGGCCCCGCTCTCGTCCACCTCGGTATGGCGCTTTACGCCCGCCGTAACTACGAGGACGCCGTCACCAACCTGGAGAAGGGATTAGCCCTCATCGGCGACAAGGCACGCGAGGACCATCTCTACACTGTTGGCCTCGCCCATATCAACAAGGAACCGCGGGAGTGCGCTTTGGCTGAACCCTGGCTGCGCAAGGCCTTGGAGAAAAATTCCGTGAGCGAACCCGCCTTGGCGGGCCTGCGTATCTGCGCCGACCAGAATTCTGCCGACACCGAGCAGACACCGCCATAGTTCCTGAATGGTCCTTGGCATAATCCCTGGTCAATTATTGTTCTGACCTTTGTCGTTACCCATGTCCAGATTCACACCCGGCTTCGTGCCCTGATCCATGTCGACAAATCGCCCCAGGCTCAAGTCAAGCTTACCCAAGCGGGCCACTTGGCTGGACGCTCCCGACGGAGCCGACGGCAGGGCGGGCGATGACGTCTTGCACCATGGCCAGGATGGCCCAGGGTCCAGTGGCACACGCGTGGGAGGGCAGCCGGTCACCACCGCCTTGCTTGCCACAGGCAGCGAGATCACCGCAGACACCGCCACCACCGGCCTGGCCCCACGCCGCCAGTCCCGCACTACTACCAGCAAACGCCGCATCCAGC
Source organism: uncultured Chloroflexia bacterium (assembly GCA_963839515.1). Taxonomy (GTDB): domain Bacteria; phylum Chloroflexota; class Anaerolineae; order Caldilineales; family Caldilineaceae; genus Fredericiella. The sequence continues at coordinate 276,360 of CAWIVN010000012.1, forward strand.
GCCGTACCCGGCCGCTCGAAATCCTGCAGCAGCCGCTCGAAGCTGCCAGCCGCAAGGTCTTCGACCTGCGCAAGTTTCTGCTCGTGTTGGCCGCCACCGGGATCGTGCTCGTGCTTCCGACGCCCCCGGGGCTCACACCTGAAGGCCAGAGCGCTGTCGCCCTCTTCGTCTTCACCGGCATGATTCTTTCTTTGCAGCCGGTGCCGTTGCCCATCGCCGCGCTGCTCGTCCCTGTCGCCCAGGTTGCCCTCGGCATCGACGAGGTCAGCGGCGCCTTCGCCCCTTTCGCCGATCCGGTCATCTATCTGATCCTGGCCAGCCTTTTCCTGGCAGAGGCGCTGCGCAAGCACGGCCTCACCCGTCGCCTCGCCCTTTATGCCATCGTCTGGAGCCAGGGCCACTTTCACCGGCTCCTGCTGCTTCTGATCGCCCTCACTGCCTTTCTGAGCATGTGGGTGCTCAACACCGCCACCGCTGCCATGCTTATCCCAGTTGCCCTTAGTATTGCCCAGCAGATCAGTGACGAAACTGACGCCCGCAAGTTCCTGGCCGTCTTGGTTCTGGCCATCGGCTACGGCGCCAGCATCGGTGGCATCGGCACGCCCATGGGCAGTGGTGAAAACGCCATCGCCTCCGGCCAACTCACCCAGGTCGTGGACTTCAGCTTTTTCAACTGGCTCGCCTACGGGCTGCCCATGGTGGTCGCCCTGGTGCCGCTTACCTGGATCATGCTGCTCGTGGCTTTTCGTGTCCCCAATGCCAGGCTCGAAGTCACCCCTGCCCTGCGCGAGCTGGTCCGGGCGCGCGGACTCAATGGCGAACAGAAAGAGATCATCGGCGTGCTTGGCCTGTCCATTTTTCTGTGGGTCGGCGGGGCCATGATCGAGAACTGGCTGCACTTGCCCACCACCCTCCTCAGCAGCGCTACCGTCGCCATTCTTGCCGTCGCCCTGCTCTCGGTCGAGGAACTGATCGACTGGAACGACCTCAAGGGCGTCAACTGGGGCATCATCTTTGTCATCGGCGCCGGCCTCACCCTCGGCGACGCGCTCGACAAGAGCGGCGCCAGCGCCTGGATCGTCAGCCTGGTCGAGCCGCTGCTGCGCGGCCTCCCCTACGTTGCCGTCCTCGCTCTGCTTGTAATCTCCACTTTCACCCTTACCCAATTTATGAACAGCGTCACCTATGGTGCAATATTGTCGCCAATCCTGGTCACGCTCGGGGTCAGCAGCGGGATCGCGCCGCCACGCCTGATTCTGCCCTTTGTCTTCACTTTGGCACTCTGTTACATGCTGCCCAACTCGTCGGCGCGCATGACCCTGGTCGCCGTCTCGGGTGCCGTGGATTCGCCCAAAATGCTGCGTGGCGGCTTGTTCGTCGGCATTCCATCCGCCATTCTTGTGTTCCTGTTTTTCGCAATCTTGAGCATTGTTGGCCTAATCTAGCGGGAGGATCTATGCGCATCTGGTTGATCGGGGCCGACCAGGCCGGCAGCGAGGCGTTGCGACAGCTGCAAAAGAATCCATCCGTCACGGTAATCGTCAGCGACGCCAGCGACCGGCCCAAGGCCGTCAGCGACCACGTGATCGCCAAAGTAGACATGGTCGAGAACGTCACGCCCATGAACATCAACCAGTTGGCTCGCCGCGTTCGTCCCGATCTCATCCTGATCGACGCCGGCGCTGCCAACCGTGCCATGCGCGGCGTCAGCGGCGGCCAGTTCTTTGCCCAGGCCCTTCAATCCGAAATCGCCTCTATCAGCGAATTCCCGTGCCTGGTCTTGTCGTCGTAGTGGAGTAAACGTTGGATCTGACAAGCCTGATCGAACCACCACAAACACCGCATAACCTTGGCCTTTACCGTCTGGAAGGCTTTAGCGGCAGCCGCCGCCAGCTGCTCACCCTGCACGACTGGTTGATCGGCGGTGACGACCTGCCCGCCATTGCCATCAGCGGCGAACAGGGGATGGGCAAAAGCACGCTGGCCACCGCTGTCGCCTGGAATCACTTCCACCACTTCAGCGACGGCATTATTCGGGTCAGCCCGGCCGGCACCAACCCGTTCCGCCTCTACGACGTGGTGCGCACGCTCGACAGCGTGCTCGGCACGGCGCTGACGCGCATCAGCGACGACCGCTGGGGCATCGGCATCCTCGAACAGCTGTACAAGCGCAAGCGCCTCCTTGTCCTCGACAAGCTGGCCGGCGGTACGCCGCAGGAACTCAATACCCTGGTCTCCATTATTGGCCACCTGCACGAGAACGAGGGGCAGTCACGCATCGTGCTGATCGACCGCAACTTCAGTCCCGCCATCGCCAACCTGGTGCAGGACCAGCACATCCATCTCAACGGTTTCGACGTCGCCGACTTGCCCGAGTTTATCGGGAAGCGCGCACCCGTGCAGGTGCGCGACGCCGCCCTTCGCCACGTGGACGACCTGCATTCGCTGACCTGCGGCAGCCCGCTTTGCCTGCGTTTTGCCCTCGGCCTCATGATCGATTTCCCCTGGGAGGAGTTGGCCGGCATCCTGCGCGGGTGGAGCGAACTGGGCACGGACAATCCCGACCAGGTCTCCCCCCATGCGCTCTGTTCTTTTGCCGTGGAGAACTATGCCCTGCAAAATCCGCCGGCGATCGTGCTGCTCAGCCGCATGGTGCATGGCGTGGGCGGCATCACTGTCTCGGCCCTCAGCTCCTTGTTCTGGGACGACCTGGGTACGAGCGCTGAACTGCAGACCACACTCGAATCGCTGGCCGAACGTGGGCTGCTGGAGATGGACCGTCTCAACGAACGCGCTTATATCCATCCCATCGTGCGCCGTTATCTCAACGAAAATGCCGTGATGCTCGGCGAGGAATGGGACCGTCGCCACGCCGCCTTCTACGTCACCCGCGTCCAGCAGTACCAGAAGCTGCCCCTCCAACGCTGGCCTGAGGTCGACAAGGACTGGGGTAACATCTTCGTCGGCGCCGACTGGTGCGCTCGCCGCGTCGAACGCCTCTTCGAACGGAGCGCCCTTGACGTCATTGCCGACCCCAAAACCGATCCGGCGGTCCTGGCTAGAATCGTAGCCGACCAAACCAACGGCCAAACTCCGCCCGGGGAGACCCTTCCGGGAAGCCCGCCCCTTCCGGGAAGCCCGCCGACCACTGGCCAGTTGGCTGTGACCGATTTGCGGCTCGCGCGCACCTATGCGTTGGCGCTGGCCGACTATGCCTTCTGGCGCCATCCCCCGGGCATCGTGCGCTGGCTGGCGGTTGGGGCGCTGGCCGCCCTCGCCATGGGCGATATGCGCAACTACGCCTGGTTCCTGATGAACATCGGGCGCCAGATGTTCTTCCTCGGGCGCTTGCAGGAGGCTATCACCTGGCTGGACCGGGCGCGGCCGATCTTCGACCAGCGCGACCTGCTTTCGGACCTCGCCTATCTCTACACCGACTTGGGCACCACCTACCGGGTCCTGGACGAGCCGCGGCGGGCGCTGGACAGCTTCAAGGCCGCTTTCGATTGCACGGCGCAGTTAAGCGACCAGCCCGCCCTGGCGACGGCCTATATGAACCTGGGCAGCGCCTACTTCAGCCTTAACCAGCACGAGCAGGCCTTGGCCGAACACGCGAAAGCCCTGCGCGTGGCCCTGCGCCTGCAGGACAAGCACCTGACCGCCAGTGCATACAACAACATGGGCCTGGCGCTGGAAGCCACCGAACGCTATGACGACGCCGTCCACGCCTATGAGCATGCCCTGCGCATGTTTCGCCAGCTGGACGACGCCATCGGCATCAGCGCCTGTTACAACAACCTTGGTTCCGTGTGCTATGCCCGCGGTGAAATCGTCCTGGCCCTCCAATGGTATGACCGCGACCGCCAACTGCTCGAACAGCGCAGCGCCTGGACCGACCTGGCAGCCACGCTGCACAACCTGGGCCATGTGGCGCTCGAGCAAGGCGCCCGCGAGCAGGCGCAAGTCTACTTCACCCAAAGCCGCGACCTCTACGCTGCCTTCGACCTCCACGATTACGTGGAAGAAGAGGAAGAGATGCTGCGCTTCCTGGCCGACAAGCGGCGTTCAACCAACGAAAAACGGTAGCCGGCAAGTGTGACTCTACCCCACCACGCGGGCAAACGCTAACAAAACACTAACAATCCACTAGCAGAACTCTGGCGGATTACAGGTGCTAGGCAGACAAAAAGTGTGCAAATTGGAAGTAGTCTAACTTGCGCGCTCTTTTAGCGTTGCGGTATGATACGCCTCGTTAGCACTCAATGCGTTAGAGTGCTAAAAAGGTAAACAACAATCCCTAGTCTTAACAGCAACGAGACTTTTCAAGACCGAATACTAAAGTTTGCGTAGGAGGATATCACATGAACCTGAAACCACTGGGCGACCGCGTCGTCGTGCAGCCGATTGAGCAGGAAGAGCAGACCACCTTGGGCATTTTCTTGCCTGAGACGGCCAAGGAAAAGCCCCAGCAGGGCAAAATTGTCGCCGCCGGCCCCGGCGCGCGCAAGGAAACCGGCGAGCGCATCGCCATGGATGTCAAGGTTGACGACAAGGTGCTCTACGCCAAGTACGCCGGCACCACGATCAAACTGGACGGCAAGGAACTCCTGATTCTCAAGGAAAGCGATATTCTGGCCATCGTCGAATAGGCGTGTCTACTACGCGTCTACACCGGGTAAGTTGATAGATTTTGTGGAGGAAACAAAAGTATGGCAAAGCAGATCATTTACGAAGATGAAGCACGACGTGCTTTGAAGGCGGGCGTCGACCAGCTCGCCAATGCAGTCAAGACCACGCTCGGCCCCAAGGGGCGCAACGTGGCGCTGGACAAGAAATGGGGCAGCCCCACCGTCACCCACGACGGCGTGACCGTGGCCAAGGAGATCGAGCTGAAGGACCCGTTTGAGAACATGGGCGCCCAGCTGCTCAAGGAAGCCGCCACCAAGACCAACGACGTGGCCGGCGACGGCACCACCACGGCCACGGTGCTGGCGCAGGCCATCGTCAACGAAGGCCTCAAGAACGTCACCGCCGGCGCGAATCCGATGATGCTACAGCGCGGCATCTTCGCCGGTCGCGATGCCGTGGTCGCCGCCCTCAAGGGCATGGCCACGACCGTCGCCGGCAAGGAAGAGATCGCCCAGGTCGCCAGCATCTCGGCCGCCGACCAGACCATCGGCAACCTGATCGCCGAAGTGATGGACAAGGTGGGCAAGGACGGCGTCATCACCGTCGAAGAGAGCAAGGGCCTCGAGTTTGAGACCGAGTATGTCGAGGGGATGCAGCTCGACCGCGGCTATCTCAGCCCCTACTTCGTCACCAATGCCGAGCGCATGGAAGCTGAAATCAGCGACCCCTACATCCTGATCACGGACAAGAAGATCAGCAGCGCGCAGGACATCGTGCCGGTGCTCGAGAAGCTGGTCCAGATCGGCAAGCGCGAGATCGTGATCATCGCCGAAGATGTGGACGGCGAAGCGCTGGCCACGCTGGTGTTGAACAAGCTGCGCGGCATGGTCAACGCCCTGGCGATCAAGGCCCCGGGCTTTGGCGACCGCCGCAAGGCCATGCTGCAGGACATCGCCATCCTCACCGGCGGCCAGGTGATCACCGAAGAGTTGGGCCGCAAGCTGGAGAGCACGAAGCTTGAGGACCTGGGCCGCTGCGACAAGATCGTCAGCACCAAGGACGACACCACGATCGTGGGCGGCGCCGGCGCTTCGCAGGCCATCAAGGGCCGCATCGACCAGATCCGCGCCGAGACCGAGGCCTCGACCAGCGACTACGACCGTGAGAAGCTGCAGGAGCGGCTGGCCAAGCTGGCCGGCGGCGTGGCTATCATCCGCGTCGGCGCAGCCACCGAGACCGAGCTGAAGGAAAAGAAGCACCGCGTGGAGGACGCCCTGAGCGCCACGCGTGCGGCCGTCGAAGAGGGCATCGTTCCCGGCGGTGGTGTGGCATTGATCAATGCCGTGCCTTCGCTGGACAAGATCACGATGGAGGGCGATGCCGCCACCGGCGTGCGTATCATGCGCCGCGCCTTGGAAGAGCCCATGCGCATGATCTCCAGCAACGCCGGCCTGGATGGCGCCGTGGTGATCGAGAAGGTGCGCATGCTGCACAACGATGGCAAGCTGACCACCGGCTATGATGTGCTCGCCAACGACTATGTCGACATGCTCAAGGCTGGCATCATCGACCCGGTCAAGGTAACGCGCAGCGCCGTCGAGAATGCCTGCTCCATCGCCGCCATGATCCTGACCACCAGCGCGCTGGTTGCCGACATCCCGGAAGAGAAGCCGGCGATGCCTGCGGGCGGCGGCGGCATGGGCATGGACATGTAAGATGGTGCGTGCCGGTAGCGGCACGTTAGCCGGTAGCGGCACGTTAGCCGGTCAGCGGCACGCAAGTTGCTTGACAAGAGGAGGCCTCCTTGAGAGGTCTCCTCTTTTTGTTGGGCGCTCAACAGCACTCCAGGCACTGACAGCCCACCTGTTTCTGCCAACCCTGTATGAGGTGGCGCAAGACAACCCATACGCAGAGGTGGAATGGGTGGACAGCAAGGGCCGAGATACACTCTGGCTGGCGCTGCCTGCCAATGCCGGCCAGTTTGTGGCTGCGATCAGGCACAACGGCGGTGAGTTCGCCATTGTGGCGGCACTGGTTGGCCCGGACGTGTTCATAGAGGACGCACAAGGTTACGCACTCACCATCCTGAACCGGCTGGCTAAATAGGGCATATGGGCCGAACCTGTGCCCTTACCTGTCTAGTACGCGGCAATATAGACGGATTCGGCCCTGTGCACTTTCTCAACCGGGAAAACGTCGACCAGCTCGTAGGTGCGTGAGCCGAGACCCAGCTGTTCGCCGTAGACGGTGACCAGGTAGGGGTCTTTGTAGGGCCCATGCAGCCAGCGGAAGGGATGGCCCTCGCGGGTGTGTACCTCAAAGATGCTGGGCAGGTTCTCCTCGATGAGCGGCGTCTTGGCGATCATGTCCAGCGCGGCCGTTTCCAGGGCGACGATGTCGTCCGAGCCAAAGATGCCGGCGTCGGGCAGGATGGGCATGCTGGTAAAGCCAAAGCAGTCGCAAACCGGCGTCATCTGCGTGGCCAGGGCCATGTGCGTGCACTTCTCCGGCGCAAATGTAGAGAGCGTGATCGAGGCGCTGATGGCACAGGCTTCCTGGAACGAATGGAAGTTGACCGGGTCGACCTTGAGGCTGCCCCGCGGGGCCACCTCGAGGCAGCGGCCGCATTGGTTGCAGTCTTCGAAATGCATGTGGATGTGGCCGGGGTGATGGCGGTCCTCGACCAGGGCGCCAAACGGGCAGGAGTTCAGGATGGCCTTGTACACGGAGGCGTCAATAACCTTTTCCGGGTACCAATACTGGTCGTAGTGCATTACGTCGTGCATGGCGCTGCGCGACGCGCCCGTCAGACAGCCGAGCGCGAGGTTCTTCATGGCGCCGCCAAAGCCGCAGCTCGGGTGGCCCTTGACGTGGGCGAAGTTGATCAGAAAGCTGGCGTCTTCGATCATGCCGGCAATGTGCCACTCTCGGATCGACTTATAGGGGTGTTCGCCGTGCGTGTACTGGTAGCGGTCGTTGAGACCTGCCGAAGGATAGATGGGGCAGCCGAGTACCTCTGGCGTGTAACCGCGCGCCTCGGCCCCACGCACATCCCAATCCACATCCGTAATAAAGGGGCGCCCGCCGCCTTCGATCACCGCCTGCACGACCTTGCGCACAAAGATAGGATGAACCGTCGAGTAACCCAGGTTGTTGCCGGAGTGGAGCTTGATGACGACCGTTTCGTCCCTCACGCGCTCGCGCACATTGAGTTGCTCCAGGATCAGATCCAGCTTTGCCGGCAGCGTTTCTTTTGCATCCAGTCGCGCCTGCCGGGGCGATCCATAGTAGACCTTGCTAGCCATCATTTCACCTCAAGTAAGTGTTTATGCTGTGGTGCGGCAGCAAATGCCACAATCAATTGAATTGGGTCGAGGGCTAGCTGGAATTGTAACACGGCTTACCGAAAACTGCTTCAACGCACCCCCGGCGCCCACATGCGAACCATCTTGGACAGAATAGTTCGCACGTTTCTATGTGCACTAAGCGAGCGGCGCCGGCCCGTAGATTGGCGGATCACGAGGCTCGTGCGCACGCGCGTATAGACGGAGTCGATGTACGTGGGGACGGAATGTGATCCCTTCTGTTACCTGGAGAGCCAGACGGCCATTTCGCCGACGCCGCGGTGGGCCCAGGCATAATAGGGAACAAACGTCAGCGCGGCGTTGTCGCCGCTGGCATACACGACGTTGACGCCGTGCAGCAGGTCCGGCCGCCACTCGACGGCGAAGGTGGCGCTGTCCGGTAGGGTGCGTCCCAGCGCCTTGCCGTCATTGTCGACAGCCTCCAGGCAGTACACTAGCGGACCACGTTCGATGGCCACCTTGCCGCGGTTCTCCGCCACGACGGCGTCGGTTTCCACGCGCTGCACCGGCATGGGCAGCGTCAACTCGACGACGTCGCCAGGCTGCCAGGTGCGGTCGATGGAGGCGTAGCCCTTAACCAGCTGAATCTCGACCGCCGCACCGTTGACCGTCAGCGTCGGGGCTGTATGATCCGCCCCAATGTAGTGGTAGAGCAAACTGGGCACTGGTGTGCCTTGCGCCCAACCTGGAATGCGTACATGGAGCGCGAACTGGACTGCCGCAGCGGGATCGACCGTGATCCTGACGGCGCCACTCCAGGGATACTGGGTTTCCTGAGCAATGGTGACTGCCGTCGCGCCGAACCCGGTCGTTGTCTGGCTGGTGATAAACAGGTTGACATAGAAGTCCTGCTGCTCCTGGGCATAAATGTAGCCGCCCAGCGCCGGAAACAGGCGCACGACATTGGTCGGACAGCACGAACAGCCGAACCAGGGCATGCGCTGCAGGGAATCGTCGCGATTGAAGCGGTGGACGCCGTCAAACTCCAGAGGGTTGACATAGAAGAAATGATCGCCGCTGAAGTCGACGCCCGACAGGAAACCGTTATACAGCGACCGTTCCAGCACGTCGATGTACTTGGCGTCGCCATGCAACTGGAAGAGACGCTGGTTCCAATAGATGTTGGCAATAGCGGCGCAGGTCTCGTTATAGGCGGTGGCATTGGGTAGTTCGTAGGCTTCACCGAATGCCTCGCCCTCATGGCGCGCGCCGATGCCGCCGGTGATGTAGAGCTTGGTGGTGACGACGTCCTCCCAGATCGTGTCGATGGCGTCGATGTAGCTCTGCTCGCCGGTTAGCGCGGCAACGTCGGCCATCCCCGCATACATATATCCTGCGCGCACGGCGTGCCCCACGGCTGTGGTCTGTTCGGTGACGGGCAGGTGATCCTGGGCATAGGGACCGTAGAGTTCATGGCCCTCCGGGCGGCCGCGCTCGTCGAGGAAAAACTTGGCCAGGTCGAGATAGCGCTGCTCACCTGTGACCAGGTAGAGCTTGACCAGGCCGATCTCGATCTCTTGATGGCCGGGCACATAGCGCAGCTTGCCGGGGCCGAAGACGCTGTCGATCAGGTCGGCATTCTTGAGGGCAATGTCGAGCAGCGAGCGCTTGCCGGTGGCCTGGTAGTGGGCGACTGCGCCTTCATAGAGATGGCCCACGTTATAGAACTCGTGGTTGATACGCAGGTTGGACCAGCGCGTCAGTCCCTCGATTTCGGCGCGCAGCGCTTCAGGCGTGCCGTTGCGTTCGGCAATCGTGCGGGCAGTGTAGAGATAGCCGTCCCCTTCCTGGGCGGCGCCAATTAAGCTGATTGCCTGGTCGATGTAGGCGTCGAGTTCAGGGTCGGGATGCAGCATCAAGGAGTAGGCGGCGCCTTCGATCACCTTGTAGACGTCGGAATCGTTAAAGAAGATGCCCACGTGCGGGCCTGTCTGCAAGCCGGCTGCCTTGGCAAAATTGCTGATGCGCCCGGTCTCTTCACACTTCTGGAAATCGTACGCCACGGTGACGGTACGGTTGGTTTCGATCCGCGGCGACCAGAATGGATCGTCCACGCGGACGGCGGTGAAGGGAAGGGCGGAGATAGGGTAGCGCGTAGAATGCGATTGCATTTTCGTATTCCTTGAGAAGTTGAATTGAGAACGCCGCAAAGTCAGGCAAGCTTGCAGCTATTTGATGCCCGTGATGGCAATGCTGCGCTGAAAGTAGCGTTGGCCGATGATGAAGATAATGATAGTCGGGATCACGCTGATGGCTGTGCCCGCCATCACCATGTTCCACTCGGTATAGAGTGCGCCGCGCAGCTGGGTCAGTCCCAAGGGCAGGGTGCGCATCGCCTCGCTGTTGGTGACAACCAACGGCCACAGCAGGTCGTTCCAGACACCTGTAAAGTGGAGCAGGAATAGCGTGATCAACGCCGGGACCGAGAGTGGCAGCATGATGCGCCAAAAGATCATAAACTCGGACGCACCGTCCACGCGCGCGGCGTCTTCTAACTCGGATGGAAAGCCCATCATGAATTGGCGCATCAAAAAGATGCCAAACGCAGTGACGACGTGGGGCGCCAGCAGGCCGAAGTAGGTGTCGAGCAGGCCGCTGCCGCCCTGCCCGAAAATGTTGTTGCCGCCCACAAGTGGCATACGTGCGACAATGAGAAACAGTGGGATGAAGGCAATCTGCACCGGTATCATCAATGTACTCAAGATCAGTGTGAAGATCACGTTGCGCCCGCGGAAATGCATACGCGCTAGCGTATACCCCATTAATGCACTCAACAGGGCGTTCGACGCTGCGGCGGCCGTGGATACGATCATGCTGTTGAGGGTGAAGCGGCTGAAATTGGCCTCAACCCAAGCGCGGACATAGGGATCGAAGACGATCGGATCAGGCCATAAAATCAATGGGATAGTGCGGATCTGGCGGTCGGTCTTGAGCGAGGTCAGCACCATCCAGATAAAGGGCAGAGCAAAAATTATGGCGCCCACACTCAGCGCTAGCACGATCAGCAATGTGCCGATGCTCAGTTTGCGGGAACGGCGCCGCGTCATGCCGCGTGTGGCTGGCTGGGCTGTGGAAAGGAGGTGCTTCTCGGCTTGTTCGTTCATGATGTTCAAGAGTGCGCTATATGTCTGTGCTGTTGCCAAAAAGGCGCAGGTTGGTCAATGCCAGGGCAAGAATAAACAAAAACAGGATGATGCCCATTGCACTGCCATAGCCCATGCGCAGGTATTGGAACGCGTTGATATAGACCTGGTGCACGATCACGGTTGTCGAATTGAGCGGCCCGCCATCGGTCATGATGAGGACCGTTCCGAAAACCTGCAACGAGCCGATAATCATGATGACAAAGACAAAGAGGGTGGTCGGCGCCAGCAACGGCCAGGTTATGTGCCGGAATATCTGTCTTGTGTTCGCACCGTCAATCTTAGCGGCCTCGTAATACATTTCCGGAATGCCCTGCAGTCCGGCAAGGAACACGACCACTGACCAGCCGAGACTCTGCCAGATGCCCGTCCACATGATGACCGGCATCGCAAAAATCGGGCTAACCAGCCAGTTTTGGGTCGGCAGGCCAACCGACTTCAACAGGTGATTTAGCAAACCAACCTGCGATTGAAAGATCCAGATCCAGAGGAATGCCGTTGCCGCAGCGGAGATCACGACGGGCAGATAATAGGTGACACGGAAAAAAGTGCGCCCCCAAAATGCCCGGTTCAAGGCCAGTGCAATCGAGAGGCCGAGCGCGATGGTGACGGGGATTGTCACCGCGGCGTAGTAGAGTGTGTTGAAAATCGAGCGTTGAATCACACTGTTCTGCAGCAGCTCGACATAATTGGCGATGCCGACCCACTTGGGTGGCGTCAAGACGTCCCAATCGGTGAAGCTGATATAGACAGAAGCCAGCAATGGCAGAATCAGGAAGATTGCGAAATAGATCAGGCCGGGCGTCAGAAAGATCCAGGCCCAGAAGGACTGGCGATTGCTCGCGCGTTGAAGGCGGTCGGTGAAGGAAGCCATGCGATATGTCCTTATCGGGTGGTCTGGCTTATAGGCAGGCGGCGAGAACGTTCACCGCCTGCCGTACATGCCGTTCCGTTTCCCTAGCCGGCGTTGTAGCGCGCCAGGATTTCGTCGCCCGCTGCATCGAGTTCGGCCATGGCGTCCTCCACAGGCGTGCCTTCCAGCATCATCTTCTCAAAGGCCAGCTTCAACGGCTTGTCGATTTCATAGATAGCAGGATGGTTCACCAGCGTGCCAACCTGCAGCGCATCCACGAACACCTTGTAGTTAGGGAATTTTTCCAGGTATTCGGCATCGGCGGCTGAATTGCGCGGGGGCAAGCCATTGATCCAGGTGCCGTTGTTCTCGAGAGCAGTATCTTTCATCAACTTGGCATCGGTGATCCACTTGAAGGCTTCGATGGCTGCATCTTTCTGCTTGGTCGCTTCGATGATGCTCATACCGTCGCCGCCGACAAAGGACGAAGTCTGGCCAGTCTCGGGGCCAGGAATTAGCGTAATGCCATATTCGACCTCGGGGAACTGGTCTGCCATTAAGGCGACCATATAGGGGCCGCTGAGCAGCATACCCGATTTGCCGCTGGTAAAGAGTCCTTCCACGTCGCCCCAAGTGCCGCTGACGGATTCGATGGGAGACAGCCCCGCATTGTACATATCTACCCAAAGCTTGGCCGCGCCCAACGCCGGTGGGCTGTCGAATTCGGTGCCCGTCATGTCGGCATTGAACGTTTCGCCGCCTGCCGCCCACATGAATGGGGCCCACAGGAACCAGGTCGCGCCCGACGAAGTGACATTGGTCAGGAACCCCCAGATATCATCCCCCAGACCGTGAATGGCAGTTGCCTGGTCCTGGATGTCCTGCCAGCTCTTGGGGCCTTCCATGCTGGTGACACCGGCATCCGTCATCAATTTTTTGTTGAAATAGAGGGCCGAGCAGTCTGACCACATCGGATACGAGATGTACTTCCCCTTCCAGGTGGTGCCGACATCATAGCCCTTAAAGGCATCTTCCTTCATGCCGGTGTCGGTCACGATCTGGCCGATGTCCATGAGTACGTCGCGGTCGGCGAACTGGGCCGTAAAGGCGATATCGAGCATGACCAGGTCGGGCGGAAGCCCGCCGGCGATCGCCGTGGTCAGCTTGGTAAGCATGTCGCGGCCCTCAAAGGCGGAGACAGTCAGCTGGGCGCCGTTATGCTCCTCCGCATACTTGGTCGACAGCATGTCCAACTGCTCGTTGTTGGTCAGGCGTGTGTACATTTCCAGAGAACCAGCCTCTGCTGCGGGCGCCTCGGCGGCAGCCTGTTCGCCGGCCGGCGCTGCGACCGGCGCTGCAGCGCAGGCCGCCAAAACTGCCGCGCCTGCGAACATGCCGCTCATGCGCAGAAATGTACGCCGACTAAGCCCCTTGCTTTCCTCGTGCATCATCAGTCTTCTCCTCAAGTGTCAAGAAACAGGGTGAGAGAAAATCCAACCAGATTAAACAAGCGCGTCCAATCAAGCCTTTGACCTGGGCTCTCTGGGCTTTCCCAGGGCTCGGTGACTAGACGGCAAGCGAAACGACTCGAATATGGGGGGCCAATCTTTATGTGTTCAGTGGGTGAATTCGGAAACCGATTTGAGAATATCACGCGCTCGCGAGCCATGTCAATCAGAACGTTTGTGCGGTTAAGCGGCATTCGTGCAGGTGCACTGCCTGCGACAGCTGTGCGGTTCGCGACAGAAGTAGCGCAAGTGGCGTCTCCCAAGTCCTTGACAGCCTATGGCGGCAATGCTATTCTCTGCTCGTTCTGAAACCGGTTTTAGATGGTGAGCAGCAACTTGGAGCGATGGATGCAGCAATTCCCCAGACCCGATCTCACACCAACTTCCGCAGCCGACAGATTGGCTGACATGGTATCCGTCCTGCAGGTCCCACCACTGGCGGGGCTCGCCACCTACTCGGCCGCCTCTGCAGTTGGCTACAGCGTCGAAGAGAACGTTGCGCTGCTCCTGCGCTATGCCTGGATCGAGAAACGCGCCATGGAAATCGCGCTGCACTGGCTGGCCCCGACGCCCGAATGGGAGATCAAGGAGGCGCTGGGACTGCATCTGCACGTAGATTCCCAGCATGTCGCCGCGCTGCGTGCGCGTATCGGCGAGATGCGCAGCCCGGCGCCACGCATGGACGTCACATGCGATCCTGCGCTCGACCGTTTCTTTGACGAACTGCTGACGGCACGAGACAGTATAGAGAAGATCGTTGGTCTCTATGGCGTTTTGAAGCCTGCCCTGCTGGCGGCGTACCGGCAGCACTATGCAGCGATAAATCCGGTGGCGGACTATCCTACACGGTACATGCTGAAGCACATCCTGGTGGACGAAGAGGAAACCGTGCTTTGGGGCGAACAAGCCGTTGCTGTTGCTTTGCAGACGCCTGAAGCACGTGAAGGCGCCTCAGTCTGGTCAGAACACCTGGCTGTCTTCCTGGCTGCGGCGGGAGGCATCGGGGGCGATTCACCGCGCCCGGACCCTGCGCCTGCGTCACGCAGCACTACTCGCTATGAACCCGATTTCTTTCCGCAGCGTGATGCCCGCTTTGCGCTGCGGTGGACCTTCGTCAACCCGCAGCGGCAGGTCTCGCTCAACGAAGAGGCGCCGCTGGACGAACGGACGCTGGCTCTGATGTGCCGGCGGATTGTGGAGATGGATGTGCCCGAGTACATGACGCGCATTATCCTGGAGGCCAAGGGCGAGCCGTGGGAATACTACGTGGACATGACGCGGCAGCTCTGGGACGAGGTACGCCACGCGATGTTAGGCACTGTCTATTTTACGGCCATGGAAGTTGATTGGAAACGGCTTATTGCCATCCACCCGGGGATGAGCATTCGGTTCCTATCGTTGGACGTGCAGGATGCGCACACCGTACTCTATGCCATCGAGCAAACACTGATGCCCGGCAACAGCGGCAAACGACTCGAATACGAGATCAGCCGCAACGCCGCCGACCCGCTGGCGGCGCAGATCCAAGACTATGATTGGGCGGACGAGGTGCTGCATGTACATATCGGACGCAAATGGCTGCTGCCCAGACTCAACCTGCGCCCCAGTGAGGCTGTGGATCGAGGATGGGCGCTGCGCGCGACTACAGCTGACGTGCTTGCGCAGTACGAACACCTGGGAGAGCAGGTGAACTGGTGGCCGGAACTGGTACGCGAGGCACTGAAGCGTGACAGCGCAATCACAACATTCGATCTCACCCGTCTCTAGCTCACCCGTCTTTAGGCAGTCACAAATGTCGTGCCCGGGGCAGGTTCTTGTTCGCCAAGCGTGTCGAAAGCGGAGAAATGTGTTAATATACTCGCCGCACACGAACTCTCTCCAACCGGAGCCGACCCGCTATGACGACGCCGATGCGGCAGCAGTACCTGTCGATCAAGAGCCAGCATCCCGACTGCATCCTCCTCTTCCGCCTCGGCGACTTTTACGAAACGTTTGACGAGGATGCCAAAACGGTGGCGCGGGTTTGCGACGTGGTGCTCACCAGCCGCCCGGCCGGCAACGACCAGCGCGTGCCGCTGGCGGGCGTGCCCTACCACGCGGTCGATTATTACATAGCCAAGCTGGTCGAAGCCGGCTACCGCGTGGCCATCGCCGAACAGATCAGCGAGCCGGGTAAGGGGTTGGTCGAGCGCGAGGTGCGCCGCGTCGTCACCAAGGGCACGGTCGTCGAGCCGGGCATGCTCGACGAACGGCGTAACAACTACCTCGTGGCCGTGGCCATGGCGCCACGCGGGGGATCTGCCGGCCTGGCGTACTGTGACATTTCCACCGGCGAGTTTGGCGCCACCCAAATCACGAGTGCATCGGCGCAGGAAGTGGAACAGCGCGTGGGCGAGGAACTGAGCCGCCTGCAGCCCAGCGAATTGATTCCCGTCGACTGGCAGCCTGAGTCTTCCTCCATCCACCTGCTGCTTGACAACATGCATCCCCTTCTGTCAAAGGTTGAGGCCTGGCAGGTAGAGCCTGACACCGCTGCTGCTGCACTCAAACGTCACTTTGGCGTCGCCAGCCTCGACGGCTACGGCCTGCACAATAAGCCGGACGCCTTGCGCGCCGCTGCCGCCGTGCTGGCCTACCTGCAGCAGATGCAGCCCAAGGCGCTGACCTTGCTCACCGGGCTGCACACCTACACGCTGGGCGCGTTCATGCTGCTAGACGAGTCGACGCGGCGCAACTTGGAACTGACTGAAACGATGCGCGGTGGCGATGCCAAGGGCAGCCTGCTGGCCGTGCTCGACTGTACGCTTACCCCGATGGGCAGCCGCCTCCTGCGCCGCTGGATTAACCAGCCGCTGCTTGACGTGGACGACATCAACCGCCGCCTGGATGCCGTGCAATGCTGTGTCGAAGACACGGTGTTACGGCTGCAGCTACGCGAACTGCTGGGACAGATCGGCGATTTGGAGCGCTGGACGAATCGCGTCCTACAAAGCCTCGGCCTGCCACGTGACCTGGTTGGCATGCGCCAGGTGCTGCGCCTGGTCCCTGCGCTGCACGATTGCCTCAGCAGCAACCCGGTTGCCAATCCCGCAGCGGCTATCCTGCCCAACCTGCCGGTATGTGACGAAGTGCTGGCATTGCTGGAGACCGCCCTGGCTGACGAGCCGCCCGCCACTCTGGCGACGCCGGGCATCATCCGCCCCGGCTTCGACGCCGAGCTGGACGGACTGATGGATAAGAGCCGCCATGCCAAGGACTGGATCGCCAACCTGGAACAAGTCGAGCGCCAGCGGCTGGACATCAAGAGCCTCAAGGTTGGGTATAACAAGGTCTTCGGCTATTACATTGAGGTCACCAACACGCACGCGGCCAGGACTCCGCCCGAATACATCCGCAAACAGACGATCGCCAACGGCGAACGCTATATCACGCCCGAGCTCAAGGAGTACGAGACGCTGGTGCTCAACGCCGACGAACGGCGGCTGGAAATCGAGCAGAATCTATTTGGCGAGGTGTGCAGCCAGATCAGCGCGCATTGCGTACCGCTCCTGCAGCTGGCACAGGCCCTCGCCGAGTTGGACGTCTTCACGGCACTGGCCGAGGTAGCGCTGCTGCGCCGTTATGTGCGTCCCGCAGTGGACGAGGGGCCTGCGATCGAGATCGACGCCGGACGCCATCCCGTGGTGGAGTTGGCGCTGCACGACGAGCCTTTTGTACCAAACGACACGCGTCTCGTCCCCGAGGCGGCTGTGCAGTTGATCACCGGTCCCAACATGAGCGGCAAAAGCACCTACTTGCGCCAGACGGCTCTCATCACCTTGATGGCACAGGTGGGCAGCTTTGTCCCCGCCGACAGTGCCCGCATTGGTGTCGTGGACCGCATCTTTACGCGCCTGGGAGCAAGCGATGAGATCCACCGTGGCCAGTCGACCTTTATGGTCGAAATGGTGGAGACGGCCAACATCTTAAACCACGCCAGCAGCCGCAGCCTGCTCGTCCTCGACGAGATCGGACGCGGCACCAGCACGTACGACGGGCTGGCCATCGCTTGGGCTGTGGTCGAATACATCCATAACCATCCGGGCCTGCGCGCCAAGACGCTTTTTGCCACCCACTACCACGAACTCACCGACCTGGCCGAGCGCCTGCCCTACGTGGTCAACTACAACGTGGCCGTGGACGACAGCGGCGGTGGTGAGGATGTGGTGTTTCTGCGACGTATCATTCCCGGCAAGGCCGACCGTTCGTACGGTGTGCACGTAGCACGCATGGCTGGGTTGCCCTCCGCTGTCGTCAATCGCGCCGCCGAAATTCTCGAAGACCTCGAGCGCAGCGGCGCCGCCGGCCCCCGCCGCCTGGGAGAAAGCAACGCGCGCCGGACCAAAGCCGCCACCCAAGTGTCCCTATTTGCCGAAGTTCATCCCGTGGTCGCTGCGTTGCGTGTTCTCGACGTTAACGGGCTCACGCCGCTGGACGCGCTGAACCGTCTGTACGAGCTGCAAAAGATGCTACAATAGTAACTGCCGGCTTCTGTTCCCCGCCGTGGTTTGTGTTCGTCGCCGTTGTGTAACCCCGTTCAACAAGGAGAAGAACATGTCAATCCAGCAAGGCAGTCTGCGCAGGGTAGTCGTCGTCGCTGTACCGTCTCTACTTGTGTGCCTATTGGTCCTCACCGTGGTGTGCAGTGCCTGGGCGCAGGCGCCGGACCCGGCTTCGCCTTCAGGCCCGCTGGCTGGAGCCGGTGTGCAGCAAGAGCAAAGCCCCGAAATCGTCGGGGGACGTGAGGCGGAGCCGGGGGCCTGGCCCTGGCAAGTGGCGCTTGTGGCGCATACGTCGAGCCAGGCATACAACGGTTTCTTCTGTGGGGGATCCATTATCGCCCCAGAGTGGGTGCTCACGGCTGCGCACTGCCTCGACGGCACCGATGCCAGCCTGATCGACGTACTGGTCGGTACACACCTGCTATCCAGCAACGAGCGGCGCATCCAGGCGGATCACTCCTTTATGCATCCGGATTTCAGCGTCTTCACGCTTGACGGCGACTTGGGCCTGCTCCACCTGTCCGTACCGGTAACCAACACGGCCGTCACGTTATTTACACCAGGGTCTACGCCGAGCACAGATGGCGCCGAGCTGGATTATATGCGGGGAACGGTCACCGGCTGGGGCAACATGAATCCCTATTCCTGGTACGGTGTATTCCCCGACGCGTTGCAGGAAGTATCATTGCCCCTCATCGGCCATGAGGCATGCGGCAGCCAATGGGGCTATTCATTCAGTGACAAGCAGATCTGTGCCGGTTATCCGGTCATGGATAAGGCCGTCTGCAACGGCGACAGCGGCGGCCCGCTGCTGGTGCAGAAAGCCAACGGCGAATGGCGGCAGGTCGGAATCGTCAGCGCCGGTCAAATCGGCTGCGCCGGTGGTACGCTCCCCGATATCTTCACGCGCGTCGGCGCGTATAGACCATGGATCGACGCCTGTATGCAGGACCCTGGTTCGGCGGTCTGCGTCGGCGCGGACACCTACGAGCCGGATGATACGGCGCAGGAGGCGCAAGTGTACGCCGCCTATGGCGTTACCGAAACGCACACCTTCCACCAGGCAGGCGACCAGGACTGGCTCAAGTTCGACGTCACGGCTGGTTACCTTTACCAAATCCAGACCCAGCACGTCGTTACCTGGACTGCCCCGGTGGATACTGTCATCTGGCTGTTTGCAGACGAGGGCCGCACGCCTTTGACTTACAACGACGATGGTGAGGTGCCGCCGGCGTTCCCCATGTTCGACAGCGTGTTGGATGATTCGACACTGGTATGGCGCGCGAGGGCCGATGGTCAACTGTACGTCAGCGTGGAAAACAACGCGTCGAGTATCGACGTCTCCCGACCCTACGGTCCCAATGCCAAGTACGCATTGATCATCCACGAGTATCCGCATCAATCATATTTACCAGCGGTTGGACACGAACTGGGCGCGACGCCGACGCCAACTCTCAGCCCGTGGCCCACTCCGGTACCGGCGGTCACGCTGCCACCCGCCTCCAACCCGTAACGATGTGGAGAATCCAATGCCTAAGCCCCATAGCCTGACCGACGGACAGATTCAATATGCGCTGCAAGAGTTGCCGGGGTGGACGGTGGTCAACGGCAAGCTGCATCGCGAGTTCAAATTCCGCGGGTTTGCCGAAGCCTTTGGCTTTATGACCAAGGTTGCCGTCGAGGCGCATGCCATGGACCATCATCCCGAATGGTCCAATGTTTACAACCGCGTCACGATCGACCTGGTAACGCACGTCAGCGGCAACACCATCACCGAACGTGATGTGGCGCTGGCCAAAGTAATCGACGAGCTGGCATGAGTCATGTAGCATCTGGTGCAGAATCTAGGCAAGGTTCTGCACCAGATCTTGGTGCTGACCCGGTCGCGCTGCAGGTCTATCGCCACCGCTTTACTGGCGTGGCCGAAGAGATGGGTGTGACGCTGCGGCGCACGGCCTACTCGCCCAACATCAAGGAACGGCTTGACTTTTCGTGTGCGATCTTTGATGGCGGAGGGCGCATGATCAGCCAGGCAGCACATATCCCTGCCCATCTTGGGGCTATGCCCGCCAGCGTGGCCACGATCCTCACTACCTTCTCGCACTGGGAGGAAGGTGATGTGGTGATCGTCAACGACCCGTTCCGCGGCGGCAATCACCTGCCGGACATCACCATGATCACGCCGATCTTCGCCGGCGAGGCGCGCCCCTCCTTCTTTGCCGCCAGCCGGGCCCACCATGCCGACGTGGGCGGCATGGCGCCGGGTTCGCTGCCGCTCTCCACCGAGATCTACCAGGAAGGCATCATCATTCCGCCGATCAAGCTTTACCGCACGGGTGTGCTCAACGGCGAAGCGCTGGACCTGATTCTGGCCAACGTGCGCACGCCCGGCGAGCGGCGCGGTGACCTGGCAGCACAGCGAGCCGCAGCGGCGGTCGGCGAGCGGCGGCTGCACGAAATGGTGGCAGCGCATGGACTGCCCGAGGTGCTGGCTTATGCCGGGCACCTGTGCGGCTACAGCGAACGCATCACGCGCGCCGCTATCGCTGCCTGGCCCGACGGTAGCTATGCTTTTGCCGACGCGCTCGAATTGGTCGAAGGTGAACAAGTGACGTTGGTGCCTGTATGTGTCACTGCCACGATCGCGGGGGATGAGATTCACTTCGATTTTGCTGGCACGAGCCCCGTCGTGGCAGGTTCACTCAACGCCGTGATCGCCATCACCCAGTCGGCGTGCTACTATGTCGTGCGCAGCCTGATCGAAGATGACGTGCCCATGAATGCGGGCTGTTTTACGCCAATTCACGTACACGCACCTGTCAACTCGCTCGTCAATGCCCAGCGCCCGGCGGCTGTTGCGGCCGGCAACGTCGAAACGTCGCAGCGCATCGTCGACGTTGTGCTCGGGGCGCTGGCGCAGGCGCTCCCTGATCACATCCCGGCTGCGTCGCAGGGGACGATGAACAACCTTCTCATCGGCGGCAAGCGCAGCAACGGTTCGCCGTACACCTATTACGAGACTATCGGCGGCGGCATGGGTGCAGGACCCCGTGGTGACGGCCTCAGTGGCGTGCAGGTGCACATGACCAATACGCTCAACACGCCGATCGAGGCGCTGGAGATCGCCTTTCCTTTCCGGCTCGAACGCTACAGCCTACGACCGGAGAGCGGGGGTCAAGGGCGCTTTCGGGGCGGCGACGGCATCGTGCGCCAGTACCTGTTGTTGGAGCCTGCCGTCGTGACCATGCAGAGCGAACGGCGCAGCACGGTCCCGTGGGGTTTAGCCGGCGGCGAACCGGGCCGGTGTGGACGCAATGTGCTGATTCATCCGGACGGCAGGGAGGAGGAGCTGCCTGCTAAATTTACGCGCCGCCTGGCTGCCGGCGATCGTTTGCGCGTCGAGACGCCAGGCGGCGGTGGGTGGGGAGCGCCGAATTATCCGCATGATCCGGGCGCAGGTTAGCACCAAATTCCTTTGGTGCGAGCGGGCTTACTTGTCGGGTGTCCGTCGCTGCACTATACTTGTCTGCGCACAAAAAGGCTGCGCCGAGGGTAGTTTGCAGGTGCGGTTCAACATTAGAGAGGCCGAACGATCTCAGGGAACAACAATGCGCGATGATTCGATGTGTTTGGAGAAGCAAGTGTCAGGGTCATGCCCAATGCCAGGTGCGGCGGGCGCCGCATCGGCAACCGGCGCAGAGTTGTACTTCCAAGTGTATGGTCCACAAGCCTCGCCCAGTGGTTTTGCTGCCTTGGCTGGAGAGTGGAACCCGCTGCTCAAGCGCAGCCGCTTTGACAATTTCTTTTCCACCTACGAGTGGCAGACCACCTGGTGGGAAAATCTAGGCGCCGGTGACCTTTGGATCGTTGCCTTTCGCCGCAGCGATACGAATGCCTTGGTCGGCATTGCGGCCTTGTACCTGCTTACGCTCACCTCCGGACCGGACGTCGGCAAACGCCAGTTGAACCTGGTCGGCTGCATCGAAGTCAGCGATTACCTGGACCTGATTGTCGAGCAAGGCTGGGAGCACGGCGTCTATGAGCAGCTGCTGCGCTGGCTGCAGAGTGCCGACGCGCCGCAGTGGGACATTTTCGACCTGTGCAATCTGCCCGAGGTGAGCGCCACTTATCGCGCCCTGGCTGCGCTCTACGCTGCCAACGGACTCGACGTGGAGGTCTTCCAGGAGGATACCGCCCCACAGTTTGCGCTGCCGCGACGCTTTGAAGACTATCTTCAGAACCAGGTGGACAAGAAGCAGCGGCATGAGATCCGGCGCAAGCAGCGCCGAGCCGAGCGTGAGGCCACGACCGGGTTGATGCTGGTGGGTAAGCAGCACGTGCTCGAAGCCGAGGTGGACGACTTTGTCGCCCTGCAGCGTGCCAGCCGCCAAGACAAGTCAGAGTTTATGACGCCGGAAATGCGCCGCTTCTTCCTCGCCGTCGCACAGCGTATGCTGGACATGGGTGTGCTGCGCCTGTTCTTCTTGACGATCGACGGCGAAAAAGCCGCCACCATGTTTGCCTTCGAGTACAACCGGCGTTTTTGGCTGTATAATTCCGGTTACGACCCACAGGCGCACGCTCAACTCAGCCCTGGCTGGGTGTTACTGGCCTATGTCATCGAGTATGCCATTGCGTCAGGTTGCTCCGTCTTTGACTTCATGCAGGGCAACGAAGAGTACAAGTATCGTTTTGGCGCCGAGGACTACAAGGTCATGCGCGTCATTGTTCGGCGCCAGACCTAGCGCCAAACCTAGTCAATCGCAGCGCCAGGCACCGACGGTATAGGCCGGGGGAAGGCTGCTGGAAGCGAGGCAAGGCATGCCAGCAAACAATCACGACCCAAATGGGTCTCCTGAGTACGATGCTCTTGTGGATGGGCCCGGCACAACAGACGAGGCGCCGCCCGCCAATAATCGCAGCCGCGCTGCCGCCCGCGGGTATCGCCCTGCCTATGAAAAACCGGCGCGCCGGCCGGCCGGCGAACGTGAAGATTCGTTCAACCCTTTGGCCTGGTTGATTGAAGGCGCCACGGGCTTTGTCGAAGAGATGCGCCACAACGACCTTGGCCTGTCCGAGGAATTCTGGGTGCACGCCGCTGCGGCCCGCCGCGAAGGGCTGCTTGCCGCACGCGCCTTGCTCGACGAATGGCTGGAAGAAACGCAAAAGCAGCAAACTGCGGAGCGCGAGCGCCAGGCGCGCCAGACTCGGCGTGGCGGCATCAACGTGGACTTCTAGCGCTTACCTGTCCTGCTAAAGACAGCTCCCCTGCATCCCTTCAGTGCACACTCCTTGTGCAGCTGCGTTTAGCTTTGCGCGCATTAATCAAGATCCGTCGGTGCGCTTCCCTGTCCATTTCACTTTGATGCTCCTAATGCGCTAGAATCTTGCGGATTTGCAGTTATCAATTGTCAAAGGTGGTAGATGACTTTGTCTCGATTATGGCAGACCTGTCGGCCGAGATGGCTGGGCGTGGCAGCGGCCATCTGCGCTGCCGTCTTAATGAGCGCCGTGGCACAGCCCGCCGCCGCCCAAGCCGGTGCCGCCCAGCCGGGTGATGGTAGCGACGCATGGACGGATGTCGCAGGCGGATTGGTGAGCGCGGCTGCGCAGGGCGACGACGCGCTGCCCGCGCGCTATCGTCGCCTGTCCCTCGACATGATCGCCCTGCAAGCAGTATTGGCGCCGGCGCCGCGCGCTAACGATGTGTTGGCTGCCGCAGCGCCGGTAGTGTTGGCCCTACCGATGCCGCAGGGCGGCTTCCAGCACTTTGCCGTCGAGAACTCGCCCGTGATGGATCCCGTGTTGGCGGCGCAATATCCGGATGTCCAAACCTACCGTGGGCGCGGGATCGACGATCCGGCCGCCACGCTGCGCCTGGGGCTGACGGCGCAGGGATTTCATGCCATCATCCTGTCTATGCAGGACACGGTCTACATCACGCATGAGGGCAAGGCCCACAGCCATTTCTACCTCAGCTATTTCGCCCACGACTATCAGGCGCGCCAGGCGTTCGTATGCGGCGTGCGCGAGGATGAACATGCCGTCGGCGCAGCCGATGCAAGCAGCACGGACTCTGCCCTGCGCGCTGAACTGGGGAGCATGCGCACCGCACTTGCCGCCGGCCCCGATGTGCGGACTTACCGGCTGGCAGTGGCTGCTACCGGCGAGTTTGCAGCCGACGCCATCGCCCGCGCGGGACTCGTCAATCCCAACGCCGGCGAAAAGGTTGCAGCCGTCTTGGACGCTATCGTGACCCGGATTAATATGGTCAACGCCATCTATGAACGTGAAGTGTCAATTCACTTTGACCTCGTACCCGATAATGCCAAGTTGGTCTACCTGGACGCCGCCACTGACCCGTACACAAACGACAGAATGGACTTGATGCTGGGGCAGAACCCCAGCAATTTGGATGCCGTGATCGGCAGCGCCAACTATGATGTCGGGCATGTCCTGGGTACGGCCGGCGGCGGGATAGCCTATATTGCCGTCGCCTGCAATAGCAGCTATAAGGGTGGTGGGGTCAGCGGCGCCGGTGCGGCGGCCAACCCATACACCGTGATGGTAAGCGCACACGAAATGGGCCATCAGCTTGGCGCTTATCACACCTTCAACGCCACCAGCGGCGCCTGCAGCGGCACCAATCGCAGCGCCGCCAATGCCTACGAGCCAGGCAGCGGCAGTACGATCATGTCGTACAGCGGCCTTTGCGGGGACGAGCAGAACTTGCCGGGCTATTTCACGATGTTTCACGTCGTGAGCTTTGACCAAATCTACGATTACAGCCGCGCCCGTAATGGGTCGGCTTGCGGCGTAACCGCGTCCACGGGCAACCGGCCGCCGGCGGTAAATGCGGGGCCGGACTACACCATTCCCGCCCGCACACCTTTTGTGCTGGCAGGCACCGCCAGCGACCTTGATGGACAGCCGTTGACCTACAGTTGGCAGCAGGTCGACCTGCTCGCTGCACCCTATACGGGAACAGCTACGTTGCAACAGGCCTTGACGGACCTTGGCTCCGGAGCCCTTTATCGCGTTTATGGATTCTCCGCCGATGGAGCGAGCCGTTCATTCCCGGCGCGGGCGAATGTGCTGTCCGGCACGATCGAACTGGGCGAGGTGTATCCCACCACGAATCGTACGCTCAATTTCCGGCTGTTCACGCGCGATAACCAGGCTGTTGGTGGCGGGGCCGATCATGATGGCGTACGGCTGACGGTTTTCGACACAGGTTCTGCGTTCAGCGTTACGGCGCCCGCCGCCGCTGCCTCATGGCCGGCCGGCTTGCAACGCATCGTCCAATGGAATATTGCCGGTACCACCGTTGTTCCGATTGCTTGCAGCCGAGTCGATATTCTGTTGTCGAGTGATGGGGGCGTCACGTTCCCCACGTTGCTGGCCAACGATACGCCCAACGACGGCACTGAATTGGTCACAGCTCCGGCTACGCCGACAGGCAATGCGCGCGTCCTCGTGCAGTGTGCCGACAATATCTTCTACAACGTTTCGGCAGCTTTTGGCGTGCGCCCCAATACCAATAGCGGAACACTGGCTGGGACAGTGCGCGGCGCAGAAAACATGCCGCTTGCGGGCGCACTGGTGACGGTCAGCGGCCCGGATTCGGTAGCGGTCCCGACCGACGCAGCGGGCAATTATGCGATCCAGCTCCCCATCGGCGTCTTCACGTTAACTGTGGCGGCCTATGGTTATGCCACCAGCAGCGAGAGCGGCGTACCAATCGAGAATGGGGCCACGACCGGGCGCGACGTAATGCTGGCAGCGCTGCCGCTGCGCACGATCAGCGGCCGGGTGACGGATGCGGGTCACGGCTACCCGCTTTACGCCTCGCTCGAATTCACGACCGCGCTGGCACCGGTGTGGACCGACCCGCTCACAGGCCGCTACACGGTGACCGTGCTGGACGGGTACGTTTACACCGTCAGCGTGGAGGCCTGGACGCCGGGATTCATGCTCTACGCGCAAGTCTGGCAGCCAGTTGCGGGCGCGACGCAACTGAACATAGCGCTTGAGGCGGACCCCGACACGTGCCGGGCGCCCGGCTACAGCGTGAGCACCCTCAAGTGTATGCCCGTGGCCGGCGGCCTGCTGGTCGGCAATACCTATGGCACGGACGGCACTCCACAGGCAGGGGTGAGTGTCAGCAGCGCGAGCCAAACCACCTACAGCTCAGTTACAGCCGACCCCCTGGCGCCCGACTCGTTCTACAACCTGTTCTTGCCGGTGGGAACGCAAGTCGTAACTGCTACGGCGGCCGGTTTGCCGGCGATCAATGCCACCAGCGTGATGAGCGATAGGCTTGTTTTGCAGCAGGATTTCAACTGGCAGGTTGCCTTCACCGACGCAAGCCTCAAGACGCTGGCTGTCAGCAATGGACAACTCTCCCCCGGCTTCAGCCCTGACGTCTTGGACTACAGCAGCGCGGTGGGTTATGACGTGAACAGCCTCGGGCTATCGTTTTCTGCCAACCAGCCGGGAGCAACCATCAGCTTTAATGATAGCGATCCGCAATCGGGTGTCACTACGGGTACCGTGGCGTTGCAGACCGGCGTCAACTTGGTGACCATCGAAGTCACGGCGTTGGATGGCAAGACTATCCAAACGTATACGATCACTGTAACGCGGGCGGCGTGGCCGACTTCGCTGTACTTGCCATACGTAAAGAGACAACCCTAGAAGGCACAAGGGTGTGGCGAGCACGTCCACGTGGGCGACTGGCGTGCATTGCGCTGCGGATAGGCAGGGTTGTAGAAACACTTGTAGCCATCGCCCTGCTCGACGGCGGAGATGGTGGTCCAGTATTCACTCTCGTGGCCTCGGCTGGGATGCGTTGGGGGGACACTAATATCATCTGTCCCTCCGAATGGAGGCGCCGATAACTGCGGCTACCTTTGCACTAACCTCCTGCCACGTTGCCTCCAGGCCGAGGCGTTGAAGCCAATCGTCAAAATACTCCCAATCGATAGGTACATCGGGCGAGACGACGATACTGGCAATATCTCGTATATGCTTGGACTGGCGGCTGATCGAATAGTAGTGCACCTTGTTTAGAATCAGGTCGTCCGGTGCATGGACGTACACTTGGTTCAAAGGAGGACTCAAGTCCACCAACTGGCGACGTTTCAGCGCCGACAGGCGGAAGTCGTCGCCGGATCGCAGCAGAAACAGTTCGGCCTTGTAGCCAGCGTCTAGATGAATCGCGTTGACGGGCAGGTCGCCCTCTGGCTGGATAAGCAGATCGATTAAAACGTCCGGCGGCACCAACATGCGACGTCGCTCAAGTTCTTGTGACAGTCGGCGTACATGGGTACCGGGGAGGTGGATCACCAAATCGAAATCTTGCGTGGAGCGCGGTTCTCCCCACGCCCAGACTGCGACCGCCCCGCCGATAAGATAGGTAATTTCGCTCGCTTCCAGCGCATCCAAGACCAAGCGAGCGAAAGCTACGAAGGAGAGTCGCTCTTCTGCCATATCCGCCGGTCTCGGTAATAGTTCAATAGGCCGCCGCGCACGATGCGGTAGGCTTCATCTTCGTTCAGCTCGGGCTGCCGCAGGCGCAGGCGCTGGACGCCGGCGCGCTCACAAGCATCGATCATGGAAGCTGCCATTTGGACGCGTTGGGCCGGCGTCAGTTTGGAGATGATTGCCATCTGCGCCAGGTCGATCTCGCCTATTGCGCCGGCAATCTCTCGGCGTATCTCATCGGTGATGAGAAACGGTTCTTTTCGCCGGTAGCTGGGATTGTCCATTTCGTTGCGTCCTTTGGCCTCGCCCATCTTACTCCACCAACCCACTCGGCAAATCCTTTACCCGGGGATAGCTCGACTGTGCGCCGGCGTACTGGACGCTGATCGAGGCGATCTGGTTGGCGCGGCGGATGGCGTCGGGGAGGGACTTGCCGCCGGCCAGGAAGTAGGCCAGGCTGCCGACAAAGGCGTCGCCTGCGCCCACCGTATCTACCGGCTGCACGACGTCGGTCTCGATGTGCAGCGTCTCGGCCTGGTTGACCAGCAGGCTGCCGCGCGCACCCAGCGTGATGATTACGTTCTGTGCCCCACGATCGAGCAGGCGATGGGCCGCTTCGGCTGCATCCTCCTGCGTCTTGACGGAGATGCCGGTCAGAATCTCCGCCTCGGTTTCGTTGGGGCAGCAGATATTGCTGAGCTCAAACAATTCGTCGGGCAGGTCTTTGACTGCCGGAGCCGGGTTGAAGATGGTCATCACCCCCGCCTCGCGCGCCTTGCGCAGCGCCAGCCGCGTGCCCTCGAGCGGAATTTCCAACTGGCACACCAGAACGCGCGCCGAGGCAATGGCGTCCCAGGCGGCGCCGACTGCGTCGGCGTCGACACGCCCGTTGGCCCCGGCAATGACGATGATCGTGTTGTCGCCCTGTTCGCTAATCGTGATTACGGCCACGCCCGACGACAGGCCGGCGCTGGTGGTGATGTACTGCGTGGAGATGCCTTCGGCTTCCATATTGGCGCGCATGTCGCGGCCAAAGAGGTCGTCACCCACGCTGCCGACAAAGCTGACGGCTCCGCCCATGCGCGCTGCCATCACGGCCTGGTTAGCGCCCTTGCCGCCGTAGCCGGTCGCAAAGCGCTGGCCGTGCATGGTTTCACCCACCTTGGGGAAACGGTCCACGTAGGCGTTCATGTCCAGGTTGATGGAACCGACAACACAAATGGCGGGAGCGGGCATGGCGTTCTTTCCTCTTGCTGCGTTTTCTGGATTTATGCAGAGTCTGCGAAAATTGTAGCGCAACTTTCCCATTGGCACGAAAGGCTAATCCGGATGGATACGCAGTACACGTACCAGGACTACAGCGCGAGCGCCGATTACATTCGCGAGCATACTCGTCATCGCCCTACGGCTGGCCTGATTTTGGGCAGTGGATTGAGCGGTTTGGCGGAGCAGATCGAAGACGCCGACGTTCTGGACTATGGCAAAATTCCGCACTTTCCGATCAGCACGGTCGCCGGGCACGCCGGGCGGCTGGTAATCGGAAAGCTGGCTGGGGTAACGGTGTGTGCCATGCAGGGGCGTTTTCATTACTACGAAGGCTATTCCATGCAGTCGGTCACGCTGCCGATCCGCGTGATGCAGCGCCTGGGCATCAGCACGCTGATCCTTACCAATGCCGCGGGCGGTCTTAACCCTGCCTTCCACGTGGGCGACATCATGCTGATCGAGGACCACATCAACTTTGTCGGCATGGCGGGCGTCAACCCGCTGCGCGGTCCTAACTTGGACGAGTTTGGTCCGCGCTTCCCGGCGGTCAACCGCACTTACACGCTGCATCTGCGCCAGGTGGCTGGACGTGTGGCTGCGGCGCAGGGTCTGCAACTGCAGCGGGGCGTCTATGCCGTGCTGTCCGGCCCCAATTTTGAGTCGCCGGCCGAGATCCGCATGCTGCGCATATTGGGCGTAGACGCCGTCGGCATGAGCACCGTGCCGGAGGCGTTGGTGGCACACCATGCCGGCATCGACGTGCTGGCCTTGAGCACGATCACCAACGTGGCCGTGGCCGACCTGGATGCAGGCGCCGAGCCGAGCCACGAAGAGGTGATCGACGCCGGCAGGATCATCGTGCCCAAGCTGACAGCGCTGCTGCTTGGCGTGGTGACCGAACTGGCCCGAGCCGAACTAGAGGAGAAGTAAACATGAGTTTTCTTAAGAGCCTATTTGGCGGCCAGCGATTGGACGGAATGGTCTTGGTGGAGTCGCTGGATTTGAAGGAGTACGCCCAGATCGACCTGCTGGCCCAGTTCGACCCGCCGCAGCCCCTGCACGAGAACAAAGATCAGGCGCGCTGGTCGCGCGTGCTGCCGCGCCCGTATGGCGACGAGATTGCCCTGTTTCAGAAGCAGGGTTGGCTGGAGCAGCGCGTGGACGGGACCTACGCCGTGACGGCGGCGGGCCTGCCGTTTGTGCAGGCATGGCGGCAGCGGCTGGAACAGGAAAAGACAATCGCACTGGCCAAGGCACGTGAAGCGCTAGCCGTGCGTATGACCAGTGAAGCGCTCACCGTGCGCCGCCAATACGAGAATCGCCTCCCGCTGGGCAAGGCCGATTGGACGGGGCCCGAGCCCCAGCCGAGCCACAGCGCCCTAACGCGCCAGATCTTCTTTCTCGAACATCGCATGCTGGACGGACTAAGCCCCGCAACAGTGGATTGGCTCAAGCGCTACGCCGCCGAACAGCACCTGTGGGGCACCTACTGGCGGTTACCTTCCGACGAGGTGCCCGCATCGGTGCAGGCCGAGCTGGCGCAGCCAGGCGTGATGGATGGCGCCGAGGGCGCCTATTGGAAGGCGTACCAGATGGGCTTGTATGTGGACAATCAGGAGACCTGGCGGCGCTGCAAGGGGGGAGACCACGTACGGCGCATCGAGATCGTGGGCCCGGACGACGAATATACATGCCCGGAGTGCAAGAAGACGCTGGGTAAAGAGTTCTTGGTTGCACGCGTGCCGGAACTGCCACATCCGGGCTGCACGTCGCCGCGTGGGTGCCGCTGTAGATATGAACCAGTGCTGGAGACGATAGAGGAAATACCCCTGATTTGAGAGTGGACTGTCTGAACCTTGATTCGTGGGATTTTGGGGATTACCACGAATCAAGGTTCAGGCACTCTCTATCACGCGTGCGCTTTCACGCGGCTTGCCGGCGAGGCCGTGGCGGATTTCCCAACGCCAGGTTAGCAGTGCTGTGGTGAAAGCGATCGCGATCAGTCCCGAGACAAGCCAGAATTGGTCGTGGAGGGCGGCGGTGATCACCTGCGGCGAAGCATCTTCGAGGGGAACCGGTGCGCCGTTGTGGACGGCCAAACGGTAGTAGAAGAACGCGCCCAGCACGGCTACGCCGATTACCTGGCCCAGCGTGCGCACCGTGCTGAGCACGGCCGAGGCGATGCCCAGGCGATTCTTAGGGGCTGACCCCATGATGGCGCTGTTGTTAGGTGAATTAAAGAGTGACATGCCGATGGCAACGGGCAGAAAACGCCACACGTAGCCGAGCGCAGATCCGCTGTCGGGCAGCGTCGTCATCAGCAGGTACCCCGCCAGGATAAAGAACAGCCCCAAGGTGCTGATGCGGCGCGTCCCCAACCGGTCAGAGAGCACGCCCGACATCGGCTGCAGAACGGCCATTACCAGCGGGACGATCGCCATGTAAAGGCCTACCTGCAATAGCGGTAGGTTGAGCACGAGTGACAGGTAAAACGGCAGCAGCAGGACGACACCCGAGATGGCGATAAAGACTATCGTGCCTGTGAACAAGTTGAGGCTAAACTGCACCTCACGAAACAGGCTTAGGTCGAGCATCGGGTAGCGAACGTGCATTTCAAGCCAGGCAAACAGCGCCAACAGCAAGGCCGCCGCCGCAAACAGGCCCAGCACGAGCGGGGCCGTAAAGCCATCCGTTTGACCCAGTGTGATGCCCAAGGTCAGGCAGAGCAGGCCAATACCCAGCGTGGCGGCGCCGGCAATGTCGAACGACTCGCGCTTGCCGCCAGGGCGCAGTGACGGCACATAGAGCAGCACCAGGATAAAGGATAGCGCCCCAATCGGCACGTTGACGAAAAAAATCCAGTGCCAGCTCAGGTATTGCAGCATGATCCCGCCGATGGCAGGGCCGATGACGATGCCGAGCGATATAAAACCGGCGGCGAAGCCAATAGCCTGGCCTCGCTTGTAGGAAGGCCATACCTCGGTGAGGATGGCCGTGCCCAGCGCCAGCATCATGGCAGCCCCAATCGACTGCACAAAGCGAAAGGCGATCAGCCAGTAGATATGCATGGCTAGCCCACACAGCGCCGAACCGATCAGGAAGAGCACGATGCCGGTGGAAAAGACGCGCTTCTTGCCGATCATGTCGGCCAGGCGGCCCATGCTGACCATGAGTACAGTCAGCCCCAACAAGTAGGCGAGGACCACCCACTGCACGGTGGGGAAGTCGGCGCGGAAGTCCTGCATCAAGGTGGGCAGAGCGACGTTGACGATGCTGCCGTCGACGCTGCCGAGGAAGAGGCAGAGACCTACGGCGATGAGCACCCACCACTGGCGGGCAGTGTCGTGCTCTGATGATGAATGGGGTGAGGAGTGTGTGGCATTCTGCATCGGGAGATTGTAACACATGAGCGGGTGTCGTCAGCTGCTCGCCATCCCAATTCTCTCGAAAGAGCATTCCTGTGCTATAATTTTGCTTGCAGTATGGCCATCGCCCTTTGCCTCGCTTCGCTCCGGAGCGAGGTTTTCAACGTCTAGCGTGCGCCGAAGAATGGGAGAACGGATCATGAGTTATGACGGCCGCGTGTACAATGTGTGCATTGGGCATGTGGAGCGCAAGCTGCCGCTGTTCGAAGTAGGCCCCGGGGTCAAGATTGCTATCTTTAATATGCTGGGTGATACCGAGGTCGTCGAGATGGCGGCGGACCAATTGGCGCCGCGCATGCCGTTCGATGCCCAGGCGATCATCGTGCCGGAGGTCAAGGCTGTGCCCCTAGGCCATGCGCTCTCCCTGCGCACCAAACTGCCGTTTGTGGTCGTACGCAAGATCAAGAAGCCGTACATGGCCAATACGCTGGAAGTAGAAGTTGTAAGCATCACAACCGGTGTGCCGCAGACGCTGCTATTGGACGGCAAAGATAGACACCTGGTCGAAAACAAAAAGGTCGTGCTGATTGACGACGTAATCAGCACCGGCAATACACTGCGCGGGTTGCGGGCGCTGATGGATCGCGCCGGCGCGCAGGTTGTCGGCGAGATGGCCGTCTTTACTGAAGGCAAGCCGGGTGACTGGAGCGAGATCATTTCACTGGGTAATCTGCCGGTGTTTACGGATTAACTTTTAAAGAGATAGATCGAGAACTGGATTTAGGTATGGCTACGTTTTTAGACCAGGTCGCGCGAGTTGCCGAGCGCTATAATGTGGTTACGGAGCAGATGGCTGATCCAGAGGTAGCGGCGGATTTCTCACGTCTCAACGAGCTGGATCGTGAGCGTAACGAGATCGAGGAACTGGCCCAGACGTACCAGCGTTATCAGGGCGTAGCCAAACAACTCGAAGAAAACCGACAGCTTTTGGAAGACAGTGACGACGAGATGCGCGAATTGGCGCAGCTGGAGTCGGAATCGCTGGAAGGTGAACGCGAGCAACTCGAGCGCACGATGAAGGCGCTCTTGCTGCCCAAGGATCCCAACGACGACAAAAATGTAATTGTCGAAGTGCGCGCCGGAACAGGAGGCGAAGAAGCAGGGCTGTTTGCCGCCGAGCTGTATCGTATGTATATGCGCTGGGCCGAGCAGCACCGCTTCAAGATTGAAGAACTAAGCTTGAACGACACCGGTCTGGGCGGTCTCAAAGAAGTGATCTTCGCCGTCAAGGGTAAGGGAGCCTATAGCAGGCTGAAGTATGAATCGGGCGTCCACCGCGTCCAGCGCGTGCCCGTTACCGAAAGCCAGGGCCGTATCCATACCAGCGCCGCCACGGTGGCCGTACTGCCCGAAGCCGACGAGATCGACATCCATGTCAACGACAACGAAATCCGCATCGACATTTTTCGCAGCAGTGGCCCGGGCGGGCAGAGCGTCAACACGACCGACTCCGCAGTTCGCTTGACGCACATCCCGACCGGCATCGTAATTTCTTGCCAGGATGAAAAGAGCCAATTGCAGAACAAGCTCAAGGCCATGCGTATTTTGCGCACACGGCTGTACGAAGTCGAAGAGCAGAAGCGGCAGGATGCCCAAGGCAGCGCCCGGCGCAGCCAGATCGGCTCCGGCGATCGCAGTGAGAAAATCCGCACCTACAACTTTCCGCAGAATCGCGTCACCGACCACCGTATCAACAAGACGGTGTACCAACTGGAGTCGGTCATGAATGGCGACCTCGACGAGTTTATCGACGAGCTTTCGTCCTTTGACCAGAGCGAGCGGCTTCAGGCACTGGGGACCGGCAGCGAGGAGTAGGGATACAGGATCCCGCCGAACCTGATGCCCGTACACAAGAAGGCGCGCGGCAGTAGCCCTAACGCTCGTTAGGCGTCAGCCGATTGTCAGCCGTGCGTGTTGCAACGAAATCAAACCTTGTTACAATTGGATGCTGAGACCCCGCCCCGCCGCGCTCAACGACGACGCGGAAATGGTAGCGTCTCGCACGAGAGTTTCCCTTTAAGGAGGTAGCTGTGGCAGTGTTGCCCGTACTTCAGTCCGTGGTGTGGAATCTCATGCCCGCCACAACGGTTGGTCGCGCCGTGAATGCGGCCACGCAACGGCTCGAAGAAGCCGGCGTAGCGACAGCCCGTCTGGATGCCCAAGTCATACTCGCACACGTGCTCGGCGTCGGCCGCAGTTGGCTTTTTGCCCACTTTGAGTACGCGCTCGAGGATGCCCAGGCCCACCAGTTTACCGAGCTGATCGCACGTCGCGTCAAGCACGAGCCGGTGGCGTACTTGATTGGACGCAAGGAGTTTTATGGGATTGAACTGCAGGTGGATCGGCGCGTGCTGATCCCGCGACCCGAAACCGAAATGCTGGTGGACGCCGTGTTGGTCATTGCGGCCAACCAGAGTCCAGAACCTATTACCGTGGCAGACGTGGGCACGGGCAGCGGGGCGATCGCCCTGGCCGTAGCCGCCAACGCCGAAAATGCACGCATTTTTGCCTTGGACGTCAGCAAGGATGCGCTGGCCGTGGCAGCGGTCAACACGGCCCATCTTGATAGCAGCGGCCAGGTCACGCTGCTGCACGGCGATCTGCTGGAAGCGCTCCCCGAACCTGTGGATGTGATCGTGGCCAACCTTCCCTACGTCACGAGCGCCGACTATCGTACGCTTGACCCGGACGTACGCAAGTACGAGCCGCAGCTGGCGCTGGAAGCCGGCAAACAGGGTCTCGACGTCATCGGCCGTCTGTTGCGCCAGGTTCCGTCGCACCTCTGTGCGGGCGGCTCCGTCATCCTGGAGATCGGCTACAACCAGGGCCAGGCCGTGCTCGACATGGTGGCGGATATTCTGCCGCAGGCAAACCAAGTAGATCTGCACAAGGATTATCAGGGGCGCGACCGAATGGTCACACTCAGCCTCTAGGACAAAAGGTAAAGAAGAAACCGAGTTTTCCAAGCGAACGCCGCTTGGAAAACTCGGTTTCTCCGACTCCTTCACCCCCTACCTACTGAGTTAGTCATTCAGCCCGATAAGGCGCCTCATCGTCAATATCCCCCACAAAGTCGGGCAGATTGGGATGACCCAGCTGCTGGCGGATCGCCATGATTTCGCCGATGTGATACCAGTAATGGTAGATGACACGCAGCATGAGCGAACCGACCGTGGTCGTCCGCCAGCCGCGCAAGGTGAACTCCTCTGCCAGCTTTGCGGTCGTGAGTTGGTCCAGCCAGGGGTCCGCCGCCTCTGTGACGGTTTGCCAGGCAGCCAGCATCTCCGCCAACGACGGGGTTGTGGCTGGACGGCCGTAGCCTACCATGTCATTGATCACCGGGATCGGCGTCTGGCCTTGGCTGAACGTCAACCAATAGCGTTGCTCCTGCCAGGCCAGGTGGCCGACAATCCAACCGATAGAGTTCATAGGAAGCAGGCGTTGACAGACATCCTCCTCAGTCACGCCGGCAAGGGCGCGCAGCCATTCGCTGCGCGTGAAGCGCAGCTGGTCGACAAGTGGATGGGCCATGGTACCCTCACCTTTCCTTGGCTTGCTCGTTGATGGTTGCCATAAAATCGATAAAAACACGCGCCGACCAGGCAAGTTTCCTGCTCTTGGGCGCGACAAGCACAATATTGCTCTTGATCGTCTCCTTCAGCGGGATCGCCACGACGTCAGGATGCTCATGATATTTGACCACCTTCTCCATCATCAGCGCAACACCGCTATTTGACGCCACCAGGCCCAGGACGCTTTCCACACGCAGGCTGGCGTAGAAAATGCGCGGCTCAAAGCCTGCAGCGCGGCAGGCATCCACAGCCAACTCATGCACAACCGTGCCCTTGTCAAACATGATGTGGTTCTCGTTCGCAAGTTCCGACAGGGAGAGCATGGACCTGGCCGCGTAGCGATGCTGGTTCGAGACGACGACGACCATGGTGTCGTCGGTAACTTTGCGCAGCACATATTCCTTCACATCCAAGTAGTTGTCCCGCACAAATGCCAAATCGAATTGATGGTTGTTCAGGGCCGGCAGAATCGCCGCCGCCTCACGCTCTTCGAGCGAAAGGGCGATCTCGGGATTTGCGCTGCGAAACTGGGCGATGTACGACGAAATGCCGTATTGGGCGATCACGGGGATGGCGACGATCGCGAGTGAGGGGGTGGCTTTATATGCGCCCATATCAGCCAACATGGCCCGATAGGCCCCATCGATCGTGTGAGCATGGAGCAGAAACGCCTCACCGGCGGGCGTAAGCGTGATTTTCCGCTTACTGCGGTCGAAGAGCGAGAAGCCCAACTCCTTCTCCAGCGCACTCACCATTTTCGAGAGGGAGGACTGCGACACGTACAGCTCCTCGGCAGCAGCGGAGAAACTGCCGGTCTCGGCAACGGCAAGAACACCCTGCACCTGTTTGAGCTCCATACAAACCTCGCAGACCTATTCCAGTTTGGAATACATTGTAGCAGAATTTGAATTGCTTTGGCACCGGCGCGTCTGTATTCTGGACTTACTGGTTACTATCCAACAGTACCTGGAACAGCCAATCAATCACAAGGAGAATCGTCTGATGCAGAAGTCTCGCTCCCTCCTACTCGCAGTTACCGCCATTGCCGGCATGCTCCTGGCAGCCTGCACGAGCGCCCCGGCGGCGCCTGCGCCTGCCGCAGGCCAACCGGCGCAGACAACGGAAGCAGCTGCGGATACAGCCGCAGACACAGCCGCAGACACTGGCGCCCAGGCTGCGGGCAAGCGTGTCGGCTACGCAGTTCCCGACGCAGCGAACCCGTTCCTTTCTAACTTGACCAAGAATGTAGCCGACTACTTTGCCAAGGATGGGGTGGAAGTCATCGTGGCGGATGCCCAGGGTGACGCCACCAAGCAGGTCAACCAGATCGAGAACTTCAGCACGATGGGAGTCGACGTCGTTATCGTTATGGCGATTGACCCTAAGGGCGTCACCTCCGTCATCGAGGACGCGCAGAAGGCGGGCATCAAGGTGATGGTGGCGGGCGGCGACACCGGTTCGTATGATGCCATCATGCACACTGACCAGGAGGCGATGGGAGCGATGATCGCCCAGATGGCCTGCGACTTTATCGGCAAGAACTTTGCCGACGCCGCCGACGGCAGCGTGGAAGTGGGTATCATCGAAAACCGCGACACGCCCGAAGCGACCGCCCGCTCGACCGGCATGGCAACGGTGGAAACGCTCTGTCCGAAGGCCAAGATCGCCGGTGTCGTCGGCGGCGCGCCGACCATCACCGTGGGCGCAACTGCGGCCGAGAATCTGTTGACGGCCCATCCCAACATCAAGGTTATCCTGGCCTACAACGATGCGCAGGGTCTGGGCGCCACGCAGACGGTGGCCGCCATCTCGACGATCGACCCAGCCAAGTTCGCCATCTACGGCGCGGACAGCACGCCGGATGCGCTGGCGGCTATCAAGAGCGGTGACAGCGTCTTCCGCGGCACCGTGCGCTTTGGCAGCGACAACCTGGCATTGGATACCTACAACCTGGTCAAGAAGATGGTCAACGGCGAGGAGTTCCCCACGGAGACCCTCGACCCCTTGACCCCGATGACGGCAGAGAACGTCCAGTAACTCATCCAATAGTAAGCGCAGGAGATTCCATTCATGCTCGGATCGGAAAGCCTCACGAAATGGTTGATTGTGATGGCTGGGGCTGCCATCGCCCTTTGCCTCGTTCTCTTCTTCCCAAGTGCGGCGTCCGCACAACCCGGCGGGCCGCCCGTGCCTGCCGGCCCCTGCGGTGCCTTGCAGCAGGCCGACTTCAGTTCCATCCCCGGCGCGCCGGCATCGATCATGTCGACGCAGATCGTATCTGCCACCGATACCCAGCCGGAGTACTGCGAAGTGTATGGCCTGATTTCCTCGCAGATCCAGTTCAAGCTCTGGCTTCCCACCGATGGCTGGAACGAACGCTATCTGCAGGTGGGCTGCGGCGGCTACTGCGGCAGTCTGGATGCCTCCGAACAATGTTATACCGGGCTGGCGCAGAACTTTGCCGTCGGCTTCGATAATTCCGGCCACCTCGGCGGTGCGCCGGTCGGCGGCGGAGATGCACTGTGGGGCTACGACAACCTTGGTCTCCGCCAGGACTTCGGCTATCGCTCCGAGCACGTGACGGCGGCGGTAGCAAAAGCCGTGGTTGCCGCCTTCTATAACCAAGATCCTGCCTACTCCTACTACTTTGGCTGCTC
Organism: uncultured Chloroflexia bacterium; assembly: GCA_963839515.1. Classification (GTDB taxonomy): domain Bacteria; phylum Chloroflexota; class Anaerolineae; order Caldilineales; family Caldilineaceae; genus Fredericiella. The sequence goes on from CAWIVN010000012.1 coordinate 314,805, forward strand.
GAACGGCGGACGCCAGGCACTCCAAGAAGCCCAACGCTGGCCCGAGGACTTTGACGGTATTATCGCCGGTGCGCCGGCGGCCATCCAGGCCCCGCTCAATGGCGAATACGAACCGTGGAACGGGCTAGCCAACACAGCCGAGGACGGCAGTCTGATTCTCCAGCAAGCACAGTTCCAGCTATTGAACGACGCGGCGCTGGCCAACTGTGACGCCGCCGACGGGCTGGCGGATCAGCAGATCACCGACCCGCGGCGCTGCGACTTCGATCCGGGCATACTGCTGTGCAGGGAGGGCGAAGCGCCGCCCGCGGCAGACATGGGTACGCAGCCGCCGATCACCGGCGAACTGTCGATCACAGGCGCCGCCCCACTGGCAACAACCCTGGAGATGACTGGCGCGGAGATGACTGGCGCCATGCCGGCAGGCATACCCTCGATCGCGCAAGAGACGGCGCCTGCCACCTGCTTGACGCAGGCACAGCTCGATGCCGCACGCAAGCTCTACAGCGGCCCGGTCACGGCAGATGGCGAGGCGCTCTACCCAGGCCATCAGGCAGTCGGCTCCGAACTTGGCTGGCCGCAGTTCCTGGCGGGTTTCGTTCCCGGCATGCCGCCGATGGCCAGCACAATTGGCAGCGGCTATCTCAAATACCTGGCCTTCCCGGTCAGCCCGGAACCGTCATTTACCTTGAGTGACTGGGTCTTTGACCTGGAGGGTTTCGATAGCCTGCGCGAATTGGGCGATGTCTACAACGCGACCAATCCCGACCTCGGCCCCTTCGTGGCGCGCGGCGGCAAGCTGATTCTCTATCATGGTTGGGCGGACCCGGCGATCTCACCGTATGGCACGCTGGCTTACTACCAGGCTGTACTGGACACCATGGGGGGGTTGGAGAAGACGCAGGAGTTTGCGCGGCTGTTTATGGTTCCGGGCATGTACCACTGCAGCGGCGGCAATGCTCCGAGTACGTTTGATCTCCTCGGCCCGATCCAGGAGTGGGTAGAGAAGGGTGCGGCCCCTGACCAAATCATCGCAACTCAGTATGCAGAGAGCGGCAGCAGCGGCGGCTTCGCCAACCCGACGGCCGGCGGCGCCAGCCAGGGCGAGGTGATCCGCACGCGTCCGCTCTGCCCCTTCCCCCAGGAGCAGACATACGACGGCAGCGGTGACATCAACGATGCTGCCAGCTTCACATGTGCTACGCCCAAGGAAGCGTCGCTGGCGAGTGGCGCCTATGATTGGGTGGGCAACGACTTGTTCGCCGCGCCGGCTGCTGCCAATGATGAGACCATTCTGCCCGCGAGCAAGCCCTAGCAAAACTGCCTGCGCCGTCCCCGACGGCGCAGGCATCCTGCGCAAAGGCACTGTTATCTGACGGCCAAAAGATGATGGATAAGCCGATCGTATTGTCCTTGAAGAATCTCACCAAGCAATATCCAGGCGTGCTGGCGCTCGACAAAGTTTCGCTGGACTTTGTCGCCGGAGAAGTGCATGCGCTGCTGGGCGAAAACGGTGCCGGCAAGTCCACCCTGATAAAGGCGGTTGCCGGCGCAATCGAGCCGGACGGTGGCGTGATCCGCTTCGACGGGCAGGAGTATGCCAAGATGACGCCGCACCTGGCGCGCAGCCTGGGCGTCGAGGTTATCTACCAGGAGTTTAACCTGGTGCCGTCGATGTCAGTTGCCGAGAATATCTTTCTGGGAGACAAAACCGGTAAGGGGATTCTCGTCGACACGAAGGTCATGGTCAAGCGGGCCAGCGACGTCTTCCGGCAGTTCAACATCGACATCGACCCATGTGCCCTCGTGCGCGACTTGCCGCCTGCGCAGCAGCAGATCGTGGAAATCGCTAAGGCAGTGTCTAAGAACGTCAGGATCCTGATCATGGACGAACCCACCGCGCCGCTGACGGTGAGCGAGGTGGACAGCATGTTCGAGATTGTCCGCCAGTTGAAGGAAAAGGGCGTGACGGTGATCTACATCTCCCACCGCTGGAGGAGATCTTCCGCATCGCGGACTTTGTCAGCGTCTTGCGCGATGGCCGCTACATCGCCACCCGGCAAACGGCGGCGACGAACCGCAAAGAACTCATCACCCTGATGGTCGGGCGCGAGTTAAAGGAGAGCTACCCGGCCCGGCAGGCTGCTCCAGGCGAGGTGGCGCTGGAGGTCAGGCATCTTTGCGGCAATGGCGACGAGGATATCTCGTTCAGCGTACGCAAAGGCGAGATCCTGGGGCTTTCCGGCCTGGTCGGCGCCGGCAGGACAGAACTGGCGCGCGTCATTTTTGGGGCGGAGCCGGCGGAAAGCGGCGAGATCCTGCTCGAGGGTAAGGTGGTGCAGATCAAATCGCCCGAGGAGGCCATCAACCTGGGGATCGGTCTTATCCCAGAGGACCGTAAAAACCAGGGTGTTTTCCTGGACATGGACATCAAGTGGAACATCTCCTTCAGCAAGGTGCGCCGGCTGTCACGCTATACCGTAGTGGACACCGGGCAAGAAACGACCGTGGCCGAAAAATACCGCGACCTGCTGAAGATCAAGACGCCAAGCCTGGGCCAGCAAGTTAAAAACCTGAGCGGCGGCAACCAGCAGAAAGTGGTGCTGGCAAAGTCGCTGGCGGCGGAGTCAAAGATCTTGATCTTTGACGAACCGACCCGCGGCATCGACGTGGGCGCCAAGCAAGAAATCTATAACTTGATGTGCGAGCTGGCCAACGACGGTATCGCCATCATCATGATCTCGTCCGACATGGAGGAACTGTTGGGCATGTCTGACCGGGTGATCGTCCTGTGCGAAGGGCGCATTGCCGGGGAGGTACCGCGGGCACAGTTCAGCCAAAACTATATTCTCGACCTGGCGTCGGGGAAACATCTGATAGAGGGTTCTGCATGAATGCCGATACAACCTTCGCAACCGATCGCACCGGCAATGCCTTTGCGTTCCTCAAGAAGTATGTCACCTTGGTGGTGCTGCTGGCGCTGCTTCTGCTCTTTTCCTTTGTCGCTCCGAACTTTGCGACGCCCAACAACTTCATCATTTTGCTGCGCCAGGTATCGTTCACGGCCATCAGCGCAGTAGGCATCGCCTTTGTTATGATCTCGGGCGGTATGGACTTGTCGATTGGGGCGCAAATCTCCCTGACCAACGTGCTTGCCGCCATCCTGATGGCGCGCTTGGGTGTCCCGCCGTTGCTGGCGATTGCATTTGCACTGGCGCTCGGCACGCTGCTGGGGATGGTCAATGGCTATACCAGCATCCTGCTCAAGGTACATCCGTTGATCGTCACTCTCGGCACGATGACGATCTACAAGGGCATCGCCTATATTGCCGCCAACGGTAACAGCATTTCCGGGTTGCCCGAGTCATTCAAGTGGCTGGGGCAGGGCTACATTGGTCCCATCCCGGTGCCGGTGGCAATCATGGTACTGGTGGTGATGACCGGCGGCTTTATCCTTAACAAGACCTACTTTGGACGCTACATCTTTGCCTTGGGCGGCAATGAGGAAGCGGCGCGGCTGGCGGGCGTCAACAACAGCCGCATGAAGATCTTTGTCTTTGGCATCTGTGGCTTCTTCTCGGCGATCACTTCGTTGCTGCTGCTGTCGCGGGTCTTTTCGGGGCAGGTGACCACTGGCCAAGGGATGGAGTTTGACTGCATGACTGCTGCTGTGCTGGGCGGCATCAGTTTCAAGGGCGGTGAAGGCACGATCACCGGGCTGCTGACGGGCGTGCTGATCATCGGCGTGCTCAACAACGCCTTGCAGCTTCTCAGTTTGGGCGACTATTATCAGATGGTGGTCAAAGGCCTGGTGTTGTTGGCCGCCGTCGGTTTTGATACCTATCAGAAGAATCGCAAAACAAGCAGAGGCCGCAAGAGCGCAGCAAAAGGTGTAGCAGCAGCATGAGCACTTTCCAGCCTGGTTCGCACTATGCCTTTCCGGAGCCAATCGCAGAGGCGGGCACCACACACATCGACCGCAAGATGTTCGACCTGGCCTATGCCGGCCTGTCGCCGGCGCAAGCCTTGGACATCTACTGGCCGGCCGCAGGCAACGGCCCCTTTCCTGTAATTCTCTCTATTCACGGCGGCGCATTTATGGGCGGCGACAAGCGTGACCTGCAGGTCACGCCCATGTTGGCAGGGCTCCAACGCGGCTATGCCGTCGTCGCCGTCAATTACCGGATGAGCGGTGAAGCGCTCTTCCCGGCGCTGGTGCAGGATATCAAGGCAGCTATCCGCTGGGTGCGGGCGAATGCCACCAAGTTTCTGTTTGACCCGGCGCGCATCGCCGCCTGGGGCGGGTCGGCGGGCGGCTATCTGGCGCTGATGGCGGGCGTCACAGGAAGCGTGCCGGAACTGGAAGACGTAGCACTGGGCAACGCCGGCCAATCATGCCACGTGCAAGCGGTTGTAGATTGGTTCGGCCCGACAGACTTCCTCAAGATGGACGAGCAATTAGCGGAATCGGGATTGGCTCCAGCGCCCGAGTTTGCGCACTGCGGCGCCACCTCGCCCGAGTCGCTGATTCTTGGCCGGAAAATCACGGAAATTCCCGAACTCGTGTACGCTGCCAATCCGGAAACCTATCTACACCCCGGCGCGCCGCCGTTCTTTATTCAGCACGGCGATCGCGACGACATCGTGCCGCACCAGCAGTCGGTCAATTTCGCCGCCAAAGCGCGTGCCTTGCTTGGCGCAGACAAGGTCACGCTCGAACTCCTGCCCGGCGCCGGCCATGCTGATCCGGCCTTTACGACCACACAGAATATTGAGAAAGTGCTGGCCTTCCTTGATCAAACCATCCGCGCGTAGTGCCGGCGGCGTGCGCGCTGTTGCCTGGGATCGCAGGCTGGTCGGGATTTGCGTGTCCGTCCTGTTGGCTGCCGTTCTCTGGCTGATGCCGCTCCCCGGCAATCTGAGTCCGGAAGGCCGCAGAGCGCTGATCGTCACGCTGTTCACGGTAGTCTGGTGGATATTCAATGTTGTGCCGCCGGCCTATGCCACGCTGCTGATGCTGGTGAGCTACATCGTATTGGGCCTGGCGACGCCGGAGGTTGTTTTCCACATCTGGACGCTGCCGCTGATGTGGCTCATCATCGCCGCGTTTCTGATCGCGGCTGCGGTCACCAAGTCGGGCCTGGCGCAGCGTGTTGCCTATTTCTTTATGATTCGTTATGCCACTTCGTACCGCAGCATGATCGTGCTGACGTACGTGCTTGGCCTGGTGCTCAGCCTGCTGATCCCCCACCCTTTCCACGCGTGCTGCTCACAATGGCCGTGATGAGGACCATCATCCAAAAAGCCAAGATGAACACGGCGGATGCGGCGTCCCTGGGGCTTTCTGTCTTTGTCGCCGCTACGGCCACCTCCATGGTGCTGCTGACCGGCGAGTCGACGCTGAACATTGCCACGGTGGGCTTTAGCGGGCAAAGCGTGGGCTGGCTTGACTGGCTCTGGTATATGGCGGTGCCGGGGCTGATCGCCAGCCTGCTGATGATGGGTTTACATTTGCTGCTGTTCAAGCAGACAGGACCTGTGCAGATCGACCGTGCTGCCCTGCGGGTCGAACAGCAGAAACTGGGCCCCATGACCCGGCGCGAAGTCGTAACGTTGGTGTGGGTGTTGGCTGCACTCGTGCTGTGGACGACGGACACCATACACCATATCGATCCCGCCTGGGTAGCGTTGGGCGTCGTGGTGGGGCTTGCGCTGCCGGTGGTGGGCGAAGTACTCGATGCCGGCGACATCGGCAGCGGCGTCAACTGGCCGATCATTTTGTTTATCGTCGGCGCGCTCGCCATCGGCACCGTGGGGAAAGCCACCGGCATGTCGGACTGGCTGGCGGCGACGCTCTTGCCCGCCACGCCGCCGCAGAATCCATACGCCTTCGCCGCCCTGGTGGGCGGCGCGACGATCGTGATACACATGGTGCTCGGCAGCGCCCTGGCCTGCATGTCGATTGTCGCACCGCCGATGGTGCACTACGCGGCAGCAACGGGTTGGAGCCCGCTCGTGCCCGCCCTGCTGGTTTATACCGCGGTCGCCATCCATTACATCCTGCCTTTTCAGCAAGTCACTATCCTGCTCGGGCAGGGGGAAACCGGCGGGTTTGGCGCACGCGAGGTGTTCCGCTATGGGGTGCCACTTACCATCGTCGTGCTCTTTGTGATGATCGTCGTCGAAGTCACCTGGTGGCAGATTGTGGGCTTGATTTGACGCCACGGTAATTGCTTTGCATTTTCCCCTTCCATCCCGTACCATACGGGGATTATGCGACCTTTTGATCTTGTCATTTTAGACCTCGACGGCACCATTCTCGACCCCTTCAAGCGAGCGACGATCAGCCCGGGTGTGCAGGCGGCGATTGCCGATGTGCAGGCCGCGGGCGTACCGCTCACCATCGGCACGGGGCGCACGCTGGACTACCTGCGCCACCAGCTGCCCGGCAATGTCGAGCTTAAATATCCGGCTGTAACCACGCAAGGTGCGGTGATCGGCGATCCGCGCACGGGGCACGTGTTGGTGGAGCAGGACCTGCCGCTCGCTGCTGCGCGCGCCTTGGCGGAGTGGGTGGACGGCGCCACCTTTATGTCCGGGTTTTATTTCCTTGACGAGAACGGCGCCACGCACGCTTACCGCAACCGCATCGGCGCCACACCCGAAGAGGAGGAACTGCTCCACCACCTGCTTGGCTACCCATTCAGCTTTTGCGAAAAGTTTGCCCCGCTGCTCGCCGCACAGCGCGCCCACCCGCCGATCAAGGTCATGACCTACGACGATCCCACCAAGAGTGGGCGTGACCTGTTGGTGGAGATGGGGCAGCGTTTCGCCCCTGGCCTCTCCATTATCCGCACCCACATCTGGCTGGTCGAGGCGACAGCGCCCGGCGTCGATAAGGGCAGTGCGCTGCGCAAACTCTGCAACATCCTTCGCGTCGACCCCAAGCGGGTGCTGGCGATCGGCGACAGCGAGAACGACATCCCGATGATGCAGGCTGCCGGCTTTGCCGTTGCCATGGGCAACGCCACGGAGCATGTGAAGGCCGTAGCCGACTGGATTGCGCCCACCATCGACGAGGACGGCGCCGCCGTGGCGTTACGGCGCTGGGTGCTGGGCGAGGCCATCGTGCCGTGACACCACTGGCCCTGGGGCTGATTCTCTCTGCCGCCTGCATCCATGCCAGTTGGAACCTGCTGGCCAAGCGGGCCGGCGGCGGCGCGGCCTTTGTGTGGGCGGCGGCCGTGGCCGGCAGCGCGATTTGGCTGCCCATCACCATCGCCCGCGGCGAGTTTCAACAGGTGCAGTGGACGCCGATCGTGCTGTTGTTTTTGCTGGGCAGCGGCGTCTTGCAGACGCTCTACTTCCTTACCCTGCAGCGTGGTTACAAGGTGGGCGACCTGTCGGTAGTCTATCCGCTGGCGCGCGGGACGGGACCGCTGTTTTCGACGCTGGGGGCGATTTTTCTGCTGGGCGAGCGGCCGACGCCGCTGGGGCTGGTGGGGGCGGGGTTGATCGTCGTCGGCGTCTTTATCATTGCCCGCACCGCCGCCGTCAGCGGCGCCGCGGCCAGTTCCGCAAGGACGCATCAATCAGCGCCAGGCTATCGGCTTTGGCGTGCTGACAGGCCTGTTTATAGCCTCCTACACGTTGTGGGACAAGGTGGCGGTCAGCCAGCTGCATCTACCGCCGGTGCTGTACGATACAATATCCGTGATGGTGCGTGCGCTGCTGCTGCTGCCGGTGGGGCTGCGGTTGTGGCCGCAGGTGGTGGCGCTCTGGCGCGAGCACAAGGCGGAGATTGTCGGCGTGGGTTTCTTTAGCGAGTTGGCTTACATCCTCGTGCTGGTGGCCATGCAGACCACGCCCGTCATCTACACGGCGCCGCTGCGCGAGGTGAGTATCTTGATCGCCACCGTCATGGGCTCGCTGCTGCTGCACGAAGGCAACCTCCGCCGGCGGCTGCCGGCGGCCGCCGCGATTTTGCTGGGCGTCATCACGCTGGCGGTAAGTTAAGCGGCGGGCTTCCTGGAGGGGGGTCCTCCTGGAAGGGGGGCTTCCTGGAAGGGGGTCCTCCTGGAGGAGGGGCGTGTGTGAATAATGGGTGGTTGAGCACTGTAGGAACGAGGATGGATTGATGGCTACACTTCACAATTATCTTATGCGCCAGATCGAGCTGCGCAGGCGGGGTACGGAACTGACGCTGCTGGCCGTGTGCCCCAACTCGGCGGCGGTGCTCGAGGCGGCCGTGGCCGTGGCGGCGCGCACCAATGCGCCGATGCTGTTTGCCGCCACGCTCAACCAGGTGGATCGCGACGGCGGCTACACGGGCTGGACGGCGCAGCGTTTTGTCGAGGAGATGCAGGGCTATGCCGCGCGCTACGGCTGCCGCAGCCCGCTTTTCCCCTGCCTCGACCACGGCGGGCCGTGGCTCAAGGACCAGCACACGCGCGATAACCTGCCGCTGGAACAGGCGATGGCGGAGGTTAAGGCCAGCCTCAGCGCCTGTCTCGCCGCGGGCTACAGCCTGCTGCACATCGACCCCACAGTGGACCGCACGCTGGCTCCGGGCCGGCCGCCGGCGCTGGCAATCGTGGTGGACCGCACGGTCGAACTGATCGAGCACGCCGAGCACGAGCGGGCGCACCTGGGGCTGCCGGCGGTCGATTATGAAGTGGGCACTGAGGAGGTGCACGGCGGGCTGGTGGACGTTGCCAACTTCCGGAGCTTCCTGCATCTGCTGGCCGCGGCGCTGGACGCACGCGGGCTGCGCCATGCCTGGCCTTGTTTTGTCGTGGCGCAGGTAGGCACGGACCTGCACACCACTTTCTTTGACGCGGAGGTGGCGGCGCAGTTGACCGAGATCGTGCGCCCGTATGGCTCGCTGCTCAAGGGCCATTACAGCGACTGGGTTGAGAACCCCGAGGCCTATCCCGCCGCGGGCATGGGGGGAGCCAACGTCGGCCCCGAGTTTACGGCCGAGGAGTTTATTGCCCTGCAGGAGCTGGAGCGGCGCGAGCTGCAGCTGTGCGCCAATCGCGGCCTGGCCCCGGCCGGTTTCCTGGCTACGCTCGAGCAGGCCGTGGACGCCTCGGGGCGCTGGCGCAAGTGGCTGCAGCCGGACGAGGCAGGCCGGCCATTGGGCGCACTGGCGGAGAACCGCCGCCTGTGGCTGGTGCAGACCAGCGCCCGCTACGTTTGGGCCGAGCCGCAGGTGGTGGCCGCACGCCGCGGTCTGTATGCGCACTTGTCGTTAGTCACGGCCGACCCGCACGCCTATGTGGTAGAGCAAGTGGCGCGGGCGATCGAGAAGTATGTAAGCGCGTTCAATTTGTATGACAGCATGACGCTGTATGGCTAAACAGGATCACAAATCACTGAGCGGAGAACTTAGCAATGCCGATCGACACCCAATCCAGCCAGATCGTCCGAGAAAAAATCGAGCAAGCCATCGAAATCCTGCAGGAACAGAACGTCGACCTGTGGCTGACATTTGTACGCGAGACTTCGGCCGTGCGCGACCCCGTGCTGCCGTATATTTATGGCCATGATGTGACATGGCAGAGCGCGTTTATCATCACGCGTAGCGGCGAGTGTATCGCCATCGTCGGCCATTTTGACGCCGAAACCACGCGGCGCATGGGCGTCTACAGCGAGGTGATCGGCTATCACGAGGCGTTTAGCAAGCCGCTGCGGGAGGTGCTCACCCGGCTGAACCCGGGCCAGGTTGCAGTCAACTACTCGACCAACGACTCGCACGCCGACGGGCTGACGCATGGGCTCTACTTGTTGCTGAAGCAGTACCTGGGGGGCACGCCCTATGCCGAGCGGTTGGTATCGGCGGAGAAAATCGTGGGGGCCGTGCGCGGGCGCAAGACGCCGAGCGAGATCGAGCGCATTGCCGCGGCCGTGGCCACAACCAACGAGATGTATCACCGCACGTTTGAGTTTGTGCGGCCGGGGTTGAGCGAGAAGCAGATCGGGCAGTTCCTGCTGGACCAGGTGGACGAACTGCAGCTGGAGACCTCGTGGGAGCGGGCGGCGTGCCCGGCCGTCAACGCCGGGCCAGACACGCCGATCGGACACGCCGGCCCGACCGACATCGTCGTGGAGACCGGGCACATCGTGCACTTTGACTTTGGCATTCGCCAGAACGAATACTGCTCGGACGTCCAGCGCGTCATGTACGTACTGATGCCAAACGAAAACCGGGCGCCCGAGCCCGTGCAGCGTGGGTTTGACACCATCGTGGCGGCGATCCAGGCGGCGGTCAAGATGATGAAGCCAGGCGTCACGGGGGCCGAGGTGGACGCCGTAACGCGCAAAGTTGTGACCGACGCGGGGTATCCCGAGTACAAGTATGCCACCGGCCATCATCTGGGACGGGCCTGCCATGACGGAGGCGGCGTGCTGGGGCCGCACTGGGAGCGGTACGGCGATACGCCCGATTACCCGTTGGAAGTGGGGCACGTGTACACCGTCGAGCCGGGCTTATTTGTGCCTGGGTACGGGTATATGGGACTGGAGGAGGACGTAGTGGTGACCGAGGCGGGGGCGATTTTCTTGGGGGCGCCGCAGACCGAATTGATCTTGACGCGGTAGGCCTGTCAGCTCGACAGCGATCGGCAGTGTTATGTCTTGTCTGGCAATCTTAGCAGTAACCAGTAGGGCAGTCGCCGGTGAAGAGGAATACAATGGCGGGCAATTCTTGGTCGACGGCGGCACGCAGAGCCGTGTCGTCGCCACTGGCGTAGATCACTTCGACGTCGAATCGGTTGAGAAGCTGTATGCGTGAAGCAGGAACACCTGCCTCCGTCAGCAGCAGAATACGATTCAGTTCCTGTTGGGTGGTACGGACGCCGATGCAGTCAAGCGCCATCTGTGCGCAGGCAGCCAGGCAGCCGCTGGCCTCTTCCTGGCGGACGTGCCTAACGGGCAACTGCGGCGACATTGTGCTGTAATTCGTCCGCCAAACCAGGTGAGGGCTGCACCTCGCCAGTAGCGGCGTCTACTACAATCTGGCCAACGCGCTGTGTATGGGCGTGACCCGGCTGTACCAAGTCGGGCACGCCCAAGATCACGTCAAAGCGCCAGAGCAGGCGCTCGCCCAGGAGCAGTTCAGGTGTGGCGGCTGCGAGCAAGTTTCCTACGTAGTCGAGCAGCCAGACATTGGCCTCGCGTCGCGCTGCTTCCGGATCGATCACGTCTGCCTGGACATTGACCATCACTTGCATGCGCTGTTTGACTGACGTGTTGCGGGGTTGAGACGATAGGTTAGTCACAATCATTGCCGTCAAAGACACACCTCCATACAGGAAAAACCAGTCTGCTCCTTATTATAACATACGACAAAATGATGCTTGAAGTCATGCTTTGTAGCTCGACCTCCAACGGCTCGTCTTCCTGGGTGCTTTTCGCTAGAAGCGGGAACGGACTACCCAGAAGGTAATCCGTTCTCGCGCAATCATTTGCTTTTTGGAAGAATCTCTGGCCGCTTACTTCTGCAACTGCGCCGCCGTCCAGACCATGTCACGCAGCTCGGTGACGTCGTGGTCGGTGGCGCCTTCGGCGGTTTCGATCGCCTCCTCGATGCGGTCGACCTCGTCGGCTAAAGTCTCCAACGTGCTGCCCTCGGCGAAGGGGCTGTTCTTCAGAATCTCGGCAAACTCGGCGACGGCGACGGCCAGTTGGAAGCGGGGGTTGGCCTCGGCGAAGCTCCCGTCGATCTCGCCCAAGGTCAGTGTGCGCTCACTCTCGACCACCTCGCCGGTCTCAGGCTCCTGCCAGCGCAGGCGCACCGTGGCCAGCGGCGTGGCGGGGTCTTCCAACCCGGCAACCGGCTCCATCTCGTACAGGGCGGTGACGCTGTGACCGGCGCCGATCTCGCCGGCATCCACCTCGTCGTTGCGGAAGTCATCGTCGGCCACGTCGCGGTTCTCGTAACCAACCAGCCGGTAGCGCTCGACGGTCTCGGGGTTGAACTCGACCTGGATCTTGGCGTCCTTGGCGATGGTCAGCAGCGTGCCGGTGAGCTGCTCGACAAACAGGCGGCGCGCCTCGGCCATCGTGTCGACATAGGCGTAGAAGCCGTCGCCCTTGTCCGCAAGCTGCTCCATCAGCGTATCGTTGTAGTTGCCCATGCCCATACCCACCGTCGTCAGGGCGATGCCCTTGTCGGCATAGCGCTCGATCTCGCCCAGGATGCCCTCGGGGCTGGTGTCGCCGACGTTGGCGACGCCGTCAGAGACGAGCACGACACGGTTGACGGCGTCGGGGTTGAAGTACTTGGCGGCATGCTTGTAGCCCAGGCGCAGCCCGGCTTCGGCGTTGGTCGAGCCCTCGATCCACAGGTTGTCGATGGCATCGAGGATCGTCTCCTTGTCTTCCGCCGAGGTCATGGGCAGGGCCAGGTGGGCATTCGAGCCGTAGACCACGATGGCCACCTCGTCGGTCGGGCGAAGCTCGTCGACCAGCAGTTTGAGCCCGCGCTTGGCCAGGTGGATGCGGTTTTCCATGTCCATCGAGCCGGACACGTCGACCACAAAGGTCAGCACCACGTCGGGGCGCTCTTCGGCAGGGATGTCGTAGCCTTGGATGCCGACTTGCAGCAGGCGGCTGTCTTCGCGCTCGCTGTAGGGTGAAGGGGCAGCCCTCAGGTTGATGGCAAAGGTCTCCTCGCGGCTGGGCGCCGTGTAGCCGTAGTCAAAGTAGTTGACGAATTCCTCGACCCGGATCGAATCAGGCTCGGGCATGTAGTCCTCAGCCAGGTAGCCGCGGGCGACGGTGTACGAGCCGGTGTCGACGTCCACCGCGAAGGTGGAGAGATTATCGGCGGCAGTGCGCACAAAGCCTTGCGTGCCGTAGTCCTCATAATACATGCCGGCCGGGGGCGGCTCGGCGGAAGGACTGTAGCTGCCTGCTGCGGCGGGGGCTGCGGCAGGGGCCTCAGCATATGCTTCGACGGCGGCTTCTTCAGCGTATGATTCCGATGCTGCCGGGGCAGCAGCCCTGGGTGCAGCAGCCATACAGCCGCTGAGCAGGCCGGCGCACACGGCGCCGGTGAGCAGGACGTTGAACATCGACTTGAACGACACCTTGGCGCTAAATGACTTGGGTTGCATAAGATTTCCTCCATTGTGTGTTTGACTGGCTGGCACTGTTGTTGGGACGTTGGTCCCGCTTGCTTCTGTCTCCAGCATGACACGTTGCGAACGCACTGCAAGCGCCACTTGTGTACCAGATGGCGCAACGGGGTAGGTGTACCATTGATTGTTACAGCCGATTCTTCAGCGCGCGTTTGATGTAGGTGGGGTTTTCCATTACTATTAGCAGCCATGCCGACCACCATCCTATGCTTATCCAGCTACTTCAAAGGCGGCGCGTTTCTCGAGGAGTGCAAGCGGCAAGGTTGCCACACGATCCTGGTGACCTCGCAGGACTTGGAACACGAGGCGTGGCCGCGCGAGGCGATTGACGAGTTCTTCGTCATGCCGTTTCACACCCTGTTCAAGCAGCCTGACATCACCAATTCCGTCTCTTTTCTGGCGCGTACGCGCAAGATCGACCGCATTATTCCGCTCGACGACTTTGACGTGGAGACGGTGGCCGATTTGCGCGAGCATCTGCGCATGCCGGGCATGGGCGGATCGACGGCCCGCTATTTCCGTGACAAGCTGGCCATGCGTGTGCAGGCACGCGACGAGGGCATCCCCGTGCCCGACTTTGTACACGTGCTCAACTACGACGACCTGCGCGCCTATATGAGCAGCGTGCCGGCGCCGTGGGTGCTCAAGCCGCGCTCAGAGGCCAGCTCGATGGGCATCCGCAAGGTCAACAGCGGTGACGAGCTGTGGCCGATGCTGGACGAACTGGGCGATCGCCAGTCGTATTACGTGTTGGAGCAGTTTGTGCCGGGGGATGTGTTCCACGTCGATTCGATCATCTGGAACAAGAAGGTGCTGTTTACGGTGACGAGCCAGTATGGCTCGCCGCCCATGACCGTCTACCAGGGCGGCGGCGTCTTTGCCACCAGCACGCTGCCGTATCATTCGCCCGAGGACCAGGCGCTGCAGGCGCTCAACCGCGAGACGATTGCCGCCATGGGCATGGTGCGCGGGGTGACGCACGCCGAGTTTATCCGCGGCCACGCCGACGGCGAGTTTTGTTTCCTGGAGATTGCGGCGCGCGTGGGTGGGGCCAACATCGACAAGATGCTCGAACAGGCCACCGGACTTAACCTGTGGGTCGAATGGGCGCGGTTGGAACTGGCGCACCTGCGCGGCGAGGAGTACCAGCTGCCCGAAGCAAGGCATGAGGCTGCCGGCCTGGTCGTCTCGCTGGCGCGCCAGCAGTGGCCGGACACGTCGGCCTACTGCGATCCGGAGATCGTGTGGCGGCTGCACAAGGAACATCATGTCGGCTTTATTGTGGCCGCGTCCGAGCATGGGCGCGTGCAGGCGCTGCTGGGTGAATATGTCACGCGCGTCGCACAGGATTTCACAGCCACGGCCCCGCCCAAAGATGGCGAGCGCCCGGCGAATTGATGTGTCCCAACCTTTGCATCACGGAGGCGCCAACCAATGCCTGAAACCATCCTTTGCCTCGCCTCCTATTTCAAGGGCGGCCTGTTTATCGAAGAATGCAAGCGCCTCGGCTGCTACACCATCCTCGTGACGCCGGAGAAGCACGCGCACGAAGATTGGCCGCGCCACGCTATCGACGAGCTGGTTACGCTGCCGCTGCCCAATCTGGGCAAGGAGCCGGATATCACCTTTACGGTGAGCTACCTGGCGCGCGAGCGCGAGGTGAACCGCATTGTGGCGCTGGACGATTACGACGTAGAGACGGCGGCGGCGCTGCGCGAGCATCTGCGGCTGCCGGGCATCGGCGCTTCGCAGGCGCGCTTCTTCCGCGACAAGCTGGCGATGCGCATGCAGGCGCAGGGGTGCGGCGTGCTCGTGCCCGAGTTCTCGCCGGTCATCAACCGCCCGCGCCTGGCGGAGTGGATGGAGCGCGTGCCGGCCCCGTGGGTGCTCAAGCCGCGCGGCGAGGCCAGCTCGATGGGCATCCGCAAGGTGCAGCATGCTTCTGAGGTATGGGATGCATTAAACGCTCTGGGCGACCGGCAGTCGTTCTTTGTGCTGGAACGCTTTGTACCGGGCGCTGTCTATCACGTCGATTCGGTCGTGTGGCAGGGTGAAATCCTGGCGGCAGTGGCGCACAGGTACGGCGTGCCGCCCATGGCCGTTTACCATGGCGGCGGCGTCTTTGCCTCGACGACGCTGCCCTATGGCTCGGAAGAGGAGCGATCGCTGCAGGCCATCAACCATGCTACCATTTCCGCCATGGGTATGCGGAATGGCGTCACGCACGCCGAGTACATTCGTTCGGAGGAGGATGGGCGTTACTACTTCCTGGAGATCGCCGCGCGCGTAGGTGGGGCGGGCATCGACCGGCTGGTGGAGCATGCCAGCAACATCAACCCGTGGGTCGAGTGGGCGCGGATCGAAGTGGCAGCGCTGCGCGGGGAGCAATATCACCTGCCGCCGCCGCGGCGCGACTATGCCGGCCTGATCGTCTCGCTGGCGCGCCAGGAATGGCCCGCCACCTCCAGCTACAATGACCCGGAGGTGGCGTGGCGCTTGATCAAGACGCATCACGTCGGCTTTGTCGTGTCCTCGCCCGACTATGGGCGGGTGCAGTGGCTGGTAAGCAACTACATCGATCGCATTGCCTCCGATTTTACTGCCTCGCAGCCACCGATGGAGAAGGCGCCGAGCTGATCTGCAATAGAGAACCTGCATGCAAGGCCAAGTCGGCAGAAATTTGCGCCCGACTCCTTGAATCATCGACTAAATGCTGCTAGAATGAAAGCAGCCCAACAAAACTATTCCGAGCGGCCATGTCATCGATTCACGTGGCCTGGGTGTGATCCTCTTCTGAAACGCTGTTTACGACGACTTCAGTTGCGAACACCGCCTGATTCCTTGCTGCCCTGTGGGCTGAGGTGTCGTTATGTCGCAGCTACAGATCTCTCTCTTCGGCAAGCTATGCTGCGCCGTTGACAGCATTCCCGTGCCAGGGCTCGAATCGCGCCGAGCTCAGGAACTCCTCGGCTTTCTGGCGCTACATCGCCGGCCCCAGCAGCGCGAGGCGGTTGCGGTGGCGCTTTGGGGCGATCGACCAGACCAGCAAGCAAGAAAAGGATTGCGCCAGGCACTGTGGCTGTTGCAGACAGCGCTGGAAACCGCAGCCGCCGGCAACAGCCAACCATTCTTGCTGATTGACGGCGATATGATTGGTTTCCATCCGCATGCAGACCTGTGGATCGACGCCAGCGTGATGGAAATCACATACGAACGATTGCAGACGATGAATGGTCACATGCTGAGCAACGCTCAGGTGGCCGAAGTCCTTGGTGCCGTACGGCTCTACCAGGGCGAGTTGTTGGAAGGCTGGTACGATGACTGGTGCGTATCGGCACGGGACCGGCACCAGCACATGTACGTGATTATGCTGGAAAAACTCATTGATTACTACGAGGCAACCGGCGACTACCAGTCCGGCCTGGAATGCGGGATGCAGGTGCTGTACCAAGACAAGGCCCGTGAGAACACGCACCGGCGGCTGATGCGCTTGTATTATTTGAACGGCGAACGCACGCAGGCGCTGCAACAGTACGAGGCGTGCGTGAACGCGCTGAATGACGAACTTGGCGTAGCGCCCGCACGCAGCACAAAACGCTTGTACGAGCAGATCTGTACTGATCGTTTCGATGAAGCTGTTGGCCCTGATGGGGCACATGTCTCTCAGTCGCAGCCAGAGCCATGTGACACGTCAACCACAGACCCAATCCAGGACTTGCTCCAAGTCGAACACGAACTGGAGCGCCTGCAAAAGGTCGTCATGTCGGTAATTGATGCACTTACGCATCCGTCCGCGCCCTGATCTGTCCCCACTGCTCATCAATCCGCTCTTCACCAGTTGCTGCGCACTGCGCGAGACGCGCGACAGTCCCTGCAGAGACATTGCAGAGACGACACCCTGCTATTGTTAGATGCAGTCTGATGCTAATGCTGTTCTGGCAAGAGGGGTGTCGTGGACTACTTCGCTACCTCCCAGCAGCACATCCTTGCTGAACTAGAACGCATCGACGTGCTGATCCGCACCCAGGTATGGCAGGCCCGCCGCATCCAGCAAGTAGATGAACACTTCCAGGGGCTCTACATAGCCGACGAAGAGGTGGATATCATGCTTGCCGAGCCCGCCGGTCTTCCTCGTTGGGCAATCCAGCAGGGAGTGAACGACCGCGCCCAACTGGGTGCGGCACTTGACCGTATCTCCTCGCGTATTGAGCAGCGCAAAGCAACCAGCCAGCAGCGTGGGATTACACTGCGGCTGGATCGGCTTGCCCAACTGTTTGAGCTTTCACGTGTCGAGGTCGACATCCTGCTGCTCTGTTTGGCCCCGGAAGTCGACCTGCGCTACGAACGCCTCTTTGGCTATTTGCAGGACGACATTACCAAGAAGCGGCCCAGTGTCGACCTTGTGCTTAACCTGCTGAGCGGCGACCTGGCAGCAAAGCTGGCTGGGCGGCGTCACTTTGCTTCTACTGCGCCGCTGCTGCGGCATCAACTTATCTATCTCTTCGATGATCCCTCCCAGCCGCAGCCGCCGCTGTTGAGTAAGTACCTGCGCGTGGATGTTTGCATCGCCAACTATCTTCTTGATGCCGGCGAGGGGCAGCGCGAGGTGATCGACTCCCGCCTGCTGCCGTACGTCCAGTGCTGCGCTGCGCAGATGCGTGTCGAGGACCTGCTGTTGGCGACCGAGCATAAGCGGCGGCTCGTCGTGCTGGCGCGCAATTCTGTCGATCGCCGTGCACCACTCGTTTTCTATCTTCATGGCCCCTATGGTGTGGGCAAGCGCACTACTGCCGAGGCAGTGGCGCGCGAAGTCCAAATGCAGCTGTTGTGCGTCAACCTGCCGGCGCTCTTGGACAGCGAAGTAGAGAGCTTTGAAAGCATGTTGCGCTTGATTGAACGCGAGGCCCGGCTGCAGGATGCCATCGTGTACTGGGATGGCTTTGACGTCTTACTAGCTGATGAGCGGCGCACGGCGCGCGAACAGTTCTTGACGATCTTGTCCGAAAGGAAGGGCATTACAGTCTTGGGTAGCAATGCCACCTGGGAGCCCGCGGGAGCCCATCGCAACCTGCCCTTCCTACGCGTGGAACTCGTGCGCCCGACGCACGTCGAGCGCCGGCATTTGTGGTCACTCGCACTGAACAGCGAGCTTCCCGCTGCGGAAGATGTGGATCTGGACGCGATATCTGCGAAGT
This sequence comes from uncultured Chloroflexia bacterium, assembly GCA_963839515.1. Classification (GTDB taxonomy): domain Bacteria; phylum Chloroflexota; class Anaerolineae; order Caldilineales; family Caldilineaceae; genus Fredericiella. The sequence continues at coordinate 333,145 of CAWIVN010000012.1, forward strand.
TCCGCTTTAGTGGCGGCCAAATCCTGGACGCGGCGCGTACGGCACACAACCTGGCCCAATGGCGCGACCCCGAACTCGGCCAGGTCAGTGCAGGTGACCTTAGCGCCGCCTGCCGCCTTCAGTCTAATCGCAAGCTGGGCGAACTCGCGCGCAAGATCACGTCTCACTATGCGTGGAGCGACATCGTCCTGCCGGCCGAGCGCATGGCGCAGTTGTTCGATATCGTCAACCACCTCAAGTACCGGGCGCGTGTCTACGAAGAGTGGGGCTTCGACCACAAGTTGGCCATGGGCAAGGGACTCAACGTGCTCTTTGCGGGCCCATCGGGCACCGGGAAGACGATGGCCGCGGACGTCATGGCCGGCGAGCTGGGACTGGACCTGTACAAGATCGACCTCTCCAGCGTGGTGAGCAAGTATATCGGCGAGACGGAGAAGAACCTGGCGCGCATTTTCGCAGGAGGCTGAGACGAGCAACGCCATTCTCTTCTTTGACGAGGCCGACGCCCTCTTTGGCAAGCGCAGCGAGGTGCGCGACTCGCACGACCGCTATGCCAACATCGAGATCAGCTATCTGCTGCAGCGTATGGAAGAGTATGACGGCATGGCCATCCTGGCGACGAACCTCAGCAAGAACTTGGACGAGGCGTTCGTGCGGCGCATGCACTTCACCGTCGAGTTCCCCTTTCCCAATGAGAAGAATCGGCGGCGGATTTGGGAGAAAATCTGGCCGGCCGCAACGCCACGCAGCACAGATCTCGACCTGGACTTCATGGCCCGGCGCTTTGAAATTGCCGGCGGCAACATTCGCAACATTGCCGTGGCAGCGGCCTTCCTGGCCGCCGACGATGGTGCGGTCGTAAACATGGAACATCTCATTCGAGCTACCCAGCGTGAGTACCAAAAAATGGGCAAGCTCGTAGTCGACGGGGAGTTTGGCGAGTATGCGGGCATGATCGCACGCAGCGCATGATGCGTGATACTGGCGAAAATGTACGAGGTGTAGGATGCAAGACCCAAGATTTGAAACAACCAAGCAGGTTCTGTTTCGGCTGGCCCGGCAGCCTGCCAAGGACCAGCAGAAGGAAGCCGGCCGCCATGGCATCCCCGTTCTGCAGCGTGATCCCGCTGCGCAGTTGTCGTGCCGGGTGGGCGACGCTTCCTGTGCCGGCGCGCACGCGGAAAAGCTGAGCCGAAGCGCAATAGAGCCAGCGCCTGAGGCACTGCAGCGTTTGCAGCGCCAGTACGGCAACCGCTTCGTGCAGCGTGTCGTGGATCTTTCGCGGCGCGGCGAGGGTGAGGCGAGCGTGGGGCCGGAGATAGAGCAATCGATCCAGAGTGCACGCGGTGGTGGGCAGGCTCTCGACAGCGGTGCGCGCGGCAAAATGGAGCCGGCCTTCGGCGCCGACTTTGGTGGTGTGCGCGTGCATGCCGATGGCCAGGCCGACACCCTCAACCGTGCGTTGAGCGCACGCGCCTTCACGACCGGCCAGGACATTTTCTTCAAGCAGGGGGAGTACAGCCCTGGCAGTTCCAGCGGCCGCGAACTGCTGGCGCACGAGCTGACGCACGTAGTGCAGCAGAACGGCAGCCAGGTGCAGACCAAACTGAGTCTGGGCGTGCCTGGCGACCGCTACGAGCAAGAGGCGGACGGTGTGGCGCGGGCGGTGATGCAGCAGGAACAGCAGGGTGTGCAGCGGCAGGTGAAACCTGAGGAGAAAGAGGAAGCAGAGTTGCAGACTAAAGCACAGGAGCACCAACTAAGGCGACAGTCTGAAGAAGCAGAGAAAGAGAAAGAAGAGGGCACAGTACAAGCAAAGCTACAAGAGCGGCGGGTCTTTGCGCTTGGCCGATGAACATGCGAAGAAGAAAGAGGTATTCTAGTCGGGGTAGGATGGCAACTCTATGCGAAACCATTGGAAGTTCATGAGAACGATAGCTGCAAAGCCGGACAAGGGAAAGGTAACGGCAAGGCAACAGCAGGTTGTCAAGGTTGCAATTCGGCCTGTATATCCATCTGGTGAGTTGCTGCACCTACAGCATGAATATGGCAATCGATTTGTACAACGAATGCTCGAACTGCCCACACATAATGGCAGGAGCAAAGGGATAAGGAAAGATCCCTCCGTCAGTACTCATTCGGCTGAGTCACCACTCACGTCAGATATTGCCCTGCAACGACAATCCGACACGGCAAAAGGGGAAAGTAAAGCAACATCAACTGTCACAATTACCTTCGGCCCAGACGCGAATCAAGCGGTGGTGAGCGCATTCAGCAGACAGGTTCTAGAGGACATTCTGAAGGCGGCAGGTCTGAATAGTGCAGTCATAACCAGCACTGCGCGTACGCCAGGAGACCAGGCTAGAGCAATGTACAACAACTTGGAAGCTTACGGCGTGGCACATCAAAAGGCATTGTACGGCTCTGCCGGCGACAAGGTGATTGACGTGTATGTAGAACTCAAGAAGCAGAAAAAGACGGCAGACGAGATCAAGTCCGGGATGCAAACCAAAATAGAAGAACTTGGACCGGCCAATGTTTCAAATCACTGCGCAGACCCAGAAAAGAAGAACGTGCTTGATGTCAGTCCGGCTTCGGTTGTAGATAAAAAGGCCTTCGAGAAGGCAGTGGTAGCCGAAGGCAGAGTATCCAAGTTTATTAAACCGCCTGCGGACCCAGCATATCACTTGGAGATTCCGCAGTAGTCGGCACTATCGTGTGCTACCTGTGTGCTCGCGGACTGAGGATGTGTCTGTTATATCACTACTGTATTGGATAGCGAAGTACCGCAGGTGCAGAGGGGTGATCTCGGACGACCTGCCAGAGACATGTTATGTACAGCGGAAATGCGAAGACAACTGCGGGATCTAAGCCGGTCGCACACAATAAGTCGGTGGAAGAACCCATCCGGGTATCAAAAGCAAAGGACTCGCCGCTGTGGTCCCGACGTGACCCAGCAGCGTTGATTAACGCATCGAACCATACTTCAAAACTGTCTTCGACTCAGTTAGCTTTGTTGACCCGGTCCGCGAGGAATCACACGTACCACGCGGATGCTGTGCTCCTACAGTTGCAGCAGCGCTACGGAAACCATTACGTACAGAGTGTACTAGCGTTGTCTGAACAGCCTAGTGTGAGATTAACAGATGCGCCTGATGTTCAAGCGTCTTTTCTCTCATTTGCTTTGAAGATGGGCGCTAAGAAAGCTACTAAGGAGATGCTCAAACGCTTCATCAAAAAGCATATCCTAGAGAAGTTAAAAAAGGTGGCTAGCAAGAAGGTGGCAAAACAGCTTGCGAAAGAAGCTGATGAGGTAATTAGCATTCTTGAAGATCCATGGTGGGTCACGACAATCGGTTTTATTCCAATAGCCGGCGATATTTTTGATCTTGTGAATGTACCAAGGAAGATACGTGGAGCTATTCGCCAGGCAAACCGCTTGGAACTTAGGGTAAAGCGGATCATTCGGTCTCAAAAACACTGGGCGACAGGAGTCAAATTCAGCAAGAGGGGTTTCCCGATCTTCGACAAAGTTGCTAAAGCCGATTTAAAGATAGCTGCCGCTGTGGCGTCTATCAAGGATCGAGGGAAGCATCGTATAGCCGCAACAGGGGCACTCCACAAGCAGATCATCAAAGGTACAATTGACTGGCGGCAGTTTACCAAATCCCAGTTGGAGGCAATCAGAGAGGGAAGGGGAAAGATCCCAGGATATACGTGGCATCATCATCAGCAGAAACGCCGGATGCAGTTGGTTCCTGAAGAGATCCATGCAGCAACAGGACACGCAGGTGGATTCTTGACTTGGTTCAAATAGAGTGGGGAGAGGGATCCATGACGGTGCACAAGCTGACGTGGGAAGACTGCGGGGCGAAGATCGACGAGCAAGTGATCGAGCTTATTGAAGCAAAGTTGAAACACAGATTCCCACAAGACTTTAGAGCCGTAATTCTGGAGTGTCACGGGGGACATCCGAAACCTGCATGTTTCAGCTATTATGATCCGGACATCGGCTCGGTGGAGACTTCTGTGGCAGAACTGTTGAGTTTTGATCTTAAGTGCAGAAACAATATCGTGAGAACCTGTCGAGCCTTATCTGACTGGTTGCCAAGTGGAGTTATCCCGTTTGTATCAGAAGGTGGAGGTGACTTCGTGTGTTTTGACTACCGTGGACACGAAGAGGGCATGGCACCTGTAGTTGTGTATTGGTCCCATGAACGCGAACCCGAAACGTCCATTATATTCCTTTGCAGTACCTTTTCCGAATTCTTGAAGATGCTAAGGTAGCTAGTTGATCCGTAGCCGTGAATGCGTCTTTTTATAGATCATAGACAAGTGGAATGTATCAGGGGCGATGTAGGGTAGCTTGATGACAGATATAGTATTGGACGGCGAAGCGAGGTTGCTCGAAAAACGCTCACCCATCTCGAGGTGCCTGCGTGATCAACGACAACAGGTTGTCGAGGGTCTGCTTTACACCCATAGCCGACTAAATGCCGATCAGCGCATGACACTGGACGCCGCATCGTTTCTCTATTCGCTGGTTGAACTGCTGAACGATCAAGGCTTGCTCTCGATTGAAGAGTTGGACGCGCGCAAGAAGGTTGTCGCGCAGCGGTTGGCTGAGCAGGTGCGCCGCGAAGGGAACGGGGCGTTGTTTCAGGACCCGGAGTATGACAAGTACGCCTTCGAATATGAGGCAAAAGTGGATTGCGCCAGCCGAATTTGCGTCTGCAGGGCGGCGTGCTGCCGCCTGCCGTTTGCCCTTTCCCACCAGGACGTGCGCGAGGGGATCGTCCACTGGGAATTGGGCCAGCCTTATATGATCGAGCACGACGGCGACGGCTACTGCACGCACATTGACGGCGCCACCTGTGCTTGCACGATCTATGCCAGCCGGCCGGTGCCGTGCCGGGGCTACGACTGCAGCCACGATACGCGCATCTGGCTGGATTTTGAGCAGATGATTCCGCAACCGGCTTTGGAGCAGCCCGATTGGCCAGACTGCCTGACCCAAGGCGTAGGACAGGAGGGGAGGACGTGATCGGCTACCTGGACGACACACTCAGAAATCTGCTCGCCCGTGACCTTCCATCGCTTGAGGGCAAAATCTATTTCGACGCGCCGGATCGCGATTTTAAGCCTTCCATACCGGCCGTCGACCTTTTTCTCTATGATGTGCGTGAAAATTTGGATCTACGCAGCACGGAATGGCAGATGGAGCGCAGCAGCGTTACCGGCACGCGCTGGAGCCCGCCTGTGCGTGTGGATTGCTCCTATCTGATCACCGCCTGGGCAGGCGACATTAAGAGCGAGCATACATTATTGGGGGACGTGATGCGCGTGTTGCTGCGCTATCCAACGTTGCTGCGGGATCTGCTGGCAGAGCAACTTCAGGACCAGTTTCTGCCATTGCCCACTGCCGTTTTGCAGCCGGGGCATTTGCAGAGTGTAGGTGAATTCTGGCAAGCACTCGACGGAAAACCGAAAGCAGCCCTAAACTACACGGTTACCATCGCCGTACAGCCTTTTGGCGCCGTCGAGACGCCGCTCGTCGTGGAAACCAAGGCGGACATCAAGCCAGTGGCACAGTGAGACAGAGCATGACGGAGAGCATGATCAAGGATGTGGTTACTGTCCGACACGTCGTCTCCCTTGCCGGCGTAGTGCAGGAACAGGCCGAGGAACAAGATGGCGGGGCAGCCAATCGTCCGCTGCGACAGGCGATACTTCGACGAATTGCCGGCGCGCACGTACGGATTCTCACCTTTGCTGCTCCCTTGGACTTTCAATCCAGAGTCTTGGCCAGGTTAGAGGCCCAGTTCGCCAATTCGTTCAGCGCTGCAATAGATGATCTTGTAGCGCTGCTGGACACAGGTCAACTTCCCGATTTGTTGCGTACGCAATTTCTTGATCATCACCAGAGTCTTTCGCAACGCGCCTTCTGCGCACCGATAGAGGCCCAGAGCACATGGAGAATCGTCGACGGCGGCAAGGCCTATGAGATCTGGCGATTGAACGACAAGCTGCATGTCTACTTCAATCCACGTCCAGAGAATTGGAGCCGGCGGCAGCCACGCCAGCGTATCGATCAAACGTGGAGCCAAGCGGACGGTATTTTCTTTTTTGTGGACTTGCCGACTGGAAACCCGGGCGAAAGCTACCGCTTACGGGTCAGCATGCCGAACATGGGCACGCGCTGCAAGACCGCAGAGACGGAGCCCATCCAAGTGCACGCCAACCCCGAAGGACAGCCCGTGCAGACGGTGTGGGCACCGATTACGTTGGCGCCCACACGCATTCGCGGCACAGCCAAGTATCGGGAGGGCGCGAAGAATATGCAGTGGCAGGCGCCACGGTGTCTGTGCGTGGAGAAACGACCAACGTGTTGACCAAAGAAGATGGCAGCTTTGTGCTCAGCTACCTGGCGGCTGGAAGCCGCGTCCTGGAAGTGGTAGCTGCCAAGTTCAAGAAGTTCGCACAGCCGGTCGAGATAATTGCCGGCCAGACCCAAGAAGTGAAGGTGCAGTTGCAGCCGATAGCAGATTGAACCTGGGGAGGCAGAGCCGATGGAAGAACAACAAAGGTAACAGTCAGATAACCAGCAGGCGAAACGTTGCTGTCTAAGCGTGTGGCTTTCGTTTCTTTTGAAATACAGGAGGCAAAACAATGCCAGCATATCTGTCACCAGGAGTCTATGTTGAGGAAGTGCCCTCTGCAGTACAAGCCATTGCCGGCGTCGGCACCAGCACGGCCGGCTTCATCGGCCTGATCCCGGATGACGTTATCGTGGTGCCACCGGGCCCCGTGTATGACATTACTGACAAACCATCGATCAAGATCAAGTCCAACGAACCCCTCGACTTACGTTTCTACCCAGTAATGCTGGACAGTGTCACCGTCATGTTACTTGACGTAGACAAAAACGGCATCCTGACCGGCAAGAGCACCAAGTACAACAAGCAAGAGAATCTGACGCTCGAGAACAATCCAGAGGCAGCGAAGGCCACGCTGACGATCAACGATGTGACGCTCAAAGAAGGAAAAATCGAAGTCACCTACAAAGCGTGGGCGATCCCGGTGGTTGGCGAGAGCATTGGTGATGGCGAGATAGTGGACAGGAAGAATCCTGATGACACCGTAACGCCAACGGGCAAGTTAGAGTTCAAACTCGCCGCATACCCAGTTTCCACCAAGGTGGGCACGTTTACGATCTACCAGAGTGCCATGAAACAAGGCAGCAGTCCTCCAGAATTTGAGGACAGAGTAGATGTTACGGCCTCGGTCACCTTGGTGAATGACCATCGTGCCCAGAGTAGCAGAGTCGTATTCAACTCAGCGCCACCTGAGGGTGCAAAACTTTTCGCCGACTATCATGGCTTGCCTGCCAACCTTGTGGTGCACAAGGAGAAAGTGGGCGTGGGCGATGGGCTGACGCTTGCATTCAAACTGGCCAACTCCGACGTACAAGCAGGTGATGACGGAGTACCAAGGGGCCTATTTCAGGTACGCGTGGGCAACTATGAAGACAAGGACAATGGCCCGCAGGACAATGTCAAAATTCAGAACGGTCAAGTAACGTTTCCCGACGGTAGAGCACCGCAGCGAGGCAAGGACATCTGGGCAGACTACATGGTGTATCCGACCTTCCGGATCCGCATGGCGGGCGATACTGTGAATGACGCCAAGCTATGCACGAGCTTCGGGGATTTCCGGCGCACTTTTGGCGACTTCTCAACCGACAGGGGCCAGAGCTTGCTGGCGCACGCCGTCTATGGCTTCTTCCACAATGGTGGCACGCGCTGTTATGTCGCTCGCATGACGGCTGTGACAGAAATCGACAAAGTGCTGCCAAAGTTTGCTGCCATCGACGAGATTGCCCTCGTGGCTGCGCCAGGTGTGCTTGACGACAACGTGACGAGCGAGGTTGTCCGCCACTGCAAGATCGCTACGCAAGACCGGTTTGCGATCCTTGATAGCCTGGAGGAAGTCGGCGAAGAGCTGACCCTGGACAAAATCAAGCCGCCGCCCTACTCGGACTATGCAGCCTTTTATTTCCCCTGGATCCAGGTCTTCGACCCCGCAACCAAGACAATGGCCCCAAAGGGAGATGGGCGCATCTTCGTACCGCCAAGCGGCCACATGGCCGGCATCTATGCCCGCGTGGATACCACACGCGGCGTGCACAAGGCGCCCGCCAATGAGCCAGTACTCGGTGCGCTCGGGCTGAGGCAGCAAATCAGCAAGGCGCAGCAAGATGGGCTGAACCCACATGGTATCAACTGCATCCGCGAACTCAACGGCAGCATACGGGTGTGGGGGGCGCGCACGCTCGGGGGCGATGCCAACGGCGAGTGGCGTTATATCAATGTGCGCCGCACCTTCCTCTACCTGCGCGAGTCGATCGACGAGGGCACGCAGTGGGCGGTTTTCGAGCCGAACGACCAGAACCTGTGGGCCAAGATCACGCGCAACATCACGGCATTTCTCACCAATGTGTGGCGCTCAGGTGCGTTGTTTGGCAGCACTACCGCCGAGGCATTCTATGTCAAGTGCAATGCCGAGACCAATCCACCCGAGTTGCGCGAGATAGGGCAGGTCGTCACCGAGATTGGTGTCGCAGTCGTCCGCCCAGCTGAGTTTGTGATCTTCCGCATCAGCCAGTGGCAGCCGCCGACCGCCTAGCGGTGATTGATGTGGGAGTGAAGCAAGCGACAGGCATTACCGTGTAAGTGGTGGCTGTGTCAAGAGGGCTGGACTATGCCAACGTATCGAACGCCGGGTGTCTATATCGAACACGTGCTTCCCGAACCAGCTCGGGTACTGCGCACGGGTGTCCCCGTCTTTCTCGGGCTGATCCGCCAAGAGGAGCTAAACCTGTACAATGCGGAACAGTCTGACGTAGATGAGCGCTATGTCGAGAAGCCGATCCCTGGGTTCCCAGGTATCTTCCTCGCCCGTAAACGCGGCTACCTGAAGCTGCCGAGACGTCCTGCGTCGGCAGTTGATTCTATCCAGGGGGCCGATCACAGTGCGCTCGACCGCACATTCAACCTGCGCCACATATCGGGGGATCAATCGTCTATACGTAACAGCCAGGTGCTGCGGACCAGCGGCGCAGGCGGCCGCCCTGGCGGCCCGGCGGAAGACGACCCAGCAGCCCTGCAAGCGATCAGTGACATGCCGCAGCGCTTCACTGCCTGGGCGCAGTTTTCGCTTACGTACGACGGTCTGGCGAAGTACGGCTTCTTGAATTTCGCCGTGCGCGGTTTCTTCGAAAACGAGGGGAGCCTCTGCTACGTGCAGCTTGTCAGTTACGCTGGAGATTCGCCGGCCGAGGGTGTGCGTGCAGGACTGAAGACGCTCGAAGCGTACGATGTCTACGATCTCATCTGTGTCCCCGACATTATGTGGTCGCTCCCGCAGGCAGCCGACAACACAGTTGTACGTGAGGTGGCAGTACGCGAGATGCAGACAACCGTACTTCGTCACTGCGAAACGCTGGGCAACTGCTTTGCGCTCCTCGATTCTCTGCCTACTGCCGATCGAGACCAGGTATTGGCGCAGCGGCAAGCACTCACAAGCGAATATGGCGCCTTGTACTATCCGTGGGCGCATGTGATCGGCGGACCGGCGGTGACCCGCAGCTTTGTGCCGCCGTGTGGTCACGTTGCCGGCGTTATTGCCCGTACGGACATGCACAAGGGCGTGCATAAGGCGCCGGCCAATGAAGTATTAGAGGGTGTGGTAGACCTGGAGGTGAATCTGAGCGATGAGCAGCAAGGTGACTTGAACGAGGATGGCATCAACTGTGTGCGCTCCTTTCCCAGGCGCGGCATCCGGGTTTGGGGTGCGCGCACGCTGAGCCGTGATCCGGCTTGGAAATATATCCATGTGCGGCGCATCTTTCTCACTGCCGCTCGCTGGATCGAGTACAACATGACGGACGTGGTCTTTGAGCCGAACAATGCACAGCTGTGGGGGCGGATTGTGCGCGATCTGACCGCGTACTTCACCGGGCTGTTGGAGCAAGGTGCGCTGGCAGGGCGTACTGCCCAGGAGGCGTTCTACATAAAATGTGACGCCGAGACGAACCCGCGTGAGGTGCAGGATGCCGGCGTTGTCATCACTGAGATCGGACTGGCGCCCGCTGCCGCCGTCGAGTTCATCTTGGTGCGTATTATTCAGAGCCCTGCCGGCGTCAGCATCGTCGCACCGGCTTAGTTTTGTGAATGATGTAGTGGCAGGTCTTTTGACTTTCCAATCAGAAAGGAGATATCGATCATGGCAGAGCGCGATGGCAAGAACGACCCCTATCGCAGCTATCGTTTTCGCGTCGAAATCGACGGCGTCGACCGCGGCGGTTTTCGCGAGCGTTCGGGGCTGGATTACACCCAGGACCCGATAGATTACCGCGAAGGCCCCGAAGCGCTAACAGTTCGCAAGCTGCCCGGCTTGATCAAGTTTTCGAATATCAGCTTGAAATGGGGGCTTAGCGACGACAAGGAGCTGTGGGAGTGGCGACAAGAGGCTATGGACGGCAAGATCAAGCGCAAGAACGGTTCCATCGTCTTGCTCGACGATACAGGCGCCGAGAAGATGCGCTGGAATTTCCGCGAAGGGTGGCCCACCAAGTGGACGGGGCCCAGCTTCAATGCCACCGGCAATGAAGTGGCCATCGAAAGCCTGGATATCGCCCATGAAGGTCTAAAGAAGGCGTAACTATGCTGCAGACAGAATTCCCTTTTACCCTACCCCATGGATATGTCGACCGAGATGGCAATGTCCACCGCGAGGGCGTCATGCGTATGGCCACTGCCGCCGACGAGATTATCCCGCTCAAAGATCCCCGTGTGCGCAGCAACCCGGGCTATCTGGTGATTATTCTGTTTGCAAAGGTAATCACGAAGTTGGGTGACATGGGTAGCGGGGAGAATCCCATCAACCCTAAAGTCATTGAGGGGTTGTTTGCCGGCGACCTGGCCTATCTGCAAGATCTTTACCGGCGGATCAATCACAGCGGGAATAACAGTCTTCCAGTTACTTGTCCCCATTGTGAAGGGGAGTTCGAGGTGGAGCTGGATAACTCGGGGGAATGACCGTAGGCTATCCCTTGGAACGCTTGTTCGAAGAGGTAGCCTACGTCGCCTATCACTTTCACTGGCCCTATGACCAGGTCATGCATATGGAGCACCAGGAGCGGCAACAGTGGGTGGCTGAGATCGCCAAGATCAACCAGCGTCTGAATGAAGACAGCTAGTTTAGCAATGCCTGGTAAGGAGCGTCGAATATGGCCGTGGGACCTCCACCGAGACCAATCACCAAGGATCCATATCTTTCGCTGCGGTTTCGGGTCGAGATCGACAAGCTCCAAGTGGGTGGATTCACGGAAGTCAGCGGTCTCCAGGTTGAGATCGATGTACACGACTACCGTGAAGGGGGCCAAAACGAATATATGCATCGGCTCGCCGGCCCGGTTAAGTACACTTCCAACCTGATATTGAAACACGGACTGATGGATACTGCTGTGCTGTGGAACTGGCAGCAGGAGGTCGTGCAGGGGATCATCAACCGCCACAACGTCTCAATAGTTCTCATGGACCATGCGGGCAATGAAGCATGGCGCTGGAACTTCCGCGACGCATATCCGGTGCGTTGGAGCGGACCAGACCTGCGTGGCAACACCGCCGAAGTGGCTGTGGAGACCCTGGAACTTGTCCATCGCGGCATGACGACCCAACCCGTGTAGGACAGGGCGGTGGAAGCTATTAAGTGCACTGTGCAAGGGAAACAACAGCATTCTATGGCGCAGTCAGACCAGCACCTGGGGCTGTGGAGCAATGGCTCGCAGCACAGCATTGAACAATATCCGGTTGGGCTGCATATTTTGGGCCGCTATGGCCGCTCACCGGGTGTGATTGCGCTGGCAGCCGTCCAGCGTCAATCACAGCGCGCTGCGCGCCTTGCGCCCGATCGGCTGTTGTTTCTGGCAGCCCGCCGGGCCACTGGCTCACCTGGCGACCAATCATCCTGGCTGGCAGAGCCCATATTGCCCTATGCGCCGCCGCAGTCCGTGGGCCAGCCTCTGGCGCCGCCGCCATCCATTGCGGCGTCTACACCAGCTGCAGCAACCGGACTAGTATCTCGTCGGATCGCTGGGCTGCTGTCGTCAGCTCCTGGCCTGTTTGCAGCACATGTCACTGTTGCCAGCAGGCCGTCCGTGAGCACACCTTCTGCGCCGGCGGCTGAAAATCGCGAGCCGGCGCCCGGCAGCAATCAAGAGGCCGCCAGCGCGAAAAAGGGCGAGGGGCCGGCCGGCCGGCTTATGGCAGCACCTGTCGCAAGCGCCAGTCTCGGCCATGTTGTTGCAGGCCGTTCGCCCGCAGCTGCACCCACAGGTACCGGCGCGGGCGTGAGGATGCAGCGAGGATGGCCGGCAGCACAAGCGCCTGCCGCCGATGCGTATGCCTCCAATTTTGCCGCCAATGAGCCGCAAGCGGCACTGGTAGTCCGGCGTCAAGCATCGGAAGATGCCGGTCAGGGCAGGTTCCACGTCGCACCAACGGCCACGCCGCGCCAGGAGCTGCAAGCAGACCAAGGTATGCAGAGAAATGAAGCAATCTCCGCTGTACCAGCGCCGCCAGCCGCGGTTACGCGATCTCAGCCGGCGCCTGCCGGCGGATCGCGCATTGCAGCGATTGCGGTGCCCCCAGCCAACTGGGGGGCGGCCATTCTACAGCGGCACATGGGCGGGCCAGCAGGTCAAGCCGCTGACGAAGGTGCGGCAACAATCGCGCCGGCAGTGGTTCCACCCGTGCAGCGCGCGCCGGCGCCTGGCACACCGAGCGTTTCAGGAGACGGCAGGCAACTGCCGGCAGGTGCTGCGAGATCTTCCATCGCCCCGGCCACACAACCCGGCGGTGCAGCGATGTCAGGAGCCACGCTATTCGGGAGGGCAATTGTACAGCGCCAATTGGGTGACCCGGCCCATCGCCTGGAGACTGGCCGCAACACCGCCACGCTGCGACCTGCGGCCATACTACGATCTGCAGAGCAGGAATCACCGGCCATACACTACTCCGATTCGCTTGTTCAGCCCTCGGCGGCAACGCCGCGCAGCAGGCCGCCAACAAGCGTAGCCCTACCTGCGGCAGAAGCTAGTTGGCGGGAACGTGAACTGCGTACTGCTGGCCAGCGCGACGCGGCGGGCATGCCACTGATCCAGCGTCAACGACGTGATTCACGCGGGCCTTCCGATCTGGACAACGGGGCCGGTGCAGCACCGTCAAGTAGGGTGGCTGCGAGCGCAGCAGAAAGACGAGCATATTGTAGCACTTCTGCGGCCGTTACCAGCGCCGGCACATCCGGAGCAGCCGTGGTGCAGCGCCATCTGAACATGACGGCCAACCAGGCGGGCGAGCGCATCAGTGTAGCGCCAGTACCGGCAGAAAGAGGCTCGCCGGCTGCACAGGCTGGTGGGCAGTTGCTGAATTCGCCGGCACCAGAGGCAGCGCTGATGCTGCAGGTTAGCACGCCACCGGTGGCCGCCCATGCAGCACCGTCAACTGGGGTGGCTGCGAGTGCACCAGAAAGGCTGGCATATCCGAGTATTTCCAATGCTGTTGACAGCGCCGGCGCACCTGGGACAGCTATGGTGCAGCGTCATCTGAAGACAACAGTCCACCGGATTGGCGAGCGTATCAGTACAGCCTCAGTGCAGGCAGGACAGGGCTCGCCGGCTGCACAGGCTGGTGGGCAGCTGCTGAATTCGCCGGTATCACAGGCAGCGCCGGCAAGGCCCCTGGCAACGTCAACCGCTGCTGCTCAAGGCGTGCTGCCGCTAGTTGACGCGAGTAGGCGGGTTGTATCAACAAATCGACCGCAAAGAAGTCCAGTTACCGGCCAGGGGGTGCAGCGCATACAGGTTGATGCGTCGACAGCCATTACTGTGCCCGTCCGGCGCGCTACTGCTGCCGTTCATGGGACAGTGGAACAAAAACAGCATCCCGTGCAGCATTGGTTGGTTTCACCTGTTAATCGGCCCCAGGTGGCGACCGCAGCCGAGGCAGGGGCAGGCCAAACTGAAGTGCAGATCTCTACGCCTTCCTTGCACGAGAGTGGGCAGCCAGCCGTTCATCATGTCCTAAGGCAAATATCGCCTGCGCGTGGACAACCAGACGCATTAGGCGCGGCCATCGCCCAGCGCAATGTCGACGGGCTGGGGAGCCCGGTAATGCGCGAATTCTTGCCGGCAGTGCAGTTCGAACGCGACAGCCCGCCTGAGGTGTTCACCGGCCTCGAGCGCGTGGCAGACGCCGGAACGCGAGTTCAGGTGGCAGCCGCTGGTTGCAGTCTCTTTGCCTTCCAGAGCCGGCTACGATCGTCCATCTTCACCCATGGACGCCGGCGACAATCGTGTCATACAGGCACAGGGCGCCAGTGCTGCAGTGGCTTTGCCAATGGCGATTCAACGTGCAAACCGCCAGCCCGCAGCACCCGCATCACCATTGCCTGTACCTGCAACAACTGCATCGGCTGCATCATCGTTGCCGCCGGCTCAGCCGTCGGCGGTCGAGGCCGCGTCGCGGGTTGGCGCTGAATACGGCGATCTGCGCCGCCTGGCCGACAGCGTGTACGCCATGATCGAACAACGTCTGATCATCGAACGTGAGAGTATGGGGCTTTGAACGGGGTAACGAGCAAATACCGGCAACTAGGCACGGCATGCTATGACACAGAAACTTGAAAGGGCATTGATCAGCCAGGTGATCCCGAAAGGTGGTGAGTTTAGGGTTCTCTTCAACCCCACTGAATACCGGCTGAACAAGACCAATCAGTTTAATGAAGTAGTGATTCCTGGGGCGTCGGCGCCGCTGATCCAGTTTGGCCATGGCGATGCGCAAACGCTCACAATGCAGCTCTTCTTTGACACCTATGATCCCAAGTTTATGGACGACCAACCGATCAAGAACAAAGATGTGCGCTTCTATACTCAGCAGGTCACGGATCTGCTGAAGATCAATGAAAAGCTGCACGCGCCGCCGGTCTGCCGGTTCAGTTGGGGCAGCCTGATATTTCATGGGGTACTGCAGCAGGCAGATTTGAACTGCACGCTCTTTCTGCCCAGCGGCATCCCGGTGCGCGCCACGGTCAGTGTCACCTTCAAACAATTTTTCGATGGGAAGACAGAGACCGGCTTATTCGCTGCGGCGGTGCCCAAGAAACAATCGGCTGATTACTACAAGCGCCATGTTGTACGCCGGGGTGATACGCTCAGTAGCATTGCCGGCGAAGAATACGACGATCCGGCCCAGTGGCGAGCCATTGCCGAAGCGAACGCGCTCGACGATCCATTGGCCATCAGGCCTGGTCAGGAATTGGTGATTCCACCTAACGAATGAGGTTCTTGTATGGCTGAGCTACGGACTGACCGCTATGCGCCTGACTTTCAGGTTGAAATCGAGGGTCAACCGTTGGATTTCCTCTGCGAAGGCGTCAAGTTGTACGTCTTGTCGTTGAGTATCACTGAGACCACCAACCAGGCTGACTCTTTCTCCCTCACCTTGTGTGCGCATAGTGGTGAGGTTGCCAGCTTTCCAAGTAGATTGCAGCTGAAGTGCCTGGACGATGAACGCTTCAATGAAGGACACAAAATTCGGATTGCCATGGGCTATGCAGATAATCTTCGGCTCAAGTTCCACGGTCACATTACCGCGTCGAGCTGTAGCTTTCCAGAAAACGGCCTGCCCACGCTGACCGTACGTGGTTACAGCTTATACCATCAACTATTTCGGAGGCATCGCCGTGAACCATTTGCAGCCGCGACCGACAGCGAGATTGCACGCAAGATTGCTGCGGAGATGGGGCTGAAGGCCGATGTAGATGAGACAAGCGTCAGGCATCCGATCGTCTCAAATCAGAACCAAAGCTTTGGAGAAATCCTGAAGAGCCGGGCCGAGCGAATCAACTATGAGTTGGCAGTGAAAGATGACACGCTTATCTTTAAGCGACCCACCTATCTAGTCAATGCCTCCCCCAGCTTCAAATTGACCTGGGGAGAGGATCTGCGCAGTTTTCAACCCAGTCTTTCCACCTACAACATGCCAACTAAAGTCGAGGTGCTGAGCACTCAGACGGCCTTTGGCGGTGACAAGATTGCGATTCGAGGTGCTTGCACAGCAGCAGAGATTCCTTCCAAGCTTGGCAAGAACAGCGGGCTGCAGCGTTCAACCAAATTGGGTGAGAACCAGGTCCTACTTGAGGATTCATTGGTCAGCAGTGCAGAAGAAGCCAGGACTGTCGCTCGAGCTTATTGCGAGAAAAGAATGCTGGAGTTCATCACTGCCCGCGGTTCATCTATTGGCGACCCCAGCCTGCTGGCGCGCCGGGTCATCGAGGTGAATGACTTAGGCTCGCGCTTCAGCGGCAAGTATTACGTCACGTCGACAACCCATACGATCGACACCAGCGGGTATCGCACCGATTTTGAAGCGAAGCGAGACGGACGATGAGCCTCACACAACTGTTAAGCTCGAATGGCAGTCAACATGCACATGCCGGGCACAAAATCTACGGCGTGGTTGTGGGGATTGTCAAGGATGTCAAGGATCCAAAGAATCTCGCAAGGGTCAAGGTCAGCTTCCCCTGGTTGGCGGAGAAAGACGCTGACTCGGTAGCAATGGAAAAGAAAGATGATCGAGCCCACAGCTACTGGGCACGAGTAGCCTCGTTCATGGCCGGCCCCAAGCGAGGCGCGTTCTTCGTTCCTGAAGTGAACGACGAGGTTCTCGTTGCCTTCGAGCATGGCGAACTTGATCGACCCGTCATCATTGGCTCGTTGTGGAACATAGAAGATCTGCCGCCAGAGACGATGGATGCGGCCGGCAAGAACAACATTCGGGCCCTGCACACGCGCAGTGGACACAAAATCGTCTTTGACGATTCTCAGGACAAGCCTTCCATTTTGATTGTAGACAATACGGGCAACAACAGCATCTTCATCGATTCTCAAGCGAATAAGATGGAGATCAAGGTCAAGGGCGACTTGAATATTGAGGTCGGCGGCAAGATCACAATCTCGGCCGGCCAGGATATGACGATCGAGACCGGCGCCAACTTGAAAGTCAAAGCACAAGCTAACGGCAACGTCGAAAGCAGTGGGCCGCTAACGATTAAATCGAGCGCAAAAATGTCGCTCGACGGCACAGGCCAGGCGGAAGTCAAGGCGGCGACAGTCAGCGTCAACGGCAGCGCCCTGGCCGAGATCAAGGGTGGCCTTGTGAAGATCAACTAGGAGGAGGGATATGGGCAAACCAGCCGCCCGCATGGGCGATCTCACTGCACACGGTGGCTTGATCTCGATTGGCTGTCCGACAGTGCTGATTGGTGGCCAACCAGCCGCACGCGTGGGCGATTTGCACACTTGTCCACTGGTGACTGCGCTGGTGCCACACGTCGGCGGGCCGGTGATTCCGCCGGCCAGCCCAACTGTGTTGATCGGCGGCATGCCGGCCGCCCGGGTAGGGGACATCGCCACCTGCGTTGGCCCGCCGGACACCATCCTCCCCCCCGGCTGCCCGACCGTGTTGATCGGCCCCTAGGTGGGGCGAGGATGGCATGTAGGGTGCACATGGTCACTCTGTTGCTATGTCCATTCTGCGGGGGATGTGATCGTGAACAAGGACTTTCTGGGCTCAGGTTGGAAATATCCTGTGCAGCTTAACCGGCAGAAAGAGATAGCACTCTCATCTGCGGAAGAAGACATCCATTGGGCGATCTGGATGATCCTTAGCACGGCGCCCGGCGAGCGCTTGATGCACCCTGACTATGGTTGTGCCATCCACGATCTGGTTTTTGCTGCCAATGATATTAGTACGGCGGAGCTGGCGCGCTTCTATGTGGAAGTGGCCCTTGCTCATTGGGAACCACGGATCGACCTGGACAGAGTCGACGTGCAGGCCGACCTCGGCGATCCCGCCCTGTTGCTGATAAGCATTGCCTATCGGGTCCGCGCCACCGACAGCCGCTTCAATGTGGTCTATCCATTCTATCTGACGCGAGGCGTTATCGCATGACAAGCAAAGCGCCGCTTCTCTATAAAGAAAAGGTGGAGACCCTTATCCAAGCCATCCAGGAGGAACTTGCCCCATCCGGCTGGCAAGGCCAACAGGACGGCGCCGGGTGGGCACTGGTGCAGCTGTTCGGCCATCTTGCCCAGGTGGTCATCCATCGGCTGAACCAGGTGCCACAGCAGCATTTTCGGGCCTTCCTCAACGAAGCGGGTATCGATCGGCTGCCACCGCGCGCGGCGAGCACTGAACTCACCTTTACACCGGCACCCGACGCTCCTGCCATCAGCCACGTACCCCAGGGTACACAGGTGGTCACGCGCTCCAGCGAGACGCAGGCGGAGATCGTCTTTGAAACAGAGCGCGAGATCACTGTCGTACCTGCCACGCTCGCAGCATGCATCAGCGTCAATTCGCTCAATTTTGGTGACCACACGCGGGCAGCCAACGGCCAGGACGGGGCAGCGTTTGCGGCGTTTGAGGGCGAGAGTGAACGCGATCGTATCCTCTTTATCGGCCATGACACGCTATTCACGCTTCCCGACGAGTCCTCCCGCCAGCATGCCCGCTTCACGTTGCACTTTGCGTTCGAACCACCGGCCGTGCTTGACGATTTCTGGCACCTGCAGCTGCTCTACTGTAAAGGCGAGGAACTATTGGACCTAGCCCAGGCCGGAGCCATCGTTACTGGGGATGTTACGCTGCACAGGGACGGCAATATCTATCTGACTAGGCTGCCTGTGCTCACTCCTACCGTAGTCAACAATGTGGAGACCGTCTGGCTTGCCTGTAAATTGACTGGCGGCAGGAGCCGCCAATATCTGCCTGTGCTGCACGGCATCCAAATCAGCAGAGAGATCGTTTGCCCACTGGACCAGCCTGTGCCGGTCCCGGTCAACGCCGCCTTTGCAGGTATTCAGTCCGGTACGGTCTTTGCGCCGCTAGACCTCACAGGGCCTGTTTCGCCGCTTGGCTTGCATCCCGGGGTGCTCGATGCCCTCTACCTGCAGATTGACGAAGCCTTCACAAAACCAGGAGCCACCGTCAAGCTTGCGTTTGACATCGAGGGTGTGCCAACTGAGGTCGAAGACGCTACTGAATTCGATGCGCTGAAAATTCAGTGGGAGTACTTTAGCACCGCGGGATGGACTGCGCTGGGCGCAAGCGTGCGTGCGTGCCCGATCCTGGCCGCCCGCAAGTTCGATGTTGAACGCTTCGGCAAACCGGTCTTGAAGACTAATCCTCTCACCAGGCGCAAATACCTTGAGTTTGCGATTCCGCGTGACTGCCTTGACGAGGAGGTGCGGATGGCGTTCTACGACGGCACCGTGGTGACAGACATCTACACGGGTAACAAGTATGTGACAATTCCCATGCCTGATGCGTGTGCCGGCCTTCCCCAGGAAGTACTCGTCAACGGCGGTTCGCTTGCCGAGCAGCCTACGTTCACGGATACGACCTGCGCGCTCACAACGCCTGGCTCGGTCGAATTTCGTGTGCCGGACATGCTGACCGTGAGAAAATCTGCTATACCTGCTGCCAATCCCCCCCTTGCGCCGCTATTCGCCATGACAGAGATTAACGGCGAGGTTGGCTGTTGGATACGCGCTCGCATTGCGGCTGGCAGCTATGATGTGCCCCAGAAAGCCTCGAGAAGCCTTCTGAGCAGCTTGCGGCTGACCACGCGACCTTGGCTGCCTCCTGTGAGCTATGCCCCTGTGCTTAGGTCGATGCAGGTGACATACCGTGCTTATTCCGACCGCGTTGTGGCACAGCCAGTCAACCGCTGCCTAAGCATGACTGACAAGCGTCTGCGCGATCATGCGCCTGACCTGAGGGAGGGTACACCCTTCCAGCCTTTTACGACAACAGTGGAGGAGCCCGCACTCTACTTGGGATTCTCGCATTTGAATGGTTCAATCGCAACACCCGCCTTCCCTGGCGGCCACTGGATCGAGATGCGGATAGGCGTTCAAGAGCGTGAGGGCGAATCGCTGCGTGCCCGTTCAGTCATCGCTTGGGAATACTGGAACGGTTATAGCTGGGAAAATCTGCACCCAAAGGACGGCACGCTCGGCCTCCTGCGCACAGGCTACCTTGGCTTCTATGCGCCGCGCGATCATCAATGCAGCGAGGAATTTGGGCAGTCTGCATACTGGCTGCGCGCGCTTCCGGCAGACGCGGCGACGACACCCATGCTGGAGATCCTCTCGCTCAACACAGTGCAGGCGGTGAATGCCGATACAGTATGCGGTGAGGTGTTGGGTTCCAGTGACGGCGAGCCGGCGCAGCACTTTACTTTGGCGCGGCCACCCATCTTATCGGATATCCAGTTGGAAGTGCGAGAGCCGGCCGAGAGAGGTAACACGCCCGAGGCGCAGGCTGCTGCTGGACCAAGCGCGGCCAACCCTGCCACCGCGTCAGAGTGTCCGGCACTGCCGTCGCCATCCGCCAACGAGGTATGGATGCCCTGGCAGCCGGTTGCCACATTCAACGCCTGCGGACCGGACAGCCGCTGCTATATTCTGGACTCCACCAGCGGCGAGATCCATTTCGGCGATGGCAAGCGAGGCAAGATTCCGCCGCCAGGTTCCGACAATATCTGCGTCAAGCGCTACCGGACGCACCAGTCTGCTGCCGGCAACGTTGCACAGGATACGGTCACCGTGCTGCGTAACCCGAAAGGTGAACTTGGCCAGGTCCGCAGTGTGACCAACCTGGGGTTGGCTGTAGGTGGTTCCGCAGCAGAAGAGGTGGCACAGACCGAAGAACGAGGCCCCTATAGCATCAAGAGCGGCCAGCGAGCGGTCACATACGAGGACTTTGCATGGCTGGCGCGCGAAGTTACCGGTGTCGCCCGCGCCCAGTGTCTGCCGGTGCGTGATCCACAAGGAATGTTGAAACCAGGGTGGGTGACGGTGGTAATCACTCCCCAACCGACCCATGCACTACCGGCAAGTGCAGAGACAAAACCCGTGCCAACGCCGGCTCTGCTGCGCCAGGTGCGGCAGTACCTACTGGAGCACGCACTGGCCAATCTCGGCTACTTTGACTACGCGGCAAGCGCCGGGCCGGTCAATGGCCAACAGGTGGACGAAGATCAAATCGCAGTCAAGGGGCCCACCTATTTGGAAGTTACCACCCGGGCCAAGGTGGTCGTCGGCTCGCCGGAGCAGTCCGATTCGATTCGGCTTGCCATCATACAGCGCCTGAAGGAGTTCTTGCACCCACTGAACGGCGGGCCGGAACGCACAGGCTGGGAGCCGGGACGCGACGTCTATGTCTCGGAAGTTGCGGCCGAGATCGAGCAGGTGCCCGGCGTCGATCACGTGGCGAGTGTCAGCCTGCAGGGAACATCGCGCCCTCAGCAATGGTTGGGTCTTCGCATGGGGTCCTTGAACTTGAAATTGAGGGCGGCAATGCCTGCCGGCAGCCAGGTGAGCACCTGCGACGAGCAGATCAAGCTTATTCTAGCCAAGACACTCGCCCAGGCCGATGTGGCCGGAAATGACGTGCCGCTACAACTTCCCGTCTATGGATTCAACGTGGGCGACACAGTGAACATTGCAGAGCACAAGCGCTTGGCGCCGCCTCTTGCACAGCGTTCTGTTGCCGATGTGGCAAGCAGTGCATTCGCGCTGACCTTTCACGACCCGCTCGATTTTCCCGATGCAACCAGCTTCAAGAAATGGTGGCAATCGCCGCCTGTGCTGATACCCAACAATCTGCCGATCCGGCTGCCGATAGAGCAGTACGCTATCGCCACCACCGATACGGGCCAGGTCATGTTGATTGGTGTGACCGTGCGCAGTTTCTTGGAGGGAACACAGCCACGGATCGCGCTGCATGGATTTGACGACGAGGAACCCCTGAACCTTGTTGCAAGCAACCAGCCGACGCCTGACTGCCGGCAGGTGCAGATCGATCGCGTGGCCGTTGCAGGCTACACGCTGATGTTTGATAAGCCCGTCGAATATCCCGACCTGGTGGCTTTCCAAGACACGCAACAACGTCTCGCACTGGTCATGTCTAGCGATCAACGTGTCCGGCTGCCGATCGAGCGGCACCATACCAGCAGCGATACGAGTGGCAAAGTGAGCTTGCTCGGGGTAACCGCGCGCAGCCTCGCCGCAAACGACTATTTGAGTCTGACTCATCCTGATCGCCGTGCCAACCAGTTAAATCTGGGATCTGTTCTGGAGGTCACGTCCGCGGTCGAACATACGTATGTATACGTGCCGGCTGATCATCTAGTCTGTTCCGGTAACCATGACATTGAGATGGTTCTGGGAGGATAAACATGCCTATCCCTCCACTCAACTTGGATGATCGCAAGTTCGCCGATTTGGTCGAGGAACTGCGCGGGCTCATTCCTCGCTACGCGTCGTCGTGGACTGACCACAACATCTCCGACCCCGGCATCATGTTGATTGAGCTGTTTGCCTGGCTGGCCGAGGCGCAGCTATTCCGGCTAAATCGGATTTCGGAGGCCAGCCGTGTGCGCCTGCTCGAACTTCTGGGCGCGGTTTTCAAGCCAGCCCAGCCCACCATTATTAAGCTGTCGGTTTCGGCTGAAGCTTTGCAGCAGCCCTGGATGGTAAAGCGTGGCACCCAGATCAAGGTAAGAGCAGGTCAGAATCTGGCGGTCATTAATTTCGAAGCGCTTGAAGACGTCATGTTGACGCCTGCTGCGCCGCAAGCGGCAGTGCCGGCGCGCCAGACAGAGCAGGTCGACAAGGAAGTGCTGGGAATCAGCAATGGTGGAAAGTGCCAGCTGTTTGAGTTGGCAGCGCACTTCATTGCACTGCCGAAGCAGCCATCGCCGCGCCACCCCAGGGTCTGGGTTGATGGGGAGCCGTGGGAGTTCAGAGCCAGTTTGAGCACTTCGCAGCCTGGCGACAAGCACTTCACCGTGCGCCCGGCGCTAAATGCGATCGTCTTTGGCGACGGTGACAAACACGGGCAGATACCTACTGCAGGTCTCGAGGTTACTGCTAGCTATCGTACGGCGTTGGCGGCGCACGAGCGAATACAGCGCGAGCAACTGGGCCGCAGCCGGGGCACAAAGGCGCAAGTGTTCCATTTGAGCAAGCCATTCTGGATACTCGATTTGCACGAACCGGACGACCTGGAGCCCGCATTGTGGGTGGACGATCAACGCTGGGAATACTGCCCGAGTTTTCTGGATATGGTCAACGATGGACTTGAATACACACTCGAACCCAGGCGGAATGCCATCCGCTTTGGTGATGGTCGGCACGGGCGGGCGCCTCGCGCTGGGGCCAAGATCAAAATTAGTTACCACCATACACACGGTGCGAGGGGCAACGTACCGATTGGAACCACCTTCTTTGCCGTCAAGCAGTCTGCCGGCGATCCAGATTTGAGCGTCAAGGACGAATATGAGGTGGTGGTTAGCGGCGCCGATCCGACGGACCTGGACGAAGCGCGCGACCAGGTATTTGCTATTCTGGAGCCGGGTTGGCGTGCAATTACCGCCGCAGATATTGAAAACGTCATCCTCCAAAACCACGCCGATATTGCACGCGCCCATTGTCTGCCCGGCCATGATCTGACTCTTTCTGAAGAGCATGGCAATCAAGCGGGACATATTGGCGTCATCGTTGTTCCACAGCCGGCGCACCAATGGACTGCAGCGGCCGCGGATTTGCGCCATGTGGCCGGCTTCACCCCAGACGGGCGGCGTCTGGCCGCGCGCGGCCAGACCGGCATAGTTCATCTGTGGGATACCGAGCGCGGCCAGAAACTGGCAAGCCTTGCATGCGGAGTACGCGATATCGCGATCAGTTCGGATAGTGAGTTACTCGCAGCTGCAGGCGACGATCAAACGGTGCGCATATGGAACACGCGCACCGGCGTGCAGGTACGGCTCTTGCGTCACCCTGCACCTGTGAACGCCGTGGCGTTCGAGCCCAACGGTCAACATCTTGCCACCGCCTGTGCAGACAATGCAGTTCGCATCTGGACCATGGCCAGCAATGATGCGAGTATCGCTTACCGGCACATGGCGCCGGTCAACGATGTGGTTTTTAGCGCTGACGGTATTTGTGTGGCCAGCGCTAGTGACGATGGCACGGCCGTACTTTGGAAATGGGAAACGAAGTCGCAAGTGGCGCTTCTAGGCCACAAGGCGCCGGTTCATGCTGTGGCTCTTCTTAGCCCTGACGGGCGGCGTCTCGCCACGGCGGGATCAGATTGCATCGTCTGTTTCTGGAACCTGAATGAGAATCCTCCAAACGCGTCCGCAATATCCACATTGCCGCACGAATCCGCTGTCGTTGACGTAGCCTGCAGCCTCAACGGCAAGCTTTTGGCGACAGCGTGTCGCGATGGGACGGCACGTGTGTGGAATACACAGCATGGTGCTGAGCCCGCCCTGTTTCGCCATGCCGCACCGATCAACGCCCTGGCATTATATGTATTGGATGAACGTCACAGTCGTCTCGCTACGGCGAGTGAAGACCACACGGTCGCGCTATGGGACGTGGAGGGCAAGCGGAAGATCGTGTCGGTAAAGCAAGACACGGGTGTGAACGCTGTTGCCTTCACCCCTGACGGTCAATGCTTGGTCACGGCCGGCAATGACCAGATTGTGCGCCTTTGGGATATATCAGTGGTTGAACATCCGCTGCCGGTAGCCTGCTTCATTGTTCCGATCGCGGATTGGGTCTGGGGCTCGGATGGAAAGCGGCTGGTGACGATCACATCCGACGGCTCCGCCTGGCTTTGGGACACGGAGAGCAGTGCAAGAATCACTCTGCTCTCAACCGCAGATCCCATCTCCAGCGCACGCTTCAGCTCGGACGGCAAGCGTCTGGCCACAGCCTCTGTGGACGGCAACCAGACTGTCGTACGCGTGTGGGATGCAGAGCAGGGCAGGCCGCTTACGCGCTTCGCCCACAATGCACAGGTCGTGGACATGATTTTTCGGCCAGATCGCCAGCAGTTTGCTACCGTCGGCGCCGACTACACGGTCCGGATTTGGAATTTGGCAGAGGCTGAAAAGCAGTTCCCGGGCAATAGTGCTCGCGTCGTGCAGAACCCCTGCTCACAACCGGTGGCGGGTTTCCCCGATCCAATCCGAGCTAAGGACGTCATCTTCAGCCCCGATAGTACGCGGCTTGTGACCACCAATCAAGACAACTACGCGACGCTGTGGAGTACACGCACGGGCAAGCCAATTGCTTCGACCTTTGACCAAGACAGGATGACGCGTGCAGTCTTTAGCCCAGACGGACGGTGGCTAGCGACGGCTCATCCGAATAATAAGGTGCGTTGTTGGCATGCAAAGAACGGTACGTGCGCACAGGAGCTTTCATGTGAGGCCGACATCGGTGACCTGATTTTCAGTCCAAGTAGTCAGCGGCTGCTCACCATGGAAGCCGATACCGGCGCAGGGTATTGTATCCATCTTTGGGATCTGCGCCTCGGCGGCGACGAAGCGATCCATACTGCTAGGCTCGAAGATATCGAGGCGCTGGTGATGGACAGCTCTGGTCAATGGCTGGGACTTGTCGGTGAGCGCGTCGTGCGTATCTTCGACGTCGAGAGTGGCAAGGATATCTCCGCACTGTATGTTGATCTGGCCCATCTGTCAGCCACCGGAGGGTGGTGCTTGGGATTGATCGATTCCGCAACAGGACGAACTCGCTTCATGCAGATCGGCCATGAGCCACAGCCCGCTCAAAGCATGGTGGGAAGGTATGCCACTGCGTTGGTGAGCCGGCCGCTGCTGTTGCGTACGCAATGTAAATTCCTACTCGCAATGAGCGGCAACGAGACTACTGCGACAGAGCGCAAGATTCAGATCTGGAATGCCGAGCATGTCCAGGATGTGAACAACTTCCTCACCGATCGGCGGCTTATTACGACACAGCATCATATTATGGGTCCGGTCTATGATAAGGTCGGCGTTCGCACATCCGTGATACGCAGTCGAGGTGTGACGAGCAATCAACAGATAGGTGAGGATATCAACCATGCCCTGTTGCAGTTCTTTGATCCGCTCTCGGGTGGACCCGAAGCAAAAGGATGGTTACCCGGACGGCCTATTTATCGGTCAGAAGCATACCAGGTAATAGAGGGCGTGGCCGGCGTCGACCATGTCGAATCGCTTGTGTTCGATCCTCCAGACGAGGGAGATCGCGTGCCGGTTCAGCCGTACCATTTGGTGAACTGCAGCATCTGCGCCGAAGTGAGCCAATGACACAGCGGGGAGGGGCAATCAGCTATGGCTGAAACAACACAAAGCCGCTATCTTCAGTATCTACCGGCGATCTTCTTGGAAAGATCTTTACCGGATCAGGAGCCATATCTCGGCCAATTCTTGCTCCCCTTTGAGCAGGTTCTGACGGGAATCGACGACCTGTTATCCGCCGTCGACCAGAATTTTGCCCCCGCCATGGCTGCGGAGGAGGACTTTCTGCCCTGGCTCGGCACTTGGATAGCCCTGCTGATTGACGAGGAATGGGACGTGGACAAGAAGCGCCGCCTGCTCGGCATGGCAGTAGAACTGTACCGGTGGCGCGGCACCGTGAGCGGCTTGAAACGCTACCTGGAAATCTACACGGGCTTGGAACCTGGTGCAATTGAGATTCAAGAGGCCTGTTGGCCGGCGGGCATGCAGATTGGCATTGCCTCGCGGATTGGAGCACCCCTCCCGGCGAGATTGCCTGGCCTGAACCCTTGTGCCCCTGGTCTTGCAGTGATCAAGCACGACGATTATGTCATTGATACCGCTGCACCGACCGACTTGCCGCCCGAAATCGACCCTGAAACGGAGGGGATCGAAGCTGGACATGCCATCCAGCTTCATTACCCGGCCGACAGAATCGAGGCCATTCAACTCGATCCAGGGGGTGTCGATTTATGGTATCGGTCGGACGAAGGGAAAGGCGAGAATGGAGAGGGCAGCACTCGCCGCGTCCGGCATGAGCGGCCGGCGGGCGGGGATCCGGACCAGCCCAACATTAGCCGCCGCAACGATCGGTCTGACTACTGCTACAGTACCAGCACCCCGGCCGGCAGCGAGCAGGCAACGTTTGGCGGCACGTACCTGGTGGACCGCGCAAAGGCACCCTACCGCTTCGTGGTGAACGTACACGGGTCACCGGCCGAACTTGACAGTTTTGTCGCACAACGGCCGGCAGCGGGCGATTTCAACGAAGCAGCTCGCGCCAAGAAACGGGCGAAATTGATGGCAATTCTCGATCTGGAAAAGCCTGCCCATACCGAGTACTTCCTCAAGTTCACTCCGGTTGTGCCTGAAAAGTCAAGACAATGGATGCAGATTGGGGTCCACTCAAGCATCGGCCTGGACACCACCATCGGCTGAATGCGCGGAAAGGAGAGACCATGAACGGTAACGGTGATTTCAAACGACTAAACTACTTTCAGGGCCAGTTTACCGTGGCCGAAGACTGGAAAGACGAGCAACTCTACCATGTGGAGAAGCGCAAGCAGCACGGCCGCGTGCTCCACACGCCCGGCATTGCCAAAGGATTGGCAGTGACACCTCACCCGGATAGGGGACTGAATGTTCTCGTGACAAAAGGGGTGGCACTGGATAGCTGTGGCAACCTGGTTTCTCTGGCGCAAGACCGCAAAGTGCCGATCCCGGCACCCGGCGACAGCGGGTCCGAGCTCTATATAGTCATCGAATTTACGGAAAAGGACGCCTGCTACTTCGCTAACGTCCAGGATCCGGAGTACAGCGATTTCACGCGCAAGGTCGAAGATCCCACCGTCGAGCATACTCCCAGTCCGCCTGCCGGCAAGCAGCTGGAGCTAGCGCGTATCAAGCTGTCGGCAAATGCCACGGAGGTTACTGTGGCTGACATCGACTGTAGCCAGGTTCAATACGCCGGCGCCGTCGATCGCGAACTCCACCAGCAATGTGCGGCTGTCCAGGAACGCATTATCCGTCTCCACGAATACCACCTGGAGAAGCAGCGCCGTCATAATCGCGGCTTGCACACACCTGGTGTCCTGCATGGTATCCCTGAGGGGCGCAGCCGGCTGATCGAATTGACCGTGGTGCAGGATGCAGGGCTTACGGTGCAGGTCGGCGCCGGAGTTGCTATCGACAACGACGGCAACGAGATGTATTTGGATACGCCAAGCAAGTTGACGCTGGCAGCGCCGGATGCACCGGGGGTAACCACCAGGTTCTATATCGCCGTCAGGTATGTCGACCCCTTTGCCGGTTATCTTACCGACTTAAAGCAATTCTTCAACGGGACCTACCGTACAGCCCACTTGGAAGCCATAACCGAGAAACCACTAGGCTCGCCCTGGATGGAACTGGCTCATATCGATATCAACCAGGACACTGACGCGATTCGCGAGCCCGCTGACCCTGCCAACCCCCGGCCCGGCGAGATCGACCGCCGTGGCCGCCGCTGGTCTGGCGCAGTTGGCTTGGTTCCCGCCCATCTTGATGCCGCCATACAGGAACGACTCACGCAGCTCATGCAGACGACGCGCCGGCATTATGCCGCATTGGCCGCGCGCTTTCCTACGCCCTCGCTCGAGGATACTCGTTACGGCGCGCTGCACGTTCAGATGTCTGCCGTCACCATGGATCCAGAGCAGCTAGCCGGCGCCTTGAACGCCCTGGCCGGGGTCGAACAGAGCTGCGAACATGAGCTCGGTGAAGTCTATGGTCCGGGACTGCCGGCACAAGAGGAATTCATCAACTATCAGTCCGCCGTATCTGCCTTGCTCCAGGCGCTGCGCGAGAACCAGAAGCTGGACGTCGTGCTCGATTGCCAGGAGGCAGTCGCCGAGGCGGCCCTCACCCTATCCAAGGTGGTTTTCCCTCTGCCAACGGCGGATGCCGGCAAAGATCAACACGTAGAAACCCTCGGCAATGATGCTGACGTCACCCTGGACGCCAGCGACTCCAAGCCTGGCATTGGGCGCAAGATCGTGAAGTATCGCTGGGAGAAAATGTAAAGGAGCTTATTCCATGAGCACCACCATATTCCCGCAAGAGACACTCGAGCCGGTCCTCAATGCCACGCTGCCGGTAGGGAAGCATTTTCTCAAACTGGTGGTCATCGACGACGTGGGCGGCGAGAGCGAACCTGCCACAGTGGAAATCACTGTGGAACAGGTCGGCAAGCCTGTCATCGACCACATCGACCCGGCGGTAGGGGAGCGTGGCAGAATGATCGATGCCGTCATGATCGGCACCAACCTGCGCGAGGTGAAATCGATTCGGGTTTTTCAGGACACGCAGGAAGATCAACGAGTTATCGTGACGCCACGTGCTGGCGGCACAGCTGAGATCCTACCCGTGACGATTCGGATTTTCGAACATGCCGTCCTGGGGCCGCGCACGATCGAGGTGACAACGAAGTATGGCGTCGGCGCGGTACCATTCACGGTCGTTGCCCCCGCACCGCCGCACATCGTCAGTATCACACCGGCAAGGGCTTCGCTTGGCCATCGCCGTCCGCTGGCCGCACGTATCGATGGCGAACACCTGGAGAACGCGAGCAGCGCCACTTTCTTGTTACATGGGCAGCCGGACACCGCAGTGCAGGCGTCGATCCGCCAGGCCACCAGCAAAGCCCTCGACATTGGCGTTGGCGTCAGGGGTGAGGCTACATTCGGCAGCCGCGCCTTTTCGGTCACGACTCCGAATGGAACGGCCGTTAGTCCGCCCAACATCGTATTCCAGGTCTTGCCCGGCATAGTCCAGGTCGGCATCATGGCCTTGACTATCATGGCGGCGCTGATCCATCTATCGTTGCTGTTTCCCGACCCGCTCTTTATTCTCAGCGGCTTGGGTTATCTCGGCCTGTTGGCGGCGCTCTACCTGCCGCTGCGTTGGCTGAATCGCTGGCGCACGCCCATCCGCTGGGTGTTGATCGCCTATACGGTAGCCACCATCATTGCCTGGGCTATGACTGGTGACAAGCAGGCGCCGATTGCGTATTTCACGTTGGTCCTCGAGTTGGCGCTGGTCGGGCTGTTGTTTGTCGAAATCTACCAGGCCGGTGCAAAGCGCTAGGCCGGCCGGCGCAGTGGCAGGAAGGGGGAACAGACGATGGACGCGGCAGAAGATGCGATTCACGTGATCATACCGATATTCTGCGTGGCGACGATGTTTGCCATGGGGCTGGACGTTACCCTGGCGGAGGCCGTGGCGCCCTTGCGGCAGATGCTGGCATTGGGCATCACCGTCCTGGTCAACAGTGTGCTCATCCCGCTGCTGGGGTTCCTGATCATTGCGCTGCCTGCATTGCTGGCCGCCGACTGGCTGGCCAACCCCGGCCTCAAGGACCTGGCCCTGACCGGCGGGGCGCAGATGGGATTCCTCCTGCTCATCCTAGCGTCCGGCAGCCTGTTGGGGCCGACCTTGGCCAGGATCGCCGGGGCCAATGAGACCACGGCCAAAGGCGTTATGGTCGTGCTAGCGGTCGCGTCGATCGTGCTCGTGCCGATCGAGTTGAAGCTGCTGTGCAGCTCCAATGCTATCAGTGCATGCAAGTTTTTCGGTGCGGTCGATGCGGGCGCCGTATTCATGCTGCTACTGCTGTTCCAACTGCTGCCGCTGGTGGTGGGCCTCGCCATCAAGGCCCGCTACGATGCTGTCGCCGTACGCCTGCGGCTGTTGATCATGCAGCTGATGGGTCTATCGCTGCTGGTGCTGCTGGCCTTACTTGTCATGTCTAGGTATCAGGTGTTTCAGGCACCTGGGGAAGTGCAGCCTGTCTCAACTGAACTGTTTTCAAGTTCGTTTACGTCTGAAGACTCGCCATCAACATGGCCGATGACGGATGGCGCCGTCCTTGCAGCGTTGCAAAACCTAAACTGGGATGCATCTCTGAAGCGGCTTGAAAACCTCGCTGTGGTGCAGCTGACGGATGGACGGACTTCTACTTGGACGCTTGTAGAAGGTAGTCGTACGTACACCGTAGTGTTGGCTGGCACCACCAATTCGACCATACCACCTCTCCCACGGCTCGACCTCTCGGGACCTAATTCACTCAAGGCCCAGACGTCACCGTCTTTCACGCTGGGTGTCGTTGCCGCCGTCATAGGTCTCAATACAGGAGGGGTCAGCTCCAACTTGCGTGAGGATTTTGCGAAGCAGCATCTTATGTTGTCTTCCAATCTGGCTACTACTCTTGGCGGCACAAGCGGATGGATGCTGACAGACGCCGACGAGACCTACTTTGTTGAGGGTGAGAGCAAGGATGGCAAGGTTGCGAAACTGACCCTGTACCAGTTTTCCCTGTCTCCCCTTGCTCCGTCTCAAGCGCAGGCAGAACCAGTAGAATTCCTCGGCGGATTTCTGGCGTTCTTGGAAGAGATCCCGGTTGTGAGCCAAATTGTGAGTTTCCTGGCGCAGTTCATCGTGCTACTCCTTCCCTATGCACTGCTTGCTGCATTGGTGGCACTGCTGCTGCTGATCGGCAAGTACACCGGGGTCGCGGTCCGCAACGTCGTTGGCGTCAGCGGCGAGGGAATTCCCAGGGCGATGGCTATATCCACGGCCGTGCGCAACGTCAGCATCGCGCTGCTGTTGGCAAACCAGTATTACAGCGTGCGCACAGACTTCGGCGCGATTGCGATCGTCTTGGTGTTCTACCTGGTCAGCCTGATCGTGACGGCGCATGAGGCGGTGACGTGGGGTAAAGAGTCAGTGGCGCAGCCGGTAGCGGTGACCGATGTCACGTCAATACCGGCGATGTGAACTGGAAATACGGGCAGGCAGCGCCAGCAAATCTTGCGGCCATTCTGTTTTTCGTCTTTGGGACAAAGATCCATGATCAAGCTGCAGCTTCATCCAAGGAAAGTGAATAGTAGCAACGCGCATCAGTTGGAGTGGAGGCCTATGCCAAACACACTGTAAAAGGTCAAGGCTTACACGCAGTGGGTAGAGCTATAGACATTTCGCTACTGGACACATTCATTTGGGTCTGAAGCCCACAAGAGAGTGAGATTGGCCTGGTCCTGATCCATTTGTTTTGCCCTAAGAGCATTGTTCCTGATGTCCGGTAGTTCGTCGGAGAAGCCGTCTGTTGCGCAGAGGCGAAGTCTATCTGCATTATCTGGGGCGAGCAGTGGCTGAGTATAGATTGGTGGGTAGAGAAGAAACGCGTAGGTTCACCGTGCGCAAAAAGACTGAACCCCTGCGTCAACTGGAACGGCAACAGCGGCCAGAACAACGCCGGGGCTCAGCGCAAGCAGTTGCGCCCCATGACGCCATGCGACTCTCTGTGATCGACGGCAAGACGCTGTCGGCGTCTGATCTTCTGTTCATGCAGCGTGCGATTGGTAATCGACAAGTGCAGCGCTTTTTGGCGCACCACAATAAGTACCGATCTGATCTGCCACACGCTGCAACTAATGAAGAAGAGTACGCTCGGGCAGATAAGAAGACGCACGTGTCACTGTGTAGACAGCAACGTCCACTCAAAATAGGGCAGCGTGTGCCAGCACTGCTGCAACGAACCTGTAAAGAGCATTCTGACGAGGCATTCTATCGGAGTGCACCAAACTATTGCAGAGACACAGGCTTTTCGGGAGCGCTACATCCGGGGCAGGAGTGTTATAGAGAAGTACCTAGAAGAACGAGCTACTGGCAATGTCCTCCAGGTGATCAAGTTTGCTTTGACTCAAGGGGTGGTTGTCACGATAGCTATGATCGCGTCTCTACAGTAGAAGGCAAGAATACCGATGGAACCTGTAATCTGCATGGCTGGTGCTTTCTAGGTCACGCTGCAAAAGACATAGTGCCCGGGATGCTGGAGGAAGTTGCTCGTAGACAGGCACAATGCTATCGATCATGTGATGCCATGCCTTGGTACGCCAAAGGCCACTGCGAACGACGCTGCAGTGGCCTGGGGCCGCGGTAAGTGAGCAGCGTAACGGTACAGCCGGTGTGGCCCGCACAGATAGCATCAGGTCATTACGCCGATAGGGTGAGAGCTATGGACAAGAGACAGACACGCTTGTTTCATGGGCAAGAAAGGGTTGAACCCATGTACTCGCCGAAACAGAGATCCTCTCAGCAACACCTATCGGGGCGAGTCCTAGCAGCGACGCCGCAGATCGCCTATCAATGCTCTCTGGCGAATACCCGGGTCTCAACGCCGGCTGCTCTCATGATCCTGCAGAGCAAGGCCTATCAAGACTATAGATCTCGCAGGCGCCGATCATCGAATGCGCTGGACGATACGTATCAGCTCCTGCGCAACGCGTTGCACGTAGCTCAGGACAGGGATGCACGGGCCAGTTATCCGGCTGCCTATGCCGAACTTGGCGAAAGTAAGCAAGAGTTACGAGCAGCTCACGCACTTCTTACCAAGGATGAGATCTCGGATGAGGAATTGGCCAAGGCCAAGGAACACATGCTATGGGCGTCAGCCTCGCTGTCTGCCGTCGAATACAAACTGAAACCTCGGCAACTGGAAAAACTTGCCAGAAAGAGACCGCCCAGAATATCTTCACAGGCGCGGGATTTAGTTCCGTCTTTGGGCCGTGGTGTCCGGTGTGACTGTTCGGGGATTTCAGTGTGAGCGTCTTGCACTGCGGGCAAGTTATTGGACACGAATTATGCAGAAACAGTTGGCGCTGCGAAGTTCCGAGGCGGAGCTGCCATGAACGGAGTAAAGATACAGGCCAACGCAACGAACAAGCAGATCGAGCTTGCACGCCAGCAAGTACAGAGACCCGTTAGCCGCCTGGAGAGCGGACCGATGCCAGCGGTGGCGCCGCAGGTTGCATATCACCGCGCCCAAGCCCAATGCAGTGGCTTGAAGTCAGCCGATCTGCTGGCGCTACAACGCAATGTGGGCAACCGCATGGTGCAGATGATGATGGCGCAGCGCGCCGATATCGCATGCGACCGGCAACTGGGTATGGTCGATGAGGGAAACCACGGGCTCGCAATGCAAAGCAAGGTGACCGTGCGGGCTAATGAACCAAAACTAAGGGGTCGATTTCAGGAAGTGCAGTACTCGTCAGCACCAACTATTCAACCTATTAAGAGTCTAACATCAAGCGCATTGATTCAAAGTAAGGCACCCACTCTCAATCCGAAAGCATCCCTCGTTGAATGGAAGGGCGCACCTGAGCAGGAGAAGTTTATGGACGAAGTCTTGAAAGCTGCTAAGGCTGCCAGACGCAAAAGGCATACGCCATACCGTAGTCTAGAGGAGAGTGAATTGAGCGTGGTTCGCGGAACAAGTGGTGTCAAAATGAAACCGGAAGCAGCCGCTCAAGCAAGCCAGTTTCTGGCTGCAGCTCAAGCAGCTTTGGTAACACAACGAAACGCTGTTGAGGCAACGAAGAGAACGAAGGGGGCCGTGCACGTTAGTGATATCGAAAAGGACATTCTTGATACGCTTGACGTAAAGATTTCAGGCTATCGCAGCGTGGAAACAGAAGAGCGCATATGGAGAGGCTACTTTCGCAATAAAAGGGGCTACTACAACCGAACGATCAAGAATCGCTCCCGATACGCTGATCCCCATGGGCCTGACGCTGTTAGCTTCATGGTTGGTTGGATTGGAGGCAAAAAGGCTCCTCCTGGATACAGTAAACATACACTCGGGGTATCTATTGACTTCGCTCAGAAGAGAAGAGTCACAGTAAAGGGAAAACAGGCGATCAAGTGGCTTGACAATTCCACCATAGAAGGTAATGAACCTGGACAAATCAAGTGGTGGTGTGACACTTGGCTCTACTCCTGGTTAGAATCAAATGCAAAACGCTTCCATTTCAAGAAGCTGAAGACAGAGCCTTGGCATTACGACTATGTTGGTCCAGATGAGCTTCGTGTGGAAAACGGCCCTACTTTGCCTGCAGGAAAGGGCAATGTACCTCACCCCTCACCCTACTAGCTGTCTGACCCAGCCAAGGATCATCTCGCAGATTTGATGCTAGGAGACAGCGATGATATCAAGAGTGGAGAAAAAAGTCAGTGAATCGCGATATGAAAAATTCCCCGACCTGCGCAGGCAATGTCCGCTAACGATACCTATGCCCGTTGTCACGGACTGGGTTCTAGGTTATTCTTTGCCTCGTCCCTTTTTGGTTTGGTTCAGTCTAGGACACCAGCGCGTCGTTACTCCTCCGAAAGGGTGGATATCAGATTGGGGCGACAAGAAAGGAGGGGATGTAGTAAGCTAAGCGCATTGGTCGGAAATTAAGGATTTCGCAGAATTGTCAAATCACGCAAGCGGTTCGTGAAAAGTTATGTTCTGGCAGCAACTACAAGCATATTTCGTGCAGTAACCACAAAGTGTCGACGAAAAAATGGCTGTGACACCGACAGGATAGTGATTTGCCGTGAAGTAACGTTATACATTAGTAGGTTGCGGCAGAAATCTTTATGGTTGGAGACCCGAAATCGGCTTGACAAACTCGAAAAACGCTTCATTTCCGACCACTGCTCTTACTTCTATCTGCCGAAGATAGCGCACTGAGGCAGTCGGCGCGGTGACTGCAGCGCCGGCTGCCCTATGGCACCTGCCGGAACGGCGAATTCACCTCGGCTGTCATTTTGCATGCGATACTGCGCATAGGATTGACGGCCAAGGCGCACCGCGAGTTTGCGGCCAAGGTGCACCAGTGGTGAGGTTGGGGTAGAGGTGGTGCAGTTTGGGTGCAAAGAGGACAATTTGCGGCCAAACTGCACCAGGTTACGGCGTGACTCCTGTCGGAAGGGTATGCTCCCAGTCAAAGTGACGAAAACAGTCAAAACGGAGACTGGGAGGAAAGGATGCCAGGCAGGAGAAAAGGGAACATGGACATACGAGCCATCTTGCACCATATCCGGCAGGGAGCGAGCGACCGGCGCACAGCCGAGGAACTCGGGGTGAACCGGCGGACGGTGCAGCAATATCGCAAGTGGGCAGGAGAACAGGAGTTGCTGGTGGGGCCGCTGCCGCCGCCGGAACAGCTGCAGGCACTCATCAAGCGGACGCTGCCGGCGCCGCTGCCGCCGCAGAACCGGTCGTCGGTGGCGCAGTACCAGGAGCAGATCGTCAAGCTGTACCAGCAGGGGGTGGAGATCGCCGCCATCTGGGCACGGCTGCAGGAACAGGGCTATACGGGTGGCTACCACACGGTCTACCGGCTGGTGCGCAAGCTGGCGCCCCAGCAGCCGGCGGTGTTCGTGCGGGTGGAACGCAAACCGGGCGAAGAGGCACAGGTGGACTTTGGCTATGTTGGCTACCTGCTGGACCCGGCGACGGGCCGGCGGCGCAAGGCGTGGGCATTTGTCATGACGCTGAGTTGGAGCCGGCATATGTATGTGGAATTCGTCTTCGACCAGACGGTGGCCACCTGGCTGCGCCTGCACCGCAATGCGCTGGCCTACTTCAACGGCGTGCCGCAACGCATCGTCATCGACAATCTGAAGGCCGGCATCGTCAAGGCCTGCTTCGATGACCCGCAGGTGCAGCACGCCTATGGCGAGTGCGCCGAGCACTACGGCTTTCGGGTGGCGCCCTGCCGGCCGGCCACCCCAGAACACAAAGGCAAGGTGGAGAGCGGGGTGCACTACGTGCAGCGCAACTTCATGGCCGGGCGTGACCTGTGCGATTTGCCGCAAGCCAACCGCGATGTGCGCCACTGGTGTCTGACTACCGCCGGTCAGCGCCTCCACGGCACGACCAAGCAACGGCCGCTGCTGCGCTATACCGAGACCGAGGCCGCAGCACTGCGCCCGCTGCCGGCGACACCCTACGACCTGGTCATCTGGAAAGAGGTGAAGCTGCATCGAGATTGCCATATCAACTTTGACAACGCCTACTACTCGGCGCCCTTTCGCCTGGTGGGACAGCGCCTGCGCGTGCAAGGCGGCAGCCAGATGGTGCGCATCTACACGGAGGACTACGAACTGGTGGCGACCCACGACCGCGCACAGCAGGCGGGCGAACGCATGACCCATCCCGACCATCTGCCGCCGGAGAAGCTGGATGGGCTGTACGGCGACCGTGCCACCTGCCTGGCCGTGGCCCAGGATATTGGTCCGGCCGCGGCGGAGGTGGTGGACGCCTTGCTCGCCGACCCCATCGTGGATCGGCTTAGCACCGTGCGCCGCCTGCTCAAGCTGCGCCAGAAGTACAACGACCAACGGCTGGAAGCCGCCTGTCACCGCGCCCTGCGCTTCGGCGACCCGACATATATGACGGTCAAGCGCATCCTGGAGAACGGCCAGGAGCAGCAGCCTTTGCACCCAGCCGTGACCGCAGCGGCGCCGGCGCACACCTTCATCCGCAACGCCACCGAACTCTTTGGCGACTTGCTGGGAGGTCTGCGATGGAACTGATGCACCAACTCACCCCCAAGCTCAAGCAGCTGCGCCTGTCGGGGGTGCTGGAGACACTG
This sequence comes from uncultured Chloroflexia bacterium, assembly GCA_963839515.1. Taxonomy (GTDB): domain Bacteria; phylum Chloroflexota; class Anaerolineae; order Caldilineales; family Caldilineaceae; genus Fredericiella. The sequence continues at coordinate 370,590 of CAWIVN010000012.1, forward strand.
GACGCCCGCCACCGCCAGGCGGTCGAGGGGCAGTGGACGCATGTCGAATTCCTCTCCCGCCTGTTGGAAGACGAGGTCGAGCGCCGCGCGCAGAAGCAGCTGGCCTTGCGCGTGCGGCGGGCGACGGTCAACACGGCCAAGACGCTGGAGAACTACGACTTCAGCTTCAATCCCTCCGTCAAGCGCAGCCAGATCCTGCAGCTGGCGAGCGGCGACTACATCCGCCAGAAGCGCAACGTTCTCCTGTGCGGCCCGACCGGGGTCGGCAAAAGTCATCTGGCGCAGGCCTTGGCGCACGAGGCGATCCGGCAAGGCTATGACGTGCTCTTCGTCAATGCGCACAAGATGCTCCAGCATCTCTACGGCGGCCGCGCCGATGGTTCGCTGGAGAAGCGGCTGCAGGTCTACCTGCGCCCCGACCTGTTGATTCTGGACGACTTCGGGCTCAAGCCGCTGCAGTCACCCGGCCCTGAGGACCTCTACGACGTCATCAACGAGCGCTACGAGAAGGGCAGCATCATGCTCACCAGCAACCGTGCGCCGGCCGAGTGGCCCGACCTCTTTGGCAACCCGCTGCTCGCCTCGGCCGGGCTCGACCGCCTGGCCCACCACGCCGAGATGGTCGTCATCACCGGCCAGAGCTTCCGCGCCCAGAGCCGCCAGCGCTTGGAACAGCTGGAACAGGAGGTGCGCAGCGCCTAGTGCAGTTGGGACCTCTGCCAAGAGGGTCGCTCCGGCTCAAAACTCAAAGCGCAGGTGTCCTGCACCCACCGCCCCTCGTCCTCGCTACGGCAATGGTAGCCCAGGCCGCGACGGCGTCAAGGGTCACGATGAACCGGGTTGGGCGCCACCGGGAAAAGCCCCGGCGCCGCCCAATCCGGCCCTTGACACCGTCGCTTGCCCTGGGCTTTCCCTTCGCCAGCGAGGGCGAGAGACGATGGGCGCAGAGAGGAGTGAGCCGACCGTGACAGGCGCAACCATGCATGATGCGCAATGATGAGGTGTAACACAACGAGTAGTCGGGTTGTTCAGGACAGGGGCCTGTCAGTCGCAGCCCCAGGAAGAGTTACAGTGGAGTTACGTCGTTCAGACCAGACCATATCCAACCATGGCTGTCAACCGCCAGCCGCATGGCAGCGCTTGTGTATACACGACGATACCGGATACCGATCGATCGCGTCGATCCCGGTGCGTCATGGCCACAAAGGCGCGGTGCGGCTTGGCCGCAAAACAACGTCACTTTTCGCACTCCCCTCACCGCCTTGCGCGGTGCGCTTTGGGTGCAAAGTCGTGGCGCGGTCACGTGCGCAAATTGACACCTCGGCAAAGAAGTCGTCGTAGTCCTTCACCGCATTCTCCGCCCGCCACGCCGCGGCCGCCGTCTCCGCCGCGTCAATCTCTGCCTGCGTCAACTGGTCGGCGAACGACTGTCGCTGTGCAGCAATGTCGGGATCAGATTCCTCCAGCAGCGCATAGAGGTACCACGCCCGCGGGTAGTCAAAATCGATATACGCCGCCCGGAACGCGCCGTCCATGATGGCGGTGCGGTGCCCTTGGTCGATGGCTGTATTCAGACAGCCAATCGCCTCGTCCAGAAATTCCTCGCTGGTGGTCTCGGCCCACGTGCGCGCAAACTGGTAGAAGTCTACCTGGGCATTGGCATAGCCCGCCGCACACGCCTCCCGATACCAGAATACCGACTTTTCCAAGTTGCCGTACTGCACGCCCATCGCCTCCTGGGGCCGGTACACGTTCGCCAACTGCCGCATTGCCTCGACGTCCCCTGCCTCGGCGGCGGCAATCTTCTCCGGGCTGGGCGGCGCATCCAACGTTTCCTGCGCCCCCACTTCGGACCGCACCAGTTCGACGTCGCCCAGGAAGAGCGCGCCCGCCGGCTGGCCGGCGAATAGTACGGCCACCTCGACAATGTCCATCAGGTTGACGCCTTGGAAATCGCGCAGGGGGAAGCGAATGGTGGTCAGCGGCGCCAGGCCAGTGAAGATCGCACCAAACGTCTCGTCTTCCATGGTATTGCCGTCGGGGAACAGCAGCGCCGGTTCGTCCAGTCGGGTCGATAGCACGGCGGTGTTGCCTGCGCTGTCGGTGAGCCGCACCGCAAGCGCCTGCGTCTCGCCCGGGGCGTTGCGCGGCGACAGCGGGTCTACCGCCGCCCGCAGCGTGATGGCATCAAAGAAGTTGAGTAGGCCCACCCCCGGCGGCAGCGCAATCCGCAGCGCGCCCCCCGGCTGCTCCCACTGGATCGCAGCGTGTGCGGGCTGGCCGGGTACGGTCACCGTCATGCGGCGGCATGCCTCAGGCATCGTCTGCGGCTCGATCCACCCCGCCCGGCAGAAGCTCGTGATGATGCCCTCCGCGGTCACGCTGCCGCCGGCCGGGCTGGTGGTGAACTCGTCTTCTGATGCCGGCACGAACAGGGGCTGCCGGCGGTTAGACGGGGCCAGAACCGCCACCTGGACCGCCTGGCCGTAAAGCTCGGACGGCGCCGGTGCAAAGGCAAAGGTGCCCATCCCCATCGTGGCAGCTCGCACCACGGCCGGGTCGGCGCTGAACAGTGTAGCGAGGAAGTCAACCGCATAGTCCGCCAGCCACGCCCGCTGCGTCTCGGGATCGAGCAGCGTCGCGCAGGCGGGCCGATCCGGTGCGCCAAACGGGTCGGGGCCGAGGATCGCGTTGAACGCGTTATGGTTGGCCCGCGCCAGATAGACGGCGGTGGCGGTGGCGCTCTGCCCAGGCGCCAGGCGCGCCCCTTCGTAGAAGAACTGGCCGTCGCCGCCCACCACGTCGCCGTCGCAGCCGGCGATTACGATTGCCGACGGCACGCGCGAGCCGCCCGTCGGGTCGAAGGTCACGGTTGCCGGCGCAATCAACAGCGTGCCCGCTGCCGGGCCGTAGGCCCCGCCCTCGGCCCCCGTAGGGTGGTTCGGACTGTTCGCCAGCGCCACCGACGCCTCGCCCCCGCGCGAATGCCCCAGCAGCGCCAGCCGGTGCACGTCGGCCCGCCCCGCCAGTTCCGCGCCAAAGCCGTTCTCGCCGCCCTCCGCCGCCGTCGCCAGCGCTGCCATGTGCAGGTCGATTAACTGGCCGAGCCGTTCAAACGGGACAGGCTCGCCAAAGCCAAAGGTATTCTCGGCGTTGATGTTGGGGACCAGCACCACATACCCGTGCGCCGCCAGCGCCGAGGCCAGGTAGCCAAAGCCGCGGTAGTTGGCCTGTTCGTCATCCGGCGCGCACGGCCAGGTATCGACTTCGCCGACCGCCGGGCAGCCTGGGTGCGTGCCGTGCAGGATCACAACCACCGGGTAGGGGCCGCCCTCACCTTTGGGGACGGCAATCAACCCATTCAACCGTACCGGCATGTTGCGAAAGCGGCTGTCTGCCGGAAAGCGTTCCTGGACGACCGTGGCATCGCCGAGGTTGTACTCCACGGCGGGAGGCAGGTTCTCCGTTGCAACTTCTGGACCATCGCTCGGCGACGCAGCGGGTGCAGCCGGCGTGTCGCTGTGCTCTGCAGTCACCGGTTTGCACGCTGCCAACACGAGCAGAGCGGCTATCAATACCAGAAGCTTGCCAAGTAATGGTCGCATATCACCGTTCTCTCAGTTTTTGATGGCGCCAGGTACATTTTCCAGCTATTCGAGGCAAAACCGCCCCAGGCTCGGTGCACCAGGTTCCACGTTGGTGGATGAAAGGGCACCGAGCGAGGGGCGAAGGGGCTGCCGCGTCGGGCGGGTCCCGTCGTGCCTGGCGCCGCCCACCAGGCTCGAGGCAAGCCGGCTTGCCTCGAGCCTGGTGGGCGGCGCCTCGCACGGTTACACAGTTCCTCGAGTTTACCGCGCCCAGTCCACTGCCTGCAACAGCCAGTCCGGCAGTTCCCCCTCGATGGCAGCGACCTGCGTGGGGTCGCCGCCGTTAGCGGGCATTACCCATAGGCCCCAGGCGCCGCCCCGCTTGCTGATAAAGGCAATTTGCTGCCCATCAGGGCTGACGGCCGGCAAGCCATCGGGGGCCGTGTCGTCAGTCAGGCGCGTCACCGCACCGTCCCCGAGGTTGGCGCGGTACAGATCCCAGTTGCCGTCGCGGCCCTCGCTCATGAAGACTACGGCGCTGCCGTCTGGTAACCAGCGCGGGAGCGAGTCGCTGGCCTCGCTGGTGAGCAGCCGGCGGTTGCCGCCGTCGGCGTCGATCAGGTAGATGCCACAGTTCTGGCCCATATCGTCGCAGCCCTTGAAGACGATCTGGTCCTGGCTGGGATGCCAGTCTGGGTCCTTGCCAAGGGTCAGCTCGTTGTAATCCATATCGGCGGGGCGCACCTTATCGGTGGCTGGGGTGGTGTAGATGCGCCAGCGCCGGTCGCCCTGGCGGTTGGAGGCAAAGACCAGGCGGTCGCCCGTGGGGCTCCAGCGCGGCTGGCTGTCCTCGATAAACGCCGAGAAGCGCAGGCGGCGGCCGCTGTTGAGGTCGTAGCCGCCAATGCCCAGCTTGTCGGCCTGCCGGCTGAAGAAGGCAAGGGTGGCGCGGTCGGGGCTGAGGGCGGGCTGCATGGCGTTGTTGGCCACCATCTCGGGCTGGCCGCCTGTGGCGGGCACGGCGTAGATGTCTTCCAACTCATAGGCCCGGTTGCCCTCGCGCAGCACGCGGGAGGCCGAGTAGAGGATCGTGCCGGCGGCGACAGGGTAGGGGGCGCCGGATTGGAGCGCGGCCGTCTGCGCAGGCAGCTCCGGCGCAGCTACCACAGGCACGTTGTCCGCGTTGGTGGCCTCGACATAGGCCGCAGCCACCCAGCCCTGCTCGTTGGGCGCCGAAGGCACGCTCACCGCCCACCACGCGCCATCCTCGCTCTTGCCGACGATCTCGCCTTGGGTGTTCTGGGGGGCAATGCCGAGGATCGGGAAGTTCGTGCCCGGGCCGAGACGCACGTTGACGCCGAGCGGCGCCAGCACCATACCGCGGGCACCCTGATCTTCGACGACGAGTTCGACCGGCGCGGCCGTGGCGGCGACATCTACGGGGTCGGGATTGGTCTCGGCGGCCGCATCGGTGGGAACCTCAGGCACGGCGGAGAGCAGCAGGCGCCCGTCAGCGGCAAAGAGATGGAGCTGCTGCCCGACGACGGCATACGACGCAACGTCGGCGAGGCTCGCCAGGAACGCCTGCTCGAAGGCCATGGCATCCTCTTCGCAAGCCATCATCGTGCTGCCTGCCTGCTCAAACTTGAGGCTGTTCCCATCAACCGCATAGCCGGCAAAGAAGTTGTTGCAGCCGCCGCTGCCGCTGACCTGGCCGTCCTGCAGCGTCATGGTGGCCGTGACGCCAGCGGGCGCCAGGGCACCGTCGGGAGTGCGCGCCTCGGTGACTTGCCAGGTAACGCCTTCGAGCGCCAGGGCGCCTGCCGGCGCGGCGGCCTCTTCGGCCACCCCTGCGGCCGGGGTGGTCACGGGCACCGGCACGGGTATGGGAATGGGAATGGGCGTCGTGGTGCAGGCGCCGAGCAGCAGCGCTGCGAGGAGCGGTGCTGCGACTGCAGAGAAACGCAGGCGGAACCTTGAGGTCTTCATCGTAGCTCTCCTTATGGATGGATAACGGATAGGGTCGGTCAGGCACCGAAAATGAACTCCAGACCGCACAACCTTGCGCTTGGGAGGTCTGGAGGCCACGGCTACGCTTCGCCGAACTCGGCGCGCAGTTGGGCTTCCTGCTCTGCGCTAAGATTGGTCGAGATGATCTCGAACTTGGGCCAGTTCTTCATTTCGGCCACCACGCGATCCGCTACGGCGTTGTTGGTGAGCAGGAACAGGGCCGACGTGCCCTCGGTGACCTTGCTCTTGACATCGTCGATAAACTTGTCGTCGATGCCGTAGTCACGCATCTTGCCGGTGAGTCCGCCGATGACGGCGCCCATTGCCAGGCCCAGCAGTGGCACGAAGAAGATCAGGCCGAAGAGCATACCCCAGAAGGCGCCGCCCAACGCACCGGCCGCGCCGGTGCTGAACGCCTGGCGTGTCTTGGGCTTCTTCGCCCCCGCGGGCCAGCTCACGATCGCGGCATCCGCCACATCCACCAATAGCTGCTTTTGCATAGCCAGCACATTGTCCAGCGCCTTTTCGGCCCCGTCCGGGGTTTCGAACTTGAAAGCAGTCAAAGTTGCCATTGTATTTTCCCTTTCCTATCGAAAACTGAGAGTAACGAACCCATAGAGAGAAAGCCCGGCGACAAAGAGCAGGGCGGCAAAGGAGGGTTCGCCGCCCTCGTTCGCCGTCGGGATCATCGTCTGCGTCACCGTCGTGATGAGAAAACCCGATGCCAGTGCGATCAGGACCAGACGCAGTTCCAGCGACTGGTTGCGCAGCACCAGGAAGCCCAGCATGGCCCCGCCCAGCACGGCCAGAAAACACAAGACGGCAAGCTGCTGCCGCCGCGCCTTGGGGATGCCCTGGCGCTTGGCCGTGGCCGTCGTCACGAAGGTCAGCGGCGCCGTGCTCACGGCCAATCCAAGCGCCAACAGCAGCCCCGTGCCCAAGGTCAACGTCGAGCCGATGCCGATCACCACACCGTCGATTACCAGGTCCACCAGGATGCCGATGTACAGACCCAGCGAGGCGGCGCCGCTATCTGCCGCCGGTCGCTGCATGGCTCGCCGCGCCGAGAGGTAGTCGATCGCCACAAAGATTGCCCCACCGACAAAGAAGCCAAGCACGACCCCAATCGGGGTGCTGTAGCGCACGGCAGTCGGCATCAGGCTAAACGCCACCAACGCCGTGATGATCCCTGCCGCAAACTGCAGAGCACCGCTTACCACAATGTGTGGGACGTCGAACCGTTCCGCTACCGGCGCCCCAAGGTACGTAAGTAACGAGGCAAACACGGCAATGCCGAAAACAAGCAGGAATTCACTCATGATACATACGTGCCACGCGGCTATGGCAGCGATGGGCTATACCGCCACCGGGTAGCCGGGCCCCAACGGGATGCCCAGGAGGAACCAGGCGGCAAACAAGATGATCCACAGCACCAGGACGACCACCGTATACGGCAGCATCAGCGAAATGATTGTGCCGATGCCGACATCTTTCTGGTAGCGCTGCGCCACCAGCACGATAAACGGGAAGTAGACCATCAGCGGCGTGATGACGTTCATGGGTGAATCGCCGATGCGATAGGCAGCTAACACAGTCTGCGGCGTCACACCTAGCTGGACAAAAAGCGGAACAAACACAGGGGCGAAGATCGCCCACTTGGGCATTGAGCCCGGTATGATCAGGTCGAGCAGGCAGATGACTAGAATCATGCCGATCAGCAGCGGCAGCGCCCCAATGTTAGCTTGTTCCAGCAGTCCCGCCATGGCAACGGCAATAACCTGCGGCATGTTGGTGTAGTTGAAGAGGCCGATGAACTGGCTGATGATCAACAGCAGAAAGATCAGGCTCGATAGCCCCGCAAACGTTTTGGTCACGCCCGCAATGACGTCGTTGCTGCTTTTGATCGTTTTGGCGCCGAGGCCATAGCCGATGCCTGAGATCAGGAAGATCAAGGTAATGATAAAGATCAGGCTGTCCATGAGCGGCGAGCCGCTTGTGCCTTCCGGCGCCCGCAACGGTGCGCCCGGCGGCAGGACCAGCAGCGCCACGCCCGCCATGGCAATCAAGAAGCCATATAGCGCATACTTCAGCCCGCGCCCTTCGGCGACAGGATCCACATCCTCTTGCGCCGTTCCGCCATCGTCTGTCTCCGGCACACCAGTGTACTGGCCAAGCCGTGGCTCGATCATGCGCTCGGTCAGCACGGTCACGATGATAGCCACAAAAATAGTCGAGACAATACTGAAGTAGAGGTTGGCCGTGATGCTGATCGAACTGCCGGGACTCACCAGCTGGTAGGCCTCATTGGTCATCTCTGTCAGCATTGCGTCGAGCGGCGCAATCAGGATGTTGACGGCAAAGCCAACGCTGACGCCGGCGAAGGCGGCCACCAGGCCGGCAATTGGATGCCGTTTCAAGCTCAGAAACGCTGCCGCCCCCAAGGGAATCAGGATCAGATAGCCTGCATCAGTAGCCACGCTCGACAGGCCGCCGATCAGCACGATGATAAACGTGATCAGCCGCCCCGGAGCCACCTTGACCAGCTTGCGGATCAGCGCTGCCATGAAGCCCGCTTGTTCGGCTACGCCGACGCCGATCATGGCGACAAAGATCACTGCTACCACGCTGAAACCAGCGAAATTGGGCACAAACGACGTAAAGATAAAGCGGATGCCTTCAGCCGTCAGCAGGCTGCGGATCGGAATTGTTTCCTGTTGGATCTCAAAGTCTTGATCGTACAAGACGTCCGCACCCCCGGTAATCGATGCGGCGCTAGAGTCCTCGTAGTAATTCGGCCCTACCTCAACCGCTACGGGCGCCGCCACTTCGCTCGTCACGCTGACTCCAAACATGTACAGCACATGGGACAGTACGATGATGAAGGCGATCAGGTAGAGAAACATCAGGACGGGATGCGGCACCTTGTTGCCAACCCGTTCGATGCCGTCTAAGACTCTCTGCATGGGCGAGCGTTTTCCGGCTGTGGGAGGAATTGCTGCTGTAGCCATCGGTTATTCCTTTCAATCGCATCGACGCGTATTGGCTAACTGGGCGTCACATCACTGCTTATATTGTGCAAGAAATTCCGCCAACAAGCGTACGCCCACACCAGTGCCCCCGTGTGATTCGTACGCCTTGCTGGGCTTATCCACCCATGCCGTGCCGGCAATGTCAAAGTGGACGAATGGATAATCGCCCACGAAGGCAGCCAGGAATGCCCCTGCCGTGATTGAACCGGCCGCACGCCCGCCGATGTTCTTGATGTCGGCGATCTCGCTCTTGATCATCTCGTGATACTCGTCCCACAACGGCAGCGGCCACACGCGCTCGCCGCTGGCCTCGCCCGCCTTGGTTAGCTTGTCCATCAGGGCCTGGTCCGTGCCCATCATGCCGATGGCGTGTGCACCCAGTGCGATGATGACCGCACCCGTCAGCGTCGACAACTCAATAATGGCGGCTGGGTTGTAGCGCTGTGCATAGAACAGGGCGTCGGCCAGAATGATGCGCCCCTCGGCGTCGGTGTTGAGCACCTCGATCGTCTTGCCGCTCAACGTCTTGATCACGTCGCCCGGCCGGTAAGCGGTGGCGCTCGGCATGTTCTCTGCCGCAGCCACCAACGCCACCACGTGCAGTGGCAGCTTGAGTTCGGCCACGACCTGCATCACCCCGAACACAGCCGCCGCGCCGCCCATGTCCGACTTCATCGTCTCCATCGCATCAGCCGGCTTGAGCGACAGGCCGCCTGAATCAAAGGTCAACCCTTTGCCCACCAGGCAAATGGTCGGCGTACCTTCTGCCCCGGTTTGTGGCGGTGCGCCATACTGCATTACGATAAAGCGGGGTTCGTTGGCCGAACCGCTGCCGACGGCCAGGATACCGCCGAATCCTTCTTCTTCCAGTTGCGCCTTGTCCCAGACTTTGACCCGGATATCGTGATGCTGGCCCAGGTTGACGGCATGCTGCGCCATCTCCCCCGGGGTCAGTGCCCCACCTGGGCTGTTGACGAGGTCGCGGGCATACGCCACGCCGTTGGCTATGATCTGCCCTGTCGTCACGCCGCTGCGCATCTGATCCTCGTTTGCACTTGCGACGATGGTTGCCGACTTCACGGCAAAGGTCTGCTCGTCGCTAAGGCCTGTGCGGTAGTGCCAGTAGCGATACGCTCCCAGCACCAGCCCCTCGGCTAGCGCCTGTGCCACCACCGTGTCGCCCCCCGGCATGCTGCCCGCTGCACCGATGGTGATGTCACCTACTTGCAGCTCACGGGCCTTTTGCACGGCCGTGGCGGCCGCGCGGCGGACGACCTCGCTATTCAACTTCTCGGCTTTGCCCAATCCCACCAGCAGCAGGCGCCGCGGGGCCACTGCCCCGCGTGGATAAAGCAGCAGCGTTTGTCCGTTGCGGCCGCGAAAATCGCCTGGTTCAAGCAGGTCTGCTACCACGTCTGGCAGCGCGGCGTCTTCAAGAATGGCAACCGCGGCTAGTTCGGACGGTCGTTGCAGTACGTCACCTGTGTCTACTCTGATTTCCATATTTCGATTCCTTTGAAACTATCGTCGTGACAGTTGTGCCAATTCTTCGAGATAAACGATCGCCGTTTCAATTCCCCGCTGGAACATCTCGACGCTGTAATGCTCGTTGGGTGCGTGCAAACCGTCGTCGTCCAGTCCGTAGCCCATCATGACGACCGGAATTCCCATCAGATCGGTGATGTCTGCAACTACCGGGATGCTGCCGCCGCCACGCGTGAAGACCGGCTTGGCTCCCCACCCCTTCTCATAGGCCTTGACGGCTGCCTTCATCTCCGGCAGCTCGTGCGAGATCAGCGCCGGCTTACCCGTCGTCAATAGCCTGACGTCGACGGTCACGGTCGGAGGCGTGATCGACTCAATATAGTCCTTCATTTGGCGGAAGACCTTGTCGGGGTCCTGGTTTCCCACCAGCCGCGAGCTGATCTTGCAGCCTGCCTTGGCCGGAATAATCGTCTTCGGTCCTGGCCCGCTCCACCCGCTCCACAGGCCGTTGACATCCAGCGTCGGCCGCGCCGAGATGCGCTCGCGAATGCTGTACTGCGCCTCGCCCCAAAGGGCGGGGACGCCGGTGGACTGCTTAAACTGCTCTTCGCTCAGCGCAGTCTTGTCCAGCATGGCGCGCTCGCCCTCGGTCAGTGCCACGACATCATCGTAGAAGCCCGGAATGGCGATGCTGTGGTCGGGGTTGTAGAGCTTGCCCAAGATTTCGACCAGCGCCAGCGCCGGGTTGTGCGTGGCTCCGCCCCAAAAACCGCTGTGCAGGTCGTCAGTCGGCCCCTGCACCTCGATTTCGACGTAGACCATGCCCCGCAGGCTGTGCAGGATAGCCGGCTCCTCGATCGTACGCATGGAAGAGTCGCTGATCACGCACACATCGGCATCGAGCAGATCCAGGTGGGCTTCCAAGAAGGGCCTGAGATTGGGCGAAGAGACTTCTTCCTCGCCTTCGATCAGGAATTTGACGTTGACCGGCGCGCCGCCCGCCGCGAGATAGGATTCCAGCGCCTTGACGTGGATGAACAACTGTCCCTTGTCGTCGGTCGCCCCGCGGGCATAGATCTTGCCATCCTTGATCACAGGGTCAAAGGGATGCGTCCCCCAGCCGTCTTCGAGCACGGCAGGAACGACATCGTAGTGACCGTAGACGAGCACGGTGGGCCTGTCGGGACCGGCGCCGAGCCACTCGCCGTAGACGACGGGGTGGCCGGCGGTGGCCATGACCTGCACGTTGTCGAGGCCGAGTTCGGTCATGTGCTGCGCCAGCCACTCTGCCATACGGCGAATGTCCTCGCCATGCGCCGGGTCGCCACTCAGGCTGGGGATGCGCAGCATTTCAAACAACTGATGCAGAAATTTTTCGCTATTGGCCCGCGAATACTCGCGCGCGTTATCGCTCGACGGTGTCATTGCGCTGCTTGCTCCTCTGCGGGTGAAAGCCTGATTCTCGATTTATGCGGGCGCAATCACCTTCTTCTTGCCCGCACCCCTGGCCGCTTTCGTCGCCGCAACCTCGCCGCTCGGCACCTCACCCGGGGCGTAGTTGGGCAGCCCACGCGATGGAAAGATGGCCAGCAAGGCGATGGCCGCCAATATGAGGAAGGATGCCTTGAGCGCAAGGAGACGTGCCTCCACGTTGATGCGCACGGCCTCGGTCACCTGTTCGGACGTGGCCGTCGTCGCGCTCATCAGTTCCCCCAACTGGGCGTTGCTCACGAAGTTGATGTTGTCGAGGTTCACCTGCGCCTGCAGCTCGACTGAAATCAGCGGGTTGTCGCCGATGCTGCTAAAGACAAACAGGCTCAGCAACCCGACAGCCACTACGCCGGCAAACGCCGTGCCCAACGCCGTGGCCAGATTGTTCGCCGTCCCGCGCAATGCCCCCACGTCGCCTGCCAACTCTTTGGGCGAGGATGTGACCAGCACGTTGAACAGCAGCGTCAGCAGCGCGCCTTCGCCCAAGCCTAGAATGACCAGACCTAGGATCACAACTGGCGTGCCCCAGTCATTGCTGATGGTGAAAGCCAAGATTGTCAAGCCAATTGACACGACGATAAAGGCAATCGTCCCAATCGTGCGCGGCGACATGCGACTGTACAGCCGCACGACCAGCACGGCCGACGCAAAGATCGCCAGCGTGTAGGGGATAACTGCAATCGACGTCTGCATTGTAGTGCGGCCCTGCACGATCTGGATATAGAGCGGGATTAGGAAGTTCACTGCGGGGCCGAGCGCGGCGATGATCAGCAGGGAAAACGTTGCACTGCGCTCATGCGAAGAATCCAGCACTTGCAGCGCCAGCAGCGGCGTCTTGTTCTGTTTCTGGCGATAGTGCGACCAGGTAAAGAATGCCTGGCCGAGCACGATGCCGATGAGCACCATGAAGGGGGCGGGCGACAGCCCGAACAGGCTGATAGGTGCGGCGTCCTTGGCCAGCACTACGCCCCAGCTGTTGAGATTATTAAAGCCCAGGCTGATCAGGATCATGGCCAGGGCGATCAGGACCGCACCGACAAAGTCGATCTTGATGCCCTTCTGACGGGGGACTGACTTCAAGCGGAAGCTCAGTGCGAGCACTGCCAGCGATAGGACGAGCATGATCACAAAGGAGTAGCGCCAGCTAAAGGCCGTGCCCAGATAGCCGGCGATGAGGAACGCCAGGACGCCGGCCATGGCCGGCGCCCCTGCTAACAGTCCCAGGGCCTGCGCCTGCTGCTTGCCGTGGTAGTTAGCCGCGACCAGCACGACAAGCGTAGGCACAAGCGCGGCCGCTGCCAGACCGGCAAGCGCCTGGGCGTTGATCATCATGCTGGCATCGGAACTGATCGCCATCAGCCCCATCGCCAAACCATGCAAGATTACGGTAACTTGGAAGACAAGCCGCTCGCCAATGATCTTGCCCAGCTTGGCGCCCAACATGACAAAGGCAGCCACAAACAGGGAGTAGACTACCAGTGCCGTACCCACGGTCGTCGCCGACGTGTCGAGCGTCTCGACGATCGGCCCGATGGAGACCGGCAGCGCGTTGACGTTAAACGCCATCTGGATCTGCGCCAACAGGATGATAATCATGGGCAGCCATGAAATGTGTTCTTCTGCGCGCGCTGCGGTCGTGGGAACGGTGCTGATAGCCATAATATAACCTCGTCTGCTTACTGCATGCGGCTTGAGAACACGGTGACGGTGCCGTCGGCGCGGCGCAGGGTGAGCTGGCTGGCGTCAAACTGGAACGTGGCCGACGACTGCAGCGCAGCCAGGAAGGCTTGCTCCTGCTCTATGATGCCGGGCGGCGTGTCGCACATGCTCATGCCTTGGCTTAACTGCCCAATCGAGATGTTGCTGCCGCTCACCGAGTAGGTGGCATTGTATGTGTTACAGCCGGCGTTCCCGCTGATGGTCGACCCATCAAAGCGCATGGTCAAGGTCGTGCCACTGATTGGCGACACCACTGCCCCGCGCCCTGTGTAATAGCCGGTGACCTGCCATGCCGTGTTGGGCAGCGGATTCTGTACTGCTGCCGGCCGTACGGTGACGGTGGCGCGCTGGAATGTCACCGAGCCATCTCGCTGCAGCACGCGCATTTCATATGTCGTCGTCACGGGCGGGCATACCTGTTCGCTGCCCTGGCCGACACGCGGGTACTGCTGGTAAGGCTGGCCCTGCGGATAGATCCAAACGGCCTGCACGTTCTCGACTGACCAACGCAGCGTCGAGCACTGGCCCTGGTCGATAGTCGTGGGCGAAGCGCTGAAGGACATCTGCGGCGCCGGCGTGGCCGTTGCTGCGGGCGGGCGGGTGGGGGTGGGGGCAGGCGTCGGCGTCGGCGGCGGCACGAAGACCGGCGGCGGCGGCGAGGCGATGATCGGCACATCGGCGGCATCGGTCACGGCCACAAAGTCGGCCGATACCCAGCCGGTGCCGCCTGGGGCCGAGGGAACGGCTGCCACCCACCAGCGGCCATCAAAACTGCGCCCCACGATCTCGCCTTCCGTGCCAAAGGGCGCCGTACCGAGGATTGGGAAGTTAGTGCCCGGGCCCGTACGGACGTTGACGCCATTGGGCGCCGTTACACGCCCGGTCGGGACGCCCGGTTCCGGCTCCGGCACGCTGACGTCGATGTTGCGCGTCATATGCACGGCAATGGCGTCGTCGGCGTTGCGCATTTCCAGGAAGTTGCCTTCGACCGTATAGGTGGCCGCACTCTGCAAGGCCGCCAGGAACTCTGCTTCCTGTTCCATCACGCCGTTCGGCTCGGGGCACATGCGGAACGTGACGCCGATATCGTCGATGGCGATCGTTCCGTCCTCCGTTTCGTACGCGGCAAAGTAGTCGTTGCAGCCGGCGTTGCCGAGCAATGTGCCTTCGTCCTCAAACGACGCTGACAGTTCGGTGCCGATCTGCACACTCACCACGGCATTGCGGCCGTTGTTGTAAGCTAACACCTGCCACTGCGTGCCTGCCAGTCCTTGACTGGCGTTGACAAAGGTGGCGACGATTTTCTGACCGTCGAACAGCGTTAGCGTGTTGCTGCGCACCTCGTATTTGTCCGCCAGGACCAGGGCCTGCATATAGGCCGTAGCTTGGGCGGCGACCGGCTCGGGGCAGGCCATCATCGTCGATGCCGCCAGCGGCCGGATGCGGATGGTCGAGCCGGTGGTCGTGTACGTGGTGTTAAAGCGGTTGCAACCGTCGCTGCCGCTGACAGTGCCGTCCGTACCGAACTGCAAGGTCACCGTCGTGCCCGGCAGCGGCAGTTGGCTGTTGAGCGAACTGAGCGTCCAGCTCGTGCCCGGCAAATCTCCCCCGGCCGTTTGTGCCGCTGCGGGAACTGCCGACACTGCTGCCAGCACGAACAAGCCGGCCAACAGTAAGAAAACATTGATGATGCGGTGTCTCATGAAAATCTCCTTTTCACGTCCTGCACGCGTATTTATTGCCTAACATGTCCAAGTTGCGACGGCAAAGCCATGGGCGGGATAGCTATGCACGGGCTGGTGGCGATCGGCTGTGCCGATACGTACACTTGGCAGAACGCAAATCACTTTGTAGAATTAGACGCGCTGTCTTGTCCATCACTTGTGTACCACGAGCATCTACAATGCACAGTATCTATGCTCCCCGTCTCTTAAATCAGCAAATCGCAGCTACCCGTTTTTCCCGTCCCGAGGAGATCGTGGCCTGGTTGGGGGCCATGCAGGCCCAGGACTATCTCGGCACGTTATGGGCCGTCGGATTGCGCCTGCCCGGCGGCACGGAGACGGTTGTTGAGCAGGCGCTGAACGGACGCACCATCGTGCGCACATGGCCGATGCGCGGCACCTTGCACATCGTAGCGGCTACCGACGTGCGCTGGATGCTCGATCTGCTGGCCCCGCGGCGGCTAGCGCAGAGTGCCGGCAGGCGCAGGCAGCTCGATATCGACGAGGCCACGCTCGCCCGCAGCCGGGAGGTCTGCCGGGAAGCCTTGCAGGGCGGCAAGCAGCTGGCGCGCCCCGCCATGTTTGCCCTGCTGCAGTCGCACGGCATTGCCACCACCGGCCAGCGCGGCATTCACATCCTCAGCCACCTGGCGCAGGAGGGCTTGCTTTGCCTTGGTGCACGCGCCGGCAAGCAGTTCACCTTTACTCTGCTGGACGAGTGGGCGCCACAGGTCACTCCCCTGGAACGCGATGCTGCTTGGGCCGAACTTGCCCGCCGCTATTTTACAAGCCATGGCCCCGCCACGGTCCATGATTTCGCCTGGTGGACCGGCCAGACACTGGGGGACGCTCGCCGTGCGCTGGCGGCAGGGGGGGCGCACCTGGTGCAAGCGCAGATCGACGGTAAGACCTACTGGATGGCGCCGCCGGCGGTCGCTCGAGAGGACCCCACGTCCGGCCTTTATCTCCTGCCTGGCTTCGACGAGTATATGCTTGGCTACCAAGATCGTAGCGCCATACTCGCCGCCGAGCACGCGCCCAAGATTCACCCCGGCGCCAACGGCATGCTCAACGCCACACTTATCGTCGACGGTCAGATTCAAGGCGTCTGGCGCCGTATGCTAAGAAAGAAGTCGGTCCTCGTGACAATCAGCCCATTCACCAGGCTGGGGGCAAGCCGAAAAGAGGACGTCGCGGTTGCCGCCGAACGGTATGCCGGATTTCTAGGACTGGCACTAGAGCTGGAATGGCAGGAATAGAAGGCAAAAGAAAAGGCGCTGCTGGAGAGACTCGAACTCCCGACGCCCGCCTTAGGACGGCGGCGCTCTATCCAACTGAGCTACAGCAGCGCGCTTGCAGTTACCATAGCATACCACCCCTTAATCGTCAAAGGATCGCTGCATACAGTGCTTCGCACGGGCGCTCGTACACTCGACCGAGAGCATCGGCATATGCAATTCGTAAAGTGCCAGCAATACGCCAATCAGGGCCGCCTGGTCGACTAGCTCACCTTCCAAGACGGTGGTTGGCGGCTCGCCCTCGCACTGCACCCGCCGAATCGCCATGCCCATGAGCCGCTCGCTCCAGTTGGGTTCAAGCAGACCGCTTACGCAGATCCGGTATGTGGCAGAGCGATCGAAAGCCAACCAGTTGACGTGGTGCGTATCCATCCCATCTAGATGGTAGTACAAAGCCGTGCTGACTGGAAGCCCCGTAGCGTACCAAAAAAAGGTGTAAAAGTTGGCGCTCTAAATGCAAATTGGTGTAGCGTGGTCTGTATGCAAACCTGCACTGGCTAGTGAGACAAGGTAAGGAGACCGCCCGCTTGGGCAGCAGCCACGGCGTCTCTGCGCCGGTTCACGCCCAGCTTCTGGTAAATGTTGGCTGTGTGCCGCTTCGCTGTGAGTTCTGAAATCACCAGGCGCTCGGCGACTTCCTTAACCGTGAGGCGTTGCGCCAGGAGTTCAAGCACCTCCAGCTCGCGACGGCTCAAAGGCGTGTGCAAGCCATGGTTGCCGGCGGGCGGTTTGGCTTGCGCCGGCGGTGCGTCATGCTGTTGGCGATGTGGGACGGCGGGATCGAGTGGGAGTGCGTCGAGAATTTTCCCGACAAAATCACCTGCTACGCCCCGTTCGGCCAGTGTAGCTAACAAACCGGCCACTGGCGCGCCCAGGTCGACAAACACACGCACAAGGCCTCCCGGCTCGGCCAGGAGCACTGCCTGCTCTGCGCAGTCCAGCGCTGCCGCCTCCTGCCTGCGCATGCTGTGCAATATGCGCCTGCAAAGCCAGTACCTCGATCATAAAGAGTGTGTTGTGCGTCTCGCCGACAAAACGGTGTAAATGTCTCAGCCAATCGTCAGCTTCAGCCAAGCTCTGCGTTGTCCCTTGGCTTAGCAAGATCTTTGCCAATGTAATGGGCGCGGCATGGAACATGATCATGGGTATCAGCGGCTGCTTGCGATCGTAGCCTGCTGCCCAGCGCCGTGCTTCGGCCTTGCGTCCCAGGCGCCACGCCACGTACGCCTGGAATGCTTTTGCCTCTTCCATAATGCTTTGGTCGCCTCGCTCCCATGCAAAAGCCAGTACGGAGTTTACTGCGGCCTGCGCCTGCTTGCTGTCATCCCTTGCCAGCAGCACCGTTGCCAGGCCGAATGACGCCTGCAAATATGTGAACCCATGCGCCAGATAGCGCCGGCCTGTCACTGCGCCAAATTCTCGTTCCGCAACGGCGAGATCATTTGCTTGGTAGGCAGCGCATCCCAAGTAGTAATGGCCCCAAGTTTCGCCTAGAGCCAACTCTCGTTCGCCGGCCAGCTTTAGCAGGTACGTTGCGGCTTGTTCCAGACCCGCGAGGTCCGCATCCATCCAGGTTAAGAAGCAGTGTCCTTGGAGCACGCGCGTGGGAAAAGCATTGCCGTGGAGTTTATCTTCGTTCAGTGCTTCGTGCACCGTAGCGCGCCAACCCTCTGTATCTCCCAGCAAAAATCGCGCAACCGCATAGTCCATCCAGGCATGCCCGCGCACGCTGGAATAGGCCATCGGCAAGTGCTCGAGAGCTCGCCTGGCGTAGGTTGACTGGCTGTTCAGGTCCGCATGATGAAACGCGACGTGGCTGCGTAGCGTATCTACCTCGCTCTGCAAATAGGTGCGGTGGGGCTCCGGTAATGGTGCTTGCTGCATACGGGCTTCCACGCGCTCGAGCAGCACAAGGGTATCTGCGATACGCCAACGGCTTTGTAGCAGCCAGGCTTCCGCCATTGACAGCTCCACCCGCTCTTCGATCAGCCGGCGCGGCAGCAGTTGCAGCCAGCGTTCGAGCGACTGCCACTGCTCGTGGTTCATCAGTGCGTGACGGTGTGTTTCGACAAGCTGCGCTGCCATCATCTCATCGCCTGCCGCCAACGCATGGGTGATGGCGTCCTCTAGATAGCCATTGGTTGCGTACCACACACTGGCCCGGCTGTGCAGGTCGGCCATCTCGTGGGCGCTCGAACGCCGCTCCAATTGATCCTGGAGCAGCCTTTGAAGCAAATGGTGATAGCGATACCATTGCCCTTGCTCGTCCAGGGCGATGGTAAAGACATTCTGCTGCTCCAGCCATTGGAGGTGGCGCTGCCCGTTCCAGTTGGATTCGCCCTGTCCCGTCATTGCATCGCACAGTGAACCAGTGAGCTGCTTGAGTATAGCAGTACGCAGGAGAAACTCCTGGGTTGCCACAGGCAGGCGCGCCAGCACTTCGCTGAGCAGGTAGTCCATGATAACGCCATGGTCAAGTAGCGTTTCGGCCACAGGCTGGTCGCCGTCTTGCATATTCAGCGCCAGCGCCGCAAAGCGCAGGGCCGCTACCCAACCGTCGGCGCGCTTTGCCAGCACGTCGATCCTCTGCTGGTCCAGCGGGGAGTGGACCGCCTGCTGCACAAACGCCGCCGTCTCGCCGGCGTTGAAGCGCAGCGTTGCCATGCGAATCTCGACCAGCTGACCGCGGGCGCGCTGGCTTGCCAGGGAGATCGGCGGGTCGTGACGCGTGCCAATCACCAAGTGGAGCGAGCGGGGTGGATGCAGCAGGAGATCGTTCAGCACCTGGTGCACGTCCAAATTGTGAATCAGGTAGTAGTCGTCCAACACCAGCAGAAAACGCTGCCCCTCGGGCAGCTCATCGCCATCGGCCAGGCTGTCAATGTCGTTAATAAGCGTAGCACTCAGAACCGGAAGAGGCGGCAGTTCAGCAGCCTGCAGCAGCGTGGAGGTGGCGGCGCAGGCAGCGGGAAACAACTTGCGAATGGCGGCGATCAAGTAGGCTAGAAAAACCGCCGGATCGTTGTCTTGCCCGTCCAGGGAAAGCCATGCACTCGGCCAAGGGCAATTCGCCAGCCAGTCGCTTAGCAGTGTTGTCTTGCCAAATCCGGCCGGCGCACACACCAGGGTTAGAGGACGATTCAACTGATAATCGAGGGTTTGTCGAACTCGAAGCAGGGGCACCAACCCATCCGTGACTCGCGGCCGGTACAATTTGGTGCGAATAAGCGTAACGGTGGATAGAGTAGACATCTTTGTAGTGTCCAGGTGCTCGCAGTATCGGCATAACTCTTACCTTGAACATTCCTTATGCAAAGTAGCATAGCCTAATGGGCGAGATAAAGCAACACGAAAGCTCTTTTTATATCCCCTCCTATGCCTGACAAATTTCTCCGGTCAAGGTACACTACAACCATGGACGAAATTCGTGGTTTCGCAGAGGCTGTACGCGCCAATGTCGAGCGGGTGATCGTCGGCAAGCGGGAGACGATCGATACACTGCTGGTGGCGCTGTTTTGCGAGGGACACGTCCTCTTGGAGGACGTCCCTGGCGTAGGCAAGACGATGCTGGCACGCGCCCTGGCCGTTTCCCTGGGGGTGGATTTTCGCCGCGTGCAGTGCACGCCCGACCTGCTGCCCAGCGACATAACGGGTGTGAGTATCTTCAACCAGGAGACGCGCAGCTTTCAGTTTGTACCCGGCCCTGCCTTCACCCACATCCTGCTTGCCGACGAGGTCAACCGTGCCACACCGCGTGCCCAGTCCGCCTTGCTCGAAGCCATGGGTGAGCGCCAGGTGACGGTGGATGGCGAGACGCGGTTGCTGCGGCGTCCTTTCCTCGTGCTAGCCACGCAAAACCCGATCGAATATGAGGGCACCTTCCCTCTTCCCGAGGCCCAACTCGACCGTTTTCTTTTCAAACTCAAGTTAGGCTACTTGTCGGCGGGCGAAGAAAGCGCCATGCTCGTCAACCTCGGCGGTCGCCATCCCATTGAGGCCCTCACAGCCGTGGTGGATGGCGCCGATGTGCCGCACCTGGCCGAACAGGTCTGGACGGTGCGCGTCGACGAGACGGTGCGCACGTACATTATCGACCTTGTACAAGCCACGCGCAGCCACGCCGACCTGGCCCTCGGCGCCAGCCCACGCGGCTCGCTCGCCCTCTACCGCGCCGCCCAAGCACGTGCGGCTATGAATGGCCGCACCTATGTCTTGCCCGACGACGTTCAGGCGCTCGCACCCCTGGCGCTGCCGCATCGCTGCATTTTGCGGCCGGAAAGCACGCTGCGCGGGCGCACCCCGGTCGAAGTCGTGGCTGAAATCGTCGCCAAGACCCCCCTGCCATTGGGCACTGTCGAGAAGTAGCCAGGGAACCTGAGCGAGGGTCATGCACAATATCTTTTGGGCGCTGATTGTCCTCTTTGCCGTCGCTGCCTTCCTGCGCATGGACTGGGTCTACTACCTGGTCTACCTGGTGGGCGGCATCTGGGTGTTTAGCCACATCTGGATGCGGCGCAGCCTCGGCCGCATGCAGCTTATTCGCGAGATGCCGGCACGCGCTTTTGCCGGCGAGACTATCGACGCCCGCCTCCACCTCTCCAATCGCAGCTGGCTGCCGCTGCCCTGGCTACAGATTCAAGAGGCCGTGCCGCTCGACCTCAAGGACCAACCCGACTACCGCACTGTCGTCAGCGTTGGCGGCCACTCGACACACGACCATCTCTACCGGCTGGCGTGCAAGAAGCGTGGCTACTACAAAGTCGGTCCCCTCAACCTGCGTTCCAGCGACCTCTTTGGCTTTGTCGAGGCGCGCTGGGACGAGGCCAACCCGGCCACCTTGATCGTCTATCCTCAAGTTGTGCCACTTGCTCACCTAGGCCTGCCCAGCCGCTCACCCTTTGGCACGTTGACCAGCCGCCAACGCTTGCTCGAAGACCCGGCACGCATGGCCGGCGTGCGCGCCTACACCGCAGGCGACAGCCTGCGGCGTATTCATTGGAAGGCCTCGGCCCACGCCAACGAACTGCTGGTCAAGAAGCTGCAGCCGTCCATGGCGGTGCCGGTGATGATCCTGCTCGACCTCGACCGCAACTCCTATCCGGTGCGCAGCCTGGTCGGCAGCAGCGAATGGGGCATTACCGTCGCCGCTTCGGTGGCAAGCGGCCTGATCGCCGAGCGCCAGGCCGTGGGTCTCGCCAGCAACGGCTTGGACGCCCTGGCCGGCGTCGACGCCGCCCCTCTCCCGCAGCGCACCGGGCAGGAACAGCTGATGAGCATTCTCAGCCTGCTCGCCCGCATCCAGGTCCAACAAGCCAATCAACGCCTGGCCGAGTGGCTGCCGCAGCAGACTGCATCCCTGTCTTGGGGCACAACCATCGTCCTCATCACCCCACAGCTCGACGAGGCCACGTTGTGGGTCCTGCACGGCGCCTACCGCCGCGGCAGCCGTGTCCTGGCCCTCGTCTGCGCCACGCAGCCCGATTTCCGCACCTACCAGGCCCAAGGCTCCCGCCTTGGCGTGGAGGCACACAGCACCATCTGGGACAGCGACCTCCATCATCTGGAAGCGACGCATTGACCCACTTTGTGCCTAACCTGCCACTCCGGCCATCAGCAACCCCAACCGTTCTGCGCTCGCCTCCGCCCGCGGCACCACGTCCATGACGCGTCCCTCGTACAAGACCGCAATGCGGTCGGATAAGGCCAAAATCTCGTCCAAATCTTCCGAGATCAGTACCGTGGCCGTGCCCTGGGTACGCTGTGCCAGCAGCCGTTCATGAATGTACTCGGTGGCCCCAATATCTACGCCGCGTGTGGGCTGCGCTGCGACCAGCACGGCCGGGTTGCGCGACAGTTCGCGGGCCAAAATGATCTTCTGAATGTTGCCGCCGGACAGGCTGCGCGTGGGCGTATCGATCGACGGCGTGCGTATGGCAAACTCGCGCACCAGCTGGCGCGTGGTCGCTGCAATCGCGCCAAAATTTAAAAAGAAACCGTTGGAGTAGGGCGGGCGCATGTGCCCATCCAGCATCATGTTCTCGGCCACGCTAAACTCCTGCACGATGCCGTCGTGCATGCGCTCCTCGGGGATGTACCCCAGCGCCGCCGCCGTCCGCTGGCCCGGCAGCCAGTGCGTCATATCCTGGCCGGCAATCTCCACCTGCCCGCCTGTGACAGGTCGCAGGCCCGCAATGACTTCGGCCAGTTCCTTCTGCCCATTGCCGCTGACGCCTGCCACGCCCAGGACTTCGCCTGCCCGCACTTCCAGCGTGACGTCGTGCAGCGCCTGCTGCCCTGTAACCCCCAGCGCACCCACGCCGCGCAGGGCCAATTGCACCTTACCCAGCGTTGCCGGCTGGCGGGTGCGCTCCAGCAGCACCTCGCGCCCCACCATCATGCGCGCCAGCTCCGATCGCGTCACACCCTGGTTGGGCACGCTCCCGGCATTGCGCCCTCCTCGCAGCACGGTAATGCGGGCGCTGATCGCCAGCACTTCGCGCAGCTTGTGGCTGATAAACACCAACCCGTGCCCGTCCTGCGTCATGTGGCGCAGCGTAACAAACAGGTCGTCCACCTCCTGGGGGGTCAACACGGCCGTCGGCTCGTCCAAGATCAAAATGTCGGCCCCGCGGTAAAGCGCCTTTAGAATCTCCACCCGCTGGCACTGGCCCACGGCCAGCGTCCAGATCGGCGCACGCGGGTCGATATCCATGCGATAGGCGGAGGCCAGTTCGCGCACGCGCGCCTCGACGCGATCCAGGTCCAGCAGCGGGCCGCGGCTTGAACCCATCCCCAGTGCCACGTTTTCGGTCACCGTCAGTTCGTCCACCAGCATGAAGTGCTGGTGCACCATGCCGATGCCCAGCCGGATGGCGTCGGTGGGCGAATGGATGCGCACGGGCTGCCCGTCGACGAGGATCTCTCCGTCTTCCGGCTTGTACAACCCATACAGCACCTTCATCAATGTCGACTTGCCCGCCCCATTTTCGCCCAGCAGCGCATGCACCTCACCCGAGCGCACGTCAAAATTGACGTGATCACAGGCAACCACGCCGGGGAAGCGCTTGACGATCTTCTGCATTTGAACGGACTGAATGCGCGAGTTAGTCATAGGGAATTAACACACGGAATGTCCCCGGGACCTCAAGCGAACGCTTGCGTTCGCCGGTCCCGGGGACATAGATGTCAGACTACTTCGCCGGGACGATGCTCCCGTCCTTAATCCCTGCCGCCGCTGCATCCACTGCGGCCTGAATCTCGGCCAGCTTCTCGGCCGGCACCGTGGACTGGTCGTTGTAGACCGTCGTCTGGCCGCCGTCGTTGAGCGTCATGGTGAAGACCTTACCGCCCAGCGTGCCGCTGTTGTGCGAGTCGATCATGTCTTTGATCACTGCTGTCCAGTCGTAGACCTGGTTCATCACCACGATCTCGGGCGCCAGTGGCGACTGGTTGCTCTGGCTGCCAAACCAGAAGACGTTGTTGTCCTTGGCCACCTGGATCGAACCCACGACCTGCTGCGCCGAGCCGGTCAGCGCGTCAGCCCCCGCTTTGATTTGCGTGTTGGCCGCTTCCGCCGCCAGCGCCGTGTCGCCAAACGCACCGGTGTAGGTGACATTGACCTCGGCCTCGGGCTTGGTCGCCTTGACGCCGTCCACAAAGCCGTTGATATACAGCTTAGCATCGCCGGCCTCGACTGGGCCGATCACGCCGATGACGCCTTTCTCGCTCAGCAGGGCCGCCGCCACGCCGTTGAGATAGCCGCCTTCCTGCGCGGCCGGCTCATAGGCGAACACGTTGGTCAGCCCTTCCTCGGAGCCGGTGTTGGTGGTGGTGCCCCAGGCAAACGAGGTTTCGGGGAAGTCCTTAGCCACCTCGAACAGCGGCGTGCCGTACTGCGCGCCGTGTGCAATCACCAGGTCGTAGCCGTCGGTGGCATAGTCGCGAATGGCGTTACCGGCATCGGCGACCTGGAACATGTTCTCGGTCACGGCGATTTCCAGTGCGCTCTCGCCACCCATTTCCTCCTGCACCTTCATGAGGCCGTCGTAGATCGACTGGCTCCACGAATAGTCAGTGGTGGTGCTCGGCATAATCAGGGCGATGCGGAATGGTTCGCCGCTAGGGGCGGCAGCTTCTGTGCCCGCATCTGCGGCCGTTTCTTGGGCTGCGGCCTCGGTTGCGGCAGGCTCTTCGGCAGCCGGGGCCGCGGGTGCTGCAGCAGGCGGGGCAGCGCACGCACCGACGAGTAATGCAAGCACTACCAATAGCCCCAGGATGGCGGTCAATTTCTTAGTCATTGTGGCGGTTCTCCTCTGTACACAATATTAGGATTTATTGTCCTCGCTCATACGGCTTGGTCAGCGCCGCCGGCTGGCGGACCTGGCGCGCCGTGAGCGCGAGTACGACGATGGTGAGCACATATGGCAGCATGACGGCAAAGTCAGGCGAGATCGGCAGGCCCAGCACCTGGATCCAGAGCTGCAGCGCGTTGACCATGCTGAACAACAGCGCGCCCGCCAGGATACCCACCGGCCGCCAACCGCCAAAATAGACGAGCGCCACGGCAATGAAGCCCATGCCGTTGGTCATGTTTTCCTGGAAGATGTTGAGAATGCTAATGCTGAGCGAAGCCCCTGCGATCCCCGCCATCGCACCGCCCAGAATGACAGTCGCATAGCGTATGCGCGCCACGCTCACGCCCAGCGAATCGGCCGCCTCGGGGTTCTGCCCCACGGCGCGAATTTTGAGCCCAAACGTCGTGCGTGTGAGCACATACCAGGTCACCGGCACGAGCGCAAATGCCAGGTAAGTCGTTAGACTGTAACTGAAAAACAGCGGGCCGAGGACGGGAATATCGCTCAAGCCCGGAATGTCCAGCGGTTGGAAGCCTGTTACGCCCGTGGGCGTGCCGACCAGCATCTTCATCAGCAAGCTGCTCAAGCCGAGGCCAAACAACGTAAGCCCGATGCCGCTGATGCCTTGTTCGGCCTGCATCGTCACGCTGATCACCGCCATCAACAGCCCCATGAGTGCGCCCGTCAACAGCGCTACAACCAGCCCCAGCCAAGGGTTGCCGGTCTGCAGCACGGCATAATAGCCCATGAAGGCGCCCATCAGCATGATACCTTCCACACCCAGGTTGACAACCCCCGAGCGCTGTGCAAACATCTCTCCCAGCGAGGCAAACAAATAGGGCGTCGCCAGCCGGATGCCGCTGGTGACGATTCCGACGATGGCGGTGACGGTGAACAGTTCGTTCATAGCATGTCTATCGCATACTCAGGGCAAGGAAGGCGAACGGTCTGATGCCACGGCCATCCCCGTTGCCGGGCCGGCGGGCGGTGTGCTGGATTCTTTGCTCTGCTGCATGGCCTCCTCGGCACTGTAGCGGCGCTTGGCGCGGCGCACGTACAAATCGCTGGCCACCACAAACATCACGACCATGCCGTTAATGACGGTAATCAATGCACTAGGCACCTGGATCGCACGCTGCATCTTGTCAGCCCCCACCAGCAGGCCGCCAAACAAGATCGAGGAGGGAATCAGGCCCAGCGGGTGCAGCTTGCCAAACAGGGCGGCCACAATGCCGCTAAAGCCATAGCCGCCTGACATGCCTTCCAGCATACGGTGGTGCAGCCCGGTCACCTCGACTGCGCCCGCCAACCCGGCGAACGCACCGCCCAGGATCAACGACAACGCTACGTAGAAAGGCACGCGGATGCCGGCATAACGCGCCGCTGACGGGTTCAGCCCGACCGTGCGAATGCGATAGCCTAGGGTCGTACGCCACAGCAGCAGGTAAACCAGCACGGCCAGCACCACCGCAAAGAAGATGCCGGTGTGCAGCTGGGTGCGAGGTACAAGTTTCAACAGCCAAATCGACTCCGGCAGCGCTTCCGTCTGTGGGATGTGCGTACCCGCCTCGCGCTGCGCCGGGTCGAGTAACGGCCCGCGCAGCAGCCAGTTCATCAACTGGAAGGCGATGGCATTGAGCATGACCGTAGTAAGAATCTCGTTGACGTTGAGACGCGCCTTGAGCACGCCGGCAATGCCGCCCCAGAACGCGCCCGCTGCTGCACCCGTCAACAGGACGATCGGCAGCAAGAGCCAGCCCGGCAACGTGCTCAGCGCCAGGCCCATGGCCGTTGCCGCCAGTGCCCCCACAATCAACTGGCCCTCGCCGCCGATGTTGATCACGCCACCGCGGAATGAGATGCAGACGCCGAGACCGACCAGCATCAGCGGTGTCGCCTTGGTGAGAGTGGCAGTGAGGCCGGCGACGCTGCCAAATGCGCCGGAAATCAACGCCCAGTAGGCCTCGAGCGGATTCTTACCCAGGGCCAAAAGCAACAGTCCGCCGATGGCAAACGCCAACAGCACGGCAGCGATAGGAAGGAGCGCCTCAAGCAGGCGCGGTAGCCAGACGGTACGGCGCATGGGGACGGTGGTCCCATCTTTTGATTCGGAGGCGAATAATGGTAAGAGGTACTGCTTTTTACGCGCAAGAGCGCGCTTTCAGCATAACAGAGTGCGCGCCTTGCGTCAATTAAGCATAGTGAACCCAATCTGGGCAAGCGGAGTTGTGCGGTATGACCAATGGTGGACTATTGTGTCGTCCCCCAGTCGTACAACAGCTTCGCTTCATCCCCAAAGTACGGCCCGTAGACCTCTAGCGGCTTGGTCGAGTAGCCATACGAAACCAGGCCGTTGATGTAGTTGGTCGCACCACCCTTGAAAGGCGCGTAGGCTACGAGCCAGGGACCGCCGCTCGCCCCACTGCCCATGTTGCAGCCAATCCCGATCGGGTCCGGGCCGCTCAGCGGGTCGCGCTCGTACGTGCTGGCAGCGCAGGTAACCAGGTACTGCCCCGAGGCGTAGTTGCTGGGATAGCCAAAGGCATGGAACAGCTGCGTCGCCGGCTGATTCCACACGAAACCCAGGCTGCCAACCCACTGGCTCAACTTCAGCCCGTTCCTGTCGTCCACCGCCACCATGCCAATGTCGTATGCCAGGTTGCCGGTGCTGACCCATTGGCTCAGCACCGTGCGGTTCTTGATCGCAAACGAGCCGTACGGATAAATGCCGTTACGATAGGCGGGTACGAACCACATGTTGTAGCTCCAGCCACGTCCAACGGTATAGATGCAGTGCCCAGCCGTCAACACCGCCCGCCCATGCGCCACCGCACCGCTGCACGCATACGTGCCAGTCAGGCCCGGAATTTGGTAGAATAACCGTCCCATCGCAATCCACGGATAGTTCTTCCATGTCGTCGCGCTGTCGTTGATATAATAGCTGGTGAAAGGTGGGGTCGCCGCATAGGCATCCGTTTCATCCACGGCAGAGGCGTTCACGCCTGGTATGGCTAAATTCAGCGCTTCGTCTGCTTCGACGCGTGCCCACTCTCCAGCATAGAGCGACTTAGCTAACGCCATAGCCTTGGAATCAGGCATCACACCCGCGGCCGATCCCTTCCGTCCAACCCGCTGCACGTCGCGCCACCCCTCGGCGGCCTGTCCAACCTGGTTGACTACCAGCAGATCCAGTGGTTTTGCCGCCTGCATTTTCTCACGCGTCCAGAACGCCGCCGCCACGTCCTGTTCCCACTTTGGGACAGCCGCCGTCACCAGCCCGCCCTCTACGTGTTCCACCGGCGAGCCGGTGTGCAGGGCAGGCAGGTAGAGCATGCTTTGCCCAGGATCCGTGCCAGAATCCATGCCGGAGCCTGTGCCGGGATCGGCACTGGGGTGTGCACCGTCTTGGGCCCGCACGGCCTGCGGCGCAGCCCCCGCCAACACCATAGTCAAAATCAATGCCCAGGTGAGGGCACGAACTTTGCGCATTTTGCCTCCAATCTGTGGGGAAGATGGGCGGATCGAAAGTTGGATAGCTGCGAAGTAAAGTGACTGTCTACTTTAAGACGCAGCAAAGAAGGCTCTTGATACGCGGAGTTTTCGGCCTCTCATCCCAACTTGCGCCGCACCGTCTGTATATTCGGCAGGCGCTCGATCTTCGTCATAATGCGCGTCAGTTGCGCGATGTCCTGGATCTCCAACGTCGCCGTGATGACGGCCAGGTTGTCCTTTTGCCCCGTAACCGCCTCGATGTTGCGCATGTTGACATGCTGGTCCGCTACCAGCCCTGCCACATCGCGCACCAGGCCCGAGCGGTCGTAAGCGCTGACCTGGATCTTGACCGGATACGTGCGTTCCTGCTTGGTCGCAGTCCATGTGACTTCGAGCAGCCGGCCGCTGCCTTGCATGACGACTCGGCTCATGTTGGGGCAGTTGCGACGATGGATCGTGACGCCGCGCCCCTTGGTGACATAACCGATAATCTCGTCGCCTGGCACGGGGTTGCAGCACTTGCCCAAGTTGGTGAGCAGCCCTTCCACACCCTGTACGCGCAGCCCTTCACCGGTAAAGTCCACGCCCGAGCCGATGCCGGGGTTCGACGTGTTAAAGGCGAAAAAGTCCAGCGGCGACAGCCGTTCCTGCTCGCGCCGTTCAAACTCCAACACTTTGGTGGCAATATGCTGCGAGTTGATATCGCCATAGCCGATGGCGGCCAGGAAATCCTCCAGCTCATCATACTTGAACAGCCGCGCCACGGTCTCAAAGCTCATGTCCGCCGACAGCCGTTCCAACTCCTTTTCCAGCGCTTGCCGCCCACGCATAATGTTTTCGCCGCGGTCCTGCTTGCGCAGCCAGGCGCGGATTTTGGTGCGAGCACGCTGCGTGGCGACAAATTCCAGGTCGGGGTTTAGCCAATCGCGGCTTGGGCCGCCCCGCTTGGCGGCAATGATCGCGATCTGGTCGCCGTTTTGCAGCTTGGTGTCAAGCGCCACCAGCCGCCCGTTGACGTTGGCCCCGCGGCAGAGATGGCCCAACTCGCTGTGAATGGCGTAGGCAAAGTCAATCGGCGTCGAACCCGCCGGCAAGTCGATGATATCGGCATTGGGCGTGAAGACCAGCACACGATCGCTAAAGACGTCGGTCTTCATGCTCTCGACAAAGTCGTCCGAATCGTCGGCAGCTAAAGGCTCTTGGATCAGCCGGCGCAGGTAGTTGATCTTGTCCTGCACATCCTGGCTGTGTGTCGCCTGCTCCTTATACTGCCAGTGGGCGGCAATACCCAGCTCGGCGTCCTCGTGCATCTCGCGCGTGCGGATCTGGATCTCGACCGGCCGCCCCTCTTTCTTGATGCGCACGCCTGTGTGCAAGCTGCGATACATGTTGTTTTTGGGATTGGCGATATAGTCGTCAAATTCGCCCGGAATTGGATGCCACAGCGTGTGTACAACGCCCAGCGCGGCATAGCATTGGGCAATATTGTCTACAATAATGCGAAATCCGTGCACGTCGTAGATCTGGTCAAAGCTGACGCCCTTGCGCTCCATCTTGCGATAGATCGAGTAAATATGCTTGGGCCGCCCATAGATCTGCGCCGAGACGCCGGCTTCGCTCAGCGCCCGTTCCAGTTCACTGCGGATGCGGCGCACAAACTTCTCGCGATCCGCCTCTTTTTGCTGGACAGCGTTCTTGATTTCCTTGTAGCTGGCAGGGCTGAGATAGCGGAAGCTCAAATCTTCCAACTCGGACTTCATGCGCCAGATGCCCAGACGATTGGCGATGGGCGCATAGTAATCCATCGTCTCGCGTGCCGTACGCCGCCGCTTGTGTTCCTTCTGTCCTCCCAGCGTGCGCATGTTATGCAGCCGGTCGGCCAGCTTGATGATCAGCACGCGCAAATCCTCGATGCTCGCCATCATCATCTTGCGCAGCGACTCAACCTTTTGATTGGTCACCGGCGCATCCGTCTTGCCGCTCTTCTCCTGGATCTTCTTGAGCTTTGTCACCCCATCCACCAACTTGGCTATGGTGGGGCCAAAGTGCGTGCGGATGTAGTCGATGCCAAATTCGGTGTCTTCCGCCACATCATGCAGCAGGCCCGCGGCGATGGCCTCGGCGTCCATGCGCAGATCGGTCAGAATCTGGCTTACCGCAATCGGGTGCGTCATGTACGGCTCGCCACTCTCGCGCCGCGTGTTACGGTGGGCATAGCTCCCCAACAGGTAGGCGCGCAGGATCAAATCCTTGTGCTCCGCCCTAAACCCTTCCGGCAGCGAGTTCCACAATGCTTCCATCGCCTGCCGTTCTTCAGGCGCCGGATCAATTTCAATATAGGCGGAGTTGTCGGCCGTCGGCAGTGGCTTCAGCTTGCGCAGAATGATCCACAGCGGCGAAGTTGGTTCGCCATCCCCGGCTGAACCATTCAATACACCGTTTGCCGGACCGTTCACAGGGGGATTTACAGGGCCAGTCGCAGGTGGTGCGGGTGATTCACTAGGGGGTGTGCGTAGATCAGCTGCATCTGCGGTCGGACGCGGTTCCTTCACCTTGGATACCGGCCTCAAGGGCTCGGTTGTAGGGGCTACGGTTGATAGCACGTTTTATTTTCCTTTTAAGAACTACCATCGGATCAGACGCCGGCTTCGGCCCTATCAGCTTGCCCGGTCGTCATTGTCCCTGGGTTCTGTCATTATACTCACATGCAATAAGCGAGGCAATCATTCAAAATGGTTCCCTGCCTCGCAACCACGCGCCTGTAAGTGGTTCGATCATCGCTGCACCCGTCTCATCCATGTCAAACCACTGCAGCCCCGGCAGCTTGCGAAACCACGTCATCTGGTGGCGCACAAAGCGATGCGTCTCGATTTGAATGCGCTCGCCTGCTTGCGCGAGTGTCATGTGCCCTTCCAAGTAGGCGATAATCTCTCGATACCCCAGGCTGGTCATCGCCGGCAAGTTTGGCGCATAGCCCGCAACCAGCAGCTTTTTTGTCTCCTCGATCAGCCCGCCGGCCACCATCTGCTCCACGCGCGCGTCGATGCGGCGGTGCAGCGCCCCCCGCTCGCGCGTCAGGGCAACCTGCAACATGCGGTAGGGCGGTGGCTCCGCTCCCTCCAGCGTCACCTTGGGCCGGCCTGTAATCAGCATGATTTCCAGCGCCCGCAGCACCCGTCGCGGGTTGCGCAGATCGATTTGCGCCGCCGTCGCCGGGTCGATCTGTTGCAGGCGCGCCGCCAGCGGCGCCAACCCGTCACTTGCCAGTTCCCCTTCCAACTGCGCCCGCAATTCTGGGTCCGGCGGCACTTCCGGAATACGTAGCCCCGCTGTCACAGCCCGCACGTAGAGTGCGCTGCCGCCCACCAGAAAGGGCACGCGTCCTCGTCCATGGATGGCGTCGATTGCAGCATAGGCAAGCTGCTGATACTCCGCGACTGTCAGCACCTGGTCCGGCTGGCGCAGGTCAAGCAAGTGATGGGGTACCCGTGCCTGTTCGGCTGGGGTTGCCTTGGCCGTGCCGATATCCATCCCACGGTAGATCTGGCGGCTATCGGCGCTCACCACTTCGCCGCCAAACTGCTCGCAAAGGCGCAGACTGAGCTCGGTTTTGCCTACGGCCGTAGGTCCGACCAGCACCACCAGTGGCGGCGTGGTCTGCCACGCCGGGCTGTTCGTCGGGTCACTCATCTCGCACCGCATGGCGGACATGCTCGACGCTCAGCGTTTGGCCTTGGCTGTCCATCTGAATCCCCACTACGTCGATGCGCCAGGGGCCACGCCAGCCCATGTGCTGCACGTAGGTGCGTGCCACCTGCCGCAGCTTGCGCTGCTTGCGCGGCACGATCGACTGCAGCGCCGTGCCGTAGGCGTCCCCGCGCCGCGTACGCACTTCTACGATTACCAGCCACGGTGTCGACGCCAGCCCGCGCACAAAGTCTGGGCCGTTCTCCTGCGCCACGATGTCGATCTCGCCCACCGCACAATGCCAATTGCGTTCGACGATGATGAGGCCGGCGTGCTCCAACGCCTGTACGGCGATCGTTTCGCCGTTTGCTCCAAGGCTGCGGCGCGCATCCGGTTTTTTCATGATTCTTCTGCTTCAGAAAGTAGCTCGACAAAAAGACCGGGCTTGGCGGCGATAGGTGCAAAGCTGTGGCGATGCTCGGTGCAGGGACCGTGCGCAGTCAACGCCGCCAGGTGCGCCTGTGCCCCATACCCTTTGTGGCCCGCAAAGCCGTACGCCGGGTGCAGCCGGTCGAGTTCCACCATCAGGGCATCGCGGTGCACCTTGGCCAGGATCGACGCCGCCGCCACGGACACAATCAGTTGATCGGCCTTGGCGCAGCTGAACTGGGCGATATTCACCAGCGGCAGCCGCACCCAATCGATCAGCAAATGTTGGGGCTGCGGCGACAAGCCGGCAACTGCGGCCTGCATTGCCTGGCGCGTGGCAGCCGCAATGCCGATGCGGTCGATCTCCTGCGCTGCGACGCTGCCGATAGCCCAGCAGAGCGCTGCCGCCCGGATCTGCGGTGCCAACGCCGTCCGTTGCGCCGGCGTCAGCAGCTTGCTGTCGCGCATCTCGCTCCACAGCGGCAGCCCGGCACTGTGGGGATCGATTACGACCGCGGCCGCTACTACCGGCCCTGCCAGTGCCCCCCTGCCCGCTTCATCCAGCCCGGCCACACAGCGGCAGCCGCCTGCCCACAGGCGCAATTCATATTCGAAGGTCGGAACACAGCCCATCATGCATTTCATTATACCAAGAAGACCGCGACACGGATGCGACAATTGACCCTAGTCCGTCCGGCTGCGTGATGGTATACTTCGAGCTAGAGTCGTCGGTGTTGCTTGCGCCCAAACGCAAGCTTCGGGGGAACACCGACGACTGCTCTTTTTCCTCCAAGCGCCAGCCTCACTTCCCGTCGTCCACACTTCCCACCGTCCGACTTCATGATACCACCGCCACCCGTCGAGTCCGCACGCAGCGTGCGGGCCGGCACGCCTGCGTGCTGCTCCTTGGAGCCGCTCTCACCTCGTAATTCCCCATGCAAAAAATCGGCGCCAGGCAATCCCAGCGCCGATCTCTTTTTTGCTCTTCACACGGCCGACAAGCGGCCGCCATACAAGTACTCCCGCAGCTAGACCTTAAGGAAGCGCTTCTCGCGCAGGCGGGCCGACTTGCCTTGGCGCTCGCGCAGGTAATACAACTGTGCCCGGCGTACCTTGGCCTTGCGTAATACCTCAACCTTGTCCACCGTCGTGCTGTACAGGGGGAAGGTGCGCTCCACGCCCACGCCGTGGGCGGCTGTGCGGCGCACGGTATAGGTGGCGCCCGGGGTCTTGCCGCCACGCATGGCAATCACGACGCCCTGGAATACCTGGATGCGCTCGTTGCGCCCTTCGACAATCTTCTGGTGCACGCGCACGGTGTCACCCGGCGCAATATCGGGAAAGTCTGGGCTCTGTTGCGGCTGCAACGATGCCATGAGTGCGTTCGTCATGATCGTCCGTCCTTGCTCAACCTATCTTCTGTATCACAGATAACTGTGACATCCTCTAAATCCAAAAAGTGCGCGCACCAACTCGGCGACGAACGCACAACGACAACTGTCCCACTATACCATGCCGGTCAAGAACAGCCAAACCTATACCCCACCAATTCTCACAAAACTCTTTTCCCACCGCCGCCACGTCCTACGCGCCCGCCACTTCCTGCGCGCCTTCCCACACACTATTCCCTACGCGCCCGCTCCCACACCACTCCCGCGCAGCTCGCACGTCCTCGTGCGGGTCCGGCACGCCCTCGTGCCTGCGTTGCCGTCAATTTGGCAGCCTCCGTTCCCAACCGTATAATGCAGTTTGGCGCCTGCGAAGGCGAACGGTCCGACTTGCGTCTAGACCTGGTCCGACTCATTCCATCCCTGCTCCGCTAGGAACCGGCGGTCGAGCTTGGACAAGGGCACTTGGCGCAGCAGTTCCGGCCGCCGCTCCAGCGTACGCAACAGCGCCTGGTTGCGCCGCCAACGGTCAATTTGAGCATGATGCCCGCTTAGCAGCACCGGCGGGATGCTTTCGCCGCGAAAGACCGGCGGCCGCGTGTAATGCGGACCTTCGAGTAAGCCGTCCAGTCCGGGCGAGTGACTGTCCTGGTCGGCGCCCAACTCGTAGCCCAGTGCACCCGGCAGCAGGCGCGTGACGGCGTCGACGATGATCAACGCGGCCAGTTCGCCGCCGCTGATCACGTAGTCGCCGAGGCTGATCTCGTCGCCGACCACCTGCGAGCGCACCCGTTCGTCGATGCCCTCGTAGCGTCCGCAGATGAGTGCCAGCCGCGCATGCCGGCTCAGTTCGTGCGCCACGCTTTGGGTAAAGGTGCGCCCTTGCGGCGAGAACAGGATCACCGGGACATCCGGCGGCAGCGCCACTGGCGCTTCGGCATCCCAGGCCGGCAGGTTTTTATAGGCGTCCTCTGGGGGAAGTTGCCAGCCGGGCGGCCGCGCTAGGACAGTCTCGACCGCGCGCACGATTGGTTCCGGCTTCATCACCATGCCGCCACCCCCACCATATGGGGTGTCGTCGCAAATGTGGTGGCGGTCGACAGTGTAGTCTCGGATATTGTGCAGGCAAACCGACATCAGTCCTCGTTCCCGTGCACGGGCCAGGATACTCTCGTCCAGCGGGCCCGCAAACATGCTGGGAAAGAGGCTGAAGATGTCGAAATGGATTCGATGGTGGGTAGTCGCTTGAATATCAAACGATTCGCCGAGCAACTCGTTGACCGGCTCCGTACGTTCCAAATCACTCAATGGTTGCGCACCTCTCGTCTATTCAGGGCAGGAGACGCCGCCAAGCCGGTCTTACTCAAGGCCGACGAACGTTACGCCATTTTAGCACAGTCCGAGCAACCCCCTACCTCACAGACTCCGAATCCCGCCGGCAGCCTCGCTCCCGCTCTTATGCGCATGGGTCTCGCCGGCTTCATAGTGGTCGTCCTCGCCGGCGGCTGGTTTGTATGGCCCAGTCTGCCCTTCAACGCATCGGCTGCGGGCGAGCAGGAGCAGGCCCTGCGCCTGCGGCCAACGTTTACGCCCACGCCCAAAACCGAGGGCGCCGCCGCCATATCGTCCGACACGCCAACAGTGGCCCCCATCCAGATCGTCATCGTCACACCCACGCCCAATCCCGCCCGGCAGGTGACGGTCGGAGGCGCCATCATCGACCGACCGCTGGCCGTGGCAGGCAGCGAACAGGGCAGCGACCTGGCCGGCGCACAATCGCTGCTGCTAACCGACCTGCAGCCCGCTGTAGCTGGGTTGGGAGGCGGCCAATTTGCGCCGCAGCTGGCGCGTGTTGTGTTTGATCCATCCTCGGTGGTCGTGCCGCCCATGGTGGAGGAGGTAGTCAGCGAACCGCTGGCTCAAGTCGAGGTGATTCCGATTCCTGGCCTCGAGCCTGTCATCACGCCGCTGCCGGAAGCTACCTTTGCCCCGCCGCCGACACCTACGCCGCTGCCCGAACTGGTGGATGGCCCCACGCGCAAGTGGTCCACCTTCCAGCCGCTTCCGCCTGAGCAGAGTGATCACCTGTGGGTTGGCCCCGCCTTCCTGGACTCCGACGGCTACAACCAGATCGGTGCACCCAGCTACCAATTCGGTTCTACCGGCGGCGGTCGTTACCGCCCGCACCATGGCCTCGACGTCGCCAACCCCTATGGTACGCCCGTGCGCGCCGGTGTCAGCGGCGAAGTGGTGCATGCCGGCATGGACGACCCAGTCCTGCTCGGCCCTTACAACAACTTCTATGGCAACGCCGTCGTCATCCGCCTGGACCAGAAAATGTCAGTAGGCAGCGGCGATCTCGACGTCTTCCTGCTCTACGGTCATCTCAGCCAGGTCAACGTACAGCAGGGCCAGCGCGTGCAGCCCGAGGATGTGGTGGGCGCCGTCGGCATGACGGGCATCGCCATCGGCCCGCATCTCCATATCGAGATGCGCATCGGCGCCAACACCTACCAGAACAGCGCCAACCCGTACTTGTGGCTCAAGCCTCTCCCTGGCAATGGCGCCGTTGCCGTCCGTCTGCTAACCGCCGATGGCCTCTCCTGGCCCGGCGCACGCCTCACGTTGGCGCGCTTCGAAAACAACCAGGCGGTCTGGGGCCGCATGATCGAAACCTATCGCGACGATGAGGGCATCGGACCTGACCCGATTTGGGGCGAAAACGGCGCCATGGGCGACGTCCCCGCCGGCTATTACGTCCTCGTCGGCAACGTCAACGGCGAGTCCATCCGCGCCGAATTCTTCGTGCGCGAAGGCCAGACCACCTTCGTCGAAGTGCGCACCGAGCAGTAGCCATCATCGTAGCACAAGGTCTTCATAAAAACCCATGATCCAGCGCATAACGATCTACACCGATGGCGGCTGCATTGGCAACCCGGGCCCTGGCGGCTGGGGCGCCGTGCTCCTCTACGGCGAGCACGTGCGCGAGCTGAGCGGCCGCTATCGCGACACGACCAACAACCGCATGGAATTGCGCGCCGCCATTGAGGCTCTCAACACCCTCAAGCGGCCCTGCCCCGTGGACCTCTACACCGACAGCGAATACGTGCGCCAGGGCATCACCCAGTGGATTGCCAACTGGCAGCGCCGCGGCTGGAAAACCATGGATAAAAAGCCCGTTAAGAACCAGGACCTTTGGCAGCAGTTGCTGGCCGCCGTCGCCCGCCACGAACCTGCCGGCGGCGTCACCTGGCACTGGACCAAGGGCCACGCCGGCGACCGCTGGAACGAACAGGTCGACCAACTTGCCAACAATGCCGCTCGCTCCGTCACCGATGCCGACCCAATTGACGCTCTCGACGCCATTGCCGGCAGTGCCTCAGACAGTAGCACTTTATTCGGCAACGCCCGGTCCGGCAACACATCCCTGTTTGACGTATAATCCTCGAACTCATACGTGCGCTTTACCACTCAACCCGCACGTCACCAAGGGAGAAGACCAATGCTCCAAGGCAAACTCGTCCTCTTGCGCGCCGCTCGCCGCGACGACATGCTGGCGATCCACGAATACAACAACGACCCTGAAGTCGAACTCGCCGGGGGCGGCGACCCGCCCATCCCCCAATCGTTCGAACGCCTGCTGGCCGATTTCGACGCCGAAGCCGGCAAGGGCGGCCGCAACGGCGCCAGCTTCATCATCGAGGCCGACGACCACTGCATCGGCTTCTGCGCTCTCTTCCATTTCGACGAGGCAGGCCGCACTGCTGCTCTCGGCATTACCATTGGCGACAAGGCCTATTGGGGCAAGGGCTATGGACGCGAGGCCGTGCAGTTGCTTGTCGACTACGCCTTCCGCCTGCGCAACCTGCGTCGCGTCTGGCTTACCGTTAACGGCCGCAATCAGCGTGCGATTCGCGCGTATCAAGCCTGCGGCTTCGTCGAAGAAGGCCGCCTACGTGAGCATGTGTGGAGCAACGGGGCCTATGACGATCTGGTGTATATGGCGGTAACAAGACAGGCGTCATAAGTCGTCCTTCGCTCGGCGCCATGCAACACGCAAACCTCTAGCCCCGTGCGCCGACTTCAGTCGACCCGAGCCTGGGCGGGGCATTCCGCTCCAGGCTCACCCCTGAACCCGATGCTCTGCAATCGCCGCTGCATACTGATGCAGCGCCTTCATTTGCGGCGGCGTGATTGCGATAAACGGCCGCCTGCGTTTGATTAGCGCAATCGCTTCTTCAACCGTCATTCCCTCGGCGATAAAATACGCCGTCGCCATTGTGGGCGCCCGGCCAACTCCCGCCTTGCAGTGGATGTATACTTGCCCGCCGTCCTTCACCACCCCTCGAATAAAGTCCACGCCCCTCTGCAGATGCTCGGGCGCGGGGCATTCGTCGTCCACCGTCGGCAAATAGCAGTAATTTGCCAGCGCCAGCCCATTTGCCTCATCGTCGTACTCCAGGCGCAGGTTTACGCACCCGTTTACTCCACGCGCCTCCAAGTAGTCCCTGCCGCGCCGGTTAAACTGTGGACCAACCCAAATCTGCGGCGTCACCTGGCTGTTGTACGCCATCGGTACCCCGGTCACCTTGGGTACACCACGCCCAAACAGCCACTGCAGTGTCACCCATAGCCCCTGATCGCTCAGCCGCCGGTAAATAATGTCGAAACCCTTTTCAATCTCGTGCACAATCTTCATGCCTTCTCCACCTGGTTTGGCTCAGCTCGATTTTGCTCTGCACGAACCTTTTCTGAGCCGCCGCCATTGGCCGTAAACGCCTCGACAATCACTGGTATTCCGCGCACGATACAAAAGACCAGCGCGATCCAACTTGTGATCACCCCCAACATCCAGACCGGGTCCGCCCATGCTGACCCAAAGCTCTGCAGCGCCAGCGTCGCCGCCAGCAGCACAAACGACAGCGCCTTGATCAGCCCATATGCCGCCCGCATTGGCCGCCCCGCCACGATCCACTTTCCCCAGCTGGTGCGCATGGAGGCAAATGCTGACGTTCCTCGCTGGTAGCCGGCCTCGCGGATCGAATCGGTCAGCGCGCCGCGGATAATCACCGTCACGGGGATGATCCACGAAATCAGCCCCAGGTTGGCGTACATCACCCACAGGATGATCTCCACCGCACGGTCCGCCGCGATGTCCAGCACGCTGCCCAACAGCGTCACCTCGTCGCGCTGGCGCGCTATAATACCGTCGACCGCGTCCATCACGATCAGCAGCAGCACCAGCGGCACGGAAGCCAGGCGCCACGCGGCGCTGCCCACGAAAAAAATGACGACAATAACAACCAATAAGGGCAGCCGTGCCAGGGTTATCGCGTTGGCCAGGTTCATGCGTCGCTCCTCCTGCGATTATCAAGCATCGCTCCTCGAATGACAAACAAGCAGAGCTAAACGAAAAGGGGCACAACCCCTTCCCTTTTTTCGACTCCACCCCGTTCTTGACAACCCATTCAAGCGGCGCGACAATGTGACCGTTCGGTCATATGACCGACTAGTCACATGACTAGCCAGTCACAAAAGAGCGAGCGAAAGGATGGCACACTGTGCCGCACCAGACATTCTTCAACCTACCGGAAGAAAAACGCCACCAGATCCTGCAGGTGGCTATAGACGAGTTCGCCGAGAACGACTACGACAACGTATCGATCTCACGCATCGTCGCCCGCGCCGGTATCGCCAAGGGAAGCTTCTACCAGTATTTCGTCGGCAAGGAAGATCTATATGGTTACGTACTGAGCTTGCTGGCGGAAGCTAAGACCAGGTTCATGTCGCTCGATCATCCCGACCCCAACCACATCGGCATCTTTGCCTACCTGCGTTGGATGGCTGAGGTGGGGGTTGCGTTTCAGTTGGCTCATCCCCAATTGAGCAAGATCGCCGTACGCGCCGCCAATGTGAACTTCTTTCCCCGCCCCTTCAACGTCAGCATCCGCGAGCAAACACAGGCCTTTTATCGCCGCCTGGTCGAAGTTGGCCAAGCCCAA
The DNA here is from genome assembly GCA_963839515.1 of uncultured Chloroflexia bacterium. Taxonomy (GTDB): domain Bacteria; phylum Chloroflexota; class Anaerolineae; order Caldilineales; family Caldilineaceae; genus Fredericiella. The sequence goes on from CAWIVN010000012.1 coordinate 410,285, forward strand.
GGCGACATCGCTCCCGACGTCAACCCAGCGGTAGCCGCCGTGATCTTCGACGGCGCCCTTACCAGCATTGGTAACTATCTGCTTGACAAATTCTCCAGCGGCGCGATCCCGCTCAAGCTGGAGGGTGACGATATGTTTAATATGCCCGAAATATCAGCTATTTTTACCACAGCCGTGGACTTACTCGAGCACGGCATGCGCGGCAGCAGCCGCGACAGTTCTGGCGGCGACGCGCGGGCCGCAGTGCGGCCGGTGGCTCTTGCAGCCGGCCCGGAAGGAGATTGAAAGATGGGTAAATCATTCAAAATGGCCTGGCGCAATATGTGGCGTAACTGGCGGCGCACCGCCATTGCCCTCACCGCTATCGTCCTGGGCCTGATCCTACTGCTGTTTATGAACGGCCTGATTCACGGCTCCGACCAGGGCATCTATGGCAACGCCGTCCGCTTTTACGGCGGCAACATCCAGGTACACGCGCCCGGCTACCACGTAAAGGCCAACCGCATGCCACTGTTGCCTCTGGCCGACCCCGCGACCGTGGTCGCAGTGGCAGAGGCCCAGCCCCAAGTGGTGGCCGCCAACCAGCGCATCACGACCGGGGGCCTGGTCAGCACGCGCGCGGGCACCTACCCGGTCAAGATCACGGCCATCGAACCGTCAGATGAGGCGCCGCACAGCATCCACGCCGAAAACGTCACTGCCGGCCGCTACCTGCTCGACGACGACGCCGACGCCGTGTTTATCGGCCAGGGCCTGGCTGACGAGCTGGGCGTCAGCGTGGGCGACCGCGTGACGGTGATTGGCCGATCCAAGCAGGAAACGATGCGCCAGCGCTCGATGACCGTGGTCGGCATCTACGACCTTGGGATGGCCGAGGCCGAGAAGAACATGGTCTTTATCACCCTACCTGAGGCGCAGGCCCTCTACAACCTGCGCGACCAGGAGACGGAGGTGGCCATCATGCTCCAGCAGGTCGGCCAGGAGGCGGTCGTCATGCCTGCCCTTACCGCCGCCCTGCCCGGATACGAGGTAGACTCCTGGACGACCCTCCACCCCGAGATTGAGGAGACGCTGGCCATGAAGGGCGCCTTCACGACCGTCCTCGGCCTGATCGTGCTCATGATCGCCAGCATTGGCGTCCTCAACCTGATGCTGATGGCGGTTTTCGAACGCACGCGCGAGATGGGCGTCCTCAGCGCCCTGGGCATGAAGGGGGGCCAGATTATGTGGCTCTTCCTGATCGAAGGCAGCTTCATCGGCCTGGTGGGCGCCATCATCGGCTGCGCGGTCGGCTACGGCCTCGTCACCGCAGTCGGCCAGGTCGGGCTCGACTTTGGCTTTGCCGCTGGGATGGGTGAGGTGACGGCCCTGATGGGCTCGCGCATCTACCCCAGCGTCACCCCCGCAAACGTCCTGTTCGCCGGGCTGGCCGTGACCGTTATCGCCGCTCTGGCCTCGCTCTACCCGGCCTGGCATGCGTCGCGCAAGGAGCCGGCTGCGGCACTGCACCATATTTGAACTCGGAAGGGAGGATGCCATTATGGCATTTGGGAAACTCTGGCAAATAGCCTATCGTGACCTCGGGCGCAACCGCCGCCGGTCATTCTTTACGCTCATAGCGGTGGCCATGGGACTGGCGCTGCTCATCTTTATCAACGGCTTCATTGCCGGCGTCACGCACGACGCGGTCGAGAACAATATCCGTCTCCGGACCGGCCATGTTCAGCTGCGGTCCGAGTCCTACGAGGAGGAAAAGCTCAGCCTGGAGTGGCAGGACCTGGTCGACAACGGCGAAGAACTGGCGGCCCAGGCTCGCGCCCTGCCCCAAGTAGCGAGCGCCGCACCCGTGCTGTGGGCCGTCGGCATTCTCAATACGCCTGACGATACCGCCAACCTGCAGGTCTACGGCATCGACGTCACTTCTGACTTTTACGCCCCGGTGCGCAACGGCCTGGTGGCGGGCGAGTTTCTCGCCCCCGACGACCGCAGCGGCATACTGGTCGGCAAGCGCCTGGCCGAGAGCATGGGGCTCCAGCCCGGCAGCAAGGTGAGCCTGACGGTCATCGACGCCGACGGGCAGCCGCAGGAGCAGGTCTACACCGTGCGCGGCCTCTTCAGCAGCGGCGCCGTCTCCTACGACGAAAGTGCCGTCTTTATGCCGCTGGCTAAGGCGCAGGCCGTCACCAACACGGCCGGCCGTGCCAGCGCCGTCACCATCCTGCTCCATAACGAGGAGGATGCGGAGGCCGTCGCTGCGGCCTTGGGCGGCCCCGGCATCAATGCGCTGACCTGGCGCGAGCTCAACAAGGTGTTCCTGCAGACGATGGAGACGGGGCTGCGTTTCTACCTGATCATCGACTTTATCGTCATGCTCGTGGTGGCCGTCGTCATCGCCAACACCCTGCTGATGGCCGTCTTTGAACGCGTGCGCGAGATGGGCATCCTCGCCGCCCTCGGCATGAAGGGCCGCCAGATCATGGGGATGTTCCTACTCGAAGCCGGCACCCTCGGCCTGCTGGGCATTGCCGTCGGCGTCGTGCTGGGTACGGCAATCGTCATCTACATGAGCGACCACGGCATCTACATGGGCGAGGACGTCGCCGGTTCCGTCGAGAACATTGCCCTGGGCGCAACGATGTACACGCGCCTGGTCCCCACCACCATTGCCAACCTTTCCGTGGCGACGCTGGTAGTTATCCTGTTAGCTTCGCTTTATCCCGCCTGGTTCGCCGCCCGCTTGGAGCCGGTGCAGGCGCTGCATACCCTATAGGAGCCCGAACATGTCTGTCAATCCAATGCAACCAGTGATCGAGGTCGAGAACGTTACCCGCCGTTACAAGATCGGCCAGGTGGAGACACGCGCGCTCGACGGCGTGACCCTGTGTATCGATCCCGGCGAGTTCACGGCCCTCGTCGGCCCCTCGGGCTCCGGCAAGACCACGCTGCTGCAGCTGATGGGCTGTCTCGACAAGCCCGACAGCGGCATCGTGCGCGTTAACGGCAAGGACGTGACCCGGCTCAATGCCGCCCAGCGCGCCGACATGCGCCGCGCCGAGATCGGCTTCGTCTTCCAGTTCTTCGCCCTGGTCCCGGTGCTCGACGCCTACGAAAACGTCGAGCTGCCGCTGCTCCTCAACGGCCTTAGCGGCAGCGAGCGCCGCGCTCGCGTCATGGAAATGCTTGACGCCGTCGGTCTGAGCGACCGCATTCACCACCGCCCCGACCAGATGAGCGGCGGCGAGCAGCAGCGCGTGGCCATCGCCCGCGCCCTGGCGACCCGGCCTTCGCTGGTCCTGGCCGATGAACCCACCGCCAACCTCGACACCGCTAACGGCGAGCAGGCGATGGAGATCATGGAACGGCTCAACGCGCAGACCGGCACCGCCTTTGTCTTTGCCACCCATGACCCGCGCGTCATGGCCCACGCCCGCCGCGTTGTCCGCCTCCTCGACGGCCGCGTCGCCGTGGATGAGGGCCTCACCGCCGCGATTGCCAACGGACTCGTGCACTGATTGTGCGAGGCTCGCCTCGCACACGTTCATCTGTCACCCAGTCGCACAACGAGAACAACGATGCCCTCTCGCTACCTGTTACTTCTATTGCTAGCAACTCTCCTTGCCGCCTGCAGCCAGCCGGTGTCCCCCACGCCGACACCTGCCGCCACCCCGCTGCCCGCCATCGTCAGCGAGCCCGGCGGCCCGGTGCGCGCCGCCGGCAAGGTGATCCCGGCCCAGGAGGCGGATCTCGCCTTCTCCACCTCGGGCCAGGTGCGCACGGTGCCCATCGCCGTGGGGGACACGGTCAAGGCCGGCGACCTGCTGGTGGCACTCGATTCAACCGATGCCGACGCCGGCGTGGTCGAAGCCCAGGCCGCCCTCTTCCGCGCTCAGGCCAACCTCGACGAAATGCAGGCTGGCCCGCGCACCCAGGAGGTCACTGCCGCCGAGGCACGCGTCCAGGCCGCCCAAGCCCGGCTCGACCAACTCTCCACGCCCGCCAGCGAAAGCGAGAATCGCTGCCGCTCGCTCCTCCCTGGCCGCCGCCCAGGCTGCCCTCCAGCAGCTTTCGGCCGGTCCACGCCAGGGGGAGCGCATCGCTGCCCTGGCCGATCTCTCCAATGCGGAGGCCGTGCTCAAACAGGCCCAGTCCGCCTATGACCAGGTCAAGGACCGCAATGACGTAGGCATGCTGCCGCAAAGCCGTGACCTCCAGCAGGCCACTAACAACTACGAGGCCGCCCAGGCCCGCTACGACCTGCTCTTTGCCGGCCCCGAAGCCGATGCCGTCGCCGCCGGCCGCGCCCAGGTGCAGCAAGCCCAGGCAGCGCTCGATCGCCTGCTCACCCCCGCCACTCCCAGCCAGGTCGCCGAGGCCGAGGCCCAGGTGCGCTCTGCCCAGGCCGAGCTCGACCTCCTGCAGGCCGGTGCACGCGACCAGACGCTGGCCGTCGCCGCCGTTGCCATCACTGAGGCCGAAGCCGCACTGCGCCGCGCCCAATCCTCCCAGGACGCCACCGCCATCCGCGCTCCCTTCGCCGGCACGATCACTGGCCTTTCCGTCAGCCCTGGCGAAATGGTGCAGCCGGGCCAGGTAGTGCTCACGCTGGCCGATCTTGCCCGCCTTCGGGTCGAAACTACCGACCTCAGTGAGCGCGATGTCACCCGTGTTGCCGTGGGCCGGCCCGTCACCGTTATCGTCCAGTCGTCCAACGACCAGCTCCCGGGCCAGGTTGCCGCCATCGCCCCCGCCTCCACCGTCGTCGGCGGCGACGTCGTCTACGCTGTCACGATCGATCTGGACGAGCAGCCGGATAACTTACGCTGGGGTATGACGGTAGATGTGGAGATTGGCGGGGAATAGCTCTCAATTCGCGCCCCAGCGATGCGTCTCGCTTACCCGTCGCCGTCAAACGCCGCCGCCAGCGCCGCCTGCTGCATCCCCCGGTACGCCGGCCCCAACGCCTGCTCGATGTTCTCGTCCAAAAACGGCGGCTGACCTAACCGTTTGAGCAGCGGCAGTGGCGTAGCAGGCGGCTTAATGCTCACCTGGATCGGAGCCACTTCCGTGCCACCCATGCGCCAAAAACGCTCCAGATCCGCATCCAGCGGCGGCACAGACTCGTCCGTGCCATAGGCGACCGGCTCCTCAGCCACCCGCGCCACGTCGCTGCGCCGCGCCCGCAGGGCCGTCATCACCTGTTCCTGGCTGCGCCCGCGCAGCCGGAACAGCAAAAACGGGTCCTCGTCGAGCTGCTCGGCCAAAATATAGTGTGTGGCCGCCACGTGCTTGCAGGGGTTCGCCCAGTCCGGGCATGAGCATTGGGTCTCCAGCTCGCCTTCCGTGGCAGGGAACAGGCTGCAGCCCGCGGCCGCAAATACCGCGTCGATTTCCTGCGGCATCTCCCCTGCCAGGAGCTGCGCCGCAAATAATGCCTGCCCCGCCAATGCGTCGATCACCTTGTTCCACTGTTTGTCGCTCAGCGGTTTCAGCTTGATTGTGACCTTGTACGGCTGCGGCCGCGTTCCCTGCACCCGCGCCTGCACGCCGCCGCCCATTTCGTCCAGCGAAAGGACCTGCCCCGCCCGCGCATAGGTGCGCCCACGGTTCAGCCGCCCCGTATTGACTACCTGCTCCAACGCATGTATCCAGCGTTGCGCCCACCAGTTGGTGACAAACTCGCCGCGCTGGCTGCGCGCCTTGATGCCATCCTTGCGCTGGATCGGCGGTGTGTTGGGCGGCGGGCGCTGCGGACCCTGTGTGCCCTCTGCACGTCGTGGCCGCTGAAATCGTCTTCTCATTGGGGTTCCTGGTCCAAAGCCTCACGCCGCAGAGCCACCAGCTCGCGCAGTTGAGTGGTCGAAAGCTCGGTCAGCCACTGCTCACCGCTGCCTAGCACGCTGGCAGCCAATGCCTGCTTGCCCTCGATCATCTCGTCTATCTTCTCCTCCAACGTGCCGGTGACGACGAACTTGTGAACCTGCACGTTGCGCTGCTGTCCAATGCGAAATGCCCGGTCCGTGGCCTGATTCTCTACCGCTGGGTTCCACCAGCGGTCAAAATGAAATACGTGCGTGGCCCGCGTCAAGTTGAGCCCCACGCCGCCCGCCTTGAGCGATAGCACAAAGATCGGCGGCCCGTCCGGGTCTTCCTGGAAGCGGCGAACCATTTCCGTGCGCTTCGCCGTTGGTGTGCCGCCGTGCAAAAACTGCGTCGCCACGCCCAGCCGCGCCTGCAAATAGCTCTTGAGCAGACCGCCCATCTCGGCAAACTGTGTAAAGACCAGCGCCCGGTCTCCCACGCTCACCACCTCTTCCAGCAGTTCCACCAGCCGCGCCAGCTTGCCGCTGCGCAGATCTTCCTCGCCTGGAGTGGTGACGCCGTCGCCGATCTGGTGCAAGAACTGCGCCGGATGATTGCAGATCTGCTTGAGCTTGACCAGCAGGGCAAGCACCTGGCCCTTGCGCTCCATCTCGTTGCCTGCCGCATCGATCTGCTGCAACTGCTCGCGCACGACTGCCTCGTACAACGTCGCCTGCTCGGCCGTCAGAAAGCAATACACCTTGCTTTCCTGCTTCTCCGGCAGGTCGTTGATCACGGTCGGATCGGTCTTGACGCGCCGCAAAATAAAGGGTGAAACTAGCCGCCGCAAGTGGTCGGCCGCCTCGGCGTCGGCATCGCGCTCGATCGGCAGCGCAAATTGTCGCCGGAACGCCTGGCGTGACCCCAAGTAGCCGGGGTTCAAAAAGTGCATGATCGACCACAACTCGGTCAGCCGGTTCTCCACCGGCGTACCCGTCAGCGCCAGCCGGAAGGTGGCCGGCAGTTTGCGCATCACCCTTGCCTGCTGGGTATCGGCGTTTTTGATGTTCTGCGCCTCGTCCACCACTACGCCAAACCAATCCACCTGGTTCAAGGTGCTTGCATCCCGCCGCACTACCGCATAGCTGCTCAGCACCACGTCGTTGCGCCCCACTTCCGCCAGCAGCGCATCCTCGCGCAGCCGCAGCGCCCCCTGGTGCACCAGCACACGCAGACCTGGGGCAAACGTCTCCGCCTCGCGCTCCCAGTTTGTCACGACTGAGGTCGGAGCCACCAACAGCACCGGCCCGGGCAGCGCCCCCTCGTCTTCCTGGATGCGCAGCAGCATGGCTAGCGTCTGGATCGTCTTCCCTAACCCCATGTCGTCGGCGAGGCACGCGCCCAAGCGCCAACGCCGCAAAAAGTCGAGCCACGAATAGCCGTACAACTGGTAGGGGCGCAGCTGCCCTTGAAGGCTGTCCGGCTGCGGCAGCACCGTCAGTTTTTCGCCCCCCGTGAGCCGCGCCATCCATTCCGCCAGCCAGCCGTCGTACGTAACCTCTAGTACGTCCAGCCCCTCGATCGGCGCCCCGCTCAGCCCCAACTGTACGGCGTCGGCCAGGCTCAACGTGCCGCCCGCCTCCAACCGCTGCCAGAACTTGATTGCCGCCTCCACTTGGCCGGGGTCGAGTTGCACCCACTGCCCGCGCACCTGTACCAGCGGCGACTTGAGCGCCACCAGCGCATCAAACTCGGCGCGACTGAGCGAAGCCTCGCCAAGTGCTACTTCCCAGCGGTAGTCGACCAGCTTGTCCAGGCTCATACGACCGCCAGCCACGAGATCGGGCGTTGCCCCCTTGGCCGCGTTCATGCGCAGCCTTACGCCCAGCCGCGCTCCCGGCTTGTTCCACCACGGCGGCACCAGCACGCCAAACCCGCTCTCTTCCAGAACCGGCGCCGTGCGCAAAAAGGCGTAGGCCTCCTCGGTCGTGAGCATCGCTACCGTCGGTGTTTCCGTCTGCAAACTGCGCCGCAGCGGCTCAAACAACCGCGCCGCATAGCCTAACCCGGCCAGCAGCTTTTCCTGCGGGTTGGTAAAGGTGCGCCCCAGCGTTTGCAGCGTCGCATTGCCTGTCTGCCACACCTGGCTGGCAGGCACCAACAAGCTGGGGTCGTCACGCGCCTGCAGCAAGAAGTGCAACTGCCAGGTCCCACCCGCCTGTGCATGTCTGGCGTTCCGCTGCCCTGCGTTCTGCTGCCCCCCGTTCTGCCTGCCATCGTTTTGGCGCTTTGCGTCTTGCTGGCGGCCCGGCTTGCGCTGCTTGCCGTCCTGCTGTCGACTGCCTTGTTGTACGCTCTTTTGTTGCCCGTCCTGTTGCTGCCGCCCCTGCTGTTTACGGGCTTGTTGTTGACGGGCTTGTTGTTGACGTGCCTGTTGTTGGCCGCCCTGCTGCTTGCGGTTTGGTTTCGGGTCGCCTGCCTGCTGGCCGCCTGCTTGCTGGCCGCCTGCTTGCTGGCCGCCTGCTTGCTGGCCGCTGCCCTGCTTCCGATTCCTTTGCCCCTGCTCGTCATCCGGCATTTGCACGCTGACCCGCGCATGAATGTCCGCCTGGCCTCGCTGACCGGGGGGCATTTGCAGGCCAATGGACTGCGCCTGCGGTTGTGGCGCCTCTAGCCGAAAAGCCACGCGTACGTAGCGGTCGCCTGCCATGTGCAGCGACCGCAGCCAGGCACGGTGGCTGGCTTCCAGCCGGCTAAGCGGCGCCTGCGCCCCTGCCACCTTGGGCGTATCTGCAAACAGCGCCTGCAGCCACGCCCCCGCCGGTAAATTGGCCCCCACGTTCGGTGGCGGCGCCAGCCCGCGCGTCCAAATGCGCGCCAGGGCGTCGGCGCTGCTGTTTAAGAAAGATTCGAGCAACTGCTGCGGGGCCGGGGCATTGGTCGCCTTGTCGGTCTGGGCGCGACAGACCGGCGGCATCTGTGCTACCAGCTGTGCTAGCCGTGGCCCATCGCGCGGGCCGTCCAGCACAGGCGCCCAGCGTGCATAAAAGTGTCCCCCGTTATTTGTTACGCCGCTGCCCTCAACCGTTTCCAGTGTTGGCAGAAGCTTCTGCTGCGCCATCGCTTCCAGCACAAGGCCCGTTGCCGTCGCCCAATAGCGCGCGTCGTCTGCCACGCGCAGCGAGGGCGGCAGGTCGCTGTCGGCCGGCAGGGCCAGCAGCACCGCCACAGCCGCCGCCGGCGGCAGCAGCAGTCCCTGTACCTGCCAGCGTGCCAGGTGCAACGACCTGCGCATATCGAATGCCCAATCGTAGACCAGCTGTGGAGAAGGGCGGGGCAGGTGGCCCGCCGCCGGCAGCAACAGCGTCAGCGTACCTTGCCGCCCGCCGCCCCCCCAACCGAGCATGCGCAGCGCCTCTTCGCTCTGCGCCACCGGTGGGCAGAAGGGGTGTGCTGGGGCGGGCGGCGTCGGTCGCGGCTTGCGCCGCCAACGTGGTTTCCGGCCACCCGAACTGCCACCACCGTCTTGGCTGTCTACCTGGGTCTGGTTGTTCTGTTCGGCAGGCGCGGCGCTTGTCTCCGTCCAAAATAGGACGGTTCCAGTCTCATCCGGCTTGGCCGGCGGCTGCCAATGTGCATGCAAAACCAACATGTAAGCGCGGTTTCCTACCGCCTGTTTGTCAGTTCGACTGCCTCGGCGAGGGCGGCTTCGGTGTCTCCGGTGGGCCGAAACTCCAGCCCCACATAGCCGTCATAGCCCATGTCGTCGATGGCGGCAAATATCGTGCGATAATCGAGATCGCCGCCCACAAGATTGCCACGCCCCGGCGTTCCTGCCACGTGAATGTGGCCGATGCGGGGCGCATATTTGCGTAAATTGGCCAGGATGCTGCCTTCAGTGATCTGCTGATGATAAATGTCATACAGGATCTTGAGGCTGGGCAGGTCCACTTCTTCCACCAGGTCGGCCGCCTGCGCCATTGTGGTCAGCCAGTAGCCGGGATGGTCGTCGTGTACGTTCAGCGGCTCCAGGCAGAGCATGACGCCCTCTTGCTGTGCCGCTGCCGCCATCGCTTTGAGCTTGCGCAGCACCCATCGTCGTGTAATCTCATAGCTCTCACCCGCCACCACGTTACCCGCCGTAACGATGAATGTGGAGGTCCCCAGCTGGCGGCCTACTGCAGCTGCACGCGCCACCCCCGCCGTGTGTACCTCTAGCGGCGTCGGTCCGGTCAGTGCAAAACCAGGCTCACACACAAAGCCCGCCAGATTCACCTTGCCCGCACCTGCCGCCGCCTGGATTGCGGGCAGGTCCTTGTCGCTATGATTCCAAAATTCGTATGCAGACAGGCCGGCCCCTGCCACTCGCTCCACGCGCTGTGCGTAAGGCAGCTCCGGCCAGTACATCTCAATACAAACAGACAAGCGCACCATGCTCCACTCCTGCTGCCGGCGAAATTGCCAGACAGATCGTACCGGAGAGTTGGTGCGCTGTCCAATTGCGCAAACCCTTAATGCAAATGCCTGCTGGAGCGCAGGCGTCCTCGCCTGCCCATTTGGCTGTTCCTATTCAGTTCAACATGCTAATGGCAACCGGCAACTCCTCCACGCACTGCTTCAACGTCCGCCGAATGGTCGTGAGCCGGTAGAGTGCGTCCGTCGCGTCGCCCAACGTGCAGCCCGAATTGTTGATCACATCGATCAGGTGCATCATCAAGCTCACCACGTCGGCGTCCGACGCCTCCACGCGCTGCTTTACCTGCTCGATGGCGTCGTGAAACTCCATATAATTGATCTCGTGCCCCACCTTGCCGCTGGGCACATAGACTGGTCTCTCCATGCTGTCCATCTCCTCGGCATTAACCGTGCTCACTCTCGGAGCGCCACGGGCTAAATCTCTTGCCGGTGATAATGGCAGGAAATTCCGCACTATCCTATAGAGAGAGGCACAAGCATAGGTACGATCCTGAGAGCTGTCACCGGCGGTCGTGCTCCCGCACCGTACAGTGTTGGAACGTTAACAGTTAGACATACCTTCTATATAGGGGTCCATGGCGCGCTGCGTCATGCCGTGCCATAGTGGATCCGTCCGGCCAAAGAATAGGCCGGAACTTGATAGGAAGGGAACAAACATGTTACAGCAAAAGTGGCAAGCAACCTGGCAGCGCCTCCGCCTGCTTGGCGTCGTCGGCGTAGCCGGCGCCACTGTCATCCTCCGTCTCTCCGCTGCCCGCCTGATCGGCCTCGAAGACGACCGCCTGCATGCCGGCATTGGCGAGCACGGCTAAACCCGCACGATAATTGGGCCTGCAGCCCGCCCACTTCCTGGAGGTGGGCGCCGACCTCCGGTCGGACACCTCCAGGAAGTGCCTGCATCTCTTCCCTATCTCGCCACCATTTCCGCATCAAACGCCCGCGGCAGCGCAGCAATCGCCGTCAGCCACTTCCGGTAGCGCTCCAGCGCAAACGGCGGATGCCCCGCCAGGTAATGCCCGCCATACTGCTGCCCGTCCACTTCCCACGTCACCAGGTACATACGCTGGTCGCTGGCATACCTGCGGATATGGCCCACCTGCCAGTTCTGATTAGCCGGCACCGTGTATTCCCCTGCCAGGACAACTTCCTGGCTGTCCGCATCCTGCACCTGGTAGCGCACGGCTGCCGGCCGCAGTGTGTCGTTGCTGATCACGACCGGCAGATATTTGCCTGGTCCCGGCTCGCCGAGGATGACCGCCGGCACTTGTCAATAGGAATTTTTTGTGCTAACCGCCAGAGGCGTTGATCGATCAATCGTGTTGACTCTCCGTGTGCACGGAGGTATCGTAGCGGAGAACCTGGTTATGCGCACGGACATCCGGCCCAGCGGCAACTACGACATCGAGGATTTGGTATACTATGGACACACCTCTTAGTAACAAGATTGCATTGGTCGCCGGGGCTACACGCGGCGCCGGCCGTGGCATTGCCGTCGAATTGGGCGCTGCCGGTGCGACCGTCTACGTCACTGGGCGCACGACGCGTACCCAACGGTCCGAATACGATCGCCCCGAAACCATCGAAGAGACTGCCGAACTTGTGACCCAAGCCGGCGGGCAAGGCATCGCCATCCCGGCCGATCACCTGGACAGCAGCCAGGTCAAACATCTGATCGAGCGTATCGAGCGCGACCACCGCCACCTTGATGTTCTCGTCAATGATATTTGGGGTGGCGAACGCTTGTTTGAATTCGACAAGCCCGTTTGGGAACAATCGCTGGAGCACGGTCTTCGGCTGCTGCGGCTGGCCGTGGATACGCACCTTATCACCAATCACTTTGCATTGCCGTTGTTGCTCAAGCGTCCCGGCGGGATCGTGATCGAAATGACCGACGGTACGGCCGACTACAATGCTGGGCACTACCGGGTTTCCCTGTTCTACGACATGGCCAAGGCAGCGGTCGTGCGCATGGCCTGGGCGCTTGCCCACGAACTAGCTCCGTATGGCACCACCGCGCTTGCCCTCACGCCTGGTTGGCTGCGCTCCGAAATGATGCTGGACGGGTTCGGGGTGACTGAGGAAAACTGGCGCGATGCCATCACACGTGAGCCACACTTCGTCATCTCCGAAACGCCCCGTTATGTTGGCCGCGCTGTCGCCGCGCTGGCCGCCGATCGGCAGGTCGCGCGTTGGAACGGCCAATCGCTTTCGAGCGGCCAGCTCGCCCAGGTCTATGGCTTCACCGACTTGGACGGCTCCCAGCCCGACTGCTGGCGTTATCTTCGGGAAGTACATGACGCCGGCAAGCCCGCCGACGCAACCGGCTACCGCTAACTGGCCCCGCCGCGGTACAGTTGCTGCGACAACCCGATCTGCGCTAAATGCTCGCGGATGTGTCCGTAGTTGCGCGCCAGCCAGCACAGCCATGTCTGTGCCTCGGGCTTGTTGGGCCGTGGGATGGCCGTGCATAAATCTATCTTTGCACCCAAGGGATGCTTGTAGATGAGCGCCTTGCCGGCGTCACCCAAGCCGTCGCCGTTACTGCCGGCAATCGCACCAGCAACCACCGCAGCAGGTGGGAGCAGACCGGCGCCCCCTGCGGCACCTCCCGTCTCGACAACCAACTGTGGCGGGTTTGGCCCCTCCCGGCTGGAGAGCGAAAGTGCCGTTGCACTTGGGCCGATCACCACAAGGCTCGCAAGCCCGTTGCCCTTCACCAGTCTCGTCACATCAGTCTCAGTCCATGTCTCCGCCGCCACAGGGCCTGAACCCGCTGTCAATTCCCCAACGGGCGGCGCATTGATATAGGCGATGCGCGGCTCCCCCCAGGTGTTGTCGCTCACGCCGTACACCTCCCAGCCTGCGCCGGCCCCGCTGTTGGCCCAAATGCGCAGTGTGGCCTTGGTCACCCGCCCCGTCAAACCTTGCACGTCAAAGCGCAGATAGCTGCGCAACTCGGGCGATCCGTCCACGCGCAGCTTGTCCATATGGCCGAAGTTGGCCGCAGGCTCCGCCGCCGAAACATAGGCGTCGGCCACCGGTGCAAAGGTTAACACCTGCCCGCCCGCCGCCGCTGCGCTGGGCAGCGTTGGTGTGTTCGCTGGAGTGTTAGCTGGCGTTGGCGTGTTGGCCGGCGCTGGCGTGTTGGCCGGCGCTGGCGTGTTGGTAGGTGTTGGCGTGCCTGTTGCCGTCGGCGCAAGTGTGTTTGTCGGTACTGCCGTTGGCGTCTCTGTCGGTGTATGCGTTGGTGTTTCTGTCGGTGTTTCTGTCGGCGTCTCTGTTGGTGTCTGTGTCGGTGTCTGTGTCGGTGTTTCTGTAGGTGTATGTATAGGTGTATGCGTTGGTGTGTTTGTCGGTGTATGTGTCGATGTGTTCGTCGGAATACTTGTTGCTGTCTTTGTCGGTACCGCCGTCGGTGTACTCGTCAGTATTGCGGTCGACGTGTCGGTTGCCGTGCTAGTTGGTATGCTGGTAGGCGTCGCTGGCAAAGGCAAAGTAGAGGTAGGTACTGCGGCGTTGCACGACACCGTTCCGGAGTGAAGCTCTTGGTTCGCTAGGTTGACAAAACGATACTCCAGCCGGTCGGCGTAAAGGTCGGCGAACCAGGCCCCATATGTCGTTGACGTGGCTGCCACCCGCGTGTCGCTGCGCACAAAGCCCTGTGTGCCAAAGCCGCCCGTACCGACGACAAACTCCGTGATGCCTCGCGGCGCCGGGTTGCCGCTGCCGTCGAGCGCCACCCAGCGCTGGTAGCTGTGATCATGTCCCGTCAGGACAACATCCACGCCATACTGCGCCAGCAGCGACCACACCTGGGCCAAGCGCGCCGTATCACCCTGCGGCCCGATCGAGTAGCGCGGGTGGTGGAAATAAACTAGTACACATGGCAGCGTGTTTGCCCTCAGGTCGCTTTCCAGCCACTTATACTGCACAGAGGTCGGCGCCACCTGGTTGTACGCTTCGTTTGAATCGAGCGAGACAAAGTGCCAGCCGCCCGTGTTGTAGCTGTAGTAATGGGGGATGTTGTCCCAGTAATTGAAGTAGCCCGCAGCCCCCGGCGTGAGATACTCATGGTTGCCCACCGTCGGGTTGGTGATGTCGCGCAGCCGCCCATACAAGGTATCGCGCAGCCCGTACCACCGGTTAAACTCGGTGGGCGTACCTCTCTCGTACACGTCGCCCAGGTACAGAAAGATGTCGGGCTGGCTGTCTACGATCAGGCTCGACACCAGGTAGTTGCTTAGAGTGCTGCCGGCGCCGTCACCTACTGCTGCTATAGTGAGACCCTCATCATCTGCCTCGCCCAGCCACGGCGTAAAACTCCTGGTGTTGACCGGCGGCGTGGTAACACCATTCTCCAGGGTAATGTTGGCTCCGGCACGTGCTGATACAAAGCCGTCGCGCATGCGCGCTTCCGCCTCCAGCCGATACGGCCCGTCGACAAAGTAGTCGGAGGACAGCCCAAACCAGAACGGCCTGGTAACGTCGTTGAGAATGTACTTGCCGTCCAGGTAAAAATCAATCTCGACAAGGCCGGGGCCAGTCCCGCTGACGCTCGTCGTGGCCGCAACCGGATAGGCGCCGCGCACCACCGCGCCTTCGCTTGGCACGATCAGGCAGACGGTCACTGTGTAGGCGCCGGCTGCCGGGCCGCTGCTGGCGCAGCCAGGCGCCTGCGCCGCAGCGTTGTGGCTGGTGATTGCCAACCCCAGCACCAGGAGGCCGGCAGTCAAGCCAATGCACCGGGCGACTCGCAGAAAAGCAGGGGTTAATAACATCGTCGGGGACCCTCTCACCTACTCACCCTCTCACGCCGCCTCTTCCTCCTGCCAAACCGCCTTCTCCGCCAAAAACTCTACCAGCGCCCGCTGTGTCGCGTTCGGCACCCGCGCATCCTTCACCCGCGCCCGCACGTGATCCTTTACCTGCTCCGGTCGCAGCACCGGGATCACTGGGTCGGTCACTTCCAACTGGATCTGCGGGTGCAGAAAGAGCGCCACCCCGTCCATCGGCACGTCGGCCAACCCCTCTCCTTGCGCCAACAGCGCCCGCAGCTTATTTTTCTGATCCTCAAGTTCCTGGTCAGGGCTGCCGAGGCCCTCACGGGCAAAAAATGTAAAGAAACGCATAATGCTAAACGGCTCACGCCACTTGTTGCCCTCCACGGTCACCTTGCCCTTGTCGCTGCGCAGCGCAAAGACGGTAATGCCGTTAGGCCCCGCCAGCAGGTAGCTCGCCGGCAGGCTCTGTGAGAAGAAGGCATACTTGTCGTCCAATCCCTTCATATTGCGCTCCAGAACCTGGTCAGGTCGCTCGACAAAACGGCTGCCGGGCCAGCGCCGCCGCGCATAGCGGTTGATATAGTAGCTGCCGATACTGGCGCACAAAAAGCCCGCAAACAGGGCGCCAAAGCTGATCCACGACCAGTACTGCTGCACGAAACCTACGATGCCCGGCTGGAGAGGGGCATCCGGCGCATACCATGTCGGCACCAGGCTCGCCAAAAATCCAACCGCCAGTACACCCATGCCCGTCAGCGTGAACCGCCGGCCAATCGTGTCCTTGCGCCGGATTTCCTTGATATTGCGGTAAACCTTCATTGACCCTTTGCTTTCATAAATTGGATGGCGTCGAGTATATCCGACTATGTTGCGTAAACTGTACTGTTTATGATGCCTCTTCGACTTCGGCCAGCCCCGTAAACGAGGCGGAGTGCTCGATGCCGTTTTGAATCTTGCCGATAATGTCCTGCTCGATCGCCTGCTTGGCCACGCGTATGGCGTGCCGGATCGCCATTGGGTTGCTGCGCCCATGCGCCACGATGACTAACCCCGACAGGCCCAGCAGCACAGCTCCGCCATAATGGCTGTCGTCCATCCGTTCGCGCACGCGCCGCAACGACCCCCGCGCCATCAACGCCCCCAATACTGCAATTGGGTTCTTCTTGATCTCCTCAGTGATCACCGCGTTCATCAAGCTGGCCGTCGTCTCGGCCGTCTTGACAAAGATGTTGCCTGTAAACCCGTCCGTCACAACTACGTCGGCCAACCCCTTGGGCACATCCTTGCTCTCAATGTTGCCCTGAAAGTTGATCCCCGGCGTTTGTTCGAGCAGCTTGGACGTGGCGATCACCAACTGGTTCCCCTTACCCGCTTCCTCGCCGTTCGACAGGATGCGCACACTCGGGTTCTGCAAGCCCATAATCGACTGCGAATAGAGCTGGCCCATGATCGCAAACTGCACCATGTGTTCGGGCCGTACGTCGGCGTTCGCTCCCATGTCGAGGATCAGCGTAACCCCTTTGATCGTCGGGAAAGGGCCAATCAGCGCCGGTCGGGCAATGCCGCGGATGCGCCCTACGTGCAGGATGCCCGCCGTCATGGCGCCGCCCGTGTTGCCCGCCGACACAAACGCCTGCACCTCGCCGCGCTTGACCATCTTACAGCCCACCACCATTGAACTGTCCGGCTTGGCGCGCACCGCCTGCGCCGGCTTGTCGTCCATCTCGATCACCTGCGTCGCCGGTACGATCGGCAGGCTCAGCCCGGCAATGTTGTGCTTCTTTAACTCGGCTTCGATCACCTCCGGCTTGCCGACCAGGGAGACGGTCACGCCATATTCCTTGGCCGCCTCGACGGCCCCTGCCACGATGGCCTGCGGCGCGTGGTCGCCGCCCATTGCATCTAGGGCTATGTTCATCATCCTGTGCGCACCCCTTGGCTGCGAATCATTGCGATCTTTCTGCTAGACATCGATGATGTCGGACATCGATGATGCCAGACATCGACGATGTCAGACATCTGCCGGGCAGCCCGCCAGGCCGACCACGCCTGGGCCGGCCAGTGCGGCGATCGCCGGGCCGATGTCGCTATAATATGCTTCCTGAATGTTGAGCGCCTGCCGCGCCTCGATCAATAACTGCTCGGCGCCGGCCAGCGCATTGGCGTGCAGCATGCCGGCATGGATTGGCCGGTCGCCGTAAAACTTCTTTAGGCGCTCGAGCACTTCCTGGAACGACTTCTTGCGTCCGCGTGCCCTGGCGCACACCTCTACGCCGCCGTCCCACAACTCCAGGATCGGCTTGACCTGGAGCAAATCGCCGATCCCTGCCTGCAAATTGCTGACTCGTCCGCTGCGTGCGACGTATTTTAGCGTCTCCAGGGCTGCAAAGCCAATGATTTCGCTGCGCAGTTTGGTCATGCGCGCAATAAACGTCTCGTAGTCGGCGTTAGCCTCGATCATGCGCGCCATCATGATCGCCTGCCAGCCGCTCCCCAGGCTGATGCTGTTGCCGTCCCAGAAGGTAAACCGTTCCTCCCCAAACTCATGCGCCGCCATCTGCCCCGAGCGGAACGTACCCGAAAGCTTGCTCGCCACCGTCACCAGTACAATGTGCTCGGCCCCTTCGTCAAACGCCTGGCGGTAGGCGTCGGCGAACAGCGCCGGCGGGGGCTGGCTCGTCGTCGGGATTGTCTTGGCGGCGGCAAACTTTTCGTAGAATGCCGTCTCGCTCAATTCGTACTTGTTCTGGTACGACTCCTCGCCAAAGATTACCAGCGTCGGCACCTCAAGCATGCGATAGCGCCGCAGAAATTCCTCCGGCACATTGCTCGAAGTATCGACCACAATCCGCGTATTCTCAGGTGATAAAATTGTTGGATGAGTGCTCATCGTCTGCTCCAAAAGTATCAATCGCCATGTAGGTCACGCCGATGACGTGACATCTTTGCTCACCCCGCCTCCGTGCAGTTCACGCAACACCACGGGTAGGCGCGCCAGCAAATCTGACGCCACCACCCCTGCCGGTCCAATTTCTCGCTCGCAAGCCAGGCCCGCCGTCCCGTGCAGCCACGCTCCTACGCACGCGGCTGCCAGCGGTTCCAGCCCCTGCGCCAGCAGCCCGCCCAGTGTTCCGGCCAGGACGTCGCCGCTGCCGGCCGTGGCCAAGGCTGGGGTGGCGATCGGCAGCACGCCCAGCCAGCCGTCCGGGTGTGCCACCACCGTATACGGCCCTTTAAGTAGGATCACGCAGCGCCACTCCGCTGCTTTTTGCCGTGCCAGCTCCCAGCGCCGCGCCACTACCTCGCCGACCTCTATCTGGCACAGCCGCGCCATCTCGGCTGGGTGGGGTGTGAGCACGCACTTCGCCGGCAGGTGCGCCGGCCAATTGTCCAACGCCGCCATGCAGTTCAACCCGTCGGCGTCGATCACTGATGGGGGCAACGGGTGCCGTAGCAGTTGACCGACAAAACGCCGCGTCGCCTTGTTGTTACCCATTCCGCAGCCCAGCACGAACGCTGTGTAGTCCGCCACGCTGGCAACAACCAGGGATCCGGCTGATGGCTCAAGCCACCCCACCACTTTGTCGCCTTCCTGCGTCTCGTCGTGGCTCGGCGACTGGTTGCCCGGCCGCATTAGCAACTCCGGTTGCACCGGCAGCGGCAGCCACGTTGGCTCGGCCAGCCGCCCGGCCACCAGCGGCCAAATGGGCCGTGGAACGGCCCCCGTGACCAGGCCTGCCCCAGCGCGCCCTGCCGCCGCGCAGCTCAGATACGCCGCACCAGGGAACGACTCGCTGCCCACTGCCAGCAGGACCTTACCAAAGGTCCCCTTATGGCTCAGCCGCGGTCGTTTTGGCATCCAGCTCCGCACCAGCTCCGGCGTAATCAGGAACGTGCGCAACCCTTCGGCCGCCGTATCGGCCAGGCCAATATCCGCCACCACCAACTCTCCCACAGCCTCCGCCCCCGGGAATTGGTAATGCCCGACCTTGGCAAACCCAAACGTGACCGTAATTTCCGGCCTGATCGCATGCGAACTCAGCGCTCCCGTGTCGCAGTCAAGCCCCGAGGCGCAATCGACCGCCACGACGGCCAACTCGTCCCGTTGCGCCGCGACGACGTCCAGCAGCTCGGCCAACAGCCCTTCGATCGGCCGGTTGGCTCCCGTGCCCAGCAGCGCGTCCACCACCATGCTGCTCTGCGCCAGCCATGCGCTCAACGTGGCCAGCCCACTATCTTCCTCGGCGCGCGCCGACACCACGCCCAGGTCTACCAGTCGAGCAAAATGGCCTTCATAGTCGTTGGCAGGATCTGTGCGTCGTTTCCACAGGTAGACGAACACGGTCGCACCGGCCTCGTGCAGATAGCGGGCGCAGACCAATCCATCGCCGCCATTGTTGCCAGGCCCTGCCAGCACCAGCACCCCCTGCTTGCTGCCCGGCTGCTTGCTGCCCCCCTGCCTGCTGCCCGGCTGCTTGCTGCCCGGTTGCTTGCTGCCCGGCTGCTTGCTGCCCGGCTGCTTGCTGCCCGGTTGCTTGCTGCCCGGTTGCTTGCCAAAGCGGGCAAGGATCGTTTCGGCCACGGCGCGGCCGGCGCACTCCATCATCGCCGCATACGAATAGCCGCCGGCGTCACTGTCTTTTTCAATTGCCTGCATCTCGGCGACTGATACCAGTCGCTGGGCAGGTGGGACGGAAGGCAGCGTATCCATCGTCGCGATGAACCACCAGTGCGGTAAACGAGCGGGCCAGTTGGGGTTGGACCAGGTTGGTGTTACGTGCCGGACATCTCCGGCGGCTGCGGAGCCAGGTCCATCTCCTGCAACAGGCCAACAAGGGCAAAATTCTGGCTGAGCGCGATCATGCCTGGCAGCAGCAGCATGACCGGCACGACCAGCGTAATGCTAAGGGCAATCAACAGCACTTGGAACAGCAGCATCAAAAGCGAATAAAGCGGGTGGCGCACCGCCAGCAGCAGCCCATTGCGGATCACAAGCTTTAACTGCGGCTCCGACTGCTGCCAGTAGAGCGGGTAGAAGTACTGGCCGCCCATGAACAATATGAGCAGCACCCAGGCCATCAGCACGCCAAACAGCATCAGCCAACTCTGCTGGTCAAAATAGAACATGATGCTGAACCACACCAGCGGCGGCGCCAGCAGCAGGAGCAGAAACAGCAACACGCCGCGCCCGATATTGGTGCGCGCCCCACTCCAGAAAAAGTCAAAGTTGGATCGCTTGTAATTGGCGATGCGGTTGGCGACGTTCTGCACGCCCGCCGTCGTCATGGGCGCCGTCAAGATCAGCAAGGTGCCCACCCACCAGGCCACACTCAACCCGACAACTAGAAACAATTCTTCGTAAGTAGCCTTGAACACGCGGCCCATGATGCGGAATGCTTTCATGGACCGGTATTATATCATGCCCCTGTCGTGACAGCCGCGACAAACACTACTATAGTGAATGTTCGGCCCTTAGTCAGACGAGTAAGTACACGAACCTCCGAATTCATCGTCCGCAAGGGAAGAAAGGATCTTTATGCCGCAGTTCTTGCGCGATCCCTTCCGGGAAGACTCCCCCTTCCGGGAAGACCCAAAGTTACGGCACTATAACTTCGCCAAACGGCTGCTCGTACTCTGTCGTCGTCAACTGCATCAAGTACCGTCCGGGCGCCAAGTCGGCCGGCAAGTCTGCCTGGAGGCGGCGGCACAGCAGCTCGCCCTCGTCCCACGCTACCCGCGGGGCCAGTTCCCCCGACCACAGCGCAATCGGCGCCACATTCGACTGGCCTGCCGCCAGATCGGCCGGTACCAGGGTCCAGGCGATCTCCGTCTTCTCATGCTGCTCGCTGCCTGCCAACACCAGGTCCACAGTGAGAGGAGCGCCCGGCTGCACGTCGCCTTTCAGCGTGAAGCCGTTCAACGTCAGCCCATTCAGCGCCAGCGGGATGCTGCGCACCTCCGCCGGCTGCAGACTGTCCGCCGGCACCGAGTAGAACGGCAGCGCATACGTCCCCGCCACCGCACTGTCGCCTTGCCCATCGAGTCGCGGCCGGCGCGCATTGCCGGCGGCATACTCATACCAGCCCGTCACCACCTGCACCGGCGTTCCCCCCGCACACGGGTCATTCAACTCGGGCCCGTAGCGCTGGATCACCCGGTCCCCCGGCGTCCAATACTGCGTGTGATAGGTGCCGTCGCCCGGCGTCTTGTCGATCTGCCCCAGCCGCTCGCCGTCGGGGCCGATCAGGTGGACAAAGCTGGTCAGGTCGCGCAGCGTCTTCTGCTCGGCCCGCCAGAAGAGCAGGATGTCGCGCCCGCTCGGCCGTACATTCAGCCCTAACAGCGTCGGCGCGTCGTCAAAGCGCACCCCGTCCGGCGGCTCACTGGCCTGTTCGGGGGCCAAATCCGGCGGCCACTGCCCCGCCTGTTCCGGCGCCAGACGCACCACCGTCAACAGCGGCTGTGCGTACTTGTCGTCCACGATCTCGACCGGCACGTCCAGCCGGTCGGCAACGTCTTCGGCATAGTCCTGCTGCTCGGCCGGCCAGGCATACACCGCACCCATCCCATTGGGCGGCAGCACGATCGCATCCGTGGCGTCCAGCGACTCAATACGCCCGCTGCGCAAAAAAGCCACGGTCGAATGATCGGACCACAGCGGCGACAGGTAGACGGCGTTGCCCGCGACCGCCTGCCCCTCCATCCACGCCACCGCATCTACCTTGTCGGCGTCATACAGATAATAGACCTCGCGGAAGGTCGGGTAGCGCACGAAGTAGTCGTAGCAGGTGACAACCACGCTCGCCGCCACCAGCCCACCCACCAGCAGCGGGCCCCAGGTCGGGCGCAGGCGCGGCAGCGTGCCGATCCATGTCAAGCCCAGCCCCGCCCCCAGCATCACGGCCGGGATCGCCGGCAGCGTGCGCGAATAGTTGGGCGCCGCCTCGCTCAGCACCGAGGGCGCCAGCATCACGGCGGCCCAGATCGCAAACAACGCCAGCGCATCGCGGTCGGGGTCCGGCTGCTGCTTGCCCTTCCCGATCAGCCGCAGCGCCCACACCACCACGCCGATATAGAACGGGATCGCCATAAACCAGTCGTACACCGGCCGGTCCGGGATGCCATGCGCCCACTCCATATCGCCGTCAAAGCTGAACATCCCCAGCACGCGCAGGATGTTGTTCGCCAGCAGCTGCCAGGGCGACCCACCCCCGGTCACCCTCTCCGCAAAAATCGACACCTCCGACGCGTGTCCTGTAAAGAACTCCGGATGGCGCCAAAACTCCATCCCCAGCGGCAAGAACACGACAAACGCCGCCACCCCAAACAAGAGTAACCCGCCAAGCGGGCTATCAAACACCCCGCTTCGCGCCCCGTGCATTTCACTTGCGCGGGCATCCTCCCGTGGAACCTGCGCATCCACCCGCGCGCTGTCGAACGCCCGCGACTCCTCCGGCGTAAACCGTACACTCGCCTCTACACTGCCCGACGCCTGTGACCCCTCCAGCGTAACCCGTGGACCCGCCTCTACACTGCCCGGCGCCTGCGACCCCTCCGGCGTAAACCGTACACTCGCCTCTACACTGCCCGACGCCTGCGACCGCTCCGGCGTAGCCCGCACGCCCTCGTGCAGGTCGGCGGGCAGGCCTTCGTGCCCGTGTTGGGCTGCCGCCATGCCTGGCTGACTACCGCGCGATCCACCAAACGGCCGCCATTCTGGATAGCGCCACAGCAGCCACACTACGTACGCCCCTACCACGAACGGCGTGAAGCGCCCTGTCGGGTTCGTCCACACGCTCAACCCCGCCAGCAGGCCTGACCCGATCACGGCCAGCAGCCGCGTGCGCGCACTGGCCCCATGCATGCCCAGCCAGAACAGTCCAAACACCCCGCACAGCAGCAGCGGCATCAGGATCACGCGGATGCCGTAGTGGCTGAAGTGAATGTGCCAATACGAAACGGCCAGCGCCAGTGCTGTCGTCGCCGCAAGCCAGCGACCGCTGCGCCGGAACAACCCGCGCACCGTAAAATAGAGCGCCACCACCGTGAGCGTCCCCGCCACGGCCGAAACCAACCGCAGCGTGTAGACGTTGAGCCCAAACAGCGCCCCCACCGCCGCCTGGATATAGGTGTAGGCCACCTCGCGGCCGCCGTTGGCCGGCAAAAACAGCGGACGGTTGCCCGCCATCACCAGCTCGGCGTCGAGCGCATTAAACGCCTCGTCAAACTGCGGCCCCGGCGGCACTACGCCCAGCTGGTAAAAGCGCAGCGCGCCGGCCAGCAGCACGATGCAGAGCAAAACAATCCAGTCACGTCGCGTCATCAAATCAGCCAGCCAATGCGAAGTTTCAGACGGGTTCGGCAACCTGTTCGTTGGCCCGGATACGGCGTGCAGCTTCCAGCATCGCCAGGTAGCCATCCACCGGCACATACTCAGGGATCGAGTTGCCTGAACCGAGGGCATAACCGCGTGCGGCGGCGCGGAAGCGCCGGCCTCTTTCGTATACTTCCTCGACGATGGCTGCCGGCTGATGGCGGCACAGGATGTCCACGTCGATGCCACCCAGCAGGCCGATGCGGTCGCCGTAGCGGGCGATCCACTCGTCGTAGGGCGCGATCACGTCCTCGTTGGAATGCTTGGCATTGATGCCGAGGGCAATCACATCGTCCATGATGGCAAAAATCTTGCCGCAGGAGTGCCAGAGGAACGGCTTGCCGGCAGCTTTGATCAGGTCGATCACGCGCTTGTACTGTGGGATGACGACCTGGCGGATCAGAGCGGGCGAGACCAGCGTGCTTGTCTTGAAGCCCAGGTCGTCGCCGAAGCGGCAGATGGCGAAGGCATCACTGTGGCGCTGCAAGAAAACCGTCCAGATCTCGACCATCAGGTCGCCGATTTTTTGATAAATGGCGGCAAACAGCTCTGGGTCGTCGACCATGATATACGGCAGGTACTGAAAGCCGACGAGGTCTTCGCTGATTTCGAAGACGCCGTTGCCGACGCCGCCGAGGGCGCGCATGCCCGGCGGGAGATGCCTGGCCAGCGCCTGGAATTTGGGCTCGGCCACCGCCCAGTAGCGCGCTGTGAGTTCGTCCCAGGGGTAGCGGTCAAAGTCGGCGCGCGACTGGATGGGACCGGCGCCGCCCATGATGGCGCCGTGGCCCGGCAGCCGGTCGGTGATCGTTACCTCGTAGGAGACCGTATCGTACGTCATCTCCTGCCAGAAGCGGCAGTAGTGGGCAAAGAATTGGTCGAGATCGCGCCCGTCTCCACTCTCGAGGGCGGCGAACTCTACGTTTAGCACGTGCTCCATGATGATGGGGCTGATAATGTGCTCGTACACCGGCAGCCGCGCCGGCCGCCGATTGGCCAGCACGTCCAGCATATAGCGGAAATCCGGCTCAAAGGTCATACGCTCCTCCTGACACGTCGTCAGTCAATGCGGAATTGATTCAGACAAGCGCCAAAACCCTGCCATCCCCGTGTCCTGCCAGCCATTGGCGGATGGCGCTGCATCTACTATACACGCAATCGGTGCCGCTCGCTTAACTTATTCCCAACCGTTCGTGCGGGAACACGGGCACGAGGGCGTGGCGGGCGGCCCGCATAAAAGCATGCGGGCTACGCGGGAGGGAGCCCTACTCACTGACCTTTGCGCCTAATCTGTATTCGCCAATCTTTAGGGGCTCGGCAAATGTTTCCTCCTTCGCCGGGTCGTACACATCTACCGTCACCTGGTAACTGCCTGGCGCCAAATCGCTTGGCAGGGGCAGCGCCATATAGCCTGGCTTGGCGTCGCCCTCGTTCCACGTTGTCGGCGGCAGCAGCGACCCGATCGGGAACTCGTCGCGCTGCGCCACCACCTGCCCGTTCGGGTCCAGCAGGCGCAGGGTCACACGGTAGTCGACACTCGGCTTGTGCTCGGCAAGCCAGTCAAGCTCCACATATATCGTGTCTTGACCCAGCTTGGGTTCCTTTACCAACGACGATCGGGCTTGCTCAAGCCGTAGTTCCCCGTTGTAGAGCAGGTCAGGCGTCACAGCGGCGGCTGCCTGCCCTGCCTTTGGCCCAAGCAGCTCGCTTTGCGGGCTGACGAAGCGGCACAACTCCACGTCGACCCACTTCCGGCAGTCCTGCTTGTAGGCCACGGCCGTGAAATACTTGGGCACAAATTCGCCGTCGTCCACCTCGTCTTGTGCGGTCATCACCAGCCACACGGCTGGATGTGTAGCCAGCAGCTCCTGGATCTGGCCGTCCATCTCCTCCGGCACCACGGGCGGCGCGTTGACCGGCCAGTAGGCCGGCAGCTCCACCTGTGGCGCGGTGTAGTACGTGCGGTCCGTCCCCAGGTAATACTTGGCCAGCAGGTGCTGGCGCGGGGCATACAGCATGATCGCCTCATCCGGCGCCACGTGCTCGCGCAGGTAAGCCGCCATCTCGCGATACTCGCTCTTGTGATAGGCGCCAAAATAGTAGCCCAGCCCCAGCACTATGGGCACGGCCGCCAGCACCACGCCCACTGCCCCCAGCGCCCAATGGCGCCTGCCGAGCCACACAATTCCTACCGCCGCCAAGGTGTAAATCGCCGGCAGCACAAACAGCACATAGCGCGCCGCCAACGTCCGAAACAGCACCACGCTCACCACCAGCGGGAGCAGCCCCACCATCACCACCAACCATCCCCAGTCGGTGGCACTCTCCCGCGCCGTCTTACCCTTGCGCGCCACCGTACCCCTTGGCGCGGCCGTATCTTGCCGCGCAGCCCGCGTGCTCTTGTGCGGGCCGCCCGCCACGTCCTCGTGCGGGTCGGCGGGCACGCCGGGCGCAGTTTGCTGCGCACCGTGCCCGTATTTCCCGCGCACCAACGCTACCGCGCCAATCCCCACCAACGGCGCCAACAAATATCCCCAGACCGCAAAATCGGGGTGCCAACGAAACGCCCCAACAGTTAGATCGCGCCAGATTCCATCAATAAACGCCGCCGGCGACACCCCACTGCCCATGCTCCCCGTGACGGCGGCAAACGTGGCATGAAACCCGGGCGAAAAGAGCATCCATAAGGCAATCGGCACGATCGACGCGATGCCGGCGATATCCCACCAGCGCGCGCTGTGCCAGGCACTTGGGCCAACCGCCGGCACCCCGCCCTGGTTGCGCGCCGTGAGCAGCAGGAGAAAGATCGCCTCGCACCCGACCAGCAGCAGGCTATAATAGTGATAGCCCAGCATCAGCCAGTTGATGACCACAAACAGTGCCGCCGGCGCCCAGCCGGGCCGCTCCACCAGGTCCACCAACAGGATGAGCGAGAGCAGGGCGAGCAGCACGACGATCGTGTACATGCGTGCTTCCTGGGCGTACATGACCAGCGCCGGCGACGTGGCGACCAGCCCGGCGGCCAGCAAGCGCAGTCCCAGCGCGCGCGGCCACAGCAGCCGCAGCCAATACCAGGTAAGGGGAATGGCAAGCGCACCTGCCAGCGCCGGCAGCAGCCGCAGCATGGCCTCACTCTGGCCAAACAACGCCGTCCACGTGCGCATGGTCAGCTGCCACAACGGCGGGTGCTCAAAAGCGGCGTTCCAGTGAAACTGTACAATCTCGGCGCCGGACGCCCGCGCCATCAATGCCGTGGCGGCCTCGTCATAGGCCAGCCCTTTGTCGCCGAGCGCCCACAGGCGCAGTGCCAGACCGGCGACGGCGATCAGGATTAAGATCCAGCGTTCCTTGTTTTCGAGCCGGGCCAGAGCTGCGCGCATAAAAGAGGAAGTTTCGTGGTTGGTGGCGGTTAGTGGCGGTTGGCGTTCGTTTTACCCCGGGCCAGGCGGTCCCAGCAGCTCTTCGACCATCGACACGGCCGGCTGCCGGATCTCTTCGCCCTGGTGCACGCCGCGCACCGTCCCCTGGTCGTCAAGCAGCACCAGGCGCGGCCGGCGCTCGATCTTGTGTGCACCGTAGGCCTTCGACACGCTGCCGTCCCAGTCAAGCAGGATGATCACGTAGTCAGCGGCATCCAGCCCCGGCGGCATGGCGGCGGCGGCCTTGGTATAGCTGCCCTTCATGACCGATTCGGCGGTGCTGCGCAGAAAGACCGGCACCGGCTTCATGTTGACGACGCTGGCGATCTGCAGCCGGCGGGCGTCACTGTACTGCCCGCGCAGCGTCTCCTGCATCGCCTGCACCTTGTCCACCGTGTTCTGGTCGTGAAACACGAGCAGCAGCGGCGCCGGCCCTACATGGCTGACAGTGCGCCCCGAGCCGAGTGCCTGAAGCGTGAACGGCGGCGCGGCTGCGCCGGGGTTAATGGGTGAATTCGACATGACAAAAAGCACTCCCTGTCACAAATGACACGCATTGTATGCCATGCGCTGTACCCACACAAGGTATGGCGCACCCAATCGCGCAGGGGCACACGCGTTCTCTCTATTTCTTATGTCCGCACGGGCGAATCATGGCATAATGCTTCTTCGTAGATACAAGTGAGCGCAACATTGGTAAGTACCATTGCGTGGCTTTTGGGCATCCTCTGCTATTATACTTACCGTACGGTCAGTAGGTTTTGATTCGCATCAGATAGTCTGGAGCCGTTTTATGAAAATGGATTGGCGAAGTGTGCAGCCGAGAATCAAGATGGTTCTGGCTGCCATCCTTGTCGTATCAATGATGATTACCCCGTTGGCGGTTGCACCGCAGGCGGCCCAAGCCCAAGCGGCGCCGGCCGGCCGCGGGCAGATCGTGGTCGTCGGCGCCTCCGGTGCTACGCTTTACGCCGCCCCCAAGGGCGACGAGCTGGGCAGCCTGCCGTTGGGCACGGTGCTGACCGCCACAAGTCGCACGGAGGACGCAACCTGGATCGAGGTGAGCACGACCGAGGGTGACACCGGCTGGGTGAAGCGCACCGAGATCGTCGCCTTTGGCCTCGAGAAGCTGCCCGTAAGCGGCGCCAGCGTCCCTGCGGCGACGGCTGTGCCAGCCGCCACCAAGGCGCCGGCCGCCACCCCTACCGCCATGCCGACGCCCACCACGGCACCTACCACGCCGCCTACCGCGACGCCCCAACCTACGGCAACTCCCGTTCCGCCTACACCGACGACCGTACCGACGGCCGTACCGACAGTTGCCCCGACGATCGCCCCAACGGCCGCTGCGACCCAGCCGCCAGCCGGGTCCGCCGGCCAGGCGTCGAATGCTGCGAGCAGCGGAGGGACGGCGCGCAGCCTTGTGGCCGTCGTCGGCGGCGCCGGCGCCGAGCTGTACGACGTCCCGGGCGGCGAGAAGGCGCAGGACCTGCCCATGGCTGCCACGGTGACTGCCGCTTTACGCAACGCGGCGGGTGACTGGGTATTTGTGACGACCAACGACGGGGTGAGCGGCTGGACGCCGGTCGAGGGGCTTGTCGCCTTTGGCCTGGACGAACTGCCCATCCTCGACGTGGGCACTGGCGCCGCCAGTGCCACGGGCACGCTAACCGGCACGGCTGCGATCACGACAACGGAAGTGGCGGCTGCTGGCACTGCTGCAACCGGCGCCGGCGATCAACCGGCCGCCGAGACGCCTGCTGTGGCCTCTGCGTCGACAAGCACCACCACCGGGGTACCGGCCCTGGTCACGATCACCGAACAGCGGCTCAACATCCGTTCCGGCCCCAGCGCTGACTATCGCATCTTGGGCAAAGCGAGCCCCGGCGAAGAACTGACGGCTACGGCCCGCACGGCCGACTCCAAGTGGGTGCGCGTCGCACGCGAGGACCTGCGCGATGGGGCCGGCTGGGTCTCGACCGAGTTCGTCGAGGTAAAAGACATCGCCGGCCTGCCGGTGGACACCAGCTTTGACAGTGAAGATACCAGTGCTGCCACCGATGCCGGCGCCGCCGGGCAAGGTGCAGAGACACCGGCCTCGGCAGCCTTACCGACGCCTACTGCTGTACCGGGCAACTCCGGTGCCTCAGATCAGTCAGGCGCAGCCGTGGATACGCAAGCCGCCGCCGCCGCCGAGGCGAAGGTACTGGCGCTTGCCGGTTCCCGGACGCAGGCAGGCTCGCCGGCAATTTCGGCCCGTCCTGCCGATCTAGAGGGCAAGATTGTCTTTCAGGACGGGCGCAACAATATTTACGTCTACAACCTGGAGACCGGCGACGTCTACTGGCTGACCCACGGCTTCGACCCGGATGTCACGCGCGACGGCCAGCGCGTCACCTTTATGCGCGGCGGCGGCGACGTCAACGGCATCTGGACGATTAACATCGACGGCAGCGACGAGCGGCGCATCCAGGGCGGCGGCGAGATCATGCGCGGCCCCAAGTGGAGCCCCGATGGGAAATGGATCGTCTTTAGCCGCAACTTCGACACCGACAAGTGCTACGACCTGGGGCCGTACATCGGCTGTCTCTCCTTCACACAGCTGCAGACGCAGTTTCCGGCCATCCCCCCCAGCATGCTCTTCGACATCTTCCTCAAAGAGGCCGACCTGATCGAGTCGCCCAACTGGAATCTGACCCGTGTCAATCCGGAAGGCGGTGAGTTCCGCGACCTGCCCGTACTGGACTCGGCGGTTGCCCCCGACTGGAACGAAGACGGCATCGCCTACCAGGCCAAGCCCGGCATTGAGGTGACGCAGGATAAGCCTGACGGCAATACACGTTCCGTGTACCACGATGGCTGGGACTGGGACCCGGATTGGCAGCCAAACGGCGGGCGCATCGTTTACCAGTCCAAGGAAGGAAGCCATTGGGAGATCTGGTCGATCAATCCGGACGGCAGCGACCTGTTCGCCCTGACGCGACCCGAGACGACGCTGGTCGACCAGCTGCCGAGCAACGTCGCCCCTGCCTTTAGCCCGGATGGCCAGCACATCGTCTACCTGAGCAACCGCAGGGAGGACGAAGATGCGGGACCGTGGCGGCTGTGGGTGATGGACACCGGCGGTGCTAACAAGCGCCCGCTGCCGATCGACGTCGAACTTGACTACGGTTTCTCCGCCGCCCAGGTCGCCAGCTGGGGCCAGTAGCCAGACACCAAAGGTGGGGCCTCCTGGAGGCCCCACCTCCAGGAAGTCCCACCTCCTGGAAGCCTATGTAATCATCCTTCAAATTTGTCCTCAACTGGCGCCTTCGCCTATACTTGATACGATTACAGCGCGTGCCTTTACAGTACGTGCAACCATCCCGTGAGGAGATTTGGTATGGCGGAAAGCATCACCGCGATGGAACACAATCGGCTGGCCGACCACACGACGCCAATTGACGAGCCGCGCACCGACCAGGCAGAGCAGAACGCTCTTGTCTTCGGCGGCGAGACACGCAACATGGCCATGGGGATCGCGATGTTGGGGGCCGGCGCCGGTGCATTTGTGCTGGGGTTGACGCACACCTTCTTCGCCCAGGCCATCGCGATCACTTTTATCTTCTGGGGCCTTTTGTTACTGTACAACGATCTGCTGCTGAGCACGCGACGCTTTACCATCACGGATGAGGGCCTGAAGATCGGGGTTCCCATGCGCCTGTGGAACCGCAGCCGCACGTGGGAATGGAAGGATATCAGCCGGCTCGACGTGGTGACCTACAGTCGCGATATCAACACGAAGAACGCCATGGTCCAGGTCCACCACCAGTATCCGGGCGATATTGCACTGGAACGTGAGGATCGCAACTTTGATCCTGAACTGGCCTACCTCATCATTGATCGCGCCAAGCTCAAGCCTACCAAGGAGACGGCCGGTCTAGACCTGGGGAACTTGCCCAGCGGCATCGACGCGACGTATACATGGAAGAAGTAGGCTAGTACAGCCCCTATCTGAAAAGCAGTATGCATACAGCAGGAACGAGTCTCAAACTCGTTCCTGCTTTCGCGCTTGGCCCTGTTTATCATGTCAGGTCGGCTGTCTGGCGAGGAGCGCCAGCCTCCAGATAACTGCCAACACCGGTCGTCTGCCCTGCATGTAACAGCAGCCGACATCTGTTGAGAGGCGAGGGTGGGAACTTTGTCGGCGAACAGCAGCCCACCTTTGACAAGCCATGAAAACCCGAAGGCAATGATGGCAATCGACTCGAACACAAAGACGGGATTATAGCTTTGCAGCCACTTTACCCAGGGGTAGTCCACGGGTAAGCATGCGTTGAGCGCCAGTACGGCGATGCAGCCTATAATGACAATACCGCAGAACATATATACATGGTTCCGCAACACTTTTCTTGGCGTCATCCGGTGTTTGTTGTCCGTTTTTGTAAAGAGGCCAAGGCAGAAATATGCCATTGTAATGAAAAATAGGGTGGCAAAAGTGAAGTGTAGCCGCCCGATCCATGGATTCATGCCGTGGGGCGTGCGAGGAGTGGGACAAAGTGCAATGCCAAGCACGAAAAGACAGCCCAAGGTACTCGCGATGTCGTTGGCGCGTGTGTCAGCCCGGTAATCTCGATACGAGAGAAGGAATAGGCCAATCGCACAGAGACTTCCGACAAATACATCGTGCATCGCACCGTGGTAGTACGCACTAATGCTGGGCCTCATCGCTTGCCCACTGAAGATAAACCGTCCGATCGCCAGAATAACCGGCAGGCCGATACCGATCATGCCAATCGCATTGCGCAGAAAAGCATACGACAATGCGTCGAACAGATTGGTCACCAGCACCAACGTCGGTGCCATGGTTGTGGGGGGCCACGGGTGCCGATGCGGAGGCGTTCATGGTGGCATGCGTTCGGCCATTGGGGGGCAAACCTCCATCTGAAATGCTCGTAAAACCATTCGTAGACATGTGACCTCCTTGTGGGTCGTTCTAATGCACGGATTGTGCGAGTGACTGAGATTGGGTGCTGTTTGCTGCCACCGCAACCATGGTTGATTCCGGCGTGATTGCATTGTAGGACGGCCGGTGGTTTAATTGAATGCCGGTTAGCGGGGTGAAAACCGGGGCAAAACCCCATCAATCCGAGTGGATGAGTCTGGCGGCGGCCGGGCAAGGGACCGAACAATGGACGCGATGGAAGAGTTCGGCCAGTGGCTCAAGCGCCGGCGCCGAAGCCTTGGTTTGACCCAGGTCGAGTTGGGCCGGCTCACAGGGTATGCGTCGGAGACATTGCGCAAGGTCGAAGCCGGCGAGCAGCGGCCATCGCGGCAGATGGCTGAACAGCTCGCCAAACACCTGGACATCGCGCTTGACGAGCGAGAGCAGTTCATTCGTTTCGCCCGCAGCGACACGACCGGCAACCAGCTGCTGCCGCTGCCTTCGCCTACGCCGCCAGCGTCCATGCCAACCGCCGTGCCACCTGTCACTGCCCCAGACTACTGTCCTCTGGGCAGCCGCGCCGCGCCGGCGCTCATCCCGACCGAACTTAGCTCTTTTATCGGCCGTGAGAAGGAGCTTGCCGGCATCGCACAACTCCTGTTACGCCCGGATGTCCGTCTTCTGACCGTCACGGGTCCCCCTGGGATTGGCAAGACGCGCCTTGCGCTCCAAGCGGCAGAACATATGCGCGGCGAGTATGGAGGCGATGTCGTCTTTGTCAACTTGACGCCGATTGGGGACCCAAACCTGGTCTGTGCCGACCATCGCCCAGGCACTCGGGATTCAAGAAATCGCCGGCCAAGCTCTGCTGGAAACAGTACAGTTTGCGCTGCGCGACCGGCGGATGCTGATACTGCTGGATAATTTCGAGCAAGTCGTCAGCGCCGCGCCCGCGGTGGCGGCTTTGCTTGCCGCCGCTCCCCTGGTGAAGGCGCTTGTGACCAGCCAGGTTGTGCTCGCCGTGCGCGGCGAGCACGTCTATGTGGCGCCGGCGATGGCCGCTGCCTGAGCGCAAGCAGATCGCGCCCGGCGCAGATTTGGCTGGCCGTTCTCCACGAGTATGAGGCCGTGCGCCTGTTCGTGGCACGCGCCCAGGCGCGCCAGGCCGATTTCTCGCTGACAGCCGCCAATGCGGGCTACGTGGCGGAGATTTGCCACCTTCTTGACGGCCTGCCGCTTGCCATCGAACTGGCCGCGGCGCGTATCGCCATGTTCCCACCGGGCGCCATGCGTGGACGCGCTCGAGAGCCAACCTCCTCAAGCCGCTCAAGGGTGCGGCGCAGGACGCGCCTGGAGCGCCACCGCACACTGCGGGCGGCGATTGACTGGAGCTACAACCTGTTATCGGCGGCAGAACAGCGCCTGTTCCGGCACCTGCGGTCTTCGTGGGTGGGTTTACCCTGGAGGCCATGGCTGCCGTGTGCGGTGTAGACGATGGCGGAGATAGCGACGATGACGATGGCGCCGACGCCGACCAGGAGATGGACGTCGCCGATGGACTGGAATCGCTGGTCAACAAGAGCCTGGCCTGGGCGCAGAAGCAGAGGATGGCCAGCCTGCGCTATTGGCGGCTTGGCACTATCCACGCTTACGGCGGCGAGTCGCTGGCGCAAAGCGGCCGAGGAGGGCGAGCTGCGGCAACGCCATGCCGAGTTCTTTGCGGGCTTGGCCGCGCTGAGCAGGCCGCACCTGCGCGGCGCCGATCAAGCGCTCTGGCTCAAACGACTGGAGGCTGAGCACGACAATTTTCGTGCGGCGATTCGAGTGGAGCTGTCACGCCGCGGCGCAGGCGCAGCTGGCGCTGCGCCTGGTGGGAGACCTGGGGCTGTTCTGGGAGATGCACGGCCATTTGACCGAAGGCCGCGCCTGGCATCGCGCAGGCCCTGGCGGCCGATAGCGCCGCCCAAGCCGACGGAAGACCGCATCAAGGCGCTGAGCGAGGCGAGCACAGCTCGCCCGCCGCCCGGTGTTTTTATTGCGGCCGCCCGCAAGAACACGAAGAGGCGTTCATGGCCAGCCGCCAATCGGGCAACAAGCCCGTGAAATGTACTTGCTGATCAATCTTGGTACGGTGGCGACAGAGCATGGGATCTACGACGTAGCGCGCACCTATCTTGGAGGAAAGCCTGGCAAGCCAGAGAAGCATGAACAACTGGGCGGAATGGCAATGGCACTGCTCTACCTGGGCGAATTGGCTCGCTGTGAAGAGAAGTATGATGAGGCAGAAAGCGCCTATCTGGAGAGTCTCGCCTTGTATCGGGAGATAGAGGATATCAGCGCTATCGCCTGGACGCTGCATAATCTTGCCTATATCTGCCGGCAGCGCGGGGACGTCGAGCAAGCGGCAATCTCTTCCGGGAGAGCCTCGATTTGTTCAAGCCACTAGGCTATCTGCGTGGCTTGACTGCCTGCCTGATCGGCTTTGCCGGGATTGCGGCCGATCGCAAGGATGTAGAGCTTGCTGCGCGCCTATTCGGTGCTGCCGCTTCCCACAAGGAGCGTGCGGGCATTTCCGCGTCACCGGCTGACCGCAGGCAATATGATGAAGACCTTGCCTGTGTGCAAGCGCAATGTCGCCAGCTGCGTTCCAGGCTGCCTGGCTCGCAAGCAAAACCATGACCTCGAGCAAGCCTTCGACTTGACCAGCCATGTATAAGTCTGGGCCAGGACTAAACTGAATCCAAGGTGGAATCTACATGTATGCCGGTCTGCGATCTGTAGTTCTCACGTTGGAACCAGTTTAGTCAGGCAGCTAACGGTCATGCTTGCCGGTCTTATGAGTCAACCGTGTACTATTTAGGGAGCCTTTGCCGCACAGCAGTGGGTTCCGGCTTGCGGTTCCGACTCGTTTAGGGGCGGTGGGGGGCCATTGCCTAACCAGAAATCTGCATCATACGTGTCCCCGGACACGAGGGTGTCGGTAAATGTATGCGAGTAAAATTCTGTCTGTTCGAGCTTTTTCAGTTCGATAATGTGTGTAAGACCGAACTGCGTCGGCGGACTTACGCTTTCATCTATGACTCGAATGTTTAGGGTCTGCTGTTCATCGGTCGTATTCTGTATATTGCTAAGATCAAGCGTGGCTTGATCGTCTTTAGCTGCAAGGGTTCAGCGTACAGCGTGACTTCGCCCACGCTGACCTCGATAAAAGCAGGAGTAGGAGTAGCAGCAGGTGCAGCAGGTGCAGCAGGAGTAGCAGCAGGAGTAGGAGTAGCAGCAGGTGCAGCAGGTGCAGCACAACCTGCAAGCACCGTAAACACGAGAAGCAAAATAGCCCAAACACTAGCTAACCGGTTGTTCATTGAGCACTCCTTGATCCTGATGGCGGCGGCTACAAAGGATTACAGACCTGGTACTCTCGAGCAGCAGGATAGACATGCATCTCGGGACACCGCAAATATATCATCAAGTTACTAGAATTGCAAGCTTCAAAAAACTCCGTGACCGTGCCAGAAGTGGTGGGGCAAAATGGTGACAGGTATGGAAGGCAGGGCTCGGCTGTAGTTCGGCTGGGGAACTGTCGAGCGTTCAGGCGGCTAGCAAAGCGGCGAAGGTGGGCCGATGGGGTGTGGCGGCGAGAAATGGGATGAGTTGGGCGAGGTTACGCACGGAGGCGGTACGCTTGAAGGTACGCATGGTGCGGTAGCGATCCTTGATCCAGCAGCCGATGGCGCGTTCGGCGACATTGTTGGTGCCATTCAAGCGCTGTATGGCAGGTGCATTGGTAGCGTAAAAAAAAAAAAAAAAAAAAAAAATAGACAGGCTGGGCATGGCGGCGGTTCCATTGGATATCGTAGGTGAGGCGCTGCCACTGGTTTGACCAGCGCAGGATGGCCAGGCGCAAGCGATACCAGAGGCTGGCTTTCTGGCTTTTGGCGGGTGGCGGGGCTGCCTGATAGCGGCGTAGGAAGGCACTCAGTTGTGCCGCACCGTCGGGAGGACGCAAGGCAATCAGCTGTTGCAGGTACTCTAAATCGGCCAGCACCTGCTCGAGATCACTCTGCACGCCCGGCGGTGGCGGGGTACTGCTACGCAGTGCCTCCTCGGCTAACTCGGCCACGATCCTGGCCACATTGCGGTTGACGTGCACGCGGCAGATGCTGTGCGCCAGGCCCAGTTCGTCCGTGAGCGTTTTGTAGCTGTCCTGGTCATCGCTGGGGAGCACTTCCATGCCGTACTCTTCTTGTAGTTGTGTCAGAAATGCGCGCATAGCATCGGCCGATTCGCTGTCCACCAGTTCGATATCGAGCACATCCCCCGACAGCGGCATCCAGCGCTACGGCGATCGTCACATTCTGCCCGCGGCAGACGACATAGGTGGCATCGGCGCTGACTACTCGTACCTGCCGCTGTCGGTTGCAGCCGCCGCAGCGCGTGACACTGCCTCCCCTGCTGCCTGCACGTCCCGGTAGACGCTGCTCTTGCTCCCAGCCCAGCCAAACGGCCGCCAACGCATCCGCCACCCCACCATAGCTCAGCCCCAGCACATACAGCATCACCCCGATCCCGCGCAGCCGCTGCGAGCGATGATGCCACACTCACGACCTTTCGGGTGTACCCGAAAGCTCCGCCCGCACCGCACCGCACTTGTAGCGCCGTACTTGCACCATCGGGTGATGCGGGTCGCTCAGCTCCTTCTGACATTGCTGGTGCAGCGCAAAGTACCGCCCGCCGCACCCATACGGGCACGTCATCGGCACCTTATACTCATCTGGTCGCACTTCCGGCAGCCGCAGGCGTAGACGCATCTCTCCCCTCCTTTGCTCTCCCCTGCCTTATTCTACTCCTTCCTCACCATCCTTGGTACGGTCACTTTTTGCCTTGGGGTGTGGTTCACGATCTTGGATTTGTGCAGTCCGCACGCGGCGTGCGGGCTACACTGCGTGCCTGTGCCGGCACACCCAAAATCCTGAACCACACTCTAAACAGCGCTCCTCTGGTGCGCAATTTTGTATTTACCCCGCTTTTTACCCCGCAAACCGGCATTCAAAAGGCCGCCATCGTGGCGCACAATGGCCCTGTAACTTGTGCAGGACACACGACTTTCAAGGTTTAACTCAAGGAGACTACGATGGCGACAGGGATCAAGGGATTTGTTAACAATTCCAACCAGGCGGTAAAGCTGATCAATCACGACAACCACGGCGACGACAAGACCATTCCCGCAGGCTCGGTCGATGGGGCAATCGCCTGGTTCCCGGGCAGCAAGGACAGGGCGATCGAAGTGATTACGTCGCATGGAAGCTGCCGCTTCTGGGATCAGGACTGGAAGATCATGTTTATCTGGGGCGGTGAAAGCTTCGATCAGGTGTATACGAGTGTGCACAACGGGCAGGACTTCCAGATGGTTGTCGATGCGAACGGAGGGATTTCCCTGCGCTGAGC
This sequence comes from uncultured Chloroflexia bacterium, assembly GCA_963839515.1. GTDB lineage: Bacteria > Chloroflexota > Anaerolineae > Caldilineales > Caldilineaceae > Fredericiella. The sequence goes on from CAWIVN010000012.1 coordinate 447,503, forward strand.
GCGGCATGAGCTAGCTGGCGTGACTGCTCCTTCGTTTTGGAGCAGATGACAACTGAATAAAGGCAGCGGCTGCCACCCCATCCAATGATGGCAACTGATGCCTTTGACCTGTGGACGGACTGCAAGTGCTGTGGCGAACGAAATTCTGTTCGCCACAGCAAGAAGCGTATTTGTCGTAGCACACAACACAACACTTTTCAGTTAGGCAAGGAGAACAGATAATGGGTTGCCCTACCAACACCATCGACCAGAATGTTACCGATCTAGTATCCCGTGTCGTCGACCTGACAAACGAGCAACGGGTCAGACATGGCTTGCGACAGCTGTCCATTGACGAGAGGCTGATCGCCGTCGCCCAAGATCACAGCGACTTTATGGCGAGCACCAGCAATCTGACCCATGACCAGAATGGGTTGTCACTAGGGCAGCGCTTCCACCGCTCCGGCTATCCCTACAGCCGAATTGCGGAAAATGTTGCCAAGGGCCAGCGGAGCCCTGAAGACGTCGTCAGTAGCTGGATGAACAGCGCCGGCCACCGCCACAACATTCTCAACCAGGGCTATCAGCACATCGGCATTGGCCGTACAGGCGACTATTGGACGATGGACCTGGGCGGGTCACATAATCCCTAAGCCGGAGACGATTTAAGGGAGCGAAGACAATTGAATAAAGGCAGCGGCTGCCATCTCATCCGGAGATGGCAGCGTGCCGTGTGAGGCCGGCTAACCCCTGTCCTGCTCAGCGATGAACTGCTCGGCCTTTTCGACCAGCAGCCGGCTGCCGATGTAGAGCGGCACGCGCTGGTGCAGCCCGGTTGGCTGGATGTCCAGGATCGCCTGCGTGCCGTCGGAGGCATAGCCGCCCGCCTGCTGCGCCAGGAAAGCCAAGGGCGCGGCCTCGTAGAGCAGGCGCAGCTTGCCGACCGGCTTTTTGGGGTCCTTGGTGTCGGCCGGATAGTAGAAGACGCCGCCCGTCAGCAGGTTGCGATGGAAGTCTGCCACCAGCGAGCCAATATAGCGCAACGATAGGCCCTTTTTCTCGGGCGTATCGCACTGCAGCCACTCGGTATACGCCTGGACGCCCTTGCTCCAGAACGGCTGATAGCCCTGGTTGACGCTGTAATACTTTGGCTTTTCCGGAAAGCGGAGATTGGGGTGCGAGAGCAGGAACTCGCCGATGGCCGGGTCCAGGGTAAAGCCGTGCACGCCTCCACCACCGGCCGTGGCGTAGACCATCATCGTGCTTGCCCCGTACAGGATATAGCCGGCGGCCACCAGGTCGCGCCCCTGCTGCAGGCAGTCCTCCAGTGTGCCGCGGCCCTCGAGTGTCTTGCGCCGATAGATGCCGAAAATTGTGCCCACGCTGACGTTGACGTCGATGTTGGAGGAGCCGTCGAGCGGGTCGTAGAGCAGCACGTACTTGCCTGTCTCGAAGCGATCGGGGATGGGGATGATGTCCTCTTCCTCTTCCGATGCCATGACGGCCAATCGCCCCGTGTGGTCGTTGAGCCGGAAGATCGTGCGCTGCGCAAAAACATCGAGCTTCTGCACCTCTTCGCCCTGGACATTTTCCTCACCCGCGCTGCCCAGCACCTCGGCCAGGCCAGCACGCGTGGTTTTGCTGGCAATGATCTTTGCCGAAAGCGCCATATCGTAGAGCAGGTTGGTAAGGCTGCCCGTAGCGTCAGGATGCTCGGACTGCTGGTCGAGAATAAAGCGCTCGATCGTCACCAGCTTGCCGGCATAGCTCTGCATGTCAGTCATCTTCGACTCTCTCCTTTCGAGTATACGGTTGTGAAAGCCGGTTGTGAGTCCCGGCGGAAATATCTGGCGCGAGTATAGCATGAGCGGTGTTGCACTGGCGTTGCAGGGAGACACCAGGCGCATGAGCGAACTTCGTGGCAGTGTCGAAGCACAGGTGTGCTACCAACGGTAGTTTGGTGGTGGCTGAGTTATACTGCACTAGTGGGCCAGCAAGTAAAAGGAAAGGGAAAAAGAAACCCATGAATCCGAAGATCGTTATCAGGCGAGAAACCGATTCCGATGTGAGCGCGATCGCCGAGGTGACCGTCGCCGCGTTCAAGACCCTGGGGGTCAGCAATCAGACGGAGCAGTTTATTATCGCGGCCCTACGCGCTGCCAATGCCCTCACGTTATCGCTCGTCGCAGAAGAAGATGGCAGCGTGATTGGGCATATTGCTTTCTCTCCGGTGAGCATTTCCGATGGCACGCGGGACTGGTACGGCCTTGGACCTGTTTCGGTGCTGCCGGCGTACCAGCGGCAAGGCATTGGCAAAGCCCTGATCCAGGAAGGGCTGTCACAGCTGAAAGAACTGAACGCGCAAGGATGTTGTCTCGTGGGACATCCGGAGTACTACTGGAGATTTGGGTTCAGCAACGTGCCTGGACTTGTGCTTGAGGGAGTCCCACAGGAGGTCTTCTTCGCCCTGTCTTTCGACGGGCATATTCCGCAGGGCACTGTCGCTTTTCACGAAGCATTCAAAGCGCATGGCCCGCAAGAGAAGGTGCAGGTTTAGTCTTTGTACAGGCGCGTGTAGTGGTAGAGGTTGCCGACTACGGTCTGGATGTAGACGCGCGGTTCGGAGAAGGTGAGGATTTCGGCAAAGATGGTGTCGTCAGAGCCGGCCTGCTCGCGCCAGCTCTTGGAGTTGCCCGGGCCGGCATTGTAGCCTACCAGCGCCGAAAGCAGGTTGCCATCCAGGAAGTCGCGCACCCAGTCCAGATAGTACGCCCCAAAGCGCAGGTTGATGACCGGCCGGTAGATGATCTCGTTGGTATACTCGGGATGGCCGAGCTGCTCAGCGATCCAGTGGCCCGTGTCGGGGATGATCTGCGCCAATCCCTGCGCCGCGGCGGTGGATTGCGCCCCTTCCTCAAACAGGCTTTCCTGGCGGATCAGGCTGAAATAGACCAGCGGGTCGATGCCGTTGGCCTGCGCCTCACGCACAATCAGGTCGTTGAACGGCCGCGGGTACGCCAGCCGCTGGATAAAGATCGGCCCTTCCTCGACCAGGTCCACGCCGCTGAGGATCAACAGGCGTGCGCCCGCCAGCAGGCTCAGGCGGTAGGCTCCCAGCCTCGCAAATTCCAGGCTGAGCGCATAGAGCGCCTGCGGGTTGTCGCTGTTGTGGTCGTACAGGCGCTCGAGCGCAGCCAGGGCATCGCCACGCTGGTCCATTTCCAGCAGCAGCCGTCCCTTGGCCAGGTTCTGATCTTCGGCCACGGCTGTGGGCAAGCTGGCCAGGTCGACAGCCGTCGTGCCGGTGATCCAGGTGCGCAGCCACTGTTCGGCAAAGGCCTGGCTGCCGTCGTCGCCATCCAGGCGGCTGGTCGGCCCGGCGATTTTGCCCATCGACGACAACACGGCGGCATCGGTCATCGCAATGTCGTCCAGCGCATAACCCGCCAGCACCCCGTAATAGATGTCCGGGGCGCGCTCGACCAGCGTCTTCCAGGTGGCGCGCGCCTGTTCGGCGCTGCCCGACCCCCCATAGGCGCGGCCCAGCCAGTAGGCGACGGCGTCCCAACGGTAGTCAGGGTAGCCCGCCTGCAACCGCTCGAAAACCGGCGCAGCCTGGCCGTATAACTGCTTGGTGATGGCGCCGACGCCCAGGGCGTAGAGCGCCTGCGGCGCGCGTTCGCTCTCCGGGAAGCGGTCGGCCAGCGCCATAAAATCGACGGCGGCCTCAAGCTGGTTGTCCTCGTCCAACGCCATGCGCCCGCTCAGCCACAGCGCTTCCGGCGCCTGCTCGTCGCCAGGATAGTCGCGGGCAAAGGTGCGGTAGGTGCGGCGTGCGGCCGCCGTATCACCCTGGCCCGCCTGCGCCATGGCCTTGTGCAGCCAGGCCAGGCCAAAGCAGTCACAGTCGGGATACTGGGCGATCACCTCGTCGAGACGGGCAATGGCTTCGGCATAGTTGCCTGCGCCCAGGTAGGATTGGCCGAGGCGGTGCAGTGCGTTGGCGTGGCGGGTATCGCTGGCATCGGTCGCATCCAGGTAGGCCTGGAAGGCGGCGATGGCCGGCTCGTAGGCGTCGGCATACAGGTCGATATAGCCGCGCTGGTACAGGTCGAAGTCGCCGTTGCGGTTGACGATCTCGACCAGCGCCAGGTAGGCCTGTTCGCTCTCAGGCGCCTCGCCGGTGGCAGCGCGCCAACGCTCGATGGCGCCCGGGCCGTCGCCGGCAGAGGACAACGCCTGGCCGGCCCTGTACTGCTGTTGGGCGCGATAGGTAGCGTTTTCGGCAAAGGCCAGGATCTCGTCATAGGCCGCCACGGCTTCGGCGTACTGCCCGGCATCCAGGTGCGCCTGGGCTACCCGCTCCAGCAAGCGCGCCTTGCTGGGGTTATCGCTGGAAACGTCGGCGGCGCGGCGAAAGGCGGTGGCGGCCGAGGCGGGATCGTTGAGTGCCAGGTAGGCCTGGGCAATGCGCGGCTGCACGCTTTCGCCCATCCACGGATAGGCTTCGAGAAAGCGCCAGTAGGCGGCGATGGCATCACTGTACCGGCCCTGGCCCAAGAGACCCTCGCCACGCAGATACTGTTCTTTTTGCGCAAACTGGTTCGTGTCGGCGCCATCACTCGCCAGCGCCGCATCCAGCTGGTCGAGCGCAGCCATCGCCTCGCCGTAAAGCCCTTCGGCGAGGTAAGCGCGCGCCAGGTTATACTGCGCCTCGCGCTGGAGTGCAGCGTCCACGTTCGTGTCGTCGAGCAGCCGGGCGTAGAGCGTGCGGGCATTCGCATAGTCGCCATAGCGGTGCAGCAGCATGCCCTGCGCCAGAATCCCCTGTGGCGATTCGTCGCCGATAGCAAGGGCAGGCGCCGCCACCGGATCGGTGGGTAAACTGGCGGTGCTCGTTTCTGCGCCCGCTGCCTCGACAGCTCCCGTCCCCGCCGCCGTTGTCCCGGTGCCAGGCGCTGCTCCGCCAACCTCAGTGCTGCCTGCCGGGGACGTGCCAGCCCCCGTCGCCTGATCCGCCTGCGTGCCGCCTTGCGCACCTGGCTCGGCATTCGCCGGTGGGGTGGGTGTGGCAAGCGCGGCCGCTGCGCCGGCTCCCGCTGCCGCAGCGGCTGGAGCGGCAGGATCAATAGGATCAACCTGTGCCCCGGCCTCAGGTGTATTCGTCCAGGTGGAAATCGGTTGGGGGCGGGCTTCCGCCACGGCGGTTTGTGGTTGGCTGCGCAGGGCAAAGACCGCAATGCCGGCAATTGACAGGAGGAGCAGCACTGCCACTCCTGTGCCCCACAGCCACGGGTTTCGTATCGATACCATCAAAGCTTCCAACGGGCGAGTCGTCCCCCGGGTTCCCTCACCCGCCCTGAAATGTTCAAACAGCAGTTCGTTATGGTATCATCCAACCGCGCCTGCGCCAACCTGCGCGGGTTACAAATGGGCACATCGATGTAGGGGTTGTATACAGGTGATCTGATGCTTGCTACGAAACCTGATCTGAGGCAATTCGAGTTGGTCGTCGGCATGGAGGTTCATGCGCAGGCCTTGACCCGTTCGAAGATGTTCTGCCGCTGCGCCACCGACTACCAGGGCGCGCCGCCCAACACGCGCGTCTGCCCCGTCTGCCTCGGACTGCCGGGCGCGCTGCCGGTGATCAACCGAGCGGCAGTCGAGGCGACGATCAAGACAGGGCTGGCGCTCAACTGCACGATCGCCGAGACGGCGGTTTTTGCACGCAAGAACTACACCTACCCGGACCTGCCCAAGGGCTACCAGATCAGCCAGTACGAACTGCCCCTTTGCACCAACGGCTCCCTGGAGATCGACCTGGAGGATGGGTCGACCAAGAAGGTGCGCATCCGGCGCGTGCACCTGGAAGAGGACACCGGCCGCTCGGTGCACGAGGGCGGCTATTCCTATATCGACCTCAACCGTGCCGGCGCGCCGTTGATGGAGATCGTCACCGAGGCAGACATCCACAGCCCCGAAGAGGCCTACGCCTATCTCACCAAGCTGCGCGCCACGCTGCGGGCGATCGGCGTCAACAGCGGCGACATGGAGAAGGGTGCGCTGCGCTGCGAGCCCAACATCAGCATCCGCACGCTTGAACAAAAAGAGCGCGGCGAGTACGGCACCAAGGTCGAGGTCAAGAACCTCAACAGCCTGCGCGCCGTGCGCAACGCCATCGCCTATGAACTGGAGCGCCAGGCCGCCGTCATCACGAGCGGCGGTGCAGTCGAGCAGGTCAACATGGGCTGGGACGAGGACAAGCAGCGCACCGTCATGCAGCGCTCGAAGGAAGACGCGCACGACTATCGCTATTTCCCTGAACCCGACCTGCCGCCGCTGCACGTCACCCGCGCCGAGGTTGCGCAAATTGCCGCCTCGCTGCCCGAACTGCCCGGGGCCAAGCGCGACCGCTACGAACGGGCCTGGGGCCTGCGGCGCGTCGAGGCCAACGTCCTGACCAGCGAGAGCCTCGTGGCAAGTTATTACGAACAGGCCGTGGCCGCCTATGGCGCCAGCGACGGCAAGCCGCAGCGCATGGCTACCTGGCTGACGGGCGAGCTGTTCCGGCTGCTCTACGCCGACGGCGAGGGGCAGGACCTGCGCCAGATCGCCAGTGTCAAGGTGCAGCCCTCCCAGCTGGCGGCGCTGCTCAAGCTGGTGGACGACAAGGTCATCAATCCCAACACGGGCAAGCGCGTGCTGGAGATCATGTATGCCAGCGGCGAGGATCCGCAGGCGATCGTGCAGCGCGAGGGGCTGGCGATAATCAGCGACACCAGCGTCATCGACCAGTCGATCGCCGAAATTTTTGCCGCCAATGCCAACGAATTGGAGCGCTATCGCGGCGGCGAGGAGAAGCTGTTTGGCTTCTTCATGGGGCAGGTGATGCGGGCGACCAAGGGCAAGGCGGATCCCTCGGCGGCGAAGGCGCGCCTCGAAGAGCTGATCAAGGGTTAGTCAACTGCCGGCAGTTGCTTCGGGCCGGGCTTCCTGGAAGAGGGGGTCTTCCCGGAAGGGGTAGCAGTTATCGGAGCAGGGCTGCCTGCCGCGCGCGCAGCCGGGCGATCAGTTCATGCTGACCTGGATCGAAAGGCAAAGATATCGAGCAGCGTCCCACGCATGCGATCCAGTGAGGTCAGGGCCTGCCAGAACTGCTGGCGCTGGAAGGGAATGTCGGCGCCCAGGGCGAGCCACAGCGCCTTGTGCACCAGCAAGCTGAGCGCGGGCTGCGGCTGCTCATTGGCGGCAGCCGCCTTATGTATCGCTGCCAGGTCCAGCGTGCCGCCGAGCACGGTGCAGCCATCCAGCACATAGGGGCTCACCTTGGCCAGCTCGGTATAGTCGATGGCGATGCCGCTCAGCGATTGGGGGATCAGGTAGCCGGCGTCGCCGGCATCTGCGGCCGACAGGATCCGATCGCCGTTCTCTGCCAGGGCGGCGCCCAACTGCGCAAGTTCAGCCGACACGTCGACCCTCACGCCGTCGCGGACGATCACACCCAGATCCAGGTCGGACCAGGCATCGCCGGCGCCGCGGCCCAGCGAGCCGAAAAGGATCAGCGCCAGCACCCGGTCGTCGCCGGCGTAGAATGTGACAATTCGCTCCAGCAGGTGCTGGTGGTGAGCGCTGCCGGGGAGAGGTTGATGTATGGTCATAGAGAAATCCCTTCCGGCTCTTAATCTTGCCGCAACCGTGCCATCGTGTAGACGTCCACATACTCCCCGGCCCGATAGGCGTAGCGTACCAACGTGCCTTCAATCACAAAGCCGGATTTCTGATACAGGCGCACAGCCGGCGCGTTGTCTGCATATACCTCCAACTCCAGCCGCAGCAGGTTGAGCCAGCTATCCGCTACTTCCATCGCCGCCTGCATCAGCGCCGTGCCTAGCCCTCGCCCCTGGTAATCATCCCGTACGGCAATGCCGATCTCACCCACATGCTGCCGGCGCGGGCGATTTGGCGCGGTATGGATATCCACCTGTCCCACCAGCTGCCCATCCACGTACCCCACCAGCCGGAACGATGTCTCGCGCGGTTCAGCCAGCGCCCGACGCCAAGTCTCAAGCGAAGGATAAGGCAGCTGCAGCATCCCCCAGACTACCTTGGGCCCCACAAAGATCTGATGCATCGCGGCGTAGTCGCCGGGCTCGAGCCGCCGGATGGAAATGGTCACGTGATCACCTCGCTTTGCCTTTCCCGCAGACGGGCCATCGCATACACATCCACGAACTCACCCGCCCGATAGGCATAGCGCACCAGCGTGCCTTCGACCACAAAGCCGAATTTCTGGTACAGCCGCACGGCAGGCTCGTTGTCCGTAAATACGTGCAGCTCAATCCGCTGCAGGTTCAACCACATATCCGCCAGCTCGACCACTGCCTGCATCAGCGCCGTGCCCACCCCCTGCCCTTGGCAATCGTCCCGTACAGACATCCCGATTGTGCCTACGTGACGGCGGCGAGGACGATTTGGAAACGTTTCGAGATTTATGTGCCCCACCACCTCATCGTTCATGCATGCCACCAGCCCGAACATCCCGTCGCGCGGTTCCGCCAGCAGCCTGCGCCAGCCGTCTACGGACGGGTACGGCATCTGCAGCGTTCCCCAAACTACTCGCGGCCCTACATAGATCCGGTGCATCGCTTCATAGTCGCTCGGTTCAACCCGTCGGATGGAAAGGGTCATCGCTCCACGTGTCCTTTGGCTAGGTGATGGTGGCCGGCAGCCAGAATGGTGGCGAATGCCGCGTCGAGCGACAGCCGCTGCCCCTTGGTATACGCCTCCGCATAGACGTCGTCAGCCAACGCCCGCCGTACGGCGGCCAGTGCGGCGTCGACTTGTGTGCGGACGGGCGCAATCAACTCGTACTCGAGGCTACTGCGCAGCTGTTCCGCCAGCCCAAAGAGTGTCGCGGCGCGGTGATACTGCTGCTGCGCCGCTGCCAGGCGCACGGCGACCAGGACACGTTCTACCTGGTAAATGGTGATTGATCGCGCATCGGGGTAATGGGCCAGGCTCTGCCCCAGCCAATGCGCCGCCTGGTCGAACTCTGCTTGCCACAGCGCCGTCTCGGCTAGATAGGCGCAGATACGGGTTGAGAAGAGCTTGTTTTGTAGTTCAGCACTGAGGCTCAGGCTTTCATCCAGCAGCCGGCGCGCTTCCGCGATGTCGCCTTCATATAACGTTATGAGGCCTAGGAGTGGCTGCCAGTGGCACTGCATCACCGTGTAATTAAATGTCGTGGCAAGGCTTATCACTTCCTGCAAGCAGGCGCGGGCCTGGGCTAGATCGCCTTGGAGGACCGCCAGGCGGCCCAAAGCGCCAAGGCAATCGGCTATCCCATGATGATCCCCTCGTGCCCTGAAAAGCTGGAGTCCTTCCTCAGCCAACGGCGCAGCTTGCGCAAACTGTCCTTGCTCGACCAGGTTTGAGGCATACTGCGCCAGCATGCTGGCGAGCGCGAAGTCGCGGTCCGCCATGGCGCTAAATTCGGCGCCGGGGCCGGGTGCTGCATTGGCGGCGCGCGCCAGCACAACCGCGCGCTCCAACCTGCCGGCAGCTTGGGACACATCGGATGTATGGAAGGCGAGAAAATACCAGGCGGCGGACTGCAGCGACAGCTGCGAGCTGCTCTCCACCAGCTGCTGGAGTTCCACGGCGTAACGCTCCATCGACTCGAACTCTTCGCTTTCAAACGTAAAGGTGTAGAAGCAGAGCATCGTTGCCAGGCGGAGGTCGGCGGGCAGGTGCTGGATATGGGGCAGCAGACGCGTGAACCACCGGGCGCCCTCATAGCGACGGCCGCTGAGATACCAATAGTAATGGATGGCAACCATCAGCCATGCGGCATCCTCATAGCGGTCCGCGTCGAGCGCCCACTGCAAGGCAGCACGCAGGTTGTCCAGTTCGGGCTGCAGGCGTGCCATCCAGGTCGCCGCCTCTGGCTTACGCAAGTGACTGTCGGCGGTGCGCAGGAATTGCAGATAGGCGGTATAGTGGCGCTGGTGCAGCAGCTCGGCTTCGCCGCGGGCGGCCAATTGTGCCGTCGCATACTGGCGCACCAACTCATGCAGGTCAAAACGACCATGCTCCGCGGCGCGTACCAATGACTTGTCCACCAACCCCAGCAGGAGCGCCAGCGTCGCGCCGGTCACCGTGGCCGCTTCGTCGGGCATCCAGCCGCCGGCAAAGACGCTTAAGCGCATGAGCACTTCCTGCTCCAGGGGTGTTAGCAGACACCACGACTGGTCAAACAGCGCACGAAGGCTGCGATGGCGTGGGGGCAGGTTGCGGACTTCGGTGGTGAGAAAGTCGAAGTTGGCCTGTATCTGGCGGGCAATTTCAGCGCACGGCATCACGCGTACCCAGCTTGCCGCCAGCTCGATCGCCAGCGGCATACCTTCCACCTGCCGGCAGATCGCCGCGATCGCCGCTTCCTGCCCGCTGCCCGTAAAGCTCGGCTGCACGCGCTGCGCACTGCGCAGAAACAGCTGATCGGCCTCGGCCGTAACCCCTTCTGCTACCCCTTCTGCCACCTCTGCTGCCAGTGAAAGACCGTCAATGGGAAGCAGCCACTCCTCACGCAGGTAGAGACGCGCGCGTGAGGTCACCAATACCTTAGTCTGCGGGGCATGCTGGAGCAACTGCGCCACGTCGTCGGCCGCGGCCAATAGATGCTCAAAGTTGTCCAGGACCAGCAGCAGCGCCCGCGGGCGTAAGTAGACGGCGATCTCCTCCTGGGGATCGCTGCCGGCGATCTTGAGGCCAAGGCTCTGGGCGATAGCTCCCACTGCGAACTCGGCTGTTCCCACGCCGGCCAAGGGGACAAAGCAGATGCCGTCCGAGAATGCGGGCGCCTGGCGCGCGGCTGCTTCAACAGCAAGCCTGGTCTTGCCAATCCCACCTACGCCGAGCAGGGTCAAGAGCCGGCAGTCAGAGTTTGCCAACAACTGATCGATCTGCGCCAGCTCTGCGGCGCGTCCAATGAAGGGCGTGGGCTGTGGCGGCAGGTTCTGAAGCGGCACGCCAATTGCCAATCGCGTTTCAAGGTGGGCGGGCGCGCTTGGCGACAGGCCGAGTGTTCCGGCGCGAATCTGCTCGTACAGCCCTGTTGTCATCTCATCTGGAGGTACATCCAGTTCAGCAGCTAACAAATGACGGCAGGTTTCGTACTGGGCCAGCGCGGCGCTGCGCTGATCGGCTAGAGCCAGCAGCCGCATCAGCTGGCGGTGGGTGGCTTCATGCAGAGGGTCGAGAACGAGCAGGTGTTGTGCACAGTCGATGGCGGCGTCGAGTTGGCCTGCTGCCGCCTGTTGGCCGATTAACTGCTGATAAGCAGCCAGTGCCAGCGTACGGAGCCGCTCGCGTTCCAACAGCGCCCACTGTTCGAAGTCAGGGCTGTCATTCAGATAAAAGCCTTCCAGAAAATCGCCCTGGTAAAGGGCGGTTGCTGCGGTCAGCTCGGCGGCAGCCAGGTGAGCTTCAAACTGCGCTACGTCGAGGGTTACTGCAGCCTCAGGCTTGAGGGCAATATCCTGCCGCGTGACCACAACATAGGGGTCAAGTTGTTCCCGCAGGCGGTGGAGGGCGACACGCAGATTGGAACGCGCCTGGTCCTGGCTGCGCTCCGGCCACAACATTTCTGCCAGCACGTCGCGGCTTAACGGCCGCCTCTGACGGGCCAGATAGACGAGCAGCGCCTCGATCGTACGGGTTCGAAACTGGACGCGCTGCCGGTTGGAAGGGAGTGCGGACGTGGCGGTCCTGTGTTCACGCTCCAGTTCGATGGTTAACCCGCCGAGAGTGCGGATCGACAACGTTTCAACCTCGGGTTGGCTGGAAACGATCATGAGATGAATTTGCGCCCCCTACTGTTCATCTGGAAGCGATTTGGAAACGATGATGCGCAATTCTAGACGACCTAAGCGCGTTTCGCAAGCGGCTTTATTTGATCAAGACAGGAGACAGAACATGTTGCGCAGAGAATGGGGTTCGAATGTGTGGCTCTTTGCTGTGCTGTTAGCTGTAGCGCTCGGTATGTCAGCCTGCCGGCCGGTGCAGCCCGTGAGTGCCATGCCGGCGAGCGATACGCGGCAGGCGGAGCAGGCCGTCGTCGAGCGGTTCTATGAGGAAGTCGTCAATCAGAAACACTTGGAGGTCATGAAGGAGGTTTTTGATGCCAAAATGGTCCCTCACGACTTGGGACAGGTTGTGCCCGCTGTGACCGATATGGAGCTATTTGCGGCCTTGCCGGATTTGCATATCAAGGTAGACCGCTGGGTGATTGAGGGCGACCTGCTCACTGCCGTGGTCACCGTCAGCGGGACGCACACGGGCGCCGACCTGGCCGGCGTTCCAGCCAGCGGCGAGCCCGTGACCTGGTCCATGATTGACATCTGGCATGTCAAAGACGGCAAGATTGCCGAGGTCTGGCACAACTTCGCAACCGCTGACATTTTGCAGCAGATCGGCTATACCTTTGTGCCGCCGGCGAAATAAAGGGAGGCGGTAGGTAACGAGGCTTCCAGGAGGTGCCCCCGCCTCCTGGAAGTACCATCTTTCGATGCCGGCGGCTGCGGCTGCCCTTTCACCTGGAGATCAGGGTGGGGTTACGTTGGCGGCTTGGAAGCAGCCCTGCCAGCCCTCCGTCTGGAGAATGGCCTGGTCGCAGTAGACGGCGGTGGGATAGTAGGCGCCCATCACGCCGGCGGCGCAGCTCCCGGCCGCGGCAATTTTGGTGTAGTCAACCGGCGTGGTCGAGTTGTCAAAGGTGCAGCCGGCGGAGATGGCAGCTTGGACGGACTGCTTGAAGCTCGGCGCCGGCAGCATGTTGCGGAAGATCAGGATGTTGGGCACATTCTGCGCACCCCAAGGCAGCCACGTTGCGTCCGCCCCCAGCCAGTCCGGCTGCTGGTCCTCTACCCCCAGCACGTACGTGTAGTAGCCCTGGTTGTCTACCTTGGTCTGGTAGTCAGCCGCACACTGCACGACCGGATACGGCTGTGTCTGGTCGTTGTTGCACATCGACCAGTAGCGCAGGTCGATCTTGGCGTACCGGCCGGGGGGCTGCCAGACCGGCGCACCGTTGTAGGTGTCCGGGTAGACCCCGGCCTTGCCCCGCACCACGACCACGCGGCCGGGCTGATAGCACAGGTCGGGCGCAGCAATGTACTTGTTGGCGGGGTTGGGGAAGTAGCCGCCGGTGCTCTGCGGGATGGCAAAGGCGACCTGGTCGGGTGCGCAGCTGCTGCTGGCGCCAACCCCCGGCTTGAGATTGGCAAGGATCTGCGCCAGCACGCCGGCAGCTTCGGCATAGCCGTTGCCGGCAAGCGAGCCCGGATCGCGGCGGGTACAGGGCTGGAGGGGCAGGACCTGCCCGTTAGTCCCGTAGAGAGTGATCGACGGCAGGTCCACGCCGCCCTGCGGATAAGTCCCATTGTCGGGCACGTAGAGGCGGTAGATCACAAAGCCGATCCGGTCGCCGCTCAGACGCAGGTGGTTGCCGCCCTTGGGGGCCTTGGCGGCCTGGTCAACGACGACGGTGTAGGTGCTGCCACGGCCGGGCACCGCGCTGGCCTGGCCCCGATCGAACGGGTTGCGGCTGCCCTGGTCGGGCCGGATCTCGTAGTCGAGCAGCCCTTCGACAGCCTCGCCGCGCGAGTCGTACGCGGTCAGCGACATGAAGCGGGCGGCCGGGAACGCGCCGGTGATGAGCATGGAACTCCAGCGCACCGTATCGATGGGCATGGTCCAGTAGATGGCGTTGGTGTCGGGATAGGCCACGTTGAGCAGGCTGTCCGGGCTGGTCTCGAGCGGCCAACTGCACGTGGGCACGTCGGGTACCGGAGCTTGCGCGTGGGCGGAGGCGGGCATCAGCCCCCCTGAGAGCAGCAGTGTGAACAGCAGCGCAGTGGCGAATCGAAGCAGGCACGGGGGCTGAACGACCAAGCGATAGGGTCTCATCTCTCTCTCCTTTGAGCAGATTGGGCGTGCAACAATTGGCAGCGCGAGGCTTACGTGCAACCGTGGGATTGCAGTGGGATTGCCGTGGAATTGGCGGAGAGCATAGCAAAGGCTGCTCCCCTCTGTCAAGGCCCTGATCAGCCCCAGGGCCGTGAGCATCATCCAAACTGCAACGCCGGTCCGGCCAGTGAACCGCAGCACTTGGACACACATACTAACCCTCGCTGAAGTCACTGGCCGGGCCGGCGTTTGCCGACGTTGCAGGCCTGCTGGCCCGAGCGGATATTTACGTCTTGGGCCCGATATACACAATCTCAAGCAGGATGCGGTCGGGCGTCTCAAACATGACCTGATAATACGTCTGATCTTCGCCGCCGGAGAATTCGGGGCGGTGGCGGGGCGTCTCAAAGAGCAGCGTCACGCCCTGGCTGCGCAAGTACTCGCCGGCCGCATCGACGTCGGCCTGGGCGGGGACGTTGAGGCCGAGGTGGTTGAGGCCGGGGCCGTCATAGTCGTTGGCCACTGCCTTGCACTCTCCGGCGAACCAGAGGCTGCTGTTGTTGGACCCGCCCATGCCGACCATGCCCTCGACGTCGTAGAGCACCTGCCAGCCGAGGAAGCTCAGCAGGTCACGGTAGTAGGCGAGGTTTTCGGGCCGGACGTTGAACTGCAGGTGGCCGATGCTGGAGTTGACCATGGGGTTGCTCCTGTGTTTGTGTGCGTTTTGCTTTGGTATTGGGATGGCAATTAGCACATATATTCTAGCATGGGGTGTATGAAACGGCCAACTAGTGACAAACCGCTGCGTGTGGGTGATAATGGAGGCAGCGAAAGGCGCCCCATTGCGTGTCGGAAATGGTGGTTTGGCCCTATTCGTGCGAGAGGAGCAAAACTATGCCCACACGAATGAGGAAAACGCTTGTCGCCGGCGTTCTGATGCTCGGCCTTATGCTACCGTGCCATCCAGTCTCTGCCGAGCCCACGGCGCCCGTAGCTCGTGTAGCGAGACCTATCATGATCGACCTGGGCACCTTGGGCGGCTCATACAGCTTCGCCTGGGGCGTTAACGCCAGTGGCCAGATCGTGGGCTTCAGCGAAACTGCTGCCGGCCATAATCGGGACCATGCCGTCCTGTGGGACAAGGGCGTGATGACCGACCTGTCCCCAGAGTGGGATACAACCAGTATCGCCATTGCCATCAACGACCACGGTCAGGTTGTGGGCTCGCGCGGCGCTTCGGAGTCAGCCGTGTTTAGGGCCTGCCTGTGGGACGAGGGCGTGACAACGGACCTGGGCACCCTGGGCGGTCCAAACAGCCGCAGTCTTGGCATCAACGCCACCGGCCAGGTTGTGGGCTATAGCTACATTGCTTCCGGAGAGTTCCACGCCTTCCTGTGGGAGGATGGCGTGATGACCGACCTCGGTACCCTGGGTGGTCCAAACAGCACTGCCCATGCCATCAACGACAGTGGCCAGGTCGTGGGCGACAGTTACATTGCTGCCCGCGGTCTAATCCGCGCATTCCTGTGGCAGGAAGGCGTGATGACCGAACTTGGCACCCTGGGCGGCTCATTGAGCTTCGCTTTTGCCATCAATACTGCCGGCCAAGTTGTTGGCGCCAGCCAAACAGCTGCGGGTGAGGAGCATGCGTTCCTGTGGGATAAGGGCGTGATGACTGATTTGGGCACCCTGGGCGGTCTCGGCAGCCGGGCCTTTGCCATCAACACTGCTGGCCAGGTTGTTGGCGCCGGCCAAACTGCTGCCGGCGACTGGCATGCCTTCCTGTGGAACAAGGGCGTGATGACCGACCTGGGTGCGCTGGATTCCGAGAGTTTCGCCACTGCCATCGACGACCACGGCCAAGTCGTGGGCTACAGCCGCACTGCTTCGGGCTATACACATGCTCTCCTCTGGGACCTCTTGGATAACAGCGAGCACTACCTGCCGCTGATCCGGCATTAGGGCCACGGGTTTTTGTGCCAGGCGAACCTGCCCTACGACGCCGGCTAATCCACAATGGCGCCACAGGAGATATTCACCTCGGTTGCCGTGATAGACTGTGCTAAATCTGAAGCAAGGAAAGCCGCCACATTGCCCACATCCGCCAGCGTTGCCAGCCGTTTGAGCAGGGTTGTCGGCAGCAGCTGATCCAGAATGTGCTGCCGTTCGGGGAGATCAGCCGGGATCGACTCCCCAATGCCACCGGTCTTAATGGTCACGACCCGGATGCCATGCTCACCGAGTTCCCACGACCACTGCCGCCGCAGGCCTTCCATTGCATCCAGCGCGATCTTGAACCCGCCCAGGCCGCTTTGGGTTTGTGGTCCGCCGCCGCCAAACTGCAGGATAACGCCAGTCTTATGCGGGATCATGTGGCGTGCCGCGGCTCTTGTGGTCAGGAACTGCGTCCGCATGGCGTTCCCGATCGGCTGCAGGAAATCCTCCAGCGAGATGTCCAGCAAGGGCTGCTGGACATCGCCAATGCCAATCACATTCACTGAGACATCAAGCTGTCCTGCGGCAGCGACGATGGAATCCACACAGGCAGCTACCTGCATTTCATCCAGGGCATCTACCAGAGCTGTTTCTGCGCGACCGCCCTGCGCCCGGATGTCATCCGCCACGGGGCCGAGTTTTGCCTGGGTGCGGCCCGCCAGAAATACCCTGGCACCTTCACGCGCAAATCCCCGTGCAATGGCGCCGCCGACAGCACCACCCGCACCATAGACGACACAGACCTTATTTTCCAGCAACACAGACTATTTATCCTTTCTGTTGACGACCGCTATTGATTGCGGTGTGGCTCTCATGGCGCGCATGGAGGAATCAAGGGCTGACGCGCTTGAGATACAGCACCGCGGGACCGGGCTTGGCGAAAGGTGAGTGGAAGTCACGGTTCCCATCCAGCGCCACCGCCAGCGGGCCGGCTGCCTGCGTCCGGCGGCTGTCGAGGTCGTACCACTCGACCTCGTAATTACCGGCGGCCAGCGTCACGGTGAACGGCTTGGTCGCAGGATCCGGCTGGAGAATGAGGTATTCCCGGCCGGGATTCGCCAGCGCATAGCCGGTCGAGGTGAGATCGCCGCGCGGCAGCATGGCGATCAGATCCATCCGCCCGGCATAGCGGAGCGTGTCGCCCATGGCGTAGCGAGCCGCTTCAAAGGCCGCATAAGGTGGGGCTCCCGGCGAGGGCTCGCGCGGCTGCAGGCCATCGATCAGCCCAAAGTCCATCAGGATCGGGTGATGGCCGCGCAGGAACGACTTCCAGGCCCACAGCGCGTCCCCCTGGCCGGGCGCATAGTGGTCGGTGTCGGTGATGATGACCTTGCGGCCCTCGCCGGCAGGTGGATCGTCGAACCAGTGGGAAGGCGGGCTGCCGGGCGCCATGGGATGCCCTCCATTGGCGAAGATCTCGTCGTCGTAGCCGGGCGAGATCCAGTCGGCGGGACTGGCGAAGAGCGGGTCGTTGACTGCGCGCTGATTGGAGACGGGGAACTGCATCGTCATCCCGATCGGATGCGAGGCGTAGCCCTGCTCCTGCTCATAGCGCTTGACGAGGTTGATCACCCAATACTGCCACTGTGTCGAGTCACCCCATTCCGGCGGCTCGCCCACCCCCAACATAGCGGCGAATTGCTGGTCGACGACCCCGCCGCCCGACGATTCGTTGGCGACCTCGTAGAGGACATTGGGTAAATCGTGGACGGTGTCCACCACCCGGCGGATATAGGCTTCCTGCAGCTGCTGGACGCCCCGGGCGAGCGGCAGCACCTGGTAGTCGACGATCGAGGTGATGCTGATGCCGTTGACATTGTTGGCGGCGTGGAATGGGTGTCCCGCCACATTATCCGGCGCCGGGCTGAGGTGAAGCGCCCAGCCATCGAAGAGCATGACGCCGACATAGATGCCCGCGCTGCCTGCGGCGATCACAACCTCGCGCAGGCGGTCGAAGTATGCAGGATCAAATTGGGAAAGGTCGAACTTGGGCTTACCGTCGCCGGCGGTTCCCGGCCCCCTGCGCGGCCACGGCTGTGGTGTCATGCACAGGTGAAAGCTGCCGCCGGCGGCCTGCGATTTGAACTGCTCCCAGCGCCAAAGGCGGACGAAGTTATGGCCGTGTTGCTCGAGAAACTGAAGGTATGCACGGTAGTCCATCGACTCGGTTTGCGCGGCGCACTCGGCGCCGGGCCCCATGCCATCGTGAAAATTGTTCCAGATATGCGAGCCGGTCAGGTAGACAGCCTTGCGGCCGGCGTCAGTGCCAGCAGTGCCTGTGGCGACCGTGAAGTAGCGTGGATTGGCGGCGGAGACCACAAGCGGCCCCATTGTTGTAAGATCAATTACGGTATTTTCTGCCATCTGTGTGTTCCTTTCACCAGCCCATTAACAATGAAGGCTATACCAGACAGCGCAAAAGTGCGTCCATATGTGCACAAAAACCAGATATACGATGAGAGATGAGGAGGCGATTTAGCCAAGATCACCCACAGACCAAACTACCGCTGCACTTCATGCCGCCCGGCGGCCAAGGGGCGGGGGGATGCGCCGGCGAATTCGACGATCACGGGCACCGGCGATGCGACCACGACCTTGTCCGGCGTCGCCTCGACGGCGATCAGGCCGTGGGGCGTCGGCACTGTGCCCTTGACCCAGACAAGGCGGCCCAGGCGCGGGGCAACACGTGCCGTGGTGTAGCCGGCCTCGGCCGGTGTGACGCCAAGCGTGTAAAAGACCATGTCACGCACCGGCGTGCAGCTCCAGCCGTGGACGTGTGTGCCCCACCCCCAACACTCGCCAATAGTGTCGTAACCGCCAACGAGGAACTCGAGCCAGCGCCCGTAGAGGTCGGGGAGGCGGCCGGCCTTGCCAGCTTGCGCCACGGCGTCGTGCACCACGTAGCTCATGAACGGCTCGGCGCTGACCACCTCGCGGGCGACGTCCCAGTCGGGTTCATAGATCCCCTGGAATTGTTTCGCCATCTTCTGCATCGAATACTCGCCCTGGCCGCCGCCCGTCCACGAGCGCACGACGACGCGTGACGGGTCGGTGATGGTGTCGACGATGCGGCCCCAGCGGGCCGCGGGCGCCAACCCAGAGACGATCGCCAGTGCGCCGGCAAGCTGGCTCATCTCCGGCTGCGGCACGCCGTTCACGACATGGTCGACATAGGAGCCGCGGCCCTCGTCCCAGAAGATCTCGAAACCTGCTTTTACCCTGGCATAGAGTCCTTCGGCCCAGCGTTGGCTGCCGCGTTCTTCGAGCCAGGCGGCCATCTCGGCAAACTCACGCAGCCCGCGCGCCCACGAAGCGGAAATCACGGCGCTCGTGTCGGCTGTGGAGACGCTTGACCAGTCGATCAAATTCCACTCCACCACATCCTTGAGGAGGCCGGCCGCCGTCTGGTACGGCGCATACCAGCGCAAGATGCGCTCGGCGGTGGGCATGAGCGCCTTGACTGCGTCGCGATCGCCGCTAAAGCGGTAGCAATTGTAAATGCCGTGAATCCAGTGCAGCGCCCAATCCGGGATGGTGAAGCCGCCGTCGGCTTCGATCTCCCCGACCACGCTCATGGGCAGGATGCCGTCGGAGCGGGGCGAGTTGCCCACGGTGAGGTAGTGCCAGGCCAGGCGCCAGTCACAGTTGGTGGCAAGGTGCACCATCTGGTGCACGACGCTGTCGCCCACCCAAGCGCGCTGCTCGCGCGTCGGGCAGTCGATGAAGGCGTCGTGAGAGTTGAGCTGCACCGTGCGAATACCGGCGGTATAGATGCGGTTCAGCTCGGCGTCACTGCAGCTGAAACTGGCGCCGCTCTGCCAGGGGTAGACCAGCTCGCGCACGGCAAAGTGGTCGAGGCTGACGGCGCCCTGGACGGCGTGGACGAGCAGGTAGGCATAGCGGAAGCCGTTGGAGTCATAGACTTCGAAGCGGTCGTGGTCGCCGCGCGTCGTGTAGCGGGTGCCGGCGTGTGGCGCGACCGGTCCTATGGCAGGGCCCGTGATCGGTTCCTCGACGTATGAGAAGTCCAGTACGGCGCCGGCCGGCGCGCCGACCGCAAACTGCACGGCGCCCGACACGATGCGCCCCATGTCCAGCACCACGCGTACACTGCCGCCGGACGGAACGTCGAGCGCAAGGGGCAGCCGGCCCGGCACGGCCTCACCGCCCGGCGGCAGCGCAATGCTTGCTTCGATGCGCTTGACCGGGCTGCCGATGGACGAGTCAATCACCCCGGCCAGGGGCTCGACGCGCACGGCGGCGGGCAGCATGATCTCGCCGCCCAAGGGGGCGATGGGGCGCGGATAGAGCGGGCCGTAAGGATCGGTCGGCGGTTGGGTGCGCGCAAAGCCGCCGATGTGCACGGCCGGCACGACTTGGGCTGCACCCCACGCACCGTCGTCGAAGCCAGCCGCCTGCCAGCCGGGCGGAAAGAGGCGCGCGTCGAAAACCTCGACCGGTACGCCGCCTTCGATAACGCCGGTTACGCCGCCCGGCCCGCTGCGCCAGTCTTCGCTCCAGCCGCCGGCCTTGTGGGCTTTCCAGGAGGGATCGCTGACGACCCAGCCGGCGTCGCCCAGGTCAGCCTCGAAGACCAGGATGCCGGTCCTGCCGAGCGTCAAGTTGGGCGAGGCGGGCATCCAGTAGGACTTGGGGGTTCCGTAGTACTTCACATAGACCGCAAGGATATTCTCGCCGGTTTGCAGATAAGGCGCCAGGTCAAAGAGATCGTAGTGCAACCGGCGCGGCTGGCTGCGGACGGGGCCGCGGCCCACTTCCGTACCGTTTACAAAGAGCGCATAGCGCGAGTCCGCCGTGATGCGGGCCGGCGCCCGGCCGGGTACACGCCCCAGCGTGATGCGCCGGCGGAAGAGACCATGGGCCTCCCTGGCGTTGGGATCGATGCGTCCGCCTAGCATGCCGGTGGGCACCACCGGTTCCTCGGGCACCCAGATCCAGTGGCCCTGCCAGCGAATTTCGGGGAAGTCCTGCACGGTGACAACTGCGGACATAGGGAAGCTCCTCTGCGATTGGGTGCACACTCGATGTAGGGGGACTCGGCTGTTTATTTTATTGCGAGATTGACTGCGCCACAAGCGGGGTAAATGGTATCTCCGGCCTGCGCACCAACCAGCTCTTCCTCCCCGGCAGGGCAGAACTAGGGATCCCGGCAGTGCGCCTGGGCAAAGCAGCTCTTGTGGCGCAACATTGCGGCCGGCAAGACAAGGGCGTCAGGGGTTTGTCACAGCGTTGCTGTGCCAGGCTGCCTCCAACTCGGCGGCGCCGACGCCGAGCACGGCTGGGGCAAGCGTCTCCCAGTCTTCATACTGGCCAAAGCCTTGCAACAGTGCCGGCAGAACGTCGAGCCCATACGCCGAGACTGTGAAGTCAATCAAACTGGCGGCGCCGGACAACTGGTTTTGCCCCTGCATGTACCAGGTAACACTTGGCGTGTATGCGTGCTTGGAACCTACTGTTTGAGCAAGGCTGACAGCCGAGCAGGTCAATCAGGCGGGGGGCACGGTAGGAGCCGGCTTGCGTCCGGAAGATCGAGCTGTCCGCAGCAGTGGCCAGCGGTAGGGTATCGCCGGCCGAAAGCCACAAGCGCAGCCCCTCTACCAGCGGCTCCCATTGCGACTTGACCGCTGTCCGCTGCAGCGCTGCGTCCAACATTGGGCGCGCCAGGGCCTTGCGCGCCAGGAGGCCGAGTACATCCTCGGACGTGTAACCAAAGGCGAGTTCGAACAGGCGTGGAGACGGCAGCCGGACGCTGCCATTGAGGAATGTTTCGTGCGACAGTACCTTCCCCGGCACAACTTCGATCGTGAGCCTGCCGTCTGCCGCCGCCAGCGATTCGCCCGTGGCACGGCGGAGGGCAACGTAGAGCACCTCGGCGCCCTGTGCCAGCTGCTCGACGGCGGCGCGGTCCTTGCTGCGAAAGACAAAGTGCAGGTTAGAGGTGTCCAGCGTCTGGGGCTCTCCCCAGAAGGCGGCCACTGGTCCTGTGCGCCGCCAGCCCTGCGCCGTCTGCACATAGAAGAGAGTCTGGCGCTGTACGATTACCTGGCCGGCGGACCATGTTCGTGTGATAACCGCCTGGGCCATAGCCTTACCGTCCATAAACTCGATTGCCTCGACCGCCGCGTGTTCGGGCAGCTGCGGCTGTGCTGCCCGCGCCTTGATCGTCTCCAACTTGACGACGTTGGCGACGTCCTGCTGCATCTTCTCGATGCCTTGCTGCGCCGTGTACCACAACTTGTAGCTTACAACGGCCAGCAACACGAGGAAGCCGGCCGCTGCCGGCAGCACCTGCCGCCAGTGGCCGCGCCCCTGGAAAGCATCGGCAGCCGGCGTGCGGTCAGGTCTGCTCGGGCCGCTGTGCTTGCTCTGGATACCCACAGTACCATAGCGCCTCGGCCATTCTGCTACGCGGGCTGACCCCATTCAACTCTGGGGAGCCAAGCTCCGCATCAATTGCTATGACTCTGCGCTGATATTGCAGACTTGCGAGGAATTCTCCTCGATGCAGATACGTGTTGGCCAGCCCATGATATGCCATGCACAGGTGCCTGGGATCCTCGAGCTTTTCTGCGAGCAGCACCATTTCTTGTGCTATGTTGTATACGATGTACCACTCGCCTCGATTGGCGTAGTAGCCGTGCAGACCCTCCACAGCTTCCAACTGGTGGGCTTCGTCGCCTACTTGTTTGGCCAGTTCGTAGGCTCGATCAAGCGCTTGCTTCCGTTCGATGGCCATCCATCCCTTCGTGAAAACCAGGGTATTAGCTGTCTCTATCCAACTTTCGATTTGCTGGCGAATCCCCTCCGCTGTGGCAGGAAGCTTGCCGAGTAAGATGAGCACGCGGTCTAGATAGAGGAGAACGCTCTCAAAGGCGTAGAGCTCGGCGGAGGCAGCAGCAGCCTGACGATAGTACTTGACCGCCTTTTCCAGCTGCAGCGCTTGTTCATAGTGTCGCCCCAACTGATCACTTACGGTGCTGAGATCATCGCGATGGAGCACTTCAAGCACCTGTGCCACGCGCCGATGGAGGAATCGGCGCCGCGCCAAACTCGCCTCCGCGTATGCCACATCCCGAATCCGATCATGGCTGAAATCGTAGGCGTTTTCGCCCCGCTCGCGGATGATCCGGCGCTGCCACAATTCATCCAGCCCACGGATGAGCACATCTTCGGCCAGGGCGCTCGCCTGTGCTAACACCGGGAAGGTAAATGAACGGCCGACCACGGCGGCGAGGCAAGCGAGTTCGCGGCTGGACGGGGAGAGTTGGGCGAGGCGAGCCTGGATGACCGCCTGGACTTTGGGGGGAAGGGAGAGAGAACTGGAAGGGGCAGCCAAAGATCCAATTCCCTTTCCCTGCTCACCACTGCTCGCCCGCATCATCTCGACGACAAAAAGTGGATTCCCTTCCGTTGCCTGGTAGAGGCGGTGCCGTGCTTCGCTATCCAGTTCCCGCCCGGCTACCTGAGCTGCCAGGGCAGCAGTCTCCTGTCCATCCAGCGGTGTAAGCACCAGTTCCGTCAAGAGATCGGTGCGGCGCAGGTTGAGCAGCAAGGCTGTCAGCGGATGAGCGCTGTCCACCTCTTCCGGACGCATCGTGCCGAGGACAAGCAGCCGTGCAGGTGGCGGGTGCTGTGCATCCATGCCATGAGTATGGCGCAGCAGATAGTGCAGCCACTCCAGCGTTTCCAGGTCGCACCACTGCAAGTCGTCGAGCACCAGGAGAAGGGACGCGTCCACAGCCATAAAGGTGCGCGCCAACGCCTCGAACAATCGCTGCCGCTGCCAGCGTTCGGTCAACGGTTCAGGCCGGTTCAGGTCGGGGCGCGCGACGAGCAGTTCCGGACACAGGCGGGCAAGCTCCGTCAGCCAGACAGCATCCAGGCGCACGAGGCTTTGCTGGAGAACGTCGCTGCGCAGCCAGTTGACGACAGGCGCATAGGCCAGTCCTCCCGCCCCCACCGCGGCATACGCCCGCGTATAGGCGGTGGCAATGCCTTGTTGGCCGGCCCAACTGAGCATCTCCTCGGCCAAGTGGGTCTTGCCCATGCCGGCTTCGCCGGTCACGAGCACAAAGTGCAGGCGACCCCGGAGAGCACTATGCCAGGCTGCCTGAAGCCGCCGCCACTCCGCTTGCCGTCCGATCAGGTGCGAATCTTTGCCTCGGGCTGACCGAGCAACCTCGCGCACTACCGGCGGCGGATGGAGGTTGAGCAGGTGCTCATAGGCGGCTTGCAGCTCGTCATTCGGTTCTACGCCCAGTTCGCGGCCAAGCAGCGTGGCACAGATGTGATAGGTGCGGAGGGCGCTCGCGCGGTCGCCATTCAGCGCGTGCAGGCGCATCATGCGCAGGTAGGTGGCTTCGTGGAGTGGGTCGTGACGCAAGAGGCGTTGGCCATAGCGCAGGGCGCGCTCATACTCTTGCTGCTCCTCCAGCAGCACGACCAGGCGCGCCAGCGCTTGTTCATAGTACTGGCCCAGCCGTTCGCGATCGGGCAGGATCCAATCCGCATAGCAGCCCGGAAGCAGCGCACCCGCATAGCTTAGGACCGCCCGCTCCAGGAGAGCGCTATCGGTGGCGGGATTGCCTGCCTCTGCAATCGCGCGCTCAAAATCGGCCGCATCGAGGGTAAAGGGGGCATCCGCGCGCCACCGGACGCTCTGTGCGTCCATCTGCAGAAATGTGCCGGCGGCAGGCAGCGCCCGGCGCAAGTCATGGAGCAGCTGGCGCAGGTTGGTGCGGGCCTGCGATTCCGTAGAATCAGGCCAAAATAGAAAGGCCAGGTGCCGGCGTGCCTGGGGTGCGCGCCGGTGCAGGACGAGATAGGCCAGCAGTTCTTGCTGGCGCGCCTGGTGAAGGCGCGCCAGTGGTTCGCCGTCGTAGCGTAAGAAAAAATGCCCCAACAGTTCGATCTGGAGGTTGGGCATAGCCGAACCCATCCTACCCGCCGATCCCATGCCGCGCCTGCGGCCGCGAGATCGATCGAAAGCTACAAACAACAAAGCGCTACTAGGGCAAGGCCACGTGCCGGGTGAGCATACTCAACTACGGGATTGATGTCAATGTGCTAATTGGAGCTACGCCGGCGTGCCACTGGGCAAAGCAGCTCTCTGGCGCGACAATGCAGCCGGCAAGACAAGTGTGATTATCGTGCCTATCAGGTTGGAGTTGAACACTCGCGAAAGGACGTGGTATGGTAAGCAACGCCGGTAACGTGACGCAGGCAACGCTCAAGAGCCTTCTCGAAGCCTTCAATCGCCATGACCTGGACGCTATCATGGCGTATTTCGCCGACGACTGTGTACTCTACCTGCCGCGCGGCGCTTCTGCGCGCGGCGTGCGCTTCGAGGGCAAGGCAGAAGTACGCAGAGGGTTGGCGACACGCTTTGCGGGGCTACCGGATGTACATTATGCGGATGACCGCCACTGGGTCTGCGGCGACTTGGGCGTTTCTGAATGGACGGTGGCAGGCACTGCTGCGTCCGGCGCACGGATCGAAGCGCGTGGGGTAGACCTGCTTGAATTTCGAGAGGGCAAGATCATTCGTAAAGACTCGTTTTGGAAGATTGTGGAGTGACCTACGAATGAAGCCTTTGGGCCGGGCGGGCGAACGCCGGCGTTCGCCCGCCCGGTGGGCTTAGAGGGGCAGGGCTGCTAAACCATGGATCCCCAGCGTCAGGGAGAGTTCACCGCCGTGATGCAAGTCGTGTTCCAGCACATGGTAGATTATCCAACTGCGCGATACCTCGTACGCCTCGCCGTCAAATTCATCCGGGAAGGTCGTGGCACAGTCGGCGGGTGTCCAGCGCTGCAAGCGGGCTTCGACGAAGGCCCAGGTATCGTCAAGGCCGCGTATCAGTTCCCCCGCGCTGCGGGCCGGTGAATCACGCTGGCCCCAGGACATGTACTCGTTCATCCCTGGGTTTTCTTCCTGCATGGTGCCGCTGAACCAGCCCGCCCTGACAGAAATGATGTGCTGCACAATCTGCCCCAGCGGCCACATATGGACGGCAGGCTGCAGCAAGAGCTGCTCATTTGTCAGCGGTGCGACGCAGCCGCGCAGCTTTTCCTGATAGCCGCGCCAGTTCTCATAGATCACATCCAGCGTGGATGGGGTTTGCGGTTGCATTTGTTCCTCCTTGGGAATCACTATCCTTCTAACAGCCTGGGTTCGCTAGCGCCTATGCACGCACATAGCGCAGGTGTGTGGCAGACGGGTATCCCAATGCTCGAGCGTCATCCCTTCCGGCGCCATGTACCCGTCAAGGCTTAACCCGATGTTTACGAATATTTTGCTCATGCGACTACTCCGTACTCTCGATGCCGGCCCGATCGTCATTTGCCAGCTAATGACCGAGTATTCTTTCTCACGCGCCACATAGTATATGGATGGGCATTGGGCACAAAGTTGGGGTGGGGCTCGTTTAACAAACGGAACGGCAGATCAAATTGTGTACGAGAAGGAGCAGCAGCAGATGGCGACGAATCCACCCAAACGGTACACCCCGCAGCCAGACAGATCGGTCATAGCGTGGCTGCTTGATTCTGACCCTGCGATCCGCTGGCAGACGCTGCGAGACCTGACCGGTGCGCCGGCGGCGGAAGTTGCGGCCGAGCGCGCGCGGGTCGCCAGCGAGGGCGTGGGCGCGCAGCTGCTGGCGCTGCAGGGGGCCGACGGGTCGTGGGGCGGCGAGGCGTGGAACCGCGGGTGGGATTCCACGATGCACGTCCTGTCGCTGCTGCGCGAACTGGGGCTCGATCCTGTGAGCGACGCGGCGCGGCGGGCGGTGGGCCTGGTCCGCGAGCGCGTGCGGTGGCGGGGATGGGATTGGGACGGCACGTGGCGGGGCTGGGACTTCGAGGGCAATCCCTTCTTTGCGGGCGAGGTCGAGCCGTGTATCAACGGGCAGGTGGCGGCGAGCGGCGCCTACTTCGGCCAGGACGTCCAGCGGATCGTCGACCGCCTGCTCGGCGAGCAGCTGTCCGACGGCGGCTGGAACTGCGAGGCCGCCAACGGCTCGACGCGGTCGTCGTTTAACACCACGATCTGCGTGCTGGAAGCGCTGCTCGAAACCGAACTGGCGGGTGGGAGCAGCGGTGCGGCCACGGCCGCCGGGGTAACGGAGGCCCGCCTGCGCGGGCAGGAGTACCTCCTCGAGCGGCGCCTCTTGCGGCGGAAGACAACCGGCGAGGTGATCGACCCCGCCTGGACGCGCTTCTCCTTCCCGACCTGGTGGCACTACGACGTGCTGCGGGGGCTTGAGTACCTGCGGCGGGCCGGCGCCGCGCCGGATGCGCGCGCGGCCGAGGCGATCGAGCTGGTCGAGTCGAAGCGCGACGGCGACGGCCGGTGGCCGCTCGAGCATCAGCATCCCGGCACGATGGCGGTCGAGCTGGACGAGGGCGAGGGGCGGCCGAGCCGCTGGATCACGCTGCGCGCCTTGCGGGTATTGGATTGGTATGCAGCGCGAGCCTGACGCAGATACAGCTGCCGCGCACGTGAGCGGCCGGCGGGAGGTGGGGACCTCCTGGAAGTACCCCCACCTCCTGGAGGTACCCCCACCTCCTGGAAGTGGCACCTCCGGGCGGTGCCGCCCCAGACGGGGCGGGCACAAGGTCCGGCGAAGGCAGGATCGCCGTGATTGGTGGCGTCATTGCGCCGGACCTTGTGCCCCTACGATACGTGCGCGCCCCGAACGAGAAATGCACCCCAAGCAAAATTCGCACTTGACATGTGACCATTTGGTCACGTATAATACTCCTCATGGTTGATGAGTCTGTCTTTCGTGCCCTTGCCGATCCGAGCCGCCGGCTGCTGCTTGACCTCCTCTTTGAGCGTGACGGCCGCACGCTCAGCGAGCTGGAGGCCCAGCTGCCGATGACGCGGTTCGGGGTGATGAAGCACCTGCATGTGTTGGAAGAGGCGGGACTGATCGCCACGCGCAAAGTGGGGCGCGAGAAACTGCACTACCTGAACCCGGTCCCGATCCAGCTTATCTCCGACCGCTGGATCAACAAGTACTCGGCGGCGCGTGCGAGCGCGCTGGTCGATCTGAAGACAGCCCTTGAAGGAGGAAATATCATGACCACCGATGCGAAACCCAAGCTCGTTTATCAGATCATCATCAAGGCGCCGCAGGCGCGCGTGTGGGAGGCGATCACCAAGCCGGAGTTTACTGCGCGCTACTATTACGACAGTACACTCAAGACCGACCTCACCCCCGGCTCACCCTTTACCTACCACATGGCGAACGGTGCGCCCATTGTCGAAGGGGAGGTCGTTACGTCTGACCCGCCCAACCGGCTGGTCCATACCTACCATTCGCTGTGGCCGCCGATGAACGAAGATGCACCCACGCAGGTAACGTGGGAGCTGGAATCGATGCCCGGCGGCGTCACCAAGGTCACAGTCGTCCATGCGGACTTCCAGGGCGAGACACCGACCTACCAGGGTTTGCAGGGCGGCGGCTGGGCGTGGATCCTCAGCAACATGAAGACGCTGCTGGAGACCGGCGAGCCGATGCCGCAGGGGTATTAACCAGTGAACTGAAACTGTTCAGCGGCCTGTACTTGTTCTTGCTGCCGTATGCCGCCAAGCGGCGCAGCGAGCGACGCACGGCCCGAACGGGCAGCCCGCCACGCCACGAAAGGGCGCGTGGCGGACTGCCCGTTCAGCCGGGGCGATGAGATGGTGCTGCTGTGGCCAATGGCGCTACGCCAGAAAGCGAGGTTGCGGATCATGAGTGAGCATGCGGGACGACCACCACAACCGACCAGTTCGCTGAAGCAGTTTGATATCCTGGTTGGTGAATGGAATATGGCAGGAACCCATCCCCAACTGCCGGCTGCCGTGCGCGGGCATTCTTCTTTCGAATGGCTGGTGGAAGGGGCCCTGTTGGCGTGGCATTTTGATTGGGAACCCGGAGGCGTGCCCAGTGCGCTGAGTGTCATAGGCCATGATGACACGGTTGAACCGTGTTACATGCTCTATGCCGACGAACGGGGTGTTGCCAGGATCTACCAGATGAGCCTGGAAGGCAGCGTTTGGAAGATGTGGAGAGATACGCCGGGCTTCTCACAGCGCATGACCGGTACGTTTAGCGAGGATGGAAACACCATTACCTGTCGTGGCGCGTTGTCGCGCGACGGTTCCCATTGGGAACAGGACCTGGATGTGACGTATACGAGAATTGCGGGAGTGCAACGTCTTGATCGACCACAATAATCTTGAAGCGTTTGCCGACCCCGACAGCTATGACATTGAGGATCCCAGCGATACCGGCGGGGCTTTCTATCGTGCGCTGGCGCAGGAAACAGGCGGGCCGGTGCTGGAGATTGGCTGTGGCACGGGGCGTGTCACGATCCCAATCGCGCAGCTGGGCTTCCCGGTCACAGGGCTGGACATCGTTCCCGGTATGATCGAGCGGGCGCGGCGCAAGTCTGCGGGTTTGCCGGCGCGCTGGGTGGTAGGCGACGCGCGCAGCTTTTGCCTCCCCGAGACGTTTCAGCTGATTTTTCTGACCGGCAACGTGTTTCAGTTCTTACTTACCAATGCCGACCAGGCGGCGCTATTAGAGCGGGTGCATGCACATCTGCATGACGATGGGCTGTTTGCGTTTGAAACGCGCAACCCACGGTGGCCGGGTCTTGCAACGCGCGCGGAACCGTATGAGGGAATGTTTTTCCAGCTTGAGACCCACAGCGAGGAACGTAGTGCAGAAAGCTATGTCGATGCGCAGGGATGCAACGTACAGGTCTCCTATACGCAAGCCTACGATCATGTCGCCCAGATTTTGCATTTGACCGGCTACAAACGCTGGCGGGAGGGCGAGAAGGAGCAGGCGGAGATCACCCGCACGGCGCTGCGCTACACCTTTCCGCAGGAGCTTGCGGCGCTGCTGCTGCAGCATGGCTTTGCCATCATCCGCCAATATGGAGATTGGAATTACGAGCCGCTGACCGAGGCCAGCCCGAGCATTATCGTGGTGTGCCGGCGGCGGAAGGGCTAGCGCCCGGCCGGCCAGCAGCAGACCGGTGGACCAGTCAGGCGGCGGCCTCGAGCGCCACAAACGTCGGATAGTTTAGGCCTTGAAGGCAAAAAAGCGGCCGCCGGGCTTGAGATTGGCGGCAATTCCCTGGCACATCGCCAGCAGATCGGCGCGGACCAGCGCGTGGTTGAGCATAAAGAAAGAGACGACGAGGTCGAACTGGCCGATGGGGTCCTCCGTGCGGACGTCGGCCACCCGGTACTCAACGCCAAGCGGATCCAGCGCCTCCGCCTGCTGCGCCAGGGCGATCATTTCCGGAGAGATGTCTACGCCCACCACCCTGGCCGCGCCCAGCCCGCGCAGGCGGCGCGTATAGAAGCCTTCGCCACAGCCAAGGTCCAGCACGAATTTGCCCTGCACGCCGCCGATCAGCTGCGCAAAGGTATAGAGTTCCGCCTTGTGCAGCGGCATTGCCAGGTCACGGGCAATCGTGCGGTATTCGTGTGCGATGTCGTCATACATGGGCGGGCCTCTTGGGCATGGGGGGAGTGTGTAGCCTACGCAACAGCGCAGTGTGCGCAACATAGTATATTGATGTGCAGTGGGTACAAAATTGAGAAGGGAGGAGGACATGGCTGGGAAGTCGGAGCCCCCGAGCAACGAGGCGATTGCGAGCCAGCTGGAGCGAATTGCCGAGCTGCTGGAGGGGCAGGACGCCAACCCGTTTCGCGTGCGGGCCTACCGGGAGGCGGCGGGGACGCTGCGCGGGCTGAATGAACCGGCGCACCAACTGCTGGCGCGCGAGGGGATCGAGGGGCTGCAGCGACTGCCCGGTATCGGCGAAGGGCTTTCGCGATCGATCGAGCAGTACATCGAGGGCGGCGGGATTGCGCTGCTGGAGCACCTGCACGGTGCGGCCAACTACCAGCGGGTGCTGGCCAGCGTGCCCGGCATCGGGCCCAAGCTGGCGGGGCGCATCTACGACGAGCTGGGCATCGAAACGCTGGCGGACCTGGAGGCTGCGGCGTACGACGGCCGGCTGCAGCAGGTGGAGGGTTTTGGGCGCAAGCGGGTGCGAGGCGTGCGCGAGTCGCTCGCCGGCAGGCTGGGGCGCCGTTCCGCGTCCGCACGACGGCAGATGGCGGACGCCGACCAGCCGCCGGTGGCGGTGCTGATCGACCTGGATCGCGAGTATCGTGAGAAGGCGCAGCAAGATGCCCTGCCGCGCATTGCGCCGCGGCGGTTCAACCCCACGGGCGAGGCGTGGCTGCCGGTGCTGCATGTGCCGCGCAACGAGAAGCATTACAGCGTGATGTTCTCCAACACGGGCCGCGCGCACGAACTGGGGACGACGCACGATTGGGTGGTGATCTACCAGGACGATCGCGATGGCGGCGGGCAGTGGACGGTGGTGACGGCCCGGCAGGGGACGCTGGCGGGAAAGCGGGTCGTGCGCGGGCGGGAACGGGAATGCGAGGGGTATTACGCGGAGGCGCGGTAGGCTCGAATCTCTTCGGCGCTAAAGGATACGACACCCACTAAAGTAGGTTGGTGTACGGCAGGGAGGTCAGCGCGCGGGGTTTCGGCTGCGGACAGCGCCGCGCGTGCCGTCTTGAGCAGGTCCCCTTCCAACTCGGCGACATTGAGGCGGTCGTAGTAGTCGAGCATCTCCTTGAGGTGGGCAAGGACGATCTTGCCCGTCAGGAGCGGGTGGTTGTTGGTTAGGTGAGTGAAATCCGCTATTCGATGCGTTCCAGCAGCACGACCGGGATCTTGCGCGTGGTTTTCTCCTCATACTCGGCAAAGCCTTTCCGGTGTGCGACCATCTTGGCGTACAGCCGCGAGCGTTCCGGTTCCTCGGTCACGATCGTCGCCCGCACGGGGAACTGCTCCGTCCCCAATTCCACGGTAGCGGTGGGATTGGCGCGCAGATTGTAGTACCAATCGGGGTTGGTATCGGCGCCCCCCTTGGAGGCTGCCACGACGAGGCGGTCACCATCCCTGGCGCAGACCAAGGGATTCGTGCGCGGCTGGCCGCTCTTGGCGCCGGTCGTATGGAGCAGGAGCAAGTTGGCGCCCTCGAAATAGCCGCCGACCTTCCCCGCGTTGGCGCGAAACTCGGCGATGATCGCTGCATTGAAGTCACTCATATGTTTGCCTTTCCCCAAATATCAACCCGCATAGCAAGCCGTCTCTCAGGCGCCTATTATAGTATACTCATGCGCCACATCGCCATCCCCCCCAATTAGGATTGATAGAGGTCGTGTTACGGGTTGAGGGCGGAGGGGCACAAGGTCCGGCGGTGGAGTGGATCGCTGCAGCGAGCGGTGTTGTCGGGGCGGGCACAAGGTCCGGCGGTGGAGAGGATCGCTGCAGCGAGCGGTGTTGTCGGGGCGGGCACAAGGTCCGGCGGTGGAGAGGATCGCTGCGATGGGGAGGTCATTCCCGCCGGACCTTGTGCCCCTACGATGATGCGCCCTGAATAGAAATGCATTGGATTGATGGAGGATACAGACATGGCTATGACACTCGAGGAGACGCTTGTGCGGCTGGAGGCGCTTGGCAACGAGAAGCGGCGGGCGCACAACAAGAAGAATGGCGCCGGCGAGAACCAGTTCGGCGTCCCGATGGGTGACATCCGGAAGCTGGCGGCGGAGATCAAGACGAACCATCCGTTGGGGCTTGCGCTGTGGGCCACCGGCAACATCGACGCGCAGCTCCTGGGAATCCTCCTGATCAAGCCCAAGGCGCTGTCGGCCGCCGAGCTGGACGGCATGGTGCGGTCCGGCGCCTTTGGGCAGGTGGCAGACTGGCTGGGTGCTTATGTCATCAAGCACCACCCGGAGAAGGAGGCCCTCCGCCAGGCCTGGCTCCAAGATGGTGACCCGTGGGCCGGCCGGGCAGGATGGGGCCTGACGGCAGAGCGCATCGCCAAGAGTCCGGACGGGCTCGATTTGGGGGCGCTGCTGGACCGGATCGAGGCCGAGATGGGGACCGCCGCGCCCCCCGTGCAGTGGACGATGAACACGTGCCTGGCAGAAATCGGGATTCACTTCCCCAAGCATCGCCAGCGCGCCAGCGCCATCGGCGAGACATTGGGCGTCTACCGCGACTATCCGGTCTCCAAGGGCTGCACCTCGCCGTTCGCCCCGATCTGGATCGACGAAATGGTGCGGCGGGGAAGCTGATGCTGCCCGCCGCACCGAATTCATGCGGGACGGCCTAGGCGCCGAGGTTGCTGGTGAAAAGGCCGGGCCAGTTGGCGGCGATGGGCTTGGGGTAGCCCCCGTCGACCTTGTCGGTCTTGATGTCGTAGCGGATGTACTGGGCGCCCTTAAAGAAGTAGGCCTTGCCGTTGTTCCAGACGATGGCGGCGTTGATGCCCGCGGCGAAGCCGGTGGGGAAGCCCGGCCAGTTGCCGGCGATGGGCCTGGGGTAGCCCGCATCGACCTTGTCGGTTTTGATGTCGTAGCGGATGTACTTGGAGCCCTTAAAGAAGTAGGCCTTGCCGTTGTTCCAGACGACGCCGGCGTTGACCCCGGTGGCAAAGGCGCCGGCGAAGCCGGGCCAGTTGCCGGCGATGGGCGCCGGATAGCCGTCGTCGACCTTGTCGGCGGCGATGTCGTAGCGCAGATACTGGTTGCCCTTGAAGAAGTAGGCCTTGCCGTTGGGCCAGAGCACGTAGGCGTCGATGCCCGCGGCGAAGGCCCCAGGGAAGCCGGGCCAGTTGCCGGCGATGGGCAGCGGATAGCCCCCGTCGACCTTGTCGGTCTTGACGTCGTAGCGGTCGTACTGGCTGCCTTTGAAGAAGTAGGCTTTGCCGTTGGGCCAGATGCCGCTGGGGGCGACCGGGCCCGGGTAGACCGTGCCGGCAAACTGGGCGTCGAGGGCATTCACGTCGGCGCCGCCGGTAACGGCGACGTTGTCCTTCATGATGGAGGCAGGCAGCCAGTAGCACATGATCGAGGTGGGGTCCGGCTGCGCGGTGGCGATGAGGGCGGAGTTGGGCAGCGGGGTCAGCACTTGGGCGATCACCTCCTGCGGCGACCAGCCCTGGGTGGCGCCGAAGTAGGCGATGGCCTTGTTGCGGTCGATGCGTTCGATGATCTCCTTACGCATGTGCTCGTGGGGGAAGCCGAGCGTGTGGCCGGTTTCGTGGCGCACCACGCGATAGAACTCCGAGTCGGGGGTGTTCATGGTGAAGCTGTCGAGGTTGAGCGTGGGTTGGCCGGCGGGGATCTGGAGCACGTCGGTGCCCACGTAGGACCAGTAGCCGTCGTTGGCGGTGCGGGCGATGCGGACCTGCGGGCCGGTGGTCGTTTCGACAAAGGTGACGTTGGCCCAGGCGCCCCAGGCGTTCATATGGGACAGGATGCGTTTGCGGAGGTCGGTGGGCGGGTTGTCGAGGAAGCCTACGGTGAGCTTGACGCCGTTGGCGCCCCAGTACTTGGCGGTCAGGAGGGCCAGGTGTTGGGGGTCGATGACGACCTCGGGGGCCACCTGCGCCAGTGCTTCCACGGCGGGGGCATTGGCGGGATTTTCGACGACGGCGTCGCGGGCGGCCTGCTGCCAGGCATTGGGCGGCAGGCGCTTGATCGTGCAGCTGATTTCGGACATGACGGTACTCCAGTTTGGGTGAACAGGGGAGGCCGCTGCGGCAGTACCGTTCCATTATGGATCAACTTTGGGTGATGCGCGCCGGTGAATTTGGGCGGAGAGGGGAATTCGTCCAGTTGGGGATGCTACTACCGGAGCGGCCCGGGTTACTCCACAATCTTCCAAAACGAGTCCTTGCGGATGATCTTGCCCTGTCGAAATTCAAGCAGGTCTACCCCACGCGCTTCGATCCGTGCGCCAGACGCAGCAGTGCCTGTCACCGTCCATTCACAAACGCCGAAGTCGCCGCAGACCCAGTGGCGGTCATCCGCATAATGTACATCCGGGAGTCCCGCAAAGCGCGTCGCCAACCCTCTGCGTACTTCTGCCTTGCCTTCAAAGCACGCGCCGCGAGGAGAAGCGCCGCGCGGCAGGTAAAGCACACAGTCGTCGGCGAAATATTCCATGATTGCATCTAGATCGTGGCGATTAAAGGCTTCGAGAAAGCTCCTCAGCGTTGCCTGCGTCACGGTATCGACCTTACTCGTCATGGCATGTCCTTTCGAAGGTATTCAATTCCAACCCGGCAAGCACGATAAAGCCGACAATGTGAAAAAACAGGCACTTGGCAATGCAGCTCATCGCCGCCATTGTGTTTGACTTATAGTTTGCCTACACGC
Organism: uncultured Chloroflexia bacterium; assembly: GCA_963839515.1. Lineage (GTDB taxonomy): Bacteria > Chloroflexota > Anaerolineae > Caldilineales > Caldilineaceae > Fredericiella. The sequence goes on from CAWIVN010000012.1 coordinate 482,726, forward strand.
CCTAGCTTGTCACGAAAGATATTCACCTGCGCCATGTGTTCGCGCTTGTGGCCGTAGAATTGGTACACGATCCAGTCGTCGATTGCGTACTCCAGCCCATACCAGGGGAGGAGGCCAGCCTCTCGGAACAAGCCATCCGAAGCGAGCGGAGCGAGGTTTTGTACGGCAGCATAGGCGGCGTTGTACTCGGCAAGCGCCTGCTCGGCAGTCTGATCCTGCCGCCGTTCGACCTGCGAGTTGTTGAACACTTCGGGATCCGCCTGGCGCAGCTCGTCAAGGCAGGGCGTCGGGCCGCGCCCCAGATTTTCTTTGAGAACGTCCACCAGCGCCAACTCATACGACGCCAGGTGCCCGACGATATTCTTCACCGACCAGAATCCACACACGCCCTCGCCGTCCCACCCCGATTCGGGAACCCCCGCCAATGTATGCAGCACCGTCAGATGGCCATACTTCAATACATCCTGTGTATTCACGTGCCCTGTCTCCTTTGCAGTCTCCTTTGCACCTCGCTCCTCTCTTCGTGTCCTCTTCGTGGGCAGCACTCATATTATGAGCGAGTCTGCGGCGTGTCAAGCAGCCTGCGCTTACGTATACGGAGAAGTATTCATTCTTTGTCAGGCGCATAACGCAGAAATACAACAACGGTTGGGAATATCTTGGGTGTGTTGTTCATGTGATCGACAACGGGATCGCCCGCGGGCATCGCCTCATGCCGCATCATGCGCTTTAAAATGGAAGAGCTATCTCATCCAGAAGGGCCGCGGCAGTGAGCCAGATATCCCTGGCCCGCCCACGCGCACGGGCGGCCGCTGCGATTTCGGCCGGCAATGCTGCGGCGCGATCGGTAAGCTCATGCCCGGCGACATCTTCACACCAGCGCGAGGTGGCAACAAAGGGATAACACATGGCAAGTGCATGCATCTCAACCGCCAGGACTGGCTTGCCCTGTTCAGCCAATAACAATGCACCCAGCAAGAGGCCATGCATGTTGCCACGAATGTCGTACGTGTCGAGGCCGATCCGTAAGGCTTTGCTGAGCTGCCGCCGGGCAGCAACTGTATCGCCCAACCCGTAACTCGCCAAGCCAAGGTTTACAAGCGTGAGGTTCAATCCTACAGTTCTGCCCTTGCGATTTGAGATGTCGATACTTTGCTGCAGCCAATCCTGAGCCTCGGCGTACTTTTTCTCCGCCAACACCGCGCGGCCGATGAGCGCGTAACTCAATACCAGGCCGATCGTATCCCCGACTTCCTGGGCCAGGCCTAGCGCGCTCTCTCCGTGGCTGCGCATCTGCTCATACAACCCTAACTGTTGTTTGACCCCACCCAAAAAAACCATGGCGAGGATAAACGGGGTGCTGATTGTCCCTAGCGCCTGGCAGATGGCCAGGCATTCTTCCAGGGCGATCTGTGCCTCGCCAGCTTCACCCAGCACCAAACAGGTGGAGCCCAATATCCATAAACCCCTGGCCAGATTTGCCCGATCGCCCGCAGCGCGATAAATGGCCACGCTGGCCAACGCCATTTGTTTGGCCGCTACTGTTTGCTGCCAGTGCTGCTGCGGTGCCCCGCCCACAAAATAATCTCTGGACAAACGGCCTAGATCTAACAGCACCCCCGCTTCGCCATGCGGATCCCCCAAGGCTTGGAATAGTGCCAAACTTTGTTCATACAGCGGCCTGGCGATCTGCGGCTCGCCGCCCTCATTGGCGATTTGCCCCAACCGATACAGAATCACGGCCTGTTCGGCACGTAGGTCGTGCCCCATGCGTTCTGAGGTATCTAGGTGTGCCTGAGCTCTGTGCAGCAGCTGCTTTGCATCGTCATAGTCACCCAGGACCTGGCGGAATTTTGCCTGCCAGACCAAGAGACGAACCAGGATGTGGCTTTCTGTACTTTGCTTGCCTTGCCCCAAGCTTGCGGCAGCCTGGGCAAACGCTCGTTCCCCTTCCTGAAACCGGCCACGCCATTCATAGAAGAAGCCCAGGCTCGCCAGGGCCTGGACAATCTGCTCACTGTTGGCATGGGCGACAGCCCATTCCCAAGCGACACGTACATTCTCATACTCTGTCTCTACCTCTGCCAATGTAACTGCCTGGCGCGGGCCCGTGAGATCGCCGGCACGTTGCGCCAGCCAATCGAGATAGTAGGCGCAATGGCGCGCATGGGTTGCTGCGCTTTGTTGGGCTGCAGCTAGCTCTGTTGCGGCGTACTGGCGCAACAGTTCGTGCAGCGTGTAGCGTTCCCCCTGCTCAACTTGCAGCAACGATTGGTTGACCAAGACGCGTAACGTTTGCAGCGACGCACCCGCCACACTTTGTGCTGCCTGGCGTGTAAAACCGCGCCTGAAGACCGCCAGCCGCATGAAGACTGTGCGTTCCGTAGCAGTTAGTCGCTGCCAGCTTTGTGTAAAAACGGCGCGGAGGCTGTGGTGCCGTTCGGGTAGATCGCGCAGTTCAGCTTCCAAAAAGTCGAGGTTGTGACTGATTTCGTCAGCGATAGTCTGCAGGGAAAGCAAGGTAATCCAGGATGCAGCCAACAAAATCCCGAGCGGCATACCTTCAACCAAGCGACAAATGCGGACGATCGCGCTCTGCTCGTCGGCGCTCGGTGCAAACGTGGGCCGCAGCCTGCGCGCACGCGCGATAAAGAGGGTGACTGCGCCATAGTCGAACGCAGCTGTGGTCGTTGCCTGGGCAGGATAAGCCAAACTCCCGAGGACATAGTGCGTCTCACCACTGAGCTGCAACGGTGCACGCGAGGTTACCAAAATCTTGACACCAGGCGCAACGCGCAGCATGGTGTCGACCAGACCGGCGGCCGTGAGCAGGTGCTCAAAGTTGTCCAGCACCAGCAGCAGCTGTTTGCGCTGCAAATAGTCAAGCAGCTGCTGTTCAGGTGAGCGTCTGTCTGATTGCAGCGGATACCCAAGCGCATCAATGATGGCCAGGATCACGCCTTCAGTGTCCGTTACAGCAGCCAGCGCCACAAAAAAGACGCCTGCCTCGGTGCGTTCTCGCTGTCGCCAGGCCAGTTCTTGGGCTAGATGGCTCTTGCCCATGCCGCCGGCGCCTAAAATGGTGACCAGGCGCGCGTCAGGTCGTGCCAACAACCGCTGGAGTTCCGCCAGTTCCTGTTCCCGTCCCACCAAGGGGGTGGTTGGAGCCGACAAATTCTGCTGCCGCAAGGGTATCGCGGTGGCTTGTGTTGCGGCTGAACCCGTGTCGTGAGGAGATGCGTCGTGCCGTTGAGGAGCTGGTCCCAGGCCACGGGCGAATGCGATCAATGATGCATGCTGTTCGGGCGGAATGTTTAGGGCCTGCACCAGCCGTTCGGCCAGCTGCTTGGAGGGGCGCAGTTCGTCCCGCTCCAACTTGCGCACCGTCACGACAGAGCACGCCACCCGCTCGGCCAGTTCCAACTGGGTGAAATCCAACGAAAGGCGCTGACGGCGTAGCCAGGTACCAAAGCTACTTGCTTGCTCGTTCATAGGGGAGCCCGATCTCATCCGCCAATCGGCAACCGCCGTCTTGTCGTCACGGGATTGTATCACAAATAGGATCACCATTGCTATCACCGTGTGATCTTACGGGCGGGCCAGCCATATGCTTGACTATAGAACCCGCGTTTGGCCAGGCCGCCGATAGGCCTTTAGCAAAAGGAGCTAGTAGATGACAACGATTACTCCGGAGCCGATCCTCCAGGTGGCCAGCGGCTTTATGGCTGCCAAGCATCTCTTTGTGGCGAGTGAAATCGGGTTGTTTGAGCAGTTGGCGCATGGCCCAGCCACACTCGACACACTGGCCGAGCGCACCGGGATCGCTCGCCCGCAGATCCGCATCCTGGCAGACGCACTGGTGGTGCTGGGGCTGATTGAGCGCCAGGGCCAAGAATATCAGAACGGACCGGCCGCGACTGCCTTTCTCAGCGGTGCGGCAAGCACCGGCATGCGGCCGCTCCTTCGTTTTTGGAATCAGCTCAGTTATCCCATGTGGGTCAAGCTGGAAGAGGCCGTGCGCACGGGCCACGGCCAGGGCACGATGGCGTTATCTGGCGAGCAAGAGCAGATCTTTTTAGAAGGCGTCGAGGCGATCATGGCAATGCCGGCCGCTGCCCTGCCTGAGGTGTATGACTTTGGCCGCCATCGCCGTGTGCTCGACCTCGGCGGCGGCATTGGATCCTGGCTCATCGCCCTCTTGCAGCACTACCCCCATCTGCAGGCAACATTGTTCGACTTGCCCAACGCCGCAACCATCGCGGGGCAGCGCCTCGCCGTTACGTCAGGTGCGCAGCGCGCTCGGGGTCATCGCCGGGGACTTCTTTCAAGATCCCCTTCCAGATGGCCATGATGCCGTCCTCATGGCCAACGTCGTCCACCTGTTCTCTCCTGCGCACAACGTAGAACTGCTGCGGCGCACCCGTGCCCATGTGCCGGACGGTGCCCGTCTCCTCCTGGCGGACTTCTGGACTGACGCCACGCATACACAGCCGAGCTTCGCCGCGCTGATGGCGGGTGAGTTCTTCGTGATTACAGGGGAGGGCGATGTTTACAGTGAAGAGGAGGTGTGCGGTTGGCTGCAGGCCAGTGGCTGGCAGTTCGTGGAACGCAAGCCCTTGGCCGGACCACTCAGCCTGCTGGTGGCGGAGACAGCAGCAGACTGACAGTGGAACTCTGTGGATGAACACGGTAACGCAGAGTAGCGGGGAAGTGTAGAGAGCTGAATATGCAAAATCACATCGAATGGAGCATCCTAGACGTCGAAGAAGATGAATGGGATCGTCGTATCAATGCTATAGACGTGGCTGCAGCCGCCAATGGCTTCCCTGTAGCTGCACGACCAGGAGGGGATCATCTAGCCCGCGACGGCCCGGCCATTGCGGGCTACTCCACTTCGGGCCGATGGATTTCCAGGATTTGGTCCTGGCGCCGGCTAGCCGCAAGCGCTGCTGCACTGCTGATCCTGGCTGTTTTTGTGGTCTACAACATCTGGCGCACGGCACAAGAGGGCCTCGCCCAGATCGAGGCTGACGTCGCCAACGTCGTCATGCTCGAGAACATCGAGTCCCGCGCCAAGCTGCCCTCCAAACACAGCGCAGAGACCGTCGAATCCATCGAACTGCTCGGCAATGCAGCCATGGTACAGGTCGTGATTACCCAGACGTTGGGATCCGGCAAGGTAACCAAATTGCGGCAGCCCCGTTTCTATCTCCAGACCGCCACCGGCTGGCAGCCCAGCGCCCCCGTGGCAGCGTTTTGGGGACCCACTACCTTGCTCGACACTCCCAACCTGCACTTTATCTTTGGCGCACGCGACCGTGCCGCCGTCGAGCAGATTGCTCCCACCGCCGAACTTTTGTACACCGGTCTCATGCGCGCCACCGGTCAAAAGCTTGCTGACGACGGTCCGCTTATCATCGAGGTCGTACGCGGACAGTACGCGGGCGGGGCCGCGTATGACCAGGGCCGCATCCAAGTGACCTCACCTGTTTTCTTCAACACCGGCGTCTCCATATCAAGCGAAGAGATCTTCGCCCGGCTGCTGCGCGGTGCGATGTGCGAACCGATGCTTGCTGCTGCAATAGAGCAAACGCCGGCAAGACCCCAGTGGCAGCCACTACTGCGGGATGGCTTTCGGTGCTGGCCGCTCAACGACATCATCGCCGCCCAGGCGCCGGCCGCTGCGGCAGTATTCAGCTCCACCTATGCGCCGAGCCTGCCCGGTTACATGAAACTAAACACCTTGCTGGACTGGACATTCCGTCGGGGCTCCGATCCCCCACAGCAAAGCGCCACAAGCAGCCAGGCAGCGACCTATTACATGCCCGGCGCCGGGTTCTACTATGCCCAAGAGGGCGCGCTGGGTGCCGCCCAACTGTTCGCCTTTGTCGCCACCACCTATGGTCTCGACGCGCTCCCGCGCTTGCTGCGGGGTTTTGGCGAGTACGACAACTGGGAAACACTTGCGCCTGCCGTGTTCGGGGTTTCCGCCGCCGAGCTGGAGGCTGCATGGCACAGCGACGATGTGCCTGAATGAGGCTGTGCTTGCATAGCCGGAGGTCAACGCGTAAATTGGCGGCGTATGTCGCCGCTATTTGATGCGCTGCCGCAGATGCTATCGGGCGCTTGATGAAACCGGCTGCATGGCGGATCCTATCCAGCGATGCGCATGATATGATCCTGAGGCAGAGAAATGACCGTCATGCGCGCGACAAGGCAAGTTGGGTGGCTGCGATGAACGATGACTATGAACTTGAGGAGGTGGCGCCCTGGCTGCTCCTCATCCTCATCTTGGCCGGCGGTTTTCTGCGGGCTTTCTCCCTCGGCATCAAAGGGATGTGGCTGGATGAGACGTTCAGCGTGTGGCTGGCAAACCAAGGTGTCGCCGACATGCTGCAATGGATCGTCAAGATCGACCAACACCCACCGCTTTATTATCTTCTGCTCCATTCCTGGATCGCGCTCCAGGGTGATACGCCCTATTATGCGCGCCTGCTGTCTGCGCTGTTCGGCGCAGGCACGATCCCGATTATTTACCTGATCGGCAAACGCCTATCTGGCGCGCTGGTGGGATTGGCGGCAGCCGTGTTCCTGGCCCTTTCGCCTTTCCACATCTATTTCGCCCAGGAAACGCGCATGTACACGCTCCTGACGTTTAATGCCGCCGTGGCGATCTATGCGCTGGTTAGGCTGCTTACGGATGCGCGCGCCGCCAGGCCCATCGGCAGCCAACTGCGGGACTATCTGCGTACCTGGCGTACAGCAGGACCGATCGCAGCAGACGCCGCAGATGATTTCCGCTATACGGTTGAGCCCCCGCGGACCGGATGGAGGGCCTGGATCTTCCGCCATCGGTGGTCATCCATCAAGACCATTGAGACTGACCTGGCCTGGATTGCATTTATCGTGTTCTCGGCCGCGACCCTGCTTACCCACAATACGGCTGTCTTTTTCGTCTTAGCCACCAATCTCTTCGTGTTTGGCCTGCTGCTTTTTCAAAGGCTGCAGAAACCGGGATCACCACCCGCCTTGCAGGCTCCCTCCTTGGCAAACTGGGTGAAGGCGCAGATCGGCATCTTCCTCCTTTGGAGTCCATGGCTGGTGGTCTTTGTCCAGCAAGCCAGCAGAGTCGATCAGGAATTTTGGATTCCGAAACCAACCTGGGACAGCGTTGTGCAGACGCTGCGATCCTTATTGAACGCATCGGCGCCGGGCCAGGCCGGCCAGGCCATCATGATGGGGATCCTGTGCGTCGTGCTTGCTTTGGGGCTGGTCTATTACCGGAAAAAACTTTCGATCTTCCTATTTCTGGCTACCCTGTTCGCCGTCCCTTTCCTGGGTGAGCTGATCGTGAGCATCCGCCGGCCTATTTTTTATGACCGAACCTTGATCTGGATCACGATCCCATTGTTCCTGTTACTGGCGGCCGGTATTGCGCAACTACGGTTTCGCCCGCTTATGATCCTGGTGCTGGGGATTTTGGCTACAAACTACCTGTTCTCTACCGGCGATTATTACCGGTTCTATCAAAAAGAGGATTGGAGCAGCGCGGCCGGTTATGTCGCAAACTTCGCGGAAAAAGGCGACCTGGTCCTTTTCAACTCCAACTTTGTGGAAATCCCGTTCGACTATTATTTTCGCACCTATGAAGAGCAGTATGCTATCCAGGTCGTGAAACAGGGCGTTCCGCTTGACCTGTTCGACAGTGGCATCCTGGAACCAAAGATGACGGATGCCGACATCCCCAAGTTAATTTCGTTGGTGCGCGGGCATGACAGAGTCTGGCTGGTGTACAGCCATGACTCGTATACCGATCCAAGGGGGCTGATCCCGCAGACGCTTGCCTCGATCAAGAAATTGATCCGGACGCGCGAATTTCATGGCGGTCAGGTTCAACTGTATGGAATGTGATGTAGCTGCCCCCCGGCGTTGACGTTAAGCGTCAGGTTGGACAAGGTGCGCCAGAAGTTGACCAGCGCAAGGCAGTTGCTTGTGCCCCCGTTTTCCAGGCAGCGATTGTAGACCCCGATCTTGCCGTTGATCGTCACGTCTGCCGGCGAGGCGCCCAGCCCGGCGATCTCCGTGTAGTAGCCGACTTTCAGCTGCAGCGGCTGTTCGGGTGAACCGTATACACCCGGCTTGAACAGGAGCGCATAGCGGTTGGTGCCCATCTCGTCGTCGACCTGCTGGGCGTAGATGGCATCGACAGCGGCCTGGATGTCGCCGACCGGGATGGTGGGGTCGAAGATGGTCACTATGGATTCTCCTGATTGATTTGTTGGGAGCACGGTTATGGGAACGGGGTTCAATCCCCCAGGCAGACGCCGATGTCACGTGCGGTCTTGATCCACCCGTGGTCCAGCGGCACGGTTTTGCGCTTGCCCACGACCTGCTCGAGCGGTACGGTGGCTGTGCCGTCGCCGCACGCCGCCACCATTACGCCGAATTCACCGCGGGCGATCACGTCCGCACAGGCGGTGCCGAGCCGCGTGGCCAGCAGCCTGTCGGCCGCCGATGGAGTGCCACCCCGCTGCAGATAGCCGAGGATCGTGACGCGCGTTTCCAGCCCGGTCAGTTCCTCAAGCCGGCGTGCCAGCAGCAATGTTTTCCCTTCGACTGCGGGTGATGTCGCGGCCTTCAATTCGGGCGCAGCTTCGGGTTTCTCCTTGCCTTTTGGCTTTGCGCCATCCTTTTTCTTCTTCTCCTTGACGGCAACCTCGCCATCCGCGGGCGCGTCGTTCTTTTCGGCGCGCGCGACGGCCTTCTGCCTGCTTTTTGCGATCGCTTCTGCCTCCTGGCGCGTGAGCGCTCCTTCGGAAACAGCTACGATGCTAAAGCCGCTGCCGCGCAAGTTGCGCTGCTTGATAGCCTCGGCCACACCGTTTACATCATAGGGAATTTCGGGGATCAAGATCACATCCGCGCCGCCCGCCAGACCCGCCCCCAGCGCCAGCCAGCCGGCATTGTGCCCCATCAGCTCCACGACAATGATGCGGTGATGGCTGTGCGCAGTGCTGTGCAGCCGGTCAATCGCCTCCGTCGCAATGCCAAGGGCGGTGTCAAAGCCAAAGGTCATATCCGTCATCGCCACATCGTTGTCGATGGTCTTGGGCAAGGTGACGACATTCAGCCCATGCTGCATGAGATGATAGGCGTTTTTCTGCGTGCCGCCCCCGCCCATACAGACGATGGCATCCAGGTTGTGCTTGCGATAGGTATCCAGCATGACACGGGTCATATCCATCGTCTGGTTTCCAATCGGCATGCGCTGCGGCTTGTCGCGGCTGGTGCCCAAGATCGTGCCGCCCACCGTCAAGATACCCGAGAGTTCCACTCCCGTCAGGCGCATCACGCGATCCTGCATCAGTCCCCGAAACCCGTCGCGAAACCCGATCACATGCATCCCGTGGGCGCCGATCGCCGCCTTGCCTACCCCGCGAATTGCAGCGTTCAGACCAGGACTGTCACCACCGGCTGTCAGGATGCCAATTGAAAGCGCCATATTCGTTTCTCCTTGCTGCATACATAGACGAGCATTCTGGGCGAAAAAAGCGAAGGGGCTGCACTTGCACACAGTATAGGCAACATTTCGGCCACGATCAACCCAGGATGCACCCTGTGACAGCTGGGGCGTGCCGGGATCGGGCACTCGGCACGCCCCTCCATTGGTTTTTCTCCTTACTTCTGCACCGCCGGGAGATAGATGCGGCGTTCGACGGGAGCCAGCGTCAGCGTGACGCTCGCCTCGTCGATGACCTGCGTCTGGCCGTCCTTTTGCGCCAGGTATTCTGCGCCGGCAATCACCTGGCCTGTCGCACCGGCTGCCTTGGTAAAGGTGGCGGCCACCTGCCCGTTGGCGTCGGTGATGCCGGCGACCATGTCGGCGCCGCCCAGCGTGCCCTGCGTGCCGCTGTCGTCGCTCACGCCGATATGCACGCTGATGCCCTGCACCGGCGCGCCCCACTTGTCGCGCACGGTGGCCACCAGCGCCGACGAGGGGGCCCCGGCCGAGAGGTCGGCAGGCGTGGCCGCCAGGTCGATGGTATGGACGCTCGGCGTCCCGATGTGCACCAACGTCGTGGCCGTCTTGCCGTTGACCGTAGCCGACACGGTGGCATCGCCGACCTGCGTCCCGGCGACAAAGGTGACGACCTCCTTGCCGTCGCTCGTATCGCCCGTGTAGCTGCCGGCGGCCGGCGTCACTGCACCCGCCGGCGCTACCGCAGCCACCACGGGGGCCGGCTCGACTGTACCCAGGTCGGTGACGATCTCGACCAGCGTCCCGTCCTGCACCGGGTAGCCAAAGGCGTCGTAGACGCCTACGCTCAGCGTGGCAGTATCCACGCCGTTGGGGCGCAGGGTGCTGTCGCCCAGCACGCTGAGCACCGTCACCTTGACCGGCTCGCGATAGCGGGTGATGGTGACCGCATCGCTGTCGCTGATGGCGCCGCGCTCGCGCTCGATAAATGTCACCGCCACTTCGCCACTGGCCAGCGACGGACCGGCGTCGAACTCGCCGCTGGGAATCACCTGCAGCTGGCGCTCGATCGTGCCGCCCGCCGGGATGCAGACGCCAAAGAACTGCTCGCTGCCGTCGCCGCCCGGGGGGATCGTCCAGAAGTAGGTCCAGCCCTCGGGTACGGCCACGTTGTCGCCGTAGAAGTAGCACTGCTGCACGTTGTCGTAGTTTTTGATGCTCAGCCACACCGGCACGGCCGGCCCGGTATAGGCGAGTTGCTTGACTTGCGCCGTCACTTCCAGCGGCTGGAAGTTGTAGGGCACGGGGTCGCTGCGCACAAAGCTTGCGCCGCCGATGCTGCCCTGCACCCACAGAAAGCCGACGCCCTTGCCCGGGGCGGCGAAGTCGGGCAGGCTGAACAGGCCATCTCCCGCACGGTCGTCGCCGTGGGCGCCGTCGTCAAAGAGCTGGAAGCTGCTGCCAAAGCGCGTCGCCGTTGGGGCGCTGCAGCCACGCCGTCAGCGCGTTGCCGTCGACGGCGGCGCCCAGCTTGACCGCCATGCGCACGGCACCCACCATGGGCAGGCTGCGTTCGCCGACAGTGCTGGCCGCGATCGAGCTGGCGGCCAGCCCGCTAAAGGTGAAGGTCGCTTCGGAGCCTTCCTGGGCATCGACGGTGGCCGTCCAGTCGCCCGTTTTGCCGTCGACGTTGACCTGCACGTACTGCACCATGCGGTCGCCCGCCACGTTGTCCATGGTCAGGCAGAGCACATTGGCCGTGTCGGCGCAGTTGACCGGCTGGCCGGCCGGGTCGCGCACGACCATGGCTTCGAAGCGCCCGCTGTAGCCGGTCTGCAGGAAGCCCACGCCTTCCATCAGCGCGTCCACGGCCACGGTGTAGGTGCGTGTCGGCTGCGGCGGCGCGGGCGTGAACTTGTAGCCCATGCCGTTGAAGGCCCCGGCCGAGTCGGCGTTGCTGACTACGAGAGAATTGGTCTGCGGCGGGAACTGGAAGGGGAAGCTGAGGCGCAGGCCGATCTGGGCGGTGGAGGGCTCGGTGAACAGGCGGTCGTACTGGAAGCGGATTTCGCCCGTGTTGGTGTTGAGCCACACCTGGTAGGCGCGATAGCGGCCTGTCGAGTCATAGCCTTGCACCGAGATGATGTGCCACTCGAAGCCCAGGTTGGCTTGGAATACGCACACCTGGGGGCCGGGCAGGCGCTGGGCCGCGGGGCCAAAGAGACGGGCGCAGGCCGTGGCGTCGTCAGGCGTCAGCACGACGTCGGGGTCGGCGTTGGCGCTGGCCGCATCCAGCGGTGCAGCACCGGCTTCTGCATTATCTGTCCCATCTGCTGCCAGGCGTGGGGGGAAAGGCACGAAGTCCCACTGCATGTCGGTCAGCAGCGGGTCGAGGAAGGCGCGCACGAGGCGGATGATCGAGCAGGGCGAGCCGCAGGGGTTGAACTCGATCGCGCCGTCCTGGCTGACGCCCACGCGCGTCCACTGCGAACCATAGTAGGAGAAGGGCGTGGGCAGGTCATAGGTGAGATAGCCGGTCTGCGGGATCTGGTCGACGGCCTGGCCGAGGGATTCGGCGGGGAACCACTGGTACTCGCCCGCCTCCAGGCGGTCCCAGCGGTAGGTGAAGTTGTCGCTGACATAATCGCTCCACTTGCCGGCGCCGGCGCTGTTGGCCACCTGGGCGCGCAGGATATCGGCGGCGGAGCCGAGCTGGTCCTCGCGCACGTAGATAAACTGGCCGCCCGTGCCCAGCGCGGTCAGCAGATAGGGGACGATGCCGGTGGACTGGCTGCCGTTGGCGGCCTTGCCCAGGTAGTTGATCTCGCCACCGGTCACGTCGCTCATCTTGTTGGGCAGCACGCCCGCACAGCCGCCCAGCATGGCGAACGACCCGCGCACTCCCTGCTGGTTGAGCAGGCGGCGCACGCTGTCCACGCTGAGAGTGTCCGGGCCCATGATCCTGGCGGCGCGGTCGGTGTAGAGCCAGATGTCGCCGTTGGGCTGGAGCTGGGCGGCATCGGCAATGGCTTTGAGCGCGGCAACATCGCAGTCGGCGTCGGCTGCGCCTACGGTGGCCAGGGAATCGATGGCCGGGTTGGCCAGGTCGGCGTAGAACTTGCGCTGGACCGGCTGCTGCAAGGCGGTCGTGGTGTTGTTAAAGGTATAGACGTTGAACTCGGTGCCCTTGGGGGCCGCTGACAGGTCATTGACCTGTTCCTTCATCACCGTCTTGACCGCGTCCAGCTTGTTTGACGCAGCCATGCTGGCGCTGTTGTCCACCACCCAGGTCAGGTTCTTCCACCATTTGAAGTCGGGTTGGGGGGTCGCGGCGGTGGCAGAAGATCGTAGGGGCACAAGGTCCGGCGCAATGACACCGGCTGTTGCCTCGATCGCTGCTTCGCCGGACCTTGTGCCCGCCCCCGCTGCCACCAAGCTATTCCCATAAAAATTCACCAATCCCACGTTCTGCTGGATGATGGCGGCCACGGCCTTGTCGGCCTGCTTGCCGATGTCGCGCCACGATTCCAGATAAACCCGCATCGTGCAGGTGTCGTCGAAGACGTCGCCGTTTTCCGAGAAGGTTGGGTCGGTGAAGGTCTCCTGGTTGGCGCGCAGGCCAAAGCCCGCCCGGTCCTGGCCGTCCTGGGCTGCGTCTTCCAGGTCCCACAGCAGGGCAGCCACCGCGGCCTCGTTGCGGTCGGTGACCAGGGTCGGCTGGGCAACGTCGCGCGTCTCCAGGTCATAGCCGCCCATCATGCCGCCCGGCCCCAGGCCGTCGAGATAGAAGTTGCCGTCGACGCGGCCGGCAGCGCTGCGCACGGCGCTCTGGTAGTAGTTGGCAAAGCCTTCGGAGAAGGCCAGCTCGATGTCCTGGGCATTGTCGCTCGAACTGTGCGGGCCGCCGGGGCTGTCGTCACAGCCATAGTTGTCGTCGGCCTGGTGCGTCCACTCGTGGATGATCACGCCGTCGTCCCACTCGTCCGGGTTGGAGTTGGCGTCGGCCACCGTGATCTCGTCCCAGACATAGCCGTTGTAATAGGTCTTGTCGTCGTCGTCGTCCGCCTCCCAGTTGACTTCTGCCTGGTAGTCAAAGATGGCGTCATCGCCCACGGCCCCGCCGTTGGCGTTCCAGGTATTCCAGGCGTCAAAGATGGCGTCGGCAATGTTAAAGATGGCGCTCTGCTCGCGGTCGAGCTGCAGGTTGAACGTATACGTGCCGCCTTCGGATTCGATCACCCGGCTCTTGAACTCGTATACATCCTCGACAATGCCGTCCTCCTGCACCTCGACCACGTCGTGGCCGGCAGCCTGGATTTCGGCCGTCAGCCGCACATAGATCTCCAACTCGTCGTCGAAGACACCGTCGTCGTCGCAGAAGCTAAAGGCAAAGCTGCCGTCGCTGCCGGTCAGCATCTCGCCATAGGTGTCGTCAAACAGCGTGTCTTCCTCGCGCATCTCGATCAGCGCCGAGCGCACGGGGATGTACACCAGCGGCTGGTAGCCACTGCGGAAAGGGGTGTGTTCCTCGCGCACGACCGTGCCGGAGACGTTAAAACAGGGGTCGCCGTTGGGCGCGTGCGTAGCCGCCGCGCCCACTTGTGGCTCGACGCTGGTCGACATCACCGAGTCGTCGAGCTGCGCCCGGTTGGGGTCCTGGCGTGTGAGGGTGACGGCCCCGTCTTCGCCCACGATCAGGTAGACGGCCGCGCCTTGCACATAGCTTTCGGCGCCGGCGTCGAGCCTGGCGCCCACAAAGATCTCATAGCTGCCCGGCCCCGGCACGCGCACCTGGCGCACCTGGCTGACAGGAATGCCGGTGGGCGGGTTGGCCCAGGCGATCTCGGCCGGGCCGCCGATCAGCTCGACGCCGAGGGGGAGCATCCACTGCATTTGCAGCCCGATGCCCGGTGCGGCGGCGATCGCCGTAGCCGTAAACGTGGCCTCATTGGGGCCGCCGGTGGCGCCTTCGAGCACGACGTCGATCTTGCTTTCGTTGTCGCCGTGGGCGAGGGCCGGCTGCACGCCGCAGAGGGCGAGCAGAACGACCAGGACAAAAAAGATCTTGCGTAGCATAAGTCGTTCCTCTTCTTACGTGGCATCAGTCCCGTGCGGGCCGCTGCCGCTGACGGTGGACAGGTGGTCGGTTGGGTGTTCGGCGGCGATGGTGGTGGCGATGGATGTACTGCGCACCATGCGGCTGCGCCCGTACACAAAAACAGGATCGCCGGCGCCCGGCTCATGCTGGCCAAGCGTCCAATGTTCGATGACCGTGATGGTGACAGTGATCGTGCGCAGCAACCGGCGTGACATGGCAAGAGAATGGCAGAAGCCCAGCGCACAAGCCAGCGTTTTTTTGACAAGAATTTGACAATCACAGGTGGACACCTCCAGGAAGTCCCACCTCCTAGGAAGTACCTACCTCCTGGAGGTACCACCTCCTGGAAGTACCTACCTCCTGGCCATTCATGCGCTACGCAACAGCGCCGATGTGCGGTAGAATACGGCCCGGACTTTGCCGCACGTCTACACTAGGAGTTATGCCCACGTCAGTAAGCACTTCATCAACTGCCGGCACGTTTGGTGATCTGCTGCGGCAGCTCCGCCGCCGCGCCGGCTTGACGCAGCGTGAATTGGCTGCGCTCGTCGGCTTTAGCATTGCCCAGATCTCACTGCTCGAAAAGAATCAACGCCTGCCCGACCTAGCGATGGTGAGCGACAAGTTTGCGCCGGCGCTGAGCCTGGCCGACGAACCGCGCCTGCTGCAGCGGCTGCTCGCACTGGCGGCGCAGGCACGCGGCGAGCGGCCGCCCCTCCAGATCCAGATGCAGCGCACGGTGCAGGTGCAGGCCACCGTCACCCACGAATGGGTGGAAGCTGAAACCCTGCTGCCGGCATCGCTTGCACCGCTGTTGGGCCGACGCCGCGAGATCGACGCCGCCGTTGCCCGCCTCACCCACGCCCCCGGGCGCCTGCTCACCTTGCTGGGCCCGCCCGGCGTCGGCAAGACGCGGCTGGCCCTGGCCATTGCCGCGCAGCTGCAGGCCTTTTTTGCCGGCGGCGCCTGCATCGTCCCCCTCGCCGGCGTCGCGACGCCGGCGCAGCTCGCACCCGCCATCGCCGCCGCGCTGGAAGCGCATGATGGGGGCAAGCGCACGCCGCAGCAGCGGCTGACCGACCACTTGCGCCATAAGGAACTGCTGCTGGTGCTGGACGACTTCGAGCACCTCTTGGCCCCGCAGCCAGGCTCCGCCGCTGGCCCCAACGCCACGGGACTGCTGGTGCACCTGCTGGCAGCCTGCCCGCGCCTCCACCTGCTCGTCACCTCGCGCGAACCGCTGCGCGTGCGCGCCGAGCAGCGGCTCAAGGTGCACCCGTTGGCTCCCGCCGCCGCGGCGGAACTCTTCGCCCAGCGCGCCGAGGCCGTGGACCCAGACTTCTTTGTCACAACCGCCAATCTGCCGATCATTGCCGAGATCTGCCTGCGCCTGGACTGCCTGCCATTGGCCGTCGAGTTGATGGCGGCGCGCATCGACCTCTTGACGCCGCAGGCGATGCTGGCGCGCCTGGCGGACAACCGGCTCGATCTGCTCGGCGATGGGCCGGACGACCTGCCGCCGCACCAGAAGACGCTGCGGCGCGCCATCGAGCGCAGCTATGCCTTGCTCGACGCCTACGAACAGCAGCTGTTTCGCCGCTGCGGCGTGTTTGCCGGCACGTTCGACCTGGCCGCGGCCGAGGCTTGCGTGCCAATGGCGCAGGTAGCCGAGCACTTGCAGTCACTCCTGGCCAAGAGCCTGATCAAGACCGTGGCGACGGAAGACGGCGAGCGGCGCTTTGTGTTGTTGGAGACACTGCGCGCCTATGCGTTGGAGCAGTTGCTGGCGTGCGGCGAAACGAGCGATCAGCACGCGCGCCACGCCGCCTACTATGCGGCGCTGGCTGCACAGACCAGCCGGCAGGCCGCAGCCAGGCCCCTGGCGTGCGAGGTTCAGAATCTGGTCGCGGCCCTGCAATGGCTCGTGCGTTGCGACGGCGCAGCAGCCTTGCAGATGGTGGCGGACCTGCGCGTGTTCTGGTATGCGACCGGGCGTTTTGACGAAGGGCGCAGCTGGGCGCAGCAGGCATTGGCGGCCAACTCGGCCGCGCCTGTTGCCAACCCCACTGCCCGGGCGGGTACGCTGCTCACGTTGGGCCAGATGTTGCTCAACCAGGGCGACACGGCCGCCGCCCGGCAGCATCTGGGCGAGGCTGCCGGCCTCTTTCGCCGGCTGGGCGACCGCGACGGCAACGCACGTGCCCTGATCGAACTCGGCTGGGCTGTGTACCTGGCGCACGAGCAGAAGGCCAGCGTCGCCCTCTTTGAGGAATGCCTCGCCCTGGCGCATCCGCTCGGCGATGCCGGGTTGACGGCCCACGCCTTGACGTCACTCACGCACGTGCTGGTATACGAAGGTGCGTACACGCCGCAGCTGCTGGCCTATATCGAGCAAAGTATCGCCTTGTACCGCCGCCTGCAGGACGCGCATGGCCTGAACCAGGCGCTCCTCAACCTGTGCGTATTCCATACCCAAACTGGGGCGTATACGGCAGCGCTGGCTGCCGTGCGCGAGGCAGAGTCGGTCGTCGCGGCCGGCGAACTGTCGGCCACGTCGGCCTGGACGCACGCCGCGGTAGCCGAACTGTTGCTGCTTCAGGGTGAAAACCTGGAAGAGGCGGGGCTGCGGCTGGAGACGGCGCTGGCGCAGTTTCGCGACGGCGGCCAGCGGGACGGCGCCTTGATCGTCCAGCACCACCTGGGCGAACTGGCACGCAAGCAGGGGCGCAGGGAAGAGGCCGTCGCCTATTACCGCGCCAGCCATGCCGCGGCCGTGGCGGGCAACGACCAGCGCATGGTCGCCCGCTGCCTGGCCGGATTAGGGCAGGTGGCGCTGGTCGCCGGAGACCGGGAGGCGGCGCGCCGCTATCTTGGCGCTGCCGGCGACCTGCTGCGCGTGCTACCCGCCTTTCTGCCCCCGGCCGCGCTGGCGGAGTACGAGGCGGCGCACTGCTCAGCACGCGGGGAATTCTAGAACGCTTCCCGGAAGGGGCAGCCTTCCGGGAAGCATACCCCTTCCCGGAAGCGATCCCCTGCGGATTATTTTCCCGATCGCCCTCTAAATTGCTCCACCAGGTCATCTGCCGGGTCAAAGCCGTCTAATTCCACCGGCCCGCCCTGCACCGCACTCTGGTACAGGGCCAGCACCACCGCCGATTCATGCAGGGCTTGTTTGAAGTTTGTGCCCGGCGCTTCGCCATCATCTTCCAGCCACGCCAACATGGCCTTGTGAAACTCGGCCTGGGCGATGATGTTGTTCTTGCGCCAGCCTTCCATCCCGCCAAAATCGCCACTTTCTTTGCCGGCGGGCGAGACGATCTCCCATTTGCCAAACTCTTCGAACAGCACCCTGCCCCGCTCTGCATACGCCGCCAGGCGCACGTGCTGCCAGCTGGTTGCCGGATCGCCACAGCGCGGCGAGATGGGACCTGAAGTCCACAGCCCGCGCACGCCATTGGCAAAGGCCAGCACCGCCTCGTGCGTTGTGGGGCCCGGATGGCCCGGGTCGGTCGTGTCCCAGCCGGTCGCACTGCCATACACACGCAGCACCGGGGCATCTCCGTTCAGTGCCATGCCGTAGTTCAGCGTGTGCGTGCCCTGCCCGGCGATGTTCATGCCCGAGGTCATTTCGACCAACAATACCTTGCCCAGCGCGCCACTGAAAAGTGCTTCCTGGCACTTGCGGAGATAGGGCTGCCAGCGCACCTGGTGGGAGACAGCGAATTTTGTCCGCGTCCTCTTCTCGAGTTCGACCAGTTTACGCCAGTCGGCGGCTCCCGTCGCCAGCGGCTTCTCGGTCGTGCACAGCGGCACGCCCAGCTCCGCCACCAGCGTCATCAGCTCCACGCGCGTATCGGGCCAGGTCACGATGTGTACGATATCGGGCTTTTCCGCGGCGGATCATCTCCTCGGCGGAAGCATAAGATCGGATGCCGTACTTTGCCGCCAGCGGCCCGCGCCTGCGCTCGCTTGGGGCGCAGCACGCAACCACCTCGGCATTAGGGATGTACTGGTAGGCGTCGATATGGTCCGGCGCCCGCACGCCACAGCCGATCACTGCCGCACGATAGGTTTTCATCGTTTATTCTTCCCAGAGGTAGAGTAGTATTTTTCCACACTGTCCGCTGCATCGCCCCCGCGGTTGGGGAAATCGGCAGTCAGCCCGGCCTCGCGCGCGTCAAAGCTCTCAAAACCGAGCTGCAGTGCCGGCGAATCCGGCTGCAGCCGGTAATCCTTGTTCTGCGGATTTCGAAACAGCGGGTCGGCAAAGACGGAATGGCGGTCATAGCCCAGTGCCTGCCACTGCACGAGCGTGTATTTGTCCTTTTTCATCCCCTCCCCAATATCGCCCCAGCCTGCTTCATAACCACCCTCTGCCCGCTGCTCTACCCGGGCGACGAACTCGCCCAGGTCAGAGTAAAAGCAGTTGTAGTCGATCTCTTGCAGCCAGGGGCCGTGCGCCGGCGGGGCAATCAAAGTGTAGATCTCGCCATACGCCGCACCCATGCTGAAGTTGAGATCATCTTGCGGCTTCATCGCCTTGACGCTCATCACCGTGATATTGCGGAAATAGCGGTCGTGATTACACTCGTTGCCGACATGAAAGCAGGGCGAATTTGCCCCGTCGACCCAGATGTTGTTGTAGATCGTCCGGTAGGCGCCTTCCCGCAGTTTCACGCTGACCCCCACACACAGGTTGTTGTAGATCTCATAGTTGGAAGCGCCGTCGTCCAGGTCCAGGCCCCAGCCCGCCTCTTCCTCAAAAAAGTTGTGCCTCACGATCACCGGCTCCATCGCATCGACCAGCACATGGCCGGCGTCATGGCTGCGGCCGCCGATATAGGGCAGGTGTGATTGTCCGAGACACCAGAACTTATCGCGGCCCCAGGCGTTGAACGGCCCGTGATCGCCGGTCTCGCGGCAGGTAGCGTGAATGTGGTTGTACTCGACGACGTGCCCGCCCCAGGTGCCGTCGCCAATGCAGATCCCTGCCCGTGGCATGTTGTATATCTCATTGTGCCGGGCCGTGATGCGCTTCGCCCGCGAGATATACACGCCTGCAACCTGTTTGCCAAAGACACCGCAATCGTGAATCAGGTTGTTGACGGCGGCACACGCATAGGGAAAATTGTGCTGGCTGCCAACCGTTCGTTCCAGCGAACCTACCATACAGATGGCGCTGTCGCCGCACTCGGCAAAGGTACAGCCGGTAACCAGGTGGTCGCGGTTGTGCTCGTTGATAAACACGCCGTTCCCGCCTACCGCATCAAAAAAGCAATCTTTGATGGTACAGTGATGCGCGCCCTGCATGAAGACCGTTCCGCCGCGGTGGATCGCCCAATCGCTTAGCGACGGCACTTCGTACGCTTCCAGGAACGTAGCTGCGGTGTGGGCGAAGCGAAAACCCTGCAGCGTAATATGCCGCACAGGCTTCTCCTGGCTGCCTACGAATTCGACCAGCCGCTGCAGGCGCGGTACTTCGATCACGGCGCCGGCGAGGTCTACGTCGTCCGGCGGCAGGTAGTAGAGGATGCCCTCTGCCTTGTCAAGATACCACTCGCCGGGGGCGTCCAGCTCCTCGAACACATTCTCCACGAAAAAGAAGCTGTGTTGGTCGACGCGGCAGGGATCTTCGTGCCACTTAGCGCCCATCTGCTGGCCGCCCTGGCCAAACCACAGGATATGCTGCTCCCAATCAATATCCTTAATCTGCCACTGCAAATTACCCCAATACATTGCCTGGTAGATATGAATAATCGCTTCGCCCGGTTTTTCCCAGCGCTTGTGTGAGAAGGTAGAGGGATCAAAACGCACACCGCGCGGCGCCCCGCTGGAAAAAGACATGTCTCCGTTGGGGTCAGGATTTGGGTCGGGGACTTCAGCTTCTAAAGCACCGGCTGCGCGGACGTAGCCGGAAAAGTTCTTTGGATCAGATGGATCATAATTGGGATAGCGCGCCCGCACCTGCCGTTTGCCGTTGACAAACAACTGGTCAAACGTCAGCTCCCCGGTCTTCACCGCCTGGAGCCGGCACATCATGATGCCGTCTTGATACGGCTGCCAGTCACACGCCAGCCGCTGTCCCCCGCTCAGGGTCACAATTTCCTCGGGGTAAGCCTGGTATGTAACGCGCTGCTCTGCACCTGGGCAATCTTTTGCGGTAAAAGACAATGTCTCGTCGAGGTAATAGGTCCCCGCCCGCACCACCACCGTCAGTGGGTCCTGAGGTGGTTTTCATCTTCTCGCGCACGGCCCGCTGCGCCCGCTGCAGGGTTGCAAATGGCTTTTCCCTGCTGCCTGGGAAAGTATCGTCCCCGGCAGTGGCGACATACAGCTCCGTCTGCGTTGCTTGTTCAGGCATGCGTTTTCCCTGTGGCGAATTCGTGTCAGGAGTGTAAAGACCCGCAGGATCGGCGCACGACCAGCTCGCAATCCAAAATGACGCGCTTTTGTGGCACGGGTTGACCATTGATGAGCGCCAGGATCATTTCCGCCGCGATTTGGCCGATCTTCTGCGTCGGCTGGCGCACGACGGTGAGCGGCGGATCGGAAACTTCAGACCAGGGATGGTCGTCAAAACACACAATACCCAGCCCTTTGGTACAGCCCGGCTCCATCTCCCCCATCTCGCGCAATGCGCCCAGTGCCAACAGGTTATTGTTAATAAACACGGCCTCGGGCCTGTCGGCGCGATGCAACAGCGACCGCATCGCCTGCCTGCCGCCTTCCACGGTCAACAGAGATGGCATGATCCATTCCTGGTTGATGTCGATTCCTGCATCCTGTAACGCCTGGCAGTATCCATCCAGCCGTTCGCGCATGGTAGATAAGCGTTCCAAACCAGCCAGAATGCCGATTTTTCGATAGCCGCACCCGATCAAGTGCTGTGTCCCCATGTACGCCCCAGCTTTGTTGTCCACCCCCACATAATAGCTGTCCATACTATCAAATGCCCGGTCGACAAAAACAACCGGCGTATGCTGCACCTCCGCTCGCGCCAGCTCGATCCAGGGTTGGCTCATGGCCGCAGCAATGACCCCATCCACGCGTTGGTTTAAGAGCAGGTCGAGGTAATGCGCCTCGTACTCCAGCGTTTCATTGGTATTACAGATGATCGCCGCATAATTCTGCGGGCGCAGAACCTCTTCGATGCTGAGCAGGAGTTCGCCAAAAAAAGGGTTGGACGAATCGGAGATGACGACACCTACTGTCCCCGTGCGCTTGGTCGTCAGGCTGCGCGCCGCCGCGCTCGGCCGGTACCTGAGCTCTTGAATGGCCTGCAGTACTTTTTGGCGCGTCTCCTCCTCGACCACGCGTGTGGCATTGATGACATGCGATACAGTAGACTTTGAAACCCCCGCCCGGCTCGCCACATCCTGCATGGTCGCTTGATTCAAAGCTTTCACTGTTTGCTCTCCATCTGAAAAATGGTACGCGGCCCCCCGGCGTGAATCCGCGTACCAGTTTCCGTCCATCCCACTGCAGCCCTTATACAGCCTGCATACAAACCTGCACAAAAAAGCCGGGCGGCGGGGTTTAGTAGGGCCGCTTGCGCTCGATTTTCAGCACGTAGGCGTCCTCACACGGCTTCTGCGCCGGGGGGATCACGCGCAACCCCTCTTGCCGGTTAAACGACCAGGTCAGCGGCTGCTCCACACCCAGCATGCTCACGCCGGCGATCTCCTCGGCATAGAGCACCTTCAGCGTCTCGATCGTCAAGGGTTCGGTCGGCCAGCCAAGACAGATGGCATAAATCACATCATCTTTCGTCGTGAAGCGAATGTCCTGTGCCGTGTAGGCAACCTCTTCGTCCTCCATGAAGTAGCCGGCCTTCTTCATCTGCGTCGGGCCTTCGCCGTATGTCATCCAGGCCGCCGTGCCATAGATGGCTTCGCCGTTTACGTTCAGCCAACGGCCCATCCCCTTCAGTAGCGCCTTGGCCTCTTCCGGGATCTCGCCGTTGGGCTTGGGTCCAACGTTAAGCAGCATCTGGCCGTTTTTGCTGACATTGTCGACTAGATAATGGACCAGTGTCCGCAGCGATTTGTACTCGGTCTCCTTGAGGTAGCCCCAGCCATGCCCATCGTCGACCGTGGTGTCGGTGACCCAATCGTGATAGGTCAGCTTGTCAAAACGCCCCAGTTCGAGGTCGATCACACCCGCGCCGGGCGCCAGGTCGTGCCATTTGTAGGTGACCACGACGTCCTTGCCCCATGCTGCGGCCTGGTTGTAGTAGTGCGCCAGCATCTCGCGCTTGTAATGCTCCTGGATAAAGCGAATGCCAAAGTCGAACCAGATCAAGTCCGGTTGGAAATTGTCGATCACCTCCACGGTTTTGCCCTTCCAGGTGTCGAGGAAGGCCTTGCTCGGCGGCGCCATTTCGTGCCAGTAGCCGTCGCGGTGCCGGTGGTCGGGGGGATTGCCGGCCCACTCCAGGTTGTGCTGCTCGCCGTACAGCCCGGCATTGGCGGGATCGGATGTGTCAAAATCCTTGCGCCAATGCGGGAAGAACCACCAGTTCTCGGCGTGGTGCAGCGCGACCATAAAGCGCATATCCTGCCCGCGGATCGCCTTCGCCAGCTCGCCGACGACGTCGCGCTTGGGCCCCATCTTGGTGGCCTTCCACTCCGAGTAGCGCGTGTCCCACATGGCAAACCCGTCATGATGTTCGCCGACGGGACCGGCATACTGCGCCCCCGATCCCTTGAATATCTCCGCCCACTCGCCGGCGTCAAACTTGTCGCCGGTAAACATCGGGATAAAGTCCTTGTAACCGAACTTGCCGGGGTGTCCGTAGGTCTTTACGTGGTACTCATGTTGCGGCGTCCCTTCGATGTACATGTTGTAGGGATACCAGGTGGCGTTCGGCCCGCGCGCGGGCACGCAGTAGATGCCCCAGTGCGTATAGATGCCGAACTTGGCGTCTTGAAACCAGCGCGGTGTTTGATGCTGTTTTAGTGATTCCCAGGTTGGCTGATAAACCATTGTAGACATCCTTTTGCGTTCCCAGATAGAATTTCCAGCTAGTGTTCGTCATGACAAGAATCGTTCAGCGCCCGCCCGGCGCACGCGGCGCGAGAATGCCCATGCCGGCGAGGATCAGTGCGAGCAGCCCCACGCCCAGCACCAGGCTCGCTGCCGCCAGCAGGCCGGTGAAGATGGCCAATTGGTGGCTGACGGCGCCGCCGCCGTGGCTGATCGTGTATTCGAACATGGCCCAGCCCTTGTGCTGGACAAAGCGCAGGCAATAGTCGCCTGGTACGACCTTCTCAAGCGGCAGGCTGACATGCAGATATTCCCCCTCGCGGCGCCTGAATGACCAGTCGTCTACACTGGCGATGGGCGTGCGGCAGTCCGGCGCCGCGGCCAGCATGATGCTGGCGTTGCCCTCGCCGTTGATGTTCGCCACGCGCACCTCGCGCAGGTTGGCGCCGATGTGGACGGGAAGGCTGATTTCAGGGTCTGACTCTGCGCGCAGATAGACCGTAGCGTGTTCCATGCGCACCGCCACTTGCCCGGCGTAAAGACGCACGAGATAGATCGCCGCCAGCAGCACGATCAGCAGCAACGCCGCCATCCCGCCAATCCCGCGCCAGGAAAACTCACGTTTGCTTTCGCCTTGGGGTACAGCGCCGGATCCACCGGCGGCTGCCGGCGCTGCCTCCCCGCGCTTCAGCGCATGCAGCCGTTCGGCATCCCGGCGCATCTCTGCATAGCCCGACGTCGTCACACCCCTCTGTGTAGCCGTCGCCACAGCCCGTGGCGACGTGCCGGCGGGGAGAAAGCGTGCCTCCAGGCGCAGATAGTACATCTGCCAGAAGGTCCACAGCGGCAGGGCCAACAGGATGCTGATCAGCAGCCCCACCACGATGTCGGTCCCGTGGGAGGCCTCGAACCACCCACGGGACTGGTACAGCTCGGGCGAGCTGGCGATGTACTCGGCGATCAACGCCTGCTGCGCAAACACCCAGGTAACCGTCGCCGCGGCGATCACCGTGGCGGTGAAGCCAAAGCTGATCCACCACACCCGTTGTGGATAGATCCGCTCCCCGATCCGGCGTCCCCACAGTGCGACGACGCCCAACAGGCCGGCAATGACAAAGCCCAGCCGCATCTCCCAGAGGGCGTGCACGAGGTTGCGCGCCGAATCGACGATGGCGGCCGCCAGTTGGCTGCCCGCGCCGTCACCCCACGGCGATCGTCCTGCCGCTTGCGCCCCGGCCAGCTCGTTGACGAACGTAAAGACCAGGTTGAAGACGATGAGCCCGGCGAAGAACAGCGCCGCCAGCGAGAGCAGCACCAGCAGGCCGGCCACAAAGCTCAGCACATAGGCGCAAACGGTCTGCCATGCGGTCTGCGGTCTAATCTGCCCTGCTGTTCGCTCCGCGTCGATTGGCGGCGTGACCTCAGGCTTGCTTGCTTTTGCAGCCATCACAATGTGCCCGCAGACGCTGCCCTGGCTCCACCTTGGGCGTGAAGCCAGGGGCCCGAAAGAAGAGTTATGCGCCCGCCAACAGCTTGTTCGTGGCCTCGTGGCACTGCATGCAGGCCACGGAAGCATCACGCTGCTCGCCGGTCCACAGCGGGCCAAATGCGGTGGCAAAGACTGTCGACTCCCACTCCATGTATTTGGGGTGGTAGTTCGGAAAGATTCCATCGCGGCTGCCCAGGTCGTACATGGCGTGCTTGAAGGCGTCGCGCACGCCCGACTCCTCGGACGGCAGGCCATACTCGTAGTAGTCCATGTTGCTCACGAACTGGCTGCCCATCTCGCCGGAGATCGGCAGGGTTTCCGGATTGGCGAGCGTGAAACGCATCAGCTCATAGGCCATATCCGGCTGTGTCGAGCTGGTGGGAATGCTAAAGGCCGAACCGCCGACGAACTGGTAGCGGCCTGCCTGCCCCTTGGGCGACGGCGCCACCGACCAGCGGAACTTGCCGGCGATCGTTTCATCATAGACAAAGGCCTCGTCGTTGAGCGCCCAGTGCATGCCGATCAACCCGGACGAGAACGCCAGCCCTGTGCCCATGCCCATAGCACCCAACATGTCGGCGGAAGGCATGGCATTGTGCTTCCACATGAGGTCGGCGATCCACTGGAAGGCCGCAATCGTCTCCGGCTGGTCAAACTTGGAGGTGGTGACCCCCTCATCCCAGTAATCGCCGCCAAAGTTCTTGACCATCCAATAGATGCCGCCAGTCCAGCTAGCCACCGGTACGTCGCAGCCCCAGACGTCGATCTTGCCGTCGCCGTCCGTGTCTTTGCTCAAGGCAACAGCCGCTTCCTGGAACTGCTCCATGGTCCAGTCCTCGGTGGGCAGGTCCATGCCGGCCTCTTCGAACATGTCCACGTTGATGTAGAGGCCGCCTGGCGCCCAGTCGTAGGGGAAGCCGTACTGTTTCCCTTCATACTGGAAGGCGCTCACTTGCGATGGATAGTACTTGGCCGGCCAGTCCATGGGTGCAAATTCCGCCAGGAAATCGTCCAACGGCAGCAGCCAACCATTGGACGCAAAGGTCTTGGCGCGGGTGTCGTGCATCCAGCACATGTCGATCGGTGCGCCGCCAGCCAGCTGGGTGGGCAGCTTGGTCCAATACTCATCCCACGGTACACCCCAGTCGGCATTCACGGTAACGTTCGGGTAATTCTCGCTAAAGAACTTGTCGAAGTGGAGCAGCCACTTGCGCATCTCCTCTTCGCCTTCCCAACTGGTATAGCTGAATGTTGTCGTGATGTCGCCGGGAATCTTGCCGGTCACCCACTCCGAGTGGGGCACGGCGGCACCCGCGGCAGAAGGCGTCGGCGTCGCCGCCGGTGCTGCGGCCTGGCATGCGCTTAGCAGCGCCATGCTGGCTGCGCCCATGCCAAGCTGCTGCATAAACTGGCGCCGGCTGACGCGGTGCTGAAACAGGGAATTTGGTCGGTAAATCATCTTTCTCTCCTCGTTGGATTCTCGATTCATGAAAATCTGACTCAGGCGGGATCGTTACATTGGCTAGGCCCCTCCTTTGATTCCCGATGTGACAATGCCCTGCACGTAATATTTCTGACCCAGGATGAAGATGATCAGAATCGGCAGGATCGAAAAGGTGGAAGCTGCCATCACCAGCTGCCAGGGGGTGAGCATCGGCAGCCGTTCACGGAACATCATGAGGCCGAGCGGCAGCGTCTTATTGGAAACCGAGCTGATGACGATCAGCGGCCACAGGAAGTTATTCCAGGTGGACAAAAACGTGAAGATGCCCAGCGTCGCCAGCGCCGGCTTGGTCAGCGGCAGAATGACCGAACGATACAGCCGGAAATAGCTGCAGCCGTCGATGCGCCCGGCATCCTCCAGCTCGCGCGGCAGTGTGCTCATAAACTGGCGCATCAAGAAGGTGCCCCACGGTGTGAAGACGGCCGGCAGGATCAGCGGCCACAGGGTATCGATCCAACCCAGCCATCGCATCTGCACGTAGAGCGGGATCATGATCACGGCAAAGGGGATCATCATGGTCGCCAGGTAAAGTAGAAAAAGCTGATCCCGCCCCGGATAGCGCAGCCGGGCAAACGAATAGCCGGCCAGCGAGCAGGTAAAGAGCTGGCCGAGCACAACCGACACCGACACGATCGTGCTGTTCAGAAAGAAGCGGCCAAAGGGCAGCATCTGCCACGCCGTGGGATAGTTGCTCAGCAGGATCTGCTCGGGAATAAAGCGGGGCGGGAACGAATAGATCTCGTCCAGCCCTTTGACCGAGGCTGACACCATCCACAAAAACGGCAGCATCATGATCACCCCGCCTGCCATCAGTATCAGCCAGGCTGCCAGTGTGCCGAGCTGCTGGCGCCGTTTTCTGCCCACGCGCGGATAGCTTGCCGCCTGTCTCCCGGCCTGGCTGTCTGCTCGTGTCTCTGTTTGTCTCTCTGGCGCGTCCAATGGTTCTACGTTCGTGGAAGTCATTGTTACGTTCCTTTGTGCCTATTCGAATCCATGCACCCAGCGCCTGGCCAGCCGCCATTGCACCAGCGTGATCACCAGAATGCAGAGGAACAGCACAAAGGCGAGCGCGGCGCCGTAGCCCATGCGGAAGAAGGAAAAGCCGTTCTGGTAGATATAGAGCACCAGCGTGGTGGTTGCCATGGCCGGGCCGCCATTGGTCAAGACATAAAAAATGTCGAACCCTTGGAACGCACCGATCAGCGAAGTGACGACGACAAAGAAGATGGTCGGCGTCAGCATCGGCACCGTCAAGTAGCGCAGCGTCTGCCAGGCGTTGGCGCCATCAATTTCGACCGCGTCGTATAGTTCCTGCGGAATGCCCTGCAATCCCGCCAGGAGGACCAGCATGGCAAACCCGATGCCCTGCCAGTTGCCCACGATAATGATCGCCGGCATGGCCCACACGGTGCTGCTCAACCAGTTGGGGCCATCGATCCCGATCAGCCCGAGCAGGTAGTTGAGCAGGCCCAGTTCGGGGTGGTAGATCCACGTCCACACCACGGCTGCCGCCACCGTCAGGGTAATCTGGGGCAGAAAGTAGAGTGTGCGCAAAAACAAGACGCCATGCATCTTGCGGTTCATCAGCACTGCCAGCCAGAACGCGATAAAGACGCCGCTTGGCACCGCCACAAAGGTGTAGTAGGCGCTGTTAAAGAGCGTCTTCCAGAAAAACTGGTCGTTCCACAGCTTGACGAAGTTTTGTGCGCCGACGAACTCGGGTGTCGCGGCCAGGTTCCAGTCGGTGAGCGTGATGTAAAAGGCAAAGGCGATGGGCAGCAGGCTAAAGGCCACAAAGCCCAGCAGATTGGGCAGCAGGAACAGGTATCCCGCCATGCTCTCCTCGCGCTGCAGCCCGGTCATCGAGCGCCGGAACTCAGCCCACGCTCCCCGCTTCGCTTGTTTGCCAATCGTCTTGCTGGTTGCCGTTGTGGTCATGAACACCTCCCTGTGTACTAAGCGCAGATTGTCGATCGGTGTACATAGCAATTTTCGTGATCGTCAAAATCCGACAATCGCCAACATCTGCAACATGAGTTGCCTGCTGCCCTGAATGGCAGCGAGGAGAAGGATTTACTTGGTCGGCGAGGAGAAACCGGCCTGATCCGGCGAACGACGATACCTAGGGAACCGCTCGCACAGATTAGGAAAACCGGTGCCATTTGCTGCGAAACTGGTTGCGCAACCGGTTGACAGCATAATATCACATACTAGCGGGAGAATCAAGGGGCAAAATGTGATCGCCCGGTACACCATTAGGTGAGTGGGTGTACAATCAAAGCCAGGAGGATACGCATGGACAACGAACACAAGCAGCGGGCGAATGGCGCAGCCGAAAGAATGGCACGGGCAGGCATGACTCTATCGGCAGGCATCATGCAGGAACTGATCGCAGATGTGGAACGACTGGCGGCGGAGAACGCAGCCCAGGCCGACTACATCCGGTTCCTCGAGACGGAGCTGATGCAGGCGCAAGCGGGCAACACCTCAGTGCCGGAGGGGGCCCAGGAAATGGGGGTGGAAATGGGCGAGGAGAACCCACAACTTCGGGAGCAACGTCTCAGCCAGATGGTACTGGCCGGTGAGATGAACAACTGACGACATACCCCCTGCCACCAGGGGGTACGTCTTATCCTACGCAAGTCTCGTGCTACAATAGGTGCACCATGACAATGAAGCTTGGCATTTTTACAAAGACCTTCCCGCAACCCACGCTCGACGCCAAGCTGGCGGCGGTCACGGCGCACGGGATGAGCGAAGTGCAGTTCAACCTGAGCTGCGCCGGCCTGCCTTCGCTGCCCGACGACCCCGACCTGCTCGACGCCGCCACCTGTGCCCAGATCCGCGACACCTTTGCGCGCCACGGCGTCACCATGACCGCGATCTCCGGCACGTTCAACATGATTCATCCCGATATGGCCGTACGCAGCGCCGGGTTGCGCCGGCTGAAAGTGCTGGGGGCCGCCTGCCATGCGCTGGGCACATCCCTGGTCACACTGTGCACCGGCACGCGCGATCCAGACAACATGTGGCGGCACCATCCCGACAACGATTCTGTCGCCGCGTGGCGCGATCTGATGGCGACCATGGAACGGGCCGTGTCGATCGCCGAGGCCTACGACATCACCGTGGCCTTTGAGCCCGAAGTGGCCAACGTCGTCGACTCGGCGCGCAAAGGGCGGCGCCTGCTCGACGAGCTGCAGTCGCAGCACCTCAGGGTGATCATGGACGGCGCCAACATCTTCCATAGCGGCGAGCTGCCGCAGATGCACGCCATCCTCGACGAGGCCTTTGACCTGCTCGGCCCCCAGATTGCGCTCGCCCATGCCAAGGATCTCATCCGCGACGGCGCCGCCGGCGATCGCGCGGCCGGCACCGGCGTGCTCGACTACGACCGTTACCTTGCGCTGCTGGAGGCCTCAGGCTATCGCGGGCCGCTGATCATGCATTCGCTGCAGGAAGATGAGGTGGCAAGCACGGTTGCTTTCCTGCAGCAAAAGATGGCAGATGCCGCGGCAGCTTAGCAGATTTCCGTCTCCGATCGGCTAGCTCATCGGAGTTACCAGTTGAAAGTAGTTGCCATCGGGGTCGGCCAGGGTCGCGAGCCAGCCGCCTTCCATGTCATAGGGCGCGCGTATCACCGTTGCGCCCAGCGCCTTGATGCGGTCAAACTCCTCTTTGACCTCTGTCGTCTCAAAATTCAGCATCACCCGTCCGGGATCTTTGCTGTTACCACCCATCTCGGAATGATCCAGAATTGAGAAATAGGTGCTGCCAACCTGCCAGCCGAAGAAGCCATGCTCATCGTCGACCATCTCTGCCGGCTTGCCCAGGACCTTTTCGTAGAAGGTCGCCAACACCTTCGGTTGTGTCGTTCCGATCATGATGGAATTCAGATTCAACATAGCGCACACATCCTTTCTGATAAAGCAACGGTGAGGCCTGTAGGGAGCGGATGGACGTGGGCCTATTGTATTCCTTATCTGCCAACCCGCACGGTAATGAGGGCAACGATTCAGTCTTCCGCGCAGCCAATTGCCGGCATTCTCACTGCTGCATCTGTTTGGGCTTCAGTTTCCCGATCAACTGTAGCTGTTCGTGCTTCAATTCCCGATAGGATTTCGCGGCATAGAGACTCAGTTCGACAGGATAGTCTATTTTGGGTAGATATTCGCGATGATCGTCCTGTTTCCACTTGGCAACCATCGCTTTGTACGAGGAAGCGTGCATCACAAACAGAAGCAGGCTTTCGGGGAATTCTTCTTCGCGAATAAGGTGCGCGTTTTGTATGATCAGATCCTCGCTCGCCTTGTTGAGCGGGAGAAAGATGTTCTCAACCCAGATTTGCCATTCGTGCAGCACGCTTTCGTCGATCTGGCTCTTGCCGGAAGACTTCCTCGCCCCCCATTTTGTCGATCAACGTCTTGTACGCCATGTAGCCGACTTCAGACAAGACATATAGCGGGCCGTAGAAGTTGTTGAGCCTGCTGTTAATCAGGTCGAGACGCTCGCGCCAGCGCGTCAACTCCAGCTGGTTTCTTTTGGTTAACCAGTATCCGAGCAGCGCGACGATCACGGGGATGAGGAGCGTCACAGTCTGAAGGGGAAAAGCGATGATGGCTTGAAAGTCCATGTACGTTGGCTCCCGACGCTACGGCAGCAGCAAGACGACACCCAGGGCAATCAGCCAGACGGACCACAGGATATAGCTGATTGCATTGACGGCGCCTGCGGCCTTGAAGCCCGTCTCCTCGAATACCCCGATGAATATGCCGAGCGCAGGAATCATCCCGAGCCAGCCAAGCAGGGGATTTACAGCCGCAGTTTGCAAGATCGCGATGCACAACAGCAAGGTCCACACACTGGTGAACAGGTAGCCAAGGTGTTCGCCGATGGCCACGCCGGCGTAGCGATGAAATGCCTGAAACGTAACCGCGGCGCTGTCGCGTGTCGCCTGGCTTGACGCCCCATCGGTGTAGATGTCGGCCAGGCTTGGCACCAGAAATGGCCAGCGGATGAGTCCAAAGATCTGGACGAGGCTGGCCAGGACGCCAATCGCCGTACCGACGACCAGAAACCAGGGCGCGTCGGGACCGAACACCTGGTGCACCAGGATCGGGACGGGCAAAAACAGCACGGCCGAAAAGGCAAAGGCATACCAGAGCCGGCGCAGGGATGCGCCACCGTCGTGGAACCGCCGCAGAATGTAGTCGGTCGGCTTGCGCAAGATATCGGGATACTCAAACGCTCGTTGCAGGAGGAAGAAGGTGGCGTTAAACGCAATGGGAACGATTATAAGCAGCAGGCCGGTCACGGTCGTGAGTTGCATGTCACTGTATTCCTTTTCCACAGGTCCCAGGGAGTATCTTTTCGAAAGTCACGTCGTGTGTTCGTGCGGTGGCTAGAAGTGGACTGCGCTGTCGCCAGGTCGCAGCGGGAATTTGTTGCACCGCATTGTAAGGACAGTTATCGCAATGTGCAAAGGCGAAATTTTCGACGACCGGCTGCGGCCCATGAGGTGGCCGAGAAGGATTAGCGGCCGAACGCTACATGCTCTAGCCAGTGGTTTCGCCGCGCAAGATCGCGCGGATGAATAGACAGAATTGGCGCACCGCCTGCTGCGGTTCATTGCTGATGTAGCTGGAAACCACATTGTCTTCACTGCCGTCGTGGAAGTGCTTGGGGAAAGTCATGTACGATTTTGCGCAGATCTTCATAGACTTCGGAGGAAGGCATCGATTTTCTCTAGTCGTGCGCCCAGATTCTCGGCAGTGATCAGATCTTCCCAGCCAGGGTGCTCGGCGACATCGCCGTTGGCAATCTTTGCCTCGAGTTCGGCCAGCGTGTCGGCGCGATAGCGCGCAAGGATCTCGAAGCGCTCGCCAAGCACCTGGCGGCGCTGCTCTTGCAGGAAGCTAACCAACGCCTGGTGCATCAGTTCAGTTTCGGACAAGCCAAAAGATTCAGCGACTTCTACTGCTGCAATCGTCACCGTTATTGTCACCTCTACCGACCGGCAAGCGGCCCTGACAGGCCGTCAAGAACAACTCTGTTTGGCATAATACCATATGGCGGTGGATGCAGCCATCAAAAATCGGGGCGAGGCGGGCCGGGTGCATCCTCTACTACGCAACAACTCTCAGGTAGGTAACCTCAAAGGCCTTGCATGCGCGGTACTGCTGCAGGCGGTTGGCGAAGGCGAAGGCGTCGTTCATTTCGTATTGCTGGTAGATGTCGAGGCCCCGGTCGAGCAGGATCTTCCAGCCGGTGTCGGTGACGATGTGGCGGGCGTGGGCGGAGCCGGTGCCGTCGTACTGCCAGGTGAAGCGGATGCCGATGGCCTCGGCGGCGGCCTGCATCTGGGCAAAGTATTGGGCCTGCTGCTCGGCCTTGAAGTCGTCCGCTACGGTGACGAGGCAGACGGCGATCTCGTCTTCGTCGGCCTTGTGGCGGGCGATGGTTTCCAACAGCTCCATCACGTTGCGCGCCTGGTAGAAAAGCCGGATGTACGGGTCGGTGACGGTGATGGCCTGTGCCCCGGCCAGGTAGGGACCAAAGAGGGTGTCGTAGGTGACCCCGCGCTGGTTCTCTTTAAAGGTGAGATGGCCTTCGGCCGGCGCAGCACGCTGGGTCGCGGGCACTGCGGCGCTGCCGACGGCTGGTGTGGCGGCCCCGCCTGTGGCCGGAACAGCGCCGGCTGCAGGCGCCGGCTGTGCAGCGGCAAAGGCCGCCTGGCCGTCTCCTGGCTCGCCAGTCCCCTGCTCGCTGGGCCCCTGCTCGCTGGGCGCATGGCCGTAGAGGCGCGGGTATTGCTCCTCCTCGACTGTCTTGACTTCGCGCTTGGCCCCGCTCGTGGCGGTATAGCCGAAATGCACCGGCGCATACGTATTGTCGATGCGCAGCAGCTGGTCCTTGGTGCGGCGGCGGCCCTCGATGGCAAAGCGCAGCAGCTCCTCCGCCTCCTCGGCCGTGACTTCCTGGTGCGGGTAGAGGATCTTCATCAGCCCCGAGAAGGTCTTTTCGATTCCGGTGCGGTCGCGGGTGGAAAGATCGGGCGACAGCTCGAAGTAGTCGCGGTAGGCGCGGGAGTAGTCATAGGATCGCATGTTGCGCAGGATCTCGGCCAGGTAGTCCACCACAAAGCCGTAGCCGTTGGAGAACATCTCGCCGCGGATGATGTCCACCTCCCAGCCGGGCAGGTAGAAATGCAGGCGGTCGAGGAAGGCCGAATCGTGGTACTGCTCGGGCAGGTCGTCAAACAGGTCGCTGTGCTTGAGCATGTAGGGCACGGTGTGCTGCGTGTTGCCGACAAAGGCCATAGAGGCTTCGGCGCCCAGCGTCTCGATGCCACGGGAGAAAGACTTGTTCGCCATGTAGTTCTTGAGGATGTCGACCAATGCCTTGTCGGCGCGCTTCTTCTTGCCGGCAAACTCGTCAAAGGCCACGACATCCCAGTAGCCGACCAGGCCAATGCGCCCGCTGGCGTTGTTGACAAAGAGCTTGGCCACGCTGACCTCGCCGCCCGAAAGCAGGATGCCGTGCGGCGAGAACTCGGAGTAGACGTGCGACTTGCCGGTACCCTTGGGACCCAGCTCGATCAGGTTGTAGTTGCGCTCGCAGTAGGGAATGAGGCGCACGAGTTGGAGCAGCTTGCTGCGGTGGCCAAAGAACTCGGGGTTAAAGCCGATGCTCTGGATCAGCACGTCGATCCATTCGTCCGTCGTGAAGTTGCGCCGCGCCGCCACATAGCCTTCAAAGTCAAAGGCCGACAGCTGGATCGGCTTGATCGTGTCCAAGAGCCAGGGGCTGACGTTGCGGTCGTCGCTGTGTTCGTACGAGAGGTCGGCGATGCACCAGACACCGCTGACCAGCAGCTTGGGATGGCGTTTAACCGTATCGGGGTCGACCAGGACTTCCTTGATGCCCAGGTTGCTAAACGTGGCCTCGTAGACGTCGCACTTGTCGTTGAGGTCGACGCTGACCTTATCGATCACCTTGTGCCGCCCGCGCTCGCGGATCGTAGACCGCACCAGCCCGGCTTCGCTGCGGTGCACAAAGTGGCGGCGCAGGATCTCCTTGACCGTCTCGATGCCCGACTGGATGCTGGCCTCGTCGGCCGTGGCGCAGTACTGGCCGAGCAGGTACTCGAGCACGTAGGAGGGAACGATGGCGTTGCCCTTGACGAGCTTGACCAGGTCCTTACGCACGACGAGGCCAGGGAAGTGGGTGGTGATCTTTTGGTCGAGAGGGTTCATAGGTCAGTGGATCTGTCTATGGATTTTGACAACCGATTGAATGAATATTAGAACGGATCACGTGATTTGCCTAGAAGGTGACGATACCAAGGCCTACATCGCCACCTTGCGATCTTTTCTTATATCAAAACTAACCAATTCTTGGTACAATCTTCATATGAAAAGATCTTCACTGACGAACGTCCAGCGTGAGGTGTTGGAAGAGTTGATTGCCGACCAGGGTCCGATTGTTTCGACGCAGGACATCAGTCGAAAAGCTTCATTTTGAGACCATGGAGAGCAAGCATCGATTTGTGAGCCAGCTGCAGCAAGCTGGCTGGTTGGTGCGTATCAAGAATGGCCTTTTTCAAATCGCCGATCTAGGTTCGCTTGGCACTCTTTCCTTATCGCGCTATACCATCGCACAGTTATTGTTACCTGACTCCTATGTTTCCTTCCATGCCGCACTGCAATTCCACGGTTTCTTCGATCAAGCCCTCAATAGCATCAGTTCGGTAGGTCTCAGGCAAAAATCTGCTGTTCGCTTGGAGGGTACAACCTACCGCTTTGTGAAGACAAAGGCGGCATACTATTATGGTTTCAGGTTGCACACGATGAATGGGCGGCGGGTGCAAATTGCCGAGGCGGAGAAGGCCATCATTGACCTGATGCAGTTTTCGCGCAATGGCACCACCGTTGACCTGGTAGTCGAGATCCTGCGCGACAGCCACCATCACCTACAGCTTGAACTGCTTGCTGACTGGTCGCTGCGTTCTCCGCTCGCCGTGCAGCGGACGATCGGATTTCTGTTCGATACATTGGGAGTGGATGCTTCAGCGCTGGCAAGGACTGCGCAGCAGAGCAAGAGCATTACAAAGCTCACCCCCGAGAGCAGTCAGTACAGCAGCGCCTGGCGCCTTTACTACGACCCATTCTTCGTTACGGAACTGACTCACTCATGATTATACCCACGCCTATCACCCGCCAACAGCTACAGGCAATCAACAGGCGGTCACGGAACTACACTTTGGATACAGCCGAGAAAGACTACTACATTACGCTGGCCTTGGCACTTGTGATGGCTTCACCGTTGCAGGACATCCTGGTATTCAAGGGCGGCACCGCTCTTCACCACTGCTACCTTGACCACTATCGCTTCTCTGAGGACATCGATTTCTCGAGCCGCGAACCGGGCAAATTGACCTTGGCAATTGTGAAAGCTGCGCTGGAGCAGGAAGATCTATTCCAAGTGCGCAAAGAGTACGTATCAGGGGCAACGATCAAGATTGAGCGGCTTTGGTACCCAGGTATTCTTGACCAGCCTGGCGCGATAAAGGTAGAAATTGACCAGCTGCAAAATGTCGTACTGCCGCCCCAGGAGCGCGTTTACCACAACGATCGGGATATACCGCTGCGCCTGGCCGTGATGGACATCCGGGAAATCTGCGCGGAGAAGATTCGAGCCGCCAGCCAGCGATCTCGCTATCGCGATTTCTATGACCTGTATCTCATCTTTGACCAGTACAATTTCGACCTTCAGGATATCGTGGCGCTTATACGTCAGAAAGAAGTGCGCCGGCCAATCACCAGCGAAGCCCTGCACGAGAACTGGCGGCGATCTGCACGCGATCGGCAGGATGGCAAAGATCCAGTGACGTACTCGCGTTTAATTCTTAATGCAGATATCGAGCAGTTCCTCGGGCAGATTCACTTTGCGCCCATTCTGCCGGAAGAGTAGGCCATCGCTAAAAATCAAAATCGCTGGTGAATGACCGCCGCAGGGTATAGCGCACGCTCTTGTATTCGCGCCAGTGGGTGGTGCCGGGTGTCTGCTCTTCCAGGCGCAGGCTGACCTCCTGGTTGTTGGCGGCGTCGGCGGCCTTGGTAAGCACGAACTGGAGCGTGCGCTCACGGTCGCGGGCGTTGTCGGAGGCCGTGGCGAAGGTGAGCATGTGCTGGTCGGAGATGGGCTTGCCCGCCTGGCTGTAGAGGCCGGCGCGCAGGGTGCGCTCCTGCACCTTCTCGGTCACCGCCTCCGCCTGGTAGAGGGTGACGCTGAACTGGCCGGCGGTGATGACACTGGTCGCCCCGCGCAGGATTTCGACCTCGACAGGGCGCACGTCGCTGGTGCGCTTCTTGTTGATGCGGAGGAGCGGCACGACGACTTCCTGCAAGGTCGCGCCACCGTGCACATAGCGGCTGCCCGAGCCCTTGAGGCGCAGCCGGTTGATCGCTTTCGGGATCAGGATCTCGACCTCGCCCACCAGCCCGACCTGCGCCGAGGTGAAGTGGCGGAAGCTGGTGCCCTTGGCCAGGCCGGTGCCCAGCACAAAGCGGCGGTTGCGGACGGTGATGTTGCTGACCCCCGCTTCCTGGCTGGCAAAGTCGCTTTCCTCCAGCGCTCGCTGCTGAAAGAGAAAGCCGTGGTCGGCGGTGACGACCATATTGTTGGCGTTGGCGTTGGCCAGCTTCTTGATCAGCTTGAGCAGGTCGTCGAGGGCGGCGGCGACGGCGTCCACGGTCTGGCTCTCGGTTTCCAGCTTGTCGCCCGTGGCGTCGATGCGGTTGTGGTAGACGTACAGCACCTCGCAGTCACGCATCAGAGCGCGGCTCTCGTCGCGGCTGAGGGCAAGCAGTTCCTCGGCCTTGATGGCCGTGGCCCTGCCGCGCAAGGCGCGGTCGAGAATGGCCTTGCGGTACTCGGTGCCCTGGGAGGGCGCGCCGTCTACCATGACAGCTCCATCCGGCGTCAGCGCCAGCTGCTCGTGCGGCAGGAGGGCGGCCATGCCCAACTGGGTGAAGCTGGGCAGGACACCCAGCAGCGGCTCGATCTCGGCGTCGTAGCGGTCCTCCTGGCGAACCAGGCGCAGCAGCTCCTCGGCGGCTTCGTAGCGCAGGGCATCGGAGATGATCACGGCCACCTTGTTGTTGCGCAGCAGGAAGGGGCGCACGGCGATCTCGTAGAAGGCGGCCTGGCTGTGCACGTCCTTGGCTTCCCAGCGCTCGCAGCCGTCCACCCACTGCTGCCAGGCGGTGTTGAGCGGCAGCACGTAGTTGTTGGTGTAGAGGTTCTCCACCTGTTCGATCAGGGGGCCGAGCAGCGGCGGCTGGTCCGGCCTCCCGGCTGTACTGGATGCACTGGCGGTAGAGCTGGTCGACGCGGAACCAGGTGCGGGCGTACTGCTGGACGCCATCGGCCAGCGACTGGCCGGCAAGGTTGAGGCGGGTGAGCAGGTCAAAGAACTGCGACGCCAGGTCCACGGTCATGTAGACAGTGCTCGTAGCGAGCGTACCAGTGGCCGGCGCGGCGTTTCTCCACCAGTTGGGCGCAGGTGGCGGCGGGCAGCGTGCGCTTGGCCACGTCCTGCGCCAGGTCGCCGAGCACCTTCTGGTCGATCACCTCAAACAGGTCCACGCCGGCCAGTGTCGGCGTAGGGACGCTGCTGCAGGTCGTGCTC
Source organism: uncultured Chloroflexia bacterium (assembly GCA_963839515.1). GTDB lineage: Bacteria > Chloroflexota > Anaerolineae > Caldilineales > Caldilineaceae > Fredericiella. The sequence continues at coordinate 520,972 of CAWIVN010000012.1, forward strand.
GATGGCGAGATCGGCGGCGAAGCGGGCCGAAAGCGTGTCAAAGGCGGCCTGGTGGCGCACGTTGTCCTTCCAGCGCTTGAGAAAGACGAGGGCATCAGCGTTAAGTGGGGACGGCTCACCCAGCGCCAGCTTGTAGCAGGCGCTAAAGAGCTGGAGGGCAAAGTCGGCAGGCGTAGGTGCCGTGGACGTGTAGCCAAAGGCACGGCCCACGCTTTCCCAAAGCAGGCCATCCAGCCCGCAGCGGGTGATCAGGGCCATCTTCTCGGCCTTGCCGGCGGCCAACTCGCCGAGCAGCGTCTCCAGGATCTCCTCCAGCCGCGGCTCGGCGCCGGCGGCCACGGCCAGCAGCTTGAGGCGCACTTCGCGCGGGGTGTCGCCGGGTTTGAGCAGCTGGGCCAGCGCTGTGCGGCGTTGGGTGCTCTGGAAGAACTCGGCATGCGGCGCCAGGTGTGGGGCAAACTCCTGGCCCAGACCAAGTTCGCTCAGCCACAGGGCCGTCTGGTCGGCGCGGAAGACCGTGCTCGACAGCTCCACATCCAGCAGCCAGTTATCGATGGGAGCGGGCTGCGGGCCGGCATGATAGAGCAGGAATTTGGCGCCGGCTTCCTGGCGCAGGATGCGATGCTTCACGCCAAACTCGTTGTTGGAAAGGACGATTTTGGCCACGCCGGACAGGTCGAGGGCATCGAACTCTGTCCACAGCTCCTGCTTCTCGTCATACCAGAAGACGATGCGGTGGCGGTCAAAAGACGTATAAGTGTAGTGGCAAGCTGATGCACCATAGTCTCCGTGAGCGTGGTCGGCATCCTAGAACACTTGGCCATCTTTTGCCCGCATGTATAGTACAGGGGTAGCAAACTCGCGGTTGGCGAGGCCAAATTCCTGATATACGGCATTCCGCGCGGATTGGAGCGCCCAGTCTATTGGTTTACGAGCAGCTACTGAACGGTAAAATTGATCCAGAAACACTTTGGCCGAGGACACTTGGACACTATACTGCATGGCAATTACTGCTGGAATTCCGCGTTGTACAAGTCGCGGTGCAATGCCGAGGAAACCTCTGGGAGAATCGCTCTTGGCACTGTCACAGGTGGCAAGGCTCACTAACCCCAGCTGACTGGCGGCGCCCAAGAATAGCCCTGCAAACCGTTCGTCGTCAACAAGCCAAGTACCGCCTGTTTGGCCATCGACTAAAGCGAGATAGCCTCTACCGTTTTGGTAGATTCCATGGCCCACAAACTGGACGATGTTTGGACTTTTCTCTAGTAGGACGTCACTAATGTTGCGCCGTGTCGCCTTCTTTATGACCCTGACAGTAATCTTCTTCTCTCGAATTGGGTCAGCTAATGCATCGGAAACTAGCTGTTCCCATTCGTCAGGATTAAGGCGGCCCTGATCGGTGGGGGCCGCAATGATCAAGAGAAGATCGAGTGCATCCCTTGATCTCGCATGCGGCCCACCAGGCAAAGGAAGTTCCAGATAGCGGGAAAACACAGTATCCGGGTTGATCGACATGAAATACCCCCCCTCATTCCTGTATATGAACTCCCAAGGAACACGACTGAGGGCATCTGTATCAAAAGTCAATCGAACCCGCATGCCTTGATTTCTGTCTCTTGCGACAGCCTCAGTTTGGTTAAAATGCTTATCGATTGCACGCGGGAAAAGCATCTCATAAAGCTGAATGCCAAGGCCTTTTATCACTTTCTCGTCAGTCTCATTTGCTTCAATCAAAGCCAGTGCGAGCTGAACATCGGACGGAATGTGGAGAGGTACCTTGTCTCGTCTCTCGCCTTCCTCTGATTCAGCAAGTATGTCGCCGTTCGCACTCACATAAATGTGAAAGTCCCTGTATGTGGTCATGGGTGGCTCCTCGAAGGCAGGCTGAGCGTCCGTATGTCCTCTAACGCCTATTGTCATATCAACTTGTGTGGGCTGTGCCTCAAACGGCGGTGGCCAATTTCTTCGCTTATGTAGTAGCCGATAGCAGATCATTCCACCCAACAGCAAGATCGTCCATAGTGCATGGTCCAGCTTCCTTACCGGGGTAACCTCGGCAACATTTGGTTCGATTTCTTGCGCTCTAGCCAGCGGGTTGTCCTCAGGTGTGCGGATCTTGCTCATCCGGTATGTCAAGGCTAGCGTAAGGTCAAATAGGATGCCCCAGTAATACTGCTGAACCTCGACGTTGTTAGTTGGATTTGCGATGTTATACGCAAGTAGCCGTATGTGGCGTACGACATCAAGTATCTTGGTCAATCGTTCGTCGCCTAGCCCCTCACCCAAACGCGTATTCAGATCGTTTGCCCCCGATCGAACCTCAAACAGTCGATGAACGCTCGCTGGCCCTATTTCGGTCTCGACTTCCGGCATGTCAAGACCCTGTAAAATAACGTCTAGCTCTAGCTCAACAAAGTCACGCAGTATCGGACCTTCTCCAGTCCGTTCGTAGTCGATAATCCATGGCTCCCCATGCCGATCCAAAAAGATGTTACCGCAGTGCAAGTCTCCATGCGTCACTGCACAGTAATGTACATACCCGACGGTCGCATCGCGCTGCCCTCGGTTTGCTACGTCCACTTGTGTTAACAGCCATACGACTGGATTTGGCAACCGTAATCTACGGCCGTTAATGTCAAACTCCAGCATCTCGGCACGCAACACAAAGTCCTGCATGCGATCTGTCCACTTCGCCCCCCAACAAGCTGCATAAGCATCGAACAATGACTGATCTCTGATGAGCTTAGCCTGCTTATACTTGGCTATCCAGGTCTCACCGAAGAAGAGGGACAGACAATCATTTATCGTCTCTGAGTGTAGATCTCTGAAGCTATCTGCTAGCGTCCGCAGACTTGATACAGAAGTACCCAGAAACTCGTACCGGATACCTCCTATGAATCCTACTACCTCGTGCCTCTGCAGTTCTGAATGGCGTGAGGCAGGTAACTGCCTGTAGATATACCGCATGTAGTTTTCGTATTCACCCTCGACCTGGGCAGTTGGAGCCAGCTTGATAACGACGGGCTCGTATTCGTCTGCACCTGCACGTAACACGACTGAGTGCTGCATTGAACGGGAACCGACCGTCAACGGTTCGCCTTGGATGGTGTTGAGGCGCAGTGTTTCGGCTCTATCTAGTGGCGGCTCAGCAAATAGCCGACGCACTAAGCACTCAACCTCCCAAGGTTGAATGGGCGTGCCGTTGTCAAAGAGCAAGTTGATGACCTGCACGGGGTCGACGCGCGGCCAGTTGATTTTGCCGCGGAACTGTAATTCAGTGCCACAGTATTCCCGGAAAAATGTCTCCATGGCTTCGCGCAGCGCTCTGGGGCCTTCTTCTTTGCCGACAAACGCCCAAGCACCAGATTTTGCGCCTGACTCTCGAGTCGCGCGCAGTGTCGCAAAACCAGACACTACAAATGCCGGTAACGGTGCTAGCGCTTTGACCAGATGCAGTCCACTTATATCTTGTGGATCCGAATCATCTAGTAAGCGCGTGTCTACTAGCGCTAGATGGCAGCGATGTAATCGCGCTAGACGAAAAGCATCATCGATAAGTGCCGTGCCTACACCTTCTGCGATGAAAGCTTTATAGCCCCAACGCGTCAAATTGAAAGCATGATCCGCTATTGTCTCGGCGTTGTTTTCGACGACCAGCACCCGCCGCTGCACATTCATGTTACGTTGATTATCCATGTCACCCCGTTCCATGCTCACCCCGCGGTTGCCCGTGACTCAACAGATATGGGAAGAGTAATCGAAAACGCTGCACCTTCGCCGGGCTGCGGCGGCAACGGCCTAATCTTGCCACCAATATCTTCGAGTAGTGAACGCACCATTAGAAGTCCGAATCCATGCGGCCCACCTTTTGTGCTGATTGGCTCTATACCCAATATTTGCCGAATCTCCTCCGGTATGCCCGGACCTGTATCTGCAATGCGGATTTCGACTCTCACGTCACCTAACCTACGTATAATGCAGAATAGTTTGCCATCCTGCCCCATCGCCTCAAGCGCATTGCGTACAATATGATTCAGGGCTCGCCGCAGTATCTCGCGATTAGCTTCAATTCGTACCCCTTCACATTCGCTTTCGAAGACTAGTACGACGTTAGACTGCTTTGCCTGTACGAGGTCTGCCAGCCAGCGCGCTACAGTCTGATGCAATTCAAACGGTTGTTTTTCCTGCATGGCTGAAGATGCGCTGCTGCGCACGGTGCCAGCGAGCTGATTGGCGCTCGCGTCAATCTCAGCAGCCCACTGTCGAACTTGCTCCGCCGCTGAGCTGTCGGTCGAAATCCATTCCGTACGATTACGTATGTAGCCGATGGCCGTGCTGATGTCGTGAGCGATTTCAGCCGCCCAAGCCGTACGCGACGTAACAGTTGCCTTAAACCTCAACTGTGCGCCCTGGTTGACTCGCTCGATAGCTCCAGTGATCTGCTGGGCAATGCCCGTGAGCAGCAACACGTCATCTTTCGAGAAGGCCGACGGTCGGTTACTCTCAAGCGTAAGTACGCCCAACAGTGTGCCACCACTCACCAAGGCTATGCTAAGTTGCGAGCGGCTGTCGAGGACAAATGGCAGGTACTCATCGCTGTCCTTATCCACGTCTACAGCGTTTTCCAGTATTGGTTTGCCGGTTTCCAGTGCCCGCAATGCCACCTTGGCAGAAAGCCCCTTACCATCGATCGCCAGTCTCTTCTGTCCTACAAAGGCAGGGTTATCTACCTTGTAGTACCTGAGCGATGCTGGTGCAAATTCCAGTTCGCCGTCCTCTTCGCGGTATAGGAGAACACAAGGTGTGGCCTGCGGAAACAACTCGGCAAGCTTGGCCAGAATTCGTTCCATTGTCTCGTTCAAGCTGACCGTGGCGCCCACAGCTGCCGTAATATCTAACGAGTGCTGCAGCCGTCTGCGTTCTTGATTCGCTTGATGTAACAGTGCAGCACGACGCAGGCTGGCCGCAGCTATCTCCGCCAGCAACGGATAGAGCACTCGCTCCTCGTTCGAAAACGTGTGCAGCTGCCGATATCCTAGGAAGATGACCCCTACTCCTTCATCCGCTGCTGCAAGTGGTAGTGCGACACATGTCCTGATTCCTTGTTCTGCCCGAAAACGTTTGCCAAGCAATGGCTCGCTGGCTGCGTCCTCTGCCCAAATAGGCTCGCCCCTCTCCAGAATGGATGCGACCACGCTGTCTCGCTGTGGTCTGTGCTGTTCTATGATCTTCACGCCCACGACACCGAAGTATGCGCCCAGCCACATGTCATGCAACTCCAGAGTCGCGCAGCCAGATAGTGATCGGTGAAACGTCAGGCGAAATGGCGCGTGCAGTGGCGCTGATCGCCGCAAATGTCTCTTGGAGCGTAGTGAGAGAGGTCATCCCCTGTGCCGCATCCAACAGGGTGCGTAAGTGAATCTGGCGCCGCACATTGTCCAACCCCAGTGCCGCGACTATCGCTAGACGGTCAAAACGTGCCTCGTCGATTTCTTCGAACGCCCCAACTTGTGGCGATTCGGCAACCAAGACACCAATGATCCTTCGTCCAGATCGAACCGGTACCTCGAGCACAGCACGGGTAGACGGCGCAACGCCATTCAGCTGTCGCATTGTGGGCGTCCCCTGCACATCGGCAATCCGCTGGCTTTCTCCTCTTGCCATAGCCACGCCCGATATGCCGCTAAACAGTTCCGGTTCGGCCTGTATGTGAAGTTCGCCAGCAGGGGACACATAATACCGAATTCGCATTTCCTTGGGATCAGCTTCCTGTTCTGGCGGTGCCTCCCATGCACGCAGCAAAAGCTGAATTTCGGTACCAGGTTGATCCAGCACCTCATGTGCTGCTTGCAGCACCACGCGAATCAGCTTCTTCTCGTCTGTGTCAGGATCGAGTGACTCTTCCAGAATACCCCGCAGTGTCACTAGTTCACGCCTACTGGCCTCACCCGTCGACTGCGCATTCAATAAGTCCACCTGCGCCGCTTCAGCCTGGTGGGCCGTACGAATTACCGTGGCCCCCAAATTGGCAAACATTTCGGCTACCAACACCTCTCGCTCCGCGAATGAGCGAGGCCGCTTGTAATTCAGAAAGATTGCGCCGAGCGGCTCGCCACTGATTGGATCCTTGATGCGGTTTCCAATAAACGATACGATTCCTTCGCGCTGCAGGAACTTGTGCTCAGCAAGGGGCTTCCCAGCGAACCTGTGCTCGGAATTTGTTACGTTTGGTACGGGAAAAATACCATTACGCAGCACGTACACGGTGACGCCGCGCTGCCGCATCTTATCTCTCACATTCAGTGGGTTTGCTAAACCTATGGCTGCAACGGCATCTGTGTCATAGTGCGCAAGACCAGTACTGGGTTGGAGCGGATAGATAACGACGCTGTCTGCACCTGTCACTTCTTGTGCTGCCCAGCAAACGTCTTCTAGTGCCTCGTGAAGAGATCTATTGGCTGCTTTGCCAACAATTTCATAGTTGGCGCGAACAACTCGATCGCGGATATCCCGCTGGCGCACATTTTCAAAGATAAGTGCTGCTAAATCGATGACGGTTTCCAGGTCATCCAGCGAACCGGATGAGAGCGGTTTTTGATTGTGGATGTTATCAACGATCATGACGCCACTCGGATGTTTGCCGGTCTTAATAGGAATAATTGCGTAGTCGGTGCAGCCAAAGACATCAACAAAGGCCCTCGGCAGCAGTAACTCTGCCTGGCCAGCCGTTACGATTCGTCGTCGTCCATCTTCGAGCACTGCCTTGATAGCACCCTTCTCTATATCAGTATTCAACACCATGTTGGCAACACTCTTTTCGACCGGTGTAGCATTCAGTGCCCCGGCACGCAAGTCTGCAAAATAAGTTTTTGCATTAAAGCCACGTTTCCTGTCACACGTCCAAGCCCGATAGGCCTGCTTTGCTCGAAAGTGGCCAACTCCGATCTTGCCAACTAATTCAAGGCTGTCTTGTACTCGCATGAAGATCGCCACTCGGTTAAATCGCAAGCCGTATTCTGCAGACGCCGCCGTACATAACGCATGCCACAGGAGCAACTCAGAGTCCTCTGCCAACTGCATAAACTCGGCTCCAAATTGCTGCAACACAGCTAGGCGCTGAGCCGCACTCATTTCCTTTTCGCGTACCCAAGCCGCCTGAATTGCACCAGCAATTGTATCGGCGACTGCCGTCAACAGCTGCTGGTCTTCCTGGCTAAATGCGTCTTCCGTCACATAACTCTGTACGGCAATTGCCCCAATAGCCTTGTCGGCAACGCGCAGCGGTACTCCGAGCCATGACTTCGAGGGCCGGCCAACCAACTTGATATTATGTTCTCTTCGATAGTTCCGCGAGCCACTGGGAAGAAACCGCGATTCATTAATCTGAATTACATGGCCGATCAACCCACTATCAAGCGACGCCCAGTGTCGTGCTCGCTTATGTCCATCCTCCACCTGCAAGCGGAAATCCAACTTTTTTATCTCATCATCGCACAAAGCAACCATAAAGTTGGTCACATCGACAAATGCGCTAACCTGTGCGCGTACCTCCCATAACAATCCATCTAAGTCCTCAGCGGAGCGCGAGGTGACCCGCTTGGCTATTTCATTTAGGATTTCGAGATTGCGGCTTTTCTTCTGTTCAAGCTCAAATATCTGCGCTCGCGACAAGGCAACTGCCGCTTGTTCGCCAAAAAGCTTAAGTAGCATACGCTCATCAGAAGATAGCCTTCGCTCAAGCTCGGCATTATCGAGTGATAGCAACGCAAAAACATTCTCGCCTGATCGCAAGGGTATCTGCGCCCATTCTCCCTTTGGGGGGCGAAACAGTCCAAGGGTGCACTTCTCAATATCTAGTGCTCCCCACTCTGCCCCAGCGAAAAAAGCGGATTCAGCGGCTTCGATGCTTCTTTTGGCATAGGCGGAATCTCTTACAGTGATACTTTGCTCTGTGAATGGCTCCAACTCTGGACTGCCCGCCTGACATATCCCCCTTAGTTCGGCTCCACCGTCGGTTACCTGCCAAATTCGAGCACGTTCGAATCCGAGACGATGTCCCCCCAATACTAGAATCTTCGCCACTTCGCGCACGGTTTCAACTCGCTGTGACGATTCGGCAATTTCTCCTAATATACGAAGCCAGTCGCGTTCTCGCCGCACTCGCCGATGCTGTTCCAGTGTTCGCAAGTTCCAAACAATGTCGCGAGGATTGTATGGCATGGCGAGAAACCGATAAGCCCCCAGTTCCACCGCACGTTGGCCAGACTCCGCAGCTTCGTCACCCGTAAAAACAATTGCATCGCTGTCCGGGCTCAGGCGGCGTAATTCCTGCATCAACTGAATACCGTCCATCCTGGCGTGCAGTTCGACGTCAATTAGAAAGACGTCGAACGGTTGATCAGTTGCACGTACGATCAGCGTTGCGGTCTCCGGCGTCAATGCCAGTTCAACATCAAACACTGATTGTCCGTCGATTCACACGGCGCGCAGGCTATCGGCCACAAGCCTTCCGGATAGTTCCTCGTCGTCCACGATAAGGGTACGTAACATACGAAGTCACACCTTTCAAAGCCTCAAGGGCAGCTTGATAGTAAACGTGGTTCCCCAACCAATAAAACTTTCGGCTACATACACATCGCCGCCAAGGGATTTCGCCAGACTGCGGCTGATATGCAGCCCTAGACCACTCCCTTCTTTCCGCGTCGAATATCCCAGTTCAAAGACTTGTTCCCACAGCCGGAAATGGATGCCAGGCCCATCATCTTCTACGTTTATATTAACCAGCCGCTGTCCATCTTCGTGACCCGTCGCAAACCAGATGCGCACTGTTCCGCCAGATTTTGGCCGCGATTCACCAATCTGTTGGATGGCATTTAAGACTATGTTGAGCAGGATCTGCTGAGCCAATGCGACTTGTGTCTGGGTAATGTGAATCTGCTGCGGCGCATCGACTCGCAGGTCTACATGCTCTTTGCTGGCTGTGTCCCGGACCAAATCGGCTACTTCCTTGGCGATCTCGTGGAGCACCAACACCTGCGAATCGCGGCTGGACCGCGCAATACCACCAAACAGTCTAGCCGTGTTGACAAGGCCACGCACAGCCTGAGTTATGTCGTCTAGATTCGTGTGCGCATCGTAAAGTGCGCGGCCGGCGTCGGCCGGTGCATGCGCCAACGCCAGGTCGATATCTTGACACTGGCCTTTTAGCGTATCTAGCGCAAAGCTGATGGGCGTCAGCCGATGGTTTACTTCATGTACCAGTGCTCGCGTGAGTTGCCCTAATAGGGCCAGCCGCTGCATTTCAGCCAACTGCGTAGTAATGGCTTCGCGATCCATAACATTGCCCACTGCAGCGGCAGCTACCATTACAGCTGTCTCATCAGACAACTGAAACGCGTACGACCTGGTGTGAAACACAAAGAGTGCATAGCGCAGCGATTGACGGACAGGAACCGGAGCGCCGATGCAGCTGTGAATGGTAGTAGCGGCGAAAAGTACTTGAAGCGCGCCTGATCATCTGCCCGCAGATCCTCTGCGTACACGTTTACCCCATTCTCAGCTGCGTCGCGCACTGGGCTCAACGCGAGTTCCACCAAGGCGCCCATGTTGAGGTTTTCACGTCCCAACTGTGCCACAATTTCCACCTTACGCTGCACAGAGTCCAACCCGAACAGTACAACTTTCGTAGCCCCAGTCTGATGCTGGGCACGCTGCAATATCTCGAGGATCTTTTCGCGGCTGTGCACGGAGTTTACCTTCACATCTTCCGGCCGGATGATTCTTGGTGTTGACGCATCTGGCTGTGCCACGCGTCGTGTCGTTTCGTCTTGGTTCTTCTCAAACAGCAGATCCAGAAGATCGATGGGCAACAGCGGTTTCAGCAGCAGTGGCACCCCGCGTGCTGCCAATTCATCCAATTCGCATTGATGCTCATCTGCTCGACCCCAGTCAGTCATGATTGCACCGCGGAATGGCTCCTCGCGTGCCAGTAAAAGCTGCATTGTGTCAATCCCATTGCACTCAGGCAGGCCGACATCCATCAGCACCAGGTCCGGATGCACATTGGGGAACAGAGCTAGTGCCTCTTCGCCGCTGCTTACGGCAAAAACGTTTTGCCCGGCTTGGCGTAACCAGTTAGTCACGGCTTTGCGTTGATCTTCGTCATCTTCCACGACCAATACCGTACACGGCGCATGTTCGACGAGAAGATCAAAGGGCAGGTGCACACGGCTGTCTCGATCTTCAACGCTTCTTGCACGTGCCACGGGTTCATTACTGCTCGCCGCACCTTCTTCATTCAAGTGAAGCCAACGCCTGCCATTCAGTCCTCGTAGACTCAGATCAACGCGGCGTTCTTCGTAGCGGACGCTGTCGATCACTACCTTGATGCGATCTCCTGGCCAAAATTGGTCGAGCATCATGCTGTTCTCTTCTGCCGGAAACCGAGAGATGTGCACCAGGCCGGTTACCCATCGACCAAGTTCGACGAACAGGCCATAGCTTGTGACATTCGCCACGGTTCCTTCAACGACTTGACCTTGCCGCAGCGTCCGTACTGCCTCCAACCAGCGTTCTACAGCCTGTAGTTGCAGACTCAATTCGACTCGCCCATCGCTGCGTAGCGCCACAATCACGGCGCGAAATTTCGCGCCGGCATGATAGCGCTCTTGCCATGCGTCCGGACGTTCATCTGTTAACTCCAACTCGCGCTTGCGCACTAATCCCTGCACCTGGTATTCAAGTACATCGACCGACAGGCCGGAGCCCAGGAATTTCAGCACCTCGACTGTCACTATCTGACCAATTCGAATATCTTCGCGCATGGCACTCCCCGGCATTCTACACAGAAGGCGTCGATCGCTTGTGCACGCAATTCAATACCTGTTTGTACCATCAGGTAACAGCGTGCCGTTATGTCTGTTGAAAACGAAATCGGAGTGGTGATTACCTCGGGTCGGTCACCAAATCGCCGAAGCTCACAAAGTCGCCAAACAACAAGTCTTGTTGGGATAGTATCAAAGCTTGCTACCTCTACTAAAGATACGCGAAGTGCCTAAATACGTGCTCATAAAGCCCGCGATCTCCTGCAACGGTTTCCCACAATCAGCATAACTCACCTCTACTTCTACCACGTGCGCCACTTGGCCCGAAGCTCCGCCCAACTGCGGAACACGAACTTGGTGTCTAGCTTGCCAAAGTCAACCTTGTCCGGCTTGTCCATACCGCCATCCCGCCGTACGAGTTCCTGGCGCGGCAGGCTATCAAGCAAGTGACCGGGACAGGCGATACGTTTGCTTTCGTACTCGATCGCGTCGAGCTGTGTGTGGCCCTCCTTGTTGACAAAGTTGTGGGGGCACTCGCCCGCAGGAAACTTGTCTTGGCAGGTAGGGTAAATGACGCTTGCCTTTGTCGTCGGCGGCGAAAAAGCAAAAGATCTCTTGGTCGATGGCACGGTGAGATGGTGACCGGATGGGCATAAGGTGTCGAGTTCTCCTAGTATGTAGCCTTGAGGCAGTCATGCCAGATACGCGGCATCCAAGAACCGCCCTTGCCAGAGCAGGACGTGCACAAGAATTTGACTCGACCCTTGGGGCAGATCAATTTACCGCAATTTGTGCAGTACAGTTCATTCCTTGACTTTAGTATATACCCTTTGCCCTTGCAGTCCTCGCAGCGTGCGAACAAGGTTTGGCTACAGTGGGGACAGAATTTCTCCCCGAATGGACTAGGTTCGTTCTTGCCGTCAGACGTGCGATTTTCCTCGTATAGCACATCGAAGCCATCACTGGACGGCAACATATTGACTGGCGAATGGCAGTGAGGACAAGACCGTGGAATTTTCATGCGGTTGAACATTGGACGCTCCATTCCCCAAGTTCACAGTCAAAATTATTGATCTGCCACAGTGTTAAGCGTCTTTGGCCTAGGCGGCAGGTAGCGCCAACACTCAGGCAGCTTCTGTACGCGTTTCTTATCCCAGGCGTAGTGCCAGTTGCCGTCGTGTTCTACATACAAGATAACTGGAGCATTGCCACAGTATGCCAGCACCAATACATTGGCCTGCGGCAACTCGTTGGGTAAGTACCATTCGGACATCTTTCCTCCGTGATTGATTAATATGGGTAGTTATGATAGCCACCTGCTGGGCAGCCAGCAGGTAGCTATCATCCATCTAGCGTGTGACAGTTGGTAGATACAGTTGCATCAGTTCCGGAGATATCACCGAGACCGTTATGTAGGCAGCTTTCGTCTCCGTGTCGCTGCCACCTGGTCCTGTGACTGTCAGAGCGACATTGTAGACGCCAGCTGCTGTGTAGCTGTGCGCTGGGCTCTGAGCAGTACTGGTGACACCATCGCCGAAATCCCAGGTGCGCACTGCGATTGAGCCGGTTGAGGCGTCGCTGAACTGGACTGTCAGCGGCGCCATGCCTGCGGTGGGGCTGGCACTGAAGGCTGCCATCACAGTCTCGGGGCTTGTACCCGAAACTGTGATGTAGGCAGCTCTTGCCTTCGTGTCGCTGCCGCCCAGACCTGTAACGATGAGACTGACATCGTAGATGCCTGCTGCTGTGTAGCTGTGCGAAGGACTCTGGGCTGTGCTGGTGGTGCCGTCGCCAAAGTTCCAGGTGCGTCCCGTGATCGAGCCGCTTGAGGTGTCGCTGAACTGGACAGTGAGGGGCACGGTGCCCGAGGTCGGGCCGGCGCTAAAGGCTGCCACAGGTGCTGATGGCGGCGGGACCACTGTGACCGTGACGAACCCTGCTTTGTACTCCGTATCGCTCCCGCCCGGCCCTGAAACTGTCAGAGTAACATCGTAGACGCCAGCTGCTATGTAGCTGTGTAACGGACTCTGCGCGTTGCTCGTAGCTCCGTCGCCGAAGTTCCAAGTGCGGCCTGTGATCGAGCCGCCCGAGGCATCACTGAACTGGACATTTAGCGGCGCCACACCCAAGGTCGGGCTGGCGCTGAAGCCAGCCACGGGCGCCGGCGGTGTGACCGTGATGTAGGCAGGCATCTGCTTGCTGTTGGCACCGCCAGGGCCGTTGACATTGAGGGTGACGGCGTAGGAACCGGGGCTGGTGAACGTGTGGCTGGGGTTCTGCTGCGTGCTCGTCTGCCCGTCGCCAAAGTCCCACTGGCGGCTGGTGATGGTGCCGCTCGATTGGTCGGTGAACTGGACCGTCAGGGGGACGGTGCCCGAGGTGGGTGTGGCATTGAACGCGGCTGCGGGTGCGACGGGCTCGTCGGTGACCGTGATGAAGGCGGTCTTGCGCTCCCAGTCGCTGCCGCCGGGGCCTTCGGCGCTGAGGGTCACGGTGTAGGCGCCCATGGCCGTGTAGGTGTGCGCCGGGTTGGCGACGGTGGAACTCGATCCATCGCCAAACTGCCAGTTGCGTGCCGTGACATCGCCGCTGGTGAGATCGGTAAAGCGCACACTGAGCGGGGCGCCGCCAGCGACAGGGGTGGCGCTGAAGTCGACAACCGGCGCCGGGTGCAGCGGCACGACTGTGACAGGCAGCGTAACGGTGTTGTTGGCGAGGTTAGTTTCGTCGGTCGTGCCATAGGGATTGACCACAACCTTGACCGCGGTGACGCCGCCGAAGTTCATAGTGTTCCAGTCGACTGCGGCTGGCGCACTGGCGCCAGAGGCCAGGTTCGAGACGTACGCGCTGCCCAGGTACCAGTCGCCCCAGTTCGGGACGGCAGCGAAGAAGGCGGCCGTAAGCGGGCCGCTGGCGCCCGTGCCGTTGTTGCGCAGGGTCGTGGCAATGTACAGCGTGTCACCTTCCCTGGCTGCTGTGGCAGACGTACTGGCACTTGAGATGTCACTTGCAGCCGCAGCCGTTGGGCTTACTGTGATCGGAGCTGGAGCGAGGTCAGCTTGTGATACGACGGCGGAGGTATAGCCGTTGAGCGTGGCGCTGCCGGATGGCGAGACATAGATGCGTAGCGGCACATCCACCGTACCGGCTTTGCCGGCGAGCAAGGTATTAAGGGCGGTCGCTAGATCGCCAGTGGTCCAGCGGGCAGGTCCTGGGCCTGCAGCGGGCGTGCGCCAGTCAATCGAGCCGTTGTCGCCGAGGTCGAGAGCGGCCGTCACGTTGGACTGGCCGGCGCTGCCCACGCTGAGGTCAAGCAGGAACTTGGTGTAGGCGCCTGCAGGCAGATAGACGTGGCGCAGCAAACTGGCGGCACAAGATCGTGCGCACGTTGGTGAGCAAAAGTTGGCCCGAGCTGCCACTGGTGACCTTAACCGGCACGTCGAGCGTACCGGTGGCGGGCGCATTGGAGGCTGCCCAGTAGGCGTTGAAGGCGGTGGAGAGGTCGGGCAGGTCGGTAGTCGAGTTATTGGCAATGGTGCCGCTCCACTCCAAGCTACCGTCGTTGCCGACGTCGATGCTGGCCGCAGTATTGCCTCCCAGGTTGCTGGCCAGCAGTTGCAGAAGGGTGCTGCTTTGCAGGCCGGAGGGCATACGCAGCCATGTAACCTGCTGGCTGCCGGAGGCGAGGGCCAGCTTGCGGCCGTACTGGACAACGTAGGTGCGGCCCCCCGTGAAGGTTTCTGGCAGGTTGAGACGGCCAGCAGTGTAAGAGGCGGATTCGACTTGTTCAACGATGTAGCAGTTAAGTTTTTGGGTATTCGCTGATGGTGTCGAATTTCCAGCGAGAGATTCGCAGAACTCAATGGCCGTACGTCCATTTCCGCCATAACCACCCCACTCCTGATAGGAGTCACCATTGATGCTGGGGCGACCGTACAGTCCACCTGATGTGGAGACTGCGCCATTAATAGTAATCCTGCCTGCGACAATACGTATCGATCCGCCAGATCCTCCTCCTCCGCTTCCTTCTTCATAACCCGGTATATGAGCGGCATCTCCTCCTTGTGAACCCTGTGACGAGAGTGTGCCAATTACACTGACCTCTTTGGCAATCACAACAGCAATGCCACCTCCTCGGCCCCCCGCACCTCCCTGTGCTCCTGGGTTTCCTGGAGACGAGCTTCCTCCTCCGCCTCCCGATCCCAGATGGATTGATGCAAGAATAGCATCACCATAACTTTGGCCCGGGTCGCCAGCGTTACCACCTTGGTTTGGAATGTACTTGACTCCAGCAGTACCGTAGCCACCACCGCCACCACCGCCACCTTGTCCTCCACCTGAGTTGCCTAGTCCACCACCACCGCCTCCGCCGTTGGGAGGTGTTCGTGAGTGTTCACCTGGCACCTGCCACGAAGGACCATTCGGGCTCTCACCGTTCCATCCATTAACTTGCTCGTTCGATTTTGTGCCTCCGGGTCCACCTCTGAATCCTTGTCCGGAAGCAGTGATAGCCCCAGTGATATTCATGACGTCACTACACATTACTGCCAATACGCCACCTGTGCTGCCGTTCCAGGCGTACAATGGTGTAATGGTGCCTGTCACGTTACACGATGAATACTGAGGTATACGCAGAACTTGGGCGTGGTTGTTGCCACTGCTAGCGTAGTTGCATTTCAGGGGTTTGGCGACCTGGATCGTTGCTGTACCGCCTGTATAGTCAGATACTGCCCGGTTAATCTCCCAACAACCTGCACCGCTTCCCTGTGTTTGTTGAATGAGCACGACGTCGCCTGGATTGATACGCCCGGCAGCATAGGCATCGGTCACGCCAATGCTGGTCGAACCAGCGCTGCCACTATTGACTATGGCTGTGCCAAAGCCACGATCGTTATCGAGGTTTCCGGTGTTGGGCATGACGCCATCGCGGCCGTCGCCAAACATGTCATAGGAGGCTGTCCCTTGGCCAAAGTCAGTCGCGTATTTGCCGACCCCGTGGAGTGTGGCGTAGTTCTGGCTGTACACCCTAACCGGATGCAGCGTCTGGGGTTCTGGTCCAAGGCTGTGGGTGTAGTCGTACCACTCCCCCATGCTGTGATTGCCGGGAACACTTACGGAGATGTCGAGTGGGCGCTGGAGCGTGCCACCAGCGCTGTCACCTGTTGCAGCTACAACATTGCCCAGCACGCGCAATGTCAGCAGCGGCTGTGTGGGGTCGCTGGTGGCGATGGTGATAGACTGGTCGTAGGCGCCAAGTGGCAATCCGGTGGTGCTCAACAGCAGTTCGTAGCTGGAAAGATCGGCGCCACCTACCTGCTCAGCGTGGCGGGCGAGGGTGAGTCCAGGTGCAGGGCCCAGGTAGATGGAGAGTGCGCCGAAGCCGGTATTGGCCAAGGCCAGTTGGCGCTTGATCAGCGTGCCCTGTGGCGCCGTACCAAAGTTCCAGGTGAGTGCGGCCGGATCGTAGGCCAGCTTGGGCAGCGGGTCGGATTGGAAACTGGAGAGCGGACGACCGGCAGTGTCGAGAATGTTGCCTTGGTAGTCGGTGAGGAAGGCCATGACGATGTAGTCTTCCTGTGGGTTGTAGGGTGGATTGAAGCTGCTGCTGTTCCAGTTCACGTTTGTATAGGTCGGTCCCGGTGGCAGATTGACCTGGGTTGGGACCTCAGAGACGACGGTGCCGGTGATGTTGATGAACTCGAGAAACAGGCTGGCGTTTTGCAGGCTGCTGTTGGAGGGGTTGTTGACCAGCAGCTTGATGCTGTTGGCTCCCGGCGTGAAGGGTGCACTGGTGACGAGATCTACGCCCACGCCGTCGAGCATCTGGCCGGCATAGGTGCGCAGGTTGTCGGTGGGCGCGGTGAGGTTCATGGCCTGCGACGGCACGACAAAGCGATGATTGCCCTGGGGGTCGTTGTAGGAGACGACGACCAGCGGCGGCGTGTACGGCTCGCGGTTGATGGTGTACTGCAAGGTATCGCGTGGGGTAAGGGCGTTGACAGTGAATGTATCGCCGTTTTGGACGCTGCCGCTGTAGAGAGCAAGGGTCGTACCCTGCGCCACTGTCTGGAACAAAGGGGATCTGTAGCCCGCAGCGAAGTTGAGGCTGCCGCTTGACGCCGCCTCCGCTCCAGTTGAGTGCCCAACTGCCTTCGCCGACCTTGCAGCCGCCGGCCGGACAGTTGGTGACGGTAAAGGTGTAGGTTGCGTCCGTCTTGCCGGTGAAGTACCCTGCGACGGCAGGCACGGCATGGTTAGCCTGAAGCCATGGTGTGGGAAGTGGCGAAGGCAGCAGGATGCGGCTGCCCACGATTACTTGCTTGAAAGCGCGTACACGGCCGGAGCCGCCGACCATGTTGTTATTGATAGTGATCGAGTCGTCGGGGGCGACCATCACGGCTTCTATTCCGTAGGCATCGTACATCCCACTGTTGAGCAGTGAGAGGGTGCTGGTCACATTACCGCCGGTGCGGCTATTGTGGACACCTGCCAAGAGTTCAGGGTGCGGATACGAGGAGAAATCCTTGGCATCCGTACCTAGTTCGTTTTCCGTGCGGTCAGAGAAACCATCAAGATCGGTATCCTTATTAAAACGGAATAGTACTGTGGAACCGGGTGTGGCAGAGGTATCCTGGAACCCCTGTGAACCATCACCGAGGCCATCAGAATACACGTTCCACCACTCAGCGGTAGACAGGCTGTGCTTACACCACAGCGTTTTCTTGGCAGGATCGGTTGTCCGGCGTGCTGCTTGACACCATGCCGGAGTATCGGTGCGGTATTCAGGTGTCCAGATACCGATGACCGTTCCGTTTGCGTCTGTTTCATCCGGGAAGTAGCGGGCGAAGACTTGGAGTACGCTCTCGTCACCCCAAGTAGGAATATAATAATGTTCTATTACCTCATTGCCGTCGTCAGAGCCATCCTCAATGGCCACAAGCACACTGGAATTCGCAGCATCTGGTAGAAGAATTCGTCAATTCCATATGAGAAGTCTTCAAGGACGATGCGAAAGGAGGCGCCCAAGTCGATTGCCTTCATGTGCTCTAGACTAAGTGGGATGCGGCCTAGATATATAAGTGTGCACTTCATTGGGCAGGAAGTTGACAAACTTGCCTGCGCCCCCGATGTCCGGTGCAACAAAGTAAGTGATCAGGGGTTCTGGTTCGTCGCCAATAAACACGTTGAATGCCAAGCCGCCTATTTCTCGTGCGTATTCAGTGCCTTTGTTACGTACTTTGTACGAAAAGGTGAGGTCGGCAGCATGAGTTGAATCGTAAGCTACCGCAGTTCCCCAGGACTCCTCATTAGAGAAAGCTTCACCATTTGTTACAGATTGCTCCTGGTACTGAGTATGTGTCGTGGTCTGGGCGCCACCACGGGAACTCCCAACAGTGTTGGTCTGCGTCGGAGGTGACAGTTGGGGTACCGACAGCTGAAAAATCGGCTGCACGCTTATATTACCGGTGGCCGGTGAGTATACTATTGGGTTACCTTCCGCACCTCTATCTACACTACTGTCAGGGTCCGCCTGCTGCTGCCGAAGAACGAACTCATGGTTGCGCGCCCAGAAACCACTTGCCACTTGATTCGCGCACGTAGCCCCGATGGGTGGGACTGCGCAACTAGCCAGCTTAAGCACTCTTTTCCAGGTCGGCTGGGATTCGTCCCATAAAGTACTGTGAACAGCCCCCCAGAATGCAGAATGAATCTCGGCTCTGCGGTCATATATCTTGCCGCACCCAGATAGCTCACCCTGCAATTCCTGGTACCCACATTTGACAGGCTCGGACACTAAGGTTGTTCCTAAGCTTAAGGCTGCAAAGAGCTCTCCAAGTGAACTCGTCGTTGAAGGTCTGAATTGCGGATCTCCTTCTCTAAACTCCGTGGCTGTCGCCAGTGGAGTGGTTACGGAGGCTTCCTGCCAGTCATTCCACGTCTCCATGTTTGCGACACTCGAACTTGTGCCGTCGGTTTGGGCCGTGCTATACGTCTTTTGTGTACCAGTAATGATCACGTGATCTGTCGTAATCTGAGTGACGGTTTCTAGTTTGAAAGAGGACTCTACAATGTCTATTTCCGGTACAGGGAAAGCGGCTACCATAGGATGATTTCCTGGCGCTATCACCCAGGAAGGCATTTCGGCGAATATGACGCCCCGATCTTCGTTACGTGGGAGGGGGCCGTAAGAACAGAAGCCGCCTTGGCCCGTACAATATGTTTGGCCAAACAGCTCCTGCCCATCATCGAACTTGTCGCGATCTGTTGACTCGCGGGCTGGACTGAGGCCGAGTTCGTTCAACTCAGCCAGATCGGGCACGCTGTCCTGGTCATCATCATAGCAATTCGTCTTTTGAGGTGGCCATCCTAAGAACGGTTTGCCGCTACTGGGATAGGCATAGGTATTATTGTTCATCCAGTCCCTAAGCCGTGCAGCCTCCAGGCCGTCGCTTGTGCCATCATAATCACTGTCAAGCTTAGAAGGATCTGTGCACCAGAAAAACTCTTGGTCATCGGTGAGGCCATCGGCATCGGTGTCGATACTGGCGACGGCAGCAAGCGTGGCGAGTTCGGTGCTGGTCAGGGCTTGTGCCTGGCTGCGCAAAGTGGTGCGCTGGGCCGCAATCGCGTTCTGATCAGCGGCAGCCAATTGTGCGGCGGTGTGTACCTGCTCGACCAGGGCAGCGAGCGCAGGAGGCAACTGCGCACCCTGGCTCTGAACGGCAGCGTCCAATGTGGTCAAGGCATTGGTATTTGCCGGATTGAAGCGCAGACGGGCGAGGTCGGCTAGCTGCTGGTCGTCGACAAGGAGGAGCGCCCAATTGTCGCCACGCTCGATGATGACGGGATCGATACGCGCCAGGCTCTGCCACTGGGCGGTGGTGTTGACCTCGACTGAGGTGCGGTAGTACTGCAGCCTACTTGGCGGGACGGGATTGCTGTCACCAGTAGCCAGGCCGCCTGACACGGCGGGCAGAAATACGTTGCCGCCGCTATCCTGCGCCGAGACGATGGGCGCCAGGGTGTTGAGCAGCAGGGCGACGATGACGAGCACAGAGAGTGTGCGCGGGGTTGAGGGGCGGGAGACCATACATCCTCCTCGCGCTAGGGGGCGCGATGATCGTGAGACACGGGAATACATTAGATACTGCACGGATACTTGTCGGTAGATAAGAAAGGTGAGGCAGCGGCCGAGACTGCAGGATGTCACGCAAGCCTGCTGATGCTAAGATCGCGCTGGCAGCGCCGTTCGGGGCTCGCGCAAGGCTATCGATGTCGCTTGCAGTTCGTAAGACGAAAGTTGACGAGGAGTTCAGATTCTGGCGCAACAAAAGCATGGCTTCTTGACCCAAGGAGCGCAGTTGCCGTGCCCGGTAAGCCACCAAACATCTATCGTTGAATCGAACATGCACGCGACTCGGCGGGTGACCGCGGCTGTTGCCCATATAACTCCACGTGAGTGATTGGTGGAAGGAGATTCTCTGGTGTGTTTTCTTGCATTTGAGCGGACCACGCAGACGAAGCCACCAATGCGCCGCTTGCGTTCACTATACTATATAAGAGCATCCAGATGGACGGGAAAATACCCGCAGCATACAGCCTGCATTACGATTTGCTTGCGACCTTGACTTCGGCGGGCAGGATGTTCGGCGCCAGTCGATTCGCCTATGAATGGTTTCCTTACTCCGTCAAGCCAGGAATCTTTCTCAGCGCCTTCCCAAACTTCGCATAATTCACCTTCACCCCATCATCCAGATCGATCGCCACCTGCTGCGTCGCCAGCGGGTAGAGGATGTCGTTCTCATACGCCGTCAGCTCCGCCAGCATTTTGTCGATGCCGTCGATCTCCTTGAGGGCGCGGGTTTTGTCGGCGGCGGGGGTGGCAGCGCTGATGCGGAGCTGCTCGAGGTGGGAGCGGCGGGCGGAGAGCTTGGCGGCGAACTCGCGCAGGTAGTCGTTGAGCACCACCGACACGGTGTCGGGGCGATAGCGGTGCATGTAGATCAAGGCGTTGAAGCTGCCCTTGGGGCTGGAGAAGAGCCAGTAGATGGGGCGCTTCTGGTACATCTTGAGGTGATGGTCGTAGAAGTCGCGCAGGAAGTAGGCGCGGATGTCGCGGCCGATGGCGTTTTCGACAAAGGCCAGGTTCTCGGCAAAGTGCTCGTCGCCAAAGGTCACGCGCAGGAAGCGTTTGAAGCGTTCGGCGGCATCGTCGGGGAACCAGTCGCCGGTTAAGATGGGGATCACGTTGTCCTTGTCGGGGACAAAGGTGGGATTGGGCACCTGGCGCAGGTAATCCGCCAGCGTCTCGCCCTGGTTGGCGAGGATGAGGCCAGGCTTGTCGAGCGAATAGCGGCCAAACATGCAGCCAACCGCGTAGGAGATGAACTCGCGCATCGTGTCGGCAAGCAGGAACTGCTCAAGTTCTGCCTTGCTGCGGTCGTCGCCATAGCGGTAGTGGGGATTGCAGGTAAGGGTAATCTCTTCGAGTGGGACATCGGGTGTCAGTTCGTCTTGGAGGCCGTAAGCGTCGATAAAGATGTCGTTGTTTTCTTCCTCGAGGTGCTGCATCTCAAGTACTATGGCCTGCCAGTGACGATTAAGCCCTACGTAACTAGCTGCCAAGGTTGAATGCCGATGCTCTACACACAGAAGGGGGAGAACAGTGAAGTCCCATGAAGTCTCGTAGGAGTCCCAATCTTGTCTTGACGAAGAGACCGCTAATGTGACATTCTCCGAAATGCTGATAGGCAAGACAGAGTCAAAAGGCAAGGTGAGCACATGCCCAAGCTTGAAATCGATTGTCGGTGCAAGCATCTCTAGGAGGTGATTCGTAACACATGAGTTTAGAAATCCATGACCCGGAGCAAGGTACTCAGTTGCCAATGCAAATGCCATTGGCCCTTTAGCATCAAACATGAAGCCGGATGGCACATAACGCGAAGAAAATGCGCTATTCGAAATCCCGGTCCATGTAAGCCCCGAACGAAAACCATAAGTTCCATTGTAGTTGTGGGAACGTACCCTTCCGGTAATCGGATCAGTAAATATTCTCAGCTCTGCTCCGTCGTGAAACCAGTTAACGACATATTCATAATTCCCTGCCCACTTTCGATAGTCTCCCCCTTTGATATAGGGGAACCATCGTTTTTCAGTTTGTGCAGCATCCAACTGGGACGTCATATTGAAGCTGACGTTTTGGTGGGCAACCTCATACCACAGCCGCAAGAACAGGTCATTGTTGCCAGTTGTCAGACCTTCACGTGTCTCGAAAAATCTAGAGAAGCTCGGCTTTGTCTCAAAAGCGGATACAACAGCTTCTGATGCCCAATACGCAATCGGTGAACCGGGAATCTTATTGAAGTCACTTGCACCGGCCACATTATAGTGCTCTGAACAAGGCACACGACCAAATGTGGTACAACCACGTAGCTGTGCTTCCTTTTCCGCCTCACTGTTTCCGTGTACCAGCCGCAGATAGATTCCTCTGTAGTTAGGGTCTGCACAAGTTTCGATTACGAAAGCAGTTGTAGACACGACCTTGCTATTGAGGCTATCAAAGGCTTTCACCCCTAGATGGGCCATAACCAGGATGGTGTGCTGGTCCAGGATCCGTTTCCGCAACTGCTCAAACGAAGATAGGAACATCCAATTCTGCATCGTAATCATCGCGATTAACCCATGCTGTACGCATAACGTGAGACTACGGTCGATGAACATGGCAAATAGATCGGAGTTGCTTTCAGGATACTGTGTTTTGGCAAACTGGTTCAGCAGGGAAGTCATTCCTGTGCCGCCCATATACGGTGGATTGCCAACGACGACGTGGTAACTGCCTGTCAAATACTCAAGCTCTGCCAACACGGAAAGCACACGTTCATTCACATTCTGGCTGAACAAATCGTCTGCTGCATTGATGCGTGCGCGTAGTACTTCGATCTGGCTAGACGTCAGCTGCGGGTGCAGCAGCGAACCAATCGTGTCCACGAGGGCAAATGCCTCTAGGTCACGCAGCAGGGCGTCGCGCAAAGGCAGGTCAAGCAGGTTTGCCTCCATTGACTGCACCCACAGCGCTTGCTCCACTTCACCCTCAGCAAAGGTCACAGGGCGCAGAACGCAAATATTGGGGCGCGCGTTGCGGTGAAAGAAGCGGCTGTCCTTGGCGCGACCCTTCATCACCAAGGCGAAGGCGGCCAGCGCACCGGCGCGCTCATCGATCTCGATGCCGTAGATGTTCTTCTGCAGGATAAGGCGCGGGATATCAGGCGGATTGTAGCCTTCCTCCTCGTAGATCGCATAGAGCAGGTCAAAGGCGTAGGTGAGCATGTGCCCGGAACCGACTGCCGGATCGCAGATCCGCAGTTCCTCGGGCGTGGCGACACGCACGAAGTCAGTTTCCTGCTGCTCAGGGCGGATGTAATACGGCATGTCTTCGGCCAGAAAAGATGTTGGTCGGTTGAGCAGCCAAAGCCGGCCCAGCGAATTCTCCACCAGAAAGCGCACAATCCAGTGCGGCGTGAACAATTGGGTGGCGGCAGGGATGTCGGAGGGCGCGATCTTCTTGCCCTGCTTGAGCGCGGCGAAGACGGCGTCTTTCTTCTCCGAAATGTAAAACTGGTACAGCCAGCCGATCACCTCGACGTCGCGGCAGGCGTCTTCGCTCATGGCCTCGCGCAAGGCGTGCAGGACGGAGTTGGCCGAGAGCAGGTCGTCGGGCATCAGCAGTTCGGTGTAGTCGGCGATAGGCTCAAACAGGAAGGGCATGACGCCGTGGTAGTAGTTGCAGGCGGCGACGACGAGCAGGCGGTAGGCTTCCTGCTGCGGGTCGGGGGAGGGGATGCGCTCGCCCAGCAGGCCGAGCACGCGGCCGGCGTCCACGGGGAAGGCGGGGTCGATCTGGCCGGCCTTGGCCTCCTGCAGGAGCTCGGGCTGGGTGTTGCCGGGGGCCGGCGAGACGATGCCGAGTGGCGTGTAGCGGTTGGCGTCCATGAAACGCAGGGCGCAGAAACGGTTGAACCAGGTGTAGGCGACACGCTCGATCACCGCCTCGCCCGAAGTGGCCTTGATCTCGGCGCGCAGTTTCTGCACGGCCTCGGCGCGCGCCCGCAGGTCGGCGCTGTCGCCGTGCAAGACGAGTTCAAGCCGGGCGGCGACCTGGTCGGTGAGCTGGCGGCGGGCGGATTGGGCGAATTTTTCGAGGGAGCGAGTATCCATGGGGCAGTCGATTCCGATGAGCGAGGTTCAAACAAGGAGCAGCAGAAAACGTCCCCGGAGATAGAGTGCATTCCCCGGGGACGTGTTACGGCAATTCAGGCTGTGTATACGGTCTTCCGGCGCTACGCTGGGTGGAACGACTGCTGCCCATTGTTGGCTTCCGGACGCAGAAGCATGAACATCCAGAAGGCGATGGCCCGCAACAGTTGACTCCAACCGGTCTCAGGCGCAAAATTCGGCTTGGTCTCGCGCCACATCTCTTGGATGTCGGGATGGGTGGGAACAAAGCTGCGCTCCCACGCCTCCACATACATGCCAACGACATGCTGCGTATCGGGGTCGACGATGGCATAGACGTCATCGTGCAGGTAAACATGGACCCCGCGTACCGGCTTGCCGGTCAGGTACATGATCATGCTGTCGGTTTCAGCATCGTAGTTCGCCCAGACATTCGAGGGCTTGAGCCATCGTTCCGGCTCAGTAGCATGCATACGCGGATAGGAGCCGAACATCTGGGCTATGGTTTCCATACAATTTCCTCGTCGAGCCTGGGCCGATCCACCACAAATGCCGTCACAACCTTGCCCGCGTCGCTCTCAAAGCGAACACTCACTTTCAAGAACAGGGCTGGCATATCCGGGATAGCTCCCTGCTTGTAGTAGTTCTCAACCAGACGATCGCGCCTGTCACGCGAAATGACGTCGGGTTCCTCAACGACAAGACAAATGTGCTCTACGTCTATGCCAGGATGGCGGGCTGTGATATGTTGAAAATACCGGTTTTCGTACAGAACTACATTGTTATGACGCGGATCCCAAGTGTTAATCAGAACGACTTGCATACAAGCTCGGTTCCATATCGGGGTTTTCATCTTATAGCATAGAGTTGATCGCCCAACTTGTCAATAGGACATAACGCTCGTTTTTGTAAGCAATGTCAGCCAATTTGTACGTATTTACCGGCCTGGAGCGCGGCCAGCAAAGCAGCCCTAAGCGCAGCCAGGTAGCGATCCACGTCCTGCGCGTCGGCCAGCGTGAGCTTGTCGAAGGCGACCGGCAGCTGGGCAGCGGCAACATATTCGATGGGAGCCGCTGGTACTGCGTTCTCGGCGATGGCGCCGTTGCCGCCGGCAGCGTGGGCGGGATAGACCGTGGGCCGGCGGGCGGCGGCGGACCAGGTTACCATATCGCGCTGGGCAGCCAGGTAGCCGTTTTCGTCGAAGTGGCGCACCTTGTCGCGAATGACGGCCACCAAGGTCTGGCTCTCCAGGGAACTCTTGAGTTGGTTAAAGGGCTTGACCAGTTCGCCTTGCTGCGCAGACGTGAGGTCGCCGAACTCGGCCATGCCCTGGAGCCGCTGCCAGCGTTCGTCCATCTTTGCCAGGGCCTGCGCCTTCTCGGCGGCCACGGCGGCCCTGACCTGTGCACGGATGCTGTCGAGGAGGGTCTTGGCCCCCTGCATACGGCTGCCGCGGTAGACGGCGGGGTCGGCCAGGATGGCCTGCAGCTGCACGGCCTCGTCGCCTGCGGCGTACGAGAAGTTGGCGTCCTGGACGACGAGGTAGTGGCGGGCGCCGGCATAAATGTCGCGCTGCGTGCCGCCCATGAAGCGGCGGATGGGGTCGACGACCTCCTCCTTGTCGTCGAGAAGGCTGTCCATCTGCGCCGGCAGGTCGGCGAGATAGAAGGTGTAGGGCTTGCCCACCAGCGCGGCGATGGCGCCCAGCGGGGCATCGAGCGCGGCCAGGAAAGGGAAGGATGCGTGCTGGGCGGCCAACCGCACCAGGTCGGCGTGCAAGGTGGCGAATGCGGCAGCAGTCTCCTGCGCCAGCGCCTTGGCCTCGCTGCCGTGCGGCGGGCCGCCAAAGTACTCGCCGTAGAACTCCTTGAGCCGCCGCACCTGACTGGCGGTGAAGTCGACCTGCGGCGTGATGACGACGTTGGCGAAGTCGTGGGAGTTGCGCAGCGCGGACTCCAGGGCGGCGTCCTCGAGCAGGTTGGCGTCGCGGCGCAGCTCCACCTTGCCGCGAGCGCACAGCTTGGCCAGGTTGCACTGGACGGCGGCCAGGCTCCAGCCGTAGGGCTTGCGCTGGAAACGCGTGACCAGCGACTGCAGGGTCGTGCGCAGCCCGCCGCGCTGGTTGGACTGGATGTGGGCCAGCAGCTCGCCCTCGGCCTCGCCCAGGTTGGCGCCGTCGTCGCCGTAGAGCGTGACGTCGGGGCGCAGATAGCGGCCGATATCGTTTTCGGCGTAGGCGATGCCGCGCAGCATGCCGAGGTTGGGATAAGTGCGCACCAGCAGGTCGTAGACGCCGCTCACAATGCGGCCGCGCGGTTCGGTGCCGGAGATGTCAAGCTCCTGGCCGTCGACGACCAGCGTGGCCTGCGTGGCCAGGTCGACCAGCATGGCGCGCAGGCGCGCCTGGCGCTGGGCGTTCTGCGCCTGCTTCTCCATCAGGATGCGGCGCACCGACTCGACCTGCGCCGTGGTCAGGTTCTGGCGGATGTACTTGTCGGCGCGCTTGTAGAGCAGCACGTCGGCCGCCAGCCGGTCGCTGGGCGGCAGCACGACCAGCAGCTCGCTGCGCCCCATCGACTGCGACTTGAGCACGGTGAGGTTGCCGGCATGCTCGTGGAAGGGGCTGATCAGGTTGATCGCCAGCTCCTGGTCGCGGCCCATCAGCTGGCCGTCCACGCGGCGGGCAAAAGCGTAGTCCTGGTTGTTGGCGTCGTAGCGGATTTTGCGGTCCTTGAGCACGTGGTCGAAAAAGAGCGCCTCCAACTCGGCGGCCACGGCGTCGCTCTCGACGTCGGTGTTCTTGATCTCCTGCTCGACGTCCTTTTCCTCGTTGGTGAGGTACTCGTAGAGGTCGCCCACGCGCTGGATATAGGTCTGCTGTTCGAGCAGGTTGAGCGCCTCCTCGAGCTGCTTGCGCCGCGCCGGCAGGTCGACGCCAAAGCCCGGCAGCAGCAGCACGTTGAGATTGCGCGGCGTGGCCTTGAACTCGCGCACGTACTTGACCAGGAAAAGTGCCTTGAGCAGCTTGACGGCCAACGGGTTGTCCAGGTTGCTTTCGGCCGTCAGGATCGAGGCCTGGCTCTGCGCCTTGAGCGCGCTGCGGATGCCCTCGAACATGAGGTCGAAGGTGGCCAAGCGGTCCTCAGGACCGCCCGGTTCCAGCGGCCGGCCGTCCATGCGCATGGCCACCTGCTGAAAGACCGACAGCAGCGAGCGTTCGCCGACCGAGCGGTGCTTGCCTTCAAAGGCATTGTGGTCGGACAGCCCGCGCAGGGCGGCCTGGAAGAGCCCGAACTGGTAGGAGACAAACGGATAGCTGTCGACAAACTCTTCGCGGCTGCGGTAGTTGCGATAGAGCTGGGAGCCGTCGGCAAAGTC
This sequence comes from uncultured Chloroflexia bacterium, assembly GCA_963839515.1. GTDB lineage: Bacteria > Chloroflexota > Anaerolineae > Caldilineales > Caldilineaceae > Fredericiella. Next base: position 548,406 of record CAWIVN010000012.1, read on the forward strand.
AAAGAGCGTCTTGAAGTTGTTGTGCTCGCGCTCGTAGACGCCCGTGAGCAGGTCCATGCCCGCGATGTTCTTTTGCAGCAGGCGGCGGCGGACGACCTCGGCCACGTCGGCGCTGGTCAGCTTCATACGCGTGGCAAAGCGTGCGATGATTTTGGAGAAATCGTTGGCCGTGTCCTTGCTCATCTCGCCGACCACGTCGTCCATCTCGTCCTGGGCCGTGACGACGATCCAGGCGCGGCCGCGGCTCTTGGAGGCCAGGCTCTCGGCAATGGTCTGCAGATTGGTCATCAGCTTGACGTTGTTGGCGATGTACTGGCCCGCCTCGTCGACAAAGAAGTTGAGGCGGAAGCCTTGCGGCTGGCGCTTGAGGTAGGCCTCGACCTCGTTGGCGAAGTCCTCGATCGACATCTTGTACTCCCTGCGGTACTTGTCGAGGATGCCCTGGGCGTCGGCGGCCGGCGCGCCGGTGGCGGCACCGTAGGCAGCGGCAATGTTGCGGCCTTCGAGCAGCGCCTGCTCGCGGCCGCTCTCCCACGGCTTGCCCGCCTCTCTGCGGTAGGCCTCCTTAAAGGCGGCGTACTGGCCGCGACCGTCGAGGTCGCGCTCGAATTGGGCGATGTAACCCTGCTTGCCATAGTAGCCGCAGGTTTCGTCAAAGACCTTGACAAAGACCGCCAGCAGGGCGTCGATCTGCGTCTTGCTGATCACGTCGGCCTTCTGGTCGATGTTGAAGAGAATGCTCTTGGAAGGGATGGCGGCCGCCTTGACCAGGTCGGCGGCCAGCATGGGGTTGGTCTTGACCTCCTCCTTGGCCAGGAACAGGTCGAGCACAGACGCGCCCTCCACCTCCCGGTTTTCCAGCAGCAGGGCCAGCATCTTGAGCAGGTGCGACTTGCCCGAGCCGAAGAAGCCCGAGATCCAGGCGCCATTGGCGTTGGTGTAATGGGTGTAGGCGCCCAGAAACTCCTCCAGCCGCTTGGCCAGCTCGTTGGTGAGGATGTACTCCTCGACCTCGCTGCGCAGGCCGGCCTCGTCGTCGGCCTTGATCACACCCTCGATGGGGCGGTCGATGGGCTTGGCAAAAATAGTGGAGAGGTTTGAGACACTCATGGGGGACTACACCTCGATATGGTAGACGTTGAACGCGCGGTAGTACTTGTCGTCGTGGAGAATGCCGAACAGGTCGAGCGAGGCGCCCTTCTCCAGCGAGTGCACGTACTTGCCGGGGAAGAAGAGCACGGTGGGACGCTGCTTGGCGTAGCGCTGCAGGTTGTTGAGCACGTTGTGCGAGCGAATATAGGGAAAGACCTCGCCCACGCCGGTGAGAAAGAGAATATCGAAGTGCTGGTCGCCCATCTTGGCGGCGATGGCCGGGACCAGGTGCGTCTCGGGGTCGAGCACGTTCTGCAGCATTTCCAGCAAGGCATCCTTGGGTGTTTCGGGCTCGATCTCCAGCAGCTGTTCCCAGACACCCCGCGCTTGCAGCATTTCGACCACCAGGTCGTAGAGGTCGATCTCAAGCACCTGGATGCCCTTGTCCACTGCCAGGCGGCCGGCCAGCTGGTGCGCCAGCTTCTGCATGTCTACCGCATCCTGCGGCGGGTAGGGACAGATAAAAAAGGGCACCTCGTTGCCGATCCCCTGCAGCTTGAGAAAGCGCGCGCTGGAGAAAAGAGCAAAGAGATGGTCGAAGCGTTGGGGCATGGTCAGCGCGACGGCTGCGGCGCTGGCAGCATCGGTGCCGGCGCCGGTTAAGTCATCCATTGCTGTATGTCTCGCTGGCTAATGGGGAAAAGGGCGAAGTGCTGGGGATCGTCGCCGGCGACGGCGGCTATCAAGTCAGGCGACAGCAGTGCTGGGATTATCCGCAGATCGGCGTCAATCATGCCGGCCTCCCGCATTGCTTGTAGCAGCATCCGTCGCTGTGTCTTGCGCGTCCTTGGGGCCACGAGTTCTACCTCCGGGTGCCATTCCGCCTTGCGATCGAAATAACGGTCGTACTCCGCCGGATCCAACTGCAGGTCCAGGCGCAGAAATTTCTCGTAAATGACTTCAACTGCGAAGTCGTAGATAAAGCGATAGCGTTTGCACAGCGCCAGCCAGAGCAGGTAGCGCTGATCCCCGGGCAAACCGCCGGCCAGCAGATCCAGTTCCGCCACTGTCAACAACCTCAAGCGCGAAACCACCTCGCGACATACGCGCACAGAAGCATTGGCAGTGCGCATCTGCAGCAGATTGCCTGCCACCACCTGGTCGCGTACAGCCTTCCAGTCCGCGCGCTGAGCGTACAGTTCGACGATCACCAATGATTCGCGGTACAGCAGCGCACCGGTGGTAAAGGACATGCTGTAGCGTGGGCTATTCATAGCGAGAATGTCCTGTGGTTGTGGTGGCAGGATTATACCACGTCCTGCTTCTGACTACCTAACTATTGGCTTACTTTTCTGAAGTGAATTGCATGGATGGCAGATCGCATCAACCAGTTGCACTCTCGCCTCCCAGAGAAATGGGAAGTACAGCTGCCGCCCAAAATGGCCATTGATTGAGCAGACAGTGAGCAGCTTTCGACCTCGCCAACGAACAGCGCGCCGGCGTATCCTCGTGCTACAGGCTCTGCAGAGCACACCTGGCAACCGGCTGTTCCCTTATGCGAAGGAGGAGTTCTCATGTATGCGACCATGCGGCGCATTGTCTCACCGCTCACACAACAGGCGAGCAAGATCGCCAATCTTTCATTAGCGTTTGCCCTGCTGGCAGGCAGCGTGGTGCTTGGCCAAAGCCACAACGCTTCTGCCTCCAGCCATCGCGAGGCGCCGCTTATCAGCCGCGACCCGTACGCAGATTCCACTGATGTCTATGCCTTTGTCAGCCCCGACCGGCCTGACAGCGTAACCCTGATCGGTTCGTGGATCCCATTCGAAGGCCCGCAAGGCGGCCCCAATTTCTATAGCTTCGACGACGATGTCGTCTATGAGTTGCACGTGGATACCCAGGGTGACGCCAAGCCCCATCTCACCTACCGCTTCACCTTTGCCACTGAGCAGGCAAAGGATGACACCTTCCTGTATAACAACGGCCCTATCGAAACCCTGGACGACGAGAACCTCAATCTGCGCCAGACGTATACGGTGGAGGAAATTGTCGACGGCAAGTCCACGGTGCTGGCGGAAGGGCTGCCGGTTCCTCCCGCCCACATCGGCCCCAAGTCGACCCCTGACTACACTTCCCTGTTTGCCGAGGCCGTCAAGACGATCAAGACGGATGAAGGCGATATTATGGTCTTTGCCGGGCCGACCGACGATCCGTTCTGGGTCGACCTCGGCTCGATCTTCGACCTGCTCTCGCTGCGCCCGCAGGCTGCACCGGTCGGCTATGAAGGCGGCCCCAGCCAAGGCATCGACGGCCTGGCCGGCTTTAATGTGCACAGCATCGCCCTCCAGGTGCCCATCGATCGCGTGCTCAAGGATGCCGGCGACAACACGATAATCGGCGTGTGGGCCACCAGCAGCCGGCCGTCCGTGCGCGTGCTGGGCCCCGGCAAGAGTGAGACGATCGGCGACCTGGTGCAGGTATCTCGCCTCGGCAATCCCCTCGTCAACGAGGTAGTGCTGCCGTTGGCGCTCAAAGATGCCTTCAACGGCCTCAAGCCGGAACAAGACTACGATGTCTACACCAGCGATACCTATGCCGGCGAACTGCTGGGCGCCGCCGTCTTGCGACCCGAGCTGGAGACGCTGCTCAACGCACTCTATGCTGTGCCGCACCCGGAAGGCATCCGCAACGATCTGGTCTCGATCTTTTTCACCGGCATGACGACCACCAAGCCCTTTACGCTGCAAACACCCGAGGGCGAGGTCACCGTGCCGGCAGGGACCAACGTCAATCATCCCGCCAACGTGCGCCCCGCCGAGATGCTCCGCCTCAACCTGGCCGCCCCGTTCCGGCCCGGCGTCGACGGCAGCCTCTGCTCGCCCGAGCCCAACTACAAGCTCGGCCTGCTGGGCGGCGACGTCTGCGGCTTCCCCAATGGCCGCCGCCTGCAGGACGACATCACCGAGATCGAACTGCTGGCCGTGGCCGGGGCCGCCTACAGTGTCTTGACCGAAGAGGACTTCGACTTCAACCCCGACCTGATCGGTGTCCTCAACGACGGCATCGACGCCAACGACAGCGAATTCGGCGGCAGCTTCCCCTACCTGGCGCAGCCGCATCGGGGCCTGGACTTCCGCAGCAACGGCGACTGGGGTGCAGGCGAGTAGAATCCTGCTCCTGCGTCACCGGCGCTTTAGAAGAGGAGAGCGGTGTCGAGGCATTTCGACACCGCTCTTTCGTCTTTGCTGCCGAAATATTTTCGTCGATCTGTACCCTCACGAGCTGTCGCTGCCTTGCTGTCCCGGCTTGTGGGTTCATGGTGCTAAGCCATCATGTTCTCGTCATATTCCAAGAGCGGCCCACTTGCAGGGATATGCACCGTACCATGCCGTGTTTCTTCGCTGCCCATCGCTGCATCGTGGTCTGCGCTGCTCAGGATCACACGATATAGGCTGTCCATGACTTCCGTCGTCCCCCGCAGAGCGTTGACTTCTTCCACCAATGCCAGCCAGCCGGGATCTTTCGCCCGCTGCGCTTCGTATGTCTCGAGGGCGGCCAACGATTCACAACGTGTGACCATGTGGATCTGGTTGAGCGACCCTGCGACATTTTCCAGGATTTCCACATGGATGCCGGGAAAGTGCTCGTTGACGTACGCCGCCGCGCGCACGCACACTGCGCGTACGGCAGCTGCTTTCTGGGGGATCAGGTTCATTGTCCTGGCTCGATAGATCATGATCGCTCCTCCTCACGCGCCGCTGCCTATCACGGCTACGGCCTTCATCTCGTTTGGCACCTACCTGGAAACAAGCGTTTGGCACCCCTCCATGCAGACACAGAACATGTGAGTGGCGCCGTACCGGTACGGCGCCGCTCTACCGTCTTCGTTGTCTGATTGCCAGACTCTGGCTCACTTACCCTGTCAACGCCGTCACCCGCAGGTCAGCCCGCTTTCATCGCCACGCGCAGCACCCGCAATAGCCTGGCGATCGAAGGTTGCGCCTGGAACTCGGCATACTCTCGTCCAAACGTGCCTGCAGACGGATTGCGCAGCGTCACCGGATCGATGCGCTGGAGTGGTGCGCGGAAGATTGTCTTCTGCGGCTGCCGCAGCATGAGGGGATTGTTGACGAAACCAATGCCCGACTGGATGTCCGCACTGTCTTGGCCAGGATAGCTGCCCCAAGGCGTGTTCATCAACGAATAGGCCAAGCCCGTGAACAGGTTGACGGCGACCGTGCCATAGTGGAGATCGGCCAGTGCGCGGTCGAGCGCCGCGCCGACCTGCTTGTCGGCGGCGACGCTGTCCGGCGTCAGCAGCACGGCAGTCAACGTGCCCCATACCGTGTCATTGGCAAACGCAGTCGCACGCGCCAGAAAGTCGGCGGCAGCGGGCGCGTCCAGGGCAGTCTCAGATAACAATGTACAAAAAGGCTCCGTCTTAAAGCAGATATCGTTCACGTTGCCGGCATCTACATCTGCAATCAGTGTCCAGGGCAGCAGTGCCTCCGGCTCGTCGCCGCTTGCGCCCTGCGCACCGTACATCCGGGCTTCCGGATGAGCGGCTACAAAGGTGGCATGGCGCGCCTGCGCGCCGGGGTAGTACGCCGCGCGCAGTGGGGCCGCGGCCAAAGCCTGGCCGAGTGCATCCAAGAAGGCTTGGCGCTGCGGCCACTGCCGATGTTGAATGAGCAGGCGCGGTGTCAGGCAGGAGAAGCCCGCATTGGAATAGAGCCAGCTAGCCAATAGCTCGGCGGCGCGCCGGATGTCCTGCGTCGACCACTTTCCCGGCACGATGATCACTGGATTGACGCAGCCCAATTCTGCCGTCACGGGCTTGGTCAAGCGCGGGGCTCGTGCTGCCTTGCGCCGGCGGCCCTCCTCATTTGCGCCAAATACAATGCTCTCATAGGTCTTGTCTGAGCCAGTCAGATGGACCGTGTCGACGAGAGGATGGCCGCAGAGGTAGGCGCCCACGTCCGCACCGCCGTACAAAATGCGTAGGAATTCTCGCTCGATCAGCTGCTTAAATCCCTGCTCCAATATTGGACCCAAGTAGGAGTTGACAGGGTTCATTTTGAGGGCAACAACCTGCTCTTCCACAAACAGCTTGTGCAGAAGGTCGGCGCATTGGAGCACGCCTGCGTTGCCGGCGCCGAGGACCAAGGCAACGTGCCCTTCAGCCTTATGGCCCTGCCGGAGGCTGGGGGGAAGGAGAAACAGGTTGTCCATGCCCACCCCGGGTTCGAGCCACGTTACCGCGCGCGTATGGAGCAGGAGCACGCGTTCCAGGCGTGAAGTCGGGAACATTGGCACGGCGATTTGGCCGTTGGCGAGCGTCGAGGGCTTTCCGGGCAACAGGGGATGGCCGTGGCGCTCAATCTCCAGCAGGGATTGGCGCAGCAAGCGCAGCAGCCGCAGGAGGCCGCCGAACAGGCTCCATTCTTCGCCCTCTGCAAAGCCGCCGGGCCTGACGCGTTTTGCGGAAAGTGTGGCATCGATCCACGCCTGCCCCTGCCGCTGCAGGTCGGCGTGCAGCGCGGACAGAATGGCGGCCTTGCCTGCGACGTCCATTTGCGTCCAGGCATCCTGATTGGCGTGCAGCTCCGCAAGCGCCTGGTCGATCGTCGATTGGGAACTGACGTGTTCCAGCGAAGTGGGTTCAGGGTAGGGCAGGGCGCCGGCAAGTGCCTCCCCTGGCTGTGCTGGGCCCATAACAGAGGGTGCCATGTTCGTCTCTTCCTTCCCGGTCTGTGAAGACCGGATCCATGGGATGGTAATGGAGAGAACAGCAACATAATTGTACTCTCGTTTCCGGTCGCAATCAATGATTTTTGTCTGAGTGGTGTGCGTCACGATTTTGGAAGCTGCGCCCAAAAACCTGACGCCCCCCCGAAGCTATTGACGCTACATAAGTAATGCGGTACACTAAAGTCACTCCGATGGGGAGTAGCGTCCTGGATTCACAGGATGGGCAGTCGTCAAGACGGAAGAGATTCCCGGCTGCCTGGAAGGAAATGCAAGACCATCGCCTGTTGTTGGCGGTGGTCTTTTTTATAGTGCGCGCTGCAAACCTTCAGAACATGGTGTGCATGAAAGGAGGTCCTCATGTCTCAGCCTCTAGAACGCCCCCGCCGTTTCTCCATGCCTCGGCCGTTGCGGAGACTTGCCGCAGCCCTTTGCGTCGGCGGCACTGCCGCTGTGCTGTGGCTGGAAGAAATCATGCTGTACGCCGAGGAAATTCTGGCCTTGATTTTCTTGCCTATTGCGGCGGGCATCCTCTACCTGTTCGACATTCTCGCATTCAAAGCGCATACGCCTACACGCGAGGACTGACATTCTCCTCGCGTGTAGCAAAGGAGCTATCTAGTGCAAACCAAGCCCTGGCACCTTCTCACAGTTGACGAAGCTTTCCAGCAAAGCGAGAGCCAGTCCGGCGGATTGACGGACACTGATGCAGCGCAGCGGTTGCAGCAGTTTGGTCCCAACGAACTGCAGGCCGCACACCGCGTCTCGCCGTGGGAGATCCTGCTCGAGCAGTTCAAGAACGTGCTTGTCATCATTCTGCTGGTCGCCGTGGTCCTTTCCCTCTTTCTCGGTCACGGTATTGAATCCATCGTCATTGCGATCATTGTGTTGTTTGCGGTCGGGCTCGGGTTTGTGCAGGAGTACCGCGCCGAGCGCGCCATTGAAGCGCTGCGGCAGATGGCGGCGCCGACGGCCACCGTTCTGCGCGATGGGGCAGAGACCAAGGTCCCGGCGCGCGAGGTCGTACCGGGCGACGTGATTATCCTGCATACCGGCGACCGCATACCGGCCGACGCTCGCCTGATCGAGGCGATCAACCTGCAGGTGGAGGAAGCGGCGCTGACCGGCGAATCGGTCCCGGTGGAGAAGCACACCAGGGCGCTGGAGAACGACGAACTGCCGGTAGGCGATCGCAAGAACATGGTGTATGCCGGGACCGCCGCAACCTATGGGCGCGGGCGGGCACTGGTGGCAGCTACCGGCATGCAGACCGAATTCGGCAAGATCGCGCAGATGCTGCAGTCCATCGAGGTGGGACGGACACCACTGCAGCAGAACCTGGACCGGGTCGGCATCGTGCTGGCACGGGCTGCGCTTGTCGTAGTCGCCGTTATTGTCGCGTTGGGGTTGTGGCGCGGACAGCCGTTAATCGACATGCTCATCTTCGGCATCGCCCTGGCAGTGGCGGTTGTGCCCGAGGCGCTGCCGGCCGTGGTTACCATCTCGCTGGCGATCGGCGTGCAAAAGATGGCGAAACGCCACGCGCTCATCCGCCGCCTGGCCGCCGTGGAGACGTTGGGCAGCACCTCGGTGATTTGCTCTGACAAGACCGGCACGCTGACAAGGGATGAGATGACCGTGCGCCGGATCTACTGTGCGGGCGAGATGTACAGCGTCTCGGGCGCGGGCTACGCGCCGGAGGGCAACTTCTCCACCAACGGGGGTGCAGCGGTCGCGCCTGCGCCGGAACTAAGCCAGATGCTGACTGCCGCCGCCCTCGCCTCGGATACGCGGCTTGTGACCGATGCGTCAGGTGGGTGGGATATCAAGGGCGATCCGACGGAAGGGGCGCTGGTAGTAGCGGCGGCGAAGGCGGGCTTGCAGAAAGAGGCGCTGGATGCCGCCCATCCGCGCGTGCATGAGATTCCGTTTTCGTCCGAAACCAAGCGCATGACCACGTTGCATGTGCCGGCCGGGAGCATTGCCGACGCCGGCGGCGGTGGTAACGGCCAAGGTAATGATGTTACTGCGTATGCCAAGGGCGCGCCGGAGGTAATCCTGGATTCGTGCGCATACGAACTGTGCAGGGGCGAGGTGGTCCCGCTGGAGGCCGGCGGCCGCGCGCGGATTTTGGCCCAGGCGCATGACATGGCGGGCGAGGCGCTGCGTGTGCTGGCGGTTGCAGCGAAGCCAAACGCCACTACCGCAACGGCAGAGAACGGAATGACCTTCCTAGGGCTGGCCGGCATGATCGATCCGCCGCGCATGGAGGCGAAGGCTGCGATTGCCATATGTGCTGAGGCAGGCATTCGGCCGGTGATGATCACGGGCGACCATCCGGTCACGGCTGAGGCGGTAGCGCGCGAACTCGGGATGCTGCAGCAGGGCGGGCGCGTGGTGACCGGGGCCGAGCTGGAGGAGATGTCCGAGGAGCAGTTGAGCAGGGAAGTGGAGGAGATCAGCGTCTACGCCCGTGTCTCGCCGGCGCACAAGCTGCGTGTCGTGACGGCCTGGCAGGCGCACGGCCACATCGCGGCCATGACCGGCGACGGCGTCAACGACGCGCCGGCGCTCAAAAAGGCTGACATCGGGATAGCCATGGGCATCACCGGCACTGACGTGACCAAGGAGGCGGCGGCGATGACGCTGACCGACGACAATTTTGCTTCGATCGTGGCGGCGGTGGAGGAGGGGCGCGGCGTCTTTGGCAACATCAAGAAGTATTTGATGTACCTGCTGTCGTCGAACATCGGCGAGATCGGGCTGATGGCCGGGTCGGCGTTGCTGGGCCTGCCACTGCCGCTGTCGGCGGTGCAGATCCTGTATGTGAATCTGGCTACCGACGGCTTGCCGGCGCTGGCGCTGGCGGTCGACCCACCCGAGAAGGACCTGATGAAGCGCAAGCCGCGCGACCCGCGCACGGGCATCTTCACGCGTCCCGTCGTTACGCTGATGGTTTTGGGCGGCATCTGGTCGACGATCATCAACCTGGGGTTGTTCGCCTGGACGCTCAACGCGGGCCGCAGTTTGGAAGAGGCAATGACCGTTACCTTTATCTCGCTTGTGTTGATCCAGTTCTTCAAAGCCTACAACTTCCGCTCGGATCGGCATTCGGTATTCAACAAGCCGTTTGCCAACAAGTGGTTGAACCTGGCGGTGCTTTGGGAAATGGTGCTGCTGGTGTTGATCGTTTACCTGCCGTTCCTGCATGAGCCGTTTGGCACCTATTCGCTACCGCTCACCGACTGGCTGTTGGTCGGCGCCTTGGCGTTCACCGTCGTGCCGGTGTTGGAGTTGGCCAAGTGGGCGGTGCGCAAGGGCTGGTTTGGCAGCGTAGCGTGAGGGTCTCACAACCAGTTCGAACACCGCCACCAGATCCGTGACCGCGGCACGCGCCGTGCCTGATCCGTACCGCGCTAGCGATGCACAGGTCTCAAGCAGGCGGCGCCGCCCTCGGGCTGCTTGCCCAGCCGCCCAGCGCACGCGACGAACGAGTCGAGTTGACGTTCACTACCAACCAGTCGCTCACCGAGCTTGAGGAGCGTCTTGCTGCCGCCGGCGTAGCTATTTTGCGCGAGGCTGCCGACGACGGATTTGGCTACCAGCTCATCCTGCGCGATCCGGACGGTTATCCGGTGAAAATCAACCAGCTCGATCCCCAGTTGTACGGATAAGGAACGGCGTCAGTCATCACCCTCCTGTTGATCGTCACCCTCTTCCTCCTGCTCGCTGTCGCCGCCCTGCTCCCCGGCGTTCAGCGCCGGGACGGGCGCGTTGTTCTCATCGCCATCGCCGCCCCCGCCAAAGGGGGTGCAGGCAACCACCGCCAGCAGAGCAAGGGCCAGCAGCAACATGTTCGTCAATTTGCGCATCGTCTATCTCTCCTTATCTCGTCGGTCCCGCCCGCCGCACCAATCCTGCGGCGGGTCAGGTTGCGGTTTGTGCCGCCACAATAACAGATAATGAGCCAGCAAAGCGGAGCGTTGTTTCCAATCGGGTGTGCGTCAGATTTTTGGACGTGTCGCCAAGCAAGCCAAAACAGCGCATGAATCCGGACCAAAGCTCGCATAACTGGCTACAAAATGACCGGAGGTCTGCCGGAAACAACCCCTCTCTACCTCCACTGGTAGTGCTTCTATAGTGACAGGTGTATAAACCCAAACACGGACCCCTTTGCGTGATGGCTCCCCGGTTACGACGGCTTGCCCAGATTCTCACCTTCTTGTTCACTAGCATTGGCTTTGTGATTTTGCTCCTTTGGGTAATCCACAGTGTGAATCCAACGCTGTACTATCAAGCAAATCCGCAAAATCCCAAAAATCAAGGTTCAGCCATTTTTTCTCGGTTGACAACCGCAAAAAACGCGTGTATGGTACATGTACGCCTGTACGTACAACATAACAAGTCTTCCTGTGCCCTTGTTCGATTCTTGCCTGGCGGCGAGGAAAGGGGGTGACGTGCCGATCTGACTGCTGTGTTCGCATTTGCTTACTGCATTGCCTGCAAAGCCACAGAAGTGCTTACCAACAAGGAGAAATTGGGTATGATCAGGTGGAAAATGATGGTGCGGCTGGCAGCCGTGTGCTGCCTGCTGCTGGCCTTTGCTGCATGTGTCGCCCCCGCCCCTGCTCCTGGTGCCGAGGCCCCGGCCGTCGAGGCTCCGGCCGGCGAAGCACCGGCTGCCGAAGCACCGGCTGCCGAAGCACCGGCCGCGGAAGCACCGGCCGCCGAAGCCCTGGATTGCTCTGGCCAGAATATTGTAGTGGCAACCCAGACGGGACGCTCGATCGGCGGCCCCATCGAGGACTATTCCCCCGAATGGGAAAAGCTAACAGGCGGCAGCGTCGAGCTGCAGCAGTTTGCCTTCGGCGAGCTGTTTGAGAAGATCGTTACCTCCTTTGAAACCGGCTCCAACGACTTCGACATGATCGTCTTCCCCGCCGACTGGGCGGGCGACTTCATGGCCCCCGGCTACCTGGTGCCGATCCCGCAGGAAATTCTCGACAGCATCGCGCCCGAGGACATTATTCCGCTGTATGGCAAGCGCATCACCGCCTGGGGCGATACAGTCTACGCCCTGCCCTACGACGGCGACGCCCACATGCTCTATTACCGCAAGGACCTGGTGAACCCGGAATCGCCCTTTGCCGCCGAGTTCCAGGAGAAATACGGCTATCCGCTGGACGAGCCCAAGACCTGGCAGCAGTACTACGACATCGCCGAGTTCTTCAACGGCCGCGAGGTCGAGACTGCCGGCCAGACGGCCCCCATCTATGGCGTGGCTGAAGCCCAACGCCGCAACGCCCAGAGCTACTGGGTGTTCCTCTCGCATGCCGCCGCCTACGGCAAGGTGCCCGGCAACGCCTGCTTCTTCTTCAGCTGCGAGGACATGACGCCGCAGGTCAACAACCCCGGCTGGGTGGCCGCGCTCGACGATTACATCAAGTCGCGCGACCTGGGCGCCCCGGAGCAGCTGCAGTGGGACGTGTCCGATACCCGCATTCAGTTCCCGGCCGGCGTGTCCGTGCTCAACATCGACTGGGGCGATGTCGGTCCCATGTCCTATAACCCTGATTCCTCAGTGATCATCGGCAACACCGGTTTCGCCCCGCTGCCGGCCGCGACTCGCTACTATGATTACACCAAGCAGGCGTGGGTGGAAGAGGAGAACCAGGCGCCCTTTATCGCCTTCGGCGGCTGGATCATCGGCGTGGCCAAGGACAGCGACGCCCAGGCCTGTGCCTTGGACTTTGGCCGCTTCATGGCTCGCCCGGAGATGGTGAAGAAATTGGCCGTTACGCCCGACACCGGCATCAACCCTTCACGCTTTAGCCAGTTTGAAGACGTACAGATGTGGATCGATGCGGGCTTTGACGAAGCGGGCGCCAAGGACTACCTGGATGCCGTGCAGAGCACCATCAACCATCCCAACGCCACGCTCGACCTGCGCATCCGCGGCTCGGCCGAATACTTGAACGTCCTGGACGTCGAGGTCAGCCGCGCCCTGGCCAACGAGATTTCGGCGCAGGAAGCGCTCGATAGCGTTGCGACACAGTGGAACGAAATCACCGACCGCCTCGGCCGCGACGAGCAGCTGCAGCAATACAAGGACTCGGTGGGCTTCGGCGAGTAGGTGATCGTAGGGGCCACGAGGTCCGGCAAGCAAGACGCGTAGGGGCATGAGGTCCGGCGGGAAATGCTTTCGTGTCGTGGCGAGCGTCCTTCCGCCGGACCTCGTGCCCCTACCGCCCCCAGCCCGATCATTAACCGTAGTCCATAGGCGGGGACAGTCGATGGCAGAAGAAAAGAGCGCTAGCTCCGACATACTCCTAAACGACCGGCGCCATACGCGCGGCATCAAGCGCACGTTCCTGCTGCCGGCCGTGTTCTACTTGCTGCTATTCTCCATTTTCCCGCTCATCTGGTCGCTGGTCATCAGCTTCACCGACTACGGCCGCGGCGGCGGCGCCGCCACGCAGGCAGAGGTTGCGGCGGGGGCGGATGTGGGCTTCCTCGCGCTTGGCTTTAACGTCACCGTGCGCAACTATGCGCGCCTGGTCCAGGATCCCCGGTTGTATACCGCGGCGCGCAACACCCTCACCTTCGTGCTGGCAGGCGTGCTGCTCCAGTATGTGGTAGGCTTTCTCCTGGCGCTGCTGCTCAACCAGAATTTTGTGGGGCGCGGCGTGGCGCGCGTCATCTTCCTCTTGCCCATGATGATGACGCCGGTGGCGGCCGCCTACACCGGGCGCATGTTGTTCGACACCCGCATCTCGCCGCAGGCACAGTTGCAGCGCACCCTCTCGTCCTGGTCGGGCACGGAAATTGCCATTCCCTGGCTCAGCGATGGCTTCTGGGCTACGATCGCCATTATCCTGATCGACAGCTGGCAGTGGATCCCCTTCATGACGCTCTTGCTGCTGGCCGGCATGCAGGGCATCCCCGACGATATCTACGAGGCGGCGCGCGTGGACGGCGCCTCCTCGCTGCGTATCCTGCGCAAGATCACGTTCCCCCTCCTGCTGCCGATCTCGCTGACCGCCATTCTGATTCGCGGCTTGGAGATCTTCAAGATCATCGACGTCATCGTGATCACCACCGGCGGCGGCCCGGGATCGGCGACCGAATCGCTGACGATGTATATCTTTGATACGGCGCTGACCTTTGGCAACTATGGCTACGCCGCGGCCATCTCCTTTGCCCTGCTGGTGCTCGTCATCATCTTTTCTACGTTGTTTCTGACCGTGGGACGCCGCATGATGGCGTCCAGCGGGCGTTAGGAGGGAAGCGGCCATGCGACAGAAACCGTGGCAGCGTGTAGTCACTTACACCTTGGTGATTTTTTGGTGCTTCGTCTGCCTGTTTCCCTTCTACTGGCTTTTCACGACGTCGCTGAAGAACCCGCTCGACGTCAGCCGAGGGCCCAAATACGTGCCGTTCGTCGACTACCAGCCCACGAGCAAACATTGGCAGTACCTGTTTGGCGAGCAGGGCGAGACCTTCTTCCGCCAATTCCGCAACAGTCTCATTGCGGCGACGGGCAGCACGCTGCTGGCTGTCGCGATCGGCGCCATGGGCGGCTATGGCCTGGCGCGCTATCGTTTTCGCTGGCGCTTTCCGCGTTGGGGCAACGACGATATTTCCTTCTGGATCATTTCGCAGCGCTTCTTGCCGCCGGCGCTGTTCGTGGTGCCCTTCCTCCTCCTCTACTCGCGCCTGAACCTGGTGGATACGCACATCGGCTTGATCCTGGCCTACACGATGTTCAATATTCCCTTCGCCGTCTGGATCATGCGTGATTTCTTTCTCAGCCTGCCAACCGACCTGGAGGAGAGCGCCTATGTGGATGGCGCCACGCCCTGGCAGGCCTTCCTGCGCATCGCCCTGCCGCTCAGCGCGCCCGGCCTGGTCTCCGTCGCCATCTTTTCCTTTGTTTTCTCGTGGAACGAGTTTCTCTATGCGCTGATGCTCACCAACTTTGACGCCATCACACTGCCCGTGCTCATTGCCGGCCAGAACAACACCCGCGGTATACAATGGTGGTTTATATCGGCGCTGTCGCTGGCGGCGGTCACCCCGGTCGTGCTGATCGGTCTTTTCCTCGAACGTTACATCACGCGCGGCCTCACCGCCGGCGCCATTAAGGGGTAAGCGCACCAGGGTAAACCCAACCAGGTGAGCCCAACCAGGTGAGCCCAAGAGAAAGGGTAACCATGAAACGGGAATTGTTGTTAGGCGTAGATATCGGCACGCAAAGCACGCGCGCGGCGCTGCTGGCGCCGGACGGGCGCACCGTGGCCGCCGCTGCCCGCGCCTACGACCTGCAAACGCCAAGATCGGGCTGGGCGGAGCAGGATCCCGACCTGTGGTGGCGATGCGCCGTCGAGTGCGTGCGCGCGGTCATGGCGCAGGCCGGCGCAGAGGCGGACGAGGTGCGCGGCATCGGCGCCGGCGGGCAGATGCATGGCGCCGTCCCTATCGGTCCAGGCGGCGAGCTGCTGAGCCATGCCGTGCAGCTTTGGTGCGATAAACGCTGCGCGCCGCTGGCCGAGCAATATGGCGCGTCGCCTGCCGGACCCGCCGCCCTGGCCATTACCGGCAATCCACCGGTCGCCAACTGGACCGGCTTCAAGATCAAGTGGCTGGCAGAGCACGATCCCGATCTGTATGCCCAGGCCTGGAAATTCCTGGTACCCAAGGATTTTTTCAATTTCCGCTTGACGGGCGCAGCCGCTACGGACTACTCCGAGGCGTCGGGTTCCTTCTTGATGGATGCCGCCAGGCGCACCTGGTCCAGCACCATGGTCGACGCGCTGGGTCTCGACCGCGCCAAGCTGCCCGACGTCTACGCATCGGCGCAGGTCATCGGCCGCGTACAGGCGGCGGCGGCGGCACAGACTGGCCTGGCTCCCGGCACCCCGGTGGTGGCCGGCGGCGGCGATATGCTGTGCACGCTGCTGGCCGCCGGCTTGACGCGGCCGGGCGAGGCTTCGGACAACACGGGCACGTCGTCGATTCTGTCCGTGTTTACGGATGCGCCGGTTTACGACGTGCGGCTGATGAACCTGCACCATGTGACCGACGGCTGGATTCCTTTTGGCATTACCGACGCCGGCGGCGTGTCGCTCAAA
Source organism: uncultured Chloroflexia bacterium (assembly GCA_963839515.1). GTDB lineage: Bacteria > Chloroflexota > Anaerolineae > Caldilineales > Caldilineaceae > Fredericiella. The sequence continues at coordinate 564,377 of CAWIVN010000012.1, forward strand.
TGGTTCAAGGACAACTACTGCCAACAGGAAGTGGCCGAGGCCGAGGCGCAGGCGATCAGCGTGTATGATATTCTAAATACCAAGGCGCGCGCCGTGCCGCCCGGCTGCGAGGGGCTGATCTTCTTCCCCTACCTGATGGGCGAGCGCACCTTGGGGAGCCAGTATGCCCGCGCCGTCTTCTTTGGCCTTTCGCCCCGCCACGGCGTCGGCGCCAGCGTGCGGGCGATCATGGAAGGTGTCACGTTTGAGTTGAAACAGACACTGGAAATCGTAGAGGGGGCCGGCCATCCGGTCAACGTCATCTCGCATACGGGCGGCGGCGCCTACAGCGATCTCTGGTCACAGATCAAGGCCGACATCTACGAGAAACCGGTGGTTACGTTCGAGAATGCGGAGAGCGGGCTGTTGGGCGCGGCGATCCTGGCCGGCGCCGGCGCTGGGTTGTATGCCGACGAGCAAGAGGGCGCGCGCCGCTGCCTGCGCGTCAAGACGACTTTTACGCCCGACGAGCGCACCGTCGCCCGTTATCGCCGGCAGTTTGCCCTATTTAAGCAAGTTCATGCGGCACTGCAGGAGTCCTTTGCTGCACTGCCTTCGCTCTGACGCCAGCTGGGCAGAAGTGTAGATGATTTTATGAGTAAGGCGATCGATTTTGCCAGCGCAATCCCGTTCTATTTGCAGTTGAGCGAGCTGCTGCGTGAGAACATCCAGGGCGGCGCCTGGCCCCCCGGGCACCAGCTTCCGGGCGAGCATGCCCTGTGCGACACCTATACCTTAAGCCGCTCGGTAGTGCGCCAGGCGCTCAGCGAGCTGGAACATGAAGGCTTGATCTACCGGCGCCGTGGCAAGGGCGCGTTTGTAGCCGAGGCCAAGATCGTCGAGAGCCTGGCCCAAAAGCTGACCGGCTTCCACCAGGACATGCGCGAACGCGGCCACCATCCCATCAGCGCGGTGCTTACCCAGGCCGTGGTTCCGGCTCCCGCCAGCATTGCCCGCCAACTGGATCTCGCAGCCGGCGCGCCAGTTATGCATCTGCAACGGCTGCGCTTTATCGACGACGAACCGATCGTGTTGGTCTCGAGCTATCTGCCGGAGACATTGTGTCCCGGCCTCGAGCAAGTCGACTTTAGCGAGCAGTCGCTCTACGCCTACCTGGAGCACACGTACGACCTGCACATCGCCCGCGGCCGGCGGCGCATGGAGGCAGTGGGCGCGAGGGAACGCGAGGCTCAGCTGCTGCAGGTGGCGCTCGGTGCGCCGCTGCTCAAGCTTGACAGTGTCAGCTACTTGGAGGACGGCACGCCGCTCGAATATTACCGGGCGCTGCATCGCGGCGACCGCTCGCAGTTTGAAATCGAGTTGGTGCGCATCAGCGAACAGGGCACGGTGCGCCGCACGCTCGGCTCCGACGTACAGAACCTGCCCCCAAGCAACAAGCTGATCTACCGCGGGCGCCGGCGTTACAGCGATCGCCCAGATCGGTCAGATCGGTCTGAGAACTGAGTTGGGAGAAAAACATGATGGCAGAAACCAAGACAACGGGCGCCAGGGATTACCCCTTTACCTTTGGTGTGGACGTCGACCTGGCGCGGCTGGATCAGTATGACAATCACATTACGCGCCGGCTCTCTTCCTTGCGCGGCCAGTTCCTCGACCAGGCCGGCTACGAAGCCATGCTCGGCCGCGAAGACAGCTTGATCTACGAGGTCTACGAGGTCCAGCGCCCCCACGTAGCCGGCGAACTGCTCCACGGCCTTTCCGTCCTACATCCCGGCAAGGTAGGCGACGAGTACTTCATGACCAAGGGGCACTTTCACTCCGTGCTGGAGACAGGCGAAATCTACTACTGCCTCAAGGGGGAGGGCGTCATGGTCATGGAGACGCCTGAAGGCGAGTGGTCGGTGGAGGAACTGCGTCCGGGCCGCGTGCTCTATGTGCCGCCGCGCTGGGCGCACCGTTCGGTTAACACCGGCGCCGGCGCAGACCTGGTCACCTTCTTCGTCTATCCGGGCAACGCCGGCCACGACTACGGCACGATCGAGCGGCAGGGCTTTCGCAAGCTGGTGGTGGAGCAGAACGGCCACCCCCAAGTAGTAGACAACCCGCGTTGGTTTCCCAAGGGGACATACTGATGGACAACCAGACGCCTGAGCCGCCACCTGAGCCGCCACCTGCTGGGGCGCAGCATATGTCGTCCTGCTGCGTGCTGGTGACGCCAACTTCCTTTGGCAAGGGCGAGCCGCGCCTGGTCGCCGAGTTGGAAGCTGCCGTCGGCAAGGTAGTCTACAACCAGACCGGCCATCCTCTCTCGTCGGCCGAACTGCGCACACTGCTGCCGGGCTGTCACGCTATGATCGCAGGCCTGGACAGTATCGATCGTTCCGCCTTGGACGCCGGAGACAGCCTGCGCGTTATCGCCCGCTACGGAGCAGGTGTGGACCGCATCGACCTGGCGGCGGCGCGCGAAAAGGGCATCGTCGTCACCAACACGCCCAGCGCCAACGCCGTTTCCGTTGCCGAGTTAACGATCGGCCTCATGCTCGCCTTGGCGCGCAACATTCCGGCCGCCAATGCCGCCACCCGCGGCGGCGCCTGGCCCCGCCTCGACGGCGTCACCCTCCAAGGGAAGGTGATTGGCTTACTCGGCTTGGGCGCCGTCGGCGGCCAGGTGGCGCGCCGCCTGCATGGCTGGGACTGTACCGTCGTCGCTTACGACCCCTATGTCGATGGCAAATTTGCCGCCGCGTGGGGCGTGGCGATGCTTTCCTTTGGCGAGGTGGTGCACACGGCCGATTTCCTCTCGCTCCACCTGCCCGCGCTGCCTGAGACGCGCGGCATGGTGAATACCGATTTCCTGGCCAAGATGAAGAGAGGGGCGTTTCTCGTCAACACCGCCCGCGGCGAACTCATCGTCGAGGAGGCGCTGCTCGCAGCCCTGCAGAGCGGCCACCTGCGCGGCGCCGCGCTCGATGCCTTCGCCGCTGAGCCGCCGGGCGCGGACAACTCACTCTTTTCCCTGCCCCAGGTGATCGCCACCCCCCACACGGGGGCGCACACCGACGGCGCCGTCAGCGCCATGGGCTGGGGTGCCCTACACGACTGTCTTGCAGTACTGCGGGGCCAGCCGCCTGCGCATCGAGTTATCTAAAAAGGAGATCTTGTTGACCATGCAAACCATTGCCGCCCAAGAAACCCTCGACCGCATCCGCCATGTTGGCCTGCTGGCGGTCATCCGCGGTCCGGACCCGGCGCTGACCGTGCAAATGGTGGACGCCCTGATCGCCGGCGGCGTACGCGGGATAGAGATCACCTACACCACGCCCAACGCGGCGGAGGTTGTGACTACGCTGGCGCGCACATACGGCGACTCTATCGTGCTAGGCATGGGTACGCTCCTCGAGCCGGCGCAAGCCGGGGAAGCACTGGCAGCCGGGGCGCGTTTTCTGGTCAGCCCGCACAGCGACGCGACCTTGGCGCAAGCCATGGTCGCCACCGGGCTGCCCTTTATGCTCGGTGCGCTGACACCCAGCGAGGTTGTAGCGGCGCACAAGCTCGGCTCGAGCGTTGTCAAACTCTTCCCCGGATCCTTGGGCGGCCCCTCCTATCTCAAGAGCCTGCGGGCGCCCTTCCCACACATTCCAATGATGCCCACCGGCGGCGTAAGTGCCGACAATGTCGGCGACTGGCTGGCCGCGGGCGCGTTCGCCGTGGGTGCAGGCAGTGAGCTGTGCCCGACCGCGTGGGCGAAGGAAGGGCGTTTCGACGCCATCCGCGAGCGTGCTGCCGCGTTTGTCGCAGCGGTGCAGGCGGCCCAGACACAGATCGCGCAGTAAAGGATTCCACTATGACTGATAACCCTCTCATTGCGAAAAGCGTGCCAACCTTCTACTTTGTCGGCGTAACGACCGGCAAATCCTCGATCATGAAAGTGTTCCCACTCTGGATGCAGGTGCTGGGCCATCCGGAGGTAGTCATCGAAGGCATCGACCACCCGATCCACGACGCGCCCGATGCCTACCGGGCAACCGTGGGATTTATCAAAAATGATGCGTTGTCGCTGGGTGGGCTGGTCACCACGCACAAGATGGACATCTATGCCGCCGCGCAGGACATGTTTGATTACCTCGACCCCTACGCACAGCTGACGCACGAGCTCTCCTCGATCTCCAAGCTCGACGGTCGCCTGGAGGGACATGCCAAGGACCCGATCACGGCCGGCCGCAGCCTGGATGCAATCATCGAACCGGGCTATTTTGGCCGCACCGGCGGCGAGGTGCTCTGTTTTGGCGCCGGCGGCTCGGCCGTGGCCACGCTCCTGCACTTGATCAACAAGCCCGCCAAGGGCGACCGGCCCAGCCGCTTCATCGTGGTCAACCGATCGCAGCCGCGACTCGACCACATGCGCAGCATGGTAGAGCAAGTGCAGACCGATATCGCGGTCGAATATATCCTCAACGCCGACCCGCAGCGCAACGACGCCCTGATGGCCCGCCTGCCCGAGGGTAGCATCGTCATCAACGCCACGGGAATGGGCAAGGACACGCCGGGATCGCCGATTACCGACGCCGGCTTGTTCCCGCGCCGCGGCATTGCCTGGGAATTCAACTACCGTGGCGAACTCGACTTCCTGCACCAGGCGCTGCGCCAACGTGCGTCGCGTGACCTGCTCGTCGAAGACGGCTGGGTCTACTTCCTGCACGGTTGGTCCCAAGTCGTGGCCCAGGTCCTGCATGTCGACCTGACCGACACGCTGTTTGCCCGTTTGGATGAGGCGGCGTCTACCGTCCGCGGCTGAGCACTGGGTGGTTTCCCCCGCTTGAACCAGATTAACCCCTCCTCACCGATATGCAGCAATGCCGGCCCGTTTGTGGACTTTTTGTGGACCGGCTTGCTGCATAATTCCTATACTAAGTGCTCCTGCGTTCACTGCAGCGCACATCTACTCGTGTGCAGTTCGTTCGGTAAGCCGAAGACAGAATACGTGTACCAGGTTTGACCCACGATGCTGTCGTTTGTGGCAGCGGGCAAGCAGCATTCATCGAAGCCATGTCCAAGGAGCGTGTTGCCATGTATCGCCGATTCGCTGTGTTCAGTATTGTGATAGTCGTCGCCGTCTTTTTCTCCGCCTGCGTCGTAAACGTATATGTATCCCCTGACCCCGTCGGCATTGCAATACCCACGGTTACCATCACGCCGACGGTTACCGCAACGCCGACGGTGCCTGTAACATCTACTGCCGAGCTGGATTTTTCCTGCACTCCTTTCGCAGGCGAGCAGCCAGAGACCGATAAGGCCCCTGTCAACATCGACGGGCTGGTATCAAACTTGCCGGCAATGTTCCAAAGCCTTCCACTAAATCGCAACCGTGCCATCGCCTATGTGTATGGGGTATCTAGCGCAGAGGGCGCCCTAACCACGGTTCCGTTGCTAGAGGATTGTCAGTTTGCGAACAGCCAGTTTGGCAGGATCGTTGGCGCAGTCGAAAACAACGGTGGGGCAACAACAGATTCTCTGCCCAACCCTATCGGTGTAGTCTCAATCGCGCAAGATCCTGCTTCAGATGCAGCACGCGGTTACTACTTCTATACCGCCGATTCCAACATCATGACCGATACAAAACCCGTATGGCAGGAATTCGAGGTGCAGTGGACAAAGCTCGAGCCGACTGACACGGCCGAGGGCTCACTCACGCTCGACAGCTCAATTCGCCTAGATGGGAATACGAATATCGCCTGCTATCGTTATATAGACAGGCGCTATTGCTTTCCGGCGGCCATTCTTCCCGATGATGCGGCGAGGCAACTCCACTCAACTGTCGAAATTGCCGCCGATATTCTGCGCCAGAGAGACATTGTTCCTGCCGAGGTGCGATTTGCCGCAGATAGAGCAATTAGCGAGATCGAGAACACTACTGTAATGCAGGAATGCCCAAACGTTGGCACCTGCACAACCGACTTGGTTGCCGCGCCAGTTGCACCTGAAAGCAGTAGCTTCCGAATAGACGATTTGGTAGTGGCCGGGCTTATTTCGGTTGCGCGCCCAATTCCCACTGAGCCACAGCTAGCACCGGGAGTCTACTTGGTGCTAGCAACTCCGAAAGAAAATGGTCGGCTCGCGCCACCAGGCAAGGTTAAGGGATTGACGATTCCTGGCTTTGACCCGACAAATAGCAATCCGAACCTAGATCAAGCCGAGCCAGTCGAGATGGAACTTGCGGCAGAGGATGTTCCGTACTACGATCCTGAGCAGACAGTTCCAACCGCTGAAATCACCTCGTGGTGCCTCGGGGACTTCTGTCCTTATCCTCAGAATGCACGACGCCGTCGCTAACAGCCTGTTCAGCGCCAGCGTCTCAGACACTGGCGCTGAACAGCACTGCCCCAAGGGGAGTGAGTAACGTTAGGAGTAGGAGACCGTACCACAGCCCCAATATGAGGTATACAACGTACAATGTGCGGGTCCTTCGGACCAAGGGTAGCTGATCGGCAAACTGCAACGTCAGTAAGATAACAAGGCCATAAATAATCGACGTAGCGGCTGCGCCAAGCAAGTACGAGGCAACTGGTCCGCCAGAGGGAAGGTTACCAAGCATCACTCGCTCGGTACCGCTCCTCGCCCAGAGTGCAGAGCCTGACGTAAACAGCACAGCAATCACCATGCCGGCCCCGGCACCACTTTGGAGCAACGCCACAGCTCCTCGCTGGCTTGCCTTAAGCCGGCATTGCCAGTAGAACATCGTAGCAAGCAGAAATAGATTTGCAATCAATAACAGTGCATACCGCGAAAAATGGTGTATAGGGCCAGGAGGAAGTATCACTTCGATCATTAGTGCTAGCCCAATCAGAACAAGCACGAGTAAGCGTAGCTTACTCTTCCGGAGTGTCTCCACACCGTGCGTCAGAACAGCAAGAAATTGATGGGCCACTTGTACTATGCTGCTTTGCTCTTGACCGCTAATTGTGCACCACTCATCAAACATCTCCGCCATGGATCCAAAGCGCCCCGTCGCTTTTGGTGCAGTGGCTCGTGCAATCCAAGCGTCAAATGCAGCATCGTACCTTCCGTCGGCCTGGCTCGGCCGTGTTGCCAGCCGTTCATCCGGAGCTTGGCCGGTCAGTAGGTGATTGGCGAGCATACCCATACTGTAGATGTCACTCGCTGCGTCGCCGCGCTGCTGCCTGTTTTGTTCAGGAGCCATGTAGGGTGTTATGTCTGGCAGCGGTGCACTTTGGCCTAGCAGTTCATAGCGTAGACGAGCTTCACCATAGCGCACAAGCATCGGGCCATTACACGTAACAAGGATATTGGCTGGATGGAGGCCGAGATGGCACAACTGGAGAGCATGGCCGTCGACCATAGCCCGCCCGATTGCTGTAATTATAGTCAACGCTTGCTGTACTGGCAGCCTGTCTCCCTGTGCCAGCCGGGATTGTAGTGTGTTCCCTTCGACGTACTCGCAAACGATCAGGTACCGGCCATTCCAGTAGGAGATGTCCAACAATCGGCTGATCCAACGACTCTTCAATGTGTTATATGCACTCAGCAGCCGCAGCGCGACGTCATCTTGGGCGGGACTAGGCCAGCGCGCAAGGGTTACAGCTACCGGCTGTAATACAGTGCCTGATGCTCTCGCCTCTTGATTCTGCCCGGTATTTTGACAAAGAAAGATCGGGCCAAAATCGCTGATGTCGACTATCTGCTTAACCTCGAAGTCGAGTGGCAAAAGAGACGCATTAGGGATATTATGCTGCAGTTGTTGGCATGCATCTAACGCACTCTCCAAATCGTGCCGCTCAATCGCCAACGTATAGAGTTCCAGATACGCAGCCGCAAGGCTGGGCTGCAACTGGGCCGCGAGACGCAGTCGCTCATACGCCTTCTCTGCGTTGCCTGCTTTGCCATCTGCTCTTGCAGCGGCGACAAGTGATTCGGCAAGAAATCGACACTCATCTGCCGACAATTCTTTGATGTGTCCGCTTACCCACTGGATGGCATTGTCCAGCCGATGGCTGCCGTACAGATAGCTGGCATCAGTCCGTGCCTGCATCCATTCATTAGTATCTTCGCTAATTACCTGGTGGACACGCAGCCATATACGGTTTTCATCGATCCAGCCACGTAGCCGCGGCCATTCACGAATCAGCGCCTCATGCGCCACGTCTAGGAAGATTGTATCGCCACCGTCGCCGCCCATGGCAGAAATGGACACCTTTTCTGTCGTGACTAATCGTGCATCCTGGAGACGTTTGAGCAGAGTGAGCATCTCTACTGCGTGTTCGCCATTGACAAGTTCATTGAGTGGCACGCGCCTCCGTGTGGTCTGTACGTCTTCGCCAACAAACGTGAGCCTGATAAAGATGTTACGTGCCATAGCCTGCTGCTCGGGCGAAAGTGCAACATAGAGCTCGTCTGCTGTATTGGCAATAGCACCTTGCACTCCACCAGATGCCTCATACCCCGATAATGTCAACCTGCGCCCGTTCCGCCGTCTCCACGTTTCCAGGAGCGCGTGCGATAGCAGCGGTAGCGCGCCGGGCTGTTCATCGACATCTTTGAGCAGCCGGTTCGTCAACCCAGGCTCCAGGTCCCATCCTCCTTGCTCCGCCGGTTTTTCGATAGCTGCACGCAATTCCTCGCGCGCCATCGGTCCTATGTACCGCTGGCACGCCTCGAGCGCGCTGCGTAGATTGTCAAATTCGGCGCAATAGCCATAAAAGTCAGCACGCAGCGTCAATATCACCGTTGTCACACCGTCTTGTGTCGCCGCACTCAACAGGTTGTCAACGAATTCCTTCCGTTCGGCAGCATCCTGGCACAACGTAAAGAGTTCCTCGAACTGGTCAACGATAATCATGATGCGAGGCGCTTTCGTTTTGGCGACAAACCTAGCTGCAAACAGATCAAGACTGCGCGGATCTCTTGCCATATCGTCCATCAGAGTCGCCTGTGCAGTCACCGATTCGGCATCCTGCGTTAGTACAGCTGCGAGTGCCTTTAGTGGGTGACTGGTCGGTGTAATGATAACTATTCCCCATTTGTCACTGCCTTTCATAGCGTTACCGTGTTGCAGCACAGGTACGACCCCTGCGCGCACGACTGATGACTTGCCGCAACCTGAAGCCCCAACTACGGTTAAGAAAGGGTGGTCTTTAAGAAAGGTGACAAGTTCCGCCGTCAAAGTTTCTCGCCCGAAGAAACGGCCCTCATCTGCCACATCGAAGAAGGCCAGTCCTTGGTAGGGTGCATTTAATTTGGGTTCAGCCGGAGGTTCAAGCCCCCAGGTTGCAGCCACATCGGCAAGAGCTTGTAAGCCTGCATTGGCGGGATTTTGGCGCAATGCCCCGCCAATCAAGTCGACGATTCGGCCTTCTCGCTCTGCCCAGGCGATCAAGTTTGTGACTACCTCGGTCGTGTTCCTTCCACCTGCGACGGCGTCAAGGCTCGCATCGAGTTCCTGGCGCAAAAGTAGTCGCAGTCCAATGTCGTCAAAGGCCGCGAGCATTGCTTCTTGCAATTGTCTGTGCTGAGGTCCGGTTAGAGTCATTGTTAGCATTGAAGCACCGGTAAATGGTCAAAAGAATGATGCACTTTTCACATAGTAGATTGATTGCGGCGCGCACCAAGCGCGCGGTAGAAATCCCCTTCAAGTATGCGGCATGAGAGTCCACAAATTGTCCACAAATAAGGCGGCGATGCTTTGACGTCCAAGGTTGAACTGCGTATCTGGCTCGCGTTACGGCACGGCTCAACTGTTCCAGATGACTGCGTTCAGTATCAGTCAGCTCACGCAATGGATCCCTCGAGTGCCGGCTCATCCTTCACCTCCTAACGCCTCACCACCCCAGCATCACAGGAGTTGATTTATCACAAAAGGCCATTGGCTACACGCGTGACACCTTGATTTTGCGCAAAATAACCGGGGTTCTATTCGGGGCGTGCAAAATGACACGATTTCTATTCTGGGCGTGCAAAATGAGCCCAATTCTATTCCCAAAGCTGGCGCAGACAGGGCAGCAGATCGTCTGCGAAGGGTGACGACTTCAATAATTTGACGGATAAGAGTTGGCCGTTATCGATTTCAACACGGCCGGGGATCGATAGGAGGTCACGTGTGATCCGCAGAAAGCCAAAGTCTTGGAAGGGGCTATTCATCAAGATGGACCGTGCGACCCAGGAGAGGCAATTGTGTGCCAGACCAGTCAGCAAGATCCAGACTTCTTGGGCGTCGCGTTTGTGCTTGCGGCGCTTGTTCAGGTGTCGACCACCACTCTTGTCCGAACGGAACTCGGTTTCAGCGCCACCGCGCTGGTCATAGAGCAGTGCCGTGTCGACTGCGGACAGATTGAGCGTGCTGAGCAAATAGGCATGTTTCCAACCGGAGGGTGAAGCATAGCGAATTGAAACCGTGTGCAATGGTTTTGCAAAGCCGTCCGGCGTGGGCACACATCCGACGAACTTGTCATAGCGAACCGTGTGCCAGCGTTTGACCTGGTGCATCAAGAGGGCAGAGCGACGGTTGGAACAGCCCTTGGCCAAGACGCCGTAGCAGTGATTCAACAACCAGTTGATGTTCTCATCGCCGCCTTCTCAAACGCCGAGACGGCTGGAACCAGACAATTGCTACTATGCTGATTGCCTGGATACAGTTGCGACAAGATGGATTCATGATAGGGATGGATCGTCACGCGGGCCAATTGCCGTCCCGTCCTGTTTTTTTACCCAAGTAGCCTTTCGTGCTTGCTTGGGCATGCTTGCTCGCTGTCAGCGGCGTCAAATCCAGATCCAAGACGATCTGTTTACGCCAGTCATGGGTCGCAAGTTGGCTATGCTCGTGCCAATAGCCGTAATTCACCGCTTGCAGCACCGCCAGCGATTCAGGCGTGAATGCATCCAGCGTGCGCGACACGATGGACTGGTCGGCAAACGTCGTGCGGTGCCAGGCCACGGCCAGCACCGGATCAGGCCGCAGTTTCGTGTTGAGCAAGTAGAGACTGGGATAGCCGGCCAGGATCACTAAAAATGCATCCAATAACTTCTCGCCTGGCCGATGGTCACAGGTTTTCATCGAAATAGCGTCAAAGTTGCGTAGAATATCGAGTTCGCCACGCTCCCAAAGCGCTTGTCCGAGCACACAGAGGGGCGCATAGCTGGTGTTAAAGTCATTTTCCGTCAATCCAAAGGCGGGTTTCATGTGATCGGCTCCTTGGGCTTAGCGTGGAATTGTTTCCTCACTCTACCACGATCATCCGGAGCCACAGCCATGCCCAGCCGATTAGAATTCGGGCCATTTTGCACGAAAGAATAGAACTGGCACTATTTTGCGCAAAATTAAGGTGACAACTGACCCACAAGTTTCTGCTTCCCCCATGATATAGAATCCCAGTCGGAGCGCGTTAGGATGTATCATGGGCGCGTTTTTGGCGCAATTTCAAAGGTTTGACTGGTACATATGCCCAAAGAAGTCCTGTTTATTTGCACTGGCAACTACTACTGCAGCCGCTTCGCCGAAATGTATTTTAATGGGCTAGCTTCCCAGTCTGGCCTGGACTGGCAAGCGGCCTCACGCGGAATAGAAACGGAGCTAGTCATAAACAGCGTCGGTCCAGTGTAACCGCTGGTTCTCGCACGGCTCGAGGAGTGTGGCATGATCGGCGCCGTCGATATGCGCGCGCCGCTGCAGCTGCAGGAAACTGATCTCGCTGCGGCCGCGCTCGCCGTCGCCTTGGACGATACTGAACACCCAGCCATGATGCGGCAGCGTTTTGCCGCTTGCGCCGATCGAATTGCCTATTGGGATGTTCCCGACATAGATCGCCAGGAGGCGGGCGCCGCCCTGGCCAGGATTGAAGCTAATGTGGCGGCACTCGTGCGCCAGTTGTGCCTTGCCTACCCGGCTGACTGCCAACGCAGCGAGTTGGCTTGGCCGTCTATATACTGATTCATGAAGGCGAATTCGACCGTAAGCACAAACAAGATGTAGCGATCCTGCGGGGCATAGGGCGATGCCTGTACGGCCTGTGCGCGCATGGCGGGGTCGCCACTCAGTGTCGCGCGCCCACGCACGTAAAACTCACCGCCACCGCCACTGGAATCCTCCACCGAACAGTGCAGCGTGTAGCGGGCATTGCGCTGCAAGTCCTTGCCCTTGGGCGAGGTGGGTTCCATAAACAGGAACAGGTGCTCGCCAATAATGGGGGTCACCGGATGCACGCGCGGGCCGCCATCGGCGCGCAGCGTGCCCAAATAGGCAACACCGCTCTCGAAACGGGCTTTCCCAAACACTGCCAATTCAGGCGCTTGTTGCGTAAATTCTTCCCAACTTGCCATGTTGCATCCTTTTTGTGTACGTGGCAACCGTGCGAGGCTCGCCCCACCGAGTTGCAGGTAGGCAAGGTGGCGTGGGGCGAGCCAGGCACGCGGGGGCGAACTGCGTGCCATCATTGTCGCCGCGTGTTATAATCGAGCCCCGCCAAAAAACACGACCTATAGTAGCACTATTGGAAAAGCAAGGCACAGGCGCGATGTCCCTCCTGCACATCCAACTGCTGGGCGATTTCTACTTGACTTACGGCGACCAGCCGGTGAACACGGTCAATCAAGCGCGGGTACAGTCTCTGCTTGCCTACCTGCTGCTCCACCGCCATGCGCCCCAGGCGCGCCCCCACCTGGCCTTTACCTTCTGGCCCGATGTGGACGAGGCGCACGCGCGCAACAATCTGCGCAAGATGCTGCACCAGCTGCGGCATGCGCTGCCAGACGGCGCACAGTTTTTGCAGGCCGATGCCAACACCGTGCAGTGGGTCGCGAGCGCACCATTTCGCCTTGATGTGGCCGAGTTTGAAGAGGCAGTGGCCCAGGCGGCCAAAGCTACCCGCGCTGCCGATCAGGACGCGACCTGTCACGCGCTGCAATTGGCGCTTGATTTTTACAAGGGGGAACTGCTGCCCAGCTGCTATGACGATTGGGTTGCGCCCCAACGGGAGCGGCTACGGCAAGACGCAGCCAAAGTCTGCCTGCAGCTCGTCCAACAGCTTGAAGAACGGCGCGATTACCTGGCTGCCCTTGAGGTTGGGCGGCGCCTGCTGCAGCTGGATCCGCTCGACGAGGCAACCTACGTGCGCTTGATGCGCCTGCACGCCTTGAACAACGATCGGGCCGGTGCGCTGCGGATCTACCATGACTGCGTTGCCATTCTGCAGCGCGAACTGGAGGTGGAACCAGGCGAAGAGGTGCAAGCGGCCTACCAGCGCCTGCTCCATCTCAAAACCGAACAAGCAGCAGCATCACCGCCAACCTCATTGGCTGGTACGATTCCGTTGGTAGGCCGCCAAGGGGAATGGGCGCAAGTGGGGGAAATCTGGCAGCAGAGCGAACGTGGGCAGCCGTCCCTCGTTCTGATCACAGGGGAAGCGGGGATCGGCAAAACGCGCCTGGCGGAAGAGCTGTTTGAGTGGGTAGTACGCCAAGGCATAGCCGGCAGCCGCACGCGCGCGTATGCGGCCGAGGGCCGGCTGTCATATGCGCCGATTACGGAATGGCTGCGCAGCATTGCACTGGCCCCGGCGCTGGCTCGCCTGGACAAGGTCTGGCTCGGCGAGATTGCGCGGCTGCTGCCGGAGCTGCTCACCGCGCATCCTGACCTGCTGGCGCCGGCCCCACTCACCGAGCGTTGGCAGCGCCAACGCTTCTTCGAGGCGCTGGCGCGCAGCGTTCTTGGCGTACATGGACCGCTTTTGCTGCTGATCGACGATCTGCAGTGGTGTGACCAAGAGACGCTGGAATGGCTGCACTTTCTGCTGCGTTTTGACGCCGAGGCGAAGCTGCTCGTGCTGGGAACCGCACGCAGCGAAGAGATGGATGCCAATCCGGCTTTGCTCACCTTGGTGCGCGCCTTGCAGAGTGCGGGCCAGCTGCACGAGTTTGCGCTGGCGCCGCTGGATGCTGCCGAAGTGGCCAACCTGGCCGGCAGGGTCGGCAAGCGTGAGTTGGAGATTGCCGAAACCATGCACCTCTTTCGCGAGACGGAAGGTGTTCCGCTCTTTGTCGTGGAAATGGTGCGCGCTGGATTAGGTCCCGAAGCCAGGCAGCCCGTGCAATGGCGCGAGTTCGCCCCGTCTGCCCAACGCACGCACGCATCATCCTCACTGTCACCCAAGCTCTACGCCGTCATTGCCGGCCGGCTGGACCATCTATCAGGCCCGGCGCGCGAACTATGTGGCGTGGCGGCGGCAATTGGCCGCGCCTTTACGCTCGACGTGCTGCTGCGTGCCTCCGGCAAGGATGAGGAGACTGTGGTCGATGCGTTGGAAGAACTGTGGCAGCGCCGCATCGTTCGCGAACAGGGCGCCAACGCCTACGACTTCAGCCACGACAAGCTGCGCGACGTCGCCTACAGCGAAATCAGCCCTATGCAGCAGCGTCGGCTGCATCGACGCATTGCCCAGGCATTGGAGGAGATTCACGCCGCCAATCTTCATGCGGTCTGTGGTCAAGTGGCCGTGCATTACGAGCAGGCGGGTTTGGCGGAGCATGCGATTCCCCACTACCAACAGGCGGCTGCCGTGGCCAGACGCCTGTTGGCCTATGAAGAGGCGATCGGGCATCTCAACCGTGGATTAGCATTACTCGCTGCCTTGCCTGAGACGATTCAGCATCAGCAACAATCATTGGCGCTGCTCATGGCCCTAGGCACGCTTCTGTCTGCGGCCAAAGGGAATGCTGCCTTGCCGGTGCGCGAGGTTTATACCCGAGCACTTGAACTGTGCCGCCGCGTGGGCGATAAGTGGCAGACGTTTGTAATCCAACAGGAACTGCGCATCGGCTACGGCCAGCGCGGCGAGGTGACGGTCGCCCGCCACCTCGCGCAAGCGAACCTTGCCTTGGCATACGAGCTGGAAAACCCTGAACTGCTTCGCTACGCTCACCTGGGCATGGCCGTCATATGCCACACGGAGGGTGAGTTGGCGCTTGCCTGCCTGCATTTCGAGCAAGCGATTGGCCAACCTGCAGCTCACTACGGCGATTTCGATCCGTTGTTTTTCGACAATGCCTTGCAAGGCAGTTTACGCCACTCGGCCTTAACGTTATGGCTGCTCGGTTATCCTGATCAGGCCCGCGCGCGCATAAACGAAGCCTTGTCGCTCGGTATGCAAAATGCGCAGTCGATTCGTTATGCAATGACGCTTATTTTCGCGGCCATGCTTCACCATTACCTAGGCGAGATCCAAGCTGTACAGTTGCGAGCCCAGGAGATCAAGGCGCTTGGCACTGCGTATGGCTTCGCCTATCATCTGGTCTCTGGATCTATGTTTGAAGCATGGGCGCTGACCAGGCAAGGCAAGTCACCCCAAGGCACGGCACAGTTACGTCAAATTCTGGAAGTACGAGTAGCCAGCGGGCATCGCCTGTTCTTGCCCTACGAGTTAGGCTTGTTAGGCGAAGCTTGGCTGCTAGAGGGGGAGCCGACGGAGGGACTGGCCGTGCTGCAGGACGCGTTGGCTGTGGCAGCCCAGACGGGCGAGTTCGTTTGGCAGGCCGAGCTTCTGCGTCTCCAAGCAGAGTTGCTGTTGGCACAAGGGGCGCCTATTGGTGAAGTAGAAGCAAGTTACCTGCAAGCAATCAACGTTGCCCATCAACAAAAGGCCAGGTCGTTGGAACTACGCGCCTGTATGAGCCTGGCCCGCCTGTGGCACAACGCAGGCAGAAGCGACGAGGCACGGCAGTTGTTGACGCCAATCTACGCATGGTTTTCCGAAGGCTTTGACACACTGGATTTGCAGGCCGCCCGTGCGCTGCTCAAAGAACTACAACGCTAGAATCCTTTCTCATTTTTCCACGTAACGCCCCAGCTAACGCTTAGGTAACGCTACTCCTCTATGCTGCACTCAATGGGGTGCGGCATAGCGTGCATTACTGCCTCCCCCACCAGGTCTTCGGGAGCGAGAGCTAAAGGAGTAGAAACATGAAGATGATTTTGTGCAGTTTTCTGGTGTTGGGCATGGTATTGGCTGGTTGTGCAGCCGGACCAGTTGCCCAGCCGGTAGAACCGGCAGCCGGCAGTTGGCAAACCTGGGTGACCGATGTGAATGCCGTGAGCCCCGCTGCGCCGCCTGCCGCCACCGCCACGCAGGCCGAACTGCAGGAGGTGCAGGCGCTGGCGGCAGAGCGCGATGAGGCTGCGCTGCAGCAGATTGCCTATTGGGATGCCGGCTCACCCTCGTATCGCTGGATCGAGCTCGCCTTTTCCCAGAATCGCGCTACACCCGCCTCAGGGCCACGCATCATCCGCATGATGTCCTTGCTCAATGTGGCAATCTACGATGCGATGGTCGCCGCCTGGGACGCCAAGTACACGTACAGCCGGCCCCGTCCTGCTGCGCTCGACCCCACCTTGTCCGTGCTGGCACAGCACACCAACAGCCCTTCCTATCCGTCCGAGCATGCCGTGGCGGCCGGCGCGGCGTCCACCATCTTGGCCTATCTCTACCCGGATATGGCACAGGCATTCCAGGACAAGGCGCAAGAAGCAGCTGAATCACGCGTTCTCGCCGGTGCCCACTTCCCGAGCGATGTCGAGGCGGGACTGGAGTTGGGGAGACGTGTGGCCGAGCAGGTGATCGCCCGCGCCGAGTTAGACAACGAAATCCCAGCTTGGGATGGCGTAATTCCGACCGGCTCCGGCTACTGGACGGGCGAGAAGCCCGTGGAGCCGACCGCCGGCCAGTGGCACACCTGGGTATTATCCTCCGGCGATGAACTGCTGCCAGAACCACCGCTGGCCTACGACTCACCGGAGCTGGCCGCCGAGCTGCAAGAGGTGATGACTTTCACCCGCACCTGGCAGACCAACCAAACTGCGGCTGCCTGGCAGTTGCCTACCGGCGCCTTCGAGAGCTGGTATAACTTTGCCAACCTGCGCATGTTTGAACAGGGGCTGGATGCCAACCCTGTGCGCGCCGCCCGCACCTATGCGCTGATGAGCGTTGCCCATTATGACGCCATCGTGGCCTGTTGGGCCGCCAAGTACGCTTACTGGTACTTCCGGCCCTTCCAGATGGATGCAACGGTGACCACCGTCTTCCCAACGCCCAACTACCCCAGCTACCCGTCGGGACATGCCTGTGCTTCCACCGCCATCTCCGAAGTGATGGCCGATCAGTTCCCTGCCTATGCCGAAACAATTCGAGCCCGCACCACCGAAGCACTCGAATCGCGCATCTGGGCCGGTATTCACTTCCGGCATGAACTGGTGGCGGGCAAGGAAATCGGCATGGCTGTGGCACAGAAGGTGCTGGAGCACGCCGGGCAAGATGGAGCGATGGCAAGCAAATAGGCGACCGCCCTTGGATGTGATCGGCGTGTTCAAAGCGCCGATCACATCCAAGGCGCGGAAGTACAAGCAGTAACGTCCCAACTGGCGCTTAGGTAACGCAGCTTCACCAGCTTCAAGAGGAACCATGCTCGCTCAGCAGCTACAGCAAGCAACACTTCAGCAGTTTAAAGCCGGGCTGCGCGGGCAGTTGGTCCAGCCCGACGACGCCGAGTACGAAAGTGCACGGCGTGTCTACAACGGCATGATCGACAAACGACCGGCGCTGGTCGCCCGCTGCCAGGATATTGCCGACGTCATACTGGCGGTCAACTTTGCCCGCCAGCAGCAACTTTTGCTGGCGGTGCGCGGCGGCGGTCATAACGGCGGCGGATTGGGAACGTGCGACGGTGGGCTGGTAATCGACCTCATGCGCATGCGCGGCATCCGCGTGGATCCGGCTGCGCGCACGGTGCGCGTCGAGGGCGGCTGCACCTGGGGCGATGTGGATCATGCGACCCACGCCTTCGGTCTTGCCACGCCGAGCGGCATTATCTCCTCGACAGGCGTCGGTGGGCTGACCCTCGGCGGCGGCATCGGCCACCTTACGCGCCAGTATGGGCTGACCATCGATAACCTGCTGGAGGTAGACATGGTGTTGGCCGACGGAAGCCTGGTTACGGCGAACGCAGAGCAGAATGCCGATCTCTTCTGGGCGGTGCGGGGTGGTGGTGGCAACTTTGGCGTCGTGACTTCTTTTCTCTTCCGGCTGCACCCGATCGAGACAGTCTACGCTGGTCCGATACTCTGGCACATGGAGCAAGCTGCCGAAGCCATGCGCTTCTATCGCGACTTCATTGCTTCGGCGCCTGAGGACTTCAACGCCTGGTTTGCCTTCATGAAGGTGCCGCCGGGCCCGCCTTTCCCCGAGCATCTGCACACCAGGACAATGTGTGGTGTCGTTTGCTGCTACACCGGCCCGCTGGACAGTGCAGAAGCGGTTTTCCAACCGCTGCGCAAGTTTGGGCCGCCGGCGCTGGACTTTGCCGGTCCCCTGCCTTACCCGGCGCTGCAGAGCATGTTCGATGGGCTTCTGCCTGCCGGCATGCAGTGGTATTGGCGAGCCGACTTTGTTAACGACCTGAGCGACCAGGCAATTGCCCTCAACGTCAAGTATGGTGCGCAGATTCCTACGCTGCTCTCCCAGATGCACCTCTACCCGATCGACGGCGCCGCCTATCGCCTTGGCAACAGCGACACGGCCTTTAGCTACCGCGACGCCAGGTGGGCGCAGGTGATCGTCGGCGTCGATCCCGACCCAGCCAACAATGCCCGGCTGATGGCCTGGACCAGGGATTACTGGCTGGCGCTGCATCCCTACTCGTCGGGCGGCGCCTATGTGAACTTCATGATGGAAGAAGGGCAGGAACGTGTGCAGGCCACATATCGGGACAACTATGCCAGGCTGGCGCAGATCAAGGCCAAGGTTGATCCCCACAACCTGTTCCGGGTAAACCAGAACATTAAGCCGGCCTGAAAGAGCGCTGCCTTTATGCCCGTTCCCTTGCCTCCACAGCCGGCGCCTGTGCGTAGCGTGACGCCAGCGCCGGATGGTAATACGTCGCGGCCAATGCAATCAGGGCGGCCACTGCCAGCATGCCGGGAGCCAGCAAGGGATTGCCTCCCGTCAGCCCTTTCAACAGCAGCGCGCCGGCATCCAGATTGGGGTGAATCTCCTGGGTAAAGGCAATGTTGCCCGCCACGTGCTCGTAGATGCCGAGCAGGCTGCCCCCTACCATCAAGACCATGATGCCGCGCAAGGTCAGCAGGACGCCTCGCTGCGGGCGGAGCAGTGCCGCCGAGATGGCGACAACGCTCAGCCCGCAGAGGACAAACGGCACCCACTGGAGCGGCTCCTCGGTGTGGTTTGCTGCCCACAACTCGACGATGGCGCCCAGGCTCAGGCCGGCGGCAAGCAGCAGCAGAAACGTGCGCAGCCGCTGCAGGACGAGGTCATTTCTCATTCAGCCTCCAGGTAGGCGGCCGCGGCGGCCACGTCGCTCTGCGGTGCCACCTGCGCCAGCTTGTCCAGGAATGCCCGGTTCGAGGCATACGGCCGGCCTGCCACCAACTCGGCGGCGGCCGCAGCATCCACGCCCGGCAGCTGCTGCAGCGTGGCATCGTCGGCATCGTTGACTTTCACCGGCACGTAAACATACTTCTCGTACTCGGCCACCTGCGCCTCGTCCACGTACTTGCCGATCTCCTTGCGGAACTGCTGGATGCTCACATAGGGCCGGTATTCCGCAAACTCGCGTCCCATACGGTCGCCAAAGTTCGGGATGGCGGCTTGCAGTTCCTCCTCGGTTACCGTGTTAAGATTCAGCTTCTGTACCGCCGCGGCCGTATCGGCCCCGTCTGAGGCATTTGCTTCAGTTGCCGCTTCGGTTGTAGCCTTAGTTGTCGCTTCAGTAGTAGTTTCAGTGGTGGCTTCAATCGTCGCCTCGGCAGTCGCCTCAGTGGTAGCGGTTGTCTCGACGGCCGCAGCTGCAGGCTGCTCAGCCGCAGTCGTGGCGGCGCTGCCCTGCGTGGCGCCTGCTCCACCGCAAGCTGCCAGCAACAGGCTGCCTGCCAATACGAAGCTGGCAATGGCCAGTCGTCGCGTACCCTTAGCGCGATTTTCGTGCTTCATGATCCAAACTTCTCCTTCGTGCAATTTACAACAAGTGCCAAGCACAATAGGTCATAGAATACACGCCACTTGTTAAGAAAGCATGTGGAAAAAGAGAAGCTTTGAGTTCAAAAAACAGGTGAGACCTCCCGGAAGCCCACCCCTTCCGGGAAGCCCGGGCCTTCCCGGAAGGGGTGCACAGCACCGAACGGCGGCTGTTCTGACGTGTGGCGGCCTTAGAACTTGACTAGGAAAGCGGTGAAATACATTACGGCCAGACCTAGCGCCACGCCCGCAAAATTGCTCCAAGACAGGGCCGGCGTTTGCTGGCGGGCGGCGTCGTTCACTACCAACTTACCCACCTCCCAGATCACCTGCACGATTGCGCCGACGCCGATTGCCAAAAAGATCGTGGCCGCGACCGGTGAGAATACAAAGCCGCCGATCCAGACACCCAAAATGGCCGGGCCGCCTGCCAGCACCGCCAGCAGCGCAAAGTGCCAGATGGGCGGGCGCTGGCGCGTGAGCGGTGCCACGATGCCGATGCCTTCGGTAATGTTGTGCAGGGTGAAGCCGAGCACAAGAAAAGTGCCCAACGCCGCCTCGCCCAGCCCAAACGCCGCGCCGATGGCCAGGCCCTCGCCGAGATTGTGCAGGCCGATGCCCAGAGCGATCAAGTAGGCGATCTCCAGCGGCGTGCGCGGGGCATTGCCGCGCCGCCGGCCGGTGGCCAAGAGCACGCCGAGCGTGAGCAAGGCCACAAAGGCCACCAGTGGTACGCCTTGCCAGAAGACCGGCAGTTCGGCGGCAAACTCAAGCGCATCCAGCCAGGTGCTGACGGCCAGGTACAGCAGCAAGCCGATCGTCAAGCACAGGACAAAGTTCATCACTGTGCGCCCCGATCGCCGCAGCAAGGGATACCACAGCATACCCAGCACAATCGGGACGATGCCGACATAGAGCCCGAGCAGCCCAAAGCGCGTAAAGATGCGCAGCGACGGCTGCGGGCTTTGCACGGCGGCTGGGATCTCGCCCTCAAAGGTTGCCCCGATCGACGTGACAAACTTGACGACGTGCAACTCATCGCGCACCCAGGGATAGGGGATCGTGAATGTCGCTTGTCCCAGGCGGGGGATGGTTGTCGAAGGCGTGGCCGCAAACGACCAATAGGCGTCGTCGACCGCCACCTGGGCCACGGTGATAGCCTGCGGCCCATCGTTGACGACCTCCACCCGAATCATGCCTGGGGCCGGCAGCGTAATCCGCTCTACCGTCATCCGTTCCACAGGCGGGCCTGTCAATTCGCTCATCCCTGCGCCGGTAGCGACGATGTAAGCCAGGATGAGCGCCAACAGGAGCAGCGGCAGCAAGAAAAGCAACCACGAAAGCGCCCGGGAAGAAGTTCTGCCCGCACTGAGCTTCTCTACGTTCATCGCACCACCTCCTTGGATACAGGGTCGACCGTGCTGCCGGCAACGCCGCGCAGGTCCCAGTCCGCATCTACATTGGCTTCTGCCAGGCCGTTGGCCCAATCGGCTTCGGCCAGGGCCCCAAAGAATCCCATCCAGCCCAGCTCTGCAAACTCGCTTTGATGGGCATGGAACATGTACCTTCCCGGCCAGCGATAGGAAAACTCGACCAGCCCGCGCTGCGCCTGGCACTGCATGATGGTGTCCACCGTGCGGTGGGTCGGCTCCAGCGTGGTGCCGTGGTCGTAGTAGTCAAAGAACTCGGCGTGCAGGTGCAACGAGTTGATCGGGTCGAACTCGACAATATTGATGAGGTATAGCCGCACCCGTTCGCCGACCTTGATAGGGATCGGGCGGCGGGCGAATTCGTGGCCTACAGTATTAACGGCATAGATCTCGTTCGCGTTATCAAAGTTGGTATCAAAGGCATTCATCATCATCATAAACTCGCGCGCCGGTGGCCGGCCCTGTGCCGGGTCGACGATGAACGCCCCATACAGTCCCTTGTGAATGTGCCGCTTGAGGGGGGCGGCATGGCAGTGATAGAGGTGGCAGCCAAAGGGCATGGCGTCGAATTCATAGGTGAGGTCCTGGCCCGGCTGTACCTCACCGGGGCCGATGCCGGTCACACCGTCCATCTCGGCGGGATGAATGCCATGAAAGTGCAGGGTATGGGGGTGACTGCTGCCGTTGTAAAAGTGGATGCGGATCCGGTCCCCTTCCGTACAGCGAATCGTCGGTCCCGGCACGCGGCCGTTATATGTCCACGCCGGAAAATGAATACCGGGAGCGATCTCGATTTCCTTATCACCCGCAAAGATCTCGTATTCGCGCAGGCGCTGGCCGCCTGGCAGTGTGCTTACCTTGCCATAATCCCAATCCACCAACAAGCGCATCGGGTCGAAGCCGTTGACGGCAGGGTCCACGCTGCCCACGAGCATGGCATTGCCATGGGCGTGGGCGGCGGCCTCTTCAGCTGCGCCTGGGGCGTGCATATCTCCCATGCCCTCAGCAGTATCTGCGCCGGGCGCAACCTGGGCAGTCACCGTTTGATTGAGCAGCGCCACGCCGGCCGCCCCAATCGTCGAACCAAGACCAAAACGCAAGAAGTCTCGCCGCGCCAGGAAGCGACGCACTGTCTGTTGAAACATTGGTTTATTCTCCTCCGCACATTGACTGGCGCTGCATACAAGTTGTGAGCAGGATGCAAGATTGAATCGACAAAAACAATTTATTAGCGTAAGCTAAAGTACATCCTATCCAATCTGCTGTCAAGCCCAGGGTACGTGTCGCGGTTTTGGAGGCTGTGTACGTGGCAACCGTGCGAGGCTCGCCCCACCGGGTTGCAGGCAGGCAAGGTGGCGTGGGGCGAGCCAGGCACACAGGGGCGAACAGCGCGCACGCGCGCGCGCCACCCGCAAGGCTTAGCCCCTGCGGGCAGAATGACCAGGATTCTGTTCATAGGATAGCCCTACGCGAGGTGGCACCGCGGCATTGTGTAAGCAGCGGAGGTCAGGCAATCCCTCAAATCCCACGAATCAGGGTTCAGACATCCCCCGGGTACCGCACTCCAATCTGCTCGCGTACCCGGTCCATCGTCCGCAAAATCGCCAGGCTCTCCGCCAGCGACATGACGGGATGCTCTGTCTTCCCCGCCCGCACGCTCTCCGCCACGGCATTGGCCTCGTGCCCATACCCGTTCCCCAGGTACGGCCGTACGACGTGCTCTGGCTCGCGACCTGCTCGCTGCAGCACCAATTCTTTTCCTACCCACCATGGCGCCGACAGCCGGATCCAGCCTTCCGTGCCCATCAGCGTGGCCTCATGCGGCGTGTTGGTGGTGACGGCCGTGGACAGCAGCGCCAGCGGCCCACCGGGATAGCCCAGCAGGATCCCCGTCTGCTCGTCGATCCCGCTTGCCCCAATCTCGGCCAACGCCGCCACCCGCGTGGGCGCCCCCAACAGCATGTGCGCCAGCGCCACCGGATACACCCCTACGTCCAGCAGCGCACCCCCGCCCAACGCCGGGTCAAACAACCTGCCGCTGGGATTGAATGACGTACGAAAGCCAAAGTCAGCCTGCACCATGCGCAGCGAACCGATCGCCCCCTCGTCCAGCAGCCGCCGGGCCTCGACGATGATCGGCAAAAAGCGCGTCCACATCGCCTCCATCAGGAACAGCCCGGCCTTGTGAGCTGCCGCCACCATGTCTACGCCCTGCGCCTCGTTGAGCGCAAACGGCTTCTCGGTCAGCACGTGCTTGCCGTGCGCCAGGCACAGCAGCGTGTGTTCCTTGTGAAACGAGTGCGGCGTGGACACGTAGATGGCGTCGATTTCAGGGTCGGCTACCAGCTCCTCATAGGAAGCATAACGGCGCGGCACGTCGAACTCGTCGCCAAATAGGTCCGAACGCTCCTGGGAGCGCGATCCGACTGCCACCAGGGCGTGATTGGGCAGCACCTGCAGGCCAGTGGCAAACTTGCGGGCGATGCCGCCGGGGCCCAGCACGCCCCAGCGAAAAGGTTTGTCGTCCCGGTTCGTAACATTGCTCATGCTCGGCCCTGCAGCGCTTTCCACACGCGTTCGGGCGTGTACGGCAGTTCGTCGATCCATACGCCGGTGGCGGCGTGAATGGCGGCGCCAATGGCTGGCGCCGTGGGCACAAACGGCATCTCTGCCATCCCGCGCAGCCCAAACGGGCCCTGCGGGTCGGGAATCTCCAAAATGATCGGCTCGACCACTTCGGCCACGTCGAGCACGGTCGGGATCAGGTAGGTGCTCAGGTGCTGGGTGACGGCCAGCCCCTCCTTCTGCACGTAGCGCTCGATCAGCGACCAGCCCACCGACTGCGCCGCCGCGCCCTCGATCTGGCCCTCAATCTGCATCGGGTTTACGGCCGTGCCCACGTCGTTGGCGCTCACCAGCCGCTTGACGGTGACATAGCCGGTCTCCAGATCCACCTCGACCTCAGCCGCCTGTGCGCAATACCCATAGGTAATGTTGGGGTCGGCCTCGCCCGTCTGCCGGTTGTAGGCTGTGGTCGGCCGCGGGTGAAAAACGTATTCGGCGCGTGCCGGCCGCTCCTCATTCTGCCACTCGGCCAGCGCCCGCTCCGCCGCCCCCTTGATGGCGTTGCCCGCCATAAAGCTCATGCGGCTGGCCGACGTGCTGCCGCTCGAACCCGTCAGCTCGGTGTGTTCAGCGCGCACCTCGACCAGCGCAGGGTCCAGTTTGAGCGCCGCCGCCGCCACCTGCTGAAATAACGTGTGTGCGCCCTGCCCCACGTCGGCTCCCACGCACGCCACGACCGCCCGCTCGACCTGCTGGTCGCCGTACAGCTCGACAGAGGCGTAACAGTGTTCTGGAAAGCCCAGGCTAAAACCGATATTTTTGAAGCACACGGCTACGCCCAAACCGGCTGCCGATTGCCCTTGCGACGCCTCAAGCGATGTCAGCACCGTGCGCTGTGGCCGTGAAGACCGCGTCCTTGCTGCTTGCGTCCCTGCTTCAGCTGCCGGTGCGGCCTGCGTCCACATGGCATGCCGCCATTCGCCCCCTTCGCCCTGCCGCCACCCCACCTGCTCGGCCGCCGCCGCCAGCGTCTCGACCGCCGTCACCCCCGCCGGCAGCGCCGAACGCGTGGGCAGCATGTCGCCGTCGCGCCACAGGTTGCGCATGCGCAGCTCGACCGGGTCCATGTTGAGCATCTCGGCCAGCTTGTTGACCTGCATCTCGGCGGCAAAATGTCCCTGCGGTCCGCCAAAGCCGCGGAAAGCCCCCGACGGCGTGTTATTCGTATACACAGTGCGCGCCGTCACGTCGACGTTTGGAATGTTGTACGGCCCCAGCACGGCCAGCAGCGCGTTGCCCAGCACCTTGGTGCTGGTGTAGGCATAGGCCCCGCAATCGCTGGTCATGTCCACCTGCGCCGCCACGATCTTGCCTGCCCGCGTCGCTCCCCAGCGCGCATGGATCGCAAACGGGTGGCGCTTGTGGTGGCCGACGATGCTCTCCTCGCGCGTCCACACGATCTTGACCGGCCGGCCTGTTTTCCACGCCGCAAGGGCCAGCACGATCTGCACCGAAATATCTTCCCGGCCGCCAAACGCACCGCCAATCGCCGGGAAGCGCACGACAATCCGGTCGTCCGGCAGGCCAAGCGCGTGGGCGACCTGCGCGCGCTCCTCGTGCATCCACTGCCCACCGCAGATTACCTCGATCTTGCCGTCCGGCCGCACCCACGCCACACCCGCCTCCGGCTGCAAATAGGCGTGCTCCTGCGCATGCGTGCGGTAGACGCTCTCCACCACTGCGTCGGCCTCGGCAAAGCCTGCCTGCATGTCGCCATTGAGCAACCTGTATTCGAGCAGCACGTTCGAGTTGAGGTCGCGCTCGCCATAAGGGTAGCGAAACGGCCGCGGGTGGAGGATAGGCGCATTCGGCTGCATGGCATTAGAAGGGTCGGTCACTACAGGCAGCGGCGTGGCATCCAGCTTGACCAGCCTGGCCGCCGCCTCAGCCTGCGCCTGTGTCTCGGCCACGACCACAGCAATATGGTCGGCCTCCCAGCGCACCGTGCCCGCCTGTTCCGTGCTGCCCGTACCGCACAGCACCGGCTGGTCGGGCATGATCAGCCCATACTCGTTGAGGGGCACATCTTCGGCCGTAAGCACGGCAATCACGCCCGGCGCCGCGCGTGCCGCCTCGACGTCCACGGCGTTGATTTGCGCATGGGGCACGCCGGCAAACACGATCTTCATCCAGACCTGGTTGGGCATGTCCACATCGCCCGCATAGCGTGCCGCCCCCGTCACCTTGTCGGCGGCGTCGATGCGCGGCAGGCTGCTCCCCAAACTTCCCAGGCTGCTACTTGAGCTCCTGCCTGAGCTGCTGCCGGTGGCACGCATATCAGCCTCGTTTCGCCAGCATGGGGCCGAGCGGACGCCCGCCAAAAATGTGCATGTGCAGGTGATAGACCTCCTGCCCGGCATCGCGGTTGCAGTTGACCAACAGCCGGTAGCCGCTCTCGGCGATCCCTTCTTCCTCGGCAATCCGCTTCGCCACTGTAAAGAGGCGGCCCAGCGCCAGCTCGTCTTCCGCCGTCACGTCGTTGACAGTCGGGATCACCTTGTTGGGCACGATCAGGATGTGGGTCGGGGCCTGCGGGTTGATGTCGCGAAACGCCGTCACCAGCTCATCCTGGTAGACGATTTGGGCCGGGATTTCCTTGCGGATGATCTTGCTAAAGATAGTTTCTTGCGCCATAGCGGGTGTTTGTTTGCTGGAGAATGGAATAGGACAACGATTTGCCCAGTATAGCACAAAGTGAGCATATCCTTCGCCTGCTGGAGAGCGTCATGATTTGTGCAGCGCAGCCCGGGAGCACTTGCTTTTGTTGTCCGTGTAGGGGCCATCATGGAACGCAATACATATTCCAGCTTGTTTTACGTCATGCTCGTGCTAGGCATCATCGGGGTTATCGGCTTCCTGTTCGTCGCCATCGGCAGCTCCCAGGGGGGCTTCTAGCGCCATATAGTCCCCCGCAAAGTGCACGAAATGCACCGTCTCGGCAAAGGTGGCGGCATGGTCCACCCCTTCGTCGCTCTGTGCGACGCGCCAGCTCCAGGCGTTATGGATCAGCGGTTCCCACTCGGGAAAGTAACCTGCTGCCCAATCCGCTGCCTCGCGCTTGGAGACCTGTTCGCCTTTGACATAAGCATGCAGCGCCCGGCACATGGTCAGGATGGCGTACGCCTGTGACTTGCGCCGCGACATTTCGTAGACATACGTGCGCCACTCGCCCACCTGCGCTCGCACTGTCGTCTGAAATTCCGCGTCCGTGATCACGTCGATGACGTCCTGCGCCGGCGGCCCATACAATGCCACCCCCTGCCGCCGCACAACCCACCAGTTAATCAGCCAATCCTTGCCTGCCTCCTTAAAATGAAACGGCTCTCCCGGGCTGATGACGGCGATCGGGCTGGCCTGCGTGCGAAATGTCTTGAGCGCCTGCTGCGACAGATAGGCAATCTCGACACGATCCTTCCAGTCCCCGTGGTCGGCCACAAACGCCGCGTGAAGCGCATCCAGACGGCGAAACATATCCCTCCGTCAGATCGCCGTCGATCACGGCCAGTAAATCCATATCACTGTGCACGTGGTCAAAGTCGCCGGTTACGAGCGATCCATAGAGATAGAGGCCGACGAGCGTATCGCCAAGCGCCTGTACGATCTGCGTGCGCAGAATTTCCAGCAGCGCGTCGACGTCTGCGTACGACGTAATTGACATTCTCAAACTCACTCACCCATCATGTTTCCCATCATTATGGCCGCCCGTTGCCGTCTACGCTCCCACGCCGTGCATTCTGGACCGAGCTCGGCACCGGCACGTGCTCTGCCAGCTTTGGATCAGCCAGCGGAGTCAGAAACTCCTGCCGTAACGGCAGCACACCCGCCCAGATCGGCAGCGCATAGTCCTCCTCGTCGTCGTTCGGCGGGCCGCTGCGTGTTTTGGCCGAAGCACTTTCTATGGCCACTGCCACCACACTGGTCGCGCCTATTTCTTTTTCCGTGGTTGGGCGTACCTCCGCCCAACGGCCGGGGAGCACGTGCTCGGTCAGCACTTGCAGTGCATGCAGCTTGGCAGCCGGCTCTTCGACCACCTGCCCACGGCCAAACAGCACCGCCGACCGGTAATTCATCGACGAATGAAAAGCCGAGCGCGCTGCCACGATTCCGTCCAGCAGCGTCACCGTCATGCAGAGCGACTCGCCCTGGCGCGCATGCTCCAGCAGGCGGCTGGCCTTGGCACCGTGCAAGTAAATCGTATCCCCTTCACGTGCGTGAATGGTCGGGATCACAAAGGGCCGGCCGTCATGCACAAAACCCACGTGGCAGATCAGCGCCTCGTCGACAATGGCAAAAATCGTCGCAGCATCATACACGCCGCGTTCTGGCAGGCGCCGGACCCGATTGCGGTCGTTCTTCTCAAAACTAGCCATTCGTTTTCTCCCTCTGGCACGTACACAGGCATGCAGACCCTTGAGCGGGGTGATTCTAGCATGGTTGAGCAACAAGTAGCATATCGCTCGCCTGTACGCATTCCATGATCGTGTTGGCAATGCGGACGATCGCAGCTACAATTTGAACTACGCACTCCGTATTGATTGCATCCTTTGACGGTGAGTTGAATGAGGTGCAACATGTTGCAGTGTTATGCTTGGAGCGTACCATGTCAGTAGCTTTTGAATCATCTCCCCCATCCTGGGTGTTTGAACAACTAATCTCACTGCGGAAGAGCAGGTCAGCCTTAGTCGACAGTGCTCTTCAGCGCCTTTGGCGCGAAGACGAACAACTGCGCTGGGCACTCGTCACCAACGCCTACCTTGATCAGCAAATCAGTCTTGGCAAAGCTGCCGAACTTCTCGGCTTGCACGAGTTCGAATTACGCGAAAAATTCCTGCAACTCGGTATTCCTCTGCGTTACGGCCCCACTTCGATCGAGGAAGCTAAAGCAGAAGTCTTGGCTTTGCGCGAGTGGCTAGCGGATGACGAAGGCTAATGCCGTCGCAGGTTTTACTGGACAATACTGTCCTGTCCAACTTTGCCCTTGTTGGACAAATCCATTTGCTACGAGACAGTCTCGGGTAGCGCGCCGCTACTGTAGCCCAAGTTATCCAGGAATTTGAAAGGGGCGTTCTGCTGCATAGAGTTCCAAAAACGGATTGGCAGTGGCTCACAATCCATTCCTTGCTTGCTGAGGAACTCACTACATATAAGATGCTTCTGCGCCGGCTGAACGCTGGTGAGGCAGCCTGTTTGGCTGTGGCTTATACACGCAAGATGTCGGTCATGACCGATGATCGAGACGCGCGCCAGATTGCTGTTCAGTATGGGATACCCAAAACAGGTTCTATCGGCGTTCTTGTCGAGGCAGTCCACAAAAACGCCGTTGCGCTTCCCCAAGCAAATGAAATTCTGCAACAGATGATTGTCATGGGTTATCGCTCTCCGGTAGATAAGTTGGACACCCTCCTCTAACCTATTTGCCCCGCCCCTTTCCCCTCTGCTATCCTACTCCCTCATGAACACCCAGCCGCCCACACCAACCAAAGCCAGTCCACCTCCTGCGTCTTCCACTCAGGCTGTGCACGCCGGCGAAGCCCGCTTTCTTTCGCACCACAGCCTCACCGTGCCCATCGTGCAGACGGCTGTCTATACGTTCGACTCAACCCAGGCCTTGGTCGACTTCACCGAAGAGCGCATGTTCTGGGACGAGCCCGAACGCGAAGAGTACGGCCGCTACGGCAACCCCACCGTACGCGCCGTGGAGGCTAAGCTGGCCGCGCTCGAACGGGCGCAGGACTGCGTACTGGTCTCCAGCGGCATGGCCGCCGTGACCTCGACGCTGCTGCTCCTGCTCTCGCCCGGCCAACACTTCATCCTGACCGACAACTGCTATCACTCGACCTTGGCCTTCTCGCGTGATTTTCTCAAGCGCTTCGGCATCGAGTGCAGCCTCGTGCCCTGTGGCGATTACGACGCCATCGAGGCCGCCGTCCAGCCCAACACGCGCCTGATCCTCTCCGAGTCGCCCACCAATCCGTTTATGCGCTGCGTCGACTACGCGCGCCTGGTGGCCATCGCCAAGCGCCACAAGCTGCTTACAGCCATCGACACGACTTTTGCCACCCCCTTCAACGTCCAGCCGCTCACCTATGGCGTGGACCTGGTGATCCATAGCATTACGAAATATCTTTCCGGCCACAATGACCTGATGGCGGGCGCCGTGCTCGGTCGCGCCGATCTCACCACGCCGCTGCGCCAGATGCAGGGACTACTCGGCAATATCGTCGCTCCCCACACGGCGTATCTGATCCTGCGCGGCATCAAGACACTGGCTTTACGCGTAGAGCGCCAGAACGCCACCGGCCTGGCCGTCGCCCGCTTCCTGGCCGACCAGCCCAAGGTGCGCACGGTCTGGTATCCTGGTCTAGAGTCGCACCCCGACCACGCCGTGGCCACGGCCACGATGCGCGGCTTCGGCGGCGTGGTCAGCTTCGAGATCGAGGGCGATGCCGCCGTGACTCACCGCTTTATCGATGCCCTCGAAATCCCTACCATCGGCCCCAGCCTCGGCGGCGTCGAAAGCATGGTCAGTCCGCTGGCTGTGATGGGCTACGCCAGCGTGTCGCCCGAAGAGCGCGCCGCCCTCGGCATCCGCGACGAGTTGGTGAGGCTGTGCCTGGGCATCGAGGATGCGGACGACTTAATCTCCGACCTGCGCCAGGCGCTCGACAAGATATAGGAGCCCGCGTGTCAGAGCTGCGCCAGAACCTAGCCACCAAGGAATGGGTGATCATCGCCCTCGAGCGCGCCAAGCGCCCGCATGAGTTCGTCGATGCTCTGCGCACGGCCTGCGGCGAAGGGCCGGAGTGGGAGGCCCGGTGTCCCTTCTGCCCCGGCAACGAGGAGGAGGACCTGGACGTGCTGCGCGTACCCGCCAAGGACCCCTGGCGCGTGCGCATTGTCGGCAACCGCTATCCGGCCCTTGCCGTCGACGGCCAACTGGAACGGCAGTACATCGGCCTGCTGCGCCGCATCAGCGGCGTCGGCTACCACGAGGTAATCGTCGAATCGCCGCGCCACAACATCTGCGCCGCACTCCAGGATCCGGAAGAAGTCTCGCTGGTCTTCCGCACCTTTATCGAGCGTGCCTGGCAGGTGCAGACCGACCGCCGCATCGAGTACGTGCTTTTTTTTAAGAACCACGGCCGCAACGCCGGCGCCTCACTCCTCCATCCGCACGCCCAGATGGTGGCGCTGCCCATGGTGCCCAACGAGGTGCGTGTGCGCGCCGACGAGGCCCGCCACCATTTCGACGAGGTAGGCCGCTGCGCTTTCTGCGAAATGATCGAACAGGAACTCCAATCTGAGGCCCGTCTGATCCTCGAGACCAAGCACTTCGTCGCCTTCACGCCCTATGCCTCGGTCGCCCCCTTCCACATCTGGGTCGTCCCTAAGGGCCACCTTTCTTCGTTCCTGCATGCCCAGGACGACGAACTGGCCGAGCTCGGTATAGTGATGCACCGCGTGCTGCGCAAGCTCTACCTTGGCCTCAACAACCCGGACTACAACTATGCCATCCGCACCGCCCCCGTCAGCGATCTGGGAGCGGCCTACCTGCACTGGTACATCACCATCGTGCCGCGTATCTCCTATGCCGCCGGCTTCGAGATCGGCAGTGGCATCTACATCAACCCGTCGCTGCCCGAAGAGTGCGCCCAGTTCCTGCGCCAGGTCGACGATCAAGCTCCCGGCGACCTTCCGTTCGGCAGCCCGCGGCCCGACGACAGTACGCCCGACAACGCAAACCCGCCCGCACTCAACGGCTCCATGAGCGACGAATGAGTTCATCATGCCATTCGATATCCGCTCCTACAACAGCGCCGCCTGGGACAAGGCGGTCGAACGCCAAAGCCAATGGACAATCCCCGTCGAGCCTGATACCATCGCCGCCGCCCGTCACGGCGACTGGCAGATCGTGCTGACCCCCACCAAGCCCGTCCCGCGTGCCTGGTTCCCCCCACTTGTGGACGCCGAAGTCCTCTGCCTGGCCAGCGGCGGCGGCCAGCAAGGCCCGATCCTCGCCGCCGCCGGTGCCCACGTCACAGTCTTCGACAACTCGCCCCAGCAGCTGGCGCAGGATCGCTATGTCGCCCGTCGCGAGGGGCTGAACCTTGCCACCGTCGAAGGCGACATGCGGGACCTCTCGGCCTTTGCCGATGCCTCGTTTGACCTGATCGTCCACCCTGTCTCCAACGTCTTCGTACCCGACGTGCACCCCGTCTGGCGCGAGGCCTACCGCGTCTTGTGCCCGGGTGGCACGCTGCTGGCAGGCTTCTGCAACCCCGTCATGTACCTGTTTGACCAGGAACTGGCCGATCAAGGTACCCTGCAAGTGCGTCATAAGCTGCCCTACTCGGACCTCACCAGCCTGAGCGACGAAGAGCGCTCCGTCTACGTCGACGAGCAGCAGCCATTGGAGTTCGGCCACCTGCTTACCGACCAGATCGGCGGGCAGACCGATGCCGGCTTTCTGATCGCCGGCCTTTACGAAGACATCTGGCCAGGCGCCAAGATCAACGAATTCATGCCCACATACATTGCGACGCGTGCCATCAAACCAAGGAACGGATAACCTAATGAACTGGCAAGACTACCTATCCTCCAACCGCCAACCCTTCGAAACCGAGCTGCTCGACTTCCTGCGCATCCCCAGCATCTCCGCCTTGCCCGCCCACGCCCCCGACGTCCGCCGGGCCGGCGCCTGGGTCGCCCAACGCCTTACCGCTGCCGGCATGGAAAACATCGAGACACTCGAAACGGGCGGACATCCGGTTGTCTATGCCGACTGGCTGCATGCGCCGGGCAAGCCGACCATCATGATCTACGGTCACTTCGACACACAGCCGGTCGACCCTATTGAACTGTGGGACAGCCCGCCCTTCGAGCCAGTGGTACTCGACGGCCGCGTATACGCCCGCGGCGCCAGCGACGACAAGGGCAACATGTTCGCTCCCATCCTTGCCCTCGAAGCGCTGCTCAAGACCAGCGGACGCCTCCCGGTCAACGTCAAGTGCTTTTTCGAAGGCCAGGAAGAGATCGGCAGCCCCACCCTGCCCCCCTTCATCGCCGCCAACCGGGAAAAATTCGCCTGCGATTTCGTGGTCAGCGCCGACGGCGGCCAGTGGGCCGAGGACCAACCCGCCATCGCGCTCGCGTTCAAGGGCTTGTGCGGGCTCCAGATCGACGTGGTCGGCCCCTCGCACGATGTCCACTCCGGCGGGTACGGCGGGGCCATCCAGAACCCGATCCATGCCCTGGTGCAGCTGCTCGACTCAATGCGTGGCGAGGATGGCCACATCCTGGTCAAAGGCTTCTACGACACCGTGCGCCCACTGAGCGCAGAGGACCGTGCCCAAATTGCCGCCGTGCCGTTTGACGAAGAGGAGTACATGGAACGGCTGGGCATCGAAGAGACCTTTGGCGAAGCCGGCTACAGCACCCTAGAACGCGCCTGGGGCCGGCCCACGCTCGAACTCAACGGCATCTGGGGTGGTTTCACCGGCGACGGCACCAAGACCGTGCTGCCGAGCCAGGCCCACGCCAAGATCACCTGCCGCCTCGTCGCCGACCAGAAGCCACCCGAGATCGCCCAGTTGCTCGAGCGCCACGTCGCCACGCACACGCCGCCCGGCGTGAAGGTCAAGGTCACCATCACCGAATCCGGCGCCTACCCGTACCTGATGCCGGCCAGCCATCCCGCCAACCAGGCCGCCCGTGACGTGCATCTCGAGCTCTACGGCAAGGAGCCGATCTACGTGCGCAGCGGCGGCAGCATACCCGTCTGCTCCATGTTCCTGGATTCACTCGGCGTCTACACCCTCAACTTTGGCTTCGGCCTCAACGACGAGCGCCTCCACTCCCCCAACGAATTCTTCCGCCTCGCCAGCTTCGCCCGCGGCCAGGTCGGTTACTGCATGCTTCTGGAGCGCCTGGGCGCATAAATAAGCGGGGAGCACAAGGGCCTTAGGCCCTTGTGCTCCCACCTCCTGGAAGTCCCACCTCCTGGCCCTGTCGTATGCGCGATATGCTGGGCCTTGTGCTCTCTGTGGTAAAATTCCCCAAAACAAACTCTTTTAACATAGAGCCAAAGGAGCTTCTATATGGAATTAAAGGGTACGTTCCGCCGCCACCCGCTCGATGCTATCTTTGCGCCGCGCAATGTGGCCGTCATTGGCGCCACCGAAAAGGAAGACAGCGTCGGGCGCACGCTGCTTTGGAACCTTATCAGCAACCCCTTTGGCGGGACCGTTTTCCCCGTCAATCCCAAGCGTAATAACGTGATGGGTATTCGCTCTTATCCTTCGATCAGCGACGTGCCCGACCAGGTAGACCTGGCCGTGATCGTCACGCCCGCCCCCACCGTTCCCGGCGTGATCGGCGAATGCGTCGCCGCCGGCGTCAAGGGTGCTATCATCATCTCGGCCGGCTTTAAGGAGATCGGTCCCGAAGGCGCCAAGTTGGAGCAGGAAGTCCTTGCCACCGCCCGCGCTGCCCGCATGCGCATCATCGGCCCCAACTGCCTGGGCGTGATGAGCCCGCTCACCGGCATCAACGCCACCTTCGCCAAGGGCATGGCGCGGCCCGGCTCGGTCGGCTTTATCAGCCAGAGCGGCGCCCTGTGCACCTCCGTGCTCGACTGGAGCTTGCAGGAAAATGTGGGCTTCAGCTCCTTTGTTTCCATCGGTTCGATGCTCGACGTCGACTGGGCCGACCTCATCTACTACCTGGGCGAAGAGCAGCGCACCAAGTCGATCGTGATGTACATGGAGACGATCGGCGACGCCACCCGCTTCCTCTCCGCAGCGCGCGAGGTGGCCCTCTCCAAGCCCGTCATCGTGATCAAGGCCGGCCGCACCAGCGCCGCCGCCAAGGCCGCCGCCTCGCACACCGGCTCGCTGGCCGGCAGCGACGACGTCCTCGACGCCGCCTTCCGCCGCGTCGGCGTGCTGCGCGTGGACCGTATCGCCGAGATCTTCTATATGGCCGAAGTGCTCTCCAAACAGCCGCGCGCCCTGGGCCCTAACCTCACTATCGTTACCAACGCCGGCGGCCCCGGCGTACTGGCAGTCGACTCTCTGATCATGGGCGGCGGCAAGCTGACCGAGATTTCTGAGGCGGCCATGACCGAGCTCAATACGTTCTTGCCCTCGGCCTGGAGCCACGGCAACCCGGTCGACATCCTGGGCGATGCCTCCGCCGAACGCTATGCCAAGACGCTCGAACTAGCCGCCGCCGACAAGAATTCCGACGGCCTGCTCGTGATCCTCACGCCGCAGGACATGACCGACCCGACCCAGACAGCCGAGCAGCTGCGCCAGGCCGCCCCCAAGGTCGGCAAAAAACCGGTGCTAGCCTCCTGGATGGGTGGCGCCGACGTGGCCGCCGGCATCTCGATCCTCAACCGCGCCGGCATCCCGACCTTTCCCTACCCGGACACGGCCGCGCAGGTCTTCAACTACATGTGGCAGTATACGTACAACTTGAAGGGCATCTATGAAACGCCCGCCCTGCCCGTGGCCAGCCCGCATGAGGAGATGAACCGCTCGCGCGCCCTCCAACTGATCGAAGATGTACGCCAGAAGGGCCGCACGATCCTCACCGAGTACGAGTCCAAGCAGATCTTCGCCGCCTACGGTATTCCCACCGTCGAGACACGCCTGGCTGCCTCACCCGACGACGCCGTGCGCGAGGCGGCCTCGATCGGCTTCCCGGTTGTGGTCAAGCTCAATTCCGAGACCATCACGCACAAGACCGATGTCAAGGGCGTGCAGCTCAACCTCAAGGACGAGCAGGCTGTGCGCGAGGCCTACGAGACCATCCGCGCTGCCGTGACCGAGCGCCATGGCGCCGAGCACTTCCAGGGTGTCACCGTCCAGCCGATGGCCAAGCTCGACGGCTACGAGCTGATCGTCGGCAGCAGTGTCGACAAGCAGTTTGGCCCCGTCCTGCTCTTCGGCACCGGCGGCACGCTGGTCGAGGTCTACAAGGACCGTGCCCTCGGCCTGCCGCCGCTCAACACCACGCTGGCGCGCCGCATGATGGAGCAGACCAAGATCTTTGAGGCGCTCGAAGGTGTGCGCGGCCGCAAGGCCGTCGACATTGAGGCTCTGGAGCGCCTGCTCGTGCGCTTCAGCCAGCTTGTCGTCGAACAGCGCTGGATCAAGGAGATCGACATCAATCCGCTCCTGGCCTCGCCCGAACACATTATCGCCCTGGACGCCCGTGTCGTGCTCCACGACCCTGACACCAAGGAAGAGGACCTGCCGCAGTCGGCTATTCGCCCCTACCCGACACAACTGATGGCCCCCTTCAAGATCCAGACCGGCGAGGAGGTACTTATCCGCCCCATTCGCCCCGAAGATGAGCCGCTGATGGCATCGTTTAACCGCACGATCTCGCCCTACAGCATCTATCTGCGCTACTTCCATCCCATCTCGCCCACCCAGCTCGTCTCGCACGACCAGCTGGCCGCGCTTTGCTTCGTCGACTACGACCGCGAAATGGCGCTGGTGGCAGAGATGAGGGACGACAAAGGCCACACCCAGATCGTCGGCATGGGCCAGCTCAGCAAGCTGCAGGGCACGACCGACGGCGAGTTTGCGCTCCTCATCAACGACAAGTATCAGCGCACGGGCCTCGGCACCGAGCTGCTCGCCCGCCTGCTCGACATCGGCCGCGACGAAAAGCTTGAACGGGTTGTCGCCGAAATTCTGCCTGAAAACGAAGGCATGCGCCGCGTCTGCGCCAAACTCGGCTTCAAATTCAGCAAGGTGCCCGACAGCAACACCATCTACGCCGAGATCGACCTCTAGTCTCGGCAATGTAGACGAACCGTAGGGGCACAAAGTCCGGGGGGGAGCAGGCGCGGACGCCTGCGTTCCAGTTCCCGCCGGACTTTGTGCCCTCCTGTCGGCCGGATTCTGCACCTCGGCAAACCCGCACGTAGGCGTGCTCGCTGGACGGGTGACGAGGCTCGCTGGACGGATGACGAGACTCACAGGACGTTTGCCCCTTCCCACCCCTGCCATTCCACACTATCCGAGCGCCTAAAATCGATCCATAATACTCCTATCTCCCTGTACTATTGCTTGACGCAACCGAGGTGCTCCCATGCCCGACCCGCTCACCAAGCTCTATGTCGAAATCACCACCGCCTGCAACCTGGACTGCATCATGTGTGTGCGCCGCGCCTGGCACGAGCGGACCGGCACGATGCCGCACGCCACCTTCGCGGCACTGATTGACCAGGTCAAGGAACTGCCCGCCCCACCCACTATCCACCTCAGCGGCTACGGCGAACCCATGGCCCATCCTCATTTCCTTGAGTTCGTTCAACTCGCCAAGGCAGCGGGCGCCAAAGTCGAGGCCACCAGCAACGGTACGCTCCTCGACGCAGCCATGGCCAGTGCCCTGCTCGACCTCGATTTGGACCGGCTGGTCGTCTCGCTCGACGGCGCGTCGGCCCCACGCTTCGAGGAAATCCGCGAGCATGCCAGCTACCAGCAGGTGATCGATAACCTGCTCACGCTTAAAAGCCTGCGCATGCACCGCACGGGCCGCGCCGGCGGCCGCCACGCCAATCCGCAGCTCGCCATCGCCTTCGTCGCCATGCGCGAAAACATTGCCGACATGGACAAGCTGCCCCGGCTGGCCAACCAATTGGGCGCCTGGGAGATCTTGGTGTCAAACCTCGTGCCGCACTCGCCCGAACTCGAGCAGGAAATCCTCTACAGCCGCTCGCTCAACGCCTGCGCCTACCGCGCCTCGCGCTGGGTCCCCGCCCTCAGCCTGCCCAAGCTCGACTTTAACGCTGACACACTGGTTTCCATCCAAGGGGTCTTCAACACCACCGCCAGCATCAGCATGCTTGGCACGAGCCTCAGCGCGCGCAACGACTACTGCCGCTTCGCCCAGGAAGGTTACGCCGCCATCCGCTGGGACGGCGAGGTCAGCCCCTGCCTCTCGCTGCTTCACGACCACCCGGAGTACATCCGCGGCCGCCGCAAGGACGTTACCCACCACTCCTTCGGCAACATCCAGCAGCAGCCCCTAGCCGTTATCTGGGACTCACCCTTGTTTGCCGGCTTCCGCGAGCAACTGCGCACGTTTCATTTCTCGCCCTGCACCACCTGTGGCGGCTGCGAACGCTTCCCCGCCAACTTTGAGGACTGCACCGGCAACGCCTTCCCTACCTGCGGCGGCTGCCTCTGGGCGCAGGGCTTTGTCCAATGCGCCTAACGCAGGAGTACTTTTGTCAGGCTCGTTCCCGCTCGCCGAGGGGCGTCGGCAGTCCGTCGATGCTGACCTGATTGTTTTTCTGCTGGTATTGCGCCAGTTCCGCCGGCCCGCGGGCGTTCGCCCACTTGAAGTGAAGCTCGCGCTGGCCGACGTAACGATACTCCGGCACGCCAAATCCGCACGACGTCTGCACACGGGTGATGTCCGCCACGATGATCTGGCGGGTACTGGGATAGACTGCAAAGGACGGCGCCAACTCTTCAAACTCCGGCCGGCCGGGCATGACCGCACGACCTGTACCATACAGACGCAGAATGTTGGGTGGCCCATCAAACGCACAAAACATGAAGGTAATCCGGCCATTTTCCAGTAAATGGGCGGCAGTCTCGTTGCCGCTGCCGATCACGTCCATATAGCCGGCGCGCTTCGGCGACAGGATGCGAAAGCAGTCCAGTCCCTTGGGTGACAGGTTGATGTGCCCCTCCCCATTCAGCGGCGCCGTGCCGACAAAAAACATCTGCTGTCTGCCAATAAAATCCGCAATTTCCTCTGTAATTCCTTCGTGGACCTTGGCCATGCGTCTCTCATCCTCTCAATTTATCCCACCACTAACTTATACCCGCGTCCGCGCACCGTCGTCAGAAAATGTGGGTTGGCCGGATCCGGCTCGATCTTCTGCCGCAGCCGGCTGATCAGCTTCTCAATGCGTGCGTCGTCCACTTCGTCGATATAGCTCTCGCCCCACACCGATGTCACGATCTGATATTTGTCGATCAGCCGCTCGCGGTTCTGAAACAGCAGCAGCATCAGCTTGTATTCCAAGGCGGTCAGGCTGTCGATCGCCTTGCCGTTGACAGCAACGGCCCCGCTGGCCGTATCCACCCACAGCGCCGCGCTTGCCGGCTGCGGCGGCGTCGAGCAGCGCTGCACGTAATGCGCCAGCAGCCGAGAGAAGATCTGCGGTCGCCCCTCTACCTTGACCAGCACATAGCGTCGCAGCAGTTCGGTCACCACCGCCTGGTTCGCCTGGTGGTCGGCAATATCGAGTGCTGCCAGCTCCGCCAACTCCGCCGCGCTGCACTCACTCCAAATCTTGCGGCACTCTTCGTTGAGGTAGGCGTCGTTCTGCAGCCGCGCCGCCACCCTGCCATAGAACTGCCAGCGTTCGGGGCCCTCCGCCAACTCGCCGCTCTCCTCGCCGGCCGCTGCCAGCACCTGGCAGATCCCCTCCGCCATGCGCGGATGGCCGCCGCTCCACTGGTAGATAAAGACCAGGTCCTCGCCGGCAAAGGCCGCCTCATAGGCGTTCATAAAACGGGCGACCTGCAGGTCCAGGTCCGAGCGGGTCAGCGGGGCCAGGTACCAGCTGCGGTTGCTGAAAAGCTCCGCAAACTCTCCCCGCCGCGGCTCATTCTGCAGTGCGTCCAGCGGCCGCCCCGTCGCCGTCACAAACACCAACTGGCTGCTATGGCGGTCCTGCACCGCCCGCAGGTTTAGAAACACGCGTGCATCGATATTGGTATAGGGGTCATCAAACTCATCCAACAGCAGCACGATCTTACGGTTCGTCTGCTTGAGCGCCGCCGTCAGCCCGCGGCTAAAGCTGAGCGGCACCTGGAAATCACTCCCCGGCGCCACTACCGTATTGTAGGCCGCCGTCAGCTCCGGCAGCGCCGCCAGCTCCGTACTGCTCTCCTGCAAGCAGCGCAGCACCAGCTCGCAGAAACCCTGCTCCGTCAACCCCAGCATGCGGTTGCAGTCCACATACACCGGGAAAAACTCACGTCCCGCCTCGCCTAGCTCCTGCGTCCACACATCCGGGTCCGCCAGCAGCTGCAGCAGCGCCGACTTCCCGACATTGCTCATCCCGATCAGCTCCACGCACTGCAAGGCATAGAGCCGGCGCAAAATATGTTCGATATCCAGGCGGCGCATATAGCCGCGGTTCGGCAGGCGCAAGGTATTTGGCATAAGGGGAAATGTACTCGAGATCAGGGAAAAAGGCTACAATCGCCACGCAGACAAGAGCCGCTGCCACCAGGTACAGTCTGGCCGCAACAGTGGACGCGGCCGCCTGTCGCATTGTCCAGGAGTCGTTGACCAACGTCAGACGGCATGCCGCCGCCATGCAGGTCTATCTCGCCATTGCCGTCAACGCCCGCACTCGCTCGCAACTGATCATCATCGCCTACGGAAGCGGCCTCGTCAGACCCGGCAAGACGTAGCGTTACCGGTTCATCGACGTATCAAACGCGTCGCGCAGCCCATCTCCCAAAAAAGTAAACCCCAGCATGGTGATGGCGATAGCCAACGTTGGGAATACCCCCAAGTACCAGTACACCCGCACGTATGCCATGGAGTTGCCCACCATCTTTCCCCAGCTCGGGATCGGGTCGTTGACACCCAGACCCAGGAAGGAAAGACCCGCCTCGGCAAATATCGCCACCGGGATGCCAATGCTCACTGCCACGATCAGCGGCGCGATCGCGTTCGGCAGCATATGCCGCACCGCGATGCGCACGTTCGACACCCCAATCGTCCGCGCCGCCAGCACGAAGTCCCGCTCGCGCAGCGACAACAACTGGGCGCGCAGCAGTCGGCAGGCATCTAGCCAAGCCACGATCCCCAGTGCCAGAATGACATTGTACAGGCCGCCCCCAAAGACCGAGATCAACAGCAACGCCAGCATCAGCGCCGGAACGGCCGTAAACACCTCCACCAGCCGCATGATGATAAAGTCGACCGGTCCCCCCATCAGCCCCGCTGCCAGCCCCAGCGGCACCCCAATGATCAGCGCAATCGCGGTGACGCCTAACCCCACCGCCAGCGAGATGCGCGAACCGTAGATAATGCGCGAGTAGACGTCCCGTCCTACCTCGTCCGTCCCCATCCAATGCTCTGCACTCGGAAACTGTAGCGCTGCAACCGGGTCGGCGTCGTCATACGCATACGGCGCCAGAAAGTCGGCAAAGATGGCAATAAATACCAGCATACCGACCAAAAATAGCCCCACCAGGGCCATCTTGTTGCGCGCAAAACGGCGGGCGGCATCCCCCAGCAGCGTGCGCTGT
Source organism: uncultured Chloroflexia bacterium (assembly GCA_963839515.1). Taxonomy (GTDB): domain Bacteria; phylum Chloroflexota; class Anaerolineae; order Caldilineales; family Caldilineaceae; genus Fredericiella. The sequence continues at coordinate 605,762 of CAWIVN010000012.1, forward strand.
CTGGGACCAGTTTCTTTGACCTGCATCTGTGCAGGCGAAGCGACAGAACTGCTCATGTGGTTTTCTTGTCCAGCCGCACACGCGGGTCGACGATGACATACAAAATGTCGGTGATAAGATAGACGATCGACCACACAACTGCCACCAGCAGCAGCAGCGCCATGATCATTGGATAATCGCGGCCCAGGATGCTGGTTACGAAAAATTTCCCCAGCCCCGGCACGCGGAAAATACTCTCGATAAAGATTGTGCCCGTAATCAGGTTCGGAATCTGCGGTCCCAGCACGGTGATCAAGGGTATCAGCGCGTTGCGCAGCGTGTGGCGCATCAAGATCTGGTGCGACGACAACCCCTTGGCCTTGGCCGTGCGGATGAAGTCCGACCGCGACACTTCCAGGATGCTGATGCGCGTGTAGCGCGCCGTCAGCGCCATCGGCGCCAGCGCCAGCGCAATCACCGGCATGATGTAGTGATACCACTGGCCCCAGCCGCCTGTCGGCAGCACGTGCAGCTGCACCGCAAACAGCAGCATGAGCCAGACCGCCACGACAAAGTTGGGCACGGTCAGACCCATCGTCGCCGTGGTCGAGGTGGCATAGTCCACCCACGTGTTCTGCCGCAGCGCCGCCAGCACCCCCAGCAAAAAGCCCAGCGGCAGCGCCACCAGCAGTGCCACAATTCCCAACGACGCGCTCACCGGCCACGTGCGCGCGATCAGCCCCGTGACCGTTTCGGTCGGGCTCTGAAACGGCACCCCAAAATCGCCGCGCAGCGCATTGCCCATGTACAGAAAGTATTGCTCGACTAGCGGCTTGTCCAGCCCGTATTTGGCCATGTAGTTGGCTTTGGCTGCTGCCGATAGCGGCACCTTGTCCTCCTCATATGGCCCGCCCGGAATGGCGTGCATCAACAGGAAGACGACGATGCTCACGATGAGTAAGACGATCACAATGCCGGCCAACCGGCCAACCAGGTATCTGCCCATAAATCGCTCTAGGTGCTGAAAGGCCCCTCGCTCGGCGCCAGTCGACTATCCTACGTCGAACCCAGTGCGCCGAGCGTGGGGCCGTACCTACTTCACAACTGCTACAACGCCATTACTGCGGCGCAACTACTGCGGTGCCGTGCGGTAGTTGCTCACATCGTTATTGACATACACGCCCGACAGCAGATTGCTGAAGCCGGAGAATCCCGGCCAGTGCCATGCCGCCACACCATTCGCATCCGGCTCCAATGCCGGTCCCTTCAGGAACGGCTTGATCATGTCGCCCGGCGTTTGGTGGTAGGCAAACACGGCGCCGACGTCGTCCACCAGGATCTTCTCTGCGTCCTGGAACATCTTGCTGCGCTCGGCTGGGTCGCCTGTAAAGCTCGATGCATCGGTCACCAGCTTGTCGAACTCGGGGTTGCTCCACGTGTGGCGGCCGCCCGACTTGAACACGCCCAGCATGTTGCTCGCATCCAGGTAGTCCATGCCGTACGAGATCAGGCCAAACTGGAGTTTGGTCGGCTTGCTGTTGAGATCCTCCATGAAGCTCTTGTATTCCATGTTCTGGACTGCCACCTCGATCCCCAGGTTTTCTTTGATGGCGTCGGCATACGCCTGTGCCATGGCCTGATTCAGCGGCGTTTCACCGCGCAGCGCCAGCGTCAGCTTGGGGAAACCTGCGCCATCCGGGTACCCAGCATCGGCCAGCAGCTGCTTGGCCTTCGCCGGATCATACGGATAGGTGTCCTTGAACGCATCCGAGTTGGCATCCGGGAAACCGGGCATCAGGTACGAATAGGCCGGAATACCCTGGTTCTTGACGATGTTGTCTACAATGGCCTTGCGGTCCAGCACCTGGGCAAACGCCTGGCGCACCTTCAGGTCGTTGAACGGCGGCTGGCTGTCGTCAAAGAAGAAATAGTGCGTGCGGAAGTCGCCATAGTGCGGGTGATATTCCTTCTTCAGTGCCTCGTCGGCTTCGACAATCTGCATGTCGGCCGGCCCCAGGTTGCCACCATTCACATAGTCGATTTCGTTGGCCTCGTACGCCGGCAGCATTGCCGCGGCCTGGCCGATGTTGGTGACGATAACCTTCTGGATGTACGGGATGTTGGTGCCCTTGTAATCAGGGTTGATCTCATACACCACACGCTGATCCTTGGTCCACTCCACCAGCTTGTAAGGGCCGGAAGAAACCGACGTTGCCGGATCGGAGTTGTACAGGCCGCCGTGCGCCTCCAGCGCCTTCTTCTGCAGCGGTGTCGAATACACCAGCATGGCTGGGAGGTAGGGTGCCGGTGTCTCGGTCGTGAACTCCAACGTGTTGGCGTCCACCGCCTTTACGCCGATGTCCGTGACCGGCACTTCGCCTGCCACGGCCTGCGTCCAGTTCTTGATCACGCCCGAGTAGTACCAGTTGAAGTCCCAGGCGTGCTTCGGGTCGGCTCCATACTGGAAAGTGGCGACATAATCGTCGGCCGTCACCGGCGTGCCGTCGTTCCACATCAGCTTGGGGTCGAGCTTGAAGGTCCACACCAGGCCGCTGTCGTCTGCCGACCACTCGGTAGCTGCAGACGGGTTGACCTTGAAGTCCTTGTCCAGGCGCACCAGCGGATCGGACAATAGGTCGGTGAGGGCGTCGGCGCGGTCGTATACGTTCTGGAAGAAATCAATGGTAATAAAATCCTTCCAACCGGCATACGGGAACACTATTACCTGCTGATCCAGCGGCGCCGCATCGGCGGGCATCTCCTTACCTAATGCATTCTTAACTGGTTCGCCGGCAGCTGGGGCTGGCGCCGCGGCTGTGTCGCCAGCTGGCGCCTCTGCGGCTGGGGCGGCCGGTGCAGCGCAGGCCTGCACGAGCAGCGCCAGCAGCAGCATGGCAGTCAACAACCATGCCTTGCGCACGGGAGCAATCGTCTTCGTCACGATGTTTCTCTCCTTAAAAACTTGTGTGGGTAGATTCACGGATTGTGAGTTCACTGCGGCAGGGGATTTCCGCCGTTATGAGAGCGAATACTAGGGGCAATTGGTAAATTGCGCAAGCTGTATTGAAACGTATGCACAAAACCTTCCATCTCCCCTGTACATACGCCCAAGGAGCGCAGGCGTCCTCGCCTGCACCTCCTCTTACCTTCTCACCCTCTCACCACCCGCACTGGCCCCATCAACCCCGACATCTCCTGCTGCCCAAACACATAATTGGTCGGGCTCGTGGACCGCAAATACGGCGCCAGCGTATTCAATATCAACACCTCCACCCGATTCGCCCCTTCCTGCACCGCCGCGGTAATGTCAAAGCGATACGGCGCCCAAATGCGCGCCCCCATCGCCTGCCCGTTTACCCACACCTCGACCGTCCCACGCACCTGTCCCAGGTCGAGCACCACGTGCCTATCTGTCGCGGCGTCCAGGCTAAATGTGCTTCTGTATCGCACGCCACCCGAGTACGAAGCCAGCCCATACTCCGCCCACGGCCCCAACCCGATCGGGCCTGCCTCCACCGTGTACGTCACCGGCCCCGCCAGCAGCCCACCTTCGCTGTGACCGCCTGTGGGCTCCACCCGCAGCCTTGCCACCCGGCGCTCGACTTCACTCGCCGGGATGATCGCCTCAAGACCCTGGGTGCCCTCGCGGATCGTCACCTCCACGTCATCCACCCACAGCCGTGCTGTTCCATTCACGGGCAGCCGCATCGTCCTTGCCCCCGGCGGCAGCGCCCAGCGCAGCCATTCCACGCGCCCCTGCCGGCCGTATGCATCCGGCACTGCCGGCAGCACCGTGTCGTCGCTCGCCGTATCCTCGATCCAATCAGTTCCCGGCAGCGGATGCGGTCGCCGCCAGATATCCATCGCCTGCGGGTCCAGTGACACTCCCACCTCGCTCTTGTTCCAGCTCATGTTCTGGAAACGCCGCAGCGCCGTCGCCGTCGCCGGCCCTTCGCCGCGCTGCACCTGCCAGTGGGCGCCGCTCGTCAGCACTGCCTCTTCCCCGTGTGGCCCCACCACGCGCACGTCGGCCAGCGCCTCCACCAATTGTCCGGGGTCATGCACCTCCAGCGTGACTGTGTTCGCCCCCTGCCGGAAGGCCGTGCTTGTATGCCGGTAGACGCGCATCTGGAACCCATACGGGTCAAATCCACCCTGTCGCCCGACCTCCACCTCGTTGACCACCACCCGGCACCCATAGGCCGTCCCGGTGTGCAGCGTCCCCTCCCGCGGCGCGAACGGCACGTCGAAGCTGCCGGTAAACCGCACCAGTGTATCCTGCACCGGCGCATCAAGCGTAGTCATCCACTCCGGCCGCACAAAACGCCCGGGTGCGCGCACCAGTGCCCACATCGCCCGCAGGTACAGCGCTTCTTCCGGCGCCAGTTCCCATTCGATCAAGTTCGCCCCTGCGCGCAAACGCACCGGCTGTAGCCACAGATAACCGGCGGGCCCGTCGCCTACCAACTCGCCGTTTACCCACAACCGCTTAGCGGCGCCCGCCGCCAGCGCCAGGTGCAGCTCTTGGACCGCAGGCGTCCCCGCCTGCTCCTCCGGCATCACCACCCTGGTCCGGAATCGCACGGCCTGCCCGGGATATACCGGCCCAAAATCGAGGAACTCGTACGGCACATGCCCCTTGGGACCCAGCGTCCAATTGTGGACGCGATCGTGTGCGATCCCCCGTGTCAGAGAATAACGCGCCAGCTGCCACCCGTTATGCGCCCGCAACTCATCCACTCCTCGCGCCGGCTCAGGCAGCTGCTCTGCCGGCAGGGGACCCAGCCATAAGCCGTACGGCCCAAATGTCGCCTCCACGGCCTGCCAGTGCTCGCCATCTCCACCCTGGACGGCTGCGCCTTCGACACGGTGCTCAAACCGCCACGTCTGCAGCGGCGGTGCGCCTGCATGTGCCGGGCGGTCAAAATCGCCATACCGGTTGTCCAACGTCGGCTCCACCTGTGCCTGCCAAGTGTCCAGCGTAGCCACGATCGTAGGGGCATAAGGTCCGGCGGGAATACCGTCATTGTCGCGGCCATCGCTTTCACCGCCGGACCTTGTGCCCGCCTTAGCCCCATCGACCTCCTCGCCCCATACCACCAGCGCTGCCGGACTCTCGTCGAAGGGGATGTCGACCTCCACCACATCCCCCACCGTGCGCGCCTCCAGCCGCCGCCGCGTTCCGTCCAGCGGATTCCACAGCTGCGGCACGCCCTTGGCGCCCTGCACCCGCACCTTCATGTTGCGCTCATAGCGGCCCGCATCAAACGAGTAATCGATGTTCCACCATATATTTTCGTAGTGCACATCGCTGGCGCGTGACGCTGTGGCCGGCACAAACAGCACGTCATGCCCATCTATGCGCCGATGCAAGGTAGGCACCGGCGCATCCACCCGCCGTCCCAGCCCCGCCAGCGCCTCCGGCAGTTCGCCCGCCGTCGCCACCGCCTTTGCCTTCCCACTCTCAAATAGCCCTCGCAGCCGCTCAACCGTCTCGACATCATGCCCTGTCGCAAATTCCGGCAGCCCACCCACGGCCACCAGCAGCCCACCATTCTCAACAAACCGGAGAAGCACGTCCGCCGTCGCCTCTGCCAGCGTCACGCATCCCGGCAGCACGATCGCCCGGTACTGTTCCGGCCCGATCGTGATCGCACCATTCCCCACCGTCGCCCGCTGCACCGAATCGTCGTCCAAAATGTCATAGTCACGGCGGTCGCGATCCAACACGCCTGGATGCGCGTCAAACCACACCATCCGCCCCACCAGCTCGACATAAATGGCGTGCGCCGTCTTCGCCGCCGGCCGTGCCCCATCCGGCGTCGTATGCGCCTGCACCGTTACTGTCGGGAACAGCACGCCGATATCGCACACGTGGTCGCCCTGGCTCAATAAGTAGCACAGCCGGCTTACCGTGCCCGAAAAGAGCGGGTAGTGACGCCAATACGGCTGCCGCCAGCAGGTCGAGGGCGGGGCCCATTCCCACCACCCGCCGCGCGTGCTGTAATAGACCGCATGCGGGTCGTACAGGTTGGCCCCTGCCCGCAGCCACGGCAGCAGCCAATCAAATGTTTCCTCCAGCGTCCCACCCCATCCGCTGCTGTGAAACGACTCGATCCACACCCGCGGCCGGTCGTACAAATGCGCCAGTGAACTGTGGATTTTCGCCTCACCGTGATGGTCGCTGCCGGGCGCACCGAACCAGCGATGTGTCTTCAGATAGTCGGCATACAGCGTCACCGTTTCCACCGGATCCCCCGCCCGCGCCGGCCCCTGCTGGTCAAATCCGCAGATGATCCCATGCCGTTCGTGCCAATTGAACAGGGGCTTGAAAAACGCCTCTTCCGCCAGCGTTGCGCGTGTCGCATGAAAGTCCGTCCGCACCTGCTGGGACTCGGCATCGTCACCTTCCCACAGCAAACCCAGCTTGGTGGCAAGATCATAGCCATTGCGCGCCGCAAATGCCGCCAGAAAATCACGCCCCCACGTCGGCATCGAAGGCAGTTCATCCTGGAACGATCCCACGATCACATCCCCGAAAAAGCCACTCGCCCGCCGTTCAAACTCCCCATGCACCGTATCCAGCAGTGTCGTGCACGCTTCCGCACCAAAATAATCAAACCCCCGCTGCACCGCATAAATCGCGCGCACCTGCCGTCTGCCACTTCCAGGAAGTCCCCCCACCTCCAGGAGGTCCCCTGCCAGGAGGTCCCCTGCCACCGTCGTCACCGTCTCCCCCGAGGCCAAGTCCGTCACTGCCACCGCCAGCGGCATCCCCTCCGGCGGGAACGCCAGCGCCAGCTCACCCTCGCCCTCCACCACCGCTGAAGCCAGCCACTGGCCTGCAAACGCCGGGTTGTCGCGCACCAGCCCACCCTGCAGGTTGGCCCCAGAAAATCCAATCTGGTCATAGAACCACAGCCGTACGCCCAATTCCCGCGCATCGGCACACACCCCCAGGAAGATCGTCCACCACTCTTCCGAAAAGAAGGGCGGGTCGTCCGCGTCCGACCCATACAGCGGCCCCGTCGGCGCCAGGTTCAGGATCACCAGGTTGTACACGCCGCCCGCCGCAAACTGCTCCAGCTGCCAGCGCAGCCGCGTCGGGTCCAGCTTCTCGGCGCTCCACCACCAGATCGGAGCCGGCGAATACTCCCTGGCGGCGCCGGCAAACCCACGCGCCGCATCGGCTAGTGAAAGATGATTGCTTCCCATGTGCTTCCCTACTCTTTCGATATTTTGGTTGACTGTTTGCGAAGGGTTACGGAGTGGGGGAGGAGTCTAGCGCAGAGCAGCAGGGTTGTCAAGCAACCCGTCTACACCGTTCCGCCGCTACGGCAGTTTGTCGACGATGTAGCCGTCATAAAGATATCCCAGCACCGCCAGCGCCCAAGTTGCGCCACCCAGAACCGGCGAGACTCTGATCCAGCAAAAGAGGCCAATCAAGGCAAGCCAGAGAAAGAGCAGCTCAGTTATTCTTCTGCGCTTTTCACTGCGGGTGGTCTTGTACCGTACATACTCGACGGCATAGGCGAACAGCAGCAGCAGCAGTATAAGGATCATTCCCGCGAGTATGACGGCATCAGCCGAAGTCAACCCATTCATTGACGCATTCCCCACATAATGCTAAACTGCCCGCGCAAGGGCAGGGCGCCGTCCGTGAGCGCCCACCCTCTCGACCAGGAGTCATCCATGTCCAACGTCACACGCATCTGTCCAGAGTGCGGTCATGGCAACGCCATGGACACCCGCTACTGCGCCCAATGCGGTTACGACAGCCAATCCAACTTGCCCGCCACTCAGGGGGCAAGCCTGCCCGCCGTTATCGGCAAGGCCGCCGTCCCTGTGCTTCTCGGCGCCGCCAGCCTTGCCCTCAGCGCCGGCCTCAAGCTGCTGCAAAATGCCCTCTCCAAACCTGCCCCCCAGCAGCCCATCCAGGTAAAAAGCGGCCAACCTAAGAGCGGGGAAGTGGTCAAGCGCTCGCGCATGACCATCACCATCCGCACCTCCTGGGCCGTGGGCGATTCCAGCGGCAAGTGGGAAAAAGGCCAGGCGGAACAAACTATCGAACTGGGAGAATAGAAAACGTCTGTGACCCCACAAACCCCACTATTTAACGACTACCAGCGCGAATCGCGCAAAACGTGGAGTCTCATCCATACCGACCACGCTATCGTCTACCCCACGCTCGGGCTCGTCAACGAGGCCGGAGAAGTCGCCGGGAAGGTCAAAAAGATCTTCCGTGACAAGAACGGCCTGATCGGCGACGCCGAGCGCGAGGCCCTCAAGCAGGAACTGGGTGACGTCCTCTGGTATCTCGCCCAAATTTGCACCGAGCTTAACCTCACGCTCGAAGAAGTCGCCGAGGCCAACCTGGAAAAACTCTTCTCCCGCCTCGAACGCAACGCGATCCGCGGCGACGGCGACACCCGCTAGGTAGCGGGTTCTAACTGCGGGTCTCCTCAACTCACCGTCGCGCCGTAACGCCGACGTGTGCTTGGCGCTGCCCACAAGAATTGGCGTCGGCGAGATGAAGTGGGCAGCGCCAGGCACGGGTGCCTTCCTACCTTCACCCCCGCAGAACCGCGATGCCAAGCTGCGTATACGCCGCCACCACTTCGTCCGCCACAAAGTGCTCGGTCACCAGGTGTGTCAGTTCGCTCACCGGCCCCACCACATAGGGCATCGCCGTTCCCAGCTTTGCAGCTACCGCCACCGCTATGACCTCGCCCGACTGCGCAATCATCAGTCGCTTGATCTGCGCCTCCTCGCTGCCCGCCACGCTGATCCCGATCTCCACGTGCAGGCTGCACACGCCTAGCAGGCAGACATCCGCCCGCACGCCGTGCAGCGCCTCGGCCGTAGCAATGCCAACCGTCGTCTCCATCTCCTTTGCCAGCCGCCCGCCCAGCAGCAGGATTTCGACCTGCGGATACGGCACGAGTTCCAATGCGATCGCCGGGCTCGACGTCACGATCGTGGCCCGCAAGCTGCGCGGCAGCTGCCGCACCACTTCCAGATTAGTCGTCCCTCCGTCCACCAGGATCACCTGGTCGTCCTGCAGCAGCCGCGCCGCCGTCTCCGCCAACGCTCGCTTGGCTTGTGCCGACTGCCCCTGCCGTTCGGCAAAGCTTCCCACCGACGGCGAACGCGGCAGCGCGCCCCCATGTACCCGCTGCAGCTTGCCGCCGGCCGCCAGATCCCGCAGATCGCGCCGCAGTGTATCTTCCGAAACCTGCAGGCTGCGGCTCAACTCCAGTGTCTGCACCTTTCCCACCCGCCGCAGCTGCTCAAGGATAACCAAGTGTCGTTCTTCCCGCAGCATATGCCGATTCCTGCCTGTTTTGCACGAAATACTCTTTGACCTTGCACGTTTCTGCTGGTATTATACCATCTTATACGGCAACGGTGCGCGCTTCGCGTGAAATCACAGAACAGCAGGAAACTATGGCCACTCTTGAACAAGCTGCCCCAGAAAAAGAACAGGGCAAATTCGTTGACGCCCGCTCGGCCCGCGTGGCCGTCACCGCCATCTTCTTTATCAACGGCATGCTGGTTGCCAACTGGTTCGCCCGCATCCCCGACGTCAAGCAGCAGCTCGGTCTCGGCGAAGGTATCTTTAGCATCGCCCTGCTGTGCGCGGCCGTCGGCGCCCTGCTTGCCCAACCCACCGCCGGCGTGATCATCGGTCGCGTGGGCAGCCGTACGGTCACTACCATGATGGCCCTCTCCTTCTGCGCCGCCGTGATCCTGCCTGGCTTCGCCACCAGCCTGCCGCTCCTGATGCTTGCCCTCTTCTTTTTCGGCGCTACCAACGGCGCGCTCGACGTGGCGATGAACGCCCAGGCCGCCCTCGTCGAACACCAGTACCGGCGCTCGATCATGAATTCGTTTCACGCCTTCTGGAGTGTCGGTGGCTTGCTCGGCGCTGCCCTCGGCGGGCTGGCCGCCGCCCGCGGGCTGACCGTCTCCACCCACTTCATCATCGCCGCGGCCGTCGGCGCCGTCGCCATGTTCGTCGCCACTCGCGGCCTCATACCCGACGGCCCCGCGCCGGCGGGAGACGCGCCTGCCAGCCACGCGCCTGCCTTTGCTCTCCCCACCCGCGCCCTGCTGCCCATGGGCATCGTCGCCCTCTGCGCCTTGATCTGCGAAGGTGCTATCGGCGACTGGGGCGCCATCTACCTGCGTGAAGGCCTCGGCAGTCCGGCCGCCGTCGCCGCGGTCGGCTATTCGATCTTCGCCCTGATGATGGCTGGCGGCCGCTTTGCCGGCGACTGGCTGACCACCCGCTTTGGCTCCGGTCACATCGTACGTGCCGGCGGCGGTCTCGTCGTCATCGGCATTGGCCTGGTCCTCATCAGTGCCCTGCCTGCCGTCGCCATCGTCGGCTACGGCTTTGTCGGCGCCGGCGTCTCCTGCATCTTCCCGCTGATCCTGAGCGCTGCCGCCCGCACCCCCGGCGTCACTCCCGGGGTGGGCATCGCCGCCATGGCCACCGCCGGCTACACCGGCTTCCTGGTCGGCCCGCCCCTCATTGGCGGCCTGGCCGAGCTCATCACCCTGCGCGGTGCCCTCGGCGTGCTCGCCCTTTTCGGTGTGCTCATCATGTGGCTCGGCTCTTCCGTCCGCGGCCAGTCGCTGGCACCGGCCGAGACGGGCGCCAATTGAGAAACTCGGTTTCTACGCGGCGAACCCGCCGGCGACTCTGCCGGCGGGCTCACCCGGTGACAATAAGGAACAGCAGTACAGCCTGGCGTAACGCTAATCTGTTGCGAGCATGACCTCGGTCGCCTTTACGACCGCCTTCACCCGCGACCCTTCCTTCAGGCCCAGGTTTTGCACCGACGTCGCCGTGATCGCGGATACGATCTCCGCCCCACCGTCCAACTGGACAACAACCTCGGCCATTACCGCGCCCATCTTGATTGACTTCACCGTTCCGACGAGTTGATTGCGTGCACTCAATGGCATCATTCTCTCCTTGTGGCTAAGTAGTTGCTTCTGCGCTGGCTCTTGCCCCAGCGCCAGCCTTGGTATTCTGCCCTATTTGTTCTGCCAAGGGGTAGAATCCGGTGTAAAGAGCGGCTGGCCAAACTCTTCCTGCCCAAACGCCGCAATTTTCTCCTGCGTCGGCACCGAGATGATCCAATCCACAAACTTATTGCCCAGGTCCGCATTCACATTCGGGCACTTCTCTGTATTGACGGTGATCACGCCATACGGGTTGAACAGCGCCTTGTCGCCCTCGACCAGCACCTGCAGATCCAACCCTTCCTTGCCGCGCGCCAAGTAGGTCGCCCGGTCACTCAACGTGTAGGCCTGCTGCTCGTTGGCCATGTTCAGCACGGCCCCCATGCCTTGTCCGGCGGAAATGTACCAGTCGCCGCTCGGCTCGATCTCGGCCTTCTTCCAGATCGCCAGTTCCTTGGTGTTCGTCCCTGACTCGTCCCCGCGAGATAAACGGGGCCTGCGCCGCTGCGATCGCCTTGAACGCCTCGGTCGCGTCCGTCATGCCCTTGATCCCTGCCGGGTCGCTCGCCGGGCCGACGATCACGAAGTCGTTATACATCACGTCCGCGCGCCGCGCGCCGAACCCGTTGTTCATAAACTCGTCCTCGCGCGCACGTGCGTGCACCAGCACCACGTCGGCGTTGCAGTCCTCGCCCAGCTTGAGCGACTGCCCGGTGCCCACTGCCACAAAGTCGGTATCGACCCCAAACTCCTGCTCAAAGTCCGGCAGCAGCACGTCCAGCAGCCCCGAGTCCGCCGTGCTCGTCGTTGTGGCGATGATCAGCTTGTTCGGGTCGCCGGAAGGCACGGGTGCAGCTGCTTCCTCGGTCGCAGCCGTCGTCGCAGTCGCTTCTGCTGCCGCTGGCGCCTGCACTGGCCGGCACGCAGCCAGCAAGAATGTCAACAGCAGTGCCAAAGCAATCAATGCATAGCGTGATCTGTGGTACAAAGATTTGCTCCTGTCTTGCAATCTAAAGGATTTCGTTGTCGAATTCACAATGCCCAAGTTCCCTAATACACCATCTCTCCGCGTACAAATGCGCTCGTGCGCGGGTCCTGCGGGCGCTCGAAAAATCCCTGCACGTCCTGCACCTCCACGATCCGCCCCTCCAGCAGCAGCGCCACCCGCGTTGCCAACCGGTGTGCCTGGAACACATTGTGCGTCACCAGCACGATCGTCGTTCCCTGCTCTTCGTTCAGCCGCCGCACGATCTGCTCGATCAGCCCCACGTTGTACGGGTCCAGGTTGGCCGTCGGCTCGTCCAGCAGCAGCGCGTCCGGCGTCAGGACCATGGCCCGCGCCAGCGCCACCCGTTGCGCCTCGCCCCCTGACAAGGTGCGAGCTTGCGCGCGTGCCAGGCTCGCCAATCCCACTTCCTGCAGTGTCCGCTTGACCTGTTCCGCCGCGCCTTTCCTGCCATCCTGCCCCCGCAGCCGCAGCCCATACTCCACATTCGCCTCGACCGTACGCTGCAGCAGTACGGGCCGCTGAAACACTGTCGTCACCCGCCGCCGCACGCTTAACGGCGCCCTGCGCCCCATCCCATACTCCTGCCCCTCGAAACAGACCGTCCCCGCCGTCGGCTCCTCCAAAAAGTTGAGCAGCCGCAGCAGCGTGCTCTTGCCCGCTCCGCTCGGTCCCACCAACGCCAGGATCTCGCCCCGACCGATCACCAGCTCGTCCAACGCTAGCGTCTGTCGCCCGTTGTACCCCTTGCACACGTCCCGCAGCCGGTAAAGCGTCTCGCTCACTCGAAAGACCGCCCCTGCAGCCGCAAAATCATAAAGTTGGCAAAAAACGCAAATGCCAGGAGGATCAGCCCCAGCGCCAGCGCCAGCCCAAAATTGCCCTTGTTTGTCTCCAGCACAATGGCCGTCGTCAACACCCGCGTCTGCCCCGCAATATTGCCGCCCACCAACATCACCGCCCCAACCTCGGAGATAATGCCGCCAAACCCTGCCACCACTGCTGCCACCACCCCCGTACGCGCTTCCTCCAGCACAGCGAGCGTCGTCTGCCAGCGCGACGCCCCCAGCGCCTGCACCTGCAGCCGCAGGTTGGGGTCCACCGCCATCACCGAGGTCATCGTAAACCCCGCTACAAGCGGAAAGGCGATGATGATCTGCGCCGTGATCATCGCCTCTGGCGTAAACAACCGTGGGATCCAGCTCCACGCCAGGCTCCCCAGCGGTCCCTTGCGCGACAGCATGAGGTAGACAAACAGGCCCACCACCACCGGCGGAAACGCCATCCCCGTATATACCAAGGCCATCGCCAGCCGTCGCCCCGGGAAGCGCACCAGCCCCAGCGCCGCTCCCGCCGGAATCCCAATCAGCGTCGCAATCAGCAGCGCGATTCCCGACACCCGCAGTGAAAGCCATACGATCTCATACAACCCGGGATCACCTGACGCCAGCAACCCCAGCGCCTCCCACAATCCCTGCCCTATCTCACCCAAACCCTAGCTCCCTCATCCTCTTACAGCTCCGCCAACACCTTCCCCATCAATTCTGTCCCATACCCACCCAGCGCCGCCACTTGCTCCACAAACCCCGCTTGCGGATGGCGAAGCAGCTCGACTAGCGGCTGCAGCAGCACGCTCTCGTAGTGTTCCAACGGGATCACCAGGTCGAATCGTTCGTGGCAAAGCGGCACAAAATCCAGATCCAGTGCCCGCGCCGCCGCCAGCACGCCCAGCCCGCAGTCGGCGCGGCCGTCGGCTACCGCCGCCGCTACGGCCAGGTGGGTTGGCTCCTGCTGGGCATATCCCCGCACCTGCTCCGCCGCAATCCCGCTGCGCGCCAGGTGGTAATCGAGCAGTACGCGTGTGCCGGCCCCGCGCTGCCGGTTGACAAACGTCACATCGGGCCGTGCCAGGTCGGGCAGGCCGTGAATCTGCTTGGGATTCCCTTTGCGCACGATCAGCCCCTGTTCGCGCTGCACAAACCCTATCAATAGCACCCGTACGCCCAGCGGCGTCAGCAGGTGTTGGATATAGCTGCGATTAAAGTCGCCCGTTTCTTCGTCCAAGAGGTGCGAGCCGGCCAGGTGTGCCGTATTCTGCTGCAGCGCCAACAACCCGCGCAGGCTGCCCACACTATCCAGCGCCAACGAGAGAGTCGGGTCTTGTGCGTGCAGCCAGCTTGCCAGCAGATCCAGCGTAAAATCGTGGCTCCCTGCAATCCGGATCTGGCGCCGCTCTTGTGCGCGCAACGGTTTCGACCATCGCGCCTGGCGTACTGCGTCCGGTGACGCTGCGCGGCCGAGCCGCGCAGCGCCCGCTTCGTCGTCTAGTGTAGAGACCTGCGTCGCGGGGCGCACCCCAGAGTGCACCACTGGCCTGCCCTCTTCCACTGGGTGCAGTTCTAACTCGGCGATCGACGCATAGAGCGCCGGCCGATCTGTCACCAGCGGGGCGTGCAGGCGCAGTGCCTGGGCAGCCAGCATCTCTTCCTGGCCTGCAACCTGGCCGCGTGCTTCCGCCTGCGCCGCCAGCTTGCCCAGCCACGCGGCCGCCTCTGCGTCAAAGTCCACCACCGTGAGCGGCAGCACAAACTGGTCCAGCGCCTGGCGGTTTTGCTCCGGGCTGCGGCTATTTTGCGCGCGGGCGCGCAGCGCCGCCAGCGTCAGCGAAGAGATCGCGATCTCGCCAGGTGCGCAGCGTTCAAACAACCCGCGCAGTTCGCCCACGCCGTGGCGGATCAAATGCAGGCACACATGCGTATCGAACAAGTAGCGGGGCTCCGTCACGCTGCCCCCTGTTGCCCGGTCGCGCCGTCATTTCCCGCCTGCCCCGGTTCCGCCGCAAAATCCGCACTAAACTGGACCAGGCTATCGAACAGCACTTGCCACCCACGGTGATAGGGCAGCAGCACCACTGCCTCGCCCACCCGCTGGATGTAGACGCGGTCGCCCTCAAAACGGTACTCCTTGGGCAACCGTACGGCCTGGCTTTGGCCGTTGGGAAAGAGTTTGGCGGTTTGCATGGGTACAAAGTATATACTCGTAGTATATATTACCCAAGTTGCTACTTACATAGTGAAATACTGCCGCCGCACTTCAGTACATAGCTCGCCTGGCTGGCGCCGGGCACGCCTTTCTCGTTACATCACGCCCGACACCAGCAGCGCCAGGATCAGAAGACCCACCACGATCCGATAGCCGCCAAACAAGGCGAGCGAGTGATTCGCCACATACCGGAGCAACCAGGCAATGGCAATCCACGCCGTGATCGCCGCCGTTACGGTGCCTGCAGCCAGGAGCACCCAGTCACTGCCGGAGACGGTGTCGAGGCTGGTCGCCAGGTCAAAGACAGTGGCTACGAGCATCGTTGGGATTGCGAGATAGAATGAGAAGCGGGTGGCCGCTACGCGGCTCACGCCCGCAAACATGCCGCCGACGATCGTCGCACCCGAGCGGGAGACGCCTGGGATCAAAGCCAGGACCTGGGCCATGCCGACGGCCAGCGCCTGGCCGCGCCCGAGCTGCTGTGGGTCCATCGTCTGGGCGCGCCCGCGCGCATACCATTCCACCACAAACATCAGGATGCCGCCCACGATCAGCGCAGCAGGGATCACGTAGGGCGAGACAAACAGCACTTCCTTGATCCACTTATGCAGGAGGAAGCCGATCGCCGCGGCCGGAAGGAAGGCGATCGCCACGTTGGTCCACAGCCGCTGCACAGGCGCGCTGTGGCGGACTGTGCGCAGCTGGGCGATTAAGTCGCGTGCAAAGTAGAGCAGCATGGCCAGCGTGGCGCCGAGTTGAATAAATATGACGAAGGTGCCCTCCATCGTCGGCTGGAAATTCAGCAGCTTGGCCGCTACCAGCAGGTGTCCGGTCGAGGAAATGGGCAGAAACTCGGTAAACCCTTCGACTGCCCCCAAAACGATCGCCTTCCAAAGTTCTTCCATGCCCGCGCTCCCTCCGTCGCTTGGCTGTTTGCGCAGGCCCCTGGGCGCTGCCCTCTTGATAGTCGGCCGCCGTTACGACAGCACAGCTACCCAGTATACCAATTCTACTCTGTGTCATCGACGGCGCCCAGCCTTTTAAGTGTAACAACTTGAGTGGGCGTCAAGCCTGTGGCGTCGGTGATGTTCATGCTCTCATAGGGCCGCTGGCTGCGCAGGGTGCGGAGACATGTGCCTGTTATTACATCCCAGAGCCGGATCGTCTCATCATTACTACTGCTGGCAAGAACGTTGCCATCAGGGCTGAAGCAGACGGAACTTATCAAACCTGTATGTCCCTGCAGCAGGCGGAGGCACTCACCGGTGTGGGTGTCCCACAGCCGCACCGTCTGGTCATTGCTGCCGCTGGCAAGCATGTTGCCATCAGGACTGAAGCAGACGGACCACATCAAAGCCGTATGTCCCTGCAGCAGGCGGAGGCACTCGCCGGTGTGGGTGTCCCACAACCTAACCATCTGATCGTCACCGCCGCTGGCGAGCACGCTGCCATCAGGGCTGAAGCAGACGGAACTTACCCAACCCGTGCGTCCCTGCAGCAGGCGGAGGCACGCGCCGGTGTGGGTGTCCCACAGCCGGATCGTCTCATCATTACTGCCGCTGGCAAGCATGTTGCCATCAGGGCTGAAGCAGACGGACCATATCCAGCCTGTGTGTCCTTGCAGCAGGCGGAGGCACGCGCCGGTGTGGCTGTCCCACAGCCGTATCGTCTGATCATAGCTGCCGCTGGCGAGGAAATTGCCGTCAGGGCTGAAGCAAACGGAATTTACGAAGTTCGCGTGTCCCTGCAGCAGGCGGAGGCATTCACCGGTGTGGGTGTCCCACAACCTAACCATCTGATCGTCACCGCCGCTGGCGAGCACGCTGCCATCAGGGCTGAAGCAGACGGACCAAATCCAAGCCGTATGTCCCTGCAGCAGGTGGAGGCACGCGCCGGTGTGGCTGTCCCACAGCCGGATCGACTTGTCATAACCGGCACTGGCGAGGACGCTGCCATCAGGGCTGAAACAGACGGAACTTACGGGGTTGGTGTATCCCTGCAGCAGGCGAAGACACTCGCCGGTGTGGCTGTCCCACAGCCGTATCGTCTGATCATAGCTGCCGCTGGCGAGGACGCTGCCATCAGGGCTAAAACAGACGGAATTTACGAAGTTCGCGTGTCCCTGCAGCGGGTGGAGGCACTCGCCGGTGTGAGTGTCCCACAGCCGCACCGTCTGGTCATTACCGCCGCTGGCGAGGATATTGCCATCGGGGCTGAAACAGACGGAATTTACGAAGTTCGTGTGTCCCTGCAGCGGGTGGAGGCACGCGCCGGTGTGGATGTCCCACAGCCTCACCGTCTGGTCATTACTGCCGCTGGCAAGCACGCCCCCGTCGGGGCTGAAGCAGACGGACATGACGTCGCTAGTATGTCCCTGCAAAATGGCAAGAAGTCTGCCATCATGTGCATTCCACAGCCGCACTGTTTGGTCACCGCTCCCGCTGGCGAGGACGCTGCCATTAGGACTGAAGCAGACGGAATTTACGAACTTCGTGTGTCCCTGCAGCAGGCGGATGCACGCGCCGGTGTGGCTGTTCCACAGCCGGATCGTCTTGTCGTTACTGCCGCTGGCGAGGACGCTGCCATCAGGGCTGAAGCAGACGGATAGGACATCGTTGGTATGTCCCTGCAAAGTTGCGAGAAGCCTGCCATCATCTGCATGCCACAGCCGTACCGTCTGGTCGCCGCCGGCGCTGACCAGTATGCTGCCATCAGGGCTGAAGCAGACAGATCTTACCCACCCGCGGTGAGCTACCCAGGTCGCGAGCGGCTTGCCATCGCTGGCCTGCCACACACGGATCTCTTCACCCATCGTCGCTGCCGCGATTCGCTGCCCGTTAGGACTGAAGGCTAGCGAGAAGACGCAGGCAAATGTGTCGGTAAATACACTCTGGGACAAGTCCGATTGGCGGAGGTTCACATCCTGCGCGGTTACGTCGCGCAGGTCGGCCTGCCAGAGTGCGAGCTGCGAGAAATCCTGGCCGTGCAGATCGATCCCCCCCTGGACCATGAGGTTGAGGATGTTGCCTCCGGCATAACTTGCTTGACGTTGTTGGGTATGGCGCAACTGCGCCAACATGCTGGTGAATTGATCCACAAGCGCAGGGGGACCAAGCTGCTGAACAATACGCCGGACAATCGGCCCCAGGATCAAGCTGCGCTGGCTTTCCCGTACATAGCTCTTGGCCGATGCTTTGAGCAGCGCAAAGCGCTGAAGCAAATCGGGGCTGCCAGATGCGATTTCTGCACATACCTGGTCTATCAAAGTGGCGGTGAAATACTCAAGCACCACATTCTGTAACGTAAAGCCCGTCTGCGTGCTCTCTATCAGGAAGCGGTGGCGCAGAGCATGGAGGGCCGCCAACACTGCGGCTTCGGTAGGATGCGACGCGAGGTCAACGGCCAACTCCTCCGGTGTCACCGGTTCGCGTTCGACGGCCAGCCAGAACATGATATCCTGCTCCAGCGGTGAGAGGCGTGCCCGCTGGTGCTCCAGCAAGTTGGCAATCCCGCCAAACAAGAAAGTCTCCTGGCGGAGGAACCGGCCAATGTCGCCGTGGAAGAGCTCGCGGATGGTCTCGGAGATGATCTGCAACGCGAGCGGATTGCCGGAATAGCGCGCGTGCAGCGCTGCCCATTCCTCCGTGCTGCCACGCAGGCCGCGGTCCTGCAGCAGGGCGCGGCCATCGGCGAGCGGCAAGCCTGACACTACCAGTGTGCGCGCCGACGCACGTTCGCCTTCGATCGGAATCAACTCCCGCGGCTTCTCGCGACTGGTCAGCAGCAGGCAGCTCTGGTGCCAGCCCACGCCAATCTGTTTTAGCAGTTGACCATACCCCTCATAGCCGGGCAGGTAATGGCCTAGACGCTTACTGGCCAGCACAGTCTCGAAGTTGTCCAGCAGCAGCAGGCAGCGCTGCCCGCGCAGGCATTCCATAAACAGCGCCAGCAACTGATCCGCTTCCTGCGGCGTTTCGTGGGCTTCACGGGGTGACAGCGCCTGGATCCACTGCCGCAGGAGTTCCGGCAGCGGGGGAGCGTTGCGCAGCGAACGCCAGATTACGGCGGAAAATTGCCCGTGAACGTTCGCCGCCACGAATGTCGCCAAGGCAGTTTTGCCGATGCCGCCCATGCCCAGCACGGCGACCACTCTGCATTGGTCAGTCGTCAGCCACTGCCGCAGTTGGTGTACTTCACCCTGGCGCCCATGAAACCCGCTCACATCCGGCGCTTCGCCCCAATCGATCTTGGTAGAGGCGGTGACCATGTCGACCCGCGCCGGGTAATCCGGCGCCGCGTGTTGGGTGTGGATGCCGCCGGCCATATCCAGGGCTAAACGCAGAAACTGTCTGCGCTCTGCCACCGGGATTTGCATAGCCTCCGCCAACCGCTGCGCCATTGCGCGTGAAGGCCGCAACTCGTCCGCCTCCACCTTGCGCAGCGTCACCTCGGCATAGCCGACCTCTTGGGCCAATTCCTTCTGCGTCAGCCGCAGCTGTCTTCTCTTTTGCTTGAGCCATTTACCGAAGGTAGGGCCATCTTGCATAAAGGGATCTCAATCTCAATCGGTATAAGCCGTTCTAAAGAGCAAAACATACAGAGAGATCAGCAATTATCGGTTTTTATATCGGTAATTATATCGCAAGACCCGCTTCCAATTGGCAGGCTATATTGCTTTAATGAAAGTTATCGCATCAGTTGTGTTCTTTCGCCGCTGCTGTTCGCACTGCAGTGACCGGTTCTCTGCGCAACAGCTGGCGATCGTAGGAAGGTGGGCCGCACCCCGGTGGCCCACCTTGCGTCGCGACACTGCCCTGCAGGTTGCTGCAGAATCAGTGCTTGGCGCTGGCGCCCTGCTGTTTCCCTGGCTTGAACTCGTCGGGTATGACAAAGGCAAAGTCAACCTTGCTGCTTAAAAGAGTCTCTGCTGTAGCACCGAAAGTGGCCCGATGATACAGCAGAGGCATCCCCCGTTGTGGAGGCTGGAAGCACAAGAAGACAGGGACAATCTGGCTCAATTTTCGTTCGGCCACCCTGCGGCAGTGCGAGCAGGGAGTGCAGCTAGACGGTAATATAAATCGGGCCTCAAGACGACAAGTACTTCTGGAGCCACGCCAGCGTCTGCTCCCACGCATCCGCCGCTGCCTCAGGCCGGTAGCTCTCACGCGTGTCGTTGAAAAACGCGTGTGGCGCTCCCTCGTAAATGGTAAAGGAGTTGTCCACCCCCGCCTTTGTCAGCGCATCCTGCATCGCCTTGACGTCCGCCGCCGGGATACCCCCGTCGTCCGCCCCATACAACCCCAGGATCGGAGTCTGTACCGTAGCCGCCTGCTCCGGCGTGAGCGGCGATCCGTAGAATGGAATCGCCACCGCATAGCGCCCCGTGCCCGCATCGTTCAGCGCCGCCTGTAGTGCCAGGCCACCGCCCATGCAGAACCCCAGCACCCCGACCTGCTCGCCGGACACGTAGTCCTGGCCCAGCAAAAAATCGGCCGCACTCCCGATCTCCTGTACCGCCGCCGGCATGTCCAGCTCCATCACCAGCTTGCGCGCCTCGTCCGGCTCGGTCGCCACCTGCCCGTGGTACAGATCCGGCGCCAGCGCCACATACCCTGCCTGCGCAAATCGGCGTGTTACATCCTTGATGTGCTCGTTTAAACCCCACCACTCCTGCACGACGATTACGCTCGGATGCGGCACGTCGCCCTCGGGCCGTGCCACGTAACCGCTCAAGCTCTCGCCGTTCGGCCCCTGGTACTCCACCATCTCGGTGACAAGGCCTGCCTCGCCGCTCTTACTCGTTGCGGGCGTGCCAACGCCCTCGCCCGTCGGCGTCGCCTCGAGCACTGGGCGCACCGCCCCCTCGCGGCTCACCGGCACACAGGCTGCCAACAGCAAATTCGCCGTGGCCATCCCGCCGACGGCCACACTCGCCCGCCGCAAAAACGTCCGGCGGCTGATCTGGCCAACCTGGAACGAACGAACCAGTTGCATCACATAAATACGATCCATGGGAGTCTCCTTGTTCATATGACAAACACGGGTCCATCGCGGAATAGTTTATTGGCGCTACTTCCACTATGGCGGCAGCAGAATCAGGCGCCCATGCGCACAAAGCACTGGGTGCAGAATGCCACATCGCCTGGTCTCCATCTGTAAGCCGGTGCGGATTCGCCACAAATTCCAGCCACCATAAGTACTGTTCGTTGCTCGCTTCTCGCTATTTGACAAAAATTAGAATTTTGCTGTACATCTTGACAGCCCACGCAGTCTCTGCTATCCTCTACACAGTTGGGGAGTAGCCTCCTTGCAGCTCGTCGTCATCACGGGGATCCCGCTTGCGGGTGATAGTCCCTCGGCGGGCTGACCGGACAGCACCGGCAGGCGAGACCAGCGCATGCAGGATGCGCTGGCCTCGCTTTTTTGTTGCCCATCATGCGGCACACAAACCGGGCCAGCGCCAGTCACAACGAAGGATACTTACCCGATGTTTCGCAAGACCCGCTCTATACTGACGTCAGTGGCGGTGGCCGACGCCGGCCCCTCCTGGCACACGCTCGCAGCCGAGGATGCCGTCCGCACCCTTGCGACCGACGGCGCCACCGGTCTGTCCGAGGCCGAAGCCAGCCGCCGTCTCACAGACAGTGGCCCCAACGAACTGATCGAACGCGGCTCGCGCAGCCCCTGGCTGCTCCTCTGGCAGCAGCTCACCGCCGTCATGGTCCTGATCCTGATTGCCGCCGCCGTTCTCTCGCTCTTCCTCGGCAAATACCTGGAGGCGGGCGCCATCGGCGCCATCGTCATCCTTTTCGCCCTGCTCGGCTTCTTCCAGGAGTACCGCGCCGAAAAGGCTATCGCCGCCCTCAAAAAGCTCGCCGTCCCAGCGGTCCGCGTCCTGCGCAGCGGCCGGCTCCAGGAGATCGGCGCCCGTGACCTGGTGCGGGGCGACGTGGTCGTGCTCGAGGCCGGCAATGTCGTCCCCGCCGATGTCCGCATCCTCACCAGCGCCAACCTCCGCATCCAAGAGTCTGCCCTCACCGGCGAGTCCGAGGCGGTGGAAAAGACCGCCGATCCGCTTACTCGCATCGACGCCCCCCTCGGCGACCGCCGCAATATGGGCTATATGGGCACGCAGGTGACCTACGGCCGCGGCACCGCCGTCGTGGTCGCTACCGGCATGAGTACGGAGTTGGGCCGCATCGCCACTCTCCTTCAGGATGTCGAGTCGGAGCTGACGCCTCTCCAGCAGCGCCTGGACGGCGTCGGCAAGTGGCTCGCAGTCGCCGGCGTAGTCGTCGCCCTCATCATCCTGGCAGGGGGCCTCCTCGTCGGCGAAAGCCTGTCCGATATGCTCCTCACCGCCATCAGCGTGGCCGTAGCCGTCATTCCTGAGGGCCTCCCGGCCGTCGTCACCTTCACTTTGGCCGTCGGCGCCCAGCGCATGCTCCGCCGCAACGCCCTCATCCGCAAGCTGCCCGCCGTCGAAACCCTCGGTTCCGTGACCGTCATCTGCTCCGACAAGACCGGCACTCTCACCGAAAACCGCATGACCGTCACCGTTGTCGACGCCGCCGGCCACCGCCTCGACCTGCTCGAAACCCTGCGCCACGCGGCTCCCACCTACGAGGGTTCCACCGCCACTGACGCGCCGGCGCCGCTTGCACCGCCGGCGCCCTCGTTTGCCGCTGGGCTGGCCGCACCCGCCGAGGTCCGCCTTCTCCTGGCCGCCGCCGCCCTTTGCAACGACGCCGAACTCACGCCCGACGGCCCAGCCGGCAGCGGCAAGTTCCACACCATCGGTGATCCCACTGAGGGCGCCCTGGTCGTGGCCGCCGCCCAGACCGGTATCGCCCCCGCCGACATTCGCACGCGCTTCCGCCGCGTCGCCGAGCTCCCCTTCGACTCCGAGCGCAAGCGCATGACAACAGTCCACAGCCTGCCCGCACCCGCCGACCTCGGCGATTGGCAGGCCGCCCTTACGCCTGCGCAGGCGCAGTATGTAGCCCTGACCAAGGGCGCCGTCGACGGCCTCCTCGGCCTTGCGACCCATATCTGGCGGGGTGGCCAGGTGCTGCCCATGACGCCCGCCGACCACCAGGCGATCGACGCCACCAACGACGAGCTGGCCGGCAACGGTATGCGCGTCCTCGGCGTCGCCTTCCGCCCGCTTGCTGCGCCTACGGTGGAAAACGTCGAGCAGGACCTCGTTTTTCTTGGCCTCGTCGCCATGATCGACCCACCCCGCGCCGAGGTGCGTGCTGCTGTCGCCCGCTGTATCACCGCCGGTATCCGCCCCATCATGATCACCGGCGACCATCCGCTTACGGCCGCCTACATTGCCCGCGACCTGGGGATCGCTGCCAACGATCGGGTGCTCACCGGCAGCGACATCGAGAAGTTCGACCAGGCCGCGCTGGAGGCAGCCGTCGACAACGTCTCCGTCTTCGCCCGCGTCTCACCCGAGCACAAGCTGCGCCTGGTCGAGGCCCTCCAGAACAAGGGCCACATCGTCGCCATGACCGGCGACGGCGTCAACGATGCTCCCGCTCTCAAGCGCGCCGACATCGGCGTCGCCATGGGCATCACCGGCACCGACGTCTCCAAGGAAGCCGCCGACATGGTTCTGCGCGACGACAACTTTTCCACCATTGTCTCCGCCGTCGAGGAGGGTCGTGTCATCTACGACAACCTGCGCCGTTTTGTCAAGTTTGCCGTCGCCGGCAACATTGGCAAGATCGCCGTCATGCTGCTCTGGCCGCTGGTCTTCTACCTGTTCGGCCTGCCGCTGACAAATGCCGTTGCGTTGCTACCGCTCCAGCTGCTCTGGCTCAACCTGCTCACCGACGGCCTCCTCGGTCTGAGCATGGGCTCCGAGCCCGCCGAGCGCAATGTCATGCAGCGCCCCCCGCACAGCCCGCAGGAGGGCATCTTCGCCCACGGCATGGGTATCCAGACCGCCTGGGTTGGCGCTCTCATCGGTCTCCTAGCCTTGGTGGTCGGCGCCTTTTACTACCTCCAGGGCCTGCCGCAGTGGCAGACGATGATCTTCATGACGCTCGCCGTCCTCCAGATCTTCCAGGCCCTGGCCACCCGCTCGAACAAGGAATCGCTCTTTACCATCGGCGTCTTTAGCAACCGTCTCATGTGGGGCGCCATTGCCGCGGTCGTTGTCCTCCAGCTAATCGCCATCTACGTGCCGCCCCTCTCCACCACCTTCCTGCGCACAGTGCCCTTGACCGCCCAGGATTTGGGCATCACGCTCGCCGCAGGCCTTCTCCTCTTCGCCGCCATCGAGCTGGAGAAGTGGATCGCCCGCCGCCGCACTGGATCGCCCCAGCCGCTGCTTGACGAAACCGGCAGCCGCATCGAACGCCTTAGCCCCTGAGATCAACCGCCCATCACCACCTCCTGGAGTCCGTACCTCCAGGAGGTGGAACCTTCGCGTTAGGAGTACCTACCGTATGACTGCCCGGCAAGGCGCCGCCGCTCCCAATGTTCAACAGCACGCCCACAGACAGGCCAGGGGCAAAGCGCTTGCGCTGCTGGCCGTTGGTGCCCTGGGCGTGGTCTACGGCGACATCGGCACGTCTCCTCTCTATGCGTTGCGCGAGTGCTTCTCCGGCCACTACGCCATCGAGGCCACGCCGGACAACGTGCTCGGCGTGCTCTCGCTCATCTTCTGGTCGCTGCTCGTCGTGATCACGCTCAAATACGTGACCTTTATCCTGCGCGCCGACAACCATGGCGAAGGCGGCATCCTTGCACTGACTGCCCTGGCCACGCCGCTGCGGCGCATCGCCATGAGCCGCCGGCGCTGGCTCGTCCTGCTTGGCGTCTTCGGCGCCGCCATGCTGTACGGCGATGGCGTGATCACCCCCGCCATCTCGGTGTTGAGCGCCGTCGAAGGGCTCAAGACCGTGACGCCTCTGTTTGCCCCCTACGTGCTGCCGATCACCGTCGTGATCCTGATCGGCGTGTTCATGATCCAAAGCCGCGGCACCGCGCGCATCGGCAGGCTGTTTGGCCCCATCATGTTGCTCTGGTTCGCCGTGCTGGCCGTGTTGGGCGTCACGCATATCGTTCAGGCGCCCCAGGTGCTGGCTGCCGTCAACCCCATCTATGCCGCCAACTTCTTCCTCCACAACGGCTGGCAGGGGTTCCTCGTGCTGGGGACGGTCTTCCTCGTGGTGACGGGCGGCGAGGCGCTCTACGCCGACATGGGCCATTTCGGCCGCCGGCCCATCCGCCTTGCCTGGTACTTCTACGTGCTCCCGGCCTTGCTGCTCAACTACTTCGGCCAGGGCTCACTCGTGCTCCGCCACCCCGACACCGTTGCCAACTCGTTCTACCTGTTGGCCCCTGCGTGGGCACTCCCGCCCTTGGTGCTGCTGGCGACGGCTGCCTCCATCATCGCCTCGCAAGCGCTCATCTCCGGCGTTTTCTCGTTGACCATGCAGGCCGAGAACCTCGGCTTCCTGCCCCGCCTGCACATCGCCCATACCTCGGAAACTGCCTTCGGCCAGATCTACATTCCGATCGTCAACTGGCTCTTGCTGCTTGCCTGTATCGCCGTCGTGCTCTTCTTTCAGACCTCCAGCAACCTGGCTGCCGCCTACGGCATCGCCGTGACCTCGACCATGGTCATTACAACCATCATCTTTGCCTTCGTGGCGCGCAATCGCTGGCGCTGGAGTAAACCGCGGGTGGCGCTGGTGGTGGGCTTCTTCCTGGCCATCGACCTCGCCTTCTTTGGCGCCAACATCGTCAAGATTCCCGATGGCGGCTGGTTCCCGCTCGTGGTTGCCCTTATCCTCTATGCCGTGATGACGACCTGGAAGCGCGGCACCTGGCTGGTCGTCACGCGTGAGCGCAGCCTGGAGCTGACGCTGCCGCGCTTACTCCAGCGCGTGGCCGAGGAGCAACCGGTGCGTATCGAGGGCGATGCCGTCTTCCTCAGTGCCAACCGCGATGGCACGCCTGCCGCGCTGCTGGCCAACTTGAAATACAATCGCGTGCTCCACGAACGCGTACTGCTGCTCAACGTGCAGTACGCAGAGGTGCCCTATATCGACGCCGATCAGCGCATCGAGTTGGAGCACCTTGGGCATCAGATCTATCGCGCCACGTTCCATTATGGCTTTATGGAAGAAGCCGATGTACCGTACACGCTGCAAGCTGTCGAGCTGCCGGGCAAGCCATTCGCGCCCGGCGATGTGCCCTTCTTTGTCAATCGCACCAAGGTCGCGGCTACCGATAGGCCGGGAATGGCTCCCTGGCGCGAGCATCTCTACACCTTCATGCGTCGCAACGCCGCCAGTGCCGCCGACTTCTTCTCCCTGCCCCCGGCCCGCGTCTTCGAGATCGGCACGACCATCGAGATGTAGCATATTCTCTCTCCTCTCTCCCGGGAAGCCCCCTGCTTCCCGGGAGTCCCCTTTCCCCGCGTAGCCCGCACGCGGAACCCCAAGTTGACCACCACACCAACGTCGAAGGCATCGACCGCGGACGCGTCGAAATCTCCTTTATGCTCCACGTGGTGGACCGCATGATCAAGGTGCCCGACGCCGCCAGCTATACCGCCATCCACTTTCTCGCCCAGCTGCTGGGCCGCAAGGTGGGCGGCTTGACCACGTCTACCGCCGGGGCGAGTGGCAGGAGTACCTGGTGTCTGCCCCCTCGCTGACGCTCCGCTGCTAAAGCTTTAGCGTCATGTTGTACAGGCTCGCATATGCCTCGCCCCTTGCGATCAGCTCCTCATGCGTCCCCTGTTCCTCGATACCGTTGTCTGTCAGCACCACAATCCTCTGTGCGTTGCGGATCGTAGACAGGCGGTGTGCAATCACCAAGGTCGTGCGCTTCTCGGCCAGCCGCTCCAATGAGTCCCGAATGGCCTGCTCGCTCTCGTTGTCCAACGCGCTCGTCGCTTCGTCAAAGATGAGGATAGGGGGATCCTTGAGGAAAACGCGCGCAATGCTCAACCGTTGTTTTTGCCCGCCCGAGAGCTTTACGCCCCGTTGCCCGATATCTGTGTCATACCCTTGCGGCAACGCCATGATGAAACCATGTGCGTTCGCCGCCTTTGCTGCCGCGACAATCTCCTCATGGCTCGCACACAGCCTGCCGTAGCGGATGTTGTCCGCTACTGTGCCCGCAAACAGGTACACGTCCTGCTGCACCAACCCGATGTTCTTGCGCAGGCTCCGTACGCAGATGTCCCGGATATTCCTGCCGTCCAGCAGGATCTCCCCGGCGCTGACCTCGTAAAAGCGCGGGATCAGCGAACACAGCGTTGTCTTGCCGGCCCCCGACGGGCCCACCAGCGCCACATACTCGCCGGCTTGCAGCTGGAGGTCGATGTTCCGCAGCACGTGGTCGTAGCCCTGCTTGTAGCGGAAGCTCACACGGCGCAGCTCCACCTGCCCTGCCACCTGCCCCAGCTCGACTGCATCTGCCGTATCCTGGATTGCCGGCTGGACCTCCAGCATTTCAATGACACGCCGGAAGCCGGTCGTCCCCTCCTGGTACAGCCGGGTGAAGTTGGCCAGCCGCAGCATCGGGTCGATGAGAATGGCGACGTACAGCAAGTAGGTCACCAGGTCGCCCGCGTTCAGCGACCCGTGCACGATGGCCGCGCCGCCCAGGACCACGACGGCTACGGTGATCAGCTGCGTAAACGCCTTCATTCCCGCATCCAGGTAGGCCTCGCTCCGGTAGCCGTCCTTTCTGCTCACCAGGAACCGGTTGTTCGCCGCGGCGAACTTCCGGCTCTCTATTTCCTCGTTGGTAAAAGAAGCGACTACCCGGATGCCTCCCAACGCATCTTCCACCTGGGCGTTGATGTCGCCCACCCGATCCCGGCTTGTCCGCAGGGCCGCGTTCATCCGCTTGCTGAAATACAACGCATACACCGCGATGAGCGGCAAAAACAGG
Source organism: uncultured Chloroflexia bacterium (assembly GCA_963839515.1). Lineage (GTDB taxonomy): Bacteria > Chloroflexota > Anaerolineae > Caldilineales > Caldilineaceae > Fredericiella. Next base: position 633,693 of record CAWIVN010000012.1, read on the forward strand.
AATATCCCCAGGGTCAGCTGGACGTTGATCTGCAGCAGGATGATAAATGCGCCGACGAACTTCAGCAGCGAGATGATCAGGTCCTCGGGCCCATGATGGTACAACTCGGTGAGCCAGAATGTGTCATTCGTGAGCCTGCTCATCAATTCGCCCGTTTTGTGTTCGTCGTAGAAACGGAACGCCAGCTTCTCGTAGTGCTCGAACAGCTCCTGGCGGATGTCGCGTTCCATCCGCGCCCCCATCCCGTGACCCTGGTAGTCGATAAAGAAGTTGCACGCCGTGTGCACTGCCACTAGCGCCACCATGATCGCCCCCATCACATAGATCTGTGTGAGGACGTCCGGCCCGCTCTCCTCCAGCACCAGGTTCGTGATATACCGCGCACAGAGTGGCAGGCTCAGCGCCACGGCCGCCACGATCACCGCACACACCATATCCGCTGCCAACCACCGCAAATATGGCTTGTAGTATGACAAAAACTTCTTGCTGCGTGAATTCACAATTCCTCGCTTCAACTCCTGCAAAAAGACCTGCAAAAAATAAACGGCCACGGGTGAGCCCTCCCGTGGCCGTCTGTGTTCAAGAGAAATCCGTCACGGGCAGGGTCGCAGCCATCCCGTAGCCAATCGCTTCCACCCTAGACGGGCATACACTTACCCGCGTGGAATAAAAAAGGTCACAGGGCAAACGCGCCTGTGACCAGAAGTCTCGCTATCAATGCTAAGCCGTGGCGGCTCTATGCATTCCCCACGGGAGGTGGGTGTAGACCTGGCGATTTGCGCTGCCCTGTAAACGGGATAGAGTGTTCGACATTGCCATCTACGCACCTCCTTTCTCTGAAAACGAACTGACCGATGAATTTTGTGAAAATAATCCTAGCCGGTGTTGACTCAGGTGTCAAAAAGGGCTCCGTGTGTCAACGTTGACGCCGCCCGCACTGTGCGCGATAATCGCTGCTAGAATCACTGCGACGGTCACATGCGCCCACTCGCCCCGCCGTCACACCCGTTCTCAAGGAGCACCCATATGAAGTACAAGCGGATTGTTCTCGCGTTGGTCGTGCTTGGCGCGCTGCTGGCGTCCCTGTCAGCCCAAGCCATCACCTTTGGCCAGCCCGACGGGAACCGCCACCCAAACGTCGGGGTCATGGCCTTCTTCGACCAGGAGAATGGTGAATTGATTCTGGTCTGCTCCGGAACCCTTATCTCGCCCGCTGTCTTTCTCACCGCCGCCCACTGCACGAGTGTCCTGGCCGAAAACAACGTTGCCCCCGACGATGCCTGGGTAACCTTCGATCCCACAGCCGACGCCGACGGCACGTTCTATCGTGGTACCTATGACCTCAACCCTAATTTCGGGCACGATATGGGCGACCCCCACGATGTTGCCGTCGTGGTGCTGGACGAACCCGTCACAGGCATCGCACCCGCTGCTCTGCCCACGGCCGGCCTGCTTGGCCAGATGAACGACGCCGGCACTCTCAAGAGCACGCCATTTGTCGCAGTAGGCTATGGTTTGGTGCGAGACGACAAGACGGGCGGGCCGCACAATCTTAGGGACAACGATGAGCGCCGCTATGTCGAGCAATCTTTCCAAGCGCTCAAACCAGCCCTGATCCAGTTCTCCACGAACCCGTCGACCGGCAACGGCGGCACCTGTTACGGTGACTCGGGCGGACCGCACTTCATTGGCGATACGGACGTGGTGGTTGCCGTCACGATGGGAGGCGAGGCTGTGTGCCGTGCAACCGATGTCGATTATCGTCTCGATACGGTATCGGCGCGCAGCTATCTTGCCCAATTCGTTACCTTGCCATGAGTCTGCAGAAGATAATGACTGCGTTGCGCAGAGGTCGTCCGTGCGTATCGGACTGATCGGCGACACTCATGGGTATGTGCCTGCACTTGAAGCGGCGATCGCCGGCTGCCGGAACGCCGGCGTGGATCAGGTTGTTCACTGCGGCGATTTTCTCTCCTCGACCTTCTCGCCTGATCCACCGGACGAGACAATCGCACTGCTGCGCGCCGAAGGCGTCAAGGCGATCACCGGCAACGGCGAGATATACATCAGTCACTGGAACACGCCCCACTGGGATGCCACCCTCGCACAACGTATGCGCCGGCCCGACTCCCCCGCCTACTTTTTGCCGTTCGTTGCAGCCGGCCAAGTGGCATTGAGCGATGACAGCCTTGCCTGGCTGCGTGCGCTGCCCGCCGACATCGTGCTTGACTGCGCTCGTCCGGGTGATGTGTACGTCTGCCACGCCATGCCGGGCGACCCTTTTTCAACCATCTGGGATACGGATCCACAATACACGCCGGACTTCCAGCCTGGCGAAATCGACCGTGTTCTCGCCCAACCAAGTGTGGCAAACGCCGACCTAATCCTGTGCGGCCATGTTCCCTACCCCCTTGTCCAGCGGACGCGGCTTCCGAACGGCCGAACTGCCCTGGTGGTCCGTGGCGTCGGTTGGATGCGAGGCGCGCCGGACGGCAGCGGCTGGATGGTTGACTACTGGATTCTGGAGAACATTGGGCCCGCAACTCTGGGTTTCAAGGCATGGGCACTGCAGCGCCAACTGCGCCCGTTTCGGCCGCGTGACCCATCCTGGGGCGGCCCTGCCTGATCACGCTTGAGCAGTTCAAGCAAGCCACTAAATCCGGCCCACGCCGGTAAGACTGTCCACTTGATAGATCAGAACCTTCCTTTCGGTTGTTCCGCCTACCAACGCGCTGCGCGAGACTATAGGTGTCGTCCACACTGCTCGTCACAATTCAAAAGGATAAGTCATCATGCCAGCGCCTGAACAAATTCTCAATGGTCTGAGTTCAATCGCCAATCAATGGTGGCTACTAGCCGTAGCCTGGCACGTTTATTTTGCTGTTCTTGGCATCGGATTGCTGTTCGGCGTGCGTCCGTCGAAGCGCGTCGCCGGGCTTCTGCTCGCGCTGCCGCTGCTGTCGGTAAGCGTGCTTGCCTGGACAGCCGCCAATCCTTTTAACGGTGCACTGTTGGCAATCGCAGCCATTGTGCTGATCGTCGTCGCCTTCAGACTGCCCGTTGAGCCCATCCGCATTGCGCCAGTCTGGGCCGTGAGCGCCGGCGTCATCATGTTTGTCTTTGGGTGGGTTTACCCACATTTCTTGGACACGTTCCCGCTAGCGGCTTACCTCTATGCTGCACCGACCGGTCTAGTCCCCTGCCCGACGCTTTCCATCGTAATCGGTCTGGCTCTGATCGTGGGCGGTCTCGACTCGCGCGCTTGGATGTCCGTGCTGGCAGTCACCGGCATATTCTACGGCATTTTCGGCGCCTTGCGCCTTGGCGTGACCATCGATTATGTACTGCTGATCGGCGCCCTGCTGGCACTGGTACTCGTTTTCTTGCCAAAAACGAGCGCTCAGCAACACTCGCTGGCACACTGATCGGCTTGCATTGCGAACTATCTCGGCGACCAGACGTGTTGAACTAGAGTCCCGGCCACACGGCCGGGATTTGCTATTGTTCACGTGCTGAGGGCCCGCTCACCCCGCGAGCGCAGCTTTCCCGCGCGGGATCCTCATCTTCAGCCAGGTTCTCCACTTCACCCCATACAAATGGATTGACCCGCACTGCGTATCTCTGTACAGTGCGATATACTCTCCCCACTGGTTATGCTATAATTTCCCGTCTGGTTTGGGACCTCGCCTGTTTCGCAGCGGCGCCGCACACGCCAGCCAGGGCCGCACCCAAATTCGGACTGCAATCAACAAACCTTAGGGGGAAGACCCATGACAGAAAAACCCTCGTTGCAGGCGAGCGTGCCGTCGTCGCAAGCCGTCGTGGCAACGGCCGCTACGCTTGGCAACGACCAGTTGCTGCCCATGTACCGTACGATGTTCCTGATTCGTCGCGTCGAAGAATCCTTGCTCGAGTTGGCGGAGTCCGGCAAGATCGGCGGCGCCATGCACACGGCCATCGGCCACGAGGGCAATGCCGTCGGCGCCGCCTGGGCCCTGCGTAAGACTGACTACCTGACCTGTACCTACCGCGGCCACCATCACTCCCTTGCGCGCGGCATGGATCCCAAGCGCGCCATCTGCGAAGTGTTGGGCAAGGCGCCCGGGTTCGCCAAGGGTAAGGGCGGATCGATGCACTTTCTCGACCCCTCGCTGGGCCTCATGGGCGCTAACGGCATCGTCGGCGCCCAGGTGCCCCACGCCGCCGGTATGGCCCTGGCCTCGCGCATCCGCGGTGAGGACAATATCGCCATCACCTTCTTCGGCGATGGTGCCCTTTTTCAGGGCCTCATGCACGAAACCTTTAACATGGCGCAGAAGTGGAAGCTGCCCGTCATCTTCTATTGCGAGAACAACCGCTACTCGGAGATGACGCCCATCAGCCGCACTTCTTCGGTCAGCGAGATCTTTAACTTTGTCAAGGCCTATGGCATGAACAGCATCCAGATCGACGGCAACGACGTCGAGGTGGTCTACGCCACCGTCAGTGAAGCCGCCGAACGCGCCCGCAAGGGTGAAGGCCCTACCTTTATCGAAGGCGTCACCTATCGCCTGGCCGGCCACATGGCGGGCGATCTGGAAACCTACCGCTCGGCCGAAGAGATCGAGATGCAGAAACAGTACGAGCCGCTGGCCAAGCTCACACATCTCCTACTCGAACGCGGCGTGGCCGAGGACGATCTGCAAAAGGTGCGCGCCGAGGTCGAAGCCGAAGTGGAAGAAGCGGTCGAATTTGCCCAAAACGCGCCTTGGCCCGATCCTGCCGAGGCCTACACCGACGTATACAAGGTCTAACGGAACGCACCCATGCGCAAGACTACCTATATCCAGGCAATCAACGAAGCTATCCGCGAAGAGATGCACCGCGACGAGCGCGTGTATATGATCGGTGAAGACATCGGCGCCTACGGCGGCCTCTTCCGCGTGACCCGTAACCTCATGGACGAATTCGGCGAGCGCCGCGTCATCGACACCCCCATCAGCGAGCAGGGCTTTATGGGCATGGCCGTCGGTTCGGCGATGGTCGGCATGCGCCCCATCGTCGAACTCATGTATATGGACTTTTTCCTGGTCTGCGCCGACCAGATCTTCAACCAGGGCGCCAGGATGAGCTACATGACCGGCGGCATCGTCAACGTCCCGCTCGTGATTCGCGGCCAGCACGGTGGCGGCAAGCGCTATGGTTCGCAGCATAGCGCCTGCGTCGAAAGCACCTTTGCCCAGTTCCCCGGGATTAAGGTCGTGGTTCCTTCCACCCCCTATGACGCTAAGGGCTTGCTCGTCTCGGCCATCCGCGACGACAACCCAGTTCTCTTCCTCGAACACAAGATGCTCTACTTTACCCGCGGCGATGCACCTGAGCCCGAAGAGGAGTACACGGTTCCCATCGGCAAGGCCGACGTAAAGCGCGAGGGCAAGGACCTCACGCTCGTCACCTTTCACTTCTGCCTGCTCCAGGCGCTCGAAGCCGCCGAAGAGCTCAAGGCGGAACAGGGCATCGACATCGAGGTCGTCGACTTGCGCAGCATCGTGCCGCTCGACATGGAAACCGTGCTAGCCTCGGTTGCCAAGACCGGCCGCTTGCTCGCCGTCCATGAGTCGCAGTCCAACTGCGGCATCGGCGCCGAGATTGTGGCTCGCACCTACGAAGAGGCCCCTTACCTGCTCAAGGCCCCTGCCCGCCGCCTGGGTATGGCCCCCGTCTCCATACCAGTGTCCAAGCCGCTGGAAGAAGAGATCCTGCCGTGGAAGAAGAACATCAAGGCCGCCGTTCTGGAAATGCTGCGGTAACCAAGGACCAATCCGATGGCTACAGAAATCAAGCTTCCCGACATGGGAGAAGGTATTGTCGACGTCACCATCAGCCGGTGGCGTGTGCCGGTCGGCGGTGCCGTCAAGGCCGGCGACGTAATCTTGGAAGTGGCGACCGACAAGGTCGATTCGGAAGTAGTGGCGCCTGCCGATGGCATGCTGCTCAAGACCAATTTTAGTGAAGGCTCGTTAGCGCCCGTCGATGCCGTCCTTGGCGTCATCGGCGCTGAAGGCGAGAGTGCCGAAGCGGCCGCACCGGCCACGGCAGGGGTCGAACTGGTGGCTCCGTCCGACCATGACCAGTCCAAGGCAAATGTGCCGCCACCCATCGCCCCGCCCCAGTCCCAGGTCGACGCCGCTACCGCCGCCAATGCCGGAACGCAGGCGTCGCCGACGCTTGCGTCGGATTCGCCTGACCAACGCACCGGCGCAGCAGACGGTGAGGCAGGCGAAGACGTCAAGGCCTCGCCAGTCGCCAAGCGCGTCGCCGCCGATAAGGGTGTGCCGCTAGGCTCTGTCGCCGGCACCGGCCCCGGCGGCCAAATCACCAAGAACGATGTGCTTGCCTACGCCGGTAAAGGCCGGGGCGAAGCCGCAGGCGCGCCTGCGGGTCCAGCCGTTCCACCTGCGCCGCTCCCCGGCGACCTTGCCGAAGAGGCCACGCTGGTGGTGCGCCGCGCCGCCGCCGACCTGAACATCAACCTGGCCGAAATCGCTGCCGGTCGCCCGCTCAGCACGCTGACTAAGTACGACGTCCTCAGCGCCGCCGCCAGCCGGGCCGAGGGCAAAGAGGTCAAGGTCGAGCCCGCCTTCCCGCCCCCTGCCGGCGTCTCGCGCGCCGACGCTGGGGTGCAACCTGCGGCACCGGCCCAACCTGTCGCCCAGTCTGCCGGAACGCAGGCGTCGCCGACGCTTGCGTCGGATTCGCCTGCCCAGCCCAAGCCTGCTGCCCCTGCACCGGCCGGCGCCCTCAAGCCAGGCGAGGAACTGGTCAAACACACGCGCATGCGCGCCGCCATCGCCAAGAACACCAGCAGTTCGGCCTTCACCGCCCCCCACGTCACCACCATGTGGGATGTGGACGTCTCGGCCGTGTTGGCCCACCGCGCCGCGCACAAAAAGGAGTTTGCCGCCGCCGGCGTCAATCTCACGCTCACGGCCTACTTTATCGAAGCCATCGTCGCCGGCCTGCGCGCCGTGCCTGCCGCCAACTCTTCTTACACCGACGAAGGCGTCATTATCAAGCGTTACTACAACATCGGCATGGCCACTGCCCTGCCCATGGACGCCTACGGCCTCGGCGGCCTGATCGTTCCCGTCATCAAAAACGCCGGCGACCTCAACTTGATGGGCCTCGCTCGTGCCGTCAACGAACTTGCCGAGCGCGCCCGCAGCAACCAGCTGCGCCAGGATGATCTCGCCGACGGCACATTTACCATCAGCAACTATGGTACGTCCGGCAGCCGCTTCCAAACGCCGGTGATCGTCCAGCCGCAGGTCGGCATCCTAGGCGTTGGCGCCGTCGAAAAGCGTCCCGTAATCGTCAGCAACGGCCACCCGCTCGAGCCTAACCTCGGCGATGCCCTGGTCATCAAGCCCATGACTACCCTGGGCTTTAGCTACGACCACCGCGTCTTGGACGGCGCCACCGCCGACGCTTTCTGCGCCGCCGTCAAAGCACACCTGGAATCCTACAAGTAAAGGGCCACCCCCACCCTTTGCGCCGTGCCTCCTAAGAAACCGAGTTTCTCAAAGAAACTCGGTTTCTGGACACAGGTGCACCGAACGAGGGGTGATTTCCTCCCCCACCAAACAAAAAACAGTTGACTGGTGCAACACCCCATCTTGCGCCAAACTGCGCTTGTCGGGTATAGGCAAAAGTGAGGAATCCCGCCATGTTCGAGCTTCATGTGGTCCAGGCACATTATGGTGATTGTCTGCTTCTAGTGTACGGCCAGCCCAAGCAACTGCATTACATGCTCGTCGATGGCGGTCCCTCTGCGATTTATGCCAATCACCTGCGTCCGGTCTTGGCCGACATCGCTACCCGCGGCGGCCGCCTGGATCAAGTGGTTCTCACCCACACTGACGACGATCATGTAGTCGGGTTAGTGAACCTGTTTGCCGAGCTGCGCAGCAGCCAACTGCAGAACAAGCCGCCCCTCATCCCTGTCGACGGGATGTGGCTCAACAGCTTCGCCTTTGACGCCGTCGTTGCTCCCAGCATGGTCAACATCTTTATTCCGCTTCCGCTGCCGCCAGGACGGGAGATTATTCCAGTCGATCCAGCGCTGCCGCTACCCGCCTATGGTGTCGCCGAGGGTGTGGACCTGCGTGAACTGCTGGCGGAGCTCTCCGTACCCGTCAACACCGGCTTCCCCAACAACTTGATCTCACTGGAAACCGCACCGGAAGAGGTCGCGTTCGCTGGCTTGCAGTTGACGTTGGTCGGCCCAACCAAATCCAACCTCGACCGCATGGGCCGTGAGTGGCGCGAATGGCTGCATGAGCACGCTGCACCTGCGGGCGCGGTGGCGATCCCAGACTTTAGTAAGCTTGTCGCTCCCGATCAGAGCATTCCCAATCGTTCCAGCATCATGTTCGTGGCCGAGTATGACGGCCATCGCGTCCTGCTCACCGGCGATGGCCGCGGCAGCGACGTGGTGCGCGGGCTGATCCGCACCGGCCTCATGTTAAAGGACGGCGTTTTCCACGTCGACGTGCTCAAGGTCCCTCACCACGGCAGCGCCCGCAACTCCTCGCGCAAGTTCTTCAGCCAGGTGACCGCCGATACCTACGTCTTCTCGGCCGACGGCACCAACGGCAACCCGGACCTGCCAACCCTTGCCTGGCTCGTACAAGCCATCAAGGAGCAGCGGCGCCATGCCACCCTCATCTTCACCAACAAGACGCCTACGTTCGAGCAGCTGTGCCGGGAGTTCTCGCCCGCCGTCTACGGCTACACTGTCGAGGTGCTCGATTCCGGTCGCAACGTCCTGCCAATTCGGCTAAGCTAGCTCCGGCCTGGTTTGCAACCCTGCCACTAGCATCGCAATCAGGCGGCGAAAACTCTCGTCGCAGTCGAGCGGCAGGCCAAAGCCGCCCGCCACCTCCAAGGAGGCAAAGCCATGTACAACGCTGCGCAGCCCGCGCACAGCGTGAATCGCATCTTGCCCCTGCAAGCTAAACGACGCCAGCGCCGCCAACACGATGCGTACGACGCGCTCCTCGGCTGCCGCCAACTCCACGTCCACCGGCGCCCCGTCTTGTGTCTGCGTACCCGAGGCGCGCAGGCTGGCCATGTATAAACCTGGGTGCTGCTTGATGTAGCCGCGATAGGCCTGCGCGACCGCCAGCAGTGCCTCGGGACCCGCCCGCCCCATGGCGGCATCGCCCATGCAAGCTGCCATGTCACGGGCGTTGCGCAGCGCCAGTTGGCGCAAAAGCCCCGGCAAGCCGTCTACGTGGTTATAGAGCGAAGGCGTCTGCACCCCCAGGCGGTCCGCCAGCCGTCCCAGCGTGAGCGACCCCACGCCCTCGCTGTCCAGAAGTTCGACCGCCGCCTGGACCACTGCTTCTCGATCCAATCCCGGCCTACGCGCCATACGCCGTCTCCCGCGTCGGCGCGTGCTGCGCCAGGAACTCCAGCATCAGCGGCGCCGCCACCTCGGGCATTTCGGCGTGTGGGTAGTGCCCCGCCCCCTCCACCATGTGCAGCGTCGCCTTCAACTGTTCCGCTACCCAGCGCGCCTCCGTCTCGGGCTGCTTGAAATCTGGGTCCTTCGTCCCCATCAGCACCATGACCGGGGTCTTCACCAAGGCCAGCCGCTGCTCGGATGCCCCCTTCGACGCCGCCAGCATCTTTTGCAGCGCCTCCATACGCCCCGGCTGTGCCAGGTTCTTGCGCAGGCTGTCCAGATAGGCTGCAAAGTCAGCGGGCTTGTGGGTCGGGTACAGCGTGGCGTAGTAGCGCTGCCACATGGCTGGCCCCCACGGACGCGCAAACAATGCCCCAAACAACAAGCTGTTGACGACCGACGGCTCGCTGCGCACAAAGGGCCCGGTGAGAACTAAACCCGCGACCAACTCCGGCGCTTCTGCCGCCGCCCACACCGCCGCGCCCGCCGCCATCGACTCGCCCACGATCACCGCCGGCCCGCCGCCGAGCTTGCGCACCAGGGCCAAGATGTCGCTGCCCACGCCCGCCACCGAAAAATCGTCCCACGCCGTGCTCGTTTCCCCGTGCCCGCGCACGTCCATCGTCACCACGCGATACCCCGCCGCCAATTTTGGCGCCAGGAAACGGTATTCCGCTCGCACATCCCCCATCGACGGCACACACACCACAAGCGGCCCCTTGCCGCTTTCATCAAAAGCGATCCGTCCATTCTGGTGGTCGAGAAACTGGGTGGTCATGGCAATCTCCTTGCAAATCACCAAACAAACTATTAATATTAGCATAATAACTAATATAGTTAGTTTTGTCAACCCCCACAAAAAACAGGCGCCCGAGCAAAGGGGCGCCTGCTCCACACCTCTCGTCCCGCCCGCACACCCTCGCGCTGACTAGGTAGTCTCATTAGCGACCTACGGCTGCGCCAACATGTGGTCGACTGCTTCCGCCAGCTCGCCCAACGTTGATGCCATCACGACATTCGTGCAGCAAGGTGCATACTCCAACATATCGCTGTCCCCCGTGCCCCACAACATCGGCGGCTCCGGGTTGATCCAGATCATCCGCCGGCTGCGCCGCGCCAGGTGCTGCATTAAGTCCAGCCGTGGGTCGTTGTGGTTGTTGCGCCCGTCGCCCACCATGATGAACGTGGTGCTGCGGTCAACTGTGTCCAGGTATTCCCTGGAAAACTGGTCCAAGCTATGGCCAAGGTCGGTGCTGTAATACCCCGGCGGCATGCGCCCCAATACGGCCTCGATCGCCGTATTCGACTCCTTACCGGCAAAATCCGGTGAGATGTACTCGAGGTGGTCGATAAAAGCAAAGGCGTGCGTCTTCGTGATCAGGTCCTGCAAGGCATAGACCAGGCTCAACATCAGCTCCGAGCAGTGCCGCATCGACGTGCTGATGTCGCAGATCACCACCAGCTTGGGCTTGAGACGGTGGTCGCGATGCTTGATCTCCATCGGCACGCCGCCATGCTTGAGATTGGCACGGATCGTACCCTTGGCATCCAATTGGCCCGTCTTGGCTCGCTTCTGCCGCAGCGCAATTCGCGTGCGCAGCCGGTTGGCCAGCCGCCGCATCTCCTTGCGCAGCACATCCATATCCTTATCGGACAGGGCGCGGAACGGGCGATCCATCAACTCATCCAGGTTCGCCTGGTCAGGTTCCCGTTCACTCATATTCTCGGCTATCTTCTGCCCGGCATAGCGATCTACCTGTTCTTTCAGCGCCTGCTGGTTGCCCTGGATCAGCTGCTGCAGCTGGTCGAGCCGTTGCTTGCTCATACCCATCTGCTGCATCAATTCCATCAGCTCGCGCATCGCATCCTGCACTTCCTTGAAGCGCATTGCGCGCATCATGCGCTGCACGTACCAGTCCTTGTGCTTCATGTCCTCGGCGCGATTCAGCCCCGTCAGCTGTCCCAGTTGGTCCAACTCCTGCTGGCTCAACTGCTCGCCGCGCAGTAGTTTTTCCATCATCTGGCGCAATTGCTCGCTGAATTGGCGCATCATGTCCGCCAGCATCTGCGCCTCTTCCGGCGTCATATCTTCCATGACATCCGACATCGGCGGCGCGTCGGCGCTATCGAAAAAGAGGGGGAACAGCTCGTCGAACACAGGCAGTCCGCTGGCGTCCTTCACCAGCGTCGCCCGCAGGCTCAACCGGAAATCCTCGCGCTCCTGCACGCCCAGCCGATCCACAGCAGTAAACGCATCCGCGCTCTCCGCCAGGCTAATGCGCACTCCGCCGGAGCGAAGGGCAGCGATAAACTGGATAATCCGTTCTTCCATGGTTTACACCCTCTCAGTTCCGGCGCTGATTGCGCCGCTAATTGCGCCGCTAATTGCGCCACCGCTGCGTTGGCCGCACGTCGTCGTCGTCCAACTGCGCGCCGCGCTCATTGACCTGGATACGCCGGCGCACCTTCTGCAGGTCCGTCTCATGTTTTAACAGCACGCTAAGCGTGTTGTCCAGCGTGCCGCGATCCAACTGCTTGGCATTCAACGCTACCAGCGACCGCGCCCAGTCAAGCGTTTCGCTGATCGACGGCGACTTGCGCAGGTCAAGCTGGCGCAGCCTATGCACCAGTTCGACCGCCTGTTGCGCCAGCTTGGGCGACAGTTCAGGAATCTTCAAACGTACGACGGCCAGTTCTTGCTCCACTGCCGGATAGCCGATAAACAGGTATAAGCACCGCCGCTTGAGCGCTTCCGACAGCTCACGCGTATTGTTCGAGGTCAGAAACACCAAGGGCCGGTGCACTGCGGTCAACGTGCCCAGTTCCGGAACGCTCACTTGAAAATCACTCAACACTTCCAACAAAAACGCCTCAAACTCGGCGTCGGCCCGATCGATCTCGTCGATCAGCAGCACAGTCGGCGTCTCGTTCAAGATTGCCTTGAGCAGCGGGCGCTGCAGCAGGAAGCGCATGGAAAAGAAAACATCCTCTTCCCCTGCCAGCCGGTCTGCTGCTGCGGCAAGCGAATTGGCCCCCGCCAATGTCTCCTGCAGCTTGTCGCGCAACAACTGTGTGTACAACAGCTGCTTGGCATACTCCCATTCATAAAGGGCCTTGGTCTCGTCCAAACCTTCGTAACACTGCAGGCGGATCAACTCGCGGCCGGTTGCCGCCGCTATGCTCTTGGCTAGCTCGGTCTTGCCCACCCCGGCCGGCCCTTCGAGCAGCAGCGGCTTGCCCAACTGGTCGGTCAGAAATACGGTCGTGCCGATTTCGTCGCTGGCGATATACTTCTGCTTGCTCAGCGCCTCTTTCACTTGCGTGGGGGAATCAAACACTTGCGTAATGCTCACAAAGTACTCCCTTTGAATACCTAGACACCCCATGCACACCAGGGCAACTTGCGGAGTGATGGCGGGAGTGTACCTCACCCAGAGATCTTTGTAAATGGTCTACAGTACAATCTGCCTATACACATGTAGACACGCCCCCTGTGCTACAATCTATCCCACGGCAACCGTCGCAAACCAGCAAATGGTGGCTACAATTTAATCACCCAGGTTACGCACTATGCAACCATCACCATTAGTCCAATTTACGCAAGACATCGTTCGCATCCCCAGCCTTAGCGGCCAGGAAGAGGCTGTCGCCAAGCGCATCGAAAGCGAGTTTCGCAGCCTGGCCTACGACCGTGTCTGGACGGACGGCAACGGCAGTGTCATCGGCGTTGTCGAGGGCGCTCGCCCCGGCAAGACCATCCTGCTCGATGCCCACATCGACACGGTCGGCATCTCGCCGGGCGTCCCCTGGCAGCACGAACCATTTGGTGCGCAAATCGAAGACGAGAAGATCTTCGGCCGCGGCGTCGCCGACATGAAGGGTGCGCTCGCTGCTATGGTCCATGCCGCCGCCGCTGTCGACCGCACCCGCCTGGCCGGCCGCATCGTGGTCAGCGCCTCCACGCTCGAAGAGGTGCTCGAGGGCGTAGCCCTCCAAACCGTAATGAACCAGACGCAGCCGGACTTCGTCGTCATCGGCGAATCCACCAACCTCCAACTGGCGCGCGGCGGCCGTGGCCGCGCCGAGGTGCACCTTACCACCATCGGCCGTCCTGCCCATTCCTCGTCGCCGCAGCTTGGCCGCAACGCCGTGCTCGATATGATGAAAGTCATCGCCGCCGTCGAATCCCTCTCCCTTCCGTCCGACACTTTCATGGGGCCAGCCATTCTCGCCCTTACCGATATCATCTCCGACCCCTATCCGGGCCACTCCGTCATTCCCAGCATGTGCCGGGCTACCTACGACCGGCGCCTTCTTCCCGGCGAGACCCCAGCCACTGTGCTCGACGCCATCCGCCAACATCCGGCATTGCAGGCCATCAACTTCCGCACGGAGATTGGCACCGGCCATTACACCGCCTACACCGGCACGACGCTGGTTTGCGACAAGTTCTTCCCTGCCTGGCTCTATCCGGAAGATGACGCCTTCATCTCCACTGCTTTGGCCAGCCTGCATGCCGCAGGCATCCAAGCCACCACGAGTGCCTACCGTTTCTGCACCAATGCGGCCTACAGTGCCGGCCTTGCCCATGTTCCCACCGTCGGCTTTGGCCCCGCTACCGAGGCTGACGCCCATGTCATCGACGAGCGCCTGGCCATCGCCGACCTCCTGACTGCCGCCCGCGGCTACCAATCGATCGTCGAGTCGGCCCTAGCTGCATGATGCAGCTGCACACCGCACTCCGCCTCACACTCGACCCCGCCCGTCCCGACGTGATTTCCATCGTTGGGGGCGGTGGTAAGAGCAGTGCCGTATTCCGCATCGCGCTCGACCTGGCCCAAGCCGGCCGGCGGGCCGTGATCACCCATACGGCTCGCATTGCCGCCTTCCAGACCGCCTGGTCGCCCGCCGTGGTGGAAGTGCTTGATGGCACCCTGCCCCTGCAGGCGATTGCACGCGCGCTTGACGCATACAACGTCTGTCTGCTCACAGGGCCGGTGGTAGGTGACCGCCGCGCCGGCCTGCTGCCGCACCTCGTGGACGCGCTGGCGCAAGCGGCCGATAGCTTGGGTATTGCCGCCATCACCGTCGAAGCTGATGGCAGCAAGATGCGTCCAGCCAAAGCCCCCGCCGAACACGAGCCGGTCCTGCCCGCCACGACGACGTTGCTTGCTCCCATTTTGGGACTGGACGCCGTGGGTGGAGCCATTGATTCCCGTCTTTTTCATCGCGACGAGTTGGTGCGCCAGGTGCTGGGCCTACCCCCCGGCAGCTCAGACCGCTTCACCCCGCGCCAAGCTGCGGAATTGCTCGTGCATGCCGCCGGCGGCGCGAAGGCGCGCCCCCCGCTGCTCGCCTGCTGCCAATCTTTAACAAGGCCGACTCTCCTCTGCGCCTGCTTTATGGCCGGCTCGCTGCGCGCTACCTGGCTGAGCACCACCTGGCCCAGCGGGAGCAGGCGCCGTCGCCTGGCAAGGGGGGTGGGCCAGTGAGTACGGGGCCGCTGAGCTCCAGGCGCGCAGGCGGACAAGCGTCACTGCTTGCCGCCGTGGGCGACACCCACGGCCAGCCGGTGGTCGAGCGTTGGGCGCCAATGGCGGTGGTCATACTAGCCGCCGGCGCAGGCAGCCGTTTTGGAGCCCCCAAGCAGCTGGAGGTGGTGAACGGCCGACCGATGCTGGTCGCGGCACTTGCCGCCGCCGCCACAATTGCGGGACCCATCTATGTAGTCACCGGCGCCCATGCCGAACTGGTTAAACTGCTGCTTGCCGATCTGCCTGCGCCGCTGAATCAGCAGCTTGCTGGTCGCCTGCATACGCTGCACAACCCCAAGTGGGCATCAGGACAAGCTTCCAGTCTGCACGTGTCGCTGCGCAATCTTCCGGGCGACGTAGAGGCAGCCATTTGGATGCCCGTAGACCAGCCCTATCTTGAGCCTGCACTGTTGTCCCGACTTGTTGCCGCCTGGCGCAACGGGGCAGACCTGGCCGCTCCCCAGGTGAACGGCGAATTGCGCGGCGCCCCTGCGCTCTTTGACCGCCGCCATTGGCCTGAACTGCTGGTGGTCCAAGGGGACAGCGGCGGGCGCAGCGTACTGCGCAGGCATCGCCCCGACATAGTCACCATTGCCGCCACAGAGGAGTCTTTACGCGACATCGACAGCCCTTTGGACCTTACGTAGGAAAAACGTCGGCCAATCGTAGGCTGATCTTCCAGCATTTCCCTGTGCTATCACGAAAAAACCGGCAATTTGCGCTGTTTTCCGACTACCTAAACAGCGCGTCAGGCGCTATAATTGGCAGCGGCATGTTACCTGCAGCGCAACCGCAAACGTAACATGAGCACAATTTAGCATCTGACCCAACATTGCTGCTTACGCGGCATTTTCGGAGATAGTGCATGCCTTCCGCCAAGCAAATACACTGTAAGGTAACTCGCCTCGTTGGGCTGTTTCTCCTTGCGCTGCTGTTAATTGCACAGATCGTCACGCCTCACGCCGCTCATGCACAACAAGATGCCGTTCTCTTGCGCGACGAACTGCAAATCCTCTATCTCGTGAACTTGGAACGAAGGCAAGCCGGGATTGCGCCGCTGGCGTGGAACGCCGAAATGACCGAGTCGGCGCGTTGGTTTGCACAAGACGCCGTCGAAACCCTGGGCGCCGGCTATTGTGGCCATACAGATTCCTTAGGCCGCTCGTCCAATCAGCGGATTCGCGATGCGGGTTACACGGGCTCTGGCACCACGGCGGAAAATGCAATGTGTGGTTACGTGCCGCCGGCTACCACTGTCAAAGGTTGGATGAACAGCCCGGGGCATCGCGCAAACATGCTCAACCCTGACCTGCGCGAGGCGGGCGTCGGCTATTATCTCAACGCTGCCGGCAACGGCTTCGTCGTGCTTGACTTGGGCTACGATCGTGACTATGCCCCCCTTGTAATTGACAATGATGCTCTCACGACGTCCGACCGCAACGTGCGCCTCTACGTCTACAACCAGGACACTGGCGATGGTTGGAGCGGCGCCGGTCCTACGCTCGAGGTGATGATCTCCAACACCGCCAACTTCGTCGGCGCCCAATGGGAGCCGTACGTCGCGGAGAAGGATTGGACCCTCGATGCGGGCGATGGCTGGCGCACCGTCTATGTCAAGACACGCGACCGCCTGGGCCAGACGACGGTTGTGCATGACTCGATCTATCTCGGCAGCAGCCCGGCAGACGATGCATTGACATTGGAATATGCAACGCATGTAGATGAGGGCTTTAATCTTGCCGGTCTGCCCGGCGGATACACGCACATCCAGTTTAGCCTCAACTGGCTGGCAGACGACAGTGACGAGCATTTTGAGCTATTGGACGGCCAAGGCGAGCGTATCAACGATGCTGCAGCTTTGGGCGGCAGCGCTTTTCGCCTGGTTGGCGGCAGCGGCTCGGCCACGGCCTGGTCGTGGAGTTCCAGCCCTTTCGGCAAACTGCCCTCCGTTGCTTATTTCCGTCTCAAGGTTGCCGACAACGGTTCCAGCCAGGAAGTTGCCACGGTGTCGGTCAATGACGGTAAGAACGAGGTGGCGACTCGCCAACTGCTCGGCAGCGACTTCGCCGTGGCAGGACAATTCCAGGAGTTTGCCGTGCCCTTTACGCCTTCGGAGGCGGGGAATGGCCTGATTGTCTTGTTTGTGCGGCGCAGTGGTTCAAGCGATATCTTGTGGGACGGCACCTCGCTTTACACACCGCCCGCGCCTGTCAGTGACCCATATACGTTTGTGGCGCCAAATCGCTACTATCGCAGCAGCGGGGTGCAGGTGCGCCTGGTGACGCCGGGTGCGAGCGACAGGGCCACGGCCTCCTTCAGCGACCCGCTGGTGGCCTACCCGCATATAGGTGGGCTGGAAGACGGTGGAACAACTTCGCCAGTTCTACGTGTCAGCCCTGCATCACTCGTGCTTTCAACGCCCAGCGACGCCAACCCACCGCCTGACGCACAAGTGGCCTTGACTTGCGCAGGATGTGGCGCCGTGACTTGGGAGGCGAGCAGCGATGCTGCCTGGCTCCAAGCTACTATTGTGGACGGCCAACTGTGGATACATGCCGATCCCGCCGCTCTTGACGCGGGCGTCCACAATGGGACTGTCACATTGGCCGTTACCGGCCGTCCGGATATTGCGCCGGTCACACTGCCCGTCAGCCTCATCGTTGGCAACGTAGAGTCTCTTTTCCCCAGTCACCTATATATGCCGGCGATCGTGCGGCGGTGACCTCAAATAGGTCTGTTCTCCAGCAGTTCGCACAAACTTTTGGGGGCAACTTGCCCTTTGACAAGCCTCCACGGCTGCACTATAGTAGTACTGGTACGGACAACCGGACGACCTGACGACTACGATGTCGTGAGAAACGCTATGCAAACCAGCGTTGGTAAAGACAGTCCACTACCGTTGTACTACCAATTACGGACGCGAATTCTCGAGTCGATCGCGGCGGGTGAGTATTCTCCCGGCCAGATGTTGCCATCGGAGCGCGAGTTTCAGGAGCAGTTTGGCGTAAGTCGCGCGACTGTGCGTCAGGCCCTGGCCGAGTTGGTAAACGAACGAGTGTTGGAGCGACGCCAGGGTATCGGTACGATGGTCGCCCCGAAACGCATCGCTCCGCAGTTGCTCAAGCTGACCAGCTTTAGCGAGGATATGCGCGGCCGAGGGTACTCCGCAGGATCACAGACCCTGGATGCCGCGTTGGTGACGCCACCGGCCAGCGTGCGTGAGCGGCTCAGACTGGCGGCAGGTGAAAACGCATGGGAGGTCTACCGTCTGCGCCTGGCGGACGAAGAACCGATCGGTCTGCAACAATTGTACGTCCCACTATGGCTTGGTCTGGCCGAGCACGATTTTCTCCGGATGACCTCATTCTATCGGCTTCTAGAGAGCAGGTGCGGTGTCACCGTGCATTGGGGGCACGAACTGCTCAATGCCCGAAATGCAACAGCGCGTGAGGCCAAGCTGTTGGAAACAAAGGCAGGCAGCGCCTTAATCAACGTAGAACGGGTTTCGTACGATCAGCAAGAACGGCCGGTCGAGCATGTCTTTTTTGTCTATCGGGCGGACCGCTACGTCTACGACCTCACTTTGTACCGTTAGTGATTGCAGTAAAGGATTCACATGATGGACATCGGCATTTTACCTCCAAAACCGGATACGCTGTATGCTCTGTTCGGCGTGCGCAAACCCATTATTGGCATGATCCACTTGCTCGCCTTACCTGGTGCTCCGCATTTCCCCGGTGGCTCGCTCGACCCAGTGCTGGATTTTGCCCTTGCCGACGCTGAGGCATTGTGTGGTGGCGGCATAGATGGACTTATCGTCGAGAACGCCTGGGACATTCCCTTCACCAAAGACATCGGCCTGGAAACGGTCGCGGCCATGTCCGCCCTGGTTAGCCCTATTCGCAAGGCTGCCGGTGTGCCTGTCGGCATCAACTGCCTGGCCAATGGCGCCGTCCCTGGCCTTGCGATCGCTAAAGCCTCGGGTGCGCAGTTCGTGCGTGTCAACCAATGGGTAAATGCGTACGTGGCCAATGAAGGCATTATCGAGGGTCCCGCCGGCAAGGCGCTGCGCTACCGGTCAGCCATCAAGGGCGACGATATCAAGATTTTTGCCGACGTTCACGTGAAGCACGGCGCCCACGCCATTGTGGCCGATCGCACGCTGCGTGAGCAGACGCGCGACGCCGTGTTCTTTGATGCGGATGTGCTGATCGCCACCGGCCAACGTACGGGCGACGTAACGGAAGCAAGTGAAATTGACGGCATCAAGGCAGGCACGGCGCTGCCGGTCATCATCGGCAGCGGGTTTCGTACACAGGATGCGGCGCGGCTGCTCAAGCACGCTGACGGTGCCATCGTGGGTAGTTCGATCAAGCGCGATGGTGTCTGGTGGGAACCTGTCGATATCGGACGCGTACGCGAGTTGATGGATATTGTTTTTTCTGCGCGCGAAGAAATCGAGCGCAAAGATAAGGCGTAAACAAGTCTTGCCAGCACCTATCACTGTACCGGCCTCAACCGTCCCGCTGCTGGTGGCCGCCGGCTATCTTAATATCGACGTGGTAGCCCGTGTTCCCTTCTTGCCGGCGGCTGATCAGCGTGCTACCGCCGATCGCATCTGGCGCCTATTGGGCGGGATGGCAGCCAATACAGCCTGCGGCGCGGCATCATTGGGGGCGCCATGGGCGACACAGGTGGAACTGCTTACGTTTGTGGGCGACGACCCCGAAAGTGACTGGGCGCTTGCCGAAGTCGAACGGCGCGGTGTAACGACAGGTTGGAGCGTGCGCCAACGTGGTGGCTTCACACCCCGCTGTATCATCCTGGTAGAACCAAACGGCCAGCGCGTTATCGTCAGCGAGCCTATCAGCTTTGACGACAGCCTGATTGCCCGTCGTGTAGCTGCTCCCGAGCAAGTGGGACGGCCGTGTCGCTTGCATGTGGATGGTTACCGCGTGCCCGCCGCACTGCCCGCGTTGGCGGCGGCACGAGCAGCCGGCTGGCGCACGTCGGTGGACTTGGATGGACTTGATGCAAGCTGGCGCGACGAGAATACATTATGCCGGCTGCTGCAGGCTTTTGACGTGATCTTTGCCAACCGCAATGCCGTTGAGGCCATCTGGCCAGGCTTGCTGCAAGGCGCTGAGAGCTTGTCCCACGTGGCGCACAAGCTGCGTTGCCTGATGCAGCAACATGGACTGCCTGGCGGCCTGGTTATCGTAACGCTGGGTGCGGATGGAGTGCTCGTCATTTCACGTGATGACCAACCGCAACATGTGGCCGCACTAGCTGTTGCTCCGGTAGATACGACAGGAGCAGGCGACATATTTGCGGGGGTTTTTCTCGTGATGCTCTTGCACGGCCACGATCCAGCGTCAGCGGCGCAGCATGCAGCCATTGCGGCCGGCCTATCTACCACGGGTTTTGGCGCCCAGGGGCGCCTGCCCAGCGCCGCAGAAGTGTTGGCAGAGATGCTGCCTGTCACCACCAACGTGGTAGAGGCGGGTGACAGGTGACGGTTGCCGAGTTTTCTGTGGCTTTTACATGACCTGTTCTTGCAGCCTTGCACAGCCCGCGGGACCCCAGGTCATGGTAAGCAAATCGACGTTCGTCAAGGTCTAGATCACGAAAAGGAGAAGATCATGATGCGCAGAAGAAGTCGCAGCTCGTCGTGGCTACCGCTGGCGCTGCTGCTCGTGTTTGGCATGGTGTTGGCGGGGTGTACTGCGGTCGCCCCGGCTGCACCGGCTGCCGAATCGGGTGCAGCCGCCGAAGCAACAGCCGCCCCCACGGAGGAAGCTGCTGCGCCGGTGGAAGGTGCACCGAAGGTGGCGCTGGTGACCATCAACCAGCAGGCGTTGTTCTTCAACCAGATGATCGACGGGGCGCAGGCGGCGGCAGATGCCGGCGGCGCCGAGCTGATCGTCTACAACGCCAACAACGATCCGGCTGCCCAGAATACGGCCATCGAGAATTACACCCAGCAGGGCGTGGACGCCATCATCATCGTCGCCATCGACGTGAACGGCGTCAAGCCTGCGTTGGAGACGGCCAAGGCCGCGGGCATTCCGGTTATTGCAGTGGACGCCGTCATTCCCGACGGCCCGCAGGATGTCCAGATCGGCGTGGACAACAAGGGAGCGGGCGGCGAGATCGGCAAGTTTGTCGTCGACTATGTTGCCAGTGACATGGGTGGGGCCGCCAAGGTTGGTATTGTCGGGGCCCTCAACTCGGCCATCCAGAACCTGCGCACTGATGGGTTTAACGAAGCCCTGGCCGCCAATACCGCAATCGAGGTTGTGGATACCGTCGACGGCCGCAACGTGCAGGATACTGCGCTGTCGGCAGCGGAAAATCTGATCACCG
This sequence comes from uncultured Chloroflexia bacterium, assembly GCA_963839515.1. Lineage (GTDB taxonomy): Bacteria > Chloroflexota > Anaerolineae > Caldilineales > Caldilineaceae > Fredericiella. The sequence goes on from CAWIVN010000012.1 coordinate 655,041, forward strand.
GCAACCCTGACATGGCGATTGTCTATGCCACAGGCGAGCCTGCCTTGATCGGCGCTATCTCCGCCGTCGAGTCGCAGAACGCCACCGACCGCGTCAAAGTGTTTGGCTGGGACCTGACAGCCCAGGCCATCAAGGCCATCGACGGCGGGTATGTAGTGGCCGTGGTACAGCAGGATCCGGAGACGGAAGGCAAGGTTGCAGTAGAGTCAGCGCTCAAGTTGATCGGCGGTGAGACGGTGGATTCGGTTCTTAATGTACCCATCACGATCGTCACCAAGGACAACGTCGACCAGTTCCGCAGCATGTTCGAGTAGTTCGTTATCTGCAGACATGGGCATCGGCTGGGCTGCTGTACCAGCCCAGCCGGTCGCCTGAGCTGCATACATTCTTGGGACTGCCATGACCTCACCATCGACACCTGCGGCCGGCCCTGCGCAGCAGACAAACTTGGGGCCGAACGGACGTCCGCTGACCGTGCGCATGGAAGGCATCACCAAGCGCTTTGGCGCCATCCAAGCGCTGCAGGGTGTGGACCTGCAGCTGGAACAAGGTGAAGTGCTCGGGCTGGTGGGCGACAACGCCGCCGGCAAATCCACGCTGACCAAGATACTGGCCGGCGCTGAGACGCCCGACGAGGGCCACATTCTTATCGACGGCCGGTCAGTGGTCTTCCATTCGCCGGCCGACGCGCGGCGGCTGGGGGTGGAGATGGTTTACCAGGACCTCTCGCTCTGTGACACGATCGACGTGGCAGGTAACCTATTTCTGGGCCGCGAGCCCATGCGCCGACTCTTGGGTATGCAGTTTATGGATCGTCCCAAGATGCACCGCGAGGCGCGCAGTCTATTGAACGCCTTGAATATTCGCGTGCAAAACACGCGCAGCCGTGTCCAGCGGTTGTCAGGCGGCCAGCGCCAGAGCATTGCCATCTGCCGTGCCGTTTCGTTTCAACCCAAGATCCTGATCATGGACGAGCCGACGGCAGCCCTGGCCGTTGCCGAAGTCGAGGCGGTGCTGCGCCTGATCCGAGAAGTGAGCCAGCGCGGCGTCAGCGTCATCCTCATCACCCATCGCCTCCAGGATCTTTTTGTCGTCTGCGACCGCATCATGGTGATGTACGAAGGACGTAATATCGCCGAACGGGATGCGCACAAGACGAATCTGGAGGAAGTTGTTCGCCTCATCGTCGGCGGACGCTATGCCGATCTGTCCCCTGTCTAGCATTAGGACAGGTTCTGGGCCGAGACGCAAGCACGGCTTGGAGATACCTATATGAACAGCACCGATGCGCCGAGCAATACACAACCGCCACTAGCGCCTGACGCCAACCTCTCTTGGGGCGAGCGTATTCGTTTTTGGTTGACCGATGACCCTGCCGTCACCAGTATTGTGGTGTTCTTCTTGCTCGTGTTTGGCTATTTTGCGTTGACCACCGACAGCTTTCTGACGCAGGCCAATATGATCAACGTGCTGCGCCAGAGCGCGCCTACGCTGATCGCTGCGGTCGCCATGACCCTGGTCATAACAACGGGTGGTATCGACCTGTCGGTCGGATCGACGCTTGCTATCGTCAGTGCCTTGTCCGCTATAGCCTTGCAAGCGGGCTGGCCCTGGTGGCTGACGGCCCTAGCCATGCTGTTGGTGGGCGCCGGAGTCGGCCTGGTCAACGGCTGGTTTGTGGCCTACGAACGCATCCCCGCTTTTATCGTCACTTTGGCGACGCTCAGCATCGTACGCGGGGTGGCGCTGCTCATCACACAAGGGTATTCGATTCCGGTGGCGCCTGAAAGCCCCTTTGTCGCTATCGGGCGTGGATCATTCATGGGCTTTCCCATTCCGGCCCTGCTTGCCATCATAGCTGTCTTTGCCGGCCACATCGTGCTAACGCAGACGCGTTTTGGCCAGTACATCACTGGCGTCGGCGCTAATATGGAGGCCGTGCGCCGTTCCGGCGTCAACACACGCCGTGTCCTCTTGCGAGTGTACGCCATCAGCGGCGTAGCCGCAGCACTGGGCGGCGTCATCATCGCCGCCCGCCTGGGCAGCGGTTCCTCCAATGCCGGCGTCGGCTTTGAACTGGAAGTGATTGCAGCTGTCGTCCTGGGTGGCACCAACATGTTCGGCGGGCACGGTACCATTCTGGGTACGATCTTCGGTACTCTCACCATCGGCATTATCAACAACGGCCTGATTCTGGCACACCTGTCGCCTTTCCTGACTCAAATTGTGTCCGGCATCATCATCTTGCTGGCGATCTGGATCAACACGCGCGTATTTAACTCGGCGGGGCAATTGCGGCGGAAGTAGGGCAAGAAGGAACGGAATTCATCATGCAACAGCCTGGGCAATCATCTACACCACAGCCCGCCTATCCTGGGATCGGGGTGAACAGCCGCGAGGTTATGACCGTGCTTGGCCCGATACCGGTCGAGGCGCTGGGCGTAACCTTAATGCACGAACATATCTTTCTGGATGCTTCCGTATGGTGGAAGGAACCGGCGGAGGCTTCGCGCCGGCACCTGGCGCATCAACCCCTCAACATGGCAATCCTGGGCGAACTGCGCATGGATCCATTTCTCAGCCTGGACAATACCAAGCTGTACGACCCGGATGTTGCCGCCTCTGAACTGCTGCAATTTCGCGAGCTAGGGGGCGAGACAGTGGTCGACGTCACCAACTGCGGGATCGGGCGTGATCCGCTGGCTCTGCAGCGGATAAGCCGTCGCACTGGTCTGCAGATCGTGTGCGGGGCAGGCTTTTATCTAGACGGCTCACACCCCCCTTATGTGCGCGGCATGAGCTCCGAGGATATCGCCCAGGAAATTGCACGCGATGTAGTGGAGGGGATACCGAGCACAGGCGTGCACGCAGGGATTATCGGTGAAATCGGCGTTGGGATCGAGTTTACGCCCGAGGAGCGCAAGATCTTGCGGGGCGCGGCGCGGGCGCAGGCACGCACGCAGGTGGCGCTGACGATCCACATGCCGGGTTGGAAACGGCGGGGACAGGAAGTGCTGGATATCGTGGCGGAGGAGGGCGGTGACCTGGCGCACACGGTGCTGGACCATATGAATCCAAGCCTGTATGACTTTGATTATCAGACTGCGCTGGCTGCGCGCGGGGCATTCCTAGAGTATGACATGATCGGCATGGAATACTTCTACGCCGACCAGCAGTCGCAGTCGCCCAGTGATGAGGAGAATGCCGCTGCCATCAAGCGCCTGATCGATGCCGGTTTCCTGCACTCGATCCTGCTCTCGCAGGACGTCTTTCTGAAGATGATGCTCACATGTTACGGCGGGTGGGGCTATGGCTATGTTTTGCGCCACTTCGTTCCGCGGCTGCGCCGGCATGGGGTAACGGAGGAGCAAATCCGGACGTTGTTAATTGAAAATCCGCGGCGGGTCTTTTCGTCCAAGCATCAGCGGAAGGAGAACGCCTAGGCGGTGAGGCAGAGAGGTATCGTTGGCTCGCAAGCAGCACTTCACCGACTGACTTGTTTGTCATAACTGACTTGTTTGTTACAAGCGTTGAATCTGCATGCATTCGAAAGGGAGAGACTATGCAACGTAATACAGTTCGCATCACCAGTTTGCTTTTACTTCTCACCTTGCTACTGACTGCTTGTACGGCTGTCGCCCCCGCGGCGCCCGCGGCTCCGGCTGGCGAGCAAGCCACGGCCGTTGCGCCGGCAGCAGCGCCGGCAGTCGAGGTGCCTGCCGACCAGAAGGCAACCAAGCCCTGGCGCATCGCCTTCATCCCACAGCTCATTGGCATTCCTTACTTCACCGCTATGGAGCAGGGCGGCAACGACGCGGCGAAGGCGTTTGGCGTCGAGTATATGAACGTGGGTTCGCCCACGGCGAGCGCGGCCGAGCAGGTGCGCTTGATGGAGAACCTGATCCAGCAAAAGGTCGACGCCATTTCGATTTCTGTGCTCGACTCGCAGTCGCTCAACCCTGTCATGGAGCGCGCCGAGCAGGCCGGCATCAAGGTCTACACCTCGGACAGCGACAGCCCTGACAGTGTTCGTGACGTTTATGTCGCCCAGGCGCTGGACCAGGAGCTGGGCGCCACGTTGATCGACCGCCTGGCTGCCCAGATCGGCGAATCCGGCCAGATCGGCATCGTCTCCGGCGAGTCGACGGCTACCAACCTCAACACATGGATCGACTACATGAAGAAGCAGGTTGAGGAAAAGTATCCCAACATCGAGATCGCCGACATCCGTTACACAACGGGCGGCAGCTCAGAAGACGCCCTGCGCCAGGCCGACGACCTGCTGACCCGCTTCCCCGATATCAAGGGCCTCGTGGCCGTCGCCTCCACCACCGTGCCAGGTGTGGCGCAGGCTGTGGAGAACGCGGGCAAGAGCGGCCAGGTGGCAGTCATCGGCTACGGCTCGCCCAACACCGTGCGCCCCTTCATCAAGAGCGGCGTTATGAAGGAGTCGATCCTGTGGGACCCGCGCGCCCTGGGCTATCTCAACGTTTGGGCGGGCATCCAACTCCTGGAGGGCAAGGAATTCCAGGCGACCAATACTGTGCCCGGATTGGACGGCGAGATTCGCTACTTTCCAGACACTGGCGTGCTCCTGCTGGGAACGCCGCTGGTAATCGACGCCGCAAACGTGGACAGCTTCGACTTCTAGGTTTTCCGTCCTATCACCGCCATCACAACGGCGGTGATAGGACCCACTTGCACATTCGAATCGCTTTCATCCGCGACAGAGAAGTCCTAATGGACGAATCACCCTTACTGATTTTGGAACACATATCAAAGTCATTCGGCGGCGTGCATGCCTTGACCGACGTCAGCCTGCAAGTGCTGCGCGGCGAGGTACATGCCGTCGTCGGTGAAAACGGTGCGGGCAAATCGACGATGATGAAAATCATCTCGGGGGCTATCTCACCTACTTCTGGCGTCGTGACATTCGAGGGGCAGCCCGTGGTCTTTAGCGGCCCACGTGCGGCGGCAGAGGCCGGCATTGCCATTGTCTACCAAGAGCCCGCCTATTTTGGCGAGCTTTCGGTGCTGGAGAATATCTACCTGGGCGCCGAGCTGCGCACGCCTACAGGCGGCATGGACTGGGGGCGCATGACTGTAGGGGCAGCCGCAGCCTTGCAGAGCATCGGATTGCCGGCCAATCTGCTGGGCAGGCGCATGCTCGAGTTGTCGATCGGCACGCAGCAACTGGTGCTGATCGCGCGCAGCATTCATCGCAAGGTCAAGCTGCTGATATTGGACGAGCCCACCGCCATCCTCAGCATTAACGAGACGGAAACGCTCTTCCGTGCCATTGCCGATCTCAAGGCGCAGGGCGTCAGCGTCTTGTACATCAGCCACCGCATTGTCGAGATCTTCCAAGTGGCCGATCGTATCAGCGTGCTGCGGGATGGCCGGCTGGTGGCAGCACATGCCGTTGGTGCAGTGACTACCGAGCAGTTGGTGGCTGCCATGACCGGCAGGCCCGTCAGCGCCGATGTCTACCGGCCGCGGCCCTTTGCCGATCAGTCTCCCATCCTCGCAGTGCAGGGGTTAAGCCGAGCAGGCAATTACCAGGACGTGGCGTTTGACCTGCGCCCCGGCGAAGTGCTCGGCGTGTACGGTTTGGTAGGAGCCGGGCGTTCGGAAATGGCGCGGGCCATCTATGGCGAGCTGCCGCCCGACGAAGGCGCCATAGAGCTGCGTGGCGCGGCATTTGCCCCGCGCACCTGTCAAGATGCGATTCGCCAGGGCATCTTATATGTGCCTGAAGACCGCCGGCACCAAGGCATCTTTGCCATCCGTGCTGTCAGCGACAATTTGACGGCAGGTGTACTGGGCAAGATCTCCGGCGCCTTGGGTTGGATTCGACCACAGCGCGAGCGCTCCTTGTCGCTGGAGTTGATGCAGGAGTTGAGCGTCAAAGCTAGTTCGCCGGAGGCTCCTGTCTCCAGTTTGAGCGGCGGCAACCAGCAGAAGGTAGTGCTTGGTCGCGGGCTCAGCCACAAGCCTGCCGTACTGCTGCTGGACGAACCAACGCACGGCATCGACGTGGGCACCAAGAGCGAGATTCACCGTCTCATCATGCAGCTTGCCGAACAGGGATTGGCACTGGTATTGATCTCTTCCGACCTGCCTGAAGTGCTGGCGCTCGCCGACAACGTTTTGGTGATGCACGAGGGGAATGTCATGGATTATATGCCGCGCAGCGAGATGAGTGACACGCGCATTCTGCGCAGTGCGCTGGGGTTGGGCAGCGCGCCCGTAGACGCTCAGGCGGCCCAGTTGATAAAGGAGGATGCTGCATGAGCGGCAGCGATTCGCAATACACGCAGGTGCAGCGCTGGATTCAAGCGCACAAGGAGGAGATTATTGGCTTCCTCCAGGAAATGATCCGTGTCCCTAGCGTCAATCCATACTTTGGCCGGGTGGCGCCGGGCGGCGAGGCCGCAGTACAGGAGATCATTGCCCGGCGCATGGCAGCGCTGGGGGCGCAAGTCGAGCGTTGGGAGCCAAACGCCGATGACCTGGCGGCGTATGCAGGCCGCGCCGGCTATTATCCCGGCCGCGACTTCACCAACCGCCCCAACCAGGCGGCCACACTCACGGGTGCGGGCGGAGGACGTTCCCTGCTGCTGACGGGCCACGTGGATGTAGTGCCACCGGGCGCAGGCTGGACGGTCGATCCGTTTGCCGCTCTGCGTCGTGACGGGCGCATCTACGGCCGCGGCGCCGTAGACATGAAAGGTGGCCTGGCGGCCATGATTATGGCGGTGGAGGCGATCATCGGTTGTGGCATACGGCCGGCCGGCGACATCATCGTCGGCACCGTGGTGGACGAGGAGTCCGGCGGCATGGGGACGCTGGACTTTGCCGCGCACGGCTATCGCGCAGACGGCGCCATCCTCACGGAGTCCACCGGTTTGCATGTAGCACCGCTGTGCCGCGGCATTTTGTGGGGCAAGCTCATTTTGCAGGGGCGGAGTGGGCACATCGAACTGCCGCAGGGTGATTGGCGCGACGGCGGCGCAGTGGACGCCATTGCCCTGGCGCGGTTGTACCTGGACGCGTTCGACCGCCTCAACCAGGATTGGGCGCGGCGCAAGCGCCACCCGCACTTGCCGACGCCGTGCCAGCTGTATGTGGCACAGATCGAGGCGGGCGAGTATCCCACTGCCTTTGCCAATCGTGCCGCGATTGTGTTTGATGCGCAGTATCTGCCGTCGGAAAAGGACGAAATGGGACTGGGCTCGCATGTGAAGCAGGAGCTTAGCGACTTCGTGGCCGCCGTAGCCGCCACCGACCCGTGGCTGCGTGAGAATCCTCCCCAGATTGAATGGCTGATCGACGCCGATTGCGGTGAGACGCCGGCTGAACACAGCTTTGTCCAGACCTGCCTCGCCAGCTTGCGCCGCATGGGCAAAGAGGCCATTATCGAAGGCGTCTCGGCGCACACGGACATGGGCTGGTTCGTTAATGTTGGCGTACCTATCGTCAACTTCGGCGGCGGCGAGATGCGCGTGGCACACCAGAACGACGAAAGCATCGCGGAAGAAGACCTGCTGGCCACTGCCACCATGATCGCCTACACCATCCTGGATTGGTGCGGCGTGACAAAAAATGGGGGCAGTAAATGAGCAGCGATGTGCGCGCCAATTCTGTGCGACGCTATCTCCCCATGCCCAGCCGTCGCGAATATTTCACGATTTTTCTGCTCATCGCTGAGATTGTCATTTTCGCTGCGGTTGCGGAGAACTTCCTCAGCATACGCAACTTTGAAACCGTGCTACGTAACGCCACCGACCTGGCGGTGATTGCCATCGGTATGACGATGGTGATTCTCGTGTCAGGCATCGATATCTCGGTTGGCTCCGCCCTCGGTGTGGTCGCCATTGTTGTCGGCTGGATGCTCCAGGCCGGCGTTCACCCGCTGTTGATCGCATTGGTGGCCGTCCTGATTGGCACGGCTATCGGGCTCATCAACGGCTTTCTGATCACCTTTGCCCGCATCCCTGACATCATTGCCACGCTGGGCATGTCCAATATCCTGCGCGCCATGATTTTCGGCATGTTGGGGGGACAGTGGCTGACGGGACTGCCGCCGGTTTTTGCGCCGCTGACGCGCGGAATATTCTTCGGCATACCGATATCGCTGCTCTTGATCCTGGTGTTATACGGTTTCTTTTGGTGGCTGCTCACCTTCCGTCCCTTTGGCCGCCACGTCTATGCCGTGGGCAACAGCGTCGAGGTTGCCACGTTGGCAGGCATCGACGCACGGCGCGTACGCATCGCCACGTATGCGATCATGGGGGCGCTGGTGGGCCTCAGCTCGCTGCTTTACGTAGGCCGTCTTGGCAGCGTAGAGATTACGGTCGGCACCGACCTGGGCATCTCGGCCATTGCCGCCGTCGTGATCGGGGGTACGTCGATCACGGGTGGTCGCGGCTCGGTTATCGGCACGTTGGCCGGTGTCTTTTTTATGGCCATCATGAAGAACGGCATTCTCTTAATCGGGATTCCTTCGCTGTGGGAGCGGGCCGTGGTGGGCGTGCTGATCGTGCTGTCGGTGGCGGCGGACCTGATTATCAACCGGCGCGTCGAACTGCGACAGCGCAGGCAGTTGGAACGCCAGCGTGCTGCCTTGCGCGCTTCCTTGGCAGCGGAAAGGTGATATCATGAATCGTAGGTTCGACCAGGTTCTGCTCGCCTTACTGAGCAATCGCGTCTATTTTCTGTTGGCGCTCATGGCGATCGTCATAATTGTGATGTCGTCGATCAGCCCATATTTCCTGGAACTTTCCAACCTTCTGACCATGACGAGGCTGGGGGCCGTGCTGGCATTGGTCAGCATGGGCCAGTCGCTGGTGATCCTGGCAGGCGGCGCCGGCATCGACCTCTCGGTAGGCGGCATGCTCAGCCTGTCCGGCGTGATCTTTGGCCTGTTGGTCGTGCAGGGCGGTGTGCCCATGCCCATCGCCATTGTGCTGTGTGTGTTGGCCGGCGCGCTTTTGGGGGCTATAAATGGTGTGACCGTCGCCTGGTTGGGTGTGCCACCGTTGATCGGCACTCTGGGCAGCGGCTGGGCCTACGCTGCGCTGGCGCTAGTCATCACGCAAGGCGTGCCGGTTTCCGGCTTTCCGAACGAGTTCCGCTTTCTGGGTGAAGGATCTGTGCTTGGCATTCCGGCCCAGATATTATTCGTCGTCGTGCCTGCGTTTGTGATCCTGTACCTGCTTACCACGCGTACTGTGTTTGGGCGCTGGATCTACCTTGTAGGTGTGAACGACCGGGCGGCGCGTTTTGCCGGTGTGCCCACCGTACGCGTGCGCTTTATTCTATACATGCTTAGCGGATTGCTCTGCGGGTTGGCAGCCGTGGTCATGTCCTCGTGGCTCATGGCCGCGCGGCCGGACGTCGGCGCCGGCATGGACATGCAGTCGATCACCGTGGCCGTGCTGGGTGGAATCGACATTTTTGGCGGCGTCGGCAGCTTGTTGGGCACGTTGCTCGCGGTGTTAATCGTCACTATGCTGGCCTCCGGGCTGCAGCTGGCGAATATCAATACGATTTGGCAGCTTGCCCTCCTGGGTCTTATTCTCTTAGCTGCCGTGGCGCTCAACCAGGTGCTGGCACGGCGCATGGCGCTAAAACAGGGGCTGCGCGTCTAGCGACAGGCAACTGCACAGCACAATAGCGAAACCGACTTCATTCAGATAATCAAGGAGCAAAACTATGACTGCCATCCGCGTTCTGCTGGCGGGAGAATCGTGGGTTTCCAACAGCACTCATTTCAAGGGGTGGGATTTCTTCTCCAGCACCGTCTATGAGACGGGTATTGGCTACCTGCAGCAGGCGATGGACAAAGCCGGCGTCGTTTTTACGCACATGCCCGGCCACCTTGCCGCCACCGAGTTCCCGCTGGATATGGCAGGGCTCAACCGCTACGACGTCGTCATCCTGAGCGATTTGGGGGCCAATACGCTGTTGCTGCACCCCGACACCTGGCTGCGCGGCAAGACCATGCCCAATCGCCTGAAGTTGCTGGCCGAGTGGGTGGCGGGGGGCGGCGCGCTGATCATGTGCGGCGGCTACTATTCGTTCGCCGGTATGTACGGCGCGGCCAAGTACTATCGCACGGCCATCGAAGAGGTGCTGCCGGTGACGATCCACCCCTTTGACGATCGCGTCGAGACGCCCGAAGGGGTGCAGGCGGAGATCATGCTGCCGGACCACCCCATCGTGGCCGGCATTTCTGCCCCATGGCCGGCGCTGCTTGGGTTTAACGAGGTCGTGCTCAAGCCCGATGCTACGCTGATCGCTAAAGTAGGCAACCACCCGCTGCTGGCGGCGCGCAACTATGGACAAGGCAAGTCGCTGGTATGGACATCGGACATCGGCCCACACTGGTGTCCCGAACCATTTGTGTCGTGGGATGGGTACAGCAAGCTGTGGCTGCAGACGCTGACGTGGCTGGCCGGCTGATATGGCGCGAATCGTGCCGGCGTGAGGAGAGAGAAAACACCGTGTTGCCACGGTCAGGCCGCGGCAAATTCGGCTAACATTACATAGTCGAGAGGCCCGGTTTTCCCGTTCCACATCTTATCATTGCCGATAATGGCATCAACGCTTGCTGCCATAGCAACGGCTATCTGTACTGCATCTGGCGTACGCAGGCGCGTAGAGGCGCGTACTTGCGCAATGGTGCGTGCATGCTTTGATTCAACGCTATGAATCGTCAGATTGGGGAAATGATTAACATACAGCTCATAGTCGTTGAGTGCTTCCAGACTTTGAGCGTAGGCTGGACCCGTTAGCATCTCTGCCAATGTCAAGGAACTGGTGATTGCTCTCAGGTCGCCTGCCTCAACCTTGTTCAGGACGACCTCCGCCAAAGTAGAATAGACGGGGTGCCGTTCGAGCAAATATACAAAAACCATTGTGTCCAGAAACACCAGCCGGTACTGAGCAAGGCGCTCAAGCAGGGCATTTACTGCCATGATGCTCGCTCGTTTTCCAACCATTCATCAGTGTTGGCCGACCAAACTTCACTATGCAAACCCGTCAGTGTGCTAGTGAAACTCTTTGGCCGCGGTCGCATGTATACACTGTCGCCTACAATCAGAAAGATCACGCTGTCATTCGGTTGTAGGTTGAGAGCCTCACGGACCTCACGCGGTATCACTAGCTGGTACTTAGTACTCAGCCGAGCTGAAACTGAGGCTGCCATCATTTCCTCGCTTACAAAACCATGATACTTCCAACAATGCCGCAAAACGTCTTACAGTTCCACTCTATCACAAAGTGAAGGCAAATCAAATAGCAAAGAAACCCTAAACTCGTCAAGCTCAAAACTACCTGACCTATGAGATAATCTAGACTGGCACGGGCCTCATTCCCCAGGTTTCGCCTGCTTGATCCCATCTATTCGATGCCTGCCGTGCGACAGGCTTCACAAACAGCGAGAGGACTTTATGATGCGAAAAGCAATGGTGGCAGCCGCTGTGCTGCTGGTTGGCGTGCTGCTGGCGGCTTGTATGCCGGTTACGGACACGCGTACGAGCACGGTGACCCTAGACAATGGCGTGGTCGGCACTTTGCAGCGCCCACTGGGCGTGGATGTCACGCAGAAGGTGCCGGTGGTGCTGATGCTGCACGGGTTCGGGAGCAGCAGGGACGAAGTCGGCAATATGTACGCTCGCCTGGCCACGTCATTGGCCGAACGGGGCGTAGGCTCGCTGCGCATCGACTTCCGTGGCTTTGGCAAGAGCGACGGCGACACCGGTTCGACCACGGTCGGCGGCCAGGTCGAAGATGCGGAAGCTGCCTACAATTATCTCGCCGGCCTGGATTGGGTCGATCCGGAGCGCATCGGCGTGATGGGCTTCAGCCTGGGTGGCGGCATTGCTATGATCGCAGCGGGCACACACCCCGACTGGTTTGATTCCATGGTTACGTGGTCTTCCGTCGGCGATATGACACCGGACTTTGTCGAGGAACTCGGACAGGAAGCGTTTGACACGGCAGCCGACAAAGGCGTCGTCGGTCTTGACCTTGGCTGGCGCACGATTGTACTCAAGAAGGATTTCTTCGAGAGCCTGGGCCAGTATGACCTTAATGCGCTGATCGGCCAGTATCCAGGCGCTTACCTGGCCGTGGCGGGCGATCAGGATTTCTCGGCTGCCTACGCGCCTGGCTTTGTCGAGTCTGCAGCGGCAGACCCCAAGGAAGCGTGGATCATTCCTGGCGGCGACCATATCTACCAGGTGCTGACCGAAGATCAGACCATGGCCGACAGTGTTATCACACGGACGGCAGACTGGTTTGCAGAAACACTGGCGAACGAGTAAAAGAACTAGTCAGGCTTCTAGGGCAGGCTCACGCCCATCCGTCGCTCACCTTCACTGCAGTGAGCCGGCCCTAGAAGTCGAGGCTTCTTAATGCCGCGGCGCTTTCAGGTCCAGACGCGCTGATGCGGACGATCCGCTCTTCCTCGTCTTCACCATACCTTAGCTCTACCAATAAGTAATCGACAGGCAGCAGCTCTTGCACCCGATCCGCCCACTCGATTGCGATTATGGCGCCGGCGTCCTCCAGCAGTTCCGTGAGCCCCATGCCTTCTGCTTCGTCGTGCACGAACGCGCCCAGACGGTAGGTGTCTACGTGCGCCAGGCGCACACCATGGGTGCCGGTGTATTCGTTGACTAACACAAAGGTGGGGCTAGATACACGGCTGCGCACGCCCAGCCCACGGGCCAATCCTTGTACGAAGGTGGTTTTGCCTGCGCCTAGGTCGCCGCGCAAGGCGATTACCTGGCCGGGCCGGATGGCGGCTGCCAGCGCCTCCCCGACAGCCTGCGTCTCGACAGCACTATGTGTCGTCAGCTCGTGCACGGCGTGTCCTGATTCTGACGCCTGCTGAGCGGCATGCCCATTCGACTGCCCTGGCATCGTCTCACTCGTCTTTTTTCTGCACGCCGCCTACGCCGACCTCCTGCAGGATCTCGACGATCATATCGCGATGCTCCAGCACCACTTGGCGCGCCCGCTCGTCGTTGCCTGCCTCGGCCACCAGTTCAAAGCGCGGCTTTTCGGGGTTGGGCGAAAGGTGCACCCATTCGCCTTCGCCCAAATGGATTTTGAGGCCATCGATTTTTTCCAGCTGCCGGTGCAGGTTGCGGTTGAGCAGCATGCGCATCACAGCCCCCTTTGCCTCCCACGGACAGTCCACCATCTCCTTGGCCAAGTGGAACTTGGGCAGGTAGTTGATCACCTCGCTGATCGGCATCTTGCGGATCGCCAGGTATTCGAGCAGCCGCACAGTGGCCATCATGCCGTCCACTGCGGGCTGAAAACCGGGGAAGATGAAGCTGCCCGCGCCGTCGGCGATCATCAGCACGCCGATATAGGAGGCTGTGTGCATGGGACCGTGCAGGTTCTGCGTGATGCGGAAAAGGCGTGCCCCATGCCAGTTGGCGATCGTGTCGAAGGCGGTGGGCATAGTCACCGGCACGGCCACCGGCCGTCCAGGGTGCGCATAGAGCGCCAGTTCCATCATCAGCGCGGCTGCCATGATGTCGTCGATTACGTTGCCCTTCTCATCCACCAGGAACATTTTCTCGCCGCCCACGTCGAGCTGGACGCCCAGGTTCGCCCCCAGCGCCAGCACAATTTTGCCGACCCGCTCCTGGTTGGCCTTGAACTCGGCCTGCAGCATGGCCAGCTTGCTTTCATCCATGCGCGCGTTGAGTGGAACGACGTCTACCCCCATTTGCGACAGCACGTCAGCCAGCGTATCGGCTGCCAGCCCATGCGAATAGTCCGCCACAAGCTTGAAACCATAATCACGGATGCGTTGTGCATCGACGTGGCGCAGGAAGTCTTCGGTGTAGACGGCAATGGGCTGGTGTGGATAACTGATAAGCCCAATCTCGTTCAGAAAGGCACGTCGAAAGTCTTCGCGGAAAAAGTTGCGTTCGATGGCGCGCTCGGCCGAGTTGCTCTGGTTCAAACCTTGGCTGTCGATGATGCGGATGTCCACCACGCGCTGGTCAAAGGGACTCAGGCGCACGTGAATGCCGGCCGACGTGTCTTTGCGCTGGCGCACAAAGTGGCGCAACACGGGAATAGCCACACTGCCCAGGTCCCAGACATTAATCCCGGTGCCCGGCAGCCCACTCACAAGAGCGCGCTTTAGCATGCGCGCACTGCGGTGGGCGTCGCGGTTGATCGCTACGTAGGAACCCTTGGGCAGCGCAGCGCCTAAGGCCGCACTCAGCTTGGCGGCAAATTCAGGAGTGAGGTCAATATTTACGACGCCCGACACTCCAAAGCGAGAGAATAGGGCACGGCGTCCCTGGTTGCCCCAAATAATGCTGTCTTTGATCGTGGCCCCGGCCTCGATCTCCTTGTGTGGCCACAGCTTGACATTGGGGTGCAGCACGCTGCCCTCGCCCAACACGCAGTTGTCGCCGATCACGACGCCTTCATACGCCACCACATGGGCCTTGATGCTGCACTGGCGCGTGACGATCACGCCGCGTAGCTCGCAGGATTCGCCGATATAGTTGTTGCGCCAGATTACACTGCGCTCGATACGGTTGTAGTTGTCAACAACGGTGTAGTCGCGAATGACAGCAGGTCCGTAGATGCGCACGTCGCCTTTGATCTTGACGTCATCGCCCAGGTAGATGGGGCCAAACAACTGGGCGCTGGGGGCAATCTCCACGTTTTCGCCCACCCAGATGCCGCCGCCCAGGTGTGTGCCGATCGACTGGGACAAGCGCAGCTTGCCGTACAAGACATCGGCGTTGGCGCGCATATATTCGCCGATGTTGCCGACATCACACCAATAGCCGTCGGAGACATAACCGTACAGCGGCTCGCCTTCTGCCAGCATGCGTGGGAACAGTTCCGAGGCGAAGTCGTAGGTGGCATCGTCGGGAATCAGGTCGAGCACCTCCGGCTCCAGTACGTAGATGCCGGTGTTGACGGTGTCAGAGATAATTTCGCCCCAGCTGGGTTTTTCCAGGAACTGGGTGATGCGCCCTTGATCGTCGGTAATGATAACGCCAAACTCCAGGGGATTGGGCACACGAGTGAGCGTAATGCTTGCCGCTGCCCCCCGCTCGCGGTGCACGCGCACCAACTCTTGGAGGTCAATATCGGTCAAGGAATCGCCGCTGATAACAATGAATGTGTCGTCGTCCAAGAAGCGCGCAGCGTTCTTAACGCTGCCTGCTGTCCCCAACGGCGCCTCTTCGACCGAGTAGGTCAGTTTCATGCCGATAGCGCTGCCATCGTCATAGAAGTCCTGGATAGCGGATGCCATATAACGCAGCGTAACAATCACTTCGGTGATGCCGTGATGTTTTAGCAGGTCGAAGATATGGCCGATGACCGCCTTGTTGACGACGGGTACCATGGGCTTGGGACGCCCAATGGTCAACGGGCGCAGGCGTGATCCTTCACCGCCCGCCATCACGACAGCTTTCACAGGACCTCCAGGGAAGACGCGCCAAGCTGAAACAGTCTATTAATTAGCCAGTTAAATTGCCGTTAAATTGGTGGCCAGGGATAGTTGCGCCGTTGCGGGATCGGCGCCGGATAGATACCGCTGCGCAGCAACTGGTCGACGCGCCGGCGCATGGCTGCGAGTTCTTGTTTATTCAACAGCGCCCGCAACTGCCGCGCCAGTACACACTCATCGTCGGCCAGGTTCCTGCCGAAGGCACGTAAGTTATCGAGCAGGGGCGGCTCGATCGGTTCGCAACTGAATTCCCAAATGACCGTACGCAGCTTGTACTCTGTGTGAAAACAGATGCCGTGGTCGATCGCCCACACGCGTTCTTCTGTTCCCACCAGGCAGTGGCCGCTCTTACGATCTGCATTATTGACGACAAAATCAAACAATGCAAGCCGGCGGAAAGTCTCATTGTAGCGAGCGTCTTCGGCGGCCGTGAAATAGTGGGCGTCAGCGTCGTGGTCAATGAACACCTGAATGCTGCCCAGGCCGCGCGTCCCGTCACGGAGCACGGTCGGCGGCACCAGGTCCCAATCCAGACCATGGCTGACAACGTAGGCTGCAGCCTCGCGTTTGCACAATGTGCCCCATTCAAAGTCCCACAAAGGGTTTTCACCGCGCTGCGGTTTGTAGACGGCAGGCACACTCCACTCATCTTCGTGCACCAGCACGAGGAAGCTGTGGTTGGAACTGTATGGCAGCAGCCCCTTTTCTTCGATGCGGCCGCGCCGAAGGATTTCCAGCGCCTGCTCTTCAGTCAATGTCAGGCTCATAAGACAATCGGCATTGCGTGCCCGTCGGTGCGCGGGCAAAAATGGCCGGCACGGTCGATCGGGCGACCGCAAAGTGGGCACAGCGGTCGCCCCTTAGCCACAACCTCCATGGCATGCTCGCCCAATGCGCGCATCTGCGCCCGCGTGGCTACGAAGCGTACGCTGGGCACCTCATTGTTGTCGGGGTCAATCACCGTACCTTGCTCGTCTACGATCAGCGCCTTGGCGATCAGCCAGACTGTGTCTTCGCTCTCATCGTAACCGATCATTAACTGGCCAATGCGGAAGGCCGGCTCAAACGGCTGGTCGGGAAACAATACCTTCTTGGTGCGTGGGGCCGGCGGCAGATCGGGATATTTGCCTTCCAATTCCTCGAGCAGTTGCAGCACGCTCACGGCCAAGTTGCTCACCTCCTGCTTTTCCAGCACAAGGCTCACAACCTCGCGACCGGCGCGCCCCTGCAAGAAGAAGGTTCGCTTCCCGGGCTCGCCGACCGCATCGGCGATAATCTGATCAACTGGGTTGAGGTCGTGTGTAAACTCAGACATAGCGTGTGCCACCCAATGGGCCAATCAAAACGGATAATTGGTGCTCGTACGGACGCCTATGGCGCCCCTGGCAGACCCAGGTTAGGGCCTTGAACCGATTCCTGTGCTGCCTGGTCTTGCTTTGCTTCGTTTGTTGTTTGGTTTGTTGTTTGGTTTGTTGTTTCGGGCTTCTTGATTTCCACCTTCGGTAGTTCGGCCACGTAGTTCACACCCAACACCATCGGTCGCCCGTCAAAGAATCCTAGCACGCTTACGGAAGCCGTGGCAATTGCGATGCGTTGAAACAAGTCCAAAGGTACGCCAAGATAGTGAGCGAGAACGGTGCGGATGAGATCGCCGTGACTGAAGACAGCTACAACCTGGTCAGGGTGGGTCGATCGAAGGTACTCAATGACAGAGACGCCGCGTGCCTGTACCTCGCGCAGTGTTTCGCCACCAGGAAAACGAAAAACACTGGGATAATGTTGCACCTGACCCCATTCGGGCAGCTTGCTCAACTCCCGCAGGTCCGCTCCCTGCCAACCGCCGTAATCCACCTCGACTACACCTGGTTCGACATTGACCCCAAGCCCGCGTTGAGAGGCAAATGGTTCGGCCGTTTCGAGACAGCGTTCCAGGGGGCTGGAATAGATCACATCTACCGGCTGCTCCTTCAGGTACTCTATCAAAGCCTGTGCCTGGTGACAACCTCGCTCGTTTAAGCGTACCCCTGGTGTGCGGCCGGCCAACTTATGCGTCGTCACATACTCGTTTTCGCCGTGGCGAATGAGCAATACATACGTAGTACTCGCCATCTAGACTGTCACCGCCATCCGGAATTGATTGTGTTTGCCAACTTGCAGGAAAAATGCTACAAAGATGGCGGGCCGCGAACAATTGCAGCGCAAGCGCAGTGCCTGGACTGCTGGTTCAAGCATAGCATAGGCGCACCTATTGCAGAAGTGGATAACCTTACCTTCTTGCCAAGCATATCGTGATGATTAGCCGCAGCCTCACCCAACTTCGTCCTCTTCCCTCTCGTCTTCGTTGCCTCCTGATGCTCTGTGTGTTTACGCTTTTTATGCTCGCCAGCCTGATCGCCCTGGCGGCGTGTGGCACATCGGCCGCTCCTGCCGCCACCGATCCGTTGGCAGTTTTTCGGCCGGCGCTTAAGCCGGAGTTTCAGGGCGACCTTGACCCGCAGCGTCCCATGCCGCGCTATGCAATCAGCGCCACGCTCGACGTCGATAATTTGATCTTAACGGGGACGGCCCAGATCATCGTGCCAAACACCACGCCTGACCCGTGGCCTAACCTGATCTTTCGCCTCTATCCCATGCTCGAGCATTACGGCGGGAACATGGTGGTGATGAGCGCGTTAGTCAACGGCAAGCCTGCCACCTTCGACTATACCAACGACAACACAGCACTGCGCGTCGATCTGGAGCGGCCGCTCCTGCCTAAGCAGGAGGCGACGGTTCAACTCAGCTGGCGACTCAACATTCCACAGTGGACCAACCAGTCCAGCGTCTATGCACTCTTTGGCCGGTCGCAGAACATGATCAGCTTGCCGCTCTTTTATCCTTCGTTGGCAGTCTACCAACCGGGTCCCGCCGTCGGATCAGGGCGCTGGTGGGTCGCCGACGGGAGCGAACGCGGCGATTCGGCCTTCAACGTGGCATCGCTATTTGCGGTTACGCTGACAATGCCGGCAGAGTACGTGCCTGTCACCAGTGGCACGCTGCTCACCACGACTCTGATCTCCTCGCCAGCCATTACGCAGACGCTGGCGCAGCATTTTATCGTCACCGGTCCTTCGCGCGAGTTCATGCTGCACACCAGCCCGCTGTTCCAGTCGGTCAGCGGCGACGTCTACGGCACGCGCATCACCAGCTATTATTTGCCGGGGCAGGAAGCTGCGGGACAGGCGGCGCTCAAGTATGCGCAGCAATCCCTGGCGATATACAGTGACCGATTTGGCGAGTATCCATTTAGCGATATGCGTGTGGCTCCGGCGCCGACCAGCTTCCGCGGCATGGAGTATCCTCAACTGATGCTGTTGGGGATAGAGCTATACACGCGCTTTCGGGAGAACCTGGAACTGCTGGCCGCGCACGAAATGGCGCATCAATGGTGGTACAACATCGTCCACAACGACCCGGTCAGCGAGCCTTGGCTGGACGAAGCGCTGGCCGAATATTCGATGAAGATTTACATGGAAGCGATGCGCGGCGAGGACGACGCCGGCAGTTTCCAGGTCAGGCGCTGGCAGACACCGCTCGACGGCCTGCGGGCCAAAGGGCAGGATACGGCAGTAGACCAGCCAGTCGCAAGCTTTCTCAACGGCACCCAGTATGAGACTGTCGTCTATGGTAAGGGCGCCCTCTTCTATGACCGCATTCGCGATGCCATCGGCACGCGGCGCTTCGACCGGTTCTTGCATAGCTATCTGGACGACCATCGTTGGGGGATCGTGAACAGTGACACATGGCTTGCCGCCTTGCGCGACTTGCCGGATCCGTCACTCGTTCCACTATTCGACGAGTGGATCGCGGCGCCGGCGGCGCAGGTCAGCCGTACAGAGCCAAGCGGCACGCCGACGCCGGCTACCCCGTAGAGGAATGGGTATCCGGTGCGTTCACCTCAGCGTAACCGCGCTGCGCGCATGATTGCTTGTTTGTCGATTTTTGGTGCGCAAATTGTGCAAATTGCCCATTGTCTAAAGCCCCAAAATGTGTTATAGTGCCTACATAGCCGTCGGTGTTGCCTGCTCCCAAAAGCAGGCTTCGGGGGAACACCGATGGCTACTTTTTTGCCAATTTTCCTAAGCATAATTGCCTACTCTCCTGTGCGTGTTTCTGCGCTTATCTTTGCCCCTGTTCTGCCGTACAATTTTTCCAAAACGACGTTTTCGACGCCGGAAGGGATTGTTTATGCGGCATCTTCGCCTTGCTCCTATCGTATTAAGTTCATTCCTGCTGCTTGCAGCCTGTAGTGCACCCGCCGAGGTCAAATTGGCGCCAGACAGTGTTCTGCCCCAATTCTTGGCGACGGCCGCGCCGCGCGTACGCGAGGCATACCGCTTTGCGGTCGCTCATCCGCACGACCTGGAGGCTGTACCGTGCTACTGTGGTTGTGGCGGTATGGGCCATACCAGCAACCTCAGCTGCTTTGTCGAGGATGCGGGCGCCACCGCGACGACCATTACTTTTGAACAGCATGCTGCCGGCTGCGGCATCTGCGTCGATATTGCCCAGGACGTCATGCGCATGACAGCCGAGAGCAAGCAACCCAGCGAGATTCGCCAATCTATCGATGCCACCTATGGCAGCTTTGGCCCGGCAACGGATACACCCTTACCGAATGGGTGATGGGAAGCCAATTATGGACAGCGACGCGATCTTTAGTATGATGGCGGGCATGCTGAACCATGGCACCACGACAGCAGTTACGGTGCTTGTCACCGTGCTGCTGCTTGCCGGCGCTCTATTTGTGTGGACAAAGCTGTGAGGTAGGTGTGCCATCGCAACTGTGATACGCATCGTGTTGGCGGATGATCACGCCGTTGTGCGGCAGGGCATCCGCGATTTTTTGGAAGACGAACCGGATATGCAGGTTGTGGCTGAGGCGACCGACGGCGCCATGGCCAAAACGCTGATCGAGCAACACCGGCCGGATGTTGCCATCCTCGACGTGCGTATGCCCCACGCCAGCGGTATCGACGTCGCTGCCTGGGTGCAGGAACAGCGCCTGCCCGTGCGCATCCTGATGTTGACCTCCTATGATGACGAGCCGTATGTGGTGGCCGCCGTGCAGGCGGGAGCCAGCGGTTATGTGCTCAAGGATGCGCAGGCCGGGCAGATCGTGGCGGCTGTACGCTCGGTGGCTGCGGGTCAACTGGCCATGGGCCGCGATGTGGCCCACAAGCTGATGACGCATTTGAGCGGCGCATCCCACGCTGCCGAGACGGTAGAGCCGCTTACCGAGCGTGAACTCGAAGTGCTGGCGATGGTGGCAAGCGGCGCCACCAATCGCGCGATCGGCCGTACCCTGCATATCAGTGAGCGGACCGTACAGGGCCATATCGCCAACATCTTTGGCAAGCTCCAGGTGGCCAGCCGGACTGAGGCTGTTACCAAGGGTCTGCAACTGAAGCTCATCCAGCTGCCCGGCGCACCCACTTAGCGCAACGCTATGACCCGACTCTTCTCGGCGCTGCATCTGCGCAGCCTGCGCGTCCAGGTCTTCCTGTGGACCATCGCCCCGCTGACGATCCTGCTGATCCTGTTTTCGCTGACAGGTGTGGGTGCACACCAGGCGTCGATGCGCCAGTTGTCGGGTAAAGAAAACGCGCGCCTGCTGCAGGTCATGGCCAATGGTATCGCCTCGCAGGTGGAGAGCAAAACAATTAGCATGCAGGCGGCCGCCGAGTTGCTCGGCCATGACTATGGCGATACAGTCATGCGCGAGTCTCACCTGGAAGCTGCCGGCCGTGTCATGGCAGGTTCAGACCTTATACTGGTCGATGCGTTCGGCAACCTGCTTGGCGCTGCTCCTGCGCCGCCCACGTGGCTGGGCGACGTGCCGCCCACTGCGCTCTTGCCGATGGAGGCGCAGGCCACCATCTCGCTGACCGTTACCCATGCACTCGATCACGCCACGGCGTTGTGGCGCGTGCCAGTGCCGGACCAAATGGCATGGTTGGTGGCGGGCGAGCCCATCACTACCCTGGTACAGAGCAGTGGGCTGCTGCTGCACGAATCTGCCCACGGCGGCGCATTGGTATTGACAGATAAACAGGGTCGTCTGCTGTACCATGCGGGTGCGGCACCGGCGGAGGCGTTAGCTGCTGCCCAGGTGACCTACGACGAGTCTGGGGCCGGTTTTGAACGGGTTGGTGGGCAGGATTACGCCATTGCCTATGCAGCGGTGCCGGGTACGGATTGGCGCTTGCTCATGCGCGAGCCTTGGCATGGTCTAACCACGCCGCCAATTCTGTTGGAACAATGGACGCCATTTGTGCTCCTCATTGCAGTCGCCGTGTCGTTCTTCACCTTGCTGTTTGGCCTGCTCTTCGTAGTACGCCCCTTGCGCCTGTTGAGCGAAAGGACGCGACGAATCGGCCAAGGTGATTTCAGCGCGGCCAGTACAGCAGTCGGGGGTGTGGACGAGATTGAGGACCTGCGCCGGTCTGTCGACCAGATGGCACAGCAGATTCAGAGTTACCAGGCAGGCTTGCAGAGCTACCTGCATGCCGTCACGCGCGCGCAGGAGGAAGAGCGTGCGCGCCTGGCGCGCGAATTGCACGACGAAACGATTCAAACATTGACGGCGCTGGACCATAAGCTACAGAAGCTGCAGCGCACGCTCGCGCGCGAGCCGGAGCCAATCCGCCGCAGCCTGGACGAGCTCCACAACATGGTGGCCGGGGCCACGGCCGAGGTACGGCGTTTTAGCCGCGCCCTCCGTCCATTGTACCTGGAAGACCTGGGCCTGGCGCCCGCCCTGGAGTTGCTGGCGAAAGAGTCGAGCGTGGGCTTCACCCTGGTGGGCTCACCACGTCGCATCCAGCCCGATCTTGAGCTGGCGCTTTATCGCATCGCCCAGGAATCGCTCAGCAACGCCCGCCGCCACGCCCAGGCAACGCAGGTTGAAGTCACTCTTGTTTTTGCCCCCAGCCAGGTGCGGCTGACCATCTCGGACGACGGAGCCGGCTTTGAGCTTTCCGGCGACCTTTCCTCACTTGCTCGCAACGGCCATTTTGGTTTGATGAGTATGCAGGAGCGCGCCCAGCTGGTGGGAGCTCATGTTGAGCTTGACACCGGAATCGACCAGGGTACATCCGTCACCGTCACTGCCCCCCTGGTTTGATGCTTCCAGGCATAATTGCTTATTCTCATCCAGGCCATCTTGCTCTAGCCAGGTGCCGTGCATGCGCCTAGAGTACTCGCGCTGGTGCTCGTTTACCAGCAGAACGTGTGCCACACCGCCAGTACCATACATGAATGCTTAGCCTTTGTCTGGGAGAACCACACAATGCAGAGAAAGTTCTTTTTGGCCACCGCCGTAGCCGTTTGCACCTTAGTCCTGTTTAGTGCTGCTTTTGTCACCGTGCAAGCGCGCGCAGCAGGTGCAGTCATGGCGGCAAGAGCCGGGCAACTTTATAACGCCCATGCTGATTTCGCAATGGGGAGCGCTACCATGACTGGCACTGTTACAGAGACGACGAACTCAGCCACCCCTATGCAGCATGGAGACATGGGGCATATGAATCATGCCATGCCCGCGATGCCGAGCGGCAATGACAGCATGGATCAGAGCATGGACCATGACACTGCCAGCCATGATGCTACCAGCCATGATGCTACCAGCCATGGCGCCGGTGGTCACAACATGGGCCCCGTCTCCAGCGCCGGTGTTCCGCTTGCCACTTCTGCAACAGGAGCACAGCCGCTTGACTTCACGCTTGATGGCGACACCAAGGTGTTCACATTGACGGCACAGGCTGTGCAGTGGCCGCTGATGGAGGGCGTCACCATGACGGCTTTCACCTACAACGGCACGGTGCCGGGGCCGCTGCTGCGCGTCAACGAGGGAGACAACGTGCGCGTGGTGCTCAAGAATGAGCTGGCGGAGCCGACCAGCATCCATTGGCACGGTATCCTGGTCCCCAATGGTATGGATGGCATCGCCGGCGTCACGCAGGACGCCATCCAGCCTGGGGAGACCTTTACCTACGAGTTTGTCGCCAAACCCACCGGCAGCTTTATGTATCACTCGCATGTCGCGGGTGACAAACAAGTTGGGCTCGGACTATACGCTCCCTTTATCATTGACCCGGTGACGCCTGCTGAGCCGGCTCCCGACGTCGACGTGATCATGATGCTGTCGGAAGCGCGCGTTGTGGATGGGGAGACCTATCCTGCCATGCCGATGGCTGGGATGGAGCCCAACTACTTTCTGATCAACGGCAAAGCGTTCCCGGCCACCGAGACCATTTCGATTAAGCAAGGCGATCGTGTGCGCATTCGCTTTATGGGGATCGGCCAGCTTGTGCATCCTATGCATCTGCACGGAATGCCGTTCAAGATTGTCGCCACGGACGGCTACCCAGTGCCTGCGGCGGCGCAATTGACCAAAGACACGGTGCTGGTGTCGCCGGGCGAGCGCTATGATGTCGAGTTTATCGCCAGTGAGCCCGGCCATTGGATGTTACACTGTCATATCCTGCACCACACCACGAACGATGGCGCCGAACCAGGCGGGCTGATGATGATGTTTGACGTAGCTGCGCAATAGTAATAAACGCCCGTGGATCAATAGCCCTGATAGTTGGGGATTCGCTTGCGGCCAGCGCCACCGGTGTACCAGGCGATATCCCCAAACAGGGCGAGGCCCAGCCAGAGCCAGTCCCAGCCGACGATGCCGGCAGGCGCGACGAGGACGAACATGATCGTCGTCCACGGCAAGAAAATAAGACCCAGCACCGGCCACAGCCACCAGAGACTTCCCCCGCCGATGATGTCACTGAATGCCGACTGCCAGCGTGCCGGCTGGGCCAACCACCAGATGGCGCCGAAGAAACGTGGGCCGAGAAAAACAAGCGTGAGGAATGCACAGCACATAGAGTAAGCTCCTTTCTAATTGACCGGTGTATCGTCGCCTAACGCCTTGCGCAAACTCTCTTCAGCCTCTGAGGACAAGTTTGTCTGGAGGACCTTGCCCTTGAATTGGCGCAGGATCGCCAATTCGGCTGTCGGGTCAGCGTTGCCGACCAGCACGAAAAGGGCCGACGTGCCGGGTCTAATTTCCTCTTCCACCTGCTTGACAAATTTCCCGTCCACGCCCAGATTCATCATCCGGCCTACGAGCGCACCACCGGCCAGCCCCAGCACCAAACCACCAATGGGGAAGAAGATGCTGCCGATGAGCAGGCCCAACAGCCCACCGACGCCCGTTGCGCTCCAGGTGCCGCGTGAGACCTGGTTCTGAACGTGAACTTTCCCCTCCGCGTCTTTGACGATGACTGCGGCGTCGTCGATCTGCAGCACGCCTTCCTTTTTGCCTTGTACCAGCGCCGCATGGACCTTCTCGGCCTCGTCGACGCCTTCAAACGCAATTACGATCAGACTCGATGCCATACCATGTGTCCTCTCAGTATGAAATGAAAATTTCGCAGCACCAGATGCTTGTTACCTACTTTCGAGCGGCAGTGGCGCGACGGCGCTGTTCTCGGCACCTGGCGCAACCACATACCGCTGCTTGTACGCCTCTGTCCCAGCCGCGAGGCTGAGGTAGATGTTCTCCTGGCCAATGGCGTCCATCACATGTGCCCGCTCCAAACGATCACGCACGGCGCCGTGTACCTGGGCTAACATCAGCGTCACGTCCCGCCCACGCAGTTTGACGGCCACATCCGCCAACAAGTCCATGGTGGGGATGTCCAAGTCGCCGCTGGCGCCCAGGTCGATCAACACTGCGCGCGGTTGAGGTTGGGTTGCCGCCAGTTCACGGATCATGATCTGAGCTACGCCGGCGTTGAGGAAGTACAGCGGGGCATCCAGGCGCACCATCATCAAGCCCGGGATTTGCTCGTATTCGGGGTGGCGCAGCATATCCCCGAATTCGCCTGGTTTGCCCGGCGCCTGCCCCAACAGCGCGATATAGGGCCGGCTGGCGCGGTAGACGATGAAGATCAACGAAAGCACCACGGCAATCACGAGTCCGGTCAGCACGTCGGTCAGAATGATGCCAAACAGGGCAACCAAGGCGACCACGAAGTCGGTGCGGCGCACGGAATAGAAGCGGCGCAATTCCTTGACATCCATCAAGCTGATCACGGAGTTCATCACCACGACCGCCAGCACCGCGTTGGGCAGGTTCGTGAAAAGCGGCGCCAGGAGGAGCAAGGTGAGCACAATCAGCAGCGCAGAAACGAGCGATGAGAGCTGCGTGCGCCCGCCCGCCTGCTCGGAGGTGGCGGTCTGGGAAAGGCTGGCGTCGATAGTGAAGCCCTGAAACAAGCCGGCGCTGACATTGGCCGCGCCCAACGCGACCAGCTCCTGGTTGGGATCGATGGGGTAATCGTATTTAGCGGCATAGGCGCGCGCGGTGCCCAGCGATTCGCCCATCG
The DNA here is from genome assembly GCA_963839515.1 of uncultured Chloroflexia bacterium. GTDB lineage: Bacteria > Chloroflexota > Anaerolineae > Caldilineales > Caldilineaceae > Fredericiella. The sequence continues at coordinate 680,979 of CAWIVN010000012.1, forward strand.
CCAGGAAGATAATGCCAATTGCGTCGATGATAAGATAGATCCCATCACCCCAGGCCAGGCCAGGCCAGGTGAGCTGCGGCAGCCCGGTGGGGACGGTGCCTACGACGCTGACCCCCTGTTGGTCCAGGTTGAACAGCGAAACAACCAGAATGCCAAAGACCAACACGACCGGCCCGGGAGGGATCCGCCGGTAGCGCACCCTGAGCAAGATCACAATCGCCAGCGAACCGGCGCTGACCGCCAGGGTCCAGGGATCGGTCAGGCCCAGGTTGCCCAGCAGTTGGACAAACTGCTGGACGGTGCTGCCGCTCCCCGCCGGCACGCCGAACAGCTTGGGCGCCTGGCTGACGGCGATATTGATGGCCAGGCCGAAGACGAAACCGGTGATCACCGACTTGGAGAGGAAATCCGAGATAAACCCCAGCTTGACGATCCCAGCCAGGATCAGCAGGATACCGACCGTCAAGGCCAGCATGGCGGACAGGCTCGCATAGGCCGCCATGTCGCCTCCCGCCAGCGGCGCGATCACGGCCGCCGACATGACTGCCATCGTCGAACTGGCGAGCACCTTCTGGTGACGACTTGTGCCAAAGACAGCGTAGGCAATCAACGACGCCAGCGAAGCGTAGAGCCCCGCCTCGGCGGGCAGGCCTGCCATTTGGGCATAAGCCATCGCCACCGGCACCATGACCGCCCAGCTGATCGCTCCGGCCAGCAGGTCGGGACGTAAGTCCGCGCGGCGATACTGCGGCACCCAGCTGACAATTGGTACAAAGCGCCGCACCAAATGGCCGGCCTTGTGTGTGTAGCGAGCAAGGACTGACGACATCGGGTCTGCTCCCTGGATAACTGCTGGGCGGTGAACGAGCTTTGGGCAAATCGACAGAGACGCTATACCTGGTTACCCTGGCAAACGGGCGAATTCTGCCAGGGTAACCAAGCGAGCGCTTGCAGCTTTGTGGCTCCTGCAGTCTAGCCGGCGGACAGGAGCTTTTGCTTGGCAGCGGCGAACTCCGCGTCGCTCAACACGCCGGTAGCGTGTAACTGCGCCAGCTGATTGAGTTGGCCCATCAAGTCGTTCGCCGGAGCCGCCGCAGGCGGCGCAGCGGCCGGGGCCTGCTGGGCCTGCATCTGTTCAAGCTGCTGCTGCTGCATGGCCATCTGCTGCTGCATCTGCTCCATTTCCGCTTGCTGCTGTGCGTTGTCATACTGTGCTTGCTGGGCTTGGGCAGCGGCTTGTTGTTGGGCCTCCTGGTTGGCATACTTGTTCTGTTGATGATGGTGAACTGCACCGGCGGTACCGGCGACTACGGCTGTGGTGGCGGCCGCGGCCACCAAGGGCCGCGGGCGCATCATCATCCTTCTGCGCATGATCATAATCTGTTCCTCCTGAAACTTGATTAAACGTGTTACTGGACGGTCGCGATTGCTGCGAGTTGTTCCTCGACAGCATCGGGCATGATCAGTTGATTGGTTACCACCTTGCCATTGGCCCCGATAATGGCCTGCGCCAACCGCTCTGCCCAGGTGTGCTCCAGCGCCAACAGGCCGGCACTCGAGTTGGGGTCCAACAGTGCGCCGAGGTTGTGGATGTCGTCGTAGGAGAGCAAACCGGTGACCTCGGCATCAAGCGGGTCAAAGATTGCGATTACTGTCGGCGCGAGCTGGTTCACCTCCTGCACCGTTATCTCGCCGGTCTGATCTTTGGCGACCACGACGGCGTCAATAATGCGCACCGTCCCGTTTTTCACAAGGTCGTACAACGCGGCGAGGATCTCCCCTCTGAAGTTATTCTCGGAAAACTGGATCGCGAGAATAGAGACTGGACCTAGAGCCATATGCTTCCTCCTTAACAGATCTGGAATTCGTTGACGTGGACGAAATGCTGCTTAACCGTTATCTTGTACCTCCTCGACAAGCGGCTCCTGGAGCCAGCGCTGCGCAGCGTCGATTGCTTCCCGCGTGCTGGCGCCGAAGGTCGCGGTGGCTACAAAGACATTCTCTTCGCCAAGGATGTCGCGGGTGGTGCCGGTGCGGTCCAATTGCCCCTTGGCTTTGGGGCTGACGCCGGCGAGCATCAGCTTGCCACCGTGCGCCTTGAGCTGCTGTGCGTACCGTTCCACCACGGCGATGAAACTGCTGCCGATGGCTTCTTGCGCGCGCAGGCGCAGGATGACCACGGCGCGCTCTGCATCTTTCACCTTGGGCAGCTGTGCTTCCAGGGTCTCGGCGCCGGCGAATGTCATGTTGCCGTAGACATCCAATACCGTCACCGCATTGCCCGGCAGTACGGCCGGCGCCTCGCCCTCGGTTACGGTGCCATCGGCATGGGGCGTCACCAGGGTCAGCCGCACTTCGTGGGACGAGGTGAAGAAGAAGTGGGCCAGGATGGACAGGAGCACGCCGAAGAAGACCGCCTGCTGCAGCGGAATCGCCAGCGTCAGCACGATCGTGACTATCATGACAATGCGCGGCGCCCACCCGGTGACCCAGATATCTTGGATGCTGGCAAACTTGATCGACTGGAAACCAGCCACGATCAGCAAGCCCGCCATCGCAGGCATGGCCACCATGCTCACGGCCTGGCTGAAGAGCAGCACCGCCAGCACCACGAGCAAACCCGAAAAGATGTTGGCCCAACGCGAGCGGGCCCCCGAACTGATGTTGAGCGCCGTGCCGGAGACGGAACCGCCAATGGGCATGCCCTGGAGCAAGCCGGCACCGATATTAGCCGCCCCTTGACCGACGAAGTCGCCCGACGGATTCGGGAAGTTCCCGTCCGGATTGGGATAGGCCTTGCTCACGCCTGCGCCCTGGACCAGCGCGATGATGGCGAGGGCAATGGCGTCCAGCAACAAGACAGGCATCAGCGAAAAGTCGGGCAGTTGCGGCATGGGCAGCGAGGTCGGAATCACGGCAATGTCGCCGACCTGCTGCACCGTGGTCAAGCCCAGGAGGATCACCGCAGCCGAGGCGATCACCATGCCGAACAACATGGAGAAATTGCGCAGCCTGGTGCGGTTCACCAGCAGAATGATGGCCACCGTCAGCAGGCCGATGGCTGTCGTCGGCACGTCGATCTGATTCAGGTTCAGCAGCGTGTCGACCGCCTTCACCACTTTATTGTCGTAGGGACTGGAGTAGCCGGTGAAATCGCCCAACTGCGACAGGACGACGTTGATGGAGACGCCGGTGAGGAAGCCGATCACGACGGAGTTGGCGACAAACCGCAGCAGCCGCCCCATTTTTAGCAGCCCGGCAAGCACCATCACGAGGCCGGTGAGCACCGCCAGGGTAGCAATGGCGACTTCGTGCGCGTCGCCGCTGTAGTCGGCCAGTGCCGAGCCGGCGGTGATGGCCAGGGCGCTGGTGGCGGCGACGTTCATGAAGGCCGAACTGCCAAAGAGTGCGCCCAGGGGGGTGCCGATCATGATGGCATAGAGCCCCTGGACCGGGTTGGCGCCGGCCAACACAGCCGAGGCCATGGCGTCGGGAATGTTAGCGACGCCGGTCGTGAGGCCGGCGATGAGATCGGGCACCAGGTTGCCGCGTGCCTTGGTGGTGTTCGTGGTGGCTTGCATAAACCCTCTTTTATTGGCGTAGCACTGCTGATGGTGTGACTTCCCACTTCACTAACAGCGCTTCACCGCGCTGCGCGATGAGTTGCCGGTCGTGTTCGATCAAGGCGCCAGCCTGGCTTTCTGCCAGGATGAGGCCGACATGGCAAAGCAGTTGCCGACGCGCCTCGGGTGATTGTGTCTCCTGTCCAATCACATCGATCACCTCGAGCATGTGCAGCAGGACGCTGGCATTGTCGCAGCTGGCGTGGCGGAGCATGTCGAAGGCGGCGCTTAGCAGGGCAGCAAAGGTAACGGGTTCCAGGACAAGGCGCAGCCTCCCACCCCGGTCAAAGTAATGGGAGCCCTTGTCACCGCGCCGGATGAACTCCACCAGGCCGGCACCGACGTGGTCTAGACAAGTCATGGCCGTGAACGGGTCATTGATCGCCGGCGACATGGCGCGTACGGCCATTTCGGTGAGTTGGTTGACCGCGTATTCGATATCCTGGGTAGGTGTACGCACGTTCCCAATCTGGTAGGCGCGGCGAATCAGCTTAGCGACTTGCGGGTCGACCCGACCAGCAGGCCAGACCAGGGCAACCACCGCGCCAAGCCGGACAAAGTGCCCTGGCTGGTGCAGCAAGCGAACGACCAAGTTTTTTTCTCGGGCCAACGCGAACATGGCCGTCGGATCGATGTACTGGATGTAGCCCGTGCTGGTGACACGGACCGGATAGCCCGCAGGCTCCGCCTGGACTTCTGGGGTACCTTCGGCGCCAGGCGCGCTTTTCCACCCACCCACGCCGTCAGCATTGTGCGTACCGTCTTCCGCGATCTCTGCGCTGACCACCTCAAGTAGATCGGCGCCAGCCGCAGCCGCGATATTGGGTGCTTGCAGCATGGTGCTGACGTGCTGGACCAATAAAATCAGCGTGGCGAATGTTGCCAGCATCAAGTACAAGCCAAGCGTGGTCGTCAATTGCGGGGCCTGCGGTTCTACTTGGACGGGAGGAATGGAAAGTGCCGCGGCTACACAATACACAAATGTTGCCACAAACATGCCCAACACGAATTGGGCAGTGCGATCGCCCAAAAAAAGACGCAGCAGGCGCGAGCCGTACTGGGCCGCAACGGTTGATAAGGGCAAGGTAAGCAGTGTGAATACCACCCCGGCGGTTGCCAGGACGGTACCGGCCCAGCTCAATAGGGCGCTACGCATCTCACCAACCGTTCCGGACAGGACAAAATGGCTATCCTGGAGGACTTCATTGGGGATGCGACCATCTATCCAGTACATCGTCCACGCCAGCAGCACTGCTCCCAGTGCCATGATTGCCGGCGCGAACCAGAAGCTTACCTTCAGACTATCCCACCGGTATCGGGCTGCGACTCTTCTTTCGGCGCGAGTTCTCATTTGGCGTTCCTGAATCTGCGACCTACGCCGGCACCACGACGGGCTGCACCTGTGCTGCAGCGCGGCGGGCCAAATACAATGTCAGCAGCGCGGTCAGCAAGGCGCTGACGACCACGGCGACGGCAATCACGGGCGAGGTTTCAATCTGTACCAGCGTCGATGTGAAGAGTGCGGCGAACAGCGGCGCCTTCAAAGCTGCTACGAGCGCGCCGGCCATCGTCGCCGCCACGGTGACCGCCACCGGGATGGCAGGAAAGATGAGATTGATCGCCATGCCGAGGGCAACGCCGGCGAACATGATGGGGAAGATGTAGCCGCCCTTCCAGCCCGTGGCCAGCAGCAGGGAGGTGGTCAAGAGCTTGAGCAAGCCCAACACGACCAGCATCACGACGCCGATCTCGGCCGCGTGCGTGATCAGGTCGACCGTGCCTTCCTCGCCCGAAAACAGCACCAGCGGCAAGAACGCGCCGATGATCCCCAGGCTCAGGCCGCCGAGCAGCCCGCGCAGCACCACGTGTGTCTTCATGGGCGCAAAGAGCTGCTGCAGACGTTTGAGCGAGAGCATGAACAGCAGGCCCACCGCGCCGCCGACCAGGCCCAGCGGCACGGCGTAGAGCAAATCCACCAGGCGGGGGGTATAGGCCGGGAACTTGTACAACGTTTCGAAGAAATGCCCGCTCAGCAGGACAAAGACGACGGTGGCCACTGCCGAGGAGAGCAGGCTGGGGAACAGCACCCAGAAATAGGCCTGCTTGCCGCCGGTCCCTCCCTGCGTCGATTCCATGCCCAGGATCGCGCCGCCAAACGGGGACGTGATAAAGGCGGCGAGCATGCCGCTGACGCCGGAATAGCCCATCGTACGCGTCTCCTGCTCGTCCAGCTTGAGCTTGTCGGCGACCAGCGTGCCCATGCCGCCGCTGGCATCCGCCAGCGGCGCTTCGGGGCCGAGGCTGCCGCCGGCGATGAGCGACACGAAGGCCGTGATCACGATTCCCGGCGCGCTGCGATAGTCGAAGCGCCCGGTCTTGCCGAACTCAAGCATCACTTCGGCGAAGATGCCGCTGTGATCGCCAAAGAGCTTTACCAACAGACCGACCAGCAGGCCGCCGACGGTGCAGACCACGATGGTAAAGAGGCGCGGGTCGACACCCAGCATCGCCGCCGCCTGTTCCCAGATCAGAGCCGTGCCCTGCTGCACGAAAGCCATAAAGACAAACGTGATCAGGGCGGAGCCCACGCCCAGCAAGGCGACAAACGCCAAGAGCTTGATGTAGGCGGCCGGTTTTGCCTGTGGATCAATCATTGCCAGGTCCCCCTGTGGTGAATCTTTAGTCAACCCGGCGTTGCGGTCGCAACCGTCGCTTCCATACTGCGCACGGCGAGGTCCACGGTCGGAAACAGGTGATCCTCGCCTATTAGGTCCAGCAAGCCCGTTTTGCGGCTGAACTCGCGTACGGGAGTGTGGACGTCGGCCATTGCCACGGCCATGCCTTTGCCCTGCAATTCTTTTACCAGGCTCTTGAGCACATCCGAACTGGTCAGGTCGAGCTCATCCTGGGCACTGACGTCGAAGATGATTGTCTTGGGTGGCGGCTGCGTCGCCGCGACCATGGCCTTCACGCGGTCGCGCACGGTGAGCGCATTGGCGTAGTAGAGCGCACCGTCGAGGCGCACAATCAACACACGGGGCACGGGCATATTCTCAGGATGGCGCGAGAGATCCGAGTAGGCGCCGGCAGCGCCGGGCACATGCCCCAGCGAGGACACGTGCGGCCGGCTGGAGCGGTAGATTACGTACACCAACGAGGCGACAACGCCGATGATCATGCCTTCCAGCACGTCGATCAGCAGCACGCCGGCCAACGCGGTGGCGCCCAGCCAAAACTCGGTGCGCGTGACCAGGCGTATACGCCACAGCTTGAGCGCGGCGATGATATGCCAGACGGCGTGGATGATCAGGGCAGCCAGCACCGCTTCGGGCAGCGGGGCAAACAGAGGGGTGAGGAAGAGTAAGGTGATAATGGTTACTACCCAGGTGACCAGATTCGTCACCTGCGAGCGTGCGCCCGCGCCTTCCTTGACGGCGGAGGCCGACATGCTGCCCGCCGCGATCATTCCGCCAAACAGAGCGCTCAACAGGTTCGCCACCGCGTGGGCGTTCAGCTCCTGGTTGGCGTCCACCTCATAGCCATGTTTTTCGGCGAACTCGTGGGCCACCCCCAGCGCCTCGCTGTAGGCTACCAGCAGCACGCCCATGGCCGGCAGCACCATTGCCAGGTAGGTCGTCAACGGCACCTGTGGCAAGGCCAGCGAGGGCAGCCCTTGCGGCAGCGCCCCGACTACTTCGATGCCGTACTTACCTTCCATATCAAGGACCATGCTGAGGATGATCGCCCCGAAGAGCACCACCAGGCCGGCGGGGATCTTCTTGCTGATGCGGGGCAGTAAGAAGAGCAGCGCCAGCGCCGCGGCGCCGACGACGAAGGTCGCCCAGTTGGCCTGGGGCAGCTCCTTGACGATGCCGATCAGCTTCTCTATGGTGTTGCCATCAGGCTTGGGCACGCCGAACAGCTTGTTGAGCTGGCCCACCGCCACAAAGATGGCGAGGCCCATGACAAAGCCGTCCATCACCGGCTTGGAGAGGAACTGGGTAATGAAGCCCAGCTTGGCCAGGCCTGCTACCAGAAACACGAGGCCGACGACCAAAACGAAAGCGGAGGCATAGGCCTGGTAGGTCGCCGGATCGGAGGCGTTCGCCCCGGCGGTCGCCACCAATGCCGCCGCCACCGACGAAGCGAGCAGCGCCGCCGTCGCCGAGGTGGCCTGCACAACCAGGTGGCGCGAGGTGCCCAGGAGCGCGTATACAAGCAGGGCAGCCAGCAAGGTATAGAGACCGGCTTGCGGCGGCAGGCCGGCGATGCCCGCATAGGCCATCGCTTCCGGCACGACCAGGCCCCACAGCGTCAGCCCGGCGATCACGTCCACCGACAACCAGGAGCGGTCGTAATGCGGCAGCCACGACAGGATGGGTATAAAGCGTGCTAACCTGGCCTGCGGTCTGGTAGTCTGAGTGCTCGCCGCCACAGAGGCTCCTTCTTTGTCTGGGCTGTTGGGTGACGCTATAGCGTCACCCAACAGCTGGTGAGCGCCGCGATCAGGGCGCCGGGGCCGCGCCGCCGTTGGCGAACAACATGCGCTGCTCGCCACCCGCCGTCTCCAGCGCCAGGTTGCCGGTGCCGTCGGGTCCTCCGGCGGCGACTGCGCCCAACAGCTGAAGGTACTGCTGGTCCAGTGAGCCGTCGCCGCAGGCGGCCGTGGTCACGGCGCCAAGCGTAATGGAGAAGCCGTCCGCCTGGGTGTACGTCCCCGTGAAGGTGTTGCAGTCGGCCTGCCCGTTCAGCGTGCCATCGTCCCGGAAGGTGATGGTGTAGTTCGGCGGATTAGACACATCCGTCGTTTCGCCGGTGGGTCGATTGGTGACGCTCGTCCATTGCCAGAGGATATTGGTGATTGTATTGGCCGGGGTCGCGGTAACCGGAGTCGGTGTGGCGAGCGGCACGCACGCCGCAGCCACGCAGAACACGATGCCGAGGCATGCCAGCAGCAGGGTCGAACGGGAAAGGTTGTTCATGTGATCTCCGCCGTACGTAGTTTGGCTACAACGCGGAGGCGTATATGACGGGATGAGATAATTCACCTACGCCGGTTCGCCATCGCTCCACTAAGTAGTAACTAAATTCTAGCTTGACAATGACCTGGCCGTCCCTCCCCCACCCGGGGCATCTCTGGGGCATTTCTTGGGGGAGATTCTGGGTATCGGACCTACTCAGTTTCCGGGATGGGCTGTGGCTGCTCTGCTGCGCGACGGGCGGCGCGCAGCGCGATCCATAGCGACCTGGCAATATCCCAGCATTGGTCGTCGCCTTCAAAACTTGATCGCTTGCCCCACTCCCGTCTAGAAGGAGTGGGACACGATTGCGACTCTATTCAACTCTCTGCGCGGTTGGAATCTCTGTCAGGGCTGCGTGTTCTGCGTGTCTGCGGGCTTCGCTTCCGGCGGCACGACCGGCGCGGCTGGGGCGGGCGGCGTCACTGCGGCTGCCTGGGATGGCGGTGGCGCCGCGGTCTGGCCTTGGGACGAGCCCGGCACGCCGGCGGGGATACGATCGCGATTGGCGGCGCCGGCCCCGGCGATGCTGGCGATGTCCAGCAATGCCGCGATACCCAGCCACAGCCAGTCCAAGCCCTGAATGCTGCCGGCGCCCTGCACGAGGATGACGTACATCAGCGTTGTGAACGGCAGGAACAGGAAGCCGAGGCACGGGATGATAAAGGTGCTGAAGGCGGCGTTCATCATCGCCGGTCGGGCGAACCAGGCACACAGCAGCACAATACGCGAGAACATGGCGACGAGGCCAGTCAAGCATCCGGAACTATTAGATCTCATATTGATAACCTTTCATCTTAACGATGGGGAAGTCAGGCCATTTTACTGCTTGCCGATCGGCTTCCCTGCCATATTTCACGCAGACAGGGAAGCCGATCGCTACAGCTTACTTGCAGGATAGCGTGGTCTGGGTTTCCTGGATTGCGGTCTCGACGCCCTGCGCGGCAGTGGTGATCGATGCCGATGCTTCGCCCAGCGGATGGTCTGAGCCCTTGTGAGGTAGGCCTGCAACATCAGAAAACCGAGGGCAAGGATGGCTACGATCCGAAGTCCATTCCTTTCCAAACTTCTGTTAATCTTTTTTCGGCGGGGTGAACATGGCTTTGTCTTCCCCGATCTCCTCGGCGATCAGCGCATTGAGTTTCTGGTTCATGGCCGACAGCAATTTTTCGTCGTACTTGGGATGGGCCGGATTGGCCAGGTTGTCCATTTCCTCGGGATCCAGCAGCAGGTCGTAGAGGGCGACATCGTTGTCTGCCAGAAGCTGCTGGACCGATGTAGGCAGGTTGTAGTTACCCATCCCGAAGTAGCGGACCAGCTTGTAACGGCCGTCGAAGATGCCGCGAAACATCTCGCGCTTTTCAAGGTTCGGCACGCCAATCTCGTTGACGAGGCGTTTAAACGCCTCCAAGCCGCGATGAAACTCCTGGCCGGCCTGGGCGGCGGCGGGGTCGAACACCTTGGTCGCGTTGCGGCTAAACCATTCTGCGTCGATGGTGGCGATCATATCGTAGGTCATCAGGCTCCCCTTACCGGGTTTGGCGCTGCTGCCGCGGGGCCCGACAGAAGCGGGATCGCGCACCACGCCCGAGAGGTCATGGCCTTTCAGGAGCGGGTAGCGCTTCCGCCGTTCGTCCTCCGACAGGCCGGCAAACGCCAGGATCGTGGGCACCAGATCGAGATGCGATCCCACCGCATCCGTCCGGTTTGCGCCGGGGTGGCGCGGATCGGCGATCACCAACGGCACGTTGACGGATTCCTGAAACGCCACGCTGCCCTTCTGGCGCAGGTGATGGGCACCGCCCTGCTCGCCGTGATCCGACGTGAAAATGACGATCGTGTTATCCGCCTGACCGCTTGCTTCCAGCGCATCCAACACCGCTCCGATGTGCCGGTCCACGTCGAGATGGCAGTTGAGGTAGTAGTTGACATGGTTGTGCCACATGTCCCGGCGATCCATCGGTATCCGGCCATAGTACATGTCGCACAGGCGCTTGTAATTGCGGACTGCCGGCGGCTGCCCCTCCAGGTCGTCGAAGAAGGAGGCCGGCAAGGTCGTCTGCCATTTCTGGCGGTAGAGCGGCGTATCGGGCGCGCCAAAGATCGGGAACATTCCCTTGACCTGGACCATCTCTTCCGCGTCGGTGTCGAAATACATCACATCGTGAGGGTTGACGAAGTTCACGGTCATGAACCAAGGTTTGGCGGCGGCGACTTCGGGAGCGCGCTTCGCCAGCCAGTCGACGGCCTCATCCGCAATCTTCGGATCTTTCAGAGCCCCATCCATCGGCCCGCCTTGCACATCGCCCCAATCCTGGTACTCGGAGAAGCCGTAGGGTTCCATGGCTTCACGGGAGCCCTTAGCTGGAAACTCTGAGAGATGCCACTTGCCTTTGTAGACGGTGTGGTAGCCCAGATCACGCAGCATATGACCGATGGTGGGCAAGGCTACCGGATCGGCCTTCATATCGTCGATCCAAGCGAAATTGGTGTTGTCGAACATGCGGGTGTGCGGCGTATGCTGCCCGGTGTACATCACCGAGCGGGACGGCGTGCACACGGTGGTGGTGCAGTGGTGGTTGTTGAACGTGACTCCCCGGGAGCGAATGCGGTCCCGGCTGGGCAAGGCAAATTCCGCCGGCATGGGCTGGTGTGCATATTCCTGATCGGTCACGATCATCAGGATGTTGGGTTTCTTGTTCATCATTCTTCTTCCTCCTTGGTTTGTATTCCTGTTCTACGTGGATTGGATTGCGTACTCATCGCGGCGTGGCGAGCCGCCTCCTCCGGCTTCCGGATCATGATCTCGTCCGCATAGCGCCCGCTCTTCAGCAGGTCCGCCATTTCCCGCATGGGCCGCTCCGTGTGCGCGAAGAACGCTTTCAACCCCGCACAAAGCCAATTCAGCCCCGACTCGCGCACGCCTTGCGGCTCTCGTTCCCAACCTTGCGCTGTAATAATAGTAACCTCCTTGGTTTCTAGTTACAGTAGATCACGGTTTTGACGGTTGAGCGAAGATCTCTTGCGGCCGTGGCAGAGTTTGCGAGTGCCGCCCTGTTTGCCCCGGATGGTGCAGGCGAGCAGCGCTGGCTGCTGCATCTGGTTCAGATAGGCGATGACGCCGCTGGAGCAGTAGCCGCGATCCAGATACAGCACGCCGAGGTGTAACTTGAGCGCCTGTAACTGTTGGAAAAGCCGTCGCACCACCTCCACCGTCTCATCTTCGGGCAAAACGAAGGTCACCGCCAACGTGAGCCGCAACTGCCGCTAGATGACATAAGCGCTGGCGATGCGGAAAAAGCGGTTGTTCCTTGTTTCGCGCGACTGCGATAGGCGTAGGTGCGCAATTCAGGGGTCTTGCCGTAAAATGGTTCATCGTGTTCATCAATGGCGGCTTCCAGACGCAACTTGCGCAACTGGGCGGGCAAGCGCGCGGCCAAAGCCGCATTGAGTTCGGCCTCATGCTGGCGCAGTTGCTCCTTGCTCAACTGCCCGTTGATTAACTCGCGAATCGTGTTGCCAGCAGCGCTATCTTCCAAGTCGCAGCAGACAGCATCAACGCTGATGCCTTCGATGGCTGCTTTCATCAGGACGTCGTAGATCATCTCACTCGTGCAAACGTAACCATTCACTTCAAACGGTAAGTGCTCCTGCGCAACTTCTTGCAGTGTTTGGCGGATATCTTCGGCGGTTAGTTCTTGTTGCGATATCATACGATTATCCTGTTTGGTTGTTGATGGGCTTTCGTCAACCCTATTCAACCAGCCAAACAGGATGTCTCACAAATCGTTCTGGCTTATGTCACCAAATCGTGAACTACTGATTTTGCATTCCTCCTGATTTGATATTTATCGGGTTGGTTTGCCACTGTGCAGAACATGCCCAAGCGGATGTGGCGGCTGAGATAATTCAGCCCGCCGGATTCGTTCTCCCGCCACGAAGTAGTAATTAGATTTTAGCTTGACGACGACCTCCCTGTCCCTCCCCCACGCGGGGCATCTCCGGGGCATTTCTTGGGGAGATTCCGGGCGAGGCAGTGGAGAACGGGGAGTAGCGCCTCGATCTGGCCGCGTTGTTCAGCCGGCACATCGGTTGCCTGTGCCGGCTGAACAACGGTGGGAGCAACCCTGGTCTGCCGCGACGATTGGTGCTGCCCTGGCCCAGCTAGAATTCGACGGGGATGTCTTTTGCCTTTGCGACTTGGTAGATGGCGTCGAAGGTGGCGGCCTGGTCCCACGGCGCGTCAGGCGGTTCGTTGCGGAACTCACGATACGCCCGTTCGACGTTCATGTAGAGTCGTCCCGGGGCGCGCCATTCACTGTAGGGGCCAAACTCGATGCGCTTGGCAGCATCCAGCGAGGTGACACCGGCGTCGAAGTACTTCTTCGCCTCGTCACAGACATACTGGAGGTATGCTTTCATCTCCAGCGCCCCTTCGATCCCGCAGAGCGGGCCGTGGCCGGGGACGATGACTTCCGGGTTGAGTTGGACGAGCACGTCGATGCAATGGAACCACTTTTCGTAGGAGCCCGTCCAGCCCATCGGCGTGCATTGGCGGAACAGCACGTCGCCGGCGAACACCACGCGCTCCTTGGGCACATGGATGATGGTGTCCCCGACCTGATGGCACGGCCCGACGTAGATCAAGTGGGCCTCCGTGCCGTCAAGGTCAAGCTCGTAGCGTGTGTCGAACAAGGTCGTCGGCAGCACAAGCTCGATGCCGTCAAAGTTGTAGTCCTCCAGCAATTGCAGTCCCGCAGCCACAAGGCCGGGGTGGACAGTCTGGATTGCCTGGCGCGTGGGGAGATGACCGACGCCGTGCAGTAATTTTTGGCTCTCCTCGGGATCGGCCACGTGCTTCATCCGCTCGGGCACCGAGCGATGGGCGATGATCTCCGCACCTTCGAAGAGTTGATTGCCCCAGACATGGTCCGCATCTTCGTGCGTATTGACGACGCGCTGCGGCATAGCGGGCCACACTTTACTGAACATGTCGATCATTTGCCGCGCATGGGCCAGGTCCGCCTGCGTGTCGATCACAACGCCCCCCGCCCGGTTGATGAGGCCGGAGTTGGCGTCGCACACGCGGTTCTTCTCGTTCAGTACCGCAAAGCAGTTGTCGCTGACTTGCTTCATTTCCATGGGATTCTTCTCCTTATGAATTTGCTAGCGGACGAAGCTAACGGCAAGAGCGCCGTCGGCTCGGCGCAGTTCCAGCCGGCTGCCATTGAGTTGGTAGGTTGCGGCGGACTGCAGCGCGGCCAGGAACTGCTGCTCCTGATCCATGACACTCGCTTGCCCACACATCATCTGGTTTGTTGCCAACGGACCGATGGCGATATTGGAGCCACTTACCCAGTAGGGGCCGCTGTAGGCGTTGCAGCCGCCGCTGCCGCTGATCTGGGATTGATCGAAGGCGGCCGTTAAAGTGGTGCCGCCGATGACGCTGACGACTGCACCGCTGCCGTTGTTGTAGCTGCTGGCCTGCCAGGACGTGCCGGCGAGCGGATTCTGTGGCGCGGCCGGGATGACGGTGATGGTGACCTGCAGGGTGGTGGTCGTCCCGTCCCGCATCAGCACGAGCATCTCATAGGTGGTGGTCGTGGGCGGGCAGACTTGCTGGCTGCCCTGGCCGGTCTGCGGATACTGCTGATACGGTTGGCCTTGCGGGTAGACCCAGACCGCCTGCACGTTCTCGACCGACCAGTGCAAGGTCGTGCACTCGCCCTGGTTGATCGTGGTCTGGTCGGCCCAGAACGCCAGCTGTGCGCTCGGCGTGGCGGTCGGTGGCGGAGCTGGGGTGGGCGTCGGCGCGGGGCGGGCGCCGGCGGCACGTAGACAGGTGGGGGAACGACTATCACGGGGACATCCTCGGCGCCGGTCACGGCCACATAGTCGTCGGACACCCAGCCGATGCCGCCGGGAGCTGATGGTACGGACACCGCCCACCACTGGCTGTCAGCCGTGCGCCCGACGATCGCGCCTTCGGCGCCAAACGGCGCCACGCCGATCACGGGGTAGTTGGTGCCGGGCCCCGAGCGGACGTTCACGCCGCTGGGTGCGGTCACGCGCCCGGTAGGTGTACTGGGCGCAGGCGTGGCCACCGCAATCTTAATGCTGCGGGTCATCTGTACGGCGATGGCGCCTGTTGCGTCGCGCATCTCCAGCCGGTCCGCTTCGATAGTATAGGTGGCCGCACTTTGCAGGGCGGCCAGGTAGGCGCTCTCTTGCTCCATCACGCCGGCCGGCGACGCACAGCTCTTGCGCGTGGCGCCGGCTGCGCCGATGCTGATGGCGCCGCCGGAGGCCTGGTAGGGTGCGAAGTAGTCGTTGCAGCCCGCGTTGCCGGTGACCTGGCCGGTTAGCATCGAATGCCGCCGTTATCTCGCTGCCGAGGCTGACGCTGACCACCGCCTCGCGGCCGTTATTGTAGGCCGTGACCTGCCATTGCGTCCCGGCAAGGTCTTGTGTGGCGGCGACAAAGGTGGCGAGTACCTGCGCGGCCGTCGAGCAGGGAAAAGTGGCTGCCCTGCAAGGTGTACGTACTCGCCTGGCCAAGTGCCTGCAGATAGGCGTTTGCCTGGTCCATGACAGGCTGCGGGCAGGCCATCATGGTCGTCGCTGCCGGTGCGCCAAAGTTGATGCTGGTGCCTTCCACTGATGTAAGGCATGCTGTAGCGATTGCAGCCGTCTGCACCGGTGGCCATCCCGTCGACGCCCAGGTCCAGCGTGATGCTGGTGCCGGGCAGGGGCAGCAGCCCATGCAGCGAGCTCAGCTCCCAGCTTGTGCCGGGCAGAGATTGCGCCGGGGATTGCACGGGCCGGCAGGCGGCCAGGAAGGCGGCCAGGAAAGCCAGGCTGAGCATCAGCAGCAGCCCGCGGCCGGATGTGACGATTACGTTGGAAATGTGCGGAGTCTTTGTTTTTTGCACGTTGCGGTCCTTACATTGCGAATGATGCGTCTCGCTTGTCAAGCAGCCAGGCGCTTACGCAGCTCTTCCTCGACTTCCGGCGTTAATGTCGTCGATACGACTTGCGGATCAAAGGTGCGCAGGCTGGCGATATAGGCTTCCCGATCACGTACATGACCAAGCGCCAGCAGCGCCGAGCTGTCCGGCTGTAATCGCGATTGGATCGCAGCTACACTTGCATCGTCGATGCCAAAGTCCTTGATGGCCGCGGTGACGGCGCCCAAACCCGCGCCGACGGCAGCCGCGCCAATCGGTCCGCCCAGCAAAAAGCCGGCCAGCAAACCAATACCGGCGCCGCCGGCAGCATACTTGCCTTTCTTGCCATGCGTCTGGATGACATGGACATGCTCCTCGAGCGAGCTGGTTGCCGGGGCTATGCCTTGACCGGAACCAAGCTCGACAGGGGGCGTGCTGCCAGGCGATGCGCCAGCACCACGTTCGATGATGACGGCGTCCACAATGCTCACTCCATGCTTCTTTTCGAGTTCTTGGAGCTGTGTGTACATGGCAGCCGCCGTCTTTGCTCCCTGAAACGTCAACACAACGAGGTAATTGTCCTCAGCCATGGTCGCATCTCCCTTTGCTGCTTATAAGTCGGTTCGCTACAGCGTAGATTGGCTAAGCAACTCAATCTTAGCTTGACGATAACCTGTCTGGCACTCCCCGGCGCGGGGCATCTAAGGGGCATTTCTTGGGGGAGATTTTCGGCTGATGCAGGAGAGAACGGGGAAACAGGATGGTTCGCTACGGGGGCGGCAGCAGCCCCAACGCTGCTGCCTTGGCCACTGCCGCACGGCGGTCGCCAACTGCTAGTTTGCCAAGGAGATTGCTGATGTGCTCCTTAACCGTGTCGGCGGAGATGCTTAGTATTTGTGCGATTTCTTTGTTGGTCAGCCGCTGCGCCAGCAGCGCCAGGATCTCCCGCTCTCGGGGCGTCAGCGTCTCGATCAGGCCGCGCTGATCAGCCGGCACAGACCGCCGCAGTGCCGGCGCAGCGGCGCAAACCGGCGCCGCTGCGGCAGGATATTCGCGCAGCAGGGCAGCGACGATCTGAGCAATGAAGGCCGGCGTGACGTTGCGCGCTGCCAGCAGTTCCAGCGGCCGGAGCAGCCGCAGGCCGATGTCCACAAAGACGC
>CAWIVN010000013.1:0-385885 GCA_963839515.1 uncultured Chloroflexia bacterium
CCACCTCGGTCAGGTGCTCCATCCAGCTCGCCGACTGGCGCAGTTTGATCGCCACCCACCCCAACCCGATGGGTTCGATCGCCGTGGCCGGATGCCGAGGAAGATCAGGGCCGTGCTGACCGGCAACCCGCTGCAAATAGGCAGACGACAGCGCCAGCACCAGCAGCAGCCCGCCGCCAAATGTCATCCAGGTAAGCCAGCTCATAGTGGCTGCCAGTGTGCACCGCACACTCGCCCGTGTCAATGGGCGCCGGCCCACGCTTACTGTACAAACTCTGGCAGGCTGAACCCAAAATTGCCTGTTCACACGGCCGAAATTTATGCTACACTGTTATTCATATTTGATGCCGAGCCGCGAGCGCACGCATAGAAGGAGCACCATCCATGAACAGCCGCACCGCCTTGTTGATCTTGGATGCCCAAGTCAACAAGTTCGCTCCCGCAACGCCCGTCTTTGCCGGCGATGCCGTATTGCAGCGCCTCGCCGGTCTGATTGCGCGCGCCCATGCCCAGCAAGTTCCCGTCGTCTACATCCAGCACAATGGCGGCGAGGGCGACCCTGACCAGCCGGACACACCGGGCTGGCAGATCGACCCCGCCATCGCGTCGCAGGCGGACGATATCGTGCTGCAGAAGAGCAGGCCCAACGCCTTCCATGCCACTGGGCTGCAGGCTGCGCTCGATGCCCGCCGCATCCGCCGTCTCGTCATCGCCGGTATGCAGACTGACTACTGCGTTGACGCCACATGCCGCCACGCCGAGGAATTGGGCTACGACGTCATCCTGGTCGCCGACGCCCACAGCACCTACGACAATGGCCGCCGCACCGCCGCAGAGATCGTCGCCGCCTACAACCAGCTTTTGTCCCGCCTGATTTGCGTCCAGAACGCCGATGCCGTCGCTTACGTGTAGGTTCGGCCGACTTGGAGGGGTCTCATGGCCAATTACAATCCCGAACACAAGGCCGCCCTTGACAACCTGCTGCTGGGCAATCCGTTCGTTCGCCCCGGCAAGATGTTTGGGTTCCCCGCCTACTACGTCGGCAAAAAGCTCTGCATCAGCCTCTATGAAGACGGCGTCGGCGTCAAGGTGCCCGCAACCACTGCCGCTCACCTCCTGCAGACCGACCCTAACGTCGTCCCTTTTCAGCCCCAGGGCAAGCCCAAGATGCGCGGGTGCATCTAGATTAACCTGGCCAGCTCGCAGGACTACCGCCACTACCTCTCTGTTTTTGAAGAGTCCATTCGCTACTTGCTGGCGCAGGAGGAGGAGGAGGAGGAGGAGGACGGAAAATTGTGAGTGACAGCGGCACGCGCCGAAATCCTAGCCGTCGAACGCCAATGGACCACGGCCCACCTCCAAGGTGACTTTGCCACCATCGCCCAACTCATGGCCGGCGACTACATACGCATCCAGCCCGACGGTTCCGCCGCCCCCTTCCTGTCCGTCTACGTACGGCGCGACGGCCACTGGCAGATGGTCGCCGAGCAGGCCACTGACATCCGCTGACAGGCACTGATCTGTCGGTGCCGGCTTCTGCACCTGAATCGACAATCCGCCCCTCCTCCACTGTGCCAATCACGGAGCCTTCCACTATCCGGACTTCGGGGAAAAACGCCGCCAGTTGGGCGCCTGACGCAGGCCTGGTATAATCCGCTCTCCGCCTCCATCCGCGAATCCATACATAGATTCAGACGTACAATCCCCGCGTCCATGCGGAATGGAGGACAATCAGCATGCAAGCCATCGTCGTCTACGAATCTCACTGGGGCAGCACTGCCGCCATCGCCCGCGCCATCGCTGCAGGTATCGGACCCGGCGCCCGTCTCCTATCCACCGCCGAAGCTGCCGGCGACGCCATGGCCGGCGTCGACCTGATTGTGGCCGGCGCCCCCTTGATTGGCTTCGCCTTGCCCAGCGAGGTTATGCTCGCCAGCATGGCAGCAGATGCTGCCCCCAGCTTCGTGCCGCCCAGCTTGTCGCATCCCAGCCTGCGCTCCTGGCTGGAGCGGCTGCCTGCGGGCCGCGGCCGTGCCGCCGCCTTCGAAACGTGCCTTTGGTGGTCGCCGGGCAGTTCCGCCGTGACCATCCTGCAAAAGTTGGCAGTGTTGGGATATCCATCGCTGGACAAGCCGCAGCGCTTTATCGTGCAGGCCAAGGACGGTCCGCTGCGTGCGGGCGAGTTGGAGCGGGCCAAGGCTTGGGGCGCCAGGCTGGCGCGCAAGTAAGCGCCAGCGCCGGTTGCGGCCCTGGCTGCACGATTATCATGAGCAGGGAGGCCAGGCGCCCAGGTCCGTGGGCGCCTGGCCTCTATCGGATTGATCAGCCGGCTGCTGCGCCAGCCCGGCCGGCTCGCCGGCTGTAAAGCGCAGGCAGCCCTGCCGTTACGCCGCTTCTTCTTCGACCCCCAGGATCGTTTCGCTGACCATGTAGCGGAACCACTCGATCTTCTCGACGCCGGCCGTGTCCATCATGGCCGCTTCGATGTCGGGATATTCCATAATAAAGAAGCTGTCATACTTGTCGTTCGCCCAGCGGCAGAGGTAGTAGGGCGTTGCCATTTTCGCTCCTGCCTTGCCGACGGCCGCGTAAAGGTCGTCCATCAGCTGCTGTCTTTTTTTCTGCGGAGAGCTGGTAATAGGCTTCGGTGTACCCGCGGACGAGGCACAGCTTGTAGATTTTCTTCGCCATCGGAACGGTTCCTTTCTGTCGAGAATCAGGAGGTGATCGGTAGACATGGATCAGGTATGCGCGCCATGCGCCTTGCCGGGTGCGGCGTGTGCATATCTGTATGCGATTCCAAAAGGCTGTTGAGAACTCTGTGCGGCTGTATGCATGTACACTACATCTCTGGGCGCGCCGCGTCAATAGGCGTCAAAGCGGACACATTCTCCCGAGGTGAATCGGCGCCGATCCTCGCGGAGATCGTGCGGCCGGCGGTTGCGCGGGTATCCTCCCTTCTCGCCTTGGACGCCCGGCTGCAGGCATAATAGTGGCCATGCCGCCCTATGAAGATGTCACGCTCGTCGCCGCGGCGGTGCGCGCCCTCCTGCCGGAGGCTAGCGACCTGCAGATTGAGCGTGCGGCCGCAGGCGTCTCGACCATCGTCTATCGCATTGGCCGTCCTGCGGGCGTCAACTACTTGCGCATCCATCCCGAGCCCGGCGCCACGTTTGCCGCCGAGGCTGCCGTTCATCGCCGCCTGGGTGCCCGGACGGTCTACAGCGGCATCATCGACTTTGGCGAGATCCGCGGCGCCCATTGGTCGTACGACTTGGGGCACTTTGCCGTCGAGGGCGAGCGCCTCCTCCCCCACCTGCTGGAAGGCTACGGGGAAATCACCCCGCTCACCGCCGCCGACCTGCACACCCTCCGGCTTACCAGCCTCCTTATCGCCGCCCGCCGCATCGGCCGGCGCCTCCAGCAGCAGCGCACCCCGCATGGACCCGACGTCGCCTACCTCGTGACGCGCCTCGGGGCCTTCGACTGTGACAGGCAGCGCTAGCCACTTCCCCGCGACACGCGGCCGGTATACCGGCTGCACAATCGTATCCTCGTTCAACTTTGCCATCCTGCAACGACTGCCGGAAGTGGCCCCTGATATCCGCCGCCATGCCATTATTGCTGCCGATTACTTTCTGCAGCCGGGCAGGGACGACTCTGAACGGTGCGATACCGGCGCACAAAAAGTGAACGGCACGTGTATTCGTACCTGATTTCGTTCTGTTCGTCCAACTTGACATTTCCGATCTACTCTGCGATACTATGTACTAGTAGCTAGTACTACTTAGTAGATCGGGTGGATGTTACGTGGCTAAGCAGATGACGGAAATGCTCAAGGGCACGCTGGAGGGCATCGTACGGCGATCCTGTCCGGACGGCCTGCGTACGGCTACGAGATCACCGCACGGCTGCGGGAGATGGGCTTCCCCGACATTGCCGAGGGCACTGTGTACGTGCTGCTCATCAGGATCGAGCAGAGAGGCCTCGTTGATGTGGAGAAGTACCCGTCCGAGAAGGGGCCGCCGCTAAAGTGTATTCGCTCAATGTTCAGGGGCAGGCGTATCTCGAAGAGTTCTGGAGGACTTGGAGCTTCCTCACAGGACGGCTCGAACAGCTCCGCGGAGGAGGCAGATAATCATGGGGATCTCACAGTTCATCTCAAAGGTGATCGGCGAGAAGGGGCAATGGCGGGAGTACAAGGCCCGCTCGCGAAACTTCCCGCCAGTTATCGCACGGCGCTCGATGCGGTGGAGCGGTACCTGAATTACTTCGGGACGGGGGGCGACGGGACTGCGATTTACGCGGATCTCATCGACCTGTTCGAGCAGGGCGCGGCGAACGGGACCCCAATCCGCCAGATCGTCGGGGAAGACCCCGTGGAGTTCGTAGAGGAATTCGTCCGGAACTACCCCAAGGGTCAGTGGATCATCCGGGAGCGCCAACGGCTGACCGACGCCATCAATCGTGCCGCAGGCGACCAATTGAAAGGCGGTGTAGCATAATGGGCACGACAAGCGAAACACCAGTTCAGGGGCATGTCGAGGAAGGCTGGGGGAAGGTTGCCGATGCCTTCCGTGCGAACTTCGCAGGGAACCCCGGCGAGGTCGGCGCGGCGTGCTGCGTCTACGTAGGTGGACGCCCCGTCGTCGATCTGTGGGGCGGCCTCGCCGATTGCGAGGCGAACCGTCCGTGGGACAAGGACACCATCGTCGCCGTCGCCTCCACGACCAAAGGCGCGGCCGCGATCCGCGCCCATCTGCTGGTGCAGCGCGGCGAGCTCGATCTGGACGCTCCGGTGGTCAAGTACTGGCCGGAGTTTGGCTCTGCAGGCAAGGAGCAGATCCCGGTGCGCTGGCTGCTTTCACACCAGGCCGGCCTGCCGATCGTCGACGGACCGCTGACCTTTGCGGAGGCCTGCGCCTGGCATCCGGTTATCCGGGCACTCGCGGCGCAGAAGCCGGAGTGGGAGCCGGGCACCGAACACGTCTACCACAGCGTGACCTTCGGGTTCCTGGTCGGGGAGCTTGTGCGCCGGATCACCGGCAAGTCGCTCGGCCAATTCTTCGCCGACGAGGTCGCTGCCCCACTCGGGTTGAGCGCCTGGATCGGGCTGCCCGAGGAGCAAGAGGGACGAGTCGCACAGATTGAGTACGCCGCTCCGTTCACGCTGGAGGAGATGACCGCCGGGATGATTGAGACCACCGGCCTCGACGAGGCCACGGTCATGGCCTGGATGAACGCCGTCTGGGGCCCGGACTCCGTGCAAGCCCGCGCCGGCGTGCTCGGCGGCGCCCTGGATCCCACCAGCGGCTACATGAACACGCGTGCCTGGCGTGCGGCCGAGTTCCCCTGCTGCAACATGTTCGCAGATGCTCGATTGCTGGCACGGATGTATGCGGCCACCGTGAGCGAGGTCGACGGCGTGCGGCTGCTCGATCCGGCGACCGTCGCGTGGATGACCGTCGTCCAGACCGGCAGGACGCGGATGAACGGGCTTCCGCCGGGACTGGAACTTCCGGCCGACCGCTCCTTCTACATGTCGCTCGGCTTCTGGCGGGCCTGCCCGCCGATGCCCTGGGTCGGGCCGGGGTCGTTCGGTCACCCCGGCTCCGGCGGATTGGTCGCTTTCGCTGACCCCGCTGCCGCTGTCGGCTTCGGCTATGTCACGAACCTGTGGTCATTCCGCATTGGCGAACCACGGGCGTCGAACCTGGCCGCGGCGGTCGTGGCCTGCTTCCGGTGAATCCCGGACCGCGCTGTGCCATCGAATGCTAACTTGACCATTCTCGTTGCGTCCAGCTTGACGGGAGCAGGGGCTGCCATTCAGCAGTTCCTGCTCTCAAACCGAGTCCACCCGCGCCCCAGCGCAGATAACGCAAACCGTTAGCCTGGCTAACGTGCAATTCGCTCGAGAACCCCTGCCCTATCAAGCTTCTTGCGTCTCTCAGGCAGTTCAACACCGTCGACCTGCAGCAAGCTCTCTTTTATACCCCACCCCTGTATCCCCACCCCTGGCGCCTTCGACTGCGCATAGGTCTCCTATCCTGCCGCAGCGCGTCAGATGCTCCTGCTGTCGTCCCACTGTAGCGACTGCAGAGTGACCGCTGTAGCGGTGAAAACCTGGTCGCGCTGGCCGGGTGAACGGCGCCGGCCTGCGGTCGGATGCACCTTCGTGGACGTGCCGCGGGTGCGGTCCAGCAATCCAGGCTTCCGCTATCCGGCTATCTGGGCGCCGGCGGCAGGCACATCAACGGCCGATCTACGGGCGATCAACGAGCACACAGTATTGTGGTTGGTAGCGCAGTAACACGCCGGCCCGCATTGTCGCCGGTGCGGCGCCGGCTCAGGGAGAACCTATTTATGCAAGAGCAAGAAGGCTATTCGACGCTGTTTTACGTGATGTTGGTGCTGGGGGTGATCGGCGTCATCGGGTTCATCTTCGTGGCCGCAGGCGTACCGGGCGGCTGATGCTGCCGGCGGGCGCGCTGCTGACGAAACTGGACAGGAATTGTCGCCGCAACGTCTGCGACAAATGCCTGCAATCCACCAGGTTGTGGCCCATACTGGAGCCTGCAGGCACGCGGCGCTGTGGGTGAAACGGAGAAAGGGATGCTTGGGGGCTGGCTGTGGTTTGCAATCGTGATCGCGCTCTACCTGGCCATTTTCATGCTGCTGCGGCGGCGCGGACGCAGGCGGCTGTACGAGTGGGCGCTCGCGGAGGGGTACGACATCCTCGGCATCGTCGATCCGCCGCTGTTTCGGCCCGGCCCGTTCTTTCTAAAGCACGGGCGCGGCTGGGCAGTCACCCGCATCGTCGTACGCACCGGCGACGGCGGCGAGCGCATCGGGTGGGTGTGCTATCCGGCCGGCCTTCCCTTGTTTGAACCACCCGAACTGCGGCAGGTCGAGCTGGTCTGGGATGACGAATGGGATCGCAGCCGCGGACCGTTTGGACCCTATTCGTGATGCGGCTTCCAAGCGCAGGCGGCAGCGGGTGAGGCCAAATTGCCGCCGATCTGGTACGATGGCGGAGGAACCACCCGCTCTTGCCCTGCTGCCGGGTTTCTGCGCCATGCATTTCATGGCAGGCCCACCCTGCACGAATCGGCCGAACTATGATCAAATCCTTTTCTCCCACGACCTGCGCCTTTGACTGCGAATGGGTTCCCTGCCCCGCCACGGCGCGCCGGCTGCTCTCGCTGCCTTCTGACTGCAGCGACCGCGCGGCAACCGAAGCCGCCTGGCGTGCCTACGCCAAGGAGGACGGCGAGCGACCCTTCCTCAAGCTGGTCCTCTGCAAGGTCGTGACGATCGCCGCCGTCTTCCGCGCCGCCACGCCGGAAGGGCATATAGCGCTGGAGCTCTTCTCGCAGGACTGCGACGCCGAGGGCGAGGCGCACCTCATCTCCTCCTTTCTCGAACGTGTGGCCGGCGGCAGCTGGCAGCTGTGGGGCTTCAACTCGGCGTCCAGCGACCTGCCCATCCTCAAGCAGCGGGCGATCGCCCTCGACGTGCCGCTGCCCAAGTTCTCCAAGCGGCCGCCCAAGCCCTGGGAAGGCATGGACTACCACGACGCCCGCAACTCCGACGCCCACGTCGACATCCTGGAACAGATTGGCGGCTTTGGCGGCGCATCCAGGCCCAAGCTGCACGAGCTGGCCGTCGCCTGCGGCTTGCCCGGCAAGCTGGACGTGGCGGGCGACGAGGTGGCCGAGATGTACCTCGAGGGCCGCATCGCCGAGATCCGGGCGTACAACGAGACCGACGCCGTCACCACGCACCTGCTGATGCTGCGCCTGGCGCACGTGGCGGGGCTGCTCGCGAGCGATTCGTACCGCGGCGAGCTGCTGGCCGTGGAGAAGCTGGTCAAGGCGCAGGCGGCGGGGGGCAAGGTGCTGTTTGGCAAGTTCTGGGCGGCATGGCAGGGAGCGGGCGGGGATGCCGGCGCGGCACCCAAGCAGGAGGCGACGCCGGCCCGCAATGAGGAATTTGACCGCACGCAGGCGGCGCGGCTGCGGAGCCGCTGGAAGGAGTTCCTCGGTCAAGTGAAGGCGGCGCACGGGCCGCAGTTGGCGGCGGCCCTCAACGCCGTGCGCGGTTTTGCCGTCGAGGGCAGCGCCGTGACGATGTATTTCGGCAGCAATGAGTTCTCACGCAATCTCTGCCGCCAGCAGGCGCAGGATGTGGCCGCCGGCCTGGCCGAGTTCCTGGCCGCGGACGCGGTGACCGCGGATTTTCAGCTGGGGGAAGCGCCGAGCCGGTGAATGGGCCGCCATCCCGTCACGGCCCTAGCCGCACCACGGCGCCCGAGTCGGCCGAAGCGCGCGCCGCCAGCGCCAGGTCGAGCGAACGCGCCCCCTCCCGCAGCGGAATGCGTGCCGGCCTGCCCGTGGTGACGGCCTCGTAGAAGTCCAGCACTTCCAGCTGGTAGACGTCGTCCTCCGCCGCCACTTCCTCGCTCCGCAAGGCGCTGCCCGCCGTATGGTGAAAGATCGCATGGTTGGCATCGCTGAACTCCGCCGTGACATGCGCCGCCACCACCTTGTAGTCGTTGATCCACCGGCCGGGGATGGCGTTGTTCGAGGCATAGATGACCCCGATCCCGCCGTTGGCAAAGGAGATGACGGTGCCGGAAACATCCTCGACCGTGTAATCGGGGACCTCTTGGTGATACAGGTTGCGCTGGACGCTGTAGACCGTGTCGGCTTCGCCCAGTAAGTAGCGCATCAGGTCCACCATGTGGATCACCTGTTCGACCAACTGCCCGCCCGACTTATCGCGTTGGCGCCACCAGGGGGCGTGCAGGGCATTGCAGAAGTAGCGCGTGCTCATCAGCCCGGCCCTCCCCGCCTCGCCGCTCGCCATCATCTGCTTGAGCCTGCCGATCGCCGCGCCAAAGCGGAACATAAAGCCCACCTGCGTCGTAATCCCCGCGCGCTCGGCCGCGGCAACCATGCGCCAGGCCTGCTCCGGCGCCAGCGCGATCGGCTTCTCGATAAACACATGGACCCTGCCCGCCGCCGCTCGTTCCACTTCGTCGCCGTGGGCGAACGGCGGCAGGCAGACAAAGACCGCATCCAGCGGTTCCGTATCCAGCAGCTCGGCCGAAGTCGAGTAGACCGCCGCGCGGCCGTCCGTATACTGCGCCGAAAAGCTGCCGGCGCGCTCCTCGTCCGTGTCGGCGAACGCCACGAGTTGGAAGCGGTCCGCCATCTGCAGAAGGTTCTGGGCATGTCGCTGGGCGATGCCGCCGCAGCCGATCATGCCCGTTCGCAAAGTTTGCATAGGTCCTCAGCTCGTAAAATCCAAGACAACCTGCACGGTGCGCTGGGGCTCCTGGTCCACCAGTTGGAATGCCTCGGCGGCGTCGCGGAAGGGCACCACCTGCGTGATGATGGGGCGCAGGTTCAAGCTTCCTTCCGCTTGCAGCCGCATGACGGTGGCAATCAAGCGGGCGGGGTTCCAGCGATAGGTAAGTTCCGGGCTCACGCCGTAGATTTGCGAGCAGACCACGTTGATGCGGTTGTGGTGGAATTCCTCGCCGAGGAACAGCCCCTGGCCGTCGTTCTGGAAAAAGCCCAGCGTCACGACCTTGGCCGAATAGGCGGCGGAGCGGATCGCCTCATGCAGGGCAGGATACGCGCCCGACACCTCGATACACACGTCGACTCCCCGCAGGTTTGTCATCGCCTTGATCTGTTCGCCGATCCCGCCGCGGCGGGGATCCAGCACTGTGTCCGCTGCGCCCAGGTCCAGCGCCATCTGCCGCCGCACGGGATGCAAGTCGACGCCGATCACGGTCGCCCCTGAGCGCTTGGCCAGCTGCGCCATGATCTGCCCCGGCGTGCCCAGGCCGAAGATGGCGACCGTTTCGCCGATGCGGATCGCCGCATCGTGTGCGCCGTTGAGGGCAATCGCGCCAATCTGCGAGAATACGCCCAGGATCGGGTCCAGGCCGGGAGGGAGCACGCGCGCCGCCGCATACTCTTCTGTGACCACGGTATGGGTACGGTGGCCCCAGGTGCCGTAGATCACGTCGCCGGTCTTGACCTTGGCTACGTCCTGCCCAACCTCCACCACCTTGCCGCACTCCTCATAGCCCCACCCCACCACCGGATAGTGCAAGGTAGCACCCTCGTTCGGGACAAAGAGACGCTGCGTCGTGTCCCACTGCTTGCGCAGATAGGGGTTGCTGCCGCGATAGGCGGTAAGCTCCGTACCGGCACTAATCCCGGAGTACAAGGTCTGGACGCGCACCTCGGTCGCCGCCAGCTGCTCGTCTTGTTCCTGCTCGAAGCCCAACTGCTGAGGACCTGTGAATACCACAACTTCGCTCATGAGCCTGTCCTTATTTGACGCATTTGATTGGTTGGATAGGAAGCGCAGTCGCCGGAAGACAGTGGCTGCGCTCGGCGCCCAGACAGGCAGCCGGACCTTCATCCGGGCACGCGCCGTACTAGTCGCCGGCACATGTCATTGTATGCCCGTCCACCCGCCTTATCAATAAGCGCCGCCGCCCGTTTTCGGCACTGGCCGCATGCAGCAGGTACACAGCCCGTTCTCATTGACGGCTGAGGCTAGGAGGATTACCATGATGGCGGGCAACCCGTGCGCCGAATGCTGCGGCCGAGTCGCCTTTCCCATCAATGCACGATTTTTTACGAACGCGGCCCGACCCAGCCGGCGCCACCATCCGGGTCAAGGATTTTCTATGGAACTTGTCTCTCGTACCATCTGCAACGACGTGATCGTCTTTGCCCGCCGCGCCGCCGAGTACGGGCTGGTCCCCAACACGCAAGGCAATGTCAGCGCCCGCGATCCCGCCACCGGCCTGATCGCCATCACCCCCCACGATCTGCCTTATGGCGCCCTCTCCGCCGACGATGTCGTTATCGTCGACGATAGCGGCCGCAAGGTTGCCGGCAGCCATGACCCTTCGTTTGAAACCGCCGTACACTGCGTCGTCTACCGCCAACGTCCCGACGTGATGGCCATGGTGCACACGGAGCCCATCTATGTGAACGGCCTGGGCGCCGTGGGCAAGCCTATCGAACCGGTCGTCGTCAGTCTCCTCGTCAACCTGGGCGGCGCCATACCGGTCATGCCGTTTATGCCCAGCGGGACCGAGGCGTTCGGGCGCGCCATGCTGGAAGTCATGGGCAGCGGCGCCGGCGTCATCTGGGCCAACCACGGGCTGCTGACGGTGGGCCACAGCGTCGAGGAAGCATTTCGCCGCACGATTATCGTCGAGCATGCTGCCCAAATCTACCACCTGGCCCTGCTGCACGGGGGGCCGGCGCTGGTCACGCACGAACTTCTGCAGGGGGCGGCGGCGTAAAATGAATTCACCCAAGGTCGTATCGCTGGGCACCATGCTGGTCGAAATCATGCGCGTGGCGCTCGATGAACCGTTTGAGCAGATCGGCACCTTTGCCGGCCCATTCCCGAGCGGCGACACGCCCGTCTATGTCAACGCCGTGGCGCGGTTGGGCCATTCCGCCGGCTTTATCGGCGCAGTCGGCCAGGACGGGTTCGGTCGCTGTATTCTCAATCGCTTTGCCGAACAAGGCGTCGACGCTACGTATGTCCGCGTGCTGCCCGACCGCACGACGGGCATCGCCTTTGTCTCTTACGCCAGCGACGGCAGCCGGCAGTTCATCTTTCACTGGCGGGAGGCGGCCGCCGGCCAGATCGGCCCCGACTACGTGCCCGGCGACTACTGCGCCGGCGCAAGCTGGCTGCATCTCACGGGGGGCAACCTCGTCATTACGGACGCTTCCTACCAGGCGTGTCTGGCCGCGATGAACGCACTGCCGCGCCATGCCCGCGTCAGCTTTGATCCCAACATCCGGCGCGAATGGCTGAACGACAAGATTCGCCGCCAGTGGGAGCCCATCCTTGCGCGCGCCGACTACATCCTGCCCAGCGCCGGCGAGGCCATGCTGATGACCGGGGCCGAGGATGACGACGCCGCCTGCCGGCAGCTGGCCGCCCAAGGTAAAGTCGTGCTGCAAAAACGCGGCGCGTTCGGCTGCCAGGTGTTTGCCGGTGAGGAATCGTTCGCCATTCCGGGCTTTGCCGTGCCCGAGGTCGATCCCACGGGTGCAGGCGACACCTTTTGTGCCGGGTTTACCGCCGCCATGTTGGATAACCTGGATCTGCGCAGCGCAGCGCTTTTCGCCAACGCCGTGGGTGCATTGGCCGTTACTCGCAGGGGGCCGATGGAAGGGGCGCCGACCCGCCGCGAGGTGGCGGCCCTGATGCACGCGCAGCCGCACATCGCATTTCATTGACAGTACCGTTGGCAGGGCGTATAATTTATCCGCTCGCTACAGCGATGCTTTACAGATTCCGTCCAAGTTTCTCAAACAACAGGAGAATAATATGAAACGGCTCCACTGGATTGGAATGGGCGCGTTATTGGTGATCCTGGTGCTTCTGCTTACCGGCTGTACGGCGCCGGTGGCACAAGCCCCGGCGGGTGACGCGGCATCGAGTGAAGCGGCCGCCCCCGCCGCCGGAGAGAAGGCCAAGGTTCTGTTCTGGGACCAGTTCCCCGATGTCTCCGACCAGATGGACGCGGTGGTGGCGGACTTCAATGCCTCCCACCCGAACATCGAGGTGACGCGTGAGAGCTATCAGACCGAAGCCATGCGCGACGTCATCAAGACGGCGCTGAGTTCGGGTACCGGGCCGGACATCTTCTACTACGATCTCGGCCCCGGCTTTACGGGCGTGCTGGCAAAGGCCGGGCTGGCCATGCCGCTCGACGATGCCTATGCCGAAAAGGGGTGGGACAAGCGGATCTATCCCTGGACGCGCGAGCGCAGCACATTTGACGGCAAATCCTACGGCGTCGCCAATGAGCTCGAATTTATCGGCGTCTACTACAACAAGCGCATGTTTGAGGAAAACGGCTGGGCCGTGCCCACCACGTGGGACGAACTCGTTACGCTTTGCGACAGCGCCAAGGCTGCCGGCGTGATTCCCATCGCCTTTACTAATGCCGACAGCTGGCCGTCCTATCATATGTTCAGTATGGTGATGAACAATGAGGTAGGCAAGGATCGGCTGGCGGCCATGATCTCCGGCAAGGAATCCTGGGACAACCCCGACACTGTCGATGCCATCAAGCGTTTCTTTGTCGACCTCAACACGCAGGGCTGCTTCCCGCCCGATGTCAACAGCATCAAGTATGAAGATGGTTTGGCCCTGATGCAGAGCGGTCAGGCGGCGATGCACATGAGCGGCACCTGGAACATCGAGGCGTTCAGCAACCCGGAGAAAACCACTGAACCCATCGGCTTCTTCTTCCTGCCTGCCATCAACGGCAAGCCGGTGGTCGTGCCGGGCGGCATTGGCTCCGGCTGGGTGGTGTCTTCTGCCACCAAGAATCCGGAAGCCGTCCTGGAGTTCCTGGACTACCTCGTCAGCGACGAGATGGGACCGCGCTGGGTGACGGAAATCAACGCCGTGCCCGCCTACCCTGTCGACACGGAAGGCTTGGCCGTGCCGGAACTGCTGTCCTTTGCCTTGGGCATCATTTCCGAGCAGGCTGACAGCATGGGCTTCAACATCGACGTTGTGACGCCAGACAATTTCAACAAGGTGATGTGGGACGGCTTCGCGGCGGTGCTCGCCGCCAGCAAGACGCCTGAGCAGCAGGCCGCGGACTTGGAAGCTGCCATGCAGGAGGCGGTCGAGAAGGGCAACGCCGTCGATATCACCGGCAAGTAGCAGATCGCATAAGCGACGGCGCAGCACAGGGGACGTGTGGCGTTCCGTCTCTCCCGCGCAGTACCGTGCAGCCTGTTCAAGGCTGCACGGTACTGCGCCGTCCTCTCAAGAGAGTCTGTGGGGGTGCGCAGTTCTCGACGGCTTGAACCGCCATCCGGTGGGCAAGGATGGCGACTTACGGATAAGGCTACCCAGTTATGGCCGCATCGCAACTCACATCACCTGCCGCTGCCGGCGGTAAAACACCCGGCAGGCATGGTGTACGGCATTGGCTGCGCAGGTATGCCCCCTGGTACGCTTTCGTTTTGCCCGCGCTGCTGCTCTACGCAACCTTTGTGCTCTATCCCTTCTTGTTCACCATCTATTACAGCCTGACCGATTGGGATGGCGCCCAGCCGCAAAAGACGTTTATCGGCCTGGGCAACTACCAGCGCATGCTGCAAGACCCGTTGATGTGGCTGTCGCTCGGGCACAATCTCATCTGGATTGCCGTCGGCACCGTGACGCCGGTGGCCGTCGGCCTGGGATTGGCGACGCTGGTATGGAGCGGGGTACGCGGGCGTCTCTTTTTCCGCACGGTGTACTTTATGCCGGTAGTTCTCTCCACGGTAGTGGTCGGTATGATCTGGGCTTGGATTTATCACCCAATGTTTGGGCCCATCAACCTGGTCCTGCGCGCAGTGGGACTGAACAGCGTGGCGCGCGGCTGGTTGGGCGATCTGACTTGGGCCCTGTACGCCCTGCTGCTGGCGGGGCTGTGGGCGTACTTCGGTTTTTGCTTCGTCATATTGCTGGCCGCCTTGCAAAACGTCGACATGGAACAGCACGACGCGGCCAAGATCGATGGGGCCAACGCCTGGCAGCGCTTTCTCAACGTCACCATTCCGCAGCTGAGCGCCGTGCTGACGATGCTGCTGGCGTATACGCTTATCGGCGGATTCAACGTGTTCGACATCGTCTATATCATGACGAAAGGCGGTCCCGCCAACGCGACCGAGGTGTTGGCCACCTACACCTACAACATGGCCTTCAAACAGAGCCAGGTGGGCTATGGTGCGGCCTTGACGATGGTCATCACCGTGCTGTCGCTGATCGCTTCCTATCTGTTTATCACGCTGCGCGAACGCAACGGCGCCGATTCGTCGTAAGAAAAGAAACGAGCGTTTATGTCCTCAACTGGATCCCGCCGGCGCCGTCCGGCCGATCTGGCAGTCGAAGCGGCAAAATACCTGGTATTAATCGCCGTCGCCCTGCTGTGCCTGATTCCCTTCGTGTGGGTATGGTCGTCGGCGCTCAAACCCCCTGCCGAAATCATCAAGGCGCCGCTGGCGCTACCCTCGCAGCCGACGCTGGACAATATCGTGGAGGCCTGGGTGCAGGGGCGGCTGGGCAAATACTTTGTGAACAGCGTGATTGTGGCAGTGCCCATCGTTTTCTTTACCGTGGCATTTTCGTCCCTGGCGGCCTATGCCTTTGCGCGCGCCACCTTTCCGGGCCGCAATGTGCTGTTTTACCTCTTTCTGATCGGGCTGATCCTCCCCTTCCAGTCGATCATGATCCCCCTCTACTACCTGCTGCGCGATGTCCAGCTGTTGGGCACCTACTGGGCGATGATCATCCCCAGCACGGCGTTGGGGCTGCCCTTTGGCATATTCATCATGCGCGCCTTCTTTCAAGGGCTACCCAGCGAGCTTTCCGACGCCGCGCGCGTCGATGGCTGCAACGAGTTCGACGTATTCTGGCGCGTGATTCTGCCGCTCGCCAAGCCCGGGATGATCACGCTCGGCATCTTCAGCTTTCTGGGCGCCTGGAACTCCTTCCTGCTCCCGCTCATCTACATGCAGCGTGAGGAGCTGCGCCCGCTGGTCGTGGGGCTCATGTTCTTCCAGTCACGCTACACTACGAGCTACGCGCTCACCATGGCCGGCGCCACCATCGTCAGCCTGCCGGTGATCGTCGTCTACATCATCTTCCAGCGCCAGTTCATCCAAGGATTGACGGCCGGAGCGCTGAAGGGTTAGCGACCCCGCCATTCTCTTCGCCGCTGCCCCATGGCGGCGGTGCGGGCCGTCCCTCAAGCAGCAACGGTAGCATAGCATCTCTTTTCGCATTCCCATTTGCGCATGTTCTACGCCAGCATCCGTGGCCGGTACTGCAGCGCCTCCGCCAGGTGGTGCACCTGGATTTGTTCCGCGCCCGCCAGGTCGGCGATCGTGCGGCCCAGCTTGAGCAGGCGGTGATAGGCGCGGGCGCTCAGGTTCATCTGCTGCATGGCCGCCCGCAGCAAGTTGCGGCTCCCCTCGTCGATCGGGCAGAACGCCTGCACCTCCGCCGGCCCCATATCCCCGTTCGTATACACCCCCGGCCGCTGCCAGCCCTGGAACCGCCGGCGCTGCACCTGCCGCGCCGCCTCCACCCGCGCCCGGATCGCCGCCGACGGCTCGCCGGCTTCCAGCGACGACAGCTTGGCAAACGGCACCCGCGCCATCTCCAGGTGAATATCAATGCGGTCCATCAGTGGCCCACTGATCCGTTGCTGGTACCGCTGTACGGCCGTGAGAGAACAAGTGCACTGCTTCTGCTCGTCGCCGTAATATCCGCAGGGACAGGGATTCATCGCGGCCACTAACACAAAGTTCGCAGGGTACGTAAGTGATCCCGCCGCACGAGCGATTGTAATAACGTGGTCTTCCAATGGCTGGCGCAGAGTTTCCAAATTGCGCATCCCAAATTCTGGTAGTTCATCCAGAAAGAGAACGCCACGGTGTGCCAACGATATTTCGCCTGGCCGTGGCCAGTGACCGCCGCCGACTAGCCCGGCATGGCTGATCGTATGGTGCGGCGCACGGAACGGACGCGTTCGGATAAGTGGTTCGCCGGGAGGCAGAGCATTAGCTACAGAGTAAATGCGAGAGATGTCAAGTGCCTCACGCAGGCTAAGGCGCGGCAGGATGGAAGGCAATGCACGCGCCAACAGGGTCTTGCCCGCGCCGGGTGGTCCCATAAAACGCACGTTATGATGGCCGGCGCAGACCACCTCTAATGCCCTTTTCGCATGTTCCTGCCCTTTTATGTCCGTGAAATCTACTGAATAGGGTGGTTCGACATCTGAGTCGAATTGTGTTCCGCCTCGATGCGGTCCGATCGGCGAATCTCCTTTTAGATGCGCTGCCATTTCGGCAAGCGTGCGCACCGGATACACCGCCACATCCTCTATCAGGGCCGCCTCGCCCGCATCACACGCCGGCACAAACATCCGCTTGTACCCACCCTTTGCCGCCATACTCGCCAGCGGCAGCACCCCGTTGACGTGGCGCACTGCCCCGTCCAGGCTCAACTCGCCCAGGATCAGCGCATCCCCCAGCTCTGCCTCCACCTGGTGCGTGGCCGCCAGGATCCCCACCGCAATCGGCAGGTCATACGCCGGCCCCTCCTTGCGCAGGTCGGCCGGCGCCAGGTTCACGGTCAGCCGGTGCGCCGGATAGACGTAGCCGCTGTTGCCCAGGGCCGCCCGCACCCGCTCGCTGCTCTCTCGCACGGCCGTGTCCGGTAGCCCTACCAGCGTCACCCGCTCCAACCCACCCGCAATGTCGATCTCCACATCTACCCGCTGGGCGTCCAACCCCACCAGCGCCCCACTGTGCACGGTCGCCAACATGCCAGCCACCTTCTTGTTGCTACGCTCGATCAATGCTCGATTAAGCGTAGCACGGCGACCAAGTCGCAATCTAGGCCAAACCTCTTGTGTTCCTCCACATTTTGCACTTACTCAGTGTTTTGCTCATCAAAGAGCTCATAGCTACAGACCAAGTGCAGTTGCAGGTTGTAATCCCGTGGCAGCCCCCTTGCAGCGTTCCGGCTGGCCACAAGAGAGCATCATTCTCATCGATGCCGATGCCGGCGTGAGCGGCGCCAAAAAGATCGACGAGCGCGCCGTCATGCGCCACCTCTTCCGCCTCATTACCGAACAGCGTATCGGCGCCGTCGCCTGCCAGGACGAAGACGGCCTTTTCTAAACGGCTACCATTTCAGGTGCGCCAGGAAGGTGGTGCCGAGATGCCTCGGCACCGCCCTATCCTACTGGCCTGTTTGCAGACGGGGTGCTCGCTACTGCGTTATGCTCTGCCGGTCGTGCTCGATTACCTTGCCGGCGACCGCCCGCCCCAGCGCTAACCCCGCCTCGATGTCGCTGGGGAAGTGAATGCCGCCCCACATGCGTGACATGGCAGCTTCTTCGCCCCTGGCGGTGATGGCCTCCGCTTCTTCGGGGAACAGGTAGGCGAGGATGGCAGCGAGCGCGCCCGACGAACAGCCATGCGCGGCGGGATAGCTGGGATGGTTGGGCGTGGGGAACAAGGTGACGAACTGCGAATCGACCTGGAAAGGACGCATGGCCCAGTAGGCGTACTTGGCATCCCAACAGGCAAGGATGGCGTCATTCTGCGTCACGCTCACCAAGGCATAGATGCGCGCAGCCTCCGGCGGGTTTGTATCCAGATGGCGCTCGAAGATGTGCCGGCCGGCATTGTCGTACCAGGAGACAAGCTGGCCGTCAAAGGTCTGGTAGTAGAGTGCCTTCTGGTTCGTCTGCCAGGTGCGCGTAAAGGCAGCCATTTCCTGCAGCTCGGCCGCCTTCTCGGGCGAGTCGTAGGCATACGGCGCCGGCGGGCGCAGTTCGTCTGCCGCCGTGAGCACCCAAGTCTTCCACGTGCCGGCCAGCGGCTCGATCGGCTTCTCACCCGTCCAGTGACCGGCTTCGGTTGGCAGCGTGCCGTCCCACGCGGCATCGGAGCCGTCTGCCTTGGCGCGGTCGATCACCAGCTGCGCCACCTCCCGGCCGAGCGCCAGGCCGGCCTGCACATCGCTGGGATAGTTCACCCCCGCCCGCACCCGCGACTGCGCTGCTTCCTCGGCTTTGGCCGCGAAGCCGGCCGCATCGTCGGGGTAAAGATAGCCCAGGATCGCTGCCGCTGCCCCTGCCGCCACCGCTTGCTCCGAAGGATAGGAGGGGCTGTTGGGCACTGCCACCAACGGGGCCAGCGCGGGATCGATCACGCTCGGCCGCGGCCGGTTGTAGGTGTACTTGGCGTTCCATGCGGCAACCATGGCATCGTAAATCGCCACGTTCAGCAGCGACATGCCGCGTACCGTGCGCGGGCTGGTGATGGGCTTGGTCCTGAACTGGTCCAGCGCAATCTCGATCCAGCGGTAGGAAGGCGAGCCCGCATCCCAATAGGCGATCTGGTCGCGCGTGGCGGCGTCCAGCTGCCCAGCCAGTGCCTTCATCTCCTCCAACTCCTGCCGCGCGGCCGCTTGCCCGGGTGGGGCCGGGACCTTTACCTGGTCCGGCGCCGACAGCACCCAGGTCTGCCAGCGGCCGGCGTCTGGCGCAACCGGCGGACCACTCATCGCTGCCATGCACCCCGCCAGTGATAAGGCCAACAATACGAACAATATGAGTAAGCCTGTGCGCTTTCGCATCTCTCCTCGTCTCCTTTTTGCCAACAAATACTTACACCACCCAGGTCGTTTTTGATGACTTGAACCCGCGCCGCGGCGTAGGCTATAATGCCCGCCCTGCACGGTCGCCAGTCCCCACTAGCGCGCTCTCTACCGGTTGTCCGTGTGCCCAGCTTTGTGCAGGACAGTATTGCAAATGGAGCGTCCGCACAGCGTCCGCAAAACGTGAAAGTTTGTCGGCAAGCCGTGAACGTTGGGGTATTTGCCGGATTCTAGGGGGTCGCCCGTGCGTGTGAATCACCTCCCCAAGATCCAAATCCAGCTGCTGGGTGCGCCTCAGATCGGGTGCGACGGTATGGCCGGCATGGAACGCATGCCCGCCAAGGCGCAAGCATTGCTGTACTATCTTGCCATGACGGGACGCGCGCATACACGTGTGTCCCTCGCCGCACTGTTATGGGGTGAGCATGGCGAGGAGGAAGCGCGCCGCAATCTGCGCAAGGTGATCCAGGAACTGCGCCAACGGCTGGCGCCTTACCTCGCCATCGACTATCACATGGTCGGCTTTCACTCGCCGTCGGTCTATTGGGTTGACGCCGTCGAGTTTGCTGCGTCAGTGGCGGAGGCACAGCGTGCCGAGCCGCAGCAGCTGCAAGCTGCGTTGTCGCTCTACCGGGCCGACTTTCTGGAAGGCTTCTATGTGCGCGCGGCACCTGGCTTCGAGAGCTGGATGCTCAGCGAGCGGGCGCGGCTGCGTGAGCTGATGCTGCAGTGCCTCGCCGTCCTCGGCGAACGCTATGCCGCCGCGGGCGATCTGCCGCACGCCATTGCCAGCTTCCGGCGCCTGTTGGAACTCGAGCCCTGGCGCGAGGAGGCGCACCGCCAGTTGATGCTCTGGCTGGCGCAGCGTGGACAGCGCAACGCTGCCCTGGTCCAGTACGAACTTTGCTGCCGCGCCCTGGCCGAAGAGTTGGGGGTAGAACCGGACGAGGCCACGCGTGCGCTGCACGCGAGTCTCCTGCAATCGGTTGCGCCTGCTGCAGGGCAGGCGCCGCCTGCCGTGCAGCAGGCGCCGCAACCGCCGCCTCAGCCGCTTCGTCAACCGCCGCCGGCGCCGGCAGCTACCGTTGACTATCCCCTCGTTGGCCGCCAAGCGCAGTGGCAGACACTGCGCGCGGCGTGGGCCAGGGCCGTTGAATCCGGCGCGCAGATGGCGTTTGTCGCCGGCGAAGCCGGGATCGGCAAAACGCGCTTGGGCGAAGAACTGCTTTTGCATGTGCAGCGCCAGGGACATGCCACGGCCCGCGCCCGTGCCTACGCGCTGGAAGGCCGGCTGGCCTATGCGCCACTGGCCGACTGGCTGCGCACACCGCCACTGCAGGCGCGCCTGGGGAGTCTCGATAAGGTCTGGCTGCGCGAGGTGGCGCGCCTGCTGCCGGAGCTGCTGATTGAACATCCCGACCTGCCCGCGCCGGAGCCGCTGGCGGAGCGCTGGCAGCAGAAGCGCCTGTTTGAGGCATTGCGCCACGCCTTCACCGCTGACTCCCGCCCCTTGCTGCTGCTCCTCGACGATCTGCAATGGTGCGACCCGGAAACATTGGCCTTCCTGCAGTACTTGCTCGACACCGCGCCTCAAGCCCCATTGCTCGTGGTCGGCACCGTCCGCAGCGACGAGGTCGACGAGGATCATCCTATCCACAAGCTGCGGCGGTCACTGCTGCGCGCCGGCAAGCTCACGACCATCGATCTCTCGCCGTTGAGCGCCGAGGAAACGGCTGCCTTGGGCGCCGAGGCAAGAGAATATGCGCTCGACAGCGTGGCAGCCACAGGCCTCTACCAAGCCTCGGCCGGCAACCCGCTCTTTATCGTCGAAATGGTGCGCGCCGGTGACCAGTTCGCCCAGCCGAGCCAGGATGTCGACCTGCCCGGCGGCCAGGCCACACCGCCAAAGCCCCACGCCGGCCTGCCGCCCAAGGTCCATGCCGTCATCGAAGCGCGCCTGGCGCAGCTGTCACCCGCCGCACGCACCCTGGCGCAGGTGGCGGCCATCATCGGCCGTGCCTTTACGCTGCCGCTGCTCGTGGAGGCCAGCCGCGAGGACGAAGAGACGGTTGTGCATGGCTTGGACGAGCTGTGGCGGCGCCGCATCGTGGCCGAGCAGGGCAGCGCCCGCTATGACTTCACGCACGACCGCATTCGCGACGTCGCCTACGCCGCAAGCAGCCCGGTCAAGCGTGCGCACTTTCACCGCCGCGTGGCGCAGGCGTTGGAGAAGCTGCACGCCGCCGACTTGGACCCCATTGCCGGTGAGCTGGCGATACACTATCAGCACGCCGGCGCTTGGGAGGAGGCGTTCACGTACTTTCGCCGGGCGGCTGTCGTGGCCAGGCGACTCTATGCACATAGCGAACAACTGGATTACCTGCAGAAGGCGATAGCGGCTGCCGAAGTGCTGCCTGCTCATGGCGCACCTGCTGCCACCAGAATTGAGCTTTGGCATGCACTTGGGCTAGCACGGGTTCTAGTCTATGGCTGGGGCAGCGAGCTGGCGGCAGAGGCGTGGCAGAACGCCGATGACTTGGCAGCGAAGGCTGGTGACCTTCCGCAACGCTGTGAAGCACTGAGTGGGTTGGCTACCATATCCCAGAATCGGGGCCAGTGGCACAAGGCGCGCATGTTCATTGAACTTGCCGTAACTCTCGCGCAAGAGACGCCCGACGAGGCGTTGCTGGGTAAGACGGCCGCCGAACACGGCACGATACTCTATCACTATGGCGAATTTGCAGCTGCCCTGTCCGCATGTCGCCGGCACCCGTACTTCTCCGACACGCCGGTACAAATGGTGCAAGCCTGGTCGAATGGCGAGCTTACCTCCGGTCTCTATCTGCGCGTGGCCAAGTGCCTCTGGCTGCTGGGATTTCCAGACCAGGCGCTTGCCTGTGCCGGCGCGCTACTCGCCGTCAGGCAGCAGTTCACGAAGTTCTTTAGCTTCTGCGCCGGCTTATCGTTTCTGGCATGTTCTACTCGTTTCTGCGCGATGCGCCGACGGTGCAGATGCTGGGAAAAGAACTGAATTCCGCCAGTATACAGTACGACTTCCCCTTCTTTATCAAGGAAGCGCAGATGTTAGAGGGATGGGCGACCGCACAACAGGGAAATGTGCAGGAAGGTCTCACTCTGGTGCAGATGGGCAGAGACGACGAACAGCGCCGTGGTATCCGCTACTTCGAACCATACAACCGTTCGCTGTTGGCGGAGACCTTGGCGCTGACGGGCGAATGGGAAGAGGCGATGGACGAGGTCACGGAGGCGTTGGCCTACGCCGAGGAATGTGGTAATACGCTTCTGGAACGCGCATCTGCTCAAGCTGCAGGGCGACTACATGCAAGCGCTTTCCCTCCCGGCCCAGGAAGTGGAGGCGTGCTATCAGCGCGCCGTCGCCACCGCGCGCCGGCAGGGGGCCAGGTCGCTGGAATTGCGGGCAACCACCAGCTTGTGCCGCCTCTGGCAGCGGCAAGGCAAGCAGGCTGAGGCACGTCAAGAACTGCTGGAAGTCTACGGCTGGTTTATCGAAGGCTTTGGGACGGCCGACTTGCAGGAGGCGAAGGCGCTGCTGGACGAGTTATGACTCAGTCCGACCTGCTTCCGGTTGACCCGGATGGCGATTGCGCAATCTTCTGCCGCTTGTCTTTTGCATCGCGCTGCGCTACCCTTCCAGAACATATGTGCGGTCGGGGATTCACATCGCATTCGCCAAGGGAGGAGAAACCGTATGGGCAAGGTCGTGGCTGATTTCACTATGTCGCTCGACGGCTTTATCGCCGGGCCAGACGACGACGTGGGGGCGCTCTTTGGCTGGTACTTCGGCGGCGACACCGAGGTCGCTGTCCAGGACGGCAAGATGGTGTTCAAGCTGTCGCCCGCCAACGCCGAGGTCTTTCGTGAGGCGCTTACCCGGCCCGCCGCCCTTGTCACGGGCCGGCGCGATTTTGACGTTTCCAACGCCTGGGGCGGCCAACCCCCGCTCGACGCCCCCATCTTCATCGTGACGCACACGGCGCCCCAAGCATGGGCCGGCGCGGGATCGCCCTTCACCTTTGTCACCGACGGCATCGCCAGCGCCCTCGCCCAGGCGCGCCAGGCTGCCGGCGATAAGGACATCCTCGTCAGCGGTTCCACCATCGTGCAGCAGTGCCTGCAAGCTGGCTGGATCGACGAGATCGACATTCATCTCGCCCCCGTGCTGCTCGGCGCCGGCGTTCGCTTATTCGACCACCTGGGGCCGCAGCCGCGCGCGCTGGAGATCCTGCGCGTGGTCACCACCCCCGACGTCACGCATCTGCGCTATCGCGTCGTAAAACAAGGCGACCTAGTCAAGAAGAGTCGTCACGTTTTGCATGTACACTTCGAGCAGGGCAGCGATGGCTTCCGTGGCACCCGGTAAGGCCGACTTTCTCAAGTAGCCTGCCACCCCCATGTCATAGGCAGCGGTCCGCTCGGCATCGTTATCTGAGTCGGCGAGAACAAATACGATTGTCCGCCTGAGCCTTGCATCCTTGCGGATATCTGCCAGGAATTCGAGCGCCGGCATGCCGGGAAGGTGGAGGTCGAGCAGTATCAAGAAGGGGGTCGCGGGGTGAAACAGCGGCCGTTGATCCTGTAAAGCCTGGAGGGCCTCGCTTGCCGTCCCAAAGATCGCCAGGTCGGGAGGAGAAGCGAGGCGCAGCAAACTGCGGGAGATTGCCTCTACGTCTACATCATCATCCTCTATGACTATGACCCCAAAAGGGTGCGCGCCCATATGGCAGACCTGTTCACAGTTGGCAGGTGGTACTCTAGATTGCCAATATGCAGCAATAGGGCCACTCACGCCAGGTGTCTCGACACATAAGAGAGATGTGTCTACGATGCGCAGGACCACGTATTCCGCTCACACTTGGCCCCTTCCACCGCCGCAAGCTAGCCGGGGGCAGACCCCGCAATTCGATCGTGCGACGCCGGCAATGCCGAGTGTGCGTGCCTGTCTGTGTTCAACCGGCCATGCTGGAGGCGGACGCCGCCAGCAGAAAGCAGCTGGCCAACGCGGCGGTGGCCACGGCCCAGCGCAGCGTCTGCCGCGGCCAGGCAAGCGCCAATAGGGCCAGGCTGGTGAGGGCAAAGGTGAACAGAAACGGCGTGAGCGGCAGGTTATACAGCAGGCAGACGCCGGCGACGGCAGCCGGCGGGGCCAGGAGATAAGGTGCTATCTGCCAAGGGTCGATGGCGTGGCGATAGGGTTGGTGGTTTCCCATAGGCACATATCAGTTTCGTTTCAGGAGGGCAGCGCGAGGGTTTGGCGGGGACCCCCACGCGCTGCCGGCAGAGTGGTTCAATCTGGCAAGCCACTGCACTTCAGCCTGCTGAACCATATAAGAGTGGCGACGACTGCAGCCATGCTCGTCTTTGGGCCAGGCGCTGCAGTCGCCGCGCACGTGACCCCTTCATCCTAGCACCATTCCAACGGCCATTTGCTGACAGAAGTCTTACATCCTGGCAGGTGTGCCGCGCCCGTGCCGCGCCCCTGCCCGTGTTGTGGACCGCTTGTTTTGCGCCTTCCACGCGTTCTCCACGCGCTTGGGTGCTATTCTTGAGGGCGACGAGAGTGATGGCGGTGGCTAGCAAGTCGTATGCTGAATGGGAGGCGGATCGTCCTATCCCCAACAGGGGTAGCATAAATGTCGTATTCGGTAATTTCGGTTAACTCTAGACGATTCCTGAAGCTGGGCAGGAATGGAGGTGATAGGCGGGCCACGAGATTGGTACGGCGCTAGTTCAAACCTGTAATGACATAGCAAAAGGAAACAGACGATGAGACGCACTGTGATACCCCTGCTGGCGCTGCTGCTCGTGTTGGTTGCAGCTGTTCCTGCTGTCGCCGTTCCACCAATACACGAATCTGGCTCTTGGGTGGACGACTTATACATGTTGACCTGTGAGGAGCAGGGCTTCGATGTCTTTGATTACGTGACCGGCGAGTATGACAAGACCAGCTTTTTCGACCAGCAAGATGCGCTGGTGAGAGTACATGGCCACGAATACGGCATTGATCGGCTGCATCGCGCAGGTGATCTCGATAAAATGCTGGCCAGCAAGTTCTCGAACACCTATGTTTGGGATGCCGTCACTTTGGAGACGAAGGTCACTGGCCTGCCCTTTAACATCCACTTACCCGGCGGAGGCCTGGCGTTTAAGGCAGCGGGTCAGGCGATATTTGACGGCGCCGATGAGATGATCAAGCGGGCAGGCGCCGAATATATCGATCAAGAGGCAGTGTGCAAATATCTTGCGCCCTAGCGTACCATTCGGGCAAAACTGCTGTACATTTTGAGCCACAATTGTGCTACCAGTCACAAGTAGGCTCTCCCGTTTGTGGCGTCGAACGACCGGTTCTGGATTCCCTGCATCCATCCGTTCAAGCGCAGGAGGAGGATTCCCAATCTTTCCCAAGCAATCGACGACTCTCACCGTCCTGGGTATCACGCTGCTGCTGCTGGTGGTTTTAGCCGGCACGGCACAGGCCAAACCGCCGCCACCGGCGCCTCCGCCGGTGACGCTCACGCCGCAAGAACAACTGGGCAAGTTTCTCTTCTTTGACAGCAATCTCTCCGAGCCACGGGGGCAGGCCTGTGCGGAATGCCATGGTCCTGCTGTCGGCTACACGGGGCCGGACGAGGCAATCAACCAAGGCGGCACCGTGTACGAGGGGGCGGTCGCCGGCCGGTTCGGCAACCGCAAGCCGCCGGCATCCGCCTATGCCGCCGGCCCCATCCTAGGTTATGAAGACGGCAAGTGGGTGGGCGGCACGTTCTGGGACGGCCGCGCCACGGGCTGGACCCTGGGCGATCCGCTGGCAGAGCAGGCGCAGGGGCCGTTTCTCAACCCGCTGGAGCAGAACAACGCCAGCGCCCAGGTTGTGATCGACAAGGCCCTGGGATCGAGCTATGGCGGGCTGTTCCTACAGGTGTGTGGCGACCCCACCGCGTATTACGAATGTGTCGGCCGCGCCATTGCCGCCTACGAACGCTCCAAGGAGGTCAGCTCATACACGTCGAAGTACGATGCCTATCTGAAGGGCCAGGCAAAGCTGACCGGGCAGGAGCAGCGGGGTCTGGAGCTGTTCGAAGGCAAGGCGCAGTGCGCCAACTGCCATAATGGGCTGGACTTCACGGACTTCACATACGACAACCTGGGCGTGCCGCGCAACCCGGCAAATCCGTTCTACAAGGAGCTGGACTGGAACCCCCTGGGAGAGGCATGGGTCGACGAAGGATCTGGGCGGCTTCCTGCAGAGCGCCGGCTATCCGGAAGAGACCTATGGACCGGAGATGGGCAAGCAGAAGGTGCCCACGCTGCGCAATGTGGATTTGCGGCCGGAGAAGAAGTTTGTCAAGGCGTATGGGCACAACGGTTACTTCAAGTCGCTGGAGGAAATCGTGCACTTCTATAACACGCGCGATGTTCCTGGTGCTGGCTGGCCGGCGCCGGAAGTGGCCGCCAACGTCAACACGGCCGAGCTCGGCAACCTGGGATTGAACCACGGCGAGGAGCTGGCAATCGTCGCGCCCATGCAGACTCTGTCGGACGAGTATGTGCCCAAATAGGGGCTCAATTCTCGGCGGCCAGGGGCACGTATGACGACGCCACAGCTTTAGGTGCCCCGCCGTCGAATGGACGTTCCACCAGGTGGGGCAGGCAGCGATGCTTGCCCCACCTTGCTTCTCTGACCCCCTCCTTTTTTGCCCATGTCCAACACCAAAAAATAGCGCGATAATGAGCAAGAGGACGGCACGCCCACGCCTGCCATGCCGTGAAGGAGACCACCGTGAAACACCGTAGACTTCAAGTGCGCGACCTGATGACCAGGGATCCCATCGTCGTCGAAGGCGAGATGTCACTCTACGACGCCTATGCCCTCATGTTCGAAAACGAGATCCGGCGCCTGCCCGTCGTCAACCGCGGCCGGATCGTCGGCATCATCACGCTGAGCGACATCCAGCGCACCTTACCCAGCGCCTTCGGGCCCTGGGAAACCGCCACGGGTCTCCAAGTCACCACCCTCACCGTCGCCGACGTCATGTCGCCCGATCCCATCACCCTTGCCCCCGAAGACACGATCCAGGAGGCGGCCGCCCAGATGCTCGAAAACCAGGTCAGCGGCCTGCCCGTCGTCCAGGACGATCGCGCCGTGGGCATCGTCACCGAGTCCGACATCTTCCGTCTTGTCGTCTCCGCCTGGGCGGAAGATGGTGAATCAGTGCGTGCGTAAGCGCCCAGAGCCTGCTGCCTACAACATCACGAGCGCCCGCCGGATCGCGCCCAACCCTACAGGCCGCGGCTGCCAGCTCACATTCCGGTCGTATGCTCCACCAGGTGGTGGCCGGGGGTCGCGAACAGGTCGGCCACTGTGTAGAATCGCTCGCCGT
Organism: uncultured Chloroflexia bacterium; assembly: GCA_963839515.1. Lineage (GTDB taxonomy): Bacteria > Chloroflexota > Anaerolineae > Caldilineales > Caldilineaceae > Fredericiella. Next base: position 27,663 of record CAWIVN010000013.1, read on the forward strand.
AAAAGCGCGCGCCCAGCCCCCAGTCGCTGTCCGGCACCGTCTCCAGCGCCGCCAGAACCGCATCCATTGCTGCATCATAGCGGCGGCGCAGCGATGCGGGATCGCTCTTGCGCGCCTGGCGAGGGTGGATTGACCAGCGCCTCTCCCCATCCCTGGACGTTGACGCTGGGGGCCCTGAGTTCGGCCGCGGCTTGAGCCCGCCAAACAGAAAGCGCAGCAGGTCGGTCAGTGCGCCCAGCGGGTCCTCGCTCTCCGTGGCGGCCGCAAACAGGTCGCTGCTGCGCTGGTAATCAAAGTCAAAGCTCGCCGCAATGATTTCGTCAAAAACCGTGGCACACACGTCCAGTTTTGGGTGTGGTTCACAGATTTGTCCCGCGTAGCCCGCACGCCGTGTGCGGGTCTGGGGCACGCCCACGAGCCCGTGTTGCCCCCGTGTTGCCCCCGTGTTGCCCCCGTGTTGCCGTGGACGTGTGTGGCCGCCAGGCCACCCCGCACGCCGCGTGCGGGCTACACAGGAGGTCCGTTCCTGGCCAATAACGCGACACGCACCCTCCAGTTTTTATCGTGTTGACAGCGCACGCCGAGGGGAGTATCTTCTTACCAGTTAATTAGCGCTATGATGTGGGCACTGAATAGAATGTCGTTTGTTCGACATTTGTGTAGTTCAGGAACGACTCCAAGATGGCGGACCTGCATCTTCAACTCTTTGGCGCCTTCCATCTAGCGGCCGGCGACGAGCCGTCCCGCCAGCCCCTGCAGGCACGCGCCCAGTCTCTCCTGGCTTACCTGATTCTCCACCGCCAGGCGCCCCAATCACGCCAGCACATCGCTTTTTTGCTGTGGCCCGATTCCAACGAAGAACAGGCCTATAACAACCTGCGCAAGGCACTGTTTCAACTGCGCTCCCTCCTGCCCGGCGCCGACCAGCTTTTGCGCGCGGATTCGCGGACGGTGCAGTGGCTGCCGGATGCCCCCTGCGTGGTGGACGTGATTACGTTTGAACAGCACATCGCCGCTATCGCCGCCATCGCCGGCTCGCCCCCCAACCAGAACGCCGCCGCCATCCACATGCACCTTGCGGCCGCGGCAGCACTCTATACCGGCGAATTGCTCCCCGGCTGCTATGACGACTGGATTGCACCCCACCGCGAACGGCTGCGCGAGCACTACCTCTCTGTCCTCCAGCAGCTCATCGACTACCTGGAGCAGGCGCATGACTACGCGGGCGCCATCCACCAGGCCAATTGCCTGCTGCGCACCGACCCGCTGCACGAGGAGACCTACCGCCGCCTCATGCGCCTACACGCCCTGCAAGGCGATCGCGCCGCTGCGCTGCGCACCTATCACACCTGCGCCACGACGCTGCTGCGCGAACTAGGGGTAGACCCAGCCCCCTCACGCAGGAGGCCTACGCACGGCTGCTGCACCTCGCCGGGCCTTCCCCTATGCTTTCCCAAGCCTCCTCCTCTGCGCCGGCCACACGCGTCCAGGATGTCCTGGTCGGGCGCAAGGCCGAATGGCGCACCTTGATGGCCACCTGGCAGCACTGTTTGGATGGCCACGCTGGCTTCGTGGTCATTTCCGGGGAAGCTGGCAGCGGCAAGACACGCCTGGCCCAGGAGCTGGCGCGCTGGGCAGAGCGGCAAGGCGTGCACCTTGCCCGCACGCGTGCCTATGCCGGCGAGGAGGGGCTGGCCTATGCGCCTGTTATCGACTGGCTGCGCAGCGACACGCTGCGCGCCGGCTGGGAAGGCCTTGAACCGTCTGGTCAAACGAGCTTGCGTGCCTGCTGCCCGACCTGCTGTCTTCTCAACCCTCGGCCCACCAGCCTGATGCCCTCAGCGAACGTTGGCAGCGCCAGCGGCTGTTTGCCGCCCTAAACCGCGCCGTCCTGGCAGTTGAACAGCCCCGCCTCCTCATGTAGATACTTGCAGTGGTGTGGCCTGGTGAAACCGAATGGCTGCACCATCTGCTGCCGCGTGGCGCTGGAAGCTCGCTTGCTCCTGCTGGGCACTGTGCGGCCGGACGAAGTCGACAGTGAACATCCGCTTACGTCGCTCCTGCTCCACCTGCGCAGCGCCGGCCAGATCACGGAAGTAGACCTGGGGCCGTTGAGCGAGGCCGAAACTGCCGAGCTGGCGGTGCACGTGGCGGAGAGACCGTTGGCAGACGAAGTGGTCGCGCGCTTGTACCCCATGACCGAAGGCAACCCGCTGTTTGTGACCGAGTCTGTGCGCGCGCTGCTCGCCGAACCTGGCGCGCCCGCTGCCATAGCGCCCGCAGCCGCGCTGCCCGCCAAGGTCCACGCCGTAATCCTGCAGCGTCTGGCGCGACTGTCGCCTTCTGCCCGTGAACTCGCCAACCTGGCGGCTGTGATCGGCCGCTCATTCACGCTGCCTGTCCTGGCCCACGCCTATGGCGCAGACGAAGACACGCTCGTGCGCGGCCTGGATGAACTTTGGCAGCGGCGGATTGTGCGCGAACAAGGGGCAGAAAGCTATGACTTCAGCCACGACCTGATTCGTGAAACCGCCTATGTCTCCACCAGTTCGGCGCGCCGTCATCTACTGCATCGCCGTGTGGCCGAGGCCTTGGAACAGGCCGTTCTTAGTGAGCACCCTTCTTCTGCCCAAATCGCCTGGCACTACGAACAGGCCGGCTTGCACGAAAAGGCAGTCACCCATTACAGCCGGGCCGCCGCAACGGCCCACCAGATGTATGCCTTTCAGGATGCCATCGGCTATCTGAACCGGGCGCTTGATCTCCTCGCCACACTGCCGTCCACGCCCCATCGGATAGAGCAGGAGATGGACCTGCTAGCGACGTTAGGCGCTGCCTGGTCCGTTCTCAAGACGTGTGCCGCTTTCGAAGCCAAGCACGCCTACGATCGCGCCTTTGCCCTAAGCCGCCACTTGACCACTTCGCCGCGCCTGTTTGCCGCCTTGTGGGGCCTGCATGAATTCCACTTGATGCGCTCTGAGTACGAGCGGTCGCTGTATACGGCGCAGGAGTGCCTGCGTATTGCCCAAAAACTGGACGATCCTGCCCTGCTGCTCGAAGCACACCACGCCATGTGGGGCGCATTCGCGTTTATGAACCGCTACCGCGCCGCCCTCGACCATGTGGATCAAGGTCTGCTTCTGTACCAACGTGAACAGCACCACGTCCTCACGCTGCAGTATGCCGGTCACGATCCTGGCCATTGTGCCTTGGCGATTGCCAGTATTTCTTTGTGGCTCTCGGGCTTCCCCAGCCAGGCGCACCGGCGGCTGCAGGAGGCTATAGAGCTCGCCGCGCACTTTTCCATTCCCTCCAGCCTGGCCGACGCTGCTTTTAACCACGCCATGATTTACCAGCTGCTGGGCGAGACGAAAGCCACACACCACTGGGCAGAGATAGCCGTGCGGGAATCCACCGACCACGGCTACCCGCTTGGCCAGGCGATGGGCACTGCGCTGGGGGGCTGGGCAAAGGCAATGAGCGGCGACCATGCCGAGGGTCTCGTCTTGCTGCAGCAGGCAGTTGCACAGTGGCAGAGCGAGGGTGCGCGTAACATGCAGACGTACCTCTCTGCGCTGTGGGTGGAAGCGTGCTGTGCGGCAGGCCGGATTGAAGAAGGGATCGCAGGCGCAGTGGAAGCGCACAACTTCCTTGTCGAATTTAAAGAGCACTTCTACGAACCGGAGATCTATCGCCTGCACGGCGACTTGCTGGCGCTGCAAGGGCAGCAGCGGGAGGCGGAAGTCGATAATCAGCAGGCGCTGGCCTTGGCTCGCCAGCAGGCCGCAAGGTCGCTCGAGCTGCGCGCCGCTCTTTGCCTGGCACGGGTATGGATTGGGCAGGGTAGACATAACGAAGCCCATGCCCTGCTCGCACCGATCTACGGCTGGTTTAGCGAAGGCTTTGACACGCCGGACTTGCAGGCAGCACACGCTCTCCTGGCCGCGCCCGCCGCCTGAGCCCCTCGTCTTCCGGCTCCTCTCCTGTCATCTCTTTCCTCTCCGCACAGCGATCCCAAGCCAGCCGAATCGGCCGGCGGGGGATCGCTGCACCACTGCCTTCCCCAAGAATGAGTCTGCCGGGATCGCTGCGAGTCACGCTGCGGGATCGCTCGCCGGCGTATAGTGGCGTCAGAACAGAACGCAGGGCTTGTAGAGCTTTCTCAGAGTCGAAGGAACCAAGAAAAGGAGTGCCGCCAATGCACAACGAACCACAACATACGGGCGCAAGCTCCTGCCTGTTTACCTTGCGGCTCTGGCCCGAGGCCATGGGCGGCGACCAGGCAGAGCTGCGCGCCGAAGTGCGCCATGTGCAGAGTGGCGAAGTTCGCTACTTTCGGGATTGGGGTTCACTGGTGATCTTTCTGGTCGACAAAACCGGTGACTCCACGCGCCAACTAAGGGTACGGCAGCCGATCGATGGCTGAAGTCATATTTGCTCTCGTCATTGTTTTCGTTCCGAAGAGACCAAAGGAGAATCCTATGTTTCGCATCCGCAGTCTGTTGTGCCTCGTGATCCTATCTGTTGTGATCGCTGGCGCCTTCTCGCCCGTGCATGCCGAACCCCGACAACCTGTCCCCAGCCAGGGACATTGGAAAGTCGTCGACGCCGCCGGCCCGCTTGCATCTACCGATCCTGCGCTGGCCCGGGCCGAGATCGAGCTGCGCCGGGCCGAGGTTGCCCGCGACCGTGCCCTTTACTCCGGCGACGCCGACCGCTTTCTCTCCTTCTATGCTGACGACGTCGTCTCGTTCCAGCCCGGCAAGGCCGAGCTCGTGGGCAAAGCGGCAGTCTCTGAAGGCACGCGCGAGTTTCTGGCCGGCAACCATGTCGACGGCAAGCTGTCCGTCCGGCGGGTGACCGTCTCCGGCGACTATGCCACCCGCCAGGCCGAGTGGGATGAAACCTGGACGGCCAACGACGGCTCGTCGGCATTTCGCCAGGTCGGCCGTTGCTTCGTCGCCTGGCGCAAGATCAACGGCGAGTGGAAGGTGGTCAGCGAGTTTGTCCAGTATCTCGTACCGCCCACCGACATTGCCATGAACACGAAGTAGTCACCCTTGGCATAGTACAGGCATCGGAGTGACAACGACCGGATACCGGGAGTTGTCACTCCGAACTGTATTCTTTCGGGATCGTTGAAAGGAGACCTCAGATGAACGCAAGGAGAATGTTGGCCATCGGCGCAGGATCCGGCTTTCTGCTGATGATCATAGGGCTGTCGGGGGGCATGGCGGTTACGGCAAGCGCACAGTCTGCTGCAACACCCGTTCCTTCCACGCCCCACACAGTCACGGCGGCTGCAGTCGTGACCGCTGCCGAAGCAGTCACGGCCACGGGAGCAGTGACGCTCACAGGCGACGCGCTGGTGGCGCAGAAGATCGATGGCATTCTAAAGGAAATGGCTGACAGCGGCCACTTTAGCGGCTCGGTGCTCATTGCACCGCGACGGCCTGCCGTTTCTGAACAAGGGCTACGGCATGGCGAACCGCGAATGGGAAATCCCCAATACACCCACAACCAAGTTCCGCATTGCCCATCTCACCACGCCCTTCACGGCACTGGCCATCCTGCAGCTGCAGGAGCAGGGCCTGCTCGACGTGCAAGATCCGGTCTGCAAATACGTCGATCCCTGCCCTGAAGCTTGGCAGCCGATGACGATCCACCACTTGTTGACCCAAACCTCCGGCCTCCCCAACTTCCTGACTTCGCCGGAATTTGATGACTTCAAGCGCGATCCCATCACCCCGGAGCAGCTCGTCCGTCGTACCGCGACTTGCCGCTCGACTTTGCGCCGGGGAAGGGCATCCACTACTCAAATACGAACTACGCCATTCTGGGGTATATATTAGAGAAGGTAACCAAGACTCCGTACCAAGCATACTTGCGCAAGAACATTCTGCAGCCGTTGGGCATGCAGGATTCAGGGCTGGACAACAGGTTGATCGTTCTGCCCCAGCGCGCCTATGGCTACCAAAGCAGTAGCCTGCTCGCAGACTATGTCGATCCCTCACAGCTCTACTCCGCCCTTGGCCTGTATTCGACCGTCGAAGACCTCCTGCGCTTTGATCAGGCACTCTACACCGACAAGCTGCTGCCGCAGGCAGCGCTCGCACCGATGATTACGGCCCCCGCCGAGCCAATCTTTGAGCCATCAAGCTACTTCGGATATGGATGGTTCATCGAGCCGATGGCCGGCCATCAGGCAATCGACACCGGCGGCTGGGTTCCCGGTTTCAACACCGAGATCGATCGCTTCAGGGCCGAGAAGCTGACGGTTATCATCCTGGCAAACGAGGACAGCGGCGACGTTCATAGTCTGATCGAGTCGCTGGAAAAAATGATCTTCGCCAACCAATAGCCGCGGGAATCACAACCACGTCTGTCTGCACGCCTGTCCCCTGGGTGTGCAGGCAGGCGCGTCAGCCGTACTGGCCGCTTCACCCTCACCCTGATGAAACCTGACGAAGGCCTACCCGGCCTGGCCGATCATCGTGCTGCATCCGAGCGCGAGCTGTGGCCTCGGTTCTTGCGTTCATGCGCTGTGCCCCTTCAAGCGCCCGAAAAGGGTGTGCGTCAGGAATTTGGACGCACCGGAACAAAGCCCCGCGTTCAGTCCGCACGCCGCGTGCGGAGCGGCCGCCAGGCCGCCTGTGCGGGCAGAACACGGGCACGTAGACGTGGTGCGTCGCAGGCGACGCCAGCAGACCCGCACGCGGCGTGCGGACTGAACGTGTCCAAAACCGTGAACCGCACCCACCCGAAAAAACCCGGTTGACAACGCCGCAATTTTCCGCTAAAGTAAGACTTGATCGTTCACGTGAACGATCAAATCCTCCTGCTCCCAAGTTTCATGGATAGCTAGACGGCTGGGCTCAGTCTTGGCGCTTCGACGCGCCGCTTATCTCAGGCCGGTACGTGCAGGGTGAAAAGAGCACCGCATGGCGTCCTACCATAAGTCTCCGACCATGAAGGATGTAGCCCGCATCGCCGATGTGTCGCTGCAGACAGTGTCGACGGTCGTTAACGATAAGCCGGGCGTTACCGACGAGACGCGGCAGCGCGTGCTCGCCGCCGTGGCTAAGCTGGGCTATCGCCCTTACTCCATCGCCCGCAGCCTGCGCACGCGCCGCACGCGCACCATCGCCCTTGTCATTTCCGATATCGCCAATCCGTCCTTTGCCACGATGGCCAGCGCCGCCGAAGTGCATGCCCACGCCAGTGGCTACAGCCTGGTGCTCTACAACACCCACGATGATGCCGAGCGCGAAGCCAGCTATATTGCGATGGCCAGCGAACGTTGGGTGGACGGCGTCCTCTTTGTCGCCACCGAAGATCGGCTGGACGGCTTGACCGCACTGCACTCCGCCGGCATCCCTTCGGTGGCCATCGACCGCATTCCGCAAGGCTTCGACGGCCCATCGGTGACGATCGACAATCTTGCCGCCGGACGCCTGGCCGCGCAGCACCTGCTCGAACTCGGCCATAAGGGCCTGGCCCATATCAGCGGTCCCCTGAATTTGCGCCTGGCACGCGAACGGCAGGAAGGCTTCCGCCGGGCGATCGAAGAAAGTGGCGTAGCACCCGGCCTGGTCGTCTGCATCGAAGGCGGCTGGACGTGCGCTGAGGGCTACGACGCGCTGCAAGCCGTTTTGCGCCAGGGCCCTCTCCCCAGCGCCATCTTCGCCGCCAACGACCGCATGGCGATGGGCGCCATGGCGGCCCTGGCAGACGCAGGACTGCGCGTGCCGGACGATATCTCGATCGTCGGTCTCGACGATATCGAGGTTTCCGCCTACCAGTGCCCGCCGCTGACCACCATTCAACAGTCATTCGGCGAGCTGGCGACGGCCGCGCTGCACCTGCTGCTGGACTTGCTGGCGGATCACCCGCCGCCTACGACTCAGATTGTAATGCAGCCGCGCCTGGTCGTGCGCCAATCGACGCGCCGCGCGGCTGCCGCCACATCGTGATTGGCTGATCTCTCCATCCTTGAGAGGGCGGCAGATGCCCAGCAGGAGTGGGGCTTAACGTCATTGATATCTTTAGCGGAGGAATCTTATGTCTCGAGCAATTTACTCACGCCGTGATTTTCTGCGTTACAGTGCCCTGACGGGGGCAGGGCTCGCCCTCACAGCCTGCGCGCCGGGCGCCATGCCCGCGGCCCAGGCGCCGGCTGCAGGTGCGCCGGCCGCCGGTGAGGCAGCCGCCGGCGCCGGTGCCTACCAAGGGAAATTCGTGATCCTGTCGCTGGCCACGCCCGATCAAAACCAGCCGCTGATCGACGCCATCGAAGCCGCCCACCCGGGCGTCACCGTCGAATGGCGCGGCCTCACCAGCGAGCGCTACACCGAGCTGTTTGCCGCCTCCGAAGTAGCCCAGGACCAGATCGACATCATGGACCTCAACGGCCAGGACCTGCGGCGCTACGCTGTGGGCGGCAAGATGAAGGACCTGACGGGCATGCCCTTTGTCGAGCGCTTCCGGCCGGTGGGCGTGGAGACCTACACGATCGGCGGCAAGCTGTGGGCGGCGCCCCGTGGCGGTATTACCGGTTTTCCCTTCCTCTACAACAAGAAGGCGCTGGATACGATCGGCGTAACCAAGGAGCCGGAAACCTATGCCGAGCTGCTGGCCATGGCGCCCGAACTGCAGAAGGCCGGCTATGCGCCCTTTGTCCACCCCGGCAAAAACATCTACCTGTGGCCGATCTGGCAGTTCTTCGCCTTTGCCCAGACCAGCGGCAACAAGCCGCTCGAGCTGACCTATAAGACCCTGTCGGGCGATATGAAGTTCAACGATCCCGAACACGTGGCCGCCCTCGAAATCCTCAACAACTACGCCCGCGACGGCATGTTTATCGAAGGCGTCAACAGCCTCGACAGCGATGGCGCCTGGCTGGCCTTCAGCCAGGGCAAGGGCGCATTCTTCTACGAGCACAGCTGGCGCATTGGTTTCTTCCGCGAGGGCGACTATCCCGAGCTGGACATGTCCCTGATCCCGCCCGTACGTTCGGTGGACGACCCCAAGATTGTTCGCCAGCTGCCCGGCGGCACCGGTGACGCCACCGGCATCTACGCCAATATCGCGCCCGAACGCGCCGAGCTGGCCGTGAGCATTCTCGACCTGATGACCACGGACGAATGGGTAAAGTGGCGCAACGACCGCGATGGCGATCCGGTCTCCACCAACATCAACGTGCAGGCCAGCGAAGACCCGCTCGCAGTCAAGTACGAGCAGGAGTGCGCGGCCAATCAGTTTACCTATCTCGACTGGTTCTGGCCGCCCGAAATCACACGCTCGTTCCAAGAGAACCAGCAGGCCATCGTCACCGGCGACAAGAATCCGCAGGAAGCGGCCGACGCCATTCAGAAGGTGATGGACCAACTGTTGGCCGACGGTTACAAGTTCGAGCAGTAGCAGCAAGCCCAGTGGCTTCCGGAAAGCGGCATCCGGCCGAAGGTCGGCCGCTTCCCGGAAGCTTGACGGAAGGGCTGAAGGAGGGAACGTATGACAACTTCCGCAGTATCGGCGGATCGCCCGCTGCAGCGGCGCGCGCCAGGCAGGCGCCGGCGCAACTGGATGCCCTACCTGTGGATTCTGCCGGCCATCACGCTCTATGCCGTGTTCAAGCTGCTGCCCATGATTGCGGGGCTCTACCTGGCCATGCTCAAGTGGGACGGCATCGCGGCGCCCGAATTTGTGGGGCTGCGCAATTTTGCACGCATCTTTAGCGACGACGTGATCGGCATCGCGCTGTGGCACAACGTGCTCTACGCCCTGGGCACGGTCGTCGGCAAGATTGTGCTCTCGCTGCTGCTGGCGCTGCTGCTCAACCAGGCGCTGCGCGGCCGCGTCTTCTACCGCACCGCCCTCTTTCTGCCGGTCGTCATGTCCTTTGTCGTCGTCGGTATCCTCTGGTCCTGGTTGTACAGCACGCAGTTTGGGCTGATCAACGCGCTCTTGACCAACATCGGCCTCGACATGCTCGCCCATGACTGGCTGGGCGATACGAACACGGCCTTGTGGGCGCTGATGGTCGTCGACACCTGGAAGTGGTACGGCTTTCACATGGTAATCTTCCTCGCCGGCCTCCAGACGATCCCACAAGAACTGTACGAAGCGGCTCACATCGACGGCGCCTCGCGCATCCAGCGCTTTGCCCACATTACCTTGCCCTTGCTGGAGCCGGTCATGCTGGTCAACGTCACGCTGGCGCTGATGGGCGCCTTCAACGTCTTCGATATCCCCTACATCATGACCGAGGGTGGTCCGGCCAACTCGACCATCGTGATGGCGCTGCACATCTACATTAGCGGCTTCAAGTTCTACCAATTTGGCTACGCCGCGGCGCTTTCTTATGTGCTGCTGGTGCTGGTCACGATCATCGCCGCCATCCAGATGAAGATGATGTCCGGCAACGACCGCAATTGAGGTACGAAGATGAGTGAATCCACCCTAGTGCCAAACAGCTCCAGCGCCACCAAGATCGCCGGCAGGACGCGCGGGCGTTCGGTGCGCATGGAAGGCGCCGCCATCAGCACATTCAGCCACGTGGTGTTGATCTTCTTTGTCATCGTGATCGTCTACCCCGTGGTGTGGATGATCTCTGCCTCCCTCAAATCACAGACCGAGATTGTAACCAACATCTGGGGGCTGCCGCAGAATCCGCAGTGGGAGAACTATACGCAAGCCTGGGAAAATGCCAGCATGGGCTTCGCCATCTTCAACAGCGTCGTGAGTTCGCTGGCCACGGTGCTGCTGGTGACGATCCTGGCCTCAGTCGCAGGCTATGCATTTGCCAAGTTCCGCTTCCGTTTCTCCCTGGCCATCTTCCTCATCTTGATCTTTACCATGCACGCGCCGACGCCCGTGATTCCCCTGTACATCATGCTGGTGCGTCTCAAGCTCACCGATTCCCTGATTGGTCTGGTGCTGCCTATGGTAGCCGGCGGCCTGCCGCTCGCCATCTTTATCTTTCGCGCCTTTTTCCAGTCGATCCCCGGCGAGCTGGTGGATGCCGCCAAGGTGGACGGCTGCAACGAGTTCAGCGCATTTCGCCGCGTGATCATACCGATATCCATGCCGGCGATCGCCACCGTCGCCATCCTGCAGTTTGTCGGCGCCTGGAACGAATACTTCCTGGCCCTGATCCTGCTGCGCTCGCCCGAAGTGCGCACCATACCCCTGGCCATCCAGGTCTTCTTTTATGCCTGGGGGCGCACGGAATGGGAGCAGGTGTTTGCAGCGCTGACAATCGGTTCGCTGCCCATGATCTTTCTATACATTATTATGCAGCGCCAGTTCATCCAGGGACTGACTGCAGGCTCGGTCAAGGGCTAGTCGACTGGAGCCAATCAAAAACACAAGAGGAGAGCTTAAATGAGTACGTTTGTGCTTGCCAACGAAACGCTGCGCCTCGAATTCGAGCGCACAACCGGCGCGCTGGTGCATGTCGCCAGTGCCGACGGCACATGGCAGCTCCTGGACCGCCCGCAGCTGGGCCTTTCGTTCCGGCTGCTCGTCCCCCTGCCGCAGCGCCGCAACAACAACGTCCTGGGCGAAAAGCAGCCGGTCAGCAGCGTCGCAGTCGCCCCTGATGGGCGCAGCGCTCGCTTTACCTGGAATGGGGTCAGCTCGGAACTCGGCGGCCCGCTGGATATTGCCGTGACGCTCGACGTGCAGATGACCGCCCGCCAGGCAATCTTTACGATCGCCGTCGACAACCACTCCGCCTATGTGGTGGAGAATGTCTACTGCCCCTATCTTGGCGATGTCCAGCACCCCCCGCAGGCCGAAGCGTTCAAGACCTTCGTCTACAACTATGCCGCTGCCCAGGAGTGGCCGATCTGGCCCGCCTTCCAGAACATGCGCGGCTACTACGGCGTCGACTACCCCACGCAGGTAGCTTCCTGGAGCGCAGGATCGGGCGCGCCCATGGCGCCCTACATCCTGCTGCGCAGCGCACAGCAGGGGTTGTATGTGGGCGTCAACGCCCCCAGCAGCGAGTTGGTCGCCTGGCACCTGGAGTTGCGGCCCGGCTGGGGAGAATCGATCAATTCCCAGCAGCCCAAGACGCGCACGGTTGCCGGCAAGGATGTGTCCGTACGTTTCGCCGCCGTACACGTGCCCTATATCCAGCCCGGCGAACAACGCACCCTGACGCCGGTGGCGCTCGAAGCATACCAGGGTGGCTGGCAGGCCGGGGTCGACATCTATAAAGCCTGGCGCGATACGTGGATGAAGCTGCCTGCGCTGCCTGCGTGGGCGCGCGAGCCGCACAGCTGGCAGCAAATCCACATCAACTCGCCCGAAGACGAACTGCGCGTGCCGTTTACCGAGCTCGTCCACATCGGCGAAGAGTGCGCACGCCACGGCGTCAAGGCCATTCAACTCGTCGGCTGGAACGACGGCGGCCAGGATCAGGGCAATCCCTCGCACGACCCCGACCCGCGGCTGGGCACCTTTGCCGAGCTAAAGCAGGCGATCGCCGATATCCAGGCGCTGGGCGTCAAGTTGATTCTGTTTGCCAAGTTCACCTGGGCCGACCGCGCAACGGAACGATTCCGCAACGACTTGGTGCGCCTGGCCGTCAAGGATCCGTACGGGGACTACTATCATTATCAGGGTTACCAGTACCAGACGGCCACGCAGCTGCTCGATATCAACACCAAGCGGCTCATCCCCATGTGCTTCTTGAGTGAAGAGTACCTGCGGGTGTGTGACGACGAATTTAGAAAGACAGTCGAACTGGGGGCAGACGGAATTCTCTTTGACGAGTGTCTGCATCACAGCCCGACGCTGCTTTGCTTCGATCCCGACCATGGCCACCGGCAGGGCGCGCCCACCTATGCCAACGACCGCAAGCTGATCGAGAACTTTGCCAAGATCGCGCTGCCTGCCAATGCGGACTTCCTGTTTGCCGGTGAGGCCTGCTACGACTGGGAAATGGACGCCTATCACCTCTCCTATCACCGCAGTGAGAGCATCGAGCACATCCCGCTCTCCCGCTACATGCTGCCGCACGCGCCCTTCATGACGGCAGTGACAGGCTTCGAAGACCGCAACATGGTCAACCAGTGCCTGCTCTATCGCTACATCATCAGCTATGAGCCCTACAACTTCAAGGGCCGGCTCGACGACTATCCCGACACGATGGCCTATGGCAAACAGATGGACGCCCTGCGCACGGAGCTGCGCAACTTCCTGTGGGACGGCGAATTCCGCCACGAAGTCGGTGCGCAGGTCACCGTCGACGGCAAGCCGCACCACCCGTATGCCGTGTTCCGCGACGCCGACGGCGACCAGCTGGCGCTGGTGATTGCCAACTACAGCGAAGAGTCGGCCATTGCAGCCGCAGCTGTATTGGATAACGGTCAAGCACTCAGTCGCTACCGCCTGGTGGATGACCCAACCTGGCAACCTGTCGCGGGTGGCATCCAGCTGCCGCCGCGCTCGGCCGCAGTAGTCGTGTGAAGCTGCCGCTTTGCGGTTTGCGACCGGTGGTATCCGCAGTTCCATCACACGCAGGTGTCGTGGTTGCCGGCAGCATTTGGGGATTCAACCACTCGCAAGGTGATACCGCGCCAGGGTGTCGTTCGACACCCTGGCGCGCAGGAGCCGGCGCGCCTACGTCGGATTTGGTACTTGAGTATCACTCGTATTTTGGACATTCACATTCGCAATATCTCGATACGTGTAATGAACGTATCTGTGCTGGTGCTTGTCAAACACGCCTTTAAGCTGGGCGATTTGGGCATCCACATACGCTTTTACCGCCCTTGCGGTGGGAATAGCAGAACTACGGTTCGACAGCGCGCCATCGTCAAACATATCGACTTCAACCCCGCCGCCGACCTTTAAGATCTTCGCGGCGACCAGGCCGTTTACCTCCAGCTTGGCGCCTGGACTGGTCGTGCCGATGCCGACGCGCTTATTGACGCCGTCCAGTGTAAGCACGGTTTCTGTACCGTTAATATTGTCATGTGGGTTCGCGCGGCCATTCGCATCTCCATAGCCAAAGTCCAAAAACTGCTTTCTGTCCCCCCAGTTGCCCTGGTTGATCACCCACTTCCGATATTGGTTCGCATCATCAGGATTGGAGGTGGCAAAGGTGAGCGTGCTGCCGTGAAGGTTGTTGGCTTTGCTGGAGGCAATGACCAGGTCGCTGTAGCTGGATGAGAGGACCAATTGGGCCCGCCGAAAAGCAGTCTGCCCATTCCAGGCAGTCAATCCCCCAAAGCGATTCTGTCCCCCGCCGCTGTCATCCGACGTGGTGATATCAACCCGCCCGTTGTCGACATGGAGCCGGTTCGTTGGGATCGGCGCGCCGATCCCAACGTTGCCGTTCAGGATCGTGTTGCCGGTCACGGTCAGGCCATTGTTCAGATTCGCCGCCCCCGTCGCCGTCAATGCCCCATCCAGGTAGGTGGCGCCGCCCTGCACCTTGAGCCGGTTGCCAGTCGGGTCGTGCGTGCCGATGCCGACCGCGCCGTCCTTAATTACCATCTGCACCGTGCCACCCGTGCCTGCGATTAATTCGCCGTTGTCGTGCGTGCCTTGCTTGTACCAGGCAAAGTTCTTGTCTGTCCGGAAATAGTGCGTGCTGGTCTGAACGCCGATTCCATATGCCTCGCGCCATAGATTGATCATCTGGCGGACCTGATCGCCAAATAAAAGCTTGCCTTGCGTGCTGATGCTCACGTCGCCGTTTAGGGTGCTGCTGCCGGTTACATTCAGGCTGCCGTTGAGGGCACTGCTGCCGGTCACACCCAGGCCGCCGTTAAAATTGGCTGCCCCAGCAGCCGAAACTGTACCAAGAATTTCCAGGCTCTGTGCCGCCGCCGCGCCCATGGTGGCCAGGCCATTCAGCACAGTAGCGCCGGTCACCGTCAAGCCCCCGTTCAGATTGGCGGTCCCCTCGACGCTCAGCGCCCCTCCCAAATAGGTGTCGCCGCCCTCTACTTTGAGCTTGTAGCCGCCGGGTGCAGTCGTCCCGATGCCGGCGCTGCCGCTGATGGCCAGGTCGCCCACCGCCAGGCTGGTAATGCCGTCCAACCTGCCCGTGCGCACTTGCTCGGCCCGCAGCGTGCCCGCCACGTTGACATGATAATTCCCTTCCTGGTTCGTGGCCGCCGGGTTTACCGTGAACAGCGGCTGGCTGGCCGAGCCCACGGTCAGGCCCTCGCCCGCGTTTAGCTTGCGCACGCTCATGTCCGCCGCCGCTGCCAACGCGCGAATGTCGATGTCGATCTTGGCCCCGGCTTCCCCTGCCCCCGTGTGCGTGTGCGTCAGGATGTGCTCGTGAATCTGGCCCTGGATCGCATTCCAGTCCTGGGCCAGGATGGGTTCGCCCGCCTTGACTTCTTTGTAGGGTTTGCTCATCGTTTTCGCTCCTTTGTCCTGTCCACATCGCCCTGCGCAAGCGGCTGCCGCTATCCACTGGCTGCTATGTCGAGGCTAGCGCGGCCCCACCAACCCACCCTGGCGCACGAGCTCGCGCAGTCTTTCTTCCAGCGCGGCCGGCGGCGGGACACAGACCAGCTTGGTCTTAAACACGCTGGCCAGTTCCAGGTTGAAATTGTAGGCCGCGGCATACCCCGCATCGACCGGCGCGCTGGCGACGGTCACGCCGCCCCCCGGCCTGCCGCCCGCCGGCGCCATCACATCGCCTGTGTCCGGATTGATGGAGGCCGGCGCCTGCTGGACCCGCAGCGCCAGCTTCACCTCGATCACCGTGTCTACAAACTGGTAAAAGGTGGGCACAAACCCCAGCTCCATCATGCTGACCATGTTGGGTACGCGCTGGCCGTCAGGGTCCAGCGTATAGCCGAACTGCACGAGGCTGGACTCCACGAGCGGCTTTTGCTCGTCGTCCAGCAAATACTTGCCCGTCTGGGCGTCGCGCAGCGGGCGGTGGCCGCTCATAAACTCGGCCGCCATCATCGACGTCTTGTCCAGCTCGAACTGGGCATCCGCCACTGCCATGGCCATGGCACGCACCATTTCGCCGATCGGAACGCTGGTGACTGCATTGCCCACGCTACTTGTTGCGCCGCTACTTGTTGCGCCGCTACTGGTTGCGCCGCTACTTGTTGTGCCGCTGCTTGCGCCGTTCGCCATATCGGCCACTGCTCCTCATCCAAACTCACAGGGGACTGGGTGCACTGTTGCTCTACTGTATCTATTTGAAAAACAGCAGGGTTACCTTCTCGCCCGCCGCCAGCAGTTCGCCTGCGCCCGGCCTGGTATCCAACACCTGCGCAGTCGGGGGCGGTGTCGCACCTTCCTCGATCTGGAAGGGGATGCCCAGGCCGGCCAGGCGCTGCCTGACCTCCTCCAGTGTCTTGCCCTTGAGCGCCGGCACCATCCTGCGGTCCGTCAGCTCGACCGCCGGCGGCACCGCCACGATTTTGAACTTGACCACGCTCGCCGCCTGCAGGTCGTAGTCGTAGCGATTGGTGTAGCTCGCATCCATGGTCGACGCATGCAGCTGGATTGCACCCGGCCCTTGCCCGCTCCCCGTCTCCGTGGCGCTCACCGAAAGCGAAAGCGTGAGTTCCGCCGAGAGCTCCGGGATGCGGTACCACGTAGGCTGCCAGCCCAGCTGGCGCATGATCTCGAGATTGGCGTCATCGCCACTGTAGAGAGCTTTGAGCGTATCGATCGTGCCAAGGTCGAGACTCTGCTGGGCGCTGGCAAGCCCCCGCCCGACGGCGGCGATCAGGTCGCCCAACGGCGCCGCCATGGTCTCGGAAATGTCGGTCGGCGAACGTGGATTGGCCATCGTTTGTCACCCCCTGAAAGAACTTCACAAAATGGTTTCAGCTGCCGGTCGTAGCCTCGCGGCCGATAAAAATGGTTACGGCGCCGCCCAGCGGCCACTTTTCGCCCGCGCGCGGCAGCTGCTCCACCACGCGGTCCGCCTGGATCGGCTCGCCCGCCTTCTGCACCACGGCCTGGTAATCACGCGCCACCTGGAAGCCGGCGTCGCCCAACTTGCGCCGCGCCATGATTTCGGTGTAGCCGATTACCGACGGCACGGCCGATTCCGGAATCTCCGCCTTTGTCTGTGGCTCGTTGGCGGCAAACTCCAGGCTCAGCACGCTGAGGTGATTGGGGTCGAGCCCGCGTAGGTTTGCCCCGCTACCTGCGCCGCTGCCTGCGCCGCTGCCTGCGCCGCTGCCTGGCTGACTCGTCGGCTGGCCGGCCGGTTGGCCGCTTACGAGGCTCCCTGGCTGGCTCCTTGCCTGGCTGCCGGTAAGATCCTCCAGCTGTGGGAAGAACATCCCTTCGCCGGCGGGGCCGGGCACCATCTTGACCTCAAGCGAGACACGTTCGAGGCTGTAGCTGCTGCCCTGGCGCCGCAGCTCGGACCGCGCCCGCTTGATCGACTCGTTGGCGTTCTGCACAAAGTCCTGCAGCGTCGTGCGCGCGCCGCCCCCTTTGACCAGCTCTTCCTTCTCCGCCGCCAGCTTCTCGTTGTCCTGCTCCAGTTCTTCGGCCTGCCTGCGCTGCTCGTCAAGCCGGCGCGCCAGCTCGGCGCGTTCTTGCAGCAGTTGTGCGATCTGCCCGGTCAGCTGCTCCCTTTGCACACGGTTCGCTTCGGCCAGTTGTCTGTTCGCCTGCTCCAGCGCAGCAATGCGCACGCGCGCGGCGTTGAGTTGGGCGCGCTGCCCACGGAGGGGCTGTGCCGTCGTTCCCACCTCGCCGGTCGGGGTGTCCGGCAGCGGCACATTTGAGCCTACCCAGGCGACGCCCGTGCGCGTCGTGGCGTTCAGCTCGGCATTGGCGGCCGAGCCATCGCCTTCCAGGCTCCACAGCCCGACCAGGCCGTCTTCGTCGCCTGCTCTGCGCCGGAACAGTCCCTGCTGAATCTCCAACTGGGTGCAGGCCCGGTTCCACAGCCGCACCTCGGCCAGCTGCCCGCGCAGGCAGCGGTCTGACCAGTAGGTGTTGCACCCGATGCCGAGCGCGCCCGGATACGGCGTCACCGTACCGCCCGCAGACTGGAAGCTTTTGTGTACGCCGTTTACGTACAGGTCGACCGTTTGACCGTCATAGACTGCCGCAACGTGCAGCCAGGCGCCTGCCACCAGGTCCCTGGCGGCGACCTCGTAGGTCACGTTGTTGATCGTCACGACAAACGCGCACTGCCCACTGCCGCAGCGCAGCTCCCAGCCCTTGCTGGTGCTAAACATCGACAGGACCGGATAAAACTCGAGCCCGCTCGCAGGCCCGCTGCCAGGCGCAGGGGGCCGCACCCACGCCTCGACAGTCATGCTGCTGCCAATGGCCAGCGCCGGCACGTTCGGCACGGTCAGCCCGGCGTCAGTCCCGTTCAAGTCGGCGACGACCACCGCCGTTGCCTCGACGCCAGGGGCCAAGGCCCGCAGCGGCGTGCCGGCGTTGCGGTTCCAGCTTTTCCTGGCGATGATGCCGTTGTGGGTCGTTACCGGCAGCGGCTGGCCGTCGATTTCGCTGACGGGCGCGCGGCGGTCGCCGGCGCTATCGCCTACCCCTTCGTCGAGCGGCCAGTAGCCGGCCAGATTCCGCTCGAGCCCGTTCAGACGGCGGTAGAGGTTTTGCTGGATCTGCTCGTCGCTGCGCGCCTCCTGCCACAGGCGCACCTCGGTGATCACCCCTTGAAAATAGAGGGGGCTGCCATCTGCCCCGACGCCCCGGCCGATCGCAAGCACGCCCCCAACGCTGCCGAGCACCGTCCCGTCGGCTTGCGCGTCGGCGATGCCGTTGACCAGGAGCGTCTGTTTGCCGCTCGCGCTGCTGTAGCGCAGGGCTACGTGGTACCAGACATCGTTCTGCAGAGGTGTGAGGCCGGTAACCGGCCGGTCACCGGCTGCACAGTACAGCCGTGTGTTGCGCACGAGCAGCTGTAGTCCGCCGGCCGCCGGTGCACGGTCGGCGCCGAAGATGGGCAGATCGGCGCCGGCGCCCACTCCTTGGGGCTGAATCCAGGCTTCAAAGGTGAAGTCGCCGCCGGCCACGCCCAGCACCTCGGCGCTGTGGAGCCTGACATGCTGCTGTTCGCCGCCACCAAAGCGCAGCCCGGCGGATGATGGCGCTGTTTGCTCCGGCACGTGCCTTACTCCACTTTGAATACGATAGTTTCTGTTTGACCGAGTACGTCGATCACGGCGACGATGGCAGTGCCGGGCGCTTCGCGGGCATCGATTTCGAGCGTGCCCGTCGCATTCCCTTCGCTGTCCGTGAGAATGGATCCGTCCCAGAAACGGGTGCCCTGCGCAAGACCGGCCGCATCGGCATAGGCGACGTAGTTGTACGTGGCGTCTTTGTCGTTGTAGATGCCCGCGGGCAGCCCGCTCCCGCCCGGTGTCAGCTTGAGCTCGCGGCTGCGCTCCTGGTCGACGTTGAACTGGACTTCGACGCCGCCCAGCCGCTCGCCTGCGGTCGTGGCCACCCGCACCCGGATCTCAAATTTGCGCGGGTCGAGTTGGTGCAGCGTAATGCGGATATCGGGCGGCGGCTTGCCGCCATGCACCGGCACCGCCACGAACGCGCCGCGGATCGTGCTGGCTACGTCGGACGTGCTGCCGCCCGCCCCGCGCGCCGGGTTGGCCGGGCGAAAGCGCAGCTGTGTCGAGCTGCCCCCTCGGTCGTCGGTGGCGCCGGCAACCTCGAGCGACATCTTTAGCTCGAACTCCACGCGCGGGATCTGGTAGGTGACCGCCGCCTCGCCCGGCTGCAGGGTGATCGCCATCTGGCTGAGCTGGCGCTGCGCCTTCTGGATGCCGTCCGCCAGGCCCAACAGGTAGTCGTCGATCGACCCGGTCAGAAACTTTGTATTGTTGTCGAGGTTGGTCTCGTCCATGCCGTCCTGGGTTTCGTCCCGTGTGTGGGTTACCTTATGGTTTCTGTTCTGCTGCCAGTTGGCGGACCAGGTTCGCCAACGCGGCGGGTGGCGGTAGGGGCACGAGCTTGGTGCGCACTACGCTGGCCCCCTCTGCACTGTACTGAAAGCGTGACGCAAACTGCGAGCTCACGGTGGTCGTGTTCGTCCTGGTGTGTTGTGTGCCGCCGATGCCCAGGAAACCGCCTTCGGTCCACGTCTTCCGCTCGGTCGTGCTGTCGCGCCGCTCTACACTCGCCGTCTCTTCACGCGTCATGCTCACGGATACCTTGATCTCCAAAATGGTATCGACAAACTGGTAAAACGACGGCGTAAAACCAAGCTCCAGCAGCGACAGCGCCTCGCCCCCAAACAGCACGCGGGTGTCGCGCGGGACCAGCACCCATTCCCCCGTCGCGCTCGTCTCCACCTGGTATTTCCCGCTCAGGCTGAGCGCGACCATGCTTGACGTCTTGTCGAGCGCAAACTGCGCCTCGGCCACCCCGCGCCCCATGGAAGCAAGCAGATCGTCAAAAGGGATCTCCGCCAGTTGTTGGGCGAGCTGCCGGTCGTTGGAGTCCATCCCCGTTAAGCCCCCTGCTGCTTAGACGATGCCGGCTGCCCCGCCTGCCCACTTTGCGCATTTTGTGCTCGCAGCTCAGCCTGCACCAGCTCCCGCACCCGCCCCTCCAGCAGCCCCGGCGGCGGCACGGTGACGAGCTTTGTGCGCAGCACGCTCGAACCCTCGACCGGGTATTGAAAGCGGTTAGCATAGGTCGCGTCGACGGGCGTGCTCTTGGTGGTTACCGTCTTCTGCTGGCCCGACCCCTCGGTGCTCGACGTCTCGGATTTCATCGAGAATGCTACCTTGATCTCGAGCGTCGTGTCCACAAACTGGTAAAAGGTCGGCGTAAAGCCCAGCTCGAGCAGCGAATACGAAGGTGCATCCGCCCGGTCGCCCAGCTTGATGCGGTGCTTCGGGTCGGTCCCGCTCATCATCTTCGTGATCTCAAAGCTGATTTCGTCCAGCCTGCGCTGCGCCTCGGCGATCCCCGTGCCCATCGAGGCGATCATCTCGTCAAAGGGCACATCGTTGAGGGGCAGCGCCATCTTCTCATTTTTGGGCATGGGGCTTCTCCCTTTCTTTCTCAGGCGCGGGCATCGTCACCTGCCCTGCTCTTGCTGCGTCGATCCAGCCTGGCGGCGAGTTCCTGCTCCGCCCGCCGGCGTTCCTGCGCCTGCTCCCGCTGCCGCTCCCGCGCCTGCTCCCAGGCATGGTCCTCAAGTTTTTTCTGCGCCAGGCGTGAGTTGGCCGTCACCGGCCGGCCGGCAACGCCGGCCGGCTGCTCGATCGCCATGCCATCACGGGTACGCGCTGGCAGCGCCCGGTCTTGCCGCTTCTCTGGCCCCACCTCTACCCAGTCGGCCGCCTGCGTGGGCTGTGTACTCTCCGTGGCTCGCCCTGCGGCACGGGCGCGCCGGCGGCCCAAATCCAGCTCCTGTTCGATTGCCTCCCGGCGCCGCGCCCGCACCCGTGCGGCCAGCGCCTTGCGGCGATCGTTCTCCCAGCGCGCCTGCACCAGCGCTTGTTCGATCTCTTTGCGTTCCTGTTCCGCCGCTCGTTCGGCCTGCCGCCGCTCTGCCCGTGCCGCTGCCAGCACCTTTTCGATCATCTTGCGCCGCTGCTGCGCCTCCTCTTCGGCCGCGCGCGCCTGCGCCCGTACCCTCGCCAACGCTGCTTCCAGCCCCCGGCGCTTGCGCTGGGCCTCCAGCTCTTCCTGGTGCTGCCGTTCCCGCGCCTGTATCAGCTTCTTATCCAGCACGCGCTGCTTGAGCATACGCTGCTGCTCGTCGTGCCGGCGCAGGCGCCGATCCTCGATGCGCGATTCCTTGGTATGCACCCGCACCGGGTACATGCGCTTCATGCGCTCTTCTTCAGGCCGCGGCGCGCCGTGCCCCGCCAGGCGTGCCAGCTCATCTTCGAGCCGTTCCTTTTCCGCCAGCAGGGCCTGGACGTCCGGCGGCAGGTCGACCGGCGCCAGGGTCTGTCCGTGTTCTTGCCCTGGGGGCTCGCCGGTGGCCGCGTCCCCCACGGACGCAAAGTCCTGCGACTTCACATCCACGTCTTCCTCGTCCAGCAGGTCCTGCCAGGTGAGGTACGGGTCGGGTGCGCGCGGGTCTCTACTTTGCTGCATGGGCGGTGCTCAACGTGTGGGGCCGCTGTCGGCCAGGCGGCGCATGCGTTCCTGCAAAATCGCGGGCGGGGGCACCGGCACCAGCTTGGTGCGCAGGAGGCTCGACCCCTCCGCGCTGTATTGATACTTGGCGGCAAAGGCGGCGCTGACAGTCGCGACCTTGAGCCCTGCGCTAAAGCCGGTCACCAGGTTGCCGCCCAGCGACAGCCCCGAATCGACGTCCACCGAGCTGCGCGCCGACGTGACCTCGCGCGCGATGTTGACCGAGACCTTGACCTCGATGATGGTGTCGACAAACTGGTAAAAAGTCGGCGTGAATCCCAGTTCGAGCAGCGAGTAGTCACCGTCGCCAAAGCTGATGCGTACGGCCGGCATGTCGATCGTGACGGGCTTGTTGTCCTTGTCAAAGACAAAGCCGCCGTTCTCGTCGAGCTTGAGCAGCTTATAGTCCTGCCCGCTCATCATCTGCGCCAGCTGCATGCTCACCATGTCCAGCCGCAGCTGGGCATCGGCGATTCCCTGCCCCATTCCGCCCACCAGCTGGGCAAAGTTTACTTCGAGCAGTTCGCTGCCTACGGATTGCGGCACTGCGTCCGCTGTTTCCCCTGCCATCGTGTGCTCTCCCTCTATAACCGCCTGTCAACCAGTCTTCATCTCGCCGGCAATCCACCAAGCGCTCCTTGCGCCCGCTCCTTGCGCCCGCTCCTTGCGCCCGCCCCTTATGGACGCCCCGCCGGCGCTGGCCCCTTGACCAGTGTGACGACGTTCTTCGCTGCATCCTCCGGGTGATCCAGCCTGAATTGCGCCTCGAACTCCATTAGCTGGCGGATGCGTTCCTCCAGCACCGCCGGGGGTGGCACCGGCACCAGCTTTGTGCGGAGCAGGCTCGACGCCTCGACGCTATAGCTGTAGCGGTTGGCATAGGCGGCGTTGACCTGCGACGTCGTTACCGTGGTCCCATTCGAAACGCTGGTCGAGGCGCCGGCGTTGGACCACCAGTTGCCCGCGTACTGGTAGGTGAACGCGGCCCGGTTTTCGGCGTCGGCGCGCTTTTGCTCCGTGGCATTGGTTGCGCTAGTCGTGGCCTGGATCGTGATCGAGATCTTGACTTCGATGATCGTGTCGACAAACTGGTAGAAGGTGGGGACGAAGCCCAGCTCCATCATGCTCACCCGCGTCGGCACGCGCTTGCGGTCCGCATCGAAGGTGTAGCCAAACATCACGCGCGAATCCACGATCGTCGGCGTGCCCGTGCGCTGGCCCGCCGCATCCAGCAGTTCGCCCGAATCCAGGTCGCGCAGCAGCCGCTGCCCGCTCATCAGCTCGGCGACCACCATACTGGATTTGTCCAGCGCCCACTGGGCATCGGCGATCGCCAGGGCGATGGAGCGGATCATGTCGCCCATCGGCACGTTCAGCAGTTCCTGTCCCACGCTCACGCCGCCAATTGCCATGCTGGTTTCTCCTCTATCCTTCCCGCCTGATGCTCACGCTGTATGCCACCGTGTTTACCCGTGCCGTTCCCCGCTATTCCCTCTGCCGCCTGGTTGCCCGTCGGGCCAGGATTTCGCTAAGCGGGCCCGGCGGCGGCAAGGAGACAATCGTGGTCCTGAGCTCGCTCGAACCGTCGGCCGTGAAGGAATACTTGTTGCTGTACGATGCGTTCACCGACACAAAAAAGATGCCGGGATACCCGCCGCCGATCTCCCCGCCCACGCCAAATTCCTCGCTGTTCATGGCGCTGAACGCAACCTTGGCCGTGATCGTGGCCTCGCTGAAATGGTAAAAGCTAGGGGTGAACCCCAGCTCCAGCATCGAGCGCTTGCCGCTCTCGTCCGGCAGTTGGACGCCGTTGCCCTCCCTGTCGTCGAGCAGCTCCAGCGTCTTGAGCGCAAAACGGTCCATGTTGTACTGCGCTTCCGCAATGGCCATGCCGATGCTTTGCACCAGCTGGCCCAGCGGCGCCTGCTCCAGCAGCTTCAACCCGCGCTGCATGTCTGCGTCTCGATCCGCCATGCGTAGGGGCCTCCGCCTAGGAACCTGCTTCGCCGGATTGAGCCACTTGCTGCGCCGCCTGCTGCCGGGCCATGCTCGCCTGCAGTGCCTCGACAAAGGCTGCCGGCGGCGGTACGGCCACCAGGCGTGCCGTTACCTTGGACGCCGCGCTGGCCTCAAAGCCGTACTTGCGCGTGTACTCGACGTTTAACGCCAACCCACCCATCACCGCCCACTTGTTGTCTGCCATATCGCCAAGCCTCCAGTGCCTCGCGCCTGCCGGGATCTACGGCTTGTCGCCGGGTTTCCCGTTCTTCTTGTTTTTGTCGAGCAGTTCCTCGAGCTTTTCCTTTTGCTTCTGGGCCTGCGCCAGCGTGTCTTCCCGATCCTTGCCGATCTGCTCCTTCTTTTGCGCCATGTCTGTCGCCAGGGACTTCTCCTGCTTGTCCAACTCCTCCAGCCTCTCCACAGCCTGGTCTGCGCTCGCAATCGAGCCGCCCAGGCGCAGGCCAAAGCCGACGTTCGTGGCCTCCGCCACCTGCATGCTGGCGATAAACGAGACCTCGATCGTGGCCTCGGTGAACTGATAGAAGGTGGGCGTGAAGCCAAGCTCCAGCAGCGACCGGGTGACCGCGCGGCCGTCGGCGTCGTAGAGCGTGGCCGACGTGTTGGCCAGGCGCATGGTGGCCTCGATCGCCACGTTGTCCAAGCGCTCCTGTGCCGTGGCGATGGCCACGCCCAGGTTCTCCACCATCGTTCCCAGCGGAACACTTTCCAGCATCTGCCCGATTACGGTTGCGTCAAGATCCATATGGTGTCTCCCTAGCTGGTTTCTTTCCCTGCCCTGACTGCCTTGGCTAAACGGCCTGCGGATCGTGCAGTTGGTCGTCGGGGAGCCGGATCGCCCGGCCGGCATCAACCGTGTCGCTGCGCACGCTGAAATAGTGGGTGCGCCGCTGCTCGGCCAGCACGCGGCTGGCATCGACATGCAGGCCGCCCTTGGTCCAACGCAGCAGCGTCTGCACCAAGGGCAGTGTCTGCCCGCTGCCCTCCACGGCCCGCAGCGCCTGCTCGAAGGCCTGGGACGCCTTGTCCTTGTCGCCCGTCTTGAGCAGGACGGCCCCTTGGCGCTCATAAATGTGGGCCAGGTCGCGCTGCGCCAGCGGATTGGCGGGCGGGTGCTCGCCGTAAAAGGCGATCGCCTTGTCGCAGTATGCCAGCACCTCGACGTGGGCGCCCATCTGTTCCAGCGACTCCATGACGCATTCCAGGTAGTGGCGAAAAAAGATCTCCGGGTCCCCCGCCTGTACGGTCATGTGGATGGCATGCCGGTAGTACTGCAGGGCCAGCGCGTGCCTGCCTGCCAGCGCATACACCTTCCCCTGCTCGGCGATGCCCATGTGCAGCCTGGCGCCGGCCCCCGTCGCGTCCACTTCGCCCGTCGCACTCGTCTCGATCGCGCTCATTGCAGGATCACCCGGCTTTCGCTGCGCACACGCTTGAGTTCCTGCTGCAGCCAGCGCGCCTGCGGATTGGTCATGGCCCCCGCCACCGCGCGCGCCGGCCCGACGGCCGCCAGCGCCTCTTCGGGACTCAGCCCGCCCAACACCTGCAGGAGCTGCGTCGCGGCCGCCGCATCCCCCACCGTTTCCACCCCCACCGCAAACACCTGGAATGCAAGCAGGTGGCCCGACGCCTTCCCGCCCAGTCCGGCGATTGCCTCCAGGTGAGCCGCCATCGCTGCAAAGGGGATGTTCTGCTGGATGACGACCGGCGTCTTTTGCAGCACCTTTGGCGCAATGCGCTCGGGCATCCCCGTCGTCGTGATGAGGTACTCGACCATTGCCTGGCTCTCCGGGCCTGTCTGTGGTGCATGGTCCAGCCGCAGGTCAAAGCGCTCGAAGTCCCGGTTGACCAGCCGTGCGGGCAGGCTCGTGCGCCGCAGCTGATCCCACAGCTTGTCCGCCTGCGCCTTGGTCAGATCCACGGCCAGCAGCGGCTGCGGCGCTGCGTCTTGCGCGTCGAGGAGCGGCAGCTTGAGATCGCGCAGAAGCTGCTTCACCCGCTCGCGCTCGCGGGCAGGGCACTCGCCCAGGAAAAGATCGTAGGTGGCGAGCGCCGGCTGCGAGACATCGATCTCCACCCCCAGCGGCTCAAAGCGCCGCCGCAGCGCCGCCACCGTATTGGCCGACACGCTGCCCATCAGCACCGTGGGTGAGCTGCAGAGGATCGCGCGCGCCTTGTCGACCTTGACCCCCAGCAGTTCCATGATCTGGTGCGCGATGGCCGCCATATTGGCACCGTTTTTGATCGCCAGCGCCACCTCGTAGGCAGCGACGCCCGCTGTAAACGGCTCATCCTGGCGCAGCACCTGGCTGTCCAGCCCCGTCGCGCGCAGCAGTGTGTTGATCTGTTCCGCCTGGTCGTAGGTGAGGCCGCCGATCAGCTCCGCCGGCGCCTGGTAGAGCAGCGCCGCCAGCCGCGCTTCGGATAGCGGCAGCACCTGCTTGAGCACGCCCACCATGCGCGCCCCGGCATCGCCGATTGAGTTGACGACGATGCGCCAGTCACCCGCTGGTTGCGACCTTTGTTGGCTGTATTCGATCGTTCCGGCTGCTGGGATATTCACAGGCCCTCTAGAATCAATTTCTATGATGGTGGCTAGGCACATCCAAATGTTAAGCGGAGCTGTTCAACTGCCAGTCGGCGATCCTCTTGGCTGATTTCTTGGTTGGTTTCCGCAGTGGTAAGAACCTTTTCGATCGCAGTTTTCGTTGCATTTGTCTTGCCTAAGTAATCCCTCCTGATCTTTGCGATCACGTTCGTATGGCGTGTGGTGTCGTGCCGGAATCCTACTAGCCTTCGGGTAGCAGGATCGCGCTGCCAGTCCGGACCCTCGGTGATGTACATGAGCCTCATTTCAAAGGCTGCGAAATCGAAGTGACTGGCAGCCCCGTATAGTCCCAGAAGCCGTGCATACATCCCGCGATAACGATCCAAATCCAGGCTAAGGATCGCTTCCATTCCCTCCAGAAAGCCGGCCTTGATGTTGCTTATCACTGACACCCAAGTCGGATCAACTATGCCTTGGTTGGTAGGTCTAGCTGAGAAGGGGCTGTAGGCACCTGTTATGCCAGGCGCGATTGTGCCGTCGTCGGCGTAAATATCGTTGATCAACGGGACAGTTGGCGACAGGAGCGGGGCGCCAAGCTGGGCAGCAATATAGTCATCAAAGTTACTAAATAGCTCAAAGAGATTAGGATATCGAAATACGCCGGTTCCCATCCCATTCACCAAATCGCTATATCCTAGGTCGAACACCCACGCTAGATACCTTGTCAGCAGCCGCTCATGATAGGTATTGCCGAATGGCGCAAGCGACGAGGCGTGTTTCGGATTTGTACTGTCTAACTGTACGCCGGCATCGGTCGTGCCCAGCAATCCTTCCGGTGTATAAAGATCAAAAATCGTTAGCATCGCCTCGTTGTCAATTACGGCTATCGGATTGGGTGCTTTACTCTTCTGCTGGCGAGCTTGATACTTTTTAGAGTAGAAGAATGCATTGCCGATGTTCATTCCATTATTGCCACCCTCAAACCTGTCGGTGTTGCCAATGAGGGTGTCAATTGCCAGGATCCTGCCTGCTTTCTTCATTAAGTCCGGATTGGCTAAAATGCGCTTGTTCAGGAAGATTCTCGTGAGGACCTTCCCGAACTTTTCATTATTTTGTGCACAAATCGCATACCATTTCGGCAGTGCTTGCCCGGGAGTGAGGCGTAATTGTGTTAATGGGGTTGATGGGGTAAGACCAGTTCTGTTAAAGCCGATTATCTTAGTCGCGTCACTCCACCAATCGCTTAGCGCGCGCTCGAGCGTATCGAAGTCACTCAAACGGTAGGCTCGGTTTGTAGAGCCTTTTGGAAGATTAAACGGATCCACCATTTTGTGTAGAAATGGACTGAAATTGGCTACAGCCGCTGGCACAAGGTTGAGTTCCCACTCTTGGGTGGTGTTGTTTTTACGAACCGCAAAGTCCAGTTCGTCGTCAACGCGCACACCTTTCATGAGCACAAAATACCGCGGCTTGTTTGTAAACAGTTCTGTACGTAGGCGGTTATATTTGGCCTGCGCTGCTGAGGTTAGCTGAGTATCCTGCTTAGTCATGATGACCCAAAGCAATTTAAGTCCATCGTCGGTCGTAGTTGCCGCTGGATTGAGTCCCTGCCAGTTGGAGGTGAGGGTATCATAGTTCTGTTTTTTGTACTCGGCCCAATCGAGTTTGATAATCAGACTTTTTGGAATTTTTGCGTTGCCCAGGTCCTGTAGAATATATTCCGCGAAAAGGGTCTGCTGCGGAGCATCTGTAGCTTTCATGGCACACATCGCGGACGCGAGCAACGGCGCGGCCAAACCCTGCCCCAGCCTTCGTTCCTTTAGATTAAGAAAAAATACCCCCTTTGCGCCCCCTGTTGAACACTTTACGGACTCGACGTAGGCTTCCCAGTCTCTGCCAGCAGTGCCCAAAAAAAACTTCCGCAGCTTGTTCTGGATAGGCTGTTCGTCCCAACTCGTTTGCTCGATCTTGGCTTGCGCAAGATCGATTTGATAAAGGCGCGCAAGCTTCACAGAAAAAGCAGGCATAGTTTTACCCTCACTGATGCATATATTAGGCTCTCAAGTAGGCAGTCACTTGCTCATTCAGTCTGGTCATCTTCCTCGTCATCTTCCCCGTCCACGGGAGTATGATCAATCTCCAGCGTGATTGGCTCCGACCCATCCGGGAACGCAATGACAGCTTGTTTGGATCGCACGGACACCGGCTGAATGAACATGCCGTCGTCGGCGATCTGTCCTTGGGATACCGGCAAAACGCCATCATTGAACATGTACCATTGTCCGGCTTTTTCCTTGAGCAGAATCGCTACGGACCCCAGGTCCTCAGGTTCCTTGGCTACTTGCTTGGCCGTCTTGTCATCCGCCGGCGCCGCACCCTCCAGCATCCTGTCCACCAGCAGCGTATAGTCGGCTAAGCCTTTCAGGTCCTTGAGCACGGCGTCCCCGCCCAGCCTGTCGCGCAGCGCCGCGTCATACGTGCCGGGGATAAAGCTCATCTCCGCAACCTTCAAGCTCTGCCCGCGTGTGTTGCGCTCCAGGATTTGCAGGCTGCCGCTTTCCCATAGCATCTGCTGGTGCCGGTACTTCTCGCCTGCATTGAACTCCAGATCCGGCAGGCTGTCGTCGAAGTTCGGCGACTTTTCTTCACGTTTGATGTAGAGCTCACGCGCAAGAAACTTGGATTCGATGTCCGCCAGGCCGGTCCGGTCCTTCCCGCTCTTGCAGTTGAAGTGCACACTGAGCCCAAGCAGATAGGCGAGATTGATGATCAGCGCCGGCGTGTTGTATTCGCCCATGGCGCTCCCCTTGATCCCCTGCCAAAGCGCCTCGATCTGCAGATCGGTTCGTTCCAAGCGGCGCAGCTCGACCTGGTTTTCGTTTAGCTCTTCGATCTGTGATTGGTATAGGGCCTTCTGGATGGGATCGCCTCCGTGGTCTTGCAGGCCGCGGATCCTGTCTTGCAAGGTTTCACGCCTTGCCTTGAGTTGCGCCGCTCGCTTGCGATCCCGCTCCAGCTTGTTCTTCATCTGGTTTTTCAGCCGCGCCAGCGAGATCTTGTTGGCCGCGTCCTGCGCGCTGCTCAGAACAAACGTCGCCGCCTGGTTGACGGCCAGGTTGAAGTCCAGCACGGTGACGACAACCGTGACCTTCTTCTTGACAGCTATCCCTGGTTTGGTTGTCCAGCGAATGATGAATGTCAGCTCACGGCCGTCAAGGCTGTGGAGTGCCGCATGATGGTCGCGCACCATGACTGCATCGCCCTTGAGCAGCGTCGGTGCATCCGACAGCAGGTCGATGCTCGCGACCACGATGGGTAAGGTGTGCGTTCCAGTGAAATAATCGTCCATGCCTGCGAACTGGCTGCGCTGCAGATTCTTCAGCTTCTGGATGGCCATGGCTTCAACCACGCCCATGGCACGGGCTAGATTGGCCCACTTGCGCTTTTTCTTGTCGCTCTCGGCATAGGCGCAAAACGCCCCGCTGCGAAACCCTGCAAACAACTCTTCCTTGCGCGCTTCCTTGGCATCGGAAACGTGCAGCTCGCTGTACCAGAAGTTTGCGGGCCGCCATGCTTCCTGTTCGGTGCGAACCCGGGGCGGAATCCGCTCGTTCATGCTGGTCAAACCAGTCTTGCCGTAACGCTTGCCCTCGATGCCTTGGTATTGGTCGTAGGTCTCGTCGAATTCCTCGTTGATGGGCGTGAGCGTACTCAGATAGTATTCGTTCCGGTTCGTGTCGTACATCAACGCTCGGATCGTCGTCCAACTCTTTTCGTCGGCGTTGGCCGCGCGAATAAACGCGATCGCCATCGACTTTTTGATTGCAGTCAAATCTTGTGCGCTGCCGCCGCAAGCGGTATTGATTTCGCTGGCCAGGTCCATAGGCAGCTTCATGTCGAAGTATCGCCCGTAGTCTTCCGCTGCGACATAGCCGTCCGCAGGCGTATTGGTATCTGGGTACGGATCTGGCATCTCCATGGCATGGGCAGCGTAGGCGCGGTTGAGCTTCATCAGGTTTGCACGTACGTTAGCGCCATGCCGCTCAACCTTGCTGTTTAGATATTGCTGCACAACTGTGCGCGCGGCTGTATACCAGCGGTTCCTCATCGTCAGGATTTTTCTGACGGTTACCTTGCTCTCAGCGCTTACGTCATACACGAGTGGCATAGTGGTCTTCCTTCTCCGGCGCCATCAAGGCTAGCTGGATACGCGACGCAATGCTATGTTCGTTGCCTGAACAGCAGCGCAAACTGCGCCAATCAGCCTGTCGCCGGATCTGTCGGCACATGCATCGAGTGTCGTGATTTACGCTTCGTCCTCGATATCAGTTTCCAGACGGTCTTCAATGTCTTCGTCTTCAAGTTCTTCGTCTTCAAGTTCGTCGTCGTCGAACAACAGCGTATTCTCGCTGGCCAGCGTTTCCTCGACAGTGAAGGAATCTTCGTCTTCCCACTCCTCTTCACCGGGTTCTTCGGCTGCTGGGGTGAACTCCTGTGTGGGCGATGCGGCTGCGAGCTTGGCGCGACCGGCGACGTCCGCCTGCACGGCTTCCTGGAAGGCGGTCGGCGGCGGAACCGCAACCAGCCGCGCTGTTACGCGTGCGGCGGCCGAGGCTTCAAACCCGTATTTGCGGGTGTACTCGACATTGAGCGCAATGCCACCCATTACCGCCCACTTGTTGCTGCCCGGCTTCTCGTCTATTCCGTCTGGCATAGGTCAACCCCTTGCTCGTTTGTTTACAGAACTGGCTTGGGCCACTATAGCAGCCGTAGTTCGCGCCCGCGTCTGCCCACGCGTCTCTTGGTGCGTCTTTTCGCCGTTACCCCAGCAGCCGCAGCCGCAGCCGCCACCACCAGCTAGACTTCACGCCCAGCTGCTGCAGATACGGCGCCACAAATGTCGCGATCTCGGAGATTTCGTGAAAAGACTTCTGCTCCCCGCTTGGCACGTGCGTGATTTGCCCGCGCCAGACCACCGCAGGCGACGCCGTGCCCGTCTCTTCGCTCCATACCTTGACGACAAACGAGTGGGTGTTGGGTTGAATCGTCTCCATGGCGCTCCCTGGCTGTGAGGAAAGCAAGCATGCCAGAGACAGCATAATCAGTGGAATATCTTAGTACGTCTCACGCCATATCTGTTGCGACGTCTCAAGTTGCAAATTCAGCAGATACAGGATCGTCTTCAGCTCCTGCTGCACCTGCGCCTGGAAGCCGGCCAGGTTGCCCTGCAGCTGCTCGACCTGCTGGTGCAGATCGCCCGGCGGCCGCTCCTCAAGCGTCGACGCGTCGCTCCCCACGTTCGGCATCGACTGCTCCATCTGCCGCCTGGCCTGCTGCTCCTGCGGCGGCTCCACCAGCCGTTCCGCCCGGATCTGCTCGTACAGATCAACCGTCGCCTGCATCGGCGGCAGGTCAAACTCGCGCTGCAGCGCCTGCACGCAGCGCGCGTACTCGCGCAGCGCCGTCGTGCGGTCGCCCGCCAGGTAGTGCAGCCGCATCAGCTGCTGGTAGGTGGACTCGCGCGCTATGTCGCAGCGCAGGATGCGCTGCGCGTAGTCGACGCCGCGTGCATATAGCCGCCGCGCCGTGCAGTAGGCTACAAGCTTGTCCAGCAGCGCGAGGTAGGTCAGCTGCAGCCGCTCGCGTTCGTAGATGCACCAGTCCTGGTGCCAGGTTTCCAGCAGATCGCCCCGGTAGAGCGCAATGGCAGCCTCGACCAGCAGGGTCTGTTCCTCTGTCAGCGCGCTGCCCGGGATCTCACGGCAGAACTGGTACGCCTGCTCCAGCCCCGTAACGTCCAGCCACCATCCTCCACGTGGATTCATTTGGATCCAGCCCGCATCCAGCAGCAGCAGTGCACCGGCGTCGTCGGGGTTTTGGTGGCGATCCAGCACTGTCTGCAGCTGCCAGAGGGTCTGGCGCAGGTACTTCTGCGCCCGTTGCGTGGATGTGTCGGCCCACAGTGCAGCCGCCAGCGTTTCGCGTGTGTGCGGGCGGTCCCGGTAGAGCAGCAAGTAACACAGCATTTCCAGTGCCTTGGCGGAAAGTTCGGTGATAGGGATACTGCCCTGCTGAATCGAGATCTGTCCCAAGAGGTGAATGCGGAGTTGCGTCATCGATGGCCTCGATATTGGTCTCTTGTTCGCGCGGAAGCGCTCAATCGGCTCCACAACACCACCAGCACAATCAACACGGTGGCGACTTGTGCGTGAGCACGCCGCGGCGGCCCTGCGCATAAGTTTCCACATGTTCTTCCCACAGACCCCGCGATCCTGCGCTGTCCGTGATGAATCCAGAACGCCTAAAAGAACGCCGATCTGGCTGATACCTGCGGCGGGTATTTGCAACGGGGGCGTTGCTGCACCATGTCCGGCAAGACTGCTAGGTTTTGCTCTGCTGTAACCGTGCGCTGCTCTTAGCCCCTACTAAGAGTGTTGCTGCCTGGGAGATCGCGGCGGGGGCGCCATCCGCAAGAGCATATTGTATAGCGCGTACAAGTGGGGGCAACACCCTGGAAAAGAGATCATCAGAAAAGTTACTGTAGTTTCCGGTGAATGTCAACATTGTGAAAAATGGCGCTAGGGCTTCACAATAGTCGGAGTCGAAATTTGCCTCTTGACAATGTAGCCTATCCTCGCTACGATGTGTATGATATGGTATAGACCACTCCATACCAGACACTGGTCACATAGAGATGCAGCCGAATCCAAACAGCTCGACGCCCCTCTATATCCAGATCAAGGAACTCCTCCATTCCCAGATCCAGTCCGGCCAATTCGCCGTCGGCGACCGCCTGCCCTCCGAGCGCGAGCTGTCCGAAGTCTATAATGTCTCGCGCATGACCGCTCGCCAGGCCCTCCAACTCCTCCAGCAGGACGGCCTTACCCAGCGCCAGGTCGGCAAGGGCACCTACGTCGCCCGGCCCCAGATCGACCAGGAACTGCGCGAGCTGACTTCCTTTACCCAGGACATGACCGGCCGCGGCCTCTCCCCCCAAAATCGCGTGCTCAAGGCCGAACTCCAACCCGCCGACGCCGAGGTCGCCGGCCACCTGCAGACCCGCAGCGGCGAACCCACCGTCGTCCTCCAGCGCATCCGCCTGGCCGACGGCAAAGCCATCGCCCTCGAGACGGCCCACCTGCTCCACCGCACCTGCCCGGGTATCCTGGCCAGCCATGACTTCTCTCGCGCCTCACTCTACCAGGTGCTCCAGGAGCACTACGGCCTCCACCTCGTCTGGGCCACCCAGGTCATCGCCGCCCGGATGCCCGACCGCTTCGAACGCGAGGCCCTCGACCTGCCCAAGCGCGTACCGGTCCTCAGTCTCCTGCGCGTCACCTATGACGCCGCCGACCGGCCTATCGAATTCGTGCGCTCCTGCTACCACAGCGAGCGTTACCAACTGCGCACAACCCTGCGCGATCTACGCTGAGAGGTGCACCCATGACCACTTCTGTTCAACCCCTCCCCGGCGCCAACCACTACATGCAGGCCGTGCGCAACCTGCTCGACGCGGTCGCCGCCGACCAGGGAACTGGTATCGCCGCCGCCGCCACCGCCATCGTCGCCTCGCTCCAGGCTGGCGGCCTGCTCTATCTCTTCGGCACCGGCCACTCGCACATGCTTGCCGAAGAAGGTCACTACCGTGCAGGCGGTCTCGCACCCGTCGTGCCGGTGCTTGCCAGCCCGCTGATGCTGCACGAGAGCGCCGTCGTCAGCACCCGTCTCGAACGCACGCCGGGTGTCGGCGGCGCCGTACTCTCGCGCTATGCCCTTTCCGCCGCCGACACCATCATTATCTTTTCCAATTCGGGCGTTAACGCCGTTCCCGTCGAAGCCGCCCTCGCCGCCAAGGAGGCCGGCGCCACCGTCGTCGCCGTCGTCGCCCTTAACTACGCTGCCACCGTGCCCGCCGGCCCCAGCGGTCGCAAGCTCGCCGACATCGCCGACATCGTGATCGACAACCACGGCGTCCCCGGCGATGCCTTGGTCGCCATACCAAACACCGGCCCAAAGGGCGGCGAAACGCCCAGCCTGCGTACCGGACCCGCCTCCACCATCAGCGGCGCCTTTATTCTTAACGCCATCCTCACCGAGGTCGCCTGGCGCCTGGCCACCGCAGCCGAAACAGGCGGTGGGGAGACCGGCGCAGAGACAGGTCCAGAAGCGGGCGCTGTCGACCTGCCCATTTATATCAGCGCCAACATGCCCGGCGCGCTGGCGCACAACGCCGGCCTCGTCGCACGTTTCCGCACCCGCAACCCCCACCTGTGAGGAGGCACACTCATTTCCATGCCCCAACTGCGTAGTCCGTGTCGTTCGTTCAATCCGCCAAGAGAAATCCGTTTAACCGCCTGTTTCATTACCGGGAGAACAACCATGAGAGCACGACCCAAGCACAACCGCACCAGATCCATGTTAGCCCTTACCCTCACGCTGCTGCTGGCGCTGATCCTCTCCGCCTGCGCCGCACCCACTGCACCGACGGCCAACACCACGGGCGGCGAAGCGACTGCCGAAGCAGCTGCCGCAGGCACGACGGAAGCCGCTACCGAAGCTGCAGCCGAAGCGCCCGCTGCGCCGGCTGCCGAAGCTGGCGGGGCACCCGTCGAGATCACGGTCTGGCATATGGAGCAGCCGCCTTACCGCGTCGAGCGCATGCAGACCCTGATCGACGAGTTCAACGCCGCCAACCCCGGCATTGTCGTCAAGCAGGAGCCGCAGAACTGGGGCGAGGTCTACACCAAGGCCCCGGCCGCCATCGCTGCCGGGAATGCCCCCGAACTGCTCTTTGCCATCCCCGACTTTACCCCCATCCTCAAGGACCTGGGCAAGGTCCAGCCGATGGAGGACTTTGTCGCCGAGATGGACGGCCTCTACAAGTTCTACCCCGCGGCCGTCGCGCCCTACAACTACGACGGCCATACCTGGGCCGTGCCGATGTGGAACATGGCCCAGTCAATCTGGTATCGCAAGTCGGTCTTTGACGCTGCCGGTATCCAGCCCCCCACCACTTGGGACGAATGGCTGGCGGCCGCCGAGAAGCTGACCACGGATGGCCAGTACGGCATTGGCCTGCCCGCCAACAAGCAGCTCTACACCGACCAGGTCGTCTACGACTTCATGACCAACGGCGGGGCTGACGAGATCTACAACGAGGATGGCACGCTGCGCTTCAACAACCCACAGACCGCGGCCGCCTACGACTTCTACAGCAAGATGTACAAGTTCTCGCCGCCCGACTCGCCTAACTGGACCTGGGGCGAGGCCGAGGCCTGTTTCGCCAACAAGACCTGCGCCATGGTGCCGCAGTTCACGGTTATTACCACGTACGACACGCAGGCCGAGGGCGATGCCGCCGACCTGGGCGTGATGCCAATCCCGCACGCGGCCGACGTAACCGAGAGCAGCACCATCGCCTACTCCAACGCTGTCATGCTGCTGACCGACGACCCGGCCAAGCAGGATGCTGCCAAGGAGTTCCTGCGCTTCCTGCTCACGCCGGGCAACTACGGCCGCCTCCTCACCATGGAGCCGGGCCTGTACCTGCCCGTGACCGAGGCCGGGGCCGCCGACGAGACCTTCTGGAACGACCCGATGGTCGTCAAGTACAAGAGCCAGGTCGAGGCCATGGTCGAGCACGCCAAGAACGGCCGCCTCTTCGGCTTTACTAACGGCAACACCTTCCCCAGCATCGCCGCCATCTCGGCCCAAAACCTGCTGGCGCAGACGCTGCAAATGGTCGTCATCGACGGCAAGCCCGCCGCCGACGCGGTCGCCGAAGGCCAAAAGCTCATGGAAGAAGCCGTCTCACAGTAAGAGAAAGCATAGGGGTACATCGTGCCTGGCTCGCCCCCCTTCACCTCACCAACCCACAACTTGGTGGGGCGAGCCTCGCACGGCTGTACACGAAATTCGGTGACCACCTGTGCCTCGCTCGCACCACGAGCATGAGGGTAAGCGAGACACCTTGGTGCGAGCGAGGCACAGCCCAATTCATGAGAAAGCGCCCATGAGCGTGGCAAGCACGTCTACAACAACGCAACCGCCGGCCCCCCGTAAACCCGGCCGCAGCGCCGGCCACTCCCGCCGCACCTGGACCGGCTATCTCTACGTTGCCCCGCTCATGCTGTGGCTCGCCGGCACGATCCTCTACCCCCTGCTCTCGGCCGTCGCCCTCAGCGTGCAGGACATCAAAATCATCGGCACCCCGGGCAAGTTTGTCGGCCTCGACAACTACACCCGCCTGCTCAGCAACGAAGCCTTCTGGCAATCCCTCGGCCGCAGCGTCGGCTGGGTCATAGGTAACGCCGTCGTCCAGACGATCGCCGCTTTCGCCGCCGCCCTTATCCTCAACCAGCGCTTCCGCGGTCGTGGCGCCGCCCGCATCTGGATCATCCTGTCGTGGATCGTGCCTGCCGTGGTGGTCGTCATCATCTGGCGCTGGCTGCTTTCCAGTTCGGGCGTGGTCAACTATCTGCTCACTTCGTTGGACGTCGTGGGTGAGCCGATCGGCTTCTTCTCCAGCCGGGAAGCTGCCCAGGCCGCCGTCATCCTGATTAACTCGTGGCGCTGGTTCCCGTTCATGGCCGTCACTCTTCTCGCCGGCATGCAGAGCATCCCGCGCGAGCTCTACGAAGCCGCCGCCGTCGACGGTGCCACCGCCGTCCAGCGTTTCTGGTCGATCACCTTTCCTCTGCTCGGCCCAGTCCTGTTCGTGCTGGGTCTGGTGGGCACGCTCATGAGTTTCAACGTGTTCGACATCATCTGGCTGCTGACCGGCGGCGGTCCGTCCAACGCCACCACCACACTGCCCGTCCTGATCTACGACACCGCTTTCACCAAGTACCGTCTCAGCCAGGCCGCCGCCATTTCCGTCGTCTCGGGCCTGCTCCTCCTGCTCTTCGCCCTGCTCTTTATCCGTTTCATGGCCCCCAAGCAGGAGGACGCCCAATGATGCCACCCACCCCTTCCGGGAAGCCTGCCCCTTCCGGGAAGTCATCTCCTGTGCGGTTGGGCCATCACATCGAACCGCGCTGCCCCAACGCATTTAATTGGGAGGTCCTGCTATGAGCGGCACCTGGCGCAGCCGTCTCGGCCTGGGCGCGGCCGTCTTCGCGCTGCTTTTCGTCGTCATCGCCCCCTTCTATTACGTCGTCACCTCCTCCTTCAAGGAGCCGCAAGCGATCATCGCCCGCGTGCCGACGCTGTTCCCGATCCCATTTACCCTCGAGCACTACGAGAAGCTGCTGCGCTCGTCCGCCTTCCCCACCTACCTGGCCAACAGCCTGTGGGTCGCCGCGGGCACCATGATCATTTGCGTCGTGCTCAGCACCCTCGCCGCCTACGGTCTCTATCGCCTGCGGCTGCCCGGCCGCACCGCGCTCTTCCGTGTCATTCTCGTCACCTACGCCTTCCCCGGCGTGCTCCTGCTCATCCCGCTCTACGGCATGTTGAGCAGCCTAAAGCTGGTCGACAGCCTCGTGGCCCTGGTCATCGTCAACGTCACCTTTACCGCTCCCTTCGCCGTCTGGATGCTGCAGGCTTTTTTTGGTGCGATCCCGGACGAACTGGAAGAAGCCGCCGCGCTCGACGGCGCCAGTCGCCTGCAGACTCTCACCCGCGTCGTCCTCCCGCTCGCCGCGCCCGGTGTCGCCAGCGTCGCCATCTTTGCCTTCATCACCTCCTGGACCGAGTACATGTTCGCCTCCGTCCTCATCCTCAGCGACGCCAACCGCACCGTCCCCGTCGGCCTTGCGGGCATCATCGGCCAATACCAGGTCGACTGGGGCCTCCTACTGGCGGGCGCCACCCTCACCATGCTGCCCGTCCTCATCCTCTTCAGTCTCGTCGGCCGTAACTTCATCGAAGGCCTCACCGCCGGCGCGGTCAAATGACCACCTCCTGGAAGTGCCTACCTCCCGGAGGTGTCACGGCCTGCACGCCTATGTGCGGAACAGCACGTCCTCGTGCCACCGGTGACGGTTATAGATAAGGAATACTGCCGATGAACGTAAGCCCTGATCTCATCCTCGGCCTTGACGCCGGCACCTCTGTGGTCAAAGCCGCTCTCTTTGATCGTCATGGCCGCGAACGGGCCGTCGTCCGCCGCCCCACGCCGCTCTACACCCCCCAGCCTGCCTGGTCCGAAACCAGCATGCACGCGACCTGGTCGATGGCCGCCGAAGCCATCCGCGCCCTGCTGGCCGCTGGCATCACTGCTGCCCCCGCCGGCGCCGATCTCGCTTCCCCCAGCCGCACAGCCTCCCGCCCAATCGACCCGTCCCGCATCGCCGCCGTCGGCCTCACCGGTAATATGGTCGGCGCCTGGTTAGTGGACGCGCAAGGCGAGCCCGTGCGCAACGCTATTCTCTGGAACGATGGCCGCGCCCAGGACCTGATCGACCGTCTTGCAAACGAACATCCCGGCTTCATGTCAACCATCTTTCGCACCTCCGGCTCCGTGATGCAGCAGGGCTGTACGCTGCCGGTACTGCGCTGGTTGGCCGACCACGAACCGGACACCCTGCGCCGCGCTGCAACCGTGCTCTGCTGCAAAGATTGGATCGCCTACAAGCTGACCGGCAGCCTGGAGGTCGACCCTACTGAGGCCAGCGTCATGCCCGGCGACGCCCAGGCCCGTGGTTATAGCGAAGAGATGATCGACCTCTTCGGCCTGCGCCCCTGGCAGCATCTCTTTCCCCCCGTTCGCCCCTCACAATCAATCGCCGGTCAACTGCACGTGGAAGCGGCGCAACAGACCGGGCTGGTAGAGGGCACGCCGGTCATCGTCGGCGCCGGCGACGTCCCTGCCTCCGCTATCGGTCTGGGCGCGGTCGAGCCGGGCATCGCCTGCACGCTGCTGGGCACCAATATCCTCAACTGCCTGGTCACGGCCGCACCTGTCTACGAGCCGCACGACATCGGCGTTATGTTCTGCCTGCCCGAGCAGCGCTGGCTGCGCGCCATGATCAACGTCTCCGGCACCACCAGTATGGACTGGTTCATCGCCCAATTCTACGCCGAGGAAGCCGCCGCCTCCCAAGCTGCCCAATCCGACTTGTTTGCACGCCTCGAAGCACTGGCGCAGACCAGCCCCGCCGGCGCCAACGGCGTGCTCTACCTCCCCTACCTCAGCTTGCAGGGCATC
This sequence comes from uncultured Chloroflexia bacterium, assembly GCA_963839515.1. Taxonomy (GTDB): domain Bacteria; phylum Chloroflexota; class Anaerolineae; order Caldilineales; family Caldilineaceae; genus Fredericiella. Next base: position 67,484 of record CAWIVN010000013.1, read on the forward strand.
ACCGCCCCGTTCTGGGAGCCCGCCGCCCGCGCCGAGTTCTTCGGCCTCAGCGATCGCACCACGCGCGCTGACCTGCTGCGCGCTGTGTACGAGGGCATTGCCCTCTCGATTCGAGACGGTTACGCTGTCCTGCCACAAGCCGTAAACGAGATTCGCCTCTCCGGCGGTGGGGCCAAGAGTGCCTTCTGGAGCCAGATGATTGCCGACTGCACGGGCTGCCGCGTCGTCGTCCCACCCGGCAGCGAGTTCGGCGCGCGCGGCGCAGCGTTGCTGGCCGCCGTCGGCTTGGGATGGTACACCGACATCGCCGCGGCCGTGGCGCAGATGCGCGGTGCGAGCAAGCCGGCATCTACTGCAGAGGCCGATGCGGCGGCCCAGTCCCCGCGCATCTTCCTCCCCCGAGTCGAACAGACAAGTGTATATGACCGCCTATACACCATCTATCGCTCGCTGCAGCACGGCCTGCTGCCGGCATGGCGCCTGGCCGCAGGCCGCTAGCCCACTCGCTCGCCCTTCAAGGGAGCCGAGTTGATGCCGAGTTGATGCCGAGTTGATGCCGAGTTGATTCTGCCGGTGCCGGGCATGGGCAGGCAGCAGTTGTGGTAGAATGGCAGTAAACCATTTGTTTTCAAATTAAGCGAAGGATGGATTGATTATGGCCAAGAAGCAAACATCCCCTGACGCAACTCCCACCGCGCCGCACGAACTTCCCGCCGTTGGCTCATCTTCCCCCACCAACGGACATAAGCCGCCCATTGCCTTGCAGCTCTACACGCTGCGCAGCCTCAAGCAGTCGCCTGCCGATCTGCTGGAAGAGGTCGCCGCCATCGGCTACAGCGGCGTGGAACTCGCGGGCACCTTTGCCCCCGGCATGCCCCCTGCTGAATTACGCAAGCTGTTGGATGCCGCCGGCCTTCAGGCGGTGTCGGCGCATGTCAGCCTCAACGATCTGGAGGCCGACCTCCCGGCAGTGGTGCGGGCGCAGAAAATACTGGGCAACGATATGCTGGTCGTCCCCTGGGTGTCGGAAGAAATGCGCGGCAAGACGGCCGACAGCTGGAAGGCGTTGGGCGCTCGCGTCGGCCGCCTCGCCAAGCGCAGCCAACTCGCCGGCATGCGCCTTATGTATCACAATCACGACTTTGAGATGGCGATCATCGACGGCAGGCCCGCCATCGACTGGTTGATGGAAGGCGCAGCCCAGACCGCCGGTGGGGTGGACGTCGGCTTCGAAATGGACGTCGCCTGGGCGCAATACGGCGGTCAAGATGTGGCCAATCTGCTGCACCGTTATAGCGGCCGCGTTGCACGTCTCCACGCCAAGGACCTTGCTATCGATCCCGCTGCCAGCCCAGAAGAGAAGGGCCTGGCCACCGTAGGCTCCGGCAAGTTGGACTGGGATGCAATCCTGCCTGCGGCCAAGGAAGCGGGCGTCGAGTGGTATGTTGTCGAGCACGACTTTCCGCCTGATCCGATCGTCAGTGCTCGCAGCAGCTACGAGTTCTTGGCCGGCAAGTTGGGGTAGTGTCTGAACCTTGATTTATAGGATTCTGGGATTACCATGATTCGTGAGGTGAACGCCTATTACTCATGGTAATCCTCTAAATCCTGCAACTCAAGGTCCAAAGTAAGGAGAATTATGGCACGTACGGCCATGTTTGCAGGGCTAGTGGTGGACGAGAGCGGGCGCACCGCCGAGGTTGATTATGTCGGCGATACCGCCTGCTATGTAGTCTACGACGAAGACTTTCGTCGCTATATCGACGCGGCGCAGGTCGATCGCCAGGTGTTGCGTTTTATGCGCGAGCAGGTGGATGACAACCGCCAAATGGCTGTCGGCGCCATGCTCGACATGATGGGCAAGGACGATATCTTCACAAAAGCCGCAGTCGAATCGACCATCGATCACATGGAAGACGCCGTCGGCCAGCCCATCCCCGAAGACGCTCGCCAATGGCTGGGCATGCTGGGCTTCCGCGTGGTGATCGACTTCCACGGCGACATCGTGGATATTCAACTGCCGGCGGGCGGCATTGACGAAGGCGAAGGCGAGTAGCCCCATTTCGGCGAGCGCCGGCGCATGTCCAGGCCACTCCCTTGGCCTGGCACCAAGAACAGCCTTCCCTGCACCCTACACAAGGTGCAACAGCGCCAACGCCACGCACGCGGCCCAGGGCATAACCTGGAACTCTCCCCGCAGCAGCGCCGCACGCACCTCTTCACGCGTGAGCAGCACCTGATCCAACTGCTCCAAGTCGTCGGCATCCACCGGCTGTCTCCACGCGATATCCTGTGCCAGGAAGAAGTGACCGTGACCCGAGCCGCGGTTGCCGTCCACGACATATGTGCCCAGCGCCGTCCAGCGGCCTCCGGCATAGCCCGTCTCTTCCAGCAGTTCGCGCTGCGCAGCCGGCAGCGGTTCCTCGCCCGCCTCCAGGTAGCCGCCGGGCACACCCAGCGTCAGCCCCACGGCGGCATACTTTTCCTGGCGGAAGCACAGGATGCGCCCATCCGCCAGCACCGGCACCACGTTGACAAAATCAGGCGTAATCACCCACGGCCAATCGTCGACCTGGCGCCCGTCGCCAAAAGCCACCACGTGCTGCTCGACCTTGAGAAAGCGGCCGTCGCCCACGCTCAGCAGCGGCGTACGCTGCAGGGTCCGAATCTGCGGCATGGCGGAACTCCCTTCTACACGATCCTGATCGTGGCGAGCCATTTGACCTGGCGCAGCGCATCGTCCGTCTCGCTGGGCACGATCAAGCGAACGAGACCCTGTTCACGCCTGAGCGGCGCGCCGTCCAGCGTATAGGCCAGCAAGATAGGTCGGTCGCCCACATGCCCCGCATCACCAGTGGTTATTTCACCGACGGCAGCAGAGGCGTCAGCCATATGGGCAGCCGAACCTTCACCCGAGAGGTCAGCAGGCGTCACCCGTGTGCCAAAGCCGTCTGCGCTGACCAAATCGATATAGCGCCATGCGCCGGTCTGCTGCCCTTGGTCTGACACTTCATTTCGGTAGTCACCCCGGTAGTCACCCCGGTACTCACCCCGGTACCAACCCCGCCCCGCGACGGCAGGTTCACCTTGATCAGGGGCTTGACTCTTGTCTTCATCGACGGCACGATCCGGCGGTGCAGAAGCATCAGCCGGCGAGTTTACTGCGGCGTCTTCGCTTAGCAAATGCTCCAACAAATCGACGAGGCGTGCGCCGCCAAACGTAAAAGGGCCGGAAATGCCGTGACCGGTGCTCACGATCAGGCAGTTGGGAACAGACGTAAAGGGCAACGCCGCCAGGTCAGTAACCGAGAGGTTGCGGCGGCGGCCGCTGGGCATAAACACGGTAATGTCGCCGTGGCCGGCCGGCGTCTGTAGATTTGGTTCGTGGGCATGACCGTGCACCCAAGAAGAAGCATCCGTGGGATCGTCAGGCAGATGGCGTTCGGTTGCACCATGCTCAGGCATCAATGCTCGGGTTCAATTGTGAAGCTGAGCGGATAGCCATCGAGCCGGGCGCGGGACAGGGCGACCTTGACAAGCCGTTCGGCTTCCGGCCGCGGACGCACGACGACCACGGCCATTCCTTCACTGTGTGCAGTCTGCGCCACGTGCTCCGCCATCTCGTCCGAAAGAAGAAAGAGGTTGGTCAGGATGCGCAAAACATAGTCGAAAGGCGTGACATCGTCGTTGTGCACCACTACATACCAACGGCTTTCATGCTGTTCTTCACTGGTCAGGTCGATATCCAGGTCGGCCAGGGTTACCGCTTCTGTTTCCTGCAATTGCGGATCATTAGTCATACGTATCTGCTTGTCGCCCATAGGACCAGAAACCGGAAGTTGGTGCTTTTCCCATTATACAGGCGAAAACCGTTCTAGGCGAAGCACGTTTTCCGGCACAAAGTACAAGGGGCAGGACATATTTTCGACCTGGCCCCGCTTCACCCTCCACTGCTGCACCACCCATCTCTGCCAATGCTTGCCCAGGGATTAACGGCCCGTGAATCGTGGTGGCCGTTTCTCGACGAAGGATCGCATTCCCTCCGCATAGTCCTCGCTGTCGAAGACAGATCCGGCGTCTGCCAGCTCATCCGGAGAGAGTTGGCCCAATTCCGGCTTGTGCAGCACTGTCTGCAACATCTGCTTGTGTAAACGTTGCGCAAGGGGAGATAGTTGCGCCATACGTTCCGCCAGGGCGAATACGGCGTCGTCGAGCATCTCGGCCGGGTGCAGCTGGCTGCACAAGCCCATGGTGAGCGCCTCTTGTGCCGTCACCAGCCGCGCCGTGAGCAGTAAGTCGGCGACCGCAGAGGCCCCTACCAAGTGTACAAAGCGCTGCATCTGCTGGTAAGTAATCAGGAAACCCAGCTTCGCCACCGGCAGCCCAAAACGGGCGTTGTCGGCAGCGATGCGCAGGTCGCAGTACGCCGCCAGCAGCAGCCCGCCGCCAACACAAAAACCGTGAAGCAGCGCCATCGTCGGCTGTGGCAGCGCCAACAGGGAGCCCAGCGCTGCCGCCACCTGTTCGTTGTAATGCTCGGCCTGGGTGCGATTGCTGCGCTGTTCCCGGAACTCGGCGATATCGCCGCCCGCGCTGAAAGCGGCACGGCCGGCCCCACGCAAGATGACCACGCGCACCGCCGGGTCGGCGGCCAGGCGGCGGCAGATATCAGGCAACTCGCCCCACATCGCATAGGAGACGGCATTGTGCTGCGCCGGCCGATTCAGAGTCAGCGTAGCGAGTGGCGGTTCGACGGCAAGCTCAAGTTCAGACATAGGCAATCCGTAAGCATCAACCGGAATTGACGGTTATTGTAACACACGAAGAGAATCCTCTCCGGGCTACCACCTCCAGGAAGTGGCACCTCCTAGAGGTGGTAGCTCCCTGGAATTTTAGACTTACGATATCGCTCCGCCGCTGTGGTGGTAGCTTGTTTGTTGATCAATTTAGTCTGTAGCAGGTTCTTAAATTGGGGGTTGAAAATGCGCCCACTTCCTGGTATAATCGTGCCGATTTGCACAAATAGGTGGGAGGGAGCCTCCCGCCGTTTTTTTATAGCCTGGCGCGGCTGGCTGCAGCATGCGTGGATGACCGGCTGCCCCCGCTGATTATCCACGAGACACCTGGTTGGACATTGCAGCGCCGGGAAGAAATAGGAAATAACGAACGTGACTGGTGGCGGAGACCAGAAGGCGGCGGCACACATCCCGGTAATGGACTACGAAGGTAGTCAGTACCGGGCTGATTTTTGGGTTGGACAAGGGCGCGCCTATGAAGACGCCACCGAGCGCATGGCTTTGCAGCGCCTGATGCCTGCCAACGGTGGGCGCATTGCCGAAATCGGCGCTGGTTTTGGCCGTTTGGCCGATCTGTATCGCGGTTATGAGCAGGTCATCCTGTTCGACTATAGCCGGACCTTGTTGCGCGACGCCGCACGCGAGTTGGGGAGCGACTCGCGTTTTGTCTTTGTGGCAGGCAACATCTACAGCATGCCGTTGGCCTCCAACATACTGGACACCTTGGTAATGGTGCGCGTGATGCACCACCTGGCCGACGTGCCGGCGGCGCTGACCCAGCTGCGACGGCTGCTGCACCGTCACAGCGTGGCGGTGATCGAATACGCCAACAAGCGCAACCTCAAGGCGATGCTGCGTTGGGGGATGGGCAAGCAGGATTGGTCGCCGTTCGAGCGGCAGCCGGTGGAGTTCGTCAAGTTAAATTACGACTTCCACCCGGACTGGATGGAGGCACAGATGCGAGCGGCCGGCTTCCAGGTGCGCAGGCGCTACGGTGTGTCGCATTTCCGGCTGGCGCAACTCAAGCAGCGGCTGCCGGCGGAACAATTAGCGCAGGTGGATGCGCAGCTGTTTGAAATTGGTGGAACTTTTCCAGTATCTCCTAGCGTATTTCTGCATACCGGCGCGCCGGGGGCGGCCAGCCGGCCCGCATTGAGCAGTGCGCCGGCGGAAGTACATCGTCTCTTCCGCTGTCCGCAGTGCGGTTGTGAAGGGTTGGAACGGGTAGAAGACGAGCGAGTGCGCTGTCCGCAATGCGGTTCAGGGTTTGTGCGGCAAGAAGGTGTCTGGGATCTGAAGGAACCCGTGAGGGATTCTGGCTGACTGCGACGATTGTACACGGTGTGCGTAGTGTAGTGACTTTGGGATTTGTGGATCGAAGTGCCTTTTTTGGGCAAAAAGTGCGATCTTGTAAGCAAACTGATAGAGGCGAGGCATCTGGGCTGTCATACTGTTTTGGTAGGCGGCCCCAGATACCAGGCCAGATGAATGGCCAGGCGAGTAGCACGTAAGGGGAGACAGAAAATGGCGAAGCAAAAAGCGCTAGGCGCATCGTTCGACAACGAATTCGAAGATGAATTCGAACGTGAATATGACTTGGACGAAGAGGGTGGCGTCGAAGTGAATAGTGTGCAGGCTGAGGCCGAGGTCACCGAGACGGTTACGCCCATGAGCCCGGAGCAGGCGCTGGAGTATTTGCTCAACCTGGGACGCACGCAGGGATACGTCTCGTATGACGACGTGCTCAAGGTGATGCCCGAGGCCGAAAGCAACATGGAGCAGCTGGAAGACATCTTTGCCGCGCTCTTTGAGCAAGGCATCGACGTCGGCCAGGCGCGCGAGGAAGAACCCGAGCCCATGGGCGACCACGAAATGGGGGACATGGGTGAGATGGGCGATATGGTCGATATGGCCGAAATCGCTGAGCTGGAGATGGAGGCGGTCGAGGCCGACGCTTTTGATCTCAGCCAGATCGAGATCGACGATTCGATCAGCCTGTACTTGAAGGAGATCGGTCGTGTTCCGCTGCTGACGGCGGAAGAGGAAGTGGATCTGGCCAAGCGCATGGAGCGCGGGCGTGACTCCCGGCGCAAGCTCAACGATGGGCTGGATGATTGGGAAGAGCGTGAGCGGCTCTTGTGGTTTGTGCGCGACGGCCAGGCAGCACAGGAGCACTTGATCAAGGCCAACAGCCGCCTCGTGGTGAGCGTGGCCAAGAAGTATGTTGGCCGCGGCGTGCCGTTCCTGGATCTAATCCAGGAAGGCAACATCGGCCTGATCCGTGCGGTCAAGAAGTTCGACTATCGCCGTGGTTACAAGTTCAGCACCTATGCCACGTGGTGGATCCGGCAGGCCGTGACGCGTGCGATTGCCGACCAGGGACGCACGATTCGCGTGCCGGTGCACATGTACGAGCAGATCAATCGGCTGACGCGCACGAGTCGCCAGTTGGTGCAGGAATTGGGGCGTGACCCGACCACCGAGGAGATTGCCGACGAGCTGAAGGTGTCGCCGCGCAAGGTTGAGCACATTATGCGTGTGAGCCAGCGCCCGCTCAGCCTGGAGATGCCGGTCGGCGAAGAGGAAGATAGCTACCTGGGCGACTTCATCGAGGATGAGGATGCCGATGCGCCGGGTGACGCTGCTGGGCAGCAGCTTCTGCGCGAGGTTATCGACGAAATCTTCCAGAGCTTGACGCCACGCGAGGTTCGTATTCTGCAGTTGCGTTTTGGGTTGGTAGATGGATACTGCTATACCTTGGAAGAGGTAGGCAAAAAGTTCGGCGTCACGCGCGAGCGTATTCGCCAGATCGAGGCGCAGGCGCTGAGCCGGCTTCGCCACCCCAGCCGCAGCCGCAAGCTGCGTGACTACCTGTAGAAATGTTTCACGTGAAACATTGAACGTCGTCGAACGTGAGGCGGCGCCGGGAAGCTTCCCGGCGCCGCCTTTTTGTGCGCCCGACATGGGCGCTATCTAGGGAGTGCAAGACTCCTGTGGGCGATGACTCGACGAACCACTAGCGAAGGGCAACTGCGTAAGTGTGAGCGAACGTGGGGAGGAAGCCTGGAGCAAAGCCTGGACTTGATGAAGAAGAACTGCGTAGCGAGGCATAGGGAGCGGGGTGAGCCGGCAAAAGGCGGTAAAGCCCAAACGAGTCAAAGCGGGCCTATGTAAACGCGGCAAGGGTCAGGTGAAAGATAGCGGACCTTACTCGGGGAGACCTGTTCGAACTGAAGGTGTAAAAGGGGAGAGCAGGGGTCAGCAGCGGCCGTAGTAGTCGATGGAGCAACGACCATCCAAGGGGGCAGGCGAGAGCCAGCTACAGGGCGAAGGGCCAAACGGCAAGGGAGTTGAGTGGAAGGAAGCAGGATAACGCAGACAGCCGACATCTGAGCGCAAAAAAGGTTCAGGATGGCCACAGAGGCGAAGCTGAAGGCGGAGAGGAAGCGGCCAGGGTAGAGGCGTTATCAGAGCAACTAGGATGAGAAATGACTCAACACGAAGGGGAGAGTTTGTGGGAGCGCATCTTCAGTAGGGCGAACATGTATGCGGCCTTGCGGCGAGTAGAGGCGAATGCTGGCGCGGCGGGGGTGGATGGGATGCTGGTAGAAGAGCTACGGCAGCATCTGCAAACGCACTGGCCAAGCATCCGAACGAAGCTAGACGCAAGGGCATACGACCCGAGTCCGGTGCGACGGGTAGCGATACCAAAGCCGGAGGGCGGGGAACGACTGCTGGGGATACCAACCGTACAGGACCGGTTGATCCAACAAGCAATGCAGCAGGTACTGAGTGAAGAATACGATGCCAGGTTCAGTGACAGCAGCTATGGCTTTCGCCCGGAGCGAAGTGCCCACGATGCGGTACGCAAGGCGCGTGAGTACATCGCAGCGGGGAAGCAATGGGTGGTGGACATCGACTTGGAGAAGTTCTTCGACACAGTGAACCACGACCGGCTGATGGCACGGTTGAAGCAGGACATCGCTGACAAGCGAGTACTGTGGTTAATCAATCAATACCTGAAAGCCGGGGTGCTGGCGGATGGGGTAGTAAGGGAGACGGAAGCAGGCACACCGCAAGGGGGGCCACTTACAATTCCCACAATGTTGCAAAAAGCCCTTTTCAGGGCTTACGTCAAAAGGGTCGGGTGACAGCCGGAAGACGACAGTGACCTCGTCTTTGCCGATACGAACACTTTGGACCAGGGTCCGAATGAGCTCACGCCGTGTGAGCCAATCGCAGTTGGCCAGGCCGTCGTTAACCTTAGCGGCTAAATCCTCTAGCTGCGTAATGACCAGACGAAGCTCGGCTTGGCGAGTGGTTTCGGCGGTCAGTTGTTGCGCTTTGGTGTCCAACTCGCTCAAACGCTGGCGCAGACGGCTGAGGCGTGGCTCGAATTCCTGCTTGTCAATCAAGCCCTCGGTGTAGGTGTCAATCAGGCGGGCAATGCCTTGGCGCAGCTTGGTGCTCTGCGCTTGGAGCAAAGCGAGGGCGTCCTGGTCTTTGCTCGTGGCCTGCAAGCGCCGCTGATACTCCTGTTCGAGCCGCTTTGGCTCTTGGAGCAGGGCACACACTTCCTCCCAAACGGCTTGGTCCAGGCGATCTGTGCGGAGTTGCAGATTGTCGCACACGCGTTCGCCGCCAAAACGATAGGCATCAGTGCCAATACATCGATAGTAGGCGTAGTGCCGCGGGTTGCCTTTGGCCGCTGACGGGCTGATCGGCTTGCCATAGTAGGCGTAGCCACACTGCGCGCAGACCAGCAGGCCTTGAAGCAGATAGCGTGCCCCGCGCTGCTGCTGGCGAGCCCGTTGGCGGTTCTCCTCGAGCTGCTGCTGCACTGCCTCAAATAACGCTTCGTCGATGAGTGGCGGCACGGGCACGGTGAGCCAGTCTGCGGTGGGCGCCTGTACTGTGGAAACGGGGCGTTTGGGTTGCCGCGGATCCCCGCGCTGTGGACGCAGCTTGGGCCGCAGCGGTTGGACTTTGGTTTTGCCAAAAGCGGCTGTCCCCTTGTAGGCAGGATTCTTGAGCATGCCCCACACCGTCGTGCGATCCCAAGTGGTCTTCCCACTGCGGGTCGCTTCGCCGGCCTGCTGTAAGCGGCGACACACCTCATGCAAGGTCAGGCGTTCTTGCCCCACCCAGGCAAAGATTTGGCGCACCACGCGCGCTTCGTCCAGGACAATTTCATAGCGCGCTTGCCCGCCGCCCTCCTCTTTGCGAATGTAGCGATAGCCATAGGGCGCGCCGGAAAGGACAGCGACGTTGCCGGTTTGGGCGGCATGCCGCTTGCCCCGGCGGCTGCGTTCGAGGATCTTGGCCCGTTCGTACTCGGCGATCATACCTTGCACCTGCAACAGCAGCTCATCCTCGGGGGTCTGGCTCAACGCCCGATTCAAAAAAATCACCGCCACCCCGGCCCGCTGCAACTCGTCCAAGAGCAAAACTTGGTAGGCATATTTGCGGGCGAGCCGGTCGGGCGAATGCACATACAATCGATCTACTCCCTGCAGTGCCACCACATCACGTAATTGTTCGAGCCCTGGCCGCAGGAGGGTGGCGCCACTGTAGCCTTCATCGATAAAGGTCAGCTCTTCACTGAGTGTAAGCCCATCTTCGGCAATGCGCTCGCGCAAGGCGGCCAGTTGGCTGGCAATCGTCCCGGCTTCCGCTTGTTGTTCACTCGATACCCGGGCGTAGAGGGCGACTTGTGGCTCGTTCATGCGGTTCTCCTTCCTCTCCTTCGTGTCGGTTGCTGCTCACGCGCTTCCCGTGCGTTACCCCGGCACACTTGGCTGCGCAGGATGCGAGTCGGGGGCGGCACAAGCCGTTCATAGGCTTCGGCCAGGAGCGTGGCCGACAAGCGTGTCGGCGCAAACCTCCGTTTGACGTGCCATTGTTTGGCCACGGGCTGACTGCGACTCATCTCGATCACCTCCTGACTTGGGTACGGGGAACCTGGGCTTGGCGGCTATGTCTCTATGGGCGCACCTTGGAAACCGTCTCCGTAGCTGGGGCGGAGGCGCTCACGCGAGATCCTGATTGAGTAGTCTAGCAGACTTTTTGCAACATTGTAGGTGGCGTGCTGTCGCCGTTGCTGTCGAACATCGTGTTGGATGAACTGGACCGCGAGTTGGAACGCCGCGGTCACAGCTTTGTGCGCTATGCGGATGACTGCAACATCTATGTGAGCAGTCAGCGTGCGGCAGAGCGGGTGTATGCGAGTGTGCAAGAGTACGTGGAGAAGAAGCTGCGCTTGAAGGTCAACAGGGCGAAAAGTGCCGTGGACCTGGCCAGCAGGCGCAAGTTCTTGGGGTTCAGCTTCTACTGAAGGGCCAAGGGTGGCGTGGGTATTCGTATCGCCGCCAAGAGTCTGGTGCGGATGAAGCGCAAGGTGAGGAACCTGACCCGCCGCAGCCAAGGCAACGCCTGGGAGGAAATCCGGGACCGCCTGCGTCGCGCAGTCACGGGCTGGGTGAACTACTATGCGTTGGCTGACGCCCGCAACCACATGGTTGAACTAGACCAGTGGCTGCGACGGCGCATGCGCCAACTCGCCTGGAAAGCCTGGAAGAAACCGCACACCCGCCAGCAACGGCTCAGGGCGCTGGGTGTCAGCGACTACTGGGCGCGGCGGGCGGGCGGCTCCAGCTTAGGACCCTGGCGCATGTCCAAAACGCCACCCATTCACCAAGCACTCAGCACTACCTACTGGCACAGAGTTGGTCTTGTCAGCTTCCTCGAACATTACGACCTTCGTCGGACCTGACCGAACCGCCGGATGCGGACCCGCATGTCCGGTGGTGTGGGAGGGGCGGAGCCGCAAGGCTCCCCCCTATCCCGATTGCGTACAGAAGACCTCGCTTCCAGCCCGCACCACCGCCGCCAAACCTACTACAAAGCTCTAGAATAACCTCAAACCAGTTGACACGTGCTGGCGCGGCGACCTAGGATGAGAGTGTCGTCGCTTTGCATCGCTGCTGAGGCGTAGATGGCTTATGCTTCGCTGGTTACACTCGCCGCCGGGTTACGGCCTGCTAGTTCTCACTCTTCTGCTCACTGCTTTGGTTGTTGGCGGTTTCGCCATCCTATCCGTTGGGCCGGCCTACGGCGCCTCGGCAGGCTGCCACGTGTGCCTGTCGCAAATCTATGGCCACGGCGGCAAGAATGGCAGCGCTTATAACGCCGACTTCGTCGAGTTGTTTAGTCGTAGCGACAAACCGCAGACGCTGGCGGGTTGGCGGCTGGACTACGCCGACGTGCACAGCGAAGACTGGCGCACACTTGATCTCAGCCCCTTGACGCTTTCCCCCCACGGCTATGCCCTTGTAAGCCTCAAGGGCGGCGCCGCCGGCGCGCCCCTACCCGCCGTTGACCTGGCGGGCAACCTCAATCTCGGCGGCAGCGCCGGCAAACTGCAACTCGTCGATGGAGAAAACACGCTGATTGACTTGGTAGGCTACGGCGAAGCCGAATGGTCGGAAGGTGCGCCGGCCGCAGGTGCTGCCGCCGGAACAGCCCTGGTTCGACGCGACGGAGGCTGCACGGACAGCGACGACAACGCGGCAGACTTTGTTCAGGCGCAGCCAAGTCCCCGCAACAGCCAGTCGCCTGCTCAACCTTGCGCTATTGGACCATCGCCTTCTCCCACTGCAACTGACACGACGTTGCCTACAGAGACGCCCACACCCCTTCCATCTCCAACGCCAATCGCGACACCCACCGCTCTACCAACCGACACGCCCTTGCCAACAAATACACCGCTATCCACAAACACTGCTCCACCGGCAAACGCCTCCGTGCCCACGGAATCGTGGCCGCTCGCACCAACTGCTACACCAATCCCACCCACACCCTCTCTTGCAATACCCAGCGAAACGCCGACCACGACGCCAGTACCGACCCCGACCTGGGGTCCAACCCCCACGCCGACAACCACCATGCCCCCTGACGCCACGCCCAATCTGCTGCCGACGGCCACCGGCGAGCCACCGGCGGGCGCAACCAGTACGCCCGCCGGATTGGAGGAGCCAACATCACCGCCGATGCCGAGCGAGACTCCCACCGCATCGCCAGCACCCACTGAAACCGGGCCGCCTACCCTCACGGCGACTGTGACGTCCCCGCCCACCTTAACACCGACCGCTACTGCGACCAAGACACCGCGCGTTCGTACGCCGACAGCAACGTGCACGCTGACGCCAAGCCAAGCGCTTACAGCCACAGCCGCGGCGACTGCGGCAGGTACGCAAGTGCCGACACGCCGGCCAACGCGAACGCCAGGCACGACCATCACACCAATACCAGGCAATGTGCTCACGGCGACCCCTGCCGATACGCCAACGCCGACTCTGCCGGTGCAGTGGCAGCACGCCGCAGCGCCCAGCCCGCTCCAAATCGACGAGGTGGCCTACGATGGCGGCGATGCCGAATACGTCGTGCTTATGAATGTCTCCAATACCGACTTGTCACTGGCCGGCTGGACGCTGGGCGACGCCGAACGACCGTACGACGGCGAGGGTATGTATGCTCTTCCCGATCTTGTCTTGGTGCCCGGAGGGCTGTTTGTCGTGGCGCGACAGGCGGATGCTTTTCGTGCCCACTACGGTCGCCGGCCCGATGCCACGCTGGATGCTGCCGCTGACACAATACCGCAACTCCTCCGGCGCAAGGACCTGGCGAGTGGCAACCTGGCGCTCAACGACAGCGGCGACGAGATCGTGCTGTTGTCCCCCACCTTGCTGCTGGCGGATGCCATGGCGTTCGGCAAGGGCGAGTATGGTGTTTTGGGCTTGGCGGGTGACCTGCGCGCCGCCGGCGGCTACACACTGCAAAGGGTGCCAGGCGCCAGCTTCCCCGGCGTAGCAGACGTGCGCCAGCGCTTCCTTGCCGCGCCGCCGCGGCCATTTGAGCCGCGCGGGCTGCCGCTGGGCGCAACAGCGAGCGCGGCCGTACTGGATGGCGGCTACATTGGCGTGTGGGGCAGCCTGGGCGCACATAGCAATTTCACACCCGGTTACACGGCACCGCCACATTACCTCTTGGCGGCTGCTGCGGCGCAAGGGCTGCAGTTCATGGCAATCGCCGATACCGATGTTATTGCGGCACCGGTGTGGGTTCCGCCCGGCATAACAGTGCTGGCTGCCTGGGGATGGCGAGGAGGCGATGCCGGATCCGCCGTGGTCTACAACAGCCAGCCCGTGCCCCGACTGTCGATCAACGGGCTGGCCGGTTACCTGGCCGATCGTGGCGGCTTCGTACAGTGGCAGGGCAAGGACAATCCTGCGCTGAGTACACTGGCGGCAGTGGCCGCGGATAATGGGCCGGGTGAGGACGTCGCCTGGTTTTTCAAGCGCTGGCAGGCCTTGGGTGCGCCCTTGCTGCCGGCGGGAAACGCCGAACCAGACCTGCCCGGCGCAGTCGCCGTGGAACCACGTTACACCGGGTTAGCGGTGCGCGATCAAGATGGCGCTGCCCTGATGGATGCCTTGGCGTCCAGCCGAGGCTGGGTAACCAGCGACGCAAACGCATGGTTGACAATGGAGGCAGAAACGAACGACGGCAACCGCTACTGGATGGGGAGTTGGCTGCCCAGCGCCAATCCGGCCGATCCCCTACAGGCCGGCGGCGGTCAAGTGATGCTGCACGTCGCCTATGGTGATCTGGAGGGAGAAGTCGCCAGCCTGGCGATCTGGCAGGATGGCGTATTGCTGCAGGAACTTCTGCTGCCGCCGGGCGATGGGCGCTGGACCGTGCCTGTATTACTGGCGCCCGGCGCACTGCTGGCAGCCGTAGCGACGCAGGCAGATGGCGATTATGTGGTCACGGCTCCCGTGCAAGTGCTGCGGGCGGAGGCGGACGATGGGGCACCAAGTGGCGGCACGCCGAACCCGCAAACACCCGAAACGCCACCGCCCGCTACAACTCACGAAGGCAGCGAACACCATAGTGGCGGCGCAGCGGCCGTGGCAACCCTGGAACCAACCTATGGCCAGGCCGGCGGCCCGCCGGGCTCGGTAGCGCAAGCCAAGCTGGCTGGGTTGGAAGCGGAGGTGGAGCTGCGTGCGGTAGTGGTTGCGCCGCCAGGGCTGTTTAACGGCAGCATGTATGTCGCCGATATGGCCGGCGACGGCGTCACTGCCGGAATCGGCGCTAACGTCTACCTGGAGCAGGGGGAGTTCCCAGCGCTTATAGAAGGCGACAGGGTGTGGCTGCACGGGCGCTGGAACTCGTATCGCGGCGAGATGGAACTGGTGCTTGCCGGCCCACACGATGTGTGGAAGCTGGGCAGCGGTGCGCCGTTGCGCCCGCTGCCGGTATGGGCCCATACGGTGTGCGAATCAGTCGAGGGCAGGCTGGTCACATTTACCGGCGCTGTTGTGGGCTGGCAGGGTGACAGCCTGCTGCTGGTGGACCCGGCGCATCCGGCGGCACTGCCTGTGCGGGTTACAGTGCGCAGCAGCCTGCCTTGGAAGCGACCGTTTGTCTACAAGGGTGAGATTTGGCAGGTCACCGGTGTCGTCAGCCAGTTTGCCCGCCGGTCGCCATGGAATGACGGATATCGCGTGCTGCCGCGCTACGTCGAGGACCTGGTGCGCATCGAATAGCCCACGTGGGCTTTGAGCAAGGATTGAGGGGGAATGTGTTGCGTGATAGCCAAACCAGAAGCAATTACCGAGCCGGCCCCAATCTCGATGCCTGGTTCAATGTGGACACCGGTGCCAAAGCGTACACGGTCACCGATCTTGACACGACTTGAAGTAACGACGGCGGGGCCAAAGCTGCAATGGCTGCCCAGCGTGCAGTGATGCTCGATACTGCAGTAGGCGCTCAGAAAGTTGTTGTCGCCGATGGCGGCGCAGGCGCCAAAGTGGCAGAGCGCCATGATTACATTGCCTTCACCCCAAGCGACGTTCATGCCTACGACGCAACTGGGGTGGACGACATTGGCAAACGTGATGCTACGGCTCTTCCACTGCTCGAAGATACGCGCACGTGCGGGAATGCTGGTGCTGATGGATATGATCGCTGCATCGAATTGCCCTGCAGCGGCCATGTCGGCAGCGCGTTGGATGTCGATCGGCCCCAAGATCGGCACGCCGGCCACTTGCTTGCTGTGGAGGGAAGTATTATCGTCCAGGATCGCCACCGCGCGCTGGTTGGGCAGCCTGGCCAGTGCGTCGATGATCTGCACGGCCCCGTTGCCGCCCCCGACGATGAGAATACGTTGCGGCCGGTTGGCGGGATAGCGGTCGTCGACCATGTCTGTAATGTGAGAGGGTGAGGCAGCTGCAGACGCTTGTGCAGGCGCACCGGGCGCGGCATCGCGGGCGGCAAGGTAGGCTTGCACGTCGGCTTCGGTAATCTTTTCGCCCGTAGCGGGTACTTGGGCCAGGTCAATGGTGTGGCGCTGGGCCAGCAGTTCGGCTTTGAGCGTCGCAAGGCGCGGCGTGGCTGTCGCCGTTACGCTTGCGCCCGCGGCCGATGTGTTGGATGCGCGGCCGGTTGTGGTCGCCTGGCGATCGCTCTGTTCTGACAACCAAATGCGGGCGGCCGCCTGATCGGACTGTTCGCTGCCAAGGGCGGCGACGACGGCGCCGACGTTCGCTTCTGAACCGGCGGCAGCCAGCGGCCAGAATGCGCCTGCAACGGGGGCTTCCAAATCAAACACACTCTTTGTCGTCTCGGCACTGCCTAGCACCTCGCCCCTCTGCACCCATTGGCCGGGCTGCTTGGACCACTCGGCGATGGTGGCGGTGACGTCGTTGGGACCGGACTGTGGCAGGTAGACAGCTGTGAACTGTGACATAGGTGGGATAGTACCACGAAATGGACGGAAATGGCGTCGCAGGGCTATAGCTGACCTGTTGCTCCCCAGGCAGCGAGACGAGCCTGGTAAGCCGGGTCGTCGTAGCGCGAGAGCAGGAAGGCGGGGGCATAGGACGGCAGGGTGGCGCCGGCAACATGAGCGGCCAGCAGCTCGCCGCCGCCACACGCGGCCATCAGGCCGTAGCCGGAAAGAGCAGAATAAATGTAGGCGCCGTCAAGGGGCAGCGGGCCAACCAAGGGCCGATTTTCCACGGTTTTGGTATAGTAGCCGCCATCGACGTAGGTTTTGGGTAGGCGGTCGAGGTAGATGGAGAGACCAGGGACCAGCGTGGTCATGCCGCGCAGCACAGTTTCGCTGAACTCGGGGTCGATCCAAACGGGAAAGTGCGGCTCGATTGGCTCCAAGTGATAGGCCCACAGGAGCAACAGGGTGCTGGCCCCATGCCCACCTTCGGGACGGAAGTGGATGCCGCCGGGAAAAGGAGCCAGCAGATGTGCCGTGTCTTCGCTGCCCGCCAGCGCAGCGCGCTCCTCATCCGTCCAGGGCAGGCATTGTTCGTCCTCCCAAATGACGAGCGGCGCCTCACGGTCCACGATGCCTAGCTTGTCTTCCAGGGCGCTCTTGAGATGCAGTTCGGAGAAGATCGGCAAATCAAGCCCCAGCAGGTCGCCAACCTGCTTGACGAGCGGGCCGGCGGCATTGACAAAGCACGGTGTTGCGATCTGCTGCGTCTCGCCTGCCGTGTCCACGGTGACGGCAGAGATGCGGCCACCGTCGGTGTGGACCTGGGTCACGCGGCCATTGAGAATACGCGCACCATGTGCCTTGGCTTGTTCGAGCAGCAGCATGCCCAGTTGCTGGCCACTCAACCAGCCACAGCGGCGGGCGTGCAGCACGGCCACGGCCTGCGGCGTAAGGTATGGGAAGTAGCGGCGGATAAGGGCTGGATCGAGAAAGAGGTCGGCGCCATCAGGTTGATCGTGCCAGTGTTCAGGGTTGCCCGGAACATAGGCCGGTTCACCGAGAGCGCCCGTATGCACGCGCAGCTGGCCGGCGCCCATCTGTTCCGCTTGCTTGGCCGACTCGACCAGGGTGCGCACGTGAGATGGATTGCCGGTGGCGTAGACATAGCCGCGGCGGTTGAGCCGGATACGGTGGCCGTTGGCGTCGTCGAGTTGTTCTAGCAGGTCGATGCTGCGATTCATAAAGCGCAGCATGGCATCGTCAGGACCCGGCCACCAGTTGCGGTACGCCTCGGTGGACTTGTCGCTGGTTAAGCTCATGGGCGCCCGTTCGTCCACAAGCAGGACGTCGTGCAGGCCTTGGTGAACGGCGAGATAATAGGCAGCGCTGATCCCGGCAATCCCCGCGCCACAGATGACGATATCGGCGGTCTGTTGGCTCATGCGAGGTACTGTAGCAGAGAGCGGGAAAGTTGACAATTGCGACGCACCAGGGTGCGCTGCCTGGTTATATACTCGAAAGGTCGCGCCTATCCGCGACTCAACTCCAACTCCAATGCCGCCGCGATCGACAGCAGCCGCGCGTCTTCGTAGGGGGCGGCGACGAGTTGGGCGCCGACGGGAAGGTTGAGGGGCGTGCGTCCGCAAGGTAAGGAGATGACGGGGAAGCCGAGGACGCTCCACAAGATGCAGTTTTCCGAGAGGACGAGGAAGTAGTGGTCTGTTTTGTCGCTCTTAGGGGCCGCCATGCGTGTGGCAGGCATGAGGAGGGCGTCGAAATGGTCGAAGCTGCGCAGGACGCGCCAGCGCAAATCCTCACGCGCCCGCTGGGCTTGCAGATAGTGGACGGCGCTGACTCGGGTCGCCTCGTCCATTTGCTTGGCCACGGCAGTGGTGGCATAACGCTGCCGACGGTCGCCATAGACCGTGTGATAGGCCGCTGCCTCGGCGCGACTGATGATTAATCCCATGCCCACGGCCAGGTCAAAGTCGGCGCCAGAGGGTGTCTCGATCTCGATGACCTCAGCCCCCGTCTGGCGCATGGCGGTGATCGCTTGGCGAAAGGCTGCCGCCACGCCGGCTTCGGCCCCTTCCAGTGCGGCAACGGGCACGCCGATGCGTACAGTGTGCATGCTCTTGTACAGCCCTTGGCTGTAGCCCACATGCGGGGCCGGATCGAGCACGTCGAGCATGAGCGCGGCGTCTTCGACGGTTGGCGCCATGTGCCCCACATGATCCAGGCTCCACGACAACATGATGAGGCCGTCGCTAGGCACCAGGCCAAAGGTCGGTTTGTAACCCACCACACCGCACAGGGCAGCGGGTACACGCACCGACGCGCGCGTATCGGTCGCTATGGCGCCCAGGCTCATGCCGGTGGCCACGGCGATAGCTGAGCCGCCGCTGGAACCACCCGGATCACGCGTCGGGTCCCACGGGTTGCGGCTTTGCGGCGTGGTGGCGCCAAGCGAAAATTCGTGCGTGTGGGTCTTGCCCATCATCACCGCGCCGGCCGCTTTGAGGAGGTGAACGCTGCCGGCGTCTGAGATCGAGACGTTGTCGTCGAGCACGGGCGAGCTGGCAGTGTTGGGCATGCCGGCAACGTCGAAGATATCTTTGACGGCGATTGGAATCCCATGCAGGGAGCCACGGCAGATCCCGGCGCGCAGCTCCCTATCCAACTCCAGCGCCAGTTGCTGCAACGCGGCCGCAGGCGTGACATAAACAAAGGCATTGAGGGAGGGCTGTTGGCTGTCGATTGCGGCCAGCATCTGTTCCAGTAGACCCGCCACGTCGAGCGAACCAGTGCGCAGGGCATGGAGGGCAGCGGCTATCGTCAGCGATTGGCCCGCAAAAGGCGCTACGGATGGTCGCTGGCCGGGCAGATCAGACAGCAGCATGCGGCGCGGCTGGGGTAAGGTGCTGAGCGGTGTCAGGAAGGCGGGACGCCAGTTGCGTTCGACCGGGTAGGACTCGATCTGCTCCAGGGCGGCATGGAAGCCGGCGCGTACGGGGCTGTTGGCAGCCGACGATCTTGAGTTTTGTAAGGACACAGTTTTTTTCTCGCACTGGGCAGTACAGTGAGCTTGCACCGTTGGCGCCTAGGCGCCGGCTCTACGCCGGCCCGAGCCAACCAGTGAGAAGAGGATACACGCGCGCCAAGAACTGATCTACAGACAATTCGTACAAAGTCCATGGGTGATGTGTGCGCGATTGTGCACAATTGAGGTGGGGTTAGTAAGGTGGGGTGAAGGGCGAGCGGGTGAAACTGCCCCAGGCTCGGCGCTTATCATTTTGCCTATCGATGACCTGGTGCGCCGAGCCTGGGGCAAGCTGCCGGCCTTATTTACCTTGCCAGGTAGGGGGTCGCTTTTCGACGAAAGCGGCCATGCCTTCTTTTTGGTCTTCAGTGGCGAAGAGCATGTTGAAGAGGCGACGTTCAAGATGGACGCCTTCGGCGAGCGGCAGCTCAAAGGCGTGGTTGACCGCCTCCTTGGCGATGCGCAGGGCAATAGGCGACTTGGCGGCGATTTCGGCAGCCATCGCCACAGCGGCTTCGGCAAAACCTTCGCTGGGCAGCACGCGCGCAATCAGGCCAAACTGCAGCGCCTCCTGAGCGGATAAACGGCGACCGGTCAACACCATGTCCATGGCGACGGACTTGCCTACGGCGCGCGTGAGACGCTGCGTGCCACCGGCGCCTGGGATGATGCCCAGATTGATTTCCGGCTGGCCAAAGACGGCTGACTCGGCGGCCACGATCAGGTCGCACGCCATGGCCAGTTCGCAGCCGCCCCCCAGGCACCAGCCGCTGACCGCCGCTACAATCGGCTTGCCGATGCGGCCCAGCTTGTCCCAATAGCCGATAAAAGGGCTGTCGAGCATCTCGACCACTGACGCTTGGGCCATCTGCTTGATGTCTGCGCCGGCGGCAAAGGCTTTTTCGCTGCCGGTGATAACGATGCAGCCAATCTCGGCGTCAGCGTCGAATGCTTGCAGGGCGGCGACTAATTCATCCATCAGTGCGGCGTTGAGGGCATTGAGCGCCTGGGGCCGGTTGAGCTGAACGACACCGACGCGTCCCTCCTGCTGCACGAGTACATACGAATACGTGGTTTCCGACATGGTAGATTCTCCACTCAGTAATGGTTGCCAGATGATGGGTAAAGTGATATTGGCAAAATGTAAGGCTAATCTGATTGGATGCCCTGTATAGTGTCCTTATAATGGTAAATCTGATCTGTCCTCCACGGACCAAAAATTCTGGATTGAAGGAACATTTATGACGATTCATTTTGGTACCGACGGCTGGCGCGCCGTCATCAGCGAAGATTTTACTTTTGATAACGTTCGCCGCGTCGCACAAGCGATTGCGGAAAAGACACTGGCCGACGTTACCGCCACTCGCAATGGCAGCCAGCAGGCATCAGCGAACCTGGTGGTAGGGTATGATACACGCTTTTTATCAGATCGCTATGCGATTGCAGTTGCCGAGGTGTTGGCCGCCAACGGCATTCGTGTCTGGCTGACGCGCAGCGACTCGCCGACACCCGTCACGAGTTTTGCCATAGTCGATCGAAACGCAGATGGCGGTGTGATGATCACGGCCAGCCATAATCCGCCACGTTATAACGGCATCAAGTTGAAGGCCGCCTTTGGCGGTTCGGCGAGCCCATCCGACTGCAAGGACGTCGAGCGCCGTATCGTAGCCGCCAATGGCGCGCCGCCGCAGCGTCTCGACCTGGAAGTTGCCATCGAACGGGGGCTCGTCACCCGGTTTGACCCGTTTCCTGCCTATACGCAGCATCTGCACAAACTGGTCGACTTTGAACGTATCCGCCACGCAAACCTGAGCGTGGCCGTCGATGCGATGTATGGGGCCGGCCGTATCTATCTACGTAAGCTGCTGGAAGAAGCCGGCTGCCGCGTGGTTGAGTTGCGCAGTGAGATGAACCCCGGCTTTAACGGCATTCACCCCGAACCGATCGCCCGCCATTTGGGACCCTTGATCGACGAGATGCTGACGGGCGAACACTGGATCGGCTTGGCGACCGACGGCGATGCAGACCGCATTGGGGCTATCGATCCGACGGGGCGCTTTATCGATCCGCACGCCATCATGGCGCTGCTGATCGTACACCTGGTCAACGAACGCAACCTGCGCGGCAGCGTTGTCAAGACCGTCAGCACAACGCAAATGCTCAACCGGCTGGCGCTGCGCTATGGGCTGCCTATCTACGAGACGCCGGTCGGCTTTAACCATATCTGTGATTATATGTTAAGTGAGCCCGTGTTGATTGGTGGCGAAGAAAGCGGCGGAATTTCGATCCTCGGCCATATCCCTGAGGGCGATGGGCTGCTGATGGGCATGTTGCTGGTCGAAATGGTTGCCACATGCAAGCAGACACTCGGGGAGATGCTGGACAGCCTGATGGCTGCGCCTGACGTAGGCATCTTCTGCTACGGCCGTGTGGACCGCCCCGTGCGCCCGTTCAAAAAGGCGGACCTGGTGGCGGGGTTGATGTCAAACGTGCCTGCGGCACTGGCGGGCGTAAGCGTGATGGATGTGAGCAGCCGCGACGGGGTGAAGTTTATCCTGGCCGACGACAGCTGGCTGCTGATCCGGCCGAGCGGCACCGAGCCTGTGCTGCGCATTTATGCGGAGGGCCGCACGGACAAGCAGGTCAGCGCCTTGTTAAGCCTGGGTGGCGAACTAGCCGAGGCACAAATCAATATTCTGGGAGCAGTCAGGGCTTAAACGGGCCCAAAGAGGTGCGGGATGAAGGTGCGCGAGATCGAACTGCGGCGGATTTTTCTGCCGTATGTGGCGCCATTTGAAACCAGCGGGTGGCGAGAAGAAGGCAGCTACCCCATCATCGTACGCATGCTGGGTGAGGATAGCCGGGGCGAGTTCGTCGCCTGGGGCGAGTCGCCGGTCGGCGAAAATCCGTTTTACAACGAGGAGAACTTCAAGACCGCGTGGATCATCCTGCAGGATTACCTGGTCCCGATGCTGCTGGCGGCGGAGGTGCAGAGCCCGTGGGACGTGACGCCGTTGTTTGCCAAGGTGCGCGCCAATCGCATGGCGAAGTGTGCCCTCGAATTCACAGCGTGGGACCTGTTTGCACATGCCGAGGGCTGCAGCCTGGCGAAACTGCTGGGCGGCACACGCACTCGGGTCAGCGTGGGTGTGAGTATCGGAATTCAGAAGGACATTGACACGCTGCTCAAAGTGGTGGACGCCTACTTAAAGGACGGCTACCAGCGCATCAAGCTCAAGATCAAGCCGGGTTGGGATGTCGAGCCGGTGGCAGCCGTGCGCCGGCAGTGGCCGGACCTGTTGCTACAGGTGGATGCCAACAGTATTTACCACCTGTCCGACGGTCCGCACCTGGCGCAACTCGACCAGTATGACCTGCTGCTGGTCGAACAGCCGCTGGCGCATGACGACATCTTTGACCACGCCAAGCTAAAGCGCCAGCTTAAAAGTCCCTTGTGCCTGGACGAGAGCATCGTGTCGCCCGAACATGCACGGTGGGCAATCGAGCTGCAAGCCTGCGACATCATCAATATCAAGCCTAGCCGCATCGGCGGTCTGGGCGACGCCGTCAAAATTCACAACATGGCGCAAGCGGCCGGCATGCCCGTCTGGCACGGCGGCATGTTGGAATCCGGCATCGGCCGCGCCGTCAACGTGGCGCTTGCCAGCTTGCCCAACTTCACGCTGCCCGGCGACATCAGCGCCAACGACCGCTACTTCAAGCGAGATATCGTCAAGAACCCGTTCACGTTGAATCCGGACAGCACGCTGACCGTGCCGACCGGTATCGGTCACGGTGCAGTCATAGACGAGGATTACCTCGACGACGTGACTGTGGAGCGGTGGACTTCAAAAAGGTAGGCGAGGTTCGGCAACCGAGCCTTGCCGAACTCGGTTGCCGATAATCTGTCCATTTACCTGACCACTGGACCGCAGTATTTGCCGGTCATGCTTATCGTATCAGAGGTGGCCGCATTGCCGGCGTCATCCGTGGCGGAGAAATAGAAGTTGGCAGTGTTGAGGTCGCCTGGTGAGAACTCGCCTTGGAAATACCCATTCCCGCTCCCCAGGTCGATTGTGTCGTAAGGGAAGCTGCCGTATTCCGGGAAGTCCGGGTCGAAATAGAGCGCTTGCCAGTGCAGCGTAACATATGCGACACTCACGTCGTCACGCACGTCTACCCCGGCAACTATCGTATCGCCAAAGCAGTATTCCCCCGATGGGCTGCTGGAAATCGGACCGAAGACTGGCGGCGCGTCCACAACGCTCGGCGGTACTTCGGTCGGTATTTCGGTCGGTACGATGGTCGGTTCCACCTCAGTCGTCGAACTGCCGTCGATGGGTGGCTCCCAGTTTAGTGAGAAACTCGTGCGAGCCGAGACCTCCGCCCCACGGTTGGTGTAGGCCGTCGCCGTTACTTCGTAATCACCGCTCGCGATGCTGTCCGAGGAGATTGATTCTTCACAGGGGCTATCGCCGCCATAGGCGCAATAGGCGGGATCTTCTTCGTCATTGTCGAAGACGACGTCGCCTGATGAGTCGCTGATCGTGAAATAAACGTAGTCGATGCCGTCACCGTTGCCGTCACCGACGTTGGGATCGTAGGCTTGCGCCTCGATGCGCAGCGCATACGGAAAGTCGCCGTCATACAGCACATCGGCATTGACCGAGACAACCGGGTCTTGGGGTTGCGGTTCAGTTCCCGGCCGTCCTGGCCGAATCTCGACTTCAGGCAAGCCCCCGCCCGTAGCGCCCGAAGCCCATTGTGCCAAATCCGACTGCTCTATGTACGGTGCGTCGGTCGGGCCTTCGTCCATGGCAACTACTTGATCGCCTTCGTAATAGAGGCGGATGCGCTGCCCGGAATCAGGGCTGGCCTGCTGCCCGTCCGGCATGCTGACGTCGATGCCGCCTTCGATATTATAGACTGACATGACACCCATCTCACCGCGGCCCATCCCTGCGCTTCGGTCATTGGCTCCCTGCAGGCTACAGTCATGCCCTAAGTAGTCGATCGTGATGTGGTCGATATAGGCGTCGTCGCTGCGCGCCTGGACGATGGTTTCAAAACCCGTGCCTCCTTCCTGTAATCCATCCCAGCAGAACGTGTAGCTGTCGGGCAGGGTCAGGCGCTGGGTGCCCATCATCTCATAATCGTGCGTGATGTTGTAGTCGGTGGCGCCGGCCTGCACTTCACCCTCGCCGTAGAGAGTGACGCGATAGAGGCCCGGCTCGATGTACGGATAGGTGTCTTCGCGGCAGAACGGCCCGTATACCAGCCGGTCGCTGCGGCTGCAGCTGTCGTCGCCGAAGTCGCAGTCCGAATCGAAGCCGCTGCACAGGGGCGCGTTGCGGTTACGCGACCCCTGCCGGCGGTCTATGCGGGGATCCTGGTCAAACAGCACGTCAGCGCCGGGAACAACGTAGGCGGTGCTGCCAAGCTTGATGGTCACGCCATTGACGACAAGCGTGCCGTTCTTGCCAGTGGGTGTCTGCAGGATCATGCCCGAACGAGTGCGTTCGCAGGTAGGCTGGCCGTTGCTGGCGCGCAGGGTGAAGACACGGCCGGGTTGGGTGGTATTGGGCGCAGTGGCGGTGTCGCCAAAGATCAGAATTTTGACCGGATTGGCGGTCGAGCCGCCCAGGAGGACGGCGGCGCCCTTTTGTGGCACGGTAATCATCCGCCGGATGTTGTTGAGTTGGGCTTCGTCGCCGGGGGTCGTGAAGCGGATGGTGCCGGTGCGAGGGGTGGCGTTGACGCTGCGCGTGGCAAGGCAGGCGCTGCCGAGACCGAGCACGTCGCAGACACCCGGAGCCAATGCGCCGTCGAGCTCCGTTATCACGTCGTTGCACGTTGGCGGTTGGGCATGGGCCGGCTGGGCTTGAAATGCTGCCAACAAGCAGGTTAACCCTGCTGCCAGCGCCAGCAATCGTCGCATCCATGCGATAGGGGAAGTCAGCATAAAGCCTCCTTTGGGCGATCAACGCCCGACGATCAAAAATGCCTGTCGCAGTTCGTCGTCCAGGGGACGGTCGAGCAGGCACGATGCCTGTACGTCCGTCTGCAACTGCGTCGTGTTGGCCAGCACCGGATAATAGTATGGCCTGTCGGCAAACGGCTGTCCCGGCTCGCCGGCAAGCAAGGCGCCCGTGTCGGGGCTGACGCCGAGCAAACCGGAAGATGGCACTTCCTGAAGCAGAATGGGGCGGCGTTGTGCTGCGTTCCAATGCCAAACGCCTATGTTCCTGGTAAAGCTACTCTGTTGCAACGGCTGTGCCTGTGTGATCAAATACTGTCCATCTGTGCTCCAAGTCACAGCACGGAATGATTGGCCCGCTACGGACCCCACGCTGGTGCTCTGCCAGATGACGCGACCTTGTTCCAGATCCACCAGCGAGACGATGCCGTCGTTCACAGAGGCCAACAGCGGCAATACAGGGTTCAAGCGAGCCTGTGCGCTGTCGACATGTGCTCGTTCCGAGCGCCACACCTCAGTTAGCGTGCGTGCGGCAGCATCCAGGCGCAGCACATAGAGCTGGCCGAACGAGCGATCGCGGTAGACAAGCAGCGTGTCGCCTGCAGCATCACCCGCGGCGGCGCCCTCGCTGACATCGTCCAGCAGCATGTTGCGCCCTTGCGGGGCGGGCCAGGCGACCGACGGCTGCTCGTCGCCAAGTTGCCACAGTTCGACGGCGGCGCCGCGCATGGCGAGCAGCAGGTCTGCTGCCGGCAGGGTGGAGCCGCTCGCGGTGGCGCCGGCAGGGCCTGCCTGGCGGCGACCATTAGCAGGATCGATTACATCTGTGGAGCCATCGGCGTAGGTTACCAGGATACCGTCGTCCGTCCAGACAGCGCCGTTCAGCTCGCCCGCCAGCGTGTCGTCCTGTACCCAACCGGACGCGTCCAGCCGCCAGATTTGTCCATCCCTGCCGTTGCCGTAGCGCAGGAGGTGCTTGTCATCCGGTGCAGCGACAATGAAGCGGCGCTCCTCGTCGGCGGGCAGCACCTGCGCTGCGCCGCCAATTGTCCAGTGCGCCACCTGGCCGTCACCATCAGTCGTCAGCAGATCGTCGCCCGGCCCCCAGGCAAGGACGTTGGGCCGGGCCACGCCTTGGGGCAGGGCTACGGCGCGATGGAGACGGCGGCAGAGGGGCTCCCCCGCTGGCGGTAAGCCTTCGCCCGCCAAGGTTGGCACGGGGTCGATCTGCCAGGTACGCAGGCTGGATGCGCTGCCGTCACTGTAGCCGGCAGTCAGCAAGCGGCCGTTGGCAAGACGCATGGCGTGCGCGATCCGCTCATTGGCACTGTATCCATAGAGTGGCGTTATAGATAGGCTGTCGGACGAATCAGAGCGGCGGGCAACTTGGATCAGGCCGTTTTCGTCGGACAGCGCCAGCGTGTTGTCGTCGAGCCAGTCCACATGAATAAGCGATCCGGCCGTAAAATTATTGGCGACGTTGAAGGCAGTGAAAACCGTCAAATCCCTCAGGTCCCAGATGGCAGCAGCGCCGCTGGCCGAATAGCCGGCGACGCGTTCGCCGCCTGGCGAAAGGGAAAGGCCGTTCAGATTCGGCAGGATATCGGCAGCCGAGGCAATTTGTTTGCCGTCGATGCCGTACAGCGCCATAAAGCCATCGTTCGCCCAGAGCAGCAGGCGTGGCGTGCCGTCATCCGGATCGGGTGCATAGAGCGCCTCCACTTGCCAGAAGTGTTCTGCGAAGTTGCCCGGCAGGGGCAGTGGCTGGAGTTCCTCGGCGTCCGGCTGCCACAACTGCAGCACCACGTT
This sequence comes from uncultured Chloroflexia bacterium, assembly GCA_963839515.1. Taxonomy (GTDB): domain Bacteria; phylum Chloroflexota; class Anaerolineae; order Caldilineales; family Caldilineaceae; genus Fredericiella. The sequence goes on from CAWIVN010000013.1 coordinate 94,903, forward strand.
ATCGGCGCCGGGGGCGAACCAGCCGGCAACCAACGATTCGTCGTCGGGCAGCCAGTAGGCAAAGCTCACCGGCTGGCCGGGCTCCCCCGGTGGGTAAAAGACCTCCGCCGGGGTTTGGGGGGAGCGGCTGTCCCACAGGGCCAACTTGGCCCCTAACCCCGCCAGCCGGTGCCCGTCCGACGACCAGACGGCGCTGCGTGGTTCGGTCGGCAGGTCGGGCGTGTCGATTTCGGTTGTCAGCGTGATAATGCGGCCACTTTCGGGCTGCCAGGCGTAGAGCGAATTAAAGGTACAGATGGCGACCCAACGCTGCGCTGGCTGCCATTCAGCGCACTCGATGGTGTCGTCGGGGGCGGCGAGGCCTTGTGCGTCAAGCGAGAAGCTCAGCGGTTCGCCGCCGCCGACAACCCAGGCAGTCGTGGAACTCCAACCCAGCAGGCGGCCATCATTGCCCCAGCGCAGGCCGCGGACGTCAGTGAAGTCAGTCGGGAACGGAAACTCTTGGGGGGTCAGCTCCAAGTCGTAGACCATAGGGACTGCGCCGCCGACGGCGACCCGGTTGCCGCGGATGGCAATCTGATCAGCGCTGCTCACCGTGGTCGTGATGAACCTGCGCTCGCGGCTGTTGAGCGCAGCCTGGCGTAGTGCATATTCAGCTTCGGGTACGAGCGGTTGGTTCACAGAAGTCGGCAGTGCGGCCAGCGCCAGGTGCAAGCTGACGACAGGATCGACGGTCAACTGCTGCTGGGCGAGCTGGGCAATGCGCTGCGACTCGTTGACTTGGGCCAGGCGGGCGGCATTAAGCTCGCGTTGGCGGGTGAGTTGGATGTTGAGTGCGGCGCTGCGGTTGCGTTCTTCGGATGCTTGGCGTTCGGCCTCAATCCGGTCGGCGCGTTCGGCGTCGAGCTGCGCCTTGGTAATCGCCGCCTCCCTCTCCGCGATGGTTACCTGTTGGTTGTTCCAAAGAAATAGCGCGGATGCCAGCAGCACCAAGATGGTGATGGCAGCTGCGGCACCCACAGTTTGCCATAAACGGCGCTGCCGGTGGCGTTGGGCCTGTGCCTGGCGGCTGGCAGACAGCAGGCGCTGCTCGTCGTCGGAGAGGCCGCGCATCCCGGCAAGCCCCTTGTCGACCAAGGCCAGAGCGCTGTCGTCAAGCAGCGTACCGGTGCGGCCAACGCTCCAATCGACAACGCGGCCCTCCAGCAGCCGGCGCGCCTGTTGACCGGGATGGACAGAATGGTCATAGTCGCGGCGCACGAGGGGAGCCAGCGTATCGTGCGCCAGGCGCGTGCCGCTTGCTGTGCTCGCTTCTGCGCTATCGCCAGGCAGGTCGGCCAGCACGTAGAGTTCCTTGCTGCGCAGCACGACAGCGTCGAGGTCCGGCCGGTGCGTGTAGACTGCCCGCAGTTCGTCGGCGCTGCACTGGTCAGCCGTGCCCAGGTCGGTCGTATGCAGGGCCCATAGGTCGGTCACAAAGCCGGACGATACGGAGTCTGGCTGTTCCTGGGCCAGCGTGGCAATCTGCTGGCGCAGGAAATCGTCGAGCAGGATGCCGTCGCGACGCAGTTGCTCGTAGAGCGTTACGCTGAAACGTGGAGCGCTCGCATTCTGTGCCGTGGCCGCTGCCCACAACTTGCGCAAGAGGATGTTGAGCGTGGGCGCCACGGGCGAGTCGGGATCGGCTGTCAGGTCGTGGGCGACGATCTCCGGCAACTGGTCTTCGACGGTCAGCCCGTACTTGGCAGCCAGGCGCTCGCTGCGTACGGGACCCCAGAACGTTTCCTGGATGCCTTCCACGTCGAGCGGGGCCAGGAAAACTTTGGCAAAGTCGATGCTTTCCTGGCGCAGCGCGCTTTCGAGTTCGGCCAGCCGTTCCTTGCGAAAGCCCAAAAGTAAGACGCCGGCCGGTTTGCTGCCGAGCGGCGCTGCGGGCGCAGCGTCGATGCTGCGCAGGGCCTCGGCAAACTCCTCCAACTCACGCAGGTGGTCTGGATTGCGGCGCGTGAAGACCTCCTCGACCTGGTCCAGGATCAGCACCATAGGTTTGCCGGCTTGCTGCTCTGCCGCCAACCAGGCTTCCACCAGGGTCTTCTGTGCGTCCGCGGCGGCCAACTGCGTGCGCAGTGTGCCCAGGAGGCCGAGACTGCGGTCGCGGCGGGCATAGGCAACGAGATGCGTCGCTTCGAGGCGTGGGGCGAGACCGGCGTCCAGGAGCGAGGACTTGCCGACGCCCGACTGGCCATAGTAGAGAATGACGCTGGAGCGGCCGGCGGCCGTCACGCGCTGGTAGAGATCGCGCACCTGGCGGCTGCGGCCGAAAAAGAGCTCCGCCATGTCGCGGGTATAGTAATCGAGTGCACGCTGGTAGGGGCTGTCGGGCAGCGGCCTGGCGGGCAGCGGGGGCAGGCCAAAGAGCGGGTCGCCGGCGGCGAGGGGCAGGCTCCATTCGATGGCCGTTTCGGCTCCGGGGCGCGTGCGCAGCAGCCACGGCCAATAGCCGCTGGCAGAACTGCCGGCCGCTTCCGCGCCGCTCACTTGCATAACGGACCCGGTCCCATTGCCAGCTGCTGCGGCTGTCACGGGTGGAGCAGCCGAAGCAGTTGTTTCCGCTGGGGTCGATTCCGCAGTTGTGGCAATGGCGTTGGGGGGCGGACCGCCGCCGGCCGTGTAAAAGAGCGCCGGGTCATCGCCTTTCTGAGCGCGCAAGGCGGCCACCGCCTGGCGATAGGCGGAGCCGATCGAGTCCCCATGCGCCAGGTTTTGATAGAACGAGTTGGCCAACGTGGCGGCGATGCTGTCGTCCACTTCCTGGGAGGTGGCGATAACGACTTGGACGTTGGCGGCGAGGAGGCTTTCTACTTGGGGCTCGGTGGAGCAGGCGTTGAGAAAGACAAGCTGGAGGCTGCGCTGTTCGGCCAGAAAGGAAGCGAAACCGCGGGCGTCAATGCGCTGAAGACTGCCGGGGCTGCTTTGGAAGAGCAGCTCGTAGCTGTCGGCATGGCCGCCGTAGTGGAAGACGGCGATGCGCCCCTTGAGTTTTGGATGTTGAAAGGCCCCCAGAATATCATCGAGCGTGGCGTTGTAGCGCAGCTCGAACTCGCATAAGCCTTGCGCCTCGGCATATTCCAGGGCAGCGCGCACCTGCCGTGCCTCTTCGGGCAGGTTGCGCAGGTAATTGATGCCATCGGCGGGATCGTTGGCAAAGGCCAGCAGAATCACCGGCTTGTTGGCTGCCGTAACAGGCATAGACTCGCAACTCCTCGGGTGCAGGCGGGGACGAACTGCAGCAACCTTACTACTCTGTATTTTATACCATTAAAAGAAAGTACACCACCGTCATGAAAGTATCCGCCCAGGGGACACATGATCCAAAGCGCCAGCGCTACCAGGCCATCCCGCGCGTACTAATCTTCCTTAGCAGCCGCCATCCGCAGACCGGCGAGGAAGAGGTGCTGCTGCTCAAAGGCGCCCCGACTAAGCGGCTGTGGGCGAACCATTATAATGGATTAGGCGGGCACGTCGAGGCGGATGAGGACGTGTACAGCGCGGCGCTGCGCGAGGTGCGGGAGGAATCGGGCTTGCAGATGCGGGAGTTGACGCTGCGTGGGGTAGTTAACATTGACACTGGCAGCGATGAACAGGGCCTGCGGCCCGGCGTAATGATGTTTGTGTTTACGGGCAAGGCGCCCTCACGGGTGGTTACGCCTTCACATGAGGGAGAGTTGGATTGGCTGCCGCTCCATGCGCTGGCGGAGCACCCGCTGGTGGATGACCTGTACGTGCTGATCCCCCGGGCTCTGCATGGGCCGTTCTTCTATGGGCACTACGCGCCGCAGGCGGACGATTCGATGGCGTATACGTTTCGAGAGGAGTGAATGAAAGAAGCACGCGGACTTCGAAATTAAATCTGTGGACATTTTGTGGAATCCAACTTGCTATGCTCAGGTCAAGCGCAGAACGGACGCCTGCAGGATACAGTTAGCGCAACCAAGCCAAGAAGGAGATCACAGATGAAGAACTCGAAGGCAGCTTCCGGAATGAAGAATTCGACACCAGGTTCAGAAATGAAAAGCACGGACGAAGCCGGCACAAGCGCGAAAGGGAATATGCCTGGCGGTGCCACTGTCAACATGGGGGCCGGGGCTGGCATAGGGGCCGGGGCTGGCGTTGCCATGACGAAACCCGACAAGCAACAACAAGCAGGCGAGAATGGAATTGGCCCGGCACTGCACGGTGAGTTTCGGACAGGGCCGGTGGCTGGGACAACTATAATAAAGGGTGTGACGTTTCAGCGGAAACCCGTCCAGTATAGCGAAGTAGATGGCATGGCCATCTTCGAAGGCGACATTGTGCTGGGCACCGTGGACGAAGTGCGAGCAGCAATTGATATTGAAGCCGGGTTGGTGCAGATGTCAGTCGGAATTCCCGAAGGGATTGGGCGGCAGTTCCGCTGGCCGAATGCTACGATCCCGTTCGAGATCGATGCAGCGATGCCAAATCCCACCCGCGTGATTGATGCAATTGCACACTGGGAGGCAAATACGCGCATTCGCTTCGTGCAACGGACTGCAGCCAATGCGGCGCAGTTCACCGACTTTGTGCGTTTCGTGGACGGAGGTGGATGCTCATCGAGCGTGGGGCGGCGCGGTGGGATGCAGACGGTCACGTTAGGCGCGGGCTGTGGCACCGGCAATGCGATTCACGAGATTGGTCACACGGTGGGCTTGTGGCACGAGCAAAGCCGTGAAGACCGGGACACCTTCGTACGGATTGACTGGGCAAATATTGATCCCGCCATGCAACACAATTTTGACCAGCATATCGTCGACGGCGATGATCTCGGCCCCTATGACTACGCGTCGATTATGCATTACCCTGCGACGGCCTTCTCCACCAACGGCCAGCCCACAATTGTGCCACTCCAACCTCTCCCACCGGGCATAGTGATAGGACAGCGCAACGGGCTATCGGCGGGCGATATTGCGGGCGTGCACATGATGTATCCAGCCGCGTCTGGAGACTCGGGGCCGGTAGTGGCGTGGGGATCCAACCGGCTTGATGCCTTTGTCATCGGCACTGATTCGGCGCTCTACCACAAGTGGTGGGACGGCGCGAACTGGGGACCTTCCCTCACCGACTGGGAATATATGGGCGGCGTCTGCATGAGTCCGCCCGAAGTGGTGGCGTGGGGACCCAACCGGCTCGACGTCTTTGTGCTGGGCACTGACCGTGCGCTTTACCACAAGTGGTGGGACGGCGCCAACTGGGGACCCTCCCTCACCGACTGGGAGTACATGGGCGGCATCTGCACCAGCCCACCCAAGGTGGTGGCCTGGGGACCCAACCGGCTCGACGTCTTTGTGCTGGGCACTGACCGTGCGCTTTACCACAAGTGGTGGGACGGTGCCAACTGGGGACCCTCCCTCACCGACTGGGAATACATGGGCGGCATCTGTACCAGCCCGCCCGAGGTGGTGGCCTGGGGGCCCAACCGGCTCGACGTCTTTGTCACCGGCACCGATTCCGCCCTCTACCACAAGTGGTGGGACGGTGCCAACTGGGGACCCTCCCTCACCGACTGGGAGTACATGGGCGGCATTTGTACCAGCCCACCCAAAGCGGTGGCGTGGGGACCCAACCGGCTCGACGTCTTTGTGCTGGGCACCGACCGTGCGCTTTACCACAAGTGGTGGGACGGTGCCAACTGGGGACCCTCCCTCACCGACTATGAATCCTTGGGCGGCATTTGTACCAGCCCACCCGAGGTGGTAGCCTGGGGACCCAACCGGCTCGACGTCTTTGTCACCGGCACCGATTCGGCCCTCTTCCACAAGTGGTGGGACGGTGCCAACTGGGGACCCTCCCTCACCGACTATGAATCCTTGGGTGGCATCTGCACCAGCCCGCCCAGGGTCGTGGCCTGGGGGCCCAACCGGCTCGACGTCTTTGTCACCGGCACCGATTCGGCCCTCTTCCACAAGTGGTGGGATGGTGCGAACTGGGGACCGTCCATCGCCGATTATGAGTACATGGGTGGCGTTATCCGCGACTTCTAGGCCAAGCCTATTCTTCGTAATAGCTGGAGTTGGCTCTGCGCCGGCAGCACTGCTGCCGGCGCAGACGAGTTGGTGATCTTGGTCGTCTCATATCCAGGAGAGCAATACAGCGATGAGAACGATTCCGGGAACAATAGTGCTGCCGCCGGACGCGCCGCAACAGACGTACGATCGGCTGGTAGTAGAGATCAGAGATGTCTCAATGGCCGATGCACCGTCTGTTGTCATCGCGGAACAAACCATGGAAGACGTGACGATCGAGCCGAACGGTGCTGTGAAGTTCAGCATCGATACGCCAGACGTAGGCGCAGGGCGCGCGCTCTCGCTGCGGGTACACATCAGCCGCGAGGGGAGCGCGCAGGTCAAAAAAGGGGATTTGCTCACCACGGTAAGCTATCCAATCCCACCGAGCGGGGCGTTCGGTCCCATAACGGTAAGGGTGAGAGTAGTGTAGATACAAGACGATTGAGGCTGCCTAGCGGCTGCCTTCCCGGGGGTAGCAGGCTTCCCGGAAGGGGCGGGTTTCCGGGAGGTGTCGTCTCTACTTAGGTGCCATGCGGATCGCACCATCCAGCCGGATAACTTCGCCGTTGAGCATTTGGTTTTCGACGATGTGGGCGACAAGGGCGGCGTATTCGGCGGGGCGGCCCAGGCGCGAGGGGAAGGGGACCTGCTGGCCGAGCGACTGGCGCGCTGCTTCGGGCAGGCTGGCGAGCAATGGCGTCTCAAAGATGCCGGGCGCGATGGTGACGACGCGGATACCGAGCGGCGCGAGGTCGCGGGCGATGGGCAGGGTCATGCCGACGATTCCGCCCTTGGAGGCAGAGTAGGCAGCCTGGCCGACCTGGCCGTCAAAGGCGGCGATGGAGGCAGTGTTGACGATCACGCCGCGCTCGCCGCTCTCGTCCGGCTCGTTTTCGGCCATGGCGGCGGCGGAGAGGCGGATCACGTTGAAGGTGCCGATCAAGTTGATGTGGATGACGCGCTGAAACAGATCGAGTGGGTGAACGCCGCGCTTGCCATAGGTCTTCTCGACGGAGGCAATGCCAGCACAACTGATGGCCCCATGGAGCCCACCAAAGGCGGTGCCGGCAAGGTCGACGGCAGCCTGGACGGCTTCTTCACTGGTGACGTCGGTCTGGATAAAGCGAGCCTGATCGCCCAGGGCGACGGCCGTGGCCTCGCCGGCGGCAGGATTGACGTCGGCGATGATGACGTTGCCGCCGGACTCAACAAGGCGCTGGGCGGTGGCTGCGCCAAGGCCGGAGCCGCCGCCGCTGATCAGGAAGGTTTTGCCGCTAATTTGCATGGGTCATCTCCTCGCTTTAGCTAAGATTGGTTAGTTTCATCATAGCACAACTGCAAATGGCTGATTAGCCCCTCTTTTCGCCCCCATGCTACAATCGCTTGTCAGCCTGCGCGCTGCGGGCGAGGATTGATTGCGGATGAATGCAACGATTGGAGAACACATCTCCATTACGGATTGGAACGACTGCCGCATTACGGTGGTGATCCCAACCTATAACGAGGCCGACAACCTGCCGGCAATCAGCGAGGCGCTGCTGCGGCTTGCCTGGCCTTATCTCCAACTGCTGATCGTGGACGACAATTCGCCGGATGGGACGGGAGCGGTGGCGGACAAGCTGGCCGCCCAGTACAATGCCGGTGTGGGTGAGGGCGAGCGGCCCCGTTTCGTGGTGTTGCACCGCCAAGAGAAGGGCGGCCTGGGCACGGCCTATGTGGCGGGCATGACTCGCGCCATCGGCGACGGGGCCGACTACATTGTGCAGATGGACGCCGACTTCAGCCATTCGCCTCGCTATCTGCCGCAGATGTTGGGCGTGCTGCTGGCGACGGGCGCCGACGTGGTGATCGGCAGCCGCTACGTGCCGGGTGGTTCGCTGGACGCCGGCTGGGAGTGGAATCGCCGGCTGCTCAGTTGGTGGGCCAATCTCTACAGCCGGGCTATCCTGGGGCTGCGCATCCGCGATATGACGGCGGGCTTTAAGATGTGGCGGCGCTCGGCGCTGCAGGTGATCGGGCTGCAGAGCATTCGCAGCAACGGCTATAGCTTTCAGGTCGAGATGGCCTATTTATGCGAGAAGCTGGGCTTTCGCCTGGTAGAGATACCCATTCACTTTGAAGACCGCCGCATCGGCCACAGCAAGCTCGACGTGCCCGTTAAGCTCGAATCGGCCTGGCGCACCTGGGAAATTCGCTGGCAGTATCGCCACCTGCGTGGCCCGGCGCCGGCGCCGGGTGCAAGCCAAGCACGCCAGGTGAGCGGGCAGCAGGCAGCCGGGCAGCAGGCAGCCGGGCCGCAGGCAGCCGGGCAGCAGGCAGCCGGGCCAGTAAGCGCTGAGAAGCGCGGCTGACCTCTATGCATCGACTCCGCCGTTATGGCTCTGATGGTTGGGCGCTGCTGACCATCCTGCTCTTGGCACTTGCCTGGTTTGCCCCGGTGCTGCTGCCTGGTCTGACCCACGCCAGCCTGCTGCCCTACGATAATCTCTATGCCTTTGCGCCGTGGCGCGCCTTGCAGCCGGGACTGATTCCGCACAACGAACTGCTGTCGGACCTGGTGCTGGAAAACGCGGTATGGAAGCAGCACATCGTGGAGACCCTGGCGCGCGGCGATATCCCGCTGTGGAACCCCCAGGTATTCACCGGCATCCCGTTTTTCGCCGGGGGACAGGCATCGACGCTCTATCCGCTCAACGTACTGTTCTATGTGCTGCCGCTGGAACTGGCCTATGGCTGGTTCACGGCCCTGCAGGTAGCGATCGCCGGGGCAAGCATGTATGTCCTGGGACGCGTGCTGAAGCTGCGCATTATGGCATCGCTGTTTGGTGCGGTCGTCTACATGTTCAGCGGCTTTCTGATCGTCAGCGTGGTCTTCACCATGTTCCTGGCGGCCGTGCCGTGGCTGCCGCTGCTGCTGGCGGTGATCGAGTACATCGTGCGTAAGCAGGAAGAGAAGGGCGTGCGTAGCTTTCGCCCGATCCCCTATGTTGCGGTTGGGTCGGTCGTCATCGGAATTGTGGTGCTGGCAGGGCACCCTGAGCTGATTTACTACACGCTGCTGGTGGCAGGAGCATACAGCGCCGTGCGGCTGCTGGTGGCGGGATGGGCAATCCGGCGAGTGGCGGAAGAGCAACCCAGTACGCGTGCGGTTGCAGGGCGGCTGGCTAAGCTCGGCGGCTGGCTGCTGGTGATGGCGGCGCTCGGCATCGCGCTGGGCGCGGTGCAGTTGATCCCGCTCGTCGAACTGCTGCCGCTTAACTTTCGCGCGGGGTCGGCATCGCTGCAGCAGGTACGCGAGTGGGCGTGGCCGTCGCGGCATGTGCTGACCTTCTGGCTTCCCAACATTTTTGGCAGCCCGGCGCATCACCAATGGTACGACATTTGGGCGCGGCAGTGGGTGCCGGCGACGACAAATGCGCTGGGCGAGCCGGTTTATACCATCTTTTGGGGTGTTAAGAATTATGTAGAAGGTGGCAATTACCTTGGTATTGCCACCTGGTTGTTGGCGGCGATCGCCGTAGTGATAGCGATCCAGCAGGCTTGGCAGCAAGCGGCACGTAGGCGTGGTGCGCCTGGGGGCGCCAGGTCCGCACGCGGCGTGCGGACTGGACGATATGGGGAGTCGTCACGGCAACATGGGGAGTCGTCACGGCAGTGGCGGCTGTATCCGACCTGGTTCTTCCTGGGGCTTGCCGTTGTGTCATTGCTGTTTGCCTTTGGCACGCCTCTGTACGCTATCCTTTACTATGGCCTGCCCGGCTGGAATCAGCTGCACAGCCCTTTCCGCTGGGTCTTCCCATTCACGTTGAGCATGGCGGTGCTGGCGGCGATTGGATTGAACTGGCTGCTAGGCTGGGCGCAGCAGCGTTGCGAGATGCAAGACTCACCCTCCTCCAGTCCTCTCCGGCTCTCTCGCATTCTGGCGGGACTCACCGTCCTGGCAGGCCTAGGCGCCCTGATGGTCGTGTTCGCCAGCGTCTTGGCGCCCGGCCCGTTTGCAGCGTTTGGGCAGCGCGTGGTGGACGGCAGCGATCTGGCGCAGATGGCGTTTGCCGATGGGGCGATGTTCTGGAGTTACCAGGCAGCCAATTTGGCGGCGTTTGGGGTGTTTGCCCTGGCGAGCGGCGTGCTGGTGTGGGTGTTGGCGCGTACGCCGAGGCGGACCTTGTGCCCGCCTCGTAGTGATGAGAGTGTAAGGGCCGATTCGCGCGCAGTACCCTTGGCACGTATGCCGAACATTTTGGGTGCAGCGCTGGTCGCGCTGACGGTGCTGGATTTGTTTGTGGCGCAGGGGCGGTTTAACCCGGCAAGCGACCCGGCCCTGTCGCCGCGCAGCGCGCAGGGGACGCCGGCGGTGGTGACGTTTATCAATCAGCGTGAGGCGGAGTTAGCGGCGGCAAACTCCGGGGGACCGGCAGATGTGGGGCCTGCCAATGCGGGTACGTGGCGGTTCACGACCTTTAACGTGCCGGGCGAGAAGACGTTCAACGCCAATGTCGGCATGTACTACGGCTGGCAGGACATTCGCGGGTACGACTCAATCATCCCCCGGCAGTATGCGCAGCTGATGAGCCGCATTCAACCGCAGGACGACGAACTGCTGTATAACCGCATCGCGCCGCTGTATGCGCAGCAGGGCGGCGATGTGTATGCCGTACTCGACAACCCGCTGCTCGACCTGCTCAACGTCAAGTATGTGCTGACCGAGCACGCCATTCCCAATCCGTCGTGGCAGGAGATCTACCGCGACGACACCATCGGGGTATATGAGAACCGCGAGGTGCTGCCGCGCGTGATGCTGGTGCCTGAGGCGCGCGTGGCGCCGGCGGAGCAGCAGCCGGTGGAAGAGGTGGATCTGCGGCGGGTGTTGTTTGTGGAGGAGCCGCCGGCTGACGCCAACGCGCTCGTCCCGGCCAGTCCGCAGGTGGCAGAGGCGCGCATCAGCCGCTACACGACCGAAGAGGTGTTTGTCGACGTTAACCTGAGAGACCGCAGCTGGCTGCTGCTGAGCGACGCCTATTTCCCCGGCTGGAAAGCGTACATCCGGCCATTTGGCGCAGGCGAGAACGAGGAGCGGGAGCTAAAGATCCAGCGCGCCGACGGGGCGCTGCGGGCCGTGTATCTGCCGGAGGACGGGCAGTGGACGGTGCGCTTTGTTTACAGCCCGATGAGCTTCCGGCTGGGGCTGTATATCAGCTTCCTGGCCATGATGACGATCCTGCTGCTGCTGCTCTACTGGCTGTGGGGCCGCTACTACCGGCCGGAGATCGACGCCAACGACGTGCAGCGCGTGGCCAAGAACTCGCTGGTGCCGATGGGGCTGAGCCTGACCAACAAGGCGATCGACTTTGCCTTTGCCATGCTTTACGTGCGCCTGTTGGGGCCAGAGGGCACAGGGCAATACTATTTCGTGGTGGCGATCTACGGCTTTTTTGAGATCATCAGCCGCTACGGCCTGGGCACGCTGTTGACGCGCGACGTGGCGGCGGACAAGAACCAGTCGAGCCGCTACCTGACCAACGTCGTAGCCGTACGCACGCTGCTGTGGGCGCTGTGCATGCCGCTGATGGCGCTGGTTGTGCTGGGCTACAGGCTGCTCGGCAGGGTCGTGCCGGGGGCGGAGTCGATCGGGCCGCAGGAAATTGAGGCGTTGATCCTGTTGGGCATGGCGATGCTGTTTGCTAACTACGCCGACGCGTTTAGCAGCATGTTTTACGCCTTTGAGAAGATGGAGTATCCGGCCGGGCTGACCAATGCCGTGGCGCTGTTCAAGGTGACACTCGGCGCGCTGGTTCTGCTCCTGGGCTGGGGCTTTGTCGGCCTGGCGGGCGTGGCGCTGGTGGTCAATATCCTGCAGATGATCTGGCTTTACGCTCTCCTGCGCAGTACGTTGTTTCATCCCCAATGGAAATGGGATTGGCGGCTGCAGGTCCAGATGGTGCGCATGAGTGGGCCGTTGATGATCAACCACTTGCTGGCAACCATATTCTGGCGCATCGACGTATGGATTTTGCGCCCGATCGCAGGCGCGGTGGCGGTGGGTTTGTACAGTATCGGGTTGAAATACCTTGACGGGTTAAACATCATCCCCAGCGTCTCGACCATGGCCATTTTCCCGCTAATGAGCCGTTTCGCACGCTCGGAGTCAAACAGCCTGCTGCGTTCGTACATCTTGAGCCTGCGGCTGCTGACCATGATCAGCCTGCCGATTGCCATGTCTGTCACCTTCCTGGCGCGGCCACTGGTCTTCATCGTGGGTGGGTCCGAGTACCTGGACGTGCCGGGGGTGTTCAACATTTTTGGCCGGCATATTCCCTATATGGGTGGGGCGGATCTGGCGTTCCAGGTGATCATCTGGAGCATTCCGATCGGGTTTGTCAACAGCGTTACGCAGTATGTGTTGATTGCCGTCAACCAGCAGCATTACCTGACACGGGCTTTTATCCTCGGCGTCGTGTTCAACGTCGTGGGCAACCTGATCCTGATTCCGCGGCTGGGGTATGTGGGCGCGGCGCTGGCGACCATCTTGAGCGAGTTTAGCCTGTTGTTTCCCTTCTATTACAGCGTGCGGCGCAACGTTGGGCGCGTCCCGTGGTTGCGCGTCTTTGGGCCGCCACTGCTGGCGACGGCTTTGATGGGGCTGGCGACCTATGGCTTGGTGCTGGCCGGCATCAACGTGTGGCTGGCCGTGGCCGGCGGGTTGGTGGTGTACGTGGCAGGCCTAATGCTTACCGGTGCGCTGCGCGGGGAAGACATGGCGACAGTGCTGCGGGCGCTGCCGATTGGACCACTGCGAAGATTGGTGGCAGCAGGGTAAAGGAATAAGACGTGCGAGGCGCCGGCCACAGAGATCGGGCAGGCAAGGTGTGAGGGGCCGGCGCCAGGCACGTTGGGTGCAAATGTTGCCGCGTTTAGGGCTGCTCGAAGCCAATCTCGAACATGCTTTCGAGGTCGTGCTTGGAGTAGACCTTGAAGGAGATGAGCGTCTCGGAGTCGAGGATGCCGTCGACCAGGAGCATACGGGCGGTGACGAGATCGGCCAACGCTGTGTTGTTGGGAACGCGCAGGATGGCGACGAGGTCGTAGCGACCGGCGACGGAGAAGACCTCGGAGATGCCCTCAATGTCGGCTAGCTGCTCGGCAACGGGAACAATGCGGTTGCGCTCGCATTTGATCAGGACAACTGCGGATACCATGAATGGGACTCCTTGCTGTGATTGGCGCGGGTATTCTATGGGTCGCACCGGGTAGCTTTACAGTTTTGTTTCAGATTATAACAGATAGAACGCCTGTGAGCCCTGCCGTGAATTCCGGTGCGGATATACTCGCCGGAGGGGCTCCTAACGTGGCTTTCTCGTCTAGGCGCTGAAGAACAAGCATGACTGTATGGCCTATCTACCGGCCTTCCAACGCCTCCCACCGTACGCGATAGAGCACGTACCAGTAGTCGGAGTACAACTCTTCATACCAGTTTGCACGGGCGATAGGCCCAGTGAGGGCATAGGTGTCCCACGGATCCGGCGAGTCAGGTGACCGCCGATTGACGATCAAGTGGGTGATGCCCAACGCGCGCAGGCCGTCGAGCGCTTGTTCTTCCTCGCCGGTTTTGGCCCAAGCAGTCGCGGCAGCAAGCACAGAATCTGCCCAAATGCGATCGGTCTGGGTGTAAAACTGTTCTCCGCCACTCCAACTCAAGACACGTGCATCGGGGGGCAGCTTGGCATCGGCGAACTGCCAGGCAGCGTAGGATCGTATCTCGCGCGTTAGATAGGAGTCGGCCGACTCGCCGCCGACGACTACCCCCCACGGCAATGCGTACAGCACCGACGAGAGCCAACCATCCCAGTTCACCCGGTCGACCTCGTGCAAGAAAGTAAATGGCGGCAGGTTGAGGACCAGCAACATTGCCAGGCCACCTGCAAGCAGGGCTGATGTGCGCCGTCCGGCCACCAGCCGTGCCAGCCCGGCCGCCCGGCCAAATGCAGCTGCGGCCAGCACGGCGAGTGCCGGTGCAATCGGCATCAAGTGGCGCATCTGGAAGCTCGACAGGGGCGAGGACCACAGCAGGATCCATAACCCAACGAATGCGATCAGCCACGGCATTGTGCCGCGCACGCGGCGCAATGCCAGCATAGGCAGAAGAACAAGGAACAGCGGTCCCAGCGTGCCGCTGTAACTGGCTGCATGGATTGTCATGTGCCAGGGCAAGGTCAGCAGATTCCCGATGGTGCGCGGCCGGCCAAAATGATCCAGGAATAGACGCAGACCACGGTCTGCTTGCGCGTTCCACCTATCGGCTGGTGCACCGAAGACGGCGTACATTGTCTCGAAGACCGGGTTGCCAGTGGCAAGGTAGCTGCGAAGATACCACGGCAGCGCCACAAGCAGGCTGAGCGTGCCCAAAGCAAGCGCCGCCGTGAACGACGCTCGCCAACCGGCTCCGCGCCGCCAAAGCGCTACCAGCAATCCTGGGCACAATATCGCCAACGCAAAGAGCGCCAGGTGCTTGCTGGCCAGGGCAAGGCCGAGGTTCAGTGCCGCCAACAGCAGCCATTGGCGCCGGCCTGAGTCTACGTAGCGGAAGAGAGCATCCAAGGCAAGGGTCACAAACAGCATCACTGCCAGGTCGATGTTGGCTGTCGAGCCCAACCAAATCACCGTCGGAATGGTGACGAGCAGCGCTACGGCCAGCCATGGTGACGCACTCGGCGCGAACCGCCGCACAAACTCGTAGGTTATGATGGTGGAGAGCAGCAGAAAACCAAGGTGCAGCAGGATGGCGGCAGTTGATCCGCCCAGTGCCAACCCGTAGCCGAACCAGAGTTCGGTCGTCATCGGGTAGAGCGAAACAAAGTCGGCCGGCACGTCGACCAGGTAACCAGCCGCCAAGTAGCGCTGCGGGTATGTGAGGTGATACCAAAGGGCATCGTACTGGCTTTCCGGCGCGAGTGCAGCCACGCCGGCACACAAAATGGCCAGCGCGGCGCAGGAAATCCATAGCAGCGCAGCGCCGCGCGGCAGGTGGGGCAGGTGCGGCACTGGCACCCGCAGGCCGTCACGCGTATAACCCAGCACGACTCTCCGTACTGCGACAGCAAGTGTGGCGAGCAAAACGAGCGCTACTATCCCTTGCAGTACGAGCGGTCGATACAGGCCAAGCACGGCTAGGGTCAGGCCAAAGTAGGCGAATATGCCAATCCCAAGCGAGCCGGCAAACGGCAGCCCTTCGCGCCAGTTCGCGTAGCGCCAGCCCAGCACCCGGCTGACGCTACGCCCCACCGCCGTGGCTGCCGATAGCAGCAGCAGGGCTGCTCCGGCGCCGAGTAGCTCACGGCCCAGTGCCTGGTGCAGGTATGGCAGGGATGGGTCGATCGTATGCCACGCCGACGCAAGCGTCAGAGCCAGAAACGCAAGTCCAACAACTGCAGTCACCGCAAGACAGGCCAAGTGCGCGTACCGGCTGCGGCTGGGCCGATCGCTGCTGCGCCCCCGGCCCCACACAACTGCAGCGGCAATGGCGGCCAGGAGCAGCATTCCGGCCAGGAACGCCAGCACGGCAATCGTTTTGCGGTCCAACTGCCCCCACCCGGATCCAAAAAGCAGCCGCCAAAGCTGCCGGTAGTAGAAGGCCAGGACTACAACGGTCCAGGCCAGCACGGCCGCTGCCAAACGTGCGCTTGGCAGCCATCTTTTCACGCGCTTGGCGGCTGTGGGCATCGACGATACCTGGTACATAAAGTAGGTGGTAGGGCTTTAAGCCATCCGCCCTGGTCGCTCATGTTACCACCGGCCTCTCCGTGGGGTACTTCTCGTATACCCCTTGCTCTACTACCTCGGCCAGGCGGGTAGTGACGGCATGGACGTCGGCAAAGGTGTTGTAGAGAGGGGCGATGCCGATGCGGATGTTGTCGGGGTAGCGGAAGTCGGGCAGGACGTTGCAATCGCGAATAAGGGCGAGGTCGATGCGCAGGCCCTCGCGGTGGCCGAGCGAAATGTGCGAGCCGCGGCGGGCCGGATCGCGCGGAGAGTTGAGCGTGTAACCGAGCGGCTGGAGCATGGCTTCCCACAGGGCGACCAGGTATTCGGTCTGCTGGAGGGACTTGGCGCGCAGGGCGTCCATGCCGGCGGACAGGAGCAGGTCGACGCCCACTTCGATCAGGACTTGCGAGAGCACAGGCGGGGTGCCGCTGAGGAAGCGACGCAGTCCGGCGACGGGCTTGTGTTCGAGACCGAAGTCAAAGAGGTTGGCCTGGCTCATCCAGCCGGCGATCGGATTGATCAACGTCTCTTGCAGGTCGCGGCGGATGTAGAGAAATGCGGGCGCGCCGGGGCCGCCGTTGAGATACTTGTAGGTGCAGCCGACCGCCAGGTCGGCGCCGGCAGCGTTGAGGCCGATAGGGACGGAACCGGCTGAATGGCTGAGATCCCACAGCACCAGGGCGCCGGCATCGTGCGCTAGCCGCGTGACCTCAGCCATATCGTAGGTGTAGCCACTTTTGAAGACCGTGTGCGAGAGGGTGAGCAGCGCCGCGTCGTCCAAACTGCTGCGCAGTTCGTCCATGGGGCCGTGGATGCCGTCCGGCGAGCGCAGCAATTTCACAGTATGGCGCTTGCCCAGCAAGTCGATTGCCTGCTGGATGATGTAGAGGTCAGAAGGAAAGTTGAGGTCGTCGGTTAGGATGCGGGTGCGGCATTCGTCGCGTGCCTGGGCGTGGCGCAGGCCGGCTACCAGCAGCTTGAAGAAGTTGACCGAGGTGGAGTCGGCTACGATCACCTCGTCGGGCTGGGCGCCGAGCAGGCTGGCGATCTTGGCGCCGATGCGCTCGGGCGTATGGAACCAGCCTTCGTTCCAACTGCGGATCAGGCGGTCGCCCCACTGCTGCCTCAGCAGATCGTCCGCCAGGGTCAACGCGGCGTGCGGCAGGCGGCCCAGGGAGTTGCCGTCTACATAGACCAGGCCGGCGTCGGGGTGGGCGAAGTGGCTGCGAAAGTGCGCCAGCGGGTCGGCGGCGTCGAGCGCTTGAGCATAGGCCAGATCGGTGCGCATTGGTGGTTTCCTTTGCTGGAACGCTTGTAGGTGAACCTGTGCCAGGCTCGCACCACCAGGTTACGGGTTGGGCAGGTGTCGTGGTGCGAGCGAGGCACATGGCCGGTGTTTTGCGAGTGAGCCACGCGTTAAGTTGGAATATGTTCAAAGCGATAGTCGCCGGAGCCGATCTCGACGACGACGGCCTCGCCCACCTGGCGGGCGTTGCGGCAGCCTGGCGCTTCGGCGATGGGGATGTCGCTCTCGAAGACGTGGGCAAGCTGCATGTTGGGTAGATAGACTTCGGCGTGGCCGTTGGCAGGTACGGTTACGGCAACACGCACGTGGCCGTCACGCTGCGACCAGCCGCCACTGTATTCGCCGATCATGGTGGCGAGGGCCGCATAGGCCCAACTCAGGCCGCCGCCCAGGCGTGGGCGCACGACGGCGCGGCGATAGCCGGGAGCGGTCGGGTCGGTGTCCAGCCCGGCTACGATACGGTAGAGCCAGTCGCCGATCGCACCGTAGGCATAGTGGTTGAACGAGTTCATCCCGGGGTCCTGGAAGCTGCCATCCGGGCGAATGCCGTCCCAGCGTTCCCAGATAGTCGTGGCGCCCATCGTCACGGGGTAGAGCCATGATGGGTACTCCTGGCGCAGCAGCAGTTCATAAGCCAAATCAATGTAACCACACTTAGTCAGCACGGGACAGAGATAGGAGGCGCCCACAAGGCCGGTGGTCAACTGCGTGTCGTGGCGGCGGATGTCGGCCACCAGGCGGCGGGCAGCCTCCCCGCGCTGCTCTTCGGGCAAGAGGTCGAACATCAGCGCCAGCACGTAGGCGGTCTGCGTGTTGGATGCGAGGCGGCCGGAAGCGGTGACAAACTCGCGCTGAAAGGCGGTGCGGATGTTAGCGGCAAGTTCCGAATACTCAGCTGCTTCCCGCACGCGGCCGATGACCCCGGCGGTCTGGGCGAGCAGCGAGGTCGAATAGGCATAGAAAGCGGTGGCGATCAGGTCCGTGTCGGTGAGGCCGATATTGCCGTTGCCATCCTTCTGGTCGAGCGCCAGCCAATCGCCATAGTGGAAGCCTACGTTGTGGATAAACTCGTCGTCGCCCGAGCGGCGCATAAATTCCACCCACTTGACCATGCTGTCGAACTGCTGCTCGAGGATGCGCGTATCGCCGTAGCATTGGTACATCGTCCAGGGTACGATCACGGCGGCGTCGGCCCAAACAGCCGAGCCGGCGCCGCGTTCGCCATGATGGTGCAGGATATCCGGCACGACGTGTGACACACGGCCGTCCTCACGCTGGTCCGCAGCGACGTCGCCGAGCCACTTGGTGTAGAAGGAGGCGACGTCGAAGTTGAAGCAGGCGGTGCGGGAAAAAACCTGGGCGTCGCCCGTCCAGCCCAGGCGCTCGTCGCGCTGCGGGCAGTCGGTGGGCACGTCGAGGAAATTGCCCTTCTGGCCCCAGACGATGTTGTGCTGCAGCTGGTTGAGCAGGGGATCCGAGCATTCGAACTCGCCCGTCGGCTCCATGTCCGAGTGGATGACGAGCGCGGTCACCGTGTCGGGCTCCGGCTCGCCGTGCAGACCCTTGACGCCGACGTAGCGGAAGCCCTGGAAGGTGAAGCAAGGTTCATACTGCTCGACACCAGTGCCCTTTAGAATATAGCGCACCTCCTGCCTGGCCGTACGCAGGTTGTCCAGGTAAAGCTCGCCCTGCTGATCCAGCACCTCGGCGTGGTGCAGCACGATCTCGTCGCCTGCCTTGCCTTGCACGGTGAGGCGCACGCGGCCGACCAGATTCTGGCCGAAGTCGTAGACCACCTGGCCGTCGGGTGAGTGGCTGATCAGCGTCGTCGTACGCTCTTGCACCACGCGCACGGGTGGCGCGATCTGGGCAATGAGCCTGGCCGGGGGTGCCTCCAGCAGGCGCACGGGCTGCCAGCCGGCGGCGTCAAACCCTGCCCGGTCCCAGCCGGGTTGTTCGAGGCGAGCGTCGTACACTTCGCCATTGTAGAGGTCGGATTGGAGGATTGGGCCGGTGCTCGCAGTCCAGTTTTCGTCACTCATCACGATCTGCGTGCTGTCGTCGGCGTAGCGGATCTCCAACCGCAGCAGCAGGCCAAGCCGATCGCCAAAGGTGTTGCGGGCCACAACAAAGCCCAGGTGGCCGCGCAACCAACCGTCGCCCAGCTTGACGCCGATGGCGTTGTCGCCTTCCGCCAGGAAGTCAGTTACGTCGTAGGTCTGGTACTGCAGGCGATGGCCGTAGCTGGTCCAGCCTGGGGTGAAGAGGTTCTCGGTGATGGGCGCACTGTTGATTGTGAGCGAATAGAGGCCGAGACTGGTGACGTAGAGGCGGGCCGATACGATGGGCGTGGGCGGCCACGGATCACCTGGCGCGCCTGCGCGCCTCGCAGTCACAAACTCGGTGCGCAGACAGGGTACAGGCTGCGCACGGCTAGTGTCCTCTTCCCAGGGCACGCCGATCCAGCGTGCCTGCAGGGCAGAAGTCTCCATCAGCCCCATTTCCCAGCGGGCCGTCTTGCTCCACGGCGAAGGCTGGTCGGCGCCATCCCAAATGCGCACGCGCCAAAAACACTGTTGCCCTGTTTTCAACTGCGCGCCGTCATAGACGTGGTGGATGGAGATGTCGGACGCTACCTTGCCGGTATCCCACAAGAAGGGACCGTCTTCCAGCGCTGCTGCACTCTCTGCCACTGCTATTTGAAAGGCGCTCTGGACCAGGTCGCGCCCCTCACCGCTGCACCGCCAACTGAGGCGCGGCTGCGGAATGTCGATGCCGAGCGGGTCGTATTTGTATTCGCAACGCAGGGCAGTGGCCAAAATGTTACTCACAGGCGCCTCCACAGGTTGGGACAAAGACGATGGGTTGTTGCCGTTGAGGGATCATCACAGCGTACGCAAGACGGCGCGCACCGGGCTGCCATCGCCACCCGCGATCTTGAGCGGCAGGGCAACAAGCTCGTACAGACCGTCGGGGGCCGTGCGCAGATCCAGCCCTTCCAGAATGGCAATGCCGGCAGCCAGCAGCGCGTTGTGACCGGGCAAGTCCTTGCTATCGGCGTGGTCCATGCTGGGGGTGTCGGCGCCGTAGAGGACGATACCGGCGCGGCCAAGCGCTTGCGCCAGCGCAGGCGAGGGGTAGACAAACTGTGGTGGAAACACATCGTGCGGCGCAGTGCTGCCTGGCGAGCGCACAAGCAGGCGTAGCGCGCGACCAAGGTCAACGTGCTGAAAATCCTCGGGATCGAGAGGGCCCATAGTCTTGTGCACGGTAACTACCTGCGCCATACCCCAGTAGGCCTCGAGGGCCAGGCGCTCGATCGTCACACCGTCGCGCTGTACGTGGAAGGGTGCGTCTACATGTGTGCCCGTGTGCGAACTTAGGGTCAACGTCGAAAGATTGACGAAGGCGCCGTCCGCCATGGACAGCACAGTGCGGCGCTCAAAAGGCGTGTCGCCAGGCCAAACGGCCAGCGCTGGTTCCAGCTTCCTGGAAATGTCGATCAGGGTCATGAGTGGGCTGATTTGGGTGATTGAAAAGTGCGGGAGAAGATGGATTGTCGAACTTGTGGGGTTAGTTTACCATGACTCAGAGCACAAAGCATCATGCATAGAACCAGTCGGGACAAAGGCGCGCTATGTTAATCGAACTAAATGGGGTGCGGCCCCAGGTGGCGGAGGGCGTGTATATCGCGCCGACGGCCGTATTGATCGGCGACGTGACCATTGGGGCCGGGTCGAGCGTGTGGTTTGGCGCCGTCCTGCGCGGCGACAGCGGGCGGATCGTGATCGGCGAGCGCGTCAGCGTGCAGGATAATGTGGTGATCCACGTCAACGAGCACGAAGACACCATCGTAGAAGATGACGTCTTGATCGGTCACGCCGCCGTATTGGAAGGGTGCCGTATCGGGCGCGGGGCGCTGATTGGGATGCACGCCACGGTGCTGAGTGGTGCACGCGTGGGCGAGGGGAGCCTGATCGCGGCGGGCAGCCTGGTGCGCGAACATGCCCAGATAGCGGCGGTCGTGTTGGCGGCGGGAGTGCCGGCCGAAGTCAAGGGGGAGCTGCCGCAGAGAGCGCAGGAACGGATGCGTTCCGGGCCGCAGCATTACGTGGAGATGGGGCAACGTTACCTGGCGGAAGCACGCATCATCGAGGAATAAGGCAAGGAGCTTCCGGCATGTCCGCAACCACCCAACGCCCGCCGACTCGCAGTACGACCCAAACGGTTCTCAACCGTACCCCCTACTGGTTGTTAACCGCGATGCTGCTGGGCGTGCTGTTTGTTTGGCACATCCAGAGTGATGCGAGCTACAGAGTCATCTTTGCTACTGTCGCCAAGGGCTTGTGGGTGACAATCTGGGTGACCGTGGTCTCTTACATCGGGGCCATGATATTGGGGTTGCTCGTGGCGCTGGCGCGCGGGTCGCGTAACCGGGTCGTGTATGAAGTTGCCACTTTTTATGTGGAGATCGTGCGCGGCGTGCCCATGCTGGTGCTGCTGCTGTACATCGCATTTGTGGTGGCGCCAGCGCTGATAGGCGCGATCAATTGGTTTGGACAGCAGCTTGCCGGTGCCGGCTTGGGGCTGCTAGGCGATCCGCTGGCCCGATTCCGCGTGCGCGACCTGGACTATGCGGCGCGTGCCATTATCGCGCTGGTAATCGCCTACAGCGCTTTTCTGAGCGAGATCTTCCGTGCGGGCATTGAGAGCATCGAGCGCGGGCAGGTAGAGGCAGCCTACAGCCTCGGCATGTCGCGCTGGCTGGCGTTGCGCCTGGTGGTACTGCCGCAGGCGGTGCGCCGCGTGCTGCCGCCGTTAGGCAACGACTTTATTGCCATGCTCAAGGACTCGTCACTGGTTTCGGTACTGGGCGTCGCCGACATCACGCGGCTGGGCGACACTTACGCCACCAGCACATTTCTCTATTTCCAGACCTATAACGTCGTCGCCTTCTTGTACTTGACGATGACGCTCATGTTGACGTTGGCTGTGCGCTGGCTGGAACGGCGTATGCCTCAAAACATGAAGTAGGATTTTGTGCTTTGCCCTGCCCTTGCCATAATGCATCCAACACTGGCAAACCAGTGTGGAACTGCAACCAAACGGCCATCGTTCCGCTATATGGCCGATCAGAAAACAAAAACGCACATCCAAGGAGTTGACCTTGAACAAACAAATGAAATTCCTACCCGTTCTTGCCGTGGCGGTTGCGCTGCTGTTTGCCGTGCTGCCGCTGGTGGGCGTGCAAGCTGCCGCATCCATGCCTGCCATTCAGCAGGACGCCACGGCCGAACCGACGGCAGAGGCGACGGCAGAAGCAACCGCAGAACCAGTTGAAGAGCCGACCGTTGAGGCGACTGCCGAAGTCACGCCGGAAGCCGCTGCTGAAGTGCCAGCAGCGACGGATACAACGACTGGCACAGCGCAGAGTGCCGAGTCCGCCATCACGGTGGAAGAACTGTCCAACATGACGTACATGTCGTTCCTATCCCCGACGGGTGTGGTGACGCTGACCAACGGCATGTATGAGGACACCGAGAATCGTATCGTGGCCGGCATCGGTACGACGCCGACGGTCGCCTACGGCACGATCGACGGCCAGGACGCCGCCGCCGTCATCATCGGCGAAAGCGGTGGGGGCAGTGGCTCGTTTGAGAACCTGGCGCTCGTGATGGATGTGGACGGCACGCCGACCAATGTCGCCATCACGCCGCTGGGCGACCGTGTCGGCATCCAAGGTTTGACGATCACGGAGGCGGGCCTGGTTGTAGTGGATATGGTGACGCAGGGGCCGACTGATCCCATGTGCTGCCCGACGATGCCTCTGACGCAAATTTATGCCTACACTGGCGACGCCTACAAGCAACTTGCGCTCGTAGCGCAGGTGGCGGCCACTATCGACGCCAGCCCAGTGACCCAGCAGGTGCTGGCCACCATCGTTGCGGCCACTGCCTATGATAGCAGTATGCCGCCGAGTGGGCAGGGCCAGCCCAAGCACCCCGTCTGGTCGCTGGACGGCAGCGATCCGGAAATGGTGATGAATAGCGGCGGCGCCTATGTCGCGATCTACAATGTTGCCGCCTGGGAGGCCATGTGGAATGCGGCCGGCGACAACTATGTCTCCGACTCGATCGCCGAGCTGCGCCAGCTGCTGCAAACCAAGCCGGCCGATCTGACCCAGGCACCGCCGATCCTGCCCGAGCCGCCGGCCATGGACGACATCGTAGCCCAGGTCGCATATCTGGACCTGGCCGACGGTGGTTCCGCCGTACGCTGGGTGGGCCGCTTGACGCAGGATGCCTCGCCGATCCAGGCTGAGGGTTCACTGCGCTACTTTATGCAAGGTCTCACGGCCGACGGCCAGCGGGTGATCGTCTCACAGGTTCCGTTGACGGTTCCAGCCGACACGGCCGGCGTCTACACGGGCACGATGACGGCCGAGCAGATGGATGAGCTGACGGCGAACTGGGATGCCTACCTCGCCGACCTCACGACCACCCTCAACGAGCTGCCGAGCGACGCCTATACTCCCACCCTGGATTCCCTAGACCAGGTGATGGAGTCGGTGACCATCAGCCAGAGCGTCAACACGCTGCTGCCCGGCGTGTTGGGCAACCTGGCCTACACCTTGACGCTGACCAACGAACCTGCGCAGTTTGTGGATGGCAAGTATGAGGACGTCGAGCAGCGCATCAATGCTTCTCTCTCCGTGCTGAATCCCATCGTATACGGCGAACTGAACGGCGCGTGGTCGGCCGCGGTGCTGATCGGTGAGAACGGCGGTGGCAGCGGTGTCTTCACTACGTTGAACGTCGTGCAGGATCTAAACGGCGCGCCGACGCCGGTGGCCATGACACTGCTTGGCGATCGGGTCGCAGTTCACAGTGTGACGCTGGGCGCCGACCGCATTGAGGTCGACATGACCACGCAGGGACCGAACGATCCAATGTGCTGCCCCACCATGCGTGTCGTGCAGACGTACACGCTGCAGGACGGCCAGTTGGTGATGGAGGAAGAGACTCCCGTTGGGCCAACTCCGGCAGTTGATGCCGGAGCCGCAATGACCGGCACTACGGAAATGACCGGCACTGAAGCGATGACTGGTACAGGTGCCGTCACCGAGACGGTAGCCATGACCGAGACGGCAAGCGCAGGGACGGACGAACTGGCCGCAACGTCGTGGACGTGGACGCAAACGCAGATGAATGACGGCAGCGTCACAACTCCAGCGCAGGCGGATACCTTCCAACTCACGTTGGGCGAAGATGGATCGGCTAGCACGACGACCGACTGCAACAGCTTCAACGGTACGTACACGGTGGACGGCAACCAGATCAAGATCGACCTCCCGATCTCGACGCGCAAGGCATGCCCGGAAGGTTCGCAGGAATCCGCTTACATCAAGAATTTGACGTCGGTGCAGTCGTACCTGATGTCCGAGAGCAACCTCGTGCTGGAACTGCCGTTTGATTCGGGCGGCATGATCTTTGCGCCGGCGGCCAAATAACGCGGCAAGTGTAAGATCTGGCCGTGCCAGGCTCGCCCATGTAGCTGCAGGCAGGTTAGCAGGTTGGGGCAAGCGAGGCACGAAGAAGGTACTACACAATAGGGCGGATGTATACGAACTGCTTGGTGGGGTTCGTGCACATCCGCCCTTTTCGCGCCCGTGTGCCGTGCGCAACGAATGAAAATCTTTGCAAAACTATGGTTCACCCCTACAATTACGGGTCTGATAGCTCCCCCATGTGCTGTAGTTTGCAGTGGATGGTTCGGAACGGACGGCCTGGAGAAGGCAGCAGTGAGAATGCGAAGGAGACCGCACGTATGAATTACATGGAATCAAAGTCGCCGGTCAACGGCAAGCATGAGGACGGTCAGAGCAGTGAGCCGGTGATCGGCACGTATGCGGTCAAGGCCGGCCTGGCCCAGATGCTCAAGGGCGGCGTCATCATGGATGTCGTTACGGCCGAGCAGGCGCGCGTGGCTGAGGAAGCGGGGGCCTGTGCCGTCATGGCCTTGGAGCGGGTGCCGGCCGACATTCGCCGCGATGGCGGCGTCGCGCGCATGAGCGACCCGCAGATGATCCGCGGCATCATGGAGTCCGTGACGATCCCGGTGATGGCCAAGGCGCGCATCGGCCACTTTGTCGAAGCACAGATTTTGCAGGCGCTGGGCGTCGACTATATCGACGAGAGCGAGGTGCTGACGCCGGCCGACGAAGAGAACCACATCAATAAGCACAAGTTCACCACGCCGTTTGTATGCGGGGCGCGCAACCTCGGCGAGGCGCTGCGCCGTATTGCCGAAGGCGCTGCCATGATCCGCACCAAGGGCGAAGCGGGCACGGGCGACGTGGTCGAGGCGGTGCGCCATGCACGCACGATGAACCGTGAGATTCGCCGCCTGCAGAGCATGGACGAGGACGAGATGTTTACCTTTGCCAAGGAAATCCAGGCGCCCTATGACCTGGTGCGGCAGACTGCGGAGCTGGGGCGCTTGCCGGTGGTCAACTTTGCGGCGGGCGGCATCGCCACGCCGGCGGATGCGGCGCTGATGATGCAGCTTGGCGTGGACGGCGTCTTTGTAGGCTCTGGTATCTTCAAGAGCGGCGACCCGGCCAAGCGGGCGCGTGCCATTGTCCAGGCGACGACGCACTACAACGATCCGCTGATTCTGGCCGAGGTCAGTGCCGACCTAGGTGAGCCGATGGTAGGCATCAATATCGACTCGCTGGCCGACAATCAGAAGATGGCTGGGCGCGGGTGGTAAGGATCGGCGTGCTCGCCCTGCAAGGGGCGTTTTTGGAACATGCGGCCATGCTGCGCGGTCTCCAAGCCGAGGTGGTCGAGGTGCGCAAGCCCGAGCAGATGGCCGGCGTCGACGGGTTAGTCATGCCGGGCGGCGAGAGCACCACGATGGGGCTGGTGGCGGAACGCTGGGGGCTGGTCGAGCCGCTGCGGGCCTGGGTGCGTACGGGTAAGCCGGTGTGGGGGACGTGCGCCGGCATGATCCTGTTGGCCGAGCATGCCGTGGGCCAGAAGCAGGGCGGGCAGCCGCTGATTGGCGGGTTGGACGTGACCGTTAACCGCAACTATTTTGGGCGGCAGAACCAGAGCTTCGAAATTCTGCTGGATGCGCCCGTCTTGGGAAGTGAGCCATTTCGGGCCGTGTTCATTCGTGCGCCGGCGATTCTGGAGGCAGGACCGACTGTACAGGTGCTGGCCGAGGCGCCCGGGCATGGCGAGCAGGTGATTGTGGCCGTGCGCCAGGGGCCAATCCTGGCGACGGCTTTTCATCCGGAACTGACGGACGACGCGCGCTGGCACAGGTTGTTTTTGGATGTGGTGGAGGCGTGCCGGTAGGGTTTCGCCCTAGGCTCGATGCACCAAGTTTGCGGTTGGCAAGTTGATGGGCACCGAGCCAGGGGCGGAGGGTATACGTTAGATCATGCGCTCTTCAGCCGCGGCGATGGCGGCGGCTTCCGTGTCGTTGGCCGCGGCGGTGACTGCTGCCTCCAGCGGTGAGTCTGCATCGGCTGCAGTTTTCCCCTTCTCCTTGGCCTCTCGCTCCCTGGCCGCCTCTTCCATCCGCTCGGCGATCACGGCGGGTACGCCGTCAGTCTCCAGGGGCACGCTCATCTTCCAGGCGATGGCGGCGTCCTCGTCACTGAGCATGCCTTCCT
The DNA here is from genome assembly GCA_963839515.1 of uncultured Chloroflexia bacterium. Classification (GTDB taxonomy): domain Bacteria; phylum Chloroflexota; class Anaerolineae; order Caldilineales; family Caldilineaceae; genus Fredericiella. Next base: position 121,736 of record CAWIVN010000013.1, read on the forward strand.
CGTTGAGGATACGCACGATCGTGTCGAGCGTCTTCTGGCCATGGGTACGGCCTTTCTTGTCGTTGGTCACAGGCGTCACCATGTCAAAGTAGTTGCCCTTGCCGTTGTGGCTGAACTGACCCAGGCAGATCATGTCGATCTTGCCGTCGGCCATGGCGGAATTCCAGGGTGACTGAGGCAGGATTGGCCAACGCCCGGCGAAGAAGACGCTGCCGAGGGCCTGGAGTGGGTCGGCTACGCCGTAGAGGTGCCAGAGGTGATCCACCTTCAGGAGGCCAGGGTCGTCGGACAGCATGCCGCCGATCGAGATGACGTAGATGGGGCCGGGCAGGCCGGCCAGGTATCCCACGGAACCGACTGCGATCTGGCCGCCGCCACTCCAGCCGAGCATGATGATGGGCTTGCTGCTGCGCGGGCGCATGCCGTGGCGCAGCAAGCCGGTGTAGACCTCATTGGCGATGCCCAGATTGTAGACGGGGCCATAACGGCGGTCGGCCGAGACGAACAATTGGAAGGCATTGCGCAGGTTGATCACCATGGTCATGATCGCCAGCTTGCTGCCGGGGGTCTGGCCAATCTTCTCCAACGTACGCCAGATCCAGGAGAAGCCGCGCTGGCCGGTCAAGCCGTTGTTGGTGACAGAGTAGGGATAGATATCGCTGATGATCTCGGCCTTTGACAGGCGCTTGCGCAGACCGTCAATAAACGGGTATTCCTCGGCCGGTACGGAGTTGCCCGAGATGGCGCCGATGCCCGACAGGTAGACCAGGTAGAAGTCCGCTTCCGGCTCGGTGTTAGCGGCGGCCTCCGCTTCTGCCAACTCGTTCTTTTTGGGGGGCTTAGCGCCCCAGCCGGCCCACCAGCCCAACGATTCCATCGGCGCGAGGGCCGCCGAGACAAAGATCAGGGCAAAGAGCCCGACGATGAGCAAACCGATCATTTGGCGCCTCCCTCAGAAGTCGGGACCGGTAACTGGTCGACGCTGGCGCCGCTAAAGTGCAGCAGGATGTCCTCGGCCGTAGATTCGAGCTTGGAGCCGGAGACCATCTGGAAGACCTTGTTGCGCAGGGCAACGATGGGGCGGCCGATGGTATTGGTGACGGCAAGGCTGACCAACCAGCCAAGCACGACGCAGGTCAGTGCGCCCCAGAAGCCAATCTTGAACTGGTATTCGACGATAGCCATCAGGATCAGCAAGCTCCAGACGTTGAGCACCTTGCCGATGAACGGTCCCATCCAGGGGATGAGGACAAGAAAGCCGAACACAAGGGGCGCGGTGCTCAAGCCTACCATACGCACGAACTGGCCCCAAGGCGGGTTTATCTCGAATAGAATGCGCCCGATCACATACACGGTGAGGCCCCACACGAAGTAGCTGATAATGAAGACCAGACCATTGGTGATCAAGCTGATGACGAAACGGCTCTTGCGCACACGGTTGATAAAGAGGACCGCGCTCTGGCCCAACAGCGTGGAGGCGCCGGCCAGAAAGACTATGCCGACGACTACCCAAACCGACTGGGGATACTGTTCTACAAACTGAAATACTCCCGGATCCAGGCGCAATGCATGCGTGATGCCGCCCCAGAGATACGCAAAGTAGCGAAGCAACTCACTAAAGAATCCTGTCATGGTGGTACGGTCCTTTCTTATGTGTCAATCGATCACAGTGTAACAACTTTTGTGAACTTTTCCTACACCCTTTTGCAGCAAATCGATGTACGCCGTGTAATGGAGGCTGTGTTACACTGCGGGTGTACGCAATCAACCGCGGATTGGTGCATTATCTCCTGCCGTCCGTACGATTGTCTATCCTCACTTTTCTGGGAACAACATGGCAAACCCAACTCAACATCTGGCACCTTTATCAAAGCCCGCGACTAGCTACGAAGAGGCGATGGCGCGGGTACAAGCGCTGCAGGCCAAAGACGGGCCGGACGTCCGCGACGACAGCTGCACGCGTCTCTGGTCACAGGGTAACAAGGTCGAGCACGTGCTGGTGTACTATCACGGCTACACTAACGCTCCGCCGCAGTTTAAGCTCTTGGGCGAAGACCTGTGCAAGCAGGGCTACAACGTGCTGGTGGCGCGCCTTCCGTATCACGGCCTCAAGGACCCGCTCACGACCGAACAGTCGAAGATGAAGGCTGAAGACATGGCAGCTCTCACACAGGAGACGGTCGACATTGCCCAGGGCTTGGGCGAGAAGGTAACGATTGCGGGGTTGTCGGCGGGCGGCGTCATGGCCGCCTGGGCGGCGCAGTTCCGCGCGGATGTCGACCTGGCAGTGGTCATGGGACCGGCCTTTGGCCTGCCGTTTGTGCCGGCATGGGTTAGCTCATTGGCGTGTGGTTTGATTGGTATTCTCCCGAACTTCTACATCTGGTGGGACCCACGCGTCAAGGAAAAGATTGTGGGTCCGGCGCATGCCTACCCGCGTTTCAGCACCAAGGGGCTGGCGGAAACGTTTCGCCTGGGCAACGAGGTGCGCTCAGCGGCCAAGAGTACGAAGCCGGCTGCCCGCCAGATCCAGGTCATCCTGAGCGACTTCGATACCGCTATTCACCTGCCGACAGCCAAGAAGGTGGCCGAGCAATGGCGAGAGCACGGTGCCAACGTATCCGTCTACACGTTCGCCAAGGACCTCAAGATCTGGCACGACATGATCGACCCCGAACAATCCACGCAGCAGATCGACGTCGTCTACCCGGTCGTCCTGCCGCTGCTGACACAGAACCCGTAGCCGTTTCGGAGCGCAGGCGTCCGCCGACGCTTGCGCCGGAGCCTGCTTTTTGCTCGAGGATGCAGGCGAGGACGCCTGCGCTCCTTGTGGATCTTCGATATGCTCAAAATTGCAGATCACTTTTGACAAAGCCTGCAATCATGTTACACTGCGTAAAATTTCTCCCAACCATGTCTGCCCCATGACGCTTGAGACTACTTGTTGGCGCCCGACGCCAACCCCTCTGTACCACACAAGTTATCTGACGGAGGCGCCCGCCAATGGCTGATATTGCCGTTGCGCTGCAAAATGTCTGGAAGCGTTTCCCGGGCCCCGCGGGGGAAACGGTCGTCGCAGTAAAGGATATCTCCCTGAAAATTAACGATGGTGAGTTCTTCGCCTTGCTTGGCCCCTCTGGCTGCGGCAAGACGACGACGCTGCGCATGATCGCCGGCTTTGAACTGCCGACCGAGGGTGAGATCTATATCCACGGCCGCGCCATGGGGCGCACGCCGCCTTATCAGCGCCCCGTCAACACAGTCTTCCAGAGCTATGCCCTCTTTCCACACATGACAATCGGCGAAAATGTGGCCTTTGGCTTGGAGATGAAGAAGGTTTCCAAGACGGAAGCCCAGAAGCGCGTGACAGAAGCGCTGGAGATGGTGCGGTTGCCAGGCTACGAACGGCGCAAGCCAAAGCAGCTTTCCGGCGGCCAGCAGCAGCGCGTGGCGCTGGCGCGTGCCCTCGTCAACCGGCCGGAAGTGCTGCTGTTGGACGAACCCCTGGGCGCGCTCGACCTCAAGCTGCGCAAGGAAATGCAGATCGAATTGAAGAAACTGCAGCGCGAGGTCGGCATCACCTTTGTCTTTGTGACACACGACCAGGAAGAGGCGCTGACCATGAGCGACCGCATTGCGGTCATGTCGCAGGGTGTGGCGTTGCAGGTAGGCGATGCCAACGATATCTACGAGCATCCCAACTGCAAATTCGTGGCCGATTTCATTGGCGACACCAACTTTCTGGATGGCAGAATCGTCGAGAAGGACGGCCACAAGGTGCGAGTGGATCTTGATGCGGGTGGCGGCATTTGGGCCACTACACCGCAGCCGATCGAGACGGGGCGCAATGTAAGCATCACGGTGCGACCCGAAAAAATGCACATCCGCCCCGGCAGCGTGAGCAACGGCAACGAACTGCGTGGCCAGGTGACAAGTGTGGTCTACATCGGCACTGATACGCATTATGGCGTTACACTGGCCAACGGCCAGGAAGTGCGCGTGCGCGAGCAGAACTCGTCGGCGGATTCACGCCTGCTGGCCAAGGAAGGTGACGCCACCACCATCCACTTTACATCCGAAGCCGCGCGTGTGTTGACGGAGTAGGCCATGCTGCAGAAACTGCGCGAGAATCGCTCACTCCAAGGTATCCTCCTGATGACACCCACCATGATCATCATGGTGGCGTTGTTGATTATCCCGCTTGTGCTGACGGTGATCACCAGCTTTGGGCAGCGCGATCCTGACGGCAACGTGATCTACACGTTTACCCTGGAAAACTATTGGCGCCTGATGGGTTTCACTGAAAACGGAACATGGGACGATCTCTACCTGCGTATCCTCCTGCGTTCGCTGTGGCTTGCGCTGCAGACGACGGTGATCGTCATTGCCATGGCCTACCCGCTGGCCTACTTCATCGCCCGTGCACCGGAGAAGCGGCGCAACTTCCTGCTATTTCTCGTGCTCGTGCCTTTGTGGACTAATTTTGTCATTCGTATTTACTCCTGGGTAATGATCCTGCGCACGCAGGGCGTGCTCAACAGCTCGCTCGGGTGGCTGGCAGGGTTGGCCAATATTCCCTTTGCCCCGTTTGATTTCTATCCGTCACAGGGCGCGGTGCTGGTCGGCATGGTGTACGAGTTTCTGCCCTTCATGATCCTGCCCATCTTCACCTCGCTGGAGAAGATCGAACCCAACCTGTATGAAGCCGCCGCCGACCTGGGCGCTAACTCGTTCTGGACTTTCTTCCGCGTCACCTTGCCTCTATCGCTGCCCGGCCTGGTGGCAGGCACTATTTTGACGTTTGTGCCGGTGATCGGCACCTTTGTCGTGTCCGACATCTTGGGCGGTCGCCAAGTGATCCTCGTGGGGAACCTGGTCCAGCGGCAGTTCCTGGATGCCCGCAATCCACCCTTTGGCTCGGCCGCCTCGATCATTCTGCTCGCGATGACGCTGGCGCTCACGCTCTACTACACGCGGCGCTTTGGGTTGGGGGAGGAGATCGCAGCCGGATGAACACGCAACGTCGTTCGCCGTGGCTTACGCTGGCGACCATCCTGGTCTATCTCTTTCTTTATGTCCCGATCGTCGTTCTTATCGTCTTCTCGTTCAACTCGTCTAAAACCAACGTCGTCTTTGAGGGTGTGGTCAACCAAGGGCCGTGCGGCCCGTTCTACTGGTACTGCCAGCTCTTCAAAAACCGCGACGTCATGGACGCCACGCGCAACACGTTGATCATTGCCTTTACCTCGACCATCATTTCCACGGTTGTCGGCACCATGGCGGCGTTGGCGCTGCAGCGCTACAACTTCCGTGGGCGCAATGCGTCGGAAACGACGATGTATTTCCCGATCGTCACGCCCGAAATCGTCATGGGTATCGGCATCCTGGTGATGTTTAGCGCCACGTTTGGCTGGATCAACAACATATTGGCCCTGGCGCCGGATCAGCGGCTGTCAATGGGGCTGGGCACTGTGATCGTATCGCACATCGCCTTCAGCGTGCCCTTTGTCATTCTGACCGTGCGCGCCCGCCTGCATGGCTTTGACAACCGCGTGGAAGAAGCGGCGATGGACCTGGGGGCTAACGAGTGGACGACGTTCCGTCGTGTCACCTTTCCGCTGATTGCGCCGGGTGTATTGGCCGGCGCAATGCTGGCCTTTACATTGTCGCTGGACGACTTCATCATCACGTTTTTTACCACGGGACCCGGGGCGACAACGTTGCCCATCTATGTGTATGGCCTGCTGCGCCGTATTGTCACGCCCGAAGTCAACGCCTTGTCCACAATCTGGATTTTGGTGGTGCTCGTGGCCGTGGCCATCTCGCAGTGGTTTCAGAATCGTGAATAGACCATCCAAGATCAACTTCAACCCTTTTGTTGGAAGGAGATAACGATATGGCCAGGCAGTTGAATGTGCGTTGGATGATTGCGGCACTTCTGGTGATGGCAACCGTTTTGTTGGCAGCATGTGGCGGAGGGGCGACGGCCCCGTCCGGCGACGCCTCTGCTGGAGACGCCGCGGCTAGCGCCGAGGCGGGCGGGACGGCGGAAGCAGCCTGCCCGGAAGCGAACCCCAAGATGGAGGTAACCTCCAAGGAACTCAACCTGTTTGTGTGGACCGAGTACATCCCGCAGCAGACGATCGATTGCTTTGAGCAGGTGTACGGCATCAAAATCAATCACTCGGAGTATTCGAGCAATGAGGAGATGTACGCCAAGCTCAATGCCGGTGGCGCCAACTACGATCTTGTGCAGCCCACCGATTACATCGTGGCGCCGATGATCCGCCAGGGGCTGCTGCAGGAACTAGATAAGAGCAAGTTGCCGGTCATGGAGAACCTTGATCCCAACTATCTCAACCTGCCCTTTGATCCTGACAACAAGTACACCATCCCTTATCAGGCAGGCACCGACTCGCTGGTCTACAACAGCGACGCCGTGGAAAACCCACCGGCCGCGTACGCGGACCTGTGGAAGCCGGAGTATGCCGGGCGCATCGTCCTGCTCGACGACTCGCGCGCTATCATTGCGGCGACGCTGCTGACCCTGGGCTACGATCCCAACACCACGGACCCCGCCCAGCTAGACGAGGCTAAAGCCAAGCTGGCGGAACTTGTCCAGGGTGTCAAGCTATTTGACAGCGACAGCCCCAAGTCAGCCCTGATTGCCGGCGACGTCGACCTAGGCATCACTTGGACCGGCGAGGCCGTGCTGGCCCAGCGTGAGAATCCGGCGATCCAGTTCGCCTATCCCACGGAAGGCACCATCCTCTGGCAGGACAACTATGCCATTCCTGTGGACGCACCGCACGCCGACGCTGCCTACGCCTGGTTGAACTATACCTTGCAAGGCGACGTCTTCTGGAAGATGCTGGAGGATTTCCCCTACACCAATCCAAACAGCGCTGCGCTAGAATACGCCAAGACCAACCATCCCGAACTCTATCAAGCCTACATGGACTCCAACATCACCAATACGCCGGCCGATGTGATCAAGGCGGGCCATCGCATTGAGGATGTAGGGGAAGCCCTGCCGCTGTACGACCAAGTCTGGACCGAGGTCAAGGGCGGGGAATAGATCATTGAGAAAGGTGTAATTATGTTGCGCAAAATGGTGCTGGCGGCGCTGGCCGCCGTGTTGCTGGCTGCCTGTAGCGGTGGCAATGGCGGCGGCGCGCAGCCGGCTGACGGTTCGGTGACCACGAGCAGTGGCTTCGTCTGCCCGGAGCCGAACCCGCGCCTGGAGGTAACCTCCAAGGAACTCAACCTGTTTGTCTGGACCGAGTACATCCCGCAGGACATCCTGGACTGCTTTGAACAGATCTATAACGTCAAGGTCAATCGTGAGGAGTATTCGAGCAACGAGGAGATGTACGCCAAGCTGAGCAAGGGCGCCACCACCTACGACCTGGCCCAGCCGACCGATAACTTCCTGCCGTTGATGATTCGCACCGGGTTGCTGCAGAAGGTAGACGCCGCCAAGCTGCCCAACCTCAAGAACATTGCAGCACAGTTCCTGCCCATGCACGGCGATCCTTCGGGGGAGTACGCGGTCCCCTACATGGCAGGCACGCAGGCTATCGTCGTCAACACGGCGACCGTCGACCAGAAACCGGCCAGTTGGGCTGACTTGTGGAACCCGGCCTATGCCGACCGCATGGTCTTTGTCGACGATCCGCGCGTGACCATCGGCTTGACACTCTTGTCGGAAGGCAAGGACCCCAACACGACTGACCCGGCGGAACTGGCGGCGATCAAACCCAAGGTAGCGGAGTTGGTCAACAACATCCGCATCTTCGATTCGGACAGTCCCAAGTCGGCGCTGATCGCCGGGGATGCCGACCTGGGCATGGTATGGACGGCTGAGGCAGAGCTGGCCAACCGCGAGCTGGGTACGATCGAGTACGTGTACCCCAGCGAGGGCCAGTTCAACTTCCAGGACGGCTATGTGATGCTGGCCAACGCGCCGCACGCCGACGCCGCCTATGCTTTCCTCAACTATACACTGCAGGGCGACATCTTCTGGAAGATGCTGGAAGAGTTCCCCTACACTATGCCCAACCAGGCTGCGCTCGACTATGCCAAGGCGAACCAGCCCGAGCTCTACGACGCGTATATGAACTCGCCGATCACCAATACGCCCCCGGAAGTGTGGGACAAGGGGCACTGGGTGGAGGACATTGGCGAGGCCACGCCCCTGTATGAGCAAATGTGGACGGAGATCAAGGGAAGATAGAGTAATTTCATGTCCCCGGGACGTCATGCGGAAGCATGCTTCCGCATGACGTCCCGGGGACATAAGTTCACCCTCTCACTTGCTTTATGTTGTCCAGGTACCAGCGCGTTGCCTCTGTTCGATTCCCCACCCCTAACCGCTGATAGATGTTTTGCAGGTGAAACTTCACCGTGTTGGCGCTGATGTGCAGGTGACGCGTGATTTCGCCGTTGCTGAGGCCTTGGGCGACAAGGGCGAGGACGTCCAACTCGCGGGCAGATAGCTCGATTGCGGCGGCCGCACGGGTGGGCGCGCGCAGCCATTGGCGCGCGGCCCCGGGGAAAACCAGTTGGCCGTTCATAACCTGGCGAATGGCATAGGCTACCTGGTCCGGCGGGTCGCATTTGAGCAGCAGCCCATCGGGGCCGGCCGCCAATACCTCGTGCATTGTCTGCGGATCGTCGAAGGCGGTGATCAGCAGCACGCGCGTCTGTGGGTGCCGGCGGCGAATCTCTTCCAGGCAAGCCAGCCCATCCATGTAGGGCATGCGCAGGTCCACCAGCACGACGTCGGGTGTGAAGCGCTGGATGGCATCCAGCAGGCGTTCGCCGTCACTGGCAGTGGCGATCACGCGGATGTCCGGTTCGTGCGTTAGCATGCTGCGCAGCCCTTCGAGCACCAGGGCATGGTCATCGGCTACAACTACCCGAATCGAATGGCCGCGCAGCGAATCCATGGGGTTCGAACTGGTCATGGCTGCTCCTGTTTGTACGGCTTTACCTTAGCGCGCCTCGGTCGTGCAGGGGTTGCCATACCGTTGTGAGGAGGAGTTGGCAGTGAGGGGCGGGGCAGACTCCGACGCTTGCGTCGGCAGGCGCCTGCGCTCTGCGCGTGAGGTAGACCTCACGCGTCTGCGGACTGGACGGGTGGGGGCGGATTCTGTACACTGCTGGGATGACTAATGTACAGATTCAACCAACGCAACGACGCAAAGATGCAAAGTTGCCGGAAACGACGCACGGTTACCGGTGGAAGCTAGGTGCAGCAGCGGCTGGTGCCGGGTTGTTGGCTGCGGCAGGCGCTGCCACTTTGGGCTACGCCGTGCTGGTCGAACCGCAGAACATCGGGCTGGCGCGACTTGACATCCACCTGCCGGACGCCGCGGGACGCCTGCCAAAGGAGGGGTTACGCATCCTCCACCTGTCTGATTCTCACTTCAGCGGGCGCGCATGGCGTGAGCGGGGCAAGATCGAGCGCGTCAAGCAGCTCGTGCGCGATGTAGAGTGCGACCTGCTGATTCATACGGGTGATTTGATCCACTACGACAGTGGGTTGGCAAACGTCGAGGCGCTGCTCGACGTGCTGCCACAGCCGCGGTTGGGCGCCTATGCTGTTTTCGGCAACCACGATTACACCCATTACAACATGAAGGAGGCGCTGCCGCGCATGTGGCACACCTTCTTGGACGAAGATGCCCGGCGCCATGCCCTGGCGAACCCGCTGCAGCGCGCTTACCTGTCGGCCAGCCGCTGGCTGCGCTATGTCTTCTATGTGCGCAATACCCCGCTGGATGGGCGCCGTACGGGTTCGAATGACACGGATGCGCTCACGGCGCTGCTGATCAGGCGTGGGACACGCGTACTGCACAACCAGGTTGTCCACCTGCACCAACCGCAGCACGGCCTCAATCTATACCTGGCGGGCATCGACGACGTCTATGAAGGGCGACCGCGGCTGGGCGAGACGTTGGACTGTGTGCCACAGGGGGCAACGGTTGTGCTGCTCAGCCATAACCCGGATATCATTGCCAGCCCGAGGCTAGACCGGGTGGACCTTGTCCTAGCGGGTCACACGCATGGCGGCCAGCTGGTGCTGCCGTTCTGGGGGCCCGCGCACACGCAGTCTGCCTACCTCTCGCGGCGCAACGTGGCCGGTTACTTCTGGCATGGTCGCACGCAGTTCTATATCACGCGCGGGATGGGCGAAGGCATTCCCCTGCGTTTCAACGCCAAGCCACAGATCGCGCTGATCACGCTGAAGGCCTGAGCATGTTCGGCGACATACTCGACGCTATGCACAATTGGCGGCGGAATCTCGTGCAGGACCTGCCGGGCCAGGTGCTGGAGATCGGGGTGGGCAGTGGGGCGAATCTTGGCTATTACCGCCGCGCACAGCATGTATGGGCGATCGAACCGGATGCAGAGAGAGCCGAGGCGGCACGCAAGGCCGGCGCCCGGGCGTTGATCCCGGTCGAAGTGCGGGAAGCCTCGGCCGAAGCGCTGCCCTTTGACGACAACTCCTTTGACAACGTTGTCTCCAGCCTGGTTTTTTGCTCGGTAGCGGATCCAAAGCAGGCGTTGGCCGAGATCGAGCGGGTGCTACGGCCTGACGGCACGCTGCACATGGTGGAACATGTGCGCCCGGGCTTTGCCCCGTTCGCTTGGGCTGCGGCTGTCGTCACCCCTGCCTGGAGCCGGGCTGCCGCAAACTGCCACCTGGACCGCGCAACCGTGGATCTGCTCAGGCAAGAGGGGTGGCAGGTGGCTGTGCACCGGCAGATTGCGGTGGTCGTGCGCATGAGTGCACGCAAACCGCAGCGGGACCTCGGTTGACGCCTGCCGCCGTGCAAGGTTTTGGGCATGTACGTTACAGGCCAGCGTACCAGGCATGGTAGCCTCGCCGCGGCAATTTGTATCCTGGGGCACGGAAGAGACCAGTGTATACGACTATGCTTATAAGTTGAAACAGTGATCAACCGCCTACTACACAAGAGGAGGATTTCATGGCTTTTCAAGTACCCGATCTGCCTTACGCTGAGGACGCGCTCGAACCGCACATCGACGCCAAGACGATGAACATTCATCGCACCAAACATCACCAGGCGTATGTCACGAATCTGAATAACGCTGTCACCGGCACTGAGTGGGAGAACAAAAGCGTCGAAGAGATTTGCCGCGGCATCGACCGCGTGCCGGAGAATATTCGCACGGCGGTGCGCAACAACGGCGGCGGCCATGCCAACCACAGCCTGTTCTGGAATATCATGGGCCCCAACAAGGGCGGCGCGCCGAGCGGCGCGCTGGCGGAGGCCATTACGGCCAAGTGGGGCAGCTTTGACGATTTCAAGTCCAAGTTTAAGCAGCTTGGTGTCGGCCGCTTTGGCAGCGGCTGGGCCTGGCTGGTCGTCAAGGCGGATGGCAGCCTCGACGCCTACAGCCTGCCCAACCAGGACAGTCCCCTGATGCAGGGCGACACGCCGATCCTGGGTGTCGATGTGTGGGAGCATGCCTACTACCTGAATTATCAGAACCGCAGGCCCGACTACCTGGATGCCTGGTGGAATGTCGTCAACTGGGACGCAGTGGCGCAGAATTACGCTGCGGCGCGCAAGTAACGGCGAGCGGTAAGAGTAACGACACGGCTTTGCATGTGCAGGGCCGTGTCTTTTTTTCCGGTTGCTTTTGAACGATGGGGATCAAATGAACTATGCCCAGCGCTTCCTTCTTTCCTACCGATGTACACCGCGCAGTGGCTGAAACCATTGTTGCGCGCTATGGCCGCGTGCCGGGTGTGCAGGCTATTCTGCTGGTAAATTCCTGTGCGCGCGGCATGGGCACGCCGCAAAGCGACCTGGACATGGCGGTGCTGGTGGATCCAGGGGCGGCCATCATAGAGGAACTGCAGGCGCAATGGGAGGAATTGTGTGCCGGCGATAGAGCCTTGCAGCGGCTGCGCGAGCTAGGTCGTTTCACCGCCGTTCACCTGGATTGGATCGACGGCGTCTATGCGCCGACAGCGTGGGACGACGGCGGCGGCCCGGACGCCTTTGAGATTTCAGTGGGGAACCACGTGGCCTATAGCGCGCCGCTCTTGTGTAATGGCTCCAGGTACGAAGAGCTGCGTTCAGCCTGGTTGCCCTACTATGACGAGTCTCTGCGCCGGCAGCGCCTGACCATGGTGCGCGAGGCATGCCGCTACGACTTGGACTTCATACCGTTCTACGTGGGGCGCGCGCTCTATTTTCAGGCCTTCGATCGCTTGTATAAGGCTTACCAGGAGTTCCTGCAGGCACTATTTATTGCCCGGCGGGTTTATCCACTCACCTACAACAAGTGGATCCGCCTGCAAGTGGCAGAATGGCTCGAGCTGCCGGACCTGTATGCCCAGCTGCCGCATGTACTTCAGATCAGCCGGCTTGAGAGTGACGAATTGGTAGCAAAGGCAGATTACCTGGGTTCTTTGCTCGACAGGTGGACAACTGAGTGAACAATCTACGATCGTGGTTTGGCAGCTTGTTTCAGCCGCCGGCGGGCGACGAGTCACCACAGCCAGCGCCCGATTCCGCCGCCGCACACGTGTCTGGGGCACCATACGATGTGCCCGTGCTGGTCGTACGCTACTTCCCCGTGCGCGGGGATCAGATTGACCAACGCCAGACCGGCGACGTGGGTGGCCCACTGCAGTCGCTGCGCCAGCATACCGACAAGACGACACAGCAGGTGATTGAGGCGCTGCAGCAGGGAAGCCGCTATCATGGCTACAAAGACCCGGCGGCATCCCCCAGCCTGCGTTACACCGTGGTGGAGAACATAGAGTACCTGGAACCGCTACCGACGTGGCCCAAGCCGCGCCACCGCGTGCCGATGACCGACTACAACGCCATCATGGCGCGCATCGACGCCCGCATGTGGGTCGAAGAGCGCGGTGTCAAGGAGATCTGGGTGTGGGGCTATCACGGCGGAGTGGTCGATCTGTGGGAGTCGAATATGGCGGGTCCGTGGGGCGACATCAGCAACAGCGACCGCGACCCGCACGACCTGCCGGTCTTCGGCAAAACCTACACCGTCTATCATTACAACTACCAACGCGGACCTTCCGAGGCGGTCGAGGATCACATGCACCAGATCGAGGCCATGCTGCGCTACATCGATCCCGACCTGTTCTGGAACAAGTTTGTCGGCAAGCCCCGTGAGGGGCGCTGCGGCTGGGCGCACTTTCCACCCAACGGCGAGCGTGATTATGACTGGCGCAACCCCAAAAAGGTGTGGACCGACATCGAGGATTGGCGGCCGGACGGGGGCGGGCAGAAGATCGAGATGAACAGCGACCGCTGGCAGCGCGACAGCCTGCAGTGGTTTGTGTATTGGATGCAGAACGTGCCCGGGTTGAACAACGGGATCACCTATCGCGGGTGGCCGTTGACGAATTGGTGGCGGTTTATCGGGGATTTTGATGGGGCGATGCGCGAGGGAATGAAGTTGGTGGGGTAGTGTGACGAAAATCAGGCAGCCGCACGACGGGCCGCAGGGGCACAAGGTCCGGCGGCAAGAGCATTGCCATTGTGGCGGTCGTTGTTCTGCCGGACCTTGTGCCCCTACATGTCGTCACGATGAACCATGTGTACCTCTATTGTGTGCGGTGCCACTCCTGGATGTTCCAGAGGGTATTTTCCCAGCCGTTGGCAACGACGCCGGCAAGGTCGTTGGCGTGGGCCGAGACGGTGGCGCGGGAGACAAGCGGCAGGTTGACGTAGTTCTGGACGATCATGTCGTTGAGCGCGATAGCCAGCTGCACCCGTTCCTGCGGATCGAGGGTAGCCTGGTACTTGGCGAAGAGAGCGTCGTACTCGGGGCTGCACCAGCGTTCGATATTGGGCCGCAGCCAGCTGTTGGCAGCGCTGGCGATGTTGCTTTCGCCGTCCACTTCGCACGTCCACACGACCAGGTACGCCTGCGAGTCGGGGCTGTCCGGGCCGTTGGCAAACATTTCCGTGTCGGCATAGAACTTGCCCAGTGTGTCGGGGCTGGCGGGATCACCGCTAAAGAAGACGGCCGACTCGACGTTTTTCAGCTCGGTGGCAACGCCTATTTCCTGCCACCACTGCTGGACCAGCGCCTGGATCTTCTGGCGCACGGAGCTGGTGGCGGTCTGGAACAAGACGCGCAGTTCGACGCCAGCCTGTTCGCGTATGCCATCGCCGTTGCTGTCTACCCAGCCGGCGGATTCGAGCAGCTGCTTCGCCCGCTCAATGTCCTGCTGCAGGCAGGCGTCGTTATTGGGCGAGACAACAGCAGGCGGGCCGGCCAGGATGTTGCAGGTGGGCGTGCCGCCGACGCCAAATAGCTGCTCGGCGATGAGCTGGCGGTCGATGGCCATGGACATGGCCTGGCGCACAGCCGCGTCCGTCAGGAACGGATGCGGGTTGGGGTCGTCCTTGCTCCATTCGGAGCGCTTGTCGCCTAACGCAGAGTCGGGATTTGTGAAGTTGAACATGATGCGTTCGACGCTGCCGGCAAAGGCGCTGACGAGCTTGCCGCGGCCCTCGGCCACCATGGGGTCGAGGATGGCAGGCTCGACCAGCAAGTTCCAGGCATAGTCTGCCTCGCCGGTTTCGAGCACGGCGCGGGCGGCCGCGGCGGCATCTTCTCCGCCACGGATCACCAGGCGGCTGAAATGGGGCTGGTCGGGCACACGGTAGTTGTCGTTGGCCTTGTACACGACCGTGTCGTTGGCGCGGAATTCCTCCACGACAAAGGGACCGGTGCCAATCGGCATGGTGTTCTGTTCAGAACAGCCTTGGGCCGCCGCGCCGCTGCAAGGTGCAAACTGCGCCTTTTGCAGGACAGGGGCCAATTGGCCGCCAAAGACGGTGTAGGGATAGGGCTGTGGACCAGCAAAGGTAATCGTGACCGTATGCTCGTCCGGCGCGGCGATGTCGGCGACGCCGGCGAAGGTGGAGAAGGTGCCGCAGCCGGTGGCCGGGTCGGTGCAGTACTGCCAGGTGAAGATGACATCCTCGGCGGTCAGCGGCGTGCCGTCCGACCAGAGGACGTCAGGGCGCAGCTTGTAGGTGATGCTCTTCAGGTCGGCGCTGACGCCACCATTTTGTACCGTAGGCACTGCGGCGGCCAAGACTGGCAGCAGGTTGCCATCGGGATCAGTCTTGGTCAGCGGCTCCAGCACCAGCGAGGCAGCCTGGTAATCCTTGATGCCATTGGCCAGGTATGGATTGAGCAGCGATATCTCCTGCCAGTAGATGAGCACGAGTTCGCCGTCGGCGCCGCGTGCGCCAGGAGCTGGAGCTTCTGCGGCGGCAGGCGTTGCCGGCGACTCTTGTGCTGGGGCAGCGGGTGATGCGGTGCAGGCAGCGAGGATAAGAATAGTGACTGCTAGAGTTGCAAGTGGTAGGTGGCGTCGTGATGTCACGGATTGTCTCCTTTGGCTCGATGAAATGGATCGAGCAGGGTGAAGAGACAGTATAAGGGGGGAGAGGGGGAGGTGAGAAATGTCCCCGGGACATTAAAGGTCCCGGGGACATAAGTTGTGGGCGTCTAGCTTCGTTGGCGCGGGTCAAGGGCGTCGCGCAGGCCGTCGCCTAGCAAGTTGAAGCCGAGCACGGTGAGGATGAGGACGATCCCAGGGAAGATGATCAGATGCGGCGCAGTGAAGACCTGGTTGCGCTCCTGACCAATCATCGAACCCCATTCTGCCAGAGGCGGCTGTGCGCCGAGGCCGAGGAACGACAGTGCCGCCGCATCGAGAATGGCGGTGCCGATACCTAGCGTGCCCTGCACAACCAGAGGTGTTAAGGCGTTAGGCAGGATGTTTTGGAAGAGAATGCGCCGTGAATCCGACCCGATCGAGTGGCCGGCCAGGACATAGTCCTGTTGCTTGATCGACAGCACACTGGCGCGCATAATACGGGCATATATCGGGATACTGACGATGCCGATGGCCAAGAGCGTGTTGAGCAGACCCGGCCCCAGCACGGTAACGATGGCGATGGCCAGGATCAGGCTCGGAAAAGCCAACAGGATGTCCATGACCCCCATCACCAGCGAATCGGTCCAGCCGCCAACATAACCGGATATTGAGCCAAGCAAGGCTCCAATAACAATGGCAAAGCCTACAGAGAGGAAGCCAACGACCAGGGACATGCGCGAGCCGTAAATAACGCGGCTATAGAGGTCGCGTACATTGCCATCCGTGCCGAAGAAATGTTCAGCGCGCTCGGCGGGACAGCCAAGCGCATGAATGCATGGTCCCTCGCGCTTCTTGACGTCCTCAATGCCGATCAATGACTGTACGGGGTCGTGAGTGGCCAGCACGGGTGCGAAAATGGCCATAAACAGTAGCCCGCCCAGCAGCAGCATGCCAATGATGGCGGAGCGCCGGTGGAACAGGCGGTGCAAGGCGTTGCTCCACAGGCCACGCGGCTTGGTGTTAAAGATCTGCTCCACTTGCTGTGGAGGGTTGGCGACAGCAGTTGTGCTCATGGCAGGCTCGCTCGACTAGCCCAGGCGGATCCGGGGATCCAGGAATCCATACGAAATATCGACCAGCAGGTTGACCAGGACGTACGTAAAGGCAATCATCAGCGTAAAGCCCTGGATCACGCCATAATCGCGCGATGAAATCGCCTCAAATAGGGTCTTGCCTACCCCGGTCAGTCCGAAAATAGTCTCCGTCAGCACGGCGCCGCTTAGCAGGCCGCCGAGGGAAAGCCCCACGACCGTGATCACGGGCAGCAGCGCATTGCGCATGGCATGGCGAAAGACAACCGTGCGTTCGTTCAGACCCTTGGCACGCGCCGTGCGCATATAATCCAGGCTCATTACCTCCAGCAGGCTGGAACGTGTCATACGCGCGATAACCGACATCGGTACGGTCGCCAACACGATTGCCGGCAGAATCAAGTGCCTGGCAGCATCGGCCGCCAATTTCCACTGCAGCGTAAGCAGACCGTTGAGAAGGTACATCTGGGAGAGAAAGTCGAGCAGTGTGCGCGCGGGGCCGTCCAGACTTGACAGACCCCACGCCTCGGCGATCAACGATACACGCATTCCTGCCTGCAGCCGGCCGGAAGGGGGAAGCGCCAGAGGCGTGTCCTTGAGGACGACGCCAAACAAATATGCTGCCAGTAAACCCAGTACAAATACGGGAACGGATACGCCCAGGTTGGCGAAAATCATCGTCACCACGTCGATGGGCGAGTTTTGCCAGTAAGCAGCCATGACGCCCAGTAACATGCCAAAGACCGTGGCAATCACCAAAGATGTCAGCGCCAGCTCGATGGTGACGGGCAGGCGTTCAGTCAGCATCTCGGTGACAGGACGGCCAAAGCGCATCGAATCACCCAAATCGCCGGTGGCAACGCGACCCATATAGTAGCCAAACTGCACCGGAATTGGCTGGTCCAGGCCATAGCGCTTTATAAAAGCGTCGCAAACTTGCTCAGTCGCCTTTTCGCCGAGCATAGCTCGGCAGGGATCGCCGGGAATCATGCGAGCGAGTAAAAAAGTAAGAAAGAGGATTCCAAGGAGGACTGGGATGGCGAGCGCAACCCGCCGCAGGATATAAGCAAACACGGTCTTCTCCGTGAAATTCTAGTATCAGACAAGATGAGGGGGTAAGAGGGGAGAAACCGAGTTTCTGGCAAGCGCCGCTTGTACCAAGCGCAGCTTGCTTTGAAACTCGGTTTCCAGCAATTACCCTCTCATCTTGTCACCCTCTAAGCAATACTACTCAGCCGGCGGAGCGTTCAGGAACTGGCCGAACAGGCCGGAGAAGTAGGTGAATTCACCAGTGCGGCCCACATGGAGTGGGTTCTCAGCGTCCCACTGGACGGCATAGGACTGCACGACGTCGTTGGCGTCCAACGTGGCGCCGTCGTGGAACTTGACGCCATCGCGCAGCGTGAAGGTCCATTCGGTGAGATCATCGCTGGCGGTCCACTCGGTAGCCAGAGCCGGCAGCACAACGCCGGTCTTGGGATCGTAGGCCAGCAGCGACTGCATGACCTGTTCGATCGCGCGCAGTGCTTCACCGTCAGTTTCGTCGGCGCCATAGAGTCCTGGCGGTTCGCCGTTCTGCATCCAAACAAACGCATCGCGTCCGCCTGGGTTCATCAATGCGAACTGTTCGGCGCCGATGTCGGAGGCGTAAGCGCCCTCGACGTCAGCCTTAAAGGCCGCGCCGCTGCCGCCATGGGCCACTGGGATCATGGGCACATGCTGCTTGATCAGCTCGTTGGCCTTGTCATACCACGGCTGGCGCTCTTCGGGCGTAGCCTTGGTGCGGCCTTCCTTGAGGGCATCCCAGATATCGGGGAAGCCGGCGCCAAACTGCTTGGACGCGCCTTCGCCGAAGTGGTAGTCAAGGAAGTTGGTGGCGTCCGGATAGTCGGCGCCCCACCCCAGCATCGTCAATCCATCGATTTCGCCGGCAGCGGCGGCATCCAGGAAGGCGCCGGATTCCATGACGTTAATGGTGGCCTCGACGCCGATATCGGCCAATTGGGCCTGAATGTCCTGCGCCACGATGCCCGGGTTGGGCAGGTAAGTGCGCACGACGTCACGGTACGTGATCGTGGTCTTGAAGCCGGGCAGCACGCCCTCTTCTTCCAGGATTTTCTTGGCTTCCTCGGGGTTGTAGTCGTACCAGGTCTGGCCTTCGCTGTAGCCGAAGATGGACGGCGGCATGAACTGGGTGGCGACCGACGAAGCCGGCGGGTAGAAGTTGTCGACAATACGCTGGCGGTCGATGGCCATGGCAAGGGCCTGGCGCACGCGTTCGTTGTCATACGGCGGGTTGGTGTTATTCATACTGACGTAGAACACGTTGGTGCCGCTGCGCAGGGGCAGCTGCAGGTTGGCGTCGCCTTCGATCGTGGCGAAGTCATCCGGGCCGGGGTTGTCGATACCGTCGACCGTGCCTGACTGCAGCTCGACCAGGCGCTGGGCGCTCTCGGGGCTCCAGCGGAAGACCAGGGTCTGGGCAAAGGCCGGGTCGCCCCAGTAGTCTTCGTTGCGTTCGAAGATAATCTGGTCGCCGCGGCGCCATTCGACCAGCTTGTAGGGGCCGGTGCCGTTGGGCTTCTCGACCAGGTCGCCGCCGCCGCCCGTTGCCTGCAGATAATCGGCATCGTTGATCGAGAATGCCGAAAAGGCAACCTTGGCCGGGAAAGCGGGGTCGGGATAACAGAGCGTGAACTTAGCGGTGGTGGCGTCGACGGCCTCGATCGACTTAAACTCGCCGCCGTAATCGCAGTTGTCGGCTGCGTACGTCGTCGGTTCAAACGGGCCGGCGGGTGCTGCCTCAGCAGCAGCTTCGGTCGCTTCTACTGTAGCAGCAGGCTCCTCAGCGGCCGTCGAACCGGTGGTAGCCGCAGGTGCGGCACAGCCGGCAATCAGGCCGATGAGCATGACCGCGCTCAGTAAGAGCGACAGTTTGCGGGAACGCATGATGGCTCCTTTCCTAACATATGGGGATTATTCGATAGCAGGGTAAGTCCTGAACGACGGCGGTCAGGTTAAGTTCTATTTATACTCGACGCAGCGGGTTATCGCCAAACCGTGAGGAGTACTACATGATGCCGATCTACAGGTGGAAATCAGGCCCAGTGAGCAACGTCGCTGCGCGCCAGGGTGACACTGACGCTATTGGCCCCTACATGTTTTAGGGCGACGATAATACTGCCCACACTGCCACCATGGCGGCGGCCAGCGCAACAAAGGCAAAGGGAAGGTAGTCGGAAGGTAGATGGCATTCCTAGCATCAATAATCCTTACGCCTGATTAACCAAATATCCTTACTGCAAGCGACAAATGTCCCGAAATCGCCGGGACATTTGTCACTTATGTAAGTTGTTTGATCCATCTAGCATGAAGACAATGGAATGGTACTCTGCCAGTTCCAGAAATCCCCGGTTAGTTGCTCCCCCACGCTGGATGCAGCTTGCCCCCAGCATTGTTTTTGCTAATCGTGCAGCATACACCAGCCGAATAACTTTTTGCCTGCGATCTGGTCTCCATGCAAGGAGACAGGAGCTACACCATGCAATTCTGGAAACGGTCCCCCGCGTCCTTCCGCCTGTGCGGCGCACTCCTCGTTGCGCTTGTCCTGCTGTTGGCAATCACCCCCCATGCGGTGCATGCCCAAGAACCCGTGAACACAGATGCCGATCTTTGGCTGCATATGAGCATTGGCAGCGGGGTCCCCAAACTGGACAGACCGCTCACGTATACGTTGGAGGTTATCAACCTCGGACCTGGACAGGCGCAAGACGTGATCGTCACCGACAAGCTGCCTGCCAACTCGACATTTGTATCGGCCAGTTCCCCTTGCGTCTATGCTGCTGCCGGCCACCAGGTTACGTGCGCTATTGGCGCCTTGGATGTGAACTGGTGGCAGGCGACAGTTTCACTCACGGTCATTATCCAGCCCACAGCTGCCGGCGCGCTAGTCAACACTGCCATGGTCAGTTCTCCCAACCATGATTCCTACCCAGACAACAACAGCGGTAGCGTCAATTCGATTGTGTCCAGCGCGCCCACTAGTGGCATTACAGGTATAGTACACAACGCAGCCGGAGATATGCTTGCTGGAATCCAAGTGAAAATCTACCTGCAGATGCAGGGTGGATATTGGGGCGAATTGCGCTCAGTCAGCACCGACTCCTACGGTGAATACTACACAGCGCCGCTCGAAACTGGCATCTATCGCCTGCGCTTCTCTGACCCCAGCGGTGTCTATGCCTTCGAGTACTACAATAACCAGCCAAGCCTGGCGGGAGCTACAGATATTGCAGTCATTGGCGAACTCGTTACGGGCATTAACGTGGTGTTGGAGCTTGGTGGGAGCATTACTGGTCGGGTGGAGATGTACGATGGCCAGGCGCCCGGCATGGGTAGTGTGATCGTTTATCAGTGGGATGGCGCGAACTGGCGCGAAATGGCGTGGGCTGGGTTTGGGCAGTCACCTGGGGTGAGCGACCCCTACGTTTACACAGTTCGTGGCTTGGCCACAGGCGCGTACCGTCTGCGCTTCTACGCTGATTACCAAGGCGCCAGCTATAGTAAATACTACCTCAACGCCAGTGATGTTACTGCCGCCCGCGACGTTGTCGTCACTGCTGGCAGTGCCACTCCTGACATTAATCTCGTGCTAGGGGATGAGAAGAGCCGAATCAGCGGGCACGTGACGGCGCAGGATGGGTCGTCGCTGGCCAACATCCGGGTCACTGCTTACCTTGCTTCCAGTTGGATGGGGGGAGAGAGTTGGATGGAGGTGCGCAGTACAAGCACCAACGCTACGGGCGATTACAGCATGGCTGCGTTGGATGCAGGCGCGTACGCCCTACGCTTCTCTGACCCTAACGGCACTTATGCCTTCGAATACTACAACAACGCTGCTGCGCTTGCCGGCGCGGCGCGCATCGACGTGGCGCAGGACACGGCGGTCACGGGTATTAACGTGGTGTTGGAGCTTGGTGGGAGCATTACTGGTCGGGTGGAGATGTACGATGGCCAGGCGCCCGGCATGGGTAGTGTGATCGTTTATCAGTGGGATGGCGCGAACTGGCGCGAAATGGCGTGGGCTGGGTTTGGGCAGTCACCTGGGGTGAGCGACCCCTACGTTTACACAGTTCGTGGCTTGGCCACAGGCGCGTACCGTCTGCGCCTCTACGCTGATTACCAAGGCGCCAGCTATAGTAAATACTACCTCAACGCCAGTGATGTTACTGCCGCCCGCGACGTTGTCGTCACTGCTGGCAGTGCCACTCCTGACATTAATCTCGTGCTAGGGGATGAGAAGAGCCGAATCAGCGGGCACGTGACGGCGCAGGATGGGTCGTCGCTGGCCAACATCCGGGTCACTGCTTACCTTGCTTCCAGTTGGATGGGGGGAGAGAGTTGGATGGAGGTGCGCAGTACAAGCACCAACGCTACGGGCGATTACAGCATGGCTGCGTTGGATGCAGGCGCGTACGCCCTACGCTTCTCTGACCCTAACGGCACTTATGCCTTCGAATACTACAACAACGCTGCTGCGCTTGCCGGCGCGGCGCGCATCGACGTGGCGCAGGACACGGCGGTCACGGGTATTAACGTGGTGTTGGAGCTTGGTGGGAGCATTACTGGTCGGGTGGAGATGTACGATGGCCAGGCGCCCGGCATGGGTAGTGTGATCGTTTATCAGTGGGATGGCGCGAACTGGCGCGAAATGGCGTGGGCTGGGTTTGGGCAGTCACCTGGGGTGAGCGACCCCTACGTTTACACAGTTCGTGGCTTGGCCACAGGCGCGTACCGTCTGCGCCTCTACGCTGATTACCAAGGCGCCAGCTATAGTAAATACTACCTCAACGCCAGTGATGTTACTGCCGCCCGCGACGTTGTCGTCACTGCTGGCAGTGCCACTCCTGACATTAATCTCGTGCTAGGGGATGAAGAATATACCGGTCGCATCTCCGGACTGGTCACCGGTGCAGCAGGGCCACTGCCAAGGATTCGCGTAGAGTTGTACCAGGACTCCGGCTGGGGAAATGGTTGGTGGCGCCTGGTCTATGCCACTACCAAAACTGATGGCAGCTATACGATCGGCGGCCTGCGTGATGGTAACTATCGCGTGCGTTTTGTGGATCCTAACGGCGTTTTGGCCAGCCTCTACTACGACGGCAAGGCCGACTCTGCTGGGGCCAATACCGTCACGATCTCCGGCCAAAACCAGGTGGCGAACATCAATGGTAACCTGATGGGAGCAGGCGCCATTGCCGGGCAAGTCAGCCTCAGCGGCGGCGGCTCTACCGGCGGCCTTGAGGTCACCGCCTACCGCAGCACAGGATCCGGCTGGGAGGCCCTCGGCCGCGCTTCCACCGATACTGCCGGGCTCTACCGCATCGGTGGCCTACCGGCCGGCAGCTATCGTGTCTACTTTGCGGGCCGTTCCAACACGCATCGACCCGAATACTACGCTGACGCCCAGGAGATCGCCGGCGCAGACGACGTGGCCGTCACCGCCGACACCACGACCAACAACATAAATGCCCTGTTGGAACCGCCGGCACCGCCTGCCATCGCAGTCAGCAGCCCAGGCGCCAGCGTCGCCAGCGATCCAGCTACGGGCCAGGTGACGGTCATGACCAGCTCCAGCCGGCGCAGCGACACCACCATCACGCGTGCCGTCGCCTGCCCAATTGGTGCACCGGCCGATGTCCAATTGTTGTTCAATGGCAGCCTCTACCCCATGACCGAGGCGGCTCCCGACCTCTACCAGGCGACGATTCCTGCCGGCAACATCACCACCGGCGACCTGATCGTCGCCTGGCAGTGCAATGCCACGCCGCAGCAGGTTACGGTAGGGCACATCGTGCTCTTCGATCCTAGTGGCAAGATCACCGACCAGGTGACCGGCCAACCGATCGCCAATGCCACCGTCACACTCTACCGCGTGCCCAACTGGCTGCCCGATATCGATATGCAACAGCGTAACTGCCGTACGATTAACACGCGTGGGGGAAGCGACTGGAGTGCCCTGCCGCCCGCCGACGTGAACGTTGGCGTGATGATGAACCCTGTTATCGACGCGGCCAGCATGGCGCCGGCCGTGAACCCGCAGGCGACCAACGATCAGGGCGGCTATGGCTGGAATGTGGCCCAGGGCTGCTACTTCGTCGTCGTCTCCGCACCCGGCTACAGCCCCAAGATCAGCCCCATCGTAGGCGTGCCTCCGGCGGTCACTGACCTGAACTTGACGCTGATGGCGGACGCAGCCCCCGTGGCAGCCTTGGTTGTCCCGGGCACTCCCGTCGACCTGCCGCTTGGCGCCACCAGCTTTACGCTTCCGGTAGTCGTTAATGGCGCCGCGGGCAGCTTCAGCAGCACCGCCTTCTCACTCGACTATGACACGACCTGCTTGAGCATCAACCCAGCCGATACGAACGGCGACGGTATTCCCGATGCAATCAGTGGTTTGCCGGGCGGCTTTGTCAACAGCGTAATGCTCGATACTGCTGATAACGACGGCGAACTGGACGTGGCCATATGGGACGTGACGCCGCCACTCGCAACCATGCCGGCTGGCGCCATTCTGAACGTCAAGTTTGATATTCTCGGCTCCTGCCAGGGTCCGGCGGACCACAGCACCTATGTGAGGTTCTCCACCGACCCGGTGCCCAGCTTTAGCGACACCGCTGGCAACGCCGCTGTGCGTACCACGCAGAGCGCCGACTCGCTGCTGCTGGACTACAACGCCATCCCCACAGCGATCCTCCTCAGCCCCAGCCACGTGGCCGAGAACGCAGCGGCCGGCACGACGGTCGGCATGCTCAGCGTCACCGACCCCGACGGCAACGCCCCGACCTATGCCTTTGTCACTTCCTGCACCAGTGGCAGCCCCTTCGCCAACGGCGACTTCTCGCTCACCGGCAACACGCTCAAGACCGCCGTCGTCTTCGACCGCGAAGCAAGTGTCGGCAAGTCGATCTGCGTCGAAGCCAACGACGGCCAGGGCGGCATCTACACTGCCCCGCTGACGATCGCCATCGACGACGTCAACGAGCCGCCAACCGATATTACCCTCTCGAACAACAAGGTGGTCGAAGGCGTCGCGAGCGGCTCGGTTGTTGGTACGTTCAGCACCAGCGGCGACCCGGAAGCCGCAGCCCAAAGCACTTTTGTCTACGCACCCGTGAGCGGTGATGGTAGCGCCGACAACGACAAGTTCACCATTGACGGCAATGCGCTCAAGACGAACGCTGCAGTGGACTTCGCCACGCAACCGGTCTACTACATCCGCGTGCGCAGTCAAGACAACGGCGCGCCCTTCCAGTTCGTCGAAAAGCAGTTTGTGATCAACGTGCTCGACCACTCGTTGCTAAGCATTGGCGATGACTTCGTCCTGCGCCACAACGACACGATCGGCATCCCTGTCGTCTTCACGGCCAACGGCAATGCGCCGACCTCGGCTTCCTTCAGCATCTCCTACAATGCCGCCTGCTTGACCTATGTCGGCACGAGCGGTGGCACAGGCAGCGCTGCCGGCGGCATCGTCACAGTCGTTCCGGCGGGCCCCTTCAATAATGGCACGCTGGCGACGATCAACTTCTCCGCCAATCTGTCCTGCCCGTCCGGCACGAGTGTGCCGTTGGCCTTCACTGCCGCCAGCCTCAACGGCGGCGCCCTGCCGGTCAACACGGACGACGGCAAGGTCCTGGTGATATCCAACAGCGCCCGCGGCGACTGCAACAGCGACGGCTTCGTCAACGCCGGTGACTTCTCGGCCATCGTGCTCGAAACCTTTGACGCCGACCAGCCCTGGTGGCTCAATGCGCCGCAAAGCACGTTCCCGGGCAGCCCGGTAGGCTGCGACGCCAACGCCAGCACCTATATCGACGTGGCCGACGTGGTCTGCACGGTGCTCGTGGTCTTTGGCAACAGCTCGTGCACGGGCGGTACGTTCACGGCATCCGCCGCCACCGAGCCGGCCATCTTGGCCGTCGAGCCGGCGGTCAACGACCAGGCGGTCGAGGTGCCGGTGACGTTGAACGGCAAGGGCGCCACGGTCGCAGGCGCAGCCTTCACGCTCACCTACGACCCGCAGCAGGCTACCTTCGACACGAATGATGCCGACGGCGACGGCCTGCCCGATGCCGTGGTCTTCGCCACCGGCAGCAGCCTCAAGCGCTCGGTGAGCGTGGACGCCGCCAGCGGCCGCATCAAGATTGCGGTCTACGGCCTCAGCCTGCCGCTGCCCACCGTCGCCGACGGCCTCGTGGCCACCGTCCGCCTGCAGGCGCAGGGTGACCGGCCGCTGAACGGTCTCAGCGTAGTCGACGCCGCTCTCGGCAACGACAACGGCAGCAACACGCCGGTCGAGGTCGAAGTCAACGGCGCCGCGTCCAAACCTTTGCTCTATCTCCCGGCAGTCTCCAACTAGCCGGCCAACCAGATCCTGAACACTCGGGCAGTGGGTGCAATACATCGCACCCACTGCCCGCCCCCTTCTCCAGGTGCAGCTGTAAACCACAACTGCACAGTTCGAGTCCTGAGCCTGCGTACGGGTACCCCGGTCTGCACGCTGCAAGCCGATGCCACGCGCTCTGCCAGCAGGTCAACCACGGCAGTTGTAGACCAAATATCATTCACTATTGACGGTGCAGAATCAGCCAGTTAATCAAGTGCATCCAGGTCTGCATGCAGGCGCCAGTCGCCGAGGTTTAGCAAGCTTTCTTCGCCAAGCACTCGACGACTCTTTGTTTTGGCCGAAAAGTGAAACAGATCGGCTGTCTGCGACGAATATTGATAGTGGGCACTCGATGTCTTTAATGTGCATCGCTTGTCCAAGTAAACTGATAGGTTGGGTGAGACAGGCGATAGATAGGTGACCGGAACTCCCGGGGCTGTTGTGTCACGCTATGACCAGGCCTGTAAGCCGAACTGACAAGAACCTGCTCAATAGGGGAACACGCGTGTGCCGGTGCGGCGCGAACGCCAATCCGGTGGGATCCCCAACTCGAAGAGCCTCTACCCTCGTGAGGAGAATCGAGATGAACACAGGTTTGCAGAGGAACGTTACCAATCGTTGGAAGATCGTACTTGTGGCCCTCATGTTGGCGACGCTGCTGGCGATGGGGCCGGTAGCGAGCGATGCTGCGCTGCACACGGGGCTTGTGCCGGTTGCGCTGGCGGACGGACCAGTCCGTGGTAGCGGCGGCTAGACTGATGGCAGGAAGCCGGATGACCAATCATCCGGCTTCCTGCCCTATCAATGGCGTGGCTGTTTTCTCATCCTGGAGAGCGAGCTTTGCCACTGCTTGCTGGCGATACTCGCAAATCTCTTGATATAGGCGTTGGTGCTCTGCGTTTGACTCTGTTTGCTGCAGCTCGACCAACAGTTGCTCAAAATGTGCCAGCGCTTTTGTTGCGTTTCCCCGATCTAACCACAATTTGCCGCGCCCAATATCAGTGTTTATTCGAGCCAACACGCCGCCGAGTTCGCGCAGTAAACGGACACTCTCAGCATAGTACGTTTCTGCTTCATCCCACCTCTGAGAAGAACGAAAGACCAAGGCAATGTTGCTGCAAACCATAGCCAAATAGCGCACATCGTTGAGTCGGCGAAAGATGCGCTCCGCTTCTTGGTAGAGTATCAGAGCTGCCTGAAAGTTGTTGTCAAAATATTCAATGATTCCCAAGTCCATTTGTACGATGGCCTGGCCGTGCAGTGCTTCGAGTTCGATAAACGTGGCAAGGACCTGAGAGTAAAAGCTGCGCGCTAAGGCGAAATCACCGCGCTTGCCGGCCAGCCACGCCCGGTTCTGCAGGCTCAATGCAGCCCAGCGTGGTTCGCCGAGTACCTCCCACATAGTTTGTGATTGGCTGTAGAGTTGTTCTGCCTCAGTATCCTCATGAAAATATGTGCTTGCATCTGCAGCCACAAACAAGGCGCGCGCTCGCACGAAATGCGGCTCCAATACCGTCTCCAAAACCTCATTACACATCTCGAGAGCTAGCGACCATTCCTCCTGCAGGATGGCTAAGTTCGCCAGGCACACTTTGGCTGCCGCACTTTGCAGCAGATTGCCGGCTGACTCAAATGTGTGCAGGGCTTGACCAAAGTAATCTTTAGCCTCCGCCAGTCGACCCAGGTGGCGCAGCAGTTCGCCAATTTCCACTTGGAGCGCTGCCGTACTCTGGTGATCGCCGGCCGCATAGCTGCACAGTAGCCCTTGCTCCAGGTAGGCCAGCCACTGCTCGCGGAAGCCGGCCTGTTGCATCTTGGGCGAGAGCGCCAGTAGCAGGTTAGCGGTCACAGGCCAGGCCCGCGGCGTGCGCAGGGCAAAGCTCAAAAGGTGCCACGCCTGTACGCGCACCTCCTCCGGCACCCGATAGCGGTCGGCCTCCACGGACTGCAAGCTGTGCTCCATGCCCGCAGCGATGTACTGCTCGAACAGCGAGTAGTAGCTCGGCTCCTCTACCATTTTAGCACCTGCTGCAGCAGGAATGAGCGTGTGAGACTGTGAATCGAGTAGCAGCGCTCGCGCAAGCTGCCACGGCTGTCCACCAGGTTTAGCGTGACTAGTTGCTCCAGTGCATCCTGCAACTGGCCAGGCTCCAATCTGCTCATGGCGCGCAGGAATTCGATGCTCGCGCCGCTTTCGCTGGCCAATGGCATCAGCAGCAGTACCTGGCGGCCGCGCTCGTCAAGCCGATCCCAGGCGTGCCGATAAATGTGCGTGTACAACCCCTCAACCACCTTGCCTTCGGCATCGCGCAGGCTTGCCAGCACGTCGTCAAGCGTGTGCACGTGTGTCTGCCCGGCTACCAGGCGCAGCGCTAGCGGATTGCCGCCGGTGACGGCATAGATTGCTGTCAACTCGGCCTCCCCGGCCGCGGCCAGCGCCGGCAGATTGCGCGTTTGGGCTTCCCAATGAATCAACGCCATTGCATCCAGGAGGCCAAGTTCCGGCGTGCGGTAGGCAAAGACGCCTTCCACCCGGTGCAGGCTGTGGCGCGTCGTGATCAGAAACTTGCTCGGCGCAGCTAGCGCGACTAGCAGATCGAGCAGCGCATCGACGTCGGCTACGCTCTCCAGGTTGTCCAGGACGACCAGGTGCGGCCGTGCCTTGAGTACAGCGCGCACTTGGCGCTGCCGCTCGTGGGAGGGCGGGGCGGGCGTGCCCGGGGCCGCCAACAACTGCTCGTAGAGCGCGTCGTAGAGCGCGTCGGGTGTCAGTGCCGGGCGATCGATGGCGCGCAGGGCGCCGCCGGCATTAAACACCTGCTGCCGCGCCGTGACCCACGCCACTGCGTCCCAGGGGCCAGCGGCAGCACGCGTGCGTACTAGCCAGTCGGCTAGGGCCGTCTTACCGATACCGCCGGCCCCGTCGACCGCCACCAGCCAAGGCGGGCCGTCCTGCTGCAACGGCACGTCGATCTGCCCTACCTGGGCGTCGATGCCAAACAGCCTGGTATAGGTAGGTGCTTCCAGGTGTGAGAGTAGGCGCTGTTGTCTGCCGCCGCGCACCTCTACTTCCTGGCTGCGCAAGAGGCTGGCAAGCCGTGCGATCGCCAGCCGCTGCTTGCGGTTGATCGTGCCCTCGACCTGCGCCAACTCGCGCGCAATGATATGCACCTCTACGCCGTCGACATAGTGACGGCGCAGGATGGCGGCCGCTTCACTGTTGGTGGCTGCAAGAGCATCGAGCAGATCGATCACAGCGCGGCGCAGAGCCGCGGCGGGCGCCAGGCCCTCGGCATGCCGCACTTGCCGCACCACCAGCAGGCTGCACAGCGGCGAATCGACCAACTCGGGATCGTTTAACTGGCGGAGTGCGCGCTGCAGCTCGCTGCGCAGCACTTCTTCATCCAGTAGTTCATCGCCTATGACGGGGGCATTGACAGATAGGTGACCGGTCATAATACAAGGCTAAACAAGGGTTGCCGGCTCCGCTACAAGGCGAATCAGACCGCGATCAGGTTTCGATCAGGTTTTCGATAGGTCAACCACCGCGGCGAGCAGTATTCTATCATTATTACTCGCAATTCCCCTATGTGGCCCTCAACCCTCCTCAGCGGCGTTGCCCGCGGCGTCACTGAGGAGGCTGCCTCAAACGTGCACGATTTGACAATTCTTTAGTTAGCCACACCCGTGATAAGATGGCGCTTCACTCGCTCCCCGGCCGGATTGCGCCGTGCTTTTGCGTTTCGTGGCAATGCAGAGTCAGGACATTTTTATGATCCAACCAGATCGCGTGGTTTCCACCACCTGTCCTTATTGTGGCGTCGGGTGCAACCTGCACCTCCACATTCAAGATGACTTTATCTACCGCGTGACTTCGCCGCACGATGCTGTGGTCAACCAGGGCAACCTGTGTGTCAAGGGCCGTTTCGGCTATGACTTTCTCTACCACCCCGACCGCTTGACGGCGCCCCTGATCCGGCGCACGCCTCAGCTGCCGGGCCAGCGCACTCCGGCCACTGACCGCAGTGAGTGGCGTGAAGCATCGTGGGACGAGGCGCTCGACCTCGTGGCCGATCGATTGGTGGAGATCTACCGCCGCGATGGGCCCGACGCCATGGCCGTCTACTGCTGTGCCAAGGCTACCAACGAAGAGAACTACCTGTTGCAGAAGCTGTACCGGTCGCTCTTTCGTACGAACAATGTGGATCACTGCACGCGGCTGTGCCACGCTGGCAGCGTGGTGGCGCTGCTCAAATCGCTGGGCACAACCGCGATGAGCAATACGGCATCGGAGGTGATCTATGCGGACTGCTTTATCGTCACCGGCTCCAACACGACCGAGAACCACCCCATTATTGCCCTGCAGATGAAGGAGGCGGTGCGCAAATACGGAGCCAAGCTGATCGTGATCGACCCACGACGCCTGGAACTGTGTGATTTTGCCGCGCTGTGGCTGCCGCTCAAGCCGGGCACCAATGTGCCGGTCTTTGCCGCCATGGCGCACGTGATCCTCCAAGAAGGCTTGGTCGATATGCAGTTTGTGGCCGAGCGCACCGAAGGCTTTGAAGAGTTCCGCACATCCATGCAGAAATTCACGCCTGAGTACGCCGAGATGCTTTCGGGGGTGGATCGCCAGCTGATCGTCGAGGCGGCGCGCATGTACGCCACGGCGCAGAACGGCTCAATCTTCTGGGGCATGGGCATATCGCAACTTTCGCATGGCACGGCCAGCGCCTTGGCGTTGATCCACCTGGCGCTGCTGACCGGCCACATCGGGCGGCCCGGCACAGGACTGAACCCTTTGCGTGGGCAGAACAATGTGCAAGGCGCATCCGACGCCGGGGCGATGCCGTTTCACTATCCGGGTTACATGGAGGTTGAGCGCGACGAGAACGCCCGCCTGTGGGAAGCGGCCTGGAACGTGGAGCCAGGTGGATTGAGCCGCAAGCGCGGGCTGACCACCACCGAGATCCTGTCCCATGCACATCCCGGCGGCGTGCGCTCGCTTTACATCATGGGTGAGAATCCGGTCATGACCGAACCCAACATGACTGTGACGCGCCAGCACATGGAGCAGTTGGAGTTTTTGGTGGCGCAGGACATCTTTATCAACGAGTCAGGCGCATATGCAGACGTGATCCTGCCGGCGGCGGCTTGGGCTGAAAAGGAAGGCACCTTCACCAACACCGACCGACGCGTGCAGCGGGTGCGCAAGGCGATTCCTGCGCGTGGGCAGGCACGTGCGGACTGGGAGATTGTAACGGACCTGGCGCAGCGTATCGAGCAGCGGCTAGGACGGCCCAATAGCGCCGGCTGGTGCTATGCATATCCCGAGCAGATCTATCGCGAGATGGCGAACGTGGCCACGAGCATGTTTGGGGGCATTCACTATGACCGCATCGAGCAGGTTGGACTGCAATACCCGGTGCCAGACGCGACGCACCCCGGCACGCCGTATCTGTTTGCCGAAACGTTCCCTTCCGGCCGCGGGCGTTTTTTCCCGCTGGAGTATGTGCCCGTGGCGGAAGAGCCGGACGAAGAGTTCCCGTATGTGCTGACGACAGGGCGGCTGCTCGAACACTGGCATGGCGGCACGATGACGCGGCATTCGCAGCTCGACGTCCTGTACCCTGACGCATATGTCGAAGTGCATGAGATCGATGCCTTGCGCTGCAGCGTGGCCACGGGCGACGCCGTGCGGGTTTCATCACGGCGCGGGTCGATCGTGCTGCGCGTGTTGGTGTCGCCCAAGGCAACACCGGGGGTCGTATTTATCCCTATGCATTTTGTCGAGGCGGCGGCCAACGTGCTGACGATCGACGTGCTCGACCCACAGGCGAAGATTCCCGAATTCAAGGCGTGTGCGGTCAACATCCAGATTGCCGAGGTAGACGAGGGGCTCAAATTGGCGCCGGCCGAGGTGCGTGGGCGCTACTAAACGGCAGTAAACCGGGCCGATCCAGCAAAGTCTATTTGATATACGCCATTTGTTGTGCAAGGTTGTGAATAAGCGCACAATTTGACCGGGCAGATTTTGTGCATATTGCACCATGTGCTACAATCGTGTCCATGTTACACTAAATGCGAAGTTTACTGGGGAGCAAACTTCGCACACACTCACCTCCTTCCCGCAAGGGAACCTCCACTTTCCTCCTGGCGGTTGGCCATCACCGGGGTAACTCGGTGATGGACCGCCAACTCCTTCCAGATAGTAGCTGCGTTATTCCGTGTCTGTGTTGATTTCTTCGAAGGTGCCGGTTACAAGGTAGACAATGCGTTCGGCGACGTTGGTCACCAGGTCGCCAAAGCGTTCCAGCTCGCGTGCGACGCGCAGCAGCTCGTAAGTGGCTTCGATCTGGGATGGGTTGTCGGTCTGGGCCATCTGTATCATGATTTTACCGAAAACCTGGGCATAGAGGGTGTCTACTTCATCGTCCTGATGGGCGATGACGCGCGCCAGATCCACATTGGCGCGGGCATAGGCCAGCAGTACCTGGTTGAGCATGCGCCCCACCATTTCGCCCATCTGTTTGAGTTCGGGCGGTCGTTCCACCAGCGGTTGTTTGATCAGGTGGGGGATGACCTTGGCGATGCCCTTGGTCTGGTCGCCCATACGTTCCAGATCCACGATGATGTTCATGGCCGTCATGATCGTGCGCAGGTCGCGTGCGGCGGGCTGCTGCGTGACGATCAGTGAGAAGCACTGCTCCTCAATTTCAAAGCGCAGGCGGTTGACGGTGCGGTCGGCGGCATAGACCTCATGTGCCTTGTCGGTACTGAGTGTGGCCAGCGCGTCCAGCGCCAGCTTGAGCTCTTCCTCGACACGACTGCCCATGAGCAGGATGCCATCGCGCAGTTCGCTCAGTTTGCGGTCGAAATGGGCCCGTACGGTGGACATAGGTTCTCCTTTGGTTGCTTCGGCTGCAATGGCACACTCAGGCGCTAGCCGCGACGACCGGTGATGTAAGACTCGGTCAGCGACTCCTTGGGACGGCTAAACAGGTGTTCGGTCTCGCCAAACTCGATCAGTTCACCCAACCAGAAGAAGCCCGTGTAGTCGGAGGCGCGGGCCGCCTGCTGCATATTGTGCGTGACGATCACGATCGTGTACTCGTCCGACAGCCGGCGCATCAGTTCTTCCACGCTCAGGGTAGCGACCGGATCAAGAGCAGAACAAGGCTCATCCATCAAGATGACGCTCGGTCTGACGGCGATGGTGCGGGCGATGCACAGCCGCTGCTGTTGGCCGGGGTTTAGATCCAGCGCCGAATCCTGCAGGCGGTGCTTGACTTCATTCCAAAGTGCCGCGCCTTCCAGGCTTTCACGCACGACGTTATCCAAGGCGCTGCGAGACCTGGTCATCGACAGCACACGAGGGCCAAATGCCACGTTGTCATAGATGCTTTGGGGAAATGGATTCGGGCGTTGAAAGACCATGCCTACGTGCTGGCGCAGGTCGGCGACGTCCACGTCCGGCGCATAGATGTCGCTGCCGTCGAGCAGAACCGTGCCTTCGGCACGCGTGCCGCGGATCGTGTCGTTCATGCGGTTGAGGCAGCGCAAAAATGTGGACTTGCCGCAGCCGGAGGGCCCGATCAGCGCCGTAATGTGGTGTTCCTTGATCTCAATGTTCAGGTTCTTCAAGGCTTGAAAGCCACCATAGAAAAAGCTGAAGTCGCGTACCTCGATCTTGTTCTGCATACCTCGCCCGTACTTTATGCGTGCTTTAGCCAAAGCGCCCTGTAATATAATCTTCCGTGCGTTGATTCTGCGGCTTGACAAACAGCTGGCGTGCCGGCCCCTCCTCCACGATCTCGCCGTCGAGCATAAAGGCCGCCCGATCGGCGATACGCGCCGCCTGCTGCACGCTGTGTGGCACCATCACGATCGTATAGCGCTGCTTTAACTCGTACAGAGACTCTTCGACCGTGGCCGTAGACAACGGGTCGAGACCCGACGTCGGATTGTCAAGCAGCACGACTTCCGGCTCCAGCGCCAGGCTGCGCGCCATGCACAGGCGCTGCTTTTGCCCGCCTGACAGTGCAAAGGCCGAGGTGCTGAGCCGATCCTTGACCTCGTCCCACAGCGCCGCCTGCTTCAACGAACGTTCAACGCGGCCGTCCAGTTCGCTGCGGTTGCGGATGCCCGCCATGCGCAGCCCGTAGGTCAAATTATCGTAGATCGATCCGGGCAAGGGTGTCGGCACGGCAAACACCATGCTGACTCGGCGGCGCAGGTCAAACACGTCGGTTGACGCATCAAAGATATCGTGGCCGTCGACCAGCACCTCGCCTTGCCGCGTAGCCTTTTCCGAGAGATCGGACAGCCGGTTGAACAGGCGCAGCAGGGTAGTTTTACCGGCGCGCGAAGGGCCAAACAGCACAAACAGCTCACGCGGTGGAATATCGAGATTGATGTTGCGCAGCGCCTCGACCCCGTCTTCGAAGACGTAAAACAGGTTGCGCACTGAGATGATCGGCGTCGAGCCGCCGGTGGCCGGGGCTTGTGCCGCAAGTTGGTGGTTCGGCTGAGTTGCAGGTGGATTCATGGCTTGATTCCCTAGCCCGATTTTCCAGGCTTACCATTCTCGCCGCTGGCGCATGATCGAACGCAAGACTGAGGCGGCCAGCGTCATGGTGAGCACGATTAAGAGCAGCACCAGCGCCGTGCCGTACTGCTGGCTTAGCGGCATGCCGGGTACCTGAGTAGCGATGACGTAGAGGTGATAGGGCAGCGCCATTGTCTGGTCAAAGATCGATTGGGGCAGGTCGGGCAGGTAGAAGGCCGCCACCGTGAAGAGAATGGGGGCCGTCTCGCCCGCTGCCCGGCCCAACCCCAGAATCATGCCGGTGATGATGCCGGGCAGAGCGTGCGGCAGCACCTGATGGCGAATCGTCTGCCAGTGCGAGGCGCCCAGGCTAAGGCTGACAGTGCGAAACTGCTGCGGCACCGAGAGGATAGCCTCTTCGGCCGTCGAAATCACGACGGGCATGGTCATGAGGCCCAACGTCAGCGACCCAGCCAGGATCGAGGTGCCGAAGCCCATAAAGAGGACGAATGCCCCCAGGCCAAAGAGCCCATAGACAATCGAGGGGATGCCGGCGAGATTGACGATGGACAGGCGAATCATGCGCGTGAGACGATTGTCCTTGGCGTATTCGGCAAGGTAAATGGCGGCACAAATGGCCAGCGGCATACACGCTATGGCGGCGCCGATGGTGAGAATCACCGTACCGACCAGGGCCGGCATGATGCCGCCCTCGGTCATGCCATTGGAAGGCGGCTGGGTCAAAAATGTCCAGCTGAGCGCCGACAGGCCCTGCCAGAAGACATATAGGATGACAAGCACGATCGGGATTACGACAATGGCGGACACGAAGGTAAACAGGGTAACGGCTATACGATGCGTTTGCTGGCGTTTCATAGTTTGCCTCCTCGCGTGCGGCGGCCACCGTCTTGGCCGATCAAGCGATTGGCCAGCGAGTTGATGACAAAGGTGATGACAAATAGCACGATGCCGATGCCGAAGAGCACGTTGTAGTGGAGCGTGCCCTGCGCCACTTCACCCATCTCAGCCGCAATCGTAGCGGTCATAGTGCGCACGGGCTGGAAAAACATGCCGGGGCCGAGCGGCGGGATGTTGGCGGCGTTGCCGGTCACCATCATGACGGCCATCGTTTCGCCGATAGCGCGGCCGACGCCAAGCATGACGGCGATCAGCATGCCTGAGCGGGCGGCGGGCACGACGACGCGCCAGATAGTCTGCCAGTGGGTGGCGCCGATGGCGAGCGAGCCGTCGCGATATTCCTTGGGTACGGCGTACAACGCATCCTCGGCAATGCTGATGATGGTCGGCAGGGACATATAGGCCAGGATCAGCGAGCCGGTGAAGGCGGTGAGGCCGGTGGGGGCGCCTAGTCCCTGAATGAGCGGCGCCAACGCCACCCAGCCGAGAAAGCCGAGGACGATGGAGGGAATGCCGGCCAGCACCTCGATGATGGGCTTGAGGATCTCGCGCTGCCATTGCGGCGCCAGTTCACCCAGGTAGATAGCTGTAATAATGCCAAGGGGCAACGCGATGACTACTGCGCCGACCGTGACCAGCAGCGAGCCGAACAATAGTGGCGCCAGGCCGAACTTGTCCTCGATGGGGTACCATTGCGTGCCAAACAACTGGCGCAAGGGGATGTCGAGAAACATCGGCAGCCCTTCACGCAGCAAGAACAGGAAGATGAGGGCAATGATGACAATGGCAGAGATGCCCGCCAACTGAATGATGCCCTCGATAATGACTTCACCCCAGCGCCGGTTGGCAGGTGCTGTTCCCGCCTTTGCGGCCCCCGCTGGGGCGGCCCCAGATGGGGCTTCGGTCTTGCGTAATTCCTCCGTCGCTGCCATCTACATTACTCCTGGGGAATCGGTACGAAACCAAGATCCGCCACAATTGCCTGCCCTTCGGGTCCACGGATCCAGGCTAAATAGTCGTCGATGTTGGTGTCGGGCTCTCCTGTTGTGTACATATAGAGTGCACGTGAGATTGGGTATGTGCCGTCTGCGCCGTTCGCGACGGAGGGCAACACGTAAGGAGCGTTTACGTCCTTGGCTACGGCGATCAGTTTCTCTGTCGCCATATCAACATAGCCCAGGCCATCGTAGCCGATGGCGCGCGGGTTGCGTTGTACTTCGCTCGTGATGCCGACGGAAGAGGGCATGAGCAGCGTCTGCGGGGCAAAGACATCCTTGTTCTCACTGTCGCCTTTGCGCACCACCTCTTCGAGAAAGTAGACATGCGTACCCGAGTTGGTCTCACGTGAGACCAACACGATCTGGGTATCTTCGCCCCCCACATCCTTCCAGTTGGTGATGCGCCCGCTAAAGATGTCCGCCAGTTGATCGATCGTCAATTGCGAGACAGGATTGCTCTTGTTGACGATGACTGCCAGCGCGTCGACGGCCACCGTGTGCTCGACGGGGTTGATGCCGTTCTTCTGCGCGTCGGCAATCTCACTTTCCTTCATGGCGCGCGAGGCATTGGCGAGGTCGACGGTTCCGTTGATCAACGCGGCGATGCCAGTGCCGGAACCACCGCCCGTAACGGCAATGTCCACATCCGGCTTGACGTTGCGATACGCTTCGGCCCATGCCAGGGCAAGGTTGACCATTGTATCCGATCCCTTGTTTTGGATGGCACGGGTACGAGGAGAGTCTGAGTCCGCAGCGGCTGCGGATTGACCCGAGCAGCCAGCCACGAGGCTTGCTGCGATCAAGCCGACGAGCAGCCAGGCCAGCAAAGTTCGATACGACAAACGGCGCCTCCTTGCCCGTTGAAGAAGAGCGAGAGTAATTCTACTTTAACACACAGCCTGCGAAAGCAAACACCTCTTACCTTTTCATTCGCTTAGCTCGCCGCGTTCGTCGTCTTCTTCCCAGCCGCGACCTTGCCGGATATCGTCTGGCTTTGTTCGCGCATGTACTGTTGCAGGTAGTAGGCGCCGCCGGCGCCCTTGTTGGTATTGCTGCTGCCCTTCCAGCCGCCGAAGGGTTGATAGCCGGGCCAGGCACCTGTCGTCGCACTCGTGTGGCGATTGACGTAGATCGTTCCCGCCTCGATAGTGTCGAGGAACTGGGCGACCTCCGCCGGGTCTTCGCTGTAGCAGCCGGCCGTGAGGCCAAAGTCGACGTCGTTGGCCTTCGCCAGTGCGTCGGCGAAGTCGGTGAAGGCCGTTACCAGCACGATGGGGAGAAACAGCTCTTGTTTCCACAGCGGGTGGTCTTCCGGCAAGCCGTCGACGACGGTGGGTGCGACATAAAAGCCCTTGGGGTCAAGGGTGGCGCCGCCGGTCACTACGCGGCCTTTGGTGCGCAGTTCGGCTACATGCGCCTTGTAAGCCTCAAAGGCGCGACGGTTGATTACAGGACCCATCCAGTGCTCTTGCTGCGTCGGGTCGCCGACCTGCAGCTTATCGGCTTGGGCGGCCAACTTCTCGACAAAGGCATCTTTGATGTCGGCATGCACATAGACGCGCGAGCAGGCCGAACATTTTTGCCCACTCAGGCCAAAAGCGGCCCGTGCGACACCTTCGGCCGCCAGGTCCAGATCGGCCGAGCGGGCCACGATCGCGGGATTCTTGCCACCCATCTCCGTAATGACAGGGCGTGGCTTGCGGCCGGCTGCTACCTTGGCATAGATCTCCATGCCCACGCGGTAGGAGCCGGTAAAGGTGATGCCGTCCACACCGGGATGATCGACAAGGGCGCGTCCCGTCTCTTTCTGGCCGGTGACGAGGTTGATTACGCCGGGCGGCAAGCCGGCCGCAGCAAAGCATTCTACCAGTAACGTCGGGCCATAGGGAGTGTCTTCGGCGGGCTTGAGCACGACCGTATTGCCCGCGATCAGTGCGGCTGCAGTGGGGCCGCCGGACAAGGCGATGGGAAAGTTAAACGGTGAGATAACGGCCCACACACCATAGGGCTTTAGCACGCTCGTGTTGCGGTGGTGGCGGCTTTCGGCGCGCTGGCGTACGGCGAAACCATGGTGTTCCTGCATGGCGTCGCAGTAGGTGCGGATAAAATCGGCCGCCTCCTCCACATCGCCGAGCGCTTCGAGCCGGTTTTTGCCCACTTCGAGGCTGTCCACGGCCGCAATAGTGAAAAGCCGTTCGCTGATGATCTCCGCCACGCGGCGCAACATAGCTACGCGTTCTTGCCAGGGTGTCGCGCGCCATGGTCCGTAGGCAGTGCGGGCGGCGGCGACTGCACGATCGATATCTGCTGCGGTACCGTCCTGAAAGTTGCCCATATGCAAACTGGTGTCGATAGGGCTGTAGGTGGCGTAGGTAGCGGCTGCGTCAACCCACCGGCCGTCGATATACATGCGATGCGTGCTGCCCAGATTGGTACGTGCTTGCTGCAAGGCGTCTTCGTAGTAATCATGCAGCAGCGGGTCTGAGCTGCCGAGGGTGGAGTAGGTGATTTTGAATTGCTTGCGGGTGATCATGGATTTATCCGATAGATGCTGGTCGAAAG
This sequence comes from uncultured Chloroflexia bacterium, assembly GCA_963839515.1. GTDB lineage: Bacteria > Chloroflexota > Anaerolineae > Caldilineales > Caldilineaceae > Fredericiella. The sequence goes on from CAWIVN010000013.1 coordinate 160,719, forward strand.
GTGAAAATGCGGTCGCATTGTCACATGCTGAGAGCAGTCTGTCAACGGCGAACGGATTTTTGTGGGTGCTTGTCACGATTTTGGACTTGGGGCCTGGATCTCTCGTCCACTCCGCACGCCGCGTGCGGAGTGGACGAGAACAAAACGTGAAACGCACCCGATTTTTGTGAAGGTCTTGACAGTAATTCGGGCGTGTGCTATCTTGTTATGGAATCGATTCCAAACGCGCGCGATCCAAATAGGTGTTTTGTAGGGTGATAACCATCGCTCTTTTTTGCTCCCAGTATGGTCTTTGGAATCGATTCCAATGCCGTTTAGAGGTGAGGTGAGTGAGCCGCAACCAAGACATCACGATCCATGAGATCGCACGCCGCGCCGGAGTTGGCGTCGGCACGGTGTCGCGTGTGCTCAACGATAGCCCCAACGTCAGCGCCGCCACGCGCGCCCAGGTGCGCCAAGTTATGGCGGACGCCAACTACCGCCCGAAGTCGGCCGCCAAGACGCTGCGCACCCGCCGCTCAAGCGCAATTGCCTTCATCACCGACGAGATTGCCTCCACCCCATTTGCCGTGGACACGATTCGCGGTGCCCAGGATGCCGCCTGGAAGCACGACAAGATCCTGCTGCTGGTCAATACCAACAACAATGAGAAACTGCTAACAGCTGCGATCGAGTCGATGCTGGATCGCCAGGTGGAAGGTCTAATTTTTGCCACTTGGTTCCACAGGGCGACGAAGCTACCGCCGATCGTACGGCAGTTGCCGACGGTCCTGATCGATTGTTTTGTCGAGGACCGCTCGCTGCCGTCGGCCGTGCCGGATGAATTTCAAGGTGGGTACACTGCCACTGAAGTGCTACTGCGCCAGGGCCATCGCCGAATCGGCTTTATTAACAACAACGAGGATCAGCCTGCGCGTTACGGGCGACAAGAAGGATACCGGCAAGCGCTAGCCGACTGGGAAGTGCCATTTGACCCGGAGCTTGTCACCTACCAGGGTGGTGCTGCTGAAAGCGGCTATGCGGGCGTGCAGGTGCTGATGCGTCTCGACCAACCGCCGACGGCACTCTTCTGTTTTAACGATCGCGCTGCGATGGGCGCGTACGATGCACTGCGCGAAATGGGCCTGTGTGTGCCCCAGGATATCGCTATCGTGGGCTTCGATAACCAGGAAATCATCGCCGCTCACGTACGTCCGGGGCTGACGACCCTGCAGCTCCCTCACTACGAGATGGGTGCCTGGGCCGTCAACTATCTGCTCGAAGAAGTCGTTCATTCGCCTCCACTTGGGCTTGCACACCTTCCTCCGCAGGTCAAGCTTCTCTGTCCCTTGGTGCTACGTGAATCGCATGGAACTAGGCGAGAGGAGGTGTACCGGATCGCGAGCTAATCGAAGTCGCCACCATGTCCGTAGTTTTTCAGACAACGTTTTTGAACGCATGCATGGAGGAATTACAGATGGAAATCAATCGTATCAACCGTCGCGATTTCTTGCGCATCGCCGGCGCCGGCGCAGCGAGCATGGTTATCGTGGCCTGCGCTCCAGCTGCCCCGGCGGGTGCACCGGACGCCGCACCGGCTGAAGGCAGCGAGGGCGCCGCCGCCCCCGCCCAAGAGACAGTAACACTTCATATAATGTTCGATCCGGACCAAGAAGCGCCTATCTCCGGCCCCTTCCAAGAACAGAACCCGAACATAAAGTTGGAGTTCACCGCCGTCACCGGTATCGACCATGAAGAAGTCGCCAGTAAGATTCTGTCCATGATCGCTGCCGGCCAGACGATCGATATCGGCTACGCGGCCACCGAAGCTCTGCAATTGTACGCTGGGCAGGAGCTGTCATATCCGCTCGACGAGTGGGTGCAGCGCGACTCCGCCGCCATGGCCGAGTATTTCACCGACGTTCATCCATCGCTCATTCAGGCCATGATGTACGAAGGCGGCCTCTATGAACTGCCCTTCGACTTCAATGCCGCCAACGTGTACTACAACACCCAACTCTACCAAGAGGCTGGGCTCGAGCACCCCGCGCCTGAATGGACCAAGGACGACTTTCTGGCCAACGCCACGGCCATTACCAAGAAGGATGATAGCGGCCGCACGACGGTCTTTGGCTATGGCTGGACTAACCGCCTGTGGGGCAGCTGGATGCCGTGGATCTTCGTCAACGAAGGCAACTTGTTTACACAAGAAGAAGCTCCGGACGGCGAATGGTTGTGGGGCACCTTCTACAAGGACGACCCGGCGGCGCAGGGGCGCGGCGGCGGCTACCGCTGGCAGACGCCAACGGCCAACTCGCCGGAAGTTGTCGAAGCGCTCGAATTTGTTGTCATGCTGACAGCAGAAGGCATTGCGCCGACGATCGAACTTGGTACAGGCCAGACGCTGCAGGGCTTCTTTGCCGACAACAAGCTGGGTATGACACCGGCCGGCGGCTTCTGGGCCGGCGGCCTGGCCAACGCCGGCTTTCCCAAGGGCTCGTTTGACGTGCAGCTTTTCCCCAATTGGAAGAGCCAGCGCCACCAATTCGGCACGGGCGGCATGTGGCTGGCCGCCGCCAGCGAGCACAAGGAAGAGGCATGGAAGTACCTCGCGTATCGCATCTCCAAGGAAGCCATGGCCGCCTGGTACGGCGCCAACGGTATCATTACCACGCCGTCGCGTCGTTCCATGCTGGTGCCTGAAGCCTTTGCCGAGACTGGACCCGAGCACTGGCAGGTCTTCTATGACACGCTGGATAAGCATCCTTCGACCGCTCCCATTCCGGCGCCGCCGATCTCCAATCCGATGACGACGCTTTTCACCAACTACACCGCGCGCGCCATGACGGGCGAACTGACCCCGCAGGCAGCGATGGATGGATTGCAGAAGGAACTCGAGGAACTCGTCGCGCGCTCGCAGGATATTATGTACCCGCAAAGCTAAGGAATCGCTAAGTCGTGTAAGTTATCCCGAAGTTTAGATGTTCGGCTGCCCCACGCTTGGTGCACCGGGTAGTAGGTAAGCAAGTCGGTGTGCACCGAGCGAGGGGCAGTGGGAAATGCCCGTTATAAGATTCTACAGGGAGGCATGCTGTGACAGCAGCAGCTACAAGCAAGCCCAAACGATCCGGCCCGATCGGTTGGTTGCTGGAAGATACGTTGACGGGGATGGCGCGCCGCAGGGCGCTGATGGGGTACCTCTTTGTGCTGCCCACGATCCTGGGCATCATTATCTTTACGGCAGGCCCGGTGTTGGCCTCGTTTGGCCTCAGCTTTTTCAAGTGGAACGTGTTCAAGCCCCCAACATACATTGGGCTTGAGAACTATGTGCGCCTGATGGGCGACCAACGTGTGGCCATCAGTTTCTGGAATACGGCGCGCTTTGTCGTATTGGCGATCAGTATGCAGATTGTTTTTGCCTTGCTCCTGGCGCTGGCACTGCGCCAGAAGATGGCGACGTGGATGCGCTACTACTTCCGCACGGCCTTCTTTCTGCCTTTCCTGCTCTCCGGGGCGGCCACCGGCATCGTGCTTGCCTACATGCTGCATACCGAGTTCGGCGTGGTCAACTATTACCTGGGCTTCTTTGGCATTGCGCCTATTCCCTGGCTTAACTCGACCGATACTGTGCTGTACACCATTGTCATGGCTTATCTATGGCAGTTTGTCGGCTTTACCTTGATCGCCATGCTCGGCGGGATGAGCAACATCTCGCCCGAAGTGTTGGATGCTGCTGAAGTCGACGGCGCACGTGGTTGGAAATGGTTGTGGCACATCATCCTGCCCATGCTCAGCCCCACTATCTTGTTTGCTGCCGTTGTAGGCGTCATCGGCGGCCTGCAAATTTTTGACCAACCCTATGTCATGACGCGCGGCGGTCCCGGCGACGCCAGCCGCACGGTGGTGATGACCCTGTACGAGGCGGCATTCAAGAACCAGGAAATCGGCTATGCCTCGTCGATAGCGGTCATCCTGTTTGTTGTGATCATGATCGTCACTGCCGTCCAGTTTGGGATGAGCAAGAAGTGGGTCTTCTACAGTTAGACACGATTCGTGACGAAGGCCCTAAGTCGGCCCGCTCTGTTCCACGTAGGAGTCACTATGGCAACGACAACTGTTTCCAGTGCCGGTCATTCCGCTGCCCACAGCAAAGGTACTCTCGGCACCTACATCCGCTACAATTTCGGCCGCTGGCTGCTGCTCCTCGGGCTGTTTGCGCTCAGCGTGGTCATGGTGGCCCCCATTCTGTGGACGATCTCCACGTCTTTGCGTACACCGGCCCAATCGTTCAGCCTGCCGCCCAAGTGGCTGCCGACCGATTGGGCAATTGAGAACTACACGCAGGTCTTCGAGAACATCCCGTTCTTCCGTGAGATTCTGAACAGCTTCATCGTGACGCTCGGTACGGTAATCGGCCAATTGATTACGGCTTCGCTGGCAGGCTATGCCTTTGCTCGCCTGGAATTCCCTGGCAAGACCGTCCTTTTCTGGCTGGTTATGGCGACGCTGATGATCCCGCTCCAGGCTACCATCATCCCGGTGTTCATCCTGATCAGCCGCATGGGCCTGTCCGATACGCTGGCATCTCTAATACTGCCGGCACTGCCCACCGCCTTCGGCACTTTCCTGCTGCGCCAGTACTTCATGCAAATCCCCAAGGATTTTGAAGAAGTGGCAGTGGTCGACGGCGCCAACCAGTTCTATATTTTCCTGCGAGTCTACCTGCCGCTGGTAGCGCCTGGTCTGGCCGTCCTGGCCGTGCTGGCCTTTAACGGCACCTGGAACGAGTTCTACCGGCCACTGGTCTTCCTGATCAGCGATACCAACTTCACCATTCCGTTGGGCCTTAACGACCTCAAGGGCTACATGATGACCGGTTCGATTTCCGTGGTATTGGCAGGCGTCACGCTGTCGTTGATTCCGGTCATCATCGTCTATCTGTTCGGCCAGCGCTACCTGATGGAAGGCATCATGATGGGCGGCCTCAAGGGGTAATCGGAAAGGCGTACGATGCAATACTGGAAGCCGGAAGGCGCCTATTTTGTCGGGGACTGCATCCCATTCTGGCATGACGGCGTCTACCACCTGTTCTACCTGCTCGACGAGAATCATCACCAGGGGCTGGGCGGCATGGGCGGCCACCAATGGGCGCACGTGACTACGAGTGACCTGGTCCACTGGCAGCATCATCCGCTGGCGCTGCCGATCGACAATGACTTCGAGCGGTCGATCTGCACCGGCACGCCGTTCTTCCACGCGGGGCGCTATCACATTTTCTATGCCACGCGTCTGCCAGATTGGCGGCAGGTGCTGAGCCGGGCAGTGAGCGACGACGGCATTCACTTTACCAAGCTGCAGCCTAACCCGTTCGCCGTGCCGCCACACGGCTACAATCCGTTGCATTTCCGCGACCCGATCGTGTTTGCCGATGAAGGCGGCGACGGCTACCACATGATCGTCACCTCTGTGCGCGACGAGTGGCCGCTGGGGGGGCGAGGTGGCTGCCTGGCGCACCTGGTGTCGCCCGACTTGCAGAAGTGGCAGATGCAGGAGCCGTTTCTGGTTCCGGGCTTTGACGACGCGCCGGAATGTCCAGACTATTTCTTCTGGAACGGGTGGTATTACCTGCTGTTTAGCAACCACCTGACGACACGCTATCGCATGTCACGCTCCGCTTTGGGCCCCTGGCTGCGCCCGCCTGCCGATGTCCTGGACAGCCCCTTGACGCGTGTGATGAAGACCGCCGCTTTTGGTGCAGACAGGCGCATCGGCGCAGCCTGGCTGGGCACACGCACAGGTGACTGCGACGACGGCCAGCCGCAGTGGGGCGGTAACCTCATCCTGCGTGAAATTGTCCAGCATGCCGACGGCACGCTGGGTACAAAATGGCCGCAAGAACTGGCGCCTGCCGCCGGCGAACCACTGCCGCTTTCGTTGCAGCTGTTGACGCCCGGCGCCTCCTATCAGGACCGTTCGCTCCGGCTGCACGCCGGCAGCGGTCTGGAAGGAGCCGTCGTGGGTGATGTGCCGCAAAACGTGCGTATTTTGTTGCACGTGCAGCCCGAGCCAGGCTCTGCGGCGTTTGGCTTACGCATGCGCAGCGGTGACTTCGCAAGTGGCTATGAATTGGCGTTTTTACTGCCGGAGCGCATTATCAAGCTGCACAACGAGACGATCTATGCCGTGGATGGGCTGGATTGCCCCTTCAGCCTGGAGATCGTAGCGTACGAGGACATTCTCGACGTCTGCATCGACGGGCGGCGCTGTATTGTCAACCGCTGCCCGGAACAGCGCGGGGATCAGCTGTTCTTCTTCGCGCACAATGCCGATGTCACCTTTTGTAACCTTCAAGTAGAGCCGTTGTTACGCTAGCACTGCAAAGGGAGTTCCGTGAATACGTATACCGATGTCACTGCGGCCAATACCGATCCCAACCCACATATTGCGAAGGCGATGCAAAGCGTGCAGTCTGCCGCCGCGCACGCTCAGGCCGATCGCGAACGCCCCATCTACCACTTTCTGCCGCCGGCCTACTGGATGAATGATCCTAACGGCCCAATCTACCATAACGGTTGGTATCACCTTTTCTATCAGCACAACCCTTATGGCGACGATTGGGGCTACATGCACTGGGGCCACGCACGCAGCCGCGATCTCGTTCACTGGGAACACATGCCGATCGCCCTGGCGCCGGCCTACGAGGCAGGTGAAGAGCACGTCTATTCCGGATGTGCACGTGTTAACGGGCAGGACGAACTGCTGCTCATTTATACGTCCGTCAAGCAAGGAACCCGAGAAGCTCGACACGACAACGAGCAGTGGGCGGCCTGCCCCCTTGACCCGGACTTGATGACGTGGGAACGGCACCCTGGTAACCCTGTGCTAGCCTTGGAGACGCACGGCGGCCCGCCCTTTCACAAGGATTGGCGCGACCCCTTTGTCTTCACTGCCGAGGGTCGTAACTTCCTGGTATTAGGCGGCGTTACAGCTGCGACGGCGGAAGTAGCGCTGTACGAGGCCGTGGACGACACGCTGCTGCGCTGGCGCTACTGTGGCCCGCTCGTGCGCGAGGAGCACAGAGAGCACCGCTTCTTGGAGTGTCCGAACTTCGTGCAGATTCCTCCGAGCACGGCAGGCGGACAGGCCAAGTGGATCCTGCTCACGTCGCCCTACAACCTGGTGGAGTACACGACCGGCGAATTTGACGTCAATACGCTAACCTTTACGCCCGAGCAGCACGGCGTTCTTGACGCGGGGCATGGCGAAAGCCCCAACTTTTACGCCACCAATCTGCTCGACGATGCAGACGGAAACCGCGTGCTGCTGGGTTGGGTGCGCGGCTTCGAAAAGGGTCACGGCTGGGCCGGTGCGCTTGCGCTCCCGCGCCTGCTGACGGTCGGCCCTGACGGCAAGCCGCGCCAGCAGCCGCTGCCGGCGCTTCAGGCTCTGCGCGGCGAGCAACATAGCTTGGGTTCGTTCAGTGTCGACAGTGGCAGCATGGTCGTACCCGGCGTCGCCGGCGATGCACTGGAGATCCATCTGTCCCTGCGTATGGAGCCGGCGGCAACATCAGGCTTGCGTCTGGAGCGCGCGGCAGCGGCGGGCCTGCGCGTGCGCAGCTCGGGCGATGGCCAGCGCGGTGTCGAAATCCGCTGGGACGGCGCCACGTTAACCGTTGCCGGCTGTACTGCGGACCTGCCGGCGGACGCCGGGCGCGAGTTGTCACTCGACGTGTTCCTGGATAGGTGTGTTCTGGAAGTGTTTGCCAACGGCGGCCGCGTGGCCATGACACGCATCATTGATCCGCCGGCGAAAGATTTGGCCGTCGAGGTCTTTGCCGAACAAGGCTCGGCGTATGTCGATGCCATCGACGTGTGGAAAATGAACGGGATTTGGTAGTTCGTAGGTCACGTCACCAACATGGTGGTCTTGCTCGTGTACATTGCTTCTGCAAACATGTAACGACGCGTTTTTGGAAAGCAGAGGACAATGAGCATTCTGACCCGATTGGCCGTGATTCCGCTGAGTATCGCCGTTTTGACAGTTGCCAGTTGTGCGGCTGCCCCCACCAATGTCGGCAAGCCCGCAACGGGCCGGTTGGTTCCTTGTCCCGATTCTCCTAACTGTGTCAACAGCCAGGCTCCGGCGAGTGACACGGAGCATGCCATTGCCCCGCTGACCTATTCCGGCACCGCCGATGCCGCAAAAGCGCGCCTGCGTGAGGTAATCGTCTCCCTGCCGCGCACAAAGATTGTCGCCGACGAAGGCAACTACCTGCGCGCCGAGTTTACCTCGCTCATCTTCCGTTTTGTGGACGACGTGGAGTTTGTCTTTGACGATGAAGGCAAGACCATCCAGTTCCGCTCGGCCTCGCGCGTCGGCAAGGGCGACATGGGCGTGAACCGCAAGCGCATGGAAGAGATTCGCACCAAGTTCAGCGCCCAGTAGGCCTATCGCTAGGCTGTGCCGTCAGGCGTTCGGTGAGTCCGGTATAGCGCTCGGCTACCTTGCCATTGCGTACCGCGATCGAGATGGCCTTGGGCTGGCCCACCAGCACGGCCAGCTGGCGGGCGCGCGTGACGCCGGTGTAGAGCAGGTTGCGCTGCAGCATCATGTAGTGCGAGGTGAGGACGGGGATGACCACCGCGGGAAATTCGCTGCCCTGGCTTTTGTGCACGCTGACGGCATAGGCGTGCACAAGCTCGTCCAACTCCAAGAAATCGTATACCACCGCGCGCCCGTCAAAGATGGCATGCACCTGGTGCATCTCCAGATCGATGTTGGTAATGCGCCCCATATCACCGTTGTAGACATCCTTCTCATAGTTGTTGCGAATCTGCATCACGCGGTCACCGCTGCGGTAGGCGCGGCTGCCGATTTTGCGCTCGGGCTTGTTGGCGGCGGGCGGGTTGAGCGCGGCCTGTAATTGTTCATTGAGCGCCCCCACGCCGATCACCCCGCGATGCATAGGGCTGAGCACCTGGACATCCTCGGGGGCAATGCCAAAGCGGCGGGGGATGCGTTCCGTCACCAACTCGACGCAGAGCTGCGCCGCCCGTTCGGGTTCTTCCGTCTTGAACAGGAAAAAATCGCGTGCGCCGTCGTTGTCGACGATGGGCATCTCGCCATGATTGATGCGATGGGCATTGGCAATGATATAGGAGCCTGCCTCCTGGCGAAAGATGGTCTGCAGCCGTACGACCGCGGCGCCCCTGAGCGGTGCACCGGTCGCACCGGACTGTTGCACCGCGTCAATGATATCGGCCAACACATTACCGGGACCGACACTGGGCAATTGGTCCACGTCGCCCACCAGCAGTAGGTGCGCGCCTGGGGGAATGGCTTTGAGCAGGTGGTTGGTCAGCACAATGTCGAGCATCGACGCCTCGTCCACGATGACGAGGTCTGCCTCCAGTGGATTCTCCTCGTGCCGCTGGAAGGCCATGCCCTCCGCCGGCTTGAATTCGAGCAGGCGGTGCAGCGTCTTGGCCTCGCGGCCGGTGGTCTCACTCAGGCGCTTGGCGGCGCGACCGGTGGGGGCGGCCAGCAGCACGCGGCCGCGCTCGCGGTCGCACAGTTGCAGGATCGTACGCACGGTCGTCGTCTTGCCGGTGCCAGGACCGCCGGTCAGCACGGCCAAGCGCGTGGTGAGCGCCGTCTGCACGGCCTCCCGCTGCTGCGGGGCAAGGGGAAAGCCGTTGGCCGCTTCGAGTTGGGTCAGCGCTGCTGCCCAGTTGTGCGCCGAATAGTGTTGAAAGGCGGCCAAAAAGCTGGTTTCGGCCCGGCTCAATCGCTGCAGGCGGTTGGCGACGCCAGCTTCGCTGTAATAGAGTGGGGTCAGATAGACGGCCGCATCTTCCTGCAACAACTGGCGCGCTTGGGCAACGGTGTCGGCGGCATACAGCTGCCCTTGTTCGGCGATCAGGCGGGGGATGGGAGCTGGCTTGCCGTCAGCTGCAGGGTTTGTCTGCGAGCCAGAAAGTGACGCCGAAAGCGCGCCGCCGGCCGAGCCACCGGTTGCGTCACCGGCCGAGTCGGCCGGCCAGGATGCGGCGTCGAGCGCCTCAGCCCCGGGTGATGGGGCTACTTTGACCTGCGCGTCGGTCCAGAGCGCGGTAATCCCCAGGCTGACCTGCGGTGGCGCGACGTGCAGTAGTTCGGCGGCCGCCGTTACCAGCTTGTCCACGGGTAAAAACAGGTGGCCGTCCTCGCTGGCCTCGTTGAGAGCGTAGGCCACGCCTGCGGCTACCCGCTGTGGCGCGTCGGGGGGCAGCCCCATGGCCTGGGCGATCTTATCGGCCGTCAGGAAGCCGATGCCGTAGATGTCGCGCGCCAGCCGGTACGGATTGCTCTTGACGACGGCCACGGCATCGTCGCCATATTCCTTGTAGATCTTGGTGGCCAGGCTGGTGCTGACGCCATAGCTCTGCAAAAAGAGCATCACTTCCTTGATGGCGCGCTGCTCGGCCCAGGCTTGCTGGATAATCTGTGTGCGATGGCGGCCGACGCCGGGGACTTCCGTCAAGCGTTCCGGCGCTTGCTCGATGACGTTGAGTGTTTCGACGCCAAAGTGCGCCACGATGCGCTTGGCCGTCTTGGGGCCGACACCGCGGATCAGTCCGCTGCCCAGGTACTTCTCCATGCCGGCAATGGTGGCGGGCAGCACCTGTTTCATCTGCTCGACGGCAAACTGCTTGCCATATTCTGGGTGCACTGTCCAGCGGCCGCTCAACTCCACGCTTTCGCCAACGTGCACACCCAGCATGTTGCCGATGATGGCAATCTCGCGCTCGGCCCCTACGGACGCGCGGTGGGCAAACTCGGGCGCAAGCTTGGCGACCGTGTAGCCATTCTCTTCATTGTGATAGGTGATGCGTTCAATTACCCCCCGCAGCGTGTCCATCGGGGTGAGGGTAGCAGGTTTACGAACGATGATCAAGTGGACAAGTCCGAATTTTGTCAAAGTCGTGCCGGCATGCTATACTCTATCGAACTATTGTGCGGGATCACTCGCCCGGTACAGCGGTGATTCGGCCGTAGATAGGCGAGACGGGCAGCAGGCATGGCCGCTAACAGTCTGTGTCCTAACGGAATTGTGTTCTGGCGTTTGTCCAAGTGGAAAGTACGGGAGTACCGATGACTATTACCAGAGTGCAGAAGTCGCACGTAATCGAAGAATACCGGATTAACGAGACGGACACCGGCTCGCCGGAAGTACAGGTGGCATTGCTGACCAACCGCATCAATGGCTTGCTCGAGCATCTCAACACGCACAAGCATGATGAGGGTTCGCGGCGGGGGTTGCTCAAGCTGGTCGGCCAGCGCCGGCGCCACTTGGCGTATCTCAAGCGCAAGGACACCCAGCGCTACCAGGACCTGATTCAGCGGCTTGGGCTACGCAAGTAACGGAGAAAAGCAAGGGGCGATTGAGTCCACGGCAACAGCGACTCACGCCCCTTTTTGCTTTTCTAAGAGTGTACGTTCGTACCGGCGCAGCTTTTCGCGCCAGGCGTGCGAACTGTATGTGTAAAGTTTTGATTGTAATGGCAGCGTGGCATGCGCGCCTGGATGGGAAAAGCCGAGTCGTCTAGACGACTGCGGCGCGAGGTCCGGCATTGGAGAGCGCACCCAAGGTGTGTCTTGGATTCGGTCTCCAGTTCCGCACCTCGAAGATGATTCCTACCGACCTAATTCGGCCACAAAGCCCTCACTATGGTTGAGAAACCACAGCTTGCACAGCGTCGACGCAAGGTTGGCGGGCGGCAGGAAGCATCATGTCCTGTGCTCTTCGCCAGCTTGGCGTAGCGTTGGGTTGCCTGTGGCGACTCTGTTTCCAACAAAAGAGGTAGGATCTATGCAACTGTTCCAAGGAACAAAGGTTTTTAGCGCCGAGGTCGGCGGCCGCCCGCTGGCCATCGAAACCGGCCTGCTTGCACCGCAGGCCGGTGGCGCCGTGACGGTGCGCTACGGCGACACCGTGCTGTTGGCTACAGCCACAATGAGCAAGGACGTTCGCCAGGGGATAAATTTCTTCCCGCTGACGGTCGAGTTTGAAGAGCGCCTGTATGCCGCGGGCCGCATCCCAGGCAGCTTTTTCCGCCGCGAAGGCAGACCTAGCGAGCAGGCCATCCTGGTCTCGCGCCTGGTGGACCGCCCGCTGCGCCCTCTTTTCCCTAAGGGCATGCGCAATGAGACGCAGGTGATCGTCACGGCACTGGCCACCGACGGCCAGAACCTGATGGACCCGTTGGCCATCATCGCTGCCTCGGCTGCCTTGGCCATCAGCGATATCCCGTGGGGCGGTCCGATTGCCGCCACGACCATTGGCTTTGTGGACGGCGAGTTTGTCGTCAACCCCACGGCCGACCAGATGTTAAACAGCAGCCTCAACCTGGTCGCTGCCGGCACCAGCGACAACATCCTGATGGTGGAAGCAGGGGCCAACGAGCTGCCCGAAGACCTGATGCTCGAAGCGCTGCGCTTGGCACATCAATCCAACCAGGCGGTGATTGACCAGATCGTTGCCATGCAGGCTGAATTCGGCAAGCCGAAGACGGAAGTCACCGTATTTTTGCCGGCGGCCGAATTGACCGAGGAAGTGTCTGGGTTGGCCAAGCAGCGCATCACAGAGCTGCTGGAAGCCGGCTTGGGCAAAGTGCCGCTGAACGAGGGTCTGGACGCTATCCGCAACGACGTGCAGGCAGCGTTTGCCGAACGCGTGGCGGCGGGCACAGTTGCGAGCAACGACGTGGCTGATGCGTACGAGTCGGTGATTAAGAAGGCCACGCGCCGCCGCATCTTGGAAAAGGGTGTGCGCCCCGATGGCCGCGCCACGACACAGATTCGCCCGATCAGTGCGCAGGTCGGCTGTATGCCGCGCGTACACGGTTCGGGTCTCTTTATGCGCGGCGAGACGCATGTGCTGACGATAGCCACGCTGGGCACGCCCGGCGATGCGCAGCGCCTCGACACGCTGCAGCCGGGCGAAGAGAAGCGCTACATGCACCACTACAACTTCCCGCCCTTTAGCACGGGCGAGGCGACGCCGATGCGCGGCCCCAAGCGCCGCGAGATTGGCCATGGCGCCTTGGCCGAGCGGGCGTTGGTCCCGGTAATCCCCGACGACTTCCCCTACACGCTGCGCCTGGTGTCCGAAGTGCTGAGCAGCAACGGTTCGACCAGTATGGGTTCCGTCTGCGGCAGCACGCTTGCGCTGATGGACGCGGGCGTGCCGATCACCTCCCCGGTGGCGGGTATCGCCATGGGTTTGATCCAGGACCTAGATACGGGCGAGTACCAGGTGTTGAGCGACATCCAGGGCATGGAAGATGCTTTGGGTGACATGGACTTCAAGGTGGCAGGCACCGAGCACGGCATCACGGCCCTGCAAATGGACCTCAAGATCAAGGGTCTGGATTTCGACATCCTGCGCAAGGCGATGGAGCAGGCGCGCGAAGGCCGTATGCACATCATGGGCAAGATGCTCGAGGTGCTGCCGGAATCGCGCTCAGAACTGAGCGAGTTTGCCCCGCGCATCTTGACGATTCACATCGACCCCGAGAAGATTGGGAAGCTGATTGGCCCCGGTGGCAAGACTGTGCGCGGCCTGCAGGAGAACTACGGCGTCAAGGTCGACATCGAGGAAGACGGCACTGTCTACATCTCGGGCGAAGGCGTGAGCGCCGAGCAGGCGTTGCAGGAAGTGCAGCGCATGACCGAGGAAGTGCAGGTCGGCAAGATCTACACGGGCACTGTCGTGCGCGTCGAGCCGTACGGCGCCTTTATCAATATCATGCCCGGCGTAGACGGCATGGTGCACATCAGCCAGTTGGCCGACTACCGCGTCGACAAGGTGGAGGACATTGCCAAGTTGGGCGACGAACTGACTGCCATGGTCATCGACGTCGATCCGGGTGGCAAGGTGCGCATGAGCCGCCAGGCCGTGCTGGAAGGCTGGACTGTCGAGGAAGCGCAGTCGCGCGACCGAGGTGGGCGGCCGAGTGGCGGCGGTGGCGATCGGGGCGGCCGATCGGGCGGCGATCGCGGCCCAAGGCGTGACGGCGGCGATCGCGGCCGGCGCGACGATCGGGGCCCGCGGCGCTAGGCACGACCGGCAACTATTACCATAGATTTGCTAGAGGCGGACACAGGATTTCCTGGTCCGCCTCTTTGTTACCCTCACTCAGCAGCCGCTTGTGCTGCCAACTGCCAATCGCTAGAACTGGCTCATCATCCTTGGGCTTCCGTAGACACCGTAGGGGGCGCGGGCTGTGCTCCGCTCGAAGTCGATGATGGATTCGGCGCAGGCGCAGGCGGTGTGGTGCTTGCCGATACATTTGCTTGCGCCACGGGCCCTTGCTGCTGTGCCACCAACTCCTTGCCCGTGACCTTGCGCCGGTACGACCTGCGCTGGTTGCTGGGCAGTGGTCGCCCACCAAATGGTGGGTAGTCGAGAAGCTTGGCGTGGATATAGCTGCCGATGACACGGAAAGTAGCCACGATGGGCGGGGCCAACAATGCGCCCAAGATGCCGGCCGTGCTCAAGCCCACGGCCACGGCACAGATGACGATGATCGGGTGCAGGTTGATGCTGTCGCCGATGATCCGCGGCACCAGAATGTTGTTCTCCAACTGCTGGATCAAAAAGTAAATGCCCACGGTGATCAGCGCAAAGCCAATGTTGTCGATGCCCATCGGCCCCAACACGTTGCTGCCCTGGATCAAAGCCGTAATCACGGCCGGGATCATGGATAGGATCGGCCCCAAGTTGGGCACAACCTCCAGCAAACCAGCCAGGATGCCAAAGATCAACGCTCCCGGCATGCCCACGATGCTCAGTGCCAGGCCGGTGGTTACGCCGACGACAATGCTGAGAATCAACTGGCCGCGCAGAAACGACTGCCACACCAGCCCAATGCGGCGCAGCAGGTCGGCCAACTCTGAACGATAGGAGGAGGGGAACAGGCTGTGGAAGTAGGACTGGATGCGCGGCGCATCCATGGTCATGTACAGGCTGACGAAGAAGGTCACCAAGATGGCGAGGAAGGTCGAGAAGACCGTGCCCACCACGTTGATACCGATCGTGGCCGTGCTGCCGACTACATTGGTAGTAGCGCTTAAAAACTGCTGGATGGTGTCGAGAATGTCGTTGACCGAAGGCACATACTGGGTCTGCTGCGAGTTGGTCTGCAGCTGGCGCGCTACCGCCGCAACCGGCACCTGGTAGCCCACGATCGTGACCGTCTCCGGCAGGCCCTGCAATGTATTGTTGGCCCAGCCGATCACACCGCGCGCCGTGCCCGGTACGTCAAACGAGGCTAAGGCGCGCAACTGATCGATCAACGTTGGGATGAACAGGATGGGCACGAGCGCCAAGAGCGCAATCACCAGCAAGTAGATCGCAATCGTGCTGATGCCGCGTGGGATACGGAGGCGCTCGCCCAGATTTACGATCGGGTTGAGCAAGTAAGCCAGGATCGCCGCAATCAGGATCATGGGAATGATCGGGCGGCTGATGTAGAAGATGAACACCAGCGCCACCAGCATGATGACCAGCACGGTGCGCTTGGTCGAACGATCCCAGCGTGAGTCGCCATCGGGGTCGGCGACCCGGTCGAGAATGGCTACGAGCGATTCGTCTGATTGTTCGGCGGGCACGGACGCCGGAGCGTCCGCATCCCGTACTTCCGGCAATTGATCGGCGTCGGGCATGACTCTTTCTAAACTCCTACTTGTTAAACCCCACGCCGCCAGATCGGTCGCGTATAAATCTTGATCCGCCTACTCCCCGCAGACCGAGCTAAACACCCGCAACAGGTTGCCGCCTAATACTTTGCGAACTACCTCGGGCGAATGGCCGCGATCGAGCAGCTTGGTCGTAATGCGCGGGTAAGCGGTCACGTCAGGAATATCGGCCGGCGTGTTGCAGCCGTCGAAGTCGCTGCCGAGCGCTACGCTGTCCGGACCGATGCGCGTCAACATATACTCGATATGCGTGATAACGTCGTCCAGCGTGGCCCGGCTGGGGTTTTTAGCGTTGAGAAAGGCGTCCACAAAGGTGACGCCGACCACGCCGCCGCGCATGGCGATCGCCTCCAGTTGTGCATCGGTCAGGTTGCGCGGGTGGTCACATAAGGCACGAGCATTGCTGTGGCTGGCGATGACGGGCTGCAGGCTGGTGTTAAGCACGTCGTCAACGCCCGCCGGCGATAGGTGGCTGAGGTCGATCAGCATGCCCAGCCGGTTGCACTCCTCCACTACCTTGACGCCAAACTGCGTCAGGCCACCGTTGGTACGGCTCTCGGAGACGCCGTCGCACGCCGCATTGCGGAAGTTCCAGGCGAGGCCAAGGTTGCGCACACCGAGGCGGTAGAACTGACGCAGCACGCCGATGCTGCCATCCAACGCCTCGGCGCCTTCCAGGCCCCCGACGGCTGCAACTTTGCCTTCAGCCTTGGCACGCTTGATATCGCTCGCCTTGCGCGCCAGGATCAACTGGTCCGGCAGCTGGTCGGCGAGGCGCAGCAGCTGGTCGAGCCGTTCGAGGGCATGAGATGTGGCGCCATGGCGCTGGTAAGGCACAGGCACATAGCAGGCAAAAAACTGGGCGGTGATGCCGCCATCACGCAGGCGAGGCAGATCAATATGCCCCTTGGACGAGCGTTCGCCGAGCCAGCGGCCGTGTTCCAGTTGGTCGCCAATGCTGTCGCAGTGGCCATCAATGATGATTGCTTCAGAATGCAGGTCCTGTGCTGGGTTCGTAGACATGAGGAGTCGCCTCGCAACGTAAGTTGAGTATGATGGCGGATAAAAAAGATCGATAGACTAAATACGGCTAGGTTCGGCGAACGGCCTTGCTCAACGATTTGCGGCTCTGGTTGAGATACAACCCTTCTGCCTCGGCGAACTGCTGGAACAATGCATAAAAACGGTTACGGTCGATCATTTGCAGCACGGCGACGGCATCGGCCGTTTCGGCAGCGTATGGATAACCCTTGGCTCCCACGACACACTCGGCCCGCACGAGATCAAGCACTTGTTGCGAGCGTCCCTCCTCCCACAACCAGATCGGCATTTCGATGCGCGCCGGCGGCCGATCCTGCGCCAGGCGCACATAGCTGAATACAACGTCACGATAGAAGCCGGCTCGCCCCTGGGTGCTGAGCTGGTCGCCACGAGCACACACAAACAGGGGGCTGCGGTCGCCCCATTCGGGTAAACTGGAAGCTAGCAGGGGGCCGTCGGTCAACGATAGATAGGGCTGCCCCGTGACGATGTTCAATAGTGTTAGAAAGTCCTTGCTGGACGAGCTATCTACAAAGCCCGCCAGCGGTACACGGTATTGTCTGGACGTATCCAGAAGCTGCTGCACTGCCCGTACATACGGTAAACCGCGCTCAGGGCGCAGCTGACCTGCAAAACTGATGATAAACGAACCGTCAAACAGGCAAAGCGGGCGGCGGTCCTCAGGTTCGTTGCCAAAGCGCACCATCAGATCGCACAACTGCTCGCACTCCAGGATAAAGCGGCGTTGGTTGACGCGCCAATCAGCGAATTCGGCGCCGCTGTCATCCAGCGCCAATTCCTCCGGCGCCAGGATTTCAAATCGTACGTCCTTTTCGTAGCGTCCACCGGCCGAGTGATAGTTAACATACCATCCTACCTGCACCGCCGCAACTGGCGGTGACATTTCCTTGCTCGGCATGATCTGACTGCCATCCACCGCCGCGACCGGACGATCTGCCAAGACTGCCAACGCCCAGGCGCGCGCATCCTCGTGCGATCGCCAGCGTTGGGCAAACGGGAGACGCAACTGCTCCGCCTGGTCAAGTTCGGGGGTGGGTTCGGCGCCGGGCCATTCGACGTTGTGGTCAGCCAGTGCCTGCTTTACGGCCTCGGCAGTAAGGCGACTGAATTGGGCAAGCTTTTCGCTGGCCTGCGAGGATTGGCGGCGTTGCTCGCTTTGGTATGTGGTAAACTGCTCGCGCTTAGATTGTAGCGCATTTACGACCTTGCGGCGGTCTAGCATACCGTATCTCCGTCTGCAATCATAGCTCTGAGTCAAAAAAATGTAAATAGCTTTTTGCCGAACATTTGTGCTGTGCAAGTTACTATACCATAAGGTGAGCTATGAAGGAGTTGGTTGAGCACGTGGAGATGCCTGCAGCGGTGCACGATTTTATCCTGGCGCACGCACGGGAAGGTAAGCCGGAGGAGGTTTGCGGGGTGGTGCGCGGGCGAGGTCTTGCTGCCTACGAGGCGGTGGCGGGCCGCAACATTGCCGCGGAGCGAATCGAGAACTATGAAGTGGACCCACAGACGCTGCTGCGGCAGTTCGCCTTTGAAGATGCAGGCGACGAGATGATGGGCATATACCACTCGCACCCGGTATCGATCGCTTACCCGTCCGCCACGGATGCCTGGAATGCCTATTATCCGGAGTGTATCTACTTTATCTGTTCTTTAGAGCATGACGACACGCCGGTTATCCGTGCGTTTCGCATGACTACGCATTGGATTGGCCTGGATATGGAGCGGTTACGCGCCGAGCTTCCTTTTTACGAAACGCGGCCACACCTGTTTGCCTACTACCAGGCGCCCGACGCTCCTCTGCCGCCGACACTGGCTGCGCTTCTGCAGGATGTGCCTAAGCCTTTTTACATTGATTTCATGACCGACGAAGACGACACTATCGGCGATACGCGCCTAGTGTCGCTTGTGGAGTATCCCCTGCAGGTGGTAGACAATATCCCCGGGACCTCCGAGGTCCCGGGGATGTGAGGCGACGCGGGCACGTAAAGTGTCGGGGACGTATCTTACAGATTTTAACCCCTGCCCATGCGAAAATGTCTTAGTATTGAATGATTTACTTGACGGCTGTTTGACAACGGCCTTGTGGGCCAGTATACTGTCGCCTCCAAGCGCCGCAGTCGAGGGTGCTGTCAAAAGGAATAGACATATCCATGATATTCGGGGTTTGCGGCACGACTCATAACCTGACTTGCTTGTGTCGATAGCGGGTGCGGCCAGCACGGAGCTGGTTGTTCCCGCTGTGTAGAGACAGGCAAGTGATGAGCCATGCGGCAAAACTCGATACAGGATGGCAGTGGGCAATACCAGCGCAACGTTGCGCCGCCCGCCTCACATCCGGATCAACGGGTAAGGAATAACGCCGAGTTCATCGCTTGATGGAGCCGGCGTTTTTATTTGCCGCTTTTTGCGCAAGGAGAGTTGGGGAGATGGCGACTGTTTTGGTGCCTACGCCGCTGCGGCGGTTGACCGGCGGCCAGGCGAAGGTGGAAATTGAGGGACAGGATGTCGGCACGTTGATCCAGGCGATCGACGCCCAGTACCCGGGCGTGGCCGACAAGCTGCTCGACGACGACGGCAATATCAAGCGCTTTATCAACGTGTTTGTCAACGACGACGAGGTGCGCAGCTTGCAGGGCCTGCATACACCTGTGCGCACGTCCGACAAGGTTTCGATCGTTCCAGCCATGGCCGGTGGTTGGGATGGCAAACAGGATCGGCAGGAGTAAGTATGTCACTTTTAAACCGCGACCAACTGGTACAGCTCGCCAAGCGCGAAATCTCCGAAATCACGGCACGCGAGCTTAAGAGCTGGCAGGAGCAGGGGCGTCCACTGACCGTGGTGGACGTGCGCGAGCGCGACGAGTTTGTGCAAGGCCACGTGCCCGACGCAGTTTTTATCCCGCGTGGCTATTTGGAGCTGCAGATCGAGCAGCACCAACCCGACCGTCACGCTCCGGTCGTGCTCTATTGCGCCGGCGGCGTACGTTCGGCCCTGGCCGCCCGCAATCTCAAGGAGATGGGTTACGAGCAAGTTTACTCGCTCATCGGCGGCTTTAACGGTTGGAAGAACGCCGGGCTTGACTTCAAGATTCCGACCGTGCTAACCGAGGAACAGCGCTCGCGCTACAGCCGCCACACGCTGCTCAAGGAAGTGGGCGAGGCAGGTCAGATCAAGCTGCTGGAGAGCAAGGTGCTGCTGATCGGGGCGGGCGGCTTGGGCAGCCCCGCCGCCATGTACCTGGCAGCAGCTGGCGTGGGCACGCTGGGCATCGTGGATTATGACGTGGTGGATGTCTCTAACCTGCAGCGCCAGTTGCTGCATGGCACCAAAGATGTCGGCCGCCCCAAGGTCGAGTCGGCGGCGGACCGCATCCACGACATCAACCCAGATGTCAAGGTGATCCCGCACAAGGAGCCGATCACCAGCGCCAACGCCCTGGAACTCATCCGCAACTACGACATCGTGCTCAACGGGTCGGACAACTTCCCCACTCGCTATTTGGTCAACGACGCCTGCCACATGCTTGGCAAGCCATTGGTGGACGCGAGCATTTTCATGTTTGAGGGTCAGGCCACGGTCTACCGGCCGGCGCAGCCCGAGTTGGGCATCGAAGGTGGGCCATGCTACCGCTGCCTCTACCCCGATCCGCCCCCGCCTGGCGAAGTGCCGAGCTGCGCCGAAGCCGGTGTGCTTGGCGTGCTGCCGGGTATCGTCGGTTCGCTGCAGGCAATCGAGGCGATCAAGCTCATCCTGGGTATCGGCGAATCGCTGGTTGGTCGGCTGATGCTGATCGACACGCTTGACATGAGCTTCCGCACGCTCAAGGTGCAGCGCAACCCGGATTGCCCGCTGTGCGGCGACCACCCGACGGTGACCGAGTTGATCGACTACGAGCAGTTCTGCGGCTTCCCTGGCGGCGGAACCCACGAGCACGAGGAGAGTTTGGCACTAGCGTAGATTAGGGACTGAGTATCCTAGCAAGCCGCGCTTGCCAGAAACTCAGTTTCTCAGGGAGGTACTGATGATTATCGACGTACTGGCACAACCGAGACTCCAATCCGCCACCATCCTGGACCAGATTGGTAACACGCCGCTGTTGGACTTGAGCGCGTTTGCCCAGGCGCGCGGTGTGGCGCCCACGGTGAGTGTTTACGCCAAGGCCGAGTGGTACAATCCAGGCGGGTCGGTCAAGGCGCGGGCGGCCGTACGTATGGTGGAGGAAGCTGAGTGCAGCGGCGAACTGCGGCCGGGCAAAACCATCATCGACAGCAGTTCGGGTAACACGGGCATTGCCTTGGCGCTCATCGGAGCGGTCAAAGGGTACGCGGTGCACCTGGTAATGCCGGCCAATGTCAGCATCGAGCGCAAGGCACTGGTCAAGGCCTACGGTGCGCACCTGATCGAGTCGGACCCGCTCGAAGGGTCGGACGGGGCCATCGCGTTGGTGCGCGCAATCGTGGAAGCCAATCCCGAGCGCTACTTCTACTGCAACCAGTACAACAACCCGGCCAACTGGTTGGCGCATTACGAGACCACAGGGCCGGAGATCTGGCAGCAGACAGGCGGCGCGGTGACGCACTTTGTCGCCGGACTGGGCACGACTGGCACTTTCACCGGCACAGGTCGCTATCTCAGGCAACGCAATCCAACCATCGAGTTGGTGGCTGTGCAGCCGGAGGATGAACTGTCGGTGATCGAGGGCCTCAAGCACCTGGAGACGGCTGTCGTGCCGGGCATTTACGATG
The DNA here is from genome assembly GCA_963839515.1 of uncultured Chloroflexia bacterium. Taxonomy (GTDB): domain Bacteria; phylum Chloroflexota; class Anaerolineae; order Caldilineales; family Caldilineaceae; genus Fredericiella. The sequence continues at coordinate 182,256 of CAWIVN010000013.1, forward strand.
CAGCTTTGCCCGACCGCAGCGTCTGCGTGGCCCCTGAAGACGCCTGGCACAGCGTGCGTGATCTGGCACGGCAGGCGGGATTGTTCGTGGGTGTCAGCGGCGGGGCAGCAGTGGTGGCCAGCATTGCCGTGGCGAAGGAGCTGGAGCAGGGCACCGTCGTCACTATTTTGCCCGACGACGGCAGCAAATATCTGAGCTTAGGCATATTCGCATAGACGATAGCTAGGAGACAGCTATGGCGACAAACATGGCCAAGAATGGGGCGAAGACTGTGACGGCAAAGGTGGATCAGACTGCTCTTAAGGTCAATCAGGCGTGCATCATCGTCCTGCTGGCGTGGGCGTTTCTCTTCAACTGGACCTGGCTGGTGGCGCTGGTGGCGGTTGTGATGCTGGTGGGCACCTTTATGCCCGAGGCGGGGCTGTTCAAGCAGTTCTACTCCCGCTTGCTGCGCCCCGCCGGCCTGCTCAAACCCGACATCGTGGCCGATGAGCCGCAGCCCCACCTGTTTGCACAGGGTGTGGGTGGCTTTGTCCTGCTGCTGGCGTCGTTCTCCTTCTTGGGAGGCTTGAACGTGCTGGGCTGGGTGCTTACCGCCGTCGTCATCGCCTTGGCAGCCGTCAATCTGCTGTTCGGCTTCTGCATGGGCTGCTTCCTATACTACCAACTCGGCCGCCGTGGCATCAAGCCTAGCTTGCCGTCTTGGTAGGTATGCCTGGATTCTTTCTATTCGACCTTCCGTTCAGTGTGCACGCCCCGTGTGCACTGGGCCACGCGGCGTGCCTACCCGTAAGGATTGTTACCAATGTTAGAACGCTTTCTCATTCTACTCGCCGTTCTGGCCGTCGCTACCGCCGCCTACCTCGCTTGGCGCACTTACCAAAGGCACCGTCTTGCCGCTGTAGCCGAGCAGGTCGCCCCACCCGCAGTGGCGCAGCTCGTAGACGGCACTCGCCCCGCCGTTCTCTACTTCACCACGCCCGATTGCGCGCAGTGCCGCTTGCAGCAGACGCCCATCCTCAGCCAACTGGCTGCCAGAGTGGACGTGGCCGTGCACAAGCTTGATGCCGTTGAACAGGAGGCGCTGGCACGCTTCTATGGCATTATGACGGTGCCGACCACGGTCGTGCTGGACCCGCAGCGGCGCCCTGTGGCGGTCAACCACGGCGTTACGCCGCTGCCCAAGTTGTTGGCGCAGGTTGGGGAGAGGCGAGGCTAGACTCTACCGCGGGCCAACATTGCGCAAAGATGCGACAAAGACTGTATTGTTTCTCACCGAGGAAGTCATCGTCGTCTGCCACACTGTAGCTGTTTCTTCCTCCTCCTTTGTGTGCGGAGCGTGGAGCGCCAAGCGTTCCACGCTCTGTACCTGTTTAGGGGGAGAAATCGCTATTTGGATCGTTTGCACGGATTTCCCATACAGCTATAATAGCCTTACAAGCTAGAGATTCCCGGAGCGAACCGCACGCTCTTTCCCACAACGGACGCCTCATCTGCGGCAACGCGAAAGCGACACAACCAGATAGCGACACACCATGAGTCAACGACAAGCCGCGATCGACTATTACCATGAGCTTTGCACGACCGGCACGCTGGCGCAAGACACCTGGGAGCACCTGCTGCCCGGTCTTGGCGCGCGCGGGCTGATCTTTGGCACCCGCCCGCTGACGTCTGTGCTGCGTCCCCTCTTTCATACTGGTATGGACTGGCACTATTTGCGCTGGCGTTCGACTATCATCCTCGGCGTCTTTCGAAAGATGGCCGATGCGATGCTTGACGACCCTGTGCTGCGCGCCCAGGTTTACCTGACCCCGGAGGAAGAAGACCTGGTGCAGATTCCAACCGGCTTCCCTACGGTGCTGCCCACGGCTCGCCTGGACAGCTTTCTCACCGTGCATGAAGATGGCGCCTACACGTTGAACTATGTGGAGTTGAACGGCGAAAGCCCTGCCAGTATGGCATATAGCGATGTGCTGGCCGAACTGTTTCTGGAGACGCCGCTGATGCAGCGTTTTCAGGATCGCTACTTTGTGGACATGTTGCAAGGCCGGCGCAGCGCCGTGGACGCCCTGCTGCGCATTTATTTCACCTGGCGCGGCAATCGCGACAAGCTGCCCGATATCGCCATCGTCGACTGGCACGGTGTGCCTACGACGACAGAGTTCCACTTGTTTGTCGATTACTTTGCTCGCTATGGCATCCGAGTCACCATCTGCGATCCGCATGAGATGGAGTTTCGCAATGGTGTGCTCTACGCCAACGGCCGGCCAGTGGACTACGTGTACAAGCGTGTGCTCTCGACCGAGTTGCTGCAGAAGTTTGGGCTCGACCATCCTATCATCCACGCCTTGCGTGCCGGCGTCATCTGTATGGCAAATCCATTTCCGTGCAAGATGGTCCACAAGAAGGCTAGCTTTGCCGTCGCTTCGGACGAGCGCAATGCCTACCTCTTTAGCGAAACGGAGCGCGAGGCAATTCGACAGCACATTCCCTGGACGCGTGTGGTCGAGGAGCGTATGACCTTTGACGTGTATGGCCACCAGATCGACCTGCTGCCCTGGGCAAGCGGCAATAAGGACCACCTGGTACTCAAGCCTAATGACGAGTACGGCGGCAAGGGCGTGCTGATCGGATGGGAAACCGAGCAGGAAGTGTGGAATGATGCGTTACAAGCATCTCTCAGCGATCCAGCGATCGTCCAAGAACGTGCGCTGATTGCCTACGAAGATTTTCCGTCATTCCTGCCCGATGGCGAGCTTGACATCAGCCGCCGGCTGGTTGACTGCGACCCCTTTATCTTCAACGGCGATACCGTTGACGGCTGCCTGGTGCGGCTGAGCAAGGTAACGCTGCTCAACGTGACAGCCGGTGGCGGGTCGGTCGTGCCGGCCTTTGTGATTGACCAGAAGTCTCACTAAACCAGGGAGAGGCGGATGTACCATCCTTCGTTTAATATTGGTATCGAGGAAGAATACCAGGTCATCGACCCTGAATCGCGTGAACTGCTGGGGTATGTGACTCAGTCGATGGCGCGCGAGAAGATGGTGGTTAATGAGCGAGCCGCCAGCGCCGAGCTGGCCGACCTGGTGCGTAGCGGCATAGTCGGCGTGGGCACACCTGTGTGCGTAGACATCAACGAGGCGCGCGACAAACTATTGCGCGTGCGCGACCAGATGCTTGAACTGGCGCAGGCGGGCGGCTTTCGCTTACTCGGCGCCGGCACACACCCGTTTAGCCGCTGGGAAGGGCGTGAAGAGACGCTGGCGCAGTACCGGCAAATGGCAGACGACACGCAGATGGTTTCGCGCCGCCTGCTTGCCTTTGGGCTGCGCATCCATATCGGCGTCGAGGACCGCGACCTTGCCGTGGACGTGATGAACACACTGCGTTACGTGCTGCCGCATATTTTCACGCTCAGCACGAGTTCGCCGTTCTGGCTTGGGCGCAACACCGGGCTGAAAAGCTATCGTGCCGTGCTGATGGATTCGCTGCCACGGACCGGCATTCCCGGCTACTTCTCGTCCTACCACGATTATCGCAACTACGTGGACACGCTGCTGCGCACCAACTCGATCCCCGATGCCCGCCGCATCATGTACGACGTTGTGCCGCACTACCGCTTCCCCACGCTGGTGATCCGTATCTGTGACATGATGCCGTACTATCGCGATGTGCTGGCCGTGACTGCCCTTCTACAAGCGGCCGTCGCCTGGATGGTCGACCTGCGCCAGCGTAATATGTCCTTCCGTATTTACGAACGCACGCTGATCGCCGAAAACAAGTGGCGAGCGCTGCGCTACGGCCTCGATGGCAACCTGATCGACTTTGGTGTCGAGAAAGCGCTGCCGGCGCGCCAGCTGATTCGCGAGCTGCTCGAAAGGGTGGAGCCGATCAGTCACAAGCTCAACTCGTGGCACGAGCTGGAGCACTGCTACACCATGTTGGAGCGCGGTTCCAGCGCGGACCAACAGGTAATGGTGTGGAAGAACAACGGACTTGATCTGAAAGCAGTCGTGGATTTTCTGGCAGACGAAACGGAGAAGATGGCATGAGCGAGCGACCCTCTCTCACGATTGGCATTGAAGAGGAATACCAGATCATCGACCCCGAGACACGCGAACTGCGTTCGTTTATCACCCAGTTCCTTGAAGGCGACAAGGTGGTGATGGTCGAGCGCGACCTGAAGCCCGAGCTGCATCAATCGATGGTCGAGCTGGGCACGCCTGTTTGCCGCACGCTCGATCAACTGAAGGAGGAACTGTCGAATCAGCGCCGCTTTATTGTCGGCCTGGCCGAGCAGAAAGGGCTGGCGGTGGCCGCCGCTGCCACGCACCCCTTCAGTCACTGGCAGGAACAGCCGGTGACACCGCTGCCGCGCTATCAAGGTGTGCTTGAGGAGATGCAGTTATTGGCACAGCGCCTGTTGATCTTTGGCATGCATGTGCACGTCGGCATCGAAGACCGTGCCTTTGCCATCGACACTATGAACGTTGTGCGATACATGCTGCCGCACACGCTCGCTCTCAGCACCAGCAGCCCGTTCTGGCAGGGGCGCAAGACGGGGCTCAAAAGCTACCGCTCGCTGATTTTTGAGGACTTTCCGCGCTCGGGAACCGCCGAGATCTGCCACACGGTGGCCGATTGGGATAACCTGATTGGCACGCTGGTACGCACCGGCTGCATTCCCGACGGCAGCAAGATCTGGTGGGACTGCCGCCCGCATCACAATTACCCGACGCTTGAGTTCCGTATCTGTGACATATGCACCAAGATGGACGAGGCGATCGCCATTGCCGGCGTCTTCCAGGCACTTGTGTTGTGGCTGTGGAAGCTGCGCCAGAAGAACATCACCTTCCGCGTCTACCGCAAGGAGTTGATCGACGAGAACCGTTGGCGTGCCGCGCGCTATGGCATCGACGGCAAGATGATCGACTTTGGCAAAACCGAGGAGATGTCCACGCGTGCCCTTGTGCGCGAGCTGCTCGACCTGATTGGCGAGGAGATCGACGAGCTAGGTATCAGATCGCACGTCAAGGTAATCGAAGACGTCCTGATGCACGGTACCAGCGCCGACCGCCAACTGCGCGTCTACGACGCCAACGAAAGCGACATCAAGGCCGTCGTGGATCACCTGATCGCCGAGACAAAGATGGGCCTCTAGCTGCTGGGATCGCAGCCCTCGGGCGTTTTCCAGTGACCGGTGATGGCAGCTTCGTGGTTGGGCGGCTGGCAGCTTTCCCATGTCTGCGCTGTGAAGTTCCTGGCGCGCGTGCCTAGTTCGCAGTTATCGTCGATCAGCGCAAAGTGCAGACCTTCGTCGTCACGCTGCCACGTGAAGTTCCCCACGGCTAAGTGGCACTGTGGGTCGTTAAAGAAGGTAATGCGGTCCCCTGACACGGTGTACGAACCTAGCGTGCGCCAGCCCGTACGCGGGTGATAGACCCGGAAGACGCCTTCGTCCAGCTCCAGCTTCCACACACCGCCTTCGGGAGGATAGGGTGGACACCGGCGGCAAGGAGGCCGGTCGTCTGTGCGCGGGTCAAAGCGCACATAGATGCCGTCGACGGGCGTAGCCGCTTGCGGCGGCAGCGGTGTCGTGTGCGGATAGGGCGACCACTGGTGGATTTCCTGCCAGCGATCAACCGTGGGTGTGGCCGCCGGCGGTGTGCCGGCGCCTGCCGCTGCCTGTTGTACCGGCAGGGGGCGCACGGGCGAACAGGCGGCGAGCAGAAAAGCTGCGCCAATGGCAAGACACTGCAGGAATTGTCGTTTGCACATCGTCGTGCCCTCTCTCTAGGAAGAAAACTGCTTTGCGTCTTCGGGGGAGTGCACGGTATTCTACTCCTATCGGAAGATTCCAGAAATTGCCGCAAATCAACTATACAATCTTCATCTTACGAAAGGAACAACAGCGTGATCAAGGAATTTCGTGAGTTTATCATGCGCGGCAACGTGCTCGACCTGGCCGTCGCCGTCATCATCGGCGGTGCATTTGGCGCTATTATTACATCGCTTGTCGACGATATCATCATGCCCCTGATCGGTATATTGATGGGCGGCGTCGATTTTACAGGACTGGGCATACAGGTTGGGAGCGCGACCCTGCTTTACGGCAACTTTATACAGGCGATCATCAACTTCCTAATCATTGCCCTTGTACTCTTCCTGATCATTAAGGCCGCCAATCGGGTGATGCGCGCGAAGGCAGAAGCGCCGGTCCCGCCGGCACCGACCGCCGAGGAAAAACTGCTCACGGAAATTCGCGACTTGCTCCAGGCGCAGAATAGCCGCGTGTAGGTCACGCCGCCGCCATCATCTGGGCGACCATGCGATCTTTACCTCATGCGTCGGAACGGGTACACTTAAGGTACACACTAGTTCTTCCCGGAAAGGCAGCGTCCGCATGGCACGCATTGTGATCGAAACGCAGACGATCGCAGGTATCCCCATATTGGCCATCCAGCCCGGGGCGGCAAAGCACCTCCCATTGGTTTTCTACGTACCCGGCTACACTTCCGTCAAGGAAAGCGGCATCAGCTTAGGCTACAAGCTGGCGCAAGTGGGCTGCTGCTTTGTCGCGATCGATCCGCTGCTGCACGGTGAACGCTTTGATCGCCGCCTGTATGATGCCGCCGATCCGGCCCTGGGCGGCGTCTACCCGCCGGAGACAGGTCTCGACATCGGCATGACCTTCTATCGGGTGATCGGCCAGTGCCTGGCAGATGTGCGCACATTGCTGGATCACTTTGCCGGCGATGATCGCGTGGACGTGCAGCGTTGCGCCGTCACCGGCCCCTCGATGGGCGGCTATGCCAGCTTCCTGATATTCGCCAATTTGCCGCAGATGCTGGCGGCCGTGCCGATGATCGGCATACCTACCTTCACTCGGCGCTGGACTGACCTGCTCGACGAGTGCACCTTTTCTAATCCGGACTGGGCCGCGGCATTGGGGCGCGTGGCCGAGCAAGCACGACAGCACACGGCCGTGATTGCTGCTATGGACCCTGCGGATGTTTTGCCGGCTGCCGCACCGCGCAGCCTGCTGATCATGAATTGCGATTTCGATAGCGACCAGCCCAAACACTATGCCATCGAGTTCTATCGCCAACTGCTGCCAGCCTATGCAGCAGTACCCGACCGATTGCGACTGGCCATTTACCCTGCCGGTCACACCGTCACGCCGGACATGGAGCGCGAGGGCGTAAATTGGATCGTAGGCCATCTTCTGGAGTCTATAACCGGACTGTGAAACACTTGCTACTCGTCATAAACTTGACGGTTTCTCTTGCACCACTATTTTTGGCAAAGGAGTTCAAATCATGCGACACAAACACCTAGTTGCGCTGTTGTCGGCGCTTGCACTGCTGGTCATGGTCGCCGGCGCCTGCACGCCGCCTGCGCCGCTGCCTGCAGATGACACTGCAACCGGCGAGGCGGCTGCCGCAGCAACTACTGCGACGACAACCGAAACGATTACCGAAACGGCCGGCGATACCGGCGCATCTGCCGCTGCGGTACGGTCGGCCCATGCCATTAATGTCGTCTATGACCTGCCAGACCTCGAAGGTCGCACGATCGCGGCGGCGGTTGCCAACGATTATACGCCCCTCCAGTACGTCGATCCTGCCACAGGTGAGGCGGTAGGCTGGGAATATGATGCGGTGGAGGAGATGTGCCGGCGGTTGAACTGCGTGGTGGACTGGGAGGCGACGTCGTGGGATGCCATGATTCCTGCGATAGCAGCCGGGCAGTACGACGTGGGGATGGACGGGATCACGATCACGGACGAGCGCAAGGCACAGGTGGACTTTTCGGATGCGTACATGACGAGCCAGCAGTTTATGCTGGTGCGGGCGGACGAGGATCGATTTGCCACGAAGGAAGCGTTTGCGGCGGATGCGGAGCTGCTGGTGGGAGCGCAGGCGGGGACATCAGGCTTCTACACGGCGGTGTACGACATCCTGGACGGCGACGAGGCGAACCCGCGCATTAAGCTGTACGAGAACTTCGGTGCCTCGGTGCAGGCGCTGCTGGCGGGCGACGTGGACATGGTGCTGGTGGATGCCGCCTCGGGCCGCGGCTACATCGGAGCCAACCCGGACAAGCTGAAGATCGTGGGCGACGCCATCAAGAGCGAGGAGTTCGGCTTCATCTTCCAGCAAGGCTCTGACCTGGTCGCACCCTTCAATGCTGCCATCGCCTCCATGAAGGAAGACGGCTTCACCTCATTCCTCGACAACAAGTGGTTCTTTTTGACCGATCCCAATGCCGCCGATGCCTACGACAGCCTGCCCAACTTGGAGGGCAGAGAGGTTGCCGTCGCCGTGGCCAATGACTATACCCCGTTGCAGTTTGTAGACCCCAAGACCGGCACTGCGGTAGGCTGGGAATATGATGCGGTGGAGGAGATGTGCCGGCGGTTGAACTGCGTGGTGGACTGGGAAGCGACGTCGTGGGATGCCATGATTCCTGCGATAGCAGCCGGGCAGTACGACGTGGGGATGGACGGGATCACGATCACGGACGAGCGCAAGGCGCAGGTGGACTTTTCGGATGCGTACATGACGAGCCAGCAGTTTATGCTGGTGCGGGCGGACGAGGATCGATTTGCCACGAAGGAAGCGTTTGCGGCGGATGCGGAGCTGCTGGTGGGAGCGCAGGCGGGGACATCAGGCTTCTACACGGCGGTGTACGACATCCTGGACGGCGACGAGGCGAACCCGCGCATTAAGCTGTACGAGAACTTCGGTGCCTCGGTGCAGGCGCTGCTGGCGGGCGACGTGGACATGGTGCTGGTGGATGCCGCCTCGGGCCGCGGCTACATCGGAGCCAACCCGGACAAGCTGAAGATCGTGGGCGACGCCATCAAGAGCGAGGAGTTCGGCTTCATCTTCCAGCAAGGCTCTGACCTGGTCGCACCCTTCAATGCTGCCATCGCCTCCATGAAGGAAGACGGCTTCACCTCATTCCTCGACAACAAGTGGTTCTTTTTGTACGACCCGACCAGGTAAGTAAAGTGTTAAATGTCCCCGGGACCTCAAGCGAACGCACTCGTTCGCCGGTCCCGGGGACATACCCCACTCAGTAAGGAGTACCTATGACCACTACCTACATCGTCTCCGCCGTACGCACCCCGATCGGCAAATTTGGGGGTGCGCTCAAGGATGTTTCACCAGTGGCACTGGGCGCGCATGTGATGAAGGCTGCGGTGGAGCGCGCAGGCATTGACGCCGGTGAACTTGACCTGTATATCTTCGGTAACATTCTGAAACATGGGCATGGCCAACTGGTGCCGCGCCACGCTGCCATCAAGGCTGGTATCCCAGCGCAGGTGGACGGCTACGCCGTGGACATGCTATGCTCTTCGGGCATGATGAGCACGATGAACGCCGACAACGCGATTCGTGCGGGCGATGCAAACCTGGTGCTGGCGGGAGGGATCGAGTCGATGTCGCAAGCGGGGTTTGTGCTGTCACATCGCGCCCGTTGGGGATACAAGCTGCTGATCGGTGATAACCGCGAGCAACTGCAGGACGTGCTGCTGATTGATGGCTTGACTGATCCTATGACCGGCGAGTTAATGGGCGAGGAAACGGAGCGGCTGTGCGACGAGTATGGCATCACGCGCACCGAACTTGATGAGGTGGCCTGCCTATCCAACACGCGCGCGGCGGTGGCTACGGCAGCCGGCAAGTTCCAGGCCGAAATTGCGCCCATCGAGGTGCAGGACAAGCGCAAGTCCGTACTTTTTGACAAAGATGAGGGGTTTCGTCCTGATACCACGATGGAGACACTGGCCGGTTTGCGGCCTTCGTTCCGCAAGGACGGCGTGTTGACGGCAGGCAACTCCAGCCAGATCTCCGACGGTGCGGCGGCCTTGCTCCTGGCTAACGAAGAGGCCGTGGAGCGTTACAAGCTGCAGCCAATCGCCCGCATTTTGGGTAAGGCATACGCCGGCGTCGAACCGTGGCGTTTTGTCGAAGGGCCGGTCCCTGCCATCCGCAAGTTGAGCAAGAAGCTGCAGCTAGACGTGGACGAGTTTGACCTGTTTGAGAACAACGAGGCCTTTGCGCTCAACAACGTGCTGCTGCGCAAGTTGCTGGAGATTCCCTACGAGCGGATCAATGTGCACGGGGGCGCGATCGCATTGGGCCATCCGATCGGGGCATCGGGTGCGCGCATCATTGTCACGCTGATCAACGCGTTGCGCCAGGAAGGCAAGCGGCGAGGCATCGCGTCGTTATGCCATGGTGTAGGTGGCGGAACGGCCGTGGCGGTGGAACTGGTGTAGCGCTTAGGAGCAAGCCAGGCGGCTTAGAGCATGCGCACCAACACCTGGGCCTTGTTCCACATCTCTTCCAGCTTGTAATACTTGCGCATGTCGGCCGTGAAGAGATGCACGATCACATCGCCATAGTCCAGAATGGACCAGCCGCCGCCTTGCCCGCCGAGTCCTTCGGCGTGGAGCGGGCGAATGTTCTGCTGGATCTTGAGCTTCTCCAAGAGCGTGTCTTCGATGGCCTTGGCTTGGCGCTCGTTGTCGATGGTGGCGATGATGAAGAAAGCGGCGAGACTGGTAAGTTCGTGGACGTCCAAGAGTAGGATGTCAGAGGCTTGTCGATCTTCGACAATGTCAACAATCTGTCGTGCCAGGGTAATGCTGTCCAGAGTTTCCTCCTCACACAAATAGAACACAAGCTGCAAAAAAGTCGTACGAGAATGCTTGGATTCTAGCACTGTCTGTCTAGCAAAGTCAACGGGGACGGATACAAGACGCAGATCTAGCGAAATGCATCCGTTTCCGGCGGGCGCTGAATTGTCTGGGCGCTGGCCGGCGGCGCCGCCGGCCAGCGGTAGCCGCGAATGACGATCACGGGGCGGCCTTCGTTGCTTTGACCCATCATCAGGCTGGCGGCCCCCGCAAGCTCATCGGCGATGCACTCTTCGCTGGCTACCAGCTCGTAGCCAAAGAGGTCGTGCAGGCCGCGCTGATTCCACACCGGCGGCAGCCCGGCGCAACCGATGCACACGCCTGTGGTGCCAATGCGCCAGGCGCGGCCGTGACTGTCGTTAATGATGACGGCCAGACCTTCCGCTGCGACGCCGCTCAGCTCTGCCAGCCTGGCGCGAATCGCTTCGGCACTGGCGTCGGCATCTTCCGGCAGCAGCGCCAGGTAGTCGCTCTCGCCGTCGGGCTGCACGTTGCTGCGATCGACTCCCGCATTGGCGCATACCCAGCCGCTGCGTTGTTCGACTACCAGCAAGCCGCGCCGCACACGCAGTATCTCGCGGCTGTCGTCCAGCACGACCTGGATCACGCGCGGGTCCTTGCCTACCGTCTCGGATAACCCATGCGCCTGTTCGCTTGCTTCCACGTCGTTCAGCCGTACTAGTCGCCCCTCAGCCTTGCTGACGACCTTCTGGGCAATGACGATGATGTCGCCAGGCTGCAAGCCTTCGCCACCCGTTTGCAGATGCTGCACGATCAGTGCCGGCAAATCATCGCCCGGACGGATCATGGGTAAGTCCGTCACGGCAAACAGGCGCAACGACTGTGCGCCTCCTTCACTCTGCGTATTCATCAGCTGCTTTCTGTCTGTCGCTCAGGATTGCTTCTAACACGCCGCCGCCGATAGCCAGCGACTTGTCCGATACGGTGAAGCAATGCCGTTTCTCCGCACGCGGGTCCACGTCGCCAATCTTCATGCCCTGCTTCACAGCCACACTGTGGTGGACGATGCCGCGCAGCACGCCGTCAAAGGGCGCAACAACTTCGCCGGTGAGTGTATCTGGGCCGCGTACGATGGCCAATAATTGGCCGCCATGTACGTAGTCGCCAATTCCCATTAGGGCCTCGACATGCCCTGAGATAGGCGCCCGCAGGACTCGTGACGTCTTGCCGGCACTGCCGGGCAATTCCCCCGGCGTGCCCGTGTCCGCCTCGGCGCTGCCCAGCCACAACACGCGGCCCAGGTCGTGGCCGCGATTGGTTTCGATAATAGCATGGCAATCCAGTCCTGCCGTAAATCCCGGACCCAACGCCACGACGAAAGGCGCATCGCTCCAATTCGTGCCGGTGTTGTGTTTGGCCATGATGGCATCGACCAGCACCGGCGGGCGCAACTGCACGAGGCAGTGTGTCTGTGGATCGACCAGCACTGGAATGACGCCGCCTGCCAATACGGCCCGCGCCTCTCCGACAGCGCAGAGGCGCGCCGTCACCTCTTCGACTGTGCAGAGGCCGTCAAACACGGCTTGTGCAAAAGCCACGCGCCGGCGTACAGCCAGCGGCTGCGCCGTCTCCGTCATCACCACGGGAAAACCCGCCCGGTGCAGCCGCAGCCCGACGCCCGATGCCAGGTCGCCTGCACCCTTGATGAGAACGAGTGGAAAATCGTGCGGCATGCAATTACCTTCCGGTTGGGGTAAAGCGATAGCCACGGCCACGGTCGTTTTCGATTGCGCCGATCGGCGGGTTGGCCGTATCCAGATGTAGGCGCAGGCGGCGAATCGCTTCCTGCACGCGGCGGTCGGTTGCATCGGGCCGCTTCCACACGTCGGCCAGCAGTTGCTGGGTTGAAACGGTTTCGTTTTGGTGCGTCTGAAAATAGCGCAGGAGCGACGCCTCAATCTTGGTGAACTGGTCGAGGTCCATGCCGGATGGACCTGGTCCGGCGCCGGCGGCGTGTGCTGGCGCCGCGTAAGCCGACGTACCTGCCTCTTCGGCAGCCGTGCGCTCGCTTTGCTCGAGCCTGCGCGCCAGGAACTCGGTGAATAGAGGGGTAAACAGTTGGTAGCCGCTCTGTGCCGGCGTATTGCAGCAGGTGACGACGGCTTGGTTGATCAACCAGTTGAGCGCCGACGTCTGTTCGAGAGGCACATCGGCCAATGGCAGCCCGCCGCGCGCGAGCCGGCGCATCAACGCCTGCACGGCCGCCGGCTGCAGGCGGCTCGGCAGCTGCTGCAGCCGGCGCCAGATGGTCTCAAACAACAGCCGCCCATGTTCGGCCAGCCGCAGCCGCAGCAAGGGCAACAGCATGGCGCCATCGCCGGCATCTGGCGGCAGCATCTGCCGCACCTCGATCAGAATTTCGCCCAGCCTGCGCAGCAGAAATGGATGCTGACCGGTCAGCGCCACCAACTCGTCGGCCAACTCTCGCACGATTGGAAACTCGTCGCCATACGACAGCACCCATGCGTGCGCAACGTGCGGCTCCAGCAAGCCAAGAAATAGCTGTGTCATGACGTTGAACAGCGGTGAGGCCGCCAGCTCACGGTCGAGATCATGCAGCGGCTGCTCGGTGGCCACCAGCAGCGCCATTTCAAACGTGAGCGGCCGCAGCTCGTCCATAGCGTCAGGACTGATCAACTGGCTCTCAAAGACGCGGTCGAAGTTGTCGAGCAGTAACACCAGCCGTATGTCCTGCTCCCTGAGTTCGCGCGCCAATTGCCAAATACGGCGGCTGTCTGAAGGTTGCGCCTCGACACGCTGCCAGTTGATCGGCAAGCTGCCCTCGCTGCGCACCTGCTCCTGCAGCCGTTGGTAGATCCAACCGATCAAGTTTACTTGCGCGTCCTGCCAGTCGCAGTCGATCCAGGTGACGAGCACCCGGCTGCTGTCGCGATAGGCGTTCGGGCGCTGAGCAGCCGTATCGTCGCCGAGCAGCGGGCCCTGTTCGTCGGCCAGGTACTTGACCAACTGTGACTTGCCCACCAGCTTGGGGCCGACGAGCGAGAAGCTCTGTGGCTGCGCCGCCAGCACCCCCTGCACGATTTGGCTTACCACCCGCTCGCGGCCTACAAACAGTCTTCGGCTCGTTTGCATGTCCTGTCTCATCAACCGTTGATCGCAAGCCATTGCTGGAATAAAAGACTGGCAAACTGCCATCGCTCAGGCGCCGGCTGCAACAAGATGTCGCGCTCGACCAACGTATGTAAGCTCACGGCCAGGCTCTCCGGCGCCACATTGGACAGCGCTGCCCGCGCCTGGTCCCAACTTACCTGACGGTCCCCTTCCTTGGCGGCAAGCCGTGCGAGCGTGCCGGCTACATGGTTGGTGATGCCCCTGAGCATTTCGGTCATGTGCGCAAAGGTATGGTCGTGCGGCTGCATAAACTCCTCGCGCACCAACTCCAGGTCGGCGGTTGTTACTTGTGGGCGCTGCTGGCGCGCCATGTGCAGCACGAGATTATGGCAGAATGCCTGGATCAGAAATGGACTGCCGCCGCTCAGCGTCGCCACCTGCGCTACGATCTCGGACGTATACTCCAGGTGGTTGCGCATCGGCCATTCGATGAGGCGGCGCACGTCGTCGGCCAGCAAAGGACGCAGTTGCAGGCTCAAGCCCACGTCCATCAGCCGCCAGCTGGGGTCATCCGGCCGTTCTTGGAGTGCTTGCACCAGGTTGTCGCAGGTCTGCTGCTGCATGACTACCACATAGCCGATACCGGCGCGCATGGTGGCGTGCATCATGGCGCGCCAACGGTCAAAGATGGCACCGTCGAGCTGGCCGTTGAGGTACGCATCAGTCAAGCGGCTGAATTCGTCGATGAGCATTACCAGCCGCCGCGCGCCCAACAGTTTCTGCACGCTGCTCAGATAGTCGATCAGCTGGTTGCCCGGGTCGCGATCAAACAGCGAGCGCAGCGGCGCACCCAAGGATTCCAGTTGCACGTCGCCACTGAGACGGGTGTAGACGGCGTTCGCCAGTTCAAAGAAAATGTCGGCGCGTGCAGGATGGTCCATCAATTGAAAATCGACAAACACCGGCGCAAAGCCGCGGTCGGGCAACTCGTGTTCGCTCAGGTGCAGCAGCAGCGACGTCTTGCCAACGCGCTTCTGGCCGATGAGCCAAATGCTGGGCTGGTTCGTGCGCAGACACTCGACGATACGTGCGCGCTCGTCGTTGCGGCCAAAGAACATAGTGTTCTGGTGCACCGGCAGTCGTGAATAAGGATTGAACATCCCGCCTGCTGCGCCGCCTGCCAAGCTGTCTGACCACTCTTCCTGTTCGGAGGGGGGCAAGTTGAGCGAGAGAACTTCGCTTACCACAAACTCGGGCAGCCGGCGCAGCGTCTCGACGATTTCCTGGACCGTACCGGGCTGATCCGCCTGCAGGTCGAGTTGGATGTGCGCCGATCCGTAGCGAGCCAGCGCATGTATTCGCAACAGTGATGCGCGCGGGTGCCGGCTGTATACCTGCTGCACGACCGCTCCCATCAACCCCACCTCGTCCAGCGCCCGCAGCTCGATACGGGCCAGCGTGGTCAGCGTCGGCTCAATGCGCCACTTGATTGGCATCAGGTCGTCAAGATCGGCAATGCGTGTGCAATCACGACGATGCAGCGTCATGTGCACCACTTCGCCGTGGCGGCGATAGAGACGGCCTACAATCTCGTCGCCGGGACGCGGCCGGCAGCACTGGGCCAGAAAAAGCTGGTGATGGCGCAGCCTTACCTGGCGCGGCACGACTACTCGGCGCAGGATCTCGCGTTCGAAGAGCCGGTGCAGCAGCGAGTCGGCTGCCACTTGACCGGAGGCGACTGCGGCCAACAGTTCATCCCGGCGGTTCAGGTTCTCCTTGCGCACTGCATCCAGGACCGCTTGCTCGACCTTCTCCGCCGGCAGGTTGAAACCGTAGTGCAGCTCAAGCTGCTTAAGTCGATCCTCGATAATCTTTTGGCCGTGATGCGACCCCTGCCCTTTGCGCTTGAGCGAGCGCTCAATAGCGCCGCGTGCTCGCGCTGTGCGAGCGGCAGCAAGCCAGAAACGGGTGGGGCCGGGCGCCTGGGGATCGTGTTCCAACTCGACCAGGTCCAGGTGGCGCAGGAGCGTCGCCGGTTCGACGGGCCGGCCGTTAACGATGAAACTGCGACACTGCTCAGCAACCTCTGAGTGCACTGAGTAGGCGAAATCGACCGCGGTGCTGCCGCGGTCAAACGCAAACAACTCGCCGCGTGGGCTAAAAACGTACAGCTTCTCCGGCAGGGCGCCGGGCGCCGCTACGGCAATCTGCGCATATGCTTCTGCGGCCCGGTTCCACCAGGCGCTCGGCGTCGGCGTCTGGTCACGATAGCGCATCAAGCGCGCTGCTGCACCCCATTCGTTGACTTCATGCTGCGAGCGTGGGGCCACCGAGAAGCTGATGCGCGCCCGGCCGTTTGGGGCATTGGCCACTACCCATACGTTGAGCGCCCGGTAGCCGCTGTCGTCCGGCGCATACAGAGTGTCGTCGACGCCCCCATCCACCGGTGTGTACAACTTGTGCACCTGGTGCAACACCTGGTAGCACGAGGCTTCGTCTTCCACCAAGACGGTAATGGTAGGCAGCAAGCCTAGCTTGGGGGTGTTTCGGCTTCCACCTGAAATATTGTGTATTTGTGCATATTTGTTTGGGTACACACTTGCATCGGGTATATGTGTGTGTAATGCAGCCGCCAGTTCCGTGGCGATGGCCGCACCAGCCTGCTTGGCGACGTCGTCCAATTGGAAGGGGCGTTCTTCAGCCATGACCGTCTGCTCCTCCAATTCGACACGGAGGGCCAGCATTCCCAGCAGCTCAAGCAACGGGGCAAGCACCTGGCGCGCCTCGTCTGTGGCAGTGCGGCGTTGGCGTGGGTTACCGGCGTAACCGATATGCATGTTGTGCCATAACCGACCGACACACAGAAAGGCGAGTTCCAAGTCGCGATAGGCAGCCGAAAAGCACCGCACTCGTTCCAAAACAAGTGGTTGCCCGCACCAGGCCGGTTCCACAGGGCCGTGCAGCAATCGCTTATACTCGCTGCACAGCCAGGCGGCGCGCGCGCTTACTTCCAAGCCCGTGTCCCTGGTTGCGCTGTCGCCACTGCACCACAGCGCCCGCAGCCGTCCCGCCTCCTGCAACGCCTCGCTTGCTCCCCATTCAGCAAGGAAGTGTGCTTCTTCTTCGCCAATACGCACAAGTTCGGCTTCAGCCTCACCGCTGCTTTGTGGAAGATCGTGTGTAACTTCACGCATATGTGTCTATACCTGCGTTTCCAGCACAATTCACACAAATTGCATATTGACATTGTGTAAATTGTGTGTTACCATTTGCGTGTATGTGAAAAACACAGTTACACATAATATACACTGGACTGTGGCAAAAGGCAAGGCGTATGAAAGGAGAGGGGCGCCATGTTAAACATGAAAGACGTCTATGTAGCGAACGAACGCTATGAAGACATCCGGCGCACCGCCGAAAAGCACAACACTGTGGCGCGCATGGAGACAAAAGGGCGTAAAAAGCGCTCAACGGAAAAGCGCAGTGCAAAGATCTGGGAACGTGTGCGCAAGGCCTTGCGCTAAGGAGAAATTATGTATACGTCGAATTTGTGGGATGTCAGCCACCTCATTCACGAGGAACGGCTGCAGGAATCACAACGCAACTTGCTCATCCGCCAACTCGTACCTGGCCGCTCGCGCCTGCAACAGGCCCGCCAGATCTTGAACAGGATACTTTTTTTCCTCTAGGCGGAATAGTCAGCGACCCCGAGACACCGAGTTTTACAGGCGACACTCGCCTGTAAAACTCGGTGTCTTTTTGTGTTTTTACTGCTTCTGCGGCGGTCGCTGCTCCAACTCCAGGTTCTGGCGGAGCAAATCCAACCCGTTGTCCACCTGCTTAGTGACAACGCGCAGCTTCTCCGCCAGTTCTTCCAACACGCGCGCCGCATAGCGGTCAGCCTCGTCGCGCCGCTGCTGCGCCGCAGCCTGTGCATTGACCAGCACACGCTCTCCCTCCTGCCGTGCCGCTGCGACCATGGCGTCGTTACTCAGGATCTCGTTGGCGCGCCGGCGTGCCTGTTCCACAATGCGCGCTGCCTCGGCCTCGGCCGCCTCCAAAATGCGATCCCTCTCCTGCAGCGTCCGTTCGCTTTCCATGATTGAGCTAGGTACGCTCACGCGGAGCCGCTCGAGGGCTTGCTTGAACTGCGCATACTCCACCATTCGCAGTGAAGACATCGGCATACGCTTGCTGTTTTCGAGCAGTGACTCCAACTGGTCGATGATCTGTAAGATAGCGATGATGCACCTCCTGCCAGCCGTGCATATGCGTTACGCGCTGGTCACTCGTGATGGATACTCGCGATAATCAATCGTGATGGATCAGTTTGTCTTGGTGCGGCAGGAAAACTTTGTTGCCAAGTCTTAACTCGGGACGATTTAACTTGGTGGCAAGCGCATCGATTACAGGCGGCGGCGCCCAGGCTGTACAATCCCCCCCCAAACCTGCGACTTCTTTAAGAATGGTGGCGCTGAGATAGGCATAGGCGTTGCTGCAGAACAGGCAGCACAGGTCAATGGCCGGCGTCAGGTGGTTGTTGGCCCAACCGATCTGTTGCTCATATTCAAAGTCGGCTACGTTGCGCAGGCCACGCACGATGACGTTCACCTGCTGGTCGCGCGCACACTCGATGGTCAACCCAGTATAGGTGATAATACGCAGGTTGGGAATATGCTCCAGCGCGCTCTGTGCTAGTTCGAAGCGTTCGCCGGTATCAAACAGCAGTTTTTTGGGTGGCGCATCGTAAATAGCCATCACCACTTCGTCAAACAGAGCGCTTGCCCGTACTGCGATATCGATATGGCCATTATGGATCGGGTCAAATGTACCGGGATACAAGGCGCGCGCCATATACAAAACCTTTCGCTCTGTCAGTCAGGTAAGAATGCGGCAAACACACGGTTGCCAAGTAACAAACCGGTCGGCGTCAGCCGGACCCGGTGCTCGTCCCACGTCAGCAGGTCACGTTCCGCCAATTGGTGCAGCTCTGTGCCAAACACTTCGTCAACCGGCTTGCCGTGGCGCGCAGCAAAGCGGTTGCGCGGCACACCCTCGCGCAACAGGCGCAGGCCAAGCATCATTGTTTCGCCCATGGCCAGGCGTTGGTCTATCTCCTCGCTAAACTCCTCTACGGCAGCACCCACACGGACGCGCTTGATATAACCAGGAACCGGCTTGCAGTTGCCCCAACGCCGCTCGCCCCGTGTGCCCTCTTGCGCTGGACTAACATGTGCTGCAGCATGTAAATGGCTGTGCGCCCCGGGTCCAACGCCTAGATAATCGTCGTTGCGCCAGTAGATCAGGTTGTGGCGGCAGGCATAGGTTGGCGTCTCCCCACCGTACTGCAGCGTGCCGCTTCGCTGGGTGTTGTCCTCGCGCGCCCAGTTGGACACCTCATACTGCACGTAGCCGGCTCCCCGCAGCTTCGCCATTGCCAGTTCGTAGAGGTCTGCCGCTAGATCGTCATCCGGCGCGTCTACTTTCCCTATTTGTACCCAGTGATGAAGAGGCGTGTTTGGCTCCACGATCAGGCTATAAAGGCTTAAGTGCTCAGGCGCCAATTCTATTGCCTGGTCGAGTGTATTCTCCCAACCAGCCACCGCTTGATGTGGCAGCCCAAAGATGAAATCCAGGTTGATATTGGCAAAGCCTGCTGCGCGTGCAGCTTCGTAGGCCCGATATACATCGGCGACATCGTGAATTCGCCCCAGGAAAGATAGCTCCAGGGGTTGGAAGCTTTGCACTCCCATGCTCAAGCGGTTGACACCCAGCCGTCGCAGGGCAGCAAACTTGGCCCGATCCACAGTACCCGGGTTTGCTTCGCACGTGATCTCGCAATTGGTCGCTAGGCGAAAGTTGGCGTCTACGGCTGCAAAGATTTGCGCAAGTTGCGCTTCTTCCAATACCGTTGGGGTGCCACCACCTACAAAGATGGTGGACACCGTGCGCTGCTGCAGTGGCTCGCGCCAGCGAGCCATCTCGTCGACAAGTGCGTCGACGAGATCTTGGAAGCGCGCCTCCATCCCGGCGTAGGTGTTGAAGTCGCAATAAGGACACTTGCGCTCGCAGAAGGGGATATGAATGTATAGCCCCAGCGCCGGCATCTCGCTCATCTGTTCTCGAGCCGAAATCCGTGCCCGCGCACAGTGATGATATAGCGGAACTCGTTGTCACACTCCTCGATGCGCTCACGCAGGCGGCGCACCAAGGCGTCGATAGCTTGTTCGCTGACCCCTTCGCCGCTGGCCTCAGGCCATACTGCCTCTACGATCTGTTCGCGTGTCAGCACGCTGCCGCCGGAATCCCACAGTGCTTCCAGCAGGCGATACTGGTGCAGGCTTAGCGGCGGGTCGATCAAGATTCCGTTAGCCCACGCCTGGCGCGTCTCTTTGTCCAGACGCAGCCCACGCTGCTCGCCGCTCAGGCTCAACGGGGCCGTAGCCCCGGCATCGACGAACGCCAGCTTGAAACGCAGCGCGATCTGGATTTCATCCCCGTCATGCAGTGCAGCCGGTGCATCGTGCACCTCTGATCCGTTGAGATGCGTGCCGTTCTTGCTGCCCAGGTCGATCAGATAGTAGGCATCCTGCCGCCACTCGATGCGTGCATGTAACCGGCTGACCTGGCGATCGGGGAGGGCAATGTCACATTCCTCCCCACGGCCGATCGTAATCGACCGCGCTCGATCCAGCGGCCAACGCCGCCCTGTTTCGGCGCCACGTTGTAGTATCAACATGGCTGTCTCACGCGGGCGAGGCTGCGCCTCTATGCCGGCAACAGTTCCGTTGTCCGTTCCGCTCTCTGTTTCGTTGTCCGTCTCATTGTCTGCTCCCGTTTCTGCTGTGCTGTCGGTAATGGATCCAAGTGGGAGTTCGTGACCAGATTCAATTGACATTTGGGATCCTCAAATTTGGTTTCTTGCGGGATAACTCACATCTAGTGTTTGGGCCCAATCGATTCGGAGGATTGGCGATTTGCCGCATTCCATCGCCAATCCTGATGGCCGCCACCAGATTGACAGCAACCGCTCGCTGCCGCATAATGAACTTAAGCAAACTTGAACGAAAAAGCCCAAGTAACGTATCTACTCATTATACCAAACTTAGGCAAGTGTAAAAATGCTTTAGGTATGAGCACGATTTACCGGGTCAAGCTTTGGAGGTGGCTTTCGGGCAAGATCCCAGAGGTCGGGGAGTGACGAGCTTTGCAGCATATATTGGAATCAGGCACGATCCTGCGCGGTCGTTACGAAATACTGGAATTAGTCGGTCAAGGCGGCATGGGTGCCGTCTATAAAGCCGGTGACGTGCGCCTGCAAGGTCGCGTTTGCGCGGTTAAAGAGATCCTTCCCACGCTATCAGACTCTGCCACCGAAGAGGAACTGGCGCAGATCGCCGAGCAGTTCCGCATGGAAGCCAGTACGTTGGCCCGCCTCGACCATCCAAACTTGCCCAAAGTGTCGGACTACTTCGCCGACGACGGCCGTGAGTACCTGGTGATGGACTTTGTGGAAGGTCGCGATCTTTACGAAGTACTGCACGACGCTATGCGGCACAATATGTTTCTCGACGAGCAACAAGTAATGGACTGGGCAACCCAACTTCTTGATGCGCTCGAGTACATGCACAATCAGGACCCGCCGGTCGTCCACCGCGACATCAAACCCTCGAATATCAAGCTTACCCCACGCGGCACGGTTAAGCTTGTGGACTTTGGTCTCGTAAAGGTGTTGAAGTCCAACGACAGCCGCACCGTTACCGTCGTGCAAGGCCGCGGCACAGTGGCGTACACGCCGCTGGAGCAATATGGGGGTGACTCCGGCTTCACCGACGCGCGTAGCGACATCTATGCCATGGGCGCTACGCTGTACCACCTCCTGACCGGTCAACCGCCTGTGGATGCAAAGGAACGCTTTCTGCGCCCCGGCGCCTTGACGGCCATCCGGCAGATCAACCCAAGTGTCTCTCCGCGCTGCGAACGCGTGATCTTTCAGTCGTTAGCCATGCACCCCAGCGAGCGGCCGGCGACTGCACGTGATTTTCGTGACCTGCTGATCGGCTCCACTGCGCCGCCGGCACGCATTACCTCCGGCGCACTCGTGGCAACACCGCCCCTGCCGCAACCTAGTTGGGGCGAAATTTTGCATCACGAGCGCCTGCTGATTGGCATTACCGGCGCCCTGCTCTTGGTCTCTCTCGTAATAAGCCTGTTCTAGTTTTTTCTACCAAACCAACATGGTTCGGTAGGCTTCTGCATACTGCACGCCGATGCGCTGCCCCGCGCGGCCATCCATCTCCTTTAGCCACTTGAGGCTTTCTTCGCCCCTGGGAAATTGGCTGACATGCGCCATGCACGCCGTTAACTTGCCCGGATAGACGCCGGTTACGTCCACGCACACGTCCAAATCGCGTTCGGTGGAAAACAGAAACACGCGCTGCAGCTTGCACAGTGCTGCACCCTGCTCGCGTAGCTGCTCCGGTCGATAGAGCGGCATCTTGGAAGGCATGTAGGCGTCGAGCGCCGCCTGTCCTGCCGCACGATGGTCGGGATGGATTTGCCCTGGCCAGTGCGGGTCAAAGGTTAGCAACGTGTCGGCTTGCGTTACCCTGTAGAGTCGGGCAATTTGACTGCGCAGTTCGAGATCAGGCAGCAGCTCGCCGTCATGGTGGCCCAGATTGTATGTGCCTGCCAGCCCGAGCAGGCGAGCGGCGTCTTCTGTTTCGCGCAGCCGGTTGGCCGCCAATGCTGGACGTAGGATGTCGCCCTCCTGGGCTCCAATATCGCCCAACGTACAATTAACCGAAAAGACTTCCACACCACGCGCCACCAGCATGGTGACGACGCCGCCACAACAGCACTCCAGGTCGTCGGGATGCGCCGCCACAATGATGGCACGGCGAACTTCGTCAAACGCTTCCAAACCCTTCATCGTTGGTCCCTGTCTATTTGATGGCAGGATCGCCATGAGTGTGCCAATATACTGCGGATTGTGGCATTGCTTTGATTGCATGGCAAAGGTTACAATGTAGTTGGCAGTGGAAACAGCGCACGATAGACGAGGAAAACTGCGATGAAGCATCGAGACCGAGTGCTCATGGCGCTCCACCATGAGCGACCTGACCGTTGTCCCATGCAGATCAGCTTCACCCCGGAGTTTGCCGATCGGCTGCGGCAGGACCTGCAACTCCAAGGTCAACGTGACCGCCACCAGGTGCATAATCCCCATGGTGGCGGCAACACCTATGTCCTGGAACGCTCTATCGACGAAGACCTGCTGTTGACTTCGGTCGGCTGGGCAAATTCCTACTACCAGGATGGCGACGCCTATACCGACGAATGGGGGGTGGGTTGGCGTGCGCATCCCTACACTACCCCCTTTGGGGTCGGCCATTACACTGAGATGGTCACCCATCCATTGGCAGATGACAGCGCTATCGACCACTATACGCCGCCCGATCCCTATCGCCCGGAATTGTACGTCGACACCGCGCGCGTGCTGCGCGAGTATGGCGACGAATATTGGATTGTCGGCGTTACTGTAACGACCATCTTCGAGACGGCCTGGGCGTTACGTGGCTACCAGCAGATGCTCATGGATTTGGTGGTAGACCCAGACCTTGCCGACCGCATCCTGGAGATTCCCTATCGTTATCACTTGGCCGCAGCCGAAAAGTTAGTCGAATTGGGCGTGGACATGATCTGGATCGGCGACGACATCGGCACCCAGCGCGCTATGTTGATGGCCCCCGACACGTGGCGGGCGCTGCTCAAGCCGCGGGTCGCCAACTTCATCGCCACCATCAAACGTATCAACCCCAACGTCAAGGTCGCCTACCATTCCGACGGTGTGATCACACCGATTATTCCTGACCTCATCGAGATTGGGCTGGATGTGCTCAACCCGATCCAGCCGGCCTGCATGGACCCGGCCGAGATCAAGCGCCGGTTTGGCGACCATCTCTGTTTCTGGGGCTCGATCGACGAGCAGCATACGCTGCCGTTCGGCTCGCCGCAGGATGTAGCGAACGAGGTGTGCACCCGCCTGCAGACGCTTGGCAAAAACGGCGGGCTGGTATTAGGCCCCACACATCACGTGCAGTTGGATACGCCCATGGAGAACTTCTGGGCCATGGTCGATACCATCAAGCAAACGCCCTATCCATCTTAGTATTAGCTGCTAGAGAAACTGGAGGATTGAGCAGATGAGATTGCTGTTACGCCTGTTGATTAACATTATTGCCGTAGGCATCGCCGTCTGGATCTTGCCCGACAGCGTCTTCAATCTTTCGGGCGGCTTTGGCGCCCTGATTTTGTTTGCCTTGGTGCTGGGTATTGTGAACGCCTTCATCGGGCCAATCATCAGGCTGCTTTCGCTGCCGATCACATGCCTGACCTTGGGGCTATTCACCTTTATCATTAACGCCATTCTGTTGTTGCTCACCGGCTGGTTCGTCAACCTGCTGTTTCCCGGTACAGTTGAGTTTGGCGGCGCCAACTGGCTGCAGACACTGCTCTGGGCTGCCGTCATTGCCGTAGTCATCAGTGTCATCAGCGGCGTGCTGAGTTGGTTCCTGCCTGACGAACCGCGTGCATAGCTAGGCGCGCGTCACCGTCACCAGTACATCGTAAAACAACGCCCCGGCGCCCATATCTGCCTCGTCCTGTGCAGTGACCTGGTTGATGTTGCGGCCGTCGGGGCTGTGTTTTGCCCACCAGACGCCTGGGGCCACCACCGTCCCTGCGATCACTCCGTCCGTTACCTCGGCCTTAAGCGTCACTTCGCCCAACTCGTTGCACACACGCACAATATCGCCTGATACGATCCCGCGCATCGCAGCATCGCGCGGGTGGATCTGTAGCAGCGGTTCGCCTGCCCGCGCCCGCAGCCGGTCGACGATGCCAAAAGTAGTGTTGAGATAGGAATGGGCCGGCGGCGAGATGCAAACAAGCTGCCCCGCTGGCGAGTGCTGCAGCTCCCAGTCGCCCGTGTGTATGTTGGCTTCTGTTACATGATCGGCCGGCGTCTCCGCTTGCTGCCAGCGCGGGGCAGTATAGCCCGGCAGCGGATCGTAACCGTCGCGTGCCATGCGTTCGCTGTAGAACTCACACTTGCCGCTGGATGTCGGGAAGTCGCCTTGTGCAAAAGCGGCGTGTGGCTGCGGCAGTGCCAGGCGCGCAAATCCGTCAGCTAGCAGCTTTTCCCAGGTAATGCCTGCAAAGCGTGGGTGTGTCTGCCGCTCCACCAGATCTCGCAGTATCTGCTCGTCACTCTCATAGAAGCAAGGCTCGCCATAACCCATCGCCGCCGCCAGCCCCCGAAAGATCTCGCTGTTGGGGCGGCTTTCGCCCAGCGGGGCAATGGCCGGGCGGTTGAGCGCCAGGTGCGTGTGGCCGTATGGCTTGAGGATGTCCCAGTGCTCTAGTTGCGTGGTGGCGGGAAGCACATAATCGGCATAGTCGGCCGTATCCGTTTGGAACTGCTCCAGCACAACGGTGAACAGGTCCTCGCGCAGCAATCCCTGGCGCACCGCTGCCTGGTCCGGGCAGACGGCGGCCGGGTTGCAGTTGTAGACGATCAACGCCTTGACGGGTGGTCCTGCTTGCTGCGGTGCGGGAATGGAATCGATAGGTCGGGGGTGATAGTGCGTCTGCGCGAGCCGCCCGGGATCGGTGCTCAAAGCGTCACCCAGGCGGTTCATGTTCAATGAGCGCGGCGCTCGCCCCCCCAGCAGGTCCGGCCGGTCGAGCTGCGAACGATCCAGGTGACGGAAATAGCCGCTGGCGCTGAGCTGGATGCCGCCGCCGTAACGCCGCCATGCCCCTGCCAAGGCAGGGAGGCAGGCGATCGTGCGAATGGCCATGCCGCCCCCATAATGGCGCTGCATACCATAGTTGACGCGGATGGCCGCCGGCTGCACCGTGGCGTACTCGCGCGCTAACGCGCGGATGCGCTCGACCGGCACGCCCGTAATGGCTGCCGCTCGCTGCGGCGTCCAATCCGCTACCCGTTCCGCTAATCCAGCAAAGCCGATCGTGAAGCGTTCCACGTAGTCGGCGTCGTGCAGCCCTTCCTCGATGATCACGTGCATCATGGCCAAGGCCAGCGCCCCATCAGTTCCCGGCCGGATCGCGATCCACTCGTCGGCCGCCTGCGCCGTGCGCGTATTGGCTGGGTCGACGACGATCACACGCGCGCCTTGCTTGCGCGCCTGTTGGACGAACGGCCATAGGTGCAGATTGCTGGTCAGTGTATTGCTGCCCCAGATCAAGATCAGCTTCGCCTGGGCATAGGCTTCGGTTTCCATGCCCTCGGCTGCGCCGATCGTGTAGATGTAGCCTTCAAAGCCTGCCTCGGAGCAGATCGTGCGCTCCAGCCGGCTTGCCCCCATGCGATGGAAGAAACGCGAGGCCATGCCTTCACCCTGCAGCAAGCCCATTGTCCCCGCATAGGAGTAGGGCAGGACTGCCTCCGAACCATAAGCTGCAATGAGCTCCTGCAGCCGTCCGGCGATGCCGGCAAGCACCTCATCCCAGGTTGCCGGCGCAAATCGTCCGCTGCCCTTAGGCCCCACGCGGCGCAATGGTGTGGTCAGTCGCCCCTTGTGGTACGTGCGTTCCAGGTAACGATCTACCTTGCCACACAGCTTGCCCTGCGTCACCGGGTGCCCGGGGTGGCCCCATAGATCAATCGCCTGACCGGAAGCGCGGTCCACCGCCACCTGCCAGCTGCACGTATCGGGACAGTCATGTGGGCATACACCCGTGACAACCTCGACGGCGGGGTCATTCTCATAAAGGGTAAGCGTAGTCATCGCAGTGGCTCCTGACAGGTACTGTCCGTACGGAAGACCCATTTAACCACAAACGCTCGCCGACTGCCCAATTATGTTTCCGGGACCTCAAGCGAACGCTTGAGGTCCCGGAAACATTGGGTAGCCATCCTTCATCTTGTGCAACCTGCACAAAAGGGATCGCTGAAGTTTCAGGTAACTTGGTGATGGAGGATTGATGAAACGTAGCCTATAGTTGGACAAAGCAGTTCTTTCATACTCAAATCAGGCAAGAGGAGTTGTGCGCATGAGCCTTAAGTGTAGCTCGCCCGCCGAGGTTTCAGCCGCCATTGCGGCTCAGGGCATTGAATTTGTTGACATTAAATTCACGGATTTGTACGGCCAGTGGCAGCACTTTTCGGTGCCTGTCGATTACTACGATGAGGATGACATCTTTGTTAGCGGTCTAGGCTTTGACGGTTCCTCGATTCGCGGCTTTAAGTCGATCGAGAGCAGTGACATGCTGCTCGTTTGCGACCCGACCACCGCATTTGTTGACCCGGTATGCTCTCATCCGACGGTGAGCCTGATTGCCAACGTTTACGAGCCCGGCACGATGGAGCCGTTCAGCCGTGATCCTCGCAACGTAATTCGCGCCGCCGAAGCCTACATGAAGAGCAGTGGCATCGCCGACACTATGTACTGCGGCCCCGAAGCTGAATTTTTCATCTTTGACCAGGTGAAGTACGAGACGGGCCGCTATTCCTCCAGCTATGGTATTGCCAGCGGCGAAGCATCCTGGACTACCGGCGAATGGGGCCCTGGCCACAAGATCGGGTATAAGGGCGGTTATTTCCCGGTGGCGCCGTTTGACGCCTTTCAGGATATCCGCTCCGAGATGGTCAACGAAATGATCAAGGCCGGCCTTAAGATCGAGCGCCACCACCACGAGGTCGCCACTGCCGGTCAGACCGAAATCGACCTGAAGTTCGCACCGCTGATCCAGATGGCTGACTGGATGCAGATCTATAAGTACATTGCCAAGAACGTGGCTGCCAAGCACGGTAAGACGGCCACCTTTATGCCAAAGCCGCTCTTTGAAGACAACGGTTCCGGCATGCATGTGCATTCCAGCTTGTGGAAGGATGGCCAGCCGCTGTTTGCCGGCGATAAGTATGCCGGTTTGAGTGATATGGCGCTGTGGTACATCGGCGGCATCTTGACGCACATCAATTCGCTGCTGGCCTTGTGCGCGCCGACCACAAACTCGTACCGCCGCCTGGTTCCCGGCTATGAGGCTCCTGTCGTCATCGCCTACTCGGCCCGCAACCGCTCGGCTGCCTGCCGCATCCCGGTATCGTCGCAGTCGCCCAAGGCCAAGCGTGTCGAGTTCCGCTGCCCGGACCCGGCTGCCAACCCGTATCTCGCCTTCTCGGCCATCCTGATGGCAGGCCTCGACGGTATCAAGAACAAGATCGACCCGGGTATTGCCTCGGAAATGGACCTGTTCGAGGGCGAGAACATCAAGAAGACCCGCACCGTCAAGGGATCGCTGGGCGAGGTGCTGGATGCGCTGGCTGCCGACCACGACTACCTGACCGCCGGTGGCGTGTTCAGCGAAGAATTGATCGAGACCTATATCGCCACCCGCCGCCTTGCCGACGTAGATGCCGTGCGCCTGCGCCCGCACCCGCACGAATTCGTGATGTACTACGGCGTATAGCTGCCACTACAGTGCCAAGACAGTGTTGAGACTTGCCGCACCCGTGCCCGTCCGACTGGATGGGCGCGGGTGTGTTTTGTCTGCCTGTCGCTGGTACAATGAGATTGCACCCCAATCATGGCATCTTCAGCGTAGAGGAGAAGCACACCAATGACGCTAATGTACCGCCAAGATGAGCTGGAACGTATCGATGAGCTCATCAAGCGCAACGATATCCGCTTTATTCGCCTCCAATTTTCCGATATCGTCGGCGTTTCCAAGCAGATTACCATTCCGGTCGAACACTGGGACGACGCCGTCACCCACGGGGTATGGTTCGACGGCAGTTCGGTCGAAGGCTTTGCACGCATAGCCGAGAGTGACATGTATCTGCAGCCCGATCTGAGCACCTTTGTGGTCATTCCCTGGGAGATGGACCTTTCCACGGGGCGCGTGATCTGCGACGCCCACACCCCCGACGGGTCGCCATTTGAGGGCGATCCCCGCTACGTGCTCAAGCGGCAGTTGGAGCGAGCCGCGCAGCTTGGGTTGGACTACAAGGTCGGCCCGGAACTTGAATTTTTCTTGTTCAAACCCCACGCCAACGGCGACCTGCTGCCGCTGCAGCCGCATGACTACGCCGGCTATTTCGACATCAGCACAGACCTGGCGCACAGCGTGCGCCGCCAGATGGTGGACGCACTGCAGGCCATGGGGATCGACGTCGAGGCGTCCCACCATGAGGTGGCCAATGGTCAGAGCGAGATTGACTTCAAGTATGGGCCGGCCTTAGTGACGGCCGACAACGCCAACACGATGCGTACCACGCTAAAGGCAGTGGCGCAGAAGAACGGA
Organism: uncultured Chloroflexia bacterium; assembly: GCA_963839515.1. GTDB lineage: Bacteria > Chloroflexota > Anaerolineae > Caldilineales > Caldilineaceae > Fredericiella. The sequence continues at coordinate 211,390 of CAWIVN010000013.1, forward strand.
CTGCACTGCACCTTTATGCCCAAGCCTGTCACGGGCGTCAGCGGTTCGGGCATGCACGTACACCAGAGCTTGTGGGACAAGCGCACGGGCGAGACGGCGATGTATGACGCCGACGGTGAGTATGGGCTGAGCGACCTCGCACTGCACTTTATTGCCGGGCAACTAGCGCACGCCAAGGCCATTGCGCCCATCATTGCACCCCTGGTCAATAGCTACAAGCGACTCGTGCCTGGTTACGAGGCTCCCGTCTATATCTCCTGGGGTCGCACCAATCGCAGCGCCTTGATTCGCATTCCTCGCATCACTCCCGGCCGTTACAAGAGCACGCGCTGCGAATTGCGCTGCCCCGACCCTTCGTGCAATCCCTACCTGGCATTTGCCGTAATGCTGGCGGCCGGGTTGGAAGGCATCGAGAAGAAGATGGTACCGCCCCCGCCTGCCGAAGAAGACCTCTATCATGTGGATAGCGTGCGCGCCGGGTTGGACATGCTGCCTGGCGACCTGGGTCACGCCATCGAGGCGCTCAAGCAGGACGAGATCATCCAGGATGCCTTGGGTGAACACGTCTATGAACGTTATGTGGAAGCCAAGCTGCTGGAATGGAACGAGTACCGGCTGTTTGTGAGCCGCTGGGAGCTGGATCGCTATCTGACGCTCTACTAAGCTGCTAAGTGCCCAGCGGTGCAACGCGCCATTTGGCGCGGTGCAGAACGCGCCACACAGCGCTGTTACTCACCTCCCTTCCGGACTACAATGATGACCAAGAAGAGCAAGCGCACAAATACAAGCGCAAGAGCGAACGGAACTCAGGTAGCTGCTCTTCTGCAAACCCGGTCTTGACATTACTTCTTGCCTCGCTGGCAACCTTCCTTCACTGACTTGGGTCAGCGTCCTGTCCGTTAGCGTAGGACGGGCAGGACGCTTGGACCCAGAGATTCTCTCCAAGATTGTTCCTCTCACGCCAAAAGCATGATGCATTCCTAACTGTAAATCCGTATTTCGTCGGATGACGTCGCCGCGCCATGCGTCTATGATGCTATCCAAGGAGATCAGACTTCATGGCAGCCATCCGCGTGATACTCGCCGACGATCATGCCGTCGTGCGCAAGGGCATTCGTGAGTTTCTAGAAGAAGAAAACGACATCTGCGTGCTGGCCGAAGCGTCCGACGGCGAAATGGCCAAAACGATCATTGAAAACTACCGGCCCGATGTGGCTATCCTCGACATTCGCATGCCGGGCGCAACCGGCATTGAGGTGACACGCTGGGTACGCAGCCGCGCGCTGCCTGTCAAGGTGTTGATTGTCACCGCCTACGACGACAACCCGTTCGTCACGGCCGCACTGCAAGCCGGGGCTAACGGTTACGTGATGAAGGATGCCGACGCCGACCAGATCATTGCCGCCGTGCGCTCCGTCCATCACGGCCAGACGGCCTTGGATCCGTCGGTAATGCGTATGCTGGTTGCCCCTTCAACCTTTGGCATCCCAACAACTGCGATGATGGAGACGCTCAGCGAGCGCGAACAAGCAGTGCTCGAATTGGCAGCGCGCGGACTTACGAATCGAGGCATCGGCGCCGAGTTAACCATCAGTGACCGCACGGTGCAAGGGCACCTTGCCAACATCTACTCCAAGCTCCAGGTGAATAGCCGCACCGAAGCTGTGACCAAGGCCATTCAACTTGGCCTTTTCCGGTTACCCAATGGTAACTGCTGACACTCATGTCCACGCTTCACTTTCGTAGCCTACGCGTACAAGTGCTGCTTTGGACGATAGTGCCATTGATCATCGTGCTGTTGATCCTGTCGTTAACTGGGATGGGCAGTCACCAGTTTTCCGTGCGCCAGCTAGTCACGGAAGAGAATATCAACCTGATCGACTTCGCCACTGAGGCCGTTCAGGCGCGCGTAGAACTCTACTACACCAGCCTGGTCGCGCAGGCCGCCAACAATGTTGTTGCCTACCCTGGCGCAGACGGCGGTGCGGCGGAGCCACAGCAGCCTGCCGGCGGCTCACTTCCCCCCCTGGAGGTATGGCGTATCGGCAAGGATGGCCTTGCAGCCGATGCCCAACAAGCGCCCGATTGGGTGAGCCGCGCATTCGCGGCAGCGCCCCCGCCAACAGGCTCCGACAAGATCCGGCCTGGTTTTGACGCCGACGCTCATCGCATCGTCTGGGTTGTCCCGCAAGCTGACGCCGCTGGCTGGCTGGCAGGCTCCATCGATAGCGCTAAGTTAGGACTAACTGAACTCTTCGCGGCTGGAGGTAATCACCCGGCCCCAACCATTGCCATCGTGGATGGCTCGAAACACATCGTCGACGCCAACCTACTGCCGGCCGATGCCGCTTCGGTCCTCGATGTGCCGGAAGTGGATCAAGCGCTGCTAGGCGAGCGCGGCGTACACCTTGTATCCGATACCGACCAGCAAGCAGTGATCGCTTTTGCCCCGATTCATGGTACGCCGTGGGCTATGATCATTCGGCGCCCCATCACAGACCTGATTGCTCCCTTCTTTCGCCTGGAGCAAATCCTTCCCCTGATGCTGTTGGCAGCAGCCGTCATCTCGTTCATGACCCTCTATTTTGGCCTCAGCCTGGTAGTACGCCCGGTGCACTCACTGGTAGAGTACGCGGAACGGATTGGCCAGGGCGACTTCAGCGCGGCTGCGCAACGCGTGGGAGGGCTGCAGGAAATCGAAGACCTCCGTCTGGCTCTCGACCACATGGCGCAGCGGCTGCAAAGAGAACAGGCAGCGCTGCAGGCCTATCTGCGCGCCATCACCAATGCGCAGGAAGAGGAACGTGCCCGCTTGGCGCGGGAACTGCACGATGAGACGGTGCAGACGCTGATCGCGCTCGATCATAAGGCACAGGTCGTGCAGCGCAGCCTGGACAAGCATCCGGAACGCACCCGCGAGCAGGTGGCGGAACTGCGCAAGATTACGGCAAGCGCCACGCAGGAGGTGCGCCGGCTCAGCCGCGGACTGCGCCCGCTCGGGCTGGAGGAAATTGGTCTGGACTCGGCGTTGGAACGCCTGGCACAAGAATCGCATGCCGACTATCGCTGTCTTGGCCCGGCGCAACGGCTCACAAAAGAGAAGGAACTAGCTCTCTATCGCATTGCCCAGGAATCGCTGTCCAACGCCCGGCGCCACGCCAACGCGAGCTGCATTCGTGTCATGCTGGTTTTTGGTGAAACCGATGTTGCGTTGGGCGTAAGTGACGACGGCCAAGGATTTCATATGCCTGCCAAGCTATCGGAGCTAGCCCAAAACGGCCATTTTGGACTAATGGGCATCACCGAACGTACCGAGTTGATTGCCGGCCGCCTCTGCTGTGAGTCGCTGCCCGGACAGGGGACAACCATCATCGTGCAGGCCGCTTGTGACGACGGTGCAGCGATCGGCGCCGGCGAGGCATTCGTCAGTATAAGAAAGTGGTTGACACTGGCTTAGGCGCTTGCTGCTTTTTCCATAGATTGGCTACAATGGCGCATATGTCGCCATCTACCACTCATTCGGCGACGCTCCCGGGCGTGCCCCCTGGAGCGCGCACCGCCACGCTGATCTACAATCCCCACGCCGGCCACGACGATTGGCAGCAACAAATCGACGGCGTGGCTCGTTTATGGTGTGAACAAGGCTGGGCTGTCACATTGCAGACTACGCAAGGCCCGGGGCACGCTACCGAACTCGCAGCAGGCGCCGCGGCCTCCGGCGCCGAAGTCGTTATTTCGGCGGGCGGCGACGGCACGCTGCACGAAGTGGCGCAGGGATTGATCCATACACCCTGTATTCTGGCCCCGCTGCCGGCCGGAACTACGAACTGTCTAACGCGCGACCTTGGCATGCCCAAGTCCGACAGCGGCAACCCGAACTGGCTCATCGAGTCGTCGCAGGCCTTACTGGCCGGCCGCGTTCAAGCGATCGATGTCGGCTCTTGCAGCAATGGCAAACAGTGGTTGCTTTGGGCAGGGGTAGGCATCGAAAGCCGGATCGTTGAGGCTGTCGAGCCGCGCTCGGCCTTGCTCAAGCGCTTTGGGTTAGCTGGTTACGTGGCCAAGGCAACCGTGCCGTTCCTTACCTTTGCCGGCTTGCCCCTGCACGTGGCGGTCGATGGTCATGCCATCCAAGGTCATTTCGTATCGGTGACCGTATGCAACAGCAGGGTATTTGCCGGCGGACTGTTGAATCTCAACCCGGCGGGCGTGCTGGACGACGGGCAGTTTGAAACGTGGGTGCTGAGCGGCCGTTTCGCCCCACGTATGGCGCTGCACAGTCTTTTTATCGCGCTGCAAAGCCACGAACGCAGATCCGATGTTTTCTGTCTGCGCGGGCGGCACATTATCATCGAGCCGACCACCCCCCAGTCCTTCCATCTCGACGGCGAGGTCAACTATAGCACGCCAATCACCTGCACCGTCCTGCCTGGCGCACTGCGCTTGCTCGCCCCGTCGACGGCGCCGGCGAGTTTGTTTGTTCGCAAGGGAGAGCCGTTGTGACTTATTGTGCCGCTACGAACACCGCCACCTGGTTGCCTGCGCCGTCTAGCAATGTCAACAGGCCTCCCTCCAGCGTGTACGTGGCAGCGGTCTGCACGGCACTCAGGTACTGAACTTCCTGGTCCATGATGCCGATGGGCTCGCCGCAGAACTTCTCCGTGCCTGCAATCGGATCAATTGTCAATTGATCGCCGTTCAGTTGATAGGTGCTGCTGTACGTGTTGCAGCCGCCGTCACCGCTAAGCTCGCCTCCCGCCCCCAATAAAACAGTGATGCGTGTGCCGGTGAGCGGCGAGGCTAAGCCACCTGCTGCGTCGCGGTACGATATCAGAACGTATTCCCTGCCCACCGGCGTGTCACCCGTCGCCTCGGCTGCGGCAGATGCAGTCGGTGCAGGAACGGGTGTGGCCGGCACAAGCGTCGCCGTGGGGCTCGGCGCGCCGACGCCAACCTCTGCTTCGGCGCTGTCCGTCTGCCCTTGGTCGCCCACGGCCGTGATGCTGTAGCGCAGCAGGCCGGGCTCGCTTGGGCAGTCTGTGCCACTGCCGCTGCGCGGAGCGCCCTCGACCAGTACCACACCATCGCGCTCGATGCGAATATTGCTGATTTGGCCGCCCACCGTCCAGCGCAGTTCGGCGCACTCCCCAACCGCCAGCTGACCCGGCAGCACTGCGAACAGATCGATGGTCGGACCGCCTTCCGGCGTGCCCTGCGCTTGGATTGCCGCTGCCGCCCCGATCACCTGGAGCGTGGCTACGGCGTAGTTGCGCCCGCCCGGTCCTTGTGCGCCCACGGCGTATTCGTACGCGCCGGCCGTCTGCGGGCAGTCTTCGTAAGTGCCTTCCACGGGAGCCTCTTCCCACAACAATTTTTTGTTGCGGAAGATTGCCACCTGCTCCACCTCGCCGGCGACCTGCCAGGCGATACTTGCGCATTGGCCCAGCACCAATTCGTCGGAAGGCGCCAGCGTGAAGTAGCTCACTTGTGGCAAGTTGGGATTCGGCTCGACATACACTGTGACGGCACGGATCTCCTCCATCCCGTTGCGCACTACGCGCAGGTTGTAGGTCGTCGTCGCGTTGGGGATATCCGCCGCGCTGCCTTGTGCCTCGACAGCCCTATTTTGCCACTCTTGCCCGGCCTGGTAGAAGTAGACTTCTTGCGCACCCTGTACATCCCACATAAAGTTGACTGGGTTGCCCTGTAGCACGCGCTCGGCATCGGCTGAGAAGAAGATGCCGGGCGAAGGGGTTTGCGTCGGGGCTGGGGTCGGTGTTGGCGCACCGGCCACCTGGATGCCTACCCGCAGACGCTCGCCAACGTTGTTGCCGCGATCGTTTTGCATCTGCCATGCACCCTGATAAACGCCTGCACTCACTGGCGCAACAAGTTGCGCTTCGAGATCATAGGTCGCGCCGGGTTCGACCTTGCCGCTCACCGCCACCGGCTGCCCTCCCATACTTGCCCCCTGCGGGTTGCCATGGGCGAAAACGAGCCGGTAGCTGCTGTCCCATGGGCATGTGCCGGTGTTGAGCACGCGCCAGGCCTTGCTAAACGCCTGGCCGGGAGCCATGACAGCCGGCGCCGTCATGCCCAGGTCGGGCAGCGATAAATCCTCCAACCAGGCAAGACCGTCGACGCAGCCTTGCTTGGTGGGAGACGCAGCTGGTTCCGCACTGCCAGATGTTGCCGGCAGCGTGCCAGGTGGCGTGAGTTGGTCCGTCTCCAGTTCCTGCCGCGCGATCTGCGCCAGCGTGCCGTCGGCAGCCAACGTGGCCAGCGCTGCGTCAAGCTGGGCGCGCAGCTCGTCGGCTCCTTTGCGCACGCCCAAGGCATACTGCTGAGCCAGCAGGCCGCTGCTTGCTACCTGCAGGCGCTGAGCCTTGGCAATGTTTTTGGCTGCCGGCAGGTCGGTGATGATCAGGTCGATGCGCTTTTCTATAAGGTCCGCCACGGCGTCGTCCACCGTTGCGTAGAGGATCAGGTTTTCGGCCGGGTTTGTACCTGTGTCCACCAATTGGCTGCGTAGCCAGCTCTCATAGATCGATCCCCGCTCCACGCCGATGCGCTTTCCGGCCAGATCGGCGACTTTCGTGATGCTGCCTGCATCATCGGCCTGCGCCAGTATGCCCTCGGTCGAGGCAAAATAGGGCTGGCTAAAATCGATGATGGCCCGCCGTTCGGGCGTGACCGTCAGCGCCGCTGCCGCGACGTCGATCTGGCCCAGCGCCAGGGCGTCTGCCAGGCTCTCGAGTGCAAAGTCTTTGAACAGCACCTCCACACCTAATTGTGCGCCGATGGCGCGCATCAGGGCCGGGTCAAAGCCGGCGAGTTGAAAGGATTGGTCGTAGTACTCAAACGGTGCATAATCCGCCGCCGTGCCGACTATAAGACGCCCGCTCTCCTCTATACGCTGCCAGTCAGTGGCCGCATCATATGCCACTACTGGCGGCGCCGTAGGCGTCAAAGCAGCAGCGGCAGCACTTGGTTGTGGCGGCTGTACCGACTGGCAGGCGGCAAGCAGAGATGCCACCACCAGCAGTAGCGCGACAGGCAGCAAACGAACGGGCAGTACATAGTGTTGCATAAGAATCCTTTCCACATGCCGATGCGTAAAGCCGGCGTGCTTTTAGCGCACGGTGTATGGTGACAGGTTCAGTATAGCAGCGGCGCACAGGAGCGACAATCATAGTTGAGTGATATCCCCGCCATGCTTTATACTGGCCTCTACCCTTTTCGCCCGGCCCGCAAAATCGTGCTATCGGGCCGGTTACTTCACACGAAATGAGCAGCCATGCTGATATCGCTTGAGGGTGCCACGACTGCTGGTGCCATCGATCTGTCACCCTTACGCCAACTGCTGGCGGAGTATGCATCTGGCGGGCGTTCTTCGCTGCTGCCGGTCCTACAGGCGGCCCAGGCCTACTACGGTTACATCTCGCAGCCAATTGCCGCCGAGATTGGCCGCGGCCTTGGCGTGCCGCTGGCGGATGTGCACGGCGTGGTCGATTTCTACTCGTTGCTATACCGCGAGCCCATTGGCCGCACGGTGCTGCGTGTCTGCACCGATCCCTCCTGCGCTTTGCGCGGCGCAGACGATGTGCTGGATGCCGCTTGCCGTCGCGCCGGCGTCGAGGTGGGCGGCACCTCGGCCGACGGGGCCTTTACCGTGGAGCGCTCCCCTTGCCTGGGCCAGTGCAACGCCGGCGTCTCTGTCAATGTCACTCACGGCCAACCCACGCAGTCGATTACCTACGCCCATGTCGCGTCCGACTCGCTCGATGATGTTTTTGCCGCCAGCGGCCGCACTACCGGCAGCCGCTACTGGACCTATGACTTTGTCGGCGGCGACCTATGCATCGTCACGCCGCTCTGCGGCCGCGGCCGGCGCACCAAGTTGATCGAATACCAGGCCGTGGGCGGCATGCAGGCACTACGTCAGGCGTTGACCCAGATGACGCCCGCCGAGGTAATTGCCGAGATCAAGGCGTGTACGCTGCTAGGACGCGGTGGTGCAGCGTTTCCGGCCTGGCTCAAGTGGGACGGGGCTGCCGCCGCCGACGGCTGGCCCAAGTACTTCGTCGTCAATGCCGACGAGTCCGAGCCTGGCACCTTCAAAGACCGCGTCTTGCTCGAAGGTGACCCCTGCCGTATCATAGAGGGCGCCCTGATCGGGGCTTATGCCACCGGCGCCGCCAAGGTCTATTTCTACGTGCGCGGCGAGTACCCGCTGGCCATCGAGCGCTTGCATGCTGCCATCGTCGAGTGCCGCCAGGCGGGCTATATCGGCGAAAACATTCTCGGTTCCTCATTCTCGGTCGAAGTGGAAGTGCGCAGCGGCGCCGGCGCCTATATTTGCGGCGAGGAGACAGCGCTGCTCGAATCGATCGAAGGCAAGCGGGGTTTCCCGCGCGTCAAGCCGCCCTTTCCCGTCACGCATGGCCTCTTTGGCAAGCCGACTACCATCAATAATGTTGAAACCTTGGCCAAGGTGCCGTACATCGTCGTGCACGGCCCCGCCGCGTTCCGCGAGTTGGGCACGGATAGCTCGACCGGCCCCAAGCTGATGTGCCTTTCCGGTGACGTCGTGCGGCCCGGGCTCTATGAAGTCCATTTCGGCATGACACTGCGCACGCTGCTGGAGGAACAAGCGGGCGGCGTCATTGGCGAACTGCAGGCTGTGCTGCTGGGCGGCGCAGCGGGCGCTTTTGCTACGCCTGCCCATCTCGACGTCAAGCTCACCTTCGAAGACCTGCGCGCTGCGGGCCTGACGCTTGGTTCGGGTGCCATCATGGTCTTCAACACGACGCGCGACCTGCGCGATGTTCTCGTGCGCCTGGGCCGTTTCTTTGCCCACGAGTCCTGCGGCAAGTGCTATCCCTGCCAACTTGGCACACAGCGCCAGTTCGAAATTCTGGAGCGCATCGCCCGTGGCGATTTGCTTGGGGGCGACCTACAGCGCCTCCAGGATGTGGGCTGGACCATGACCGATGCTTCGCTGTGCGGCCTTGGCCAGACGGCGGCCAGTGCCGTGCTGAGCGCTGTCAAACATTGGCCCGAACTGTTTATGGGTATGGAGTCCTAAGCCATGGCCGAAATAAATCTCACCATTGATGGTGTCGCCGTGCGCACGGAAGTCGGCACGACGATCCTGCAGGCGGCCGCCGGAGCCGGCATCGACATCCCGACCATCTGCTACCACGAGGCGTGCACCGCCAACGGCTTGTGCCGCATGTGCGTGGTGGAGGTCAAGGGTGCGCGCCTGCTCCAGCCCTCCTGCATCGTCGCCGTGGGCGAGGGCATGGAGGTCATCACGCGCAACCCACGCGTTGAACGTTCACGGCGCACGATCCTGGAGATGCTGGATTCTGCCGTCGATCTCTCGCAGGCGCCGGAGATCCAGGCACAGATGAGCGACTATGCCGCGCAGCCTGAACGCTTCCCCCAAGCTGAGCGCCGTGATCGACCCGTGATCGACGACAACCCAATGTACGTGCGCGACTATGCCAAGTGCATTCTCTGTTGGCGCTGCGTCCAGGTTTGCGCCGAAGATGCCCAGTATACGTTTGCCCTCTCATTCGACGGCCGCGGCTTTGAAACCCAGATCGGCACGTTCTTTGACACGGCAATGCCTGAGACGACCTGCGTCTTTTGTGGACAATGCGTCGGCGTTTGCCCGACCAATGCGCTCAAACCACGGCGTGAGTGGCTCCTGGAGCAGGGCAAAACACCCGACGAGATTATGGAACTGACCCGCGCCGAACGCCGCCGTCGCCGTCGCTAGTCCTCACCCATCCTACGGCAATGAATACAGGATTACGAGATCGCGCATGAATGGTGCACTGGGGTTTGGCCTGCTGTCGGCGCTCATCTGGGGTGCCGCCGACTTCTGTGGCGGCCTCGCCACGCGCCGTGCGCGCCCGTTCTCTGTTGTGCTGGTGGCGGAAATCTCCGGCGCCCTCCTGTTGCTGCTGGCGGCGCTTCTGTGGCGTCAGCCACTGCCCCACCTGCAGGGCTTGGCCTGGAGCGCCGCCGCCGGCCTAGCCGGAGCCCGGGTTTGCTGGGTTTGTACACGGCCCTCAGTAGTGGACACATGGGAATTGTGGCCCCGATCTCTGCTGTTATTGCCGCAATCGTCCCTATTGTCGCCGGTGCTTTGCTGGAGGGTCTGCCCGATGCCATACAGCTTGCCGGTTTCGCCGTTGCGTTGGCGGCGGTTTGGCTGCTCTCCAGCGGCGGCGGGAATTCTGTCTCGGGTCGCGAACTGCGCCTCGCCCTATTAGCAGGCCTCGGCTTCGGCTTCTATTTCGTGCTGATCGACCGCGCCGACCCCGCCAGCAGCTTTTGGAATCTAACGTTTGCCCGCTCCTTTGCCGCCATTATGCTGCTTGCGTTGATGCTGGCGATACGGCATCCATTGCTGCCACCCCCCGATGTCCTGCCGCTCAATATCTTGAACGGTTCGCTCGACGCCGGTGGCAACCTGTTCTTTGTGTTGGCGGCCCAAGCTGGGCGACTGGATGTCGCCTCGGTGCTGGCTTCGCTCTATCCTGGGGCTACCGTGGCGCTGGCCTGGCTTGTGCTCGGCGAACGCCTCAGCCGACCACAGGCTCTTGGCGTTGCCGCCGCCCTCGTTGCCATCGTCTTGATCGTGCTGTAACCCCAGGGGCGCGCCTGCATCGTGTTCCTCTACCTATCCAAACTTCTTCCACTGCTTATCTATCCACTCAGTCTCGCCTGCCTGCTGATACTGGCACTGGTGCTGCTGCACAGGCGTCCACGCTGGGTCTTGTGGCTGGGGCTTGCCGCATTTCTTCTGCTCTGGTTGGGCGGCAATCGTCTCATCTCAATGACGCTGGTGCGCTCGTTGGAGTGGCAGTATCTACCGCCCGCCGAGCTTCCGCATGCCGAGGTGATCGTGCTGCTGGGTGGCGGCGAGCAGCCGGCAGCGGCGCCGCAGCAGCTTGCGGGAATTAATGACGATGGCGACCGCATCATCTATGCTGCCTGGCTCTTTCAGCAGGGCGTCGCTTCCCATGTGCTCGCCAGCGGCGGGATTGTCGGCGTGGACGGTCCCGCGCTGCAACCCGGCGCCGAATCTATGCGCCAACTGCTGAACGTCATGGGCGTACCGGATGACTCCCTGTGGCTGGAGGCGCACTCGCGTAACACGTATGAAAACGCGGTCGAGACCAAGAAGCTGCTCGAGCCCAAGGGCATCCAGCGCATCGTGTTGGTAACATCGGCCATGCATATGCCGCGTGCGCATGCCATCTTTAGCAAACAGGGCTTTGACGTTATCCCTGCTCCCACGGATTACGCCGTCAGCGCGGCGGCCTGGGACTACTATTTCACCTTTGACCCTGCTATTCAAGTTTTTAATCTCTTTCCCACCGCCGAAGCATTGGATTCCACCGTGCGCGTCATGAAGGAGTATGTGGGCATCCTTGTGTATCGCTTACGTGGCTGGCTATAAAGCTTTGTCAACCGTTGCGGATTGACGTATGATGGATGGGGTTGTGCCATTCTCCTTCAAAATTGCAGAGCACAGTGGCGTCGAGGTCCGTACATGCAGCTTACTCACAAAGAACGTTTGCGGCGAGCGATCCGCCACGAACCGGTTGACCGCCTGCCCACACAGATCAACTACACCGGGCGCCAAGGCGAACAGCTGGCGACCTACTTTGGCGTTACCGTGGCGGAACTGCCGGACCGACTCGACAATCACCTGCGGCGGCTGGAGCTGACCCATGCGCCGCGCTACAATGAGGACAGGAGCGTCAAGTTTGATTGGTGGGGTGCCGGCTTCGATACTGGCGAGGAAGGCTACTTTGTGCGCGTCAGTCCCCTCCAGGAACGCAAGGACCTGGACGCTATGACCTGGCCGGATCCATTCGATCCCGACCTGCTCAACGACGCCACTGCGGCGCTCGCGGCGGATAACGGCCGGCATTTCCTTGTTCCTAACTTTGGCTGGGCATTGTTCGAGCGTGCCTGGTCGCTGCGCGGCATGGTCGAGTTCTTCATGGATATGGCAGGCGATCCGAAGTTTGCCGGCGAATTGCTCGACCGCGTGGCGGATATCCAATTGGTGCTGATCCGTCGCTTTATCGAGTTGGGTGTGGACGGTGTCTATTTTGGCGATGACTATGGCGGTCAGGCTAACATGCTGCTCTCACCCAAGATGTGGCGTTCACTGCTCAAACCGCGGCTGGCGCGGCTGTTCGAGCCAATCCGCGCTGCCGGCCTGCCCATCCTCATGCACTCCGATGGCCACATTGAGCCCATCCTGCCCGACTTGATCGAGATCGGCTTGAACATGTACAACCCGGTGCAGCCCGAGGTGACGGACTTCTGCTGGCTGCGCGACACATTTGGCAACCAGCTTGCCTACTATGGCGGCGTTTCGACACAGACGACTATGCCCTTTGGCACGCCCGACGACGTGCGTGTTGCCGTGGCCAAGGCAGCGCGCGAACTGGCCCCCGACAACACCGGCCTGCTGATCGCCCCTTCGCACCGCATGATGTCCGACATTCCCATGCAAAACGTGGCAGCGCTGATCGATGCGTTTGCCAAGCTTCCCGGAGGATTTTGATGGACCAGCAAGAACGCCAGGAGTGGATGGTGGAACAGTTTGCCGCCCGCTTTGGCGCTGCCCCCGAGTTTTGGACGCGCGCTCCCGGCCGTGTCGACCTGATGGGCAGTCACACTGACTACAACGACGGCTACATCCTGACGATGACCATCGACCATGACACCTGGGTCGCTGCCCGCCCGCGCGACGACGGCAAGGTAGCCATCTATTCACTCAATGGTGAAGGCGGCGGCGAGTTCGCCCTCGACAGTATTCAAAGGGACGAGGGGTTTCTGTGGCCCAACTACGTACGCGGCGTTGCCCAGGCCCTGCATGAGGCGGGCTACCCCCTGCGTGGTTTCGACGGTCTCATCCACACCACCGTGCCCGTTGCCAGCGGCCTGAGTTCTTCAGCCGCCCTAGAGATGGCCGTCGGCCGCATGTTCGAGTTGGTTAGTGGTCTCGAAATCGACCCGGTGACGCTGGCACTTTTGAGCCAGCGCGCCGAGAACCAGTCTGTTGGCGTCAACTGCGGTATTTTGGACCAATACACCTCGGCCATGGGCAAGGCCGGTTGTGCCTTGCTGCTGGATGCGCGCTCAGTGACAAGCGAGGATGTTCCAATTGCACCCTCGATTCATGTCGTGATCTGCGACACACGCGCCAAGCGCGCCTTGGCCACTTCGCAATATGGTGTACGCCGCGCCCAATGCGAAGAAGGGGCATTGATCCTGGGCGCAACCATTCCCCACGTCAGCGCCTTACGCGATGTGACGCTCAGCCAGTTCAACGCGCACACCGCTGACCTCGATCCAGTCGTGGCCAAGCGCTGCCGTTTCATTATCGAAGAGAACGAACGCGTGCTGGCTCTCGCCGGCGCACTGCCGGCCGGCAAGCGCGACCGCATTCGCTCGCTTTGTGCCGCCTCGTTTGCGGGCGCACGCGACCTTTACGAGGTCGTCGTGCCGGAAATGGAGGTGATGATGGAGGCCATGCTGAGCGGCCCGGGCGTGATCGGAGCGCGCCAGGCGGGGGCCGGTTTTGGCGGCTGCATGGTTGCCTTTGTCGAAAAAGAGGCCGTCGAAATCTTCGCAGGCCACGTATGGCAGCACTACCAGTCCGCAACCGGTATCGAGCCCAACGTCCACCCAATTGTTGCTTCGGCTGGAGCAGGCCTGCTACAGTACGTCGCGTAAAAGTCCAGTCCCTTTTTGACGTGCACCGACAATCATCATAAGATTGGCAGGTTACGGAAACTTTTTCCCGTAGCTTTCTTGCTTTTTTGTCCGAGGAGGAAAATGAAATGAGATTGATTCCGCGCAAGCTCTTCTTGACGCGTGGTGTAGGTATCCATCGTGAAAAGCTGACCAGTTTTGAATTGGCGTTGCGCGACGCCGGCATCGCCCAGTTCAACTTGGTGCGCGTATCATCGATCTTCCCGCCCCACTGCCAGATTGTGGACCGAGAGCAGGGTCTGCAACTGCTGCAGGCGGGCGAAATAGTGTTTTCCGTTTTGGCCGAAATGTCGAGCAACGAGCCGGGCCGCCGTATCGGCGCCTCCATTGGCGTTGCACGCCCTGCCGACCACGACAAATATGGCTACCTGTCCGAACACCACAGCTATGGCATGACTGAGCAGGAATCCGGTGACTATGCCGAAGACCTGGCAGCTACCATGCTTGCTACCACGCTCGGCATTCCCTTTGACGCCGAGAAGGACTACAACGCCCGTAAAGAGCAGTACGCTATGGGTGGCGAAATCGTCGATACAACCAGCATCACCATGGCCGTGACCGCTGAGCCAGGCGGCGTCTGGACCACGGTCATCTGCGCTGCCGTCCTGATCTGATGACGCCCGATAATTTTCTAGGCCTTCCCGACGAGCACAGCAGCTTCGAACGAGCCGCTGTGCTCGTCTTGCCTATACCGTTTGAAGCCACCGTCAGCTACGGCAGCGGCACCCGCCACGGCCCTGCTGCCATCGTCGAGGCATCGCAGCAGGTGGAACTGTATGACCGCGAGTTCGATCTGGAACCGGCCGTGGAGTATGGTGTCCACACGCTGCCCGCCGTAAACCTGTCGGACGACCCGGAGACCGCCGTCGCCCAGATAGCAGCGGCCACTGGGGCGGCCGCTGCTTCGGGCAAGCTGGTCGTCGGGCTGGGGGGCGAGCATACCATCAGCGTCGGCTTTGGCCGCGGCCTGCTCGACGCGTTGGGCGGCCCGCTCACAATCGTCCAGATCGACGCCCACAGTGATTTGCGCGACGAATACGAGAATACGCCCTACAGCCACGCCTGTATCGCCCGCCGCCTGCTGGAGATGGATGGATTCGAGCAGGTGCTGCAGTTGGGCATCCGTTCGGTCTGCACGGAAGAGGTCCAGTTCGTGCGCGCCAGCCCGCAGCGCGCGCGTGTCTGGTACAGCGAACAAGTGCACGCAGGTGGTTGGCGTGAGGAGTTGATCGAACGTGTCCGCGGCCGTCGCGTCTATCTGACGATCGACGTGGACGGACTTGACCCATCCATCGTGCAGGCCACCGGCACCCCGGAACCCGATGGTCTCACCTGGGCGGAGACGCTGCAGATTCTGCGCACGGTCACCGCCCACGCCACCGTCGTCGGGCTTGACTGTGTAGAGCTGGCCCCGCTCGACAACCTGCACGCTTCGAATTTCGCGGTAGCCAAGCTGGTGTACAAGACGATCTCGTACGCCCGCGGCTACAAGGCGTAATGTACCAAGGAGAAAACCCCATGAACGATGCAAATGCAATCAAGGCCTTTATCAAGCATCACTACCGCCACTTCAACTCGGCGGCGCTGGTAGATGCGGCCGAAGGCTATGTCCAGTTTCTGCAGGGCGGTGGCAAGATGTTCTTGGCGATGGCCGGGGCCATGAGTTCGGCCGAACTGGGGCTTTCGCTGGCCGAGATGATCCGCCAGGACAAGATCCACGGTATCTCCTGTACCGGGGCCAACCTGGAAGAGGACATCTACAACCTGGTAGCCCACGACCATTACGTGCGCATCCCCAACTGGCGCGACCTGACGCCGGAAGATGAGCACGAACTGCTGTCGCGCCATCTCAACCGCGTAACCGATACTTGTATTCCCGAGGAAGAAGCCATTCGCCGCATTGAGGCGGCCATTCTCGAGGAATGGACGGCGGCAGATGCGGCCGGCGAGCGCTACTTCCCGCACGAGTTTCTCTATCGCGTGCTGCGCTCGGGCAAACTGGAGCAGTACTATCAGATCGACCCTAGGAACAGCTGGATGTTGGCCGCCTGTGAGAAGAACCTGCCCATTTTCGTGCCCGGTTGGGAGGACTCCACTTCGGGCAACATCTATGCCTCGCACGTCATGCGTGGCGATGTCAAGAATGTGCACACCGTGCGCACCGGCATTGAGTACATGATCCAGCTCTCGCAGTGGTACACCGAGAGGACGGCACAGACCTCGTTGGGCTTCTTCCAGATTGGCGGCGGCATCGCCGGCGACTTCCCCATCTGTGTCGTGCCCATGCTGCGCCAGGACATGGAGCGGGAAGAGACACCGCTGTGGGGCTACTTCTGCCAGATCAGCGACTCGACCACCAGCTACGGCTCCTACTCGGGCGCCGTACCCAACGAAAAGATCACGTGGGAGAAGCTGGACATCACCACGCCCAAGTTCCTGATCGAGTCGGACGCTACTATCGTGGCGCCGTTAATCTTTGCGTACGTATTGGCTGATTAAACAGCGATATCGACTTTGAGCGTAAAGGCTGCGGATCGAACGATCTGCAGCCCATTTTTGTTGGCAGCAGAACAGAAAATTGATTGTATACATTGTAAATAATTGATGCTATACTAGGTCCGTATTTCAGGCGCCGAACGACCTGAGATGATGCTCCCTGGATCCACTTGCAATCACAAACTAAGGAGAATATACATGCGCAGGCACCCCTGGCTCATTGCCGCGGCAGCGGCCATCATGCTGCTTGCGGCCGGCTGTACAGCGGTTGTTGCTCCTTCCCCCAGCAGTGCTGTGGGCACCGAGCCGGCTACAGTGCGGGTCAACCTGGATGCGCAACCGACCACCCTTGATCCCAACCTGATCCAAGATGTTTACTCCGCAGAAATTGTCGAGCAGATGTTCCTGGGGCTCACCAACATTAACGGCGAAACCGGTGAGATTGAACCCGAGTTGGCGACAAGCTGGGACATTTCGGAAGATGGCTTGACCTGGACGTTTCACATGCGCGATGACGTTAAGTGGAGCGACGGCAAGCCGGTTACCGCGAAAGATGTCGAGTACAGCGTGCGCCGCGCTATCATGCCCGAAACGGCTTCGCCCTACGCCTACGCCCTCTATATTGTCAAGAACGCGCTAGGGATCAACCAGACTGCCATTCCCACCGACACCTATGATATCGAAAGTCTGGGTGTCAAGGCGCTTGACGACGTAACCGTGCAGTTTGAGTTGGAAGCGCCCGCTGCCTACTTCCCCTCGATCGCTGGCCTGTGGACAGTGCGCGCTCTGCCAAGTTGGACGATCGAGCAATTCGGGAACGCATGGACTGAGCCGCAAAACATCGTAGTCAACGGACCCTACAAACTCGCCGAGTGGAATCTGGACAACAACTTGGTGCTCGTCAAGAATCCTGGTTACGTGGAGGCCGTCGACGTGCCGATCGAAAGTTTCGATGTCACATTTATTACGGACCAGAACACGGCGGTCGCGCTGTATGAGCAAGGTGGGTTGGACGTTGCCGGCGGTCAGCCGCTGCCAACCGAGATCGTGAGCCGGCTGCGCAGGGACCCTGAATTGAGGGCACAACTGCACGAGGGTCCCAGGGCTGCGACAAACTATGTTGGTTTTACCATGACCAAACCGCCCTATGACAACGTGCTTGTCCGCAAAGCATTTTCGGCAGCGATCGATCGTCAGGCAATACTGGAAACGATCACAGGTAGTGGCGAGGTTGCGACGCAGTTTGCACCCAAAGGCATCTTCGGCGCCCCTGAGCCGGAAGTTGGCATTGGCTACGACCTAGAGCAGGCAAGACAATGGCTGGCCGAAGCAGGCTATCTTGACGGGCAGGGCTTTCCCGAAGTCACCCTGCGTTACGCTTCGCTTAGTACACTCAAGGCCACAGCTGAGGCCCTGCAATCGATGTGGAAGGATGGACTTGGCGTCGAGGTACGGCTGGAACAGCAGGAGTTCCCCGTATTTCTCGCCAGCACGGCTCCGAGCGTGTCGGCAGAAGAGATGCCGGAGATGTGGCTGCTTGGTTGGCTGGCCGATTATCCAGACGAAAACAACTTTGTCTACCAGGTGCTGCACTGCACTGATAGCGAGAACCGCTCGCGCTCTGCCTGCACCGAGGCTGACGAACTGGCTGCGCAGGCCGGGCAAGAAACCGACCCTCAGCAACGCAAGGAGCTGTATAAGCAAGTCGAGCAGATGATGATTGCCGATGAAGTTCGTGTTGCACCGTATGCACACGACGGCTACACTGTGCTAACCAAGCCGTATATCGAGCGCGGCTATCCGACATTTGGCTCCGCACAGTGGGACCGCTGGCAGATTACCCGCTAGGACGAACTGTTTGCCACAGCCCTTCTGAACCTCAGTACAATGCGTCGCAATGAGCGAGACCTACGCCGCCCGGTGGAGGTCTCGCATCCCATACCGGTCATGCCGAATATTCTTGCGTCGCACCGGCTTGCCGCCAGGAACGGCCGGTTGTTCCGAGATGGCAAATCTCCTTTGTTATTTAGAAGAATGGTTGCAGATGGCTCTGGTTGGCTGCCAGCATCTCCTCCAGCATGCGCTCGGCTGCTTCCACGTCGGGCGGGCACAGGGGATCGCCCAGCAGTGCCTGCAGCGCCAGCTTGCGGCTGCCGGTCAACGCCGCGTCGACTGTCAATTCCTGGTTGGCGATGTGGCGCTGCAAGACGGTCTGGATAGCAGACGGGACGTTGCCTGCCGCTTGACCACGCGCCACACCGTGTTCGACGACGCCCAGCGTTTCGACCACGACGTCGCCGGGCAGGTTGGCGATCTGCCCGCGGTTGGGCAAGTTCATGATACCCGTATAACGCCCGCCCGTGGCCAGGGCCGTGATGATCTCGCCCGCCGCCTCACCCGAAGACTGTGCCAGGAAGGTGGTTAGTGTTTCTTCATCCTTACCCAGCCTTTCCAGTTCCTTCCAGGCCTCGTTGCGCCAGGTGTAACGCTCGGCGATCGGCGTGCGATCGATGCTCCACGCCCGCCCGCGTCCTGCAGCATCGCTCAGAAAGAAGGGAAAGAACTCGGCTACGTGCCGGTCTCCTGCCGCCGGCAGTGCCCCGTAGACTTGCAGCAATCGTGACTTGACCATGCCCCGATCGATGGTCGAGCGCATATTGTCCTCGCTCGGTCCTGTCACCTGCCCGCGTGACGCCAGGACATCAGCTGCCAGTTTGTGCAAACGCGGCATGTAGTCCTCACCTGCCACCTCTAGCTCAAGCAGCCAGATTAGATGGTTGATGCCCGCAATGCACGGCACAAATGCCGTTTCCGGCACGTTAAAATATGTCGCCAACCGCCCACGCACACCATGCCATTCGTGGCACAGCCCGATGGTGCGAATGCCACTCGTCTTGGTCACGCTGCGGCAGAGTGTGGTCATTGGATTGGTATAGTTAAGCAGCCAGGCGCGCGGGCACAATTGCTCCATCTTCTGTGCCAGTTCGGCAACGACCGGGATATTGCGCAAGGCGCGCGCCAGCCCGCCGGGACCGACCGTGTCGCCCACCGACTGGTAGACGCCGTATTTCTCGGGAATCTCGAGGTCATGGCGCATGGCCTCCAGCCCGCCGGTCGTGATGGTGAGAATGACGAAATCGGCTCCGCTGAGCGCATCGTTTAGATTGAGCGTACGCTCGATGCTGCCTTGCCCGCGCCGCTGCACCATTCTACCGCCTAACTCGTGCACCAACTCCAATGCGTGCAGGTCGACGTCGTGCAGCACGATTTTGGCGTCCTGCAATGCAGGGGCGATCAGCAGGTCGCGCACAAAGAGCGGCCCCCAGGAGTAGCTGCCACCGCCCACGATCGTGATCTTTGGACCCGCCATAGGTCTACCTCAATCAGGGGCAAACCGTGCCTGGCTCGCCCCGTCCACTTGCAGTTAGACAAGTCTGTCTGGGGCGAGCCAGGCACGAAAGGTGCGCTCTACTCAAAAATCCAGTGATCGTTTGCCCGCTGCCACTCGACTACGCCTTCGCCAAACCACAGGGCGATTTCGGTAGCGGCCGTTTCGGGCGCGTCGCTGGCATGCACCAGGTTGCGGCCGATCTCAATGGCGAAGTCGGCGCGGATCGTGCCCGGGGCTGCCTCGTGTGGGCGGGTGGCGCCCACTGTCTGGCGCACTGCAACGACTGCGTTCGTGCCCTCGACCACCATCGCTACAACTGGCGCGCTGGTAATGTACTTGACCAGCCCGGTAAAGAACGGCTTGCCCTCGTGCACCGCATAGTGCTGGCGCGCAAATTCGTCCGTCACCTGCATCATCTTCATGCCGACGATCTTCAACCCTCGGCGCTCGAAGCGCCCCACGATTTCACCGATCAGCCCGCGCTGCACGCCATCGGGCTTGACCATCACAAACGTGCGTTCCATCTCTGAATTGCTCCCAATAATAGTGTGTTTGGTAATCAGACGCGCCCATCATATGCCAGAACGTTGATGCTTCCAACTCAGGGTGCATTTGTGGCAAGCCACTCTATCGGCGCTATAGCGCCGGCACGCTGAATCAACTCGGCATCCCATGAGACGAGTTGCGTCGAGTAAATGGCGGCAACGGCAACATAGAGAGCATCGGAGCTGCGCAGCAAGAACTTGGTGCCTGTCTGTACGGAATGTGCGATCAGCACGGTATCCAGCGGAACTGCAATGACGTGCGACAGCGCCATGACCTCTTTCGCCAAATGCTGCCCTACCTCTGCACTTTGTCGCCGCCGTGCCAGTGCACAAGCAATTTCAATCTCCGCAAAGGAAGGCAGGTAAATCTTTTCTTGCTGTCGTGTTGCGGCAGTCAAAAAGCCGCGGCTTTGTTCCACATACCTGTCGGAAAGATCATTGGCGGCGATCCATACGTTGGCGTCGACAGTTAGCATCGTTTAGCGCCGTTCCAGGCGGTTGCGATCCTCTTCCAACAGTTCGCGTGCAGTTGGGCCAGGCGGTGCATCAGCCATCAACTCATCCGCCAGTTCGAATAGATGCTCAAGCTGTTGGTCGGGGCGAAGTACCTCGACAGTGGGCGCTTTCTGACTAAGCCACGCCTGGTATAACTCGATCGTCACCTCACGAATGGCGCGCCCTTCTAACGCCGACTTGGCCTTGACCTGCCTATATAGCTCCTCGGGTATCTCAATCGTTGCCTTCATGCCTACAGCTTACTGTATTCCTGTATCCCCGTCAATGTCTCGCCCGTGCTGTCTTCACCCAATAAGGGCCGCCTCCCGGCTTGTCACCTGCAGCTCCGTTGCTGCTCCCCCAAACGGTATTCCCAGCCATTGCCGCACAAACTCACCGTCCGGGTCCATGCTCACAATCGGATTACGCGCCAGCGCGCGGTCGTCCACATCACCCAATTCGTTCATAACGACCCAGGCCAGCAATAAGTGTGGGTGACGCTGCGTGATATTGCGCGCAATCCGGTAGGCTTCCTGCCTGGCGTTCTGCTGCCACAGCGCGACGGCGCAGTGTAACTGAAAATCGATGCGCCGCTGCTCGACCTGCATCAACGACCAGTAGGTAGCCGCGGCATGCGCCCAACGCCCACCGCGTAAATAGAGGCTGGCCAGGCAGGCAGTGTTGAGCACCATCACCTGCGAACGATCCAGGCTGGTGCGGCTGAGCCCGGCGCGGATATCGGGCTGGTACGGGTCGGCCTCAAATGCCCGCTTCCACATCGAGCGCGCGGCATTGCGCATATCTTTCTGCTCGACCGCATAGGCCAGCGAGCGCCATGCCAAGGCGTTGCCGGGGTCCGCCTGCAACAGGCGCCGCGCCCGATCTTCACCCTCCTGGTGCCGCTTGAGCATCCACGCAGCCCGTAACAGCCGCTGGTAGGTGGCCAGGTGGCGCGGCAACCGCACGAGTACGACGCGCGCCAGGGCCGCTGCTTCCTCCGGCTTCCCCGCCTGCAGCCGTTCTTCCATCTCGAGGCTGAGTTGTGCCAGCTCGATCGTCGTGTCGTTCATAGCGTGCGGCTAAATTCCAAATTCATCACCCCAATCCAAGGACCGACGCGGCAGCGAGTAGTATGTGCTGTCCCGAATCCCGTGCAGCATCTTGATCCGGCTGAGCAGTGTGTTTGGGTCGCGGGCTTCGCCCGGGGCGGGGCCAAAGGGATCGCTGGGTTCCGGGTCTACGTCGTGCAGCACGCGAAAGGTGCTCATGACGGAATGTGACAACACGCGCAGGTTGTAGCCGCCCTCCAGCACGCATACGAGACGACCACCACACAACTCGTCGGCCAGCGCCATCAACTCCTGCACCAAGGCCATGTACCCGGTGATGCTCAGACCCATCGACGCGAGTGGATCCATCCAGTGCGCGTCAAAGCCCGCCGAGAGCAGGATCAGTTCCGGTTTAAAGCGACGCGCCAGCGGGGCTAGGATCTTCTGAAAGGCATCCAGGTATCCCTGGTCCCCTACGTGCGGCGGGAAAGGTACGTTGACCGTAGCTCCATAGCCGGCCTCGGTTCCCATCTCGGCAGCGGCGCCCGTGCCGGGATAGTAGGGGAACTGGTGCGTGCTAAAAAAGAGCACGCTGGGGTCGTCGTAAAAAATATCTTGTGTTCCGTTGCCGTGGTGCACGTCAAAATCCACGATCAGCACACGTTGGATGCCATGCTGGCGCTGAGCCCAGCGCGCTGCCACCGCGACATTGGCGAAAATGCAGAAGCCCATCCCATTATGAACCAGGGCATGATGCCCGGGGGGGCGCACCAGGGCCAAGCCGTTCTCCGCCTGCCGTCCGACCACGGCATCCACGAGATTCAGGAGGCTGCCGGCCGAGCGCAGCGCCGCCTCGTAGCTGTCGCCGTTGACATAGGTGTCTGCATCCAAGTGGCCGCCCCCGCGCGGTAATAGCCTGCAGACGCTCAAGGTACGCCGGTGCGTGCACGCGCAAGATGGCATCTACCGAGGCCGGGGTGCTGGGCACCTGGATCAGGCGATCCAACATTCCGTCTTCCTGCAGAAGGTCCATTGTCGATTTCAGCCGGCGATGATTTTCTGGATGCCCTTCCAAGGTATGGCGTAAATTATAGGGATCGTAAACGATTGCTGTACGGCGCATGATCTGGGGAGCCTCTTAACGGAACTCAGTTAACTGGCAACAAATTTGGGTTTAAAGCGATGCGTCGTTGCAGTATCGCCCGCATACGAATCGCTCGTCAACTCGAAGTAGGGGTTAAAATCAAATTCGTCGGTTTGATGGATCTGGATGCGCTTGGATAACTCAACCGGCAGACTACTGCGCACCGGCTGCGTCGCGTGCAAGGTAGAACCATCCCATAACAAGCTGAGATATTTGCCACTGGCTAACGGCAGGCTGAGCAACGCCCACCACGTGCCGCCGCTGGGCCAGGCCGGTTCGACCCACAACTCGCCATTTCGAACGCCAACGCCACAACCTTCCCACACCGCGGCGCCCGCCATCTGCACGCTGGCAAGCCATTCGCTGGGCGCCTCGTCGGACAGGTTGCCTTGGCTGATGGTCACTGTTGTGTCACCGGCGCCAGCCTGCTGCGCCAGGTAAACCGCCTCGCTCTCCCAGCGTGCCGCATCCACCTCGCTGGCCGCATTTTGCGCCAACAGGGCGGCAGTGCGCAACGCGTCGGCGCATGTGGCCGCATGCTTGCCTGCCTGCCATCCATGGCTGCCTTGTTCTTCTTGCAGTCGCAGGCGGATCAGCCGCTCGGCACAAAGCTGCACAGCCGGCAAATGCGCTGCCAGCAGGTCGCCGTCGGCGTGGTGACGCAGATGCGCCGCCAACGCTGTAATGTAGGCGTTGTTGCTGTGCAAGACTGTTTCCACGTTCGTCTCGCCTGTCACGCGTGGCACGATGGGTGTCTCCGTGCTCGGCTCCACCTGATGCCCTGACCGCAGCAGCGCCGGCAGCGTCGCCGGCAGACCGCCGTCGCATTCCTCTGCCAGTCGCCGCAGGTGCGCCAGCAAGTTGCGGCTCACGGCCGGATCGATAGCATCCCAGGCGTTTACTATAGCACCGATGCTTGCAACCTGCGCGTCGGACGGCGACCAGCCACTGCGCAGCCGCTGCACGCGCCGAATCGCCTCCAGCTTGCCGTCGTCCACAGCATGGTTAAACGCAGGGTCCGGCGTCCACAGTCGCCCGGCGCGCAGCAGGCGGTTCCAGGCCTCACTGCTGGCATCAAAGACCTGCTCGACGTCGCGCAGCGAAAGAAATCCGTTCCATGCCACCTGTTCGCCCACGTCACTGATTGTGAGCAGCAACGGCACCTCGACCGTCCCATTAACCAGCACATGGTAGACGAGGCGTGCCCGCTGCGGGTCTTCCAGATGTACTTCATCGGGCCGGCCATACGGGTTGCCAAAGACGCGTGTGCTTTCGGCGTTGCTTTGGCCGTAAATACCGCGGGCCGGCTCCGGATTGCGCTGCGCCAGCAGCAGGCCATCGACGATACGCTGGCTGAGCGGTTCGCCCCAGTCGATGTCGACCTCTAGCTTGAGCAGGCGGTCCCCTTCGGCCTGGCACTCCAGCAGCCAGATGAGCGCCTTGTCATCAGGGCTTTTCCAAGGTGCGATCAGCCGCTTTGTCACAATCATGCCTTCGGCGCCGGCGATCGTCTCCTGGTGGCCGGGGAAGCAACGAACCACCAACGGCGCCAGCGGGCCGTCCTGCCAGTCCGAGATGGCCATTTGAATACGGCGCGCGTAGACCGCGCCCGCCCATGGCCAGGTTACGTCGATGGCATCGCTGTTGGCGTCCACCGAACAATAGAGATCCTGGTTGGCAAGCCGGTTGATTACACCCGTCGGCAACAGTTCGTAATCATAGCTTTGTGGTTGGTCGAGCACGGGGCTGATTGCTGGCATAGCCCGCGCATTGTACACGCTTCTTGCGCGTAAATCAATGCCCCTTCACACCTGCCATCAATAGGCCAAGCCCCTCACGCGTCGCGTCTTCCCGCGGCACGATGTCGATGATCTCGCCCTTGTACATCACCGCAATGCGATCGGACAGGGCCATGATCTCGTCCAACTCGGAACTGACCACCAGCACCGCCACGTCCTCGTCGCGTTTCTCCACAATCTGGTTGTGGATAAACTCGATCGAACCGACGTCGATGCCGCGCGTGGGCTGGGCTGCAATCAGCAGCTGGATTGGCCGGCTAAACTCCCGGGCAACGACCATCTTTTGCTGGTTGCCGCCCGAGAGATTGCTGCCCAGTGACTGCACGCTGGCCGTGCGCACGTCGAACTTGGAAACCAATTCCTCGGCATGCCTGTTAATGGCACTCTCGTTGATGGTGCCATTCTTGGCAAACGGCGGTAGGTAATAGGTGTTGAGCACCAGGTTGTGAGCAACGGAATAGCTGTCCACCATGCCGTAGGCGTGGCGATCCTCGGGTACGTGACAGCTCTGGCCGTCGGCTGTGACCTTGCGCGGCGTGGCGTTGGTCATATCCCGTCCGCCGATATGTACCTGGCCGCTGCTAGCACGCCGCAGCCCGGTAATGACCTCGACCAACTCGGTCTGACCGTTGCCCTGCACGCCGGCGACGCCTACAATCTCGCCTTCACGCACCTGCAGTGACACGCCGCGTAAAGCGAGCTCGCCCAGATCATTCTTGGCCGACAGTGAGTGCAACTCCAACACGATGTCTTTGGGCTGCGCCGGCGTCTTGTCGACCGTCAGAATCACTTCGCGGCCTACCATCATGGCTGCCAGGGTGTTTTGAGTGGCCGTCTTGGGATCCGCCTCGCCCACGACCTTCCCGCCACGCAGCACGACGATGCGGTCAGCTACGCGCAGCACTTCTTTGAGCTTATGCGTGATAAATATGATCGACTTGCCTTGCTTGCGCAGCAGGTCCATCACCTCAAATAGACCCTCGATCTCCTGTGGCGTCAACACCGCTGTCGGTTCGTCGAGGATCAAAATGTCTGCCTGGCGGTAGAGGGCCTTGATGATCTCCACGCGCTGGCGCACGCCCACCGGCAAATCTTCGATGATGCCATGCGGGTCGACCGGCATGCTGTAGCGATCCGCCAGTTCCGTGATGCGGCTTGCCACCAATTTGCGGTCGAGCAGCCCGCCCTTGATGCTTTCGTCGCCCAACATGACGTTGTCCACGACGCTCAACACAGGCACAAGCTGAAAATGTTGGTGGACCATGCCGATGCCGCGCGCGATCGAATCTTTGGGGTTTTTGAACGTCACGCGCTCCCCGTTAACCCAGATTTCGCCCGAAGTCGGGTGATACAGGCCGTATACTATGTTCATCAAGGTGGACTTGCCGGCGCCGTTCTCACCTAACAGTGCCAAGATTTCCCCGGGCATGAGCTTGATGCTCACGTCCTGGTTGGCGATCACACCCGGGAACACCTTGGTGATGTCGCGAACCTCCAGAACAGGAGTGGCGGTATTGCCCGCAGACGTATTACCTGGAATCGTATTTGTCGCAGTCGTCACTTGTCTTGCTCCTTGCTGGGTTTCCTACTCGCTGCCGCCTTCGGTGTCGTACACCTTGCCTTCCGCAGCCGGCGCGCGCACGCGGCCCACAAGGCCTGAAACCGCAACGATCGTGACGATGTACGGGATCATGCTCACAAACTGGCGTGGGACTGTCGTAACGCCTGCCAGCAGCAGCGCGTTCTGCATGCCCTGCGTGTAGCCGAAGAGGATCGCAGCCCCGGCCGCGCCAAAGGGCATCCAGTTGCCGAAGATCATGGCCGCCAGCGCGATAAAGCCGCGCCCGGCCGTCATACCCTCTTGGAATTGGCCGACTGCCTCCAGCACCAGAAATCCGCCCGCCAACCCCGCCAGCATGCCGCCCAGCATCGTATTGGTATAGCGATAGCGGTTGACGTTGATACCCACGGTGTCGGCTGCACGCGGATGCTCACCGCAAGCGCGCGTGCGCAACCCCCAGCGCGTGTAGAACAGCGCCACGTGCACGACCACGACCAGCAGCAGCGCCACGTACGTCAGCGGCGGATTGTCGAACAGCACCCTGCCTACCACCGGCAACTGCGAAAGGCCTGGAATGGCGATTGCGGAGAACTTGCCTTCGGCCACGGCATTGCGGTCAAATAAATACGCAGTGAACCCTGCTGCCAAGATGATCAGCACAGTGCCGGAGATAATCTGGTCCATGCGGTAGCGAATGGACAGTGTGGCGTGCAGCAGGCCCATCAGTGCGCCCACTGCCAGGGCCACGGCCACGCCAAACAAAAGGCTGCCCATAAGCGGCCAACTGTTGGTCGACGTCTTGGCCACAAACGCGGCATATGCTCCGGCCAGCATCATGCCTTCAATACCGATATTGACGATACCGGTACGCTCGCACAAGATGCCGCACAAAGCGCCCAAAATGAGCGGTATACTGGCGCGTATCGTGAAATTGAGCGTGCTGGCATCAAACAGCACGCGCAGCCAGACATTGTCGCGAAATGGCGTGGCTGTATTGACCAGAATGGTCATGATCAGAAACAGTACGCCAAAAATGATCAGTCCGAATGTCAAGGGGCTCCATTTGCTTTTGGTTTTCATCATGCCCCTACTTTCCCCACCCGCTGCTAAAGACGGTGGAATCCGCCTGGCCGGTCGGCTTGCGAATGCGATAGATCTGGCGAATAATCAGCGGCGCCGCCACAAAGGCCAGCACCAGCGCCTGAATGACCTGGACGATATCCTGCGACACGCCCGAGTCGAACTGCATCTGCGATGCTCCCGCGTCGAGCGCTCCCAGCAAGAAAGCAGACAGGACGACGCCAAAGGGATTGGTTTGTCCCAGCAATGCCACGGTGATGCCGTCAAAGCCGGCCGACCCTGTAAATTCCGGTGCAAACTTATGATTTAACCCCAACGTCTCAATCGTGCCGGCCAGGCCTGCCAGGCCGCCCGCGATCATCATCGTCATCACGATCACCCAGCGCACGTTAACGCCGGCGTAGCGAGCGGCTTTTTCGTTTTGGCCGACAGTGCGCACCTCAAAACCAAAGGTCGTGCGGAAGATCAGCCAGTAGATAAACATCGCCGCCAGCAACGCCAGCGCCACGCCATAGTGGACGCGATAGGGAGGGCCAAACATCCAAGGAATCTGCGCGCCGGCAAAGACGTCAGCTGTCTCTGAAATGGCGCGCGCCGTCGGATCCCACAACGGGCCGGGCGTCTGGCCCTGTGTGCCCCCCGCATACACCGTCCAACCGGCAAACAAGCTGGCGATGTAGTTAAGCATAATCGTGACGATCACTTCGTGCGCGCCCGTGTACACCTTCAGCAGGCCGGGAATGGCGCCCCAGACCATGCCGCCCGCAATGCCCGCCAGGATGGCAAGGGGGAGGTGGATAAACGCAGGCAACCCCTCGAAATTGACGCCTACGGCTACCGAGCAGACGGTGCCGATAATGAACTGTCCGGATGCGCCGATGTTGAAGAGGCCAGCCTTGAAAGCCACGGCCACCGACAAGCCAGTGAGAATCAAGGGGGTCATTCTGCGGATCGTCTCGGCCCAATCCTTGGGGGCGCCAAATGCACCGTTGAAAAGACCCGCATAGGCTTGCAGCGGGTTGTCGCCAAATATCAGCATAATGACGGCGCCGACCACGAGGGCGGTGAACACTGCCAACGCCGGAATCAGTAGTGCCTGGAAAATACGTCGAATTGAGAATGCTTGCATGGCGGCTCTCGCAGACGGATAGTGGGGCCAGACGATGGTTGAAAAAACGGGAGGCAGCGAGCACGCTCTGCCTCCCGTCCTGCTACATTTCTAAGCTGCGCCGATCAGGGCTGGTAGCCCGTCGTGACGCTGCCATCCTTCAGGCCAGCCTCAAGCTCGGCCAGCTTGTCCTTGACTTCCTGGGGAACTTTGTCCTCGAAATCATGGAACGAGGCCAGGCCGGCGGGGCCATATTGGTTGCCCGGTGTCATGGTGCCGTCAGCCGCAAACTTGCTCACCAGGTCAATCACGCCAGGCGTAATCTGCTTCACCGCGCTGGAGACCAGGCACGGGTGCGCAGCCGGCAGGGTTTCCCATTGGTCAGTGTCTACGCCGATGCAGTAGAGCGTACCACCTGCCTCAACTGCCGCCGCCACTTCCTGCAGCGCGCCGTTGCCGGTCTGGCCGCCGGCACCAAAGACTACGTCCGCTCCCTGGTCGAGGGCCTGGCGGGCCGTGGCCGCGCCCCACTCAGGGTCGACAAACGCCTGCGAGATCTCGCCTGGATGATAGGTGGAGATCACCTCAATGTCCGGATTGATGGCTTTGGCGCCGTTTATATAGCCTTCGCCAAAGGCGACGACCGGCGGCACCAGGTCGGTGCCCAATACGGCCGCAATCTTTCCGGTCTGGCTCAACTGCGCCGCCAGTGCGCCGGCGAGGTAGCCCGCCTGGTCTTCATGGAACACGAGGCCAGTAAGGTTAGGCAGCTCGGTACCTTGAAACTGGTCCACGCCGATGAAGTAAGTGTCGGGATTGTCAGTCGCAGCCTTGGCGGTGGCTTCGCCCAAGGCAAAACCAACGGTGACGATCACGGGGTAGCCGGCATCCACGAACTGCTGAATGTTGTCAGCATATTCCTTGGCGTCCTGGGTTTCGATATACTTGAACCCGTCGCCTTCGGTCAGCCCCAACGCTGTGCCCGCTTGCTTGACGCCTTCCCAGGCCGATTGGTTAAAGCTGCGGTCGTTGACGCGGCCTACATCGGTCACCAAACCGATCTTGATGTCGGTAGCTGGGGCAGCCGCTGCTTCGCCGCCTGCCGGGGCTTCTGCCGTCGCTTCGGTGGTGGCAGTTGCTTCACCGCTTGCCGGCGCAGCAGGCGCTGGTGCAGCAGGTGCCGTACATGCCGTTAACAGCATGGCAAACGTCAGCAGCACAGCTATCACGCCGTACAGTCGCTTGAGTTGCATGGGATGCTATCCTCCTTGAGAATTGGGAAATGATTTTGTTAGTTGCATCATGGCAGGTTGTAGGGGCACACTGCATTCTGCAGTGCCGCTCTATGCGCGAACTGCGGCTCGAACTACTGTATTATAACAAAGGCGCAATACACAAGCAAAGCTCCTATCCGTTGTCAATTCTGCTAAAGACAAGATGAATCTTAGCGACAACCTGCATGACACACCTATCGCCACGCCTATCTATGTCGGCATTGACGTAGGCGGCACCTTTACCGACTTTGTCGTGTGGCAAGACGGCCGTCTGCGCATCCACAAGGTTCCCACTACGCCCGACGATCAAAGTCGAGCCATTCTCCAAGGATTGCGCGATCTTGGTCTGCTTCCAGCTTCATTCTCACATCCAAACGCTGGAGCGCCGGCCTCCTCCCTCTATCCTCCTCTCATCATTGTTCATGGCATGACGGTCGCTACCAATGCCCTGCTCGAACGCCGCGGCGCCGTCACTGCTCTGCTAACCACGGCTGGCTTTACCGACATGCTGGTCATCGGCCGTCAAAATCGGCCCCACCTGTATGAGCTTCATCAGCAGCGTCCGCCCTTGCTGGCGAGTGACGCGCTGCGCCTGGGAATTGACGAACGCCTGGATGCCGAGGGCGATGTGCTGCGGCCACTCGACGAAGCGCGTCTGGCTGCAGTGGCGCAACAGCTTCGCCGCGGCGGCGCCGAAAGCCTGGCCATCGTCTTCTTGTTTTCCTATCGCAACCCTGCCCATGAGCAGCGCGCCGCCGAACTGCTGCGCCATCGGCTTCCAGATCTGCCTGTCTCCCTCAGCAGCGAAATCCTGCCCGAATATCGCGAGTACGAACGCACGGCGACAACAGTCATTAACGCCTATGTGCAGCCGCTCGTCGCCCGCTATCTCGAACGCTTGGAGCAGGCGCTCCAGGCTGCGCCGGTGGGCGCCTTGCGCATCATGCAGTCTAACGGCGGCGTTATCGATTTGCGCCAGGCCACCCATCACGCCGCTCGCCTTATCCTTAGTGGCCCGGCAGGCGGCGCGGTCGGCGCGTTCGCCGTGGCCAATGCAGATGCCACACGGGGCTCAGGTACTGGATCGGGTCCCAACCATGTGCTTACTTTTGATATGGGCGGCACCAGTACGGACGTTTGCCTCTGTCCTGGTCGTATCCCAACTACCGGTGAGAGCACTATCACGGGCCTGCCCCTGCGTCTGCCGATGATCGACATTCACACTGTCGGCGCCGGCGGCGGCAGCATCGCCTTCGTCGATGCCGGGGGTGCGCTGCAAGTGGGCCCACGCAGCGCCGGTGCCCAACCGGGACCTGCCTGCTACGGACGCGGTGGAACACTGCCCACGGTCACCGACGCCAACCTGGTTCTTGGCCGTCTTGCAGCCGACGGGTTTCTAGGCGGCAGTGGCCAGGTGCATCTAGACCCAGTAGCGGCCCGCAGCGTGCTGGGGCAACTGGGCGAGCAACTCCGCCTTTCTGCCGAAGAGGCCGCCTTGGGCGTCGTGCAAGTTGCCAATGCGACGATGGAGCGTGCGCTGCGCGCCGTCTCCGTCGAGCAAGGCTATGATCCGCGCGATTTTGTCCTGTTGCCTTTCGGCGGAGCTGGCCCGCTGCACGCCTGCGACCTGGCTGCGGCGCTCGACATCCGCCGGATCCTCTGCCCAGCGATTCCTGGCGTGCTCAGTGCCTACGGCATGTTGGCCGCCGACATGAGCGTCGAGTATGCGACTTCGGTGCTAAAAGCTGTGGAAGACCTGCTTGCCGATCCTTCTGTGTTACGGGAGGCAGCCGCCAGCTTGGAGTCGAGCACCAGCCGTACACTTGCACTGGGAGACGACGAGGTGAGTTGGACAACCGCTGCCCTCGATCTGCGCTACCGCGGCCAAAGTTACGAACTGACAGTGCCGCTCGCACTGCCTGTGACGACCCCCAGCCTGCAAGCTGCTGTCCAAACATTTCATCGCGCCCACGCCCAGCGCTATGGGTATGCCATGGAGGCGGAGGCTGTCGAAACTGTGACACTGCGTGTACGGTCATCCGCACCAGGCTCGCAGATTAGCCTGCCGCGTCGGCCGTCAGGGGGAGCCGACGCATCTTCGGCGCGGCTGGCGGATCGTCGCGTGTGGTTTGACGGCGGCGGAGCCGTTGCGACGGCCTGTTATCAACGCGACCAGCTTCAGCCTGGCAACCGCATCGCCGGCCCAGCGCTCGTGTTACAGTATGACAGCACACTTCTGCTTGCCCCAGGCTGGACCGGCAACGTCGATCCGTTTGGCAACCTCTCGTGTGAGAGGCAGCCTCTTGTGTGAGAAAAGAGAACTTCATGCCTGAAGCCCCAACTCCATCGATGGTCTATGACGTCATCGAAGCATGCGCCGATCCCGGCTGCCCGCTGTGCCGCGTATCCTTACGCTGGGGCGGCCGTTTCATGGCCGCCATTCTGTACGAGGAAGTCACCGACCCCCACACACGCGGCCGGCTCAAACAATCCTTTGGTTTTTGCCGCGACCACGCCTGGCAGGCCGCCGACGTAGGCGGCACGCTGCTGGGCATATCAATCATCTATCGTGGGCTGCTGGGCCAAATTGACAAGTCGCTGGCACAGGCGACGCCCGGCGACCAGAAACGTTGGTGGCAGAAACTTGGCGCCCCATCATCTGGCGAGCCTGCCGCGCCGCCCGGGCTTGCGCCCGCCGACCCGTGCCCGGCCTGCCTCTACCTGGCCGAGATGGAAGAGACGGCCTTGGTTGCCCTCACTGATGCGCTGCCCGGCAACCAACGGCTGCGTGACGGCCTCAGCCAACCCAACGGCGGACTCTGCCTGCCGCACCTGCGGCGCGCGCTTAGTTTGGCACGCGACCCAGAAGCTTTCACCTTTCTGCAAGAGTCCTCGCGCAGCCGCTTAGCGACGCTGCAGGCTGAAATGGAGGAGTTTATCCGCAAGTATGACCATCGCTTCCGCAAAGAAGAGTGGGGCGACGAACGCGATAGCTGGCAGCGCGCCATTCGTTGGATTGCGGGCGGAGTCGCGCCCGACTGAACGCCACCATACAACATATCTGCACCATATTTGGTACGTTGCAGTGCACGATCCACCGTATAAATCGGTGTTATAATGACAAAACGTATCGTTTTACTATCTATGCAGACAAGGGAGACGCACCATGACCGACCGGACCCCAGTAGACAAGAACGAGCGGCTCGTCATCGGCTACTTCGCCAACAAGGAACAGGCGGAGACCGCCGTCGATGCCCTTCACCATTGGGATACAAGCAACGCTGCAGTCAAGTTGGGCAATATTGGCATCATGTATAAGGATGACGGCAAGATCAAGACGGTTGTGCCGCGCCGCGCGGGTAAGGGCACTGCCCTGGGCCTGGGCATTGGCGCCATCACCGGTATTCTATCTGGCGGTATGACGTTGATTGGTGGCCTGCTGATCGGCGGCGTTGTAGGCGGTGCAGTTGGCGCGCTTTTCAAGAAGTCGCTCGGCTTGACGCCGGAAGACATGGAACAAATCGCGCAGCAGGTGGAGAGCGGTCAAGCTGCGGTCATTGTCATGTGCGACGACTACGAAGTTGACGGCGTCGTCGCCGATATGAAACAAAGTGGCGGCACGGTCAACAGCTTTGATATGTCTTCTGCCTTGCTGCCCGATGCCGAAAAGGCTGTGAACGACGCCGTGGGCGCCACCAAGGCCGCTATCGGCGGCGCTGCTGCCGTCGCCGCGTCGGCGGCAACTACGCTTGCCGATTCGTCTGCCTCCGTGACTGAAAGCGGCGCCGGCGTCGTAAAGCAGGCTGCCGATGCTACGACCGGTGCCGTCAAGAAGACGGCTGACGCCACTGCCGGTGTTGTGAAGCAAGCGGCCGACGCCACCTCGGGCGCGGTCAAAAAGACGGCCGACGTTACGGGCGACGCGGTTAAGAAAGGCGCCGACGCCACCGCCGATACGGCCAAGCGCGCTGCCGCAGCGACCGCCGGCGTAGCCAAGGGTGTGAGCGATAAAGCCCCTGAGATGGTCGACGCAGCTTCTGTCACGGCCGCCGATGCGGCAGCTACCGCTACTGCTGCTACCGCCGCCACTGCAGGACAAGTTGTCGAGGCCTCTAGCGAAGCGGTCAAGAAAACCAGTGAGGCTGCCACCAAGGCGACCAAGGCAACTAAGGCTACGGCTGAGAAGGCAGCGGCTGATGCCGTCGATGCCGTCCAAAAAGCTGCCAAGAATCCCGGAACAGGCGCTAATTAGCCTCTCTTACGCGCTACCGACCGCCAGCCGAACTTGCCCCAGGCACACCATGCCTGGGGCAAGTTCGGCTGATATCTGATTGGATATCCATGTTGGATTTCTTGTTGAACTTACAAGCCCTCAAGCGTAATTACACCGTTGAGAGGTCCCACTCTTCGTAGATTTTGGGCACATCGTTAATCAGCCGTTTGGTATACGGCGCTTGTGGGTGCAAGATCACGCGGTCGGCCGAGCCGCTTTCGACAAACCGCCCGTGCTCCATGATATAGACCGTGTCAGAGACGTAATACGCCAGACCGATATCATGGGTAATAAAGATTACGGTCATCCCGATCTCATTGCGCAGTTGCATTAGATAATCTAGGATCGTCGCGCGTGAGCAGGCATCGATCATCGAGGTCGGTTCATCTGCCACCAGGATCTTGGGTTTCAGCAGGAAGATGCGCGCAATCATGAGGCGCTGCTGCTGCCCGCCCGAAAGCTCGAAGGGATATTTATTAGTCAGCTCTTCAAACCTCAAGTTGACGAAGCTGCACGCTTCCTTCATCAACTCCACTTTCTTTTCCTTGGGCAGGCCCCCACCGCCGCGCAGCTTGATACAATCCAGCAAGACCGAATCGATCTTGTTAAATGTGTTGAATGAAGAGAACGGATCCTGGAAAATGGCCTGGATGTTTTTCCAGTATTCTTTCTTCTTCCTGCCCCCGCGAATGTCGCGTTTCTTCCCCTGGAAGAAAATCTCACCTTCGGTTTCGTTGATCAAGCCCAGGATTATCTTGGCCAAGGTGGTCTTGCCGCTGCCCGATTCTCCTACAATGGAGACAACCTCGCCCTCGTAGAGGTCGAGATCGACGTGGTCGACGGCAAGCGTCTTGCGCTTGCTAAGGCCAAAGACTTTGGTCACCCCTCTGGCGCTCAGGCAGATCGGCCTACTGTCGTTCGTCGGCATAGATCCCTCTCAGTTCGGCTTCCGGTATGATACAGCGGTACTCGCGTCCGCCGTAGGCATCTCTCAGCTGCACCGCAATCGACTTGCATTCGGGCCGGACATATCTGCAGCGTTCGGCAAACCGGCAGCCGGACGGCGGATTTTTCAGATTTGGTGGTACTCCAGGAATGGCCGTCAGCTTGGCATTGCGCAGGCCCTCTTCCGGCACGATGATCGATCCCATCAGTCCCTTGGCGTAGGGATGCATTGGTTCGAAAACTGCCTCATGTGCGCTCGCCACTTCCACCATTTGCCCGGCATACATTACCATGATGTGATCGGTCACGTTGTACAGCAGCGGCAGCTCGTGCGTGATGAAAATCATCGCTTTGATCAAGCCCACATCCATCAGGTCGCGCAGCATCTTAATGACCATCTTTTGCGACGTGACGTCGAGTGCAGAAGATGGCTCATCGGCGATCAGAATTTTGGGGCCAAGAATGACCGAACAGGCGATGACGGTGCGCTGTTTCATGCCGCCGGAGAGTTCGACCGGATATTTTTGCAGCACATCCTCCGGGAGCCCCAAGATCTGGAAGCGCTCGCGTGCGAGGTCGTAGATTTCTTTCTTGCTCGTCTGCGGATAATGCGCCCGCACGATATCCTCGATAAAGTTGATGATCTTGCGCGTCGGGTTCAGCGCGTTCATTGCGGCCTGCGGAATGTAGGCAATCTCTTTGCCCAGGATCGTGCGGCGGATCTCATCCGGGGGCATACCGGTGATATTGAGCCCGTCGACGATGATCTCGCCGCTCGTATAGTAGAGCGGCGGGAAATAATACCCCATCAGGCTGAGCGCCAGCGTCGACTTTCCACACCCCGATTCGCCGGCGATGCCAATGGATTTCCCCTCCTCAACCTTGAGTGATACGTGGTCGACGGCGTAGACGTCCTCCTTGTACCTGGTAATATACTTCGTCGTCAGGTCCTTTACCTCGAGTACCACATTCGCCATGCCAAAACACCTATTCTCTCAACGCCGGGTTGAACACCTGGTCGAGACCGGTGTTCATCAGATTCATCGAAAATGCAATGAGCGCGATAGTCAAAACTACGGGGAAGAACGCCCACCATTTCCCCAGGATATGCGCCTGGTAGATCATGGCCCAGTTCATCATGAGGCCCAGGGTCGGCACGTCGGTCGTTCTGGGACCTAGTCCCAGGATCGATAACCCAGCTTCTGCCAGAATTGCAATCGAAATTTGCAGAATGAACGCCGCCATGACGTACGAAGCGATGTAAGGCAGAATGTCTCTGAGGATGATATGAAGCTGTGAGTGGCCGGATAGCCTCGACAGGTTGACATGGTCCCGGTTGCGCAAGGAAATCACCTGCGATCGCACCGCCCTGGCCGTCCACACCCAGGAAGTGAATCCAATCACTATGGCAATCGTAAATGCACCACGCTTATCCTGCCCTATACTGAACGAAATCAGGATCAGCAGCACAAAGCTGGGGATCACCATAAACAGGTTGGTGACGAACATCAAGCCGTCGTCCACCATGCCGCCGATGAAACCGGAGATCAGCCCGATGATCAGCCCAATCGACGTCGCAACAAGTCCTGCGATCAGGCCGATATACAGCGATACACGCGCCGCCGCTACCAGCTCCGTCAACACGTCGCGGCCAAAGTTGTCCGTTCCCAGCGGCAGCACGCGCACGTTCGGCACCTGCCAGACATTCACATAAGCCGTCTGCGGGATGTTGCCTGCCTCTTGCAGTGCACCGCTGGCGGCATCTTTCGCCGCCAGGATCGCACCTTCGGTGGCCAGCAGGTTTTGTATCGAGTTGTTGAGGCGGATGTAGTAATTGCGCTTGGCATTGGTCATCCCCGGAATACGTTTGGTCTGATCGTACGTGTTAAACCACGTTTCGAGCAGCTGCTGCGTGTTCTCCGTATCGATGCTACCATCTGCTACGCCGGCCGCCACCAGCCATTCCTTGATCGCAACCCGATCTTCGTCATTCAGCTTGCTGGCGACCCGCTTCGCGTCCGCACCCTCAAGATTGAGCGAGTAGTGCGGTGCGCCAATGCTGTCATAAACATTTACATAGATCCCGGGCGCAAAGAAAGTGCCCTGACCAATGATTTCCAGCGGCGGCGTCGGCACCATCAGTGGATACACAAACACAATCACCACGATCGTCATAAAAATGACGAATCCGGTGACGAATTTTCCCGAATGAAAAGCCTGTTTAAATGCGAATAGCATAACGGCTGTGCTCCTTACTCAGTCTGCGCAGCTTTGATGCGCGGATCAAGGAAGCCATAAATGATTTCGATGGCGAAGGTCGCCACCAATGCCATCAGGGTGATAATCAGCGTCGTTCCCGAGATCAAAGGGTAATCCTTGCCTAATATTGCCGACAGGATTGTGGAGCCAAGCCCCGGATAGCTGAAGATGATCTCTACAAACAGTGCGCCGAAGACCATAGTGCCGATGGCGAGCGCCAGGCCGGTGACCTGCGGCAGCATTGCGTTGCGAAACACATAGGTGACGATCTTCTGATCCTTGATGCCCATAAAGCGGGAGTACTTCACGTAGTCCGCATTCAGTTCGTAGATGGCCATCGACCGCATGCCGATCGCCTGGCCGCCGATGATGATCAGCACGATCGACCAGAATGGCAGTTGATAGTGCCAAAAAACGGACTGGGCAAAATCCCAGCTGAAGTTTGGGATCTTATCAAAGCCATAGCCGCCCGAGGTGGGGAACCATCGCAGTGTGACCGCAAAGATCATCAGCATAACCACGGCCATGCCGAACGCCGGCAAACCGCTGACAAAAAGGCTGGACGGCATCAGGAACTTGTCGAAACCGCCTCGGCGGTACGCGGCCAGCACGCCGAGCAAGTTCCCGAGGATCCATCCAAGGATGATCGCCGGCAGTTGCAGCCCGATCGTCCACCAGATGGAAGATCCGATGACGTCTGCCACCGTGCGGGGATACTGGCTGAACGAGTAACCGAAATCGCCCCGGAATACATTGCCTACGTAGATGAAGAACTGCTCAAGCATCGGCTTGTTGGTGCCGAACAACTCCGTATATTGCTCATAGATCGCCTGCACCCCGGACGTGTTCGTCATCCCTTGGGCCAGCCTTGCTACGATTACCGCCACGGGGTCACCGGGCATCAGGCGCGGCAGGAAGAAATTCAGCAAGAAGGCCGCCACCAACGTGACCAGGAACCACAGTGACTTGTTCGTGAAATACTTGGCGTACGCTTTCAACGTTCCCTCCTGGTTTTGCCTGCCAACAGGCATGCCCCACAGGGGCGGGGCATGCCTGTTTCCGGTACCGGGTCGCTTACGGGTTGACCAAGGTCACGTTGTAGAGGCCCGCGATGGCCCAACCGTCCGTCATATCTAGCGGCGGAACGGGTGGATTGGTGCCATCATCCTGGTGGGGGAAGTTGGTCCACACGCTCTCGTTGACGGTGTGGAACGACTGCGGCCGATACATAAGTGTAAAGGAGGGAATGTCGGTCAGGTAGATCTTGACCAGTTCGGTGTACATCTCCTTCAGTTTCGCCGGGTCGGTCTCACCCGGAATCGCCTTGATCAACTCGTCGGCCTGGGGATTGGAGTACCCGCCAAAGTTGCCGTTCCAGTTGCTCGTCATCCCTATGAACTCGGAGCTGAGGAACTTGCGGATGCGTCCCCAAGGCTGGGTCGGGCCGGCGCCGTCGTTATAGAACATGAAGATATCATAGCCTTCGGGCAGCGGTGCATCGGACTTGGTGACAACCGTCTGGTAGACGGACCACTCCGGGAAGTTGGTCGTGATGTCAATGCCGATCTTGGCGCCGGCGGCAGCAACTACCTCGATGGCAGCCTGCCAGTCGGACCAGCCGTTAGGGCAGGTGGCAACGTAGCTCAGCTTCTCGCCGTTGTATTCACGCCAGCCGTCGCCATCGGTGTCCACGATGCCGGCGTCGTCGAGCAGTTTCTTGGCGCCTTCGATGTCGTTGCCGACCCACTGCAGGTCCTTCACGGCCTCATGGTCATACATCGCCTGCTCACCCGGGGTCGGGTTCATCAACGAGCGCGGGACCTGGTCAAAGGTCGCCGACTGGTTTGTCATCGCATTGGCGATGATCGTCGGGTAGTCCACGGCGATGGCAATCGCCTTGCGCACTGCCACCTGGTCGAGGCCCGGGGACTTCAGGTTGAAGAAGGCCGTCGGGAGGCTGGCGCCGATGCCATAAGGCGCATCCGGCAAGTACGTGGAGATGGGCAGGTTGTCCTTCAGCCACAAATCCTGCACGTTGGAGTTGAACTGCTGGCTGACATCCACTTCACCGGCCTGCAAGGCCGTGGTGCCGGCAGCGTTGTCCTTGAAGATCGTGTGCGCAAGGTACTTCGGCGCGGGCAGCTTGCCCCACATGGAAGCATCCTGGCCCCAGTAGTTGTCGTCACGGACCAGGACAACCTTGGTGTCATCCGTGAAGTACTTGTGATACGGGCCTGAGTACACGACATCTTCCGCCGGGTCCGCCATCAGCGCCGTGGCATCGCCACCCGTGCGCTCTTCCAAGGTCTGCGTCCAGGCCTTCTGGATCACATAGTTGGAGCTCACATAGGCCGCTACCAGCAGCGGGTTGACTGCCTTGCCGGCATCGTCCAGCTTCGCCTTGACCACCACGGTCTGCGGGTCGGCTGCCACGATGTCGGCAATGTAGTCGACGTTGCTGGCGCCGGTTGGCGTGTTGTACTTAACATGCGTTGTCCACGTATAGGCAACGTCGTCCGCCGTCAGGGGGGTGCCATCGCTCCACTTGGCAGCCGGCTTGAGCTTGAAGGTCAACTCAGTGCGATCGGCGTTCCACGTGAAATCCCCATCGGCCAGCAAAGGATAGACCTTGCCGTCGAGCATGTTGTACAGGTAGGGGCTTTCAAACATGGTGACGCGGGCATTGTCCCCCTGAGCGATCGCCATGGCATTGTTGTTGTTGCTGGAATAAGGGTTCCAACCAACGACCGGACCCCATTGCTGCCCGTTGAAATACATGGTTTCGTTTCGAGGCAGAGAATTGGGGTCGGCTTCTGCCGCTGCTGGTGCAGCAGCCTCAGTCGCTGTTGCCTCTTCCGTGGCAGCCGCTTCCTCCGTCGTAGCAGTCGCTTCGGCTGCTGGTGCTGCAGGCGCAGCGGCTGGTGCTGCAGCTCCGCTGCAGGCTGCCAGCAGCATGGAGGCAACCACGAGTAAACTGATAAGCCAAAACATTTTCTTTGTCATCTTCTGCTCCTATTGAAGGATCAAACAGCTTGAAATTGGACCATTACTTCGACTTTGGGTGGTTCAATGTGCTTTGGGATTCGTTTGTCTCCTCTCATTGAAGATAAAAATCTCAAACTCAGAAATCGTGCCGCAACTCACTCGGCTTTCTGCCCAGGCGCGCCAATGGTGGTCAGCGGCAGTTCCACCAACGGCGCAGCAAATTCACACGCCAGCGTGTTTAGTTACATCGATAGTCGTCATACAAGTCACGTCGGCGTAGACCTGATCGAGCTAGTACTGACATGGTGTAGGGTGAAGGTATTTGTTAAGCATCCAGTCTCAAGGCACTTTCATGTTTGAGCAAAGCGCGATCTAGGGAGCACAGGGCTTCTGTGGCTGGAGGTAGACTGTAAACTGGAGAAATTGTTTCGCGACTCACAGGGAATCGGAGAGTCATGCCTCCTAACCAGGCCCTGCAACACAACCGCAATGAGTAAATGGGAAAAAGACTTGTTTACTGAACGGGTTTAAATCGTAACAGCTTTCAAAGAAGTTGTCAAGAACACAAAAGATGTTCGTTCTGCTTATTCTGTTGCCCGCCAGAAAAGGAAAGGCACAAAAACTTGTGGGATGGAAGGGTATAGGGCTGTAAGTGCAGTTGCTACGTCATCGTGCCTGGATAGTGCAGAACTTCTATCTTGACACTATTACCCTTTTTTGCTATAAATCAATCGTGTAATGTGCAACGTGTTTAGTAAACACTGTTGCTGGCAGTTCACTTTCCAATCCGGGCGGCCATGTCGTAACGGCTCGCATTCCCAGTCGGATCTTTATGCCCAGCACTCGCAAAATTGCCGAACAGGCCGGCGTTTCGGTCGGGACTGTGTCGCGCGTGCTCAACAACAAGGACGGCGTCAGCGATGAGGTGCGCCGCCGCGTGCTTGAGGTGGCACAAGAGCTGAACTATGCTCCTACCAAACGGCTGCCACTGTCCGTCGTGAACATGACGCATGTCGGCCTGCTTGTGCGCCCGTTGGGTGAGAACTTGATGGCGAGCCCCTTCTATGGCGACGTTTACCACGGCGTCGAGCAGATCTGCAGCGAGCTGCGTATCAACCTTAGTTTCAGTTCAGTGGATGCGGTCGAAGGACGCCTGCGCAATCTACCCACGCTCGTGGGCGACGAACGTATCGGCGGCCTGGTGTTGGTAGGAGCGATGGCCGCCTCTGTGGTCGAACGGCTGGCTGAAGCCAGCCAGCTTCCGATGGTGCTGATCGACAACTGGTTCCCGAATTGCCGTTGGGATAGCGTGATGCTGGACAACGCCGGCGGCGTAGCCCAGGCCACGGAACGATTGATCGATTTAGGGCATACCAAGGTTGTGTTTGTCAGTGGGCCGGATCACCCCAGCGTTGTGGAACGGCGCGCCGGCTACAGCGGGACCATGCAGAGTCATGGTCTCGCCGCGCAGATGATTCACGTGGGGGAACTCGGCATCGGCGAAGGCGATGCTGCCGCCGAAGAGATTGCCAAGAACCTGCCCGGCACCACCGCGGTGGTTTGCTCAAACGATATGCAGTCCTTTG
Source organism: uncultured Chloroflexia bacterium (assembly GCA_963839515.1). Taxonomy (GTDB): domain Bacteria; phylum Chloroflexota; class Anaerolineae; order Caldilineales; family Caldilineaceae; genus Fredericiella. The sequence continues at coordinate 253,195 of CAWIVN010000013.1, forward strand.
GCGTAATGCGCCGCCTGGCGCAGCTTGGCTATCATATTCCGGCAGACATTTCCGTGGTCGGCTTTGACGACGTCAGCATGGCGACGCTTACCTTTCCCCCGCTGACAACTGTCAACGTCGATCGTATCGCCTTTGGCCGCCTGGCAGTCGAACTGCTTATGAGCCGCGTGCAATCTCCGGGCCGCCCGCCCGTTCGCTGCACGATGGCCGTCAAGCTCGTGGAACGCGCGTCGGTGGCGACGCCGCGGCGGCATACGCTTGGTACAACCTTGGTAGCTGTCGAAAACTCCCACCGCTAGGACATCCAACAAGAGCGAACATAACGCCTAGAAGAGCAACGCTGCTGGCCGTGCCAATTGACGGGTGATCTTGCTCAATCAGTAAGTGCCGACGTTGTCTTTATAGCGTACAATCTTTTAACTTCCAGCTATCATCATAAGTGTCCGCGTGATGCTGTTGTAGACGTGGATGAGGATTTGGAAATGAAAAGTAGGCTGCTTAACGTCTTGAGCGTCATGGTGATTATCTCGATTCTGTTCGGCGCCTGCGGAGCTCCAACTACTCCCACAGCCGGTGGCCAAACCGAAGTCATCTGGTATGTGCGTAGCAATGATGACGAGCAAAGGTGGGAAGAAGAGGTCATCAGGGATTTTGAAGCTGTCAATCCCAACATCAAGATCAATCTGGTCGTCGCGCCTTGGGCCGAGTTCGACGCCAAGATGCAGACCATGATCTCCGCTGGCACGCCGCCGGACGTCTGGTCGCATTGGGGCTCCAGCGGCTTTGCCGACTATGTCACGCGCGGCCTGGTTGCCGACTTGACTCCCTATGTAGAGAAGGACAGCTTTGACCTTAGCGATTTCGAAGAATCAGTGCTGGACATTTATAAAGTGGACGGCAAGATCATGGCCATACCAATTCTCACCACTGGCTCCTTCGTCTTCTACAACAAGGACTGGTTTGCCGCCGCCGGTGTCGAGTACCCGCCCACCAACTGGGACGATACCACCTGGACGTGGGATGCCTTTGTCGAGAAGTGTAAGGCTCTTACCTCGGGCGAAGGCCCCAACAAGAAGTTCGGATGCAACCTGAACTTCTGGCCCAACGATGCTTATGCCTGGATGTTCGGCCAGGACCTCTATCCCGACAGTGCCTACAAGACCGGCTTTGCCGACCAAGCCTTCCTTGACAGCGAAAACTCCATTACGGCTTATCAGGCCCGCCAGGATTTGGCGTGGAAAGACAACTATATGCCCAATCCTGCTCAAATGGGAGCCATGGGTAATGGTGACATCTTTGAGAACGGGAACGTGGCCATGCACATGACCGGCGGTTGGGGCTGGTGGAACTTTGGCAATGCCAAACTGCATGAGAAGTTCAACTGGGGCGTCGCCGCCATTCCGTACGGCGCTGATGACCGCAACGATGTGGTCTTCACCGATCCATGGATGATGTCCAGCACGACCACTCACCCGGATGAGGCTTGGACCTTTATCAAGTACCTGGCTTCCCCGGCGGTGCAGCGCTCGTGGATGGAGCTTACGGGCGCGCCGCCGGTGCGCAAGAGCCTGGCCGAAGACTGGTACAAGCAGTTCCCAAGTATGACGCCGGAAGAGGTCAAGGAAGTGCATCTGGGCGCGTTGAAATACGGCCGTGAGAGCCCGAACCACCTTCTGGTCCGCTTCGACCAGCTTGACCAGGTCGTTGGCTCGGCGATGGACCCGATCAATAACAACGAGAAGCCGGCCGCCGACGTGCTGCCTGAGGCCAATGGCAAGCTGGAAGAAACCCTCAAGCAGATCCAGGCTGAGTACGACAAGTAGTAAGAACAGGACGTCGTTTTGCCCGCCGCTACAAATCCAGCAGTTGCTGGCCCGCCCGCTGGCAGCACACAGGCCGCCAAGACTGGCAAGAAGAGAAGCACCGCCCTCCTGCGCATTTCTGCCGCTCGTCTGACACCATATCTCCTGGTCGCCATTACTGCCATTGGCGGCTTCTTTCGATTCTACCGCATTGGCGATAAGGGACTCTGGCTCGACGAGGCCTTTAGCGTTTGGATGGGTTGGAATTCCTTGCCCGAACTGATCGCCTGGCTGCTGCGCGTGGACCAGCACCCGCCGCTCTACTATACGCTGCTGCACTTCTGGCTCTATCTGGGCGACAATCCTGCCCAGGTGCGCATGCTCTCGGCCCGATCGGGCACGCTCACGATCCCGGTCATCTTTCTGATCGCCCGCCGCATCTCGGGCACGCCTGCCGGCTTGATCGCTGCCTTCATTCTTGCCTTGTCGCCTTTCCAAGTGCGCTTTGCCCAAGAAACGCGCATGTATGCCCTGCTGACGCTTAACGTTTCACTGGCTACGCTGGCACTGACCTATCTGTTGACCGATCCACGCGCTGCATCGCAGCGTGTGGGCAGCCAGTTCGGTGCCTGGCTGCGCAACTGGCGTGCTGCGCGCAGCCGGGCCAGTGCAGAGGAAGCGCACACCTGCGCTCGAGCTGTGCCCACAGCTGGCACTATGTCAACCGAGGCGACGACAACAGGGGTGGGAGCAGCGGCCGCGACTCTTGGCTACAGCCGTGACTTTCGCACAGGCACCGCTTGGGTCACAGCTCCGACAGAGAGGCGTTACCTGCCACTGAGCGCAGTGTCGACTGATATGGCCTGGCTGGGCTACATGGTGTTTGCTGCCGCCAGTGTCCTCACCCATAATACGGCCATCTTTTACCCGCTAGCTGCGAATCTTTTCGTCCTCGGTTTTGTCGCTTATCGACACTTCAGCTCCCATCCACAAGCAGCTGTCGCCGGTGAAGATTTCCCCCGCGCACCAGGCAGCATCAGCTATCCCCACGTTCGCACGTTTACTGCCCCAAGACTATCCAACTGGCTGCTCGCCCAGGTCGGCACTTTCCTTTTCTGGAGCCCCTGGCTGGTCGCGTATGTCGTGCAGAGCATGGGCGTCTATGGTGAGTTCTGGATTCCTGCACCGACACAAGCGACGGTGATCAACACGCTTAAGGCACTGCTGAGCGACTTTCTGCCCCAACGCATCACTTGGGATCAGTTGATTTGGGCCGGCTATGCGTTGCTGCTTGTGCTGGGCGCTGTCCACCTGCGCAAGCGGTTCTCGATTCTGATTTTCCTGCTGGTGCTTGTGCTCACGCCCATGGTCGGCGAACTGCTCGTCAGCCTGCGCCGGCCGATTTTCTATGACCGCACGCTGATTTGGATAACCATTCCCCTCTACGTGCTGCTGGCCATGGGTTTTGTGCAGCTGCGCTTCAAACCGTATATATTTGCCGGGCTAATCATGCTCGGCACGATCAATCTCCTGTCGCTGCAGAACTACTACGACAACTTTGAAAAGGAGCAGTGGCGCGAGGCGGCCGCTTACGTGGCCAAAGAAGTGCAGAACGAGGACCTCATCCTCTTCAATGCTACCTGGATTCAGATTCCCTTCGACTACTATTTTCGCTACTTCAACCGCCCGGTCGAGCGCCATGGCGCCCCGGTTGACTTGTTCGATCGCGGCATCCTGGAGCCAAAGATGGCGGAGAGTGACCTGCCGCGGCTGCGCTCGCTCCTGCGTAACCGGGAACGTGTCTGGCTGGTCTACAGCCATGACTGGTACACAGACCCGCAACACCTCATCCCAGCTGCACTCGATGAAGAACTAGACCTGGTCGACTCGCAGCAGTTCTTTGGGTTGCAAGTGCTGAAATATGAGGTCCCCTGATGCGCAAGTGGGCCTACCTGCTGATCCTGCTTTTCTTTGTCGTGTTCAATGCGTTTTTTTGGACTCTTACCTATCGCGCCGCCACTGCTCCTTCGCCCGAACAACTAGCTTTGGCTGCTGCTGCCACACCGCTGCCGGCTGCTTCGCCTGCCCACCTGCGCGGCGATGGCTTTACGGCGCGCATCCCGCTCACCGGCGCATGCACAGTCTGCACCGGACCCTGGCGTTATCTCCAGACCGGCAGTGAACTGATCGATCCTTTCTCCAAACAAGATTATTTTGCACCCGACCTGGATGTGTCTGCCTGGCGCACGATGGACCTGCCCCAGAATTGGTACCTGGCCGGGCTGAATTACCAGGGTGTGATCTGGTTCCGCCAGGAGTTTACCGCTGACCCCGCTTGGGCCAAGCGCGCCGTACAGCTGCGCCTTGATGGCGTCGACTACGCGGCCGATATCTGGCTTAACGGCGAGAAATTGGGCAGCCACACCGGCTATTTTGCGCCGTTTGCGTTTGACATGACGGGCAAGCTGAGGGATGGCAAGAACGAGTTGGCCGTGCGCGTCGACAGCCCTTGGGAAGAGTACGATGGCGTCTGGCCGCATCGCAAGACGCTGATTAAAGGCATCTACAGCCAGCACGATTCTCGGCCCGGCGGCGCCTGGTCGCCTGCCGGCCAGTCTTACAACACAGGCGGTATCTGGGGCGACATCTACCTGGACGTCACTGATGCCGTGACTGTCGACAAGGTGTTGGTGCAGGCGGCCTGGCCCACCACTGCCAGCATCGGCATGAACGCCAACGTGCATGCTGAACTGGCGCTGCGCAATTTTGGCGACGAGCCGCTAGATGCTGCGGTCAAGGTGTCCTTTGCCCCGCGCAACTTTGATGGACCCACCCTCAGCCTGCCCGCGCAGACGGTGAAGCTGTCGAGCGGGCAGACCAGCGTCGTTGTCTCCGGTACGCTGCAGCCTGTGCTGTGGTGGCCGTGGGACCGCGGGCTGCCTAATTTATATACGACAACCGTTACCGTCAGCACTGTGGGCGAGGTAATCGCCCGGCACGAGCAGCCGTTTGGCTTTCGGCAGGTGCTGGTCGGCGAAGATTGGAGCTGGACAGTCAACGGCACGCGCTACTTCCCGCGGGGCAGCAGCTACTTCAGCTCGCAGTGGCTGGCCCAAGTGGACGATGCGTTTCTCCGCCGCGACCTGAACCTGGCGCGCGACGCCAATCTCAACATGCTGCGTGCCTACGCCCATGTCGAGCCGCAGGCCTTTTACGATCTTGCCGACGAACTCGGCCTGCTGGTCTGGCAGGATTTCCCACTCAACTGGGGCTACACTGATGCCCCTGCTTTTGTCGACGAGGCGCAGCGCCAGCTGTGCGCCATGATTGAGCAGGCATACAACCATCCCAGTATCGTGCTCTGGGCAATGCACAACAATTCCCCCTGGCAGACGCCGCAGCTCGGCCCACGGATGAAAGAGTATGATCGGCGCCAGAATAAGCGCCTGGACGAAGTGCTCTTTGACGAAGCACGCAAGCTTGATCCCACGCGTGCCGTGTTGATCAACTCCGGCAGCAGCGACCAGCATGTCTACGCCGGCTGGGACGGCGGCGCGTGGACCGACTACGCCGACCTGCCGGGCGCCCCCATGATCAGCGAATACGGCGTCCAGGCACTGCCTGACTTCGCCGCCATGGTACGTATGCTGCCGCCTGACCACATCACCTACCGATCAGGTGAGACGCGAACACGCTGGGAGTTTCACGATTTCGAGGCTCGCCCCACTTTTGACGTGGCAGAGATCGATCCTGCCGATTCGACCACGCAGTTCATTGCCAACAGCCAGGACTACCAAGCCAACCTGCTTCAGTTCGCCACCGAATCCTACCGCCGCGCCAAGTTCACGGGCGTGCAGGGCATCATTCAGTACAGCCTGGTGGACGCCTGGCCCGCCATCAGCTGGTCGGTGCTCGATTCCGAGCGCCAACCTAAGGCTGGTTACACGACATTGCAGACTGCTATGCAGCCGATTCTGCCCTCTATCGTCGCACCGTCCCCCGATCGCCTCGACGGTCGACGCTGGGTTTATTTCGGCGGCAAGGACCTGGCAATCACGCTTTGGATTGTCAACGACCTGCTCGCCGCCTACCCCGATGCACAACTGCGCTGGCGCATTGTGGACAGCACGAGCGGGCAAGCGATCTTGCAGGACAGCCAACCGGTCGATGTGGCGCCGAACGCAAGCGCGCAATGGGCCATTCTGTCCCAGCTCAAGCTCGAACCAGGTGCATACGACTTGGAGGTAACCCTGGACGACGCTGCCCGGAACACATTGGGCCGCAACACGTTCTTCTTCACTATCCTCCCCGAACCAGCGCCAGAGCAGGAGAACAAGGAATGAACAAAATGCACGGCATGGCAGTGCGGTGGGAGCACCGGTGAGTAAACGGGCTGTGAACGAACGAACGAACGTCGACGCCGATCCGCCGCGTGAAGGAAACCGCGCGGCGGGCATTGTCCACACGTTGATTGCACTGGGGGTGCTGCTGGTCTTCTTCAGCGCCCTGGGCTTCAACTTTCTGCCTACGCTGGCCCCTTCTCTGCTGCATTCGGTGCAGAGCGTCCGCACCATCGGCGCAGAACGGGTAGAGAGCGGGACGTTCGACGTGCGCAACAGTTCAGGCGCCAGCGACGCCCAGGTTGCCGGCATCCTGCGCACATTGGAAGACGATTTCACGGCGATCACGGGCTTTACGGCCATTACGCCCACGAACCAGATTCCTGTACTCATCACCGACGGTATGGGCCCGGCCCTGGCAGATGGGACGGGGCTCAACGTCTTCTATGACAACGGCGTTCTCAACCTGGACACTGCGCCCTTCTTTTTAGTGCTGTTGTCGGATGGGAAAGGGATCGATTTTGGCGGCAACCTGGCGCTGCAGGCCGGCTACGCCATCTATGTGAGCGAAGAAATTGGTCGTGCACAGCAGTTGTCCGGCCAACCGGTAGACGCGTGGATGAAGCTGCTGACCGCTAACAACAACGTCGTCCCGCTCGACGACCTGCACATGGTGGGTATCCCGCGCAACGAGGATGACTTGTTTGTCTTCCTGCGAGCCATGCTGGAAGGTGGTTCGTTTGTCCGTTGGGTGGCCAAGACGCACGGAATCGCGGCTGCCCAGCGCCTGCGCAGTGGTGAGGAAATCGATGCCGTGCTCAGTATGTCGTCCGCGGAGGCTGAACAGGAGTGGCTAAGAACCGTCGCCGCCGCCGAGATCGAGCCGCGCTCTTGCGCCTTGACGCTGCCGCCACTCTTCCCGCGCGGCCTCTGCCGGCGCCTGGAGAGCAGTTCGTGAATATTGGCAGTGTAGAGTTGGAACAACTGGCATGAGGAAGTTCTGGAATCAAGCACTTGCCCTGATTACCCTTGCCCTGGAAGGTTTGCGCGTTCATCTGGGCGGTAACCTGGCGATTACCGTGGGCGTGCTGGTAGCGACAGTCACCATCTGTAGCAGCGTGCTCTATGCCGAGGCGGTCAACATCGCCGTTCTGCGCGATCGCCTTGCTGCCGCCCACGCCGAGGCCACCTACGATCTCATCATCAAGGGTACGGCACGCAATATTGACGCCCAGCAGTATGCCGAGATGGACAAGCTGATCATGCAGCAGGTCACCGAGCGCGTGGGGCTGCCCTTGCGCCGCACCGGCCGCCACGGCTGGTCCAAGGCTGCCAGCCTCGTCGCGCCTGGCGTTAACCCGAGCGGACAATATGACGAACTGCCGCGCGTACGCTTCCAGTTTTATGACGGCTTGGAGAATCAGGTCGATGTAATACAGGGCGCATATCCCCAGCCTGCCAACGACCCTCAAGACACCGTTGAAGTCATGGCCACCCAGGCCCTGGCTGACACACTCGGCCTCCAAGTAGGCGACCAGTTCAGCGTCCAGGACTTTCTAGGCAGCGACAACCCGCAGCAGGTAACCGCCCGCCTCAGTGCCATTGTCCAGCTTCGACCCACCACACCTGGGGCCCTACCGGCTGCCGACACTCTCACTCTCTCAGCCTTTCCTCCCCTCAGCACTTCACCTCTCGCCGTCCAGCAGCCGCTCACCAGCACTGCCGCCCTGTATGCACCGCGCTTCCTGGACGAGGCGCTTACTGTGCCCGAGCAGAGCTTCTTCCGTAACATCGCGCTAAACTTCTCACCCAACGAGGGCGAAGTCACTTGGATCGCCAACTATGACGAGACTGCCGTCACGGTAGACAACGCAGACCGCGTGCTGACGGGGCTGGACTTGCTCCAGTTCAACCTCACAAGCGAACTGAGCGATCTACAATTTCTCACCAACATGGACAACGTGCTGACCGAGTACAAGCGCAGCACGTTTCTCCTGCTGGCGCTGCTCACGGTGCTGGGTGCGCCCGTGATCATGATCGCTCTCTATTACATCTTGATGTCAGCAGGTCTCCTGGTGCAGCAGCGCCTGTCGGAAATTGCCGTCATCAAGAGCCGTGGCGGCAGCGATGGGCAGGTACTTTCCCTCTTTTTCGTGCAAGGGTTGCTGATCGTCGCCGTTGCCACGTTACTGGCCCCCTTTCTGGCTGTTCCCTTGGCGCAACTCATCGGCCGGGCCACCAGCTTTATGAACTTTAGCAACCCTCGCGTGCTGCCGGCGACGCTGCGTCCCGGCCTCTACCTCTATGCCATGGTTGCTGCCGCCTTGGCCTTTTTTGCCATTCTGGTGCCTGCCTTGCAGGCTGCCCGCCAGACGATCGTCACCTACCGCCGTTCGGCTGCGCGCGAGGGCGGTTCGCTTTTTGTTCACCGCTTCTACCTGGATATTGTGCTCGTACTGCTGGGAGCGCTCGGTTATTGGCAGCTCTCGCGCAGCGGCACCATCATCTCGCGCGGGGCCACGGGCGGGCTGGAATTCGATCCCCTTTTGTTGCTCACGCCGATCGTATTGGTGGCTGGGCTCACCTTTGTCGCCCTCCGCTTTGTACCCTTCGTCGTGCGCGGGCTGGCCCGCTTGGTCTCGGCCAGCGACGCTGTCGCCCCGTTGTTTGGTCTGCGCCAGGTGGCGCGCTCTCCTGCCCGCTACAATGGCCTGATCCTGATCCTGGTTTTCACGCTGGCGCTGGGCCTTTTCACTGCTGCCGTGGCCGGGGCTTTTGACCGCAACTACAGTGACCAGGCTCTCTTCGCCGCCGGGGCTGACTTGCGTACACACGAGTTTGATTACGACACAGCCTCGTGGCGCGTGCGCCCTGTAGATGAGTACCTTGCTGTTCCGGGCGTGCACGACGCGTCCCCGGCTGCCCGCGTGCGCCTGATCGGCCGCGCTGCCCAAATTGCTGCCAAGGGCGAGTTGCTGGCGATTGACACTCCCAGCTTTGGCCGCGTTGCCTGGTGGCGAACAGATCTCTCGCCGCAGGGCGACGGCGCAGCCCTGGCGCAGGTGCTGGCTCCCCTGGCAACTGATCCGCGGGCTGTGCTTGCCAATCGGGAGTTCATCCGCAATAACCGGCTGGAAATGGGTGAAACGTTTGACATTGACATCGAGGGGCAGCGCGTAGACTTCGTGCTGGCAGGGGAGATCGGTTTCTTCCCCACGCTCTACCCGGAGACTGGCGACCACCTGGTTGCCAACCTTGATTACCTGCGCGCAGCACGCAACTACGCTCCTAATGAGATGTGGCTCAAGACGGCGTCGGGCAGTGAAGACGCCGTAGTCGAGTCGCTTAAGTCTTCGGTGCAGAATGCCATGGTGGTGGTGGACAATGGCCGGGAGCTGGCAGGTGTGCGCAAGGGGGATCCCGTACGCACCGGTCTCTTTGGCGCGCTGTCGCTCGGCTTTATCGCCGCCAGCGTGCTGAGCGTACTGGGTTTTCTGCTCTACGCCTATTTCACTATCCAGGTGCGCTCGCTTCAATTTGGTGTGCTGCGCGCGACCGGGCTCTCTACCAACCAGTTAGTTGCCGCGCTCGCCACCGAGCAGCTTACCCTCATTGCCGCGGGTGTGCTGATCGGCACCGTGCTGGGCGGAGCGGCGGGCTGGATGTTTACCCGCTTCCTCCAACTCAGCATTATCGCGCGCGAGGCCGTGCCGCCTTTCCTGGTGGAAACGCCATGGGGATCGATCCTGCGTCTCTATGGCATACTGGTGATTATCTTTGTCGCCGCATTGTTGGTGTCCGTCTACTTGCTGCGCAAAATGCGCGTGGCCACTGTGCTGCGACTGGGAGAACAATAGTGGAACAACAAACGCTTCCTGCTGGCGTTGCAGCGAACGGCAGCCTTTCCAGCAATGGGACGCCACCGCCCTTTATCCTGTGCGACGACGTGGTTAAATCGTATCAAAGCAAGGGCGTAGAGACCTTTGCCCTTGCCGGCCTCGACTTGGAGGTTAAGCCGGGAGAAGTGCTGGCCGTGGTCGGCCCCAGTGGCAGCGGCAAGAGCACTCTGCTTAACCTCCTTGGTGGACTCGACCAACCCACTTCTGGTTTGCTGACCGTCGGCGGGGTAGACGTGGGTGGCCTAACCCCTGATGCACTTATGCGCTACCGCCGTGACGTGGTCGGTTTTGTGTGGCAGCAGACGGCGCGCAACCTGCTCCCCTACCTGACTGCCCTGCAAAACGTGATGCTGCCCATGCGCCTGACTGGTCTCGATGCCGGCATGCGCCGCCGCGTGGCAAACGACCTGCTGCAAGCTACCGGAATCGCCCATCGCGCTGGTCACCGCCCGCAAGAACTCTCCGGCGGCGAACAGCAGCGCGTGGCCATCGCCGTGGCCCTCGCCAACCAGCCCGGCCTGCTGCTGGCCGACGAGCCGACTGGTTCGGTGGATACAGCCACTGCCGCCGCTATCATTGACCTCTTTCGCAGCCTGGCGCATCGATATGGTGTGACCGTCGTCATCGTTTCGCACGATGCTACGATCTCGCAGCATGTCGACCGCACTATCGCCATCTATGATGGCCGCACCAGCTTCGAGCGCGTGCGCAAGCAGGACCTTGCGGGCATCGGACAAGAGGAGTGGGTCATCGTCGACAAGAGCGGTCGTCTCCAATTGCCGCCGCCGCTGGTCGAAAAGTTAGGTCTCATAGGGCGCGCCCGTGTGCACGTCGCCGAGGACCACTTGCAGATTTGGCCCGACAAAAAGGGGGAGCAGCGTTGATGGATGCTGCCGCGCTCGATCAAGCCACTTCCGCCGCATCTGCAACGATCGCACCTGTTGTCGAAGCGGTCGATCTCTACCGCTCTTATCGCTTGGGCGACACCGAAGTGCATGCCTTGCGTGGCGTGAGCCTGGCTGTGTCTGCCGGCGAGTTCGTCGCCATTAAGGGCCGCTCCGGCTCGGGCAAGACCACCTTGCTCAACATCCTTGGCGGGTTAGACGCACCCGACTCCGGCAGCGTGTTGCTCGACGGGGCGGACATCGTCCGTTTTGGTGAACACGACATGGTCGAACTGCGTCGCCGCCAGGTCGGCTATGTGTTCCAGTCATTTGGCCTGCTGCCCCAGTTTTCTGCCTATGAGACGGTGGATTTTGCCTTGCGCGTGGCCGGCGTGCCACGCGGCGAACGCAAGCGGCGCGCGCTCGAATGTCTCTCCCTGGTCGGCTTGGACGAGCGCATGGATCACCGTCCCGACGAGCTTTCCGGTGGCCAACAGCAGCGCCTGTGCATCGCCCGTGCGATCTCGGCACGCCCAATGCTAATCCTGGCTGACGAACCAACCGGCGAACTCGACAGCTATACCGCGCGTGAAATTCTGAGCCTGTTCCGTACCATCCTGCGCCAGGAGAACACGGCCCTGGTTGTCACCACCCACGATCCAAAAGTCTTTGAATATGCCGATACCCCCTACGAACTAGGCGACGGCCAACTGCGTCGCGTCGAAAATAAATAGGATAAATCGGAACGCTTCCAGGAAGCCTCCAGATATAATGAAATATACTTGGACGCTTCCTGGAAGCCCACAATTATAGAGGAGTTAGAAACAAGTGAAAGCGCAATCTCTCGCCGGCCAATGGCAGTTTCGCCAGGCCACAACAACCGACTGGTTCCCCGCCACTGTTCCAGGCGGCGTGCACACAGACCTGCTCGCCCTGGGTAAGATTCCAGACCCATTCGTCGCCGATAATGAGAAAAGGGTGATGTGGGTTGCCGAACAGGATTGGGACTACCGCCACACATTCCAAGCAGACGCCACGGTCATGGGCGAAGACAAGGTCTACCTCGTGGCCGATGGCCTGGATACGCTGGCTACTGTCACGCTTAATGGCCAAGTCTTGGGCGCCACTGACAACATGTTTCGCCACTATCAATGGGACGTCAAGCCCCTGCTCAAGTCCGGCGATAACGAACTGCTGATCCAGTTCCGCTCGCCCGTGGCGTTCTGCGCTGCCGAAGATGTCAAGCGTCCGCTCAAGGGTGTCACGCAGGCCATCCCAGGTGGCCCGCACCTGCGCAAAGCCCCTTGCCAGTTCGGCTGGGACTGGGGTCCCATGCTGCCGCCGATCGGCGTATGGCAGGACATCCGTCTCGAAGGCCGCAGCGTGGCGCGTCTGGAAGATGTGCACCTGCGCCAGCGGCATGGCGGCGGCAGCGTGGCTGTTTCGGCTGCGGTGGCCGTCGAATCCTGGCAAGATGCTCCACTCTCCGTCCAGTTTGTCCTGACTGCACATAGCGGGGCCCAACAGCAGACCACCGAAGCGGTCGGCGGTGAAACTGCCGCCTTAGCCATGGCCGTAGCCGACCCGCAACTCTGGTGGCCCAATGGCTATGGTGCACAGCCTCTCTACAAGGTAGACGTCGTCCTCTTCACCGGTGAGCACGAGCTGGACCGTCGCTCCTGTCAAATGGGTCTGCGCACCATCGAACTGCGCCAGCAGCCCGACGAGTGGGGCGAGTCCTTTACCTTTGTAGTCAACGGCGTGCCGATCTTCGCCAAAGGCTCGGACTGGATCCCTGCTCACTCTTTCCCCACGCAGATCACTGATGTTTTTCTCGAACAGCTGATCCGTGATGCTGCGTTGACGCATCAAAACATGCTGCGTGTATGGGGTGGCGGCTTTTATGAGGAGGACCGATTTTATGACTTCTGCGATCGCTACGGGATCCTTGTCTGGCAGGACTTTGTCTTTGCCTGCAGCATCTACCCGCTGGACCGGGAGGACTTTGTCGCCAACCTGCGCCAGGAGATGTTCGAAAATGTGCGCAGGTTGCGCCACCGTGCCAGCCTCGCGCTTTGGTGTGGCAACAATGAAATGGAATGGGGTTGGGAAAGCTGGGGCTGGGCAGCGCCCCACATCGACAGCCAGCAGATGGCTTCGCTCCATAAACTGGCGGAAACCTTCCCGCCCGTGCGCAACCTGCTCGAGATAGCCGAGCAGGTCAAGCCGCTGAACGACTGGCAGGTATTGCGCGACGCTTATCTCACCTTCTTTCATACTACGTTGCCCGCCTGGGTCAAGGAATGGGACCCTGACGGCATCTACTGGCCTTCGTCGCCTTCGTCGGACACGCCTTTCCGCAACGTCAACGGCCAGGATCGCGGCGACGCCCATTACTGGGACGTGTGGCATGGGCGCAAGCCTTTTACTGCCTACCGCAGCCAGTATCCGCGCTTCATGAGCGAGTTCGGCTTCCAAGCCTTGCCGCCGCTTGCCACCGTAAGCACTTATGCGTCTGAGCCTGACTGGAACATGACTTCCTATATCATGGAGCATCATCAGCGTTCGGGGACTGGCAACGGTCTCATGCTCGCACAGATGACGGACAACTACCGCACGGCGAAAGACTTCCCCTCGCTCGTCTACCTGAGCATGATGCTCCAGGCTGAGGGCATCCGGTATGGTGTCGAACATTGGCGGCGCAACATGAACCGCGTCAGCGGTACCCTCTACTGGCAGCTCAACGACTGTTGGCCCGTCGCATCTTGGTCCAGCCTGGACTCCTTTGGCCGCTGGAAGGCGCTGCACTACGCCACCCGCCGCTACTATGCCCCCGTTTTGCTCTCGCTCCACGACCGCGGCCCGTTGATCGATATTCATGTCACGTCAGACCTGCAGCAGCCGTGGGCGGGAACCGTGCGCTGGTCACTTGAAACTGTGGCAGGCGAAGCGGTCGAACAGGGTGAGGTAGCAGTTCAAACCGCCCCCCAGTCAGATACGCAGGTATGTTCGCTCGATCTCACACAGCATGTAGGCGACGAGACCGGTCGCAAGCTCGTCTTTGTCGGTGAACTGTGGCATGGCGATGAGCTGGTAGCTACGGCTGTCAGCACCTTTGTACCTAACAAGCACCTGGAGTTGGTCGAGCCGCAACTGCGCACGACGGTGCGAGCATCCGGCGATGGGCTGGCTATCGATATCAGTACGGCCAACTTGGCCCGCCATGTCGAACTGACCCTTGACGGCGCAGACATCGTCTTTAGCGACAACTACTTTGACATCCCGGCCGGCCGCACGCGCACAGTTACTGCGCCCTTGCCCGCCGGCTGGAATGTAGAACAAGCACAGGCGGCGCTGCAAGTTCGCTCCCTACGCGATAGTTACGTGTAGAGAAAAATACCTGGCCACAAGGTGCGTGACCGCACGCACCTTGTGGCCAGGTATCCAGAAAGGATAGCTGCTTGCTCCTACTCGCCACCTGATGTAAAGTACCCCCGTACGCACTTCTCAGCGGAGGACTACCCATGAGCACCACACAGCGGTTCGGCCCGCTGCAAGGCACAATTGTGCTGGCAGCAGGGGCAACGGCGCTGATCCATATCTTGTTGGCGTTTCAGTTCCCAGGCGGAGTCGACCCTGTCTTTTTGCTGAATGGTCTTGGCTATCTCGTCTTAACCGCCCTTCTTTTTGTGCCTCTACCGGCGCTTGAACCCTTTCGCAATCTCGTCCGTTGGACTTTGATCGTCTATACGTTGATTACCGTCCTGGCTTGGCTCTTTATCGGTGCCCGCTCGCCTATTGCCTATCTTGATAAAGCCATCGAACTTCTGCTAATTATTTGCCTATGGCTTGACTGGCAGCAGACTCGTACAAGCCGAGCCTGACATGCAAGGACCCTACAGAATACGTCCCAAGAACATGTGAAAATTTGCGCGAGCAAAAAGCAGCGTGCTATTATCCCAGTATTGTCCAGCGGCAACACCCACCGGGCGGTAGGTCGCGGGCAAACGCAGTGAGTAACCAGCAAGAAGCAAGGCCAATGTCGGGGCCAACACCGGCATGTACCGAGCTAGCATGCCGTTAGCGGAAGGATACGGGTTGACGACGGATCGCCAAGAAATGACGCCCGCCCCGATTCGCATCGATGTTTGGCGTGGTGTCAAGGCATTATTGCTCACCCTGGTGATTCCAATGTCAATGGCTGTGATGGTAGATTTGACGACCGGCACCCTGCCTTGGTTGACCATCGCCGCCGTGATCATCTGCATTCCGCTTGCGGCTGTTGTGGTAAATCGCACCGTATTGGCGGAGTTTGACCGTGTCGTGGCTCTCGTTGCGCCGGTAGAAGCGGATGACTTCGCAGAAGATCTGGCCGAACTGCAAGAAACGGCACTACCGGCGGAATCAGCCGGGCCCGATTCCTTACCGAACGACTGGCCGCTAGACGGTCAATCACTTACCGAAGGAGCGCAAAAGCACAATGCGAAAAATGCTTGACAGTATGCGCAATTTGATGTGGAGCACGCCAAAACGCAAGTTCTGGACGATTGTGGTGGTTGTTCTATTGATAGCCAGCGTGGTATCGCGTTTCTTTGCCCCTGTCCCACCGCCACACGTAGCGCTTTCCGGTGAGCCGATCTTCTCCAACGGCCCGGCCTGGCTTACCAATTCTATTTTGATGACGATGATTGTCGACGTCATCCTGATCATCTTGGCCTTGGTGACGCGCTTCAGCCTCAAGGAGATCCCCAGCGGTTTCCAAAATGTGATGGAAGCCGTCATTGAGACACTCTATGGTCTGGCGGAAAGCGTGGCCGGCAAGAATGCCGCCAAGTTTTTCCCTTGGGCGGCAACGCTGTTCTTGTTGATCATTCTTAGCAACTGGAGTGGTCTGGTGCCCGGCGTCGGGAGTATCGGCATCTACCAGCCGACTGAGACGCACAGCGAGGAACCTGCTACGAACGAGGGCGAGACCCCAGCGGGCACGCCGACGCCCGGCGCCGACGAGTCGCACAGTTCACGTCGCCTCACCAATCAGTTGGCACTGGCAGACGGCAAGCTGATTTTAGTAGGTCTCGAAGACGTTCAGGCAGCCCCGGCTGCGTCCATCATAGGTGCTCCCGCCGCTGCCGAGGAAGAGCACGAGAAGTTCGTGCCGTTGTTGCGTGCTCCCAGCGCTGACCTCAACATGACCTTCGCCTTGGCCATTGCTACGATGGTAATGGTACAGGTTTGGGGTGTGCGCTTCCTGGGCGGCAGTTACTTCCGCAAGTTCTTTAATGCCAGCGGCCCCAACGGCTTTATGAAAGGCATCAATGTCTTCGTTGGTATCTTGGAACTGATTTCTGAGTTCGCCCGTATTCTCTCGTTTGGCTTTCGTCTATTTGGCAATATTTTCGCAGGCGAAATCGTACTGGCAACCATGGCGTTCCTGATTGCGTACCTGATTCCAGTGCCGTTCTATATGTTGGAAGTGTTTGTAGGCTTCGTGCAGGCGCTCGTGTTCATGATGTTGGCCTTGGTATTCTTTCAGATGGCCAGCATCAGTCACGGCAGCCATGACGAGCATCACTAAGTCCGAGCTATATTTAATACTGGGTAATCCGTCTCATTGACTTAAAGGAGATCAAAAATGGATGTCGAGGCCGCAAAGCAACTGGGTGCAGCGTTGGCAATGGGTTTGGGCGCGATCGGGCCAGGCATTGGCATCGGTCTTATTGGTTCCAAGGCCATGGAAGCGATGGGGCGCAACCCCGAAGCCGCCGGCACGATCCAGACGAACATGATTCTCTCGATTGCCTTCGCCGAATCGATCGGTATTTTCGCCCTCGTAATCGCGCTGCTGCTGAAGTTCGTCTAGTCGTGACGCACCGACGCGGGCCGTGGCGAAAACCGAGCGAACGCAGGTAAATAAGGAGGCAAATTGTGGATGCACTTGGTATACAGTGGCCACTGCTGATTTCGCAGTTGATCAACTTCATATTGTTGATCGTGCTGATGCGCATGTTCTTGTACAAGCCCGTGCTGAACATGCTTAATGCACGCAAGGAGCGCATTGCGCAGAGCATGAAGGATGCGGAACGCGTAAGCGCTGCCGCACGCGAGGCCGAAGCCGAAAAGGGCAAGGTCCTCGATCAGGCACGCCGCGAGGCGACCGAGATTCGCGCCCAGGCCACGCGCGATGCAGAAAAGATCGCCCAGGATGTGCGCAGCCGCGCCGAAACTGAGGCGACTGAGATCCGTATGAAGGCGCAGGCCGACGCCGCCAAGCAGGCGGACCTGGCCCTGAGCGATGCAAATAAGCAGATCGCCGATCTGGCCATTATGGCCACCGAAAAGCTGCTGGGTCGCGAGCTCGAAAAGAAGAGCGAGCAACAGCGCTTCGTGGCTGAGTTCTTGGCGCAGAACGCCGGGAGCAAGGGCAAATGAGCAGCAGACAGGAGCGGGTAGACCGCTACGCCAAAGCCGTCTTGGAGGTCATCTTGGACCGCTGGACGAGCGCGCTGGGCGAGGCCTCAAGCAAGGTGAGCGGCGACAAAAAACTGGCCGCAGTGCTCGCCGACACAGGCAAGCCGGCGGCCGACCGCGCCGCTGCGCTCGAGAAGGCATTACCCAAGAACACGCCGGTTGAGGTGCTCAACTTGCTCAAGCTGATGGCCGAAAACGGTGATGTCGGTCTCATCGACGAGGTCGCCGGCCGCTTGGGGCAACTTGCCACCGGCCAGGCGATCAGCCGCAAGGCTGAAATTACGAGCGCCATCGCTCTGTCGGACGAAGAGAAGGAACAGGTTCGCAAGCACCTGATCGCCGAACATGGCGAAGGCCTTACCTTCTCGTTCGACGTCGATCCGGCGCTGTTAGGAGGCCTGCGCGTGCGCGTGGGCGACCGCCTAATCGATAACTCGGTCGCCAGTCGACTGGCGACATTGCGCGAATCGTTGAGTTCCGTAGTTCGATAATTGGAGTTCGCGGATCCGGCGTTTGCTGAGGAGGGGAAATATCCAAATGGCTGTGCGTACAGACGACATCACAGCGTTACTCAAACAACAGATTCTCAACTACAAGCCCACGCCAAGCCAAATCGACGTGGGCGAAGTCCTGGAGGTCGGTGACGGCATCGCCTTGGTGTCGGGTCTGACAAACGTCATGGCCGGAGAGCTGGTCGAGTTCACCAAGAACGGCGTGCTGGGCATCGCCCTGAACCTGACGGAAGAGAACGTCGGTATTATTATCATGGGTGAATACCAGACAATCGAGGAAGGCGACCTGGTGCGCAGCACTGGCCGCATCGCCTCGGTTCCGGTGGGTGACGCCCTGGTTGGCCGCGTGGTCAACGCCGTCGGCCAGCCGATCGATGCCAAGGGACCGATCAATACGGATAAGTTCCGCAACGTTGAGCGCATCGCCCCCGGCGTGATCAAGCGCCAGCCGGTGAATGTTCCCGTGCAGTCGGGCATCACCGCCATCGACGCCCTGATCCCGATCGGCCGTGGTCAGCGCGAGTTGATCATTGGCGACCGCCAGACGGGTAAGACCGCCATCGCTCTGGACACGATCATCAATCAGAAGGGCAAAGACCTGATCTGCATCTACGTGGCCATCGGCCAGAAGCAGTCCAGCGTCGCCCAGGTGGTCGGTACGCTTGAGAAATATGGCGCCATGGAGCATACGATCGTGGTCAGCGCGGCTGCCTCCGATCCTGCCGCTCTGCAGTACCTGGCCCCGTTTGCGGGCACGGCCATGGGCGAGGAATTCATGGAGTCGGGGCGCGACGCCCTGATCGTCTACGATGATCTCTCCAAGCACGCCCAGGCTTATCGCCAGGTGTCGCTGCTGCTGCGCCGCCCGCCGGGTCGCGAAGCCTATCCCGGCGACGTCTTCTACCTGCACAGTCGCCTATTGGAGCGCTCGGCTCGCCTGGGTGACGAGTACGGCGGCGGCAGCCTCACAGCCCTGCCTGTCATCGAGACGCAGGCCGGTGATGTGTCGGCTTATATCCCGACCAACGTTATTTCGATTACCGACGGCCAGATATTCCTCGAGTCCGACCTCTTCTACGCTGGTATTCGTCCGGCTCTGAACGTCGGTATCTCCGTCAGCCGCGTTGGTGGCTCGGCACAGACCAAGGCCATGAAGAAGGTGGCTGGTCGCCTCAAGCTGGAACTCAGTCAGTTCCGTGAATTGGCCGCCTTTGCCCAGTTTGGCTCTGACTTGGACGCCTCGACCCAGCGCCAGCTGGACCGTGGCCGACGCCAGACCGAACTGCTCAAGCAGCCACAGTATCAACCGGTGCCGCTCGACAAGCAGGTCATGAGCCTGTGGTCCGCCGGTGCAGGTAAGCTCGACGCTGTTCCCGTGCAGTACGTGAAGCAGTGGGAAACGGAAATGCATGCCTATATGGATGCGAATCGGCCCGAGATCGGCCAGTCGATCATGCGCACCAGAGACCTGGCCCCCGAAGTCATCGACTCTTTAAGTGTAGCGATTGACGACTTCAACAATACCTGGTCGCCGCCGCAAGCATAGTGCGGTGAGAGGGTCATGGAACTGAAGAAACCGGGTTTCTCAAGCGAGCGTCGCTTGTTCCAAGCGCAGCTCGCCAGAAATTCGGTTTCTACCGGCCTCCCTCACTCTCTCACCCTCTCAGTAAAGCAGGGAGACATTACCTTGCCAAGTACAAGAGAAATTCGCCGCCGGATCAAATCGGTGAAGAACATTGCCCAGGTCACCAAGGCCATGGAAGCTGTGTCCGCCGCCAAGATGCGCAAGGCGCAGCAACAGGTAACTTCCACGCGTCCCTACGCCAAGCAGGCGCGCGAGGTGCTTACGTATATTGCTCGCCTGACGACGACCGATCATGAGCTAAATCCGCTGATCCAGCCACGGCCGGTCAAGCGCGTCGGCGTCCTGTTAGTTACGGGCGATCGTGGCCTGGCAGGTGGATTTAACGCCAACGTCATTCGCCGCGCGGCGCTCTTTATGCGCGAGGTGCGCCGTAATGGGGCGGAAGTAACAATCGTAACGGTTGGACGCAAAGGCCGCGATTGGCTCCTGCGCTATGACCCGGTCGTACGCGCCGAATTCACCGGCCTTCCCGACAGTCCGACAACCTATCACGTCGGGCCGATCGTGCGTGTGCTGATCGACGATTTCCTGTCCGGGCATGTAGATGAAGTCTACATGATCTATACGGATTTCATTAACACGATCAGACAAGAGCCGCACGTACAAAAGCTTCTGCCTGTCCAGCCCGCCGAGGGCTCTGAAGGCATGGCTCCTGAGTACATCTTTGAGCCTTCGCCCGAAGCAGTGTTGAGCCGCGTGCTGTATGGTTTCACCGAGGTTCAGGTGCTGCAGGCACTGTACGAGTCGCTTGCCAGCGAACACTCGGCGCGCATGGTGGCGATGCGCAACGCCACGGACGCAGCTGGCGAATTGATTGACGATTTGACGTTGACTTACAATAAGGCACGCCAGTCGGGTATTACAAACGAGCTGATGGATATCATCGGCGGCACGGCTGCGCTGGAATCTAAGTAATAAGAGAGTTCACCGAGGAGGTCCGCAGTGGCTGAACAAATGGTCGGTACCGTAGAGAGCGTAATCGGACCGGTGGTCGACTTTGCTTTTCCGGAAGGGCACCTGCCTGAAATCTATGATGCCATCCGTATTACCATGGACGATGGCACGGTGCAGACGTTTGAGGTCGAGCAGCAGGTCGGCAACAACGTCGTGCGAACGGTATCCATGGGCAGCACCGACGGCATCCGTCGTGGCATGCAAGGCGTCTCTGATGGTGCTCCCATCTCGGTGCCCGTGGGCCCGGCGACGCTTGGCCGCCTCTTCAACGTAGTGGGCGACCCGATCGACAATGCCGGCCCCGTCGTTACCGATATCAAGTACCCGATTCATCGCATTGCTCCGTCTTTTGCCGATCAGGCGACACAGGCCGAAATCTTCGAAACGGGCATCAAGGTCATCGACCTGATCGCCCCCTTCACCCGTGGCGGTAAGACGGGGATCTTCGGCGGCGCCGGTGTAGGCAAGACGGTAGTTATCCAGGAGCTCATTCATAACGTGGCCGAGTTCCATAGCGGCTATTCGGTTTTTGCCGGCGTGGGCGAGCGTTCGCGTGAAGGCAATGACCTGATGCGTGAGATGGTCGAGTCGGGCGTCATCAACTCGACGGTGATGGTCTTTGGCCAAATGAATGAGCCGCCCGGCGCCCGCCTGCGCGTGGGCCTGACCGGTGTGACGATGGCCGAGTACTTCCGCGATGAAGGCCGCGACGTACTGCTGTTCATCGACAACATCTTCCGCTTCGTCCAGGCCGGCTCCGAGATGTCCTCGCTGCTGGGCCGCCTGCCTTCGGCTGTAGGCTACGCGCCCACGTTGGGCACCGACATGGGTGATCTGCAAGAGCGCATCACGTCGACCAAGAATGGCTCGATTACGTCCATGCAGGCTGTCTATGTGCCCGCAGACGACTACACCGACCCGGCCCCGGCGACGACCTTTGCCCATCTCGATGCCACGATTACACTGCAGCGCTCGTTGGCCGATCAGGGCCTTTTCCCGGCCGTGGATCCGCTGGGTTCGACTAGCCGTATTCTGGACCCGCTGATCGTGGGTATCGAACACTACAATGTAGCTCGCCAGGTACAGCAAACCCTGCAGCGCTACCGGGACCTGCAGGACATCATTGCCATTCTGGGTGTCGAAGAGTTGAGCGAAGACGACAAGCTGATCGTGGCGCGCGCGCGCAAGATCCAGCGCTTCCTAACCCAGCCGATGTTCGTGGCTGCCCAGTTCACCGGCCGCGACGGCCGCCACGTCAAGGTCGAAGAAACCGTGCGCGGCTTCCGCGAGATTCTTGACGGTAAGCATGACGACCTGCCCGAGCAAGCCTTCTACATGGTCGGCGCGATTGAAGAGGCCGTGGAGACTGCTGCCACGCTGCGCAGCAGCTAAAGGAGCCAAGCAATGGCGAATACACTGCAAGTTGACATCGTCACGCCCTACCGCTCGCTATTCAGCGGGCGAGTAGACATGGTGACGCTGCCAGGCTCACTGGGACAAATGGGTATCCTGCCTGGCCACGCGCCGCTGCTCTCGACGCTCGATATCGGCGAGATCATCCTTCACAGCGGCAACAGCAGCCAGTTTGTGGCGGTAGGCGGTGGCGTGGTTGAAGTGCGGCCCGATAAGGTCACGATCCTGGCCGATACGGCTGAGACGCCCGAAGATATCGACGCTGCCCGCGCCCAAGATGCACTGGCACGTGCCGAGCAACTGCTGGCCACCAACCCACCGCCGCACGAGCGCCCGCTCATTGAGGCGGCCGTCCGCCGCAGCAGCCTGCGTCTCAAGGTCGCCCGCCGCCATCAAGGCCGGCGCACCGCCGAGGCTCCACACTTCGAAAGCAAGTAGGGAAACAAATTCCCTCCAGGCCTATCTTGGCTGCGGAGTATGTGTACAGACAAAGGCTTCATGCTACTGGCATGAAGCCTTTTGATTTATCATTGCTCAAATCCCCACGGCCCACAATCGAAGGACGCAGACTGCCACGAAGTAATGCGACACGCACCCCCCTATAGTATAATGGTTTCGATCCGCGGCATTATGTCGCCAAAAGGAAACCAAGACACCACATGTTTGAAAAACACATCGGTATCGACCTCGGAACCGTCAACGTCCTCGTCCACGTCAAGGGGCGCGGTATTGTCATGCACGAGCCGTCCGTAGTGGCTATTCGCGTGCGCGATAATACGATGGTCGCTGTCGGCCACGAGGCCTACGATATGCTTGGCCGCACGCCCGAAAGCATCGAAGTCGCACGCCCGATTCGCGATGGCGTGATCGCTGACTTCGTCGTGACGGAAGCCATGCTCCGCTACCTGATCCAGACGGTAGCCGGCAACCCCAACCCCATCTTTCGCCCGCTTATGCGCCCCAAAGTGATGATCAGTACCCCGCGCGGCGTGACGAGCGTCGAAGAACGCGCCGTGCATGACGCCGCCATGCAGGCCGGCGCCGGCGCCGCTTACCTTATCCCCGAGCCGTTAGCCGCCGCCTATGGTGCGGGTCTGCCCATCGGCACGCCTACCGGCAACATGGTGGTGGATATGGGCGGCGGTACGACTGAAGCTGCTGTGGCCTCGATGTATGACATCGTGGTCTGGAGCAGTGTGCGTATCGGCGGCAACCGCTTCGACGAAGCGATCATTAGCTACATCCGCAAGAAATACAACCTGCTGATCGGCGAGCAGACGGCTGAAGAGATCAAGATCGGCATCGGCAGCGCCCTCCCAATGGAAGACGAACGCCATATCGAAGTGCGCGGCCGTGACCAGGTGACCGGCTTGCCCAAGATCATCCAGATTAGCAGCAGCGAGGTCACCGAGGCGTTGCAGGAACCGCTACAGGCCGTCGTCAGCACGGTGCGTGCTACGTTGGAAAAAACACCGCCCGAGTTGGCTGCCGACATTATAGACCGTGGCATGGTGCTCACCGGCGGCAGTGCCCAGTTGCGCAACATCGCCCAGCTTCTCACCCAGGAGACCGGCGTGCCTGCCTACGTAGCCGAGAATCCTATTGCCTGTGTCGCCTTGGGGGCCGGCCGTGCCCTGGAGAACTACGAGATCATGCGCCGCAGCCTGCCAATCGTACCGGATTAAGCATATTATCGCTGTGGTGCAGGCACATCTCGTCTAAAGATCATTTTTTCCCACTCTGGACTTGACGTAGCTTACGAAGCAGAGTAGAATCATAATTCAGATAATAACGTGTAAAGTAGGTCGTTGTCCGCACTTGGTCTCTATCAATCGCACGGGAGTTCATCCTCCCACAGCCACTCCTCATAACAGCGCACTGGCTTTTGGTGATTTGATAGATTTTGTTCAACCGAATTCTTTTCATGAGTAAGCGCAAAATTGTCAGTACGTCGCAGGCACCTGCTGCGATCGGGCCCTACTCCCAAGCCATTAAGGCTGGGAAATTTTTGTTTGCCTCCGGTCAGCTTGGCCTCGACCCCGCTAGCGGTAATTTGCAGGAGGGTATCGAGGCACAGACCCGTCAGGCGCTAGCCAACATCCAAGCCGTATTGGCTGAAGCTGGCGCCAGCGTGGAAAATGTGGTGAAAACCACGATCTTTTTGGCCGACATGGCCCATTTCGCAACGGTGAACAGCCTTTACGCTCAGGTCTTTCAACATGAGCCGCCCGCCCGCAGTACGGTGCAGGTCGCCGCACTGCCGAAGAGTGGTTTAGTAGAGATCGAGATTATTGCACTGTTGGATGACTAGGTTCTTGTGTTTGTCTGGCGAGTGCCCCTTGCGAGCAGTACTAGCCGCGCGTACGCCCAAATCCAAGGTCTCAATAGAGTCGGCACAAACCAAGTCGCTGCGTCCGGTTGGCCATGCTTATCATGGTCAGTTCTAATTTATCGTTCTTTGGAGGTTCCATTCGTAGTATGAGTGATTCCCGAGCAACCGCCATGTTCGGCGGGAATGATTGGCTGAGCGACGACGGTTCCGTACACCCCATGACTGCCCTGCTGGAGGAGATCGAACGCTCCTTGCAGGAACCCACCACGGGTGAGATTCGTACAGGCATCGTCGTAGAGAAGCGCCCTAACGAGGTGCTTGTGGACATCGGCTTCAAGTCGGAAGGCGTAGTGTCCGGCCGTGAGCTCGAACGCTTGGGCGAAACCCTCGAACTGCTCAAGGTAGGCGACGAGGTGCCGGTCTTCGTCATGCGCGAAGACAAGGACGGTAACCTTGTCCTAAGCATCAGCCGTGCCCTGGCCGAAAAGGACTGGGAGCGGGCGGAAGAACTCATGCGAACGCAGGACATCTTCGAATGCCCCGTCGATTCGTTCAACCGCGGCGGCGTGATCGTCAAGCTTGGCCAGGTGCGAGGCTTTGTCCCTGCTTCCCAGCTGAGCAGCATCATCCCACTGCCAACGGCTGACGAAGGTGACGAGCGCTACGCTGCTCTTCTCGGCGGCTCGTTGCGCCTCAAG
This sequence comes from uncultured Chloroflexia bacterium, assembly GCA_963839515.1. GTDB lineage: Bacteria > Chloroflexota > Anaerolineae > Caldilineales > Caldilineaceae > Fredericiella. The sequence continues at coordinate 278,142 of CAWIVN010000013.1, forward strand.
GTCATCGACATTGATCGCAAGCGCAACCGCCTGATACTCTCCGAGCGTCTGGCCATGCGCGAGTGGCGCCGCCAGCAAAAGGAGCAGCTGCTCGACTCGCTCAAGGAAGGCGACAGCCTCGAAGGCATCATCAGCAGCATTGCGGATTTTGGCGCCTTTGTCGATCTCGGCGGAGCTGACGGCCTGATCCATCTAAGCGAGCTTAGCTGGAATCGTGTCAGCCACCCGAGCGAGGTCGTCAAGGTCGGTGAACGGGTCAAGGTTCAGGTCCTGAGCGTGGACACTGAGCGCCGCCGTATTGGCCTCAGCTTGCGCCGCCTCACGCCTCAGCCGTGGGAAGTCATCGACACAACCTACGAGGTCGGCCAGGTAGTGCGTGGCCGCATCACCAAGCTGGTCAACTTTGGCGCCTTCGCCCGCTTGGTAGATACCGGCATCGAAGGCCTGATTCACATCAGCGAGCTCTCCGACCGCCGCGTGACTCATCCGAAGGAAGTGGTCAGCGAAGGTGACGTCTACGACTTGCGCATCATCCGCATCGAGGGTGATAAGCGTCGCCTGGGCCTCAGCCTCAAGCAAGCCCTGCCGGTATCGATGGAAGTCGACTGGCAGATCGCTCCTAGTGAGAACGGCCAGATCGAAGATGTGAGCGCTGATATGACCGCTGACATTGCGACCGCCATGACCGCTGACATGAGTGAGGAAGTCCAGGAAATAGTGGCGGAAGTCGCCTAGACCCTGGTCCCGCGGCTTTGCCGCCAATTTTCACGAAGCTGTAAAAAGCGCCTGCCGGTCGTGAACTGGCGGGCGTTTTTTTGCGTTGAAGAGAAGGATCAAACGAGCTTTTCTGACAATTGGACCGCTAACTGGGTCACTGTGCTAGCCCAAGCTACTAGAAGAATGGATGGGATTCCGCCTATCCTTTTTGACGAATTGACAAAGCTGGATCGGGGTCGTTACAATGCAAGTGCAACAATGGTTGTGTGGTAGAGTCCGCCATACAGTCACCGCTGTACCTACCCCATCTCACTCTTCGGCCTCGCCGGTGTAGGCAGGCCCCTGTAAGCGGAACGCTAATTACCGCATCGAGTCTCGAAGGTGTGATATTGTGTACGCGCCGGAAGTGACCGGCCCGTGATTGTCTTCAAGGAAAGATGTATGTCTGACAAACTAGACCGTTTTACGAAGCGCGCACGCCGGGTCTTGACTCTGGCGCAGGAGGAGGCGCTCCGTCTGAATCATAACTACATCGGGACGGAGCATCTTCTGTTGGGGTTAGTGCGGGAAGAGAACGGTGTCGCCGTGAAGGTCTTGCGTGAGCTGGGCGTCGAGCCGGTGCAGATTATTCGCGCCGTCGAACGTACAGTTGGACGGGGAGAACGGCCACCCTTTGGCAAGCCAACGCTCGCCCCGCGCACAAAGCGCGTGATCGAGTTGGCAGTGGATGAGGCCCGCCTCATGGGCCATCATTATATTGGCACCGAGCACCTGTTGCTTGGTCTCGTGCGCGAAGGAGAGGGCATCGCCGTCAATGTCCTGCGCGGCCTGGGCATCAACCTGGACCGCGTGCGCACCCAGACGGCGCGCAATATTCTGCAGAACCAGGCCCAAACCAAGGAGAAGCAGAAGAAGGAATCCAAGACGCCGCTCATGGACCAGCTCGGTTACGACATGACGGCAGCCGCCGAGGAAAACAAACTCGACCCCGTAGTCGGGCGCCAGGCGGAAATCGAGCGTGTGATCCAGATTTTGAGCCGCCGCACCAAGAACAACCCGGCGCTGATTGGCGAACCCGGCGTCGGCAAGACTGCTATCGTCGAAGGATTGGCCCAACGCATCATAGACGGCGATGTGCCCGAGCCGCTGCTTAACAAGCGCCTGCTGATGCTCGACGTCGGCAGCTTGGTAGCAGGGACGATGTACCGCGGCCAGTTTGAGGAACGCCTCAAGAAGGTGATCGAAGAGGTAATTGCCTCGCAGTCGATCCTCTTTATTGACGAAGTTCATATGCTGGTGGGGGCAGGCGCCGCCGGCAGCAGTGTGGACGCCGCCAATATTCTCAAGCCCGCCCTCAGCCGCGGCGAGTTGCAGGTGATCGGCGCGACTACACTCGACGAATATCGCAAATATATCGAGAGCGATGCGGCCCTCGAACGCCGCTTCCAGCCCATCTTGGTCGAGGAGCCCTCGATTGAAGAGACGATCGAGATTCTCAAGGGCGTGCGCGGGCGCTATGAGGACCACCACAAGCTGGTGATCACAGATGAAGCGCTGCACGCCGCTGCGCATCTCGCCGCCCGCTATGTGCCGGACCGCTTCATGCCCGACAAGGCAATCGACTTGATCGACGAGGCGGGCAGCCGCGTGCGCATGTACAAGGCGCCCTATGCGGCAAGCCTGCGCGAAACCTTTATGAATCTCAAGAAGCTGCAGAAGGAGAAAGAGCAGGCGCTCGAACTCCAGCGTTTCGACGACGCCATCGACCTGCGCTACCGCGAGGTCGAGTTGGAAGCCCGTCTCAGCGAACTGCGCGAGGGGTGGAACGAATCCACCAACCAGCCCAAGGTAACTGCCGAGGATATTGCCGAGGTTGTGGCGATGTGGACAGGCGTGCCTGTCAGCCGCATCGCCGGCGAAGAGCGCGAACGCCTGTTGGAGATGGAACGCGTGATGCATCAGCGTATCATCGGCCAAGACGAGCCTATCAAGGCTATCGCCAAGGCCGTGCGCCGTGCTCGCGCTGGGTTGAAGGACCCGCGTCGCCCCATTGGCAGCTTCATCTTCCTAGGTCCCACCGGTATCGGCAAGACGTTGTTGGCCAAGACGCTGGCTGAATTCATGTTCGGCAGTGAAGAAGCCCTGATCAAGCTCGATATGAGCGAGTTCATGGAACGCCATAATGTCAGCCGCCTGGTCGGCGCCCCTCCGGGTTACGTCGGGTATGAAGAGGGTGGCCAGTTGACCGAAGCTGTACGACGCCGTCCATACAGCGTGGTGTTGCTTGACGAGATCGAGAAGGCGCACCCGGAGGCGTTCAACATGCTGCTCCAGATCATGGAAGACGGCTACTTGAGCGACGCCAAGGGCCGCCGGGTCGACTTCCGCAACACCCTGCTGCTCATGACCAGCAACATCGGCGCCAAGCTGATTCAGGGCTCCAAAGGCTTGGGCTTTGTTATTACCCAGGAGGAAGAAGAAAAGCGCGAGAGCGAGTACGAAGCCATGAAGACTAAGGTCATGGACGCGCTCAAGAAGACCTTCCGCCCCGAGTTCATCAACCGGCTCGACGGCATCATGGTCTTCCGTAGCCTCAGCCGCGATGAGATCGCCCAGATCGTCGAGCTCGAACTGCGGCCGCTGCGGATGCAGATGGCCGAGCAGGAGATGAAGCTTGAACTGACTGATGCCGCACGCTTGGCTGTCGCCGATGCCGGCTACGATCCCGACTATGGCGCCCGCCCGCTGCGCCGTGTGATCCAGAACCAGATTCAGGATCCCCTGAGCGAGGGTATGCTGAGCCAGAAGTTCTCGCCGGGCGACACTATTACAGTAGACTACCGCGAGGTGGAGCAGGAAAACGGCGCCAAGACCAAGGAATTCGTGCTCGACGTTACCGACCACAAGCCGGTCGAGAAGACCGACTCGCCCGCTGACGAATTCGAGGCGCTCCTGCAGTAAGCGTGCTGTAGCTGCTCGCCGGTCTGCAGGCAATGCTGACCCCAACATGCCCGAACGCATTGTGCGGTTCGGGCATGTTCATATCATTTGACAATCACTATTCCCATGGGAGAACGTTGCATCATGGAGCGTGTAGGGTTCATTGGCCTCGGCATTATGGGCCGTGGCATGGCCGCTAACCTGCTAAAGGCAGGCTTTTCCGTCACCGTGTGGAACCGCACCATTACGCGCATGGAGGAGCTTGTCGCCCAAGGCGCACATGCCGGCGCCAACCCAGCCGACGTTGCCGCGCGCAGCGATATTGTCGTCACCTGCGTCAGCGACACGCCAGACGTGCAGGCGGTTATTCTCGGCGAAAACGGTGTAATCCACGGTATTCAAGCCGGCTCGTTGGTCGTCGACTGCAGCACTATCAGCCCGCAGGCCACGCAGGAGATTGCAACTCACCTCGCCCAGACAGGCGTCTTTATGCTCGACGCTCCCGTCAGTGGCGGGAGCGAAGGTGCCGCCAAGGGTACACTCAGCATTATGGTAGGCGGCGATGCCGACCAGTTTGAGCGCGCCTTGCCCGTTTTTCGCGCGATGGGCAAAACCGTCACCCACGTGGGTGGTAACGGCGCCGGTCAGACGGTCAAGCTTGTCAACCAGGTCCTAGTTGTCGGCAACTGTTTGGCCATGTGCGAAGCCCTGATGTTTGCCGAGGCAGGGGGCGTGGATCTGCAGAAGACCTATGATGCCATCAGCCAAGGCGCCGCCGGCAGCTGGATGTTCACCAACCGTGCGCCACAGATCATCCATCGTGATTGGCGTCCGGGGTTCACCATTGACCTGCAACAAAAGGATCTACGCCTGGTGCTCGACGCCGCCGATCAGTTCGGGGTTCCTCTTCCGGCCACGTCACTTATCTTCCAGCTATACCGTACGCTGCAGGCCCAGGGCCTTGGCGCCGAGGGCAACCACGCACTGGTAAAAGCACTGGAGCATCTCTCCGGCTTTGCCATCGAAGCGGCAGAATAGATTCGGAGTCGATAGACCACCCCTAAACACGCTAGTTCGTTGTCCGTTCGCACTATGCCGCGCTGCGCAACTCGACTACAATAGGTGCGTATTGCTTATAGCGCATATTTTTCAGTTTCGAATCTGCTTGTGCAGATCGCGCAGATACATAGTATGAATGGACGTTAGTATGAAGCGCTTTCTTATTTTCCTGTTCGCTGCCATCGTCCTTGGTGTAGGCGGTTGGCTCGCTTATCAACGCTTTGTCGTCCAACCACAGGCCCAGGCGCAGCAACCTTCGTACGAGACCGCCGCTGTTGAGCGTGGCAATATTCTGAGCACCGTCAGCGCAGCAGGCAGCATCGAACCTGAGGCGGAAGTTTCGCTGCTTTTCCGCAGCGCAGGCACAGTCAACAATGTGCTCGTGTCGGTCGGCGAAGCGGTCAAGCAAGGCCAGCTGCTGGCTGAACTGGACACTACTGACCTCACGCTGGCGCTTGCCCAAGCCAAGGTTTCACAGGAGATCTCCGCTGCGCAATTAAGGAAGCTGGAGGCTCCGCCCGATCCCATGGATGTAGCAGCCGCCCAGGCTGCCGTCGAGGTTGCGCAGGCTGGCGTTTCCAGCGCTGAAGCTGCTCTCGTCAGCGCCCAGGCCGGCTATCAGGACCTGCTGGCCGGTCCCAATTCCACGCAGCAGACCATCAACAACTCTCAACTACGCCAAGCCGAGATCGCGCTCAACCAGGCACAGCAGGCCTACAATAAGATCAAAGACCAGCCGGACGCCGGCATGTTTCCGCAGGCTGCCGAGTTGGAACGCGCCACCTCCGCCTATGAAGTAGCCAAGGCCCAGGGCGCAAAGACCGAAGAGCCTGCCACCCAGGGGCAACTCGCCCAGGGGCTAAACCAGATTGCCCAGGCGCAGTCCGCCATTCGCCAGGCACAGGCGCAGGTTGTCAACGCTCAAAATAGCCTGTCCAACTTACTTGAGGGACCAAAGCAAGAAGACCTCGACATTGCCCGCGCCCAGGTCAAGCAGGCGCAGTTGAGCCAATTGCAGGCAGAGAATTCGCTTGCTAACACTCGTATCATCGCTCCCTTTGATGGCGTGATCAGCCAGCTCAACATCAAGCAGGGTGAGCAGTCCACCAACGGCTTACCTGCAGTTGTGCTTACCGACCTGAATGGCTTCACCATGAAGGTGCTGGTGGACGAAATCGACGTGCGCCAGGTCGCCGTTGGCCAGCCGGTACGCCTCAGCATCGACGCCTTGCCTGATGCCGAAGTGACGGGTAAGGTGACCAAGATTTCCCCCACTGCTGCCAACATCAACAATGTTGTGGCCTACGAGGTAACGATTGTGCCCGAAGCGACCGATGAGCCGTTGCGTTCGGGCATGAGCGCCACCGCCATCATCACAACGGCCGAGGTGGACGACGTCGTTCTCATCCCCAACCGCTACATCACCCTCGATCGCGACACCGGCAAGGCCTATGTCTACAAGCTGGTCGACAATCAGCCTGCGCTGCAGGAGGTCGAACTTGGCCTGCGCAACGATCGCGAAAGCCAGGCGCTGGCCGGGCTCGATGCCGGCGACACCATCGCGCTCGTTACGCAATCTGGTGCCGAACAGCTGCGTGCGATTTTTGGCGGCGGGGGCAATTAGCCATGAGCGATCGAGGCATTCCTGTCGTCTCGCTGCGTAACATCAAAAAGATATACCAGATGGGTGATGTCGAGGTCCAGGCGCTGTCCGGTGTAGATCTGGACATTGAGCAGGGCGAGATGGTGGCTATCATGGGGCCCAGCGGCAGCGGCAAATCTACGCTGATGAACATCATCGGGTGCCTGGATGTACCGAGCGAGGGAACATTTGAAATTGACGGCACCGACGTCAGCCGGCTCAAAGACGACGAACTGGCCGCCATTCGCTGCCGCAAGATCGGTTTTGTCTTCCAGAACTTCAATCTGCTGCCGCGCACCACAGCTCTGGCCAACGTAGAACTGCCCTTGATCTACGCCGGCGTGAGCGGTCGCGAACGCCAGAAGCGGGCCCAGGAGTCGCTGCAATTGGTCGGACTGGGCGAACGCCAGCGCCACAAGCCCAACGAACTCTCCGGCGGCCAGCAGCAGCGCGTGGCCATTGCCCGTGCTCTGATCAACCGCCCATCGATGATTTTGGCTGACGAACCGACCGGCAATCTGGACACCAGGACGAGTATCGAGATTATGGAATTGTTTCAACGGCTCAACTTGGAGCAGAACATCACCATAGTCTTCGTCACCCATAACCCTGAAACTGCTGACTATTGTGAACGCGTGGTGCGCATACGCGACGGGGTGCTCGAGAGCGATGACCGCCGGCCGCCTACCGCCGGTATTCACCGTACTCGCCACGAACTGGACCGCGAACTTGCGCTCGCTGTCGGAGACAGCCAGCCATGAAGATTATTGAGGCCATCCGCATCGCGATGCGTGCCTTGGCAGCCAACAAGCTGCGCAGCATACTCACCATGTTGGGCATTATCATCGGCGTCGGCGCCGTCATTGCGCTCATGTCGATCGGCCGCGGCGTCGAGAAATATGTCACAGATCAGTTTGCCGGCCTCGGCAGCAACTTGCTCTTCGTCGCCCCTGGCAGCATCAGCGAGGGCCCGCCACGCTTGCGTCAGACCCAGCCGAAGGCGCTCACTGTCGGCGATCTCAGCGCCATCACCGACAGTGGTTTGGTGCCTGAGGTGCGCGCCGCGGCCGGCGAGTACCAGACCTTTGCCTCTGCCGCGCGCAATGGCAAGGATGTCCAGGTGCAGGTCAGCGCTACGACAGCCAATTTTCCCGACGTGCGCGCCTGGAATACCACCATTGGCCAGTATTTTACCCAGACCGATTTCGATGAGCGGCAACGTGTTGTTCTTCTTGGTCAGGACGCCTACAAGGAGTTGTTCCCCAATCAGGAATATCCGATCGACCAGACAGTGCAGATCAACAACCTCAACTTCCGCGTGATCGGGGTGATGGAGAGCAAAGGCGGTGGCCCCGGCGGCAACCAGGACAAATCCGCATTTCTACCCTTGAGCACGGCCCAAGACCGTCTTTTCAAGCAAAAGACAGTCAGCGGTCAGTACGAACTCAGCGTGATCTATGCCTCCGTTACCGATGCTGAGTCCATGGATGCTGCCCAGCAGCAATTGACCGAGTTGATGCGCGAACGCCGCGGCATCAAGTTCCTGGATCAGGATGATTTTTCCATCATCAGCCAGAACGATTTGATCTCAGTTTTTGGCGATATTCTGGGTGCCCTGACCATCTTTCTGGGCGCCATTGCCGCTATCAGCCTCTTGGTTGGTGGTATCGGCATCATGAACATCATGCTGGTCAGCGTGACCGAGCGCACACGCGAGATCGGCCTGCGCAAGGCTGTAGGTGCAAAGCGTGCTGACGTCCTTATTCAGTTCTTGATCGAAGCTGTCACCTTGGCTGTAGTCGGTGGGGTGATCGGCATCATGCTTGGTTGGGGCATGGCCTTCGGCGTCAGCGCCGCGTTTGACGCCTTTGATGCTGTTGTTGGTCTGGATGCTGTGCTGACATCTCTGCTCTTTTCAATGGCCGTAGGCCTCTTCTTCGGCATCTATCCTGCCTTCCGTGCCAGCCGGCTCAACCCCATCGATGCGCTGCGCTACGAGTAGACCTGTGTGTAAACTATGCAAACGCCGAACCTGCGCCCGCGAGTTAGCCAAACCCCACTGCTTCAGCCACTGTTGCTATCAGTGCTGCTGGCCATAGTCATGGCGGCCCTCGCCGGCTGTGGCGGCCGCCCGCAAGCCCAGGCGACGGCAATTCCGGCCAGCGTCGTGCGTCCTGTGCAGCCGACACCGCAGTATCCAGGTGGATCTGACGTCTTCTCGCTGCTCACCCCGGGCGCTACCGCCCAGTTTGTGCCCACGGCTGCCGCCGAAGATGCGCTGGCTGTTGCCGACCACACCAGTAGCCAGCAGCGGGCTGCCATCAAGCTCTTTATCGAAAATCAGACGCCTTCCGCCGTAGGCATCTCTCCTGGGGGCACGGCCATCTACGCCGACCGCGGCGGGCGGACGCTCGCTGCTGTTCCAGTGGGCGGCGTGCTCACCGTTACCGGCAAATCCGCCGATGGCGCCTGGTATTCTGTCTACAACGAGGATGCTGTGTTTGGCTGGGTTCCTGCCGGTCAATTACGCGTATACGGAGGCGAAGACCTGGTCGTCGTCGAGCAAGCGCCCGATCCCGCTCCTGTTGCCACCTTGCTCGCCCAAGCTGCCCAGCCGGTGCGTGTCTTGGACGACCTTATGGCCCAGTTTGATGCCACTGCTACAAGGGTCGCACAGCAGCCTCCGACAGCTTCGCCTCCGCCGGCCTTGACGCCTATTCCCACGAGTGCAGCGAGCATAGGCGATGTGGCTCCCACTCAGATCCCAGCCCTGTCGTCTGCGACATCTGAGCCGGAGCCAGCCCAAAGTTCAGATTCCGGCATTGCGTCCACCACCGGCGTTGTGACGAGCGAAGGCCGCCTGAACGTGCGCACTGAGCCCGAGACTGCTGCCGCTATCGTGCGCAAGCTCGACCCCGGTGTTACCGTCACTATCGTCGAGCGCAACCCAGACAACACGTGGCTGCGCATTCAATTTGATGATGGCGCAAGCGGCTGGGTCTCGGCGGAATTCATTACCTTAGACCGCTGATTTTCTCCACGTCTAGCTGCGGCACATAGCGTCGCAGACAATTCAACACGGCCCGTGTCACGGGCGACGTGTAGGTTTCCTTGTTCCACACTATCTTAAGCGTGCGCTGCAAGGGTCGTCCTGCCACGTGCAGCAGCCACAGCCGTCTCATTTCTACCTCTTGCTGCACGGCGTAGTCCGGCAACACCGTAATGCTCATACCGTTGATGACTGCGCGCTTGATGGATTCGACATTGTCGAACTCTGCTGCGATGCGTGGGTGCAGGTTGTGCTGCTGGAACACTCCCTCCAGCCAGATGCGTGTCTGCGAGTGGCGCTGGCGCAAAACAAATGTCTGCCGGCCCAGTTCCTCAATCTCTACTTCTGCACGTCCCCACCAGGGATGTTTGGGGCCGACTACCACCCACTGCTCCACTACGTCCAGCATCTGCACGCCGAGGACGGCATCCACGGGTTCGTCAAGCTCGCCTTCGATCAAGCCCAGTTGCACCTTGCCTGAGCGCAGATCATCCATGATCTGCGATGTGATGCCTGTCTGTACCGACACCTGGAGCTTGGGATAGCGGCTGTGAAACTCCTGAATCGGGTCGGGCAGCAGGTACACGCTGATGCCAGGGGTCGCGCCGATCGTCATCTGGCCTGCGACCAGGTTTTCTACGTCTGTGATCGCATTCTCCGCCTCGGCCACCAACTGGAAGATGGCGCGCGTGTACTCCCGCAGCTGCTCGCCCGCCGGCGTCAACGTTACTCCGCGCCGCCCGCGCGCAAACAGCCGCGTTCCCAGGCCGGCCTCCAGGTCGTGAATGTGCTGGCTCACTGCCGGCTGCGTCATCAGCAACTGCTGCGCCGCGGCACTGAAACTGCCTGTGCGCACTACGGCGGCAAAGACTTCAAGCTTGTTGAGATTTAGCATAAGTTTTACTTATATCCATTATAAGCAAGACGGGAATCCTCGCCAAAAGAAACAGGTGTACAGTGGTGACATAGTTCACATCTGCTGGAGGAGAAGGAAAATATCTATGAGCTTTCTGTCCCGCTTGTTTGGCGGCCATAGCACGGCCAATCATCCCGTTATCCTGCCTGCCGACTACAAGGCCCGTTTTGTCGACGGCAAAGAGAAGCATACGCTGGTCGACGTGCGCACGGCGGACGAATACAAGAGTGGCTACATCCCCGGCGCCATCAACATCGCCGTGCAGGAACTGAACGGCAAGCTCAACAAGATCCCCAAGGACAAGCCGGTGGTCGTTTACTGCCGCAGCGGCAACCGCAGCGCGCATGCCGTCCAGACCCTCCTGGCCGCGGGCTACACCGATGTCTACGACCTCGGCGGTCTATTCGAGTGGTCGCGCCAAGGTGGTTCGCTCAAGCGTTAACCATCGCCCAGTCGACGTCACAGCACAAGGAGAACGATCATGCTGCTCAAATACTTCTACGACGAAAAGTTGGCTCAGGCTTCTTATCTTGTCGGCTGCGCCAAGACCGGCGAGGCGCTGGTCATCGACCCGATGCGCAACATTACGCCTTATCTGCGGGCAGCGGAAAAGGAGGGCCTGCGCATCACCCATGTCACGGAGACCCACATCCACGCCGACTTCGTCAGCGGCAGCCGCGAACTGGCCGCTGCTACCGGCGCCACCATCTATTTGAGCGACATGGGCGACGCCGAATGGAAGTATGCGTATGCCAGTGACCCACGTGTGATTCTGGTGCGGGACGGCGACGTTTTCACTGGTGGGCAATATCAAGGTGGACGTACTGCATACGCCGGGCCACACGCTCGAGCACATTGCCTTCCAAATCACCGACACCGCCGCCGCCGACAAGTCCTATCGGCGTATTCACGGGTGACTTCTTGTTTGTCGGCGATGTTGGCCGCCCCGACCTGCTTGAAGAGGCGGCCGGCTACAAGGGCACCAAGGAACCAGGGGCGCGCACACAGTATCAGACCGTGCAGAAGTTCAAGGCGATGCCCGACTACCTGCAGATCTGGCCCGGCCACGGCGCCGGCAGCGCGTGCGGCAAGGCGCTGGGCGCCATTCCCTCGACCACGCTTGGCTATGAAAAGCTGTTCAACCCGGCGTTCCAACACAAGGATGAAGAGTCGTTCGTTCGCTGGCTGCTGGCGGGCCAACCCGAGCCGCCCAAGTACTTTGCCCAGATGAAGAAGGTGAACAAGCTTGGCCCGGCACTGCTCAACCAGCTGCATGCCCCGGTCAACTTCGACCGCCGCATGCTGGACGCGGTCGTCCAGGACGGCGGCCAGGTGTTCGACCTGCGCAACCGCGGCCAGTTTGCCTTCTCACATGTGCCCGGCACCGTCAACGTGCCGGCGGATAACAGCGCCTACGTCACCTTCCTGGGCTGGCTGGTGGACTACGAGCGCCCCGTCTACCTGCTGCTGCCTTCGGTCGACAGTGCGGCAGGTATTCTCGCCGACCTGCGCTCGATCGGCATCGACTACGTGCCGGGTTATTTCAGTCCTGAAGTTGCGGCCCATGACTCGCAGGCACTGCCGGTGATCACGGCGCGCGAACTGGCCAAACGGCTACCGCAGAACGGTCTCACCATCATCGACGTGCGCGGCAAGAGCGAGTACGCGGAGCGGCACATTGCCGGCTCGCGCCACATGCCTCTGGGCTATTTAGCCGACCGCCTGCACGAGATCCCGCGTGATCGCACCGTGATCACACAGTGTGCCAGCGGCTATCGCTCGCAGATCGCCGCCAGCTTGCTCCAGGCCAGTGGCTTTGAAAACGTGGTTACACTCAACGAAGGCGAGGAATGTTGGTCCAAATTCCTACCCACTGAGAGCGGAGAAGCAGCACTGGTCCGCATCTAGCCTGACCGCAGATTGAGAAAGAGGTAACCCCGTGCCACAGTTGGCTCTGGACATCATGCTCGGTTTTGCCATCGGTCTTTCGCTTGGCCTGCTGGGCGGCGGCGGCTCGATTCTAACGGTGCCGGCTCTGGTCTACCTGGTAGGCCAGAGCCCCCAGGCAGCGGTTACGGCCTCGCTGGTTATCGTCGGCGCCAACAGCGCCATGGGCGCCTTCCTGCACCGCTCGCAGGGCACACTCAACTGGAAGGTGGCGCTTGTCTTTGGCGGCACCGGTATGGCCATGGCCTACCTGGCCGCCGGCTGGTCCAAGGCCCTTCCTTCCACCACGCTCATGATGCTCTTTGCCGGGCTTATGCTGGTGGTGGGCTTGTTCATGATGCTCAAGCCCACGCCGCTCGGCAGCGACGACGGCGGCCGCGGCTGGCTTGTCACTATCCTCAGTGGAGCCGGCGTCGGCTTGCTGACCGGCTTCCTCGGTGTCGGTGGCGGCTTTCTCATCGTTCCGGCCCTGGTCATGCTGGTCGGTCTGTCCATGCGCCAGGCCGTCGGCACATCGCTGGTTGTGATCGCCATGAACAGCCTGGCTGGCTTCTTGGGCCACCTTCACGGGCCGCCCATCGACATTCAGTTGGTTGCCATCTTTGTCACCGCCGGTCTGACCGGTGCCTTGGTCGGCACACGTCTCACCCGCATCGTGCATCCGGAGCACCTGCGCAAGGTCTTTGCCGTTTTTGTGATCGGTCTCGCCATCTTCTTGCTGGTGGACAACCTGAACAAAATCGGGGCGATCTAGCTTAGGACCAAACCGAGCAAGTGCACTGTTATTTGCGTGATTGAGTTCTCTGTAAGAATGGAGTTGTAGCAATGCCCTTATACGAATACACCTGCATCACCTGTGGCAATGAATTCGAGCATTTCATGCGCAGCGCCTCTTCCCAGGACGTGGTGACCTGCCCCAAGTGCGCCGGCACCCAGGTCAACAAGCAGTTCTCCACCTTCGGGATGAAAGGCGCAAGTGGTTTCTCCGCTGGCAGCAGCGCGCCCGCCGGTGATGCGTCCTGCTCCACCGGCGGTGGCTGAGGTATCCGCTACCGCTAACCGTGCGTTAGCCAAACAAAGACAGAGCCGGTGCCCCACAGCGGGCACCGGCTCTGTCTTTGTTTTCTGGGCACTATTCGCTTAACGTGTGGACTACGCTGTAAGCAGTGTGCACTCGCTACTGTGCTGGGATGTCGGCCAGCGTTGCTACCAACAGTTCGTATAGCTTTTCAGCCGTGCTGACTTCCATACGTTCGTCGGGAGAATGAACCGCCTCCAGCGTCGGCCCGACCGAAATCATATCCATCTCCGGATACTTCGCACCTATCACGCTTGTCTCAAGCCCGGCATGGATCGCCTCCACTGTGGCCTCTTTGCCAAATAAGGACTCGTACTCTGACTGCATGAGCGTAACGATAGGTGAATCCGGGTTCGGTGGCCAGCCGGAATAAGGATCACGCTGAATGGCGTCCGTTCCAGCCAACTCGAAAACGCTCTGTACCATCTGCGCCAACTCGTCCCGTTCGCTGTCGACCGCGCTGCGGACCAAATGGCCCGCCGTCAATGTGCCGTCGACAACGCTCAAGATACCCAAGTTGGTCGACGTCTCCACGAGGCCCGGTACGGCGTCACTCATCTTCTCCACACCATTAGGACTGCCGTACAGTGCATCCAGGAGCGCATGCTGGCTGTCCACCGGCAGCACTTGGCCCGGCTGCTCGCCATCGGCAGCCTGCACTGCCAACGTGGGCTCAGTGGCAACGTATTCCTGCTGCACGGTCTTTTCGAAGTCGCCAATAAATGCAGTAAACGCCTCGGCCTGCGCTTCTGGCACTGCCACGATCGCCGCAGCCTCGCGTGGAATGGCATTGTAGCGATCGCCGCCGGCAATGCTTGCCACACGAAGGCCAAACTGATCCTCGGCGAGCCATAGCAAGCGGGCCAGCAAGCGATTGGCATTACCGTGGTTGCTTCCAATCTCCATACCTGAATGGCCGCCCTGCAAACCGGACACCGCGACCTCGTAGCCGAGATAATCGGCAGGTGTCTCTTCCAATGTATTTTGGGCACTGATATCGACATTCACGCCGCCCGCACTGCCGATCGTGAACACCCCTTCCTCTTCCGAGTCGATGTTGATTAGAATCGTTCCCTGCAACACGCCGGGCTGCAATGCGTTCACACCGGTAAAGCCGTCTTCTTCGTTAACGGTAAACAGGCCTTCCAGGGGACCATGGGCGATGTCGTCCTCCTCTAATAGCATCATGATCATGGCAACGCCGCTGCCGTCGTCAGCCCCCAAGGTGGTGTCGCGCGCCTTTACCCAACCATCTTCGACATAGGCGTCGATCGGGTCAGTCAGAAAGTCATGCGTGGAATCGCTCGTCTTCTGCGCTACCATATCCATATGCGCCTGCAGCACCACGCCTGGCAAATCTTCCATGCTTTCCGTGGCGGGTTTCCGGATGATCACGTTGCCTACGTCATCCACAATAGTTTCCAGCCCTAAGATCGCGCCCAAACTGAGCCACGAAAGCGCTGATTTGCTCCTCGTGATGCGATGGTCGTGGAATTTGCGTGAGCGAGTAGAAGTTTTGCCAAAATAGCTGTGGCTCCAAGCTGTCAACCGCCTCGGCAAGCGGCACGCTGCCGGATAGTGTTTCGAGCTCTGGAGTTGCGGTAGCTGCTGCGACTGGTGGAGCCTGACTGACCGAGCCAGGCGGCACTTGGGCCGGCTGGCATGCGATCAACAGGGCGCTAGCCACAAGAGCAACGAACACCTGACGTACCATAAGTTCGCTCCTCTCTGACTGCACTGTGAAAATATGAGGTTGACTTACAAATATGAACAACTATTACTCTAGCACAAAACGATCCACCGCGTATCGATCAAAACGCCGAATCGCTGGCGCAAAAGAGGCCGGTTCCCTTTTGAGAACCGGCCTCTTTTCTTCGTGTACCTTCGTGCATTTCGCGGACCGACGTCTTATACCTGCCCGCGCAGCACCTTCTCGGCGATACTTTGGCTGACGGGCATATACTTTTCGAACTGCATGGTGAAACTGCCGCGGCCGCTAGTCATGGAGCGGATGTCCGTCGCATACCCAAACATTTCGCTCAGTGGCACCAGGGCCCGCACCGACTGCACGCCGCCTGAACGCGGATCCATGCCTTCCACCAGGCCACGCCTGCTTGAGAAATCGCCGACCGTGTCGCCCACGTACTCGTCCGGGACAATGGCCTCGACCTTCATCATGGGCTCCAGCAGGATCGGTCCAGCCTTCTGCGCTCCGTCCTTGAACGCCATGCTGCCGGCGATCTTGAACGCCATTTCGCTCGAGTCAACCTCGTGGTAGCTGCCGTCTACCAGCGCCACCTTGACATCCACGACAGGGTAGCCAGCCAATACGCCGCTCTCCATCGCTTCGACGATGCCCTTCTGGGTCGGATTGATGTACTCACGCGGCACCGAACCGCCAACGGTTTTGTCTTCAAAGACAAAGCCGCTGCCTGCCTCGTTGGGAGCCATTTCCAGCCACACATGGCCGTATTGACCGCGACCGCCCGACTGGCGCACGAAACGGCCTTCGACGCGCACCGGCCGCGTGATTGTCTCGCGATAGGCCACCTGCGGGCGGCCAACGTTGCATTGCACGCGGAACTCGCGCTTGAGGCGATCCACAATGATGTCCAAGTGCAGCTCGCCCATGCCGGAGATCACGGTCTGCCCGGTCTGGTCGTCGTACTGCACCTTGAAGGTGGGATCTTCTTCCGCCAGCTTGATCAGCGCCTCAGTCATCTTGTCTTGGTCGGCCTTGGACTTCGGCTCAACCGCCACCTTGATGACGGGGTCCGGGAACTCGATGGTCTCCAGCACGATCTGATTCTTGGCGTCGCACAGCGTTTCGCCGGTGAACGATTCCTTCGGACCGACGATGGCAGCGATATCACCCGCGGTTATTTCGGTCAGATCCTCGCGCTTATCGGCATGCATACGCACGATGCGCCCAATGCGTTCGCGACGCCCGCGGGTAGGATTATAAACCGTCTCGCCTGATATTAACTTACCCGAATACACACGCACATACGCCAGCCGTCCGACAAAGGGATCAGTCACGATTTTGAAGACCAGGCCGGTAAATGGCGCCTTCTCGTCTGGCGGTCGGGAGATCGTCTCGCCTGTATCCGGGTCGATCCCTTCGACGGGACGGATATCTAGCGGGCTGGGCAGGTAACGTACGGCCGCATCCAACAGTGGCTGCACACCCTTGTTGCGCAGAGCAGTGCCGCACAGGATCGGAATCAGGTCGCCGCCAATAGTCGCCTTGCGCAGCGCACGATAGATTTCCGGAACGGTGATTTCCTCACCTTCCAGGAAGCGCATGGTCAGCTCGTCGTCGGTCTCAGCCACACGTTCGACCAACGTCTCGCGCGCTGCTTGCGCGGCTTCCAAAAATTCGGCTGGAATCTCCGTCACCGTCGGCGCAGCACCCAACTCGTCGCTGAAGAGCAGCGCATCCATTTCAATCAGGTCAATAATGCCCTTGAATGTGTCCTCGCGGCCCATGGGCAATTGCACTGGCAGCGGCGTCGCGCCCAAGCGGTCGACGATCATCTCGATCGTCCGCTCGAAGCTGGCCCCTACGCGATCCATTTTGTTTACGAAGCAAATGCGCGGCACACTGTAGCGATCGGCCTGGCGCCAAACCGTCTCCGACTGCGGCTCCACCCCGGCCACGCCGTCAAATACGACGATGCCGCCGTCCAGTACGCGCAAGCTGCGCTGTACTTCCGCCGTGAAGTCGATGTGGCCGGGCGTGTCGATGACGTTGATCTGGCATTCCTCGCCCGTGATTCGATCCTTCCAAGACGTGGTGATGGCAGCGGCCGTGATCGTAATGCCACGCTCGCGCTCCTGCACCATCCAGTCGGTCACAGCCGTTCCTTCGTGCACCTCGCCCATGCGATGGATGCGTCCGGAATAAAAAAGGATGCGTTCGGTGGTCGTCGTCTTGCCGGCATCGATGTGTGCAATGATGCCGATATTGCGCATTCGTTCAATCGGATATTCGCCCATACTACTGTCCTGTTTTCCCCATCTCCGCTAACTCCGCCCGCTGATTGCGCTGCCGCACAAAAATGGTGCGGCGCCGGTGACCCACAAAGTATCTCCGCTATGACCCGCAGCCGCGACTCCATCAAGAGCCGATACGGACCAGGGAGCGGTCGATTCTTATGGGCAGAGGCGCCGCACCAGGAAAGACAAACTTGCCCGTGCGGGAAACACCCAAAACGCTTAGTAACGGAAGTGCGCGAACGCCTGGTTGGCCTCAGCCATCTTGTGCGTGTCGTCGCGCTTCTTGATCGTATTGCCCTCATTACGGGCAGCATCCATCAACTCACCGGCCAGGCGCGCCGCCATATCACGACCGCTGTGCTTGCGCGCGTTCTCGATGAGCCAACGCATGGCCAGCGCCTGTTTGCGCTCCGGGCTTGGCTCGATCGGAATTTGGTACGTTGCACCACCGACGCGGCGAGGCTTCACCTCGATTTGCGGGGTGGCGTTTTTCATCGCCTCTTCAAACACCTCGATACCGGGGCGCTTGGTCTTGTCTTCGATGATAGCAAACGCATCGTACACGATGGCTGCGGCGATGCTCTTCTTGCCGCGCTCCATCACGTTGTTGATGAACTTGGCGAGTACTACATTGTTGAAGCGCGGGTCCGGTATTACCTGACGGCGCACTGCACTGTTTCTGCGCATTTTTTATCTCCCGCCTACCTTATTTCGCCTTGGGCCGCTTGGTGCCATACTTGCTGCGCCCGCGCTTGCGCTTGTCCACGCCTTGGCTGTCCAGTGCGCCACGCACGATGTGATAGCGCACGCCAGGCAGGTCCTTAACACGACCACCGCGCACAAGCACGACGCTATGTTCCTGCAGGTTGTGGCCTTCACCCGGAATGTAGGCGGTCACTTCAATGCCGTTCGTCAGGCGCACGCGCGCTACCTTGCGCAAAGCCGAATTCGGCTTCTTGGGCGTAGTCGTACGCACCTGTGTGCAAACGCCGCGCTTCTGCGGGTTGCCCATCTGCATGCGCCGCATGCGGCCGGTCAACGTGTTCTTCGTGAACCGCAGCGCTGGCGCCTTTTCCCTCTTCGCAACTTCGGCACGGCCCTTGCGGACCAACTGATTAATGGTCGGCAAACTTTCCTCCGCTTCCTTCGCTCCACACGCCACCAGCACAAGAGCCGCTGGCTGAGATGGAGCAATCCAAAATCCGTTTTTTCCAGTTTTACTACTTTACCGTAACGAGTGTACGTAACCGCCGGTACAACACCGGCGGAACACAATTTCGCCAAGCGGTGTAACCGCACAAGGATACCGCCGCAAAACTCATGGGACAGACAAACAGCCCATGGCGCGGCAAACCCACGAAGTAGGAGAATAACATACCACGCCCTTTGTGGTCAAATTGGACTGGACAAAATCCATATTATGTCCTTTCCCCTCTCATCATTTTGACCCGCTCCCCCCTTATTGTTCTGTATTCCTTTAGCAGATCGGCGGTCAGGCAAGAGTGCACTGGCAGCACACCCAGCAACTGCCCTACTTCTACGCGGCCCAGTCCAGCGCCCCATGCGGTCTCCGTCGCCCGCACCACCCCATGCTCTTGCGACAATGATCGCAGCCACGCCCCTGGAATCGGCTCGCTCCACCCTGCCTCATTCAGCCATACCACTGCACCATAGGAGGGCGATCCATCCTCGCGCGCCAGCATCTCCTTGGACAGGTGCACCGCCCCGCCATACAGCACTATCTCGCCGCGCTCCGGGTGTACCGCCACCACGGGACAAGCCACCACGAATCCTACGTCTGCAGCCGTGCATGCCCCGATCGTCATCTGAGTCAAGTCATAGAACACAAAATTGCCCGGCCGTGCTTCATCGATGTCTCCCCACTTGTCCAGCATGCTGCAGGCGGGCGTATCGCCGATCGATATTTCCAGCCCTAGAAACCCGTACTCTATCAGCCAGTTGCGCATGCGCTGCATGCGTGTGACCGTTTCTGTATGAATGGCCGTTACGGCCACCAGCGAGCGCGCCCCATATGTGTTGCCTGCGTGTGTCAGCAAGCCTTGCAAGCTCAGCCGTTGGCTGGCAGCCACTGCAGCCGCCACGGCGTGCAGCGTCCCCCCTTCATCCCAGGGTACCCCGCTGCGCCCGCTGCCGGCGTCCACTTCGATCCATGCTCCTACCGGTGCCGTCAGTCCGAGGTCCAAAATCTGTACGGTAGCCTCTGACTCCACCAGCAGTTGCAGCCGCACACGCTCCGCCAGTCGGTTAATCTGTTCTAGCTCGCGCACGTTGGCTGGGAACGCAATTGTAATGTCCTTCCACCCGTGATCGGCAAAATACGTCGCCATTTCCACCGATGACGCTGTAATTGCCGTTACCCCTTCGTCGCGAAACCATTCTCCTATCGCCGCCGATTGGTGCGTCTTGAAATGCGGGCGGAACCGCGCGCCGTTTGCGTGCGCCCGGCGTGCCATTCGCCCGATATTCGACCGCACTCGCTGCTCATCCAAGATCATCGTCGGTTTCACAACATCTGTGTACATGCTTGTTCCTCAGTGTCTCTGCGTTACGCCCTATTTTCGCAAACAAAAGCCCGGATCGCGGGGTGCGATACCGGGCTTGTCCTCTATGCAGTTGGGTCTTGCGGCAATACTGCCGCCAAGATTACATGCCGCCGAGCGAAATCGTGATCGTGCCGTCGCCCGTCTGGACATCGGCCGCCACGCCAAACGACGGGCTGGCCAGGTAGCTGTTGATGTAGTCGCTGATGTACTGCATCCAGGCACCGCTCAGCATCATACCGTTGGCGCCGGCTTCAGCCAGGTTGAGCTGGACCTTGCCATCCACCACGGCGACTTTGCCCGTGAGGTCGATGTTTTGGCCACCCAGGAGCACGCCGTCTTTCAGGGCGACCCGCAGGTGGACATTGTTGTCCGGATCAAACCACGCCGTGATGGCATCCACGGGCTGGTTGGGGCCGGTGTTCTGGCGCAGGAGCTCAGTCAGGAAACTGCTGAACTGGGCCTCGGTCCAGGTCACATTGCCGCCCATCAAGCCAGCGAGTCCTGCATTCTGGCCTTCGAGTGCTGCATCGACACTGATGGGTACTTCGCGATCGGGCGCCGGAACATCACCGGCAGCGCAACCGCCCAGGCTGGCCATCAAGAGCAGAGCAACCAGCGCAACAATCCACGTCCTCCGGTTGAGCATAGAAACCTCCCTAGTAATGGAATTTCAGAGAATTGATTGACCTTGCACAGCCCTCTGGATAAAGAGACAACCCGAACTATTATACTGTAAATGTTTTATCTGCCAAACTACAGAAATTTGCCAGTCTCTACCTCACACTACATGATTTCAGATTGTCTCTGCGGGAACTTGATTATACCAGTGGTCATAAAAGAGTGCAACATGGCAGATCGCCTTTCTCAATCCCTGCTAAATCGTCTGCACCCCTTCCCAAACTCTTTCGCTAGCACTCCATCTGCACCATGCACTCGTTTCGCATCATGATCTACAGGTCAAGCTGGCAAAGTGACTTCAGCCATATGCAAGTTCGTCTCTGAGCACTTTCCAGATTACCTGTGAATCAATTTGCTATCGGCGAATCGGTACCTACATTGTAGCGCATCTGCCTGGTATCCAATATGTTCGTATTCGACGTTTGCCCTACGATTGCTCTGTGCTGACACGCGTCAGGCTTCGGTGTGTGGCCGATGCTAGTTTGCTCCACGTCCACGCTCATAGCCGTCAAGCACTGAATAAAGCACTTCGTCCAAAAAAAGATCGATCAATCGCTGCACGCGCAGGTCGTCCGCGTCTGGCAATGCTGCGCCCTCCTGGTGCTGCACAGCCTCCACTAGCTGGCTGCGAAAGAACTGAACTGCTTTGCCGGTTTCCGCCAAGCCTACCCCGCTTTGCGCCGCTTCCCAGCCATACTCAAGGCCCAACTCGCGGCCCTGCTCCAACAAGCGTTCGCTTTGTCCAGGTTTGAGCACAAACGACACTGCCAGTGTAAACAACTGTCGCCCGCGCTGGCGGCGTGCCTGTGCAGCATCTCCCTGCAGCGGATAGCGCCAGCTCTGTTCCACCGGCAGCAAACGTTCCAGTTCCTCGCGTGTTCGGCCGACGGCCACGCTCACAATGCCATGCTCGTCCGTCGTCGCAAGTTGGCTGCGCTGCGCCAAAAAACGCCGCAAGTCGTCGAGGCTAAAGCGCCGGTGTCCGCCTGGCGTGCGAAAAACAGGGATGTCCCCGTTGTCCGCCCATGTGCGCAGGGTCGTAAAGTGCACACCTAAAAAATCACTGGCGTCTTTCAAAGCCAGCCATTGCGGCATCGCCTCTCCCGCCACGACCGGCAGGTGTGTCTCGGTAGCAGTCTGTTTTGCCATGACACCTCCATTGTAGGAAGCGAGGGACTCACTGTCAACACCGTGTGGATCTAATAGATCTGCTGCGCCCCTTTTTCCAGCTTCCGCACATAACGCAAGTGCGCCGTAACCCGCTCGTCGTCTCCGTACGGATACTCGTATCCCATTGTATTCGCCACCGCTACGGCCACTGAGTGAAATAGCTCGCCCATTGCAAACAGGGCATCCCAAGTCCGCTGCGGGTCGGCGTCTGCGTAGGTACACAGCAGCAGTTCCCATTGCGCCGGCGCCAAATACTCTTTGAAATGCTTGCCGGCTTTGCCGGTGCTGGCGGCAAAGCCTGTCTTGATGCCAACGTACCATACCAGACAGGCCATCAACTGCTCGCGCAAATTCTCATCCAGCAGCTGCTTGGCGTATAGAATCTCATCCCGCCATAGAGCCTTCGCAACGTAGGGGCTCATCCACCAAAACTCGTTGCAGCGATCAAAAAATTGTCTGACAGTAGGTGGCCGAGGCAGATAATCACGTTCGTTGGGCGGCGGGTATGGTTCGACGACGCCATCCTTGTCCAGCAGCAGCACACTCAAGCTGTCACGCTGCATCTCCAGCAGCAGTGCAGACGGGTAGATAGTAAGATCAATGCGATTGCCATCGGCGAACTGCATCAGGTACGCATAGCAGGTACGCGGCTTGTCCTGTTCCCCTTCCATTTCATCCGGCAACTGCAAGACCATCAATTCGCCGAAACGGCGGATCCATTCCAGGTTGTGCACGAACGGCTCCATTTCCGTCACTACGTACACAATGTCATAGTCCTGGAAAATGTCACGTTGTACGTTTGGATCGGCGCGCGATCCGTTCAAAATCACCGCTCGGATTCGCTCGTCCTCCCATGCCGTGTCCATGATCAAATCCATCATTTCGTGCTCGTTGCGCATGTTCACTCCCAGTTCGATCTATAGGATTGATCTATAAAACTCCCACCGGATCGACATCCACGCGCCAGCCAAAAGGAATGTCAATTCCCCGTAGAAACGCGGCAGGTTCAGGAGCACTTACGAGGATCTGCCAGCGGTAGGAACCGCGGAAGCGCTCAAAGAATGCCGGCGCGGGACCCATAACTTCGAACAGTCCAGGCTCCGGCTCCAGCTGCGCCGCACGCGTGCGCAGGAGCGCTGCCATGCGCTCGCTCTCGCGCTTGGCTTTTTGCTCGTTTTTCTCCCAAAATACCAGCCGCGCCAGCCGCCGCACCGGTGGATACAGGTGCTCGCGTCGGAACGCCATCTCACGCGCATAGAAGGCCGCGTAGTCGTGTTGCGCCGCAGCCTGGATTGCATGGTGCTCCGGCCGGTAGCTCTGGATCACAACTCGCCCGCCGCGCGCGCTGCGTCCGGCGCGCCCCGCTACTTGCGTTAACAATTGGAACGCGCGCTCGCCGCTGCGGAAGTCCGGCAAGAACAGCCCCACGTCCGCCGCAACCACCCCCACCAGCGTGACCAGCGGCAGGTCGAGCCCCTTGGCAATCATTTGCGTTCCGATCATCACGTTTGCTTCCTGGCTGGCAAATTTCCGCAGGATCGCCTCGTGCGAGCCCTTATGCATGGTCGTATCGGCGTCCCAACGCAGCACCCGTGCGTGGGGCGCAATCTCCTGTACAGCTTCCTCGATGCGCTCCGTCCCTGCGCCAAAGAACTTGATCCGCTTGCTGTTGCACACGGGGCAGACGGTCGGCACCGGCCGTTGATAATTGCAGCGATGGCACACTAGCTTCTGTGGTATGCCCCGCTGCAGTGACGCTTCGTGCAGTGTTAGCGGCGTCTCGCAGCGTGGACATTCTTCGACATGCCCGCAGTCGCGACATATCACGAATGTGTGCGTCCCGCGCCGATTTAAGAACAGGATCGCTTGCTCGTCTGCGTCGAGCGTCGCCAGCAGTTCGCTCGCCAGACTGCGGCTGAAAATGCTGCGATTGCCTGCGCGCAGTTCCTGCCGCATGTCGACTATTTCGACGGGCGGCATCTCGGCATACAACGTTTCTCCTGCATCGCTTCCCCGGTGGCCCAACACGCGCCGTGGCATTTCCAGCAGGCGAAATTCTCCATTCTGGGCCGCGTAGTACACATCCAGGCTCGGCGTGGCGCTACCCATGATCAAGACGCTGCCCGTCAAGCTCGCATACTGCCGCGCCACCCTGCGTGCGTCGTAAAACACCTTGAAGCTGCCCCACTGCTCGGCATCCTGTTTGTACGTTGACTCGTGCTCCTCGTCGATCACGATCAGCCCCAGCCGTGCCATCGGCGCAAACAGCGCGCTGCGCGGTCCCACCACGACGTCGTACTGGCCTGCACGGATAGCCCGCCACACGTCGTATCGCTCGCCGGTGGTCAGCTCCGAGTGTATGACCGTCACGTGCCCCGGAAAGCGCCCTGCAAAGCGCGCCACCGTTTGCGGCGTCAGCGCGATCTCCGGCACCAACACGATCGCCTGCCGGCCGCGCTGTAGCGTCTCGGCGATCGCGTGTAAATAGATCTCTGTTTTGCCGCTGCCTGTCACGCCGTGCAGCAGAAACGGTTTCCGCACGGCCGGCTGCTCGTCAAAGGCCGCCTCTACTTGCTGCCATACGGCCCGCTGCTCCGAGGTGAGCAGCGGCGCGCTTGTAGTCGTGTACGACCTTCCGGCCAAGGGATCGCGCGTGCGCCCTTCCTCCTGCAAATCCACAATGCCTGCGCCCTGCAGGTCACGCAGCAGGTTCAGATCACATTCGACTTGTTTGTACAGTTCGCTTTTCCATAGGCCGGCGCCGGCTGCCTCCAGGGCTGTGATCACTGGAGCATACTTGTCCAACCCTTGCATCGAATGCAGGGCCGTTTCCGCCTGCTCGGCACTGACAGCCAGCCGCACGGAGTCGCCCTCCACTGCCACCAGCGCTGCCTCCTGCAGCGACGCCAGCGGCCCACGCTGGCTCACGCCTACGGCCCGTTTGATTGCCTTCCAGGTGACGCTTGTTGCCGCTCGTACTTCTGCTCCTGGCTGTTCGAGCAGCCAGGCCAGAATTTTGCTCGCCTGCGTGGTCGTCGCCAGCGTTGCCAACCGTTGCTGCGCCTCATCGCCATGGACCAGGAGCATTATCCGTAGTTCACGCTTGGCACGCACGCCGGCTGTGCCGTCTGCCCGTGCCAGCAAGCCGGGTGGCAAGAACAACTTGATCGCCTCCGCCAGCGGGGCCACATACTGTGTGGCGATCCACTCTGCCAACCTGATTTGAATCGCTGTCAGCACGGGATCCGGCCGCGCCAGTCTTAGTACCGCCTTGGTGGGCACCGGCGAATAGTCAGCGGTGCGCAGCACGACGCCTTGCAGCTTCTGTGGCCCAAATGGCACCCACACCAGATGCCCGGGCTCCACAACAGTCTCCAGCTCGGGCGGCAGGTGATAATGGAAGGCTTGCAGATTGCTTTCGTCTGCATTGTCGGCGGCCTCTTCTCCACCCTCGTCAAAGTCACGCGGCGGTGGAGGCGCGTTGCGCCCAAACGTGCGGCGGATTGGCACGTTGACGGCAATTTCAATTAGCTTCATACGGGTTTTCAGTTAGGAACGCGCTCAGGAACGAGCACCGTACATCCACTCTTGGCCAAAGCCCACGATCAGGGCCAGTACGGCTGGAACGGCCACTGCCCAAGTCTGCACGCCAGGGTCGATCTCGGCCAGAATATAGACGATCGCTGCCACAATTGCCAGCAGTAGCCCAAAGAACATACCGAGCAGGGGAAGCAATAATCCCCGCAGCCCATACTTGCGGTCAAAATAGCTATGCTCGCGTCGGCCGCGCCGCTGCATGCTGAATAGCGCCGACAGCGAAGCCCCCAGCGCCCCGGCAAACGCTCCGGCCAGCACTACGGGTGCTTGCGGTAAGATGGGCTCCAAGCCCGGCGTGTCCACAAGCTGCGTAAAGAACTCGACGGCCGCGCCTGTGTATAGCGCTACCGCCGCCACGATCATGCCTGCCAGCAGCAGCCACGCCCACAGGTAGACTGTCAGCCGCTTCTGATACACTGACGACCACTGCGCCGTCTGCCGTGTACGCTGCACGATGCGCCGCACTTGCTGCAAGTAGTAATCGACCTCAGCTGTGCGGGTTGGATCACTCTGCAGCAGCGTCTGCGCCTTGCTCAAAAGATGGCGGCTGCGCTCCACGGCTTCGTTGCCTGCTGGGAGCGACGTGGATACAGCTCGCAGCAGCTCATTAATCTCCTGCTGTACCGTATCGGCGTCAATTTCGTTGTTGCGCGGCAGCAGGTTAGAACGGTTGGCCGCCCGTACTCCCACTGCCATCTGGCTGGCCAAGGACGGCGACTGCCGGCGTACTGCCGAAATGCCACCTGTACTCGCTCCCAAGGCACTGCCGGTACTATCTGTGGCGTAATTGTTCTGATAGCCGCCGCGCGTGTCAGTGCGATAGTCGCCGCGATAATCGCTCGCTGTTGCAGCAGGGGCATCTGACCTAGGCATGTCAGTTCTGGGAATATCTGCTCTGGGGACACTGCCTGCCGCCTCAGTCTGCGAGGGGGGCGCTGCAGAACCGGGCAGCGGCGCAACAGCAGGCGGCGTTTGCGGTACGGGCTCGCCGTCCGATCGTGTGCCCGTCAACTGTGCGTAGCGCTCTTCCGCCGAAATCAACCGACTGCTCGTCGTACGTGGCGGCAATACCGGCTCGCCGCCTACCGACGCATCTTCGCCGTAGCTGCCATCGGGGCGGGAATCCTGGCCTGCAGCGCCATCATATTCGAATGCCATCTCTTCAGCCGATGGCCAATGCGCGGCACCATTGCCGTTTCCGCTGCCAGTGGCACTACCACTGCTGTACGGACCCGCAGCACCCGTATCGATGCCTCCCAGCATCATTTCGTCGAGGAGCACATCTGCTCGCCGACGCAGCGCTTCAGGCGATTCTTCCCCGTAAGCGCCCCGGCTGCTCGCTGTCAAAGCCATTCCATCTCCCCGTTGCGCAAACCAGCTACAACAGATCAATTATACTATAGGTCAGCGGTCCCAACAATTATGTATAGGAACTGAACCGAACAAGCGTTCGATCTCTACTCTACTTGTGCCGCAGACTGCGCGCTACGATCGGCTTATCTTTGTGTACGGCAAATACGTCCAGGTCACTGGCTATGACCGTATTGGGAAAGATGGCCTGCGCCTCCGCCAGTACCTCTGGCGTGGCATAGCGCCTGCTCACATGGTGCAGCACCAACTGGCGCACCCCAGCGTTGCGCGCCAGCCGCGCCGCCGCTCCTGCCGTGATATGCCCATGCGCGCGCGCCAGGTCTTTGTCGGCATCCAAATACGTTGCCTCGATCGCCAACAGGTCGGCTTCCGCCACCGAGTCGTGCAGCGGCCCCGTGTGGCTGACATCGCCTACAAATACTAGCTTTGCCCCACGCTGCGGTTCGCCCAACACTTCCTGCGGCATCACCGTGCGCCCGCTTGCCAGTGTTACCGGAATCCCGGCTGCCAAGTCGCGCCGCACCGGACCGTGCGGTATTCCCAGCGCCTCCGCCTTCTCAGCCAAGAAGGGTCGCCGGCTCTTCTCTTCGAACAGAAAGCCAAAGCAGTCGGGCCCCCGATGCTGGACGGGAAACGCCGTCAGCGTAAAGGTGCGGCTGTCGAATAGGACACCTGCCTGCATCTGGTTGAGCTCGACTCCCGCATTGGGAATCTGTCCCGGCCCAAATACGACCTCCATGAGCGCCTGCACACGCGCCAGGGTAAACGCACCACCGTAGATGTTGAGTTCCTCCATCGCCTCCCATCGTCCTAACGTGCTCGCCAGCCCACCTAGCCCCAGGATGTGGTCCAGGTGGCCGTGCGTCAGCAGAATTTTGTCCAACTTGCGGAAACCCAGCCCGGAGCGCAGCAGTTGGCGCTGCGTGCCTTCGCCGCAGTCGATCATAAACCGCTGCTCGTTGGCCAGTACGAGCGCCGACGAAAGACCTCTTTGCACAGAAGGAGCGGATGCGGAAGTCCCGAGGAAGACGAGTTCGAACATGACGGACAGTGTACCGGATTGGCCCTATTTCCCGCCAACCGGCCGCCCCTTATTTGCATTCCATCCGCGAAGATATGACTCGCTAGGTAATAGAAAGCCTCCTTGGCTGAGTTCGGTGTGATTCGCACCTTACCGGCCAAGGAGGCTCTCCTCGTCCTAACAAGTTACTGCTGGGACAGCGTGACTAGCGCTTGCCTTGCTTTTGACCCTGCTTCTGCGCCGGTTTCTGGGCGGGTTTTGCTTGCGTCTTGACTGCAGTTGGGGACACGTACGAACTTGCCGCCGGAATCGGCGCCATCTCGCCTGCTCCCACGATGAAGCCACTTCCACCGCTGCGGCTGCGGATGATTGCCCAGGCTACCAGCCCGAGGCAGATGAGGATGGCCAGGATGACCCAGATGTTCCACTCACGATACTGTACGACAACCGGGGCGATAATTACGCTTACCAGGTTGATGACCTTGATCATCGGATTCAACGCCGGGCCGGCCGTGTCCTTCAACGGGTCGCCGACGGTGTCGCCGACCACACTGGCCTTGTGGCGTTCCGAACCTTTGCCCGTATTCTTGACCAGGTCCCGCGGCTCATCCTCGATCAGCTTCTTGGCATTGTCCCATGCACCACCGGCGGTGGACATGAAGACCGCCAGCAACTGGCCGGAGACAATGACGCCGGCCAAGAAGCCACCTAACGCCTCAACCTGCAGTGACAGGCCAATCACGACCGGCATCAGCACTGCCAACAACGCCAAGTTGACCAACTCACCCTGCGCAGCCTTAGTCGCCACGTTGACCGACTCGGCATAGTCCGGCTTGACTGTTCCTTCCATCACGCCGGGAATGCGGAACTGCTTGCGCACGATCTGTACGATCTGGCCTGCAGCACGCGCCACAGCCTTGATCGCCAGCGATGAGAACAACCACGGCACCGCGCCGCCGATCAGGAGGCCGATAAACACCAGCGGTACCGACACGCGAATGCCAGTCGCCGCCATAGTCTGCAACGGGTCTATGCCCATCTGCGTTTGCACGCGCGTTACGTCGGTGATGAATGAGCCAAACAACGCTACGGCTGCGATCACGGCCGAACCGATGGCGATACCCTTGGTGATAGCCTTGGTCGTATTGCCTACGGCATCCAGGTCGGCCATGATCTGGCGTGCCTTGGGTTCGAGGCCGGCCATCTCGCCGATGCCGTTGGCATTGTCAGAGATCGGGCCAAACGAGTCCATAGCCACGTTGTTGCCGGTTAGCGTCAACATGCCGATGCCGGTCAACGCCACGCCGTACAACACGAATGCCGTTTGCTCGATGGCATTGTTGCCGACACCACTGAAGATCAGCACCGATGATAGAATCGTCAGCGCAATCACGACGGCCGCCCATACCGTGGCTTCGTACCCGACGCCCAAGCCGGAGAGAATGGTCGTAGCTGGGCCGCCCGCCGTGGAGGCATTGATCTCCTTAACCGGTCCGCCTTCGGTGCCGGCAAAGTAATCGGTCAAGCGGTCAAGCACGATGGCCAACAGCACACCTGCCGAGGTTGCTAAGAATGGGCGCCACCAGTCACCCTGGATCCCTTGCAGATAGAAGAAGCCCACGATGCCGAACAGCACGACGGAGATCGCCGCCGAGGTCAGGAAGCCGCTGAAGATGGCACGCATCGCGCTGGCTGCACCTTCGGAATTGGTGCGCACCAGGTAGGTGCCGATGATCGACGACAGCACGCCGATACCACGCACCAGCAGCGGGTAGATGATCCAGCGAATGTCGCCGGACGTAATCGCCATCAATGACAAGCCCAGGATCAGGGCCGACACAATGGTCACTTCGTAAGATTCGAAGATGTCGGCCGCCATACCGGCGCAGTCGCCGACGTTGTCGCCGACAAGGTCCGCAATCACGGCTGCATTGCGCGGGTCGTCTTCGGGTACATCTTGCTCGACCTTGCCGACCAGGTCTGCACCGACGTCGGCCGCCTTGGTGAAGATGCCGCCGCCCACGCGCATGAACAGCGCCACTAGCGTACCGCCAAAGCCGAAGCCCAACAGCGCATCTGGCGCCGCTACGCCGTAGTACATGAAGATCAGCGTGCCGCCCAATAGACCCAAGCCATCGGTCAACATGCCCGTGATGGCCCCGGCGCGATAGGCGATGCGTAGCGCGCCGCCAAAGCTGTGGCGCGACTCAGCCGCCACGCGCACGTTGGCTTGCACCGCCATGCGCATGCCGATCTGGCCGACTGCCAGGCTAAAGGCTGCGCCCATGATAAATGCTACTGCACGGCCCAAGCCCATCCACATCTGGAGCTGGGCGTCATCCATCTCGGGGAAGCGTACGTGTGCCTCTATAGAAGGCGGCACGATGTACACACTCAGGAAGAGCAGGACGGTCAAGATGACAATAAAAGGCAGAATTGTGCGCAACTGGCGATTCAGGTATGCATCAGCGCCGGTGCGAATCGCATCCCACACTTCGCGCATTTTGGGCGTGCCGGTATCTTCTCTGAGCACTTCGCGGCGCAGGAAGAGCGCATAGAGCAGGCCCAAAATGGCGACACCCAGAACGGCCCAAAGGGCGAATGTTTCAAAGGTAGTCAAGCCAAGATGATCCAACATACAGGATTCCTCTTTCCATTCGGGATAATAAGATCACAATTACGAGGGCATGTACAAATGAACCCAAGAAAAACTGCAAGCCGTGTTGGTTATAAGCGTTTTCTCCTCTCTAGTGCGAAGGTAGCTTGATCGGTCGAATTAGTCTCTGCAGCGGGCTTGGGACGCCAGCATTTGGGGAGTGCCAGCGTCCCTATAGTATCGCGCCAACTACTCGATTTCTACCAATGCTTCATTCAGGGTGACTATCTGCCCCAGCTTCACATGAACTTGGCGCACGATACCTGGCTTCGATGCCCGTATCTCGTTTTCCATCTTCATGGCTTCCAGCACCAGCACCGTCTGCCCCGCTTCTACCGCCTGTTCCGGCTCCACGTTGATACGTGCGATCAGACCTGGGATTGGCGCTTTGATGCGCCCGTCGCCACTGGCCGGACGTGCGCTGCGAGTCTCCTTGTCGCGCACCTGGATCGTGTGGCGTAGACCTTCCAATTGCACCGAACGCAAGTCCGGCCCAAAGATCAATTCGTACGGCCGATTGTCCACGATCATCCAGTCCACGGCATCAGGAGTGGCATAGTCGGGCACAAAGACGCGCAATGATTCGCCTTCCAGCATGACGACGTACTCGCCGGCACTGCCGCGCTGGGCGCTCACCTCGACGTCAAACGTCTTATCGTCGATCGTTACCGTTAGCTTGTTCATAGTCGTTTCTCCATCTAGACCGGCAGCCGGCGCGCGGAGCGGTGCCAGCCTGTTTGGATTCGCTCGGGCGTTTGTGACTTGCCTATGGGCCCACGCAAGGCATAAGCTACCGCCACCATTGCCGCCAAGTCCTTGCGCACGTCTTCATCTCGGCAGATCGTCTCAAAGCGGAAGTATGTCATAAAGCGCGTGTCGTAGTTGCCATCGGTAAACGCCTCGTCATGCAGAATCTGCATATGTAACGGCAGGTTCGTCTGCACGCCCACGATGCGAAACTCCTGCAATGCTCGCCGCATGCGTTCAACGCAGACTGAACGGCTTTCGCCCTTGACGACCAGGTTGGCCAGCAGTGGGTCGTAGCGCAGTGGGATCTCGCAGCCCACGTAGCCATAGGTGTCGACACGCACGTTCGGTCCTTGCGGCAGGCGGAAGCGCGTGATCAGACCAGGGCTAGGCAGGTAGTCATTCCATGGGTCTTCGGCGTTGATCCGGCACTGCATCGCCCAGCCGCTCAGGCTTATGTCCTCCTGCGTCTTGCCGAGCGACTCGCCTGCCGCAATTCGGATCTGCTCGCGTACGATGTCTATGTCCGAAACCATCTCACTTACTGCATGCTCGATCTGGATGCGGCCCTTGAGCTCGGTGAAGTGGAAATCGCCCGCCTCGTCCGCCAGAAATTCAATCGAGCCAGCATTCTGGAAGTGGAACAGGCGCGCGATGTCGAGTGCTGTCGCCCACAGTCTTTGCCGCTGCTCGTCATTCAACGACGGCGCCGGCGATTCCTCAATCAGCTTCTGGTTGTGGCGTAACAGCGAACCCTCGCGTTCCCCCAAGTGCACCATATTCCCGTGTGCGTCGGCCAGCACCTGCACGACGACATAGTGTGAAGGTGCAATGACTCGCTCCAGGTACATGTGGTTGTCGCCGTAAATCATTTTCGCCTCGCGCCGCGCCGCGTCTACGCTTTCCAGCAGCCGATTAGCCTTCATAACCACGCGCGCCCCGCGGCCACGACCACCGATCGCTGATTTCACGACCAATGGGTAGCCCACTTCTGCGGCGCGCTGCGTCAGGTAGTCGTCGGCCAATTCGCCGTCGGCCAGTTCGGCGTACGCCGGCACGGAGAAGCCCGCTTGCCGGACCGTGTCCATGGCCTTGACCTTGTTGCGCAGCGATCTTGTCACCGCCGGGCTGGGTCCGATGAAGGTAATGCCTTCCTGTACGCAGCGTTCGGCAAAGTCGGCCTCCTCGGCCAGGAAGCCATAGCCAGGGTGGATCGCATCCACACCCAGTTGTTTGGCGATAGCCAAAACCTCGTCGGCGTCGCCATAACGATGCGGCGAATGTAGTTGCATGGCCTCGTCCGCCAGGCGCACATGCAGTGAGTCGCGGTCTGCGAGCGTGTACAAGGCTACGGTCGCAATCCCCATTTCTCGGCACGTGCGGATGATCCGTACGGCGATCTCGCCGCGATTGGCAATCAATAGTTTCTTAAACATGGCAGTTTTTCATCTCCCCAATACTGAGCCAGGGTTGGTCCAAGCATGGCTCCATGACCGGATACGACCTACATCGGCGAAAGCCCGTGTTTCTTGGGCACGTGCGTTTCGCGCTTGGAGAGAGTGATCTCCAATGCTTTGACCAGGATGCGCCTGCTGTCCTTGGGCTCGATCACATCGTCGATTAGCCCACGCGCGGCGGCCACGTACGGGTTGTTGAAGTTCTCTTCGTAATTGTCCACCAGTTCGCGGCGCCTCGCCTCGGGATCCGCAGCCTCGCTTACCTGCTTCTTGAACAGGATGTTGACCGCGCCTTCAGCGCCCATGACCGCAATCTCGGCGTTTGGCCATGCATACAGCAAGTCGCCGCGCAGCCCCTTGGAACTCATGACGCAGTAAGCCCCGCCATAGCTCTTACGCGTGATGATCATCAGCTTGGGTACCGTCGCCTCTGAATAGGCATAGATCATGCGGGCGCCATTGCGGATGATGCCACCATATTCCTGGTTCGTACCGGGCAGGAAGCCGGGTACATCCTGCAAGGTGACGATAGGAATGTTGTAGGCATCGCACAGGCGAATGAAGTGCGACGCCTTGACCGAGGCCTTGATGTCGATACAGCCCGCCAACACCATTGGCTGGTTGGCCACGATGCCGATCACATAACCATTCAAACGGGCAAAACCGACCACCATGTTTTCGGCCCACAGCTCGTGCACCTCGAAGAAGCGGCCGTCGTCCACGATGGAGCCAATCACCTGGCGCACGTCGTAGGGCTTGGATGGGTCCACGGGCACCAGCGTCTCCAACTCGGGCGTCAGCCGGTCGGGGTCGTCCATCGGCGGCACATAGGGCGGGTCGTCTTGGTTGTTCGAGGGCAAATAGGACAGCAACTCGCGCACCTTGACCAGGCACTCCGCGTCGTCCTTAGACAGGAAATGGCTTACGCCACTCTCCTTGGAGTGGATCATGCCGCCGCCCAGCATCTCAAAGCTGACGTTCTCCTGCATCACGGCCTTAACCACTTCCGGCCCCGTGATGAACATGTAGGAGTTCTCGGTCATAAACACAAAGTCAGTCAGCGCCGGGGAGTAGACTGCGCCGCCCGCACAGGGGCCAAGGATTACGCTGAGTTGTGGGATGACACCCGACGCCTCACAATTGGCGTCAAAGATGCGTGAGTAGCCGCCCAGGCTGTCCACACCTTCCTGGATACGGGCGCCGCCCGAATCGTTGAGCGCCAGGAATGGGCAGCCGTATTTGATTGCCATCTGCATGGCCTTGACGATCTTGTTAGCGTGCATCTCGCCCAGTGAACCGCCCATCACGGCGGCATTCTGCGAAGCCACAAAGACCTTGCGCCCGTTGATTTCGCCGAACCCTGTCACGACACCGTCGCCATAGCGCGAGCCGCGGCCGTCCATGTATTTATCGTAGCGAGGTGTAACCAGTGTATCGAGCTCGACAAACGTGCCGGGGTCGAACAGCAGGTCGATGCGTTCTTGGGCCGTCAAGCGACCCTTTTTGTGCTGCCCTTCTACGTCCTTTGCGCCGCCGCCGGCGATTGCCTTGCGGTCGCGCAGTTTCTTGATATACGCTTCCAAAATATACCTCCGCCGATGAGTTGGAATCAACGAATTGTCATAAAACAAATTGTCGCCGGACACGTCGCCGACGTGGCACTGCCCTATCTACCTCGACGCGACGTCATCACGCAAGGCCATCGTCAACACGAATCCGTCCTGCACCTGCCACCAGGCGTACCATGCGCCTGGAAACTGTTCTACCAGTCCCGCATCTATCATCACTGTCAGAGGCGACCATTCTTGTGCCATTAAGTCGTCCGGTTCGAACCGGCAGGCAATCCGCCGCGTGTCGATTCGTAGACCCGTGCGCAGCGACTTGAGCACCGACTCCTTGGCACTCCAGATGGCAGTCACCCGGCAGTCCCGCTGCTCGACCGGTGTGCCCATCACATCGCGGATTTCTTGCGCCGTAAAAAAGTCACTGACAAAATTCTGCTCGCGATGTTCGATCCATTCGATGTCACAGCCTAAGCTCCAACGGGCGCCGAGCCCGGACTGAAACGATGGCCCGCCGTTGCTGCCGGATATCAACTCGT
This sequence comes from uncultured Chloroflexia bacterium, assembly GCA_963839515.1. Taxonomy (GTDB): domain Bacteria; phylum Chloroflexota; class Anaerolineae; order Caldilineales; family Caldilineaceae; genus Fredericiella. The sequence goes on from CAWIVN010000013.1 coordinate 312,851, forward strand.
CCGCCTCCTGGCACAACGCACAAAACGCATGTCCGTGGCTGTGGCTGATCGACAGCGACACCGGCAGACGTTGGGCAGGGTCATCCGCCCCCAACAAGAGGCAATATGGCGACCCGTCCTCGGCACTCGCAATCTCGATCTCGTCCAGCATCGGTGCGGCTCCCGTCAGTTGCGAAAGATATCCCTGCACCAGGTGCTTGGCTGTCCAGCGCCCCAACAACCAGTCTCGCCGCCGCTTCTCTACTTTTAACGTGCTGAGCCGCTGGTCCTCCGTTTCGCACAGCATTCCCACCGGCGCAATGCCACCGGCGATTTCGGGCGAACTATCGAGCGACTGCAGCAGCCAGTGAATCATACGCGTTTTGAACTTACACCCTCTCACGTCGATGAACTGCCTATATGTGAAGGTGAATGATCGATCCAGGCACCGAGTTTCTGGCAAGCTTAGCTTGCCAGAAACTCGGTGCCTTCACCTTCTCTTGCTATGCCGGTCGCGACACAGTGAGATAGCTCTTCAGGACCACGAAGATGTTGCCTGCCTCATCCGTCACCTGGGCGTCAAAGCTCACGCCGTCGTTGTGGGTCTTACACACACAGTACAGCCGTCGTCCTTCCGCTTCCTCCGGCTGGCGATAGGCGGTCACTGCCTCAAAGCCAAGCGGGAAGGCCATCGCATTCTTGACCTTGGTGTTCCACAGCGCCGCCGCCTGGAAGCACAGCTCTACCAGGCGTGGAGCCATGACCGACTCGGCGTTGGCCGGCTCGGTGTTTGGCCCGAGGTCGTGCGCCATCAGTGCCACACTCTCGTGCTCACTTACGCGTGCCCGCTCGATCACCTGGTACGTAGGCCCATGGAAGAAGCTCTTGTAGATCTCACTCGCCTCGATCGGCAGGCTGTCCTCCGCCGGAGCGCTGAACCCGACTGCCGGCTTCTCCAACGCAGCCTGGGTCAGGCGTACGTCGGCGATGAAGTGTTCCTTCACCTGCGTCGGCAGCCCTTCCTTGGCTGGCTTGGTCACCGAGCGCAGCACCGCATGCGCCATCAGCTCCCCGTTGCCCACCGGCTTGACCGTGGCGCTCAGGTAGAGCGTCCGTGGCTCCATGCGGAAGAACTTGAAGGCGCCCAGCATCTGCTCATTCTCGACCGCTGCTACACGGTAGCCGGGAGCCGCCGCCAAGGCCACTTCAGCCAGCGCCTCGGTTGCCATCACACCCGGCAGCCACGGTTGGCCTGCATCCGGCGCATGGTCGAAGAGGAACGGCTGCGCCTTTGGGTCCAGCGTCGTCTCCACCTCGATCCCGCCATACAGCCGGTAGGACTTGACCTCGCCCACCATCAGCAGCGGGTTTTGGCGCTGCGCCAGCTGCGCATTTACCTTGTCCACGTCCAGGCCGCCCGTCGGGTCCTTCTCCGCCAGCCAGGCGCCCAGCCGCCCAGCCACTACCAGTTCGCCGCGCGTCCCGCCGTAGGTCAGCTCACGCCGAATCGTGGGCACGCCCGCTTCCGGCGGCAGCATGTCTACGCCCAGCGACTCGAGAATCGCCTGCACCGAGCCGCGTGAGGCCATCCCTATCTGCCCCCAGGCTGTCCAGTCAATGGCGATACCGCGCGTCTCAGGCCGCCATGAGCGCATGCTGCTCGAAATCTTGCACAGCAAGTCATTGGCCGAAGAGTAGTCGCTTTGGCCGTTGTTGCCAAACCGCCCCGCAACCGAGCTGAACGACACCGTCGCCCCAATCGGCATACCCTTGGCAGCCTTGACCAGGCTAAAGAAGCCATCGGCCTTGACGTCGAACACAAGCGCAAACTGGTGCGGTTCCTTGTTGGGCAGAATCTTATCGATCAACAGCCCACCTGCATGCAGCAGCACGTCGATCTTGCCATAGCGCTGGCGGATGTCTTCCACCACCTTGCTCACAGCCTCGCCGTCACGCAAGTCGAGGCTGAAGTAGTGGGCCGTACCGCCCGCTGCTTCCACTGCTTCGACCGCCCGCAGCGCCGCTTCCGAGCGCTCCACATCCATCATCTTCTTGTCGATCTGTGCCGGCGTCACCTTTTCACCCGAAGCCTTGGCCTCGGCGATCAGCGCCTGCTTGAGCGCTTCGCGCCCCTGGCGGAAGTAACCGACATATTTGTCGTCACGCGCTGGGCAGCCCACGAGGTCAAGCAGGTAGAAGACGCCGCTCGAGGCGACCGCCAGGTCCGTGGTGATGGCGCTGGTGATGCCGCCGGCTGCACCGGTCACGACAAACACCGTGCTCTTGTCCAACACCATGCCCGGCTGCCCATCCTTGGCCGGCAGTTCTTCCAACGTTACCGTATAGCGCTGGCCTTCATAGTAGCCAACTTCCACAATGCCCGGGTCCAACAGCGTCTCGGCGATCAACTGGTCGGCGGGCTCCACAGTCTTGCGTGAAGGCTCGAAGTCCACGGCCTTAACCGTGATTCCCTTGCCATTGTCGCGCATCGCCTGCTCCATGTTGTAGGCTTTGGTAAAGCCCACCACCGCGCCGCCCAATGCGGCTGCCGCAGGCACATGGCCGTAGCCGTGCAGACCGCCCAGGCGCGTGGCCGAAATCAGGAACGAATTCGGCCCTGCCACGCTGTCGTACAATGCCCGCATCGCCGTGTAAAGGTTCTTCACCCGCACCCGGTTGAGCTCACGCCATTCTTCCAGGCTCATGTCTTCGAGCGGCTGTTCGACGTCCAGCGCTGACAGCCAGTACACACCTTGGATACGACCATCTTCCTGCCAGGCCTTGAGTTGTGTGTCCAACGCATCAGTGCCGACGCCGGGCTCAACTACCAGCACTGTTGCGCCGCGCTTTTGCAGTTTCTCGACCAGCTTTTTACCAATGCCGCCCTGGTCCAGCATCACCACGACTCGGCTGCTGCCGTCCAGCACTACGCCGGTCGGCTTACAAACGTCGAGCGACGGTCGCAGGGCAGGAACAGGCACGCGCCGCGGCATCTTGTCTGCATCTTCCAGTGTCCCGATCGTCTTCACCGCCGCCTTGAGTGCCGCCGCAGATTGCGTCACCGACGCAGCACCCTCGACTGTACTCGCCGCTGCCGTCGCCCGGGCCACCGGTGCGGCTGCCGCCAGATCAGGTCGCATCGTTTTCACAAACTCAACCACGCTGCTCAGCGTTGGGTAGTCGCGCAGGTTGATGCCCTCCTGGAGTGGAATCTCGAACGACTCGCGGATCGAGGCAAAGGTCTCGGCCTGCTTGACCGTGTCAATGCCCAAGTCCGCTTCCATGTCGAGGTCCAGTTCCAACATGTCCTTAGGATAGCCGGTCTTGGCCGCTACCACCTCCAGCACCTTTTCCGTCACCGCATCGCCGGCTGGAGCTGTCACCCTAGCTGCCGCCGCCGCAAGTTGTGTCTCTGCCGCAATGGGCGCTGCTGGGCTGGCGGGGGCTGTTGCTACGGCGACGGCCAAATCAGGCCGCATACTGCGCACGAAGCCCACGACGCTGCTCAACGTCGGGTAATCGCGGAGGTTGAGACCTTCTTGTACCGGGATGGCAAACGACTCACGAATGGCTGCAAAGGTCTCGGCCTGCTTGACGGTGTCGATGCCCAGGTCCGCTTCCATATCGAGGTCCAACTCGAGCATGTCCTTCGGATAGCCGGTCTTGTTCGCCACTACGTCCAGCACCTTCTCGACAACCGGGTCGGTCGCAGAAGTGACGGGGGCTGCCGCAGCAGGCTGCGTCACCGATGTAGCGGGCACGGCTGCCTCCCCAACAAGAGCTGCCGGAGCCACTGCCACACTCACTGCCAGATCAGGCCGCATCTGCTTGACAAACTCCACCACGCTCTTCAGTGTCGGATAATCGCGCAGGTTGATGCCTTCCTGCACCGGAATGGCAAAGGTCTCGCGAATCGCGGCGAAGGTCTCCGCCTGCTTGACGGTATCGATGCCCAGGTCCGCCTCCATGTCGAGGTCTAGCTCTAGCATGTCCTTCGGATAGCCGGTTTTGTCAGCCACCACGCCTAGTACCTGTTCGATCACGGGGTCCCCTGCTGGGGCAACCGGTGCAGATTGCGTTGCCGCCGCAACAGGCGCTGCTGTTGGGGCAGTTACCAATTTCGGAGCTGGCGGAGCCGGCATCGCTGCAACTGCCAGGTCGGGCCGCATGCTGCGCACGAAGCCAACGACGCTGCTCAACGTCGGGTAATCGCGGAGGTTGATACCTTCTAGCGCGGGGATGGCAAACGACTCACGAATGGCTGCAAAGGTCTCGGCCTGCTTGACGGTGTCGATGCCTAGGTCCGCTTCCAAGTCCAGGTCAAGGTCAAGCATGTCCTTCGGGTAACCGGTCTTCTCGGCTACCACGTTTAGCACCTTGTCCACAACCATGTCGACAGCCGGGACAGCACTCACTGCGGCAGTCGGTTGCGTTGCGGGCGCAACCGGCGCCATGGCCGGAGCCGTCGCTGCAGGCGCCGCTACTGCCAGGTCAGGCCGGTTCTTTTTGACATAACCCACCACAGCCTGCAGCGTCGGGTAATCGCGCAGGTTGATCCCTTCCTGCACCGGAATCGCAAACGACTCGCGAATGGCGGCGAAGGTTTCCGCCTGCTTGACAGTGTCGATGCCCAGGTCCGCCTCCAGGTCGAGGTCCAAATCCAGCATGTCTTGCGGGTAACCTGTCTTGGCGGCTACCACGCTCAACACCTGTTCGATCACCTTGTCTGCCGCCGGAACACTGGGCGCCGGAGCAGCAGGCGCGGGGGCGACAGGGGCCACTGCCACCGGCATCGGAACTGGCGCCGGCTGTGCTACCGGTGCAGGCGCGGGCTTGGGAGCAACTGGGGCCGGCGCAGGCGCAGCCGGTGGAGCCACGAGCTGGGGCGCTGCTGGTGCAGGCACCGGGGCGACAGGCGCAGCAGGCGCAACTGGTGACGCCGGGCGCGTCACTGCCGGCATTGGCAGTGGCTTGTACTCGGTCATGACGCCGTTGCCCGGAACCGTGGCACGCACAATGGGACCGGTGCCATACTGCCAGGTGCTCGCAACCGGCCGGCGGCCGGGCGCACCCGTGGCGACGACACGCAGCACACGCTTGGCGACCTCGGTCTCGGCCGTGTCATAACCACTGACGTCGGATAGCCAGCGTTGGTACATGCCTTTGTTGTCCACACGGTCGTGGCTGCCCGGGATGCGCCGCAGCAACGTCATGCTGATCTGTGAGCCAAAGCCGGCCGCCAGGTGCAGCGCATATTGCACAGGGTAGCGGCCGCCGCGGCTCAGATTGAGCGAGCCCAGGTCCGGGTCCACTTCCTTGTAGTTCGGAACCGGCGGCACGATGCCATATTCGAGAATCTTGACGGCGATGACGTCCTCGACGCCCGCCCCCATCGGATGGCCGGTGAAACCCTTGGTGTTGCAGACGACGATCTCGTCGGCAGCGGCGCCAAAAGTGTTGCGCAGGGCGAAGACCTCCGCCGCCGCACTGCCGCCGCGCGCCGGGGTGTACGTCTCATGCGAGATAAAGGCCATCTGCGGGGCCATGCTGTAGCGGTTGATGCCGAAACGGCGCTCGGCCCCCGTAACCAGGCGGTCCATCACGTCACAAATATGGCTTACATCCAGGCGCGTGCCGTGGAAAGCACTGTTGGCCGTTTCGCTGCTCAACAGCTCGACGACGCCACGCATACCGCGTTCGCGTACGGCGTCTTCACTCTCGACGACCAGGGCGCAGGCGCCCATGCCGAGCAGCGTGCCATGGCGGCGGCGGTCAAACGGCAGCGCAGCCTCATCTACCTTGTCGTCGGTGGCGGCGGCGCCCGTGGCCAGGAAGCCGGCACCGACCCAGCCCATCAGGTTGTCGCTGGTTACATCGTCCGCACCCAGTACGATTACACGGCGGCAGCGGCCGCTGCGGATCCAGTCCTCGGCCAGGGAAATGCCCTGGGCAGTGCTGGCGCAGGCGGCGTTGACGTGCGTGTTCGGGCCACGTGCACCGATGTACTCGGCGAACTGGCTGTGGCCCATGGCCAGGATGCGGAAGATAAAGCGGCGGTCAAACTCGTACGGTGTGCGTACTAGCTCGTCCTTGAGCGCACCAATCTTCCGGTTGATCTCACGCAGCGTCACATCATCTTGGACATATTGCCGTAGCTCTTCCAACATGACGATCTGTTGACGCAGGTTTTCCCAGGCGTAATAACGCTTGAACTCGTTGGCGAAGCGGTCGCCGCCCGGAAAGGCGCTGGCAAAGATGACACCAGTCTCATCGCGTAGGGCTTCGGGCAGCAGCCAACGGTCGGGCAGATAGGTGCCCTTGGTCGTGGTGCGATAGGTCTGCACCAGCGGGATGCCTGCTTCTCGCAGGGCGTCAATGCCTGCCGCAATCGCAAGCTGCGTCGTGATGTCGAGCGCCTCGATCAGCTTGGCGGGGACACCGTACTCCTCGGCCAGGTCGAATGCGCCGCCGCGGCCGGCCAGCTTGATGACATCGTCCGTGCTCTCGATTACCTCGAAGCTTCCGGAGCCATCCTCGCCTTTGACCACGCGCGTGATGCGCTTGCTGGCCATCTCCTTGCGATAACGCTCGGGAATGAGGTCCACAAACTGCTCGCCGCGCAGGATGCGCTGGGCGTTGTCCGGATCCATCACCTGCTTGTTCGCCCCCGGCAGACCGAGGCCTGTGCCGGAGACCACAATCGAACCTTGCGGCACATCGTTGCGGTCGTACCTGGTGTTGCCGATGTTATGCTGGGTATTGCTGCCGGAAATCTGCTGCAAGGCCGCGACCAGCGCCTGGCCCAGCGATCCGGCGTCGAGTGTTGATTGCGCCATGGGTGCACCTTCTTTTGCTTGAACCGGAGCGACTGGGGCGGGCTGGACTGCTGCTGCGACCGTGCCGTTAGCCGGGACGCCATTGCTCGAACCTTCGAGCGCCTCGATGCCGTAGCCCGCAGCATATAGACCGCAGAGGGCCTGGTTGAAGGTCTCGATCTCGCCCGACTTGGGGTGGTTGGTTAGCAGCGACCAGACGTCCGGCTTGCTGCCCAACACATCGTCGACAAAGCCCTTGAGCGCACGCTTGGGGCCGACCTCGACGAACATGCGCACACCCTCGGCGTACATCGTCTCCAGCCCTTTCACCCACTGCACGGGCGATGCGATCTGGAGTTCCAGGATGTCCTTGATGCCCTCGACAGTCTCCGGATAGAGCCCACCGGTGACGTTGGCGACCATCGGGAGTTTGGGTTCGCTGATGCGCAGCCGGTTGAGCACCTGGCGCAGGGGAGCGCTGGCCGGGGCCACGATCTTGGTGTGAAAGGCGTGGCTGACGGGGATGCGCTGAGCGCGGAAGCCCTTCTTCTCGAAGATGGCGATCGCCTGCTCGACGGCCTTTGAAGCGCCGCCGACCACGGCCTGTGTGTAAGAGTTGATGTTGGCGGCGACGGCGTAACCGTCCACTTCCCTCAACGTCTGCTCAACCACATCCAGCGGGGCCATAACGGCGGCCATCCAGCCGTTGTCGCCCATGCTGACCTTAGTCATCTCGGCGCCGCGGGCTGCAGAGGCCTCCAGTGCATCGGCAAAGGGCATGATGCCCGCTGCAATCAGTGCGCCGTATTCGCCTAACGAATGGCCCATGACCATGTCCGGCCCCATACCGAATTCGCCCAGCAGCTTGTAGATTGCCGTGTCCATGGTGAGCATGGCGGGCTGCGTGATCGCCGTCTGCATCAGGTCGCGTTCCGCCTTCTTCATCGCCTCGGGATCCGTGGAATCGACAAAGATGTAAGATGTCAGCGGCTTGCCCAGAATGGGCGTCATGACCTGGTCTGCCTCCTTGAAGGTGGCGGCGACGACCGGCTCGACGCTGGCCAACAGGCGACCCATGTTGCTATACTGGCTGCCCTGGCCCGGGAAGAGGAAGCCGATCTTGCCTGGCTTATCGCCGGAAGCGCGGAAGATACCTTGCGCCTGCAACGCCTTCCAGGCCGCCACATTGTCAAAACCTGCGGCCTTGCGCGCCTTGCCCAGTTTGTCGAAAAGCTCGTCGTGGTTGCCAAAGTCGAGCACGATGCGCTCGGGCTGACGCAGGTCGGCAGGGTTGGGCAGCTTGATGTCGGGTGTCCAGCCGCCTTCGACCTTGCGGAAGGCTTCGTCCAGCTTGTCTTTGAGTTCGGTGGGTGTCTTTGCCCCGAGCGCGTAGATGCCGCGCAGCGGCTTCTTGTTTAGCGGCTGCCTTGGTGTGGCGGAGGACGAGGCGTTCAAATTGTCACTCTTGCCCTTGTCACCTTTGCCCGTATCGCTTTCAACCTGAGCACTTGCCTGGCCATTTGCCTGCCCATTGGTCGGCACTGCTGCTGCGTAGACTTTGGGTTCGCTCTTCAACATGCCGGGCACGTGTTCTTCCAAGACAAGGTGGAAGTTGGTGCCGCCAAAGCCGTAGGCACTGACGCCGGCACGGCGCGGGCTGTCCTTTGGCGCTTCCCAGGCACGCGGCTGGCAGAGTAGGTAGAAGGGCGAATTGGCGAAGTCGATGTTAGGGTTGGGGCGTTCGCAGTTGAGCGTGGGCGGGAGCAATTTGCTATGGATTGCCATCGTGGCCTTGAGCAGGCCTGCCGCACCTGCACCTGCCTTCAGGTGCCCGATATTGCTCTTGGCCGAGCCAAGTCCAATTACCTGGCGGCCTGCACCGCCGAACACTTCGGTCAGGCTGTTGACTTCGGTCACATCGCCGACCTTGGTGCTGGTGCCGTGCGCCTCGAGCAATGTAGCCGTGGCGGGGTCGAGTTCGGCGTTCTGCCAGGCGCGGCGGGCGGCCAAGATTTGGCCGATGGGATTGGGAGCAGTAATGCCCTTGCCTTTGCCATCCGAAGAGGCGCCCACACCGCGAATGACGGCGTAAATTTTGTCGCCGTCACGCTCGGCGTCGGAGAGACGCTTGAGCAGGAAGGAGGCAGAGCCCTCGCCCATCACAAAGCCGTCGGCGCCTTCGCCAAACGGCCGGCTGCCGGTGGCGCTGAGCGCGCCGATTTTGCAGAACTTGACAAAGATCGCTGCGCCCATGTTGCGATCCACGCCGCCGGCAATGACGGCGTCTACGTGATGCTCGGTCAGCATCTCAAAGGCGGAGCTGATGGCGGCAAATGAGGAGGCGCAGGCAGCATCGGTGATGAAGTTCGGCCCGCGCAGGTTGAGCACGTTGGCTACGCGGCCCGCCACGATGTTGGGCAACTCGCCGGGCATCGTATCTTCCGTGATCGGGGGCAGCTTGGCATCCATCCGCCCGTGCCAGCCCTGCATAATGGTCTCGCGCGTGCCGGCCGGCAAGCCTGCAAACTCGGGCACCCCCTCCAGCATGTGGACAAATTCGGGGAAGATGATGCGGTTCTGCGTTGTGTAGTGCTGTTCGCCGCCCATTGCTGTGCCGAGGATCACGCCGAGGCGTTCGGGGTCCAGCGGGCGATTGGGGTAGCCATAGTCGGTCAGCGCCTCGTCGGCAATCGTGACTGCCCACTGCTGGCCTTCGTCCATGGCTGCCGCCACTTTGGGCGGCACGCGGTACTTCTTCCAGTCAAATTGAAACCCTTGCACCCAGCCGCCGAGCTTGGAGTAGCTCTTGTCGGGCGTGGACGGATCAGGGTCGTAATAATCCGCAATGCTCCAGCGGTTGGCTGGAGTCTCATAGATGCTATAGCGTTTGTTGACAATATTTTGCCAAAAAGCCGGGGCGTTCGGCGCGTCAGGGAGGACGGCGCCTACACCCACGATGGCGATGGCTCGGTCGGAGCTTTGCGTCATTGGGTTTCACTCCTTTTGCGTGAGAGGGTGAATGTCCCCAGGACGAGCGGAAGCACGTTCCGCAACACGTCCCGGGGACATGGCATCACCCTGCCATCTTTACGCTGCCGGGAAGGCAACAACTAATTGCTTGGCGACAAAATCCATATCTTCGATCAGGCCGGCCTGCGCGGCATAGATGCCGGGAAGGTTCAGGCTGCCTGCCAGGTTCGGGTCAGTCTGTCCGGCGCCTACGGCCCAGCGCAACCCGTCGGTCGCCACTTTCAGTGCCGCCTCACGCGCATGGATGCGCGACATTGCCTGCCAGGTTGCCTTGTCAAAGGGCATGGCGTCGGTTGGCTTGTTGACCGAGCGCTCGGCGAAGATAGCCGCCGTCTCGGCAAAGGCGATCAACTCGCCGAGGCGGAACAGGATATGCTGGTTGCGGGTCAATCGGTCGACGCGCGCGCGTTCAAGCAATACGGCCAACGCACGCATCGCCATGGCTGCCGTCGAGGCGCCGCCGCAATTATCGGCCCGCGCCTGGGCATCCAAGCGCGCCGCCCACTCGTTGTAATAGGCGCCCTTGCTCTTGAGATGGAGTTGCCAACGGTCGCGCGAGATCGTCCACTCCATAATCTCCGAGGTGCCTTCGTAGATGGTGGTGATGCGCACATCGCGCTTAAACTTTTCCACCATGTACTCCTTAGTGTAGCCGTAGCCGCCCAACGCCTGGATCGAATCTTCACAGGCCTTGTTGCCGCCTTCGGTCGCCAAGTACTTGGCCACTGCGCCTTCAGTCTGTAAATCGGGCTCGCCCGAGTCGATGCGTTCGGCCGTCCACTCGATGTAGGCGCGTGCGGCTTCAAGACGGACCGCATTCGGCACGATCAGCTTGTGCGTGTAGCCCTGCTTCTCGCTTAGCGGTGCACCGCCCTGGATGCGCGTCTGGCTGTAGGGAATGGCACGCTTGAGGGCTGCCCAACCTGCGCCCAGGCCAAAGGCCGCCACCATCAAGCGCGTGTAGCCAAAGACGGCCTGCGCCTGCGCCAACCCCTGGCCCTCCACCAGGCCCAGCAGGCGGTCGGCGTCGACATACACGTCTTCGAGGAAAAGCGCCGCCGTGTTGGAGGTGCGGATGCCATGCTTGTCTTCCGGCTTGTTCTTCGAAAAGCCTTCGGCATCCTTCTCGACCACAAACCACGATGGGCCGCCCGGGGTCAGGGCCAGGATGGTGTAGATCTCCGCCACGCCGCCGTTGGAAATCCATTGCTTGCGGCCGGTGATCCGATAGCCCTTGAGCTTGCCGTCTTCCATCACCGGTACAGCCTTGGTCTTAAGCTGCGCCAGGTCGGAGCCAGCCTGCGGTTCAGTGGCGCCGTAGGCCACCAACAAGCCCTCGTTGGCGATACGGCTCATCCAGTGCTTGGTCTGTTCGGGTGTGCCGCCGACGGTAATCGGGTCTGCACCAAGGAATGTGGCCAATACGCCGGTAGCAATGCCAAGGTCGATGCCTGCCATGGCTTCGGAGACGCGATAGACGTCATATGCGCCGCCGCCCATGCCGTCGCAGTCTTCCGGAATGAAAACCAGGTGCAGACCGATCTTGTTATACAACTCGTCAAGAACGTCGGCGGGGAACTTGTCCTCATGGTCGAGGTGAATCAAATAATCGGGGGTAAGTTTCTTTTCAGCATAGCGATGGAGGGTGGAGAGTACCTGGTCCAGTTCGCTGCGGTCGATGGGCATATGAGTTCCTCCTGTGGGCTGCCTGCGGACAAAAGACCGTAGAAATTCGTGTGAGATCTGCCAAAATAGCAATACAAAATACTTATGTGGTGGTCAGTGTACTTGTGAATCGCGTCACAGATTAGGGGCATGCGTAATGAATGGGTTGGGACAAGTGTCACTTTGTCCTTAAGTAGCAGCACATGTTAACTCGTTTTTACCAGCGGATCAAACGGAGGAAATTTGCGGCAACTGCATGCTCTCCAGGGAACCATGTCGCTGCTTCCTATGTTATGATGACAGTACGTTCGCTCATCCTCGCCCCAAAATCAACCTTTATAAGATCGGAGTACCCGCATGCGAACCAAGCTCTTTGTTCTTCTGACTGTGCTGGCTCTACTGCTCGGCACGGTGACGCCCGCCTTGGCCCAAGATGCAGCTAGCAATCTGCCACCTGTCTTCTGCGGCGATCTTAGCGAGGAGGATTGTGCTATCCTGCAAGACTCGCATGACGCCATGAATCAGGTGGCCCAGAATACCTCGCTCACCTCGCTCGACGTGACGCTCACCGGCATCCCCACTCTGCCTGCCGAAACGATCAACGCTTCGCTCACCAGCAGCTTGATGTCGGCAGCCGACCCGGCTGCGCTGGCGGCAGCCCGATCCCTCAATGGACTCACCCAAGAGGAAACATTGCAGGTGCTGGCGGATGACCCGCAACCTATCATCGATCTCTTTTCGGGCTGGAACTACGACATGTCGGTGGGTGCAACGATGACACCCGAACTGGCCAACATGATTGGCGCACAGTCAGGCCTGGACATACCCGACCAACTGGCAGTTGCCGTCAAGCTGGTGGACGGCGTGATCTATTGGGACCTGAGCGAGGTGGCGGCTTTCGTGCCTACCGTGGCCTCTGGCTGGATTGGTTTCCCCTTGTTGGATATGATGACCGAGTTGGCAAAGCAAGGCGCCTTTACACAAGCGCTGCAGGCGATGAATGATCCGGCTGCCATGGGTGCCGGTGGCTTGACCATCTCCGGCTTCGGTTCAGCGCAATTCTTCCGGCAGAACGCCGAGATGTTCCAGAAGTTTATGACCATCGAGCGCGGCGAGGATGTCGAACTCGACGGTCAGACCGGGGCAACCTTCGTCACTACGATGGATGTGGGCGCTTTCCTGAGCAGCCCCGAATTCCAGCAGGTAATTGTGGACTTGGCCAAGGCCGGCGCCTTCGAGGGCACGGGCCTGACGGCAGCGGATGTCGAGCAGAACGTCCAAATGCTGAGCATGATGGGCCCGATGCTGTTTACCGGCATCACGGCCACGGCCAAGCAGACGATCGGCCTCGACGACCTCTACCAGTACGATTATGAATCCGAAGTAGCTTGGGATATGAGCGGGCTGGTGCAGATGGCGGCGGCGAGCGGCCAGTTGCCGGCCGAGTTGCAGCCGACGAGTGACCAGGTCGGCTTCAGTGTCAAGACGATCATCAGCAACGACAACCTGTCGACCGAAGCAACGGAGACGATCGAGGCTCCGGCCGGCGCACAAATGATTCCGCTGGAGAGCGTGCTCAACGCGTCGACAGCGCCGTAACCTCTAGAACCAATGCCTGGCTCTGCCCACCGAACTTCAGACCGCAACGGTCAGTGTGGGCAGAGCCAGGCATTACTCCCCTCAATCTAGTCCCCAATCCCTGGCTGCGGTGAACCGGCTCCGGAAGTGAGCAAGCCCGGCGGTAGGATGACATGTGGCAATGCATCGTGCTCCACCAAGCTGTGCTCCACTAGACCCCGCTCCGGTGAGGACGAACCTAGTTCCTTCGCAAATTTCTCTACTAGGGGTTCAGGGCTGAGTGGCTCGGTCACCAGTTCGTAGCCGACCATTTCGACTTTAGCCAAGAACTCCTCCAGGCTCAACGCCGCCCACTTGCGTTTGACCCAACGGCGATGGCCTTCGAGCTTGGCGGTCGGAAGCGGGCACTTAGAACCGCGGATGAGTTGCAACTCGCCCTGCGCACCTGGCTTGGGAAAGAACGGGTACGAAGCGCAATCGAGCGGTTTGTACCCGTTGTCACAAGTGCCGGTATCCGCAGCATGGCATACGGCTCGTTTGCCGCCGAAATAATCCTCATCAATGATCTCCAGGTGGCCCACGGCTTGGCTGTTCGCCTCGTGCTCGCCCGGATAAAGCACAATATAGTTACCTTGGTTAAACGTACAGCAAACAAAATTGCAGTTCTGGTGTGGGCACAGCGAAATTTCGCCACTCATCGTCTCTCCTGTTTAGTCAGCATGCAAGACTCTTGGTGCAACCTGTGGTAGGCCAACACATCCTACGGTGCGCCTGGCCCAGGTCCAGCCGTGCTTCGAGCGGGCGGGATCAAGGCCGCGAACTATAGACCGCCGCTTAGGCAGTTAATTGAGCATGGGTTGGGGATGGTGCTTCCGTGGTTAGCCGGCAACTTGCCTGCGGCTTCCATGTACGCCGTGTGGGCGGACCCGGCAAACACGTGCGCAAGATAAGCTGCTGCACGAAAACATTTGCGGTGCACTCCGAAAGCGTGCGAGACACGCTCTGCGGTGCTTGCGGGCGATTCTACACTGTTTGTCGCAAAAGAGAAGTGCTCTTAGTTTGCAGTTTGCTGACAAGTTGCAGGCAACAGCGCACATGTCTGGTCCGGCGGTGGCTGTGAAACTACCGGTATGGTCCCTAATGGGAGTTCGTCGGCACTGATAGCCTCTTCACTTCCACTGCTCGATGTATGCTCTAGCTGTAGAGGTAAACGTTGCCCCGTCTGTGGGTCATACACGCCGACGGCCACACGCCACTCGCCGCCCGCCATGGCGTCCACAGGTAGCGTCACCTGCCGCCAGTCGTTGAGTCGTATGATTTGGCTGTTCGACCGCCCTGCGATATGGTCGTCAGTGGGTACCGCCGTGGCCGGCCGGCCAAACCACTGCGGAGGTCCATCGGCCTGGCCCACAGTGATTCCCTCATGCCGCAGATGCACAAATGCCGCTAAGCCCTGCGGCCAGCCCCCTGTGTTGGCGCCTGTACTGTCGCCGGCCAACTCCCACTCCAACAAAACATTTACAGGCTGTCCTGCTGCCACCGCCCCGTTGGGCAGCCACCCGCGCACTCTCATTTCCCGCCCATCCGGCAGCGTTGCCGTCAGTTGTTCGCTCGCCGCCAACGGACCGAGATATATTTCCAGCGTTGCGCCAAGGTCATCGATCTCTCCACTCGGCACAGCCATCTTCACAAGCGTATCGTTCGACCGGCGCACAAACAGCGCCGGCGTATCTTCATCTGCACCGTCGGCGCGTACGCCAAAGATGCGCGGTAACGTAAGCGGCGGGGTCGTGAGCCGGATCCGATCGCCCGGCTTCCAGGCAGCCGGCGGCAGCCAGACCAGCCCAGGTGGGGCAGCCGTCGCCAGCGTTGTTACTGTTTCGCCACCCGGGGTAATCACTGCCAAATCGGGCGCACCCAGCGCCGGGTTAAATCCAGCGTCGATCTGCCAGGTCGCTGCCAGCTTTGTCTGCCGCCAGCGCGTCCAATCCTCCGCCTCAATGCCAAGCAACTGCCATGGTCGATCTTCTACTCCATTTGTCTGGCTTAGCCGCATAAAGCTGTAGAATTTTGCCGGGATTTCCTTGTCCGCAGCCGATTTGCTCAACAGCAAAAATCCATCCTCCGCATCTACGACGCCCCAACCGTCCGCCAACATCTCATCCACCTTGGCCCTGAGATCGCCTGGAGCCATATCAGTGTTCGTCGTCACGTCGAGCAGCGCCCAATCGGCAGGCACAGGGGCATCGAGTCCGAGCGGGAATTGGTAGACGTAACGGCGGTGGCTGACATGCGGGTGCACCGCCGCCGTAGCTGTGAGCGCTGCCTCCGGCGGGATTTGGCTGGTGAAGCGGTTGAGCAGATGGTGATGTGCTGTGATGGGGGTGGGATCATAGCGGCTCGCGAGCGGACCGCGCCCATGCAGTAGATAGTTGCCGCCCGCCCAGATCAACAGCCACGCCACAAGCCCCCATGTAAGCAGCGGGCGCAGCGCCGTGCGCGAATTCTGCACCAGGGCTATCGCCGCCATCGCCCCACTCCCGGCCGCCGGCAGGTGTTGGAAAGCGGCCGAAGATCGATCTGTACGCCGCGCCAGCGGGCGCCACAGGCGGGCTAGCCCGTACGCCGCGGCGACGGCAAAGTACGGCACCAACGGCGCCGAGTAATGAAACTCGCCATAATACTGTGCCGGGTAGGCGCTAAGCAGATTGGCCACCAGCAGGGGCAGTGAGAGCAGTACCACTTCAAGGCCCAGCAGTGGAAACAAAGCAAATGCTGCCAGCAGCCCAAGCAGGTAGGCTACTCGTGGTGGTTCGCTGGCGATCGCCCACACTACCTGCGGCTGCGTCACGAAGCTGCGTAGAATATCCGCCGACGAATCGCCCAGCGCGCCGTACCGTTGGAAGTAGGTGCTCTCAAATGTGCCGTAGAGCGGCTGCGCATAAGTCGGCACGATCACAAATGTTGCAATGTAGAACCAGGACAGCCCAATAACCAGGATAGCCAACCCCGTAGCAATCCCATGGGTCAAGCCATATCGGTGAAGGGCACGCACTTCATTGTCGGGACCATCGGGCTGACCGTGTGGACGGCTGTCCCACCATGCCCGCCAAACGGCCCAAATCCCTAGCGCCGCCGCCAGCAGCGCCATCTCTTCCTTGACCAGGGCCGTCAAGATCGCCGCCAGCGCAAACTGACCCCAGCGGCGCGCGTCCACTGCCCAGAAGGCCCAGAGGATCAGCGGCACGGCCAAAGGGGCTGCATGGAATTCGCTGAGCAACGCCGACTGCGGCTGGGGCGCGAGCAGGTACGCCACACCAAGAGCAAAGGCCAGCGGGCGTGTCAACTGCTCCAGCGGTTCACTCAGCCATATCTGCGCTCGCTGCCGATCAGAGAGCAGTGCTTCGCAGCGGCGCAGCGCCAGGTGATAAAGCGGAACTACCCCGGCGGCAGCCGCCACAACCTGCAACAGCAGAAGTGCGCGCACGTCGTCCCACAGCCAAAGCGTTGGGCTGATCAGAACCAAGATTGGCTCGACATGATCGGTCAAGCGGGTGGCCGTAAATCCATTGTCCGTTTGCTCGAGCCAACGGCCCCGGCTGCTGTTCCAAACGGACTGGTCGATCTGGCCGAGGTCGGCCTTGTGCGTCCGCATCCCTTCGTGCGTGTCCCAGGCAAGGCGAGTGAAGACTACGGCGTAGACCAGGGCCAGCGCCAACAACAGCAGTCGATAGGGGTCGCCTAGCAGGCGATCTAACGGGCGAGTCGCCGGACGCACAGGAGTCTGCTTCATGTGTGGGCAGCAGCGTCAATCGTGGTGAGC
Source organism: uncultured Chloroflexia bacterium (assembly GCA_963839515.1). Classification (GTDB taxonomy): domain Bacteria; phylum Chloroflexota; class Anaerolineae; order Caldilineales; family Caldilineaceae; genus Fredericiella. The sequence goes on from CAWIVN010000013.1 coordinate 329,741, forward strand.
GTCTGTGCCAGGACTGCGGCAACGCGTTCGATCTGGGGCTCCGTCAGTGTCGGATACATTGGCAGCGACATGATCTCGTCGGCCAGCCGTTCAGTGACGGGCATTGGTCCATGCCGTACCACCGCGCTACCATAGGCGGGCTGGTGGTGTACGGGAACTGGGTAATGAATGGCCGTACCGATGCCGGCACCTGCTAAACTGCTGCGCACGCGGTCGCGCTGCGGCACGCGCACCACGTACAGGTGGTAGACGTGGGTTGCCGCAGGGTGTTCACAGGGGCGTACGACGGACGCTGGCAGCAACTCGGCGTAGGCAGAGGCTAGAGTGCGGCGGACACTGTTATGCGCGTCCAGATGGCGCAGCTTGACCCGCAGGATCGCGGCTTGCAGCTCATCCAGGCGCGAGTTCGTACCTTCGATCTGCGACACATAACGGGCGCCAGGCGTCCAGCCATACTCATGCAGCAGCCGGACCCGCTCGAGCAAGGCAACATCTTGGCCGACCACGGCCCCACCATCACCCAAGGCTCCCAGGTTCTTCGTTGGGTAGAAGGAAAACGCTGCCAGGTCGCCAAACGATCCCAACAGCCGGCCGTCCAGCGTCGCCCCATGGGCCTGCGCACAATCCTCGATCAGAAATAAGCCGTGGCGGCGCGTGATCGCCTGGATGGCAGCTAGATCTGCCGCCTGGCCGTAAATGTGGACCGGAATCACTGCGCGAGTCGCGGAGGTAATGGCCGCCTCAAGTGCCTGTGGGTCCATCGTATAGGTTTGTGGGTCCACATCGACCAGTACGGGAGTTGCGCCGGCCAGGCGAATGGCCGCCACCGTGGCCACTGCGGTGTGCGCTACCGTAATCACCTCGTCGCCAGGGCCGACCTCGCAGGCGCGCAGCGCCAGGACCAGCGCGTCGGTGCCCGAATTGACGCCCACGCAGCCTACCGTGTGGGTATAGGCCGCAAACTCCGCCTCGAAGGCTGCCGTCTGGCGGCCGAGGATGTACCAACCCGAGTCGAGCGCTTCGGCCACGGCAGCGTCGATCTCGTGCTGCAGGGCAAGGTAGGCGGCGCGCAGGTCGTTAAAAGGAATGGATGGCGTTGCTGTCATAGATCGTGAGTTTACACCGCACGTCTGCTTCGCCCCAAAGCACAGTGGCCAAAGAGCATTTGGCGCCAATCCCGGATTGACAGCAAAGGATCAGTGAAAATCGTGTAGTGCAATGTTACAGTAAGGACAGTTCACTAGGTATCAGCATTCATTCCGTGTTGTGGAGTCTAGCCATGTCCGATCGCCAACTGCACCGCCGCCAGGTCCCCCTTTGGCAAATTACGCCCCTTTTGCTGGTTCCCTCAGCCCTTGTCGCCGGCGCCAGCCTCTACTGGAGCCTGCCGCTGACTGCCTTCATCACTACGTTTGCCTTGACCTGCTTGACACTTATGCTGCTGTTCGTTCGCACCTCGGACCAACAGCTTGCCGTGCACCCGGCTGAGCCGGTGGCACCAAATCAAAAGCGGAGCCAAGACTGACGCTGTTATGAAATTCAACTATGTGTATACTCGTACTACAGGCGCCTGTTGAGTCTGCCGTATGCCTACGACGTCACCTCGCGTTATGGCTGCGGCTGCGGTCTCCAGGTTACGCCCGAGGATATAGCGACGCTCGCCGAGGCAGCCTCGCCCGCACAATACCTCAAGTCGATTCGCGCCGCACTTGCGGACTTCCAGCACATGGTGGACCTCGTCGAAATCGGCCTGGATGCTGGACCTGTCGAGATCTTTACTTGTTGGGACAGCGACTGTTTTACCGTGCAGGTGGAATCCCGGATCACGGTCACCTTGGCGCAACTGCACCAGCCTGGTTTTCCCTTGGTCGACCGCCAAGTTGTGACAGTAGTTTGTGACATGGCGGGCCCGTTCCTTTGAGCCCGCCATGCGACCTATCTCATTTCCCCCTACATCTTGCCGCCCATGGGCCCGCCATTGGCGCCAGCCATCGCACCGCCTTTCGCTCCGCCCATGGTGCCCTGCACCTCTGCACCAGAGGGCGTCGCCTTGCCGGCACTTGGGTCTACCCCACGCAGCATCATGCCTTGCCCGCGCGATAGGTGTGTCAGCACGCTCGGCGGGTCCAGCGGGTCGCGCATCTGCACTAGTAGGGTCGTGCGCGCCTCGTTGCTCACGTTTACCCCCGAACCATGGATGGTGAGATAGCTGAAGAACAGTACGTCGCCGGCTTCGGCTTCGCACGCTACCGATGACTCGAGCGGGTACTTGTCGAGCGGCAGGTGCCAGCCGCCCTCCTGTACGTGCTCAATCGGTCCGAGTTTATGGCTGCCCGGCACCACGCGCACGCAGCCTTTCTTGAGTGGCGCATCATCAAAGTGAATGATCGCTGCAATCATCGAATCCTTGTCATGTGGGAAAAACGGCTGGTCCTGGTGCATCGGAAACGGCGAGCCCTTTTCCGGCGGCTTGATAAACAGCTTGTTGTGGTGAAGCTGGACATTGGGCGTCCCCATGACGCCGGCTGCAATACCCGTCAGCCGCTCGTCCACCAGCAAGGTTGTCAGCCTCGCCGACTGAAATTGCACGTCGTGGCAGTGCAGCAGCGACGTTTTGGTTGCCGTCACCTCCTTGGCGCTGCCCCAAGTCGCCTCCACATCGCGTGTCTGCTGCAGCCTTTCAATCAGCGCATGCGCCTCCTGCCGCAATGCCGCCGCCTCCTCGCGCGTAAACAGCCCCTTGACCAACAAGTAGCCATTCTCCTGGTAAAAATCAACCTGTTCCTGCGTCAGCATCACACTCTCCTCGTATAGCATGGATGAAAGAAATGGGGACCAGAATTGTACAAAACAACTGCTCAACTGCCGAACTCCCATCACGCCACGCCTACCTCCCAGAATGCCCTTCGTTTCTTATCCCTGCTACAATACGCATGAGTGCCAAAGTATCCGTTCTCAGTCTGTTTGATCCAGCGGTAGAAATCCGTTGACAGCCCGAAAGCGTGCCCTCATCATGCAAACGCACCGCTTCTCACCAGCCAAGTCATTCGTCGCCATCGTCGCCGTTGCCGCCGTTCTTGTGCTCGCTGCTTGCGGCTTCGGCGCACAGCCCACTCCCACCCCGGAGCCAATCAGTCTGAGGTACATGACCTTTCCTGGTCTGGCTGCCGCAGAGGATGCCCTCATCGCCGGCTACCATGCCGACCACCCAGAGGTCAACATCGCGGTCGAACAGTACAATCAACCGCCTGACGTCATGCTGGCCCAGCCGCCGGTGCCTGACATAATGCTCATCACGCCCGGCCTGTTTCTCGACGCCGCGATCGCATCTGGAGGCCTCACCGACCTGTCCAACCTGTGGCAGGAATCGGGTGCCGCGGACACGCTCCTGCCTGGCCTGCGCTCGCTGAGCGAGAGCGAGGGCAAGCAGTACTACCTGCCGGTGGGCTATGACTGGAGCGGCTTCTACTATGACAAGGCCGTATTCGAGCAGTATGGCCTCCAGCCGCCCACCAGCTGGGACGAATTCGTGCAGGTCTGCGAGACACTGTGGCTAAACGGCGTCGTTCCACTTTCTATCAGTGGCGAAGATCCCTTTATGGGCACGTTGTGGCTGGACTACCTCAACCTGCGCCTGAACGGACCCGAAACGCACCGCCAGTTTACCGCCGGCGAAATTCCGTTCACCGACCCGCGTATCCGTAGTGTCTTCGAATTATGGGCCTCGTTAGTCGAAAAGGGCTACTTTAGCAGTGCCGCCGCCGGCATGGGCACGCAGGAAGCGCTTGCCGCCGTTGTCCAGAAGGACAATCTTCTGGGGCCTAAGCCGGCAATGATCCTGTCGGGTCCTGCCTTCTTGGGCGAATTGGCTCCCGAGCGCCGCGCGGAGTTGGGTTTCTTTCCCTTCCCGGTAATGGATGTCAGCCAGTCACCGGCCGAAGCCGTCATGTCCATTGGTTACATGGTGCCGTCCGCCGCGCCGCAGCGGGATGCTGCGCTCGATTTTGTCGCCTATCTCGCGTCGGAGAAGGGCCGCAGCGTCCTCATGACCGACGTCGTCGCTGGCGGCCTCTATGCTCCGGCCTTTGCCGTGCCCGACCCCGCGGCGTTGCCCGAGCAGGTGCGCCAGGGCCATGCCCTGGTCCAGGGGGCGCAGACCGTCATGGCGCCGTACTACATGAGTGTACCGTCTACGTTCTGGCCGGCCCTCTACGACATGCAGCAGCGCATTCTTACCGAGCCCGGCAGTTCCAAAGGCTTCGACCTCGACGCCCTCCTGGCCAAGATAGAGTCTGCGCGTTAATCAGCCAGCCCATAGAATAGGTCCAGTCCGCACGCCGCGTGCGGATCAGACAGGTTCTCGTGCTCTCCTCGCTCGCCCCATTGACAATCAATCCCATTCCGGCTACATTCTCGTCGCAACTCTCGCACTTCTCCAACGCTAGCGCAAAGGGATACTACTTTATGAGAATTGGCATTATTGGGGCGGGTATTGTCGGCAGCAGCCTGGGCAAGGCGCTGCACCGCGCGGGCCACGAGATCATGTTTAGCTCGCGTGACCCTGGCGGCGAGAAAATGCGGGCATTGCGCCAGGAGACCGGTGCTTCGGTGGGCAGCGTGGCTGAAACGGCTGGCTACAGTGACGTGCTCTTTATGGCCCTCTCGTGGGAAGCCATCCCCACGGCTGTGGAGACCGGCAACTGGGGCGGCAAAATCCTGATTGACGCCAGCAACCGCTTTGGTCCTGGCATAAGCCTCTTGCCAGGCGAGAGCGCCGGGCAGGAACTCGCCCGTCTTACCGGCGCCCGGGTCGTCAAGGCCTTCAACACGATCGGAGCCGAGCATTACCTCGAGCCCGTAATCGGCGGCGAAGCTGCCAGTATGCTCATTGCTGGTGATGACGCCGAGGCCAAGCAGGTTGTCGTCACCCTGGCTGCCCAGCTGGGTTTTGTACCCGTCGACGCCGGTGCCTTGTCGGCTGCCGTCTATCTCGAAAGCCTGGCCGCCCTTTGGGTACACCTCGCCATACGGACGCCGCTCGGCCGCGACTTTGCCTTCCGCGTGATTCGCTAGCGGGCACGCACAGCGCAAGACCCGTCCGAGCACCATCGCTTCCGTCCAGCCCGCCCGCCGCATGCGGGCTCGGCACGCCCTCGTGCCGCTCCGTTGGTCCGCAGGTAGGCCAGCTAGGTCTTCAAATGCCTATCAAAAAAGGCCACGATCCGCTGTCTAGCATCGATCGCCGACGGCTCGTGATAGCGTGTGTTGACCAGCTTGCCCATCACCGTCAGCAGCCAGGGCACCTGGGCCGGATCGGGCTGATTGAGAAAGGCGTGTCCGGCATCGGGGTATTCCTTTACGTCGTGGTCGATAGCAAGTGTCGTCAGTGTCCTCTCCAACTGATCGGCTGCCCCGCGCAGCGAGATATCTTTAGCCCCATAGGAGGCGACGATCGGGCATGCTCCTACCAGAAAGGATTCCAGGTCCTTGGGCAGCCCGCCGTAGTTGACGCTCGACGCCGAGAAGCCTTTGCCGGGGGCCAACTGCAGGGCGAAGCCGCCGCCCATGCAGAAGCCGATTACGCCGATCCGGCCCGTGCAGTCATTCTGCTTGCTGAGCCAGTCGCGCGCCGTCTCTATGTCGGCGGATACGTCGCCCTGCCAGGTCAGGTAGTCGCGGATCATGGCGCGCAGGCATTTCAGCATACTGCCGCCGTAAAACAGGTCGGGCGCCGCCGCCACGTAGCCCTCGCTCGCCAGCCAATCGGTCTGGTTGCGCAGGTCGCAGCTCATGCCTGTGGCATCGTGAATCACGACCACGCCCGGCCATGGGCCATCGCCCACCGGCTTGGCCACATACGTCACCAGTTCGCCCTTTGCTGTTGCAATCCGAATCTCGGTGCCCACCGTGGTCATCGTCGCATCCCTTTCTGGCTGGAACAACTTTTGTGTGCCACTCTTGCCGGCGCTGCGTCACCCGTAGGTTACGCCACCACCGTGACGGGTCCGTGACGGGGCGCGTCCGCTCATCCGTTTCGCCCGACCACAGGTGTGTTCTTATACCGGCGAGGTAGTACAATTCCCTTCATGAATCCTTATATCGAACGAGGCATTGACTCCTTTCTCGTCTACTTGCAGCGCGCCGCCTACGAGTCTGTACAGGTGCAGTGGTTTGCACAGTCTGTCAGCTCTCGGTCTGACCAATCGCAAGCAGCGGCAGGTTGAACATTTGGCTATGCGACACGCCATCTACCTTCCCCTATTCGCCCCCTTCGGCCATCCGCGCATTATTGCTGACCTAGCCAGCGACGCTGAGCTAGCGGGCTGGGACGCAGTTTTCGTCTGGGACGACGTGGCCGGTTGGGATAAGGACATGGCAGACCCCTGGATAGCCCTGGCCGCGGCCGCCATGGTCACGCAGCGCGTGCGGCTAGGCGCCTTGATTACCCCGCTTGCCCGCCGCCGTCCTTGGAAATTTGCACGCGAAACGGCCTCGTTGGATCAGCTCAGCAATGGCCGCCTTATCGTGGGGGTCGGCGTCGGTGGCGGCCAAGAGCAGTTCGGCGACCTGGGCGACGAGCCCAACCAGCGTATGCGCGGCGAGATGTTGGACGAGGGTTTGGCTGTCGTCACCGGTCTGTGGAGCGGCGAGTCTTTCGCGTTTGACGGCCGCCACTACCATCTCAAACCCGCCGTCTTCCGCCCCAAGCCGGTCCAACACCCCCATATCCCCATCTGGGTTGCCGGCACTTGGCCGCACAAGCGCCCGCTGGCGCGCATGGCGCGTTGGGATGGCATGTTCCCGCTTTTCTGGGGAATCGGCGACCCGGCCGAGCAGCAAGCCTATCTGCGCCAAATGATCGCCCAAGTCCAAACCCTACGCGCTGTCACCGTTGACCAATCCGCCCAGCGCCCTTTTGATGTCGTCGTGACCGGTGAGACACCTTTTGATCAACCCACACGTACTGAGGAGCACATCGCCGCCTACGCTGCTGCCGGCGCTACTTGGTGGCTCGAATCCCTCAACCCCGAGCGCAATAGCGGCGCCATTTGGCCGTTCGAGCACTTGCGTGAACGCGTCCTCGCGGGTCCGCTGGGTAGGAACTAGCCCCTACTGCCACTACGCTGGCCGCAACCCTAAATACACTCTCTGCCCACTTAACGTGCGCTGGATTTCTTCGGCCGAACGCCAGGGGATTAACTGGTGCAGTTCCTTGGGCGACAGGGGCGTGTTGTTGTTGGCCAGGAAGATGCGAAAACAGGCCGACGCAATCGGCAGCTTCTCGTTAATATAGTCCGGATCATTGGCACAACGCGTGCGCAGGCATTCGCGTAGAGCGTCGGTACGGTGGACTTCCCCCGTTTCCGGGTCCACCCAGTCCACGTCTTCCGTGTTGTGATGGTCGGCAAAGCGCGCCCGGCATTCGTCGCACAACTGGTCGCGCAAGTAAAGACGAAAACTCTGGCCGCTCTTCTCCCACCAGTCATAATCGATGTGGAACTTGGTGTCTTGCGTCGGGCGGAACCGCGCCAATCGATCTGCAACTAACGATGAAGCCATAGCGTCGTCTAGTCTCCTTTACCCACCTGCCGGTCGAGGACCGGACTCCCGGTCCTTAACCGGAGAAATACCTATTAGGACAGCGCAAACAGCCCATTGCCCATGTCGCGGAAGCGGCGGTTGCTGATCAAGGCATGGAACACAGGACCGGGCGGCGTGCGTCTCACCACGTTCACGGCGCTGTACACGCTCTTGGCATGCACAGTTCCCTGCGGGTTCAACTTCACCAATTCTGGCGCGAGCTGCGCTACCAGCTCCGGGATTGTCGTCCCCCGCTGATCGATGCGCGCCCGCAACTCGTCCAACTCTTCACTTTCCTGCTCGGCAATGATCATGTGCTCGTCATATTCACACGCCACATTGATCTTGTTCATCTCAAAGCGCAGTTGGTTTGCGTCCAGGTCTGCCTCGGCGATGCGCGCCCACTCTCGCTTGGGCCGCCGCGTGCGGAAGTCCACGATCACCTCGTTGGCGGCCGGTGTGCGCTCCAGTGTAATAAACGCACCCACCGGCATTTGGTGATCGTCCATCCACTTGGACAGCCCTGTCACGTAACGAGCCTCGTGCATCACCCAGCCCGTGTAGCGCGTGCCCCAACGCCCATCCACCAATGTGATCAGCGATGCACCAGTACCCGCGGGGAAGAAGCTGCGTGTGCGCCCGCTTAAGGGCAGCGTGCCATAGTGGCGGTGTGGGTAGGTCAGGATGATGCTGGTCGAAGGCACCACAGTGGGCACCTCGCTCGTCAGGCTGCTCTCGCCCCACTCGTCGTCCAGTTCCCACTCCATCTGCAGCATTTCCACGCTCAGCAGCCCACGCGTGTACTGGACAGGCTTATAGCGCAGCAGCGGCGGCACCGTCTGGATCTCGACCGGCTCCAAGCGGCGCAGGAACCACAACTGTTCCTTGCCCTGGCGCACGCGGTCGAAGCGTTCGTCCATGCTCAACGCGTGGTCCAGGCTCAGCACGCGCATCGGCGTGCTCACATTGCCATCCAGGTCTACCTCGGCCAACAGTTGCGCCGTAGACAGCGGCTTGCCTTGCATCTCGATCAGTGCCTCGGCGATGTTGAGATGGCCGACGTGCACCTCTGCCAACATGTCCTTTAGCAGCCAACTGCCGTCCACCTCGACAAACGCCTGGTGGCGCGATCCTTCCTGCAACGCATACAGCAGCGTCTCATCGATGTCGATTTCGTACAGCGCGTAGATCTCGTCGGCCGAAAGCAGGGCGTCGTCATGCACCAGGCGGTCGCCATTGGTTTGGTTGAGCCGGTGTGACGTCTGCAAGCCAGCCGCAAATTCGCGCGGCTTGTCGTTGGGGCTAAAGCGTACCTGGATCACGTCGAAGTCGCCGTGCTCCGGGTTCTGCCCCTTGCGCACCTCGATCACCTGGCCCACGGCAAACTCCAAAGCCGGAAACACCAATGTCTGGCCGACCTGGTAGCGCTGCTTTGGCACGTAGATCGTGCCCTTAGAGAGGTCTTGCTCGATACGCGTATTTTCGCGGCGCAGGTATTCGTTGATCAGGGCGACCGCGAGGTCGCTCAACTTAATCGGCTTTTGCGCGTCGAGCAGAAGTTGATAAAGAAAATCTGTGTCGTCGGCAGTGACCTCAAACTGGTCCCGCCAGAAAGCTGCTGTTTGGGTGGGACGCTGCAGCACGCTTTCCCCCTTTGGTAATGAACTAAGCAAGCAAGAGACCGATACCGTGCGGCAACATCAAGGTTCACCGCAAAAGATAAGTATACCAGCGTGCTCTCTCCTAAACAAATGCCTGCGCCCTCGTGCGCTAACAACCCGTACGCCACGCAAGCAGCGTGACATGAACTGCGGGATTGTCCTTTTATTGCAAATACGCTAGACTGTCTGCACAACAATAGGTTTTCCCAAAGAATGCCGCACTTTACACAAGAAGAAGCTGACCTATGCGAACGATTGCCATGATCCTGGCCGGCGGAGAGGGCACGCGACTCACCGTTCTGTCGGAAGAGCGTGCAAAGCCGGCCGTCCCCTTCGCCGGCAAATTCCGTATCATCGACTTCACAATCAGCAACTGTGTCAACAGCGGCATCTATACCGTTGGCATTCTGACACAGTACCGACCACACAGCCTTAACGATCATATCGGCATCGGCAAACCGTGGGACCTGGACCGCAGCCATGGTGGCGTACGCCTCCTCCAGCCCTACTCGGCGCGGCGCGGCCAGACGTGGTACTCAGGCACCGCCGACGCCATCTACCAGAATCTGGACTTTATTAAGCAGAACCGCGCGGACAACGTGGTCATTCTCTCGGGCGACCACATCTACAAGATGGACTATCGTCCCATGATCGAGTATCACATCGCGCAAGGCGCCGATCTCACCATTGGCGTTATGCCTGTGCCGCTCGAGGAGACTAACCGTTTCGGCATCATGCAGGTGGACGAGGAATCGCGCATCGTTCAGTTCTTCGAGAAACCAAAGGACCGCGACAAGGGCAACCTGGCGTCGATGGGCATCTACGTCTTCAACGCCAACATTCTTGAGCGCCGCCTCAGCGAAGGCCGCCCGGAAAAGGCGCGCAACGACTTTGGCAAGGACATCATTCCAGCCATGATCGCCGCCGCCGATCGCGTCTACGCCTACCGCTATGAAGGCTACTGGGTAGATGTCGGCACGGTGGATTCCTACTGGACTACCAGCCTTGAGTTACTCCAGCCGAACCCGGCCCTCGATCTCTACAACGACCAGTGGCCAGTGCATACTCGCTCGGAGGAGCGCCCGCCGGCCAAGATCGGACCACAGGCCAAGGTCGTCTCCAGTATGATCTCCAACGGCTGCGTCATCCGTGGCGTGGTCGTCAACAGCGTGCTGAGCCCTGGCGTCTACGTCAGTCCGGGCGCGGTCGTGCAAGATAGTGTTATCATGAACGACACCTGGATCGGCCCCGGTGCTCGCCTCGACAAGGTAGTGGTAGACAAAAAGGCCGTGATTGGCGCAGGCGCCATCGTCGGCACGGGCGACCCCGCCGTCGTCAACGAGCAGATGCCCGACCGTCTCTTCGCCGGCATCACGGTGATCGGCAAGCGTGCCTTTGTCCCCGACGGCGCCCATGTTGGCCGCAATGTCCTCATCAACAGCAACCGGGACGAAGGCGACTTTCCGGCCGACAAGGTCGTGGCCGACGGTAAGACGATTTAGTGATTGGGCTGATCATCCAGGCGAAGAATTCGCACGTGAAATTTCCGAGGTGATAGCATGACATCCGCACTTGCGATGATTATGGCCGGCGGCTTCAGCGAGCAGCTAAGCGTGCTGACCGAGACGCGCGCAGAGCCCGCCGTTCCTTTTGGCGGCAAGTTCCGCCTCATCGACTTCCCGCTCAGCAACTGCGTCAATAGCGGTATCTACAATGTCGCTATCCTGACTCAGTACAAGCCACGCAGCCTCAACGATCACATCGGCATCGGCAAGCCATGGGACCTTGACCGCGCCAGCGGTGGCGTGCGCCTGCTCCAACCGTACCGCGGCGGGCCCTATGGCGACTGGCAGCAAGGTACGGCCGACGCCGTGCGCCGCAATCTCGATTTCGTTGAGCAGCAGGACGAAGAGCACGTGCTCATCCTGGCGGGTGACCATATTTACTTGATGGATTATCAGCCGATGCTGCATGCCCACGAGCAGAGCGGTGCCGATCTTACGGTGGCCGTACGCCGTGTCAACCCGCACGAAACTCACCGCTACGGCATCGTCACCGTCGGCTCTGACGACCGTATTATCGAGTTCCGTGAAAAGCCGCGCCGCTCGCTCGAGACGTTGGCCTCGATGGGTATCTACGTCTTTCGCCGCGAGGTGTTGGTCGAGCTGCTGCAGAACGGCGACTACGTGGATTTTGGCAAGCACGTGTTGCCGGCAATGATCAAGCAGGCGCGCCACGTGCGCGCCTACTCCTTCCCGGGCTATTGGGCCGACGTCGGCACGGTCCAGGCCTACTGGGAAGCCAACATGAGCCTGCTGTCGGAGGATCCCGCCCTCAACCTGTATGACCCCGAGTGGGTCGTGCACACGCGCAGCGAGGAGCGCGCCCCAGCCAAGATAGGGGCCAATGCCCAGGTGGGCGGCAGCCTGCTCTCTAACGGCTGTCGCATCGAAGGAACCGCAGAGCGCAGCATCATCTCGCCCGGCGTCTTCGTCGGCGAGGGCGCTATTGTGCGCGACAGCGTCATCCTCTATGACACTATCATTGAAGCCGGCGCCGTCATCGACCGCTGCATCGTCGACAAAAACGTCGTCATCTCAGCGGGGGCCCGGATCGGCGATGGCGACGACAACACGCCGAATGTCGGCCTGCCCGAGGTTCTAAATACCGGCCTCACCCTCATTGGTGAAAACAGCTGCGTGCCCGAAGGTATCACCATTGGTCGCAACGTCGTCGTTCATCCGCGCAGCGAAGCCAAGGCCTTCGGCAAAAAGAAAAAGATCGCCAGTGGCGCCGACGTCGGCGCCAACCAACGCTAAAAGCGGCCGCTACAACAGTCCAGGCTTGACGCCCTCAGACACCGAGTTTCTCAAGCGAAGCTCGCCAGAAACTCGGTGTCTAGAAGGAAGTCCGTCAAGCCTGGAGCAGTTTCTCACTCGCCCTTACCCGCCCGACTTCTTCGCCTTGTAACCCAACCCGATCAATATCTCGACGATCTGGTCCCGGTGATCCCCCTGGATTTCGATCTCCTCATCCTTCAGCGTTCCGCCGGTCCCTAACTTCGTCTTGAGCAGCTTAAGTAATGCCTGCCTGCCCGGCTCGTGGCTCATCACGCCGGACACAATCGAGACAGTCTTCCCCCCGCGTCCCTTGCGCTCGATCCCCACGATCACCGGCTGGTTCCGCTGCCGCGTGGCGATCGGCCCCGTGGGATTGGTCGCGGTCTGGATGGCGGGCTGCTCCCTCCCCCGATCTTCCTCGGGGTCAGTAGAGAAAACGATGCGCCGCCCCTTGTCATCCTGCTTCTCTGGCTGTTTGCCCGGCTGTTTGCCCGGCTGCTTGCCCGGCTGCTTGCCCTGCATGCTGTTCTCCCCAGTGTTTGCGCGCAAAGCGCGCGGCCGTGTGCACCGCCTGGCGCGACTTCGGCTCGATCAAATACATAAACTGAAATACATGCACCATGCCTGGGAACACGTCAAACTGCACGTCTACACCCGCCCGCCGCGCATTGTGCGCCAGGCGCCGCCCGTCGTCGTACAGCAATTCGGCCGAACCCACCTGCACCAACAGCGGCGGCAGCCCGTGAAAATCGCCATACAACGGCGAGACCAGCGGGTCGTATGGATCGTGGCCGCCAAGATACATTTGTGCCGTCGCCTTTAGGATTTCTTCGTTGATGTAGTCCGTCGCCGTGTTCTTGTGCAGCGAACTGCCCGTCAAGGCCAGGTCCACCCAGGGCGAGAAGCACATGGCGGCAGCCGGCAGCGGCGCCCCGGCATCGCGCAGTGCCATTAAGAGCGCTAGCGTTAAGCCGCCACCGGCCGAGTCTCCTGCTACCACGATGCGTTTGGCAGCAATGTCCTGGTTTAGGAGCCACCAATACGCCGCCCATGCGTCCTCCAGCGCCGCAGGGTACACGTGCTCGGGCGCCAGTCGATAGTCTGGCGCCAGCACGCGGGCCCGCGTGTGACGTGACAGGTGACCTACTAACGCCCGGTGGGTGCGCGGCGAGCCCGAAACGTAACCGCCGCCGTGTAAGTACAAGATGACGTGCTCTGCCTGCGCTCGCGGCGCCGCAATCCATTCTCCTTGCCAGAGGTCGGTTGCGACGGGCCGGCTGCTGACAAGCGCCGCCCGCGCTAGCGTGGCGGCATGCTCCAGCGGCGCTCGAATCAACTCGGCCTCCAGCGGCGGCTGCTTGGGCGTGCCCAGGGTCATAAACTCGACCATGCTGGCGTAGCGCAGCGACCAGCCCGCCTGCCGCGGCGTACGCCGGACACGTTGCACGAGTGCGCGCGCACCCGCGCGCATGGCCAGGCGATTGATGTTCCAATAGGCTGAGGCGGTTTGGCGATAACGATTGTATAGCGACATGGCTGCGGCTCCTCGCCTCAAACCGGCGGGGCATGGCTTGGGGCGAACTCATGCCATTCGGCAGGACCTGCTATTTGCCAATTTGCGGCATGAAGACAGGATTTGTCAAGTTGTCCCAGTCCAACGAAACCGGCGTTGTGCTTGCTGTTGGGGCAACGGGCGTGTTCGTCATCGCTGGCAGCCCAGGGGGCGTGAACGCCGGAGGCGCTGGGGTGTCGGTAACAGTTGCTGTTGGCGGTAAAGGGGTATTGGTCGCCGTGCTCGTTGCCATCGACGGAATTGGCGTATTCGTCGCCGTTGCCGAACCCAACACGACGTTGTCCAACGGATTGGTTGCCGTCCAGTCGCGCGGGATAATTTGGAACCCGTCCCAATGGGCATCCATCATGGCCTCATCCTCGTCGCGCGGCAGGTGGTGGAAGGTGATGCCATACCACAGTACAATATCCTGCCCTACCAGGCTCTCGCCGTTGGCGAATTCACTCACGTCACCAGCGCAGTTGATGGTCGGGTTATGTGACGCGTACTTTTCACACGGCTTGTTCACAGTCACATAGAACTGGTTGTTGGTAAACGGTTCGGTGACAGGCCCTTGGTGAATGTGACCGACGCGCAGTGGCTCCAGGTGATAAGAGATGGCGTGGCCGTCGCCGTTTGTCGTGACCGTATCGCGCACCCGCCACGAACGCATGCGCGTGGGGTTGACGCTGCGCGCCGCTTCGGTCGTGAACGGCGTCACCGATATCTGGTAACTCCAGTTGTAATCGACCGGCGTAAACTCAAACTCTTCTACCATGTCGTTCTGCGGACCGTCTATGTCAAAGTCGAGCCGCCAGAAGTAGTTGTGCATGTGCGCAATCGCGTAGACTTCACCCTGCGCATCATTGCGCACCACCCAACCATAGTTGGATGAATTGTATTCCAGCCGCTGCAGCTTGCCGGTAGCCCCGACCGTCGGCTCGATGACCCCATTGTCGGCAAAACGCCAGACGGGAATGTAGTTGTATTGCCCGATATGCGAGACGCTGAACAGGCTTAATGTGTAGCCCTGCAACTGCTGCGCAAAATACTTGTAGGCATAGCCGCGCGGCTCCACCTGCATGCACAGCACGTTCTTGCCTGCATCGACCAGCAGCGTGCCATTCGGGCAGTCCGCCTGTGTCAAGTTGTCCAAGCGCGTGCCGCCCAGGCCGAAGTCCGACAGGTCGTGGAAACGGGAGCGGTTGTCGTCATACGGCACGTGGACTTGCGCCAGGTTGGCCTGTGCCATGACCTTGCGCCGCAAGCCGCCTCCCACTGGGGTAAAGTAGACGTCGTAGAAAACGATACCTTCGGACTGGCGGTGCTCCCAACACATTTCCCAGCGGCCGCCAGTCGGCAGCGTCACGTCAATCAAGTACTGCCCGCTGCAGTTCATCGCACTCTGCGCCTGCAACACGCCACTGCGCAACACCAGGAACCAGGCAGCCGCAGCAATGGCGGCAATAGCTAGCGCCGAGGCTAGCCAGATAACCGAGCGGCTGTGAAGGGAAATGGTAATTCTATGTACAGTCATGGTGTTCTCCACCTAACGCGGCGCGCCGTTGAAGGGAAGCGCCTGCACGACTGCACCGGATGAAAGATCGACGACTGGGATCACCTGCAATGCTACGTTGTCGCCCGCGGCCAGCAGCAGTTGTGCACAGCGCTTTTTCCCACACTGCGCAGCAGCCCCTAGCTCCTGCCCTGGCGCCGCATCGGCATGAAAGGCCATGGCTTTCACGGTCAGTTGGTCGGCCGCAACCAACTCCTGTTGCGTAATTAAGCGGAACTCGGCATCCAACAGTGGGCGTACCTTCGGGTCCACAAGCGCAATCGCTAGCGCACGCCGCGACTCAGTTTCCGTAAGTGGCAACTGCACCCCCTGGACTTGGTCCACCTGGTCTACCTGGTTTGTCTCCATATTATAAACTTGGCGGATCAAGGTGTCGTCGGCATACCGGTAGATATACACGTCGGCACGCCGCGGCCAGCGCCCTTGAACGTACGTTTGTTTGTCCTCTTGGTGACGCTCCACCAGCAGTACCTCCTCGGCCGGCGCCGTGGGCACGCCGTCGGTCGTCATGCCAAGCGCCGCCGCTGCCGGCAGTTGCAGTCCGCGCATGACCTTGCCCGACTGCTGCAGCGCCTGCAACGCACGCTCTTGCTCGGCGAGCGTCAGCGAGTCATAGCCACTGCCCGCCGTGCCCGTCAGCCGCGCCAATGTAGCCGGCGCCGCTAAGGTGATGGCCGTTCCCCCGAGCAGGGCGGCTGCCAGCAGAGCAGTCAGCCAACGCCGAGCCATACGATAATTTCTGGTCATACGTGGCGTAGTCACCTTAAGCACAAGACATGAGATCGCTAGCCTGGGGAGTGACTTTCTCCACGTTAAGAACGTTATTTGCGCTCCGGCTGCCCTAGTTTATTACAAATTAGGGAATATAGCGTAATTGTAACCTTGCAGATTGCTGAAATTTCAGGTAAAGAGACAGCGTTACGATGTGAGCAGCTGGTAGACAGGATCTCCTACGGCTTGACCGCCGTCCACCATAAATGTGGATCCTGTCGTAAAGCTGGACGCAGATGAGGCGAGGTATAACGCAATGCCCACCAGTTCTTGCGGATCGGCCATACGCCGCTGCGGTATGCCTGCCAGTATCGCCGCGTTGAGTGGAGGATTGTCCCGAATGGTGGCGCTAAATTTGGTCTTGATAAACCCTGGCGCAATGGCGTTCACCTGGATGTTGTCGGCGGCCAATTCTACGGCCAGCACCTCGGTTAACATCAGTACGGCCGCCTTGCTTACGCAGTAGACGCCCATCCCCGGCTGTGGCCGCGTGCCTGCAATCGAGGCCACGTTGATGATCTTGCCGCCCGCGCGCGCCCTCATCCATGGCGCGCATGCTTTGGCCATGCGGAAGTAGCCCTTGACGTTTACGTCAAGCGTCTTATCCCAATGACTCTCCTCGGCACTCAAAATGGGGCCGTAGTGCGGATTGGTGGCTGCATTGTTGACAAGGATGTCGACGCCGCCAAAGGCTTCCACCACGCGCTCGACCAGTCGCTGTACGGCCGCATCGTCGCCTGTATGCGCCACCACTGCTAGCGCATGCCCGCCCTTCGCTTCGATCTCCGCCGCCACGGCGTCCAACCCTTCCTGCTTGCGGCTCGCCAGCACCACCCGTGCTCCCGCATCCGCATACCCGAGCGCAATTGCCTTGCCAATGCCCCGCGAAGCGCCCGTAATCAACGCCACCTTTCCCGCTAACGAGAACACCTGCAGCGCATCCACCATTTCACCCTCTCACCCGTTTACTCACCGTGAAAGATCGGCGATCTCTTCTGTACAAACGCCATCACTCCTTCGCGATGGTCTGCCGTCTGCACAGCCTGCGCCTGCAGGTCGGCCTCTAAGTGGATGGATGCTTCAAGCGTTGTGGTCATGGCTGCACATAGTGCCTGCTTCGTCCAGCCCACTGCCAGCGTCGGCCGCTGCGCAAGGCTGCGCGCCCACGCCTGCGCTGTGCCTTGCAGTTCTCCCGCGTGCACCACTCGGTTGCACAGTCCCCATTCCAGGCAGCGCGCGGCCGGGATGCGTTCGGCTTCAACGCAAAGCTGCAGCGCCCGGCTGTAGCCCACCAGCCGCGCCATAAACCAGGTAGAGCCGGCGTCGGGCACCAGGCCGATGTTGGAGAAAGCCTGCAGAATATAGGCGTCGTCTGCCATGATCCGCAAGTCGCACGCCAGCGCCAGCGAAGCCCCTGCCCCTGCAGCCCCGCCGTTGATCGCCCCGATAATCGGCTTTTCAATCTCGGTCATCGCCATGATCAGCGGCTTATAATACTTGACGATCGCCTCGCGTACGGCGTGGCCCTCCAGATTACCGGTGAAGATGCTCAGGTCCTGCCCCGAGCAGAAAGTCGGCCCCTCGCCCGTGAGCACGATCGCGCGCACCGCGGCATCGTTGGCAGCTGCCACTATCGCGGTGTGTAGTTCGCCTAACATCTCGCTCGTCAATGCATTGCGCCGCTCCGGCCGGTTGAGACGGATCGTGACGACGCCTTCCTCCACTTGGCACAAAATGGTCTGGTACTTCGGAGTGCTCATACTCTCCTCCACGGCTTGTGTCTTAGTTGCCCCAGACGTGAACGAACTTTTCCTTCTCTTGCAGCTCAATCATCGGAATGGGGGTTGAGAACGGGTAATCCCCTGTAAAGCACGCGTTGCAATAGCCGTCTGTCGCTTTCAGCGCCTTCATCAGCCCGCCGAGTGACAAATAAGCCAGTGAATCGGCGCCGATATGCTCGCAGATCTCTTCCAAGCTTTTGTTGGCCGCAATTAGCTCCTGCATGCTGGCCATGTCCACTCCCATAAAGCAGGGGAATTTGATCGGTGGACAGGCCACGCGCACGTGCACTTCCTTGGCTCCGGCACCACGCAGCATCCGGATCAGTGGGCCCGACGTGTTGCCGCGCACGATCGAGTCGTCCACTAGCACGATGCGCTTACCCTTGAGGTTCTCCGGCAAGGGATTAAACTTCATCGCCACGCCTACCTTGCGCAGTTCGTTTGACGGCTGGATAAAGGTGCGCCCGATGTAGCGGCTCTTGATCAACCCTTCGGAGTAGGGGATGCCGCTCTTTTGCGCATAGCCGATAGCGTGCGGCGTGCCTGAGTCGGGTACTGGCACGACAATGTCGGCGTTGGCAGGCGCCTCCTTGGCGAGTTGCTTGCCCAGCTTCTGCCGAGTCTGGTGCACCAGCTGGCCGTTAAAAATGGTGTCGGGCCGCGCAAAATAGATCTGCTCGAAGGTGCAAAAAGCCAGCTTCTGTGCCGGCGCTCCCTGCATGATCTCGTACCCACGCCCGTCGATGCGCACGATCTCGCCCGGTTGGATTTCGCGCACGGTTTCGGCGCCGATCGTGGCAAAGGCGCAACTCTCCGAGGCCAGCACATAACCGGCCGCCCCTGTGCGGCTTCCCCGATTGACCGAATCGCCGTTCTCGGTGTTCGGCCCTTCGCCCGCCGTCCCGTTGTTGTACGCATCGTCCGACAGCTTGCCCAGGACCAGCGGCCGCAGACCCCATGGGTCGCGTACCCCATAAATCGCGTCGCGCGTCAGGATTGTCAGCGCATACGCTCCCTCGGCGCGTGCCATCATGATGCGGATGCGCGTGGCATAGTCCGGACTGCCCGCGCCCGCCAGCAGATGCAGGATTACCTCGCTGTCGCTCGACGTCGAGAGGCCCACCCCCCGTTCCAGCAACTCGCGGCGCAGTTGCGGCGCATTGATCAAATTACCGTTGTGGGCGATCGCCAGTGGTCCTTCCAGGGTCTCGATCACGTATGGCTGCGTGTTGCGCAGCCTGGGTGCACCTGTCGTCGAATAGCGCGTGTGCCCGATCGCCAAATACCCCTGCAAGTAATGCAGGTTCTCCTCGTTGAACACCTGCGAGACGAGCCCCATCCCCTTGTGCACGTGCGCCACCGCTCCGTCGCAGGTCACGATTCCCGCCGCCTCCTGCCCCCGGTGCTGCAACGCATACAGCGCAAAAAATGCATGCCGCGCCACATCCCGCCCCGGCGCATATATCCCAAATACCCCACACTCCTCGTGCGGCTTATCCTCGTAACCAGTACCATCTTCCGGCGTCATTCCCGAAAAATATGGTCGATCATCTGCGACAAACATTGAGCTGCCCCCCTATTGCCTAGCACGCACCAGCGCAGTACGAGCCGCCAGCGCTCTATCCCTCGCGTCGTCCATTGTACTTGCCAGCGCTGTCAAATGCCCCATCTTTCTTCCCGCGCGCATCGCGTTTTCCATATAAATGCAGCTTTACGCCTGGGTAGGCCAGTGCCGCCGCCCAGTCAGGTTCGACATATGCTCCATCACCGCCTACCCACAGGTCACCCAGTAGATTGGCCATGGCGGCTGGCCGCAGCAGTTCGGTCGACCCTAGCGGCAGGCCGCACGCAGCACGCAACTGTTGCTCAAATTGGCTGGTCGTCGACGCGTCGATGGTCAGGTGGCCGGAGTTATGCGGGCGAGGGGCCAGCTCGTTGATCAACAAGCGGCCGCGCCTGTCCAGAAACATTTCCACGCACAATACGCCCACTACGTCCAGTTGCTCGAGCACTGCTTGCGCCAGCTGGACCGCCTCCTCAGTCACGCGGGGCTCGATCGCTGCCGGCGCCAATGACAGGTCCAGGATGTGGTTGCGGTGGCTGTTCTCGATCACACCCCAGTGTACAAAGCTTCCATCCAGCCCGCGTGCTGCCACCACCGACACCTCGCAGGCAAAATCGACCAGCGCCTCGAGCACGGCCTCGTGTTCGCCGACAGCCTGCCAGGCCGAAGCGGCTGCGGCACCCAGGTCGGAACCGCTTCGTGGCGGTTCAATGCGCACCTGGCCCTTGCCGTCATAGCCGAAGGCAGCAGTCTTGAGGATGGCGGGCGTGCCGAGCGCGGCCAGGGCAACCTCCAGATCGGTCAGGCTGCGCACGGCGGCGAAAGGCGTTACCGGCAGGCCGGCGCCCGACAAGAACTGTTTTTCCCGCAGCCGCTGCTGCGTGGTGTGCAGCACCCAGCCGCCCGGGCGCACCGGCACCCCCTCTTCCTCCGCCACCTGGGCGACCTCGGCGGCCACATTTTCAAACTCAAAGGTGACGACCGCCACCTTGCGCACAAAATCGCGCACTGCGTCGAGGTCGGCGTAGGGAGCGCACACCTCGCGGTCGGCGACCTGGCCGGTGGGCGAATCTCGCTCGGGCGAAAACGTGTGGATGCGGTAGCCCATGGCCCGAGCGGCCAGCGCCAGCATGCGCCCAAGCTGACCGCTGCCGAAAACGCCGATAGTAGAGCCGGGGAGGATAGGAACGTTCGTTGGCCTGGACATGACGTGTGTGGTACCTGCTTGTGAACGGCGCCCGCTGAACGAGCGGCGGTTAAATCTTGCAAACAGCGGCTAGTCGAGCACCTCTTGCATAACTTCCTCGGCGCGCTGCTGGCGGAAGCGGCGCAAGCTCGCGCGCAAGTGCGGTTGCCCTGCGCCTAGGATCGAGACTGCCAGCAGGGCAGCGTTGGTGGCCCCGGCACGCCCGATTGCCATCGTCGCTACCGGCACGCCCGCCGGCATTTGCACGATCGAGAGCAGCGAATCGAGCCCGTTGAGCGCACGGCTCTGGATGGGCACGCCAATCACAGGGAGGAGGGTGTGACCTGCCACCATGCCCGGCAGGTGGGCGGCCCCCCCTGCTCCCGCAATGATCACCTGGAGGCCGCGGTCGGCTGCCGAGGTGGCGTACTCCACCATCCACTCGGGGGTGCGGTGGGCAGAGACGACACGACACTCGTGCGCCACACCAAACTGTGCCAGCATCTCTGCCGCCGCCTTCATCGTCTCCCAATCGGACTTGCTTCCCATAATCACGCCGACCAGCGGCAGTTGGCTGTCAGCCATAGTGTTCACCCACATCCTTCTTCCTGAGACCCTTCCCGGAAGCCAAGCGACCTCCGGTCGCCCCCTTCCCGGAAGCCTGCCACTACGGGCTTAGGCTTGGAAGCCGTTGTGGCGGTGCGAGCCGTCGCAGAAGGGCTTGTTGGCGGAGCCACCGCAGCGGCAGAGCGCCGTCTCGTTACCACGGTAGACGGTGTGATCGTCGGCGCCGATCAGTTCGAAATCGCCTTCCAACCGCAGCGGTCCATTGGAGCGCAGCTTGATGGATAGCTCCCCGTGCTCCGGGGAGAATGGATTTGGTATGGCTATATCGGCATTATCGGTTCTAGGTACGGTCATCGCGCCTGGGTCGTCAAAGCCGGCGGCGATGTGCGAGTTGTCGCAGAAGGGTTTGTTCTGCGATTGTCCGCAGCGGCAGAGGGCGATGCGCACGTCCTGCAAGTAAAGCTCGCCCTCGGCCGTGACGATGCGCAGCTTGCCGCGCGTGTAGTAGGGGCCGCGCGCCGCACGCGCAGCGTGTTGCGTGTGTCGGGGCATTCGGCGGGACCGCCGTTGCTGTGCTCATAGTGGAGTGCACCGGTCGGGCAGCGCTCGACCACAGTGACAATCTCCTCTGCTGTCGCCGCCGTGGGCAGGATCCAGGGACGCCGCCTTGTGTCGAAGACGGCGGGCAGTCCGCGCACGCACTCAGCGGCGTGGATGCAGCGCGTCCCGTCAAAGGTGACGGCGATGGTGTCGCTGGTGTAGCGCTTGCCCGCTATGGGCGTGCCGGCAAGCGCCGCATCCCTGGCCGAGGCTGCTTTCGGGGTGATGGCCGCTTCGCCTGGGGGCGACTGGCTTACAACGGGCGGGGTCGACCCCGCCTGGCTCTGTTCCGTCTCGCTCATGCAAAACCTCCCGAGTTGCTGCCGGCGGACTTGCGCACGAGGGATTGATACTCCGGCTTGCGTTCGATGTAGCCGCGCACGAAGCTGCACAGAGGCACGACTTCGAGGTTGTTGGCGCGCGCATAGTCAAGACCCGCCTTAGCGAGGGCGCCGCCGATGCCGCGGCCCTCAAGCGCGCTGGGCACGCCGGTGTGCGTGAAGACGATCTGGCCCTCTGTCCCGCCGCGATAGCTCAGTTCAGCGGTCTCACCGTCCTGCACGACGGCGAAGCGGTGCTTTTCAGGTTCGTGGGTGACGGTCACGGGTTGGCTGGACATAGGTAGCTCCTAGCTGGAAATAGGTTCTGTTAACGGATATTGATGCCTGTCATTTAGCGATCCACGCGCGCAGGTTGTGTTCGACGCGTGGGGCGGCGGGCTGCTCGGCGGGAGCAAACGCTTGGCCGGTGAGCAGTTCGTAGGTGCGAATGTAGCGGGAGGCGGCCTGAACTGCCAGGTCGGGGGGGAGGGGAAAGGGATCGCCTTCGCCACGGTAGCCGCGGGCAGCGTAGTAGAGCCGGATGAACTCCTTGTCGAAGTTGTCCGGCTCCTGGCCCGCTGCGATGCGCTGTTCATAGGTGTCGGCCAGCCAGAAGCGGCTGGAGTCGGGTGTGTGCACCTCGTCGATTAGCGTGACTTCGCCTTCGGGGCTGAGGCCGAACTCATACTTGGTGTCCACGAGGACGAGCCCGCCTGCCTGGGCGATCTCTTGGCCGCGGCGGAAAACGGCGACGGCAGCGGCACGGATTTGCTCCCAATGATGGGCGCTGACTAGGCCCTGCGCCACAACCTCGGCGCTGGTGATGCGCTCGTCGTGGCCACCGTCACCGGCCTTCGTGGTAGGCGTGATCACTGGTTCGGGCAACGGATCGTTCTTGTGTAGGCCGTCGGGAAAGTCGATGCCATAGATGCTGCGCTCGCCCTGGCTATAGCGGTACCAAAGCGCGGTTGAGGTGACGCCGGTAATATAGCCCCGTACGACGACCTCGACCGGCAACGGGGTGCATGCTCGCACTACGGTCACGTTGGGGTCGGGCAGGCACACCAGGTGGTTGGCAATAATATCGGCCGTGCGCTCAAACCAGAAGGCGGACAGCTGCGTCAGCACCTGCCCTTTATACGGCACGAGGCCAAGGATGCGGTCAAAGGCGGAAAGGCGATCGGTTGTGATCAGGATTAGACGTTCGCCTGCATCGGACACGTGTAGTTGGGGCGCGCCTGGGTTGGCGGGGTGCCGATAGATGTCGCGGACCTTGCCGTGGCTGGCCGCGCCGAGGAAAGGAAAGTCGACCCCAGCCAGGGCGTTTGGCAACTGCTCGCGTAGGACGGTTTCCGAAATCATGGATGGGCCTCCTTGGGAGGTACTGTACCACAGCGCTTGGGCGAGGGAGAAACGGACCCACCTCCAGGCAGCCCCGACCTATTGTTGCTGCTGTTGCTGCTGCATCTCCATCGCCAGCAGCGCCTGGGCATACCGTTGCTGCAACGCCTGCTCCGTGCTGCGGTAGATCGGAGTATCGCCCAAGTCGGCGTCGCCGGGATCGACCGCACCGCCTGGACCTTCCTCGGGCAGGGCCTCTTTTTCACTGCGAATGCGCACGGTGACGGCGAGTTCGCTGCCGGCATTGCCTTTGTAGACGCCGCGCGTGGGCGGCACATCGGAGTATTCGCGGCCACGGGCAACCTCGATGTGGCGCTCGCCCTGGAGCAGGTTGTTGGTAGGGTCAAAGCCGATCCAGCCAAGCTCGGGCAGCCATGCCTGGAGCCAGGCGTGGGTGGCGCCGTCGGCCGAACGGTCGTCGCGTCGGTGATAGAGATAGCCGCTGACATAGCGGCAGGGGATGCGCAGGTAATTGCGCACGAGTGCCAACATGATGTGCGTGAGGTCCTGGCAGACACCGCGGCGATGCTTGAGCGCCTCGTCGATGGGCGAGTCCACGTTGGTGCTGGCGGCATCATAGGCAAAGGTGCGGTTGAGACTGCTGTTGAGCTCGTAAAGCAGGCTGAGCGGGTCGCGGCGGCGGGTGGCGCCGAGCTCGGCCGCCAGCTCGTCGAGCCGCTCGGTGCGGGTGGTAAACGGGCTGGAAGTGAGCATGTCCCAGTGCTCGCCCGTAGAGGTGACAGCGTCGACCTGGGCCCAGGTTTCCTCTGGCAGGCACTCGGGCGGCAGGGGACGTGGATAGACGTGCACTTCGGAAGCGGCGTTGATGTGCAGCGACTGGTGTGCGCCCGGCTGCGAGAAGTGGTGGACGGTGTTGCCAAGTGAGTCTTGGTACTCGTAGACGTGGGCGGCGGGCTTGACGTGCAGTTGATAGCCGCCCACCTGCTGGTACGATGTGGTGAGCGGATGCATGCGCACTTCGGTCACGCTCTCGGCGACGGGGGCGGTGTAATGAAATCGGGTGAGGTGGCGAACTTGATAGAGCATCTGTCAGCAGTTCACGGTTATTGATCGCGGGTGAGTTTGTCGGCGATGGGATAGGTGATATAGGTGGCGTAGATGGCATCGTGAATTTCGGCGCAGCGCGCCTGGATGTCTTGCAGGTAGGCGCCAAGGCCGCTTTCCATGATTTCGTCTACACTGGCATAGTCTAGCATGGCCCGCAACCTGCCCGCCAACCGGTAGACGCGGGTTGTCTTGGGCATTTCGGTGGCGTCGCCGATGGCTTCGAGCGAGCGCTGCACGGCATTGATGGCGAAATGGACTGAATATGGAAAGTATGGGTTTAGCAGCAGGAATTCGATAATGGTGCGGGGATGGACATTGGCCGTGTACATCTTGCTGTATGCCTCGTACGCCGCTGCACCCCGCAGCAGCCCCACCCAGTCCAAATAGGTTTGTTGGTCGACGGCGTCGTCGTCGTAGGTGAGAGGGCGAGATGCAGTGGGGGCGTAAAGTTCGCGGAAGTCCACGTCGAGCATGTTGGCGACTTCGCTGGCTCGTTCAATGTAGCGGCCAAGCTGGACAAAATGCCAGCCCTGGTCACGGGTAATGCGGGCGTCGGTGATGCCTTGCAGCTGGTAGACGTCCTGGTTGATGCCGTGGTAGAAGTGATGCGGCTGTCCGGACCAGATCTGCGCCATGCTGGAAGTTTGCATCTGGAGGTAGAGCTGGTTGATCTGTTCCCACATCTGTGAGTTGATCTGCTCGCGCACCTGGCGTGCGTTCTCGCGGCCGCCGGCGATGCAGCGCACGATCGAGTTTGCGTTGTCCTCATCAAAAGTGAGCAAGTAGGCGAGGTCCTGATCGTTCTGTACGGCGGCAAAGTATTCGGCGCGCACGAGGCAGATGGTGAGGCGGTTGCGGCGGCGGCGAGCGGCCTCGACAGCTTGTTCGGGCACGATAGTGAGGTGAACGTCGAGTTGGCGGGCGACATGGTCGGCGCGCTCGATGTAGCGGCCCATCCAATAGAGGCTGTCTGCCACGCGCGAGAGCATGGCGCTGTTGCGGCGTGGGGTGGAACCCCTGCGCTCGGGAGAACCACCGTCCCACTGTGCCTGGCTTGTGGCAGACATGCCACCCATACCGCCAAAAGAGTTGCTACGGGCACTCCCTGACGTATCTGCGGACATGTTACCGTAGATGTTCGGTGTGTTGTTCGGGGCCGAGCCCCACTCGTCGTCGGTCGGGTAAGTCATTGCTGCGCTGCTCCTTCCGTTGATTCCCCGGCTGTCTCTCTGGCTCGGCCGATTCAGCGGCTGAGAACCCAGGTGTCTTTGCTGCCGCCGCCTTGCGACGAGTTGACGACGAGCGAGCCGCGGCGCAAGGCGACGCGGGTGAGGCCGCCGGGCAAAATCGAGATGCGCTGGCCGTAGAGAATGTAGGGCCGCAGGTCGACGTGGCGGGCTTCGACCTGGCCTTCGAGAAAGCAAGGTGCCCGTGAGAGGTTGATGGTGGGTTGGGCGATGTAGTTGCGCGGGTTGGCGACGATGCTGCGGGCAAAGTCGGCGCGCTCGGCCGCGCTGCTGTGCGGGCCGATCAGCATGCCGTAGCCACCCGATTCGCCCACGGCCTTGACGACCAATTCGTCGAGGTGGTCAAGCACGTAGGCGCGCTGCGTGTCGTCGCTGCAGACATAGGTGTCCACATTGCCCAGGACGGCCTCTTCACCCAGGTAATAGCGGATGATGGCCGGCACGTAGGCGTAAACTGCCTTGTCGTCGGCTACACCGGTGCCGATGGCGTTAGCCAGCGTGACGTTGCCGGCGCGGTAGGCGTTAAAGAGGCCGGGCACGCCCAGCATTGAGTCCTTGCGGAACGTGAGCGGGTCGACAAAGTCGTCGTCGATGCGGCGGTAGATGACGTCCACCCGCTGCAGCCCCGCCGTCGTGCGCATGTAGACCACGTTATCGTGTACAACCAGGTCGCGGCCCTCGACCAGTGGGATGCCCATCTGGCGGGCGAGAAATGTGTGTTCGAAATAGGCCGAGTTAAAGACGCCGGGCGAGATAAGCACGATGTTGGCGTCGTCATGGCGGCGATAGCCGACATTGTTCGGAGCGAGGTCGCGCAGCGTGGTGAGCAGGGCCTGACCGTAATAGTCGAGCGGCCGCACGCCGTATTGGCCAAAAAGGTTCGGGAAGACGCGCTTCATCACCTGCCGGTTGGCCAGCATGTAAGAGGCGCCGGATGGCACCCGCAAGTTGTCCTCCAGCACGACAAACGTGCCATCGGGGCAGCGAATCAGGTCGGTGCCCGTGACAGCTACGTAGACGCCGTGTGGGACGTCGAGGTCGTTCATTTCGCGGCGGTAGTGCTTAGACGAGAAGACCAACTCGTGCGGCACTACCTTGTCGGCCAGGATGCGGCGCTTGTGATAGATGTCGTGGAGAAACAGGTTGAGGGCCGTAATGCGCTGGATCAGGCCGCGCTCGATCATATCCCACTCGGCGGAGGTGATGATGCGCGGCAGCAGGTCATAGGGAAAGATGCGCTCCGTCCCGCGCGCGTCACTGTAGACGGTAAAAGTAATGCCCTGGTGCAGGAACGAGAGGTCGGCCGATCGCTGGCGTTCCTCCAACTCGGCGGGCGTCAGTTGGAGCAGGCGGTGATAGAGCTGTTCATATTGAGGGCGCGGCACTGCGTTGGGGGTAAACATCTCATCATACGCGCCGTCGAGGTGGTAAGCATGGAAAGGCGGGCACAGCGCGTCCGACCCAGAATTTGGCGGCAAGGATGGGTGCGAAGCCAGGTTCATGAACAGGTCTCCCAGCGCCAAGCGCACGGATGGTGGGTTGACCGAGCCATTATCGCATATCCGGCAGACAATTGTTAGGGGGGTGTGCATGAAGATGGTTGTGCATGGTGCATAAAAGTACCAGTCTCCCCGAGAGGGCGTCCAAAGTGGCGAGTGAGGTGGCTGCGCCCCTTGTGCGCTGATTTTCCGCGGATTGCACCATCCGCGCTACAATGTTTTTTCATGGCTGGCGGCCGTTTGCAGCGGCCGCCGATTTCTTGGCAGCATCTTGTGCGACGAGGAGGAGACCCCCATGCGTCTGGGCTTGATGACCGGTTATTCGGGTGCGAAAATTGAACTGCCGCTGGAGATGATCCAAGCGGCGGACCGCTTGGGTTATTACGCGGTCTGGACGGCAGAGGCCTACGGCTCCGACGCGGTGTCGCCCTTGGCCTGGATTGGCGCGCTCACACAGCGCATCCGCCTGGGCACGGCCATCATGCAGATGCCCGCCCGCACGCCCGCCGCTACGGCCATGACGGCGATGACGATTGACCAGCTTTCAGGCGGTCGCATGCTGCTTGGCCTGGGCCTGTCCGGACCGCAGGTGGTGGAAGGTTGGCACGGCGTCACTTATGGCAAGCCGCTGCTTAAAACGCGCGAGTACGTCGCCATCGTGCGCAAGATCTTGGCACGCAAGGAGCCGCTGACCTTCGAGGGCGAGTACTATCGCATCCCCTACGCCGGGGAGGACGCTACCGGCCTGGGCAAGCCGCTCAAGAGCATCCTGCACGGCCGCGCTGACCTGCCCATCTACCTGGCGGCCATCGGGCCAAAAAATGTGGAGCTCGCGGCAGAGATTGCCGATGGCTGGCTGCCCATCTTCTTCTCGCCCACACACTATGGTGAGGCGTATGCGGCGGCGGTGGAGGCTGGAATGGCCAAGGCCGGTGATGCTGGTGTGGGGGGCGCCAAGAGCCTGGCAGAGTTCGACATCGCGCCTTCCGTGCCGGTGGCGCTCGGCGACGATGTGAATGCCTGCCGCAACAGCATCAAGCCCTTCCTGGCGCTCTACGTAGGTGGCATGGGTGCCAAGGGCAGGAATTTCTACTACGACCTGGCCTGCCGCTACGGCTTCACCGATGCCGCCGATCGGGTGCAGGCGCTGTATCTGCAGGGCCGCAAGGAGGAAGCGGCGGCGGCCATCCCCGACGAACTCGTGGATGCCGTGGCGCTGTGCGGGCCTAAGCGGCGCATCGCCGAGCGGCTGGAGGTCTGGCGCGCCAGCCCGGTGACGACGCTCAACATCACCACCTTCGACCCGCGGGCGGTGGCGGTGATGGCGGAATTGGTCATGGAAGATGAGGCGGGCCGGCCGGATCGTATGATCTCGGTTCCGGAAAAATTAGAAACTGTGGAAGAGAATGGTGAAATGAACGGAATGCAATTGACGCCTTCGACAATGTTTGCCAAGGTGACGCAGCGAGTGGCAGCAGACCCTACGCTCGTGCAGCGCGTCAACGCCGTCTACCAATTTAATGTGTTGGGCGATGATGGCGGGACATGGGTAGTCGACCTTAAAAATGGGGCCGGCGATGTGTGGGCGGGCAAGCATGACGATGCCGACTGCATCATCAGCATGAACCGCGAAGACTTTATGGCCTTGGCTACGGGTAAGATCAACCCACTCAATGCTTTCATGCAGGGGCGAATCCGGGTGCAGGGCGACATTATGATGGCCACGCGCCTGCAAAGCCTGTTCTAGGGGCTGCTGACTATTGAATTGAACGGATTCTGCTGATGGATCGCATGTCGTATGCGGATCGCGCCGTCCTGATTACCGGGGGCCTGGGCTTTATCGGCTCCAATCTTGCCCGCCGCTTGGTGGACCTGGGAGCACGCGTGACGGTGGTAGACTCGCTGATCCCCGACTACGGCGGCAATCGCTTTAACCTGGCGGGCTACGAGGGGCGCGTGTGCGTGGACATTGCCGACGTGCGCGATCCCTACTCGATGCGAGCCTTGGTGCAGGGTCAGGATGTGATCTTCAACCTGGCCGGCCAGGTGAGCCACATCGACTCGATGATCGACCCACTGACCGACCTCGAGATCAACGCCCGCAGCCAGCTGTCGATCCTGGAGGCGTGCCGCTATGAGAACCCAGGGGTAAAGATCGTCTACGCGGGGACGCGCCAGCAATACGGTAAGCCGCGCTACCTGCCGTTAGACGAGGATCACCTGCAGGCGCCAACCGACGTCAATGGCGTCAATAAGTTGGCCGGCGAGTGGTATCACATCGTCTATCACACGGCCTATGGGTTGCGCACGACCTCATTGCGGCTGACCAACACTTATGGCCCGCGGCAGCTGATCAAGCACAATCGCCAAGGCTTTATTGGCTGGTTTATCCGTCAGGCGGTGGAAGGGCACACGATCCAGCTTTATGGCGATGGGCGGCAGCTGCGCGATTTGACTTATGTCGAGGACGTGGTCGAAGCCTTCCTGCTGGCCGGGTCCAGCGACGCTGTCAATGGCCGCGTCTACAACCTGGGCGGCCCCGCCCCCATCAGCCTCTACGAGTTGGCGTGCACCATCGTCGAACTGGCCGGGCGAGGTGACGTGCGCCTCGTGCCCTGGCCGGAGGAGCGCAAGAAGATCGACATTGGCGACGTCTATTCCAGCTACGTCCGCATCCAGGCTGAATTAGGGTGGCAGCCGACGACTGCGCTGCGCGACGGGCTGGCGCGCACGTTAGCGTATTATGGGGAGCACCTGCAGAGATACGTGTAGGGTGCGACAGGCGGTTTTCCAGCGCGCAGCTAGGGCTGCAGCAGCGGCAGATAGAGCCTGCCCATTGCGTTCTCACCATCCACAGCGCCTCTGCTGGCACCGGCGGCCTTGGCCGGTTTGTCCCATAGGACAGCGCGGAATTTGCCCGCAGCCGTGTAGCTGTTGCCCACGACCTGGCCCGCATTGTTGATGGCGACGGCGTAGCTGTATCTGCCGCCCAGGGTGCCCAGGTCAATCAACACGCCCTCCTGCCACAAAAAGGCATGGGTGTAATACTCCGCAGTGTCGCTGTAGCCCACGACCTGGCCCGCATTGTTGATGGCGACGGCAGAACTGTAGCCGCTGCCTAGCGTGCCTAGGTCGATCATCGCACCCCCATCCCATAGAAAGGCATGGGTCGCGGCCAAAGTGGTAAGGCTTTGGCCGGCGACCTGGCCGTCGGCGTTGATGGCCACGGGATAGCTGTAGCCGCCTCCCAGGTCGCCCAGGTCAGTCATCATACCCTCGTCCCACAGGAAGGCATGGCCTGAGCCCTCATCCGTATAACTGTAGCCCACGACCTGCCCACCATTGTTGATGGCCTTGGCGTAACTGGATTCGCTGCCCAGGGTGCCCAGGTCAATGATCGCACCCTTGTCCCAGAGGAACGCGCGAGTGATGGAAGTCGGAGTATCGCTGTTGCCTACAACCTGGCCGCGAACATTGATGGCAATGTCGGAACTGTAGTCCTGTGATAGGGCACCGAGGTTGGTCATCGCCCCTTTCTCCCACACAAAGGCGTGCAACTCGCCCGCCGCGGTGTAGCTGTAGCCCAGGACTTGGCCAGCGTCGTTGATGGCGAGGGCGGCACTGTATCCACTTCCCAGCGAACCCAGGTCGGTCATCACGCCCTTGTCCCATAGAAAGGCGCGGGTCTCACGGGAAGCGGTGCTGCTCGTGCCCACGACCTGACCGCCGGTGTTGATATCCTCGGCGGAACTCCAGTCTCCTCCTAAGGTGCCTAGGTCAGTCATCTTTCCATGTTGCCACACGAACGCGTGGGTTTGGCCTGCAGCGGTACCGCTATCCCCTATGACCTGGCCACGGGCATTGATGGCGTCGGCGGAACTCCATCCGCTTCCCAGGTCACCCAAGTCAATTATCGTGGGAGTTGATGCAGCGGTTGTAGATTGTGCCGAGACGTGAAGCGGCGATACCAAACCGAGAATTAGAAAGCCAACGATAAGAATCCTGCAGGTTGGCGAACGCATGTTTGCTCCTGTGATAGGCCGGCTGCGCGGCAAGCGCGCCGGTTGCGAGAAGTAGGCTAAGTTAAGTTGTGTTTGCGCAGGATCGCCAGTCTGCAAGGGGTTCGGGTTTAACGCCGCTTTCGCGTGGGTGAAGGCTGGCAGAGTGACAGTCTAGCAGATGGCCGATACTAAGTCAATGGCCTATTTCTGGAATCTTTCATTGTCTGATCGGCTCTGCCGTCGACGCGCAGGATGGTGGCCGTGCCGTAGTTGGCGTTGGGCCTGCTGACGCTGCTGGCGTCGGGTGGGCTGGTTGACCACGATGTTGACCACGAGCTGCGGCTTGCAAATGGGTGCGACCGATCGTGCTCAATCTGCTGGGTCAGCTATTGGCCTGCTATAATAGCTTGGACCAGATAATTGCTGCCACCTTACCAAAGCCAATGGAGATCCAACCTTGCAGCAGCTTGAATGCACAGCCATTCTCTTCGACCTGGACGGCGTACTCATCGATTCGACGGAAAACATCACACGTCACTGGCAAGAGTGGGCAGACCTTCACAGCCTGGACATCGACGCCATCATGCAGGTCGCACATGGCCGGCGAACGATCGAAACCATGCGCATCGTCGCGCCTGATTTGCCCGTTGAGGAAGAGGCTCGCCGCTTTGCCGCCAGTGAAGTCGTCGACACGCAGGGCATTATTACCATCGACGGCGCCTTGCCCTTGCTCAATTCTTTGCCGGCCGATGTCTGGGCCATCGTCACCTCGGGCTCCCGCGACGTAGCCACTGCTCGCCTGCGCAGTCGTGGCTTGCCAGTACCCCAGGTGATGGTGACAGCGGAGGACGTCATCAACGGCAAGCCTCACCCCGAGCCCTATGTTGTGGCGGCAAACGTGCTTGGCCTTGCTCCGGATCAATGTGTTGTTATCGAAGATTCCCCGGCAGGTCTCGCCGCCGCAGCCGCCGCCGGGATGCGCTCGGTTGCCGTCGCCTCAACGCACGCATATGAAGAGTTGACGATAGCAACCTTGATCGCCAGACAGCTTTGCGACATCCAAGTCGTCGCCGGCGCCGGCACGCGTCTTGCCATTCACATTGTGAAAGCTTGATACCTAGATACATGTCACCAGGGTAAAACATCCATCCCCTGGGCGCCCACTGCGGGAATTTGGCGCAGAGGGTATCGGACCGGTGACGTGACCTACTGCAAAATGTGACGTTCACCTGTTCCGCGGTTTATTCCATGGGCAGCTTTTTTCCACCAAACTGTTCTATGCGTCTATGTGGCGATGGCTGGTTAGCTGTCGCCGGCAGGCAAGAGATTATTGTGCTGGAGAAAGAGCTGGACATGAGAGAAAGACTGCGCATTCGGGCCGTGGATGACTTGCGGCCAGTAGTAAACGAGAAGGCAAACAAGTGGCGGCGCACGGCGCGGCGGACTTGGTATGATATGCGGCGGAATTCGGAAAACCTGGGCATGGAAGACTGGTTCTGGCTGGCGCTGCTGGTGATCTGGGGATTGGTGTCCGGGTACGCGACGCTCGTGTCGTCCGGGCAAGGTCACGGACTGTGGTAGAGCTCTAGAAAGAAGAGCCAGCCCACGCAAAGGAGTGCGGGCTGGCATGTTAAGCCTTGTCAGGGGCCAGCCAATACGGTTGATGTAAGTGCTGTTCCGTCAGGTCACCGAAGTGACCTACGGTGCGCTGGATTCCGGCGTAGCGGTGGCCTCTGCGGCTGCAGGTGTCGGCGTCGCCGGAATGTCAGTGCCCGGCCCTACCGCGTACACTGCCCGCCAAGGTTCGTAGTTGCTGGTGAGGGTATCCGTGCGCGTAGTGCCATCCTCGACGATGGTACGGGTGACGGCGACGGTCATGCCCTCTTTTTCCCAGTCGACCTGTTTCTTCTCATCCTTGGCCAGGCTCTCGTCGACGACATACTGCGGCGGCTCGGGCGCCTTGACATCCTTGATGTCCGGCTTGCTGACGGTGACGGTGCGGTTAGGCGCCGTGCCGTAGAAGTTGAAGGTCATGACGCCGTTGGCGCTGTCGACGACAGGGTCGAGCAGGAGATAGGCCCCAGTGTCGTTGCGAAATTGGAAGTCTACGTACGGCGTGAAGATGGTCGCGTCCATGCCCGGTTCGCCGTACCAATCGACGACGTAGCCGTGGTTGGTGCGGGCGACAATCGGAAAGCCACCCTCGTAGGCGGTGCGGAATACCGTCGTGCTGACCTGGCAGACGCCGCCGCCTACGCCTACGGCAGTGCGGTCGCCCCAGATGACAAGGCCGTCCTCAAAGCCGTTGGCCGAGCTGACGTCGCGCACGACCTCGTTAAAGCTGAAGATGCCGTCGGGCGGAACGACTACGCCCTCAAATTTCTCGGCGGCGACCTCGATGTTGCGCACGCGGCTGGCGCTGCTGCCCGCAAAATAGGTGCTGGACGAAGCCACCAACTCGCGGATGCCCATCTCGGCCACGCGGTTGCTGTCCACGGCCGGTGCGACTTCGGCCAGCGCAAGCGGGGCTTGTATGGAACCAGCAGCCAAGGCCGACTGGACGCCCTCGACCGTAGCATCGACGTCGAGCTTGCGCCCAGGTTGGCTGGTCTGGATAACCGTGACGGCACCGGTGCCCGGGTCAAAGTCGAGGCGGGCGTCGCGCGGGGCAACATCGACTTGACCGGCAAAGGTTTCAAGATAGGCGCGCAGGCCCTCGGCGTCGAGCTGGACGGGCTCAGTGCTGACGACGAGCTGCGACAACTTCGCCGGGTCAAGGGCAATCTCAAGACCGGACGGTTCAGCGCGCAGCAGCAGCGGCTGCTGGATGGCGGCAACCTGCGGCAGTACATCTTCGGCGGCAGCGGCGGGCGGTGGCGGGGCAAGTGTGGCTACCGTCAGCGGTACCACGGCCGTCTCGTGCAGGTCGGTGCGTTGGAGGGCGGCCATGACGTCCCGCAGGCTAACGTCGACGTTGACTTGGGTGCCATCTTCCGCAGGTACGGCGACGTTGCCGATGGCACGCGCCGCAGCAGGAGGCTTATCGATCGTGGCAGCGATGGACTGGATGGCGGCACGCAGTGGTTCGGGTGCAATGTCGAGCGGCGGGGTAATGGACTTGCCAAAGAGGGCGGCCTGTAATTGCGTGACTACGTCGCCCAGCAAGCTCGATTGCCGGCCGACCATGTACGCTTGGTTGACCGCTGCCACGAGGTCCGCCCCGGCGCGTGCCTGGGCGGTTTGCAGCGGCCACTGCTGGCCCTGGTAGTCGACCACAATGGGCGGCAATGGGTAGGCGTAGAGATCGGACTGCAGGCGTTGGATAGCTTCGGCGCGCGTGAGTCCACCGACGGGTACGCCGCCGACGGAAACGCCGGTATAGACGCGGTTGGCGTGCCAAAACTGCCACGCCGCGGGCAGGGTGATCACGAGCAGGGCCGCCAGCAGCAGCCAAATGGCGACCAGGTCAAAGACGGTGCGCCGCATACGCTGGCGTGCCGGCGATGGATAGACAGTAGTTTGCATAGTTGGTTAACCTGCTGGTTAGCCTAAGACCCCAACTGCGGACCGATGTACCAGAACGGAATCACCAGGTCAAGCAGGAAGAGCAGAACGAATGGCGTGGCCCACGCCAACACGCGCAACACCGCCAACGCCGGATGGAGGGCCGGCCGTCGCAGCCAGCGCTGCAACACGTGCGGTGAGCCAATGATGATAGCATCGACTGCGCCCGACAGCAAGAAAGGTTGCAAATAGAGCAGCGCGGCCAGAATGGCCATGGCCAGGAACGAGCGCCGATCCTGGAAAGGCAGAAAGAATGAGGTCAGCAGCATCAAGAAGGCCAGCAGGCCGAGCAGAAAGCCTGTGACCTTGCCTTGCAGCGGCTGCATCACCTCGCGCCAGCCAAGGGCGACAAAGACGCTGATGGGGAGCAGGCCCCAGAGGAGGTAGCGACCCTGGTGTTGGACAAATTTGAGGTTGTACCAGGCATAGCTGGCGAAGACGGCCAGCACGACGACCATGAAGAAGCCCAGGATCCAGAACTGGAAGCGGTCGAGGTCGGTTTCGGGGCGGCCCGAGATAAAACGCACGAGCGCCCAAAGCAGGCCGCAGAGCACGACGCCGGTGAAGACAAGCAGCAGCAGGTAGATGCGACTGTCCATAAAGACGCTGAGCCAACCGAAGGCGCCCCAGAAGCTGCGGAATGTCAAGGTCATGGCACGTTCGCTGTAGGCGATCGAACCATTCTCTGCCAGCCAGTCGGCGGTCGTCGGCTGGCCGACGACGACAGCATCGTGAAAGCGCATGCCTAGGATGTCCCAAGCCCCGTACAAGTCGACGTTGCGCAGCCAGAGCGGAATAACGAGTAGGACGGCAGGCACGATCACCCACAGCATGGCCTGGATGCCACGCAGAAAGCTGCGGCGAGTGGGGCCGTGATAGGCGTTGCTGCCGTCGCGCGGGCGGGCACGCGGGCGCAGCCAGACAATGAGACCCACCATGCCGGCGCAGAGGGGGAGGGCCATGTAGGCGTAGATCTTCGTAAGCATACCAAGGCCGAGTAGGAGGCCAAGCACGAGCAGGATAGGCCAGTCGCCGCGCCGCTCATTCGGTGCGGTCAGCGGCGCGTAAAAACGGCGGCGCATCCAGCGCAGGAGAATGAGCATGGCGGCCAGGAGGAGGAGTTGGGCCAGGCCATCGTTGTTGACCGCTGCGCTCATGGACACCTGCATG
The DNA here is from genome assembly GCA_963839515.1 of uncultured Chloroflexia bacterium. Lineage (GTDB taxonomy): Bacteria > Chloroflexota > Anaerolineae > Caldilineales > Caldilineaceae > Fredericiella. The sequence goes on from CAWIVN010000013.1 coordinate 365,690, forward strand.
GGCAGGAACGCGGCGAAGGCGGCGGCACCCACGGAGAGCAGCGGCTTATTGGGAAAGACCAGCTCGGCGCACAGGTAGAGAAGAATAATGACAAAGGCCCCGAGGCTGACGCTTAAGAGGCGCAGCGTAAGCAGCGAGCCCTGGCCCAGCAGGTAGGCGGGCACGGCGGCCATGTAGTAAAGCGGCGGCTGGTAGGCCTCGTAGCGCACGCGGTCGATCGGCAGGTCGGCGGGAAAGCCTGCACTGATGAGCAGGTTCATGTAGCCCTGGTCATAATCGCCGTGATGAAGGACGGGCAGACCGCTGCCGGCAGCGATCGTGGCAATGTTGTTGTAGTGGGCCGGTTCGTCCGGGTTCTGCCATGCTGGGGTGGTGACCGCAAATAGGCTGCCCACGATCAGGTAGGCGGCCACGATCAACATAAGAAAGAGGCGCGGCCGGCGGATGTAAAGCCGGTCCAGCCGCGCCGAGATGGGTCGATAAGGTCGAGCACCCTGGTAGGGCATCTCGACCGGCTGCGAGCCAGGTAAAGCGGTTTGTGTCATTCCCAATTGTCGTCCAGTCCCTACGCATACGTGCGGCAGCGCACGTTCACGCGTGAACTACGCCGGCACGCCCAACTTCTGCGCCATTAACTCGTCGTCCAGCTTGACGAACAGCGCCGACGGCTCAAGCAACCGCTGCCCTGGCTGCAGCGGCGTGACTTCCCACCGCCCGCTGGCGGGTTTATGGTCGTAGCGTAGGACCTCGTGCACGCCGCGGGCGTCCACAACCTGCTCGGTGTATTGGCGGCCAAAGAGAGGTTGTTCGTAACCTAGCATCCGGTGCAGTTGTTCGCTGCTGTGCGGCAGGATGGGCGCCCACATAATCTTGAGCCAGTCTATGGCCTGCAACGCGACGTAGACCGTGTTGGCAGCGAGCGTGCGGTCCTCGGCGATCATCTTCCACGGCGCGCGTTCGTTAAGATACTGGTTAACGCGCTGCGAGATACGGCGCACTTCCTGCAAAGCAGCCTTAAACTTGGCAGCTCCATATAGGCTCCCCACGCTGTCGAACCCCGCGCGGATCTCGTCGAGGAAGGCTGTATCAGTTGCGTCCAGCTCGCCCGGCGCAGGCACGGCGGCGTCAAAACGCTTGTAGGCAAAGCCGAGCATGCGATTGACCAGGTTGCCCCAGTTGGCGACCAACTCGTTGTTGACGCGGTCCATGAAATCCTGCCAGGTGAAATCGACATCAGCAGTTTCAGGGGCCATGGCGGTGAGAGCGTAGCGCCATGCGTCGGCCTGGAATTCCCGCAGCACGGTGTTCCAGCCGATGACATTGCCGCGGCTAGTGCTGAACTTGCCGCCGTGCAGGAACAGATATTCGCTGGCGGGCACATCATAGGGCAGGTTGAGGTGGGTGGCCCCGCGGTTGTAACCGATCAACATTCCCGGCCAGATGATGGTGTGAAACGGAATGTTATCCTTGCCGACAAAGTTATACAGGCGAGCGGAGGGGTTGACGTCGGCGTCCCACCACTCGCGCCAGGCTTCGGGCTTGCCGCTGAGCTTAGCCCATTCGATGGCGGCGCTGTAGTAGCCGATGACGGCGTCGTACCAGACATAGATGCGCTTGTCCGGATAGTTGCCGATCGGGATGGTAACGCCCCAGTCCAGGTCGCGGGTAATGGCGCGACCGCGCAGCTCGCGCAGCTCGAGCTGACCGCGTGTGAAGTTGATTACGTTGGGACGCCAGTGCTCTTTGCCTTCGCTGATCCAGTCGAGCAGGGGCTGATTCATTTTGGCCATGTCGAGGAAAAAGTGCTCGGTCTCGCGGATCTCCAGCTCCGTGGTGCCGGTGAGTTTAGAGCGCGGGTTTTTAAGCTCGAGCGCGTCGTAAAGGCGGCCGCAGTTGTCGCACTGGTCGCCGCGCGCGCCGTCATAACCGCAGAAGGGGCAAATGCCCTCGATATAGCGGTCGGCGAGGAACTTCTTCACCAACGGGTCGAACCACTGTTTTTGTACGTCCAGATACACAAAGCCGGTTTCCCAGTGGCGGACGAACATCTCCTGCGTGACGTCCCAGTGGTTTTCGGTGTCGGTGTGCGTGTACAGGTCGAAGGTCAGCCCCATCTTGAGGCAGCCGTCGACAAAAAGGCCGTGGTACTTTTCTACGACTTCGGCATAGGGCATGCCGTCGGCGTCGGCCTTGAGCATGATGGGAGTTCCGTGGGTATCGGAGCCACTGACCATGAGCACGTCGCTGCCGATCATGCGCTGGTAGCGTGCGAAGATGTCCGGCGGCAGATAGGCGCCGGCGATTTGCCCGACATGCTTTTCGCCGTTAATGTACGGCCAAGCGACCCCAACCAGAATTTTTTCGCCCATACTAGTCCTTGTATTCACGATTTGCCCACCACCCGATCAAGGAAACGATGGCGTAGAGCAACAGAAAGAAGAGCAGCCCCCCGGTCATACAGAGCCAACCGAGCAGCGCGCCGCCCATGCCATAGAAGAACCAAATCAATGCGCCGCCGACGAAATACAACAGGACGAAGAACCCAATCACCAGCTGCCCTTCGGTAGAGCGGGCAAACCGAAACGGATCAAATCCCCGGCTCTTGCGGCGCATGGCTGTGGATTATAGCTGGTGGTAGGGGAAATGAGGAAAAACTGACTTGAGAATCCTCCTACGAAGTGTCAGTTCACGCCCATGGTTTCGTGTACCGCAGCGAGGGCGTGGTCAAGGATGTCCAATGCCTCATCGATCTGCTCCGCGCTGACCGTCAATGGCGGCGCAATGCGCACGACGTTGCCATAGAGGCCGCCCTTGCCTACGAGCAGGCCACGTGCACGCGTTTCCTCAAACAGTTGGGCAACAGCCTGCGGAGCAGGCTCTTTGGTCTTGCGGTCGAGTACAAATTCCATCCCCTGCATGAGACCCTTGCCGCGCACGTCGCCGACCAGCGGGTATTTGTCACCCAATCGTTCGAGGCCCAGCCGCAGCTGGTCGCCCAAGATGGCGATGGCATAGGGCGGGGCGTCCTCCTCAATCGTCTCGATGGTGGCAAGCGAGGCCGCCGTGGAAACCGGGTTGCCGCCAAAGGTGCTCAGGCTGAGGCCCTTGCCGGCCATGGCCTCGGCGATCTGCGGCTCGGCGATCGTGTTGCCCATCGGCAGACCGTTGGCAATACCCTTGGCCATGGTCATGATCTCAGGCTCCACGTCCCAATGCGAGATGCCGAACCAATAGGTGCCGGTACGGCCAAAGCCGGTCTGCACTTCGTCGCAGATGAAGACACCGCCATAGTGGCGGGCGATCTCGACCGCGATCTTGAAATATTCAGGCGGCGGGGTGATAAAGCCGCCCACGCCCTGGATCGGCTCGGCCATAAAGGCGGCGATGCGGCCGGTGGTCATGGTGCGGATGACGTCTTCGATGTCCTGGGCGCAGGCAACGCCGCAGGAAGGGTAGCTGAGCTTGAGCGGGCAGCGGTAGCAGTAGGGGTTGACGGCGTGCTTGACATCGGGGCTAAACGATTTGCCTAGCTTCCAGTTGGAGTGGGCGGTTACACTCATGGTTAGCGACGTGCGCCCGCTGTAGGCATGGCGTAGCGCCACGATCTCGCGGTTGTCAGTGTAGGTCTGGGCAGCGACGATGGCGGTTTCGTTGGCCTCGCTACCCGAGTTGGTGAAGAAGGACATCTGCAGCCGGCCGGGGGTGATCTCGGCCATCTTCTCGGCCAGTTCTACATGGTTGGCATTGGGATAGAGCGTGGACGAATGAATCAGCTTGCCCACCTGCTCGCGTACGGCTTCGACCACACGTGGGCTGTTGTGGCCGACGCTGGTGGTGAGAATGCCACCGAAGAAGTCAAGATAGCGCTTACCCTCCACATCCCACACGTAGAGGCCCTCGCCGTGGTCGAGGGGGAGGGGTTCGGTGTAGTAGAGGATGTGATTCGGCCAGAGATATTGTTTCTGCTTTTCGAGGACAGTGCGCTTGTCCATGGGTAGGTGTCCTTGGTCAATACCCGTTACGGGCGGCGACAAGTTGGGCAGTGATTGAGACTGCGATTTCTTCGGGCCTGCGGGCGCCGATGGCGAGGCCGATGGGGGCATGAATACGGGCCAGTTCGGCGTCGCTGAGGCCTTGCTCGCGCAGCCGTTCAAGACGCCTCTCGTGCGTGCGTTTGGAGCCGAGGGCGCCGATATAGCGGGCGCGGCTGCGGCAGGCGTAGAGCAGGGCGGGGTCGTCGATCTTCTCGTCATGCGTGAGCACGACAAAGTAGGTGGACTCGTCCACGCGGAGGTCGGGAAGGGCATCGGCGGGCCAGCCGATTTGCAGGCGGTCGGCGTGGTGGAATCGTTCGGGGGTGACAAACGCCGTGCGGGCGTCGAGCACGATCGTGTGGAAGCCCAGCACCTTGGCAAAAGTAATGAGCGGGATAGCGATGTGGACCGCGCCGATGATGACCAGCCTGGGTGGGGGCGGCTGTACGTCGATAAAAAGGGCGCTGTGCTGGCCTTGCACGTCAAAGGGGACGAGGTCCGAGCGCTGCATCTCCATCATCACCTGGGCACGGCCAATGGTCAGGCGGTCGATCGTTTCGTCGCCCAAGGTGCCGCGCGCTTCCTTGTTCGACCAAACGAGGAGGCGGCCGCCGGTCAGCGGGCCGCGCACGACAGTGGCCAGGGAGACCATGTGCGCGTCACGCAAGGCTTGCTCGTATTCGGCGGTCAGGAGGTCGTCGGCCAGCCATGGCTCGATATAAACGCCGATCTGCCCGCCGCAGGCGAGGCCCACGCTTTGCGCCAGCTCGTCGGCAATGCCGAATTCGACCAGGCGTGGTGTGCGCGTCGCCATGACGTCAAGCGCCTCGTGCACGACGGCGCCTTCGACGCAGCCGCCGCTAACCGAGCCGGCCATCTCCCCGGCGGAGGAAACGGCCATGCGCGCTCCCAAGGGTTGTGGGGCGGATCCGTTTATTTGGACGAGCGAAGCAACTGCCACCTGCTTGGCTTGGCTGCGCCACCGATCAATTTCAGGCAGTAAGGTACGCATGGTGGTTTATTGTAATCGCAGTGACGCGCCTTGGCTAGACCCGCTCCCAGGAAGGATAGCTTCTGGGCGGATGGGCTTCCTGGAAGCATGTCACGTCACCGGCGTTAGCTACGCGTCTATTTCGTCAAGGGTGGCGACGAGTTGTTCAAGGCTGGCGAGGTTATGAATTGGCAGCAGGCGGTCGATATAAGGAAGGGCGGCCTGCATGCCGCGCACGCTGGGCTGGTAGCCTTCCTGGCCAAGCCAGGGGTTGAGCCAGATGAGGCGGTGGCTGCGGCGCTGAAGGCGGGCGAGTTGGCTGCGTAGGAGAGGGATGTCGCCGCGATCGCAGCCATCGGAGATAAGTAGGACGATGGCGCCGTGACCTAGCACGCGTGGGGCCCAGCGGGCATGGAAGGCGCGCAGGCACTCGCCGATGCGGGTGCCTCCTCCCCAGTCATGCGCCGCAGTGACGGCAGCGTCGAGGGCGTGTTGGCCCGGTTGGGACTGGCGAGTTCGTCCGGACTGGTCGGGCTGTCCAGAGTGGCGTACGGGATGGCTGTGCAGGAAGGAAGTAACGCGTGTGAGGCGAGTGGAAAAGACAAAGGCCTCGACCTTGCGCGAATTGCCGCTGCTGGAGTTGGCCAGAGCGTAGGCGAACTGGAGTAGGATTCGGGCATAGCGTTCCATCGAGCCACTGACATCGCAGATGATGACAAGTGGGCGCGGCTTGACGTAGCGCGTGCGGCGGGCGAGGTGGAGTGGGTCGCCGCCGGTGCGCAAGCTGGCACGCAGGGTGGAGCGCAGGTCAAGCTGGCGGCCGCGGCGGGCGAGCCGCAGACGGCGACTGCGCCGCACGGGCAGGCGCTTGGTAAGGATAAACATGGCAGCCTGAATTGCGGCGCTCTCATCGACCGTCAGCGCGCCGAAGTCACGCTGGCGCAGGCGTTCGACGGCGGTGTAAGCTAGGGTGCGGTTGAGCGCATCCTCAGGCGGTTCGGCAAGGTCGGCAGTCTCCACCACGTCGAGCGTCCAAAGCGACTCGTGGCGCAGGTCTGCCAGTGAGCTGCGTTTCTCACGCGGGTCGAGCACGGCGTTGGTCCAGAAACGTTCGAAGGCGGCTTCAAAGGGCGCGATCTCCTCCTGGCGGCGAACGAAGATGGTACGGGAGGCGTCGCGCACAGTGTGCCGATCGGCAACGTCAATCCAGGCCAGGCTGTGAACAAAGTCGAGTGTTTGGGCGGGGGAGATCGGGAGGCCCTGCTGCCGCAGATAACGGGCAAAGCGCACTGCCTGGGTAGCGATCGGTGAAGGTGTCCGCGGGAAAGTCATTGCAAGATTATAGCATCATGGCGCGCCCACCTTTGGGGCGGAGGTCCAGAGGTGATGGGTGCTTGGACCATTTAGCCCAAGCTTCGACCACCTCCCGAACCCCGCGCACCACAAGGTGTCAGGACGTCGGCACAGCGTATGCCGGCGCGGAAAGCTTATTGTTGTGCCGGATCTAGCCGAGAAACCACGTAATTCTGCAAATACTTCTCGGCAACGCGCTGGACATCTTCCTTCGTGACGGCACGGATCATGTCAGGATATTTCTGGTCGAACTCGAGCCCGGTTCCGATCACCGTATTCAGTCCCGCGTCGAGTGCCCTGCTGTCGGCGGTTTCTTGACCCACTAGGAAGTTGCCCAACTCTTTGTTCTTTGCGCGTTCCAACTCCTCGTCGGTGACCCCATTGTCACGAATATCACCTAGCACCTGCAGAATACCCTGGTAGCCTTTCTCGGCATTTTCGGGCAAGGCGATGATATAGGTGACGAAGGCATTGTCGCCGGCGCGCGTGCTAAACTGCGAGCCGGTCGAATACGCCAGGCCCTGCTTGTCGCGCAGCTCAGTAAAGAGCCTGCTGCTCATACCGCCGCCAACGATCGCATTTAGCACCTTTACCGCTGCCAGATCCTCACTTGCGGCCGCGGGCGCCGGGTAGGCGAGGATGAGATATGTCACGCCTGAGGCGCGTGTGGTCGTGACCTCCTTATTCTCCGTGATCGAAACCGTGGGCGGCGTATGCGTCACGGCTTCGCCCGCAGGGACCGCACCAAGACGGGCGCGCAGGCGCGCTTCCATAACAGCTGGATCGAAGTTGCCGGCCACGCTGATCACCATGTTGTTGGGCACGAAGTACTTGCGATAGTAAGCCTTGACGTCGTCCAGGGTAAGCTTGCCGACGGTTTCAGCCGTGCCCAGATCGGCGTTGCCATAGCCTCCTGGGCCGAAAAAGCCCTCGCGGAAGTTGTTGACTGTGACCGTCCACAGGTCGTCCTGGCTGGCGGCGATGTTCTTGAGCGTGTCGGCTTTGAGCCGGTCAAATTCCTCTTGCCCCAAAGCCGGGTTGAGCAGCACGTCCAGATATAGCGGCAAGGCGTCTTGCCACGTCTCGCTCGTGGCGATCAGGGCGACGTCGCCGGCATCGGGCATCACGCTGCCGCCGACCTTCGCACCCAGGTCCTCAAGCGCGCCGAACAATTGCTCCTCATTGCGTGTGGTCGTGCCGCGCAGGAGCAGTTGTTGAGTCAGGTTCGTGATTCCTGCCTGGCCAGCGCTTTCTATCGCCCGGCCGCCCGCAGCCAATGTATGGAAGGCGACGACGTCAGTGTTGGGATCGGGCTGCAGAATGATCTGCATGCCATTCTCCAGCGTAGTCGTTAATGTGCCCGTCGCAGTGCTCGTCACAGCCGGAGCCGCTGATTTGGCGTCTGTGGGTACGAGGACCAGTTCCAGATACTTTTGTAGGTCGATATACTTGCGTGCGACATTGACGACGTCGTCTGCCGTCACCGACCGCACACCCTCGGGGTAGGTGAGGCCGAAGTTATAGTCACCGGCCACTTTGGCATAGAAACCGAGCGTTTGGGCCAGGCCGCTGTTCGTCTCGTCGTTGAGAGCTACATCGGAGAGCAGGATAGTCTTGGCGCGCTCGACTTCTTCGGCGCTGAGCTTGCCGTCTAGGATTTTTTGCAGCTCCGCTCGGATGGCCTGTTCCACCGCAGCGCGGTTCTCATAGGGAAACTGCGCCGTCACCTGAAAGACGCTGGGGTCCTTGGTCGTGTAGTACGAAGCAGATACATCTGTGACAATACCCAGGTCCTTGTAGATGTCCTGGTAGAAGCGCGAGTTGCGGCCGCCGGAAAGGACGTTGAGCAGCACGTCCATGGCGTAGACATCCGTGCGCTGCTCGATCTCGGGCGCCGGCCACCCCATCATCAGATAGCCCTGGTTGACGTCACGCTCGATTTCCTTCACCGTGACTGCTTGCGGTCCAACATCTTTGGGCAGATCGAGTTTGGGCAACGCCGTGGCAGGCTTCCCGCCGAACTGCTCCTCCACGCTCTTCAGCACATCGTCGGGGTTGACGTCGCCGACGACCACTACGGTCATGTTGTTGGGCACATAGTACGTGTCGCGCCAGTTCAGGAAATCCTTCTGCTGCTGGGGATCCAAGCCCTCTGCCGTTCCAATGACAGGCATGCCGTAGGGATGCTGCTGATAGAAGGCGCGGATGAATTGGTCGTACAGATACGACTGTGGGTCATTCTCGTCCATGTCGCGTTCGCGCAGCACGACCTGTTTCTCGCGTTCGATCTCCTCTTGTGGGAAAGCAGCGTTGTAGGTCATATCGGCGAGAATGCCCAGTGCGTCTTTAATCTTGGGACTGGGCGCCTCGATATAGTAGTGCGTCCAGTCGTAGGAAGTGGCGGCATTGTTCGTTCCGCCCATACCATCCACTGCCAAGTCGATCGACCCAACAGGGCGAGTAGGCGTACCTTTGAACACCATATGTTCAAAAAAGTGGGCAACACCGTTGTTTTTGGGTGTCTCGTCAATTGAACCAACGCCTACCCACACGTCGGCGATCGCCACGCCTGTCCCCGGTCGCGGGACAACCAGGACCTCAAGGCCGTTGTCCAATACTTTGCGCACCACGTCGATTTGGCCGGGCGGTGTGTTAGTGGTATCGGAACTCTGTGCCAGTGCCGTCGCGGGCGCTAAGTTGCCCAGCACTGTCGTCAGTAGCAGCGCTAGAACCAGCGCTGTAGCTCGCAAATCACGCATAAACCAATTCTCCTCCTGCGGACAAGCTCCGCGGCGCCTTGCCATGTATGGTAGCCAAAATCTGGATTAATTCCGTCACAGTGACGGAAATTACTCTGCCAGCCTAAGGTGCAGATGAGCACATAGTAAAGAGACGCTGAAAGCACATATCACCCGCAGGCAGGACACCAGAGCATCGGGTGCCGGACTCACAACATGCTTTCGGTGGATTGGCTCAGAAGGGTGGGGAGGAGCGATTGGGTGTGTTGGATATCTTCGCGAGTTTTGAGGAGGGCGCCGAGTGTGGTGGCGGCGACAGGTTCGCTGAGCGTGGATTGGTCGAGCGCGCCCAGGGCCGCCAGCCAGTCGAGAGTCTCGGCGACGCCGGGAAGCTTGTAAAGGTCTTCGCCGCGCACGGCGTGGACAAAGGCGACGACCTGGCGCGCCAACAGATGGGGAACCTGCGGCAAGCGAGCATGGACGATGGCCAGCTCTTTTTCCTGGTCAGGATAGTCGATCCAGTGGTAAAAGCAGCGCCGTTTGAGGGCGTCGTGGATCTCACGTGTGCGGTTGGAGGTGATGATGACGATCGGCGGCTGGGCGGCGCGAATGGTGCCTAACTCGGGGACGGTCACCTGGAAGTCGGAGAGGACCTCGAGGAGAAAGGCTTCGAATTCCTCGTCGGCACGGTCCAGTTCGTCGATGAGGAGGACGGGTGCGCCGCGCTCACTGCTCTCCAGGGCCTGCAGGAGGGGCCGCTTGAGCAAGAAGGCAGGGCTAAAGAGTGCCTGCTGCGCCGTCTCGATCTGGAGGTGGCCGGCAGCTTCCATGAGCCGTACCTGGAGGATCTGGCGAGCGTAGTCCCATTCGTAGACTGCCGTGTGAATGTCCAGTCCCTCATAGCATTGGAGGCGAATCAAGTCGCGATCCAGTACGGTGGCCAGGACCTTGGCGATCTCGGTCTTGCCGACGCCGGCTTCGCCTTCCAGGAAGAGGGGACGGTTAAGCTTGAGGGCCAGGAAGAGAGCGGTGGCCAGGGCATGGTCACAGATGTAGTGCTGATCGGTGAGGCTGGATTGGAGGCGGGTTATCGAGTCGAACATAAGAGTGGCTGGACGGGTTCTGTCAACGGGTTTCTGCAAACGAGTTCAACAAATCTATCGGAACGGTGGCCAGCCCCGAATCACGATTCGGGGCTGGCTGAGCATTAGCGGTTGCGCCCATATTTCTCGTGGCTGGAGACCCAGTCGGACGAGGAAATGGCAGACGCGAGGGAGATTTCGCCCGCCAGCACCACGCCGGCAATGATCTCGGCCAGGCGGTAAACCTTGCCCTTGCCCCAGCAGCCGAGCAGTTCCAGGCACTCGCGCTGGGTGGCGAGGCCGGTGCCACCCCCATAGGTGGCGACGATCAACGAGGGAATTGTGATCGACAGGTAAAGGTCCTTACTGGGGGTGACCTCGACATAGATAATGGCGGCTGAGGACTCGGCCACATTGGCTACATCCTGGCCGGTGGCGATAAACATGGCGGTGATGCCGTTGGCCGAGTGCAGGCCGTTGTTGTTGGCCCCCGAGAGCACGGTGCCCACCTGCGACACGTTGTAGTGATAGAAGAGTGCCTCGGGTTCGGCGCGCATGTGCTCGATCAGGACCTCGCGTTTGAGCGTGCATTCGGCGACGACGCGCTTGCCGCGAGTATGCATGATATTGACCTGCGAGGCCTTTTTGTCAGTCGCCAGATCGGATTCCAGGTAGAAATGCTGGACGCCGGCATAGTTGTCCAGGATCCAACTGCAGGCAGCAAAAGTGGCGCGGCCGACCATGTTTTGGCCGGCGGCGTCGCCGGTGGTGTAGTTGAAACGCAAGTAGGCAAACTTGCTCGCCAGGTAAGGGTCGATGTACTGGAGCTTGGCAACGCTGGAGGTGGCTTCGGCTTCCTCGGCGATCTTGGCGAAGTTGGCGACCACCCACTTTACAAAGTCGCGTGCCTCGGCGGCGTTGCTAAAGACGAAGACTGGAGCTCGCTGCATAGCGTCGCCAATGACTGTGCACATTACGCCGCCAGAGAGATTGATCACCTTCATGCCCCGGTTGTAGGAGGCGACGAGCGTGCCCTCGGTGGTCGCCATCGGCACGATAAACTCGCCCTGGGCGTGCTCACCGTGGATGACAAGCGGGCCGGCAAAGCCTAATGGCACCTGCGCCACGCCGGTAAAGTTCTCAATGTTGCCTTTGAGGATTTGACCGTCGAATGAATAGTTCGCAATGTGTTCTAGCTTGGTGCCAGTGTACTGCTCGATAAAGCCCTGGCGCTGCTTGACGATGGTGGGTGAATAGTCGTCGTTCGGGTCACGCGGGATGCGCAGTACGTCGTCGCGTTTTTCCGCCACGGCGCCGTCGACTTTGAGCGTGAGCGGGCCGAAGGGAATCGCATCAAACTTGACCTCGATCTTGTGCATGCCCTTGGGCAATGCAGGTATGGCGCAGAGGATATCGATGCTGCGGCGCAGGGGAAAATCCACTGGCCGCGCGACGATTTGGGCAGGCGTCAGCTTCGTGCCTTCGCCCAGGTCAATCACGATCGCGCCGGCTGGCACGTCCACGCCGTCGATCTTGACGCCGTGCAGCGCCGTTACGGTGCTGTCGCTGAGGCGATTTTTAAGCGAAAAGCGCACACCGTCAGCCGTATTGCGCAGGCTATCGCGCGTGTAGAGCTGTTTGAGCAGCATGCTCGGGATCATCAAACCCATGTCTGGTTCCTCCGTGGCTCGGTTGGTGGGATCGGGCAAAAACTCAGGCTGAAACGTGGTGGGGAAGTATATCACAGAAGCAGTTGATAACCGCGGCCGCGTACGGTAGTAAGGAATCTGGGGTCAGACGGGTCGGCTTCGATGCGTTCGCGCAGCCAACGAATGTGGACGTCGAGGGTGCGCGTGTCGCCCAAAAAGGTGGTGTTCCAGACATTTTCCATTAGCTCGCTGCGCGAGAGGACCTGGCTGTGGTGGGTCATCATGTAGTGCAGCAGGGTAGTGGCCTTGGGGGTCATGTGGTACTGCCCCTTGGGGGTGACAAGCGTACGCGTGTCCACGTCGAGCGAAAGAAAGCCGACTTGGAGGATGCCGGCTTTGTAGCCATCAAGCAGCCCTGCAAAGACACTGGCAATTTGAGCGCTGTCGAGTGGCAGGCGCAACGCGGCATCGATGCATGGCTTGGTAACGGGCTGAGCCACGCCGGCCGCGACAATTTTCATCGAAGGGGCGCGTTCCCGCAAGGCGGTGCAAAAGTCCAGCCGTTGGCCGTCGACATCAATCTCCACCAGCGCCAGGCGGGGTGGATCCGGGCGAAGCGCACTCAACGCATGCTTTTGGCTGCTGACTACCTTCCATTCCAACCGCGGCGCGCCGGGATGCTGCAAGTAGTGGTCCACGTACTGGCGCAGCTCGGTCGAGGCGATCAACTTTTGCGGCCGGCCACGGCGGCAAGCCACATACAACAGACCATTGCGTTTGTCGTCAGCCATCGTCGCCGTTCCAATGCGAGGACTCTCTGTCCGAGGGCGAATCTTATTATAGCGTCTCCTAATCCTGTGTGCAATCGACATTCCCCCAACGATTTGATACGCAATTGGCATACGGGGCTTGACACGCAGCGGAATGGCGTGTTATCATACGGCTACCCCTCCCCATGGGGGGTGGGATAGGAGATTGACAATGTTGGATGCAACTCGCAAACGCGATCTCGTTAACCGCTTGCGCAGCGTCGAGGGCCACATCCGCGGCATCGAGCGCATGATCGATGAAGATGCTTACTGCATGGACGTGCTGAAGCAGGTCAAGGCCGTACAGCAGGCGCTCGAACGCGTCAGCGCCATCACCTTGGAAAACCATCTTAACACGTGCGTCGCCACGGCCATCCGCAGCGAGTCGGAGCCGGAGAAGCAGCGCGTGGTGACGGAAATCATGGACGTATTCAAGGCGACCGGTAAACTATAATCAATTCATGTGCAATGTGAGGAGGATTCTGATGCCAGAAAAGCAGTATTATGTGCCGAATATGCCGGATGATGAATCGCACGAGGGATTTCGTGGCCTGCTCGACCGCATTCGCGGCACCACCGGGGTCCACAATGTAACGGTGGACCGCTCCAGCAAGAACGTGACGGTGCACCTTCACGACGAGGATTATCTGCCCAATATCGATCAGGCGGTCTTGGAGTTTGGGCAGCTGCCTGGATTTACTGGGCAAATTTAGGCTGGATGTTGTTCTTGTTCAATCGTTATTCTTGCTAGATGGAGAGTTTCTTATGACTACGAAAACATATAATGTACCGGCGATTTCCTGTGGCCACTGTGTCGCTACCATCGAGCGTGAGCTCAAGATGGTGGAAGGCGTGCAGAGTGTCAAAGCGGAAGAGGACAGCAAGCGCGTAACGGTTCAGGTGGCGGACGACAATCTGCTGCCCGAGGTGGAACGAACGCTGGTCGAGATTGGCTATCCGGCGGAGTAAGTTACCGGGTGTTGCGGCCGGGGTAGCATCCATGCTTCCCCGGCCAAATTGAGATTTGATTTATGACTACGACAACGATTGCCCCAACCACCACACAGGTCAAGACTAAGCAACTGACGATCCCATTGCTGGGGATGCACTGCGCCAACTGCGCCAATACCATCGGTCGCGGCCTCAAGCGCATGCCGGGAGTCAACGACGCCAACGTCAGCTATGCCAACGAGCGGGCGGTCATCACCTATGACCCCAAGACCGTGACGCCACAGCAGTTGATCGACATGGTCAAGGATCTCGGCTACGGCGCAGCCTTGGCTGAGGTAGACCTGCCGGTGGCGGGCATGACCTGCAGCAACTGCGCCAATACGATCACAAGGAGCCTCAAGCGTGTTGATGGCGTGCTGGATGTCAACACGTCCTACGCCAGCGAGCGAACCCACGTCACCTTCCTGCCTTCGATGGTGGAGGTGGGCGACATCCGCCGCGCCGTGCGCGATGCCGGCTACAAGGTGATCGAGGTCGAAGGGGCGAGTGAGCAGGAGCAGGTCGACGCCGAGCAGGCTGCACGCAACGCCGAGATTGCCGACAAGCGGCGCAAGCTGACCGTCGGCGCTGTGCTCAGCACGGTTATCATGGTGTTGAGCATGGCCGAGATGGTAGGTATCCCGCTCGATTTCCCCGGCCGACTGTGGCTGGTGGCCGGTTTGACGGCCGTTGTGCAGTTCTACGTCGGTTGGGACTACTATGTCAGTGCCTGGAAAGCGCTCAAGAACCGCACGTCCAACATGGATACGTTGGTGGCGCTGGGTTCGAGCGTGGCCTTTTTCTATAGCCTGGCCGTGCTGGTGCTGGGTTTGGATCCCATGCACTACCATGTCTACTTTGAGTCTGCAGCCGTGATCCTGACCCTGATTACGGCAGGCAAATTCATGGAGGCGCGTGCCAAGGGGCAGACGGGCGACGCCATTCGCAAGCTACTAGGGCTGCGCGCCAAGACGGCCCGCATCGTGCGCGGAAGCGGTGTAAATGCCGAAGAGGTCGAGATTCCGATCGAAGACGTGCTGGTGAGCGACATCGTCGTGGTGCGTCCAGGCGAAAAGATCCCAGTGGATGGCGTGTTGACCGAGGGCGCCAGCGCGGTGGACGAGTCGATGCTGACTGGCGAGAGTATGCCGGTGAACAAGGCCGTGGGTGACACGGTGATCGGCGGCGCGCTTAACAAGACGGGCAGCTTCCGCTTCCGCGCTACGGCCGTGGGCAAGCAGACGGCCCTGGCGCAGATCATCAAGATGGTGCAGGATGCCCAGGCCAGCCGCGCGCCAATCCAGGATCTGGCCGACAAGGTGTCGGCGTACTTTGTGCCGGCGGTGATCACCTTGGCTGTCCTGACCGGACTGTACTGGTACTTTTGGGGCGCGGCGCTCTATTATCATCACGAAAGCCCGCTGGGCGTAGCGCTGTTGTTTGCCTCCACGGTGCTGCTGATCTCGTGCCCGTGTGCGCTGGGCCTGGCTACGCCGACCGCCATCATGGCAGGCACAGGCGTGGGGGCCGAGCACGGCATTCTGATCAAGAACGCGGAGGCCTTGCAGAAGGCGGGCGCCATCGACACCGTAGTGCTGGATAAGACCGGCACCATCACCAAGGGCAAGCCGGCGGTGACGGATGTGGTGGCGAATGCCGGAGCGCAGGCGTCCTCGCCTGCATGCCCTCCGCAACCAGGGCAGGCGAGGACGCCTGCGCTCCAGTTGCTGCGGATCGCGGCCAGTGCGGAGCGGGACAGCGAGCATCCACTGGGCGAGGCGATCGTCGAGCATGCCAAGGCGCAGGGTGTGGCTTTGGGCGACGTGCAGCAGTTCAACTCCGTGACTGGGCGCGGTGTAGAGGCGGTCGTCGAGGGGCAGACGGTGCTGTTGGGCAGCCCCAGCCTGATGGCAGAGCGCAGCGTCGACATGAGTGCTATGCAGGCCGATGTGCTGCGCCTGCAGGACGAGGGCAAGACGGTCATGGCTGTGGCCGTTGACGGCAAGCTGGCTGGTCTGATCGCCGTGGCCGACACAGTCAAGGAGAGCTCGGCAGCAGCTATCGAGCAGATGCACAAGCAGAACCTGCGCGTGGTGATGCTAACCGGCGACAACTGGCGCACGGCTAAGGCGATTGCTCGTCAAGTGGGTCTGGATTCCCAATCCGAGGTCAAGGCCGAGGTGATGCCGGGCGAGAAGGCGGCGGCGGTGCGCGGCGAGCAGGCAGCGGGTCGCGTGGTAGCCATGGTGGGCGACGGCGTCAACGACGCCCCGGCGCTCGCGCAGTCCAACGTCGGCATGGCGATTGGGACGGGGGCCGACGTAGCCATCGAGGCTGCTGATATCACCCTGATGCGTGGCGACCTGCGCAGCGTGCCCCAGGCGATCGAGTTGAGCCGGCGCACGTTGGGCGGCATCAAGCAGAACCTGTTCTGGGCCTTCTTCTACAATGTGGCGGCCATTCCCGTAGCGGCAGGCGTGCTGGTGCCACTGCTAGGTCCCGAGTGGAAGCTCAACCCCATGATTGCGGCGGGCGCGATGGCGTTCAGCAGCGTGTTTGTGGTGAGCAACAGCCTGCGGCTGCGCCGGGCCAAGCTGAGCTGACATCGGCGAGATTTAGGGACACAAAGTCCGGCAGGAAACTCTTCGCCCTCACGGCGGACGTTATTCCGCCGGACTTTGTATGCCATGGCGACGGAAGAAGATTGCCAACCCCACTGCAAAGCCGAATACGGCGCCACCTATGCCGAAGTTCAAGGTCAGAAAGACCAGAGCTGTATTGTCCAGCACATAGCCGACGCCGCCCAACAGGCACATGGCCCCGTTGATCCAGAAGCAAACGCTGATGAAACGTTGCAGACCCCTGCCGGTAAAGACGGGCGCCATAAACAGTGAGGCGAGGCCCAGGAACAGCGACCAGCCGAGGACATTGATGGCGGCGACAGCCGAGATTGGGTTGGCCTGGACGATCTGCTCCAATCCTTCGATGGCATTCCTCTGAATGGCGAGCCGGACGGCGCTGAGTTGGACAAAATAGTTGATCGCCGTCAGGGCTGCGAAAATCACGGTAAACGACAGGGCTATACGGGCCAGGAGCCGCCGTTCGCCGCTTGCCAGCTCGTGGATGCTGGCAAACAGGATGACAATCAGCGGTCCGAACAGCAGCATCATCCAGCGCGCCAGGTCCTGAAAGAAGGTGTGTCCGCTGCGGACATAGGCCAGGTAGTCTGCAAGGTTGCTCCAGATGAATAAGGGGCCCGTCAGGGGAATGGCGATGAAGGCCACAGTAAAGACGGCGAAGGTAACGACGAGCCCGATGGCGGACCAGTAGCCAAGCGTTGCGGCCAAGTAGTTTACGGGTGTTGGTTGATTGGCGGTATTTGACTGCATGATGAGTGTGCCCCAGGCGGTTCGACAATTGTGGGGCCGCGTGGTAGATTGCACTGCCATCCAGGCCCCTACTTCACTTGTTGACTGCAACTGCTGCCATGACTACATCTACTACTGTACAAGAAGATACGCCTATTGCTCGCTCCGCGCGTCGCGCCGGGCGTTTTTGGGAGATCGACGCGCTGCGCGGCGTCGCCATCATCACGATGATCGTATATCATCTGATGTGGGACCTATGGTACTGGCAGGTTCTGCCCAACGTGGTGCTGTGGGATGGATTCTGGAAGTACTGGCAGCGCTTTACCTGCGGGACGTTCTTGATCCTGGTAGGCGTGTCGATGACGATCGTCTATCGTCGCGAGCGCACCAGGCAGGGACCGAACGCACACTTGTACCACAAGTTTTTCTGGCGCGGCCTCAAAATTTTCGGGCTGGGGATGATTATAACGTTGGTGGTCACGCTTGCCGGCGTCGGCTATGTAGACTTTGGCATTCTGCACTTGATCGGCTTTGCGACGATGGTGTCTTATCCACTGCTGCGTTTCAAGTGGCTCAACCTGGGGCTGTGGGTACTGTTCTCGCTGGCGGGCAAGTGGATTGAGCAAATGCACTGGAACGGCACGTGGTACATCCCCCACTTTGGCAGCTGGTGGGGCGAGCCGATCTTGATTGATGGCCGCTGGCTGGCGCCGCTGGGCATCACGCCCACCAGCTACCCGGCGGTGGACTTCTTCCCAATTATCCCCTGGCTGGGAGTCGTGTTGCTGGGCGTGTTTTTGGGCAACCTGCTCTATACCGAGAACATGCGCCGCTTTCCGCTGCCCAATTGGGGTGACATCTTTCCCTTTAATGCCTTGGAGTTCTTAGGGCGCCACTCGCTGCTGATCTACATGGTGCACCAGCCGCTGCTGCTGTTGGGGCTGATGCTGGTAGGCGTGGTGCAGCTCTAGCGAATAGGCTGTGCAGGCGCCCAAGGTCCGGCGGAGGATAGGCTCGCCGTCGAGCCGATCCCCGCCGGACCTTCGGTCCCTACTTGTTGATAACCCCTTTTACCCGCTCAGTGCTTGAGCGCCGCCCCCATCAACTGCTGAATGCGATCCACCATGTCCGCCACGGGGCCCTGGTAGGCTCCCTCCATCAACAGCAGGTTGTCGAACAACTGGTTGATCGCCGGGTCGATGCGCTCGTCGCCCGGCTGATCGGCAGTCAGGCCGGCCAGGCTGGCGACCAGCGGATGCTGGCGGTTGAGCTCCAGGATCTTGATTGGTGTTTCGTACTTCTCCTCCATTAAGCGGCGTAGAAACTGCAGATCACGGTCAGGGCTGTCGTCGGGCGAGACCAGGCGCGCCGGGTGATCGACCAGCGTCTTGGAGGGGCGCACATCGCGCACACGCTCACCCAGCACCTGCTTGACGCGGGCCACCAGCTTGTCGAAAGCTTCCTGTCCGACTTCGGATGTCTGGGTTTCCTCGCTCTTGTCGGCGGCAGGCAGGTCGAGGTTGGCGTCGTCTACATTTTGCAGCGGCTTGCCGTCGTATTCGCGCAACATGCTGATCATATAGCCGTCGATGGGATCGACCAGGTAGAGCACCTCGATGTCGTGGGCGCGGAAGTAGTCGAGATGCGGGCTGCGCGCCACGCTGCGCAGGCTTTCGCCCAGCACATAGTAGATCGCCTTTTGTTCTGTCCCCATACGTTCCACATACTGCTTCAGCGAGGTCCACGCTTCCTCGCCTACCTTGGAGGAATGGAAGCGCAGCAGGTCGGTGAGCGCCTCCTGGCTGCCAAAGTCGGTGGCGACGCCCTCCTTGAGAAAGCCGCCAAACTCAGTCCAGAAGGTGGCGTACTTGGCCCGTCCTTCGCCGCTGTCTTGATCGGCCAGCGTTTTAAATTCCTTGGTAATGCGGTTGGTCAGCGCGCGTTTGAGCTGGCGTATGACGGGGTTGCTCTGCACCGTCTCACGCGACACGTTGAGCGGCAGGTCCTCGGAATCCACCACGCCTTCAACGAAGCGCAGGTACTCGGGTAGCAGGTCCTTGCTGTGCTCCTGGATCAGGATTTTGCGGGAGTAGAGGCGTAGCCCATAGTCAGGGCGCAGGCGTAGGGTGCTGCGCTCGCGCTTGGATGGCACGAAAAGGATGCTGCGTACGTTGGCGGGCGCGTCGGCCACCATATGCACGTACAGCAGCGGATCCTGGTCGTCATACGTCAGCTGCTTGTAGAACTCGGTATATTGAGCGGCATCCACGTTGGAGGTCGATTGGCGCCAGAGGGCAGTGCGGCGGTTGGCCATCTTGGCCTCGCCCTCCTTGCCCTGCACGTAGATGGGGAACGACACATAGTCCGAGTGCTTCTTAATTACACTCTCCAGGCGCCAGGTGGAGGCAAACTCCTGGGCATCTTCTTTAAGCTTGACGCGGATGTCGGTGCCGCGGCTCTGCTTGTAGGCCGGCGCGAGGGTGAAACGGCTGTCGCCCGACGACTGCCAGGAGCAGGCCTCGTCCTCCTCGCGATAGGATCGCGAGGTGACTGTCACTTCGTCGGCAACCATAAATACCGAGTAAAAGCCGACGCCAAACTGGCCGATGATCTCCTCCAGCGTACTTTTGGACTCGCCGGCATTTTGCAGAAACGTGCGTGCGCCGGAGTGAGCGATGGTGCCAAGGTTCTGCACCATCTCCTCGCGGTTCATACCGATGCCGGTGTCGCTGATGGTGATTATCTTGGCTTCTTCGTCTACGCTGATGTGGATGGCCAGCTCGGCCTCGGCATCGATTGCGTCGTGGTTAGTTAGCATCTCGAACTGAACTCGATTGAGCGCGTCCGAGGCGTTGGAGATTAACTCGCGCAGGAAGACCTCGCGGTCGGTGTAAAGAGAGTGGGCCAGAATGTCGAGCAATTGCTTGACCTCGGCACGGTATTCGAGCGTTTCGGTGGGTGATGTTGTTGTGTTGTCTTCCATAGTGAACTCCAAGAATACAGAAATCTACTTTACAGGTGCTCACTCAAGTCAAGCAGGCGTCGTGAAAACGCGCATCGGAATCGTGAGCTTGATTTCTCTGCCGGCGGTTTATACTGCGACGCGAAACGCCGGTGCGCTGCCGTCCCAGGAACCAAAAATATCTCACGTTGTACGTGATACGTCAAACGTACACAGGTGA
>CAWIVN010000014.1:0-354191 GCA_963839515.1 uncultured Chloroflexia bacterium
GGCGGCAAGATCCCCTCCTGCACCTCGCACATCTCGTCGATCAACGCCACCGCATTGTTGTAGTTTGACACCGTCGGGTCGATCAACAGCGCCTGCAGCAGCTTGCGCCGTGAACCCTCGACAAACGCCTCGATCAGCAGGGCGTTGATCTGCCCCTGCAGTGTCAGCATGGCCGTGATTCCCGTCGGCAGGGGCTCCATCTGCTGCAAGTGCAGCCCTTCGCCGTCGGCAATCGCCGGCGCCTCCACCACCATGTCGTCCGGCAGGCCCGGGATACGGCCGTGGTTGGCCATGTTCACAGTGGCAATTGCCAGCGGCGCGCCGTTTACGATCCCTTCCATGATGCGCACGCCTTCTTCGCCGGAAGGGCGGATCGCTTCATCGCCTGTCACGCTGTCCCAGGTAGGATACACTTGTTTGACCTGCTCGGCGCCAAACAGCGGTGTCTCACTCGGCCGGCCGGCTAAGTCGTAGACGAAGGCACCTGGGAGCGCAGGCGTCCTCGCCTGCCCTTGGGGCACAGATGCAGGCGAGGACGCCTGCGCTCCGGCCGGGTCGTAGAAATATTGCATTCCCTCGGTTGCCATGAACGGGCTGGCCCAGCGCAGATACTCCCCGCTGTGATTTGTTCCCGGATACGGCCACAACCCAAACGTGCGGAACAGGATCCGGCTCAGTGCCAGTTCATCCCAGCGCGCCAGCCAATGCGCCTGCCGCTCCTTCTCGCGCAGCAGTGGATAGAGGTCCTCCCCCGTCTCCTTGTGGCGGATGCGCTGGAACCAGGCGAAGTGGTTGAGGCCGCACGCAGCCGTCTCTATCAGTTCCCCCGGCATTTCCAGCAGCTTGCTCACCTGCTCGCGGCCCATAAAGACGCCGTGGCACATGCCCGCCACCTTGATCTTGGTCAACGTGGCAACCGCCTGCACCAGCTTGGCCTCGGGATTGCTGTAGTTGATCAGCCACGCCTGCGGGCACAATTCTTCCATCGTCCGTGCGATTTCCAGCAGCGGACCCATGTTGCGCAAGGCGTGAAACATCCCACCCGGTCCGCCGTTCTCCCCATAGATCTGCGCAAACCCGTACTTGCGCGGAATGTGGAAGTCCTGCTCCCAGTGATGATAGCGGTTGACCTCGAAAGCAGTGATGACAAAGTCCGCTCCATCCAAGGCGGTCCGCAGATCGGTCGTCGCCGTCGCTGTCAGCCGCCTACTGAGTTTCTCTGCATTGATCCTCGCGAATTGCTCCACGCCTGTCAGGTGCTCCGGCACGATGTCCATCAGCCGCAGGTCGATCGGGTGCCGCGTCAGCACCTCGCTCAGCAGGATATCGCCGATCGTCCCCTTGCTAAAGACGACGCTGCCCGCTCCCACAATCGCTATCGTGAGCTTGTCGCGCATGCAGTGCTCCTTCCTGAGTAGCCCGCGGGCCCTCGTGCGGGACGGTGTGCACGCCATGGCGCTGCTCGCAGCGCACGTGCACTTGTTCTCACCCTACCGCCAAAACTGCGGCAAATACTCACGATACGTCACAAGGTAATCGTCCAATATCTGCTTGCCCACGTCCAGGTCGGTGACGACCGGGTCCATCAACAGGCATTGCAGCGCAAGCTGCCGGTCGCCCGTAACCGCCGCGTCTACGGACAGTTGTGCCACGGTGATCTCGCGCCGGCACAACTCCGCTATGCCCGGCGGCAGGCTGCCGACCGCCACGCCGTGCACGCCTAACCCGTCCACGATCGCCGGTGTCTCTACGATGGCGCCCATCGGCAGGTTGGCGATCTGCCCCACGTTGGGCACGTTGACGGCCAGGTGGTAGTGGGGCTCGCTGCCCGCCATGGCTTCGATCAGTTCCTCGGCCCCTTCGCTGTCTGCCTCGCGCAGTGCATCGATCGGCGCCTGGCCTGCGCCCATGGCTGCGATCTGGCGGTGCCCATCGCTGCGCAGCTGGTCGTTGCGCTCCCAGTCATAAAGGCTGACTTCGTACTTCTCCCACGGCCTGGTCACCGGATCGCTCAGCCAGGGCAGGTACTCGCACAAGTGCTCGTCGCCCGGAATCGGAAACAGGCCAAAGGCGTCAAATACACGCCGTGTCAGCGGCTCAAACGTGGGATCGAAGGCTGCCCAGCGCTCGCGGAAAAGTCCGTACAGATCCTGCCCATTGCGCCGGTCGCGCAGCCCCAACATCCACGTGAAGTGGTTGAGACCCGCCGCCTGGATGTGCACCTTCTTGACCGCCTGGAAGGCGATGTTGTTAAGCTGCGGCCAGATGTCGGGATCGGCATGGCAGGAGATCGGCCCCGGCGGCACGTCGATGCCCAGCTCGTCGGCCAACACATAGCCGACCATACCGTAGCCGGCGAAAATCTGGTGGCACAGGCCGACCACTTTGATCTTGCTGTAGCGGGCGATGGCGTCACAGATGCGCACCATGGGATTGGAGAAGTTGAGGAACCAGGCGTCGGGGCAGGCCTGCTCCATGGCGTGGGCGATGTCCAGCACCGGCAGGATGTTGCGGATGGCGTGGGCAAAGCCGCCCGGACCGCCGTTCTCGGCATAGGGCTGGCGCACACCATACTTGAGCGTCAATTCATAATCCTGCCGCCACAGCACCTCGCGCGGCGGCACCTCGATGGCCGACACGACAAAGCCCGCTCCTTGCAGCGCATCCTCGTGATGCGTGTGGGCCGTGATCGTCATCCCCGCATCCCACTCACGATTCATTCGTTCGGCCAGCAACCGCATCAGGTCAAGCGTCTTGGCGTTACGGTCCACCAACGCAATCTGGCTGCCGCGCAGCTTGGCGCTGCGCATCAACGAGCCGACGGTATTCAAACCAAAGCTGGCGCTGCCCGCACCGATAACGACAATCTTGCTGGGTAACATGGGTTCCTTATCCTTACTGGACCTGGCCTTGAACGGCGCCTGCCGTGACGCCCTGAATAAACTGGCGCTGAAAGATCATATAGATCAACAATAACACAATTAGCGTGAGCAGTGCAGGTTGCACCGGCAGCAGCACGCGCCACAGCGCAGGCCTTGAAGGTCCACGGACAGCTTCTTCTTTGTTGTAGGAGGATTGTACTACCCCTGTTTGGCTCAGGCTCCGTACGCGTTTGCCCTGCGTAAAGTTTGTGTTGCCTTCTGTACCTCCTTTCCCGTACCCTCTCTATCGATTCCGGTCTTATTTCATGCAAAGATGTCTCTAGCCCGACAAGGGCGTGCGATTCGACAGGGCGACAGCGCTGCCGCCGCAAGTGCGTAACGAGAGAGGCGCTAGATCATGCAAGAGAGCCTGCAAGGAGCACCGGTAGCTCGCGAAGATGGTGTTGCCGGCAAGGTCACAACTGTAACCGCGAACGGCGATGGATCAACCATTCTCGTCGTACGCTTCGACGATGGTACCCAGGTTGCCGTCTCGCCGCACGCACTCTCCCCGCAAGAGAACGGGGTCTATCGCCTTTTGATGGCTGGTTCACGCCTCGAACCGGAAGACGAAGTGGTCATCCCTGTGATTGCAGAAGAAATCATGGTGGGGACGCAGCAGGTTACGCGTGGCGTCGTGCGCGTCCACAAGCGTGTCGAAACGCAAGAGCAGGTCGTCGATGCTCCGGTCTCTGCGGAAGAAGTGATCGTCGAACGCTTGCCCATCAACGCACTTGTGGAAGGAGAAGCCCCCCAGATTCGCGAGGAGGACGGCGTCGTCATTATTCCGGTCCTTGAGGAAGTGCTGGTTGTCGAGAAACGCTTGATGCTGCGCGAAGAAGTGCGCTTGACTAAACGCGTGACCGAGTCCAGCGTGCCGCAGACAGTTTCCCTGCGCCATGAAGTTGTCGATATCGAGCGTCTCGAATCCCAAGGGCATAACCCGGCGGACCCCAGCCGCCAAGATCTAGATGTTTAGTAAGTAGCATTGACTGAAAGGAGAACACCAAATGCGTACAGTAATCGGTTTATTTGATGATCGCACTGAGGCCATGAATGCCTACAGCGCACTACAGTCGGCGGGCTTCTCGCAATCCGACCTGGACATCCTGACCAACGACGACCGTGACGACGAGCCCAAGCTGGACAAGATCCGCCGGTATGTACCGGAACCTGACTCCAGCATCTACCTGGAAGGCGTGCGCATGGGCGGAACCCTTCTTACCGCCAAGGTCGACGATCGCCAAGTGGAACGTGCGGCCCAGATCATGTCGGGCTACAACATGGTCAATATTCAGGATCGCGCCCGCGACTGGCGGACAACTAATGCCGACCTGCCCGAAATGACCAAGACAGGAAACAACAGCAATGTGCTCGAGGTGATTGAAGAAGACCTCGAGATCGGCAAGGAGACGGTGGAAACAGGCCGTATGCGCGTCTACAGCACTGTGAGCGAGCAGCCGGTCGAGGAAAACGTTTCCCTGCGCGAGGAGACCATCCGCGTGCAGCGCCGCCCTGTCGACCGCACGGTCCCGGCTGACCCCAGCCTCTTCCAAGAAAAATCGGTCGAGGTCGTTGAGCGCGCCGAAGTTCCGACCGTAGACAAGGTAGCGCGTGTGGTAGAGGAAGTAGTCGTGGGCAAGGACGTGAACGAACGCGTCGAGACGGTTCAGGACACTGTACGCCGTCAAGACGTCGAAGTCGAACAAGTCGGAACCGGCAGCGCCACGAGCGGCAGCGGCCGGCGCGACTTCTCGTCCTATGAGAATGACTTCCGCTCCTACTACACCAGCAACTGGGCCAACAGCGGCATGACCTATGAGCAGTACGCTCCGGGCCTGCGCTATGGCTATGACTTGGCCAACAATGACACCTACCGCAACAAACGTTGGTCCGATATCGAAGTCAACGCTCGCCGCGACTGGGAAACGAGGAACCCCGGCACAGCTTGGGATAAGGTCAAGGCTGCGGTTCAGCACTCCTGGGAAAAGGTGAGCGGTCAGCGCTAAACAATAGGGTCATACATCAACACCTTCAACACAAAGGACGAGAGACATGGACAATATAGCAAGGATGGCTACCGAGCCGGAATCGGGAGCGAAAAAGGTCGGAACCTATGATATTCCCGACGATCGCGCCAAGGGGACACCGCCTCCGCCGCCGCCACCTGAGCCTCGACGTGGCCTGAGTTGGCTTTGGTGGCTGCTCGGCCTGCTGGTGCTGCTGGCACTGCTGGCGTGGGCATTCCAATCCTGCATGCCCGGCGCAGGCACGACGACGGCTCCGGCCGCCACGGCTACAACGGCCGCCGGCGGCGCAGCAGCACCAGCAGGTGATACTGCGGGCGATGCAGCGGGCGATGCAGCAACTGGCGACAACGCAGCTGTCTGCACTGCTCTTGGAGACTATGACAACATGGCGGCAAGTGCGCCTGCCATCACGGCCGAAACGCCAGTGGCTGATGTGCAAACCTACTACAATCAGGTGCAGACTGCCGGTACTGCCGTGACCAGCGCTGCGGCCGCCGTGCCAAGTCTCGATCTCACCGCGTTTGAAAGTGCCATGAGCGCACTCGGAACAGCCGTGACAAGCTTGACGGGTGATGTCGTCGGCGACGCGGCGGATAGTCTCAACGCCGCCTTCACCGGCGTGACCGACGCCGTTGCTGGCGTAAGCACCGCTGCCGCCTGCCCCTAGGCCCACGGTCCAGGAACGCCCGTAGGGGCACAAGGTCCGGCGGTGAGACCTTCACCGTTGTGGCGATCGTTGTTTCGCCGGACCTTGTGCCCGCCTTTTGTATTGCCCATTCTCTCACCCCCGCAGGCAAATTCGCCCTCCCATTTTTGCCGTCCTTCCCCTTCAACGGTATACTATTCTCTCTGGATACGCCCTCAGCCGGGCGAATAGCTCAATTGGTCAGAGCGCCTCGCTTACACCGAGGAGGTTAGGGGTTCGAGTCCCTTTTCGCCCACCATCTTTCTCCTCGTCGCCCATGCCTGGATCTGCCACTGAAATGCAGGAATACCAAGCAGAGTATCGTAAATTGCCGGCAGTAGACGCCCTGTTGCGCCAACCTGAGGTGATGCTGTTGGCCGCTGCGTATGGCGAGTCTCACGTCGCCGATGCCATACGCTCTGTTCTGGTCGAGGCGCGCCAGGCGATTGCCGCCGGCGAACCGGCCCCACTGCCTGTAACACTGCCTGGCCTTATCCAGGCGCATCTGGCCGCCGCTGAGTTGCCCTCGTTGCGTCCCGTCATCAATGCCACCGGCGTCATCGTGCACACCAATCTCGGTCGTGCCCCACTCAGCGAAGCGGCGCTTGCCGCCGTGCAGGCAATTGCCTCAGGGTATAGCAACCTCGAATATGAACTGGCACAAGGCACGCGCGGGAGCCGTCATGATCACGCCCGTCGCCTCCTGTGCGATCTGACCGGCGCCGAAGACGCTCTGGTGGTCAACAACAACGCTGCTGCCGTCTACCTCGTCTTGGCAGCCCTCTGCCAAGGGCGCGAGGTTTTGATCAGCCGCGGCCAACTGGTGGAGATCGGCGGCGGATTTCGCATCCCCGACGTCCTGCGCCAGAGTGGGGCACGGCTGGTCGAGGTGGGTACGACCAATCGTACCCACCTGCGCGATTTTGTGCAGGCCATTACTGCCGAAACAGCTGCCATCATGCGCGTTCACAGCAGCAACTTCCGCCAGCTTGGATTTGTCACCATGCCGGCCTTGGCCGAACTTGCGGCGCTGGCCGGTGAGCGCGGCGCGCTGCTGATCGACGATCTGGGCAGCGGCACGCTGCTCGACACGACACACTACGGTCTCGCCTATGAACCGACCGTGCAGGAAAGCGTGCAGTCCGGCGCCGATCTCATCACCTTTAGCGGCGACAAACTGCTGGGCGGGCCGCAGGCCGGCATTATCCTTGGCAAACAGCCGATCGTCGAGCAGTTGCGCCGCCACCCCATGGCCCGCGCCTTGCGCGTCGACAAGATGACGCTTGCCGCACTTGAGGCTACGCTGCGCGCCTATCGCCGTGGCCGTGCCGCCGCCGAGATCCCTGTCTGGCGTATGATCGCCGCCGGGAGCAACGAACTACGCGCGCGCGCAGCTCGCTGGCAGGCGCACTTGCAGCAGCATGGCATTGCCGGAGCGCTTTGGCAGGGCGAAAGCGCGGTTGGGGGTGGCAGCCTTCCGGGCGAAACCTTGACCACCTGGCTGCTGGCCATTCCCTGCACCGCATTCAGCCTGCAAACCGGCCCCGGCGCCGATGCTGTCGCTGCCCGCCTGCGGCTCGGAACGCCGGCTGTCGTCTGCCGCATCCAAAAGGATCATTTACTCTTCGACACTCGCACCGTGTTGCCCTGGCAGGAACAGCCGTTGTTGGACAGCATTGTCGCACACCTCGGCGCATAACTGCAGGCGCCCAGTGATAAACCCACGCCCTCACCCTGGGAGGAACAAAGAATGGCGCTGACCGACGGCGCACAGCTGGTTTTCCTAAAACTTGGCGGCTCGCTGATTACCGATAAGCGCCGGCCGGAGGCGCCGCGACTCGACGTTATCCGCCAGGTTGCGGCGACGATCGCCGCTGCCTTGCGCCGCTATCCTACCCTGCGCCTGCTCATCGGTCACGGCTCGGGCAGTTTTGGCCATGTCTACGGCCGGCGCTATGGCACGCGCGGGCGTCCAGACGCCTGAACAGTGGTACGGCTTTGCCGCTACCGCCGACGCTGCCGCTCGTCTCAATCGCATCGTCATCGGTGCCTTGTTGGAAGAGCAGGTCCCCGCTTGGAGTATTCAACCGGGCGTTGCCTTGCGTTGTGCCGATGGCCGCGTCGAGCAAGCTCCGCACGACACCGTACGCCTGGCGCTGGCTCGCGGCCTGACCCCCGTTGTTTTTGGCGATGTCGCGCTCGACAGCGTACGCGGCGGCACAATCGCCAGCACTGAGGAGATCTTCGCGGCGCTGGTAGACCATCTGCACCCGCACCGCCTGGTTCTTGCCGGCGAAGTGGACGGCATTTTTACCGCCGACCCACTGCTCGATCCCAGTGCCCGGCGCATCGCCGTCATCACACCTTCACTGCTGGAGGAGATCGCCGGCGGCTTGACCGGCAGCCACGGCGTAGATGTCACAGGTGGGATGCGGGCCAAGGTCGAGGAGTCGCTGGCGATGGTACGGACCAATCCAGAGCTGGAAATCGTTATTTGCAGTGGCTTACAGCCCGAGTCGCTCGGCGCCGCCCTGGCAGGTCAACGCGTCGGCACCCTCATCCGCAATGATCGCCTGGATTAGGCGTATACTTAGGTGAGTGCCTCGCCTGTGTATTCGGTGCAAAGAGTACAGACGCGTGTGCCTTTGCCCTGTATGCTGGAGGCGTTTGACCGTTGCGACCGGTTTCGGTCTGTGATTGGTTCCGGTCTATAATGCGCAGCAAGATTTCCCGCTGGAACCCTTTCGTCCGGCGAAGAGGCAGGAACAGATGGTACTGACAATCGTTTCGTTTATTATCGTGCTGGGTGCGCTCGTCTTCTTTCACGAGCTGGGCCATTACTGGATGGCGCGCCGCAGCGGCATTGTGGTGGAAGAGTTTGGCATGGGCTACCCACCACGCCTGACCAAGCTGTTTACCTACGATGGCACGGACTTCACGCTCAATGCGCTTCCATTGGGCGGCTTTGCACGTATGAAGGGTGAAGATGCGACCGACATGTCGCCGGGCTCCTTCAATGCCGCGTCAATTGGCGGGCGCGCGGCCACCTTGGTGGCTGGCCCCTTCATGAATGCTCTATTGGCGGTTATTCTATTCGCCGCCAGTTTCGCTGCCGGATTTCCGGCAGCAGCCGGCCATCCGCAGTTGACCGCAGTTGCCCCCGGTTCTGCCTGGGCTCAGCTGGGCCTGCAGGAAGGCGATGTCCTGCTTACCTACGATGGTGAGCCGCTGCGGGTTTCCGCCCAATCGGATTCGCGCGTCGGCATCAGCCAGTCGGGTGCTCCTGCCAGCACGTTAGCCGTCAGCCGCAACGGCGAGTTGACGACTATTCCGGTCGCCGATGCTGCCCAGCTGCAGACCGCCTTAGACGGCGGTGGCTTTGTCACTGTCCTGATGACGCAGATTACTGGGATTGCCCAGGATAGTCCTGCGCAGGCTGCCGGCGTGCAGCCCGGCGATGTTGTGCTCGACGTAGACGACACGGTTGTCACCTTTGACAATCCACTGGACCAGGAAATCCAGCAGCGTCTGGGCCAGCCCGTCACCATGACGCTGCTGCGTGACAAAGGCTTCGTAGACGTCACATTAACGCCGCGCGCCGATCCGCCGCCCGGACAGGGGGCGCTTGGCGTGCAGATCGCACCGGTCACCGAAATGGCGACCATGGGCATCTTGCCTGCCTTGTGGGAAGGTGTGCGCAGCACGGTGGATTATGCCATGCTCGTACTGCAGTTACCCGTCTTGCTGCTGATGGGCTCGCTTTCGCCCGCCGACGCGCAGCTCACGGGGCCTGTGGGAATCGCCCAGATGGTTGGCGGCGCCGTTTCGGCCACCATCGACACCGGGCTGTGGTTTCCAATCCTGCGCCTCTCGGCTGTATTGAGTGCCGCCCTGGCGGTGACCAACCTGCTGCCCCTCCCGGCGTTGGATGGTGGTCGCCTGCTTTTCATTCTGATCGAAGCCGTGCGCGGCCGCCGGATCAGCCCCGAACGCGAGGGCATGATTCACATGGTCGGTTTCATGGTGCTGTTGGGCTTGATGTTATTGATAACGGTCCGAGATCTCAGTGCCGCCCCCCAAGGCATTGATCGGATCAAATTAATGGGCCAGTAGTTAGGAACCGTTAGGCAGCGTTTTCATGGCAAATTTCCCTCCACGTGCCGGGTCCGGCAATCAATCTAGCAGCCAACCCGCTGGCCAACCCACCGGCCAGCCCGGCAGTGGATCCCCCGCTGTCAATCCGGTTCAGACCGGCAGCGGAACAGTGACCGGCCTGCGTACCGCCGGTGTACGTCCCTGTCCCAGTTGCAGCACGCTTGTCAACGTGCATGCCACGGTCTGTCCCAATTGTGGCGAACAGATTGCCACCAAGGAGAAGACCATTCGTTGCCGGCGCTGTCGCCATCGTGCCTCCTCCAACCTCGTCGTCTGTCCTCACTGTGGACGTGACTTGCAGCCTGCCACTTCCCGCTGGCTGACATGGGGGCTGCCGCTCCTGGCGGTCTTCTTCCTGTCTGGCGCCCTCGTCTTGCGCGCTGGCCGGGGGGATCCTGCCTCGTGGGGACAGGCTCAAGTCGAACGCATCGTGCGTCTGGTCGAATCGTTGACCAGCCGTCTGCAGCCGGATGTGACGATTTCGATGATTCCTGCCGGTCAAGATCCCAATGATCCGCTGGTAAGCCAGGCCGCGCAAGCGGGCGCCGACTTGAGCGCTGAGCCTGCAGGCAACATGGTGAAAATCGTCGACGTGGTCGCCACATCTGCCGAAACCACATCTGCCGCAACGAATGCAGCGCTTGATGCAGGATCGGTTGCTGGCGATCCCCCACTGGTGGATGCCCCACTGGTCGATGCGGCCGTCGCAGTCACACCAACAGCTGTCGTTTCCGACATCGCATTGCCGCCTGCTCCAGCAGAGGTAGCACCGGCCGAACCTGCCGCCACGGCCACAATTGCACCTCCTACAGCAACCGCTGAACCCACCGCTGAGCCTACTGGGGAGGCTACTGCTACGCAAGAGCCTACAAGTACACCTACTGGTACAGCCACGGGCACCGCTACTGCCACAACAGCCGCCACACAAACGGCAACCCAAGCGCCTACCCAAGCGCCTACCCAAGCTGCCACGCCAAGCGCGACGCTTGCAGCCAGGCAAGTGCTGACTCGTACGGCTGCCGCCAGCGTTGCTGTTACCGTTGCTGCCACCGCCGAACTCACTCGCACGGCTGCGACTGCCGCAGCGCCTGCACTTACGCAAACTGCCTCCCTGCTCGGCCTGGCCACACCCACGCCGGTTCCCGCTCAGCCTACCGTAGCCCCTACACTCGCTGCGACTGCCACGCCCGCCGTGCTTGCAGTCTACGAGGTGCGTCCCGGCGATACACTGTTTGAGATCGCCCGCGAGTACGATGTCACCGTCGAAGACCTGCTGGCAGCCAATAGCTTGACCGAGGACGACGTCTACACCATTCAACCGGGCGACGAACTCAATATCCCGGCACCGACGCCCGAGGGCGCGCCGACCGCAACGCCTGCCCCTGCACCGGCAACATACACGGTGCGCCCCGGCGACACGATGCTTGCGATTGCCCTGCGCAGCGGGGTGACAGTAGAAGACCTGCTGGCCGCCAACGATATGACGATCAACGATGCGCGTACGCTGCAGCCGGGCGATGAACTGTTGATGCCGGGTGCAGATGCCCCCCCTACACCCACCCCCACCGGCGCTGCCACCTCGACGGCCACGCCGACGATCGCACCGTCGCCCAACGCGACGCCCACACCCGAAAACAGCGTGCGGGTCGATGCGCCACGCCTGCGCTCGCCCGAGAACGGTACCGCTGTCAGTTGCGGCGGGCAGGACACGTTGACCTGGCTGCCGGTGCCTAGTGTGCGGCCCACCGACCTCTACTTAGTGAATCTAGGCTACGTCAACAGCATCGCCAACGGCAAGGAAGAAATCATTTGGGTGATTGGCCAACAGCGGCCGATCAGTGCGACCTCGTGGCAGTTAGACAATGACTTGTGCGGTCTTGCGCCGAATACGACAGGCAAGCAGTGGCGTTGGTCCGTAGAAGTTGTGGAGACGACGACAGAAGGCTTCCGTCCAGTCAGCCCGGCCAGCCCCGTTTGGGGGTTCACCTGGCAGTAGCGCCGGGCACCGTAGTGGAGACCGGCCGCAAGCTCGCCCGCCGGTGATGGACTAAGAGCAAAAATGTATGGCTAACCAAAACAACCCCCGCCCGCCGGGCGACGATGATGAAAACGATGTAAACCATCGTGCCCGCAGCTATGGCGACGAGCCCGACTTCGAGCACGAGGATGACTTCGCCAGCGTGCTGGACGACCTGGAAGACGATCTCGATGATTATGACGACGATCTGGAAGATGATCTAGATGATGATCTGGACGATGATCTGGACGATGATCTAGACCAAGATATCGAGGATGATCAGGAGGACAATGTCGACCTGGCGCATCTGGCTGAGCACTTCCAGGGCGACGACTTTCGAATTGTCAGCCTCAATGAACTGGCTTCGCTGGACGATATTGCTGAAGAAGGTTTCTCGTTGGATGCACCCACGCTCACTTTGGAAGAGGTTCTTTACCAGTTGGTGCGGGAGCCTGAGGAGATCGCACCCAATGAATTAGCGGTCTTCTCCGACTTGTCACGCTTCGACGCCGAAGAAACGCGCCGCATGTGGCCGCACATTCCGCTGATGCGCCGCCGCTCGATCGTCTCAAGCGTCACTGAGTTGTTTGCCGACGGTGTTGACCTCGACTTTGGTACCTTCCTCCGCATTGCTGTGGACGATCCCGACGTCATAGTGCAGCGCTTTGCCGTCATCGGCCTGGCGGAAGAAGGCGCCTCAGTCGACCTCCTGGGTCGCTATGTGCAGTTGCTCCAGTCTGCCGAGGATGTTGAGTTGCGCGCCGCTGCCGCTGGCGCCTTGGGCTCCTATATTCTCGAAGGCGAGCTGGAGGAACTGGATGCCGCTATGGCCATGCGCGCTGAACAGGTGCTGATGGCTGTCCTTGCCGACTCCCAAGAGCCTGCCGTGGTCAAGTCGCGCGCACTCGAAAGCATCGCCTACTCGGGCGAGCTGGGCGTGCGCCAGTTGATTGAAGATGCCTACTACTCGCCCGATGAATTACGCCGCCTCAGCGCGCTGGTAGCCATGGGCCGCAGCGCCGACGTGCGCTGGCGGCGCCTGGCGCGCGCCGAGTTGACCAACCCAGACCCGGCCATGCGCGCTAGGGCCGCTTTCGCCTGTGGTGAGTTGGAGGCAAAGTCCGCCCTGCCGGAACTGCTCAAACTGCTGGTCGACAAGGATCAAGCAGTGCGCCTGGCCGCCATGTTCGCACTCAGCCACATCGGTGGAGCGCGGGCGCGCGCTGCACTCCAAACCATCTATGAAACCGGTGACGATGTGGAGTCCTACGCAGCCGAACAGGCGCTGGAGGAATTGGACTTCTATACCAGCGTCGAGGCAGCCAGCACGCCGATGTTCGACGAATCGGAGGCTGCCGACGACGAATGGGATCCTGTGTCGGACTGGGATGAAGACGAAGAAGACCAAGAAGACGACGATCTCGGCCAGTACGAGTAGACCATTCCCTGTACCATCCATGTGAGCATCTTGTAGCCATCCGTGAATCTCAAGCTTAAGCGCCTCGTGCGAACACCGACGTCGGAACAGTATGCCTTGTTTGATCTGGACCAGGTCGACATCGACGACCTGCCCATGACGATCGGCAAGCTTGATCTTCATTACACGGCCGAGGGCGTCTACGGCACCCTTCTGCTCTGGGACGACGCCTCTCGCCGCCTGACTCCTGCACAGCGCAGCGCCTTTATCCGGGCGCTGTTGGGCGAGGTGACCCAGCCGATGGGCGTCCCCAACGAATATGTCGTCGAGTTCTTTGCCCCAACCCTCGATGAATATGAGGTGTTCCACAACGTTGGCGCCGGCGAAGAAACCACAAGCGACGGTCTTGCCGCCACCGTCTCATCTTAGTGCCTTTCATGCTACAACTTGAATCTTTGTTGGCGATCTTCGCTTCTACTTTGTTGCCCGTATTTCTGGTCGCCCTCGCCGGCTATGTCCTCTCTTCGTTTGTTGCCCTGGATGGCCGCACGTTGGGGCGGTTTCTGTTCTTCCTCGCAACCCCTTCGCTGGTCTTCCGCAGCTTGTATCAGATGACGATCAACCTTGCCGCCCTACAACATGTGGCCGTCGTCACAGTTGGCGTGCTGTCGGCCGGCGTAGCCCTGAGCTTGCTGGCGTCGGTCGGCCAGGACCGCAAGCGGCGCGCTGGATTGGTCCTCGCCGGCGCCATCGGCAACAACGGCAACATGGGGATTCCCATTTGCTACTTTGCCTTTGGGGAAGCCGGCGTTGCCCTGGCCACCGTGTATTATGCAATCACCTCATTTCTAAGTAATACCGTGGGCGTTGTGATTGCCTCAGCCGGCAGCACCACCGTGCTGCGCGCCCTCGTGCACAGCCTGCAGTCGCCTGTTCTCTACGCTGCCGTACTGGGCTTGTTGTTCAACCAGGCGCACGTAATAATTCCGGAGAGTCTCTTCAGCGCCGTCGAACTGCTGGCGGGCGCTGCCGTACCGGGCATGCTGGTTCTGCTCGGCACGCAGTTGCGCGGCACACAGTTTGGCGGCGACCAGCGCATTGTCTGGCGCAGCGTGCTGATTCGCCTGGTGGCCTCCCCTCTCGTAGCCTTGGCGTTGTGTAATTGGATGGGAGTCGGTGGCTTAGAACGCCAGGTGCTGATCGTCCAGGCCGCTATGCCTACTGCCGTAATGACTACCGTGCTGGCGACTGAGTTCGATGCCGCTCCCCACCTTGTGGCTGCCGCAGTTTTAGCCACTTCGCTGCTCAGCATGATCACCCTCTCGGTCGTTCTGAGCCTCGTGATGGGTTGACGCGTGCATAATGCGGCCATGCCGGCTTTGCAGATTCCTCGACAATTAGGTATCGTAAAATGTCGCGTGGTATATAGTGAGGTTGTCATGACGAACTTGGATCACCCGGAAGAGTTTCACCGCGCGCTGAGCGAAGGCGCATGGCTGCTGCGGCAGAATCGGCCCCAGGAAGCGACGGAGCGGCTGCTGCCCCTGTGGGAGATGGCCCCGTCCAACCCTGATGTCGCCATCAACCTCGGCGGTGCCTATATTCTGCAGGGCAAATGGAATAAGGCGGTGCGTGTACTGAGCCGCGCTGCCGAGCTGCATCCCGAGAATGTGATGATCTGGATCAATCTCGGCGCCGCCCACTTGGGCCGGCTGGAGCTTTCCGGCCCACAGCAGCAGGAGCGCGCCATTCGCGCGTATGAGCGCGCGCTGGCCATCGACCCGCAAGCCCCTAACGTACATTATCACCTTGGCCTCATCCACAAGGATCGCGGCGACATCACCAGGGCTACCAACGCCTTCGAGCGCGCCTTGGCCGTCAACCCGGCCGACGCCGACGCTAAGTACTGGTTGGCCTGGCTCGAACGACAGCGGCTGGCGCAGGCCGCGGCGGAAGCGAAAGTACAGGCTGACGCTAATCAACCTGTCGCCGGTGCTGAAGCAAACGATGCCGCCGGCGCGGCCATAGATCGTACCGGCAACCAAGGAGAGCAGGAGTGAGCGGCGAGGTGTCGAACATAGGCAGCGGGCTGCGCGGTGATGCCGTCTGGAACGGCCCGCCCGTCAAGGTGCGCGAAAATCCCGAGCGCATGGCCTGGGTGGTGCTGCTGGCATGCTTTGGCGTCTTCGTCGTTCTGCTGATCACGGTGCCGCTGACGCTGCGTTATTTTGTCCAGCACGCCACATCGCCGCAAACGGCCACGCTCGACCCCACCCAGGGTACCGTATTGCTCTATCAGCCGGGGGCCACCGAGCCGATTGCCATCACCGAGCTGCGCAAAGACGTGGTCGAAGGCAGCACGATCCAGGCGGGTGATGGTCCGACACAGGCCTCGCTGCGCCTCATCAGCGAAGGTGTAGCCGACGAAGCACTGGGCAGCGTGCAGATCTATACCGGTTCGCGCCTGCAAATCAATCGTATGCGCAGCCCCATGTTCGAAATGAGCAGCGAACCTTACCAGGTCCAACTCAACCTTGCTCAGGGACAGGCGCGCGTGTTCACCAACAGCGGCCGCCAACGCCCGCTCAGCGTCGAGATTATGACCCCCCATGGTTCGATCATGCTCGACGCCGGCAGCTTTCAAATTGCCGTCACCGAAAACCAGACCGATATCACCGTGAGTTCGGGCAGCGCCACCCTCGTCAAAGAAGGCAGTCCCGACCTGGCAGTGACAGAGGGTTTGCGTGCCTGGATGACAACCGCTGCCATTGCCGATGCGTCTGTGCCTGCTGCACAGAACCTGCTGCGCAATGGCAACTTTAGCGAGCCCATGCGCGACTCATGGGAGAGCTACGTCATTGCGCAAAATGTGACGCCGGGCAAGGTCAACATCATGGAGCGCGATGGCCGCCGCGTGGCCTACTTCGTGCGCCAAGGTGAGGACAACGTGCCCACCGAGGTGGGCATTCGCCAGGTCATCGATCGCGACGTCAATGTCTACGACAAGCTGTATCTGACTTTAGACGCCAAGCTGCTGTTCCAGAGCCTGCCCGGCGCCGGCTATCTCAGTTCAGAGTACCCATTGCGAGTCGAGATTACCTACACCGATATCTATGGCAAATCGGGCCTGACGTGGGGTCATGGCTTCTACTTCCGCGACCCAGAGAATGAAAACTGGCAGATCGTGGGCGGCGAGCAGATTCCGCCCTTCAACTGGTACACGTATCGCTCGCCCAACTTGATGGAATGGCTCAAAGACACGCGCCCCGCTCGCATCGACAGCATTCGCATCTATGCCAGCGGCTGGAACTATCAAAGCATGGTCAGCGAAGTTTATCTGGTTGCGGAATAGACGCGCCCCACAAGCATGACAATCCGCCGTGGCTGGCTGGCCGCCGCCCTTGTCCTTTACCTGATCCTGGCCTGCTACCAGCTAGGCCTGCCCGGCCTGCACTACGACGAGGCCAAGGAAGCGGGCCTCAATGCCATGGAATTGATCTCCGGCGCCCCGGTCACGGCCTTTCGTGGGGCGGGCATTCCCTGGGGCGGCCGCACGTTGCCGCTGATGGTGCAAGACTACATCGGCGCCCTAAACGTCTACCTGGCCGTTCCCCTGCTGGCGCTGACCGGGGTGGGCGTGCCCAACCTGCGCATTTTGCCCGTGCTGACCGGCCTGGTTGCCCTCCTCCTGCTGGAGCGCGCCGTTTCCGAGTGGCGCGTCTACGGCGGTACCACCGCGCTGCCCCCGGACGCAGGGACACCGATTTCCCTCGCAGGGCTTTTCGCCGTCTCCCTGTTAGCTGCCTCGCCCAGCTATATCTTTTGGGCGCGCCAGGGCGTGTTTGTGACCAACCTGATGCTCCCTTTTGTGTTTCTCTGCCTCTGGCAAGGCATACGCTGGCTGCGCACGGGGCGACCTTCGGCGCTGGTGCTGGCTGCCCTCGCCGGCGGGTTGGCCCTCTACGCCAAGCTCTCGGCCTACTGGGTCGTCGTGCCGTTTACCCTGCTGGCGGGGGGCTGGTGGTTGTACCGCCGCCTGACCCTGCGCCGCGCCTCGCCGGGGGTTGCGGGGAGCGCGCAAGAGAGCGTATTGCCGCCGTTTGTGCCGGTGCTGCGCTGGAAAACGGCCGGTCTCGCCATTGTGGCGTTTTGCCTGCCGCTGCTTCCTCTGCTCGCCTTCAACTGGCAGACCGGGGGGACCCTGGCCAGTGTCGCCGGTAACCTGGACCGCAGCTACTATGGCGTCGACAACGCCAACATTGTGGCCAATCTGCCCGTGCGTTGGGGCCAGGTGCTGCAGGTGCTGCGCGGCGACCAGTTTTGGTATTTGGGGGCTGTATACGGCAACTGGCTGGCCCCGTGGTTGGCTGCCGTGGCATTGGCGATAGGGCTGTGGTGCGATCGGCGCCGCGTGCTGCCGCCGCTGCTGCTCGTGGGGGCTGTGTTCGCCGCCAGCCTGTTTACCGTGAGCGACCTGTTTGTCACCCACTATGTGCTCTTGCAGCCACTGCTGGTTGCCGTCGTCGCGCTAGCGCTTGACGCCGTGGTCACCACGCGGGCGCGCAACCTCGTTCCCCCACGCATCGCACAGGCTGCGGTGGGGATTGTGCTGCTGTTGTGGATCGTGCTGGACCTTTCATCCACCATCCGTTATCACTATGCACTTTCTGTATCGGGGGGGCTTGCCGACCATTCAGACGCCGGTTACCATCTGGCGTACTATCTGCAGTACAACGGCATGGGTTCGCCGGTTGTGCTCGATTGGGGAATTGATGCCCCCGTCCGCTATCTGACAAACGGCGCCGTCACGCCGATCGAGATCTTCGGCTATGAATCGCTCGCCGCACCCAACGCCGAGTTTAGCGCCCGGCTGGCTCCCTTTCTCGACAATCCGGACAACCGCTACCTTCTGCATGCACCGTCCTCCACCGTATTTGCCGGGCGCCGCGAGGCGTTTCTGCAGGCAGTCCAAGACCGCGGCCACCACGCCGCCATGGAGCAGCAGTTTGGGCAGCGCGACGGCGCCCCACTCTATGAAATCTGGCGCGTCGGCCCACGGTGAGCCACCATCTCACAATCGTAGTGAAAGTGCATATGGACAATATGACTGGCGTAGAACATTCGTTTGGTTTGGTCCATGCAGGTCTATGGTACACTGGTCGGCGGAGCAGCACGTGGCACCTCGAACTGCTGCTTCTAACTAGATTATGAAAAGGAGAAGTACGTTACCATGGCAGTTCATGTAGGAAATGGACGCAATCACCCCAGGTTGCGCACTCGTTGGCTGGGCGCAGGCCTGGCCGTGGCACTGGCAGCATTACAGCTTTACTCCCCGGTCGCCGCCATTGCGCAAGATGTGGAAGTCCCCCCCGAACCGGCAGCTGCGCAGACAGCAACCGATTCGGTAGTAAGCCCGGATGCAGTTCAAGACGCAGTTCCTGCCGCAGATTCAGTGGACCCAGCGGCGGCTACGGCCGCGACTTGGTATGTGGACGGCAGCAGTGGCACGGACGGCGCTGCCTGCAATTCGGCTGGGTCGCCTTGTCGCACGATTCAGGACGCCATTAACCGCGCCGGTAGTGGTGACACGATCCTGGTGGCGGGCAATGCGAGCGGCATTGTGTACACCTTCGCAGCCGCCAGCCCATGCACAAACGGTTTGGGCGCCAATATCGTGGCTTGCGTCAACGACAAAAAGCTCACCATCCGCGGTGGCTATACGCCCGGCAGTTATGCCTCGTATGCGCCAAGCCAGAACCTGTCCATCATCGATGGCCAGGGCAAGAATCGCGGCGTGGCCGTACTTGGCTTTAGCAACGTCCCTGGCACCACCTTAGATATCGGCGGCTTTACCGTGCGCAACGGTTATGGCACCGGTATCGGCAAGCGCTCCGGCGTAGGCAGCTACTTCGGCTTTGGCGGCGGCATGCTGGTCGAGAATGCCGGGGCCGTGACACTGCGCGATATGGTGTTTGACTCCAATCGCGCCGTCGGTGGCGACCGCGGTTCGGGCGAAGGCGGCGCCGGCGCCGGTGGCGGCGCTTCCTTCCACACGGCCACGGTCAACCTGGAAAACGTACGCTTTACCAACAATCAGGCCCAAGGCGGCGCCGGCGCCGAACGCGGCGGCTATGCGCAGGGCGGGGCGATCTTCACGTACAACACGACGCTGACGGGCAGTGGCGTGTGGTTGGAAAACAACATCGCCCAGGCTGGCAATACCGGCGGTTCAGGTCGGGCGTCTGATGGCCAGCGCGCCGACGCCCTGGGCGGGGCAGCTTCCTTCTCGCAGGGAAGCAAGATCACACTTAACAACGTGACCGTGCGCGGTAACCAGGGCTATGGTGGCAATGCCGCAACCTACGCCGGCGGCGCCTTCGGCGGCGGGTTCTTCGGCGAAGAGGCCGAGATCAACATCAACGGGGCCGATATCGTAGGCAACCTGGCAAAAGGCGGCGCCGCCGACAACGGTTGGATTGGCAGCGGTGGTGGCATCTCGGCGATCCATTCTACGCTCAACGTCAACCGTGCCCGCATCCTGGCCAACACTGCCCAGGCCGGCAACGGCCGCAGTGGTGAGTGGGGTCCTCCCAACGGCGGCGGCATTACCATCTCCTGGGTGGCAGGTGATCGCCCCTCGCTCTTCACGCTGTCCAACAGCTTTGTCGCCGGTAACAAGGCGTCACGCGGCGAAGGCGCCAAGATCACGTACGGTGGCGGTGGCGGGCTCTGGATCCAGGCAACCGATGCCACCCTCGACCATGCGACGATCGCCAACAACCAGCTCGGCTCCGGCCCAGGTCTCTACGGCCAAGGCGTGTTGTTGATCAACACCGGTGATCGTGGGGCCAACGTAACGATCCGCAATAGTCTGGTCACGGGGCACACCGGCGATGCCGGATCGGCAGTTGAGGTGTTTAGTAAAAACACCGTCACCTTTGCCGGCGGCCTGTTTGCCGCCAACACGTGGAATACAAGCCGCGGTAACCCTAACCAGGGGCAGAACATCGGCACGATCAACGGCCAGGACACGATGGGCACGGCGGACCCACTCTACATGTCGGTGGGTGCGCCTGACTACAACTATCATATCCAATCCAACTCGCCGGCGCGCAACAAGGCCTCCGGTTCGCAGCAGAAGGTGGACATCGACAACGAGCCGCGCAGCGATGGCAGCCCGGACTACGGCGCCGACGAGGCAGCCGGCGCGCCCCAGGGGCTGCCCAGCGGCCGCGTCAAGGCTTTCCTGCCGCGCATATCGCACTAACCGTATAGTTGCGCCACGCATCGTGGCAGTAAAAATGGGGAGGGCACAAGCCCTCCCCATGCGTGCTCCACGAAATATCTTCCGTGCTACCCCCGGCCCTACCGCCATTTCCACGCCGTATGTTACACTTTGGGGTATGGCTCAAATCGACCCGGCAGCCTTTGCCCGTACCTCTAGTGTCGACGTCGTCATTCCCGTCTGGAATGGGGCGGAAGTCATCGCCGATTGCCTGCGCACCCTCTACGCTAACAGTGGCGAGCGCTTGCGCGGCGTCGTGGCCGTAGATAACGCTTCGCCGGACGACAGTGCAGCCCAGATCGAACAGCAGTTCCCCCAGGTGCAATTGCTGCGCTCGTCCTTCAACCTTGGTTTTGCCGGTGGCGTCAACTTGGGCGTGCAGGCAGCCCTGCACGCAGGTTCGCCGGCTGAAGGACGGATGAAGCCGGGCGATGTCGTCGTGCTGCTTAACCAGGACTGCCTGGTCGAACCAGGCTGGCTGGACGCACTGTGCGCCGGGCTGGACTCCGACCCGCAGGCCGCGGTCGCCGGCTGCACGTTGCTCAATGCAGACGATACGGTCAACCATGCCGGCGCACGATTGGAGATGCCGCTGGCCTATTCCCACCATTTGACGGTGGTCGCCGCTGCGCCGGCGCGCATGGAGTATGTGACGGGTGCAGCGTTTGCCATCCGCCACCAGGCCTGGGAGACCATCGGCGCGTTCGACGAGGACTTCTACCCCGCCTATTACGAGGAAGCCGACTACTGCTACCGTGCCCGCCAGCATGGTTGGGGTGTGCTGTATGTGCCTGCGGCACGGGTGCGCCATCTGCAGACGGGCCAGACCTGGCGCAAGGACCCCTTGCTGTACTGGACGCAGCAGCACCGCTCGCGCTACCGCTTTGTCGCTAAGCATTGCGGCGGTGAAGAACTGGCTGCCTTTCTTGCTGCCGAACGTGCGGCGGTCGAGATCGAGCCGTGGTTTGACCAGGCCATGGGTCGCGTGCTGGCCGCGCGCTACATCCTGCGCGGGCTGGACGCCACCTTGCAGCGCCGCAGCCAGGAATTGGGTGCCGCGCCCTCGCTGGCCGACAAGCGCCGGCTGCAGGGAGAACTGGCCGACCTCGCCCAGGCCGGGCTGCGCCGCGCAGTTGCTTATGTGCAAGCCGATTTGACCGAAAAGGAAGCGCAACTGGAGGCCAGGCGCGAGGAACTGCGCGAGGCACAGCGCCAGGCGCGCACACGCTCGCAGCGTGTCTATCACAAGATGGGCCTGCTGTATGTGGAAGATGACTTCGAACACCGCGATGTGC
The DNA here is from genome assembly GCA_963839515.1 of uncultured Chloroflexia bacterium. Taxonomy (GTDB): domain Bacteria; phylum Chloroflexota; class Anaerolineae; order Caldilineales; family Caldilineaceae; genus Fredericiella. The sequence continues at coordinate 21,806 of CAWIVN010000014.1, forward strand.
ATGGCGAGATCTTGCGTGCGGCGCAGCTTTACGTGCTGACGATATTGACGGAATATGACTATCGCTAATCTCCCACCCGCCAATCACGCGCCTTCAGATTTCGTGACTGTCTCGATCGTCGTCAACACGGTCGATCGGGCCATCTCACTCGCCACGCTGCTGGCTGCGCTCGAACACCAGTCCTATCCCAACTTTGAGCTCATCGTCGTCGTCGGACCCACGCATGACGACACTTTGGCCGTACTGGATCGTTATGTGGGCCGCGTGCGCGTGCTGCGCTGCGGTCGTGCCAACCTCAGCGAGTCGCGCAATATCGGCTTGCTGGCGGCGCACGGGGAGATCGTTGCCTTCATCGACGACGACGCCGTGCCGTCCTACCATTGGCTGGCGCAGGTCGTCGCAGCCTTTGGCGCCGCCGAATCAGCCGCCCAGGATATTGCCATCGTGGGCGGCAGCGTCTACCTGGTGCACCCGCAGCAGCCCGCGATTCAGCACTGGCTGGGTATGATGTCGGACCTGGGCGAGCAGCAAGATGTGCGGCTGGACGGCACGACCAGGCCGGAGGGCATGGGCGTATTTTGGACCGAGCGGCCGATGGGGGCCAATATGGCCTTTCGCCGGCGTACGCTGCTGGCCGCAGGTGGTTTCGACGGCTACTACCAGTGGGTGTTTGACGACGCCGACATCGCCATGCGCCTGGCCTTGGCGGGGCACGGCGTGCGCAGCTTGACCGAAGCGCCCGTCTACCATGTGCCGGCTTCGAGCCGCAATCGCGTCGCCCGCACTCATTCGGGACGGTGGTGGATCGTGACCAAGGCTTCCACCTATTTTGCCGTGCAGAACGGGCGCGCGGCGCGCCAGCCCGCGCGCCAGGTGCTGCTGCGCGTGCTCTACCTGGTCCACGGATCCTGGTTGGTCAACTGGCAGCTTTATCATTATGGGCACATCCGTTGGCGCGAAATGTGGGCGCGGCGGCTGCGCGCAGTGGCGGCAGGCACGCAGGGGGCACTGCATGGCTTGGGACGACGGCGCCTGCTGGCGACTGGCCCAGAGAACGGCACAGGGGATGACGGCGACATGGTGTTGTTTTTGCAGCCGGACAGCGTTGTTGCGCCTGCCGTGAACCCGATCAGCGGTGAGCGTGGGACCGGCCCATATGCCACGCCGCCGCTGCGTATCGGGTTGATCGCTGAATCGTTTGTCGATCCGTCCCAGAGGACTCGTCAAAGTCCTGAACAGCTTGCAGCGGTTACGCGGGCGCTGTTTCAGATGGGACACACGGTGCATGTGCTGACCGCAGGCAAAGAGCGTACAATTATTTTCCAAGATGGGGCATATATTCACGCGGAATTGCTGCCGTATGGCGAGCACTCGTTGGTGGCCGGAATTCGCCGCCTGGTAGAGAATGACGGCATTCAGCTATTGGTCGGCCCAGCCGCGGATTTGGCTGTGGCTGTTACCTTGGATGTGATTCAGGTGCAACTGGCAGTGGCACAGGATGTCGCAGGGCAGCCAACAATGGCTCAGCAGGCCACACCGTGGTCAATTGTCGAGTCAAAAGAGGGTATGTTGCCGGCTCCTGCGCGCCGGGCGCTGGAGCCGCTGCTGGTGGCCGGCTATGACATAGCGGTGGCGGGCTGGTTATGAGCGAACTCGTGAGTAGTGGTGTGCAGCCTACCCCAGTGGCAGCAGGCGCGGATGTACATGCTGCGCGTGTGGAGATTCCGGCTGAGCCATTGCGTGTCTGTTTGTTAAGCCAGGCGTATCCACCGGAAAAATTCGATGGCGTAGGGCGCAGTACGCAGTTGCTGGCACGTGGATTGGCGGAGTTGGGGCATGACGTGCATGTGATTACCCACGGGCAGGCCGCACAGACGGTTGCCTATGAAGGGACCCAGGTGCACAAGATCATGCTGCGGCTTAACCGCTACGAACGCTACCGTCATCTGCCCGCCACCCATGCAACGCTCAACTACAGCCACGCCGTGTACGAAAAAGTGCGCAAGCTGCAGCGCCGCCACGGTATCCAGTTGGTCGATTCGCCGCTGTGGCAGGTGGAAGGGCTGGTGACCGAAAAGAGCGGGCTGCTTCCCGTAGTTGTGCGCCCGGTGACGGCCATTCGCCAGATCGCCGAGCTGCAAAATAACCACGACCCCGACCGGCGCATGCTAGGCGACATGGAGCAGGCACTGCTCGAACGCGCCGCCTTCCTGGCCGCCAACTCCAAGGCAACGGTCAAGGCGCTGACCAACGTCTACCAGATCCCGCTGTCGGTACCGTATGAAGTGCTGCCTTATGGCATCGCGCCCGTGCCCGACGCAGCGGTGCGCCTGTACGACCGCAGCCGCATTTATCCTGCGCCAGGCGGGGCGAACCGGCCGATCGACGTGCTGTTTTTAGGGCGCATGGAGAAGCGCAAGGGCATCCTCGACCTGTTTGCGGCCATTCCGCAGGTGCTGGCGGCGGCGCCGTACGTACGCTTCACGATCGCCGGCTCCGATAACAGCCTGGCCGACGGCTTCCAGGCCCGTACCGGCCAGACCTATCCAGCCTGGTTTGCGCGCCAGCATCCGGACATGATCTCCTATGTGCAATTTCTAGGCGGCGTTTCGGAAGAGCAGTTGAACCGGCTCTACCAATCGTGTGACCTGTTCGTCGCGCCTTCGCTCTACGAGTCGTTCGGCCTGATCTATCTGGAAGCCATGAACTACGGCAAGGCCGTGATCGGCTGCCTGGCCGGCGGCATCCCTGATGTGGTGGACAACGGCGTCAACGGAATTTTGGTCGAGCCCCAAGCGCCGCCGGCGTTGGCCGAGGCAATTTTGCACCTGGTGCGCAGCCCCGAACTGCTGCACGATATGGGACTGGCCGGGCGCCGCCGGCTGCTCGACCGTTTTACCTATCTGCACATGGCGCGCAGCTTTGCCGCCGCCTACGAGACTGTGCTGCAGCCAAAAGAGAGGCAAGCGAGCTTATGAGCCATTCCATTCCTTCGCTCAGCGTGCAAGACGCGCTCGACGACATCGACATGGAACTGCTGCAGGATGCGGTGCAGCGAGACGACCTGGGCCAGAGCGTACAGAACGTACGTCGCTTCCAGCACGATGCCCGTAAGGAGACGCTGGACACGGCAGGCAAGCCCGACTACCGCGCGATTGCCACCCGGCAGTTCCAGCTAAATGACATGCTGCTGACGCTGCTCCAGGAACTTGCCACGCGCCAGCGAGCGCTGGAACTGGAATTGCGCGTGTATGGTCACAGCGGCGTTCTTAGTAGCGTCCCTGCCGGTGCAGCTGCCGGCAGCGCGCTGGCTGCTGCACCGGAAGATGACGACGAGCGGGCCCGGCCTGCCAGCGAGGGTTTGGTGCGGCGGCTGGACGAAATCCAAGCTGTCATGCGTGACGACGCCTTGGCCTTGCAGTTGGAGGTCACGCCCAACGAAACGCCGGTGGTGGGGCGCCTGATCGGTAATATGCGCGCAGCCGTGCACAGCCTGGTTGTTTTCTACAACAACCAGTTGGCGGCCAAGCAGACCGAGATCAATCGCGTGTACGGCGGCGCGCTGCAGCAGTTGATGATGGAATGCGAGCGCGACCGTGCGCAAATGGCAGAAATGGGCAGCCAGGTGCATGCCCTCGCCGGCGCACTGGCCGAACTGCGCACAGAGCTCGCATCTCGCGACGGCGGGGAAACCAGCCTGCCATGAACACCGGCCTGTACAACCGCCATCTGGCCACCTTGGGTGGCGGCGAACGCTACAGCCTGGCCATTGCCGCTGATTTGAGCCGCCACGGGCCCGTGGACGTGATCAGTCACACGCCGGTGAGCCCCGAGGCCATCGCCGAGCGCCTGCATCTGGACCTGGGCAGCGTGCGCCTGCGCGTCGTGCCGGAGCGGCCGGCGGCCGCGCTGACCGGACTCAGCGCCGAGTACGACTTTTTTATCAACGCCTCCAACTTGGACTTTATCCCGCCGCAGTCGCGCCATTCAGCCCTGGTAGTCTATTTCCCGTTGCCCGCACAAGCGGGCGCCACAGCCCGCCTGCGCCGCCGCCTGCGCCAGCAATTGGCCCAACAATTCCTGCTGCCCATCTGGCGCGAGGGGGTCTACGGCGAATTTGCCGTAGGCGAAGGCGTCACCGGTGCTCGCCTGCTGGCGCCGCAGGCCGTGGTCGAGCTGCCTCCCCAGGCTGCGGGTTGTGCCATCTACTTCTGCCTGCGTTCGGCGATCGACGCCGTACAACAGGTCATGGTAGTGGTGGACGGAACGCCGGCGCTGTCGCTGACGGTCGGTCCGCAGTTCTTTACCCCCTGCCGCGTGCGCCTGCCCAGCCGCGCCGGCCTGCCGCACACGATCGCAATCGTAGCCGAGGCTGTGGGCCGCAGTACGCCCTTTGCCCTCGAACTGCACGACTGGCGCGTCGACAGCGTACGCAACGAGCTTTACCGGGACTGGTTCGCCCCGCGCTTGCCCGGGTGGGACAGCCGCCTGCTCAACCCCCAGCCCCCGGACATTGTCTCGGTGGCGGCAAGCTATAACCTGATCTGGGCAATCTCGGAGTTCACGCAGCGGTGGATCGGCCGCTACTGGGACCTTTCCAGCGCGCTGCTCTATCCGCCCGTGGACGTGGATCAATTCGCAGGCGAGTGCCAGGCGCCCCAATCCCCCTACATTCTTTCCGTCGGTCGCTTTTTCGCCGGCCAACACAACAAGCAGCATCTGGCCATGATCGCCGCCTTCCGGCGGCTGGTAGACGGTGGGCTGGCGGGCTGGGAACTGCGGCTGGTCGGCGGGGTAACGCCGGGCGCGGCCCACACCCACTACTTGGAACAGGTGCGTGCTGCCGCACAAGGTTACCCGATCCGTGTCGAGGCTGGCTTGCCTTTTGACGAACTGGTGCAGCGCTACCAGGGGGCCGCCGTCTACTGGCATGCGGCGGGTTACGGCGAAGACGAGGCGCGCGCCCCGATCAAGGCCGAGCACTTTGGCATCACGACCGTCGAGGCGATGGCTGCCGGCTGCGTCCCCGTCGTGATCGCCTGCGGCGGGCAGCCCGAACTGGTAACGCACGGCGTCGACGGCTTTTTGTGGCAGACGCTTGACGAACTGGGCGTGTACACGCTGTCCCTGCTGCACGACGAGCAGCGCCGCCAGCGCATGGCTGCTGCCGCCCGCCTCGCCGCCCGGCGTTTTGACAACCGCCATTTCACCGCCACGCTGGCCGCCACGCTGGCCGCGGCGCATATTCCCGTCATCACCCCCGGCGTAGGGCTTTCTTGACACCATGATGCCTGCAAACCTGGCTCCCAAGACTCGACCCATCGCTTCGCCGAGCGCCCAAGCCGGCCGCTCTATCGGCGTTCAGCCCGGCGCGGCACCCGCGGTATTCACGAGGGGGTGTCCGCTTGCCAGCCTCGTGGTGCTCAACCTCGACGGTCGCCGCCACCTGGCCCCGTTGTTGGCGCACCTGGCGCAGCAAACAGTGCGCGATTTTGAGTTGATTTTTGTGGATAACGGTTCGCACGACGACTCGCTCGCCCTTGTCGAACAAGGCTGCATCGCGTATGGCATTCCCGTGCAACTTATCCGCAACGCTGTCAACGCCGGCTTTGCCCCGGCCTGCAACCAGGGGCTGGCCCTGGCACGTGCCGAGTGGGTAGCCATGCTCAACAACGATACTCGCCCTGCAAAGACTTGGCTGGAGCAACTGCTGCTGGCCGGCGAGGCCGATCGTGGTGTGGGCATGGTGGCCTCGAAAATGCTGCGTTTTCACCGCCCCGACCAGATCGACTCGGCTGGGATCGCCGTCGACTGGGCCGGTATCGCTTGGGACTGGCGCGGGGGCGAGGCCGACACACCTGACGAGTGTGAACTGGTTGAGATATTTGGCCCTTGTGGCGGCGCCGCGCTCTACAACCGGCGCATGATGTTGGACTTGGGTGGCTATGACGCCGACTTCTTCGCCTACCTGGAGGATGTAGACTTTGCCTGGCGCGCCCGGCTGGCCGGCTGGCGCTGCCTGTTCCAGCCGCAGGCACGTGTGCTGCATGCGCACTCCTCCACGCTCGGCGACGCATCACCCTTCAAACGTTTCCTGCTCGGGCGCAACAAGGTGTGGCTGCTGGCCAAGAACCTGCCCGCTGCAGACCTGTGGGCACAGGGCCCCGCCATGGCCGGTTACGATGCGCTGGCCGCCGGCTATGGTGTCGTCCAGCGCGGCGACCTGGCCTCCCTGCGCGGCCGCCTGGCCGGGCTGGCCGGGCTGCGCCGTATCTGGCCCAAGCGTAAGATCGTCCAGGCGCAGACGCGCGACGTCGAGAATTGGCGCCGCTTCATGTCGCCCCGCGTACCCCCATGGCAGGTCCCCACGCGCTACACTCACCTAAACGTAAATTTATGACCTATCTATTGCTTGGCATAAGCCTCGGTTTCAGTGCCGGCCTCAGCCCCGGCCCCCTCTTGACGCTCGTGGTCACGCGCTCGCTGGCGCGCGGTTTTTGGCCGGGCCTGCGCGTGGCGCTGTCGCCGCTCATCACGGACACTCCCATCATCTTGCTGGCGCTCCTGCTGTTCAACGCCTTGCCGCCTCTGTTCGAGCAGGTCGTCACCGTCGTCGGCGGTCTCTATGTCGTGTATTTGGGCGTCGATACCATCCGCAGCGCTCGCCACGCCAGCCTCGCCGAGCAGGCCGCTCAACCGGCTGCTGCCCACGTAGACCTTTGGCAAGGAGCCCTCGTCAACATTCTCAGCCCGCACCCCTGGCTGTTTTGGATTACTATCGGCGCACCCGTCCTGACCCGGGCGTGGCAGAGCGGCCCTGGCTATGCGCTTGCCTTCCTGGTAGGGTTCTATGCGCTGCTGGTCGGTGGTAAAATTGCCGTTGCCCTGGCCGTCGCAAGCGGCCGTCGTCACTTGACCGACGCCTGGTACCGGAGGCTGCTGTACTGTGCTGGCGCGCTGCTCTGCTTGTTTGGTTTGTTGCTTTTAGGGCAACTGGTCAGCCTCATACCCGGTGGGTCAAGCCAAGTGCTGTCCCGCCTCGCGCACTTGGGTGAATACATATGACGACGAGCCCGGCCGCTGGTCCCACCACTTACCGTCCCCACGCTCGCTACATGCTGATTACTGGCATTGCCGCTATCAGCGTGGTGGCGCTGCTTTGGCTGCTGCTGCGTCGGCTGGAACTGGCCAGCGTGCTCTTCCTGCTCTTTGCCGCCGGCCTGCTGTTTGTTGCAGTACGCAGCCTGTTTAGCCGCGTGGAAGTGGACGAGCACGGGCTGACATTGGTGCGACCGCTGTCGCAGCCACTCCAGGTCCAGTTTCGCCAATTGGCGGAAGTGAGCGAGGAGGGACGGCTGCAGCGCGTGATCCTGCTGCTCTACCACCCACTGCGCCCCGATGGACTGTTGGACCTCGACGATCTGCACAGCCTGGCGCTGCCGGCGCTGGAGGAACAGCCGGACTTGCTCGAAACCCTGCAGGCGCGGACGCCGCATAGATGATACCTTTTGCGCCGGGCCTGGCAGTGCGCCCGCTTGCGGCCGAGGACGAGGAGGCGGCCACCTCCCTCGTCAATAAATTGTTGCTGCGCGCCCCCTTTAGCGCCTCCCTGGATGCCGCAGCTGCGGCCGAGCAGCTGCTTGGCCAGTCACCCTCCACCATGCTGCCCGTGCGCTGGCAACAACGCCAGCTGCTGGGTGCCTGGCGCGCCGGTGACCTGGTAAGCCTGGCCGACGTCGCCACCGGTCTCGACAGCGACAGTCCCGATGAGCCCGACTACCGGCCGATCGGCCTTCTGCGCTTTCTAGTCCTGCCGCAGCGCGCTGAACTGGTCAACGAAGCGGCAGATGCCTTACTTGCTGCCGTCCATCACTTCTGGCGTACGTGTGGGGTCGGGCACGTCAAGGCCTACCATATCAGTACGGGCTATCCCTGTTTCCAGGCGGGGGCGGGTATACTGCCTGGCGATTGGGCCGACCAGGTGCGTGTGCTTACCGAGCGCCAGTTTCGCTTTACCGAGCGCTACTACCTGCTGGCACGGCCGCTCGACCATATGATCGAAGAGACTGTGCCGCAGGGTGGCTTGAGCCTGGCCTTTCGCGGCGCGGCCGGCGACCGCCGCTACCAGGTCTTTTTTCGCCGCACCGAGTTGATTGGCGAGGCGCGCCTGCTGCAGCGCCGGATGCAGACAGATAACGGGCTGGTCCCGTTTTCCTATATCGCCCACTGGCGCGTCGACGACCGCTGGCGCAACCAGAAGGTGGGCCGTTGGCTCCTGCGGCGCATGGTCAACGACGCCACGCAGCAAGGGGTGGCCGAGATCGCCGTGCATCTGCCGCTGCACCAGGCGTCCGCGATCAACCTGCTGGCCCAGCACGGCTTTATAGAGCTGAATTATCGCGGCTACTCATTTGAGAAGGAACTGGCGGAGTAGAATTGCACTCATGGACGCAACCAAGCCGCTGCATGTCATGTTTGTTACCGGCGAGTACCCGCCCATGCCAGGCGGCGTCGGCGCCTATACGCACGAGTTGGCCAAGGCACTGCGCAGCCTGGGCGTGCAGGTGACAATCCTCACGGCTGAGGCCGCCTGCGATCCCGAGACTGCCGTGCATGCGGCGGGCTGCCGGGTGCTGCCCGCCGTGCGCCGCTGGGATTGGAGCGTGTGGCGTTTGGCCGTCAACCTCGCTCGCGCGGCACGCTGCGATTGGCTGCATGTGCAGTACCAGACGGCCGCCTTTGGTATGCACCCCGCCATCAACCTGGCCCCCGCCTATTGGCAGCGCCAGGGTTTTCAAGTTGCCTGGACCTACCACGACCTGCTCGTACCCTATCTCTTCCCCAAGGCGGGCAAGCGCTTGCGCACGTGGATCACCGAGCGACCGGCGCACACGGCTGCGCTGCCGATCGTCACCAATGAGGCTGACCGCCTGCGTCTGGCGGATCGTAACATCGCCGCCGCCTGCATCCCGATCGGCTCTAACATCGTCAGCCGCCACTTGTCATCCGAAGAACGAACGGATTGGCGCAGCGAACACGGCTATGCGCCGGACGACCTGGTGCTGGCCTACTTCGGCTTTCTCAACCGCAGCAAGGGCGGCCTGGCGCTGATCAAGGCATTGCAGCGCGTAGTGCGCGAGCGGGAGGATGCCCGCCTGTTGATGATCGGTGAACAGGTGGGGGCCAGCGACGCCACCAATGACGCCTACCGGCTCGAAGTCCAGGCGCTGATCGCTAAGCTCGGCCTTGAGGATCGCGTACGCTGGACAGGCAACCTGGCCGGCGTCGAGGTAGCTGCCGCGCTCAACGCCTGTGATGTCCTGTTAATGCCTTATCTTGACGGCGCCAGCCTGCGTCGCGGTACGCTGATGGCCGGCCTGGCTAACGGTTGTGCCATCGTTACCACGACGCCACAAGGGCCACTGCCCGAGTTGGTGGACGGTCGTGACCTCCTCTACGTCGCGCGCGAAGACGAGAAAGCGCTGGCCAATGCGGCCCTGCGTGTGGCAAACAATCCTGCCCTCGCAAAGCGCCTGCGGACCAACGCCCGCCGGCGCAGCAGCCTTTTCGCCTGGGACGCTATTGCCCGCGAGCACGTGGCGTGTTACGCAAACCCGGGGCGTTGTGTTGAGCCTGGCAAAGCAGTCACTGAGGACTCTGCATGACGCGCACCAATGGGCTGCTGGCCGGACTGGTTATTCTTTACCTGTCAGTCGCAGGCCTCTATGCGGCGGTAATCCCGGTGTTCGAAGGCTTTGACGCCCAGGCCCACTTCGCCGCCGTCCAGTACTTTCGCAGTGAGCGCACCCTGCCCGAGCTCACGTCCGAAACCGTCGCGCGTTCCTACGAACTGATCCCGCATCCCCCAGTCTACTACGCACTCGCGGCGCTGGCGGGAGCCGGCTGGCCGTTAGATCCGGCATCCACCGTTGCCAGGGCCAGCGTCAACGCTTATTTCGACAAGTCGCTGTCCATGCGTCAGAGCGTCACCTTGCCTGATACATCATGGCAGGACCTCGCCCCCGCCTGGGCCGCTCGCTTTGTCTCCGCACTTGGCGGCCTGATCGTCCTGCTTTGCACCTGGTGGCTGGCGCGGCGGCTGGCCCCACGTGCACCCACCTTCGCCCTGGCTGCCGCCGCCATCGCCGCATTCAACCCCCAATTCTTGTTCACCGCCGTCACTATCAGCAACGACGCCTGGTCGGCCGCCACGGCTGCCTTGGTGTTAGCCGTGGCTGTAGACGCAGTCATGGCCAGGCGGGCGCCGCGCGCCTGGTTGTGGGTGGGGGGCGCCACCGGCCTGGCGGCACTGACGAAGTACAGCACGCTGGCCGTCGCCCTGCCGTTGGGTATCCTGTTTTTGCTTGCTTGGCAGCAGCGGGGATGGCGGAATTGGAGATCGGCCCTCATTGCCCTTGGCTACGCCGCGGCCGGCTTTGCCGTCGTGGCGGGGTGGTGGTTTGTGCGCAATTGGCTGCTGTACCGCGAGATCGTGCCGCTCGACCACATGGCCGAGGTCCTGCCGACCATGCGCCGGGCAACGCCGTACACCTGGCAGCACACGTTTGAGCACATCCCGTGGCTGATTGCCTCCTTCTGGGGAGTCTTCGTCGCCATCATCGCGCCGCCCTTCTACCTGGATGCCACGCGCTGGTTCATGCTGATCGGCTTTGCCGGTCTGGCGGTCGGCCTGATCCTCGCCGCCATCCACCTGCGCCGCACTCGCAGCCGCGCATCCCTGGAAGGTCTGATTGTATATCTTGTGCTGCTCCCGTGGCTCGCCGCCGTGGCAGGCATGGTCCTCTACTGGACACGCACAGTCGAGTATGGCGAGCAGGGGCGGCTGGCACACGTCGGCGCCTCAGCCTTTGGCGTCGTGATGGTGGCGGGCTGGCAAGCGTGGCTGCCTGCTGACTGGCTGCCCAAGTTGCGCCCTTGGCGTGTCGCCCTGCACGTGCTCTTGGCCGCGGCCGCCTTGGCTGCGGCCCTGGTGCTGCTTCCATTCCTGTACGACAATTTCGGTCTGCCTCCGGCGGTGCGAGTGACCGTCGATCAGCCTGCCAACGCCCAGCTTGCCACCGATCAGCCGGCTACCGGCCCCGTCACACCTGACCGCCCGCTGGCGGCGTCCTTTGATGGCGGCATGCGGCTGCTGGGAGTAGATTTTCCGGCGGGGGCAGCGCTCGAGCCAGGCAAGCCCTTGCCACTCACCCTCTACTTCACCACCGGCGCACCGATCCCTGAGGATTACACGCTCTTTCTGCACGTAGCCGATGCCGGGGATCGATTGCTTTACCAATTTGACGGCGTCCCTGTGCAAGGCCGCCACCCCACGCGCCAATGGATCGCCGGCCAGGTCTTTGCCGACACTCACACCATTATTGTGGACGAGCTTGCGGAGGACGGGCTGGCCACCCTAAGCTTGGGTTTCTATCCTATCGCCGATCCGACCACACGCGTTGCGGTCTATGACGCCAACGCCCAGCCCATCGGCGACCGCCTCGTTCTGGCGTCCTTGCGGCTGCACAGCCACCCCACATTGCCCCAGCCGGCGCCCCCCCACCCGATCGGCGCGTGGCAAAACGGCATCGTCTTGCGCGAGGCCCAACTCATCACAGATGCCCAGGGCCTTCCCACTGGTATCGCCATCACCTGGACACCGACCGCCACCATCCAGAACGACTACACCACCTTCGTTCAGGTCCTCGATGCCGACAACAACATTCTGGCCCAGGTCGACAGCCAGCCGCAGGGTGGAAACTATCCCACTTCCACCTGGCGGGCAGGTGATGTGATCGCCGATACACTCACATGGCAAGGCGCCGCCAGCGGCTGGGACCGGGTGATCGTCGGTCTTTATGGGCGGGATGGCGCGAGGCTGCCCTTGGTAGGGGGAGCCGACTTCTTGGAACTACCAATTCCAAGAGAATAGGCTTCCAGGAAGGAAGACCTTCGTGGATCAGCTCTTCCTCGCCGGTCGCACCGCGATCGACAACTCTTCCAGCTGCTTCCCGTTGATCGGGCAGGGCGAGTCCAACATCAGATCCGTCCCCGCCGTCGTCTTGGGGAAAGCAATCACGTCGCGGATGCTCGTAGCCTCGGCAAACAGCGTCACCAGCCGGTCGATGCCCAGCGCGATCCCGCCATGTGGTGGCGCCCCATACTGGAACGCCTCCAGCAAATGTCCAAACTGCGCCTGCGTCTCTTCCTTGCTCAGGCCGAGCCGGGCAAACAGCCGATCCTGCCGATCGCTGCGGTGAATGCGGATGCTGCCGCCGCCAATCTCCCAGCCGTTCAGCACCACGTCATATGCCTTGGCCAGTACGCTGCCGGGATCGCTCTCCAGCTTGTCCCAGTCCTCATCGCGCGCGCTGGTAAAGGGATGGTGCACCGCCTGCCAGCGGTCTTCCTCGTCGTTGTGCTCCAGCAGTGGGAAATCCACCACCCAGCAGTAGGCCAGCAGGTTCGGGTCGATTAGATTGGCGCGCTTGCCGATCTCGAGCCGCAGGTTGCTCAGGCTTTGCGCCACCACGCCCGGCTTGTCCGCCACGATCAGGATCAGGTCGCCCACCTGGGCCCCGCTGGTACGCACGATCGTGCTCAGTTCGTCCGGCGACAGGAACTTGGCTACCTGCGACCGCAACGCCTCGACGCTGTAGTGGCCGGACAGCGTCCGGCTCGCCCGCCACGCCGATCCACACCAAACCCTTGGCCCCGTAATGTTTGACAAACTCGGTCAGCTCGTCGATCTCGCGGCGCGTGAGGTGCGCGCCGCCGGGGAAGACCACACCTTTGATTTCGCCGCCGCTCGCCGCTGCATTTTGGAAGACGGCGAACTGGCTCGCCTCCATCGTCTGCGTGATGTTGAACAGCTGCTGCCCAAAGCGCAGGTCGGGCCGGTCGATACCGTAAAGCTCCATAGCCTCGGCGTAACGAATGATCGGGAAAGGCAGCTGCATGATGCGCTTGTCGGCGTTCTCGACTGCCGTCAGCTCGATCAGCAGCCCCTCGATCAGCGCCCGGATATCGCCTGCGTCGACAAAGCTCATCTCCAGGTCGAGCTGGGTAAACTCGGGCTGGCGGTCAGCCCGCAGGTCTTCGTCGCGGAAGCAGCGCGCGATCTGGAAATAGCGTTCGATGCCCGCCACCATCAGCAACTGCTTCAGCTGCTGCGGGCTTTGCGGCAGCGCATAAAACTCGCCGGGATGCAGGCGGCTGGGCACCACGAAATCGCGTGCGCCTTCGGGCGTGCTCTTGAGCAGGATCGGCGTCTCGATCTCGAGGAAATCGCGATTCGACAAGTACTCGCGGATAAAGCGCACGATGCGGTGTCGCAGCACCAGGTTCTGCGTCATGCGCGCTCGGCGGATATCCAGGTAGCGATACTTGAGCCGCAGCATCTCGTCTACTTCGTCGCCCGCAGGGTTCGATCCGGTTGCAATGTTAAACGGTGGATTCTTGGCTGGGTTGAGGATCGTCACGCCATCCGCGATCACCTCCACGTCGCCCGTGGCAAGGTTTGGGTTGCGCAGCCCTTCCGGCCGCGCCGCCACCGTGCCTTCCACCTGGATGACGAATTCTGAGCGAGCCTGCGTAGCGGTATCGTGGGCCGCGACTTGGTCGGTATTGATCGTCACCTGCGTAACGCCGAAACGGTCGCGCAGGTCGATAAAGATTAACCCGCCATGGTCGCGGCGGCGGTTGACCCAGCCTGCCAAGGTCACCCGTTGGCCGACACTGGCCAGGGTCAATTCACCACAAGTATGAGATTTGAGCATAAATGCATCCTTGCTAATTTGGGTTGGCAGGCGGACGAGCCGGCAGGGCTAGTCGATAAGACGAAGGGCGCGTTTTAACGCGCCCTTACCGCCATTGGTAGTTTGCACTGGATTGTAGCGCGAGGCATGGCTGCGGTCAATTTGGGTAGTGTGTCCTGTGGCTTTCACAGTGCTTGTAAACGCCTGTGGTCGTGCTCAACGCCTTGCGTCTTCACTGGTCCCCGAATTTGGCGATCTTTGATCTCCATTTCGTCCTGTGTTATACTATAGATAGCCCTGCGGGACACGTGAATGGTTTAGCACACGGGGCGAGCCAACACTTCACAAACGGGAGCTGGACCAAGCGGCGTGGATGTGTTAGCCCTCACGGGCAAGACGGAAGCGTCCAGTCCGCACCCACCTACTTCGGTAGGTTCGTACCCACTAGCCACACGTTCCCGCAGAGCCCCATCCTTTTCACACACTTGATTGTTATCCGGCTGGGTACTCGCGTGCCCAGCCGCCTTTTGCGAAGATACCATGTTTCATACGCATGTTGCCTCGCTTTCGCTTGAGAATGCGAGTATGGGCGCCGGCTAACCCTCCAGCCCGGCAAGAAATGTTTGTATTGCGTCCAGTACCACCTGCGGGCACTCTTCCTGCGGCACGTGGCCGCAAGCAGGCACGACCACGAGTTCGGCATTGGGCAGTTCGTTCGCCAGCTTGACGCTTTGCTCCGTGGGCACGATGCGATCGTCGTCGCCAGTAATCACTAGTACGGGCAGGGTCAATTCGGCCAGGCGTGCAGGCAGGCCGCTGGGTGCGCTGGCCGCCGTCATTTCCCACAGCGCCCGATCCCAGATCGGCTGCCTGTAGCGGCTTCTGATAGCCCTCCCAGATAGCATCGGTCATCTGTGCTGGGTCATGCCAGGCCGAGCGGGCAAAACCGAGCCCCCAGCGTTGAATCTGGCGTGCGACGAGCGGCCCCAGGCGCCGCATCTGCGGCGTGTTGGCCAGCCAGCGCATGATCGGAGATTGGTTGCCGCCGCTGTAGACCGCCGGATCGATCAAGACGAGCGCCTTGACTCGCTTGGGATTTTCCAGGGCCGTTAACATCGCCACCGCCCCGCCCGCCGAGTTGCCGACCAGCACGGCCTCATCAATGCCGAGTTGGTCCATCAAGCCCGTTGTGAGCTCCACCTGCGCGTCAAGTGCATAGGGATTCTGCGTTTTCCAGTCGCCCTGCCAACTCTCTGGCAATGGGCGCTCGGTCAAGCCAAAGGCCGGGCGGTCGAAGGCTACCGTGCGGCCCCGTTCCCCCAGCTTCGGCAGCACCTCACGCCAGGAAAAGGTGCTGGAAGCAAACCCGTGCAGCAGCACTATCGCCGGCCGACCCTGCCCTGGCTTTTTCTCTCCCGCTTCTTCATAGTGCACTGTCAGTGTGTGCCCGGCAAAGGGCACGTCGACAAAGCGGCTGTTGGGACCGGCCAGAGCTTTCAGCGCAGAGCGTACGGGCAGCGGTGGGATCGGCACCAAGAAAGGGCCAAAGATCACCAGCACGAGGAGCAAAAGCGCCGCAAGCAGCAAAGCAGGCCATACGAAACGATATTTCATATGGCAATTATCCTACAATACCGCTGCGCAACGTAAGTGAGCAATGGGCGGTTTGAGCGTATTTACCGCTCCGTTATACTTCATGTGCGTGGAATCCAGATCACTGCCATTGTTTGCCGCTGATCCCGGTGTGGAGAGCTTCGCAACAAATTCAGAAGGAGATGTCGATGAGGCATTCGGAGCTGGACACGGAATTCCTTACCTCTCCCCGCTTGGTCCTGGCCGTCATATTGGCAGCGAGCTGTACTCTTGCCCTGGGCGCAGAGCTGTTCGATTATCCCTGGAGCGTCGTGAGCACGACGATGCTGCTCGTCGTTCTGCTGGCAGGCATCGCCGTGATCGTCGTGGTGCTGGTCGATTGGAGCCCGCTTGCCGCCAGATGGCTTACGATCTTTGCCCTGGCGTTGCTGGTGCACGCGTGTGGATTGTGGCTGCAGCTGCCGGGTAGCCTGGCCTGGGCAGCCATTCCAGTCGCGTATGCCGCCTGCCTAGTGAGTGTGCGAGCGGCGGCGATCACTGCCGTGGTCGAGTCGGCCATTGTACTCTTGCTGGCGTGGGCGCCTGGCCTGGGCGTGGACGCTGCCACGGCGCCGGCGGCTATTGTCGCCGTTTGGGCGATCTTTTTGGCGATGGTGGCGATTACGCACGAGACGCATCGCCAGATTACGTGGTTTGGAGACTACTTCAAACAGGCACAGCGACTCCTTGGAGAAGCACTCGATCATCGCGCCGAACTGGTGCAAACACTGGACGACCTGGCACATGCCAACCGGCAACTGGCGTTGCTGAACAAACGCGTCGTGGCGCTGCAGTCGATCGCCGAGGAGGCACAGGAGGCAAAGACAAGATTTGTCGCCAGGGTCAGCCATGAATTTCGCACGCCGCTCAACATGATTATTGGCTTGACCGACTTGCTGGCCGAAAAGCCGGAAATCTATGATGCGACCCTCTCGCCCCGGATGCGCGATGCCTTGCACATTGTGCATCGCAACAGCCAGCATCTTTCCGATATGGTCAACGATGTGCTCGACCTGAGCCGGCTGGAAACCGATCATGTCGCGCTGCATCGTGAACGCGTGACCATCCAGGAGATTGTTGCCGTCGCGGTAGAAGCAGTGCGCCCCTTGCTGGAAAATAAGAGGCTGGCGCTGCGCATCGAGATTGCAGAGAATGTGCCCGAGGTTTACTGCGACCGGACACGCATCGAACAGGTGGTGCTCAACCTGGTGAGCAATGCCGTGCGCTATACCGATCAAGGCCACATCCGCATCGGGGTCAAACGACAGGCACAATTTGTCTGCGTACAGGTCAGCGATACGGGACAGGGGATTGCGCCCGGCGACCGAGAACGCATCTTCGATCCCTTCTCACAAGGCACCAGCGCAATATGGCGCGATAAGGGAGGAACCGGGCTGGGGCTAAGCATCAGCAAGAAGTTTGTCGAACTGCACGACGGCCACATCTGGGTCGAGAGTGAGGTGGGAGAGGGGACCACGTTTGCCTTTGAGCTGCCGATCTCGCCGCCGATTGACAACCTGGCGGCGAATGAAAACGGCGCCAGGGCGGGGCAAAAGATCCAGGAGGATTGGATCTGGCACGAACGGCGCACGCGGGCCAAGCTGCCTGACTCGCACCTCAGACCGCGCATCGTCGTATGCGATGAGACTGGTGATTTGTATAACACCATCGAACACTTCGCGGGTGAGGTTGAACTCGTCGACACGCGCCAGCAGGCAGAGGCGATCGCCGCGCTGGAGCAAGCGCCGGCACAGGCCGTGCTGCTCAACATGGCAAGCATTGAGGAACTGCACGCGTGGATGGGGGCAATCCCACGCGAGTCAAAAGGCACGTCGATCATTGGCTGCTCCGTGCAGCACAGCCTCGCGCGGGCCCGATCGCTTGGCCTGATTGGCCAGATCATCAAGCCCATCACGCGCACCGATCTGGCCCAGGCGCTGCAGCGCCTGAGTAAGCCGGTTAAACGCGTGCTGATCGTGGACGATGGAATCGACGAGCTGGAGCTGCTGAGCCAGATGTTGTGGGCTTATGACGAAGGGTTGGAGATTACAACCGCACGGGATGGCAGGGAGGCGCTGCAAAAACTGTGCGCTGCCGGCTCCGATCGGCTCGATGTGATGCTGCTCGACATTGTCATGCCCGGAATGGATGGATGGCAGGTGCTCGAAGCGATGGCCGGCGACGACAGCATACCAAAGGTGCCCACCTTCTTCGTCTCCGCCCAGGACCCTTATGAGCGGCCGCCAAGAAGCAATTTTATGCTGGTCGCTACAGAAGAAGGGCTGTCGTTGACCCAACTCCTGCGCTGTTCGCTGGCGGTTGCGAGCTTTCTTCTGCAGCCGGAGGGCAAGTCTGATCCAGCGCTTGAATAAACTGGGCCGGCCGCACCGGCTTGGCCAGATAGCTGGCGGCGCCCAATGAACGCGCCAGCTCTTCTTCGCGGATCACGGTACAGATGATGACAGGGATATGTCGTGTGGCAGGGTTTTCATGCAGGCGCATCAACAGGCGCCAGCCATCGATATCCGGCAGCATGATGTCCAGCACAATGACGTCAGGCAGCAACGAATCCATAGCAGCCGGGAGATGCTCACCTTGGGCAATGTGCGCAATCCGATAGCGCGTGCCGATGGTGCAATCACGGTAGAAGCGCGCCATATCCTCATTGTCGTCGACGACCAGAACCGTGACCTTGCCCACGGCAGGGGCGGCAATCCAAACAAAGGCGCGGGCGCCTTCGAGCACCGTCTCGACGTTGATTTTGTGCGAGGTAGGCAGATCCTCGGCCAGGCTGGCCTGGCTCAGCCCGTCCTTGGCGACGTCGCCAGTCAGCGCTATTTTGGCGTTGCCATCTTCGAGCCGGGCGTAGAGGGCAATTTCGCCTTCCACTACATACAGGGACAGGTGAAGCAGGGCCGAGAGCAGGATCTGATGCAGAAGGACAGGATGAACGGTAACGATCAAGTTCGGCTGGATCGACATAACTTTTACGGCTACACCCTGCTTGCGGAGCATGGGGCCGGCTATCTCCAGAACGTTGTCGATGACTTCGCTCACATCGGCGGTGGCGCTGGGCGCCTTGGCTTCCAGGCTGTTCAGTTCACGCTGCAGCTGTGCGTTCCAATCGGGCGCCTGGCCCGACGTCTGGAGCGATGTCGGGTCGGCCGGCAGCGTGACATCGGCGGCACGGTCGCGCGCCGGTTGGCTGCGCTCCCAGATCACCGCCGTGAGGGCGTCGGCGGCGCTGTGCTGCAGGCGATTCACGGTGCGCCTGCTCACGTTGAGTTGATAAGCGGTTTCTTCTTGCGTCAGCCTTAACTGAAAGCGGCTCCACAAAAGGTCGTAGATCAAGCTGGCATAGGCACTTTTGGGTGTCGCAACCGGCGGCTTGAGGCTTTCAATCCCGTGCAGAATGGCGCCGCGCACAGCTGCCTTACCCTCTTGGGGCAGGCAGCCAAGCACCTGGCAGAGGGCCTCGGGCGGCCGATATTCAAGATCATGGAACCTTGAAAGCGCCTCTTTGAAGTCCTTCTCAAAGGCTTCATACGTGATCATAGGCGGATTGGCACAGGTCTGGCACAAAGTTGACGTGGACGATTGGGAGAACTGCAGTTAGACTAACTGTATCCGCTGGCGCTGTCAAGCATCCCTAAGTCGCACAACCTAAGCTCGCTTGGCCGCTCATTGGGCTCATTCTCGTGTGAAGTCAATAAAGGAGATCATGCAATGGACGGAAATACGTTCAGCCGGCGAGAAATGCTGCGCCTGATGGCGGTGATGACCGCCGGCGTTGGTGTGGCGGCCTGTATGCCGGCGCCAAGCGGCCAACCCGCCGCGGCCGGCGAAGCGGCCACACCGGGCGCAGAGCCCGTGACGATTAGCTTTATGGGCTGGGGCGGCCCCGAGGAAAGCCAGGCAGTACTGGATTTGATTGCCGTATTCGAGGGCGAGAATCCCGGGATCAAGGTTACCTGGCTGCACACGCCAGAAGACTACATGTCTAAGCTGACGTCGATGGTTGCGGCGGGCACGCCGCCCGATACCCTGTTCACGCCTCAGGATTATTACAAGACATTCTGCAAGCAGGGGCTGATGTTGGACATCCAGGACTATCTGGACGCTGATCCCGTCCTCAAGGACGACAACTATTTCCTGCAGCCGCAAGAGGACAGCCGGTCGGCGTTTGAGGGCAGATGGCACGGCATCGGCTGCTGCTGGGTCGGCGGGCACATTTTTTACAACAACGACATGTTTAAGGAAGCAGGGATCGAACCGCCCTCCACCGATCCCGAAAAGGCCTGGAGCTGGGATCATTTTGTCGAAGTGTCCAAGCAACTGACGCTGGACAGCAAGGGCAGACACCCTGACGACGCCGGGTTCGATGCACAGGATATCGTGCAATGGGGCGTGGATCACCAGACGGGCGGCTACTTTCCGGAAACCTTCCTGCTGCAGAATGGCGTGCAGTCGTACGACGAAACCACGAACAAGTTCAACTTTGCGGAGCCGGCGGCAACGGAAGGGCTGCAAAACGTGGCCGACCTGATGCACGTGCACCACGTAGCGCCGGTAGCCTCCAATCTCAAGGACCTGGGCATGAGCAACACGCAGATGCTTGAGAACCGCAAGCTGGCGATGGCAGTCGACGGCACCTACGCGCTGGCCTGGACGCACAAGATCAACGCCGACCTAGGCGTCGCGTGCCTGCCCAAGATGAAACAGACCGGTACAGTCGTCGTTGCCGACGTGCGCGCCGCCATGAACGCGACGAAGCATCCGGACGAAGCCTACAAGTGGGTGCGCATGACGGCGAATCCCGTCTATCAGAGCACCTTCCTCAAGATTGGGTTGTGGTGGCCGAACCAGACGGCATTGATGACGCCCAAGGGGTTGGAGAGCTGGATCAGCGAGCGCACGAGCCCGACCGAGGGCGTCCATCCGCCGGGATATTACGAACTGGTCGACAAGTATGTGCGCAACAACACCGTGGCCTGGTTGTGCCCGCCGGGATTTGCCGAAGCGAAACAGATCATCGACTCGGCGCTGCAGAGTGTCTGGAATGGCACAAAGACGGCACAGGAGGCGATGGCAGGCAGCATCGACGAGGCCAATAAAGTCCTAGCCAGCAGCTAAGGCTTCCAAACGCAGCATCAGGTAACGGTACCGCGTACCCCCACGCGGTACGTTTGCGCAATGCGAAAGCAGCAAAGAAAGCAGAGGTACGGATGACGAGCGGATGGCGTATGCGTCTCTTACCCCAAAAGAACTCTGCCCGCAAGACATTGATGGGCTATTTCTTTATCTCGCCTTTCATCCTTGGCTTTCTGTTCTGGTTTGTGATCCCGACGGCAACCGCCGTCTGGATGGCCTTCCAGGACTGGAACATGATGACTCCCCCCAAGTTTGTCGCCTTGCAGAATTTCTACAACCTGTTTGAGGATGAGCTTTTCTGGCAAGCCCTCAAGGTTACGCTGATTTACACCGTCTTTGCCGTCCCGCTGACCATGGTGATGGCATTCAGCATCGCCTTATTGATGAACACCAAGGTGCGCGGCATCAACTTCTTTCGCACCCTGTACTATCTGCCGGTGGTCGTACCGGCGGTGGCGGGTTCGATCCTGTGGGCATGGATCTTAAATACGGAATTTGGTTTTCTCAACATTCTGCTGCGGGCGGTTGGGCTGCCCAAGGTGCGCTGGCTGGTCGATCCGAACCTGGCGCTGTTTTCGCTGATTATCGTGAGCCTGTGGGGGCTTGGCGCCACCATGGTCATCTACTTAGCCGGGCTGCAGGGGGTGCCCGACGTCTACTATGAAGCGGCCGAGATCGACGGCGCCGGCCCCTGGCAGAAGCTGCGCCACGTCACGGTTCCGCTGATGTCGCCGGTGATCTTCTTCACCTTGATTATGGGGATCATCGGCGCCTTCCAGGTGTTTACCGCCGGCTATCTGATCACCGGCGGCGGACCGGACAACGCCACCCTCTTCTATGTGCTGCACATTTACCGCACCGGCTTTAAGAACTTTCACATGGGAGAAGCGGCTGCGCTCTCGTGGGTGCTGTTTGTCATCATCGTGGTGCTGGTGGCTGTCATCTTTAAGTATATCGGCGGTTCGGTTCATTACGGGGGGAAGCAATCGTGACGACCGCCTCGTTGCCTGCACAGGTCAATACGAGCTATGCAGCCAGGCGCAGATTGCGGCGCGTTCTGGTGTGGCTGCTGCTAGTCCTCGGCGCGTTGACCATGATCCTGCCGTTTTTATGGATGGTCAGCAGTTCGCTGAAAGATCAACTGACCGTCTTTATGTATCCGCCGCAGTGGATCCCCAACCCGCCACAGTTTGGCAACTACCTGGAAGTTTTCATCGTCAAGCCATTTCATATCTACGTACGCAATACGCTCTATATTGTGATCATGAATGAGATCGCCATTTTGTGGGCATCATCATTCTGCGCCTATGGTTTCTCGCGGTTGGAGTTTCCTGGCCGCAATCTCTGGTTCAGTATTGTAATTGGCACGATGATGCTGCCCAGCGTTATCTTGATTGTGCCCACGTTTGTCATGTTCAGCCGGATAGGCTGGATCGACACCTATCTCCCCTTTATCGTGCCGGCCTTCTTTGGCGGCGGTGCCTTCAATATCTTCCTGCTAACCCAGTTCTTCCGCACCTTGCCGCAAGAACTGGCCGATGCTGCGCGCATTGACGGCTGTGGTGAGGTCGCCATTTACGCCCGCATCATCATGCCGCTGGCAAAACCGGCGCTCGCCACCGTGGCCGTGTTTACGTTTCTCAATGCCTGGAACGACTTTATTGGGCCGCTGCTCTACCTCAGCACCAATGAGAAAGTATACGGTCGCCATGGGGCTGGCGCTCTTCCGCGGCGCGCTGCTGCAGACGCGCTGGGATCTGCTGATGGCTGCGGCCGTCATCATGACCGTGCCCGTCTTAATTCTATTTTTCTTTGCCCAGCGCTACTTTATCGAGGGCGTGGTGATGACTGGGCTCAAAGAGTAGGCGAGAAGGACCGAAAAAACATGAGCGACCTAACGCAGCGCGCCGCAATTAATGACGGTAAACTCGTGCACAAACTTGGCAGCGAAACGCTTGTCGTCGAGCCGTGGGGAAGCGATGGGCTGCGCGTGCGCGCAACCATAGGGCCGGAGGTCCTCGACACGGCCTGGGCGCTGACCGAACCCGCGTCGAGCCGCGCAACAGCAGAAGTCGCAATTGAAATCTCGGACGATGCAGCGCTGATCCGCAACGGCAAGATCTCGGCGCGGATCCAGGACATCTTCACGCAAAAGGGCCACCTGCAGTTCTTCCGACATAGCGGCGAACGTACGATCCCGATCCTGCGCGAGCAGGATTACGTCGTGCATGCCCACAACCCAGGCACGCGCATCTTCAAGCCCCAGGCGGATGGCCTGGCGCACAGCGAAGTACATTTCGCAGCGCGCAACGGCGAACGCTTCTATGGTATGGGGCTGAACGCGACGGGGCGGGTCAATCTGAAAGGCAGCGTCATAGACCTCTACCAGCGCCATGTCAAGCATGTCGTGCCGTTTCTGGTCTCCAGCGAAGGCTATGGCTTTCTTTGGAACAATCCCTCGCTTGGCCGGGTAGAGCTGGCGAACAATCTTACGCGTTGGGTGTCCTACGGCTGCGGGCAGATAGACTATTACGTCACGGCGGGCGATTCCTATGCCCAAATCATGGAGCACTATGCGGACGCAAGCGGCCATGCGCCCGAGTTTCCGTACTGGGCTTCCGGGCTGTGGCAGTGCAAGCTGCGCTACGAAACACAGGAAGAGTTTCTGGAGGTCGCGCGCGAGTTCAAGCGGCGCGGGCTGCCGGTGTCGGTGCTGGTGATCGATTTTCTGCACTGGAAGTACGACGGCGACTGGAAGCTGGATCCGGACTTCTGGCCCGACCCGCCGGCGATGGTGCAGGAAATGGACGAACTGGGCATTCGCATCATGATCTCGCCTTGGATTCTGGTGGACGAGCGCAGCGAAAACTTTGCGCCCATGCAGTCGCAGGGGCTGTTTACCGGCTCGATCGACGGGAAGCACGATACCGTCGACTTCCGCGGGCCGCGCTACCAGTATGACCCGACCAACCCGGCCGCGGCCAAGTACCTGTGGAGCAAGTGGAAGGAGAGCTACTTCGACCTGGGCATCCGCACCTTTTGGCTCGACCCGTGCGACGACTTTCACGAGATCGTAGACTATGACAAGGTGCTGTATCACATCGGGCCGGCCAAGGCGGCGCATGGTTATTTCCCGGTGGCCCACCAGAAGAACATCTATGAGGGACTCCTTGCGGCCGGAGAAAACGAAGTGGTGACCATCTGCCGCAACTCCTGGGCCGGATCGCAGCGCTACGGGGCTGCGCCGGCGGCCCATGACATCATGTCCTCGTTCGAGCATCTCGAAGAATACATGAAGGCAGGCCTCAACCTGGCCATGAGCGGCATTCCCTGGGGCGCCAGCGAAATTGGCGGCTTCGTCACCCACGACAACCAGAGCGACCGCTTCCATGAGCTGATGGTGCGCTGGTATCAGTACGGCGTCTTCACCCCGGTTTTTCGCACCCACGGCCACCGCAAGAACAACGAGGCCTGGACTATCGGCGGCGACGCGTACCGCCATGTGCGGGCTGCCATCTTCCTGCGCGAGCGCTTGCGGCCGTATGTCATGCAGCAGATGAAGCTGGCGTCGCAGCACGGACTGCCGCCTATGCGTCCGCTCTTCTTTGACTTTGCAGATGATCCCCAAACCGCGGTGGTGGAAGATCAGTTCCTGTTTGGTCCGGAGCTCATGATAGCGCCCGTGACCAGGTATCAGGCTCGCAGCCGGGAAGTCTACCTTCCGGCCGGCACGGAATGGTGCGACGCCTGGAGCGGGGCCAGGCTGGCCGGCGGCCAGCGCATTGTTGCCGACGCTCCCCTGGAACGGATTCCAGTCTATGTGCGCGAGGGCAGGAGCGACTTGGTCGAGCTCTTCCAGGGTTTATACGAACTCTAAGGGGAAGCGATGCGGCAACTTGGCAATGCGAAACTGCGCATTACCGTTTCCGAGATGGGCCGCCTGCTGGCAGTCGAGAATCGCCTGGCGGCCGAAATCTATGACTTTGCTGCAGATGAGTTTGCCCTGGAGACCGAGCGAGGACTGATTTCAAACTGGGCGACAGAACCGGCCGGCGTCACGCAAACGCGGGAAAACCTGACTTACAGCTACGAACAGGATGGTCTGCGCCTGGATCTGATCTACCGGCTCGGCCCCGAGGATAGCTTCTTCAGGCGCAGCCTGAAGATCAGCAACCCCGCGCCAGTCCGCCTGCTGAAGTTGACGCTGGGGCAGACCCGCTTTGGCAGGCCCGCGAGCGAAGTAATCCATTACCTGACTTTCTGGATGGCGCCCACGGTAGAATTTATCCGCTACGCACGGGGAGGCCTCTTCACCGGCATCGAGAACCCGTTCTACCGGGCAGCGCTGAGCGAGCAGGGCGTGGAACTCAGCTTTGAACCCGGACTGATCCTGCAGTCGGGCGAGGGCTACGAAAGCGAAGCGCAGTTCATGGGCGTCTACCGCAAGTCGGGCGTCATGGTCGAAGACAGCGCCCGGCCCTTCCGCTATCCCAACGGCTCCGCCCATATCCCGATCGACCGCAACGAGAGCCGCGCCATGCGCGCCTTTGCGTTGGATTATCTGCAGCCTGCGCAGCAGAACTTTCTGAACATCAACTACCAGTTTTTCCATCCGCTCCCGCAGATGCCCAGCACGGAAGCGGATACGTGGTATTTCCGCAAGACCATCGACACCTTTGCCGCCATTGGCGGCGATATCATCATCTTCAAACCGCTGCATCGCCATTGCAAGCCCAACGCCGTAACCGCCTCTTGGAACGTGCTGCCCGATGATGAGGGCTCAGCTGCGCGCCGGATTGCCGGCCATGCCGCAGAAAAAGATATCGCCTACGGCTTCTATCTCGGCATCGCCGGCGGACATGGCGAGGAGGGCAACGCTGCCGGCCTGCCTTTCCGACCGGAAGACACCGGCTGGAAAAAGATGGACGCCGCCGGCAGGCGCGCCCCGGACAACTGCATCGGCTGCGACGATTTTTTCGCCTGGTGGTTGGAGGTCCACGACAACACCATCAAGCGCTACCAATTGCGTAACTGGAGTTGGGATCCCAGTCTGGGTTCGGCTATGAACTGCTGCGACGAAGCACACGGCCACATCGCCGGGAAGGGCGCCTACAAAGGCTGGCGGCGCTGTATGGAATTGGCCCGCCGCCTCAAGGAGAGCAATCCGGGGCTGTTTATCCAGGGCTTCTATGGCACCAAGCAGTTTGGGCTGTGGGGGCTCAAATATACAGACCAGCACGAGGTCTACAACGAACAGACTGCCATTGTCTGCACCCACCACACGCAGATCAGCGACGACCGCCAGAATGCCGATGGGCTGCGTTTTCAGAACTACTGGTCCATGCGCTTTCGCTTTCTTCCAGCCGTGATGGGCCACGCCCTGGTGCATCGCATGAGCGAAGGCGAGTTTGACCGCGAGCTGATCAAGGCCTGGGATTTCTACGGCTGGCGCTACAGCCTGATCGCGGCGCTGGCCGTGAGCGGATCGGTGATGCCTGCCATCCTGCCGGTAGAATGTGACCTGGTGCCAGGCTATCGAGCGTTCTATCAAAAGTGGAGCCGTTGGGCCAAGGCCAACTTTGACTATGTGCGCTACACCGAGCCCTTTGGCGAGCAGGTGCAGCCGGGCTGCATCGACGGCTATGCGCGCATCAACCGTGACCACGGCTTCATTTTTCTCTTTAACGGCAACCCGCGGCCGGCTGCAATTACCTTTGAACTCGGCGACGAGATCAACCTGCAGGAGGCCGGCATCTACGAGCTTGTCGAACTCTACCCAACAGAGGGCCGGCGCGTGCCCGACGACCGCAGGCAGTCAATGTTCGCTCTGGGCGAGAAGGTCAGCCTGACGCTTCCTGCCAATGAGTGCCAGGTGCTCGAACTGCGCCGTGCCGTGCCGGCCGAGTTGCCGATCCTGATCGGCTTGGTCGGTCAAGCCAGCCTTAACCACGGCAAACTGGCCATCACGGCGGTTGCGGGACTGCCGGGCCATCGCTACCCCTTGCAGGTGCGCCTGCCTGACCCCAGCGCCGTGACAAGCGTCACGGTCAATGGTGTTGCGCAGCATTTCGCGCAACGGTGGGACGAAATCGCGTTGGACGTGCAGTTTGCCGGCGATGTCTACCCCCGCGCTTGACGCCTGGACTACGCCCGAGGGCGCCTCCTTCGACTTCCCCTACCATGAGCGACAGGATGTCTTGAGAATCAGCACGACTTTTCGCCTGCCCCTGCCAGTGGCCGATCTCCTGGAGGGCGCCAAGCCCAAGAATTATGCCGAAATGGATGCAAAGATTGCAGGCTGGCAGGCGAGCAGTGAAACGTCATACAGCTATCACAACTTTACCGGCAGCCGCCCCAATCGCCTCTGGTTGGTGATTCCCTTCACCTTGCAGAAGGCCGGCGCCAGCAGTTTTGCCGTCGAATTCGCCATCGATGTCGCCGTCAACGGCAGGGATGCGGGGGACTCGCTCGTACAGGACGCCAATGGCAACAGTTTTTATGTGGATATTACAGATCGCGTGCACTACGGCTCAAACCACGACGACAATGCGGTGGAACTTACCATGCGCAATCTCGGACGGTACGAGTTCATGGGGCCGTTCCTGCTGTACCCAGCCGAAGCCTTGGTTGGGACCGCGCTTTCCGAACCAGGCGACACCGGCCGGCAGATTGTCTACACGCGTGCGCTGATCGAGCCAGGACCGCCGCGCTACGTCAAGGGCGGCCCTGCACCCAGGATCGTTGATGCATACGTGACCGGCAACGTGACGCTGACGCAGCCTACCAAGTTGCGCGTGTGCGTAGACCGGCAGCCCGCTGCACTGCAGCAGGTGCTCTACACCCATTCCGGCTTTCCCTGGATGGGCATGCTGCCGCTCGAATACGATCCGGTACTCGCTTGTTGGGTGGCCGAGATCAAGCCAGGGGCGCGGGCGGCGATTCAGGAAAGCGAGCACATCTATGTCTGGGCGATCGGCGGCGATGGATTGTACAGCGAATACTATCCCGTCAGGGTGGGCTGGGATTTCAGCGACTGAGTGCTCTCACTCCTGGTTCGGTGCGGGCGTGCTGAGCGTTGTGTTGACAAGAAAGGAAACAAAGCCATGATTACCGAAGAGATGATTCTCGCCGCGCGTAACCTGCGCCTGCACCTGCTCAAAGACCCCTACCGCCCTACCTACCACTTTGTCGTTCCTGAGGATTATGCCCGGCCGGCCGATCCAAACGGCGCGGTCTTCTGGAACGGGCGCTATCACCTGGGGTATATCTACCAGGACCAGGGCGTGCATTATTGGGGCCATGTCTCCAGCCTGGATCTGCTGCACTGGCGTCATCACCCGCCCTGTCTCTTTCCCACACCAGACAGCCCGGAAGAGGGTATTTTCAGCGGCAACTGTTTCATCAACAAGCAGGGGCAGGCGACGATGCTCTACCATGGCGTCAAGGTTGGCAATTGTATTGCCACCAGCAGTGATGCCCAGCTTGACACCTGGCACAAACTGCCCAGCAACCCAATCATACCCGTGGAGAGCAAAGACAAATGGCGTGAATCGGCCACCCTGCCCTACGCTTCGTGGGACCCGCATGGCTGGCTGGAAGGCGACACCTATTACGCCATCTTTGGCGGCGTACGCCCTGCCATCTTCAAGGCAAAGGAACTCGATCAATGGCGCTATGTCGGCGATCTCTTTGCACACGGTGTGGAAGGTGTCAGCTTGCGCGAAGATGTCTCCTGTCCCGACTTCTTCCAACTAGGCGATAAGTGGGTGCTGATGGGCATCAGCCATGAACTGGGCTGCCGCTATTACGTAGGGGAGTGGCGTGACGAACAATTTCATCCGCAACTGCACGAACAGATGAGTTGGGTGGATAACACCTTTTTTGCCCCGGAGAGCATGGTAGCTCCCGATGGGCGCCGCATCATGTGGGCATGGGTCTTTGACCAGTGGGACGAAGCCACACACAAGGTAAGCGGCTGGTCAGGCGTGTTCAGCCTGCCGCGCGAGCTCTGGCTGGGAGCAGATCAGCGGCTGCGCATGCGGCCAGTGGAGGAGCTAAAGCAGCTGCGCTACAACGAACAGCGCTGCAGCCAACTGCTGTTGGCGCCCGACAGCACCCAGATTGTGGAAAACGTACGCGGCAATGTACTCGATCTGGAAGTAGTGCTGGAACCGTTCGGCGCGACCCGCTGCGGCGTCAAGGTCTGCTGCGCCCCGGACGGCAGCGAGGAGACTGTGATTGGCTATGACCGCGTCGACCAGAGGCTCTTTATTGACACCCAACGATCCTCCAGCCAGGGAATGGGTCTCAAGACGATAGAGGCCGGCCCATTCCACTTGGACGGGACAGAACTGCTCCACCTGCGCATCCTTGTCGACAAGTCTGTGGTCGAGGTCTTTGCCAATGACCGGCAGGCTGCGCTGCGTCGTGTCTACCCCTCGCACTCGGAAAGTGTCCAGGTCAAGCTCTTCAGCCAGGGAGGCGCCACTCGCGTTCACAGCCTGACCGGGTGGGAAATGATGCCCTCCAATCCATACTGACCTACGCCGGTTGCCGCATAGCCGCTTATAGCTTCCACTTGTGGTTCCTTGCTGCCTTTTACACGGTTAGCCTCTACAATCGCGCCGTTGCTCCTTTCCCGCGCAAGACAAAGACAAATCTATTCGTTGCCTCGCCAGCCAGCGGAAACTCTCGCCGATCTGACAGATACCTCCATCGATTGGGCGATGTTCTTTGGCTATAGTGAGAACCAACCGTTACGCCAAGAAACGTCAAGCTAAGAAAGGAGACTCATCATGACCGGCAAACGCAATCTAGCAATGGCGCAGGCCTCAGTTCCGGCAAGTCGGACTGCTCGGCAGCAAACGGACAGCATGGTACGTCAAAACCCGCGCCGATATGTCCGGATTGTCGCTATCCTTGCCTTTATGCCGTTGGCAGTATTTGCCCTGTTCACGCTCATTGTGAATATCCTTTGGCATGATTTGAGAAACGCTACTGTCGATTGGGGGGTTTGCATTGGCTAGAGTGAGAACGGAACCGTACATGATTGATTGCATATTGTCAGCATAGTTTATGCGGATTTCCGTTACCCTAACGTTGTTTGAGGATGCTCACGTGCATTGTACACGCATTTTCGCCGCAGGTCTTCAACATTAGCGGCGCAGAGGAGGAGAAGATGACAGGCGATGAGTTACTGGCCCGTCTGCGCACCCGGCAGGCAGCGGACCTGCGAGCGTGCTTTCCGAGTCTCTCCGAGCGCGATCTCATGCAGATTCTAACGGCGCCGCCTCAGCATGCGGTCTATATCCTGCAGCGATGTTTTGACTGCGATATGGAGGATGCCAAGGCTGCCTGGAACGAATATGTGCTGCGCTACGTGGACGGCCCCAGGGCCGGTGACCATTCCCGACCCCGAACATCCGGCCCGCTTCAGGCACCTGTGCGCCTGTCCTGACTTGCGTCGCAGCAGGACTTATTGCAAGGGAAAAGCTTACCTGCCTTTCGCCTCCCTGACGAGCACTGAGCAGTTGCGTACCTAGGAAGTATCCCCACACAGAGGCAACGTGCTTCTGTACCACGTTTTTATACCCTGGCTGGTTACCAATCTCTTGCTTTACTTGTACTGTATCCGTAGGCGGAAGCATGGCAGCGCGCATGTGTCGATATGGCCATGCCGCAGACTAGATGCCGTAGATTCATTTCTGCCTGGAAGCGTGGTAGTTCTGCACGAACCTAACTGTTTTACAAGGAGGTACTATGAACACTATCGAAAAATCAATCGTTGTCGATGTGCCGGTGCGCACCGCGTACAACCAGTGGACACAGTTCGAATCATTTCCCTCTTTCATGGAGGGGGTAGAGCAAGTACGCCAGCAGGGAGACAAGAACACCCACTGGCGCGCCAACATTGCCGGCAAGACGGAAGAATGGGATGCGGAGATTGTAGAGCAGACCCCAGACCAGCGCGTGGCCTGGCGCAGCCTTACTGGCGCCTATAACGCAGGGACTGTCCGCTTTCAGCCGATGGGTGCCAACCAGACGCAGATCTTCTTGCGCCTCGACTACCAACCCGAGGGGATAGTGGAGAAAGCAGGAGATGCGCTCGGCATGGTCGAGCGGCGCGTAACTGGTGATCTGGAACGGTTCAAAAAGTTCATCGAAGCGCGTGGCGGCGAGACGGGCGCCTGGCGCGGCGAAATCCATGGTGCGCAAGTGGAACGCAAGGGCTAACGTTAACAAGCACAATGAAACAAGGCAGGGGGGCATCTTCGCCCCCCTGCTGTTTTTGTGGCTGAAACCGTTCCCTAAGATTGTCCTGCCTCAACTATCGTCTTGTCGGTCCCCTTCGGCTCGGCGAACCAGATAAAGATCGACCCGCCCAGCCGGAACACGAATGCCAGCACCAACGCTACCTGCAGGTTGAAGATCTGAGCCATGAGTGGGCCCAGGAGCGCGCCAATCAGGATGGCCCCGTTTAACGCCAGGTTGTACCACGCCAGGTAGGCAGGGCGGTCGCCCGCCGGTACCTTCTCCAGCAGGTAGTTACCTAGGGCCCCGCCCACCAGCGACCAGGCAAATCCACCCAGAATCGAGGTCATCACATACCAGAAAAGATTGGGCATAAAGGCGGTCATCAGCGGGTAGAGGCTCAGCAAGGCCGTGCCGCCTACGGTCAGCGAGTGATTGCCAAAGCGTCGCGCCAGGCGGTCAAAATGCAGCGATCCCAGCAGCACACAGGTATGAAAGACGGCCGTGCCGATCGAGATCTGCTGGTCCGTGAAGTGCAGTTGGTCGACCCACCGCAGCGGGAAGAGCGCAGCGGGCATAAACTGGGCTGCGTGAAAGGTGAAGAGAGCCAGGATGACGATGCCAAAGCCGCCGCGCAGGACCTCGACACGCAGCAGCTTGCCCGAGCGCGTAAAGGCGCGCAGAGCCACGTTCACCCGCTCGCCCACTCCCGGCCCCGCATTGACCCCGCGCAGTTGGGCGCGGTCGCCTATCGTCGCACGCAGGCGCGGCGGGTCCTCGGCCGGCGTCTCGCGGATGTCACGCAGGCAGCTCAAGTGATAGGTGCTCATCACCGCGCCCAGAGCGCCGATGCCAAACACAATGGTGTAGCCGATCTCGATCGGCGTGTGCGTGAGGATAAAGCCGCTGACCAGCGAGGTGACGACGTACACCAGCGAAATCATGGCGTTGCGCCGCCCCACGATGTAGCCGCGCCAGTCCATCGGCACAGTCGCCGCAAACAACGTATTAAAGCCGATTGCCAGTGCCACGGCCGGAATGGTCAGCAGCAGCGTGGCCCAAATCATTACTTGGATCTGCACGAACGGCGCCAGCAACAGCGGCAGCATGGCGTAGATCAGGAACAGCCCGCGCGACGAAACCGCGCTCCAGAACACTGCCGAGCCCACGGGCCGGTGTTGCAGCCAGCGGCCCGCCGGCAGCGTAAACATCAAGTTGACGGCAGCGGGACCCGCCGTCAATAATCCAATCTGAAAAGCGGTGGCCCCAATGCGTGCCGCATACACGCTCAGAAATGCGATTGTGCTGCCTGCCAACAGGCCGTACCAGGCAATGTCGCCGTAAAGATGGGGCGCATGGCGGCGCAAATCTGGGGGCATCTCCGCCTGGGTGCCGCGCGGCGCCAGAAAAGGGAGGCGCCGGATCATTCGTTGCAGGTAGTTAACCATTAAAATCCGTCCACAAGCTGAAATTTAGGAAAGGATCATACAACTATGCCTACCCCTGCTCAAATACCGGACGCCCAGATGGAGCCAAACGCTACGTCCGCGCCGGCAGCTTCAGCTCCTGACCCCAGCGCCCTGCGCCGCGTGCGCCTGGCGGTGGTCGGGGCGGGCATCTACGCACGCGACGCCCACCTTCCTTCACTCGCCCGGCTTCAGGATCGCTTCGACCTGGTCGCCATCTACAGTCGCTCTGAATCTTCCGCCCGTGCACTCGCCGACCATTGGGCCACCCTCACCCATTCCTCACCCGAGCTGTTCACCGACCTCCCCACCCTTCTTGCCCGCGATGATATCGAGGCCCTGGACATTGTCCTCCCTATTCCCATCCAGACCGATATCGTGGCGCAGGCATTGGTGGCAGGCAAGCACGTAGTGAGTGAGAAGCCAATTGCCCCAAGCCGGGCCCAGGCACAGTCGCTGATCCACCTGCACCGGCGCCATCCCGAGCGGGTATGGATGGTGGCCGAGAACTGGCGCTACGAGGAGGCGTTTGTGCGCGCCGCCGAGCTGCTGCACAATGGGGCGATCGGGCGTCCGGTAGTGGCGCACTGGACGCAGTACAGCCCCATGACGCCGGACAGCAAGTATTACGTTACTCCGTGGCGGCGGGCGGGCGAGTTTGCGGGTGGCCTCCTGCTCGACGGCGGCGTCCACTACATTTCGGTCCTGCGCATGCTGCTGGGGGAAATCACCAGCGTGGCCGCCATGGCCAGGCAAGCTGCACCCGACCTCAACCCGGCCGATACACTCACGGCCACGCTCCAATTCGCCAGCGGCGTCCAGGCGACCTACCTCAACACCTTCGCCGTCGGCACCCCCTTCGCCGCTGCGCTAACCATCGTCGGCGACTCAGGCAGTCTCCGCGTCGAGCGCGGTAAGCTGGAATTGGCTACCTCGCGGGGTGCCGCAAGCACTGCCTCAGACGTCAAGGGTGGCAGCGGTATCCAGGAAATCCGCTGCGCCTTCTACAACGGCGTTCAAGACGAACTAGCCGCCTTTGGCGCGGCGGTGGCCGAGGCCGTCCCCCATCGCAACTCGCCCCTCGAGGCATTGGCCGACCTCGCCGTCGTAGAGGCAATGCTAGCTTCAGCCGCCGATGGCCGCCACCACGCGCCGATCGCGTAGGCCCACGCGAAGGAAGGGTCTGCGGATCGGAACAGAAGTTACTGTATTCTGTAGACCGATTGGTATAATCAGCCACCGAGACGAAATGATGGAGACAAACGCGCGGCAGCAGATTCTCGATACGACCTCACGCCTGCTGGAGGCCCAAGGCTACCACGGCACCGGGCTGAATCAGATTATTAAGGAGTCCGGCGCACCGCGGGGATCGCTATACTATTACTTCCCTGAAGGCAAGGAGGAACTGGCAGCTGCTGCCATAGCGCAAAAGGGACAGCGGATGAGCGCCTATTCGGCCCAACTGCTGGCCGAGGTGGACGACCCCGTGGCGGCCGTCGACTACTTTCTGCGCCACCTCATCGCCTATACGCAGGACAGCCACTACTGTGGCGGCGCACCATTGGCTGCCGTAGCCCTGGAAACGGCCGGCAGCAGCGAACGGCTGCAGCAAACCTGTGCCGCCGCTTATGCTGAGTTGTGCCGGCCCTTCTATGACAAGTTAGTAGCCGGAGGTTATGCATGTGAGCGCGCCGAGTCGCTATCGACGCTGATCGTGGCACTGCTGGAGGGTGGCGCTATCCTCAGCCGCGCCCAGCAATCTAGTGCTCCGCTCGAACAGGTGCGCCGCGAAGTGGTGGAACTGCTTGCCGGGGCGCAGCGCAGCGCCGAGTAGCGCAGCAGGTGCATTTTATTGCCGATGTAAACCAACCAGTCTACATAGAAGTACCGTCGTACACCTATCGTGTTGGCAGGATATTTCAAGGAGAAATGTAATGGCCGTCGCAACCGTCACGCCCACACCCGCAAGCAAGAAAGTGTCATTCAGTCGCGCCCTCATGGCCGGGGGCCTCGCCATCGTCCTCTCAGTTATTGCCACCCTGATCGTACGCTGGATCGGCATGCTGTTCATACCAGTAGAGCCCGACTTTATGCCGCTGGCGACCTGGTTTCCAACCGTACGTTCCACGGTCATATTCCTGATTTTGGCCACGATTGTGTTCTTGATCATCAACGCTTTCACGTCCAACCCGCCGCGTGTGTTCAACATCGTGGCGCTGGTAGCGCTGCTGCTCTCCTTCATTCCTAACATAATGATGTTGGTTAATCCAGCCGCGCTGCAAATACCTGACTTGGGCACGCCGACGTTCGGCGCGGTGATGATTACCGTCGTGCAGCATCTCACGGCGTATGCGATTACGGTTTGGGCCTTTACAAAGTGGGCACAGCAAGGCTGAGCGGCTGAGAGGGTGAGAGGGTGCAGTCTGCAGGCCGTCGCCCCCCTCACCCTCTCACCTCCTCATTTCATTCCAGGCAATTTCATCTCGTGCACTAACGTCTCCGCCAGCCCCTCGCGCAGTGGCCGCGGGGTATATCCCAACTCTCGCTTGGCCTTCGCCGCATCGCCGATATAGGTTACCCCGCCACAAAATAGCGCATTGATGTCTCCTGTGATGACTTACTCCCCACGACCGGCACGCCCACGTGCCCTGTAGCCCCATCTGAACAGCCGGCCTCATGATGACAGTTGCGCGTCCTTTGCGCAAGTGAGATCTTCTCCCCCTAGCGGCACGGCTCGCTGTCATTATCTGACATTTTTGACGGCGTTCCGGGAGCAACTTCCCCGTACAAACGATGCGCTTACCGGCTACACTAAGCGGGGAGATTCACGATGAACGCTCAAGTGCTGGCAGTGCTTCTGTTGAGCTGGCTGCTAGGAGCTACGCTCGCAGTCATATTGATCTGGTGCAAGGCTAAGCCTCGGCTCGTCTATTGCGTCTATATCGGCCTTGGTTTACTGACTGGACTGGCGTACGATTGGGCGTACGGGATGTCTGGGTCAATCCCTGGCTGGATCATGATTGGCGTTTGTTCGCTCCTCTGGCTGCAGGGCGCCTGGCTGGTGGCCAGCGTAATACCACGCTGGCTGGCTATCACCCGAACACAGCAGGCTGCCGGTAAGAAGCGGGAAGCCCAAGTATAGTCCTCCACTAACCATTGCTCTGCCCCAGACCGGCCCCCGCCGCAACAGGTGGGACTTTAGTCGCTGCCGCCAAACGGCCTTTTGCCTAGAATCTGGTTGGCCGGCCCGTATGTTCCGGCCGCTGCCAGGCAGTAAAACGCAAGCAAAGGAAGACCGTGCATGATTGTCCAGGCCCACGCACCCCTATTCCCGCAGCAGAGCGAGCAGTTTGTCTATGCCCGCGCGCCGAAGTTGGTCTATTGGGAAGCCACGCAGGCTTGTGCGCTCTCCTGTGTTCACTGCCGGGCCGAGGCGCAGCCGCAACGCAACCCATTCGAACTTACCACCGTCGAGGCGCAGGCACTGCTGCGCCAGATCGCCGACTTTGGCGGCGAGCCGCTGCCGCAGCTTGTTATAACAGGCGGCGACCCCTTGCAGCGGCCCGATCTCTTCCCGTTGATCGCCTACGCCCGTGGCTTGGGCCTCTCTGTCTCGATTACGCCCGCCGGCACGGAGGCGCTAACGCAAGAGGTGATCGGCCAACTCAAGCAGGCCGGCATCAGCAGCATCGCCCTCAGCCTCGATGGCTCCGCCCCTGCCCGCCACGATGCCTTCCGCGGTGTGTCCGGATCTTTCGCCTGGACGCGAGCCGGGGCGCAAGCGGTTATAGCCAATGACATCCCACTGCAAGTCAACACCCTGGTCAGCGCGCAAACCCTGGACGACATTCCGCATATCTACGAAGAGGTACGCACTTGGGGCATCACGCGCTGGGCGCTCTTCTTTCTGATTGCCACCGGCCGCGGCGAGAAGCTGGCCGAGGTGACTCCTGCGCAGAGCGAGCAGCTGCTCAATTGGGTGGGCGAGATCGCTCGCGATCCCCGCATCCCGTTTGTGATCAAGACGACCGAGGCACATCACTACCGGCGTATCATGGTACAGAAGATGCGCCCGCGCCTGACCGAGGAAATGATCCTGGCGACGCCGGCGGGCCGCGGTTTTGGCATCCGCGATGGCAATGGCATTGTCTTCATTTCACACGCCGGCCAGGTCTTCCCCAGCGGCTTCCTGCCTATCAGCGGCGGCAACGTGCGCAAGGCGACCTTAGCCGATATCTATCGCAACAGCAATCTCTTCCGATCCTTGCGTGACACCGATCAGCTCCAAGGCAAGTGCGGCATCTGTGCCTTCCGCACCCTGTGCGGCGGCTCGCGCGCTCGCGCCTATGCCGCGAGTGGCGATCCATTGGCGAGCGACCCCTTATGCCCATATCAACCGCGCAAGATGGACTGACCGGCGCATAGCTCGCGCACCACCGCGCCCAATCCGCACGTCGCGTGCGGGCTGCACACCGCGTACGGATTGGACGCGCTAGCACGACTCACCTCCCTCGCTACTGCGGTCCGAAGATCGGCACGAGCTCAGTTTCCCCGTCCCCCACAATCTTGCGGAAACGCTTGCACCACTCGATCGCCTCTTCCACCGAGTCCGCATTGATCACGGCAAAGCCGCCTGTGAGCTCCTTCAATTCGATGTACGGTCCGTCGGTTACGGTAAACTTCCCATCCGCAAGGCGCAAGCGTGTCCCCTGCAGCGGCAGCGCGCCTGTGGTAACCAGTTTGCCTGACTGCATCGCCTCGCCGATAAACCGGCCCATTTCAGCCATGAATTCCTCGCTCGGGGGCTCTTGTGCTGCCCCTGGCTTCCAGTTGGGATCGTAGGCTAAAAACTGCATAGTTAGTTTCTCCTTGTGACATAGAGAGGCCATCCTCCCGGCGGTTTCCGGGCAGTGAACCCCAGTTCAACGGTTTACATGAACTAGTCGTTCGCAGCGCCGCAAATTCGACAACGGATCTGGCGAATTTTGAAAAATCGCTGATGTTGCTGCTCAACCCACCAGGTCGCGCATCCGTCGCTCGAGATAGCGCCGTTCCGCCTGCTGCTGTGCCAGGGCAAGTGAGCGCTGGTAGGCGGCGCGCGCTTCGTCGGTTCTGTGCAGGCGCCGGTACATATCCGCCTGCGCCGCGTGCACCAGGTGATACTCGGACAGATCGCCGCGCGCTAGGATGGCATCGACCAGCACCAGTCCAGCCCAGGGACCGTCGCGCATGGCTACCGCCACGGCCCTGCTTACCTCGATCACAGGCGACGGCGTTGCCTGCAGCAGCAGGTCGTACAGACCAACAATTTGGTTCCAGTCCGTTGTCGCGAAGGTAGGCGCACTCGAATGCACTGCCGCAATGGCGGCCTGCAACGTATAGGGCCCGATCCGCTGGGCGGCCAGTGCTTGCTGCACGAGTGCAATGCCCTCTGCGATCAAATCCTGATTCCAGAGTGAGCGATCTTGCTCTTCCAGAACAACCAGGTCGC
Source organism: uncultured Chloroflexia bacterium (assembly GCA_963839515.1). Lineage (GTDB taxonomy): Bacteria > Chloroflexota > Anaerolineae > Caldilineales > Caldilineaceae > Fredericiella. Next base: position 59,554 of record CAWIVN010000014.1, read on the forward strand.
CGTCAGGCGACGTGCGCGCCGGGCGCCGCGATTCGTGCAGCAGCATCAGCGCCAGCAGCCCCACCGCGTCGCGCTCGGCCTGAGACTTACCGAGCAGCTCGACCAACAGCTGCCCCAAGCGGATGGCCTCCCCCGACAGATCGGGCCGCGTCAGCGAGTCGCCTGAAGAGCTGGCGTATCCTTCATTAAACACCAGGTAAACGACCTGCAGCACGGCATCCAGTCGCGCGGGCAGCTCTTCGCGTTGGGGCACCTCGTAGGGAATATGTGCGTCGCGGATCTTGGCCTTGGCACGTACGATGCGTTGCGCCAGCGTAGAGGGGCTGGTAAGAAAGGCGCTGGCAATCGCCTCCGTCGTGAGCCCGCACACCTCGCGCAGCGTCAGCGCCACGCGCGCATCGGGTGCCAAAGCCGGATGGCAGCAGGTGAAGATGAGCCGCAGCCGGTCGTCCTCGATCTTGTCATCATCCCGGCCCACAGCGTTGTTCGCGCCCTCGTCGAGTTGCTCGGCAAGCTCCCCCATCAGGGCGTCAAAGCGGCCGCGCCGCCGCAAGCTGTCGATTGCCTTGAATCGCCCCGCCGAGACCAGCCACGTACGCGGGTTCGCAGGTACGCCATCGCGCGGCCATTGCTCCACCGCCGCCCGAAAGGCATCATGCAAGGCATCCTCGGCCAGATCAAAGTCGCCGAGCAGGCGAATCAGCGTAGCAAGAATCCGGCGCGACTCAGCACGGTAAACGTCTTCGAGAATCTCATCGATCGACATTGCCGGATTCTACTACAGGAGCCCAAGGCACACGATTTGTAGGGGCACAAGGTCCGGCGGCAGAACACCGCCGAAGCGGCGATCGTTGGTTCGCCGGACCTTGTGCCCTCCCCTATCATGCAATTGCGCCCCCTAATCCGGCTTCTGCGTCGGGTTCAACCGCGACGTGTGCACATAGTCAAACGATGCCGTGAACCCTTCGCCCCCCATGGCCACCAGGCCGATGCGCGCCTTATCTCCAAGCTGGTGCGTCCACGTCCCGCCGCGCGTCCATGTCTGACCGTCCCGGCTGGTATAGCCCGTGTAGCACTCCTCCTGCCCACACGCCCAGCGGGCAATGCGCAGATAGGTCCACTCGTCCGGTGCTCCGATCACGGTGTTACCGTAGCGGGGATAGTCGGTTGGCACCGGGGACAATTCCTTGGCAAATTCCGTCTGGCGGGTTTCCCAGATCGAAACATGCGTCAGCTTTATGAAGTTGTCGTCGTCGCCGTAGATCACGAGGCCCGCCTGCACGTAGTTGTAGCAGCAGCCCTCAGCTGGCACGTCAAGCTTCACGCGTGTCTCGACTACGAAATCGTGCTTAGGCGCCGCTTCGAGGAGGACAGAGGCGTTGTTGCTAGCCACGTACAAATCGCCGGCCTGGGTGTCCATGCGTAGGGCACCCCCACTGACCTCGTACGTGGCGGCGTCAGGCTCGCGTACCCAACGCCACTGTGAAGTCAGCGCAGTACCGTCAAACTCATCTGAGTTCTCAGCGTAGAACTTACGCGGCTCCTGGATGGTTACAAGATCGATCTTCTTGCGTTCCTTGTCGCCTGCCTCTGTGACGGGACCGCGCTGTGGCGTGCTGGAGGCCCAGGCGCCGCCGCGCACAACGGGCCAGCCGTTCACCCAGTCCAGGGCGTCAAGCAGGACCGGCCGCTTGGTGAAGCCCACTTCGCCTGCAAAGTAGGGGTCGTTGCGGTCGATTGCATGGTAAACGATCCAGTCTTGCCCGCCCAGGTCGGTGACCACCGTATTATGGCCAGGGCCGACCCAGCGATTTCCGTTCATGCTGAGGACAAGCGTACCGCCGACGCGTCCCGCCAGCAGCGAAACACCTTCGGCATCCACAAAGGGGCCTAAGGGGCTTTCAGAGCGACCGACAAAGACACTGTAGCCGGTCAAGGGACCGCGACAACAATCGGTGGCCGAAACAAAGAGATAGTAGAATCCCTCGCGCTTGAGCACGAACGCCCCCTCGTAGCGGTTGGCGATCGTAATCTGGACCTGGCTGGCCGGATCGCTGTGCAGCCCATCGGCCGACAGCTTGCGGGCGGAGATACCTCCAAAGTAGCTGCCATAGTAAATGTAGCGCTGGCCCGAGTCGTCAGCGATGATCGCAGGATCAAAAGTCCAGCGTTTGTCGGTGGGGCAGCAGGGCGGCGCATGCGGTTCGACGACCGGCACGCCGGTCTCAGCCCACGGGCCGGTGGGCGAGGGGCTAGTGGCAACGCCGATGGCACTGCCGCCGCCGGGCAAGTCCGTGTTGGAGGCCGTAAAATAGAGATAGTACTGGCCGTTGAAGTACTCGACGCTCGGCGCCCACAGCCCCGCATCATCCGCCACCCACTCCGGCCGCGCGGCAAACGCATCGCCCACATAGATCCAGTGGACCAGGTCGGTGGATCGGAAGGTCGGAATAAGGTGGAAGATCAGGTTGCCTGCCGCATCGCGGTCGCTGCCGCTGAAGGGGTCGGTGGTGCAGTACATGTACCAGGCATTCTCACCCGAGGGCCCGGCGTACACGACGGACGGATCGGCGCAGCTTTCCACCGTCATGCCGCTGGGGGTGGTGACCGGCAGCGGATTGGTATAGGTGTTGTCCTTGGCGCTTGCCACCTCGCCGCCGACAGTGAGCAGCACAATGATGAATAGAGCGGCGGCCAAGGACCGTATGGGACGTGTGAGATGGTCTGGGTAAGAACTCACGCTGTACCTCCACGAAAAGAAGAATAGGCAGCCGGGAAGCAGCCTGCAGACTGGCGGACGAAAGGGATGGACAGTGCATTTTGTGGGTGCAGGCAAGGATAGCACACGCGGGGCACAGCGTCAACGATAACGTACTTGACTCGTGTGCTGGGACACATTGACAAACTGCGTCATCAGGCGTATTTCTTAGCTATGCAGAAATCATTTCAATTTGGCCGCCGCACCGGTGTGCCCCGCCAGATAGGCAATATTCACATTACGCCCGAGTCGTTGGTGCTCCTGCTGCACTGGGGCAATTTCGGCTATGTCTGGAACTGGCCCGTTGCCGTTAGTGTGGCGCGGCTTGATGGGCACAGTGGGCCGCAGGTCGAACGCCGCGCCATTGTCGATGTCACGCGCCTGCTGTTGTGGAGCATGTGGGCGGTCACGCTGTTCATGCTGCTGGCCGCCGTGTTGGGCCCGTTCTTTGTGCGAGCAAGAAAGCGAAAACCTCTATGAGCGAACAAGATCGCAGTTTCTACGGGATGTCGCTGCAGAACGTAGCGCAGGTTCATGATCTGATCGGCCGGCTCTTCCGCGTGGCCGAGCCGGGCGCCGTCTACAGCGAACCCATCGTAGCCGGCGAACGCACGGTTGTGATCACCTCGGAGTTGTCGATGGGGGTCGGCGCCGGCGTCGGCTTTGGCCATACGAGCGAGCCCGCAAGCACCGAAACAAGCACTGAAAGTAGTTCCACCGGCGCTGTCACACCGGATCACACGGAGGAAACCGGCGGTGGCGGCGGTGGTGGCGGTTTCTCGTTCGGCCGCCCTGTGGCGGCCGTGATCATCGAGCCGGCCGGGGTGCGCGTCGAGCCAATCGTGGACCCCACCAAGCTGGGCATCGCCTTCTTTACGACCTTGGGCGCCATGTTTTTCGCCTGGACCTCGCTGCGCCGCACGACCAACCAGTTAGCCTTCAAGCAATTGGCCTCTGAGAAACGTACGGTCTCTAAGTTGGAGCGTGCCGCCCTTAACGAGGCCCGGCGCCAGGGTAAGCGTGCGGCCAAGCTGGCCGGCCGAGAGGCCAAGCACGCTACCCGCGCGGCCAAGCGTGCCGCCAAGGAAGTAGCGAAGGACGTAGCAAAGGAAGCTGCCAAACATACGCCCAAGCTCCTTACCAAGGAGGTCAGTTGATGGTGGACGGCAACCAGATGGGCATCGACTCTGCCGAACTGGGCTACGTCTTTTACCCGTTTCCCGACGGTTTTTCGATCGGCTATGCCCAGCTCGACGTTTTTCTTGGCAACTCAGGCCAGGCCGAAGGGTTTGCGCCGGCCCAGGTGATCGTCTGCACCTGGGCCAATGGCGATCCAGACACTGGACAGGCAGGCGCACTTGACAGTGGACCTCAAAGCGGTGCCGTGATGGGCAGGACCACTATCGCCGCGCATTCGGCCGCGCCGACGGGCGACGAGGCCACGCAGCGGGTCGCCCCCGGCATTGTGACAGTGGACGGTAAGAACGGCGGCCAGCTGCAAGCCTACTGCTTTGGCGGCAGTCTCGCCTACGGCCAGGATGGAAATGGGGTTGCCTGCCGGCTCACCTCGCCCGCCCCCATCCTCAACCTCAGCGAGGAAGGGCTGAACTGGTCGGAAAACGGCATCCTGCGCATTGTGGATGGGCTGGAGTCGGAGATCGCCACGTTGCGCGCCCAGGTGGATGGCGCCCAAGAACTGTCGTTTGACCAGCATCTGGCCCTCACCGAGCCGCGCCTGCTCTACGCCGTCGGGCTCGACCTTGCCTATCACTCGTTTCAGGCGCTGCCTGAGATCATGCGCACCGAGCACTATTGGGACGAATACAACGTCCTCGCCCGCGCCCTGCAGGAAGCCAAGCAGTCCTCCTGGTGGCCCGAGGACACCTCACTGCCGTCAGTGCTGGGCAAAGGGATATAGCCGCGCAAGGAGATCTCATCGTGCCTGAGTTAGCACCGCCTACCCTAGCCGACGTCCTGCAAGCGCAGCGTACGATCCGACCATATTTGCCGGTCACGCCTCTACACCACTATCCGCTGTTGGACCAGCTGCTGGGGGCCGAGGTCTATGTCAAGCACGAGAACTACCAACCCATCGGCGCGTTTAAGGTGCGCGGCGGCATCAACTTCATGGCTCACCTATCGCCGGAAGAGCGCCGCCGCGGGGTGGTGACGGCCTCGACTGGCAACCACGGCCAATCGATCGCCTACGCCGCCCAACTTTTTGACGTGCGCGCCGTGATCGTGGCCCCTGTGAACGCGAACCGGGTTAAGGTAGACGCCATGCGCGCCTATGGCGCCGAGGTGGTCTTGCACGGGGCGGACTTTGAGGCCAGCAAGCGCCACGGCGCCACGCTCGAACGCCAGCAGGGGCTGCGTTTTGTCTCATCCGGCGACGAGCCGCTGTTAGTCGCAGGCGTGGCCACGCATACGCTCGAACTTATCGAAGCGCTGCCCAGCGTCGATGCCATTATCGTGCCCGTAGGCGGCGGCAGCGGTGCAGCCGGCGCCGCCCTTGTGGCCAAGGCCATGAAGCCCGGCATCCAGGTGTTCGGCGTCCAGGCCGCCGGCGCGCCTGCCGCCTACCTCACCTGGCGTTCCCACACACCGCAGACGGCCGAGATCGCTACCTTTGCCGGCGGGCTGGCCACGGGCCAGCCGTTTATGCTGCCGCAGCGCATCCTTTGGTCGCACCTGGACGACTTCGTGCTGGTCGAGGACGAGGAAATGATGCTGGCCGTGCGTCTCTACCTGGAACTCGCCAAGACGCTCGCCGAGCCGGCCGGCGCCGCACCCTTGGCCGCGGCTATACGCCTCCAGTCACAGTTGCGCGGCAAACAGGTAGCCCTCATCCTCTCCGGCGGCAACATCTCGCCCGAGGAGCTCACCCTTTGCCTGCAGCGCACGGCGCCCGCCCGTTCTCTGCTGGAGAGTTGACGCATGCTCAACTCAGAGGCTGCTCCGCAGTTGCCCCAGCGCAGCGGCAACCAGCGCCGTTGGACGACACAGCTCGCCGCTGGCGTGCTGGCTGTTCAGGCCGCCTTTTTTATCGGCGTGCTGGCGTGGTCTCTGCTCGGCAGTGACTTGATCCGGCAATGGGAACTCGAGCTGCTCAGTTTTCGGCTGAAGATCGCCGCCCTGGCTGCCGCCCACTATGTGGTCATCTTTGGCCCGCTCTCGCTTCTGGCCATCGCCGCCATTCTGTTCGTCCTGCTGCGCCCGCGGCCCGGCTGGGTCTTCGCCATGGCCTTTCAGTGTGTGGTGCTGTTTCTCAGCCTTGAGATCTACTTTATCGAGCGCGGCGACGATATCGTCGAACTGCCCATTCTCTACCTGATGATGCTGGGATCGATCCTGATCGTGGTCTTTCTCAACTCGCCCGAGGGTCGCCTGCTGCTGGTGCGCAGCGCACCGCCGCGCAACGACGAGGATCGGAGGTTGGGGTGAGCGATCCAACTTCCCAACTCGCTTTGTCTTCGGCTGCGCAGGTTGGCGAGCCGGCTGCTGTCTCTAGGGAACTTGAGCTGCGCCTGGAGAGCGAGGCAGGACGGCTGGCCCTTCTGCGCCGCTACGAGCCAATCGTCAAATTTACGCGCGGCGAGCAATTCTTCCCTATGGACGCCGAAACCTACATCCGCTGCTGTAGTCTGTGGATCAAGCGCCCTAAGGAGGAGCCGCGCCAGCTTATCCCCGCCGGCCAGCTCACACCCGACCTGCTTGCCGAACTCTACCAGGACGAATTCGGCACCGTGCGCTATCTGCAGTTTACCGAACCGCTCAAGGCCACCGAGATGGCAGCCAAGGCACTGCGCCGCTCGCAAGCCCGCCGCAAGAACGCCGGTCATAAGGGCGCCGGCCACACGGCTGCCGGCGGCAACAGCTTTGACTCCGGTACTTTCGACGCCGGCACCGGGCGCCTGGCACGCGTGGGTTATACCTCGCGTATTATCGACGCCCTCTTTTCGGTTTCGTTGCTGGCGCGCGGCCGCGTGCCCGGCGACCTGGCCACCGCAGCCGCCGAAGGCTATCACATGCTGTTGGCCAGCGACGACCGTCACATCTATCACGGCCGCGTGGTCCATGAGGGCGGTTGGGTCGTCCTGCAATACTGGTTTTTCTATCTCTACAACAACTGGCGCTCAGGTTTTAATGGCGCCAACGACCACGAGGGTGACTGGGAGATGGTCTGTGTCTACCTCGCACAGGACGCCAATGAAGACTTGCAGCCGGAGTGGGTGGCTTTTGCTTCGCACGACTATGTCGGCGATGACCTGCGCCGGCGCTGGGACGACCCCGAGATCCAGAAGGTGGGCAACCACCCAGTGATCTTTGTCGGCGCCGGCTCGCACGGCAGCTATTTCAGCGCCGGCGAATACCTGACCGAATTGGAGCTCAAGTTCCTCGCTCCTGTCTCGCGCCTGGTTGAGTTTGTCGCCAGCCGCTGGCGCGCCATCCAGGCCCGCAACGACCCTGACGATCTGCCCAAGCCCAACGAACAGTTTGCCGGCCAATATACGCGCCAGTACGCCGGCCAGTACAGCGTCAACGCGGACCGCGGTCCCGCTGTGCCCGTCTCTGCCGCACGCGACCCGGGTCCTGGCGCGTCTGGCGCGCACGACCTGAGCATCGATCCCTCCGGCGTGTTGGCCATTCCCTTTGTGGACTATGCGCGCGGCGATGGGTTTGCTGTGGGGCCGCGCCAGCAGGAGGCGTGGAACACCCCATGCTTGATCGACGAGAATACCGGCTGGGTGCGCGCCTATCGTGGCCTCTGGGGTCTTTATACCCAGGACCCGTTTGCCGGCGAGGATGCGCCCGCAGGGCCAATGTACAACCGCGACGGTAGTGTGCGCCGCGCCTGGTTCGACCCTGTGGGCTGGGCCGGCCTCGATAAGGTGTCGCCGCGTGCCGAGCTGCCGGCCACGCTGGAGGTGCAGAAATCCGCTCTGCGTGAGCGGCAGTCGCTGCTGCGCCAGGAGGTACACGAGCAGCAAACCTTCCTGCGTGGGCTGGATGTGCAGGCTGCCGCCATGCGCAACCAGCCCCATTTGCAGCGTTCCTATCTGGCCGCCACCGGCCGCATCGAGACCGTTTCGCGTGCGATCGCCCAGCGCCAGGATGAGATCGTGGCCAATGATGCCTTGCTCGAGTCGCTCGACCGCTATGGTGCTACCGTCGCCAAGGGCCTGTTCGGCGACCCGCGCGCCCATATTCGCCGTGCCCACAGACCTGCCCAGCGCGCCGACCTGCGTGCCGGCCGCGTGGCCGAGCTGTGGGCGGCCATCAGCGTGACCGTGCTGCTGGTTGCGTTTGTGGTGCTGTTTCTGGTTAAGCCTGGGGTGTTGCCGTTCTGGATGGCAACTATCATTGCCCTGTTTGCTTTTGTCGAGGCCGGGCTGCGCGGGGCGTTCACGCGCGTGGTGGGCAGCTTCGCCGTCGGGCTGGCGGCCGTGGCCGGTCTGGTGCTGATCTATGAGTTTTTCTGGTGGGTGATCGGATCGCTGGTGCTGGCGCTGGCCGTCTACATCCTCGTCGACAACCTGCGCGAGCTGACGCGGCCGGGAGGCGCTGGTGTACACGCTGCACCGCCCAAGAACCGGTCAGGTCGCCCTACCCCTCCATCCGCGTAAAGAACATCTCGCACAGTTCGACAATGTCGTCTGGACTGGCCAACCAGCGCCAGTCCATCACCGTCAGCACCTCGGTGTCCACCACGCCGGGCGTCGTGCGCAGCCAGCTCATCACGTAGCCGGTAATGGCCGAAATGTTTTTGCCTACGAGCAGCATCATCAGGTCGGCGCTGTCGCTGTGATAACAGTTGAGCAGCCAGACGCGGCGCACCTGCGGGTGGGGCGGCAGGTCGAGCAGCGCTTGGAAGCACTTGCGGTCCATTCCCGGCTTTACGTCGATCATCACGTTGGCCGCCACCATGTTGTTGGTGGTGATCTCCATTTCCAGGTCGAGCAGCGTGTCGATATCGGCGCGGCCGCCAAATGAGAGCACCGTCGAGGTTTCGCGCACACCCTCAACGCAGCGTACGACGTCAAGCATGAAGTTGTTAAACGCCACCAGGTCGTGCACCAGGCAGGTGAAACGAAAGTCGGCGCGTTGGCGCAGCCAGTTGATCCACAGCGGGCGCACGCCGTTGCCGCGGTATTGGCGCAGATTTTGCAGCAGCTGCTCGCGTGCCACCTCGTCCTTGCCGCTGATAATATCGGCGTCGATGATGGCCAGGGCGTGCTGGTTGCGCGCCGGCTTGCTGTCCTCGGTTGGTTGGGTAGGTTGGCTTGTGCTCATGCCATGCAGTGTACCTACAACCGGGAGGGCGGGCAAATCGGCTGCACAAGTCACGTCGCAGGCAATGCACCGGCATGGCGGCTATACCGGCAGCGAATTCTCAAAACTCGTTGCGCCAATTGTCGATTTGGCGCTGCGCCAAACGACTACTTGATACTAAGCAACAGGTCAGGGTGCACTTGCCGGTCGAGCCAAGCGCAAGCCTGCTGCCAAAGTAGCCAAGTCTGAAGCAGCCAAGTCTAGAGGAGCCAATAAGGAGCAACAATCATGCAATCTCGTGTCTACGACCCTAATCTGACCCCTGCCGCATCCGTCCCACTTTCCAACACCATGCGTTGGGCGGGACGCGCCCTCAGCGCAATACCAGTAGCATTCCTGGTTTTCGATGCCATCATCAAATTGATGAACATCCAACCTGTCGTCGAGTCGTCCCTCTTGCTCGGACTCCCGGTCGACCTCGCACCCGGTGTCGGCATCCTGTTACTCGCCTGCCTGGCAATCTACCTGCTGCCAAGCACGTCCATATTGGGCGCCATCCTGCTGACCGGTTACCTCGGCGGCGCCATAGCCCTACAACTGCGCGTCGGCGCCGCGCCGTTTTCGCTCATATTCCCGATCATCGTCGGTGCCCTCCTGTGGGGCGGTCTCTACCTGCGGCTCCCAATCCTGCGCACAATCGTACCCTTTCGCCGCTAGCCCCCCGGCCACGCAGTCTTCCCGGAAGCCCCCCCTTCCGGGAAGACCTCCCCTTCCGGGAAGCCTTAACCTCTTATATGTGCTCTAGCTGCCTCTACCAACGCGTCGAAGAGGCGCTGCTGGATGGGGTCCTCGCTCGCTGTGATTTCAGGGTGCCATTGTACGGCCAGCAGCCACGGATGGCTGGGCAGCTCGACGGCTTCGATCGTCCCGTCAGACGCCCTGGCGACCGCCTGCAGGCCGGAGGCCGGGGTGCGGATGGCCTGGTGATGCCAGGAGGCCCCCACCACGGCCTGCGCACCGATCACTTCCGCCAGGTGCGAACCTGGCGTGATGGTTACCGGATGTGGCACCGCCCCCCTGGGCTCCATGCGATGGGCGATGCTGTTGTCGATCTCGTCGGGCAGGTGTTCGACCAGCGTACCGCCCAAGGCGACGTTGATCAGCTGCGCACCGCGACAGACGCCCAGGGTGGGCAGGTCGCTGGTAGCAGCTTGACGCGCCAACGCCAGTTCCATCTCGTCGCGCGCAGGGTCGATCATATATACGGCGGGATGACCGTCGCTGCCATAGTGGAGCGGGTCGATGTCGCCACCACCCGAGAGGATGAGGCCGTCGACCAATTCCAGGAGAGCCGGCAGGTTGGGTTCGCCCGGTGGGAGCAGCACGGGAATGCCGCCGGCGCGGCGGATGGCCTGCACGTACTCGGCCGGCAGCACATATTCGTTCTGGTCGTTAGTTTCAGTAGTGATCCCGATAATTGGTGCACGCATAGTAAATTCCATCGGTTCTATTCAATGCCCACCTTGCTCGCCCATTCCCGTCCAGCCCGCACGCCTTCGTGCGGCGCGGCACGCCCACGTGCAAGCCGTGCGCTATATACGTTCGAAATACCGCCGCCGCTCCCAGTCGGTAACGGCGTTGTCAAAGGCCGCCTGCTCGTTGCGGAAGTACTGCGCATAGTGCTCGACTACCGCGTCACCCAGCACCTGGTTGGTAAATTCGCTGTTGGCAAAGAGTTCGATCGCATCACGCAGCGTCGCAGGTACGCGCGGAAGCTGCTGCGCCTGGTAGACGTCGCCTTCAAATACAGGTGGCGGCTCGATCCGTTTCTCGATTCCGTCCAGACCCGCCGCCAGTGCCGCCGTGTAGACCAGATACGGGTTGACGTCCGCTCCCGGGATGCGCGACTCAATGCGCAAGCTCTGGTTGCCGCCGACGACGCGAAAACCTGCCGTGCGGTTGTCGTGGCTCCAGGCGATGCGCGTGGGCGCCCACGAGCCTACCTGGTAGCGCTTGTACGAATTGATGGTCGGCGCGTAAAAGACCATCAGCTCCGGCACGTGTTTGAGCCAGCCGCCCAGGAACCAGCGGAAGGTGTCCGAGCCCTTGACCGGCCCTATCTGCCGGTCGCCGGCAAAGGCGTTGCGCCCTTCCTGCCACAGGCTGAGGTGGATGTGGCTGCTCGACCCGGCCGCGTTGGCCGCCACCTTGGCCATAAAAGTGACGCTGATGCCCAGTTGGTCGGCCACTTCCTTGAGACACTGCTTGTAAATAGCGTGACGATCGGCCATGGTGAGGATGTCGGCGTAGCGCACGTTGAGCTCGTGCTGGCCGAGACCCCACTCCCCCTTGGAGTTCTCCACGGGGATGCCTGACTGCTTGAGGTGCCGGCGCACGGCGGCGTTAAACGTCTCCTCGCGGGAGCCCTGCAGCATGTGGTAGTCTTCGATGTACCAGCCGATCGGCTCCAGGTTTTGAAAGTTGCGCTGCGCCGCCGCCTTGTACGAGTCGGTAAATAGAAAGTACTCAAGCTCCGAGGCGGCCAGCGCCGAGTAGCCGAGGGCGCCGGCCCGCTCAATCTGCCGGCGCAGCATCGTCCGCGGCGCGACCGATGTGAGGCGATGCGACGCCTCGTCCTCCACGTCGCACAGCACCAGCGCCGACTTGTCCAGCCAGCTCGCCACGCGCAGCGTCGCCAGGTCGGGCACGAGGTGAAAGTCGCCATAGCCGCGTTCCCAATTGGCAAAGCGGAAGCCGGGCGCCGGGTCCATCTCCATATCGACGGTGAGCAGATAGTTGCAGGCGTGCGTGCCGTGCTTGGCGATATCTTCGACAAAAAACTCGGCGTCGAAGCGCTTACCCATGAAACGCCCAAAGTGGTCGGTAAACATGACGAGCACCGTCTCCGTGGCGCCGTCCTGCACGCGCCGCGCCAGCTCGTCGAGGCTCAACATGCCCTGAATCGTCATCGTGCTCTCCTCTTATGTTTCTAATATGGCCCCGCCGCCCGCGCGCCACCGGCGCCCTCCTTCACCGCCTGCACCACGCGCCGCGCCTCTGCCTCAAGGAACCCCGCGTCAGACTGCACCGCCACCAGCTGAAAGCCCTTCTCGATCATCTGCCGCGCGTAGGCCGCCGAACCCGTGTGCAGTCCCGCCACCTTGCCATGCCGCTTGGCTGCTGCCAATATCGTGTCGAGCGCCTCCACCATGACCGGGTCCGTCTGGTCCGTGCGCTGCGTCCGTCCCAGCGCCAGGCTGAGATCTGCCGGGCCAATATAGAGCGCGTCGATCCCCGGCGTCGCCACAATGGCATCCACGTTCGCCAGCCCCCCGGCAGTCTCGATCATCGCGATCGCCAGGATCGTCTCGTTGGCGCGCTCCGGATAGTCGTCTCCCGCATACAATGTTGCGCGCTTGGGGCCAAACGATCGGATGCCCGCCGGCGGATAGCGGCAGAACGAGGCGAACGCCGCCGCCTCCTCGGCCGTGCTGACCATCGGGCAGATAATGCCGTACGTCCCGGCATCCAGCAGCTTCATAATCGCGCCCGGCTCGTTCCAGGGCACGCGCGCCAGTGGCATGCAGTCCGTCGTCGCGATCGCCTGCAGCATGCTCACGGCCGCGCTGTAGTCGATCAGCCCGTGCTGGGTATCGATCGTGATGCAGTCAAAGCCGGTGTGCGCCACCAGTTCGGCGCTAAACGCGGACGGAATCGACAGCCAGGCCGAGAGCACCGCCTCGCCTGCCTCCCACCGGGTACGAATCGTATTGGTACGCATGGGTAATCCTATAATCGGTTGGGCGAACGCTCTGTTCGCAGTCCAACGATTGTTGCACACCGCCAAAACCCATGTCAAACGGCAAGATCTCCTTATCCCTTTAAACTTTTCAACGTTTCACCGGCCTCTAATTTGACCGCCATCCTGACTGTGCTATAATCGCAAGGCGCGTGTACATGCACCACTGTGTGCGCGACGTGTGAGACGACATCGGATCTGGTTTTGTGTGCCGGCGTAGCTCAATCGGCAGAGCAGCTGTCTTGTAAACAGCAGGTTAACGGTTCAAGTCCGTTCGTCGGCTCTGCCCGGCAGTCTGAAAGAGACAAGGGTCTGAAAAGACAAGGATCTGAAAGACCACAGCGTCGGCAGTAGAGTACTTTACAAACCTGGGCGGGTGCCCGAGTGGACAAAGGGAGCTGACTGTAAATCAGCCGGCTGGCGCCTACGATGGTTCGAATCCGTCCCCGCCCACTATGGAAGAGGAGCAGCGTTTCAAGCAAAGAGTACACGTTGGATCTTGCGTGTACTTTTTACTTGGGTGCTGCGCTTATTTCCGGCCCACATAGCTCAGTCGGTAGAGCACATTCTTGGTAAGAATGAGGTCATCGGTTCAAGTCCGATTGTGGGCTCTCCGATGTTTGTGACAATGCCGGCCCGCCGCTTGCAAGATGTGCCCAGGATAGTTCCTGCACCTTGTAAGCTACGGAGTGCGCATTTATACGCGTAGGCACGAGGCCGCCAGTCTTGGGGGCTTCGCATCGCCGGACGGAAAGTGCGGCGATTGGGCGCCCAGCAATGGGCGCGACACAAACAGTTCGGTTGTTTGCAGAAAAAATTCAAGGAGGCATTTTTCCAATGTCCAAGCAAGTATTTGAGCGGACAAAGCCCCATGTGAACGTGGGGACGATTGGGCACATCGACCACGGCAAGACGTCGTTGACGGCCTCGATCACGAAGGTGCTGGCGATGAAGGGGTGGGCGGATTTCCGCGCCTTTGACTCGATCGACAATGCGCCGGAAGAGAAGGCGCGCGGGATCACGATAGCGATAGCGCACGTGGAGTACCAGACGGAGAAGCGGCACTATGCGCACGTGGACTGTCCTGGGCATGCGGACTACATCAAGAACATGATCACGGGAGCGGCGCAGATGGACGGCGCCATCCTGGTGGTGGCGGCGCCGGACGGGCCGATGCCGCAGACGCGCGAGCACATATTGCTGGCGCGGCAGGTGGAAGTGCCGGCGATGGTGGTCTTCCTGAACAAGGTAGACATGATGGATGACGAGGAGTTGTTGGAGTTGGTGGAGATGGAGCTGCGCGAGCTGTTGAGCAGCTACAACTTTCCTGGCGACGACATTCCGTTCGTGCGCGGCAGTGCGTTGAACGTGCTGGAGTCGACGAGCAAGGACCCGAATGCGCCGGAGTATGCGTGCATCTGGGAGTTGATGCGGGTGGTGGACGAGTACATTCCGACGCCGGTGCGCGAGACGGATAAGCCGTTCCTGATGCCGATCGAAGATGTGTTCAGCATCAAGGGGCGCGGCACGGTGGTGACGGGACGGATCGAGCGCGGCATGATCAAGCCGATGGAAGAAGTCGAGATCGTGGGGCTGGCGCCGACACGCAAGACGGTGGTGACGGGCGTTGAGATGTTCCGCAAGCTGCTGGACCAGGGTATAGCGGGCGACAACGTGGGCTGCCTGCTGCGCGGCATCACGCGTGAGGAGATCGAGCGCGGGCAGGTGTTGGCCAAGCCGGGCAGCATCACGCCGCACACGGAGTTCAACTCCGAGGTGTACGTGCTCAAGAAGGAAGAGGGGGGTCGCCACACGCCGTTCTTCAAGGGCTACCGGCCGCAGTTCTACATCCGCACGATGGACATCACGGGCGAGATCGAACTGCCCGCCGGCGTGGAGATGGTCATGCCGGGCGACAACATCAAGATGGTCGTGCGCCTGATTCTGCCCGTGGCGCTCGAGACCGGCTCGCGCTTCGCCATTCGCGAAGGCGGCCGCACCGTCGGTGCCGGTGTCATCACCAGCATCATCAAGTAACTGTTTTCGGGAAAGGAGACGGGTGCGGTAAACTAGGAACTAGACGAACGCACACCGTCTCCTGTCTCCTGTTTAGGCGAGTAGCTCAACTGGCAGAGCGGTGGTCTCCAAAACCACAGGTTGCGGGTTCAAGTCCTGCCTCGCCTGCCTAAACAGACCACCGGCGCGTAATGCCCGGTGGTCGTTTTCAGAATAGTGGCCGGATGTTTATCCGGAGTTTCGCGAAATACTGGGGGTTTGCATGACCAAAACAAACACCGCACCCAAGGAAGAAAACCGGCTCGTTCGCTACTTTCGCGACACACGGGCAGAAATCGCCAAGGTAACTTGGCCGACGCGCGAGCAGGGTCTGCGTCTTTCCGCCATCGTGTTGTTGATTACGGCTGTGTCGACTGTCGTGCTGTTTGCAATCGACTCCTTCTTTGGGTCTGCCATCGGATTCCTGATCCAGAATCTCTAGATCAGCCGGTGTGTCTAGTCCGCATACCCATATGCGGAGGCTGGCACGCCTGCGTATGGAGCCGGTGAGAGTTGTTCCCGGGGTTGTTCCCCAAGGAGAGTGACGTGGCCGAACAATCCAAGAGTCAAAAGGCCAGCGGCGGCGGCTTGACCGACGCCGAATTGGCGGCGCTGGATGCTGAAATCCAGGCGCAGTTGGATGCCGAAGCGACTGGGCCAGGCAACATTCCACAGTGGTTTGTGATCCACAGCTACTCGGGGATGGAGCACAAGGTAAAGAAAAATATCGAGCATCGTGCCGAATCGATGGGGATGACCGACCGCATTTTGGAGGTCGTGGTTCCTACCGAGACGGAGATCGAAATTCGCAACGGCGTGCGCCGTGAGGTGGAGCGCCGCGTGTTCCCCGGCTACATCCTGGTCAATATGATCATGGATGAAGATAGCTGGTATGTTGTGCGCAACAGCCCAGGTGTAACCGGGTTTGTGGGCATGGGCAACAAGCCGACGCCGCTGCGCCAGGAAGAGGTCGACAAGATCATGCGCCGCATCGAGTCCGATGAGCCGCGAATCAAGGTCAGCTTCCAGCGCGGCGAACACGTGCGAATCATGAGCGGGCCCTTTGCCGAGTTTGCCGGCATCGTAGAGGAAATCTATCCGGACAAGGGCAAGGCGCGCGTGATGGTAAGCTTCTTCAACCGGGAAACCCCGGTCGAAGTGGACTTTATTCAGTTAGTGCGCGACGTGTAGGGGTATGAGGTTCGGCGGAAACTGGACCGCAGGCGTCCCGCCTGCACTCTCCGCCGAACCTCGTGCCCGTACGTTTCGCAAATTCAACGTTCCGTTATTGCTGGGCCTGGGAGCAGGCAGGCGGTCGCCAGCCGCTTGGTAAGCGTTCACCAGTACCCAGAAGGAGTACATCATGGCAAAGAAACTCAAAGCAATCGTCAAACTGCAGTTGCCGGCCGGCAAGGCCACGCCGGCGCCCCCGGTCGGTACGGCGCTGGGCCCCCAGGGTGTCAATATCATGGGGTTCGTCAAGGAGTACAACGCTCGTACCGCCGGCCAAATCGGCCAGGTGATTCCGGCCGAGATCACGATTTTCAGTGACAACTCGTTTACCTTTATCACCAAGACGCCGCCGGCTCCGGACCTGATCAAAAAGGCCGCCAACCTGAAGAGCGGCAGCGCCGAGCCCAACAAGAGCAAGGTCGGCAAGCTGACCAAGACCCAGGTGCGTGAGATTGCCGAAATCAAGCTCAAGGATCTCGAAGGTGTCAGCCTGGAGAGCGCCATGCTCATGATTGAAGGCACGGCGCGCAGCATGGGTGTTACGATCGTAGACTGAACGCAAGTGGGAGGGCGGCCCCAATCTTCTTGAGGCTCCCGTCTGCACCACCAAGGAGCAAATCATGCCAAAGCACAGCAAACGCTTTAATGCCGCATTCGGCAAAGTAGACCGCATGCAGAACTATGAACCGGCGCAGGCGGTCGATCTGGTTAAGGAAGCAGCCAGCGCCAAGTTCGACGAGACCGTCGAAGTTCACATGCGCATGGGCGTGGACCCGCGCTATTCGGACCAGCAGGTGCGCGGCGTTGTGACCCTGCCCAATGGCACCGGCCGCACCGTACGCATCCTCGTCTTCGCCGGCCCGGATGGCCAGCAGTTCGCGCGCGACGCCGGGGCCGATTTTGTCGGCGCCGACGACCTGGCCGAACAGATCATGAAGGGCTGGACGGATTTCGACGTCGTATTGGCCACTCCGGACATGATGCGTGTCGTCGGTAAGTTGGGTAAGGTGCTCGGCCCGCGCGGCTTGATGCCCAGCCCCAAGACCGGCACCATCGTCCCGGCCGAAGACCTGCCGCGCGTGATCAACGAGTCGCGCCTTGGCCGTGTCGAGTTCCGTGTCGACAAGACCTCCAACATCCACGTGCCGATCGGCAAGGTCTCCTTCCCCAAGGAGAAACTGCTGCAGAACTTCGCGGCGTTGATGGAAGCCGTGGTTGCGGCTAAGCCGGCCACCGTCAAGGGCATCTACATCCACCGCGTTACCCTGGCCAGCACCATGGGCCCGGGCGTCAAGACCGACGTGGCGGCCGCATCGTCGCTCAAGTCCGACAACGTGGCTGCGTAACGCAGAGCAGGTACAACAGGAAAAACGGGCGGCTGCGAGATTCTCGCAGCCGCCCGTTTTCGTTACCATCAGGTGAGAAGACGTGTGCTCGCCCCCACAGAAACTGAGTCTCTCAAAGAAACTCAATTTCTGCACCCGCTCACCAGGCAGCTTTCGCTGCCCTCAGCTCTACGGACAATAGTTGTAATAGTATTGGCCGTAATACGGCTGCCGGTAGCCGTAGTTGTTGTAGTTGTAGCCCTGGTAGCTCGGCTGGCGATACGCGTTGTAGTAGTTGTTGTACGCGTTGTTGTTGTAGCCCTGGTTGTAGTTATAGCCTTGTGCGTAGCTATATCCCTGCTTGTAATTGTAACCTTGGTTGTAGCCCTGGTTATAGTTGTAGTTGGGCTGATAGTACTGCTGCCCGTATGCGTTGTAATAGCTGTTGTTGCCCATGTACCCCTGTGCATAGTAACCCTGCGGGTTGTAGCCTTGAGCATAATATCCTTGCGGATTGTAGCCTTGGGCGTAGTAGCCCTGAACGGGCTGCTGGTAGGCAGGCGCTGACGGGGGCGGGACATAGCTTTCACCGCCTCCAGACGAACTATCGCCATTGTCACCGTTATGATTGCCGTTGCCGCCGTTGTTGTCTGGCGGAGGCTGTGGCACCGGCACAGCTGGTGGTAGCGGCAGCGGGTCTGGCACCGGCGGTGGTCCGTCACCCTGGGCACGTGCAGGAAGCGGCGCGAGCACGGCACATGACAGCAGCAGGGCTGCGCACACAAGCAGCGGCAGCAAGTACTTGATCTTCCGAATTGACATAGCTCTCCCTTTCATAGATATCCTCCTCCGGGCAAGGCAACCATACGCCAGGTCGCTGCGACCGAGACCGCCCCAACTTCGCGGTACCGGGTGCGCAGCCTAAGGCTCAGTCGGCGCTACAGGCGGCGCAACGTTCCACTGCTCATCGCTTGCGGTGACAGTCAGGAAGCGTCCTTTCTTGACGGTGAACGTCGGCACGCGCAGCATGTTGTTTTCTTCGTTCAGCTCCTTGACGATGCCGTCTCGCGAGCGGTCCTTGCTCCAGGCATCGACATATGCCCACATGTTCACTTCACCTTCCGGCAAGTACCCGTCGTACTTGCTCGACAACCTGACCACTGCCGGGTCGGTCTCCAAGTTGGAGGTGAATGCGCGGGTTTCATTCTCGAACAAAGTTGCTGGGCCAACCCAGATAATGCCCTCGTCCTTGATGCAGTCGGCCGTTTTACACAGATCGATCCATATTACCCCAGCACGATTGGGTGGCGTCTCGCGCGGGTTGATATACAGGTTGACATAGAAACCGTGCGGCGTGGGATAATCGCCGATGTTCTCGACAACCACCGTGATGGTAGCCTTGGTGTTCGTATCCAGTTGGCCCTTAGGCTCGATCGTGACGCTGCGAACCACCAGGTCCGGCAGGCGTGGTCCAGAGAAGATCACCGGCATCAAGGCAATGCCCCTTTCGATCGCTCCCAAGTCGCATTCCCTGCCCTGGCTGCGCGGGCTGCCGCGCAGGTCTACCTTGACCTTGCTCGCTTCCCGGCACATGCCGGCGTCGATGGAAGCACTGGTAGCACAAGGTATGTAGAAGGGCACCGGCGTCATGCCAGGCTCTGGTTCGAAGCAGATTGGCGTGGGCATCGGCGGGTTGCACTGCTCGTCGGTCACTACGTCGGCGCCCGCAACTATGTTGCCGCCCGCCGCGATTGGGGTAATGATAGGACAAGCGACCTCACTCGCCAACGGCTTGTTGCCGGAAAACAGGTTGTTAGCCAGATGGATCGCTCCCACGCTGTAGAGGCCGCCGCCGGCCGTTGCCGCCTCGTTGCTGATCACGGTGGTGAACTCGAGGCTTAGCAACCCGGCATTGTAGATGCCGCCGCCCTGGAATCTAGCGCTCGCTAGCGAAACGCCAAGCACCTTGTTTTCGCTGATTGTGCTGTTGACAACGTAGCTGTGGCCGTTGTTGTAAATGCCTCCGCCCATGGCCTGGAGCGCAGTGGAGGCTACCGAGTTTGACATAATGGCGCTGCTGTCGACGACCAGCGCGCCCACGTTGTAAATAGCGCCACCCATCGGTATCCACGTGATCGGCACTGTGGATGTCAGCGGTATCTTCTCGTTATAGATCACCAGATTGTTATATAGGAGTACATGCTTCAGCGTCAACGAGCCGGAGTTCCAGATGCCGCCGCCGGCCGCCGGTAGAACTGGGTCGTAGATGCAGCCGTTGCGTACTGCCAGATCTTGGATCTTGACGCGTGCAGCGTCGACAACAAACACGCGGTCGTTGGTGTCGCAGGGTGTGTTGGCTGCCTGCAAGATGGTGCTATCAGAGCCCTGGCCGAGGATGGTCAAATCCTTATCGACCACTGTGCCTGGTACAGTGTAGACGCCGCTGGGTATGATGATATTCGAACTGGGTGCGGCAGCGTCAATCGCATCCTGGAGGGATGGTAATTCTTCACACAGTGTCGTAACCTCGCCGGGAGGACACACCGTGATCGGCTGGGCGTGCGCCACCTGCGAAGACAGGCAGAGGGCAAGCACGCAGGCGGTAAAGACGGCAACAAGCACCTTTCTCATAAAAACTCCTTCTTTCTGCGAGCAACGTACAACAATGTCAATCGTGATGTGCGTTTATGCAAAGAACTAGCGTGAGAGTAGGTTGGATTGTCGCGGCACCTCGCTCCTTGAATGATGACGGTGAGCTAGATAACAAACATGCCAAGGCTTGGTGCTACGAGCTTGCTGGCCGTAACGTGAGAGGTGATGGGAAGCGCGTAGAGGCAAGACAACATCGGCGGCGGCACTCCTGGGCGCGGCGCCCTCATGCAGTACGTTTGGAATATGGTGGTATAGCGCCGGCGGCATATCCGGGAGACATGTGCCACAGGCCTGAGGCAATGTGTGCATTAACGTTCTGCCGATCGGGTGATTCGACAACTGCGACAGCTAACTTACAGTGCGATACTGCTATTGAACAACAATTGGCGGCCTACGTCAAGTCCAGCGCGCAAACCCGCTAGGCGCCATCATGCTGCCATTGCGTCGTCGTCGGCTACATGTTCATCCACCGCACCTTCCAAGACTACCTGGCAACGGTTGAGATCGACCAGTTGCAACTCAGCAAATAATGCACACAGCTGTGCGCATGGTAGTCTTATTTGCTGGACAACATTGCACATTGCAGTTCTCATTGTCAGGCGCTATTGCGCATTTCGCAACCGCAATTGTTGGACACATTGCGCACTCCACTTCAACCACAGCAGACCCTCCTAGACGCCATTGCGCATTTGACAGCACCATTTCCACGACAAACGTCGGGCCTGACTTTTGCCCCCAATCGGCGCATACTCTTTCTATATCGTGCGCCGCAGCCGCCGCGGCCAAATGTAGAAAGGAACCCAGTGCGTGTATTCGATCAACAACCCCGCCCATAAAGCCGCCCAGCGCCCGGAAGCGCGCGCCGCCGAGCTGGCCCACACCACCATCCGCAGCCTGCTCAACGGCTCCGACCCCTCCGCGCTGGCCCAACCCGGTTCCAACAATTTCGGCCGCTGGACCGCCACCCTGGAGCAGCTCTTCGCCGCCCACGCCCAAGGCGGCACGCCGGCCGTCGAACAGGTCTACCAGGAGCTCCACCGCGCCGACGACCGGCTTATCGCCCTCATGGGCAGCGGCGGCAAGCTAGACGGGTGCGTAACGCAGCAAATCATGACACTCGAAGACCTGCTGGCCGCCGAGCTGCCGGTGGTCGAGTACTTCGTCGAGTACCTGCTGCGCGTCGGCGTCACCGGCATCTCCGGCCGGCCCAAGGTGGGCAAGTCGTGGCTGGTCGAGGATATGGCGCTCGCCCTCAGCAGCGGCGGCAAGGTGCTCGGCTTTCAGGCGCGGGAGGTGCACGTCCTCTACCTCGCCATGGAGGACTCGCCCGGCCGCCTGCAGAACCGCTTCATCAAAATGGGTGCGCAGCCCAACCGCAACCTGCGCATCGCCTTTGGCTGGAAGTCCTTCTGCGACGGCGGCATGCAGGACCTGGAGACAGCGGTAGTCGAAGGCGGCTACCAGGTCATCATCATCGACACCTTCAGCCGCGTCAGCGGCCGCGCCGACCAGATGGACCCCAACGAGATGACGGCGATCTTCGCCGCCCTCCAGCAGATGGCCCTGAAGCACAACATCGCCATCGTCGTCGTCGACCACCACCGCAAGGCCGCCCGCCAGGCCGTGGACGGCGACCCCATCGACGACATCTTCGGCAGCACCGCCAAGGCCAGCGTCCTCGACTGCGCCATCGGCCTCTACCGCAAACACAACAGCAACGACGCCGTCCTCAAGCTCGTCGGCCGCGACTTCGGCGACGCCGAATACGCCCTCGCCTGGGACCCCGACCACTTCACCTGGCAGCGCAAGGACGAGCCCAAGCCGGGGTCCAAGCAGGCGCCCAAAGAGGGGGCCAGGGAAACGCGCACTGCGTCCATCTACGACCGCCGGCACGTGAGCGAGATTCTGGAAGCGCTTGACGCCCTTGGCCAGTGCACCCTCGCCCGCCTCGCCACGATCGTCAAGATCGACAAAAGCAACCTCCTCGACCTCCTCATCGCCATGGTCGAAGCGGGCCTGGTCCGGCGCATCACCGACGGGGGTAACGTTACGTACGCGCTTGTCGTCCAACCAACGGAGCAGGCCAACTCCGCGGTGGGGGCCGGCACAACGTCCGGCGCCGATAGGAGCGCAGGCGTCCTCGCCTGCTCACCGCCGGACCTTGTGCCCCTACAATTATTGCGCGAAACCCCCGTCGTCGATATTGCGAATACTACGGATACCACGCGTACCACGAATACCACGAATACCACGGATACCACGGATACCATGCGCACCCGCTCCTCTCCCCCCACCCGCCCCAAGCACAAGCGCAAAAAACGCTAAGCGCACACACACGCAAACGCGAACCGTAGGGGCACAAGGTCCGGCGGGAATCACATAGGCATCGCGGCGATCCACCCCCACCGCCGGACCTTGTGCCCTGCCTTTCCGCGCCCCAAAACCTACCAATACACAACGAGGTCCACATGCACACCAATCTCCTGGCCCTGATCGGCCGCGACACCCAACTCCGCCGCGTCGCCTCCACCAACGGCGGCGAATACGCCGGCCCCTGCCCCTTCTGCCGCTGCGGCACCGACCGCTTCCGCGTCTGGCCCCGCCACGAACGCTGGGCCTGCCTCGGCCCCAATTCCGGCCGCAGCGGCTGCGACCTCCACGGCGACGCCATCGCCTACCTCCGCCACCGCGACGGCCTCACCTACCACGAAGCCTGCCACCGCCTCGGGATAACCCCACGCCACCCCCAGCGAAACTTCCTGGAAGTGGCCGCTAAGAACTACCCGCCCCACCACTCCACAGGTTTAGGCCACTTCCAGGAAGCTGAGCGTCCCCCCCTAACCCCACCGCCCCCCCGCTGGCAGGCCCACGGCCGCGGCCACATCGCCCGCTGCGCCGTCCTCCTCTACCGCCCCGCAGCCGCCAAAGCCCTCAACTACCTCTACCAGCGCGGCCTCAGCGACGAAACCCTCCGCCGCTACACCATCGGCTTCAACCCCCAGCAGATTGCCGAGCCGCACGCCGAATGGGGTCTCCCTACCCCCGAAGACCCCACCAAGCGGATCTACCTCCCGCGCGGCATCACCATCCCCTGGCTCTCCGGCCGCGCCCTCTGGCGCATCAACGTCCGCCGCCCCGTCACGCGCGCCCAGATCGCCGCGGGCCAACCCAAGTACCTCGGCCCCGCCGGCTTCGCCAACGCCCTCTTCAACGCCGACAGCCTTGACATCCACAAGCCCGTCGTCCTCGTCGAAGGCGAGATTGACGCCCTCACCGTCGCCCAGGCGTGTGGCGACACCGTAGCCGCCGTCGCCACCGGCTCCACCGCCGGCGCCCGTCGCGACGAATGGATCGACCGTCTGCGCCAGGCCCCCTGCGTCCTCGTCGCGTTCGATCATGACGAGAACGGTGCCGGCGACAAAGCCGCCGCCTGGTGGCTCACCACCCTCCCCAACGCCCGCCGCTGGCTCCCCCTCACCCACGACGTCAACTCTTCGCCCCAACCGCTGGACGTGCAGCGCTGGGTCGAGCAAGGACTTGCCTATACCGGCATCAAATTCAACCCGCAGATTGTCACTGAAAGGAATTCATCATGCTCCAACTGAACAGGCTCCCCATGCACCAGCAGATCTACCTCCAGATGCTGGCCAACCAGTACGCCGAGCTCCTCCCGGAAGCAATGGCCGTCCACTCGCTGATCTTGATGTTCGACATGCTCGAGGCACTCGAGTGCTCGCACCGGCAGATCGAGGAGGTCTTTGGCCCCGAGGTGATGCTCTACCTTACCGGTCTCCTCTACGGCGCGCAGCAGGCAGCGGCAGGAATTGCCTCACCACTGGCCACCCTCCCCCTCATCACCGTCAACGGCCGACCCATTCCCCTTCTCGGCACCGTCGACCCCGCCGGCCGCATTCACTACGGCCCCCGCGCCGACAAGTGGCTGCACAACGGCGACGACATCGTGCATGTCGATGTAAATTGATGGGAACTAATATGTCCGATCTACAGCAAGAACAACTCTCCCACATCGCCGACATCGTCGGCACCTACTCCGCCGACCCCGACGACCCCACCTCGCTGGAAGTGCTGCTGGTGCTGCAGGAGATCTGCCACATCCTCGAGATCCCCCACTACGAGATGGTGAGCATTTTTGGCAAGCGGACGCTGCACGCCTTGCGCACGTGGGGCAAGGCGAACGGGGCAACACAGGGCACGAGCGGGCCGCGCCGCGTCTGGATCTGGTGGCCGAACGCGCCGCGGCCGGTGCTGTGCCGCATCCTCGACGACGGCACCATTGCCAGGATGAGCCACACAGAAAACGATAGTGCCAACTAAGCAAAGAAAGGAAACGATCATGAGCAATCTCACCAGCAAACAGTACCAGAGCCTGCAGCTCGAGGCCTGCCGCATGGCCGAACAGCTGCCGCCCTCGCAGCTGCTCGACAGCCTCGTCGCCGTCTACGAAGCCGGCCGCCTCCTCCACATGACCAAGACCCAACTCGTCGGCCTCCTCGGCAGCGTCGCCGTGGGCTGTGTCACCGACCAGGTGGATGAGGCAACGCCGTGTGGGCCGCCCGAACCCGGCGCCTGGCCGCGGCTGGTCAAGGAAGTGGCCTACGACCCGCATGGCAACCTCGTTATTGGCGGGATCGACGACAATGACAAGGCGTGGCAGGAGGCGATTGGGGGACGGGGACCGGAGGCATGGCTGATCAAGCAATTGTACGTCGAGCGCCGCTACGGCCGGCGCAGCAAGCGCTACAGCCTCAGGAAGAAGATGCCCAAGCAAGTAGGCAAGTAGTTAACCTCGCCAACCATTTCCTCACCAAGGGCGGCGCCCCCGGCCGCCCACCAACCCAGCGTACACGCCTTCATAAACTTTTCCTTACACTGCCCCCACAGATAACAAAAGTGGGGGAAAGTATGCATGTTGTCAACGATGGCAGTGATAACGTCAGCGTGTTGCGTGCCAGTGACGGCTACTTGCTGGCAACGTATGCCGTTGGCGATGGGCCCTTTGGCCTGGCTTTCGACGGCAACAACATGTGGGTCTCGAATTACTACGCCAACAGCATCAGCGTCTTGCGTGCGGTTGACGGCGCCCTCGTTGCCACCGTACCGACGGGCAGCGGCCCCATCGACATGGCCTACGACGGCGCCTTTGTGTGGGTGTCCAACAACAACGATGGCACCGTCAGCAAGCGTTAGCGATCGACCGTCGCATGCGGAACCGCGCGCCTGCTGGTCAGGAGCATGGCGCGCACTGCTTTCTGGCCGTCTGCCCATGCCTGCAAGCGCGCCACGGCTTCGTCTGGCTGATGGGTGTGAGTTACCATCGTTTCCCCTGCCGCAAACGCCGGTACGCATATGTATATAGAGTAGTAGTAGTATGGTAGTGCAAAAAGGCAGTCAAATCCCCTTGACGTCGCTCCACTCCTGCTGTACGCTACTCCATATTCGGTTCCCATCAGTATTCCCAGCACATCACCAGGAGGCCTACGGAGGAGGCGCGTCACCCCCACCCGTATTGCACCTTGACGCGTGAAACAGCCCGCCCAGCATCTGTCGATCGCTAGTGCCGTAAGCCGCCCGCGGCCGCTAACCGATCAGATCGCCCCAATCACTTTGCCCCATCGCTCTTGTTGCTTTATCGGCCGCCCCTTGACAGGGGCCTGCATTGTGCAGGCCCCTCGTGATCGGAGAAAAAGACCATGCGCAGAGCTCGTGCTGCCATATTAATGCTGGTCGTTCCTGTCGCCACACTCGTGCCGTTGTTGATTATCCTGTGGTCGTCCCCCGCAGCCGCCGGTCCAGCGCCTGGATCGCTCATGGCTACGCCCTCGGCCGCCGTCTACTTGCCTGTCGCTGCCAACAACCCACCCCAGGCCACGACCACGCCTGATGGGTGGCAGCCATCTGCCGGCGGTTGGGCCGGCGCTAACGAACAGGGCCGCCCGCTCACCTTCACGGTGGCCGCCACGCAAAATCAGGTTTTGTCCCTGCGCCTCAATGTGGAGCACGAAGGCTCCTGTGGCGGCTCGATTGAGGTCGCGCACGACTTCACACCTTTCCCCATCACCGGCAAGACGTTCTCTGCCAAGGCAGGTGACAGCCAGGTCCAAGGCACATTCACCAGTCCTACCGCCGCCACGGGCGTTTACACCTCGGTCGTGCAAATCTTCACACCCGTGCGCTGTACCGCCACCCACGCCGGGACGTGGACGGCATCGTTTGGCGGCAGCCAGTCCACGCCTACGCCCACCACGACTAGTCAGGCGACCAGCGAACCAACCGGCACCGCCACGGCCACCGCCACCTCGTCTGGCACTCCCACCCAAACGCCCAGCGCCACCGCTGCTCCCCCGCTCGACGGCACGTGGTTTGGCGTCACCGACCAGGGTCACCCCGTGACGATGACCGTATCCGCCCTTGGCACGACCATTCCATCGTTCACGCTCGAAGTCCATTTTAACGACGTATGCGGGGCCATTGTGGACATTACGCAGACATTCTTCGATGGTGCTGTCGTCGGTGACGAATTCCAGCTGGTTTCCGGCGACGACGAGGTGCGTGGGCAGTTTACCAGTCCCACCGCTGCTCAGGGCACCTTTAAGTCTACTGCACGTCTCTTCTTCCCGATCAGCTGCAAAGTGACGTATGCCGGCACGTGGACGGCAACGCGGCCCGGTGCCGCCGCCCAGCCACCTTCGCCGCAGCTTCGCCCCTAGCGGCTGTCCAGATGCCACTCCTTGTTCACGAGGGTTGCTGGTTGGCAGCGATGTGGGCGGCGATGTGGGCGGCATCCTCACCCACACCAAATAGCAGGCCGGATTTTGGCGTGTGCAACCAGGGGAGTCCGAGGAAGTATAGGCCAGGATAGGCAGTGACGCCGCGTTGCTGAAGCGGGTAGCCGTCGCCATCAAAAACGGGCACGCGCACCCAACTGAAGTCAAAACGGTAGCCGATCGCCCAAATCACACTCGTAATGCCGGCAGCTTGTAGGTCAAGCTCGGTGATTACGTCCGCATTATAGCCGTCAGGCCAGGCTGGCAGAATTTCTTCAGGCATATCCAGCCCATGCGTGGCAATGTATGCGTCGATGGCTATCACCAGGTCGGCCTCAAACTTATCTACTCTTGCCAGGTTCTCTTTGAGATCGGGCGCAAGAATGAGCTTGCTGCCTTGTGCGTCTGCAATACGCCCCAGCAGCGTCACCCCATCGTGGGCGAACTTGTGCAGATTCAGGGTGCGGCCGCCATCTTTGCCGGAGACGTGCGGGTTGCCCGCAAATTTGACGTGCGGCGACGGCAGCTTGTCCACCGTACGCTCAAAGAAACCGAGCTGCGCCAGCCACTGCATGACATCCTGGCCCCGGTAGCGGCGCGGCACACGACCCGAACTGCCGCCCACGCACAGGTAGACCTTGCGCCCGCTCTGGTACAGTTCCTCGGCGATCTGACAGCCGGACTGTGCCGACCCCACGACCAGCACGGCGCCCTCCGGGAGTTGGGCCGGGTTGCGATACGCGTCCGACGGCAGTTGCCGGATCGCGGCTGCGAGGTTAGCGCTGAACGGAGGGATCCGCGACTGCTGGAACAGCCCGGTGGCGACGATTACGTTGGTTGCCATGTAGTCGCCGGCGCCGGTCTGCACCTGGTAGCCGCCAGCATAGGGTTCCACCGCAGTGGCGCGCACGTTGAAGTGAATCGGCGTGCGAAAGCTGGCAGCATACTGTTCAAGGTAGGCTACGACCCGGTCGCGTGGCCAGAAGCCGTCGGGATCGTCGCCCTGGTAGACTGCGCCCGGCAGCCGCGTCTGCCAGTTGGGGGTGACAAGTGTGAAGGAGTCCCAGCGGTGGTTGCGCCAGGCATCGGCCAACTGTGGCGCCTGTTCGAGGATCAGATGCGGGTGCTGGTGCTGCGTCAGGCAGTAGCTGAGCGCCAGGCCGGCCTGGCCGCCGCCGATAATCAAGGTATTGACCGATGCGAGCATGGGTGAACTTCTGCT
The DNA here is from genome assembly GCA_963839515.1 of uncultured Chloroflexia bacterium. Lineage (GTDB taxonomy): Bacteria > Chloroflexota > Anaerolineae > Caldilineales > Caldilineaceae > Fredericiella. Next base: position 87,656 of record CAWIVN010000014.1, read on the forward strand.
CCCTAGCAGATTAGCCTGAGTGGCAGCGTGTCGCGTGCGTCAACCACTTTCCCCTGTACGCCATCGTCGAACGTCAGCTCCATCAGCGGCGCCGCAGCTGTTTCAATGTCAGCCATCCCATTGGCCGCCAGCAGAGAGGCGGCCGGGGAGCGTTCGCTGGTCGGGATCGCGAGCCTGATCTTGGTCAGCCGCTTGACCCCGAGCGGGTGTGACTGCACAGGGATGGTGGCCTTGAATGAGTCATACGCTAGGCTCTCCGGGACGATGCCATAGTACGGCTCAGCGAGTACGGCAGCCGAAAAATGCACATACACCTCGCCCGGCATCCAATCCGCCTTGAGCTGCCGGGTGGGAAATGGGTTGGGAGCCGTTGGGCCCGCACGATGGCGCAACATCAGCCCAAAAGGCACAGTTCCACTCTCCCGCCAGGTCATGCGCGGGTGCAGGTCAAAATCCAGCGGCAAGAAAGCTTTGCGTGCGGCAGCCTCGTCACTGACCCACAGTAGCTCCAGATACGCATTCTCAAAGAAGAACGAAGTGGACGCAGTCCCCAGGTCGCCGTGCCGGGTCGTGCCGCCAAAGCCAGTCAGGCCCAGTGCCTCCAAGGCCTGCGCTTCAGGCGCGTCCACGCGGCTAAAGATGACGATGTGATCGAGTTCGAGCGGGAAAGCCATAGATGTCTCCGGTGTTGGCGGCTGGAAACCGATACGTTTTAGCCGCCGGACGTGACCTTCTGATAGATGGCCATGTTTCGGTTGATGCCTTCACCGAAGATGGCGCCGATGACGCCGTGGCCTTCGAGCAGGTAGCTGGCCTTCTGCTCGATCGTCAGGTACTCATCCGTCGCCATGATCTCGCCCAGTTTGGTTGCGTCCCCGCGAATCAGGAAGAAGCCGTTCAGATCGCCGCCATGCGGCGCCAGGAAGACCGGTTCAAAGTTCTCGACCATCCCTGCCTGTTGCTGCTTGCTCCAGAAGGCCAGGGCTTCACCGAACAGCGCCACTGCCTGTGTCTCTTTGCCCGGCACCACCCGGTTCCATCCGATCAAGATCCCACGATCAGCAGTCATGCTATGCTCCTTTCTCCTAACAGTTCCTGCACGAAAACGTGAACGCAATTACACTCGATGACCTACGGTTTTACCGGCACGGAATTTGGCATGACCGCAAAGGCAGCCGGGGAGCGCGCTCATGACCGGAGACGGTGTAGCGAAGATACTCTCTTTATATGGGCATGTCAACATTGTGAAAATCGGCACTCATAGTCGATGCCGGACGCGTGTACTTTAATAGCCTCATTTATGTCGACGCGGCAGTTTGGCAACGCAACGAAACCTGCGCGGAGAAGAACGGGCGGCACATCGTACACCTGGGTCCTCTTGCGCGCCCCCGCAATTTAGCACTTGTAGCAAACAGAAAGCTGTGCTACCGTATCACTGGGCTGGCGTGTGTTGGTGCTCAATGCATCGACTTCGGGGGCGTGTCAGCCCACTTTTTTATCAGGGAGTCTCCTTACTGCCCTGCATGCTGGCCCGCAGTATCCTGTCACACAAGCGGCTGTGGGCACCTACCGTATAGTGACGCCCACTACCTTCTCTTGCCAATCTTCGCCTCACCCGTTTACAATCCACGTAAGCAAGAAAATAGGATACCGATTACCCAACCAGAATCCTGGCTCCCATGACCCCACAGGAGTTTGTCGCCAAGTGGCGCGGCAGCACGTCAACCGAAAAGCAGTCTTACCAGCAGCACTTTCTCGACCTCTGCCACCTGGTCGGGCACCCCACGCCCGCGGAGCTGGACCACGAGAACAAGTTCTTTACCTTTGAGGCTGGCGCGGCAAAAGCAAAGCGGCGGCCAAGGCTGGGCCGATGTCTGGTTCAAGGGCCATTTTGCCGTCGAGTACAAGGGGCCGCATGGCGACCTCGACAGGGCCTACACCCAGCTCCTGCAGTACCGTGAATCGCTGGACAACCCGCCGCTATTGATAGTTTCCAACATCCAGACTATCGTCGTCCACACCAACTTCACGGGCACAGCCAAGCACGTCGTCACCATCATGCTCGACGACTTGCTCACGCCCGCCGGTCTGCAGCAGCTGCGCAACATCTTCTACAACCCGGAGGCGTTCCGGCCCGAAAAGACCGCCGCGGAGGTCACCGAGGAAGCCGCGGCCCAGTTCGGCCGTCTGGCGGCCCACCTGGCGAAGTGGGGCTACAACCCGCACGACGTCGCCCACTACCTGATCCGCCTGCTCTTCTGCCTTTTTGCCGAAGACATCGAGCTGCTGCCGCGCGACCTGTTCACGCGCCTGGTCGACCACGGCCGCCGCGACAGCGCGCGTTTCAACCGCCAGATCAAGCAGCTCTTTCACGCCATGGCCGAGGGCGACGAGTTTGGCGAGTACTCCATCCGCTACTTCAACGGCGGGCTGTTCGACGGCGACGCCACGCTCGACATCGACGGCGACGGCCTTGCCATCCTGCACAACATCACGCAGCTCGACTGGGCGTCGATCGAGCCAGCCATCTTTGGCACGCTCTTCACCCGCAGCCTGGACCCTTCGCAGCGGGCCAAGCTCGGCGCACAGTACACCAGCAAGGACGACATTCTGCTCATCGTCGAGCCGGTGCTCATGGCGCCGCTGCGCCGCGAATGGGCGGAGACGAAGGCGAAGGCCCAGGAATTGGCACGCAAGCGTGCCAGCGCGCCCACCCGAGCGGTGGGCACGCGCCTGCAGAACGAACTGAGCAGCCTCATCTTGGGCTTTGCACAGAAGCTGGCCAGTGTTCGAGTTTTGGATCCCGCTTGTGGTAGCGGAAATTTTCTGTATGTATCACTGCGTCTGCTGCTGGAGTTGTGGAAGGAAGTCTCCATCTTTGCCAGCGAAGTCGGCCTGTCACTGCTGACGCCGCTCCCCGGCCTCGCCCCTTCCCCATTACAGTTGTACGGGATCGAGATCAGCGACTATGCCCACGAATTGGCCCAAGCTACCGTGTGGATTGGTTACCTGCAATGGCTGCACGGCAATGGGTTTGGGTTTCCCGAAGAACCGATATTAAAGCCGTTGGACAACATCAGGCACATGGACGCCATCTTGGCTTACGATGCTGACGGGCGACCAGTGGAGCCGGAATGGCAGGAGGCGGATGCAATCGTTGGAAATCCACCGTTTCTGGGAGGAAACAGAGTTCGCCAGGAACTAGGTGACAAATACGTTGATTCGTTGTTTAAGCTGTATGAGAATCGCATTTCTGCTTTCGCCGATTTCGTATGCGATTGGTTTGAAAAAGCGCGGACCCAAATACAGGTCGGCCAGGCTAAGCGTGTTGGGTTATTGGCCACCAACTCTATACGCCAAGGTACCAATCGAAAAACCCTCGAACGGATCAAAGAAGTTGGAGACATATTTCTTGCGTGGAGTGACCGACCTTGGATTCTAGATGGTGCAGCAGTTCGAGTATCAATGATAGGTTTTGATGACGGTGAGGAACAGAATCGTCTGCTAAACGGAGGTTCAGTTCTATCAATAAACTCGGACCTGACGTCAACTCTTGATTTATCTGTTGCTCGCCGGCTCAAGGAGAACGATAATCTGTGTTTCTACGGCTCACAACAGAAGGGAGCCTTTAACATATCCGAAGACCAAGCGCGTGCTCTGCTGGCAGAGCCAAACACCTTTGGCAAAAGCGCACGGGATGTTGTCAAGCGTGGGCTAAACTCTCAACAGCTGATGCAGCGGACCGAAGAAGCATGGGTGATCGACTTTGGCTTAGATATGCCACTGGAGGAAGCTGCTAAATACGAGAGCGCCTTCAGGTATGTGAAGGAAGTTGTGTATCCCGAAAGGATTGGCCGTAACGAAAAGCGGCAGCGCGAGTACTGGTGGCTACATGCGAGGCCATCGCCAGGTTATCGGCGAATTCTAGCCAATCAAAATCGCTATGTGGTAACTCCTTCAATCTCAAAGTATAGGATTTTTGTTTGGAGAGGAAGCGACGTTCTTGCGAATCATAGATTGTTTGTCTTTGCGCGGGACGACGACTATTTTTTCGGTGTGCTACATTCAAGATGCCATGAGTTGTGGTCTCTGAAGACCGGTTCATGGATGGGTGTTGGAAACGATCCATGCTACACCTCATCTACATGCTTTGAAACCTACCCCTTTCCTTGGCGCCCCGGCGAAGAACCCCAAGAAGACCCACGCGTCCACGCCATCGCCGACGCCGCTCGCGACCTGACCGCCCAGCGCAAGGCCTGGCTCAACCCGCCCGGCCTGAGCGAGAATGAACTGCAGAAGCGCACGCTCACCAACCTCTACAATCAGCGCCCGGACTGGCTCGATGCTGCCCACAAAAAGCTAGACGCCGCTGTGTTCGACGCTTATGGATGGCCACACGACCTGCGCGACGAGGAGATCCTGGCGCGGCTGCTCGCATTGAATCTGCAACGGGCCGGCACCCAACTTGGTGCAGATTCCCGTGCTTGAGGGATACAGAAAGTCGAATGCCAGGAACCACAGAGCCTGGTGCAAATGCCGGACGGCACTACACTGATTACATTCGAGACTCGTCTACCAGCGATGGGAGGAACGCCATGCAGCGCAGTGCATCGTACACACAGGCTGACGATTCGTGTTGGACAGGACTGTACCGTACGGCCGGGGTGGCCGCCGTCATTACGGCGCTGGCTATCATCCTGGGCGTGGTCGCGTTCCTGGTCTGGCCGCCGCTGACCGAGGCAAGCGTCGCCGACTGGTTCACCCGCTTCCAAACGAGCTGGCTGCGCGGCATGCTCGACCTCGATCTGCTGATGCTTATCAGCAACGTCGCCACGATTCCCATCTGGATCGCAGGCTTTGTCGCGCTTCGCCGCGCAAGCCCATCCTTGATGGCGCTGGCGGCGCCGCTCGGCCTCATAGCAGCCACAACCTATTTTTCATCCAGCCGGCTGTTTGAGATGGCGGCCTTAAGCAGCCAATATGCGTCAGCTACAACCGAGGCCCAGCGCGACGCTGGCTGCCGCCGGGCACTCCATGCTGACCACCTATCTGGGAACCTTTGCCGCCACCACAGCCGCCACACCCTCCCTTTGGAATTACCAGGGCACAGCGTTCAACGTGAGCTTCGTCTTGTCGGCCACAGCAGGTATCCTCATGTCCGCCGCCATGCTCCGCAGCACCATATTCGGCAAACTGAGCGGCTACCTGGGCCTGGCCGGTAACGCCGCCGCCCTCGGCCTGTTTGCGCCGGTGGTAGGCGTCCTGCTGTCGCTGCTTTCCCTGCCGCTCCTATTTGCCTGGTACGTGCGCATAGCACTGCGCTTTTTCCGGCTGGCGCGCGTCGCGGCAATGGCATAAACGTGCTGTGCTGCCTTCGCATGGCGGAGGCAGCTCTGGCATTCATGGGTTTCCCTTATGCCCTGCGCCGGAACCACATGCTCAGCAGCACCCCAGCCACGATTAGCAGTGTCCAGTTGATCGTGATTACCGTCATCTCAAACCGGGACTCGAGATCCTTGCCATAGATCAAGCTCAGCACGCCATAGGCCGCAAATGCCGCCAGCGCCCCCCTAATCAACAGCCAGCGAATCACACGCTCGAGCCTTGACGCAGCCCCAAATACTACGCCCACGAAGAGGAAAGCCAGGCTCATCAGCAGGTAACCCAGTTCCTCCAGCGCAATAAAGATGCCGTGCTGGTTGTATTGTGTGATCAGCGCCAGCCCTTCCACCTCGCCTTTGATTAGGCTGGGCTGGAGCGTCGCGAGCTGAATATAGTAATCCGTCGCCAGCACGGTCGCCGCCATCGCCGCAAACACAAGCGCAACCTGGCTGTACAGCCGCTTGCCCTTCGCCGCGACCTGGTGGATGCACGCCATCAGTACGACAAAGATGCCCATCAGCAGGATGGCCGGATACATCCAAATGTAATCGTGCGGCACCAGCGCGGCCACGTTCGCGATAGGGATAGGCGACACAACTGCCAGAGCAAAAGGGTCCCGACACCGGCAGTGTGGTGATCGCAATCGTAAAGGACACCGCCGTGACCACCGCCGTCAGCACCGCCGCCCAGAACCCCAACCGGCTTGCCGTTACGGCAGCCGCGTTCCCCGCCCGCGCCATCGTCGTTTGCCCGATCATGGCTGTCCTTCCTCCTTGTCACATGTCTGCTGTGTCGCCCGCTACTAGCCTACACGAGAAATCTCCGGCGCGTGCCTACCTCAAGGTACGCGCCGGCCTGGTCAACTGGACAGCCGCGGCCGCTCGCAGCACTCGCAGCCATGATTGGGGCCAAGGTCATCCAGACTGGCAAGATCCCGCCCACGATCAACCTGCAATATCAAGACCCCGAGTGCGATCTGAACTACACGCCCAACCACGCCGTAAACGCCGGCGTCAAGGTCGTGCTCTCCAATAGCTTCGGTTTGGGGGGGCACAATGCCTGTATTATGCTTCGCCGCTATATATGAGACTTATAGTTCTACTGCGGCTTCACAAAAAACCTGGTATTTTCGCCATTCGGGGAAGAAATTGACCTGTTCGGGGAAAACAGGTCAACCGCCTACTATAGTAGAGACAAAATCCACGCCGCCTGATACCCCAGAAAAGACGTTTCGGTTTGCCTTACGGGTGCAGAGCCCGCAAATCTTCAGCGCCGCGCAAGAATGGACCGCTTGGCCGCACGATCTGCAACCAGCCGCAACGTTGTGTGCCTTCTTGCGCCCTCGGAGAGCGAGCAGGGCAGGCCGTTCCTTCCTCTTTGACAGGTGTAGAAAGGCTGTACGACAGGGTGCTTTGCGGCTTCTTGCTGTAGCACCCACACTTTGCGATACGTGGCCACATGCCTCGTGGGTGCCCTCGTTGTGTATCTAGGCACATGGCTTCAGTTGTCCCATTGAAAGACACTGGAAATACAGAGGACAATCTACCCACTGTTAACAGGTCTGCTATATGCTCGCGCACCCTTTCGGGGTCATGTTCATAGAGGATGATGATGTAGACGTAGAGGCAATCTCACGCAGTTTGCTGCGCCTTGATTTTCCTCCCCACCTGGTGACCTTTGGGACGGCAAGCAAGGCCCTCCAGGCTTTGCAGGATCAACGACGGCCACTGTTTCAGCCGGCCATCCCTTTCCTAATACTACTTAACCTCCACCTTCCCGGGATGACGGCACTCGAATTCCTGGCAGATATCCGCAACGATGCAAGGCTTAGGCGGACCATCGTCTTTATTCTAGATGAATTGGATAGGGATTCTGACCGGACCGTCGCCTATGACATGGGCGTGGCAGGCTATTTGAGAAAGTCAGCCGTACTTAGTGACAATGAGGCCATTGCTGCCCTGCTCGAAGTCTACATGCAAAGCGTAACTGCGCCGCCAAATTAGGTCACGCAGCACGCTGGAGAGACTTTTGGTGTGCAGTATTTGCGGTGAATCGAAGCCATGTAGTCACACGTGCTGGCTACCGCCCGCGAACGGTGTGGTGAACTCTACAGCAAAGACTGCCCACTAACTTCTTGTCCCCAGTGTGTTACGCTCGCCGATCAGGAGAGCGTAACACACTGGGGACAAGTTTTGCGGAAATAGAAAAGGAGCGAGCCAGCCCTCCAAGTGTTGATACATAATATAAAGGTTGACTCAGATGCAAGGTACCACAAGGGATGAGGGATATTGGGTATCAAGTGCGGTGGGCGCTTCGGGTGTGTTTCAGAGAGAGACTGCCTCTCACCCTCCAAAGACCCATTGCGGCCAATTCCTGGCAGCCGCCCCTGCCTGCATTGGCGATGGGGGTGCCTCCATTCGGCCAGCGCCGACAAGTTCCTGGGTGGCGCCATGCTCAAGCAGTAAATGCACCAGTTCCTGCCGCCCCCAGCGTTCAACATTGGCCAGCAGCGAGCGGCCGTTGTATTCGCAGTTGATATCAGCCCCCGCAGCCAGCAGCAGGCGCACGATCTCGTGACGCTGATAGTCGTCGCCGCGATTGATGCAGGCACCAAATAGCGGCGACAATTCGTACGGCTGCCCATCCGGGTTAGCCCCTGCTGCCAATGCCTGGCGGACGTCGTCCAGTATACCGTACAGAACAGCCCTTTCCAGCAGTTCGCCATACTGGTGCTGCATCGCTATTCTGTCCACCGACGCCAACTTATCCGCCCGTTTACGGGGTAAATCGTACGCAGCGGCCACCAGGCGGCGCAAGGCCTGCGCGCGCAACGGCTGGTTGGCCCAGACTGTCACGAAACGGACGTGTGAGCCGTCGCCTTCCAACAAGCCTTCGGGGTCCGGCAGCAACACGCCAAATTCAAAAAGCAATTCCGCGCTGGAGTCTTGCGGATAGAGGCCGCAGAAATAGCCGCAGCGCGCATGGCTGTAGCGCAGACAGCGCGTCTCGGGGCGCACCGCCTCGCGCACGCCAGGCGCGGCAGACTTGATAAGTGTCGCCAGGTCAGCCATAAGGGTGCGTACAGGGGCAGGGTAAAAATCAAGCAGACGGGACAAACTGGACACAATAATCCTCTGATGGGCGGTCTATTTCAACGGCGCCATGGCGGTTGAACGCACCTAAAATGTATCGAATAATTGGCAACAAAGACCGCATCTATTCAAATAGAGTAGTTAGAGGCACGAAAAAATACACGAATTAGCTGGCGATCTGCCATGGAGAACGGAAATTTAAAGTAGACTTAAGGAATGGATTAGAACTTGCTGCAACCTATGGCATGATTGGGCCAGCAGCGCGATGATCTCAGCATGTTGCAGACAGATACACAGATTCCCGGTTACTGGAGTATTGAGCCTGGGGAGCTTATTAAAACGCTGGAGTCTTCACCCAATGGGCTACTGCCGGATGAGGCACAGCGCCGGTTGGCGCAAGAGGGCCCAAACACGCTTGGAACAGTCGGCCAGGCGCCTGCGTGGCGGGCAGACACCACGGATACCAGCCGAAGGCGTGGTGTGCGGCGACGTGATCCTGCTGTCGGCCGGCAGCCTGATCCCCGCCGATGGCATACTGCCCGAAGCCAAGGACTTATCCGTCAACCAGACCGGCTGGATGCCAGTCACGCAACTCGCAGTAACGTCGCCAGTAGAGCCACGAAAAGGCCACGGGCAGGTCGGGCAATGCAACTGGGTTGGTTACGCGCTCTTGTAGGAACAATACTATACAGCACGCTAGGTACTGTCAGATTTCTTTGGCCCAAGACGCCAGCGCATCGCCCAGCTTGTCGATCAGTCCCACTGCGCCGATGCCTTTCTCAGTTCACGGCACGGGTGTGGAGCCTTCGGGGTGGAGGTCGGGATACTGTTGGTAGCTTGGGCGGGGAGCCGTGGCTGCGGTCCCGTCCGTCCGGTTTCCTAGAAGACTTGGGCGATCAGCGTTTCAACTTCGTCGTCAATGCCCACCCACTTGGCAAGCTCGGTGCTGTCAATGGGCATCGTTCAAATAAACCGAATCAATTGTCGGTGAGTGTTACCGATGTTTCGCTTGCAGCAACTTCCACACGGGAACTGCGCTTATTACACGTTTGCAAGGAATCCGCGCACGGAGGGGATTATGCTCTCGCTGTCGGCAAAGGCAGTCACATGATTGTACCCTGCCAACCCGACGAAAGTTGCGTTCGGCATCTGTTTCACAATGGCGTGACTGCCTGTGAATTCTGCATCGTCGTCACCTTCAGCCATATAGAGCAAGCAGGGCATCGTCATGGTTGCCAGTTCATCCCTGAAGTCAGGCCAGTAATACATACCTTCATAACAATTGAGCATCGCTTGATAATCCAGCGTCCGCAAGCGTGCTTCATATTGCGGCGTGATCGTGCCAAACAGCTCTCGCATCAGTTCAACAGCGGCGTCCGGTCCTTCCGCGATTCCTGCGTTGAAGACTTTTACGAGTGGACGATCCTGCAGTGACGAGTCCGTCGTGTCGGAGTAAGGAGATGTACCGCCAAGAATCAGTGAGCGGATGCGCTGAGCATGATGTATGCCAAGTGCAAAGCCAATGAAGCCACCCATTGAATAACCCCAAAAATGGGTTTTCACCAGGTCCAGTGCATCCATGACGGCAAGCGCGTCCGCTGTCATGTAACGGTAATCGTACGCTGTGGTTTCATGTGGTTTGTCACTTTGACCATGACCGCGTGCATCATAGACAATAACCATGTAGTCATCTTTTAGCTTGTCGACATAGCCAAAGCCGCGCCAGGAACTTGTATTGCCGGTGGCGCCGTGCGCCAACAGCAGCGGCGGCCCATGCCCATCAACTTCGTAGTAAATGTTTACGCCTTGATTGTTCGCAAATGGCACCATGAACCTCCTTCAACCACCCAAGCGTTGCAGCATGAAAACAATCTAGCGGAAAGCGGCTGTGCTGCAGGTCATGTGGGTTGCTCCCGGCTCTCCACTCACCACACAATGCGCAGCCGCTTGTCTGGAAGCTATAATAGAGCATTCAACTTCTCAATAGAGCACGATAACAGTTGGGTTTACTTCGAGATATATCTGTCTACGGGGCTCGCTTTGGGCGCTGGGCGCTGTGAAGTATGTCCCAAACCCTTGTGCAATGGCCTCGGCTGTGTACGTCACTGGGATGCGCCTACGAGATTCACTTAGCCGAACCAAACATGTAGCAGCCGTCTTCAACCAAGCGGACAAACATCGGGCTGGAAGCATCCGTTTCGATCTTCGCTTGCAGCTGCCGAACAGCCGCTTCCACCAATTTCGATCCTTTCGGTGCATCGTAGCCCCAAACCTGCCGGAAAAGCTCATCTATGCCATGCGGCCGGTCAGGCGAACTCAACAGTGCTGCCAATAACCGCGACTCGATGCGCGTCAAGGAAACGACTGTGCCGCGCACGTGTACTTGCTGTAAATCTTCATAAAGAGCTATGTCCTGTCCAAGGCTTGCTGCTCGCAAGTCATCTGATAAGGCCCCAGTATCGGTGCTGACACGCTCAAGGATCGCAGCTACACGCACGCGGAGTTCATGAATACCAAAAGGCTTACAAAGAAAGTCGTCTGCACCCAGACGGTATGCCAGCGTAATGGACTCGGTGTCATCCAGTGCTGAGACCATCATGATCGGCGCCTGGGTGCGCTTGCGCAGCTCCACACATGCCTGGAAACCGTCCATTCCCGGCATCAAGATGTCGAGCAGAATCATGTCTACCTTTGTAGTCTCAACCCGCTTGAGCGCTTCGATACCGTTGTGGGCAAAAACAACCTGATATCCGTCTGGCTCCAGGGTGACCCCAATGGCTTCACAGAGATCTACGCTGTCATCTACTACGAGAATGATGGCGCTATTTGTCATGGTTGTGCTGCTTCAGGCTTTTTAGCATATTGAGTGAGCCAAGAGTTTGGCGCTGCGCTGCCCAAGTTATAGCGCGCCCAAGTCCCCACTCGATTGCAATTTAGTGCGTTCTTGACGTTGAGTGCAGCGCTTTCAAGCGGCAGGGATGGCACGGGCACAGACACACAAGTCTGCTTGGAGAAGCTGTTCGGCAGCTTAATGCCATTCTTGGATTGTGTCAACGCCTGTGAGAGGCTCCCGAGCCTGTTTTTTGGGCATTGACATGAACTTGGGAACAAGTTAGTGTACACCTCCTGCTGGGGGCAGCAATTTGTGCGTGAGTATCTGGCGGTGCAAGGCGAGGAGTTACCCATGTCGTAGGTCCAAAGCCGCGGAGTGCGTATCCACTATGAGGTAGAAGGCCAAGGTCCACCGCTTGTCATGATCCATGGCTGGAGCTGGTCGATTGGCGACTTCTACGAGTATGGTTGGGTACAGAATCTCCGCGACAGCTACGAGCTCATTCTGATCGATCCGCGGGGGCATGGCTATAGTGACAAGCCGCACGAGGTCGCTGCCTACGATCAACGACTGATGGTGCAGGATGTGATAACCGTGATGGATGCGCTTAAGATCAGCCAGGCGAGTTACTTGGGCGCTTCCATGGGAGGAGTGATCGGATGAGCTTGGCCCGGTATGCTCCCGCTCGCCCCCAAGCACTGCTTTTGGGAGCAACCAGTCCCTACTTCTCGGAGTATTCATTGGCCGACGTAAAGAGCGGCGAAGGATGGCGCCGTCTACAAAGCGGGATGAGGGCTTTCCTGGAGTGGGACATACCGCAATCGGCGGGACTGGACGTGACCGACTGGTTTTTGTGCAGACAACTCGCCAACGATCCACAAGCCTTGCTTGCCTGCCTCGAAGCACTGTACGCGACCAGCTATGCAGAATTTCTGCCGCACAATACTGTTCCCTGTCTGCTGTTTGTGGGAACTGCAGATGCCGGTGCTTATCCACAAACGAAGCGGGCCGCTAAGGTGATGGGCAAGGCGGAACTGCTGGAGATTCCAAACCGAGGACATGGCGAGCTGTTTAGGGTGCTGGAGGCCTTGCCAGTCAATCCGAGGCTGCATTAGTACGCGGCGCTGTTATTCTCCAAAACCGCGGACGTAGCCTGCTGCGAACGTGATCCAGAAAGCCGCGCCGGCAACGAGCCCGACCCACGTTGGCCAGTAGCGATCGCGCCTCATGAAAGCCCCGGCGCCGACCAACACCGCAGCAGCAGCCAATGCGATTGAGAGATTGAACAACTCGAGTGCCGATCCAGGAATATTGCCAATTGGTGTCCCCCACCACGCAAGGGCGAGTGCCATCACCGCAGTCAGTCCGAACACAAGGGTACACCAGCCGAGGGTGGTTGGTAACGGCGCCTGCCCGCCTCCCTGTGGTTCTCGGCAGCGGGTGACAGTCAACACGACTATAGCGAGCAGAATCCCGAAGGCGAACGATCTAGTTGCTCCCATCTCGTAACCTTCCTAAAGATTGTCTAGCCGATCAATGATCTGATCTATTTCTTCCCCCTGCATATTGGCCTTGGCCTCGAACGCAGCCAACATTTGCTTTTGACGTTCATCTATTTCCGCCAGCAGTGTCCACATCCGCGGCGGCGCAGTTCATGCTCTTTTGGACCGCTCGCGGCGGCGCTCAAGTTGCTCTTCGTGTTGCATGAACCGGTTGATTTCAGAGTAGTCAAGATCATTTACTGTAGCCCCGTTCACAGCACGCGCAGACTATACGCGTGCCTGTGTTCTCACACGAATGCAAGCCCATCTATCATCACACGTTTGAGACGCACTATCAATCGGTAAACTGAGAAATGTATCTGGGGATATCTACGATAAGCAAGACCGGTCATGCAGGCGAAGGATGGAGAGACGGGTGCAGTGGCTATAAAGTGCAAAGGTTGGCTGGCACCGCCGCGAGTGCCAGTCAACCTTTGACTACAAAGAAAGTAATGTTGGCTGGAAGAGACTACCGCCCGGGAAGCTCGCCCATTTTGTGCAACAATAGACAAGCCCCAACGACAATCACGCTTATCTATGGCACCAAGTTGCGCCTATGCTATCCTGTTCTGACTTACCTGAGCCTTAAGCAGGTCCCAAATTTCCGTAAGCAGTATTTCTTCCCTGGTAGGCGTGGGCGGCGGCGCTTCCACGGCCTTCTTGCGCATTACCGTATTGGCGGCCTTGATAATGAGGAACAAGGCGAGTGCAATGATGAGGAAGTTGACTATGGCCTGGATAAAGTTGCCATACATGATCTGGGCGCTGCCGACTGTGATAGACATCGCCGTAAAATCGATGCCGCCAAGCAACATGCCGACAATGGGCATGATGATGTCGTTCACCAAGGAAGTGATGATGGCGCCAAAAGCAAGGCCGATGATTACGGCCACGGCTAAGTCAAGGACGTTGCCGCGCATGATGAAGTCGCGAAATTCCTTTAGCATTTCTGTTGCTCCCGACTGAACTACAGCTGCGATTCCGCCACAAGCCGCATGGCGCTAAATCCATCATACTACCGTTGACTTCGATGTCAATAGCGATGTCTTACGTCGTCACCTAAGCTGTCTAGCACCAAACAAATCCGCACGCGGCCTGCAGGCTGAACAATCGGCGCGACTTTTGCAAAGCCCTGTGTCTCCGCTTGTCGTCATTGCCCCACCGCCCCAATGCTGCTATACTCTTTCGGGCTTCATCGTTACTGCACGTTGCTACCATCCCAATCTTATCATCCGCCCGTTCTAATCTCTCCGCCACAGGATCGGAACGCATACGTTGAGCGCATCTGCTTCGGCTTGCTTCCGGGGGAGAGCCTGCGTGCGATCCTTTCTCATCCGCCACTATGATGCTGTTGTTTCAACCAGCCGGTCCCCCCTGCTGCGGTACGGCGCTGCCTTTGTCAGCGTCACCTGCGCCTTCTTGCTGACCCAGGCAGTGCCGGCGATCCACCAATTCATCCCCTTTGGACTCTACATTCTTGCCGTTCTAATCAGCGTCGTCTATGGGGGTGTAGGCCCCGGCGTGCTGTCTGCCGTGCTCGCCTTGCTGGTCGCTCCTGGCTGGGTCTTGTCACCCACCGGCCTGCTGCCCATTTCCACGCGCTTTCCGCTGCACACAATCGCCTTCGTCGTCATTGCCACCATCATTGTCCTCTTGAACGATGCCCTGCGCCGCACCCGCCGCCGCCTGGTCGGCGAACGCCAGCAATATGCCGCACAGTTGAGCTACCAGGCATTTCTACTCGACCACGTGAACGATGCCGTCTGCGTGTTCGACCGCGACCAGCTTGTTACGTATTGGAACCGTGGGGCCGAGACGCTGTATGGCTGGACGGCTGCAGAGGCGCTGGGCCGGGACATGGCGGAACTGGTGCGCACGGCACTCTCGCCTGAGGAACGGCGCACCAGACTTGCTGCTGTCGACGCCGGCCAACAGCAGCGCATTGAACTGCTGCATCACAATCGAGCCGGTGAACCAATTTATGTCGAGGCGAATGTCAGTACCCTGTACGGCGACGACGGCAGTGCTATCGGGTATGTCACAATCAACCGCGATGTCACGGTCAGGAAGAAGTACGAACAAGAGCTTGTCGGCCTCAGCGCGGGCCTGGAAGAACGCGTGCGGGAGCGCACCGCCGCGTTGGAACACAGCAATCGCGAGCTGGACCAGTTCGCCTTTGTCGCATCCCACGATCTCAAGGCGCCGTTGCGCTCGATTGCGCTGCTGGCCGAGTGGATCGAAGAGGATTCAGCGCCTGGGCTGTCGCCCAAATCGCTCCAGCACCTGGACAAGCTCAAGGGCCGCATTAAGCGCATGGAGCGGTTGCTCGACGATCTGCTTGCCTACTCACGCGTCGGCCGTACACGCCTAACGCCCGAAAAGGTCGATACCCGCCTCCTGGTGCAAGAGACAGTTGATCTCCTGAACCTGCCGCAGGGCTTCCAGTTAGATCTGCCGCAGTCCATGCCGATCCTCTTCACCGAGCGCGTCCCTCTCGCCACCGTATTCCGTAATCTCATCCAGAACGCCTGCAAGCATCACGAGTACCCCGAGCGTGGCTGTGTAACCATCACGGCTGACGACCTGGGCGATGCGATTCAGTTCAGCGTGGCCGACGACGGCCCCGGCATTGCGCCGGAGTTTCACGAGCAGGTATTTGACCTCTTCCGCACCCTAAAGCCGCGCGACCAGGTCGAGGGCAGCGGCATGGGTCTCAGCGTGGTCAAGAAGACGATCGAGAGCCGCGGTGGCTCCATCCGTCTCACCTCCACCCCTGGCGCCGGCGCTACCTTCACCTTTACCTGGCCAAAACTGGATTAGGCAAGTATTGCCGGTAGAGTCTTGCCGGCCATCTGGGCAAGTGGGGTCACAACCCGCAGCCCGTCGCCCACTACCTGATCCGCCTGCTCTTCTGCCTTTTTGCCGAGGACATCAACCTGCTGCCGAAGGACCTCTTCACCCGCCAGGTGGCGCCGGGCAAGCGTGACGCCAAGTCATTCAAGGCCAAGATCCGCGAGCTCTTTGGGACATGTCCGAGGGCATCGCGCCTACAGGCAAGGTGCCAACCATTCGGGGTGTGCGGACCCTTCTCGCTAATTGTTCTGCTGGGAGACACCGTCCGCCGCTCTCTTGTTCTCGCGCCGGGCAGTGTTGCGCACCCACTAACCAACACGGCTATACCGCACTGGCAATAGAACAAACGGTTAGTTCGTTGCGTCAAATGCGGACGGCACTGCAAGAGGAGCAGGACAGACCCGGCAGACGAGTCTAGATCGTCGGGTGAGCCTTCAAGAATCGGACTGGACATCGAAGAAATAGGCACTATAATCGTCCGACGCAGAGATTCACACTTGACCCTATCTCTGCAGACAACGTCGGCGTCCCACGCTCGTCGGCGTTGGTGACATTGTTGAAGTTCATGGAATTGACGACGAGGTGATTGGCCGTGAAGTTGTGACGAGAGTGATGCAGGGTTTATTTTTGAAGAATGAGTACGAAGACCTTCCACATCCAACGCTTGGACGACCGCGCATAGATATTGTCCAGACCAAGCGGTGCAAAAAGGTGTAACCATGACAACCGAACTAGCCACTACCCGACCGAACGCACTGACAGCTGTTGCGAAATGGTGACGAACGCCGTCACGAGCGAACACACCAAACGTTTTGTAAGATTCGGGGCTGTCATGAGGACAGGAAAACAGCAGGCGGGCCGGTTGACTTCCCGGCCCTATGGTTTGGGTAATGACACGGCTGCAGCTGTGGCCGCCGCAGACGGATAATAGGACATTGGGTGGGATTATTGTCAGCGTGTTGCCGAAGGGGGTGCCGGCATGAAACATCGGAGGTGGATGAGCGTAATCGAGGCGGGTCTGTGGGCGCTGGTGGTGGGGGAATGCTTGGTGTTTCTTGCCGTCAAGCTGCGCAACTGGGAGCCGCTGGACAGGATGCCGCAGGATGACTTCGCCATGCTCTACACTGCGGCCACGGTCGCCCAGCTGGATCCCGGACTGCTCTACCAGCCGGAGCGATGGAATGTGCTCACCGGCCTTGATCTGCGCCTTCCCGGTCCCTTCCCCTACGCCCCTACAATTGCCATGCTCTATGCCCCCTTCACAGGCCCGCCCTACCCGCAGGCGGGGATCCTGTGGCTTGTGGTGGACCTGGCGCTGGTGGTGGCCATCTTGAGTCTGCTAGCGTGGTATGCCTGGCGGCGCAGAGACCGGGCTCTGCTGCTGGGGGCAGGGCTCTGGCTCTTGCTGCCGGCCACGGCTGACACTGTATACCTCGGCAATATCAACCTGGTGATGGCGCTGCTGATCACCCTCGCTTACATCTCGTTCGGCAGCCCGCTGGCGCTGGTGGAGGCGCTAAGCGGGTTTGCAATCGGCGTCGTTGCCAGCATCAAGCCATACCCGCTCGGGCTGGCGATTTTGAGCCCATGGGCGCGGCGCTGGTGGTTCCTGGCCGGGATGGCGGTGGGGTTGCCCGTAGCGGTGTTTGTGGGGCTGGCGCGCTTTGGGCCGCCGGTGTATGGAGCATATGCGGAGATGCTGCGCCAGTATTACGTCAACTTGGCTCCACCGGGGGGCAACATCTTGCAAAACCAGTCGGTCATGGCGCTGGCGCAGAAGCTGGCTTACGGCGGTAGTCTGGAGCTGAGCGTCCACGAGCAGGCGGCGGGAGTCGTCACCGTAGCCCCGCTGCTGGACCCGATCCTGGCGCGGCCGCTGGGACTCCTACTTTCGCTGCTCGTGGCAGGGTTGACGGTGTGGGCGCTGTGGCGTCTCAACCCGCACACTGGAGTTGGTCGCACATTGGGCTGGACGCTGCTTCTGGCAACCATGCTCATGCTGGCTCCAGTGTCTTGGAGCATGTATGTGATGCTGGTTCCGCCCCTATACGTCGGGCTGCTGGTGGCACGGCGGGTGTTGCCCTTGGGCTGGCGGTTGCTGCTGCCGCTCGGATACCTGCTGATCTTGGTGCAGCGGGGCTATGCCTTGTGGCTGCCGCACCTGCCCGTCATGGCACTCACGTCCACGGTGCTGGCGGGAGTAGCGCTATGGTGGGTGGCGGTGGTGAAATGCGCTGTCAACCGATCGGCTGTCAACGCAGTGCCTACGGCGAACGGATGGAATGGACAGCCACAGGGGGCGGATGTTGCATGGGGAGACGGGGAGGCATGACGGTATGGACCTCCGCTTAGCGACCCTCAGCAGGGTGAAATACACCAAAGATAACGCTTGGCCCGACAGTTTTTATCCAGTGAAGGCAGGCGCAATATTGGAGGTTGATCCAGTGCGGTTAGACGGAATATCGGAGTCAACGTATGATCGACGTTAGCCACACGATCGCACCAACCAGGCCAGCCCCGGCTAGGCCTTAGCCCAGTGGTCATGCACACACTTCGTCTCAAGCGCAAAATATTCAAACTCGTCACCTCCCTCGTACAGTCCAAGCTCACGGGCTAATTCAAAAAAGCCATGACCCGGACGATGGTCCTGTTTGTGGACGACCAGGACAGTCAATAGCGGATTGCCCTGGGCAAACTCAGATCGGGCAATGACATCGAGGATTCTGCTCATTTGGTTACGGTGATCTGGGTCTGCCATGTCCAGATTGGTGAGTGAGGCGACTTCCTCATGGGTGATGTCGCTTCGCTTCCTCGCAACGTCCTTGAGTCGATCATGTATAGCTTGATTCACCAATGCCTTCCTTTCAACTGGACGTTACGGAGAGCCACCACAAGTCTAACCTGGAGGCTACTCTAGAACACGCCCGCCGTCATCCACTCGACGGCGGGCGTGTCGTGCCCAAGGGCAAGATAAAATGGTTTCCCCATAGGCATGAAGAATACGAATGCGACGGCACAGGTAGAGGCAACATAGAGTTTCCCCCACGAGGCAGAAGCGAATACGCATTCAGAGTTATTTTAAATACTTTTTTCAGTTAACTAATGGGAGTAGTGAGAATATGTGGATTGGATCTGGGTATAAATGTTCCTATAGGGCCTTGCTTACCATGATCCACACGATCCACACGATCACGGCCACCACGACGGCGCCGGTAGATGTGGCCGGCGATTTTCACTGGTTTCAGTTCACTGGCGAGCGCTACTCTCGTATGCCATCATAATTGGTCCAACATACACACTGGTTGGCAATTCCGGGGACAGTTACATACTGCCGACACCTATAATTCGATTCCGAATACTTGGGTAACTATTGCAGACACAAACATGACAAATCCTTCTTGAAATATTAGTAGCAATATCCCACTTATTATGAAACCCCAGCCGAAAAAAAATGTCGGTATCCATAATAGACATCCAAACATACCTCCTGCCACCCGGTCGGTAGCAGAAGGCCCCACGTTGTGAACTGTTACTATCGGTTGCCACATAGCGATAAAAAGTCCTATTCCGAACCGCGCTACGCGAACAAAAGCCACCCAAAGATGACAAAGAGAACTGCCATAACAGTGAATCCTGAAATCGGAAATATTTGGCGCAGTGCATTTAGCAGTGCATCTAGCATGGGGGTACTCCTTAGTCAACGTGTATAAGGTTCACCTGGCCCCTATCAGGCGCGGATAAATTTGAGGCACTTGACTAATCAAGACATCTTGATCTATACTCTTACTACTAGAGTAAGAACATTTGTTCTATAGTATATAAATTTCTATTCTCATGCACAATTCAAAAAGGATAAACCTACGCGCGACAAGCCGCGCCGCCGCGCAAGTCAGGGCGATCGAATCACTGATCAGTTCGTTACTCGATATGAGCCTCCTCAGGGTGGTGGAGTTGAGAAACTGCACTGTGATCGTAGCACGTTTATTTCTAGCGTCACCTGACAATTGTCATGAAATTCATTGCTTAGGCTTTGCGGCGGATGGTGGTGATTGATGAAACGCCACGCATGGACACGCAAGGGCAGTGGCGGTCGGGAGGTAATAACGGCTGCCGTCCCAGGCAAGCGTCTAGGATGGCTGAAGCGAGAATTTGACGCGGCTGGCGTGCCATACCAAGTGGAGCGTGTCGGGGACGGCTACCACGTTCACACGCTTGAACAAGCCGCGCCAGAGGTTGACGGCGTGTTGGGCTATAGGGCAAAAGGGGCGCGCAAACCGTCTTGGTTGCAACGGCTAAAATCCTTCACCCAGAGGCAAATCTACTTTGCCGAAGAAATGGTTGTCTTATTCGGGGCGGTTGCTGCGTTGATTGCCGGCGTCAAGTTCTATGGATCGGGCAACCTTGACCCATCCTTTGCAATATTGTTCAAGGGCGGCGCAGACCTACCACTATTGCGCGCAGTAAGTCTGCTGGTTGTAGCGGTTGTCGTATTGTTTGCACTTAACAAAACAGTGGGCAAACCACC
The DNA here is from genome assembly GCA_963839515.1 of uncultured Chloroflexia bacterium. Lineage (GTDB taxonomy): Bacteria > Chloroflexota > Anaerolineae > Caldilineales > Caldilineaceae > Fredericiella. The sequence goes on from CAWIVN010000014.1 coordinate 107,882, forward strand.
AGACGGCGCACCGCGCGGAACGATGACGCATCGTTTTTTGAGTGTGTTGCTAATTGGTGCGTTGGTGGTTGCACTGTGTATGGCGTGGGCGGGCAAGTTATAAAACAGGACTTCGCAGACGATGACCTAGGGCTACGCATCTAGCGCACCAGGCCCGGCAGCCACATGATCACAGCCACCACGACGGCGCCTCCAGCGACGGCGGTCACGGCGAGCAGGATCGTTGTGCGCTGAGATCTCACTGGCACGAGGCGGCGACCAGTGACCGTAGGACCGGCCAAATCATCGATAGCATGGCACGCGGCTGCAACTGCAAAGAACCTGATGCACTTCCCTATGTGCAGAATTGTAGTGGACCGGCACTAGAGCCTGTCATGCACTTTAAGACACTGAGCGGGATCGGCAAGGCCCTAAAGTGCACAACAGGTTCTGCCCCATCACGACTTAACTTAGCGCCGTACAAAGCCCCTGCACATCGCCGCCGGTCACAGTTGGATGTGTGCCCGCTTCGAACACGACATTCCCATTCTCGTCAAAGACGAGACGCCCCACGTTCTTGATCAGCAGGCCTTGTCCCGGCAAGGTGATGACGTCATAGATTCCGAGGCCAGCGCTGCTGATGCTGCCATCAGGGGCGATCGTGATATGGTTCGGTCCAGCGGCCAAACTTGTGTACGACGCACCTGTCGCCAGGTTGGTGAAAGTGATGCTCGCGTTCAGGACCCGATCGATCTCCAAGACGCTGCCATTCTTCAGGGCATTTGTAGAGATCTTGAAAGTGCCCACAAAGTGGAACTCGACTGGAAATCCACACTGATCTGTAGCGTTCTGATCGATCCACGTGTCGTCGACGGTCACCGTTTGGAATTCCGGTGGCGCACCAACGACAGGTACCGCAAGCGCCAGGACAAAAAGCAACGTGAGGCAGACAAAGATGAGCCAACGAGCACGAGAAATAACCGTATGCATGGATTCCTCCTTTCATGGTGTTCGGTCCTAACCTTGTGCTTCGAGCACCCACACCTCGTTAAATCCGCCCGGCTGGGTGACAGCCTCCCACTTAGCGTAAAACTCGGCGGTGTCCGGTTGTGCATCAAACTCTGCCCAAGCTTCCTCCATGTGAGCCATACTTTCGAACTCAATCTCGATAACCACTTCGTCAAATCTGCCGTAGTGCGAACTGTAGATTCGATAGTGCAAGCTTGAGTCTTTGGACCCTTCGCGCAGAAGATTGACCACTTCCTCGTTTTTTCCGCGTGCGGCAATGAAGGTTCTGCGATTGACGATCGTCATGATTTGCCTCCTTTGTCCGAGCATTCTACGTGCGCCATCCGGGTCTCACAATGACGTACTAAACAGCATATGCCTTTGTGGAACACTCTGTCAATGGGGACTTCTAGTAATCTTTAATCCAAGTTGCTACGCAAAGACGAAGTGGCAGTCATCACAGCCGCCGCTATTGGTATTGGATGTGGTCTGGCTGCACCCGCAGCCCGGGAATGCATGAGAGTTGTTCTCGCTGACGTAAAACTTGACGCTTTGCTGAAGGCAGAGCCAATACTGGCCGCAATGGGCGCAACGGACCCTCACCACCCTCACGGCTGGTGATTCCAAAACCCGCTCAGCGCCACGTCCCGCCCAAATGCCACGCCCAAACCAGGATCCCACACTACCAGGTTGCGGCACTCATACGGGCACAGCACCACCCGCCCGTCGGGCAGCACGGCGCCGCCCCCATACGCTTGGATCTCCGCTGGCGCCACTGCTGCCAGTTCGGGCGCCTGCGCATACTTCCCCGTGGCCGGGTCGAAGATTCTGCAGTCCTCCCATCCACCATACATGCCCGGCAGCAGCAGCACCATCCCATTGGCCAGCAGCAGCCCACAGCGCCAGCCGCCCGGCACGTAGCCGGCCGGCGCCTCGACGCGCAAGCTGTCCGTCGCCGGGTCGAAGAACACGTTGAAAACAGTCCCGCCGCTGTAGCTCACCAGGAACACCCGCCCGTCCGGCAGCAGCACCCCGCCCGCGTAGTTCGTACCCTGCAGGTCCGCCTCGATCACCGCCGTCGTGTCGTCCGCCGGGTTGTACACCATGGCCGCCGTCGCCATGTGCGGCACCAGCAGCACCCGCCCATCCGGCAGCAGTACCCCGCCCCAGAAGTCCATCCCGGTCTGCAACTCGGCCGGTGTCACCACCTGCGAGGTGCTCATCGTGTCGGCCCTGGGGTCGTAGATCAGCGGGCTCGTCGCCGCGTGCGGCACCAGCAGCACCCGCCCGTCGGCCATCACCACGCACCCCATGCAGCCCGTGGCAATTGGCTCTCCCGCCGCCATTACGCGGTCCAGCTCTGGATCGTAAATGTGCGCCTGTCCGCTGCCCATGGCCTCCGGCATAAAGAACATCCGCCCATCCTGCAGCAAGCAGCCGCCCATATAGATGTCGCCGCCGGTGCCATCCCACGCCACCTCATGCACCGCACCGCTGTGCGGATCCCAGATCTGCGGCCGCACCATCGCCGGATCGTCGCTGCCCGGCATGCACGGCACAAAGAACACCCGTCCGTCGGCCATCACCACGGCGCCGCTCGCAAAGAGATACCCGTTGCCTGGGTCCTCGCCAAAGAAGCTCTCGACGACCGTCACCGACGCATCCAGCGCACCGGCCTGCACCATGATCTCCTGCATGTGCGGCTGTATGTAGTCCGTGAACGCCGGCGCCGCCGTCCTTCGCCACGACAGCAGCCCCTCGATCGTCCCCACCACCATCCCGCTCGCCGTCCGATCGCTGAGAAACATCACGATCACCTGCGCCCCCACCGGCACCGGCCGGGCCAGGCGACCGCCAAGGTCGCCCATCACCGGCAGCACCACATCCTCCACCCCGCCGCTCCAAAGGTACACCCGCACCCGCACATCGATTCCCTCCCGCGCCAGCACCACCCCCAGCGCCGTCCGCAGCACCCCCGCCTCCCCCGAGATCAGTTCCATCATTCTGCCACCCCGCCCCCATGCAATCTGAGTTCACAGCCCCGTACGACTGCCATTCGCAGCGCGCACAAATCGTAGGGGCACAAGGTCCGGCGCAATAACTCCCCAATCGGGCCGAACGCCGCTTCGCCGGACCTTGTGCCCGCCCCGCCCCAATACGCGCATGCAATCTGACTTCACAACCCCGTACGACTGCCTCGGCCGCAACCCGCATTCGCCAACTACCTACCCCACCCACACCCCAAACGAATTCACCTCCCCCAGCTCCAGCCGCTGCCGCAGCCGTCCCCGCTCCCACGTCTCCGTAATACCCACCACTCGCACTTCCGTGCCGTCCACCTTCACCAGGTCATACAGCTCGACCCCCAAATTCGCCGTCGCCTCGATCCACCCGAACGACAGCCCCGCCGCCAGCTTCGCCGCCTCCGCCGCTGCCCGGGCAGCCAGTGACCCATCGGCCCACGCCATCGAACGGTCGACCGCAACATACGGCACCGGCCGCGCCCCGTTGCGTGGCCGCGCTGCCGCCATCGCCCACGCCTCACCCGTCACCGCCGAGGCGCCGGCCCGCAACCCCACCGCCACAAACAGCCGCACGTCGCGCCCGTCATGCGTCAGCGCCCAGTCGGCGATCTCGTGGGTGCCGTACTCTTCGACCAGGCCATTCGGCGACACGTAGGTGTAGGTCGATACTGCCGGCAGTGGCAGCAGCGCGACGCGCGTATGCTCCTGCTCGCTGTCGGCGCCGGCCGAGCGCAGCACCACCGCCTGGTCGCTCAAGTACCGCCGCAATGCGCCGAGCCCTGACTCATTCGCCGCCCACACAAAGCCAGGCGAAGGATAGACTGCCTGCGGCAGCAGCCCCGTGCCCGAAGTCGTCAGCCCCGCCCAATGGCACATCGCCTCGACGTCACCCATGCGCGTGCGGTCGTTCTTCTGCAGCACCTTGGCCCGCCTGGGTCGCATGTGCGACAGCACGCCCATGGCATCAAATGCCAGCACCTCGACACCGCCGCGACCGTACGTGACGGCCGCCACCCGAAATGCCAGCCGTTGCATGTCACTCTTGGCCGCCCCTCCCACCGTCGCCGACAGCGTGCGGTCAAGCCACAACATATCGCCCACGTACACCTCCGGCGGATACACGCCGGAAAAGCTCTCGATGGCAGCGCCGGCCGAGATAGAACGCTCAATCTGCAGTTGCAGCACGCCACCGCCCGAGGCGCTCAACACATAGTCGTACTTGATCGGCGTATAGGTGCGCTCCGCCAGATCAACGGCCGCATCCGTCTGCGCCGAGGTCCACACCTGCCCGGCTCCCACCAGCCACGCCCGCCGGCCGCCCACGACCGGAGTCAGCATCTCACGCCTAGCGACGCCACCGGCGTCGCCGCCACCTCCGCCCGCATCGGCATCGCCGAGAAACACCGGCTCTTCCATATCCGCATTCCCCGGCAGCGCATACAGCGCCGACACAAACCAGTACCCCGCCGTAGCGCGCTCCTGCAGGGCGAAGAGATAGGCGCCGCCACCCTCGCCCAACCGCACGCGCTCATAGGCTGCCGCTCCGGACACCCCGGCGCGATCCACGACTGTCCGCGTACCCCACGCGACGAATGCACCCGCGCTCGACACCTGCACCTGTTGGCACGCCAGGCTGTTCCAGCCCGCTCCGGCGGCATCGTACTCGGTTCCGTATAGGTACGCGTACACCCGGCAGTTAGGAGGAGCCTCCGGCCCCGGCCGCACGCCGGCGACCTGCCAGTGGCCATAGTTCGCAGGGTGCGCAGCCCACGCCACCCACCCGCTGCCGGCATCGTGCAGGCCCAGGACGATCGGGATCCCCTTGGCGTTGTAGCCGTTCATCACGCAGAGCCAGCTCCCGCCGGCACCGGCGGCGCCGCCCGCATAACAGACGCCGATGTTATTGAACCCCAAGTAGTTGAGCCCGCCGTCATAGGCTACGGTCGGCGCCGCCCAGTTCGTCCCGTCGTTCGTCGACTTCACGCAATACAGCTTGCCGCCGTCACCGTACAAAATACGGACCTCGCTGCCGCTGCGGCCGACGCCTGGCGTCGACTCCTTGGTGTCCGAGCCTGCAATCGCCGCCACCTGGGTCGGTGTCGCCGTCATGGCACTTGTAGCCGCACTTGGCCAGCTCGTGCCCCCACACGACCACGCCGTCACACTGAACCGCTGTACGCCTACTTTCTTAGCCAAGGTCGAGCGCAGCACGCGCACCAAATAGCCTGGCGCAGCACAGGCACAGGCCGCCGCCGTCACATTCACATCACCATAAGGGATATTCCCAGCCGTGTGCCGAAACGCCGGCCGCCAAATAAGCGGATCGCCGGCAAACGTAGACCGCCGCTTGCAGCGCACGCTGACGCTGGCCAAGGCATCAGGACAGGATTGGGCTGCCAGCAAGGCATCACTCAGGCCGCGCATAGTCTGAACCACGATTCACATGATTTGCAGGATTTACACGATTTGCAGGATTCACATGACTTGGAGGATTCACACGATCTGCAGGATTCACATGCCTTGCAGGATTCACATGCCTTGCAGGATTCACATGCCTTGCAGGATTCACATGATTCGAAGGATATCCTTGACCAAGAAGAGGTACAGTCCCTGCAAGTAATCATGGCAATCTTCCTAATCCAAAAAATCAAGGTTCAGACTACAGCCCAATCTTCGGCCACGCCGCAACTGCCGCGCTGCCCTCCACCACCAGCCCCTCAAACTGCCGCCGGTACACCTCCGCCAGCTCCTTGCACGAGGCCAGGTCACTCGGCGCCGTGCTCGGCCGTCGCGACAGCTGCCGGTAGCGGATCAGATAGGCGTGCGCCGCCGCCGCCAGCAGCAGCGTCCGCTCGGCCGACGGAGGCAGGGTCGTCGCGACCGCCGCACCGAGGCCGCTCACCGCATACACCTTCCGATACCGCACCCGCAGGACCTGGTCAGCTGCCGCCGCCTCCGGCAGCATCACCACCCCAGGCGCCGTCAGCCGCCACGGCACCGCCGCCGTCCGCCACTCGCTCATCACCGTCCACGGTGTCGCCACCGCCAGCACCTGCTGCGGCGCCAGGCTGCTCAAGTCCTGCTCCGCCCCGGGCGTCACCACCGTAAAAGACACCTCGATCGGCGCCATCCACGCGTTCAAATCCGCCAACCCCTGCGCCAGCGCCTCGGCCAGCACAGGATCCTCCCACCCGTCCGTCGAGAGCGAAGCCCCCACCAACGAAAGCAGCCCCGTCTTCAACGTTGTGACGGTTGTCGTCATCTCTCACCTTCAATCTCACCAATGTCGCGATCCCCTGTCCCACACCTCCAGGCCTCTTTACCCTTCCGGGAAGCCCGCCTCTTCCCGGAAGGGTCGGGCTTCCCGGAAGGGTACCTACCACACCGTTGCGCGAATGGTCTGCAGCGCCTTGTCGCCGACGCCGTCGATAGCCAGAAGGGCCTCGTCTGGGGCAGCCGCCACCGCTGCGGGCGACGTATACCCCGCCCGCACCAGCACCGTCGCAAGACGAGAATTCCCCAACCGCTGGGCCAGCTGCTCTAAGCCCGAGGGCTCGGCGCTAGGGGCAGGCTGCCCCTGCACCAACGCCCGCAGCTCTGCCACCGCTGCCTCCAGCGCCAGCAGCCGATCGCCGATCCCTGATGCCGCCCCCATCAAACCGTCCCCTCCAACAACCACAAATGCACATCATAATCCGCCGTCGGCGTCGTCCCACCCGCCAGGTTCACGTCCAGCGTCACCGCATCTCCCGCCGCAATCGCCACCGCCACCTTGCTGCCGCCCAGGTGCCCCGCCTTCCACTCCCCCGCCGTCCCCGCCGTGTTGGCCGCCAACGCCTTCACCACTTCCGTCTCCCCCACATTCACATCCACATTGAACCCCGTCGGCGTCCCCGTAAACGCCTCCGGATAGACTGTCACTCCCACCAACGTCATCCCAATCGGCGCCTTAAACCCATGCACCGCATCCGCATCCCCCTGCGCCTGGCTGCTGAAAGACATACACAGTAAGCTGCTCATACACTCTCCCTTCTTGTCTGCACCACAATACGCCGTCTGAACCACGATTTACATGATTACAAGGATTACCCCGATCAGGACTGTCCCGCGCCAAAATCAAGAAAATCCCAAGAATCCAACAAATCAAGGTTCAGACCACGTTGCTCTTCCCAATCCCGACGTGGGTCGCCACGCCATATGCCCACCAGTCCCTGATTTTGATCGGCAAGGTATCGTTTGTAAACATCAATCCCGCCGTCTCGCTCCGCACCTCATAGATCTCCGGCAGCGCATGCAGCCCGCCCTGCGGCGCCGAGGCATACGCCATCTGCACCACCGGGTGCAGCCGCGGGTCCACAATCTGCGCCCAATCCGTCGCATCCGTCCACTCCGGCACCACGATGGGGATCGGTCGTGGGTCGCCCAGCCGCGACTCGCCGTACGGGTTCACCGTCTGCGCCGTCCCACCCGAGTTCGGCTTGCCCACATCCCCCGTCCCATACCCAAACACCTCCAAGGCCGTGTCGTACAGGTCCACCGGCAGCAGCGCAAACGTCGGCCACAGCCCCAGCTTCGACCCCGTCCCCGGCACCGTCTGCGCAAACAGCCGCTTCCGCGCCGCCGCCCACTCCGTCGCCGAAAACGCCACCGTCGCCAGGTTCCCATGGTTGGCATGGAACAGCGCCGTGCTGTCGTCCACCATCGTCGGCCCCGCGCCGCTGTTGGCGGTGAAGATACTTGCGATGGCCGCCGAGCGGGTGCGAATCGCCGCCTTGACGAGCTCGCGCGGGATCGCCTGCATCTTGGCAATGTCCGACCGCCGGAACATCTCGAGTGTAATCCCCACATACACCCCGCGTTTGCCAAACGACATGCTCTCCCGCGCGTCGCCCGTCACCGCCTCCGTATAGGCTGCCCCCTCCGCCACCGTCGGCAGGTTGGCCAATCCGTCCACCATGACCAGGTCGATATCCTGGGTGCTGCCATCATGCGCCACCACGTCCACGACCCGCTCGAACCAGCGGAAGGTCGCCAGGTTGTCGTAGTGCTGCCGCACCACCTTGTTGAGGCTGTTGCGCGCCAGGCCCGGCAGCGTGGTCGTCGAGGCCGCGCTCAACTGGCTGTGCTCGCGGTTAAAGACGCCGTAGAAGTCCACGTCGCCCGTGATGGCGAGATACACGTCGCGGATGTTGCGCATCGACGGTGCCGGCGTCGGCCCGCCGTGCACGCCCAGGCACCAGTCCAGCGCCTCCTGCATGTCGTCGAGGCCGGTGCGCAAGTCGCGAGCTGTGATAGGGCGCAGGCCGCTCACGACGCTGGGCTGCACCACCTCGGCGAGCACCGCCTTCTGTGCTTGGATGAGACGATCCACCTCGGCCATGTCGAGGCATTCAGGCTGCTGCTGGGTAACTTGGCGGATGAGGATCTGCGCTGCTTCGGGTAGGCTGGACTGCTCCAGCGCCGTCTCCAACTGCAGCCGGTTGCGCGTGATCTTCAGTTCTTTGAGCTCCGCCACCACGTCATCGCGCAAGCTCAGAAACTCAGCCCTCACTCCATCTACCTCGCCCCGTCCATCACCAATCGCGCCCAAACAGTCGCCCCGCCCCTCGCTCGGCGCCGCACCACTCCCCCTACCCACATCCTGGTGCGCCGAGCGTGGGGCGGTTTCCCCCACCACACCCTCTACCACCCCATCCTGCCGTTCCATCATCTGCTCCTTCCAAGCAACCAATTCCCCCAACACATGCGTACCCGCCGAAGCCGGCACATTCACCGCCGAAATCTCACGCCCAATCGGCTCAACCTGCACCATCTCGCACACGACCGTACCCCCATACGCCCGCCCCGGCACATGCCGGCACTCCGCCCCAAACACATCCTTCCCGCACACCGAACACAACGCCTCCCCACGCTTGAACCACGAAATCGAAAACCGGTCGATGCGCCCCGCCAAAAAATCCCGCATCCCCTCCTCGGTGGTCAGCTTGACCCGCGCATGCATCTCCTCCCCATCCATAGAGCACGCCGTCACAATCCCATCCCGCGCCGCGATATCCTGCATATCGTGATTGCGCAGAAACGGCACGCCCACAAAGCTGCCGGCAAGCGCCGCCATCTCCTCATCCCGAAACCGCACGTAGTTCCTATTCGGGTACTGCGCCCGAAACACCACCGCCTCAAATTCCAGCTCCTGCAGCTCGCCGGCCGCATGCTGCTTGCGCAGCTCGCCCCGGTCCAACCCCGCCCAGAGGACATCGGCATCCACCGCCGCCGGCTCGCTCGCCAACACCGTCTCCACCATCGCCTTGTTCATTCCTTCACCCCTTCGTGCTCTTCGTGTCCTTCGTGGATCATCTCCCCAATCTCCCCCTCCGTAATCTGCTCCCCCGCAAACTTCACAAACCAGCGCAAAGCCATCTTGCGAAACGTAGGCCCATTCCCCACCAGCTGCGCTACGCTGTTCAACCCGCTCGCCAGCTGCATCGCCGCCTGCGCCAGCTTCTGGTTGTCCTCGACCGAAATATCCGGCAGCACCGCCGTAATGTCCGCCGCCGTGACTGCCCTCTGCCCCTTCTTGCCGCCCACTGCATATCGCTGCCACGCCACCAGCACGAGGTCCGAGAGCAGCCAGGCCATGTACGCCTGGCGCCGGCGCAGGAAGCGGCGCCGCATTTCGGTCATCACCTGGCCAGTGGCGAGATTTGAATCCTCGCCTTCGCCGAGGTCAAGCAGTGACGTCCCCGGCCCGCCCGCCACGATCATCCAGCGGATGGCGCGGCCGTCGTTGGCGGCGTCGTTCGCCTGCAGGTTCGGCGCCACCGCCGTCCAGGTCTCCTGCTCGTCGGCGATGATCACCGAGCCTGGTTCAGGCGGCTGGCGGTAGCGTTCGGCCAACTCCACCCGCAGGCGCGCCGGGGCCTTGACGATCCAGAGGAAGGCGCGCACGCCGGCGTTGAGGCGGACCCGGTCTTCGAGCCAGCGCGAATAGCGCTTAAGCCAGGGCAGGATGGGGGCGAGGTCGGACTCACCGCGTAGGGCGCCGACAGGACGGTTGACCGCGTAGTGGAGCATCACGGGCGTGGAGGGATCGCCGGCACTCCCATGCCGCGGCGACACCCACCAACGTTCCTGCTGCGCCCCCACGAGCCCAACCTCCTTGTAGGCCAGCTCCGCCTCATAGTCCCCCTCGCACCACTCGATCCGCTCGATGATCGACGCCGGCACGCAGCGCACGGTAGACATGCGATCCTGTGGATTGGTGAACAGCACCGGAAAGATCTCCCCCGCCCGGCACAGTTCGTCGCACCATTCCGGGATACGCTGGTCCATTTGATTCCGCTGCCAGAAGTCGCCGATAAACCGTTGCAGCGGTGCATACTCGCTGCGCAGCGCGATCCCATTCCCCACCACATACGCCGTCACCATCCCCACCAGCCGCCGCGCCAGCGGATTCTGCCGCCACGCCTCCCGCGCGTCGAACATCTCCTGGTGCAGCTCGCCCCACCCCTTATCCGCCACCCCTTGCGGGTGGATGATGGGCTCAAAGCCGTCAGCAGATCGGCCGGGCGGCACGAGCGTCACGGCAGCCAGCCACGCGACCAACCTTTGGATCGGACTCAATTGATTCGATGCAGCCATAATCAGAACGCTTCCAGGAAGCCCAACAAAAAAGCGCGCACCATCTCCCCCAATCCATCCCCCTCCCGGAAGTACCACACCTCCCGGAAGTACCCCAAAATCAAGAAAATCCTCCAAATCCCAAAAATCAAGGTTCAGACAACCTACCAGCGTCCGCTGTCGTACGCAGCCAATGGATCAGTCTGCTCGACGACTATGCTGGGGCGGATATCCCCCTTCCACCCTACCGCCGCGATCGCCAATGCAAACGCATCCGCCCGGTCATCCCGTAGCCCCACCGGCGCCCGAAGCGTCGACGCCGCGATGCTCGCCAACTGCGCCGCGGTTTCGCTGCCCCGAATCGCGCACACCCCATCCCGCACCGCATCGGCCACCAACCCATACAGCAGTGGCTTCCCCTTGATGTTGCTCAGCCAGCCGGGCTTGTCGTCATACCCCCGCAGCACCCGCAGGTTGCCCAACCGCTGGAGTTCACGGATCAGCAGGTGGCCGTGGTTGTTGCGTTCGGGGAGGATGTCGGCGTTGTTGTACCAGCGGCCGAGTTCGTCGAGCCAGGCGGCAAAAGTGGAGGGTTCGATCTTGCCGGTCAGCTCGGCGACCTGGCCCCATGTAACGCCGTCCAGCACACATGCCGCCGATTCGTCGCTGTTGGGGTTGCCCTCGGCCGGGTCGGCGCCGATCACGTAGCGGCGGCTGGGGATCGGCTCCTCCCAGACGGTGAGGCCCGGAAGAGTCAGGCTTCCGGGAAGGGCTGGGCTTCCCGGAAGCCCCTCCGCAGCCACACAGCGCTTAACCCACTCCCAGGGCAACCGTCGGTCCAACTGCTCCGTCGCCAACGCCTCTTCCGCCGAGGCCGGATACTCGGCATAGAAGTCGTCGTTCGTCCCACGCTGCGCATACATCTCGGCCTGCACCGAGGTGCGCCAGGCGTCATCTCTTCCCGGACGCGACCACCAGGGCAAGAACACGTGCCGATAATCCCCCGTTCCTTCGACCGCAGCCCGAAACAAATTCTTGAACGTCGAGATCGGTCGCTTCTTGTCCGAGGTCGATACCAAAAACAGCTGCCCACCCGCATCGATCGTCGGCTTCACCGCATTCAAAAACTGGGAGAGTTCGGGCACGAAATCGGCCTCATCCACCAAAGCCAACGTGCCGGTGTAGGAACGTCCTGACCGCGTCGAAAACGCCAGCGCCCGCGAACCATTCGACAAGATCCACCGCGTCTCATTGCTGTGCGTCACCGCCCTGGCGCGCAAATACTCCGGCAGCCGCTCATACATCCCCCGCAGCCGCCACAGCAGTTCCTTGGATTCTTCTTCCCGCAGGGAAAACAACAAGATGGTTGCCGGCGCCTGAAACAACATCAACCACAGCGCATAGCTCAGCGACAACCACGAAATCCCCAGCTGCCGCGCCTTGAGAATGACCAGCTTCCGGCTGGCCACCATCGTGGCCAAGGTTTCAGCCTGTGCCGGCCAAAGGTCAAACCTCACCCAATCCTGCCCCGTCGCGTCGTAGATGTAGACACAGTCACGCACGAACGCCGCCGGATCCCCCGCAAACGCCAACCACCGATCCAAGATCGCCCCCTTCACCCGCCCAACATCCCCCACAATGGCCCCACATCCACCCCCATCCTCATCATCGCAACCAACACAACCACCACCGCCACAACGATCACCACCGCCAACCAAAACCTCCCCCTCTCCGACAACCCTCCAAACAACTCCCGCAACCCCCCCAACATGCGCCCTCCGAAAAAATCAAGAAAATCCCAAAAATCGTCTGAATCAAGGTTCAGACAATCACCAATGCCTCACCACATACTCCCCCACCGCCGGCGGGCAGTGCCCCAACGCCTCGTCCAGCGCTTCCCCCGGCTCCATGTTCAACCCAATGTTCTGCCAGAAGTGCTGGGTGAGAACGGCAGCGTCTTCGTGACTGATCTCCTCGCTGAGCGTGACGACGTGCGGAACAACCCCCAGCCAGTCGCCCACGCTGTCGCCCTGGCAGGAGGCGAGGAGCATGATGCGCACCCCAAACAGCCGCTCGCTCAGCCAGTTGCCGTCCGCCACGCCGTCGGCGAATTGGACGCCCTCGGGCGAGGCGTGCAGCGCCAGGTGCAGCAGCTCCACCGGCCGGCCCAGGCCGCGCTCGCGGCGCAGCGCTGCAGCAAACTTGGGCCGCGTGCCATCCAGCAGGCGCCGGAACTTCAAGCCAGTCGCCGCCCGCACCGCCCGCAGCGCGGCCAGGTCCAGCATCAGTGCGCTGTCCGGGCCGACGCACACGAACAGCGTGCGCCCGCCGGCATAATGATCGTGCTGTGCGACCGCGGCGGGGCGCGTAAAGTCATCCAACTGGGGCGCACGGGATTGCGCTTCCAACGCTCGCTGCGCCGCCCGCAGGTCGTCCGCCGTGATGGTAAGGCTGTTGCCAGGGTCGTCGCTCTCGTAATCACCACGCTCGAACTCCTGGCGTTCGGCGATGAGCAGATCGCGCAGAAAGACGCGCATCTGCGGCAGCCAGGCGCGCGCCTGCTGCTCGTCGACCGCGGTGATGTTGGCCGTGTCGAGCACCTCGCAAATCGCCTCCAGGTAGTCTTCCATCCGTTCAATCCGGCGACCGCGCAGGGCCAGCCGCGTGTTGCGCTCGCTTACGGCGAGCAGCTCGCGCTGGTGTACATCCCAGGCGTTGGCGCGCTGGCGCCAGTGCCATTTCCGGCTTATCTCTGACCAGGGGCCACCCTCCCCATACGGTAGATTTCTTGCCTGCATACCTGACGCGTGCGCAGTTGCACGCACACTGCGCGTTGGCCCGAGCTGCAGATATACCTTGAAGCGGCCATACCACTTGTCCGGCTCGTCTGGCTGTTGATCCCACGGGTTTCCCGACCAACCTGCCTCTTGTGATTGCGGCTGATTCAGACTCACTTGTGCTAACTCCTTTCTGTTGTGTAAGTAATTATAGCACAAACGTTCGCATTTTGCTACACCTTGCCCCCAAATAAAGGCTGCTTCTCTACGAAAAGATACGTCAAATTGTGTAGCGACATCTTTAGGTAGTTACACCTGAATAGTTGGTAATCCGAATTTGGATACAACTGCGGGGCAGACTATAGTGGAAACAGAGCAACACAGCGCATGGAGCTTGGGATATCGATAGAATTGCGTGTCTGCCACTGACACGGTGACTATGCCGTCATTGGCTTTGCAGGCCGCTTGTTGGCCGCGTTGCTCACCCCAGCGTAGTGGACCGCTGCGCACCTTCCTGCCGAGCATGCCGGCGGGACGGCACGCCGCGGCCAAAGTTCTCGAAAGGTTTTTGTCTGATCATGCACCGTAATTACCAAAGAATGATGCTCGCCAATGTACGTGCCTGCGACGTTCGTCGCCTGCTCGAACTCATCCTGGAGATCGCCATCGAGGAACAGGCAAACCCCACCCGGCCCCGCGTTGGCTGCCTGATCCTCTGTCAACCGTCGCCGCACGTCCTCCCGTTCTGCGTGCGCCGGCGCACGGATCTCGTTCTCGCTATCTATGACTCTCCTGAGCATCTGATCGTCGCCAACACTGCCCCCCTCTTGTGGGCTAACATGACCCCGTGCGACTCCTGCCGGGACGGCTGCACGGGCCAGTGCGCCGGCGACCTGCCGCTCGAAATCTGGGTCGGTGACCGCTTTCCCCTGCTCCCGCTCGACGTCTACATGCTGTTCGTCGACGAGCTGCATCTGGACCCCCGTACCTGCGGCGACCTGCCCGATGTCTGGATCCCTATTTGCACGCGCCCCAGTGCGCCGCCCATTTCCATCGACCCTGCTTCTATCGCCGCGGTCATCTCGAGCACTGCCTGGCTCAAAGCGCAGATGCGTACCCTCCCCGACCTTTCTGACTACGACCGGTTCTATGACGGCTGGATGGACCACTACAAGGTGGAGCACGGCTGCTATCCCAAAGACTCTGCGCGCCATTTCGCCCGCGTCGCCGAGCGCTGTCGCCGCGAAATCCTGAATGAGCGTAACGGCGGGTGCGGCAGAAAATGAACGTGTGCAACCAGTCGCGCTTCTGCTGCGTTCTAGAAATAGCCCGTAAAGAACTCACCATGAGCAGGACTCACAGTTGTCTTCCGTGGTGGTCGTGGTTACAATAAGCGCAGCGATACTTACCCTTTTCCTTTCTTGAGGTGAAGATGCGTTCACCGTCCTATCTGTACCGTCTCGTCGCACTGCTTACCCTAGGTGCAGTGCTGACCGCTGTCTTCCTCCAGCCGGCCCGCGCCCAGGCACAGGACCCGGCGCCGGCCCAGCCGCCAGGTCAGTCTGCCGAGTCCGTCGTCGTGCTCGCGGCGGGTGATATTGCCAAGTGCAACTTGGAGTGGGATTCGTACACGGGCGCCTTGCTCGACAATCTGCCCGGCACGATCCTGGGAATAGGTGACAACGCCTATAACACGGGCTCGCTGCAGGAGTTCAATGATTGCTATGGCCCGACGTGGGGGCGACACAAGGATCGCGTCTACCCGGTGCCGGGCAATCACGAGTACCTGACCGGCGGCGCCGAAGGCTACTTTACCTATTTCGGCGACCGCGCCACGCCGCTCGAACCGGGCTGCCGCAAGGAGTGCAAGGGCTACTACTCGTTTGACCTGGGCGCCTGGCACGTCGTAGCGCTCAACAGCGAGATCGACAACAACCCTGGCTCAGAGCAAGACCTGTGGCTGCGCGCCGATTTGGCCGCCCATCCCAACGTGTGCACCCTGGCCTATTGGCACAAGCCGCGCTGGAGCTCGGGCGATCATGGCAGCGGCGCCTCTGCGCCCTTGTTCCAGGCTATTTACGACTATGGCGTGGATGTCGTGCTGTCGGGACATGACCACGACTACGAGCGCTTTGCGCCGCAAAGCCCGCAAGGCGTGTTGGAATACGAGCGCGGCGTGCGGCAGTTCGTAGTCGGCACGGGCGGCGACACGCACCGCGGTTGGGAGTCGAACGCACCCAACAGCGAAGTGAAAGACGCCGATACCTGGGGCGTACTCAAGTTGACGCTGAACCCTACCAGCTATGATTGGGAGTTCATCCCCATTGCGGGGCAGACCTTCACCGACAAGGGTACTGCCAACTGCGTGACCGCGGGCAGCGTACCGCCGGCCCCGGCTGCCGGCACCATTGCAGTGTCCACGAGCGCCGCGCCTGTCGCCGTGGCCGGTGATGCAGAAGCGACCGCCGCTGCGGCACTGCCGGCCGCCGGTCTCGACTATGTCGTGCAGGCGGGCGATACGTTGAGCCTGATCTCGCTGCGCTATGGGTTGGATTGGGAAGTGGTGGCGCAGGTCAACGGCATCACCAACACGGAAGTGATCGAGATTGGGCAGGTCATTCGGCTGCCGGGCGTGAATGAGGCGGCGAGCGCCCCGGCGACGACGGCCCCAACAACCGCGGTCACGACCACGACCACCGCGGCCGCTACGGGTGGCAGCACGGCGGCTGGAACGACTGCTGGAACAACTGCTGGCACTGTGGCGACGACTGCTGCGAGTGGCGGTACGAGTTACACCGTGGTGGCAGGCGATACGCTGTTTGGCATCGCGCTGCGTGCGAACGTATCACTGCAGGACCTGGCTGCAGCCAACAATATGCAGGAGGACGACCTGCTGCTGATCGGCCAGAAGCTGGTAATACCCGGCCGGGAAGCACCGTTACCTTCGCTCAGCACCTTGGTGCCGGCGTCGTCGTCCAAGGCCACGGTGACGTCAGCCACACAGGTCACAGGCACGCGGGCGCTTACCACGACGAGCGTGGCAGGCACGGCCGGCGTGACAACTACGCGGACCACGACGTCTACCACATCTGCGGCTTCGTCGCTCCTGCCGTCGCCGACGCCACGCACGGGTGCGCCAGCGAGTGCTGCTTCGCCAACCACTGCCGCAACGACGGCAGGCACGGCAGGTGGGCCAAACGTGTACACCGTTGCCGAGGGCGACACGATCATCACGATTGCGTTGGAATACAACCTTGACTGGCAGGAGCTGCTGGCTTTGAACGGTCTGCAGCCGGATTCCGTGATCCAGGTTGGTCAGGAGATCCGACTGCGCTAGGGACAACAGCACGGATTGTATGCGTTCACGGGGTGCCACGTTTGCCGAGTGGGGCGGCTTCGGCTATACTGACGCGTCGAACTGCATAGAAACGTTCCAAGCTTGATGCTGAAGACAGCAGGTGCGAGTGTAAATGCCGGCATTGCCGGACAGCCTGCCGAGGCCGGTAAGCAGTGAACTGGCGTGAGGCTCACCGCGGTGAGTGCTGCGCCTGGTTTGCCCTTTACGCCCTTTTGCATCGCAAGAGGGCGTTTCTTTTGGTAGTACCTTTGCGGAAAGGGGGAAAAGTCGCTTGGCTATTAATCGTGAGAAGAAGGTAGAACTGGTTGCCCGCTACAAGGAACTGATCGACAAGTCTTCGGCCTTGGTGTTCACAAACTACAAGGGAACCAGCGTCAAGCAGCTGCGCTCGCTGCGCGTAAAGCTGCATGACACGAACACGGATTACGTGGTCGTCAAGAACAAGCTGTTGGCCATTGCGCTCACAGAGAGCGGGCGCGTGGTGCCGGATCAGCTGCTCAAGGGCACAAACGGCGTGGCGTTCTTGGGCGAGGACATCGGCAAGAGCACGGCTGCGATCAATGACTGGATCAGGAGCGCCAAGGTGTTGGAAATCACCGGAGCGCTGCTCGAGTCGTCGGTTGTGGATGCCAAGGGTGCGGCAGGGTTGTCTGACCTGCCGACCAAGGAGCAGACGCGTGCGATGCTGCTGGGTGCAATCAGTGCGCCGGCGCGTTCGCTGGTGCAGGTCATCAATGCACCTGGCGCCAGCCTGGCGCGTGTCGTCAACGCGCATGCCGAGAAGGATGCTGCGTAGCAAGTGGCGGCCTGATTGGGCCAAGTTTGCAGAAATTGTGGTTGCTTGATACAGAATGCCTGTCACGGAAGGCGTGACAGGGAATTGAATTTCTTACGAGGAGACTATTCAAATGGCTGACTTGAATGCCATCAAGGAAATGTTGAACGAGCTCTCGCTGTTGGAGGCCTCGCAGTTGGTCAAGATGTTGGAAGGCGAGTGGGGCGTGA
The DNA here is from genome assembly GCA_963839515.1 of uncultured Chloroflexia bacterium. Taxonomy (GTDB): domain Bacteria; phylum Chloroflexota; class Anaerolineae; order Caldilineales; family Caldilineaceae; genus Fredericiella. Next base: position 125,650 of record CAWIVN010000014.1, read on the forward strand.
GCGCCGCCGCACCGATTGCCATGGCTGCCATGCCGGGCGCCGTCGCCGAGGCTGCCCCCGTCGAGGAGCAGACCGAGTTTGACGTCGTCCTCCAGGGCGCCGGCGAGAAGAAGATCAACGTGATCAAGGTCGTGCGTGCGCTGACCAACCTGGGCCTCAAGGAGGCCAAGGACGTGGTCGAGGGTACGCCGTCGACCGTGCTGACCGCCGTCAGCAAGGACGCCGCTCAGGATGCCAAGGCCAAGCTCGAGGCCGAGGGCGCCCAGGTCGTCGTCAAGTAAGACGCGAGGGATAAATAGGGGGAGCTGGACCTACGGGTCTGGCTCCCCCTATTTTTATTCCAACTGATTTAGGGCATCATCCTGGCCAGTTGACCGATCCTGGCGAATGACATGCGTGCGACAATAGGAGCATCGTTCCGCCCCTGATTGGGGTCCCTTGCCCTACGGAACGAATTGTCTATCGTTGGGAAAGTGAACATATCCATGGTACGCTCCGAACATCGCGCGCCTGCAGTGGTTGCAGCCGTACTCCTTGCATGCGTGGCCCTTGCATCACTTCGAATCCACCTGGCGTTTGCACAAGATAACCACGTATATGATTCTGGCCTTGATGAAGGGTCTCCAGGTTTGTCCGCTCAGAATGAAAAGCCAGTACTGGTTCACCCTGCCACGCAAGCTTTTCCTGCCGTGGACGGCCGCCGTGTAGTCTGGCAAGATGAGCGCTTTGGACCTGCAGACATCTTTCTTGCGAATCTTGACACTGGCGAGATCCGTAACCTCACCGAGTCAGAACAGTGGGAGGCACTCCCTGATATCAGTGGCGACATCGTCGTTTGGCGAGATGGCTACGCAGGGCTTGGCATCCACGGCGTCGATCTAGGTTCCAACGCAGTATTCACGGTAACCTCCGGACATTCCGATATCTCCCGCCCTCGTGTGTCCGGAACTGTCGTCGTTTGGGCAGACAAGCGCGCCGGCGGCGATGACTGGAACATTTATGGCTACGACCTGGCTGCAAGAAAGGAATTCGTTATTGACAATGCTCCCGGGCGTCAGCAAGATCCCCAGATCGATGGCAACTATGTCGTTTGGTGGGACTACAAGGAACAAGTTTTTCTTTTCGACCTATCAACCAAGACGACAAAGACAATTTACACGGCAGGCGGGGCGCGGCTCCCAGTTGTTTCCGCTAGTGACAACTTGGTCGTGTGGATGCAGTACACAAATGGCAAATGGGACCTGAACGCCTACGACATTGCGTCGGGCGCCCGCCGCCCGCTCGTGACTGCTCCGGGCGATCAGGAGTTACCCTCGCTTGACAGTGGCCTCCTGGTATATCAGACCCGGAAGTCCTACAATCGAGTGGATATTGAAATGTTCGTACTTGCAAATGGCGCTGCATTTGCGTTAACCGGTGATTCTGCGATGCACGGCAATCCGGCAGCCGGAGACGGGATCGCCGTCTGGGAAGACATGCGCAACCACCAGCGCGACCTTTATCGCTTTGATTGGGAGGATGTGGTCCCCCCTGTGGTTACAGATCCGCTAATTGCTCCTGAAGCGCTGCAGATTGGGCCGCGCCCGCAAAACCAGCTGTTGCTGCAGTGGGCAGATGCCGGCAGCGATGAAGTGGGATTTGCCATCGAGCGTTCAGCCGGCTTCGCCGCTGCAGCCTGGCAAGAGATCGCCGTGCTGCCTGCCGGCACTACTGCCTACACCGACACTGCCTTGGCGCCGGCAGCGACCTACTGGTACCGCGTACGGGCCTTCAATGACAAAGGGGCCTCTGCCTACAGCAATGAGTCGTTTAGCTCTGCCATTAGTACAGTACCAAGTTTGGATGAGCAGTACATGATGGTGCTCATCAACGCGGCTCGCGCCGCCCCTGAGGCTTTCGGCTACCCGGGCTATTCCCCTGCGCCGCCCCTTGCTTTCAACACCTATCTCGGGTACTCGGCGCGTGCACACAGCCAGTCGATTTTGAATGCCGAAGCGCAGTTTGGTCATTGTGATTTCGTCAACCGCTGCCCAGGGGATAGGGCAGTCGAGGCTGGGTATCCAGTGAGTAATTGCGCGGAAAATCTCACACAGGGCTCCACTGGTCCAGAGTTCATGGAATCCGCCAACCAGGGCTTTATGGACAGCGAGGGACATCGTGCAAATATCATGGAACCTGGCTACACCGAGTTTGCTGTTGGCCATACGACGACAAACCAAACGTCGCCGACGATGCCGTGGCCCGGCCAGGTTACCGAAGTCTTCTGTGGGCGCGCCGGGGTGGAACGGCCCGCGATTCCTATGGGAGCGGTTGTCCCTTATTCAGTCACACACGCCGGCGAATCTGAGGTGTTCACGTACACCGTCAACTTTTACGCCGCTGACGGCTCAACGCCGGCAGTGGCGCAGGTCGTCATAGATGGCGTTGCGCACCCGTTGAAGCTGTCGACGGGACGCCCATGGCATGGCACGTATCGGTTTGTGACCACGCTGCCGCTACGCTCAGAACACACCTATTTCTTTTCGTTTGTATATGGCAACGGCCTCACCGCACGCTGGCCGCAGGATGGGAGTGTTCATCTTCCAGCAGTTGCGCCAAACGTCTATCTGCCTCACTTGTATCTGCCTCACTTGACAAAGTGAGCGTGGGAACCGGAGGTTGTCCACATCCGAGCGGCTCTGTCTTCGGCAGTGGCTTGAATGTAACTTCCTGATTATGGTATAGTACCCCCGATGCAAACGGATCCTGTCTCCTCCCTGCCAACAGGCAATTGGCCTGTATACGGCCATACCTGGGCAGTACAATTGTTGGCAAAGGCGATTTCGCCAGAACAACGCTCCGGTGAGCACCTTGGCGAACGCACGGGGCCAAGTCACGCGTACCTGTTTCTCGGCGCCCCGCAGATCGGCAAGACGACGCTCGCCAAGGCCTACGCCAAGGCACTGCTGTGCACGCATCCGTCACAACGGCCGTGTCATGCCTGCCGAGCCTGTGACCTGGTGGCGCGCAACGCACACCCGGACGTGCAGCTGTTCCAGCCCAGGAGCAAGCTGCCCAACAAGGACGACCAGGTGGTCGACCGGGTGGACGGCAAGATCCTGGCCGACCAGGCCGACGTGCTCGTGCACGAGGCGGCGTTGCGCCCGCTGGAGGGTCGCTACCGCATCTTGCTGATCCAGGACGCTCATCGGGCCAACGACACCTTTCAAAATAAGGTGCTCAAAACGCTGGAGGAGCCGCCGCCCAACACGATCCTGCTGCTGACGGCGCTGGACCGTGCGAGTGTTCTGCCCACGATCGTGAGCCGCTGCCAGGTGCTCAATCTACGTCCGCTGGACGTGCCCACCGTGGAACAGGCGCTGCGTGAGGGATGGCAGGCAACGCCGGAACAGGCGGCCTTGTACGCACGCCTGTCAAACGGGCGGCTGGGCTGGGCGGTCAACCAATTGCGCGACCCTGACAGCAGCAAGCAGCGGTCCGAACAGCTGCAGACCTTGTGGCGGCTATTAGCGGCGGATCGCGTGGATCGGCTCGCCTTCGCCGAGACCATGGCCAGCGATCGCAGCACTGGCCGCGACAACCGCCAGTTGTTTGGCATGCTCGAACTGTGGACCGGCTGGTGGCGCGACGTGCTGCTGGTGCAGTCAGGCTGCGCCGAGGCATGCAGCAATGTCGACCAGGTGGCCGAACTGCAGCGCCAGGCCCGTTTGCTCCAACAAGAACCCGTACGCAAGTTGATGCATACATTGCAGCGCATCGAGCAGTATCTGCACCACACGGTCAATACTCGCCTGGCGCTGGATGTGTTGGTGCTCAACCTACCATATTTACAGAGAGAACCTCTAAGAGAATAACTTATGCCAATCGTAGTTGGCGTTCAATTCAAACCGGTCACCAAGGTCTATCACTTCGACTCCAACCAGCTGCTCGACCTCGCCCATCAAGATTTTGTGGTGGTGGACACGGCGCGCGGGCCGGAGGTGGCGCAGATCGTACAGGCGCCCCACCAGATCGGCGACGAAGAAGTGGTCGGCGAAATGAAGACCGTGCTGCGCCGGGCCAATGCCTGGGACATGGTGCAGCGCGACCTGTGGCAGCACAAGGAGCAGGAGGCGCTGGCGATCTGCCGTGCCAAATCGCGCGAACATCGCCTGGATATCAAGATGGTCCGCTGTGAGTACAGCTTTGACGGCGGGCGGCTGCTGGTCTACTTTGCGTCGGAAGACCGGGTGGACTTCCGTTCGCTGGTACGTGAGCTGGCACGCATCTTTCACACGCGCATCGAGATGCGCCAGATCGGCGTGCGCGACGAGGCCAAGCTCCTCGACGGCGTCGGCAAATGCGGGCGCCAACTGTGCTGCACGAGCTGGCTGCGTGAGTTTACGCCTGTCAGCATTCGCATGGCCAAGAACCAGCAGCTGCCGCTCAACCCGGACGAGATCAGCGGTGTCTGCGGCCGCCTGTTGTGCTGCCTCTCGTATGAGGACGACGTCTACCGCGAGCAGAACAAGAAGATGCCCAAGCTGGGCGCCGAGGTCGTGACCCCGCACGGGGCGGGGCGCGTCCGCCACGTTCATCCGCTCAAAGAGAGCGTAACCGTAATGCTGGAGAATCATGCGCTGGTCGAGGTAATGGTGAGCGAGTTGATCTCGACCAAGACGGCCGCCGGCCATTCCTGCAGCACCTGCGGTGGATGCACGACCAAGCGGCGGGCAAGCGCCGAAGAGGACAACGCCCGCACGCGCGAGGCGAACAAGCGGCGCGGCAGCCAGAGCAGCCCGGCCCCAGCCAGCCCTGTGCCGGGCGAAGAAGATGTCGAGGAAGATCTGGGCGAAACCGGCATTGATACGGATGCCGCACCGGGCACAGGCCCCGCCGACAGCCCGCGGCGCAAGCGGCGGCGGCGCAATCGCAACCGTAACGACAAAGGCGGCGAACGCAACGGTGGCCGCAGCGAGTGATTTAGGTTGTAACCCGCGTGGGTGGACGAGTTTGAACGTGCGAGGCGCCGCGCACCCGAATGGAGGCGTGGGACTGTTCGGGGCGGCGCCAGGCACGCAGTGGTCGCTATTTAGTTGTGGTGGCCGCTGCCGTTCGTGGAAACGGTGGGCGACTGCAACGTGGCCGGACGCTTGAAGACTGACAGGCGCACGGCCGTGCGCTCGTTGCCTTCGATGTCCACCTCGGTAAAACTGGGGACGACGGCCAGGTCCATGTTGTCCTGCTCCAGATAACTGCGGGCAATGGTGACAGCCTTGATGGCCTGGTTGATGGCGCTGGCGCCGATGGCCTGGATTTCAGCATAGCCCTGTTCGCGCATGACGCCTGCAATAGCGCCTGCGACTGCCGTCGACCGTGATTGTGCAGAGACTTTGATTAGCTCAGCCATGAAATGTGCCTCCTCTAGGGATCGATGAACCGCAACGTCGAGCTGTTTGAGTCCGGGCAGGTTGCCCTGCACAGGACTGTCTGGCAATTACGACGTAGAAGAGGCAAAAGAGTTACGCTCGATTGGGCTTCTTTCTAGATCTTGCTACTGATCCTCCTCGCTAAGCGCCGCTTTTCGCAGCCGAGCCAGGTTTTCGGCCACCGTGGCGCGCTGGTTGTAGACGGCGCTGCCGACGACAATCACGTTGGCGCCCACCCCCACAATGTCCGCGATGTTGTGCGTATCGATCCCGCCGTCCACTTCCAGATCGGCCACTGGAGCTAGCTCATCCATCAACTTGCGCATGCGGCGCAGCTTGCTCGTGCTGGTTTCGATAAACTTTTGCGAGCCAAACCCTGGGTTGACGCTCATCACCAACACCATATCGACAAAGGGCAGCACCTCGCGCAGCGCCTCGATCGGGGTCGCAGGGTTGATCGCCACACCTGCCTTGCAGCCCAGCGCCGTGATCTGCTGGATTGTGCGGTGGAGGTGCTTGCAGGCCTCCGCCTGCACGGTGAGGATGTTGGCGCCGGCGGCGGCGTAGTCGGCCAGGTAACGGCCCGGTTCTTCGACCATGAGGTGAACGTCGAGAGGAAGCGTAGTGTACTTGCGCACCGACTGGATAACGACGGGCCCAAAGGAAATGTTGGGCACGAAGGCGCCGTCCATAACGTCGAGATGAATATAGGTGGCGCCGCCGCCTTCGGCTGCGCGCACTTCGTCGGCCAGATGACCAAAATCAGCCGTCAGGATCGACGGCGCCAGCTTGAGAGGGTGGCGCGTGTGCATAAGACTCCTGCTTTCAGTTAACCCTATTGTTGATGGTTGCGCAGGAATTTTAGCATAATCTGGGCGACTTGCCACGGCTGGCGAAACAACAGGGCATGGGTCTGCTGCGGAACGAGATGCAGTTCGGCATCGGGTGCGGCAGCTGCCATGCGCTCGGGAATCATGGGTGGGAAGAACTCGTCGCGCTCACCATGGATGATGCACAGCGGCATGGCAAATTCTGCCAGTGCAGAGAGGGGCAGGTCGATGGCCGTCGCGCCGGTGAGGTGGCGAAAGCCGGGCAGCAGTTCTTGCGCATAGTAGCCTGGATAGCGGTACGGATCGTGCAAGCGAGCAGTAGCCTCCATCCAGTTGCGTGCAGCTTGGAAGTGCTCGGGCGTCAGGGCGTGCGTATTGCCGGTTGTCTGAGGATTGACGCTGTGGGTGGTGCTGACGAGCGTCACCGTGGCCGGTGCCACCAGGCGATGGTGGACCAACAGCTGTGCCAGCATGCCGCCGCTGCTGCAGCCGGCCAGGTTTCCATTCTCAGCGCCCTCGGCATGCAACAGATCGGCGAGCTGGCAGGCAATGGCGTGGTGTTCGTACCCGGCGGGCTGGCCGATCGAGCGCCCGTGGCCCGGCAGGTCGGGCAGCAGCAGCCGGTAGTGCTTGCTCAGCTCAGGCAGCAGCGGCCCCCAGGCAGCGCGGCCGGAACTCATAAAGTTGTGCAGCAGCGTCAGTGTCTGAGCCTGGGGTGTTGCAGGTCCTGCGTCTGACTCAGCATCGAATTCGTTGGCCTCGATTACCTCGTAGAAAATCACGCCTGTTGCCGTGGCGAACTCAGGCATTCTCTTTCTCCTGCTCAGGAGTAGCGTCGGATTGTGGATCTTGCGGCGGTGCAGCCGGCGCAGGGGCCGCCAGAGACGATGCGTTGGAGGATGGCTTCGTTGGGGGGTGGCGGCGCTGGCGACCCTCGATGGCGGCGCCCACGACTTGGAAGACCTCGCTAATGTCGTCGCTGGTGATAATGCCCAGGAACTGCACCCCGTCGCGCACGGCGACAATGCGGCTGCCCTGCTGTGACATCATTTCCCAGACTGTCGCCAAGTCGGTACCAGGTGACACTTCAGGGATATCGCTGGACGGCGCCATCACCTCGACGACGCGGGTATCCGGTCCAAGCTCACGCAAGGCATGAATCAGGCGCTGGCGAGTCAAGACGCCGGAAAAGCGGCCGCCCAAGTCGAGCACCGGGTAATCGGTCTGGTAGGTGGTCAAGATAAGGTCCATCGCCCGCTCGACGCGCTCGCTTGTATAGAGGCTGACGGCTCCAGGCGCGATGGCGGAGCCGGCGCGCACGCCGCGCAGCACGGCTCGGCTGCTGACGGCTTCCAACTCGGCCGAACCGCCGACATAAACAAAGAAGGCGACGAGCAGAAGCGTAATGCTGCCGCTAAAAATGCCATAAAAAGCCATGCCCACCGCAACCAGGCGGCCGACGAGCACGGCGGCACGCGTGGCCCGGGTATAGGGCATGACCATCGCCAGCAGCGCACGCAGCAGGCGGCCACCGTCCATGGGGAAAGCCGGCAGCAAATTGAAAAGGCCCAGCAGTACGTTGGTCAGGAACAGGTAGAGCAGCAGGTTGAGCAAGCTCGGCTCACGCATGTTGTCCACCAGCACGCTGGTCTGGCCAAGACCGCGGGCTGCCTCCGTCCCAAAGAGAAATATGATCGGCACGAGTAACGCGGCAATGGCAAAGTTGACGAGCGGGCCGGCGATCGTGATTAGCAGCTCCTGGTTCGGCTTTTGGGGCATGCGTTCCAGGTTGGCCACGCCGCCGATGGGCAGCAGGAGAATGCTGCGCGTCTGGATGCCAAAATGGCGTGCCGTCAAGGCGTGCCCATACTCGTGCAGTGTCACGCAGACAAACAACAGCAGAAAAGTGAGCACGCCGTAGAGGCTGCCCACAAGCCAGCCGGCGGGGCCGGCGCCGTAGAGAAAGGCGCCAAAGGCCAGGATCAGGATAAATGACCAGTGTACTTTTATATCTATTCCAAGCAGCCGAAACTCGGCCAGGTTCTTACCCATGGTTTCTCCGGAAAAGCGTGCAGTAGGTTACACGCTTGCTTTCAGTTCTATCATGGGCGCATTGGAGGGTGGGGTCGGTCAATTAGACTACAGTTTGGGTAATGGGAGGTGAAGGGACGTTGCAAAACCCGCGCGTTCTCGTGCGGGCTACGCAGAACGCGCGGGAATCGTTGAGTGGCGAGTGCTTAGGTTCGCTGCACGGGGGTGGGAAGACGGATCGTGTTGAGAACGGGGCAGGTTTCCTCTACGGCCGCGTGCATGCGTTCGATGTCCTCGGGCGCAGCGGAAGAGGTCACGCGCGCTGAGTAGGTGATGTTTGCGAGTTGGGGAAGGGCGGTATAGGGCAGGCCAACCACGCCACGCATGTCGAGAGCACCTTGCACGTCCACTTCAACGTTGTCGAGGGGGAGTTGGAGTAAGGTGGCCTGGATTAAGTAAGTGTGCACGAGGCAGCTTGCCAGCGCGCCGAGCAGCATCTCTGGGGCAGTGGGACCTAGGGCGTTGCCGGCCAGGGCAGGAGCCGAGTCGGTGATAAAAAGCGTCTCGCCCATGCGCACCGGCCGCGCACCTGTGTTGCCGGCAACCCAAGAGGACGCCTTGATGCGGACGACCGCCTTTTCGGGGGCTGCTTGAAAGTCTGACTGGCGCTGCTCGAGAACGGCTTGTTTGCGGCTGAGGTATGGTGCGAGCGCGGACATGATCAGGTTACTCCTCAATTAAGGGTGGTTGACCTTGGGGATTGCAGACTGGACAGGGACAACAGGCGCGCAGCCCGGCAAACGGAAAGATGCCACTGCCATGGCCGTCCTGCCAGGTAAAGCGAATGGCGTAGTGGCCGACAAATTCGGCCCCCGCCACTTCGAGACTGGGAGCCGCCGTTTGCACCAGGCGCAATGGGTCCGTGTTGAGCGCTACTTCACGCCGTTGTTCACGGCAAGTGGCGCAGGGACAGTTGGCGCGCAACCAGCGCAGAGTGTAGTCGCTATGATGGCCGTCCTGCCAGACGACGTGCATTACCCCCGCCGCGCGTTCAACCGTGATCGACTGTGGTTGAGTTTCAGTGTCCATGGCGGCCATTTTACCACGACACCACATCACCTCGCTCAGTCCACAAGCGATTTCTTGTCCACAACCTCGCTTCTACCAGGGAGACCAACTATAGGTGATGTACCGTTGCTGGGAGTGGGCGCCTTGGCGCGCGAGGAAGGCGGCGGCCTCGGAGTCGATCACAACCGGGCCGCACGTGAGTGCCTGCCAGCCCATTTGGTGGGCATAGTCAAGGGCCTGGCGCCAGAGTTGAAGGCCGATGCCTTGGCCGCGCCAATCCGCCGCGACGGCGCCAAGCAGCAGCCGGCCGGCTGCTGCTCGTACATTGCGGCGCTGCAGGGCAAGATACCCGCGGGCCAGCCAGCCCCGGCCGCCGCGGGTGCGCTGCAGAAGGGGCGCCAGGTCCGGCTGCAGCATGACGAAGCCGGCAGGAATTCCGTCCACCGTCGCCAGCCAGGCCTGGGGCGCCACCGTCGACTGCAGCCAATCAAGCAAGCTTTGTGCGTCGAGTTGGTCGTAGTCGGGAAAAGCGTCGTCCAGTCGCACGCTCTCAACCAGCAGCGGCAGCAAGTCGCCGGCCAACCGGTCGAGAACGAGTGGTTCGATGGTGGCGGGCGCCGGGGCAGCCGGCAGGCTGTTCGACACATCGATCGTATAAAGCTCAGTCTCGAGCCAGGGTTCCATCAGGGCGGCACACAGGTCCCCCAGATAGGGTGGGTTGTAGGGAGTATGCCAAGGTGGCACACGGTTGAAGTGGTTGACGAGGACGCCCGGGTTCCAATTGGGAAAGACACCGGTGGGGCCGAGCAGGCGGCTGCAGCCTTGCTCGGTCACGTGTTCGAACGCCTTTGCCAGGAGGCGTTCAAGAGTTTCCTCGTCGTTGGCACAATGCAGCAGGCCAAGATAGGCGGAATCATCGTCGCGGCGGCGGTCGACTTGTAGGAGCGTAGCTGCCACTGGCTCCTCAAAGGTCATCGCTGCCGTGACAGTGCCCGTCATCGAGGCATTGGAGGAGTAGTCGTTGCTGCGGCGTGGCAGCGCTTCCATGTAGAGCGCTTGCGTTGTGAGCCGAGCATAGAGTGGATTTGTGGCGGTACGGACAAGACGGGCCAGGGCTGGGTATGCAGGGGGTGCCCATTGGCGGTCTCCAGCATACAAGCGCCACCAGGCATGCACGAAACTGCGGCGCTCCCACCAGTTCCCAGGCAAAACGGTTGAATAATTAAAATACATGGTATGCCCGTTGGTAACGTCGTGTAAAAGGCGACCCGCGCTGCAACCGCAACTTCATCAATTTTACAGGCTAATCTCGGCTGATGCTCACATCTTTTTGCGCGACCGGGCGCACTGTGGATAACTCTTGGGATAAGTCCTTGTAGGCGTGGAAAACCCTGGTTTTGACTGTGGACAAGTATAACGGAATTTTAACAGGCATTCTGCAAATCGCATTTGCACCTTAAATTTACGCGCCGTCCAAAATTGGTGTGACGAGATATGTAGCGCAATATCGCCGGGTTGCCGCTATATATTGCGTAGCACAAGTGTTCCATCGGCCTTGGTTAACCATAACAGTGCAGTATTGCTTTCAAATGCGGCGCAACGAACGTTGTCAACTCTTTCTGATTCTGCTACACTTGTCCTCAATGAGCCGCAGGCAGTAGTGCCACCAAAAACAGCGTCACGCAGCGACACAACTTCCATACGCTGTCCCATCGACGCCGCATTCTGCTAGCTGGATGGATGCGAGCTTTAAGCATCCGCCTTCTCTCATTGCCCACCCACGTGGTGACGCAAGTCGGAAGCGAAATAGAATAACAGTATATAAGAACTTGGGGCGTTGTGCATGGTGCACGCGCTCTATTTGTCACTGCACGGTAATTGCAGCCCGATGATGTGTTTTCGCGTCATCCATTGCTGAACCACTCTTGGTTAAGGAGGCATCTTGTGTTGCTGAAGTTGCCAGAGCGTAATCGTGAGCCTAGTTTGGGTGCCGGGCCGGGACGAACCCTTGGCTGTGTGCCTGGGCAATCGCCGGCAGGTCCGGCAAATATTGGCTGTGTCATTGCGACCTCACCGAGCAACTCGACAACACTTGAATATAAGACTGCCATGATAGACAGCAACGGATTTGACCCACATGCAGTATGGCGCCAATTGCAGAGTGAATTGGCCATCGAACAGGGTGGTACGTTCGACCGTTGGGTAAATGACACTTGGGTTATAGCTTATGAAGACGGCGAGTTCCTGATCGGCCTGCCGGATGCATTTCGCTATGACTGGATTGTGAATCGACTAAGCCGCCAGATCAAGCGCAAGCTGGCCGTCATTGTTGGCCGTGCTACGATCGACGTCAAGTTTCGCGTGCAGCCGCGCCCAGCAATAGACCGCGACGATGCGGCGGCTACGCCACTGTATGGAGCGGGCGAGCAAGGCCGTTCGAGACTGTCAAACGCCATCTCGCCGCTTCAGCCGGAACTGTCGAATACAAGTGCTGCCAACGGCAGCTTCTTCAACGGCAGTGCTGCCGGCGCACTCACCGGCAATGGTGTGGGGCAGGACGGGCGTGGCGACAGCGCCATGGCCGGTTTGCAGGTGAATCCGCGCCACACGTTTGCCAACTTTGTCGTGGGCAGCCATAACAAGCTGGCGCATGCTGTGGCGGAAGCGGTCGCCGAACGGCCAGGCACGCTCTACAATCCGCTGTTTGTCTATGGGGGCGTCGGCCTGGGCAAGACGCATTTGCTGCATGCGATCACGATTCAGCTTACGCAGCTCGGTTACGCAGCACTCTACTGCACGTCAGAGCAGTTCACCAACGACCTGATTGCGGCCATTCGCCACCAGACGACGGACCAGTTCCGCGCCAAGTATCGACACGTGGATGCGCTGCTGATCGACGACATCCAGTTCATCAGTGGCAAAGAGAGCACGCAGGAGGAGTTCTTCCACACCTTTAACCATCTGCATGGGGCAGGCAAGCAAATCATCATCAGTAGTGATCGCCCGCCTAAGTCGTTGGCGACGCTGGAGGAGCGTTTGCGCAGCCGGTTTGAGGGGGGCATTCAGACCGACATTCAGACCCCTGATTTCGAGACCCGCGTGGCGATTCTGCAGTCCAAGGCGCAACGCCAGCAGCTGCAGGTTCCATATGACGTGCTGATGCTGCTGGCTGAGCGGGTGGACAGCAACGTGCGTGAGTTGGAGGGTGCGCTCAACAACCTGTGGATCCAGGCGCAGTTGCAGAAGTCGCCGCTGACGGTGAGCCTGGCGAACATGATTCTTAACAACCTGGCTCCGCGGCGTACCCCGTGTCCCCCGCCGCGGGTGATCGAGATCGTGGCCGAGTACTACAGCTTGACGGCTGGGGACCTCACAGGCCGTAGCCGCACGGCGCCGGTGGCATTTGCCCGCCACATCGTCATGTACTTGCTGCGCGAAGAGAATGGCCTGTCGCTGCCTGCCATCGGCGACCAACTGGGAGGACGCGACCACACAACCGTACGGCATGGAGTGGAAAAGGTCACGCTAGACCTGGAGCAGCAGGAGCAACTGCGCCGTGACATCAGCACGTTGCGCGAACGGCTCTATATGGCGCACGCAGCAGCATAGATTTAATCATCTATTCATCTTTGTTTGCAGGAATGTGCTACCTGCTGTACACTGCGGTACGAACGCTATAGGATTATTGGAATCGTTTTGGTTAGAGCAAGCATCCCACTCAGTTTCGCTGGACTGATTGCTGTAGAGATAAGTTACGTTGCGGCTTGGAGCCTGGAATGAGCAAAGAAGGTCGCCAGAAAGCGCTTGAAACGACCCTGGCCGGCCTCAACAAGCGCTACGGGGAAGGCGTCGTGATGAAGCTGGGGGAAGCATCCCGGCTCGCAGTCGAGTCAATCCCGACCGGGAGTCTGAGCCTGGACATTGCACTTGGGGTCGGTGGTGTGCCGCGTGGGCGCATTATCGAGATATATGGCCCCGAGAGTTCCGGCAAGACCACGCTTTGCCTGCACGTGATTGCCGAAGCGCAGAAGCAAGGCGGCATTTGTGGCTTTGTAGACGTCGAGCATGCCTTGGACCCGGCCTATGCTGCCAAGATCGGCGTAGACGTCAACAACCTCTATATTAGTCAACCGGATGCAGGCGAGCAGGCGCTGGAGATTGCCGAGGCGCTGGTCCGCTCGAACGCAATGGATGTCGTCGTGGTGGACAGTGTGGCGGCCTTGGTGCCGCGCGCCGAGATCGAAGGCGAGATGGGCGACAGTCACATGGGCTTGCAGGCTCGCCTCATGAGCCAGGCACTGCGCAAGCTGACCGGAGCCATCAAGTCCACCAATACGTGCATGATCTTCACCAACCAGTTGCGCCAGAAGATCGGCGTGATGTTTGGCAACCCGGAAACGACGACAGGCGGCATGGCGCTCAAGTTCTACGCCAGCGTGCGCCTGGACGTGCGGCGCATCGAGTCGATCAAGCAGGGCGACGAGGTGGTCGGTAACCGCACGCGCGTGACCGTGAAGAAGAACAAGGTAGCGCCGCCGTTCCGCGTTGCCGAGTTTGACATCATGTACGCCGAAGGCATCAGCACAGCTGGGGATTTGCTTGATCTAGGCGTCGAATACGACATCCTGTCCAAACGTGGAGCGTACTATCGCTTCAACGATGAGATTATTGGCCAGGGCCGCGAGGCAAGCAAAGAGTTCTTGCGCCAGAATGGTGAGTTAGCTGCCGAGATAGACCGCATGGTGCGGGCCAAGGCAGGGGTGCCCCTGCCCAACGGCGCCGGCGGATAGTGCAGCGGATCGCCGCCACGATTCCAAATGCAGAGACGGTCGTCACGACGCGCACACCAAACTGGTCCGCTGCGTCTGTGAATGAATGCACCCGTTTATCCTGCGCTGTAGCGTCATTGCTACGGCGCTTCTTTGTTTTGTGATTGCACGAGGTAACACCGTATGGATAATCTGTTGTTAATGATTGTCCTGGCGATCCTTTTTTTCTTGATCGGCGCCGGCGTTGCCGGATATCTTGCCTTCAAACGAGGTCAGACGGCCGGCATTGAAACGGAGAGGACGCGCCAGGAAGGTGTACGGCTAGGGGCCGAGCAGGAGGCCGCTCGCATCGTCGCCGAGGCCGAGGCCCAGGCCAAGCAGTTGCAGCTTTCGATTAAGGAAGAGGAAGTGCTGCGGCGCAAGGAAATGGACGTGGAAGCGGCCCGCCGCCGTACTGAGTTGGAAAAGATCGAAGAACGCCTGCAGAACCGGTTGGATACGGCGGAGCGACGCCTGCAGCAGATCGAGAGTCGCGAGCGCAAGATCAACCAGCGCGAGACGAAGATCGGCGAGCGCGAGACGCGGCTGACCACGATCGAGGAGGAATGGTCGGCGGAGCTGCAGCGTGTGGCGGCGATGAACGAGGACGAGGCGCGCCAGGTGCTGCTCGAACGCGTGGAGCAGAGCACGCGCAACGACATGGCGCGCAAGATCCGCGAGGTGGAAGCTGAGGCGCACGAAGAAGCCGACCGGCGAGCGCGTGCCATCATCACGATGGCCATCGAGCGGCTCGCCAGTGATCATGTCAGCGAGTTCTCGGTGAGCAGTGTTGATCTGCCGTCCGATGAGATGAAGGGGCGCATTATCGGTCGCCAGGGCCGCAACATTCGCGCCATCGAGCAGGCGCTGGGTGTGGACTTGGTAGTGGACGATACGCCGGAAGCAATCATCATTAGCAGCTACGATCCCGTGCGGCGCGAAGTGGCCCGCATGGCGCTGAGCAAGCTGGTGGCGGATGGACGCATCCACCCTGCGCGCATCGAGAAGGAAGTGGAGAAGGCGCAGCAGGAGATCGACCGCATCATCGTCGAGGCCGGCGAGCAGGCGGTAATCGAGGCCGGCATTTCCGGCTTGCACCGCGAGGTGCAGCGCCTGCTCGGCCGTCTCAAGTTCCGCACCAGCTATGGCCAGAACCAGCTCATGCATGCCATCGAGACGGCCAAACTGGCCGGGTTGATGGCGGCCGAACTGCACGCCAACGTCAAGATTGCCCGCATGGGCGGCTTGCTGCATGACCTGGGCAAGGCGGTGTCACACGAGATCGACGGGCCGCATGCCGTTGTGGGCGCCGAGATCGCCAAGCGCTATGGGGTACCGGATGTCGTGGTGAACTGCATTGCCAGCCATCACGGCGAAGTGGAGCCGGAGTCAGTCGAGGCAGTGATCGTGGCGGCCGCCGATGCCATCAGCGGCGCACGTCCGGGTGCACGGCGTGAGAGCTTGGAGACATACATCAAGCGTGTCACCGAGCTGGAAGAGATCGGCAACAGCTTCAAGGGCGTCAGCCAGACGTACGCCATCCAGGCAGGCCGTGAAATTCGCGTGCTGGTGCGCCCCGAAGACGTGGACGACTACGCGGCCGTCCAACTCAGCAAGAACATCGCTCAGAAGATCGAAGATAACCTGCAGTACCCCGGCCAGATCCGGGTCACCGTCGTGCGCGAAACGCGCGCGGTCGAGTACGCAAAATAACCAGCTCCTGTGCGTGGCGCCGCCCACGATCGTTCCCACTACCTCCAATCTGGTGGGCGGCGCCACGCACGGTTTCACGTCATTTCAGCCCACCGTCCAGAGCGGGTCACGTCATCGACGTGACTTGCTTTTTATAGCGTTCGCGCGAAGTTGGCCAGCGCCTGATAGATAAACGGCAGCGTAAACAGCAGGCTGTCCATGCGATCCAACAGGCCGCCATGCCCCAGGAAAAACGTGCCCGTATCCTTCACCCCTACCTGGCGCTTCATCATGCTGATGGAGAGGTCGCCGAAGAGGGCCAGGACGCCGGCCAGGAAGCCGACTATGGCCCCAAAGACAGGGCCAATGCCCACCGGCAGGGCGGCGGCCAGAAAAGCCCCTGCCGCCGAGGCTGCGATCCATCCGCCGATGGTCCCCTCCCAAGTCTTCTTTGGGCTCAAGCGCGGCCACAACTTGTGCCGGCCCATCGAGACGCCCACAAAAAGCGCCGCCGAATCATTTGCCCATGTCACGAGCAGCCCAAACATCACGTACCAGAAGCCGTTCGGCAAGAAGCGCAGTGATACAACCTGCCCTAGGGTGACGCCCAGGTAAATGGCGACCATGCTGGTCGCCAGCCAGGTGTTGATCGGTTTCTCGATCACAAACAAGCTGTAGGTGAGCGTCACGATAAAGCCGGCGATTAGCACGGTGGCGGTCGGGAAAGACACCAACTCGATCAGCCGCACCGTGGGCTCGGTGAACCAACCGGTGACGGCAATCGATGAGGCCTGCACCTGCTGCGGATCCCAGCCGGAGAGAAAGAGCATGACCGCCCAGGGCAGACCGATCCACACGGACGGGTGGTAGCCTCCCTTGCGCAGCATGTCAAACATTTCCAGGCAGCCGACGACTGTAACCACGACGCCGAAGATCAGGCCCCAGATGCCGCCCAAATAGATTGGGATAATAACGATTGGAATTGCAATCAGGGCGGCGATAATTCGCGTGCGCACGAAGCAGCCTGCGCTTTCTTTGTTGGTTGGGGAGGATCGGCGTCGCCAGTCAGGTGTTTTCCAGCCAGGCAACAGCTATTTTTGCAAAACACGGCCAAAGCGCCGCTCGCGGCGACTGTATTCGACCAGTGCCTTGTCCAACTCCGATTCGTCAAAGTCCGGCCAGTAGGTCGGGGTAGTGTAATACTCGGCATAGGCGGCCTGCCAGATCAGGAAATTGCTGAGCCGCCATTCGCCACCTGTGCGAATGATCATATCCGGGTCCGGTAAGTTGGCCGTGTACAAATATGAACTCAGCAACTCTTCGCTGAGGTTCTCCGGGCGCACGCCATCTTGAATCATGTGGCGAACGGCATCGAGGATCTCGGCGCGTCCGCCATAGTTGAATGCGACGTTGAGCGTGATGCGTTCGTTGTTGCGCGTCACTTCGAGCGCATGCAGGATCTGTTTCTGCAGCTGCGGGTTAATGCCTTCCATGCGCCCACTGTGCAGAATGCGTACACCGTTCTTGTTCAGATCGTTGAGTTGGCGCTGGATCGTGAGGCCCAACAGGCGCATGAGGCCGCTCACCTCTTCGGGTGGGCGGCCCCAGTTCTCGGTGGAAAATGCATAGATGCTGAGGACCTTCACCTCGCGCTGCACGCAGTGTTCCAGAATGCGGCGCATGTTGTCGACGCCAGCCTGATGGCCTGCCACGCGGGGCAAGCCGCGTGCCTTGGCCCAGCGCCCATTGCCGTCCATGATTATGCCCAGGTGGTGGGGTACGGCGGTGATCGCTTGGCTGACGTCCGATTGGGTGCTCACAAATCCTCTGCTCCTGCCTAGACCGTCATAATTTCTTCATCTTTGGTCTTGACGATCTCGTTGACCAGTTCGATGTAGTGGTCGGTCTGTTCCTGTATCTTATCCTGGCCGCGCTTGAGATCATCTTCCGAAATCAGGTGTTCTTTTTCCAGGTCGCGCAGATCCTGGATGGCGTCGCGGCGGATATTGCGCACGGAAACACGCGCTTCTTCTCCCCGCTTGGACACGACCTTGGTCAACTCGCGGCGGCGTTCCTCGGTCAGCGCTGGAATCATGAGCCGTATTTGCTGGCCATCATTGTTGGGCGTCAATCCCAGGTCCGACTTGGCGATCGCTTTTTCGATCGCACCGATGTCGCCGCGCGCATAGGGCCGGATCACGAGCTGCTGTGCTTCGGGCACGCTGATCGTGGCCAGCTGCAGCAGGGGCGTGGGCATGCCATAGTATTCGATCGTCAGGTGCTCGACCAGGGCCGGCGAAGCGCGGCCTGTCCGGATGGTCATCAGATCCTGCCGGAGCGACTCAATGGTTTTGTCCATGCGCTCATGGGCATCAGCCAGCACTTCCTTAATCATCATTTCTGCTCCTTGCACGGAGATGCGTGTCTATATGACACGGCAATGGAAAGAGAAATAGTGGTAATGGGAATCTCTAGGGGATATTGTAACAAATTCCGCCGGATGTGAAAACACAATCTGAACCTTGATTCGTGGGATTTGGAGGATTACCATGATTAGAGAGCAGGGCGTGCACGCAAATCATGCAAATCCTATTAATCCCACGAATCAAGGTTCAGACTAAGCGGTAATAATGGTGCCAATGGGTTCGCCAGTCATGGCCTTTTCAAGAGCATCCTCCTGCCATAAGTTGAGCACGAGGATGGGCAGGTTGTTGTCCATACACATCGCCATAGCAGTGCTGTCCATGACGCCCACGCGCATGTTGAGCGCCTGGATGTAGGTGAGGTGGTCAAATCGCCTGGCGTCCTTGTTCTTTTTGGGATCGCTGTCGTAGACGGCGTCGACCTTGGTGGCCTTGATGAGCACGTCGGCGTCGATCTCCATGGCACGCAACGAGGCTGCCGTATCGGTGGTGAAATAGGGATTGCCGGTGCCGGCCCCAAAAATAATCACGCGGCCTTTTTCCAAGTGGCGCAAGGCGCGACGTTGGATGTAGGGTTCCGCCACGGCACGCACTTCGATGCCCGTGAGCACGCGCGTTGGCAAGCCGACGCGTTCGAGTGCATCCTGTAAAGCCAGAGAATTCATCACCGTGGCCAGCATACCCATATGGTCGGCCGTCACGCGCTCCATGCCATGGTCGAGTCCATCCTGCTTGCCGCGCCACAGGTTACCACCGCCAATCACAAGCGCAACCTGTGTGCCCATGCCGACCACATTGGCGACCTTGCCGGCGACAAACGCCGCCTGGCGTGGATTGATGCCGAACCCGCCTTCCCCGGCCAACGCTTCGCCACCTAGCTTGAGTAGGATGCGCCGATACTTTGGCTCTGCCATCGTGATTTCTCCTTTTTCGCTTGATACAGAAATGCCCAGCCGTGGTGGCTGGGCATCTGTTTTCGCTTGCGGATTAACCGCCGACTTCGAGGCGGGCGAAGCGCCGCACCTTCATGTTTTCGCCCAACTGGGCGATCGTAGCTGTCAGCAAATCCTTGACGCTGACGTCGGGGTCTTTGACAAAGGGCTGCTCCATGAGACAGACTTCGCTGTACCACTTATCGAGCTTGCCCTCTACGATCTTGTCAACCACCTGGGCAGGCTTGCCGCTGTTGGCCATCTGCTCGCGGTAAATTTCTTTCTCCTTGGCGACGGCTTCTTCGGGCACATCTTCGCGGTTGACCCACTGCGGGCGGGCCGCCGTGACATGCATGGCCAGGTCCTTGGCCAGTTGTTGGAACTGATCGGTGCGCGCCACAAAGTCGGACTCGCAATTCAGTTCCACCAGGGTGGCTATCTTGCTGCCGCCGTGGATATAGGTGCCGATGATACCCTCATTGGCATCGCGCGACGCCTTTTTGGCGGCGGTAGCCAAACCCTTCTTGCGCAGGTACTCGACGGCAGCGTCAAAGTCGCCGTTGGCATCGGTCAAAGCTTTCTTACAGTCGAGCACGCCGGCGTTGGTTGCCTCGCGCAGAAGCTTGACCATCTCTGCAGTAATCTCAGCCATAATGACCTCTTTTGTTCCTTGATTCCTACTCGGCGTCTTCGACGATTTCTTCAAACCCGCCACCCAGGTCGGCGGTCAGGCCTTCGATCTGCTCGATCACGTCCTCGACCACGGCCTCTGCATCGCCGGCATACTCTTCGGCGATTTCACTGTCGATGTCGATGGTCTGCAGCTTGGCGAGCACGCTCGGCCCAAGGTACTGCTCCATCTCGGCCAGATCGCGGCGGCTGACGGCGCCCGTCTCAGCCTGGTCGACCTCGCGAATGCGCATGCCTTCCTCGGCGGCGTCGGCAACGGCACCCACCACCAGCTTGACCGCGCGAATCGCATCGTCATTGCTGGGGATCACGTAGGTGATCTGATCCGGATTGGAATTGGTGTCCACCATGCCAATGATCGGCACGCTTACCTTATTGGCTTCGTCCACGGCCAGTGACTCGACATTGGTGTCCACAATAAACAGCATGTCGGGCAGGCGGTTGCTCATGGTCTTCAAACCACCAATACGGCGGTTAAGCTTTTCCACTTCCTTCTGGATCGACAACCGTTCCTTCTTGGGCAGGTTGCGGAACTCGCCGGCATCCATGCGGCGCTCGAGCTGGCGCAGGTACTGGATACGCTGGTAGATAGTGACCCAGTTGGTCAGCGTGCCGCCCAGCCAACGCTGGTTAATGTAGGGCATGCCGGCGCGCATGGCTTCCTGCTCGATCGTGGCCTGCGCCTGGCGCTTGGTACCTACGAAAAGGACAGTGCCACCCTTGGCTACCGTGTCGCGTACGACCGCAGTCGAGGCGTTGAGCGCCTGTACGGTCTGCTGCAGGTCGATAATGTGAATCCCACTGCGCTCGGTAAAGATGTATGGGCGCATCTTGGGGTTCCAGCGGCGAGTGCGGTGCCCAAAATGGACGCCGGCCTCCAGAAGTTGCTTCATCGTAACGTTTGGCATGAAATCTCCTGATTGGGTTAGAACACCCGCTTTCCTCAACCCGGCAGCAGACTGCACAGTGAATTACTTCGCTGTACAGCACCCGGCTCCCGGTCAGAAAGCGTGACAATTGTGCTTGGCGCAATACGCGCCAAGGAAAGATTTTAGCACAGAAGAAGGAAGAACATCAAACTGAAGGGGGTATGTGCGAAATACATTTCCCGTAGGTCACGTTCCTGCCACGACCTACGCCTGCTGCTTCTTGAAGTCTACAAAGCGGTAGCCGAGACCGCGCTCGGTGAAGATGTAATGCGGGTCGGCCGGATCAATTTCGATCTTCTGGCGCAGGTAGGTGATATAGAGACGCAACAGGTGGTTGTCGTTGACGTATTCGTGCCCCCACACCTTGGTAAGCAAGGTTTCATGTGGCACGACCCAACCGGCATTCTGGATCAGATGGTATAGCAGTCGATATTCAGTGGGGCGCAGACCGATGCGCTCGCCATCGACGATCACCTGCCGTCGCTGCATATCCACCTGCAGCCGGTCGTCCACAGTAACGATCTGGTCCTCTGGACGGCCGTGTTGTTCAAAGCGGCGCAAGACCGCGCGAATACGGCTCGACAGCTCGCGCGGGCTGAAGGGCTTGGTAATATAGTCGTCCGCCCCCAAGTCGAGTCCCTTGATGCGGTCGTCTTCGTCTGCGCGCACCGTCAGCATGATCACAGGCGTTTCGCTGATTTCGCGGACGCGGCGCAACGTTTCAAAGCCGTCCATGCCCGGCATCTCGACGTCGAGGAGAACCAGGTCCGGCTGGTGGGCGCGCACCTTTTCGAGTGCCTGGTAGCCGTTGTTGGCTTCCAGCGTCAGATAGCCTTCCAAATCCAGGTTCATTTTGACAAACCGGATCATGCGCGGTTCGTCGTCGACGACAAGTATGGTCTTCTTAGGTTGATTCGTCATGGAGAATCGGCTACACTATGCACGGGCATTGATGAAAATTACAACTATTAAAGCATGACACTGAGCGAAGGCCAACTTCTGCAAGGGCGCTACCGAATCGAACACTTGGTGGCGCGCGGTGGATATGGGGCTGTCTACAAAGCCTTCGACACGACACTCAATCGTATCTGCGCCGTCAAAGAAAATCTGGCATTTGGCCCACATGCGGAGCGCCAGTTTGAGCGGGAAGCGCAACTTCTGGCCCGCCTGCACCATCCCAACTTGCCGCGCGTGATCGATCACTTCCTATTACCCGAATGTGGCCAATACCTCGTGATGGATTATGTAGAAGGACGCAATCTCCAAGAGATCTTGCGCCATCGCCTGCGTCCCTTTAACCAAGACGAGGCACTGGAAGTCATCTACCAGGTTTGTGCGGCGTTAACCTATCTTCATAATCAGGCGCCGCCCATTGTACACCGAGATGTAAAACCGCAAAATATCATTGTTACACCTGGCGGCCCGGTGATGCTGGTCGACTTTGGCATCTCAAAGGTGGTATACGGGGAGGGGGATACAATGACGGGGGCACGCGGTGTCTCGCCCGGCTTTGCGGCGCCCGAGCAGTACGGCATGGCGCCGGCTGACGCGCGCAGCGACGTGTACGCTGTGGGCGCGACACTGTACACTTTGTTGACCTGTCAAGTGCCTGTCGATTCGTTGCAGCGCTTGACCAACCAAGTAGTACTACCTTCTATTCATCAATTTAACGGCGGTGTCAGCCCCGCAGTCGAGCAGGTCGTCTACAAGGCACTGGAACCATCGGTTACGCAACGCCTGCCGTCTATCGACCTGTTGCAGCAGGCATTGCACACTGCGCAAAGTGGCTCCAAGCGTACCGGCAGCACACGACGACGCTCGCCCTCGTTGGCCGTCATGTTCGTGGGGAGTGTAGCGCTGGCAGTCATCGTGATGATCGGCATGCTGCGCACCAGCCTAGGAAGCGCGCTTTTTCCGACCGGAGAAGTAACGGCGCCACGTGCAGCATTGTCGCCCTCGCTCACCGTGCTGCCGAATGCCTCGCGAGCAGGCTCTACAGCAACGGCGACAGCATCGCCAAGTGCCACCGTCTCTGTGCGACCGACGAATGCACCGACGAACGTTGCGGTGCAAGCTCCCATCCCGGGCGCAACGCAGACACCGACACCCGGTCAGACGGCCACGCCAATGTCGACGTCGACACCAGTTCCGACAGTGCCGCCGGCACTGCCGCCAACTATTGCGCCACCTCCAACGCCGCTGGGCGGTGGCGGCATGATCATCTTTGATGCCGAACAAGATGGTCGCCGCGACATCTACCGCATCGCCCCGGACAGGTCCGGAATGGTTGACCTGACGAACAACCCGGCGGATGACTGGATCGGATCGCTCTCGCCCGACGGCCGCTGGCTGCTCTTCTCCTCCGATCGCAGCGGCAACTGGGAAATTCATGCCCAGGATACCGAACAAGGTCTTGTTTCACGCCTTACCGATGATCCTGCCGAGGACCACGATCCAGCCTGGTCACCAAACGGAGAACGAATTCTCTTTCATTCCAACCGCAGCGATGGGGTTTGGCGGCTATACACCATGGCCCCTAACGGTTCCGACGTGCGCGTGTTGACGCACGACCCACGCGGCTCGTGGGCGGGAGCCTGGTCGCCAGATGGCAGCAAGATTGTCTTTTCCGCCAACTTCGCTAAGCCAGGCGATATCTACGTCATGAATTCCGACGGCAGCAACGTGGTGAACCTTACCAACAGCGAGGCGCACGAAAGCACTGCGCATTGGTCGCCAGACGGCGAACACATCGCTTTCTACTCCGAGCGCGATGGCAATCGCGAAATCTACATGATGGATGCCGACGGCAGCAACCCGGTGCGCTTGACGGAAGACACAAGTACCGATACGACACCCAACTGGTCACCCGACGGCCAACACATCGTGTTTGCAAGCGATCGCCATGGCAATATGGACTTGTATCGGCTGGACCTGGCTACCGACAGCATTACGCAACTTACCGACGACACCTTCGTGGAGGGCAGCCCTTTCTGGGCACCATATTAACTATGTTGCATCCCCAGCTGCGAATCGAGCAGGTTGCGCCGGCATTCGAGCAAGTGTTACCGCCGGGTGCCGAAATCACGCTTCACTCGTTGCCGTTTACGATCGGCCGCGGCTTTGCCAATCAGCTGCGCGTCGAGCATCCGGACGTGTCGCGGCGTCATGCCTGCCTGCGCCTGCATGATGACTATTATGTTGTGGAGGATCTCGGCAGCCGCAACGGCACACTGGTCAACGGCGTGCGCTTGGCGGCAGGAGAGCAGCGCCGGCTGCAGGACGGCGACACGATCCAACTGGCGAGCGCCATCAGCATGGTTTTTGCCGATCCGTTTGTGACCCAGGAGCAGGCGGACGTACGGCCAATGAGGGTGCACGGCCTCTGGTTAGACCCGCAAACGCAGATCGTGCTGGTAGGCAGTGAACGTGTCGAACTGCCTGCGCAGCAGTACCGCCTGCTGGCGTTGCTATATATGCGAGGCGGAGCGGTCGTTTCGCGCCAGGAGATCGCCGAGGCACTTTGGTCAATCGGCGTGGAACTGACCGAACAGATGATCGACAATACTGTCTCGCGCCTGCGCGCCAACTTGCAGAAGGTTGATGCGAACCATGAGTATGTCGTCACAGTGCGCGGGCGGGGCTATCAGTTTGTGCAAGTGAAGTAGGGCGTGGGGCGGGCTCCCACGCATGTGCTGCTGGGGTAGACTGACAGGCTGCGAGGCTGGCGGATAGGTTCGTGACAGGTACACATGCCGGTTGTGTGCTACTATCAGGGCGGTGAGGCACTGCCGCTGTCCCTGGTTGATTCCTTGTCAATGCAGAAAAGGACACTGTGACTTGTGAGCGTCTTAGGTGATGTGGCTTGGCAGCAATGGCTGTTCCTGGCAGTTGCATCGCTCGCATTTCTTGGCCCAGGCTTGGCGCTTGTGGCTTGGGGGCTGCAGATCGGTCGCCGGCTTGACCTTACTCAGGAGCTAATCGTCAGTTTTGCGCTCAGCCTTTCGCTGTGGGCCGTGTTGTTTAGCGCACTTACCCTCATTGATTTGGCCCTGCCGCCGTCTTCCGCCTGGTTGATTGCCCTGGCCGGATGGCTTATCTATGGCTGGGCCTTGTGGCGCAGGCGCGCTGCAACGCTTGCACCACTGCTTGAAAATAACGAGCGTCTTTCCACTGTCCTGCTCTGGATCGTTGTCGCTGCGACGGCCGCGGTCAGCCTGTGGGCGGTGCGTGAGGTGGTCGTGCAGCCGGGCAGCGATGGTTACCATCATACGTTGATTGCGCAGACAATTGCAGAACAGGGCAAGCTGCCCGATGGCCTGACGCCACTGACGCCTTTATTAACCTTTACCTATCATTTTGGCTACCATGTCTTTGTAGCCGTAATGCAATGGATGACTGGCATCTCGGTCGTGGCATTGGTGCCGATCCTGGCGCAGTTGCTCAAGGCGGCTGCTGCGCTGGCCGTGGCGTTTTTAACAGAAGCCATCGGGGGGCGCCGGGTAGGGTCAGTCGTGGCGGCTGCCGTGACCGGGTTGATCTGCGTCTTTCCCGCCTATTATGTGAACTGGGGACGCAATACACAGGTTACGGGCCTTGTCATTCTATGCGTGTTGTTGGGCTTGATTTGGCTTTGGTGCCGGGCGCGGGCTGCTTGGAGAACGGCCGGTTTGATCGTGCTGCTGGCTGTGGGGCTGGCCTTGGCGCATTATCGGGTCACGCTGATGGCTGCGCTTGGCTGCCTTGTCATCATTGTGGCCGGCGGCTGGCAGGCGCGTTGGCGCTGGCCAGAGTGGCGCACGCGCAGCATATATGGGGCTGCCATGGTTGCTGGCTCCCTGATCTTGGCTCTGCCCTGGCTTTGGCACGTGCGCAGCAACCAGGGCGTCGGCTACGCGGCGGTCGTGCCGGCGCCGAAGGCCACATTTTTTGAACTGGGACGGCTAGGCGCACTGGTTTTGGCTTACCCTACCAACACTCTCTTGCTCCTGTTACTTGCCGTCGCGCTGACCTGGGGCTTGTGGAAGCGATCGCTTGGCGTGTGGGTCATGGCGTGTTGGGCCTTGTTGTTGTACGTGGTCTCGCAGCCGTGGGCGGCCAACCAATATATGGATACGATCAGTGTCGTGCAGTCGCTGTTTGTGCCTGGATCCGTGGTAATCGGTCTGGCGGCGGCCTTGTTTTGCGAACTGGACAGTGCAGGCGGGCGCTGGCGTCACTGGCTGGTGGCCATCGTTACTGTCCTGCTCAGCCTGATCGGAGTCGATAGCATCAGCCGGATCGTTGAACCCGGGGCGCCCTATGTGCTGGCTCAAGACCTGCCTGCTGTGCGCTGGGTGAGTAATCACACCCCGGCAGATGCACTGTTCATGGTCAATACATTTTCTTTCGATTTCATGCCCGAATATGTAATCGGCTCTGATGCCGGGGGATGGCTGCCTGTGTTGGCTAAGCGCCGAGCCGTTACAGCGCCTATGACCTATCCGATCGAACGCAGCCAGATCGAAGGGTATCCACAACAGATCCGGCAATTGGCTGATCTGAGTGGTGATCTTGCCACCCCCAGGGCAGTTGAAAAACTGCGCTCACTTGGCGTCACTCATGTCTTTGTCGGCCAGCGTGGGGGCCCAATCCAGGTGGACAAGCTATTGGCCTCGCCTGATTACGAGTTGCTATACCATGATAACGGCGTCTACGTGTTCCGTTTGAGCGCGGGGAGTTCGTGATGAAACGCGGTCAGATTTCATCGATACTGATTCTGATGGCGCTACTATGCGGGGTTTTGCCGGCAGCCGGGGCGCCGGTTCAGAACGTCAAAGTGCACCTGCCATTCATCCAGCGCAGTGTTCCACCCCACCCCAATGCACCAATGCTGCGGCTAGTAGGCCAAGCAGGCTTTGATCACCTGGGCGATGCCTGTGGCTGGGACGCGGGCGTGTTAGCGTCGGGGTGGGCAAAGATGTGGGAAGCGACTGGCGACGAGCAGTACTGGGACTGGTTGCGCAACTGGCTTGACGGCTGCCTGGCGCGCAGCATCAAAATCGAGCATGTTAATGATGTGCCGCTGGCCTATGCGGCAGCCGTGGTCAATGCCCGCGCTCCGCGAGCCGACTACATGGCGCTGGTTAACGAGGGGGCGGACTATATATTCAACCGCGCCCCGCGCAGCCAAGATGGCGCCTTGATCCACTTGGCGAACATGGTATGGGATGATACGCTGGTTGTCGTCATCCCTTTCCTGCTCAGACTGTGGGACGACACAGGCGATGCACACTACCTAGATGAAGCCGTCGCGCAAGTGCAAAGGCATGCTGCTCATTTGCAGGATGGAGCGACCGGGCTCTACCGTCACGCCTGGTCCGAACCCGCTAACACCTTCAGCGGACCATTCTACTGGGGGCGCGGCAATGGTTGGGTTATATGGGCACAGGCTGAGCTGCTGGTCGCCCTGCCGACCGGTGACGCCAGGCAACCCGCGCTGCTGGACCAGTTTCTACGCCAGGCGACGGCATTGGTAAGCAGGCAGGCGCCCGGCGGCATGTGGCACACGATTGTCACCCGCAGCGACTTCTACTTGGAAACGTCGGCCACGGCACTGATTACCGCCGGCTTAACGACGGCAGCCGTGCACGGCATGTTCAACGGCCAGGCCGCCGATGCGGCGGCCAACGGACGTAACGTCGTCTGGCGGCAGGTGGGGGCAGATGGCGTCGTGGCCGGCGTCTCGGGGCCGACGGGACCGATGAGCGAAGAGTCGGCTTACAATACCATTCCAATTGAAGAATTTAATCTTTACGGACAAGGCGCCGTGTTATTGATGGGGGCAGCCTCGATGTCTGTTCCTTAGCCGCGGCTTCACTTGTTCGCTCGACTCTTGGGACCCGATAGGAGGATGTATGCGTACCCGTTTTGCGATCAGTCTTGCCTTTCTGTTTCTTATCGCCATGCTGGCGGCTTTTCCTGCGGTTGAGGCAATCGGCGCAAGTCCAGCCACAGCCGAGGCGAACGGCATCCTCCCGACGCCAACGCCCCAGTTGACTCCATTGTCCATGCCTGCACCCGCGTCAGAGGTTGCGCTACCTGAGCATGCCGACCTTGCGGTGGAGAACACAGCCACCTTGCCGGCGGAGGAACTGCCGGTGCCGACGTTTATTCCAGTGCTGATGCGCAAGTTCCGGCCGCATGCCTCGATGTTGGGTGTGGCCCTGGAAGGTTACTTTGATGCCGCTGGCTGGCAGCAGACGCTCGCTTTACATCCCCGCTATGTCCGCCGCTGGCAGCATATCGCATGGCAGGATGTCGAGCCTCAGCAAGGCGAGTATCGCTGGGAGATGTTGGCCGGGTTGGAGGATGAGCTTAAGAATGCTGAAACGCGTGGAGTTGTGCCTATTCTCAACGTGCAGATGACGCCAGAGTGGGCACAGAAACACAAGGGCAACGCTTGCGGCCCGATTGCCGCCGACAAGTTGGACGCCTTCGCCGCCTTCATGGAACGGCTTGTGCAGCGTTATGGAGCCGACAGCGAGTTTGGCGTTCGCTATTGGCAGATCGGTAATGAGCCGGATATCGCTATCGGTATCGTGCCCGGCAACAGCGTGTTTGGCTGTTGGGGAGATTTGGGTGATGCCTTTTACGGTGGTGGGTACTATGGCGAGATGCTCAAGGTCGTCTACCCGCGTATTAAGGCAGCCGACCCCCAGGCGCAAGTAATGGTGGGCGGGCTGCTGCTGGAATGTGACCCGTACACAATGACGGTCCCAGAAACCTGTGTGAATGAGGATCGGCTGCAGTCGGGTTACTTCCTGGAAGGTATCCTCAAATCCGGTGCTGGCAGTTATTTCGACATATTGGACATACACGGCTATGGTGAACTGCGCATGGACTTGCCGTCACGCATGAACAGCCAATATCACTGGAGCCCTGCCGTAGGGGGCACTGGCTTGCCGGAGAAGGTAGCGTTTGTACGGCGTCTCTTGGCACAGTACGGCCAGCCGGACAAGCCCATCATGGCCACCGAACTGGCACTCAAGTGCGAAGAACGAGGTCCCAATTGTGAGGATGCCGGCGCAGCGTATATCCCACGTGTGGTTGCCGAGGCGCATCAACTGGGCTTGGCCGGAACCGTTTATTATGCACTGATTACAGAGTTCAAGTACAAAGGGTTGCTGCTGCCCGACTTGACGCCAAAGCAGCAGTATTGGGCTTATCAGTTCCTGGCCTCACAGTTGAGCTGGGTGGAGTACGTCAAGCCGGTGGACCACTTTCCCGGAGTGAGTGGCGCCGAATTCAACCGGAGCCGACTGCGCCGGCTCTGGATTCTCTGGTCAACCAATGGGATGGACCAAGGCCTTACTCCTCCGGCGGATTTTGTGCAAGCGTTTGATAAGTATGGTAATGTGCTGCCTCAGAGCGACGGCAAGCTGATAGTTGGATGGTCCCCCATCTATGTGTATCTAAAGTCCGAGAATAAGTAGGCGGAGAGAATTGGTAAGCAGTCATCTGCGCGTCTGCGTGGCCACAACCGTGTTTCCGCGTTGGCCTGGCCATGGCGAAGGCACATTTATCTGGCAGTTCATCAAGGTGCTGCGCCAGCAACAGATCGAGGTGACTGTAGTCGCCATGCACAGCCCAGGATTGCCTACACGTGATAATTGGGAGGGCGTGGAGATTCTACGTCCCCCCTATTGGTGGCCGGCGGGCGCCGAGATGCTGCGCAAGGACGGTGGCGGGCTGCCGATCAACTTTCGCCGTTACCGGCTTGCGCGGATACAGCTGCCGGCACTGCTGCTGGCGCACGGGGCAGCCATCGTCCGCGCTGCCAGGGGATGCGACTTGATCCATGCACATTTCACAGTTTCGGCTGCGGCAGCCTTGGCCATGCAGACATGGCATCGGCTGCCGGTTGTCGTCACGGTGCACGGCAGCGACATCTTCCAGGTGCCAAAGTTGCCGTTAGGCGCCACATTCACGCGCAATACCTTACGACGATCGGCTGCCGTCACGACGGTCAGCACCGCCTTGTGCGATGCCTGCCTGGCGCTGGGTGTGCCGGCTGCGCAGCTGCGCGTCGTCTCCAACAGTGTGGATATGGTGGCTTATACCCCGGCGCACCATAGCACATTCGAGGAACGCGAGCCGGTCGTGCTCTTTGTCGGTTCGTTGATCACGCGTAAAGGCGTCGACACGCTCGTGCGCTCTATGGCCGGTGTGTTACAGGTGTTGCCCGGCTACCGTCTGGTCGTCGTCGGCGAAGGGCCGGAGCAGGAAAATCTGACCGCCATCGCGGTCAGATTGGGCATCGCTCCCGCCATTGAATTTCCAGGCTTTCTGTCTCAGGCCGGTGTCGCGCATTGGATGCAGCGCGCACGCTTGTTTGTGCTGCCCTCGAACGAAGAGGGCCAGGGTGTGGTCCTGCTGGAGGCAATGGCCAGCGGCACGCCGGTGGTGGCCAGCAATGTAGGTGGCATCCCGGAAGTGATGGCTGAAGGGACGGGCCACCTAATTCCGCCAGGTAATGCGCAGGCACTGGCCGCTCAGATACTGGCCGTGTTGCAAGATCCGGTGCACTGGCAGCAACTCAGCCAGGCGGGACGCCGCCATGTCGAGCAGCACTATTCGCCAGCAGCCATCGGCGCGTGTTATCGTGATCTGTACGCTTCCGTACTTGCTCATCGCGGCTAGAACCTGGACATGGTGCAATGTCGCTGAAACGCTTGTTTGATAAATTTACAGCCGATCCTCTGGGAACAACGCGCAACTTGTGGCGCAAGGGAGTGGTCGAGCCGTTACGCTATGGCACCGCGCCCAATGCCTACGACGCGCGCCGCTATCGGTCCAACCGATTTGCGCGCTATACCGATTCGCTGCGCGGGCCGGGTGACGAAGGCTTGTCCGATGAGGAGAACCGCCGCGAGTACCAGGCGGCCGGTCAACGGTTCTTGGCCCTATGCCGCAGTCTACCGATCGACTATGCTGCGGCCAATGTCTTGGAGATCGGTCCCGGCACCGGCTATTACACGGAATTGCTGCGGCAGCTGGGCGTGCGCCGCTATACCGGTCTGGACATTGCCGGTGCCTTCCTGCCGACACTGACTGAACACTTCGGCGGCTTTGCCTTTGCGCAGGCGGACGTCACGCAGCTTCCGGTGTGCGCAGGGGAAGCTGCCAGCAAGTTTGACCTGATCGTAATCATCGATGTGATCGAACACATCGTCGATCGGAGCGCCTTGGCCGTGGCCCTCGCCGCGCTGGCCTCACTGCTGACCGCCGATGGGCGGCTCTTACTCGCACCGTTAATGGAATCCAGCCATCGGCACTTATTTTACGTGCACTTCTGGTCGCAATCAGACGTGCTGTCCTGCGTGCCGGGCCTACGCCTCGAAGCGATCGCGCCATTTCGGCAGGGGCAGTTGGCGGCACTGCATCTTGCAGTTCAGGGAGGCCCACCACAAGCGGCCTAGAAGGAATCTTGCATGGAATGGCGTGATTATTTGGATCTGTACCAGGCCGCAGCCAACCGGCTGCGGTCGGAGGATGCCTATCGTAACTTTCAGGCCTTGCAGGCGCAACTGCTGGTCCGCTATATGCAATCGTATGGGGTGCAGCTCAGAGATCAGTTGCTGGTTGATCTCGGCAGCGGGTTAGGCGGCTATTCGCTCCTATTTCAGCAGCAGGGCGCACGGGTCATCAGCCTGGATCTGATGGCTGACAAGGTTCGGCTGCAAGGGAGCTACCAGGCGGTGTCAGCCAGCGCTCAGGCCGTGCCGTTAGCGGGTGATTCTATCGACATCGTCTTTTGTGCTAGCTTGATCGAGCATGTGCCGGACCCTGCCCAGGCACTGCGTGAGATCCGCCGCATTCTCGTGCCGGGGGGCATCTGCTATCTGAGCTTTCCGCCCTTTTACTCCTGGCGCGGCGGCCACGAATATGCTCCCTATCATTACTTGGGCGAGAGGGCAGCACTTCGCATCGTGGGCAGGGGTGCCGAAAAGTATCACCCGGATTGGCTCCAGGAGATTTACCAGGTATCGGAAACGCCAGATTCGTTCGCCGGCATTTATACCGACTGGGGGTTGTACGTGATGACGGTGAACAAGGCGCGGCAACTGATTGCGCAAACCCCCTTCACATTGTTGGACATGTCCACACGCTACATGCCTCTCAGCTTTATCCGCTGGCCGCTAGTGGGTGAAGTGTTGACTTGGCATGCTCAATTCTTGTTGCGCAAGAACTAGATGAGGCAAGGGATTTTGTCGTGTATACCCAATTGCGCAGCAATAGGCTGCAGATTGACCAAGACGTGCGCCACGCCGGCGAGCGGCAGTATCTATCGCCGGCATTCTATGGGCAGTATGCAGCCGTAGCGGAAGCATTTGGCAGCCTGGGCGGCCGTGTGATCGATCTGGGCTGCGGAATCATGCCATACGCCGAACTGCTGCCTCTCGCTGTAACCCTCTATCATGGACTCGACATCGCGGTGCGCGACAGTCGACCCACTCTGATCGGCGACGTACAGTCACTAGGCATGTTGCGCGACGCAAGCTATGATTCGGTCGTATGCCTGGAGGTGCTGGAACACGTGCCCGAGCCTGCGCGTGCACTGGCTGAGATAGCCCGTATTCTCGCGGACAATGGCATCCTGGTGCTCAGCGTACCCCATCTCAGCCGTCTGCACGAGATCCCATATGATTACTATCGCTATACCGAGTACGGGCTGCGCTACCTGCTGCAGAGCAATGAACTGGTGCCCCTTCGCATCCGTGTGCGCGGGGGGTTGTTTTCATTTCTGGGACACCAGGCGGCCACGGTGCTGCTGGGGCTGACCTGGGGCAGCAAGATCGCGGGATCGCCGGTGCGGTCACTTGTTCGCTGGCTGATCACATATCCATGCTTTCGGCTCGACCGGATAGGGGCCCAGTCTGCCTTGTTTCCCCTCGGCTACGTAGTCGTGGCGCGGCGGCAGCCGCGGGATCCGGCACCCGGGACAGGCGACAGATCATGAGTGCGCAAAAAACGATTAGCCCTTGGCGGCGCCGGCTGTACTATGCCGGTATGGCGCTGGGCTTGTTGCTCTTTTTGTGGCAGTTGACATTCGCTATCGCCAGCTTACGCCAGCGGGCTGTGCTGCTTGTCTCTCCCGCCTGGCTAGCGGCTGCACTTGGGCTGGTCATGGTGGGCTACCTGCTGCAGCTTGGTGGCTGGCTGCTGGTCATGCGCTGCCTGCGCTGCGACATGACGGTCAGCAACGCTTTTGCCGGTTATTACCTTTCGTTCCTGCCGCGCTACATACCCGGCACGGTGTGGGGATATCTAGGGCGCGGCGAGTGGCTGGCGCGCCAGCATAGCATTGGCTATCGTAAGTCGAGTATCGGATCGCTGCTCGAGGCAGGCAGCTTTGTGGCAACTGCCTTGGGAATCGGGGCCGTGGTATACCTGTCTGCTCCCTGGTCGTTGCCTGCTGCCGCTGCGCTGGCGGCCGTCGCTATCATCGCTTGGCCACTTCTGGCGCAGATGGCGAACGTGGCGCTTCGTGGCCCGCAATGGCTATTGATTTCAGTGGCATATCTGGCATATTTTAGTTATTGGTGTATCCAGGGGCTGAGTTTAGGGGCCATATGTCGGGCCGTGGGCGTGGGGCAAGGTGTAGATTTGCTGCACCTCATGGCTGCGTCCGCTGTCGGTTGGGCGGCAGGATTTCTGACCCTGTTTGTGCCCGCCGGCTTTGGCGTACGCGAGATTTCACTGACCTACCTATTGACGACGCAATCGGGTATGGCGGCTGCAGACGCCAACTTGGTGGCCGTGCTCTCGCGTGTCAGTATGATCGTGGCGGAACTATTGATGCTTACTGCGGCCGTGATGTGGCGCAATTGTGCGGCCACGCAACCTGTGCCGGGCCCATGATCGAAGTATGATCGAAACGATTAATCCATGAGCGGAGCCCACCTTGTAATCCAAATACTGTGCTATAACGAGGCGCAGACGCTGCCGTCGGTGGTGGGCGATCTGCCCAAGGCGATCGCAGGCGTTGACCGGCTGGAGGTGCTGGTCGTAGATGATGGCAGCACGGACGGTACGGCAGAGGTGGCGCAGCGGTTAGGGGTGGACCATGTTGTGCGCCACCCGCTCAACCGCGGGGTGGCTGTGGCCTTTCAGACCGGGCTAGAAGCTAGCCTGCGAACAGGGGCTGATATCATCGTCAACACAGATGGGGACAACCAGTACCCTGGCGCCTTTATCCCTGCCTTGATCGAACCTATTCTGCAGCACTGTGCCGACATCGTGATCGGTGACCGCCAGACGCACCAGGTGGAGCATTTTTCGGCGCGCAAGCGCTGGCTGCAGCAGCTCGGCAGCCGCGTCGTCAGTTTGACGGCAGGAACGCCCGTGCCGGACGCCGCGAGTGGTTTTCGCGCCCTCAGCCGCGAGGCTGCGCTGCGCATCCACGTGGTCAGCACCTACAGCTACACGCTGGAAACCATTATCCAAGCGGCAAAAAAGAATCTGCGCATCCTGTCGGTGCCCGTCTCGATCAATCAACCCACACGCGAATCACGGCTGATCAAGAGCACGTGGAGTTACGTGCGGCGGCAGGCCATCACCATCTTGCGCGTATACATCGTCTATGAGCCACTGCGCACGTTTACATCGGCCGCCGTACCGTTCCTGGCAGTGGGGGGCTTGCTGAT
Organism: uncultured Chloroflexia bacterium; assembly: GCA_963839515.1. Lineage (GTDB taxonomy): Bacteria > Chloroflexota > Anaerolineae > Caldilineales > Caldilineaceae > Fredericiella. Next base: position 160,146 of record CAWIVN010000014.1, read on the forward strand.
CTTGCGCTTCCTGCTGTTATATCTGATGATGGCGACCGGCGTCGGCCGTCACGTACAATCCCTGATCGTCGGCAGCATGTTGTTTATTGTCGGCTTTGTGATCTTTTTAATCGGTCTGATCGCCCACACGATCGCCAACAATCGGTTCTTGTTGGAAGAGCTTTTATACCGGCAAAAGCGTCAAGATTTGAGCCCAAACCGGACAGTGACCAGGCCCATTCGCGTCGCGGCGGCGGACGCGCCTGAAAGCGAACTGGAAAGCTCGTCTTCCAGAGGTAGAGAGGGGCAGAGAGTCGAAAGATAACCCGCTTGGGGTATTGCCAAGCAGCTTCAGAGGGCCTATTTTGGAGTCAGCAATGGCACACTGTGACAGACTTTGCCCTCGGGGTTTGCGGCAGTGAAGACGAATACTGTAGAAGAATATTTGCGCCTATTGCAGTCAACTAAGACTCGACAGTTTGTATTAGGAGGACTCCCTTATGAAGACAAGCAGGCGATCGGTAGCAGTTGTGTCGCTAACCATGGTGCTGGTGCTGATGGCCTCTCTGGTGGCCAGCGCCCAGTCCACCAACAAGATTCTCAGCACCAACTTTACGTTGGTGAACCTGAGCACTAGCAGCAACACGGTCAATATCAGCTATTACAAGGACGATGGCTCAGCCTGGCGTGCCCCAGAAGTTGCCACCCTGGCAGCGCAGGGCGACCAGCTGATTCGCCGCCAGTATGACGACTCCTTGCTGACTGCGGGCAGTGGATCCGTGGTCGTCGGTGGCCAGGGCGCCTTGGGTGCAGTCGTGCAGATTCAGACCCGCGCCGGAACGGCCACCCGTGCCGCGTACTCCGGTGCAACCGCGGGCGCGACTTCGGCCAACGCCCCGTACGTGGCCAAGGGCCTGCAGTCCGCCTCGGGCCTTGTGAATTCGCAGATCATCGTTCAGAATACGAGCGCCACTGCGACCGATGTCACGATCGATCTGATTAGCTCGGCGACGGGCGCCAGCGCAGGCAGCACGACTCTCACCAACCTGCTGCCGGGTGCTTCTAAGTCCTGGGACCTGGCTAGCGATGCCAGTGTCGGCGCCGGCTTCTTTGGCTCGGCCGTTGCCACTGCCAAACAAGCGGGCAGCGAGATCACCGTGGTCGCCAACGTCTTTAGCGGCCCCGACACCCTGCAAACCTACAACGCTTTCACCACAGTGGGTCGCGACTGGCTGGCGCCTCTGTTCACCTCGCGCTTGGCTAACTCACTGAGCACGCCGCTTGCGGTGCAGAACCTGAGCGGTGGCGCGATCCCGGTCGGCGGAATCAACGTAGTTTGCACCAAAGACCCGACGAGCCCGGGCCAGGCTTCGTTCAACCTGTCGAATACTGCGGCCGTCAACAACAACGCCACCTACTTCTTCAACCCGGTGACCGACCAGGCGATCCCGGCGGAGTGGTACGGCTCCTGCCGCATCTCGACCGGCACATACGACACCGTTGCCTTTGTCCAGATGCGTGTCGTGAACGGTGCACAGGCCGGCGCCTATGAAGCGATTAAGGCCGACGGTACCAAGAAGAAGGTTGTGGTTCCGCTGTATGCCAAGCAACTGGACAACGGTTTTGCCTCGGTGGTCACGATCCAGAACTTGAGCACTACCGCCGCTGCCAACGTGACGCTCCAGTACGTGGGCGCGACTGGTTTGCCGGCAGGTTGCACCCAGACCCTGACAGCCCAGATCCCCCCCAGCGGCAGCTTGCAGCAAAACCATCGTATTGCGTCCGGCGCTCAGTCAGTGCCGTCGCTTCCAGCCAATTGCTTTGGCACGATCGTGGTCACCTCTGCTGACCAGCCGATCGACGGCATCGTCCAACTGACCGACTACAAAGGTCTGGCGGGCGACACCTTCCAGGTGCACAACGCCTTTGCCATCGATTAAGCTAACCTAGCATCAAAAAGGGTCAGCCTTTCGGATGAGAGGCTGGCCTTTTTTTGCGGGCTGAATCCGCCACTAGAAAGCCTTGCCCAGGAACTACCGTGTGGACCCTGCCGTTGGATGTACGACCCAGCGCACATCTACTCTGGTGCAAAGACCGGCAAGAAAGGAAGAACAAGATGAAGCGAAGTGCTTATGGAAGTTGGATTGTAGTGGCCCTGCTGGTGCTGCTGGTAACGGCCTGTGGTGGCGGCGCCGAAGTAACGCCGGCGCCAGGAGAAGCTACGCTCGCCCCGACTGCTGCCGCAGCCGCAGCTGTAGATGCGGCGCAACAGGTTTCCCCGCTCGCTAACCCGGAATCGCCGTTGGCCCGACCCGAATCGCCACTGGAGCCAGCCGGGGCTTCGGCACAGCCTGCTGGTGCACAACAGCCGGAAATTGGAATAACGGTGCCTATGGATGCCGCCCTCTTGACGCAGCTGCAACAGGACACGACGGCGCCCACCCCTAAAGAAGGTATGGCGTCGCTGAGCGGCATCCTGTATTCACCGAACATAAATCGCATCATTCCGGGCACCCAGTTTTACCTGACGCCCGCAATTGAAGACAACGGGAAGCTCTATATCCCCACGCTATTTGTAGGACCGAAGGTGGAAAACGGCGATGTTCTCGGATTTAGCAATGAGCACGGGCAAATTACGCTCGACAACGTTCCGCCCGGCAACTATTACCTGGCGGTATGGACGGCTTATAACTGGCCGCTTGCCTTTGCTGGGCAGCAGGACAAACTACCTCTCCTGATCACTGTCAAGGCAGGCGAACAGCGCGACTTAGGCGTGCTGTATGTAGAATGGCCCTAAAGACAAGCGCCTAGGAACGTTTCTTTCCTCCCAGGTTGCCAAGAAACATCTGGCGCAATATTCCTGGGGCAGGAGTTTCCTCGGCAGGCTGTGACGAAGTCGTCCAGTCATGGAGTTGCGCCTGTGCCTCCCAGCGGGCGCGCTCCTCATGGCTGACGGCGATCGCCGCCTGCAGAGGATGGTCGTTGACTTCATCAGTGCCCGCCGCGCTATCCGCCATCAACCATTTCTTCCACGCCGCCAACTCACGTTCGAACTGTTCGATCTTGGGCAGCAGGTTGGCACGGTTGCCGCGCATGGCTGCATAAAGATTCTCGGCCGAGCGACCGCTGTCCGTACTCTGGGCAAAGGTGCGCCCGGCTAGTCGCCGCGCTTCGGTCCAGCCGGGCGAAGCGGCCAGCATGTGTACGGTGGCCAGGCCGAGCAGTTGCGGCAGTTGCTCTACCGCAGCGATCAGCCCATCGTGCTCGATGGGGTCCATAAACAGCGGCTGTGCGCCCACGCTTTCCACAAAGTTGGCGGCCAACTCCAGGGCGGACGGATCCGTGCTGGCGCCGGCGGCGACAACGAACGTGGTCTTGTCAAAAAGATCCGCGCGCGGCGTCAGCAAGCCGCCCACACCATTGACGATCGGATGACCGACGACAGCATGGCCGCGAGAGCCGGCCTGGCTGCCGAGCTTTTCTTCGATCATTTGAGTGGCGGGCTGCAATACATCGCTCAGGACAAAGACCAGGGTATTCGGGCGCACATCCTCGCGAATTAGCTCCAGCGTTTCAGCGATCTCGCTGACGGGCATGGACAAGACGATCAAGCTGGCCGGCTCGCAGGCGGCGTGCAGGTTCCACTCGACACGCTGTACCACGTTGTTTTTGCGCGCCATCTGGGCGGCTTCCGGCTGCTTGTCGTGGCCAACGATTTCTGCTTGGGCAGCAGACCGCTGCAAGGCCAGGCCCAGGCTGGAGCCCAGGGTGCCAAGTCCCAAGATCGTGATTACTGGGCTTGCCATACTTTTAATTCCTTCCATCAGCCCACTGTAGGCGAACCAGGCAGTGGCGGGCGGTCATTAGGTCGAACATTGCAGTATTTGCTGTGCCAGTCATTTCAGCCGTTGCCACAGCCGATGCCGAGGCCTCGCCAAAGACTGCCTTGTCTTGATGATGCGCAATTAGCCAACAGGCGAGCGCACTGCAGCCCGCCTGCCCTGCCCAATCTGCGCCAATCTGAGGGTGTTGGCTGTGAACGTAGAGTGCGTAGCGCAAGCCTCCAGACGAGTGCGGCGAAGCCAGCCGCGCCAACAGGTCGGGACGCCACGCTTCTAGCAGGACGAGCGGGCCGCGGTTCCATAATCCCAAGTAGACGCCCGCGTCGTCGGCCGCCACCTTGCCCACGTCGTGCAGAAGGGCCGCTACGGCCAGGTCGGGCAGTACTGCACCGGGTGTAGCGCCATCGGCACACAGTGTCTTGAGCACGCGTAGGCTGTGCGCCTGTGCGTCTACCGGCATCCGGGCGAACAGATCCATTGCCTCTGCACTGACGGCTGCCAGCACCTGCTCCACAAGCGCGCAGTCTTGCGGCGAAACCGTGGCTCGCCAACCGTTTAGAAACTGGCCGACTCGGTAACGGAACCGCTGCAGAAAGCTCGGGTCAGGTCGCGGACTAGCCACCGTCCAGTCCGCACCTCCATGCGCGGCCACTACTAGAACCCGACCAGCTGGGTGAGCAGGTTCATGACCATGTTGGTGGGCCCCATGATGATTTGCGGCGCCAGGAAGATCACGGCGAAGAGAATGATTGTCCCATACTGCGTGATGCCATAGAAAGCACGCTGTGCGCCGCTCGGCAGGACGGCTAGCAGGACGTGCGAGCCGTCGAGCGGAGGAATCGGCAGCAGGTTGAAGACAAATAACAGTACATTGATGTTCGCAAAGAAGTAGAGGAGGTTGAGACCCCAGATCGCCACCATGCTCTCGGGGCCGCCAAGCGCGCCGGCAAACGGAGCGCGCGGGTCAAAAAAGAAACGGATCAGCAGCAGGCTGAGGGCGGCCAGCAGCAGGTTGCTTAATGGGCCGGCGATGGCGACAAGGATGGATCCGAGGCGGATGTCGATCGTAATGTTGCGCGGGTTCCAGCGCACGGGACGTGCCCAGCCAAAGCCCACCATAAAGATGAGGAGGGCGCCGAACGGATCGATGTGGACAAAAGGGTTGAGCGTGTAGCGCCCCTCCAATCGCGGCGTGGGATCGCCCAGCTTGACGGCCGTGAAGGCGTGGGCAAATTCATGGAATGGTAGGGCAAAAAAGACAATGGCGGCGGTGGCCAGCCACCACATTGGGTCGCTGTAGCGACCCATGCCGCCACCGCGCGTGAACATAACGACCACGCCGTAGATGATCAGCGCGCCGATGCCGCCGATAAATATCTTCTGTCCCTGAGTCAGGGAATTCCAGCGTTGGCCCAGCGAGCCTGGGAACATGGTTACTCCTCTACGCGTGGTTTATACATTTGCGCCACGCATCACATAGCCAAAACATAAGTTGCCGCGCGATTATAGCACGATTGGCGCCGGGCGTTTGTGATCGTGACAACCAACCGCACCGCACATACGTAACGAACACCGTCCTGCCCAGCTGAACTTGACGATGGCGTATGAACTGCATCAAAAATACCCCTGCGGACAGCGCTTTGTAAGTTGCAGATTTGGAGTTTGTGCATATGATACAAGAGTGTCGTTTCTGTTGAGTCGCTGGTCGCGCCGGTTGCTTTTCCTGGGTTCTCTCGGCCTGGTCTTTCTGATCCTGTCCATTGCCACTGCACTCCAGTTGGCCAACCGCCAGGTCGCCAATGTGCCGCTGGGACCACAACAGGTTGTGCACACGGCTAACCTCAAGATTGGAATGCACACCCGCCTAACCGACGAAGTCGAGCCTTGGAAGATCAAGCGCACACTCGAGATGGTGCGCGAGATGGGCGCTCCGTGGGTCGTGGAATACTTTCCGTGGGCATATATTGAAGAGCAGCCGGGCCGCTACAACTGGGTTCACGCCGACCAGGTGGTCAACCACGCAGCACGGCAGGGGCTGACCTTGATTGCTCGCTTGGGGTATGTGCCGCAGTGGGCGCGTCCGAAAGACACATCGCCGCTGTACCTGGACGAGGAACACTTCGCAGATTTTGCTCGTTTTGCTGCCGCATTCGTCGAGCGCTATCAAGGCAAGGTGCGCTATGCTATTATCTGGAATGAGCCCAATCTGGCTCTCGAATGGGGCTATCAGTCGCCCGACCCGGCCAAGTATACCGCCATGCTGCGGGCCGTCTATCCGGCCATTAAGGAGGCAAATTCCGACGTACAGGTTTTAGCAGGGGCGCTAGCTCCCACGCTTGCCCCACCAGGCAGCGAAGCCGGAATAAACGATCTGGCGTTTTTGCAGCAGATGTACGAAGCCGGTGCAGCAGACTATTTTGACGTTCTGGCCATCCATGCCTATGGCTGGCACTTTGCGCCCGATGATCCACCCGATCCAGAGGTCATTAATTTCCGTCGTTCTGAATTGCTGCGCGGAATCATGGTAGCGAACGGCGACAGCGAGAAGCAGGCGATGATCACGGAAGGCGGTTGGAATGATCACCCGCGTTGGACGCGAGCGGTGCGTCCAAGCCAACGCATCATCTATACCATCCGAGCTTATGCGCTGGCCGAGGACGAATGGCCTTGGCTTAGCGCAGTCTGCCTTTGGGTTTTTCGGTTTCCGTGGGATCAAAAATCCTATCAGGACTATTTCACGTTTGTACGTACCGACTTCGAGCCAAAACCGATTTATGCGGAGGTGCAGCGCTACGCCCAGGGAACAGCCCAGGAAACGACCCAGTGAGACGGCGCACGTGGCTTTGGCTTGGAGTCGCCGGCATGTTGGCAGCAGGCGTGCTGATCTGGCTGCTCTGGCCCGGGCGCGAGATGCCTTTCAACTCGTTGCTGCCGGCCTTGCTGCGTCGCGATGTTACGTGGCAGGCGATGCAGGCGCGCGGAACATGGCGAGTCGGCATGGACCCCAGCTTTCCACCATTTGAATCGCTCGATGCCGACGGCGTTCCAGCCGGCTATGACGTCGAGCTGGCGCGCAAGCTGGCGGCGGGGTGGGGAATGGACGTCGAGGTCGTTGCGATCGGATTCGATAGCTTGGTGGATGCGCTGCAAGCTGCCAAGATCGATGCTATCGTCAGCGCGTATCCCTATGATGCGCGGCTGACGCGAGATGTGGCCTTTTCGGAGCCTTATTTTGACGCCGGTCTGCAACTAGCCGTGCGCGTTGGCTCCACGATTCGCAGTAGTGCTGACTTAGGTGGTAAGCGCGTGGCGGTGGAATGGGGCAGCGAGGGTGATATGGTTGGCCGCCAATGGCAGCGAGATGGGATGGACCTGACCCTGGTACCGTTTGAGACGCCGCAGGACACCGTCGAGGCGTTGGCCCATGATAAAGACATCGATGCGATTCTGGTGGACAGCGTAACGTTGCGCCAGGCGCAAGCGGCCGGTGCTGCGCTCAGCGCAGCCGGCGCCCACGTCACCAGCAACCCCTATGTAATAGTCGTACCCAGGCGTGCGTACGAGTTGCTGGAGCAGACTAATGCCGCACTAAGGCGGCTGCAGACGGATGGCGAACTGGAAACACTCGAACACGAGTGGTTTGGCCAGCCGTAAATACTCGTCGTAAATACATATTCTGTTGTGCACAGGTTCGGTCCATGCGCCGAATACACGCTAGTTGAAATGTGATATTCTGCAATGGCATCCGCGAATACGCTCATGAATGTAATCCCAAATTGCGGGAGTAGACTATGGCCGATGGTGGCCTGATTTCAATCGGTTTGTGCGCTGATACTCACTACTGGCCGCAGGGCCGTAACTACGTCACTGCGGACGGCAGCCTCCAGCTGCAGGGATCGACCCAAGACTTGTTGGCGACGCTGTTTCACGAACTGCGCAGCGCACAGCTAGACATGGTGCTGCATCTGGGCGATCTCACATGCGGTGGCGGCACTTACGATATGGCGCCGGAAGTATTTGTGACCACGGTCGTGGATGTATATCGCACCTACCAGGGGCTTGACCTGCCCGTCTATGTCCTGCCCGGCAACCATGACAGTCTGCCGGGCGCTGGCGGTTGGGACGTTTTCCATGACGTGTGGGGGCTGGAGCCGGGCCTAGGTACAACGGTGGACCTGCCGCTGGTGCGCCTTGTCTTGCTTAATACACATGGGCACTCCCCTACGCAAATTGCCCAGGCCGAGGAGTTTGATCCGGTGTACGGCTGGGTTAGTGACGCCGAGCTCAACCGGCTCGAAGAATCGCTTGCAGGCGCAGGCGACAAACCGGTGCTTGTTTTTACGCACCAACTGCTGGCGCCCTGGTCCAGCCACGTGGAATGGCACGACTATTTCGCCGTCCGCAACGCCGCGGCCGTGCGCGCGGTGCTCGGCCGCCACTCCAATGTGGCGGCCGTGTTCCAGGCCCATGCCCATCGTTTCGATGTGCGCCGGCTGGCGTTGGGCCGGCACGAGTGCACCTTTGTCATTTTGCCGTCGCTGATCGAGTTTCCGCTTGCCTGGGTGCAGCTTGACCTTGCGCCGAGCTTGTTGCGCATGCGTTTGCGCCAACTGCCGCTGCCCGAGTTGCGAGAAGCAAGCCGCGCCAGCGGCAGCGGCCAGGAATGGCGAGCCGGTCGCCCCGAGTGGCACGACTTGACCATTCCCCTACGTCCTGCCCCGCTACAAGCCGGTTCATCGTCGTACCCAGGCGTCGTGCCTTCAAGTTCCGTCCATCCGGATTCGGTGCCTTCGGAGCCAGGGCACTGACACAAGCGTGAGGAGTGTCATTTTGGACACAGTGAAAATAAGGCCTGTAGAACCGTTGTCCCCAGATCAGCTTCGGCGCCGTACCGACCCGGAACAACTTAACTTTGCTTCCACGGCCGACCTGCCCAAGTTGCCGATTTTTGTCGGCCAGGAGCGCCCTATCAGCGCCATTCGTTTTGGCGTCAAGATGAACCGGCCTGGCTACAACATTTTTGCCTTGGGGCCGGCCGGCCTTGGCAAGTACACGCTGGTGCACAGTGCGGTTCAGGAGCGGGCCGCCGCAGAACCGCCGCCTGCCGACTGGTGCTATGTCAACAATTTCAGTCAACCATATCGTCCAAAGGTTCTGCGGCTGCCGAATGGTATGGGTCGGCAGTTTCGTAACGACATGGAGCGGCTGGTAGACGACATGCAGACGGCCTTGTCAGCCGCGTTTGAGAGTGAAGAGTATCAAGCACGACGCCGGGCCGTGGAAAGCGAGTTCCAAGACATTCAGCAGGCAACCCTGATGGAATTGCAGGAACAGGCTAAGCAGCGTAATCTTGCCCTGCTGCGTACGCCGGCCGGGTTGGCTTTCGCCCCGGTCAAGGACGGCAACGTGATCCCCCCGGAGGAGTTTGAGAAATTGCCGGAGGAAGAGCAAAAGCGCGTGCAGGCCGACGTGGAAGTCATGCAGGAGCAGCTGCAAAAGGTGTTGGTCAAGGCCCCGCGCTGGGAGCGCGAGCTGCGCCATCGCGTGCGCGACCTCAACCGTGACGTGGCGGCAGTGGTACTCAACGACCTGCACGGCGAAATCGGGGAGAAGTACAAAGACCTGACTGACGTCATCACCTTTCTGGAGGCCGTGCGCCGCGACGTCAACGACCGCCTGGGCGACTTTCTGGTGGCGGGCGAAAAGAAGCACGAAGCGGCGGACGGAGACGGCCAGGCAGCCTTTATGGAACCAGTTTCACCGCTGCGCCGCTACCAGGTAAACCTGCTGGTCGATTCGGCGGAAATGACAGGGGCGCCGGTCATCTACGAGAGCAACCCGACCTACCTAAATCTCACCGGTCGCGCCGAACAGATGGCCCAGATGGGCGCGCTGATCACCGACTTCATGTTGATCAAGCCGGGCATGTTGCACCGCGCCAACGGCGGCTACCTGATCCTCGACGCCCTCAAGGTGTTGACCAGCCCCTACGCCTGGGAAGGTCTCAAGCGGGCGCTGCAATTCCGCGAAATTCGCATCGAGTCGGCGCTGCAGATGTTGAGCCTTACCAGCACCGTCTCTCTTGAGCCCGAAGCGGTGCCGCTGGACGTCAAAGTGATCCTCTTGGGCGACCGTATGCTCTACTATCTGTTGTCCGAGGCGGACCCCGACTTCAACGAGTTGTTCAAGGTGGCCGCCGATTTTGCCGACGAGCTGGTGCGCGACGGCGAGACAGAGCGGCTCTATGCCCAGCTGGTAGCCCAGATTGCTCGCAGTTGCAACCTGCGACCGATGGACAGCGTCGCCGTGGGCCGCGTGCTGGATCATGCTGCCCGGCTTGTTAGCGATTCCGAGCGGATGACAACCAACATCCAGGCGATCGTCGACCTGCTGCAGGAGGCCGACCACTTCGCCCACGAGGCGGGTTCGGCCATGATCCGCGCCGAACATGTCGAAGAAGCTATCGACGAACGGATATTCCGTAACAACAGGGTCGCGCAGTTGCTGCAGGAAGAGGTGCTGCGCGAGACGATCAACGTGCAGACGCAGGGGGAAGCCGTCGGCCAGATTAATGGACTGTCGGTGTTGCAGCTCGGCAACCTGCCCTTTGGCCAGGCGTCGCGCATTACCGCCACCGTGCGCATGGGGCGCGGCGACGTGGTCAACATCGAGCGCGAGGTCAACATGAGTGGTCCCACCCACTCAAAGGGCGTATTCATTCTGTCCAGCTTTCTCAACGCCCGCTATGCGCTGGACCGCCCACTTTCGCTGTCTGCCAGCCTCGTGTTTGAGCAGTCGTATGGTGGTGTGGATGGCGACAGCGCTTCTTCGACCGAACTGTACGTGTTGCTCTCTGCCATCGGCAACGTCCCGATCCGCCAGTCATTGGCAGTCACCGGTTCGCTGGACCAGTTCGGCCGTGTGCAGGCGATCGGTGGCGTCAACGAGAAGATCGAAGGCTTCTTCGACCTATGTAACGCGCGCGGTTTGACCGGCGCCCAGGGCGTGTTGATTCCGATCGCTAACGTCAAACACCTGATGCTGCGCCAGGACGTGGTGGACGCCGTAGCTGCGAGTAAGTTTCATGTTTATCCCGTCGAGCATGTAGACCAGGGCATTGAGCTGCTGACCGGGCTGCCGGCGGGCGTGCGCGATGCGAAGGGCAAATATCCCAAGGGCACAGTCAACCGCATGGTGGAAGACCGGCTGGGAGAGATTGCCAAGAAACGGCAGGCGTTGGAGCGAAAAGGCCAGGTCAAGGGCACCGCGGGAGACAAGAAAGACGGTGGCGAGGAAGCGGCCGGTCAGAAGCAATCATGACGGAGAAAACCCAGCCTTTTTCTGAGGCAAGTTCGGGCGGCGAAGAGCGCCAAAACGAGAGCACCGGAACCGGCGATCTTCTGGGGACAGAGGCAGGCCCGCCTGCCCCCATGTTGGCACCAGAGGTCGAATATATCCTGGTGGCGCTGGATATGTCTCCGCACAGTGAAGCTGCTTTGGCTGCGGCTGCCGAGTTGGCGGCTGCCTTGCACATCGAACTGCGCGGCCTGTTTGTCGAGGATATTAACCTGCTGCACCTGTGCGGGCTGCCGTTTGGCATCGAGTATGGAACGTTTACGGCCAAGCCGCGCCGTATCGAGCAGAACCATCTCGAACGCGAGTTCAGGATGCAGGCGTCATTGTTGCGCAAGATCATGGCCGACATTGCCGGCCAGAAGCGCATCTCCTGGACGTTCCAAGTGGTGCGCGGCGGAGTGACTGACCTGTTACTGGAAGCCGCCACCTCGGCGCGCATGTTAAGCCTGGGCCGTGTGGGTCGCTCGCCCGGCAAGCGCACGGGCTCCACCGCGCAGGCCATCGCCCAGCGGGCGCAGCGACCTGTGGTGTTCCAGTCGCGGCAGCGGACGCTGCATGGCCCGTATAGTGTCCTGTATACGGGTTCGCCGGCTGCCCAGCGCGCACTGAATCTGGGCACAGAGTTGTCGGCCCAAGAAGATAGCGTGTTAAAGGTGCTGTCGGCGACGAACGATCTGGCAGGCGCCGCCCAAGCCTTTTTGGCAGCTACTTTCACCAATCCTAGCGCGGTCTACGAACGAGCGGAGACGCTGCCCAGTCTATTGACGGCAATTGGCAGAACGGGCGTCGTGATCTTGCCGATCGAGGCGGCAGCCTGGCTGGACGACATTCCTCTCACGGTCATCGTCGTACCCTGACGCTGCCTATTTCCACCTGCCCATCGCCGGAGGGCAAGCCTCCATCATCCGTTACAGGCAGGCGCAAGGCGCCGGCACTGGCCGTCTCATACAACCCAACCCACAATTGATACTCCCCTGCCGGTAAGTCGGGCGGCAGATCCAGCACGTAAGTGCTGAGGATTTGGTCGCCACTGCGCCAGCGGCTGGTAGGAAAGCGATCGGCGGCCGGTGCGCGATCGTAGCCCGCCACTTGCCGGCCTTGCGCGTCAAGCACGTGCACGTAGGCGGTATAATCGGTGGCCGGTTGGCCAATGGCCTCCCACGCCAGCGTGGTCGTCAAGACGGTGCCTGCTGCCAGGGTGGTCTCATGCGGCGTGTCGTAGCCCGCCAGCCGGATTACGTTGCCAAAGGCCGTTGTTGCCGGTTGCAGGCCGGCTTCGCCCGTGCCAGGCGGCTGCCAGGGGACCAACTCGACGGCAGCGACAAAAGGCGTCACTTCGGCGCCGTCCGGCGTGTGCGCCTTGAGCGGCAGATTGCCGGATTCAGCGCTTGCCGGGTCGATGAGGCCGGTGTATACGCGCGCAAGCAGGGGAGAACTGGCGTCGAGAGGCCCGCTGACCAGCACTTGGTAGCGATCGGGATAGAGTGCGCCAGGCTGCCAGCTACTGGTCGGGTTGCGTCCCCAGCCGGGGTGACTGGTGAGGTTAGCCACCTCGCGGCCGTTTTCGTCGAGGAACTGGATGAAAAGCTGGTAATCTTGCTGCAGCGGCTGCTCGGCCCGCCAATAGAGCGTGACCGGCACGCGTACGCCTGGGTGGTAGCGATCGCTTCCCACCTCGACTCCGACCAATTCAACCGGTGTATCGGCGTCGAACACTACGTTGACCGGCTGTGCAGCCTCGGGCAGGGCGGCTAGCGGCTGTGGTGCGTTGTAGGCTGCCGGCAGCAGGCTGAGAAGTGCATAGAACGACATGCCCAGCAATACGACCAGAATGGCAGCCCAAGCCGGCCGTCGCACCAGGCCAGGCAGCCATTGGAGCCAGAAATCTATCCCAAATGGCAGCAGAATGCCATAGGCAATAATGCCCGGCAAGATAAGGCGGCCCTGGCTGCCGGTGGCCTGCAGCGTCCAGTACACCAGTAACAGGACGATGAGCAATGCCCAGCTCAAGAGCAGGGCCAGGATGCGCGGCGGCGTTTGGTCGGCCCGCGGTGCAGGCGATCGGCGCACCACCTGAACCGTTGCGCCCACTGCGCCGACAGCCGCTACAGCGGTGAGTAGATCGGCCGCCCAGTAGAACCAGTCCGGCAGCAAAATGTTAAACCAGCCGAAGAGACCCCAGAAGGAGTAACGCAGACCGCGGAACTCGGGCCAGAAGTCCTCGAAGGTGAGTGGCTCGGTGCGGCGACCGTTGATGGCCGTTAAGTGGCCGAGCCCGCTCCAGTCGCCGTAGAGCATGATGTTGCGCACATACCACCAGCCGGCAATGGCCGCAGCCGATACGGCCACGAAGATGGCCCCCTCCAGCACCAGACGCCAACTGCGCCGCCGCCAGGCCAGAAAGAGCACGACCGCCCCGGCCAATGGAATCAGACCCAGCCCCTGCAACTTGCTCAGTGAGGCAATGCCAATCAGCGCGCCAAGTACGACCCACTCCCACCAGCGGATAGGAGCGGCCGCCGGCCTGGCCAACAGCCGTGCCAGCCAATAGACGGCGGCGGCGCAGGCGGCGATGACGAGCGTGTCGTTGGTAAACGATGCACTGATAAACAGGAACTGTGGTATGGCCGCCACAAACGCCATCGCCAGCAGCGCAAACTCGTAGTCGGCGCGCCGGCGTGCCACTGCGCCGGTTGGTCGGTTGCCGGCTGCGCTTCCGGCGACACTGCCCGCGACACTACCCGGGCGCTGCTTGCGCGCGGGGGCGTTGATGCCTAGCTCGGCGGCTAGATATACGCACCACAGCGTGATCGCCCCCAGCAGCAGCGAGAACCAGCGGCCGATGTGGAGGGCCAGGTTGCTTCCCACCAGCGCCGGTTGGCGGCCGCTGTAGAGCATGAAATTTTTGTTTCCGGGATCAAGCGGGTCGCCGATGTTGGCGCGCGGGTTGCGCACGGCAATACTTTCAAAGTCACTTTGGTCGATTGCGCGTGTCATCCAGCCGGTGAGCAGGTAATAAAGCGGCGCCTGGCTGCCCTCCTGCGCCCAGGGGCCGGTTTCGACCTCGCTCTGCACCGGCAGCCCGTTGCCTTGCGCAATGTGACGGGCATAGCCGTAGTGAAACGGTTCGTCAGGCGTCTCAAACGGCGGGACCACCAGGCTGTAGGAAAAGCCAAGTGCTAGAAAAAGCAGGGTGATGATGCCCGCCCAGAGGCGGCTTCGCCTTTGCAGCGCCTGCTCCTGGGCAGCCGTTGCTGCCGCCATGGCGAAGGGTGTTGTGGCTGTGGTTGGGGCAGACGTCGACGCGGACATCAGGGCAGCCTCACCGTAGTGTCGTCCAACTGTACGGCTCCGTCGGCAGCCTTGGTCACCTCCAGTTTCTCAAGCGTTTCGGCATCGTACATTTGGAAAGTGAAATAGCGTTGGCTCCCCTCAGGCAAGGGCTGCGCAGGCATGGGAAACTCGACGTATTCGAGGATCGTCTTGCCCGGGTCCCAATACAGGGTAGGAATGTCGCCCTCGTAGGGCTCGCGTTCGAGCGACGATAGGACTTGCGTGCTGCCGTCTGGCGCTTGTTCCACCAGTTGCAGGATGTACTTGTAGCGGCGCTGCGGTTTCTCCAGCACCTGCCAATAGAGGTGCATCTGCACCGGCAGCTGTTCGCCGTCTGCCAATTGTTCGCCGGCGGGCTGTGGGGCGGTGGCAGGCGGCTCGACACTGTAGCCCGCCAGCCGCACCAGACCGCCGTACTCCGCCGTCAGCGGGTGCTGGACATCGGCAGGCAGGGCGTCAAAGACGGGAATCTTCGGTAGAAACAACTGCGCGTGCAGGGACGAATGGCTGAAGAACGTGGCGTCGCGCACCCGCAGCATGTTGTCGGGCAGCCAGTGTTCCAGATGCCATTCTTCGTCAAAGTAGGGGTGCGTGCCCGACTTCAAAACCCAAACACGGTCATAGGTGTCGCCCAGCGTGCGCAGCCAGTCCTCAGTTTCTTCCATGCTGTGGCCGAGCAGTGGAATACCGTAGACGCCGATGGGCTTGCCCGCCTGGTCGCCGGACTGGATGCCGCCGGCTACCTTCATGATCGGCGCGTAATACTCGAAGATGCGCCATGAGGACGGTGGGTAGAAGAGTACTGCGTCGCCCGGCATGATGCGGGTGGACAGATAGCTGCCAAAGCTCTTGTAGTCGTCCTTGGCATACTCTTCCAGTGTGTAGTAGTTGACCGTGCTGTAGCCGATGGCAACCACCACCGCCATCGTCAGCAAGCCGCCGGCCCAACGCTGCCAACGCCAGATCAGGGCCAGGCCGCCGGCGCAGAGCAGGATAAACGCGCCGACCAGCAAGCTCAGGTGACGGGCGTTCATGTAAAGCGGGCGAAACTCGTTGAGCACGAGCAAAATGGCGACTGGAATCAAGAGGAAAGCAGGCAGCACCCAGCCGCCGGCAGCCGCCGCTTGGCGCGAGCGTAACCCCCAGATAGCGGCCGCTAACGCCAATACTCCAAACACCCAGTCGATCCACCAGACGCGCGCCAGGTCTACGCTCAGGCCCAGACTAAAAGCATTGAGCAGGTCCGGGACCAGCATCGCCAGTGAGATCGAGGCGAAGTTCTGCCCGCCGCCTTGCGCAAAGATCGTATAAGCGCCGTATGCGCCGATCACGCTGCCCACGACCAGCAACACGGCAGCGGCGATAAGCGCGCGCGCCAGGTTGCGCTGCGCCAGCCAGGTGAACAGAATCAGCGCATGCACGGGCAGCAGCAGAACGGCGTAATAGTGGGTGGTAATGAAGATCAACTCGGCCACGACAAAGCCGGCCGCAAAGCGGCGGTCGAGCCGGCTGTTCTCAGTTGCGCGCAGCGCCAGGTAGGTCGTGAGTACAGCCAGTGCCGCCCACAGGGCGTAGGGGCGCGCTTCCTGGCCGTACCACAGCATAAAGGGACTGATGGCGCCCAGCAATGCGGCCAACCAGGGCGTCGCCGGTGGGGCAACGTTGCGGCGCGCCAGCCAGCGCGCCAGTACCCAGAGGGCCGGAACCAACAAGGTGGCGCCGATTGCCGCGCTGTAACGAACTACAAACTCGCTTTCGCCGGCCGTGCGAATTAGCGCTCCTTGCAGGAGAAAGGAGAAAAAGGGGTGCTGGTCAATGGTGAGCAGGTTGCTAAAGCCATCGCGAATCCACAAGACGCCGCGCATGAGATCGGGCAGCGGCTGCTCGGCGCGCTGCAAGGAGAGGCTTTCGTCCCACCAAAAGGCCTTGGCATCGAGTTGAATTACGACATGGGCATAGGCGAGCAGGATCAGCGCCGGCAGCAGCGCACGTTGGCCCCACAATTTCACAGTTGCGTTCATGGTTGCGTATTGCCAATTTGCAGTTCAGCCAGCAGCACATCCTGCCCTGTGCTGCTTTCTACGGGCGCACCCGTGGCCGGATCATAAAGCCGTAGCGTCAGTTGGTAGGAACCGGGCGATAGATCCGCGGGCAGCAGGATACCGCGGTGGTCGGTAGCAGGCTGGCCCACGACCCAGATATTGGTCGGCGCAAACCAGTTCTGCGGCACATAGTCCACCGTGTAAACCGGCTCGCCGGCCGCATTGGCTAAGCGTAAGCTAAATTTGTACTCTGGGAGCGCCTGATTGACAAACCAGTGCGTGCTCACGCGCAGCAAATCGCCCGGCTGCGCGGCGAAAGGTGCAATGTCCACGCTCTGCAGCGTGAGGGCCGAGCCAAAGGGGACGTCCAGTGGCCGGTTTTGCGTGTCATCTGGCGCCAGGCCGTACAGCAGCACGCGAATGCCGTTGTGTTCGGTCGGGTCAGTAGCCCAGGCCTGGGTCGCCAACCACACCTGCACAGCTGCCGGGTGGTGGAAGTAGAGTAACTCCCACACCCGCTTGGCCCCTTGCAGCAGTGGAGCCAACTCTGCGCCCACGGCCTCATAGCTCGATTCCTGCAGTTGCCCCACAGCGTATACAGGAGCATCGGCATGCAAGTCGTCGCGGAAATAATGAAGAAATACCTTCTCCGGGTCCGGTCCGTCCACTAATACCACATCGCCCGGCCGCAAGTTCGCCGCGATTCGTTGAGCCGCCGCTCGATAGTCCGGCTTATGCAGGCTCGCATCCATATACAGCCGTTGCAGCGCCAACCCGTTGCCCAATACCAGCACCCCGGCAGCCACGAGCGCAGGCAGCGCATACAAGCCCCCTCCTGCGTAGCCCGCCCCCTCTCGTGTCCGTGCTGCGTACGCACGGAAATCCAACAACCCAATTCCACCCGCCACCAAAAGAAGGAGCGGCGCAGCCAGGTAAATCGTATAGCGCTCGTGATAATCCGGGTTGCGCACAGCCAGTGCCAGTACGGCGGCCCAAGGCGCCAGCAGCGTGACCAGCAAATAGATCGCGGCCATAACCTGCCGCCGCCACCAATACACGCTGCCGCCGATCGCCAGCACAACATATGCCCAGGGCAGCCAGCTGCGCCACAAGTCGGCCAGGCCATCGCTGACGGTGTAGGCCAACCAATAGCGCCAGGGCAATTGGGATGCGTCTCCTCCCTCGCGCCATCCTTCAAAACCAAAGATGCCGAGTGTATGCGGCAGCCAGGGGAGAAACAGCAGCAAGGCGGCCAGGGCAGCCAGTGCCCAGCGGGCGAACCGGCGCAGGTCGCGGCGCAAGATCAGCCAGCCCAAGGCAAAGATCGCCTGCGACAGCGGCAGAAGTGCGCCGAACAAGTGAAGGTAAACAAGGGCCGCGGTGGAAAGGGCGTAGAGCACTGCCCACCAGTTGGCGTGGCGGCCGGGGCGTTCCAGAAGCTGCCACTGCGCCAGGCAGGAGGCGAGGGCAGCGGCCAGCAGCCAGGCATACATGCGCGCCTCTTGGGCATACCAGACTTGGAAGCCGCTCGTGGCGAGCAGCAGCGCTGCCACGACTGCAACCAGCCGCTGCGTTGCCTGCTGCAAACCCAAGGACAGCGCCAGGCGAAAAATCAGCGCTACCGCCAGGACGCTGGGCAGCAGCGACAGCCAGCGCACTGCCACGTCGCTGCGGCCCGCCAGCGCCAGCCAACCGTGCAGCAAGACAAAATAACCGGGCATATGTTCCACCGGCATGTTGCGCATCATCTCTGGCAGCGATTGGCTTGCCCGTAGCAGGCTGATGCCCTCGTCGCTCCACAGGCTCTGGAAATCAAGCCGATAGGCGCGCAAGGCGAAGGCAAAGAGGAGGATGGCCAGAATCGCAAGCCGCGCCGGCTGTGCACTTGCCCGCTCGGCCTGAGGTGGCCGTGGGTAGACGGCGCTCATGCAAGTAGGCATTGTAACATGGCAGGCGTCTCAGCCTCTCATGTTCTGTTCCCAAATCTCAGTAGCCATCTGGAACAAAAGCCTCCTTTGCGCTATACTGCCAGTAATGAGCATCTCCACGACACCTTTCTAGGAGGCAGGCATGACGGCAAAGCCCAGGCGCGTCCCCATGAGCAATGTGGACAAAGCGTGGCTGGAAATGGATGGCGCGACCAACTTGATGATCATCAATGGCGTGATGCTGTTTGAAGATACCATTGATTTCGAAGAGTTGAAGGACATCCTGGCCGAACGCTTTGTCGCCAAGTATGAGCGCTTTCGCCAGCGTATCGTCGTGGGCTCAGGTGGCCGGCTCTACTGGGAGGATGACCCGCATTTCGACATTCGCGCCCACGTGCGCCGCTATGCCCTGCCTGAGCCGGGCGATATCGCCACGCTGCAAACGGTGGTCAGCGCTATCGTCAACGAGCCGCTCGACCGGCGCAAGCCGCTGTGGCGCTATATGCTGATCGAAAACGTCGAGGGCGGCTGCGCTGTCCTGGCGCGCCTCCACCACTGCATCGGCGACGGCATTGCGCTGATCAAGGTGCTGCTCAACATGACCGGTGCCACACCCGGCGAGTCGCTGCAAGTGCTCCACTTGCCGCCCAAGCAGCGCCCGCCCGCCCCAAACCTCATTACGCAGTTCGGCAGCATGGCGAACGGCGCTGTGAAAACGACCATACGTGCTGCGCAAGGGGTGGCAAACGAGACATTGCAGACGCTCGAGAATCCGTCCCACCCGCTCTCGTTGCTGCGTTCGGCCGGTATTGTCTCGGCCGCCGGTGCAGCGATCCTGGCCAAGCTGCTGATCTTGCCACCCGACCGCAAGTCAGTTTTCAAGGGCGATGTGGGTGCCATCAAGCGGGTTGTCTGGTCACACTCGTTCGCGCTCGACCGCATCAAAGCAATCGGCAAGGCGCATGACGCCACGATCAATGACGTTTTGGTGGCAGCCGTTGCCGGTGGGCTGCGCCGCTATATGCTGAACGTCGGCGACGATACTGCTGCCGGCGACATCACGGCCATGGTCCCGGTCAATTTACGCTCGGAGGATGACACGCAACGACTCGGCAACCAGTTCGCACTGGTGTATCTGAGCCTGCCCATCAGCCTGGCCGACGCCTACGATCGCCTGATGATGACCAAGCGGCATATGGATGTGCTGAAGAGCTCGCCTGAACCGTTTCTGGTCTACCAGATCCTGGGTGTGATCGGCACGTTACCTGGCGATATCGCCAAGCAGGCTACCTCATGGTTTGCGGCCAAGGCATCTGCCGTCTTGACCAATGTGCCCGGCCCGCGCGAGCAGATTTATTTTGCCGGCATGCCGCTCAAAAACATGGTGTTCTGGGTGCCGCAGTCGGGCAACATTGGCTTGGGAATCAGCATTTTCAGTTACAACAGCAAGGTAACGCTGGGCATCATGGTGGACGAGCAGTTGATCCATGATCCGCAACATATCATTGATGGATTCGAGCTTGAGCTCTTGGACTTGGAGCAGCGCTTAGTGACCAGGCCGAGCATCGGTTCGAACGGGACGCCGGCAGGTGGGGTGTTGCTGTCTGCCGGGGAGCCGGCGCCGTTTGAAGGATAAGAGATTGAGCTGCAAACGGGCCACTGTCTTTCTGCTGGTCTTGTGTTGCTTGGTCCTGTCGCCGGCGCTGCTTTTGGCACAAGAGATGCCGACAGAAACGCCGGCGACAGGACCAGGCGCTGGTCTGCCCAGCAATCAGCCTGGCGACCAACCGGGCGACCGATCGTTTGAGTCACCGCTGGCACTGCCAACCCCTGAAGCAGTGACGAGCACGGCAACGCCAACACTACTTCCTGCAGACACGCCGACCAACACGCCAAGCCCCACACCGACCGACACCCCCGTGCCGACAGAGACGCCTACCGCGACATCGACAGCCACTATCGCTCCGCTTCAAGTGTCGCCGCTGATTGCGCAGAGTGGGACCAGCCTGCCCGACGATGGATCTCTGCTATGGATCGGCGCGGCGGCACTGATTGTCCTTGCAGGCAGCGCCATCCTGCTCGTTGCCGAACGCCGCCAAAATCGGTAGCCCCGCCCAATGTTCTTATTGCCCGTCCACATCCGGAAAATTTGTTCGTGACTCCCGCTGCGCGGTATAATATTCTTTATGCCTTTTACCTTGCATGCGGCCTGGCATCGTGCAAACGAGCCATTTGCAGACGGAAAGTTTGTTTTTTGGGCGGAAACGCTCGATTTTCAGCCGATTCCGCGCTCCGATTCGGCTCCCGCCGCCAGCGCGTCGCGCCAACGCCAGCCAAAGCCACCTTCGCATCCCGGTCAGTTGCCGATCCACCAGTTGCGCAACCTGATCGCCGAAGACGTTGCCCACCTCGCCGTGCAGGAGATGCAGCCCACCACGACGACGGTTTGGCTGCCTAGTCGTGATGGTAACCCCGTGGCGCGGCGCAGCATGGTGCAGACAACCGGCAAGTCAGTCAGCGGCCCAGCCAACGAGCCGTCGGGCGCCGTTGCTGCCCCGCTGACGTTGAATTGTTGGCAGATCACGGGCCTGACGCTTGATCCCTTGTCCTCGCTGGTCTTTCTTAGCCGGCTGCGCCAGCAGACGGGCAACCGTACGTCTGCGCCTGTACGCAACGAGCGCCTGCGCATGGGCAACGATGTACTCTACTGGAGTAACGCGGCCAAGTTCGCACTGGAAATTCTGATTGGCCAGTTGTATGTGCCCTCCCTGCGCATGAACGGTGGCTCCACGCTTTATGCGCTCTGGCTGCCGGCCCTGCTTGACGACCGCATGAAGCGTCGCTTTGCCGCCTTGGTCGAAACCATGCCGGCCGTCTGCCGCGCCTATGCTATCGACAAAACGGACGACGCGCCCACGCCGTTGGCGCTCACCGAGCATTTGGTTGCCACGCTGGTCGACGCGGCCGTGCGCTCCTGGAGCAGCGGCCATGCCGTCAACAGCAGGCACGCTGCCAACGGCAAGAACGGGTCCGATGGGTCGACCCGCACTGCCGGTGATTACACTGCTAATGGATACGGGGGAGAGCAGCAGCTCGGCATGGCCGAGACGACGCCTGCACTGCTGTGGGTGCGCCAATTACGTGTGGCCACCCGCTCGCTGACGCTGCCGCCACAGCCTGCGTATAAGCTGGTGCAGGATTGGCAGAGCTGGATCGAACAGCTGCACGTAACCAGTGATGCCAACTTCCGCATCGCTTTTGAACTAGTCGAACCGGAGATCGCTGCTCAGTCTGCCGGCTATACGGGGGCAGTGGGCGAGCAGGCGGAGGCAGCCGGCCCCGAGCGCAGCGAGTGGACGCTGCATTTTGCGCTGCAAGCACGCGACGACACGCGCCTGGTTATTCCCGCCGCTCAGATTTGGACTGCCTACAACGGCGTCCTGCGTTATGGGGGACGCCGCGTGGACCGGCCGCAAGAGAGGCTGTTGGCAGGGCTCGGCGCGGCCAGTAGGCTTTTTGCCCCAATTGAACGCAGCCTGCGCACGCCGCGGCCTGAACGGGCCATCTTGTCGCCGGCTGAGGCGCATCGCTTCCTGTGCGAAACTGCACCCCTTTTGGAGAGCAACGGCTTTGGCGTACTGCTGCCGGAATGGTGGAACTCTCGCCAGCGCACCTCGCTTGGCGTGCGCCTGCGCCTGTTCGCCGAGGAAAACACCGCCTGGGATAGCGGTGACGAGGAGCGGACATATCTGCCGGAAAAGCGACGGCCGCGCGGCAGTACCCCCGTGCGCTATGCCTGGGAGCTGACGCTCGGCGCGCAGCGCGTCAGTCAGGAGGAGTTTGAACAACTGGCGGCGCGCAACGTGCCCCTGCTCAAGCTGCATGGCCAGTGGATCGAACTGGATCCTGAACAGGTGGCGGCCGCCAAACGCTTCCTGGCCGAACGTAAGGCCACAGGCGAGATGTCGCTGCTGCAGTCGATCCGCATGGCCCAGGCTTACGTGGAGCAGGCAGGCGATGCCCGCAACTCAGCCCTCGTGCTTGACGGGGGAGTGCTCGACGACGGTGCACCTGACGTTGGCGCCACCGTTGTGGCTGCTGGAGTCGTGCGCAATGTCGAACGCAGCGCCGATGCCCTGCGCTTGGAAGCGGTCGACGTGGATGGCTGGCTGCGCAACGTGCTGGAACAGCTGCGCACGCAGAAGCTTCTGGCCGAGCTACCCGAACCGGCCGGTTTTGTCGGCGAGCTGCGGCCCTACCAGCGCCGCGGCCTGGGGTGGCTCGTCTACTTGCGGCGCCTGGGTCTGGGCGCGTGCCTGGCCGACGACATGGGGCTGGGCAAGACAGTGCAGGCGATCGCCATGTTGCTGCACGAGCGCGCCGAAGGCATCGAGGAACAGCGGCACGCACTTTTGGTCTGCCCCACCAGCGTGGTCGCCAATTGGCGCCGCGAGGTGGAACGGTTTGCGCCCAGTCTGCGCACCCTGGTCCACCACGGCGGCAGCCGGCATGAGGGCGATGCCTTCCTGCAGGCACTGCAAGGGCACGACATCGTTATCACCTCCTATGGCACCGCACGGCGCGACGCCGAGGTGTTGCAGCAGGTACGCTGGAGTGACCTGATTCTTGACGAGGCGCAGAACATCAAGAATCCCAGCGCCAAGCAGTCGCAGGCTGTGCGCCGTTTCGACGCACGCAACCGTGTGGCCCTGACTGGTACGCCGGTAGAGAACCACCTGACCGAGCTGTGGAGCGTATTAGAGTTTCTCAACCCTGGCTATCTTGGCAGTCACGAACAGTTCCGCCAGCAGTTTACGGTGCCGATCGAGCGCTACAACGACGAAGAGCAGGCAGCCGAACTGCGTCGCCTGGTACAGCCATTCCTGTTGCGCCGGCTCAAATCCGACCCGACGATCATCTCGGATCTGCCGGAAAAGAACGAGATGGTTGTCTACTGCTCGTTGACGCAGGAGCAAGAATCGCTTTACGAGATGACGGTGCACGAGGCGTTGGCCAACTTGGACCGCACTGACGGCATACAGCGGCGCGGCCTGGTGCTCAGCCTGCTCACCAAGCTCAAGCAGATATGCAACCACCCCTCGCACTACCTCAAGGAGCAAGGTCCGCTGTCGCACCGCAGCGGTAAGCTGACGCGCCTTACCGAGATGCTGGAAGAGGCGCTCTCCGTTGGCGACCACGCCCTTATCTTTACCCAGTTTGTCGAAATGGGTACGCTGTTGCAGCACCATCTGCGCGACCGTTTGAAGACTGAGGTGCTGTTCCTGCACGGCGGCACGCCGGCAATCCAGCGCGACCAGATGGTGCAGGCTTTCCAGAGTGACGACGGGCCGCCGATCTTTGTGCTTAGCTTGCGGGCAGGCGGCTCCGGTCTCAATCTGACGCGCGCCAACCACGTCTTCCACTTTGACCGCTGGTGGAACCCGGCCGTCGAGAACCAGGCGACCGACCGGGCGTTCCGTATCGGCCAACGGCGCAACGTGCAGGTGCACAAGTTCGTCGTGGCAGGGACGCTGGAAGAGCGCATTAACGATATTATCGAGAGTAAGCAGGCGCTGGCCGAATCGATCGTGGGTAGCGGGGAAAACTGGTTGACGGAGCTTGACACCGACCAGTTGCGCGAACTGCTGACGTTGCGCCGGGAGACGCTGGACGAATAGCATGATCAATCAACAGAACAATAACGCCTGGTGGGCGCGGCGCTGGCAGACATGGTTAAAGCAGCTTGGCTTGGATACGAATGGCGAAGCCGGCCTGCGCGGTTGTCGCGTCAAACGGATGGAGGTTTCGCCGGGCTTGATCCAGGCGCAAGTGCAGGATCGTGAGCTGGGCGCCGTGTCGGTCGAGGTCCGCCTGGCCGTGCTGCAAGATGCGCAGTGGGAGCGCGTAGTCGATGCGTTGGGCAGCCAGGCCATCTACGCCGCACAACTGCTGGCGGGTAACATGCCGCCGGAGATCGAGGACGTATTCGTTCAGGCGGGCGCGTCGCTGTTGCCTGCTTCTTTGGACGAAGTTCAACAGAGCTGCAGCACCTGCCCGCCCGGCGCCAAGCCATGCCGCCCGTTGGCGGCCGTGTATTGGCAATTGGGCGAGATGGTGGGCGAAGACCCCTGGCTGCTGCTGCGGCTGCGCGGGCGCGACCGCCAACAGGTGCTGGCCAGCATCCACGAGCGCCGCAACATGGGGGCTGAACCGGCTAACCGTCCCTCCACACCTGTAACGCATCCAAGCAGCAGCGACTCCGCCAGCTTCTACACGCCCGTTGCAGGGGCGGCGGGAACGATGATGGACGAGGTGCCGTCCTTGGAAGCTCAGATCGGCGACTACTGGGGCAGGCGCAAGGTGCTGGAGGAGATCCATCATCACCTGGCACGGCCGGTGGTTGAACTGGCGCTGCTGCGCCGCTTGGGTCCGCCCACGCCGACGTCCGACGGCCAGGATGCCTATAGCCAGCTGCAGACCGTGTATCGTCGCGTCACCGAACGCGTCTGGGCCCTGGCGTTTGATGCCGACGCCGACAGCAACGGCGCCCCGCTCGAAGACACCGATGGCTCCGACGACTCCGACGAAACGGCGTAGCCTGCATGCTTGCCCCAACCTATCTGCTCGCGCCAACTCGCCTCGCCCGCAGTCGAATCATCGTCCATTCAAACGGCCCCGGCAGCGCGTTCGCTCCCCACACAAACAACCGATCCCTCCAGGTGACATAGACCTCGCGCTGGTTCTTTTCGATCCCATGGAGGATTGCCTCCGCCACACGTTGGGGCGCCGTGACGCCCATCAGGCTGCCGCTAGGTCGTGCTGCCGGCCGGGCGCCCGGCTCGCTCACCAAAAATTGATCATTGAATTCGCTGCGCGTCACGCCGGGTAGCACCGTCACCACCCGAATGCCGTCGCCGGCCAGTTCCATGCGTGCGGCCAGGCTTAAGGCGTGCAGCGCCGCCTTGCTTGCTGTATAGCCGGCCGAGGAGCCCACCATGCCCAGCGACGGCAGCGTGACTTTGGCCAGAATGCTGCTGATGTTGACGATCGTCCCTGCGCCCTGGCGGCGCATGGTGGGGATGACTGCCTGCATCGCAAACTGCGGGCCGTAGAGATTGACGTCAAACAGGTAGCGCAGCTCGCGCTCGGGCAGGACAGCCACGTCGCCCTGCAGGCCGATGCCCGCATTGTTGACCAGGATATCGACGCGGCCGTGACTGTGCAGTGTGTACGCTGCGAGCGCCTCGACCTGCTCACGGCTGCTCATGTCCGTCGCCACGACATCGGTGCGTATGCCGTGAATGGCGGACAGCTCGCCGGCCAACTGCTGTAAGCGGTCAGCGCGCCGCGCCGCCAGCACGACATGCGCACCAGCGGCCCCCAGCGCACGCGCGGTGGCCGCGCCGATGCCTGAACTTGCACCCGTGACGATCGCAACACGCCCGGCAAACGTTTGTCGCGGGAGAAGGCGATTCATCCGATGCGCTGGATTTGCGCGCCCAGGCTGCGCAGCTTCTGCTCGATATCTTGATAGCCGCGGTCGATTTGCTCGACGTTGCCGATCTGTGTCGTACCGCCGGCAACCAGCGCCGCCAGCACCAAGGCCATGCCGGCGCGGATGTCAGGGCTGCTCACGTGTTGGCCACTGAGCCGGCTGGGGCCGACCACGACGGCGCGGTGCGGGTCACAGAGGATGATCTGTGCGCCCATGGCGATCAGCTTATCGACGAAGAACAACCTGCTCTCGTACATCTTTTCGTGGATGATGACTGTGCCCTGTGCCTGCGTGGCCGTCACCACGGCAATGCTCATCAAGTCGGGCGGGAAGGCGGGCCAGGGGGCGTCGTCGATTTTGGGCACGGCGCCGCCGAAGTCCGAGCGCACCCGCAGTTCCTGCTCTTCCTCGATCACCAGGGTATAGCGTTCGTCTGGGGGTGCCGATGGCTGTTCCTCCAGGTGCATGCGCACGCCCAACCTGTCCACAAACACCATCTCCATCATGCGCAGGTGTTCGGGCACGACGCCAACGATACGCAGCTCCCCATCGGTGATGGCTCCCATGCCGATATAGCTGCCGACCTCCACAAAGTCGGGGCTGATGTGGAGCTCGGCGCCGCGCAATTGCGCCTGGCCTTCGATGGTCAGGGTGTTGCTGCCGATGCCCTGGATGGGACAGCCCATGGCGGCCAACAGCCGGCAGAGGTCCTGTACATGCGGTTCGCTGGCGGCATTGCGCAGAATTGTAGTGCCATCAGCCAGGGCGGCAGCCATGATGCCGTTCTCAGTGGCCGTGACGGACGCTTCGTCGAGCAGAATGTCGCGGCCCCGCAGCCTGCCGCCGGCGCTCAGCTCAAATTTGCCGTTGTGGCGCAGCTGGGCGCCGAGTGCATTGAAGACCTGCAGATGGGTGTCGATGCGGCGGCGGCCAATATCGTCGCCGCCCGCCGCAGTGTCGACGGCGAAATGACCATAGCGGCCCAGCATCGGCCCCATCAGGGTCAGCGAGCCGCGAATCTGGCCAAACAGGTGCGGGTCAGGCGACGTGGTAGACACGCCGCCCGCACACAGGGTCACGGACGAGTCGTGCTGCCTGATGGCAACACCCATGCCCCCAAGGATCTGGAGCAGGGTGCGCACGTCGCCGATCTGCGGCAGGTTGTGCAGCGTAACGGGTTCATCGGTGAGCAAGCAGGCCGCCAACATCGGCAGGGCTGCGTTCTTGTTGCCGATCGGGCGGATGCTGCCGCGCAGCGGGTGCCCGCCCTCGATAATAAACGACGGCATGAGGGTTCGAATCCTTTGATGGTGACGGCGTGTTCCGACGCCAGATCAGAATGTCGGTCATTGCTGAAACGTCCCGCACGCATCCGGCGGTTCCTGTGGGTGCGGGACGGTTGGAGCAACGGGCAAACGTGCCGCATTGTACCCAGACCGGCATAGAACCGCCAACCGGTCAGGCGGCGGTGCGCACCTGCCGGCTGGGCGAACACCTGTTCGTTTTCAAGCCGCGGCAAACTTCGGGATCCGGTGTGATGATGGTATACTTACACAGTGAATTTAGCCGTGTTTTCACCACGATTCGGCAGGTGAGGCTTGGGTGTTATCGACTGTTTGTCGGCCGGCTACCGCTACTTGGGGTGGCGGTTTGAACTGATCCTGATCCCGATTGTGCTGGACTTGTTGCTGTGGATGGGACCACGTTTTAACGTGGCGCCGTTGTTTGACCAGTTTGCAGTTGCCTATGGTGAACTGGCCGCAGCCGAAGGCGTGACGCCCGAGATCGGCCAGATGGTTAACCAGTTGTCTGACAGCATTCGGCAGATGGGCGAAGGGTCCAACCTGCTTAACGGCTTGGTCAGTGGCACACTGCTGCATGTTCCGAGCCTGCCGGTGGCAGGCGCCGACTGGTTGCCGCACACGATTCTTGACATAAACACAGTCGGTGAGGCAGCGACCTGGTGGCTGGTCTTCACGCTGCTGGGGCTGTTGATCGGTGTAATTTATCTGACTTTGCTGGCGCGGCGGCTGCCGATCGGCAGCGTGGCGGGGGCCCGCACTGGCCAGGTGGCCGTGGCCGTATTGCGTCACTGGCTGCAGGTGATCGGGTTTGTGATCGTGGTAGCGCTGGCGCTGTTGATCCTGTATTTGCCGATTAGCTTTGTCGTCGGGCTGATGATGCTGGCCAGCCCCGCTTTTGGTTCGGCGGTGGCGGCATTGGCCGGGGCGCTGACGCTGATCGTATTCTTCTATCTGTATTTTGTGACTGCTGCGCTGATCATGGACAACGTGCCGCTCAATGTGGCGATTATGCGCAGTATGCGTTTGGTACAGGAGAACTTTTGGCCCACCTTGGGCTTTATCCTGCTCAGCAGTCTCATCGGCTTGGGCATTGCACTGTTGCTTGTCCAGGTGGCCAATATCGGAGTGTGGGCAGCTCTGGCGGCAATCGTCGTCAACGCATACATCGGCACCGGCTTGAGCATGGCGCTCCTGGTTTTTTACCGCTCGCGTTTCATCAAGGGCGCGGACATGGCTCAGTTCTAGGGTGCCCAGTTCTAGGGCGAATGGTAAGTAGGAGGAACGATTTGTGATTGACCCCAATAACAGGCAGGCCGCACAGGCAAACTACACCGCCGACCAGATCCAGGTTTTGGAAGGCCTGGAGGCCGTGCGCCGCCGCCCCGGTATGTACATCGGCGGCACGGATACCAAGGCGCTGCACCACATGGTGTACGAAGTTGTGGACAACTCGATCGACGAAGCCATGCAAGGCCGCTGCGACCGCATTCGTATCACCATCCACAAGGATGAGAGCGTCACTGTCGAAGACAACGGCGCCGGTATCCCGGTCGATATTCAAAAGCAGACCGGCATGCCTGCGGTGACAGTGGTCATGACTAAGCTTCACGCCGGCGGCAAGTTTGGCGGCGGCGGCTACAAGGTATCCGGCGGTTTGCACGGCGTCGGCGTGAGCGCCGTGAATGCCCTCAGCACATGGATGGAAACCAAGGTCAAACGCAACGGCAAGATCTACCGCCAGCGTTTCGAGCGTGGCATACCGGTGACGGGCGTGGACGTGATCGGCGAGTGCGACCCCAACGACTCGGGTACGATCCAGACCTTCCTGCGCGACGACACGATCTTCCAGGCGCTGGAGTATAGTTGGCATACGCTGGTCACGCGCTTCCGCGAGATGGCGTTCCTTACGCGCGCCATCGACATCAGCTTCTTTGACGAACGGCCCGAACAGCAGCGTGAGATGAACTTTCATTTCGAGGGCGGCGTCAAGTCGTTCGTGCGCTATCTCAACAAGAATCGCCAGGTGGTGCACGATCCGGTGTACATCGACATGGAGGTGGAGACCACGCAGGTCGAGGCAGCGATTCAGTACACCGATGCCTTTACCGAATCGGTCTTTGCCTTTGCCAACACGATCAACACCCCTGATGGTGGCTCGCACCTGACCGGCCTGCGCACGGCTGTAACGCGCATGATCAACGACTACGCGCGCAAGCAGGGGTTGATCAAGGAAAAGGAAGAGAACTTCTCGGGCGACGACACGCGCCAGGGCATGACGGCCATCGTCAGCGTCAAGGTGGTGGAGCCGCAGTTTGAAGGGCAGAACAAGCTCAAGCTGCTCAACAACGAAGTGCGCTACCACGTCGAGCAGGCCGTGGCCGAGGCGATGGGGCGCTGGATGGAAGAGAACCCGCGCGATGCGCGCGGTATCGTCGAGAAGTGCCGCACCGCTTTCCGGGCGCGTGAGGCAGCCAAGAAGGCGCGCGATCTCGTCATCCGTAAGAGTGCGTTGGAGAGCTTGACGCTGCCGGGTAAACTGGCCGACTGCTCGAACCGCAACCCTGCGGACTGTGAGATTTACATCGTCGAGGGTGACAGTGCCGGTGGCACGGCCAAGCAGGGCCGCGACCGCCGCTTCCAGGCCATCCTGCCCTTGCGCGGCAAGATCCTCAATATCGAGAAGACCAGCCTGGACAAGGCGCTGGCCAACAAGGAAATCCAGGCGCTGATCACGGCGCTGGGGACAAACATCGGCGAGAACTTCGACTTGTCGGGGCTACGTTACCACAAGATCGTGCTGATGAGCGTGGATGCCGAGGAGACGTGCTTTGTGCGCGACCCCGTAGGCGTGGTGCGCCAGGTCCAGATCGGCCCCTTTATCGACGCACGCTTGGATGCAGGCGACGACGTGGCGCAGTACCAGGTGTTGTGCTTCGACCAGCAGCGCCACACGACCGAGTTCAAGCCGATCGACGCCGTCATTCGTCACGGTGTGCACGAGCCGCTGTACGAAATTCGTACGGCCTATGGCCGCAGCGTGCGTGTGACCGCCTCGCACAGTGTCTTTGCGTATGAGGATGGCCAGGTAGTGCTCAAGCGTGGCGACCAGGTGCGCGAGGGCGACCTGATCGTGGCGCCGGCGCAGCTGCCGCTGGTGCAGAGCGAGACGATTCAGCGCATTGACCTGCTCGCCGAGCTAATGGCACATCGCGAGCAACTGAGCAATGACGTCATTCTGTGGGGGGCCGATGTCGAACGGCTGCTGCAGGCACGTGTGCTGGAAGAGCATGCGGAGAACGAGGCGCTGATGGCGCAGCGGGTGGCGATTCAAGCCGCGGTGGGCCAGGCGCTGGCTGAGCGCCGCCGCAGCTTACAGTTGAGCCAGGAAGCAGTCTGCGCCGGTGTGGGCGTCAAGCAGCCAGTGACCTTCTATGGCTGGGAGAAAGGTGAGAATCGCCCGACACTTGAACACTTCACACGCTATCTGGATCTGCTGCAGTTGGACCGCGGGGAATGGCTGGCGCAGGTGGAAGTCGGCGCCTCACGCCTGGAACAGACGTGGGAGAAGCAGTATAACGGCTCGGGTCACAACCGGGTCAAGCCGTGGCTGCGTCTCAAGGAGTTGCGCCAGGTGGAGGTGGGCAAACTCAACGGCGTCAAGCTGGCGCCCGAGCATTACGCCGATCGGTCGGTCTATCGCTACCTGCCCGTCAACGAACAGTTGATGACGCTGTTGGGCTTCTTCCTGGCTGAAGGGTCGCTCAGCCAGCGCGGCGGTGTGCGTCTCGCCTTTGGCAGGCGCAACCAGGGTTGGATGGACGAAATGCGCCGGGCGTTCGTGGATGTCTTCGGCGTCGAGCCCGTCGTCTACCAGGGGGCAAATGGACGGGCCAACGAGTTGCGTGTCGTGCACAGCGTCGTGGCTGCCGCCTTCCGCTTTGTCTTTGGCTTTGACGCAGCGCGTGCGCACACAAAGCGCATTCCTGACATTGTCTACAACGTCACGCCTGAACTGCAAAAGGCGTTCCTGCGCGGTTATCTGCTGGGCGACGGCACGGTGAGCAAGCGAAACCTGTCGTGGACCACGGTTTCGCCGCAGCTAGCCAGCGGCTTGATGTATCTCCTGCTGGCGCACGGGATCGCTGCATCGCACAATGTACGTGAGCCTTCGCTCCCCAGTGAGCAACTGGTGCGAGGCAAGCCGGTTGCCGGCCATTATCCGGTACACACGGTTGTGGTTGCTTCTGGCGACGACTTGCAGAAGCTGGAGCCGGTATGGCGCGACCACCCAAATGCTGCCAAGCTGGCGGATCGCCTGGGCGCCAACTGGCGAAACCTCAAGAATCAGGCGTTTGTCCTCATTGATGCCGATTTGGTCGGCCTTCCCGTTCGCTCTGTGCGCATGGTCGAGGCATCCAACGGCATGGTCTATGATTTCTCCGTGCGCGAGCATGAGAACTTCGTGTGTGGCATGGGTGGGCTGTGCGCCCACAACACAGACGCCGACGTAGACGGCAGCCACATTCGTACGCTGCTGCTGACCTTCTTCTACCGCTACATGGAGGACCTGGTCGCCAAAGGCCACCTCTATATCGCGCAGCCGCCGCTGTACCGGGTGGCGGTCACGCGGCAGGAGAATGGCAAGGCCAAGAAGAGCACGGAGTACGTCTACGACGACAAGGCCTTGGAGACCATGCGCAAGGAACTGGGCGACGCCAGCGTCAAGATCGAGCAGCGCTACAAAGGCCTGGGCGAGATGAACGAGGTGCAGCTCTGGGACACCACCATGAACCCAGCCAACCGCACTGTGCTGCGCGTCAACATCGACGACGCCGCCGAAGCCGACCGCACCTTCGACATGCTGATGGGCAGCAACGTGCCCCCGCGGCGGCGCTTTATCCAGACGCACGCCAACCAGGCGCGGTTGGACATCTAGACGTAAGACAACGTTGGAACGAGGGGAGGTTCATTCGGACTTCCCCTCGCTTTTTGTGTCCTTGCATGTTCTCGCCAAGATCGACTTGCCTATTGACGTATGGTATATTCTCATGCAAGCGCGTTGTTTCCACTGCTAGCCTGTCTGCATGCGCACTCTCCTGTTGTCTATCTGCGGGGTCTGCGCCTTCATGCCGGTTAGTGGTTTGCATCCATCCAATTTCAATCTCTTTCATCTCATTGTCAGAAAGAAAAGGAGAATATCCATGCGTAAACCCTTGTGGTATGTGCTGGTGCTGGCACTGGTTCTTGTGCTGGCGGCCGGCTGTACGGCTGCCGCACCGGCCCCCGCCGCTGCACCAGAAGCTGGCGCTGCAGCCGGCACGGAACAGGCGGCCGATACAGGCACGGGCGCCGGGCCCATTACTGTACGTATCTCGACGGTGTCTGAACCGTCCACGCTCGATCCCAACTTGGCCCAAGATTACTTCTCCATCACGCCGGTTGAGCAGTTGTACCTGGGTTTGACCAACCTGAACAACGAGACTGGCCTCCCCGAGCCGGAGCTGGCCGAGGCCTGGACCGTGTCTGATGACGGGCTGACCTGGACTTTCAATATGCGCAAGGATGCCGTTTGGACTGACGGCACACCGGTCACGGCCAAGGACGTGGAGTACAGCGTCAAGCGTGCGGTGAAGCCCGAAACAGCCTCCCCCTATGCCTATGTGCTCTATCTCATCAAAAACGCCGCCGCCATCAACCAGACCGCCGTTCCCACCGACACGTACGACATCGACAGCCTCGGCGTCAAGGCGCTCGACGATTACACGGTACAGTTTACGTTGGAAGCTCCTGCCCCTTACTTCGAGTCCATCTCCAGCATCTGGACCATGCGTCCCATACCCAGCGCGGCCGTCGAGAAGTATGGCGATGCTTGGACAGATCCTGCCAACATCATAGTCAATGGCCCTTACACACTCAAGGAGTGGAAGCCGGCTGAACAGCTTGTGTTCGAGAAGAACCCCACCTACTACGACGCGGACAAGGTGCAGATCGACCGCTTTGAACTTAACATCGTCACCGACCAGAATACGGAAGTGTCGCTCTACGAGGCTGGCGACTTGGACGTGGCCGGTGAGAATGCCGCCTCGCTGCCGATCGAAGCCTTGACTCGCATCCACCAGGATCCCACGCTGAGCGCCGAACTGCATGAAGGCCCACGCGCCTCGACCACATATGTAGGCTTTGTGAACAATAAGCCGCCATTTGACAATGTATTGGTGCGCAAGGCGTTCTCTGCAGCCATTGACCGTGAGACGATGGTGCGTGACGTAGTCGGCTCCGGCACGCCGGCGACACAGTTCGCGCCTAAGGGCATCTTCGGCGCCCCTGATCCCGAGGTCGGTCTCGGTTATGATCCTGAACAGGCCAAAGCCTGGTTAGCCGAAGCCGGCTATCCGGACGGGCAAGGCTTCCCCACCGTCACCTATCGCTACTTCTCCAATACGTTGGAGGATTCCCTGGCACAGGCGTTGCAGGCCATGTGGAAAGACACCCTCAATGTCAACGTCGATTTGGAATCGATGGAGTATCCTGCTTTCCAAGCATCTACGGCTCCCAGCGTGCCGCTGGAAGAAATGCCCGAAATGTACCGCCTGGGTTGGGGCGCTGACTACCCGGATGAGAACAACTGGGTCTATGAGGTGTTCCACTGCACCGACAGTGAGAATCGCCCCCGCGCAGCGTGCACGCAGGCTGACGAACTGGCCAAGGCCGCCGGCCGTGAGACCGATCCGGCCAAGCGTATCGAGATGTACCGCCAGGTCGAGCAGATGATGTTTGGTGACGAGGTGCGTGTTGCCCCTTACTACCATCGCGGCTTCACAATTCTCGCCAAGCCCTATATCCAGCGTGCCTATCCCACGTTTGCTCCCGCCAACTGGGATACGTGGAAGGTTGTAGAGAAGTAGTGCGACCTGTAGGGGCACGCGGTCGGCGGAGAGGACCTCGCCGTTGCAACGAGCGGCATTCCCGCCGGACCGCATGCCCCTACGGGCACCACCGTGCGCCGCACCTGCTCATAGGATTGTCAGCCTATGTTTCGTCTCATAATCCGTCGTATCCTCTGGTTCATCCCTGTCTTCTTCGTGGTGACGGGCATTACTTTTTTGACCATGCATGCCCTGCCGGGGGGGCCATTCACGAATGACAAGACGCCGCCGGCACTGGTGCGGCAGATGGAAAATGCCTTTGGGCTCAACCGGCCAATCTACGAGCAGTACTTCATCTGGCTCAAGAACGCCGTCCAGCTGGACTTCGGTCCTTCGCTCAAGCAGCGTGGTAGGCCGGTGGCAGGCTTCTTGTTGCCCGGGCTCGGAGTCTCGGCGCAGTTAGGGCTGTTCGCCATGCTGTTTGCCCTGGCCGTAGGGCTGCCGGCGGGTATTATTGCCGCGCTGCATCGCGGGCGCTGGCAGGACCGCGCAGCAACATTTGTTGCCATTTTGGGGGTATCTGTGCCGGCTATCGTCCTGGGGCCGCTGTTGGTGTGGCTGTTTGCCCTGATGCTGGATTGGCTGCCGGTCGCCCAATGGGCGCCGCTGCAAGATGGCATCATCCCTTATGCCAGCCACCTCATCCTGCCGGCTGTTACCCTGGGCGCTGGGCTCTCGGCCATCGTTGCGCGCTTGACGCGCGCCAGTCTTTTGCAGGTGCTGGGTGAGGACTACATCCGCACCGCCCATGCCAAGGGACTGGCGCGGCGTACGGTGACTGTGCGCCATGCCCTGCGCAACTCGCTGATCCCGCTCGTGACCTATCTAGGACCGCTGGCCGCCGCCGTGCTGACCGGCTCACTGGTGGTGGAGCAGATTTTCGCCATTCCCGGCATGGGCCGCTATTTTGTCAGCAGTATCACCAGCCGTGATTACCCTATGGTTATGGCGGTAGTCGTGATCTACGCCTTTATCATCGTAGTCGTCAACCTTGTGGTGGACGTCTTGTACCTGTTTATTGATCCAAGGATGCGTCATGGCAACTAGTTCTGCACAGACTGCCGTTCCAGCGGTCGTGGCGGCGCCGTCGCGCCGTTCACGTACGCTCATGCAGGACACACTGCGCCGGCTCTTT
Organism: uncultured Chloroflexia bacterium; assembly: GCA_963839515.1. GTDB lineage: Bacteria > Chloroflexota > Anaerolineae > Caldilineales > Caldilineaceae > Fredericiella. The sequence continues at coordinate 195,486 of CAWIVN010000014.1, forward strand.
AAGGATCCACTGGTGGTTGTCTGCGTTCTGTATCTGGCCTTCTTGCTGGTGGTGGCCTTGTTCCCTGCCGCTTTTGCCACCGCGCCCTATGATCAGACTAATTTTCCCGACAAGTTCGCGCCGCCGGGAACGGTTGTCACCGAGGGCAAGCTGGCCGGCCTCACCTACTGGATGGGGGCGGACAAGCTAGGCCGTGACGTCTACAGCAGGCTGGTATACGGTACGCGCGTATCGATGGCCGTGGCGTACCTGGGCGCCGCCGTTAGCTTTTTGATTGGCGTAAGTTATGGACTGTTTTCCGGCTACAGCCGCCCGCGCATCGACAACATTATGATGCGCATCGTCGACATTATTTATGCTTATCCCACCTTGATTCTGATTATCCTGTTGCAGGTCTTCCTCACGGCGCTGGCACAGAAAGAACCCGAGCAGATGGGTCCGGTGGAGCAGCTGTTCGTAAGTCTAGACCAGAACACCGGCGGCTTGTTCTTTGTGTTTGTGGCGATCGGCGCGGTGAGTTGGCTGAACATGGCGCGGCTGACGCGCGGCCAGGTCATGCACTATAAAGAGCAAGAATTCGTGCAGGCCGCACACATTGTAGGAGCCAACGACCGGCGCATCATGGGCCGGCACCTGCTGCCCAACGTGATCGGCCCCTGTATCGTGGCCGAGACGCTGGCCATCCCGGCCTATATTTCCACCGAGGCATTCCTGAGCTTCATCGGCCTGGGCGTCCAGCCGCCGATGCCGAGTTGGGGCAGCATGATCGCCGACGGCTACGGCGCATTACGCACGGCCCCGTGGCTGATCTTCTTCCCCGCCCTCGCGCTCTCGTTGACCATGCTGGCGTTCAATTTTTTGGGCGATGCAATCCGCGACGCCCTGGACCCCAAGCTGCGCGATCGGTGATCCAAGACATAGCTGCTCCTACACCACGCGAATACCCTCGCTGCTTACCACCTCGCCAACGTGCCAGTACGCCTGCTTGCGTTCATCGCAGGCGGCCGTAAACGTGGCTACGTTGGCAGCAGGCACGGCCAATAATAGGCCGCCACTCGTTTCCGATTCCCACAGCAGGGTGCGTTGGACGGGTGTGACTTCGGGCGCATAGGTGACGTTGATGCCGTAGTGCTGCGGGTTACGCGTGGCTCCACGCGTGAGGTACCCGGCGGCGATGTACTCCCATGCGCCGTCGAGGGCAGGGAGTGCGGCAGCGCGTATGACAAAGCCGGCCTTGCTCTCACGCCAGGCTGCTGCTGCCATCTCGCTGGCGTGCCCCAGTAGGCCAAATCCTGTTATGTCCGTGGCCGAACGCACGCCCGCCAGCCGCCCAGCCTGCGCCGCGGCGCGGTTTAGCCGCAGCATCGAGTCGATGGCGGCATCAAAATGCTTGAGGTCGAGGTCAGGTTTGCCCTGCGTCCGCCGCGCCAGGCGGTGCAAGGCGCTTTCGGCGCTGCCCGTAAGCTTGGCTGCCGTGGTGATGATGCCCGTGCCCAGCGGCTTGGTCAGGAAGAGGGCGTCGCCTGGCTGCGCGCCCCCCTTGCGCATGATCTCGTCGGGATGAATCATGCCGGTCACGCTGAGGCCGTAGAACGGCTCGGGGCTTGTCACGGTATGGCCGCCGGCGATCGCCGCGTCTGCCTCACGCACCTTGACCGCACCCCCCGCAAAGATTTGGGCCACCGTTTCGGGCGATATGCTCTCGGGGAAGCCGGCGATGTTGAGGCAGAACAGCACGTCACCGCCCATAGCATAAACATCGCTCATGGCGTTAACAGCCGCGATGGCGCCATAGGTCCAGGGGTCGTCCACCACCGGGGTGAAGAAGTCGGTCGTCTTGATCAGGGCGCGCGTGTCGTCAAGGCGGAACACGGCGGCGTCGTCAGGCTCGCCCAGCCCCACCAAAACATCCGGATATTCGCTTGCCGGGAACAACCCGGCCAGTTGGCGCACGACCTGCGCTAATGTCCCCGGTGGGAGCTTTGAAGCTCAACCGGCGCATTCCACCAGTGCAGTCAACGGCTGTTGCTGTTCTGCCATCTTGCCACTTAAATGAGAACAATGCTCCAAATGATCCACGAAGCCACCACGATGGCGACAACCAGGAAGAAGACGCGCAAGCCGGCGCGAAAAACGGCGTCATTCGCCTTTTGCGCGTCCTGCCGCGCTTTTAGGGACTTCTCCTGCATCTCCTTGCGCGCCTTGGCCGAGGCCGACCGCAGGTCTTTGCTCTTGTGCCAATACGTGCGCATCGAGTGCCAAAGGACCGTAAACAGGACGCCAATGAGGATGCCGACCACTACAAGTAGCAGCGCTTCCATAGCTTGATTGTACATCCACAGGCCCTACCGCCGACAAACCTAGGGCATACTACTCGAGAAAGCGCGCCCAGCGCTGTTCGGCCCGCTGCGGCTTAGGATTGTGTGCCATTTCGATTGCCAGATCCGCCATGGATTTAACCGCCCAATCAAAGTAATGGGGCGTGACGCTGTTGATATCCATGTCGGGGGCCGGGTTCATAAAATCGATGGCATAGGGTACGCCGTCCTTGATGGCGAACTCGATGCTGTTCATGTCGTACCCCATGACATTGTTGATCAGGCGAGCGTCATGTATGATGCGGTCGCCCAACTCCGGCGAGAGGTGGTCGTGTTCGATGATGTAGCGCCGGTTCTTTGGGTCATACTTGACCGGCATGATGTTGTCCTGGCCGACGCAGATGCAGCGCACAAACTGGTCAAACTCGATGAACTCCTGCAGGATCATGCACAGCGTGCCGGTTTCGTCGTAGGCGCGGATCAGCTCTTCGATCGTGGTGACCTTATAGACGTTCTTCCAACCTCCCCCCCATGCATCCTTGAGAATGGCAGGCAGGCCGACGTAGCCGACAATAGCGTCCCAGTCAAGCGGGTAGATCAGGTTGCGAAGGCTCTCGCTGACCACGCCTTCCGGGTAGGATTTCATCGGCAGCGCCATTGTCCTGGGCGAGGCCAGGCCCAGCTTGGTGATCAGGCTGGCACCGAAGAACTTGTCGTCGGCGCTCCACCAAAATGGGTTGTTGATACAGTAGGCGCCCTGCAGCATGGCGTTCTTTAGATAGGTGCGATAGTAGGGAATCTCGTGGCTGATGCGGTCGATTAGCACGGCGTACTCGCACGGCTCGTTCATCTTGGTGCCGCCCAACTTAGCATACTCGGCTACGACCCCGGCGTTGCGGCTGTTGACTTCCTCGATAAATGCCGGTGGAAAGCTCCACTCCCGCCCGACGATCACACCGACTTTCTTGACGCTCATGTGGTCCCCCGTTGTGAAAAGCGCGGATAGAATAGGTAATGTAGAGGTGCCCCTACTAGTCGTGCCCGGAAATATACTTGCGCACCATCTGCTTCCAATAGGGCCAGTCATGGCTCCAGCCTGCCCATTCGCGGAAGGCATGCGGAACACCCTTAGCCCACAACCCACGGCTGAGGGCGCGGTTATTTTCTATGTTAGGGTCGTGCTCGCCGGCCACAATGATGATGTCCATGCGCCGCAACGCCTCAAGGATGTTATGGTCGCTGAGATTGGGCACATAATGGCTGGGCGTATTGAAATAAAGATTATCGTCGTAATAGCCGCTGAAAAAGCCGGACATGTCGTACTTGCCGCTCAACGCCAGCACGCGTCCAAACAAGTGCGGGTTGCGAAAGGCAATATTGACGGCATGATAGGCGCCAAAGCTGCAGCCGTGGCTGATCAGAAATGGATTGGGGTTCTTGCTTTGCGAAAGCGGCAGCACTTCGCTGAGCAAGTAGTCTTCATATTGCACGTGGCGATAGATGCGACCACCCGGATGCGCCCAATTGTTGTAGAAGCTCTCACTGTCCACACTGTCGACGCAGTAGATTTGCAGCGAGCCGTTGTCCAACTGATCTGCCAGATTGGCGACCATGCCGCGGTCTTCGTATTCGTAGAAACGGCCCATGCTCGTGGGGAAGACCAGCATGCGCGCTCCGGCATGCCCGTAGATCAGCAGTTCCATGTCACGGCTTAGACGTGGACTGTACCACTTGTGATATTCGCGGTGCATGACGATTCCCCTGGCCAGAATCTGGTAGTTTGGATGATTGCCGGATCGAAAAACGATTGTCCTGGCGATTACAGCTAGATGACTCAGCTAGATAACGACCACGCTGTGGCCATCGTGGTAGCCGCTCTCACTGCAGTTGGGATTCTCATAGTCGCGACGCCAGGACCCCGCCCGGCTTGATTCGTTGCCTGGCTCGATCCAAAAGCGGTACAGGTGCGCCCCCTGTGGTAGTTGTACGGCTGCATGCCACCAGCCGTTGGCCGCAAGCCGCAGCGGTAAGCGATAGGGCAGCCAATGGTTGAAGGAACCTACCAGGCTGACGCAATCGGCGTGCGGGGCATAGCATCCAAAATAGACGGCGCCTGCGGCGTTTGGGGTTTCCTCCAGCGTAAGCACCGCCAATGTACCCTGAGCAGTCCATTTTTGCAATTCATGCTCGCGCAGCCGAACACCACTGTGCGGAAAACCCATCAGTGGGCCGCCGCGGGCGCGCAAAGCAGCCGCTACGGCCTGCGCCGGCTGCAGCAACCCGGCCCCGGTCTGGCGAGGCAGAAGGTGCGGCAGCGGCAGTGCAGTCTCGACCAAGATCTGACGCACCTCGTCGCCGCTGAGCGCCGGATTGGCGGCAAACATCTGGGCTGCCACGGCGGACACCTGCGCCACTGATACGCTGGTGCCATCTACGTGCTGGTAGTAAGGATGAATCCACTTGTGTGCGTTCATGCGCCGGCGCAGCGCATGCCACACTTCCGGCATCATCTCTTCTTCTCCCGCCGCGATTCCTGCGTTTGTTTCCGCCTGCACCCCCCGCCAGTTTGCCACAGCAACGGCGTGCATGCTGTGCTGCCAGTGCGTGAGGAGGCGCTGCGTTGCGTGCTCGTCGTCTCCCTGCAGGACGTGGCGCAGGCGGTCGATCATGTAGGTCTCGCGCAGCACCGGGCTGGGCGGCAGGATAGGGGCAGGCAGCCAGCGCGCTAACGCCAGTAGCTCTGGTTTGCGCAATAGGCTGTGCTGCCATCTAATGCTGCTGAAATTGTGGTGATACAGCTCCATTCGCTCGCTGTCTTCGGCCGCGATCGATCGCCAGCGCAGGTTTTGGTCGTCCACCCCGCCCACAGTCAGCACGGTCGGCGTCTGCGCCGGGGCCAGCAGCTCTTCGGCGCCGCGATTGCCGGCAGCCGCTGCCACGAGCACACCCCGCTGTGCCAGGGCATGGGCGGCACGGCAGACAGGGTTGTCCTGCCACGGCTCGGGAAAGTCGCCGCCGACACTGATGTTGACGACGCGCACGCCGTAGCGCTGCCAGTTGTCGTCGCGCAACAGCCATGCCAGCCCACGCAGGATGTCCTCTTCCGGAATGCGCCCGCCGCCGCGGCCGATCTTGATCGGCAGGATGGAGGAGGCCGGTGCGTAGCCACGGTAGCGTCCATTGCTGAGCAGACCATTGCCTGCAGCAATGGTCGTCGTCATCTGGCCATGCCAGCTGTCGCCAGCGCTGTCCCACAGGCTGGGGACATCCAGCCCCACTTGTTCGCCGTCGTCGGTTAAGTCGACATAATCAAGCAGGCGCAGGTCGGCCGGCCGCAGCAGGTCATGCCATTGGCGCTCGTTCAGCTGACGCCATTGGGGCAGGGCACCCCGCCAGGTTGCCCTGCGCAGCAGATCCGGGTGGGGATAAAAGCCGCTGTCCAAAAAAGTGATCGTCACGCCGCTGCCGTCAAAGCAAGTATAGTCCGGCAGGCGTTGCGGCTGGCTGAGCACGGTCTCTTCGGCAGGGTGATAGTAGGGAAAGGTGGTGCTTGGATCGGTCAGCGTGTGCAGGCTCTCGCCACTGCGGCGGCCCGCCAGGCGTGTGGTGAAGCGTTGCAGGCAGGCTGGGCAGATGCCAAGCGCCGGCGACCAGCTTGGGTGCTGCTGGGCAACGACGGCAGCCACAGTGTCGTCTAGCTGTTCCTTGAGCGATAGGATGCGCGGATCGCTTGGCGTACGGCAGATTGGGCAGGCAGAAAGCGTCACAGTCAAGGTCACAATTTGGTAGCCTTGCGTCGTACCTCGTCCCAATCTACGCCAAAGCCAAAGCCTGGCTCGCCTGCATCTGGGTTGCGAAATTCCAGTACCATGTCAAACTCGTGCCGGTCGAGCAACTGGGCTTGTTCGCCGAGCCCCTTGGTCATCTCTACGATGACGTGATAGGTAGCACCGGCCACGGCATTGCGCAAGTGCAGTGTAGTTTCGGCGCGCTGTTCGGCGTGTTCCATCATGAATACGCTCGTGTTTTCGACGCCGTCGGGATTATAAATCACGACTTCAAGATTGGGATGGTCCTCTTCCTGCACGGCGGTCAGCCAAAGCCGCGTCCAGATGCGTTTGAGGTCCGGATACGGATAGAGCACGCAGCGCTCGATCGCCAACGGCTTGTCGTCTTCAAATAGCGATATTTCCATGATAGCCTCGCTGTTGCATGGCGGGAAGGCGTGGGAGTCGAACCCACCGCAGCCGGCTCGGCGCCGCCTGCCACCGGTTTTGAAGACCGGGGCACCCACCGGGACACATGCCCCCCCACGCTCCATTATTTAGCACGCACCAAATTTCCGCCAAATCTTGTGGAGGGCCCGGCTGCTTTATGCTGCCCGGCTGCTTTATGCTGCCCGGCTGCTTTACGCTGCCCGGCTGCTTTACGCTGCCCGGCTGCTTTGCGCTGCCCTGGTGCTTTCTGTACAATGTGAAGGTTATGAACCTTATCACGCACTGGTTGTTCGCAGTTCTTTTATTGAGCAGCTCTGTCTTGGCAGCCTGCCAGGGCTATGGCCCGATGAGTCCGCTGCTCGTGGCCGAAAAGGTGTTGCTTAACGGCAACTCGGGACTATCGGTGCCGGCAGCGGTTCCGTCGCCCGCAACCTCGACACCAACGCCAGCCGCAGCGGTGCCGGCTGCGCCAACAGCTACAGGTGCAGCCGCTCTTGGCACTGTGCAGGCAGCTTCTGTCGTTGATGACGGCACAGACAGCGGCCCTCCAGACGGCATCGTCGCAGCCGCCACCACGGCGGACTATTCGCCGACGATGCCGGTGGCGCTTGCTATCCCCGCAGTTGGCTTGCAGGCGCAGGTGACGCCGATGGGGTGGGAACCGGCGCTGATCGATGGCCAGGTGACGACGCGCTGGGTCGTGCCCGAGCAGACGTTGGGCTGGGCCGTCAACAGTGCGGGCGCCGGCGAGGCCGGCAACGTGGTCATCGTCGGCCACCAGGCGCTTGGCGCTGCCCTCTTTCGCCCCCTCGCATTGGGCGAAGTGACCGTGGGTCAGGAAATCCAACTGCAGGCCAGCGATGGGACGACGCGCCTGTACCGCGTGGTGGAGGTGTCCGCACCGATCACGGCGATCGGTGCCACGGCCGACGAACTGGCACAGGCGGCTGCCTACCTGGTGCCTGCCGCGAGCGCTCGCCTCACGCTTGTCTCCGGTTGGCCGGCCGACGCCACGACGCATCGCTTGTTTGTCGTGGCAGAATATATCGGCGGTTCCGCCGGTATGCAGCCATAGACGGGGAACGCCTGTACGATCGCTTGCCGTGGGTTGAAACACCATGAACGATGAACAGCTGCGTGTAACCGCCCCACGTTATTCCATTGTAATTCCCTTGCACAACGGCGCCGGCACGATCGAGCGCTGCCTGGAAGGGCTGGCAAGACAGACTGTTCCCGCTGGCAAACTGGAAGTCGTGGTGGTCGACGCCGCCTCGTGCGACGACGGCCGATCAATTGTCGCCGCCTGGCAGCAACGCAACCCAGGGCTTCCACTGCGCCAACTAGCGCTGCCTTCGGCGTCATTGGCTGCCGCCCGCAACCTTGGCGTGCAGGCAGCGTGTGCGCCTGTTGTCTTGTTTGCCGAAGCTGACTGCGTGCCTGCTCCTCGTTGGGTAGAGGCGATGGCGGCTGCGTTTGCCGATAATCAGGTCATGGGTGCCAAGGGCACGTTTCGCACTGAGCAAACGCGCCTTGTACCACGCTTCGTACAGGCGGAATATGAAGACCGCTACGACCGCATGCGCCGGCATACGACGATTGACTTTATCGACAACTACTCGGCCGGTTATCGTCGCCAGGTGTTCCTGGCAAACGGCGGTTTCGACGCCAAGTTTGAGGCTTGCGAGGATCAGGAACTAAGTTTCCGCCTGGCCGAGAAGGGCTACCGCCTCGTGTTTGCGCCCCAGGCGGTGGTGACGCACCTGCACGATACGTCGCTCTCGGAATACATGCGGCGCAAGTATGCGCAGGGCTTTTGGAAGGCTCCCCTCACCCATCTGCACCCCGACCGCATGGTGGACGACACGCACACGCCACAAGTGCTCAAGCTCCAGATCGTGCTGGTGGGCGTCCTGCTGGCACTGCTCCCGCTGCTGATTTTGGGCCTTTGGTGGCCCGCGCTCGATTGGCTTTGGCTGGCGGAACTGGCCCTGGCGGGATTGTTTCTCGTTTCGGCAGCCCCCTTTTTGGCCAAGCTGGCACGGCGATCCTGGGCGTTAGCGGCAGCCGGTCCCTTCATGCTTGCCGCTCGCGCCTTGGCTCTGGGCAGTGGCTATCTCGCCGGAACGATCCATTTTGCCGGCTTGCTGCCCGGCGCGCGCCGGCCGGTGATTCCTGGTTGGAAACGACTTGTCAAGCGCGGCATCGACATCTTGGGCGCCTTGATCGGGCTGGCCATTGCCATCCCATTGGTTGCAATTGCCGCCGTCGCCATCAAGCTTGACTCGCCGGGACCGGTCTTCTTCGGCCAGGTGCGTATCGGTGAGAACGGGCGTACTTTTCGCATCTTCAAGTTGCGCAGCATGGTAGACGACGCCGAACGCCGGCTCGAAGCTCTCATCGATCTGCAGCAGCTGGCACAGGAACCGGCCTTTAAACTGGCAGATGACCCGCGCATAACGCGCGTCGGTCGCATTTTGCGCCGCACCAGCCTGGACGAACTGCCGCAGTTCTACAACGTGCTGCGCGGCGAGATGAGTCTGGTCGGTCCGCGGCCTGAAGAAGAGCGCGTCGTGCGGTTGTACAGCGACTATCACCGCCGCCGGCTGACCGTAAAGCCCGGCCTGACCGGGCCAATGCAGGTCAGCGGCCGCGGCGACCTGTCGTTTTCCGACCGCCTCCAACTCGAGTTGGACTATATCGACCACTACAGCCTGCGCCGGGACCTGTCGATCTTACTGCGCACCGTGCCGGTTATCATGCATGGCAAAGGCGCTCACTAGATGAATCCTTGGGCCTGGCTCTTTGGGATCGGCTGCGCCATCGTCGTCTACACCTACGTAGGGTACGGGCTCCTCGTCTACCTATGGGTGCACTGGCGCTGCCCGCAGCGGCTGCAACCAGTGCCGCCGCCTGCCACCGTTGACCTGCCGGCGCTGACATTGATCGTGGCTGCCTACAATGAAGCCGCCATTTTATCCACCAAACTGCGCAATAGTTTGGAACTTGAATACCCGAGGGATCGTCTTGAATTTGTGTTTGTGACGGATGGCTCCGACGACGGCAGCGAACAACTGCTGCAGGAGCAGCCGCTGCAGCCGGGAATACGGCTGCGTGTGCTGCACCAGGCACGTCGGCAGGGCAAGCTGGCTGCTGTTACCCGCGTGATGCCGACGGTTACGACGCCGGTAACAGTCTACAGCGACGCCAACGCCATGCTCAACCAACAGGCTTTGCGCAACATCGTCAAGCATTACGCGGACCCCACGGTCGGCGCGGTTGCCGGCGAGAAGCGCGTACACTTTGAGCAGTCGGCAGGCGCCGAGGGCATGGGCGAAGGTGTGTACTGGCGTTATGAGTCTTCACTTAAGCGCCTGGACGCTGCGCTGTATTCCGTCGTGGGAGCGGCGGGCGAGCTTTTTTCCATACGGACGGCGCTGTACGAGCCGGCGCCGCCAGACACTGTACTTGAGGACTTCTTTCTCTCGCTGCATATCACTATGCGCGGCTATCGGGTCGCCTATGCTCCTGACGCTTATGCGGTCGAGGGGCACTCGGCTTCGTTGCGTGAGGAGTTCAAGCGCAAGGCACGCAATGCTGCCGGTGGGTTGCAAGCGATCGTTCGCATGCCGGCACTGTTGAACCCCTGGCGTCACGGGGTATTGAGTTTCCAATATGTGTCCCACCGCGTACTGCGTTGGACTCTGGCGCCACTGCTGCTGCCCGCCATCTTTGTCGCCAATCTGGCGCTGCTGGGATCGGGCTCATTACTGTATGGATTGTTTATGGCGGGGCAGTTGCTGTTCTATGGGGCAGCTTTGTGTGGTTGGTTGCTCGAGCAACTTGGCGTCAAGATTAAACTGTTTTATATTCCGATGTACTTCTGCCTGATGAACTATGCGGTCTATGCGGGCGCACTTCGACTGCTGCGGCGGCAACAGAGCGTCGTGTGGGAAAAGGTGCGGCGAGCATAACGCAGGATATACACGAATCTGTCCGAACCATTCGAGGAGATTGTTAATGTCTAGCCGATCAATGAAATCGCAGGGCTTGGTGCAGCGAGTGCGCCGTCACTGGCTGCTTCTGGGAATTGTTGCGCTCGCCTTCGTGGTGCTGCTGGCCGGCCAGCCGGCCCTTGCCGCTGACTCGCGACCGGAGTTCAACCAGACCGTGCCGCCCCCGACTGCGCAGCCGACCATTCCCAGCCCCGACGATAACGGCAACAATGACGGCAATGCCAGTGGCGGCGACAGCGCGCAAACCGGCGCGCCGGCGAGTGCAGTCGTGACGGAAACTGCCGCAGCCACCGGTACACTAACTGCTGTTGTGCAGGTCGTGGCGCTCAACGTGCGCCAGGGCCCCGGCACCACCTACCCGGTGATCGGAAAGGTAACCCAGGGTAATGAAGTGACTGTCGAGGGCCGCAACGAGGCCGGCGACTGGTGGTATGTCTGCTGCATAGCAGACAGTGATACGCCTGGTTGGGTCAGCGCAGCCTTGGTGACGCCGAACTTCGCAGCCGAGCAAGCTGCGGCGTTGCCGGTCACGCCCAGCACACCGGCGCCGGAGACGACGTCTACAATTACGCCTACCACCACATCCACTACCACGTCCACCACTGGCGGCGGTGTACAGGGAACGGTTGCCGGCGTCAACCTCAACGTGCGCAGTGCTCCGAACACCGAAGCTACGGTGCTGGGTAAGCTGCGCGGCACTGACACTGTCTCTGTACTGGGCCGCAACGCCACGGGTGATTGGCTGTACATCTGCTGCATTGGCACGCCGGCCAGCAATGGCTGGGTGAGCGCCCAGTTTATTACACCAGCCTTTGCCGCGGGCGACCTCCCCGAGGTGGGCAGCGACGGCAAGCCGTCGTCAAGCACGAGCGCCGCCGATACAGGCACGGGCGGGCTGAGCGTCGCCGTTGCACAGCAGCCTCCGTTCGCCGTGCAGGGCCGTGAGATCGCCTTGATCTACACTGTGCGCAACGATGGACCGGAGGACCTGGCGGATGTGGTGCTGAGCAGCGAACTGCCTGGGCCGTTGACCTTTGTCGCTGCCACAGCAGGAGCCGGTGGCGAAGTTTCGCAGGAGACAGAAGCCCCGAACGTGACGGTCACGTGGGCCTCGGTCCCGACCGGTGAGTCGGTGACGGCCACTGTCCGCGTGCGCGTAGCCGAAGATTTGCCGAATGGGACTACATTTGCAAACCTGGCTTCGGTCACGGCCGAGAATGGCGAGACCGCCGGCAACGGCATAACCATCGGTATGCCGCCGTCGTTGCTGCCTGAATTCTGGTAAATCGACCCGCGCCAGGTCGCCGTGGGGCGTGGCCCGGTATCAACCGGGCTGCGCCCCTTTTGTATGCCATTACTGCAGCGATGCATCAGCCGTCGACGCCTGAGTTGTCCAAGCCAAATACCCCTCGAAGTGGGCTCCCTCGAAGCGGGCCCCCTCAGGCCGGACGCCGGGTGAACACTGCCGTAGATGGCGTAATGGCTGCAGGCGTCACTGCCGCGGCGTTCCTGGTTTACCTTTTCTCGCTGGCCCCTGGCCTGACTTGGTCGCACCAGGGGGCAGACGGCGGCGAATTGATAACGGCGGCAATCGTCAACGGCGTCCCGCATCCTCCCGGCTATCCGCTTTATATGCTCCTCTTGCAGGCCTGGTTGGCTCTGACCCACCCTCTGTGGCCGAGCGCAGACTTGAACTGGCGTGGTGCGTTGTTAAGCGCCTTATGTGCAGCGCTGAGTGTGGGAGTCACGTACCTGACGGCTCGTCACCTGTTGCGTCAGCACAGCCATGGGCTGCTGTGGGCCGGGCTGGCTGCCCTTGCCTGGGCCGTGTCGCCGCTCCTGTGGATGCAGGCTGTTATCACAGAAGTTTATGCCCTGCATGCGCTCCTGCTGGCGCTGCTGGGTTGGGCCGTCTTGGTGCATCCGGACAAGCTGTGGTATGTTGTGATTCCGGTAGCGTTGGGCATCGCCAACCATTTGACGTTTGTCTTGTTACTGCCGGCCGCCCTTTACATCCTCTGGACAGAAAGAAACCGGCAGCCAGGCAGCCGGCAGCACGAGCGATGGCGTAACGCGCTGCAGATTGGTGCTGTCTTTGCGTTAAGCTTCGCATTGGGGGCGGTACTGTACGTCCGTGTTCCTCTTGTCGCCGGCAGAACGCCACCCGTGAACTGGGGCTATGCCGACAACTGGGACGGTTTTTGGTGGTTAGTAAGTGGGGCTGCCTACCGTGGCTACCTCTTTGCTTCGCCTGCCGGCTCGGTGCTCACACGCTTGGCTGGCTGGGCCTACACGGTGACGGCGCAGTACACCCCTGTTGGGCTGGCGTTAGCTTTGATCGGTCTGGCACACTGGGATCGCACGGCGAGCCACCTGCGCAACTTTAGCCTTTTATGGCTGATGCCGATCAGCACTTATGCCTTGGCCTATTACACGCGCGACAGCGATATCTATCTGCTGCCGGTGGGTTGGATCATGGCACTCTGGTTGGCAGTTGGACTGGCGCAGGTTGAGGACTGGGTAACACAGCGATCTGTGCAGCCTCGACTGGCAGAGGGGACTGCCGGATTGCTTTTGGCCGGCTTAGTCGGCGTGGGGCTGCTGGGCGTCACAGCCTGGCGGTGGAACGACACCTCGCTTGCGAATGACAGGGAAGCGCGCGACTATTTGCAGCAGGTGAAGGCTGTGCTGGAGGCCGACAGCATTATCGTGACGCTGGAAGATCGGGAAACCTTTGCCTTATGGTTTGGTGCCTGGGGCAGTGGCGAACTTGCCGGGGTGACACCGATCAACGAATCGTTATACCAGTTTGAGTGGTACCGCCGTTTGCAGGGAGACTTGCATCCGACAGTTTCAGGGATTGATCTATCCGTGGATGCCGTTGTTGCGGCAAACCGGGGGCGCCGGCCGATATATTTTACACAAATGCCCACCAATATTGCGCAGACGGACGTCATACAGGTTGGTCCGTTGTGGAGATTAAATGAATAACGTTTTTACCAAAATGAGTCGAATCGTACGCTGGCTGTGTGTCTTTGTGCTGCTGGCTTTGGCAGCCGCAAGTTGGTCTACGGCACAGGCAGCGCGGCCGGGAGGCGAGGGATGGCAGGGCGAGCTGTCGATCGGCGAGGTGGGTGCACGGCTTGGGCCATCACTGCCCTGGCTGCTGGGTATGCAAGGCCCTCGCACCTACTTGGTGTTGGTACAAAACAACCACGAACTGCGTGCAACTGGCGGCTTTATCGCCGCAGTGGGCCGTGTCTCGGTCGACGGCGGCCGTTTGACTGGGTTTGATTTTGACGACAGCTACGCCCTGTATAGCGAGCGCAGCACCTACCCTCCTGCCCCGCTGCCCATGCAGCAGTACATGGGCATCCCATTGCTGGTGATGCGTGACGCCAATTGGTCGCCGGACTTCCCCACGACGGCACAGGTCGCCCGTGCACTGTATGCCCAGGAGACAGGCACGCAGGTCGATGGCGTCTTTACCATCGACCTCAACGCCGTTAAGCAACTTGTCGGTGCACTGGGAGCCCTAGACGTGCCGGGAGCTGACGCGCCAATCACGAGCGACAACATTGAGCAGCAGGTTATCCACTTCTGGGAAAAACCGGTTGAGGCAGAGACGACAATCGCCTCAGGCATGAACATGGAGTGGTTCGGTCAGCGCAAGGACTTTATTCCTGCCATCGCGCGCAAGGCGCTTGATCGGATTCAGGGCGGCGAAGTCGACTATGGTGCGCTGTTGGCCGCGGCGCAGTCCGCCATGGACGAGCGTTCGATTCAGATCTGGGTCAACAATCCGCAGGTGCAAAGCGTGATGGTCGACGCTCGTTGGGATGGCGGATTGCATCCGCTGCCAGGCGCCGACTTTCTGGCGGTCGTCGACACTAACATGGGTTACAACAAGGCAGATGCCGCCATCGAACGAACGCTTGCGTACACCGTCACCTGGCCCGAAGGACCCGAGCAGCCGGCGCTGGCGGCTGTGACGATCAGCTATACGCATCCAATCACAACGCCCGACCCGGGCTGCGACCAATCGCCCCGTTACGGTACGTCGTACGCCGATATGATTGATCGCTGCTATTTTGACTACGTGCGCGTATTTGCGCCGGCAGGCAGCGAACTGATCGAGGCCGGGGGCGTTGAGGGCGAAAGCATCATCAGCCGGCGCGGCGAACGTGGCACACACGAGTTTGCAGGCTTCTTTGTTCTTCCGCCCGGCAGCGAACAGCAGGTGTCGTTTACCTACCGCCTGCCGGCCGGCATCACGCCGGACAGCTATCGGCTGCTGTTCCAACGACAGTCAGGCACGCAGCCGCTGCCGCTCACCCTGAACGTAGATGGTGTGGCGCAGGCGACGACCGTGAGCGAGGGTTGGCTGGACTGGTCTGCGCCGTAACGGCAGCGTGACACTGGGCTCACATTCAGGCGTGCTGCAGCTCGGCCATCAGCTGCAACAGGAGCGGCAGGATCACGCCGCTGCGTGCAGGCAGGCACACGTCGGCGCGTTCCGAGATGTGCGTCGCCACCGGGTTGATGTCGATCAAACAGGCGCCACGCTGTTGGGCGACGATCGGCAAGTGCGCAGCAGGATAGACGACGCCGCTGGTCCCCACGACGAGAAAGGCATCGCATCGTTCGCTTTCGTGCCAGGCCTTTTCGAGAATGCGCGCCGGCAGCGGCTCGCCAAACCAAACGACATCTGGCCGCACTGCGCCTCCACAACTTAAGCAGCGAGGGGGACGCGTTGCCCGCCGCTCAGCAGGCATGAGCTCGTGCTCAAACGAACATACGTTGCAGCGAAAGCGCGTGATGCGGCCATGCAGATGCAGCACGCGCTGGCTGCCGCCGCGTTCGTGCAGGTTGTCCACGTTTTGCGTGACGACGGTGAAAGCTGTCGTGCTGTGCTCCAGCCCGGCGAGGGCGCGGTGGCCCTCGTTCGGTTGTGCGCTTTCGACAGCCATCAGACGATGCATATACCACTGCCAGACCATGCCGGGATTGGCGGCGAATCCCTCTTGGGAAGCCAGCTTCTGAGGATCAAACCGGGACCAAAGACCGTCGTCGGTGTCGCGAAAGGTGGCGACGCCTGACTCTGAGCTGACGCCGGCACCGGTCAGGCAGACAATTCGTTTTGCTTGGCGGAGCAAACGTGCTGCGGCTTCCAGGGGAACTTGCAACTTCTCGTTCATAGGAGCCACCGTTGGAGAGGGCGGGCCGGGGGCCTACACGTTTGTCGAAAAGTAAGGGGCAGACATCGGCCGATGCCTGCCCCCTCTGCGTATCAGGTATGCTCCGAGTGCGCTAGAGTGATGACCACGCCGCCGAGGACCGGGCTCCAGCATAAGCTGTCTCCCTACTACCGGCGGTGGGCATCGGCAAGCTTAGCCAGCCAAACTCACTTCAGTCTTCGGGTCGAAGATGTGGGCATTCGCCATGTTCACCGCCAACTGGATATCGTCGCCGGTCTGTGCGCGTACGCGCGGGTCGACACGGGCGATGAATTGCTTGTTGTCACGCGTGAACAAGTAGAGGAAGATCTCGTTACCCATCATTTCGATCACGTCGACCTTGGCCGGCATGTCGGATTCAAGAATGCCGGGGGCGACATAAGGCTTGGCATGAATGTCTTCGGGGCGAATTCCGAAGATGATCTGCTTGCCCTTGTGCGGGCGCCACTCTTCCACCTTGGCCGGCGGTACTTCTAGGCGGAACCCACCGGCGTTGATCTCCAACTTGCCGTCGCTCTCGACAAGCGTGGCATCGAAGAAGTTCATGCTGGGGCTGCCGATGAAGCCGGCAACGAACACATTGCCGGGGTGATCGTAGAGCATCTGCGGCGTGTCGATCTGCTGCAGCAAACCATCCTTCATCACGGCGATGCGCGAGGCCATGGTCATGGCTTCGACCTGGTCGTGCGTCACGTAGATAAAGGTGGTGGCGAGGCGCTGGTGCAGGCGGGTAAGCTGGGCACGCGTCTGCACGCGCAGCTTGGCATCCAGGTTGGACAGCGGCTCGTCGAAGAGGAACACGGCCGGCTCGCGCACGATGGCGCGACCCACGGCTACACGTTGGCGTTGACCACCGGAGAGCTGCTTGGGCTTGCGGTCCAGCAGGTGGCCAATGTCCAAAATCTCGGCGGCTTCTTTCACGCGGCGATCGATTTCAGCCTTGGGCGTCTTGCGCAGCTTGAGGCCGAAAGCCATGTTGTCGTAGACGCTCATGTGGGGATAGAGAGCGTAGCTCTGGAACACCATGGCGATGTCGCGGTCCTTGGGAGGTACATCGTTGACGACGCGGTCGCCGATCAAGATGTTTCCTTCGGTGATCTCTTCGAGGCCTGCCAACAAGCGAAGGCTCGTCGTCTTGCCACAACCTGACGGACCGACGAAGACGAGGAATTCCTTGTCCTCGACGTGAATGTTCAGGTCGTTCACTGCCGTGACATCGCCGTACCGCTTGAAGACATGGTCAAACGTCACACTTGCCATTCAGTTTTTTCTCCTTGTTGTCAAACAGATACAGTTTGAACCTAAGTATGGAGGGACGCTAGGGAGCAATCCTGATGCCCTCAGTATAGCACAGCTGCAACAACGCTTGCAACTGTCACAAATTGTCAACTGCGGGCATTCTGCTTACAAATTTGTGACAATTTGCGCACGCCCAAACGGGCGAACTGCTACAAATGCCGGTTGGTCGCGCGCTGCCGATATGATAGCCTATACTTGACCTAACGTGCAGCTTACGGAAGTCGAGTGATGAAATATGGAAGCGTCAATTGGTGGTCTCTAGCGCAGAATGAACACAGAACGAACTGCCACCAATCCAGTCTTGCCCCCGAAAATCGGCGCCGATACCGTTTCACCCATGACCCGTGAGTGGGTCAATCGCGATGTCCGCATCCTGCTCGTGGACGACGAGCGGCTGATGCGCGACCTGATGGCGCTCTCGTTGCGCAGGCTCGACTTCTCAGTGGAGGCGGTCGCCGACGGGCGTACGGCCCTGTCCCTGCTGGAAACTGAATACTTCGATTTAGTCATGATGGACGTAGTGATGCCTGATATGGATGGCTTCACCTTGCTTGCCGAACTGCGCCGCTTCTCCGACGTACCCGTGATCATGTTGACGGCCATGAACCGCCATGAGGACGTGGTGCGTGGGTTCGAGTTAGGGGCCGACAATTACATTGCCAAGCCGTTCAACTTCAAGGAAATGGAAGCGCGCATCCAGGCGGTTCTGCGGCGGGCCAGGCATTTGCTGGGTGGCGCCGCTTTTGACGTCGCCACCTATGGTGACCTGCACATCTATAACACGGAACAGCGTGCTGACCTGGCGGGCCAACCGGTAGATTTGACGCCGACCGAGTTTGCGCTGTTGGCCTTTCTGGCCAAGCGCGGCGAACGGCCAACGCGCAAGGAAGAACTGCTGCAGGCCGTGTGGGGCTACAGCGGGAGCGACAATCTCAACCTGGTCGAACTAGCTGTACGTCGCCTGCGCACCAAAATCGAAGTCGAACCCAGCCAACCCAAGCGCGTAATTACCGTGCGCGGCGTAGGCTACAAATATGTCTCGCAGCCCGATCTCACGACCGTCAATCGTGGCTGACACACAGGCTAGCTGCGGATACGTCTGACGATTTCGTCCAGCTTTCTCACAATGTAATCTACGTCTGCGCCTTCGCTGCTGCGACCCAGGCTAAAGCGCAGTGCGCCGGCAGCGTTGACGGCGTCCATGCCCATGGCTTCCAGCACATGGCTGGGGCGCTGCGCGCCGCTCGAACAGGCGCTGCCACTGCTGGCGGCAATATCGGCCATGTCCAATGCAATCAACATACCCTCGGCATCAGCTCCCTGCACGACAAAGCTGGCATGATTGGCCAGGCGCGTGCTGCGCGCGCCGGTGAGTGCCACATCCTTGATGGTTTCCAAGACCCCCTCGATCAACCGTTCGCGCAGGTGACACTGGCGCTGCATCTCCAGTTCGCGGTCGGCCTCGACCAATTCAAACGCCTTGGCCATGCCGACGATCAGCGGCACGTTTTCCGTGCCGGCGCGGCGTCCGCCTTCGTGGCTGCCGCCCGTCTGCTGTGGCCAAAACGGCGTGCCGCTGCGCAAGTACAGAAAGCCCACGCCCTTGGGGCCGTAGAATTTGTGGGCGCCTGCACTGAGCGCGTCCACTTGCAGCAGGTCCACCTGCAGTGGCAGCTTGCCGCCTGCCTGCACCGCGTCGGTGTGCAGTGGCACGCCGCGTGACCGGCAAAGCCGGCCCAACTCGGCTACCGGTTGGATCGTGCCCACCTCGTTGTTGGCCAGCATGACGCTGGCCAGCGCCACGTCGTCGCCGTCGCCCAGGGCCCGTTCAAAGGCCGCCACGTCGACACGCGCCGCTTCGTCAACCGGGATCAGAGTCAGTGTGAAGCCATATCGGTCGCGTAGATCGGCTGCCGTCGCCAGCACTGCCTGGTGTTCGACTGGTGTCGTTAAAATGCGCGTGGCCCCCGTCGCGGCGCGGCGGGCGAGGGCGATGCCGCGCAAGGCGGCGTTATCGCTCTCGCTGCCGCAGCCGGTGAAGACGATCTCGCCGGCCTTGGCCCCAATCAGGCCTGCGATCGAGCGGCGGGCGTTCTCCAATGCCACATTGGCGCGGCGGCCAGTTCGGTGAATGCTGGATGGATTGCCGTAAAACTCGCTAAAGTACGGCAACATGGCCTGCACCACTTCGGGGGCAACCGGTGTGGTCGCCGCATGGTCGACATATATTTGTCGTTGTGGCTGGCTGTTCATCAATTCTCCCCGCCTCCCGTGTGCACCTTACGCAGCGAGTCTAGGCTGTCGCATTGTATCACAATGCCGGTACGCACATCTGGATGGCTGCTTACCCGGCTGCACAGGAGCACGCGCCGTTGCAAAAGATAGACCGGTCTTTGGTGTTCGGCCCTGCCGCCATTACAATAGCGGCAGTTTGGCTACAAAACATTAACATTCCTGGAATAGGCAGACAAAACTAAGGGGGACTACCTTGCTGCAAGGGACTGCTTCGGTTGTGTTGGCACTACTGCTGAGCCTCGTCGGCATTGGCTTTGTCGTATGGCAGATGCGGCGCGTCTTGAGCGAAGACCAAGGCAACCAGACGATGCGGGAGATTGCCTACGCCATTCAGGTCGGCGCGTCCGCCTTCCTGCGCCGTGAATACACCTATTTGACGGCCTTTGTCGTCATCGTCGCGCTGGTGATTGCCGCTTTCCTCAATTGGCAGACGGCCTTCGCCTTTGTGATTGGGGCCATTATTTCGGCTGCCACCGGTTACCTGGGTATGTATGTCGCCGTGCGCTCCAACGTGCGCACAGCGGCGGCGTCCGTGCGCAGCCTCAACGATGGTCTGCGCGTGGCTTTCGCCTCTGGTTCGGTCATGGGTATGGCTGTTGTCAGTTTTGGCCTGCTGGGGCTCTCCCTCGTCTACTTGCTGTTTAGCGGCGACATCGAGACCGATATCACCTATATTGCCGGTTTCGGCTTTGGCGCCAGCAGCATTGCCCTCTTTGCCCGCGTCGGCGGCGGTATCTACACCAAGGCGGCCGACGTGGGCGCCGATCTGGTGGGCAAGGTCGAAGCGGGTATCCCCGAGGATGACGCGCGTAACCCCGCCGTGATCGCCGACAACGTGGGCGACAACGTGGGTGACGTAGCGGGTATGGGCGCCGACTTGTTCGAAAGCTATGTCGGTTCGATCATCGCCGCTGCTTCGCTGGGCGTGGTGATGACGGCGGGCTCGGCCACTATTCTCGCCTATGTTGGCTTACCCTTCCTGATTGCGGCGGGCGGTATCATCGCCTCGCTGATCGGTTCGTTCCTGGTCAAGACCAAGGAAGATGCCACCCAGGAAGATCTGCTGGGCACGCTGCGCCGTTCGGTATGGGCGTCGTCGGGCATCGTGCTGTTGCTCTCTGCCTTCTTGGTCCTGCTGTCGGGCGTGTCGTTCAACTACTTCTGGGCTATCGTGGTTGGCCTCGTCGCGGGCAACGCTATCGCCTATTTCACCGAGTACTACACGTCCTACACCAATAAGCCCACGCAATCGATTGCCGACGCCACCGAGACAGGTGCGGCGACCACCATCATTCAGGGCATCGCCGTCGGCATGAACAGCACGGCTGCCCCTGTAATGGTGATAGCCTTCAGCATCCTACTGGCATTGTGGTTTGGTATCCAAGGCGATCCCGATATGGGCATTACAGCTGGCTTGTATGCCGTGGCACTTGCCGGCGTGGGCATGTTGAGCACCCTGGGCGTTACGCTGGCGACCGACGCCTATGGCCCGGTAGCTGACAACGCCGGCGGCATCGCCGAGATGAGCCACCTGCCGGCGCAGGTGCGCGAGCGCACCGACGCTCTCGACAGCCTGGGCAACACGACGGCCGCTACCGGCAAAGGCTTTGCGATCGGTTCGGCCGTGCTCACGGCCTTGGCATTGATCGGCGCCTACATGCAGGCGGCCGGTATGACTTCGCTGGACATGTTGCGCCCGACCGTGCTGCCTGGTCTGCTAATTGGGGCCATGCTGCCCTTCCTGTTTACGGCGCTGACGATGACGGCCGTGGGTCGTGCCGCCAAGGAGATCGTGCTGGAAGTGCGCCGCCAGTTCAAGGAGATCCCTGGATTGATGGAGGGCACAGGCCAGCCTGACTACGCACGCTGCGTCGACATCAGCACGCGCAGCGCTTTGCGTGAGATGATTCTTCCCGGCGTTCTGGCCGTGGCCTCGCCGCTGCTGGTTGGCTTCATCTTGGGTAAGGAAGCGCTGGCGGGCATGCTGATCGGCGCTACCTCGGCTGGCTTCCTGCTGGCCGTGATGATGGCCAATGCCGGCGGCGCCTGGGACAACGCCAAAAAGTACATCGAAACCGGCGAAATGGGCGGCAAGGGTTCCGCCTCGCACAAGGCCGCCGTCGTCGGCGACACCGTGGGTGATCCCTTCAAGGACACCAGCGGCCCTTCGCTCAACATCCTGATCAAGCTCATGTCGATCGTCGGCCTGGTCTTCGCCTCCGCCTTTGGCGCCGGCCTGCTGACGTTCTAATGCATTAAGAGCATTCAACTCCCGCCCCTCGCTCGGCGCTAGAGACCGAGTTTCTCAAGCGAACGCCGCTTGCCAGAAGCGGCGTTCGCCAGAAACTCGGTTTCTGATGCACCCGGTGCGCCGAGCGAAAGGCAGTCTCGCCTCCCTCCCGCGTAGCCTGCACGCCCTCGTGCCCGCCTATGAGGTGTCTACTATTACGCAGGTTAGTATTGTAGTTGGTTTGCGGGCCGTTGTGGCGCTAGTCACGTGGTGGACGGCCTTCAGGCCGGATAGTACATATCAACGTTCTCAGCACTGATAAAGACGTGGTCCATAAAAACGGCCGGCGGGGCTGACTCGCCGCGTAAAATACGCAGCGCCAGGTCGGTGAGCTTCTCACCGTAGCGCTCCGGCATAAATGCGGTCGAGCCTACGATACGTGCACCCGGCCGGCGCAACTCGTCCCGGATCAGCCGGTCGGCTCCTTGCCCGATAATGGCAAGGTCCTGCTCGCGCTGAAGCGTCTGGGCAGCTCGCAGCGCGCCGATTGCGGCGTCGTCGTTGAAGCAGATGACGGCAATGTGGTGCAGGTCAGGCAGGGCGTGCAGCGCCCGCTCCGTCTCGGCCTGGCTGACACCGCTGGTGTTGCCGCTGTTGAGCACCAGTCGCCGGTCATCGGAAATGGCCCCTACGATCTCCTGCAGCCCCGCCAACTGTCCCTGGATGCGCGCAGCGGGCAGCGCCCCGGCCCGCGGCTCTTCCAACACAAGCAGACGGTCGATCTGCCCCTCCCATTGGGTGCGCACCCATTCGCCCAGCGCCACGCCCGCCAGGTGTCCCGAGTGGAAATTATCCACGCCAAAATAGGTCGCCCCCACTAATGGAATGTCTACGGCGATGACGGGAATGCCTGCCCGCTGGTATTTGTTCATCAATTGGCTGCCCACCTTAGCATCGATCTGGTATTCGATGGCCAGGTCGATCTCCTTATCGATAAAGTTGTCGGCAATCTCCAGCGCGCGCTCTCCGCTCAGACTGTTGTCTGCCACCACCAGGTCAATATTGCTAAGCTGTTTCGCTGAGCGCTCCAGTCCTCTGCGCACGTCCACGGCAAAGGGGATATCCTCGCTGAGGTTGGCAAAGCCCAGCTTGTACGCCGGCTGGCGCCGGTGCGACGTGTAGGTCGTAATCGTGTTCTCGCCGCAGATCGTGAGGTCAAATGGGCGGCGGCGCAGTTCTTCAACCGTCTCCCCGTCTACGTCGCTGTCGATAAACAGGTGCGTGATCTGGTCTACGCTCGCCACCGATGTCAACCCCACCTTGCCCAGCTTGCTTGAATCGACCAGCGCTACCACGCGGCTGGCTGCCTGCAGCATGAGTCGCTTGAGAGGAGCCTCTTGCAGGCTCAGTTCGGTTAGCCCCGCCTGGAGGTCAAAACCCACGCCGGACACGAAGGCCGTCCGGATGTGCAGCTCGTCAAGCATGCTCGCACCCAGCGTGCTGGTAATAGCTCCGCCGTCGCTGTTGAGAATGCCGCCCAGCAAAATAACGGTATTGGATGGGTTGGTGGCCAGTTGGCGGGCGATCGCGACGCCATTGGTGACAATTGTCAGTTGCTGGTGCTCCTGCAGAAAAGGCCCCATATGCAGGACAGTCGTGCTGGCATCGAGCAGGATTGTCTCGCCGCGTTCCACCAAGTTGGAGGCCCAGCGGGCGATGCGCTTCTTTGCCTGCGCGCTGACTTCCATCTTGGCCGGCAAGTTAGTGGGCAGGACTGCACGCAACGGCGCAGTGCCATTGGCCCCCGCCGCACCGTTAGTAGGCGGCGCGCCGATCAAGATGGCGCCCCCGCGCACGCGCTGTACCTTCTGCTCCGCTTCCAGGGCGTCGAGGTCGTTGCGGATGGTGCCTTCCGACACCTGCAGTTCCTTGGCCAATGTGGGTACGGTGATGCCCGGCTGTTCGTACAACAGGCGTAGGACGAGTTGGCGCCGCTCAAATGCGATCATGCAAGTATTTCCCGGGTATTGACAGGGTGAATGCTGTCTGCTATATTAGCATCAATCTCCAACAAAAATCAACAAGTTTCGCCAAAATTCGGCAATGCCATACCCAACCATCCTAGTTTGCCTTTGCTTTGCCTGAGCCAAGAGGAGAAAACACATGAAGCTTTGGAAGGTACTTCCCCTGCTGTTGGTTGCCATGCTGTTCTTGTCGGCCTGCACCGCAGTCACTGTGCCCGCGCCACAGCCGGCCGCCGCGCCTGCTGGCGAAGCTGCCGCAGGCAGCGCTGCCTGCGCTACCGCTAAGGACGCGTACAAGATCGGCTTTGCCAACCTGACCGAAGACATCGTCTTTACCAAGCTGGTGCGCGAAGGCATGGAAAAGGCGGCCGCCGAGGCGGGCAACGTCGAGTTAGTCTTTGCCGACAACAAGCTGGACGGCGCTACCGCCCTGGCCAACGCCGAGAATTTTATCTCGCAAGGTGTAGACGGCGTGGTCGAGTTCCAGACCGACGAGGCGTTTGGCAACGTTATTATGAGCAAGTTCCGTGCCGCCAACGTACCGGTCATCGCCATCGACATTCCGATGCCGGGCGCTACTTTCTTTGGCGCCGACAACTACCTTGCCGGCCAGTTGGCAGGTGAGGCTGCCGCCAAATGGGTGGGCGAGAACTGGGACGGCCAGGTGGACGCCATCCTGCTGTTGGAGCTGCCGCAGTCCGGCCCTGTGCCCGCTGCCCGCATGCAAGGTATGCTCGACGCCCTCCAGGCCGGATTGGCCGCCCCTGTAGCGGAGGACAAAGTCTTCCGCCTCGATTCCAAGAATACGCAGGAAGAGTCCTTCAAGGTTACTTCCGACATCCTGCCCTCGCTGCCCGATGCCAAGCACATCGTCGCCATGAGCATCAACGACGGCACCGGCCTTGGCGTCGTCGCCGCCGCCGAAGCTGCCGGCCGCGCTGACCAGGTGATCGTCGTCGGACAGAATGCTGACCCCTCGGGTCAGGAAGAGATGATCAAAGAGAACAGCCGCTACTTGGGTGCAACAGCCTACTTCCCCGAAAACTACGGCAGCAAGATCATTCCTGCCATGCTCGACCTGCTCGAGTGCCGCCCGGTGCCGCCGTCGGTCTATGTGGACCACGTCTTCATCAGCGCCGAGAACGTTTGTGAGTACTACCCCGACAACTGGCCCGACTACTGCGCCGGCAAGAAGTAATCGACCAACTTTGCCTGACTTCCAGGAGGTGTACTCACCTCCTGGAAGTGGCGTCTCCTGGAAGCCCTTATGAGCCAATCTTCGCAGTCGTCCATGGCGCAAGCACCCACCCGCCGGTTGGGCAGCGCACTGGGCGGAATTGCCACTGAGCTGTCGCTGGTGGTGGTGCTGATCTTCATGTGCGTGATCTTCGGCGTACTCTCGCCCTTTTTCTGGACGACCACTAACCTGCTCAACATCGGCCAGACGCTAGCTTCGGTTGGCATCGTCGCCATCGGCATGACGTTGGTGATCATCTCAGGCGGCATCGACTTGTCGGTGGGATCGGTGGCGGCGCTCACTAGCGTGACCACAAGCCTCCTGTGGACAAGCGCTGGGCTGCCACTTTGGCTGGCCGTCATCCTGGCTATCGCCTGCGGCGTGCTGGCAGGGGCAGTCAACGGGCTGCTGATCACGCGGCTCAAGGTCAACCCGCTGATCACCACGCTGGCTACCTTTTCCATTGTGCGTGGGCTGGCCTTTGTCATCAGCAATGGGCAGACCAATCAGATCAACAACGACGCCTTCAAGTTCCTGGGCCGCGGCGCCATCGCCGGTATCCCTTTTTCGTTGATCTTGATGGCGTTCCTTTACTTGTTGTTCTGGTACATACTGCGCTCGACTCATTACGGCCGTTCCATTTTTGCCATCGGCGGCAGCCCGGAGGCGGCGCGCCTGGCCGGCATCGCCATCAACCGCAACCTGCTGCTCGTCTACTTGATCAGTGGCCTGTTGGCGGCTGTGGTAGGCATCCTGATTTCCTCCCAGCTGGCACAAAGCGCCCCACGCGCTGCCGTTGGCCTGGAACTGTCTGCCATTGCCGCCGTGGTGTTGGGCGGCACCAGCCTGTCGGGTGGCAAGGGCTCGCTGTTAGGCACGTTGCTTGGCGTCTTGCTGCTGCGCATTCTGGACAACGGCCTGATCTTGCTCAACGTTTCCTCCTTTTACCAGGAAGTAGCCAGCGGATTGGTCCTGTTGATTGCAGTAGGCTTTGACCAACTGCGCGCTCGCTTGGGAGATCGACGATGAGCGCTCAAATGCCGCTGCTGCAGATGCAGGAGATTGAGAAGAGCTTTTTTGGCGTGCGCGTGCTCAAGGGTGTCAACTTTGACCTCTTCGCCGGAGAAGTGCACGCATTGCTGGGCGAGAACGGCGCCGGCAAATCGACGCTGATCAAGATCCTCAACGGCGATTACCGCCGCGATGGCGGGCAGATCATGATTGACGGCCAGTCCGTTGCCGTCGATAGCCCACGCGACGCCGAGCGCCACGGCATCCGCATGATCTACCAGGAACTGCATTATGCGCCCGAGCTATCGGTGACCGAGAATCTGCTTCTCGGCCACCTGCCTTCTCGCCATGGCGCGCTGGGCGGGCCGCTTGTCGACTGGAAGGCAGCGCATGCTCTCGCACAGCAGTCACTGGCCTTGCTCGACATTGACATCGACCCGCGCACCCCCATGCGCAAGCTGAGCGCCGTCGAGCGCGAGATCGTCGAGATCGTCAAGGCGCTGACGGCCAAGGCGCGCATCCTGGTGATGGACGAGCCGACGGCCGCGTTGACGCCCCACGAGGTGGACCGTCTCTTTGGCATCGTGCAGTCACTGCGGAATCAAGGCGTGGCCATAATTTACATTTCGCACCGCTTGGACGAGATCTTTCAGATCGCCCAGCGCGCCACCGTGCTGCGGGACGGTGCGCTGGTGGGCACGCGCAGCGTGGCCGGGCTGCACAAGCAGGAACTAGTGCACATGATGGTCGGTCGCGACATCGGCGAAGGTTGGGCGCGGACAGCGACGTCCAGCCAGCAAGTCGCCCAGGCCGGCAGGCGGCCGACACTGGAGGTCACCGGGCTGACACAGCAGCGTGCCTTCCACGACGTATCGCTGCAAGTCCATGTGGGTGAGATCGTCGGCGTGTTTGGGCTGCTTGGTGCAGGGCACGTTCACCTGACGCGCGCCATCTACGGGGCCGAGCCGATCGACGCCGGTTCAATCCGCGTAGACGGCCAGCCGGTGGTTATCGACTCGCCGCGCGATGGCCGCCGCAGCGGTATTGGCTTGGTGCCGGTAGACCGCAAAGTGCAAGGACTGGTGCTCGACCGCAGCGTCAAGGAGAACATCACGCTCTCCAACTGGCAGGCGCTCGCCTCCGGCGGTTTTTTCAAACAGGGCCAGGAAAAGGCGCATGTGGCATCGTGGATTGACCGGCTGGGCATTCGCATGGCCGGCGGCATGAACGTACGCACGCGCCTGCTTAGCGGCGGCAACCAGCAGAAGGTCGTGCTGGCACGCTGGATGGAGGCAGGTGTCAAGGTGCTGCTGCTCAACGAGCCAACTTGGGGTGTGGACATTGGCGCCCGTTTTGACATCTATGAACAACTTGAGGCGCTGGCACGTGAAGGGCTGGCAATCCTGATGGTTTCGTCCGACATTCAAGAGGTGCTGGCGGTGAGCCATCGCATCCTGACCATCTATCGTGGGCGCTTGACGGCCGAGTTTGCCCAAGCCGAGGCTACCCAGGAAAAGCTGCTGCATGCAGCGTCGGGCGAGGAGGTGCATGTTGGCTGACATTGCCAAGGATGCTGCCACGAGCGCGGCACCTGTCCATCCGGCGCGCCGCAAGGGTTCCGAATCGACGTTGCGCGACGTGTTGGGTTTGGCCGCCGTTTATGCCGTGATCTTCCTGGCGTTGGCGCTCCTCTCGCCCTTCTTCCTGTCGGCGCAGAACATGGTCAACCTACTCATGGCCACGTCGATTCTCGCCATCGTGGCCGTCTTCACCACCATGTTGATGATCAGCGGCGGCCTCGACCTGTCGGTCGGATCGGTGGTGGCACTGACTGGCGTAGTGATCGCCGTATTGCAGCCAGTCGCCGGCATCTGGCCGGCTGCCCTGGCAGGATTGTTGGCCGGGGTGCTGGTTGGGGCCCTCAACGGCCTGCTGGTGACGCGCGTGGGTATTAACGCCGTCATCACCACGCTGGGAACGCTCTACGTGGCGCGTGGCGCGGCCCTCGTGCTCTCCAACGGCCTGACCAAACCGGTGTTTGACGAAGGCTTCGCCGTACTGGGTGCCGGCCTGGTCTTCGGTGTGCCCATCCCCGTGTTGATCGCCCTGGTCCTGTTTGTGATCGGCATCACCGTGCTCAACTACACTACCTATGGTCGCGCCCTGTATGCCGTGGGCGGCAACGCCGAGGCCAGCCGGCTGGCAGCGCTGCCGGTCAAGCGCTATCAGTTTTTGGCTTATCTGTTTTCCGGCTTCAGCGCCGGGCTGGCGGGCGTGGTGCTGACCTCGCGCCTCTATGCAGCGGCCCCGCAGGCGGCCACAGGTTTGGAGTTCAGCGTCATAGCCGCCGTGGTGCTGGGCGGCACAAGCCTGGCCGGCGGTAAGGGCACGCTCCTGGGCACCTTCCTCGGCGTGCTGATCCTGGGCACACTGAACAACGGCATGACCTTGCTCAGCCTCTCGTCGGATTACCAACAGATCGTGCAAGGGACCGTGCTGCTGCTGGCCGTGGCTATCGACCAGGTCCGGCTAGGAGCAGTGGATATCGCAGCGTTGAGAAGAAAGAGTAGGTTCTAGAAGGAGTACGCAATGGGTAACACGCAAAACACGGGCAAGGCCAAGATCGGCGTGTTTGGCATTGGTTTGGCAGCCTACTGGCCGCAGTTTGAGGGCCTAAAGGAACAGTTGGAGGGTTACCAGCGCACGGTCGAAGAGCGGCTGGCGCAGATGGGCGGCGACGTCGTGTCGGCCGGCTTGGTGGACACGGCGCAGGAGGCGGTCAAGGCGGGTGACCTCTTTGCCCAGGCCAACGTCGACCTGATTATTTGCTATGTCGGCACCTATTCCACTTCTTCGCAGGTGCTGCCTGCCGTGCAGCGGCGCAAGGCCCCGGTGCTGATTCTCAACTTGCAGCCCGTGCCGGCACTTGACTACCCCAACACGGGCACGGGCGAATGGCTGTCGGCCTGCTGCGCCTGCTGCGTACCCGAGATCTCCAACGCCTTCGCCCGCAGCCGCATCCAGTTCAACGTTGTCACCGGCTTGCTCAACCCCGTTGTGGGGCATGCCCAGCAGTACTACGACCGCGCCTGGCGCGAGATCGAGGAGTGGGTGCAGGCGGCCGGCGTAATGCGTGAGCTGAACTACAGCCGCATAGGCTTCCTAGGCCACACGTATCCCGGCATGCTCGACATGTATTCTGATTTCACCATGCACCACGCCCAGCTTGGTGCGCACGTCGAGGTATTGGAGATCGACGACTTGCAGACGCGCGTACAGGCCGTGCAAGAGGCCGAGGTGCAGGCCAAGATTGCCGAAATCAAGAGCATCTTTGAGCTGGCCGCCGCAGGCAAGGACAAAATCTCGATGCCCGTGACCGACGAGGCGCTTCACTGGTCCGCGCGCGTGGCCGTCGGGTTGGATAAGCTCGTGCAGGATTTCGAACTAAACGGGCTGACCTACTATTATCGCGGTCTCAACGGTAACGAGAGCGAGGAACTGGGCGCATCGCTGATCGTTGGCAACTCGCTGCTGACCGCCCGCGGGGTGCCGGCCTCCGGCGAAGGCGACCTCAAGACCTGCATGGCCATGTTGATCATGGACCGGCTGGGTGCGGGCGGTTCCTACACCGAGTTCTACGCTATGGACTTCAATGAAGACTTTATCCTGATGGGTCATGACGGTCCGGGGCACGTAGCCATTGCCTCAGGCAAGCCCCTTCTGCGCGGGCTGGGTTTGTTCCACGGCAAGCGCGGCTACGGGCTGTCGGTCGAGTTCAACGTCCAGACGGGCCCTGTGACTATCTTGACCATGACGCAAACGGCCGACGGGCGGCTCAAGATGCTAGCTGCCGAGGGGGAGTCGATCTCAGGGCCGCGGCTGGAGATCGGCAACACCAACTCGCGCCTCCGCTTTGGCCTCGACCCCGCCGAGTTCATGAACCGTTGGTCCGAACAAGGCCCTACACACCACTGTGCGCTTGGTGTCGGCCATCAGCTCAACAAGATCCGCAAGCTTGCCCGCCTGCTCGACCTCGAACTGGTCGTCATCGGCTAGCACTCTCATCGTGCCTGGCTCGCTCCAGGGCGCCTTCCCTACCCGTAGCCAATGGTGGGAGCCTCGCACGGCTTTACACGAAAGGAACCATCCCATGAAGCGCATCGGCTTCATCCTCAAGGTCAAGCAGGACAAGATCGATGAGTACAAGCGCCACCACGAGCACGTCTGGCCGGAGATGCTGGAGGCGCTGCGGGCAACTGGCTGGCACAACTACTCGCTGTTTATGGCGGAAGATGGCCTGCTCTTCGGCTACTTCGAGACGCCGGTCGACTTGGCCACCGCCAATGCCGCCATGGCTGCCACTGCGGTCAACACGCGCTGGCAGGAGTTTATGGCACCCTATTTCGAGTCGCCCAACAATGCCCGGCCCGACCTGACGCTTGTAGAACTGCAAGAAGTGTTCCACCTGGATTGACTGCAATCGAACAAGTGTTTGACATCGGCGTGGCTGCGTCCTATACTAATTACCAACTATACGAAATTTTCCCGTGTTGGAGGATAGTATGGCCGACCCAGCAATCGACTCAATCAGTGATCCTGCCGGCGACCCTGTCGACGATGCCGCTAGTGCCGCCATCAGTTCCGCAAATGCTGCCACCAACCAGGATATGGTGCTGACGCCGCCGCTGCGCGCCAACAGCACACTGGCTGCCGGCATGGAAGCCTTCGACGAGTACATGCTGCGCAAAGGCTTTAGCGAGAACACGATCAAGGCTTTTCGCAACGACCTCAAAATCCTCGCCGGCTTTATGGAGAGTGATGTCAAGCTCTACCAGATCAGTACGCAAAATCTGGAAGATTATTTGGCGTGGATGCAGAGTGAGCGCAACATCCCTTGCAGCGCCAAGACATTAGCGCGCCGCATTACCTCGATCAAGGTGTTCTTTGGTTGGCTGCACGGGATTGGCGTCTTGGGCACTGACCCAGCCGAGCCGGTGGCGCAGCAGCCTGCGCGCCCGCCGTTGCCCATCATCTTGCGCGACCAGGACGTCAGCCGCCTCGTGCGGGCTGCCCAGGATTATCTCTGGTCGCGCCACAGCCCTGACGCTCGCCCCTACCTGCTCGTGAGCCTGCTACTGCAAACCGGCATTAAGAAGGCCGAGTGCTCGCGCCTGCTGGTCGGCGACTTCAACTTCGAGCGGCCCCAGTCGCCCGAAGTGACCATTCGCTATGCGGGCGAGGAGCAGGCGCACAAGAACCGCATCTTGGCACTCAACCAGACGATCACGCCGGTGTTCACCCAGTACGTAGACCAGTACAAGCCGACCGACTTTCTGTTCGACTGCACGCCGCGCAATCTCGAATACGTGCTGGATGAAGTGGGTCAGAAAGCCGGCATTCGCAACATCCAGGTAGGCTTCGAGACGCTGCGCTGGACGTGCGCCGTCCGTGACTATCGCACCGGCATGCCGGAAGAACGCTTGCGCCAAAAATTGGGCCTGAGCAAAATCTCCTGGCGCGAAACCCGCGAGAAGGTCTTCCAATTGGCTGGCAGATAACCAAACCAATCCGTACCGCGCCTCCTGCCACGCCCTCGTGCGGCTCCGGGGGGCACGCCCACGTGCCCGTGTCTTGTTATAACGCGGGCATGACCACGACAGGCAGCGACAATGACCAACAACCTGACTGGCAAGACCGCCGTCATCACCGGCAGTGGCCGCGGGATCGGGCGGGGAATCGCCCTTGCCCTCGCTCAGCACGGCTGCAACGTCGCCATCAACTACTTCCGCCATCGCGAAGACGCCGAGCAGACGGCAGGCGAGATCGAGGCGCTAGGGGTCAAAGCCGCCGTGATCAAAGCCAACGTGGCCAAGGAAGACGAGATTCGCGGCCTGGTCGACCAGGCCGCGCAAGACCTGGGGGGCGTGGACATCTTTGTCGGCAACGCTGCCAGCGGCGTGATCAAGCCCATCAGTGAGATCGACGCCAAGGCGTGGGACTGGACGCTCAACATCAATGCTCGCAGTATCCTGTTTGGCGCCCAGGCGGCCCTGCCCTACATGCGGCAAAAAGGCTGGGGCCGCATCGTCACCATCACCAGCATCGGCAGCCGCCGCGTTTTCCCTGAGTATGGCGTCGTGGGCGTCAGCAAGGCCGCCATCGAGGCCGTTACCCGCTACCTGGCCGTCGAGTTAGCCCGCGAGAACATCATTGCAAACTGCATAAGCCCCGGCGTCGTCATCACCGGCGCGCTCGACTTCTTCCCCCGCCGTAACGCCATGATCGCCCACGCCGAGCAGAACACCCCTGCCGGCCGCCTCGTCACACCCGAAGACGTGGGTAACGTAACGGCGTGGCTGTGCAGCGAAGGGGCTCGCATGATCGTGGGGCAGACAATCGAACTGGACGGAGGCTACAGCTTGATTCTGGAGTAAAGCGGGTAACAACAGCACACTGCACTAGGTAACACCAATCCTCGGGAACTTTGCCTGGTCAAACTCCCCCAACCGCTCCGCCCCCAATGCCACCAGTTCGGCGTGGATTGCGTCGCTTGCAGCCCGAAACGACGCAATGTCCACTCCTTGGCACACAGGCGGCAATGTGCGCAGCCGCGGCAGGCCGCGACGCAGCAGCTTGATCGCCCCTGTCCAGTTGCCGCGCTCGATCTGCAGAAAGCCAACGCCGATCTGCAGGATACCCTGGTACATCTCGCGCACGGGGCGCTGCTCCTCGAGCCATGCCTTCTCCAGCCACTCGTGCTGTTCGAAGTACTGGCCGGCGTTGAATTCGTCGATGCCGTGGCGCGCCAGCTCACTCAAGGGTGAATCCCAGCCTTCAGGGTAGACCACCGGCGGCTGTACGTGTCGCTGCACTAGAGCCACCAGCTCCTCCATCATCTTGGATCTCGCCCAGGCATGGTCGGCGCCGGCTTGTCGCGCCCGCTTGAGCGTATCGACTTCCACATGGCTGCCAAAAGCGATCAGCGGCGTCTGCGCCGTCTGTGGGCGCAGCTTGCAGCGCCGGATCGCTATCTCCCAATCGCCGGGCGTATTCAGGTCGAGCAGCGCCAGCACAGGAAAGGTGCGGTCAACGGCCTCAACAAATTGCTCGGGCGTGTCCACAATTACGGGCTGCCCCCCACAGGCGCGAATCACATCGTCCAGTCGCGCTGCGAAGAACAGATCGGGTTCCAGGCAGACTATAGCGGGACGCGTCATACTTGGGCTGGATCCGGCAGGTTGTGGGCTGTCAAGCAGCATGCAATTGTCCTTTCCTGGAACGCTTCCTGGAAGCGTTCCAGGAAACGGTGCGTCTATTTTACATCGAACCGGTGTTTCCGGGCGTGTGCACGCTGTTTGGTATACTGTAAGCACCCAAGTTGTCTAAACTTTTCGCTTCACACTGCATTTACCTGGACTGTTCCTGACTTTGGCCGCGAAAGAAGACGCAATGTCCAACTCGTACGACACCTTAACCTATGACCAGGCGTTTGCCGAGCTCGAGATCGTGCTGGCGCAGCTTGAAAACGGCGACCTGCCGCTCGAACAAACCCTGGCGCTTTACGAACAAGGCGTGGCGCTGGTCAACTTGTGCGCACGTAAGTTGGCAGACGCCGAGTTGCGCGTGCGCCAGTGGCAGGGACCAGACGCGCCGGGCGATCAAACAAAGACTTTTGAGGGCTGGCAAGACAACTAGCCATGCGCGCCCTGTTCAGCAACGCCGCCCTTTGGTTGCCGATCTCAGTGGCCTTCGGCGTCCAATTGTACAAGCTGCTGGCCGATTGGATTCAAACTGGTCACCTCAACTGGCGCGTGCTAGGCGCACCCGGCGGCATGCCCAGCAGCCATTCGGCGATGGTGACCAGCCTAGCTACGGTCTGCGGCTATCAATATGGGCTGGACAGCGCAGCCTTTGCCATCGCAACCGTGCTGGCCATGATCGTCATGTACGATGCGCGTGGCGTGCGCCAGGAGAGCGGCAAGCAGGCCCGTGTTATCAACCAGATCGTGCAGACGCTATTCACCGGCCATCCCATTACCGACGAAGAACTCAAGGAACTGGTCGGCCACACTACAATTCAAGTGGTCGTCGGCGGGTTGATCGGCATTATCTACTCGCTGGTCTACCTCTTTTTCCGCGATTGGTTCTAGTCCTGGCGCCCATCGGTCAATTTCTCTAATATTTTTCCCATTAATAGCTTGTCGAATTGCAGGGCCTCATGCTATGATGTGCCGCGTTATTGCAAATTTAGCCTTGCGCTAGCCGTGAGGCGTGAACTGGAATGCAGCGGAGGATTCATGCGACGTATTGTGCTGATTCAGCCCCGACGCGACGGCCGTGTCTTTGGTAAGTCGCCGGGTTCCCCTTATACCTTGATGCGGTTGGCCTCGTTGGTCCCGGCGGAGATTCCCGTGGAAATCTGGGATGAAAACGTGCGCGACATTGACCTGGGCACGCTGCGGGAAGGGGATTTGGTCGGCATTACGTCGATGACGGTGACGATTGAACGGGCCGAAAACATTGCCCGCCGCGCCATGAAGCAGGGCGCAGGTGTGGTGCTGGGCGGCGTGCACGCTACGCTGATGCCCGAGCACTCCTCCACCTTCGCCCACAGCGTCATGGTCGGCGAAGGCTATTTCACCTGGCAGCAGTTGATTAAAGACTTCGGCGCCGACGGCATCAAGGGCATGCAGCCGGTTTACTCCGACGAGCGCTGGGCCGACCTGGCGGGTCTCGCCACCATCACCGACCGCGTAATTCAGATGGTGGATGAGAGCAACAACTACTGGACTCCCTACCTGGAGATCACACGTGGCTGCCCGCGCAACTGTGACTTCTGCACTGCCATTCGTGTAAGTGGCCGCCGTATGCGCCTGCGCCCCATCGACGAGGTAGTCGACGAGATCAAGCGCCGCCAGATCAAGCGCTTCTTCCTGACCGACGACAACTTCGGGCTCAACTTCACCACAGACCCTGACTATTGCGCTGACCTGTTTGAGGCGCTGGCTAAGCTCGACCTGCATGGCTGGACCTGCCAGTCCGAGATGAGCGTAGCCAAGCACCCCGAACTGCTGGAGATGAGCGTGGCTGCACACCTCGACAAGCACTTTATCGGCTTCGAGAGCGTCAACCCCGACAACCGCAGCTCGCTCGGCGGCAAGTCGAAGGGGATGGCCGACAAGGCGCAGGATGCCATTCGCATTATTCGCAGCACCGGCGTCGGCGTGGTGGGCCTGTTTGTGATGGGCTTTGATTCCGATACCGCGGACACCTTCCAGGCCATGTGGGACTTTGTGCGCACCAGCGAGCTGGATAGTGTGAGTACGACGATGCTCACACCGTACCCTGGGACGCCTTTCCGCGACCTGGTCGAGCGCGAGAACCGCTTGCTCGACGTGCCGTGGAGCCACTACGATACGGCGCACGTGACCTTTGTACCCAAGAATTTTACGGTCGACGAACTGCGCAGCGCCTACGACTGGCTGTGCCGCAAGATTTACAGCCCGTCACAGATCGCCCGCCGCGGCGTCCGCTCGTTGGGCCGCTACCCCCTCTCCAAGGCCGGCAAAAAGGCCTTTGGCAGCTTCAGCACCGATTACGGCTATCGCCGCACCTACGCCTTCCGAAATGCACTGTAGTCTGAACCACGATTTGCCTGATTACAGGATTTCCATGATTGTCCGGCATGGCCGAACGTAATCATGGAAATCCTATAAATCCCATGAATCAAGGTTCAGACAATCTCTCTTCACTAGGCATCTGCAGCTTCAATATCGTCTCGCCGTGGTTGATGCTCGTCGTATACGGCAGGTTCATCTCGCGAAAGATGCGGATAGCGTCTTCGTTGTCGGGTTGAAAAACGGCGACGATGGTCTTCACCCGCATCTGCTTGGCGAGCAATACGAGTCTTCGCATCATCTCCGATCCCACCCCTTGGCCTTGAAAGTCGTCGCGCACCACCACGGCTGCCTCTGCTTCGGGCGATTGAGGAGTGGCAGGGTCCCGCGCCAAGCGGACGCTGCCGACAATATGCTCGCCCTTGGCATCTTTGTAGACCGCAACCACGGCTCCAGTAACAGTCATGTTATCCACATCCGCTAGTTCAGCCGACCGCTGGCGAATCAACTCGTCGCTGACATTCTCGACGCCGATATGAAAGCGCCGCCGGCGCGACTCGGGCGAGAGAAGATGGAAAAACTCGATCAGCAGCGGCGCGTCGCTAGGACGCATGAGCCGCAGGGTGAGCTTGATACCACTACGCGTTGTGAAGCGCGGGCTAACTTTTTTCAACGTCGTTTTATAACGTTCGATGTTCTGTTTGTACAGCATGCAACACTCTCTTCTATCGAGCTCTCCTTTACGAAAACCAGGAGACAATCGGTGCAAATTCGATCTTTTCCAGCGTTGCCGTCGCCAGGCAGGGCGGCCACTGCGTATCGATATAGGGTTGAATGGCGTCGCTGCTTGTAGCCG
Organism: uncultured Chloroflexia bacterium; assembly: GCA_963839515.1. Taxonomy (GTDB): domain Bacteria; phylum Chloroflexota; class Anaerolineae; order Caldilineales; family Caldilineaceae; genus Fredericiella. The sequence goes on from CAWIVN010000014.1 coordinate 231,840, forward strand.
GGCCGACGGCAACGCAGGCCATGCCTGCTCTCTGTGCTGCCTCAATCCCGTGAATGCTGTCTTCGATGACCAGGCAGGCATCAGGCGGGGCTTCGGCGGCGGCGGCACAGCGGAGGAACAGCAGGGGGTCCGGCTTGCCACGTGGCAAACGGTAGCCCGATAGCATGGCGGCAAAGTAGTCGCCAATTCCGAGCACGTGAATCATGTCAATAATGTTGGCCATCGGCGCCGACGATCCGATGATCTGGCGCAGCCTCAGCGTGTGAAAGTGCTGTAGCCACTGCCCTACGCCCGGCAGCAGGTCGAGCGCTCCCGGTTGGAGCAAGTGGCGGTAGGCCGCCTCTTTTTCCTCCGAAACCTGGCTGATTTTAGCAGACGAGAAGTCTGGCATCTGTTCAGCCAGTATTTCGAAGTTGTTGCGACCAAATGCGGCCAGGAATAGTTCTCTGGTGTAGTCGATGCCATGATCGGACATCGTCGCCTGCCAGGCTTGGTAATGTAACGCCGCCGAGTCTGAGATCGTGCCGTCCAGGTCCCAAATAATAACTTCCAGTTTCACAACCGCCCCTTTTGTATGCGCATATACTTTCGTTTCGGTTTCGGCCATTGTAGCACAGCAGCTATGGCGTGAGAGAGTGAGGGGTGACGCAGGGGAAAGGGGTGAGAGGGATGAAGGGTAACATGTCCCCGGGAACGGCGAACGCAAGCGTTTGCATGAGGTCCCGGGGACAATTTTTTATTTCTCAGCTTTTGGCCAGTACTTCCAGCATCTCGTCAGCCTGAACCAGTTTGACGCGTGGCTTGCCTTGCGGCTTGCCGGCTGCCACTTCATAGGCGTCGATAGTACGCCATTCGTCGGCGGTAACATAGCGGACGCCGCGCTCCTTGAGTAGTGCGACCACAGCATCCGGGTTGGGGTCTTCACAACCCTGCAGTTTGCCCTTCTGCAAATCTTCAAACATGCTGTTAACCGACTCGATGGAATCCGGCTTGTTGGTGCCGATGACTCCGGTGGGGCCGCGCTTGGCCCAGCCGACCACATATTCGCCCCGCACGATCTTGTCGCTGGCCGGGTCGAGTACACGCCCATGTTCGTTGGGTATGGTGCCTTTGCGCGTATCATAGGGCACACCCGGCAGCGGCGAACCTTTGTAGCCCACGGAGCGCAGAATCATGCCTGCGGGAATGGTTTCGTAATGTCCCGTGCCGCTGGCAACGATCTCGCCGCCGGCCATTGCACGCAGTTGGTTCTTCTCCATCTTGACGGCCACGATCTTGCCGTCTTCGCCGATGATCTCCACCGGCGAGAGCAGGAAACGGAAGTGCACGCGCCGCGGTTTGCCGGTGGAGCCAATTTCCGTATATGCGCGCAGGTAGTCCAGATTTTTCTGCATGCCCGTGTCGCCTTCTATCGAGGCGCTGCTCGCACGGTCGAGCCGTAGCTCGTCGTCGAGTACGATTGCGTCTGCAATCTCGAGGTGGCCAAACTCACGGATTTCGGCATTGGTAAACTTGACCTGGGCAGGGCCGCGGCGGGCGACGACGTAGATATCCTTGATGTTGCTCTTGGCGAGCGCCTCCAGGGCATAGTCGGTAATATCGGTAGCCTTGAGTTCGTCCACTGACTTCGCAAGGACGCGTGCCACGTCCATGGCTACATTTCCCACGCCCACAACGATGGCTGCCTCGCAGCTCAGGTCCGGGTTGAGATCCCGAAAGTCGGGGTGTCCGTTATACCAGGCGACAAATTCGGTGGCCGAAAGGCTGTTGGGGAGGTCCTCGCCCGGCACGCCCAGCTTGCGATCGGACTGTGCGCCAGTGGCATAGATGATCACGTCGTAATGGCGGCACAAGTCCTCATGCGTGATCTGTTTGCCAAACTCGACATTGCCAAAATAGCGAAAGCCAGGCTCGGCTGCCGTGCGATCATAGGTTTTGGCCACGGCCTTGATGTTTTGGTGATCCGGCGCGACGCCATAGCGCACCAGGCCATGCGGGGCGACCAGGCGGTCAAACATGTCTACCGTAACCGGGTAGCCTTCCTTCTTGATCAAGGCCGCGGCGGCATAGAAACCTGAAGGTCCTGCCCCTATGATTACGGCACGTAGGGGGCGCTCCGGCGTTGCCAAAGTAGTAGCCACTCAAGTTCTCCTTCGTTGTGTGCGTCTTCGTTGTGTATCGTTGTACTGCCAGAACGCGGCGACCGCGTAGACGCTCACGCTTTTTTTAGCATCGAACCGAACTGGCGCGCGAGGGTAAATATTGCGATGGCAAGGGCAAAGTAGTCCATCGGTCCCAATTGGGCCACGGCATTCAGCGGGTTGCCGTCCTCGTCGGGATCGGACGCCTCGCTGGCAACCCAGGCAAAGGTTGCCCCCAAGAGAGCGCCGGCGCCCACGCCAATTATGAGAGATCGCATTTTTGTATTCATTGTCGCTAGTCCTTCTGTTCCGCATCGGTAGCGCGCGGCAATAGGTTATTGAAAATTGCCTGTACGCGGCTGGCCTGGCCGTGGGATCGCGTCACGGGTTCGGCCAACAAGTTGCTGTACTTGTGTGTCTGGTCGCGCGCGATCCCACTATAGTATTGGCCTAGCTTGAGGTAGCGCGGCAGGCTGCGATTGACGGTCATCATCCCGCGCACCGCAAAGTACAACAGCACAAGCGGCACGATACCAAGGATAAACGCCAGGAACGACAGCCAGACAATCGACAAGTTCGTCCAGTCAGTAAGAGTCATGTGACACCCCCTGCCGTTATGTTAGCAGAAAATGCACCAGCAACCGAACTCGCCAGCCGTCACAACGTCATCACGATGGTTGTTGCAGAACAACTACGTAGTCCGCTCCACCCGGGCTGGCCACGGGCAGTCGCTGTCCTGTTCCATCATACAGTCCGACAATGATCTGTTGCCAGCCATCCAGCGACTGGGTGAACGTCATGTCGTCCAAAAATTGATCGCCGGCCAGCCACGTCGAAGTTGGCGCACGCCCTTGCTGCGGCTGCTGGTCGATCTGCGCCACCAGGTTGCCGGCCGCGTCCAGCGCCTGTACAAACACCGTGTAGTCGCGTTGGACAATCTGCTCCGCACCCCAGCGCAGTTGTAGGGACTTGGGCTTGCCGTCTTTCTCTTGCACCACGACGACATCTTCCAGTACGATTCCGTTGTCCCAGCGCGCGCGGGCGGCGCCTTGACGCTGCGGCACGGCCAATGCCTGACTTGCCTGCGCCCACACCCCGGTAGATCGGACGCGGATCTTTGCCAGTTGTAGCCGGTCGCCAGCGGGTTGCCCGTTGGCGTCCAACACGCTTAGGCGTTCCGCCGGGCGCAGCACTGGGTAGAATCCAAGCGTGAGCGAAGCAAGCGTATCGGTGAGTGTTGTTGATAGCGCCACCGCCGCCTGGGGCTTGGGGATGATCTCATAGCGGTCGGCGAAGACCTCGTTCACACGCCATTGGCGTGGTGGATGGCGGCCTTGATAAGGAATGCCATCGTACTGGTAGAGCATACGATTGTCACTGTCCACCAGGTGAAGAAATAATGTGTAGTCCTCGGTTACGGGCTCGACCGCACGAAAGTAGAGTGTAAGCGGCAGTGGCTTGCTGAAGTGCGTGGCAGCTCCTTCGGGTAGATCGAAGCCGACCAGCTGCATGCCGCCGGCGAAGGTGGCGTCCACGACTCGGTCGGGTGTCAGCGGGGCAGTCACGGCTGGCGGTGTGGCGTAGGTGCTTTGCACCGTCTGATACTGCCATACTGCCACTACCAACGCACCAATTCCGAGCGCTATCGCCGCCCAGCGCTGTATGTGGCGGGGCAGCCACCCGATCCAGCCGATGACGAGCAGCGTAGCAACGGCGGATGCGGCAGGAAAGAGCAGCCGCCCCTGCTCACCGGCGATCATGATGCGAATCCACATCGCCAGGCTTCCCAGCAGCGTCCCAAACCAGGCGAGTGACAGTAGTAAGGCGCTCACCAGGTCGCTCATAGGCTCGCGCTTAGGCAAGGCCAGCCATTTGATCATCAACACTGCTGCACCCGCCAATGCCAGCCAAAGCCCAAGATCAACAAGCTCAAAAAAACCTACCGAGGCACGCACGCCATAACCAAAGATGCCGGTGTACGAGCGTGCTAGAAACGCCAGCCGCTGCCAGAGTTCACCCAGGGTCAACGGTTCGGGCCGGATCAAGCCGGGCAGCAGCGTGCGAATCGGCTGCATGGGCAACAACTCGCCCGTCCAGGCGAAGTTGTGCGCAAACTGGATGGCAGTGAAGGCAAGAAATCCGATGGCGACTGCCAGCCCCTTCATCAGCAAATCCTTGACTACTTGGCCCGTTGCGTCCCAACTGCGCCAGTTCCGTGCTGGCCGCAGCAGTAAGGCGACCAGCGCAACCGGCAGCAGCGTGATGATCCCGCTGTATTTGGTCAGTGTGGCCAACCCGCACAACGCCCCGACCAGAAGCCAGGCCATCCAGCGTGCCTTGTAGGCTGCGGCCAAGGCTGCGGCGCACACAGCGAGGGTAGAAAGTGCGGCCGCCCACATGTCGTTGGTAATCGTCGTGCTGGTAAAGAGAAACTGGGGGTTAAACGCAACTACGGCGGTAATGGCGAACGGCAGCGCAGCTCGGCCGCGCAGCAGGGTGCGCGCCAGCACCCAAGTTGCCGCGACCATCAGCAGACCACCGGCCAGGCTGACGCCGCGCGCGACGCGCAGCGGCCACACAATGTCTGGGGCAGCAACCGCTGGCGATACGGTCGCTCGCTTGCCCAACCCTTTCTCAAAATAGGGAGTCTGAACCGCTTGCTCGTATGCCACCGTCGCCTTCACGTCCGATCCCGGCAGGAGTGCAGTCACCATTGCATAGTACAGCAGGGGCTGTTGCACAAGCTCGTGCGAGACGAGCGCCGTCGGCAGGTCATAGCCGGGCATCTGCGGGTGATCGTGCAAATAGGCGACATAGCGGAAATGCGCACCGGCATCGGGCGCTTCCAGGTCGGGTGTGGCCATGCCATAGGCGACGGCCAGCAAAAAATAGACGCCAAAAAGAAGCGAGAACCCCAACGCTTCGACCTGCCGCATACCATGTCTCCTCGAACTCTGCATGGGATCGTAGCGTACCATAATTAGTCCAAATACACCTGTTTTTGCTAAGATGAACGGTTAGGTGTCTATGAAGCAGACCGCACCACCATTCAATCGCCTGTGGCCCTATGCTGCGCTCGGGCTGATCGTCCTGGCCAGCGTGCTGGGCAACCTATACTGGCTGCAACAGAATGTGGTGCAACTGGGCCACGACGCCAGCGCACATCTCACTCGCACGCTTAAAATGGCGGCAGAAATGAGTCCGCCGACAGGCCAACCCTCGCTCGGCCATTTCCTGCGGGGCTTGACCATTACCGAGTTTCGTCCCCCAGGTCTTTACCTGGCCGTCCAACCGTTCTACTGGCTGTTTGGCCGTTCTATCGACAGCGCGCAGTTGGCGAATGTCGCCATCATGGCGTTGATCCTTGTCTTTACCTTTTTGCTTCCGCGCCATGTATTAAGCGCGGCCACTGCCACCGGCAGTCCGGTTGCTGTCTCCGCGCGCGCTGCGGCTGTACTTGCCCTGCTGGCGACGGGGATGACTGCATTGCTGCCAATGCTGTTGGCCATGAGCCGGCTCTTTTATACCGAAACCCTGGTGACGCTGTGTGTGGCAGCCGGGGTGTTCTTTCTGCTCAAAGGCCAGGGGTTCGCACGACGTGGCTGGTGCCTTGCCCTTGGCCTTGTGCTCGGCGTGGGCATGTTGGCCAAGTGGACGTTGCCGGTCTACATGGCTGCTCCCCTCTTGCTGGTCGTCTGGCAGTCCTCGCTGCGTCAGGCTGTGCAGCAGCGTTTGTTATGGGCGCAGCTGCGACCGGGTTGGCAGGACGAAGGGCGACCGCCGATCGCGTGGCGTTCCGTAGCAGGCAGGGCCGCGCTGGTCGCGTTGGCAGCCTCCACAGTGGCGCTGCTGCTCTATTGGCCCCAGCAAGAGCTGTGGGCGCAGACGCTGCTGGGCAGTTGGCTTCTCCTGGCCTGGTTCGTGGTCTGGTTTGTCTTGTTTGCTCTGCTGTTGTCTCCCTCCACGCCGCTGCTCAACTTGCTTCTGGCCCTGGCATTCGGTGCGGCTATCGCTGGGCTTTGGTATCTCCCGCGCTCCGGTTTTGCTGCCGAATTGTCCGATGTTGCTTTTGGTACCGGCGGTGGGGACTTTGAAGCCGCCAACTGGTCGAGCTTTAATCAGTACTTTCGCTACTTCCGTCTCTTTTTCCAGCATCATCTCGGGCTTGCGATTGGGCTGCTGGTGCTACCTGCCGCCCTGCTGCCCTGGCTGCGGCACTTCCGGCTGTGGCTGCGCGCGTTGCCGGGTGCCTTGTTGATCTGGGTAACCACCCTTTCTCCGTTTGTGTTGCTCATCGCCACGTCGCAGACAAATTCGCGCAACCTCGTGCCGGTGCTGCCGCTCTTTGCCATCGTCGCCACCATGGGTTTATTGGCGTATTCTATACGATGGCGTATCGCGCTGGCAGCTGCGTGGGTGGCCATCCTGTTGCTGTTCTGGGCCTTGACCACCTTCGACGGCTTGAATGACCTCCGTGCGCAGACGAGCCTGCTTTGGCCTGCCCAAAACTATTCGACGGCGCCGGCTAGCGGCATTACTGACCCCGTCTACGCCATTATGCCGGACGTTTTGGCCCAAATCGATGCCGGTCTCGCCCCCGGCCTCGCTGCCGGGAGTGTGCAGACCACCACGCTGGGAGTCATGCTGGACACTATCTCGCTGCATCCAGGCAGTTTTGAATATCCTATCCTGGTGCAGAAAAAGCCGATTGACTTGCTTTCCTTAACCGGACCGCACCTGCGCGGCATACGCGACGTCATCTCGAACCAGTGGATATTGGTAAAGGACGGCGACAACGGTGAGATGACGGTCCCCCAGCAGGAAATGGCCCACCAACTGCTGGCCGGCGCCGCCTGGTTCCATAGCCTGTACAGTCTTGTGAAAGAGTACCCATTCCCCAACGGCGAAACGGCTTATCTCTTTCGGCGCAGTGAGGGTCCACCCGACCCTTACCAGTTCTCCACCATACTGGGTGCGGACCTGCCTGTTGTGGTCGACGCCGTGCGCAGTTGGTGGAGCGCAGCTGCCACACTGGCTTTTGCCACGCCGGAGACGGCGGTCTGGTTGGGTACGCAGGACATACCGCTGGAAGATGCCATCATTCCCAGCACAGGCGCAGACCTGCAAGCCGAGCAACTGGAGAATGTGCGTAGAGCACTCATTGTTGTCTCGCGTTACCACACGTCAGATTTCCAGGAATGGTTGGGCCAACAGTTCCGCTATATTACAGAGGTGCAGAGCGGTGAATTCACAGCCACCTTGTACGGCCGCGTTGACCGTCCACCGGACTCTGTGCCAATCGACGCTGCGTGGCCGGCGCTACGCGTTGCCTCCTTGGCGACATGGCGCGAAGTGTCACCTGGCGACCCGCTGCCCATCGACTTCACGTTGGAGGGCCAACTCGACGGCACCTGGAAGGTTTCTGCTCGCCTGGTGGATGGATCTGGTGCGGTCGTGTGGCAGCAGGACACCGCCGCCGTACCGGGAAACCTGACGCTGACGCTCTTCGCACCACCCGGCACCCGCACTGGAGAGTACTCGTTGCATTTTGTGGTGTACAATGCGGCGACGCAAGCAGCCGCCGTGGACGTTGCCGGGCAGTCGGCGACGCCGCTGGCGACGATCAAGGTTTTGGAGTGACCGTGAGTAAACGCACCGTCTGGAACGTGCTTGTGCCGCTGTTGGTCGCCGCGGCCGCACACATATTCTTGTTTTTGCCGCTGCCCTCTGCCGTGCAACCACACTGGGTGCAGGCCGTGGCGGCGCTCATTCTTGCCGGTTTTCTGCCCGGCGCCCTCCTGATCGAGGCCTTGGTCGGCCAGGGCGCTGCCCCACCCAACCGCTGGGAGCGCATCGTTTACAGCGCGGGGGCCGCCTACATCGTGCTGGTGGCCGGCATGCTGGTCGTGAGCTATCTGCCCGGCGGACCAACCCTGACTACGACGCTGATCGTGTTTGATAGTTTGACGCTGGCTCTGGTTGCCTGGTTGACTTGGCGCGGGCGCAGGACGCCGGCGGATTCCCCTGTGTGGCCGTTGATTGCGGATCGCCGCTGGCTGTTGGCAGGCGCACTGGTGTTGTTGGCCGTAAGTGCCGTGTTGCGTTTCGGAAACTTAGGTTACTCGGATTTCCAAGGTGATGAAGCGCGCGCCACGCTGCGCGCCGCCGCCACGATCCAGGGCTATGAAGATGTGCTGTTCCTGCATAAAAAAGGGCCGACTGAGATCCTGTTGCCGACGGCGCTCTACACGCTGACGGGCCATCTCACCGAGGCTACCTCGCGCCTGCCTTTTGCCTTGGCCAACCTGGCCGCCCTGTTTGCTGTCTGGCTGTTGGGCTGGCGGCTGTTCAACCCGCTGGCCGGCTGGATCGCCGCCATGTTTTTTGCGCTCGACGGCTACTTTATCGGCTTTGCTCGCATTGTCCAGTACCAGAGCGTCGTGCTGTTGATGTCGATCTTGGTGGTGCTGATCTTGTACCGCCTTGTGCGGCGGCCGCAGGCGTTGGCCGGCTACTTGACCTTGGCGGCGCTGCTGTTGGCCACCGGCTTGCTCTCGCACTATGAAGGTGCACTGGTCGCCTTGCCTGCCGTCGTGCTTTGGGGTGTGTTGTTGTGGCAGCAGCGCCGCGACTGGCGGCGCATCGCCGCCGCGACGGCCGTCGCGGCCGTGGCCGGCGGCGCGCTGTTGGGCGCCTTCTATGTGCCGTATGTGGTCAACCCGCGCTTTGCCGCCACCTACTACTACTTAACCGACCGGCGCATCGGCGGCAGCCCACCCTACAACAACCTGCTCGACGTCTTTTTGCGCACGACACTTTATAGCACCACCTACTATGTGCTGCTGTTGATCGGCCTTACCGTGGCCGGGATGCTGCGTATCTTCTGGCAGGGCTTGCGCCGGCCGTGGGCATTCGTGGCTGCTGCCGCCACCTTGCTGTTAGTCGCTGCTACCTTCGTCAATCCAGGCTGGTTCACCTTTGGCGGACACGATTGGATCATCGTGCCGTTTGTCGCGCTCTTCGTCGCCCTGCTTTTCACGCCACGGCAGACGCTGGAAGAGCGGGTTCTTTGGCTCTGGTTTGCTGCGGTTATGGTGCTGGCGCTTTTCCTGACCGAGAAGCCGCGCACGCACGTCTACACCTTCTTTATTCCCTGGCTGCTGATCTGCGGCCAGGTGGCTGCACTCGGCTATCGTTGGCTTGTCCGCCGCGTCGGCTTGCAAACCGCGATGGTCGTGAGTGGCGCCGCCGCTGCTGTCCTGATCCTGCTGTTTGGCAACTACGCCTTTCGCTATTTTGTCAGCACGGAAGAGGTGATGCTCAACTACTTTGAGCGTCGCCCCCCTGGCTACCTGGTGACCTATGACGAGCCTGACAACAAGGCCCGCTTCGGCTTCCCGCTCAACAATGGCTGGAAAGTAATCGGGGAACTGTATCGCCAGGGCGAACTGAGCGGCTATTTCGACACCAACGAGAAAGAAGCGTGGGTCCCTGCCTGGTATTCACGCGGGGTTGAGCGCTGCCGGCGCGATGCCCAGTGGTTCTTCGAGATCCGTAACCTCGAACCTTGGGCCACGGAAGACGCTCTCGCCATGGAACACTACCTGCGCCAGGGTTTTGAGAAATGGGGCAAGGTGCAGGTTGAAGGTCGCGACAAGATGATCATCTATCAGCGCACCGGCAACCACCAGGAATTCCCGACCCGGATGTCCAACGACGGTCTGCGTACCTTTCGCTTCGAGGACTTCGCCGCCGCCTTTGACAACGACGCCGCGCCGGGCCTGCCGCTCACATATCCGAGCGTCGATCCGTCGATTGCTTACCCGCTCAACGACAACTTTGGCAACTTGATCACGCTTGAAGGCTACGATATCTCGTATTCCAAGCCGCTCAAGCCTGGCGACACCATTCGGCTGACGCTCTACTGGCGCGGCCAACAGCCGATCCCGGCTAACTACAAGGTTTTCAACCAGATGTATGCGGCCGACGGCAAGATGCAGGCGCAGCGCGACGGTTATCCCGTCTGCGATGGCCGCGAAACGTGGCGCTGGGACCCCGGCGAGTTGATTACCGACGTGTACGACATTCCTGTCGCTGCCGACGCCGCCGACGGTCTCTACCCGCTCTACACCGGTTTCTACTTGGAAGACACGGGCGACCGCCTGCCGGTGCTGGACACGGCGGGCAACGAGGTCGGCACACAGGTCCACGTGGCTGACGTGCGCATCGGAGTCGAATGATGAGCCCGCAATTGCAGCAGCGGCTGCGCACGTTTTGGATTATGTTGGTGCTCTTCTTCTGCGCCTGGATCCCGCGCGTTGTGGCGCTGGATGCCTTTGTCACGGTGGACGAGCGCAAGTGGCTGGCGCGCTCGGCCAATTTTCTCTACGCGCTGGCGCATGGCGACTTTGCCAACACGTTCCAGCGTGAGCACCCCGGCGTCACCGTCATGTGGGCAGGCGCACTGGGTATCCTCCAGAAGTTCCCGGATTTCCTGCAGCAGTCGCCTGGCTACTTCACTTGGGATAACCAGATGATCGAGGCGTGGCTCAAGACGAGCACCACGCATACGCCGCTCGAACTGCTGGCTGCTGGGCGCTGGTGGATCGTGCTGGGCGTGTCGATCCTGCTCGCCCTTTCCTACCTGCCCATGCGGCGGCTGCTGGGCGACGCACTGGCAGCGCTTGCCTTGGTGATGATCGCCTGGATGCCCTGGTCGGTCGCTCTCTCCCGCCAGCTTCACCCCGACGGCTACGTGGCCAGCATGATCTTCGTGGCCCTCGTCTTCTTTCTTTCCTGGCTCTACACCGGCCGCCGCACTGTGGACCTGGTCGCGTCCGGTATCTTTATGGGCTTGGCCTGGCTGACCAAGACCCCTGCTGCCTTTCTGGTCCCTATCGGCGCCATCCTGATCGCTCTTGAGATCTGGCGGGTTCGGCGCGCTACTCGTTCACCGTCTCAGCCAGGCGCTCCAACGCCCACCGCCTCACCCACACGCGCACTTCTCATCGGTTACGTTGTCTGGGGCATCGTCGCCTCCGCCACCTTTTTCCTGCTGTGGCCGTCCACGTGGGTCAATCCGCTTGGCACGTTTGGCAAGATGACGGCGGAGATGGAGGAGTACGTCGGGGGGCATGTCAACCCCAACTATTTTATGGGTCAGATCACCAACGATCCGGGGATCATTTTCTACCCTGTCGCCTACTTCTTCCGCATTACCCCGGCCACCGTTATCGGCCTGCTAGCAGCGGCTGTCGCTGCCAGCAGGCGCAGCCACCCCTTTGATCGTCCGCTTGTCCGTCAGGCAGCGATCGGTTTCCTCGTCTCAGGCCTTGTCTTTGTGGCGTTGATGAGCCTGCCTGCCAAGAAGTTTGACCGCTACATCCTGCCGGCTTTCCCGGCCTTCGAGGTTATTTCGGCGTTGGGCTGGATGGCACTCGCCATGTGGGTGGGCGTCTGGTGGGCGCGTCGGCGCACAGGCATACAGGATGTCGGCAAGACACAACTCTCGGAAACTCGACCGTTCTGGGTGGCCGCGGCCATCACCCTGTTTGTCGGCGTCGTGCCGCTGCATAGCATGCTTACGGCGCTGCATTCCCCCTATTACCTGACCTATTTCAACCCCTTGGCAGGCGGCAGCGCGACCGCGCCTGAGATTATGATTGTCGGCTGGGGCGAGGGGCTTGACCAGGCCGCTGCCTGGCTCAACGAGCAGCCTGACGCCGAGCAGCAGCGCATCGTTTCCTGGTATTACGATGGGCCGCTCTCCTATTTCACCAAGGCCGAGCCGGGCGGTGTGCGCTATGGTTCGTCACTGGCTTGGTTGGACAACGATTTTGTCGTGCTCTACATCAACCAGATCCAGCGCAACATCCCCTCAAAGGAGGCGATTGACTGGTACCTTGCGCAGGAGCCTGCCTATCGAGTTGACTTCGGCGGGATCGAACTGGCACGCGTCTATGACATGCGCGGCAAGCCGCTGCCCCCCTTTGTCGGCCTCAACGTCAACAGCGCCGCCATCTTTGGCGACAAGATTCGGCTGCTGGCGCACGAGTTGGACAAGCAGGCCGCGGCAGCAGGCGACGAAGTTTTTGCCCAACTGTACCTGCGCAGCCTTGCCCCCATGGACGTCAACTACAATGTGGCCGTGCGCCTGCTCGACGAGCAAGGCAACGCCATCTGGAGCGAGGATGGGTGGCCTTGGGGCGCGGCAACGCGCGACTGGCCGGTAGGCGACGTGCGCCCCGACGGCCATCACATTCGCATTCCCGCCGGCACGCCGCCGGGTTTATACAAACTCACCATGTCCTTCTACGAGCCGTCGACGTTGGCCACGCTGCCCGTGCTCTCCGCCACCGACGGCACGCTGATCGACCCCAACACGCGTGATGTGGCGCTAATTCAGGTCGGCGACGCTCCTGCGGCAGCGACAGAGTTTGAGTCACCCTGGCAGTTTGACCGTTGGTTTGCGCTCTCGGGTGCGACGCTGCCGGCTGCGCTGAAAGGTGGTGACACCCTGCCTCTGCAACTGCAGTGGGACAGCCTGGAGACGACGCCGGCCGATTACACTGTCTTTGTCCATGTCGTCGGCCCCGACGGCCAGAACGTGGCGCAGCAGGACTGGCAGCCGCTGCAGAACTATGCGCCCACGCACCTCTGGAGCAAGGGTCTGCGCCTCCTGGACGACCGCTATGCCATTCAATTGCCGGCGGATTTGGCGCCTGGGACCTACGAAGTGCAGGCGGGTATGTATACGAACGCCGGCCGCCTGCCAGTCAGCCGTAAAGGTCAGCCTGCCGGCGACTACGCCGTGGTGGGCACGTTCGAGGTGCCATGAGCCGGCTGCGGCCCTACCTGCCGACGTTCCTGGGTCTCCTCGCCGTGCTAGCGCTTGCCGGGTGGCTGCGCTGGCGCTACGCGACGGAGATTAGCCTGTACGTGGATGAATTCACCACGCTGTGGGCCGCCAAGCGCGTTATGGCGCTCGGCGTCCCAATCATGCCCAGCGGCGTTCTCTACACGCGCGGGCTGCTCGCCACGTACGTTACCGCGCTGGCTGGAGTCTTGGCTGGCGGACTCACCTATGGCGTTGGCCGGCTGCCCAGCCTGCTCTTCGGACTCGCCACCATGGTCGCCATCTTTGCCGTCGGCCGTCGCGAGTGGAACAGCCGTGTAGGCTGGCTGGCAGCCCTGGGACTGGCGCTGCTGCCCGAAGCCATCGTGTGGAGCGCCCGTGCCCGCTTCTACGCCCAACTCCAGTTCTTTGCCCTGCTAACCCTGTGGGCCGCCTACGCCGCTATCCGCTACCCAGCTACCCACTCCGCCCGCCGCCACCTCCTCTTCGCCGCGCTCTTCGTGCTCGCCCTCTTCTCACAGGAACAGACGGTGCTCCTTTACCCGTCTATCGTGCTTGCAACGTTGCTCTGGCGTGGGTGGCGTTATCTGCTGTGCCGGCAGGTGTGGCCCGCACACGTCATCTGTCTTGCCGCTATAACTTTACGGTTTGTCATCGAAATCGTGGGCCAGCCCGGCTACTTTGAAACCATCCAAGCTGAGCGCCCCTATGTAGGGTTGATCCTCGACTTGCCTGCCGCTTGGAGCGCCTATGCGGCGTTGCTGGTGGCCCCCGAGCGCTTGCCGTGGACGCTGTTCGGGCTGTTGGCCGTGGCCGTGGCCGTGGCAACCTGGGGTAAGCAGCGCCTGCGTATGGCCCAAGTAGTAGGGTTTCATCAGGCGACCCTCTTCTTTGCTCTGCAGTTCATCTTCATGCTGGTCTTCATTTTGTTGTTTGTCGGCGGGCAGTGGCGCGAGACGCGCTACCTGTTTCTCGTGCAGCCGGCATGGCTGCTGGTCGGTGCGGCCGGCGCAGTCTGGGCCATCGACTGGCTAGTCGATCGTTTCACATGGCAGGCTCCGGCGCCGCAAGCCTGGCGGTGGGCCGCCACGGCCATGGTTGCACTGCTCTTGGCACTTAGCCTTTGGCAGCCGGCGCAGGCGGTGCTGGGGCGCCAGGTTGAGGGCTATGATAAGGTGCTGGCTTACGTGGCGCAGCAGCGGCAGCCCGGCGACGTCGTAATGTCACCGCAGCCGCCCGCCTGCGCCTTTGTCCTTGGCCCCTGCGACTACTACGCCGTGCAGAAGGTGTATGAGGAGTTCGTCGTACCCAAAGGCCTGGCGCCAGGCAGCGAACCTGTTGACCGCTGGTCAGGCGCACGCCTGCTCAACGACGCCGCTGTCCTGGAGCAGGTCATTCGCGAGTCGCCGGCGGTCTGGTTTATCACTGACCGTTTTCGCCTCGCCACACGCTACGACGAAGCCTTCTTGCGCACCGTGATCGAACAATTTGACATAAGTTTTGAGGAGCGCGGCGTGCTGGCCTTGCGCACTCAAGCCTGGCGTGAGCCGCCGGCCATGGGCGTCGATGAGGCGCTGCCCACACCGCTGGCTGCCGGGCCGCTTTCCCTCACGCGCTGGGCGCACAGCGCCGCCACGCCAGGCCGGGATCTGGCTGTCACCCTCACCTGGCAGGCCACGGCCCCCATCGATCGCCAAATCAATACCTCCTTCCGCCTCGCAGATGCCGCTGGCAATATTGTGGCGCAGCAGGACGGTCCGCCTGCGCGCGGCATCATCCCCACCGATCTCTTCTTCGCCACGCCTCTGCCCGACACCAAGATCTTGTCCCTACCGGCTGAGTTGGCCCCCGGCGACTATCAACTGCAAGTTGTAGCCTACGAAGTAGATACAGTAACCCCGGTTGGTGAGCCACTGCCCGTAGGTGTCTTGACGGTTGCACCCTAAGACTAAACGTAAACCCTACCCGCCTGCTGCTCCCGGTTCTATGGTTGTATGGCCCGGCTACTGGTATTCTGTCTGCCATCAAGCACGCGCGCCTGGTGGATTGTAAGATGGGCAAGTACAAGAGCGAGACCTATGGCTGAAGTGCCGGAAGTTGAAATCCTAGTGCGCGACCTGCGCCAGGCGGTCGTAGGGCGCCGCATCGAACAAGTGCTGCTGCCACAGCCAGTGGCGGTGAGATTCCCTTCCCCTGAGGAATACGCCGGCATGCTGGCAGGCCAGGCTGTGCAGGGGGCACGCCGTTGGGCGAAACACATGTGGCTGCCGCTCAGCAACAACCTGGCGCTGGAAATCCACCTGATGTTGTGGGGCATGCTGGTGCTTGTGCCGTCCAGCCAGTTTGTCGTGCCCGATACGATGATCATTTGGCGGCTGGACGGGGCAGAGGACCTGCGGCTGATCGACAAGCTTGGCTATGCTCGTTCGGCCGCTGGTCCTCAGGAGACGCTGATCGAACGTCTCGATTTACGTTCGTTGGGCCCTGATGCGTTGGAGCCTGGCTTTGACGACACCGTGCTGTTGGCGCGCCTGCAATCGCGGCGCGGGGTGCTGAAGACGGTGCTGCTCAACCAGCGCGTGCTGGCCGGCCTCGGCAACCGCGACGCCGACGAAAGCATGTGGCTTGCCGGCATCGACCCGCGGCGTTCAGCCTCGTCGCTCAGTCAGGACGAGGTAATCAAGCTGCGCTCCGCAATCGGCCAGGTGCTGCAAGAAGGGCTGGCCTTGCGCGGGACGCAACGTGACCTGTTTGGGCGCAAAGGGCAGGCGCAGCACGGCCGCTACGTTTTCGAGCGCACGGGCCGTCCCTGCCCGCGCTGCCAGACGCCCGTCGTCGGCATCCGCATCGGCGGACGCAATACGCACTTCTGCCCCCGCTGTCAGCAGTAACCACTGCGTGCCTGGCTCACCCCGCCCCCGCCCCCTTGGTCTCCTGCCCACTCTGGCCGCCGGCCTCGGGATCTTTGCCTTCGTAGGTCTTTGGGTCGCGACCGTAAGTGAGGGTAGCGTCGATCAGCCGCTGCGCCACGTGGCCGGTCAACTGCTCCGAGACAAACCGCCATGACCAGTTGCCCTCGGCCCGGCCCGGCAAGTTCATGCGCGCCTCGCCCCGCAGGTTGAGCAAGTCCTGCAGCGGCACGATCGCGTAAAGCGCCACGCTGCGGAAGGCGGTATCGATCATCGACCAGGCAATGTCATGGCCGTCGGTGCGCAGATAGCGGCGGGCAAAGTCGCGCTCATGGTTGTTGGCTGTGCGCTCGTACCAGCCCCAGGTTGTGTCGTTGTCATGCGTACCGGTGTAGACGATAAAGTTGCGCTCGTAATTGTGCGGCAGGAACTTGTCGCTGGCATCGGTGCTAAAGGCAAACTGCAGGATTTTCATCCCCGGCAGCCCAAAGCCGTTGCGCAGCTCGACCACGTCCGGCGTGATCTCGCCCAAGTCTTCGGCAATAATGGGCAGGTTTTCGCCCAACTCCTTGCGCACGACGTTGAAAAAGTCTGCCCCCGGTCCCTTCTGCCATGTGCCTTTGATGGCAGTCTCTTCGCCGGCGGGTACTTCCCAGTAGCCGGCAAAGCCGCGGAAATGATCGACACGGACGATATCGTACAGCACTAAAGCAGCGCGCATGCGGCGCAGCCACCAAGCATAGCCGTTCTTCTTCATCGCCTTCCAATTGTACAGTGGGTTGCCCCACAACTGGCCCGTTTCCGAAAAATAGTCGGGGGGTACGCCCGCTACGACGGTCGGATGATACTGGTCGTCGAGGAAGAACTCTTTGGGGTTGGTCCAGGCGTCGCTTGAATCCATTGCCACGAAGATCGGGATATCGCCCACGATCTGGATGCCCTGGCTGTTGGCATAGCTCTTGAGCGCCAGCCATTGGCGGTAGAACAGCCATTGGTTGAGCCGGTGATTATGCAGCGCAGCTGCGTGCGTGTTACGCGCATCGACGATCGCCTGTTTCTGGCGTGAGCGCAGCGGCATCTCCCACTGGATCCAAGGTGAACCGTTGTGCGCGTCCTTGAGCGCCATGAAGAGGGCAAAGTCTTCCAGCCAGTCGGCATTGTCTGCCACAAACTGGCTAAATTCGGCCCTGAGTTCGGCGGAAGCGCGGGCATCGAACTGTTCGGCAATATGCCGTAGCAGGGGCATCTTCCAGTTGTAAATGCCGCCAAAATCGACCATCTGGCGCGGGAAGTCGGGCGCGTTGTCCAACTCGCCCTGGTCAAGAAGGCCCATCTCCACCAGCGCTTCAAGGCTGATGAGATAGGGGTTGCCGGCAAACGAGCTGAAACTCTGATAGGGACTGTCGCCGTACCCGGTCGGGCCCAGCGGCAGCACTTGCCAAAGTGTTTGGCGTGTCTGCGTTAGGAAATTGACCCAGTGGTAAGCTTCGTGGTTGAGTGTGCCGATGCCGTACTTGCCCGGCAACGAGGTCAGGTGCAGCAACACGCCGCTGCGTCGCACGTCCTGCATGGGTAATTCCTCCAGTGCTTTGTGCCTACAAAGAGGGGCTAGGTAATAGGTTTTGATAATACAAGGTGACCAACATCACGCCGCCGACAAATACCAGGGTGCAAAAGATGACCCAGATCCATTCCCAGTTGCGGCGTTTCACTTCCTGCAAAGGTTGCGCACCATAGCGCACCACCGCCGGCGCTTCATATTGGGGCATAAGACCGATCGCCACCAGCGCGCCGCCCAGCAGCCCCCCGATGTGGCCCCAGTTGTCAATGTAGCCGGCGGTGTAACCGAAGATCAGATTGATCACGATCACGAAGATCATGTTTTGTAGTATCGCTCGGCCCTGCGCGCCAAAATTGTTGCGATAGCGGAAGAAATAGACCGTGGTCGCGCCGATGATGCCGAAGATCGCACCTGACGCTCCCACCGATATTGATTGCGAGAAGGCGTAGCTCAACAGGCTGCCAAAAAGCCCACCGAGCAGGTAAATGATTAGAAAGCGCCGTGGCCCGATATAGGCCTCGAGCATCGGGCCAAGCGCAAACAAGGCGTACAGGTTAAACATCAGGTGAATGATGCCGTCGTGCAGCAGAGTGGCGGTAAATAGCCGCCACACTTCGCCCTGGGCGATGTAGGGATTTACCTTGGCTCCCAGGTCGACCAGCGCGCGGATGTCGGAACCCATAAAGGTCGTCCAACTGTCATAGCGTACGATCCCATAGACGACCTGAATAAAAAACATCAACAGCAGCACGCCAAGGATAAAGCGGCTGACCATCGGCTTGGCCATGGGCACATAGAATGTAGGTCGCTCCTGGGGCATTGGCATCGGCGGAACATTCTGCTCAGGTGGCAAATCGGGCTGGTACATAAAAGGCAACCTTGCTGCTAGAGAATCACCGGCGTCCAGTCGACGCGACTTTTTTCGGCCCTGATAATACTAAGCACCTGGTTTACGGTCTCGTGCAGAGCATCCTCATGGTTGATCACCACATAGTCGAACTCGACGATGCGCTGCAGTTCGCGGCGTGCCGTCACAATACGCATCTTGAGTTGGTCTGCCTCCTCTGTCTTGCGCTCGCGCAGCCGGCGCACCAGCTTCTCTTCGCTCTCGGCCGTCAGGAAGATAGTGACGGCATTCGGCACCAGGCGGCGGATCGTAGCTGCGCCTTGCACGTCGATACGCATGATGACATCCTTGCCGCTGGCCAGCGCCTCGCGCACGTGCTTCTTCGGAATACCCTTATAGTCGCCGTACACCACGGCGTGCTCGATTAATTCGTTCTTGTCGATCATTTCGGCAAATTCACCGACTGTGACAAAGTGATAGTCGACGCCGTCACGTTCACCTGATCGCCGGGCGCGTGTCGTGGCCGTGACCACAAAGTAGAAAGGATAAGCTGTCTGTTTTAGCTCCTGCAGTACGCTGTCCTTACCGACGCCGGACGGGCCGGAGATTACGACTAGAACGGGTCGCGGGTTGTGCAGGCTTTCATACAGCGCTTCGACATCATGCTCTATATCTTGAACACCAAATACTGCCATCCGCGATCTCGCAGTCTACGGAAATCTTGACTTATAATCCTAGCTGCTGTCAGTATATGCGATTCACAGTGGCCCCGTAAAACGGTGGCCCTGAAATGAGGGTTACATGCCAATCTATGAATACAACTGCCTCGACTGCCGCGGGCGTGTCAGCGTCTTTTTCCGCACCTTTTCCGAAGCCAGCGATGAGGCTGCCCGCTGTCCGCGGTGCAGCGGCGCCAACCTGCGCCGTTTAGTGAGCAAGGTGGCCGTGCTGCGCTCGGAAGAGAGCAAGCTCGACGGGATGGCGGACGAGTCATTTATGGCCGGCTTGGAGAATGAGGACCCCCGGGCTTTGGCCGGCATGATGCGTAAGATGAGCGACGAGATGGGAGAGCCTTTGGATCCCGAGATGCACGAAGTCGTGCAGCGCCTGGAGCGCGGCGAAAGTCCCGAAGCAATCGAGCAGTCGATGCCGGACCTGGGCACAGGCCTGGACGATGGTTCTACCGGTGGAATGGGCGAGGGAGGCTTCGCCGACGACTTCTGATTGCTAAATCTTTTCGAACCGGTCAACGGCCATGACAAAAATGGTCGCACCGCCGACGTGCTTCTCGACCGGCGTGGGAATGTGCACCTCGCCGGGCTCCATGACTGGAGGCAGGGGCGTAACGTACTGCACGCGGCTGGGGCAGCTTTCGCGGAAAATGCCCAGGACCTCGTCCACCTTGATGTCGTCTACGCCGCAAAAGATGGTCGTGTTGCCCACGCGCAGGAATCCGCCCGTGCTGCTGGTGACCGTTGCCGAGAAGCCGCGCCGCGCCAGCCGATCCAGCACGTTGCGCGTGTCGTCGCTGTTGATGATTGCCATGATCAGTTTCATGTCTTCTCTCCTTTTCGCTGCATCATTCAAACATAGTTCGGCCGAAATGGCGAAATAGTATTCCACACATAGCGTCAGGCTTCGTGCGCCTTCCCAGGGACATCAATGATGCGCGCCAGAATCTGGGCATGAATGGCTGTAAGCGCCTGGTCTGCATTCACCACCAGCCAGCGCGACGATTGAGCTGCCATCTCCAGATAGCCCTGGCGCACGGCCTGGTGATACGCCAAGGCTTTCTCCTCGATACGGTTCCATTCCGCGGCGGCACCGGCTCGTTTGCGCTCAAGTCCCTTGTGCACGTCCAAATCAAGATAGATGGTGACGTCGGGCGTCAGCCCGCGTGTGGCGTAGCCGATCAACTGGCGCAGCGGCGCGAGCGGCTGGCCGTGCCCGTACCCCTGGTAGGCGAGCGTGCTGTCGCCGTAGCGGTCGCACAACACGGTTTCTCCTCGTTCTAGAGCCGGGCGGATCACCTGGTCCACGAGTTGAGCCCGGGCAGCGTTAAACAGCAACGCCTCCGCCCGCTCGCTCATCTCGGTATGATGGGCGTTGAGCAGCACACTGCGCACGGCATCACCGATACGCGTCCCCCCTGGCTCCCGCGTCGTGACCACGCTGTGCCCGCGTGCCGCCAAAGCCGCCGCCAGCAGCCCGATCTGCGTTGTCTTCCCGCTGCCCTCGGGACCTTCGAAGGTGATAAATAGACTCAAGTTGTGTGGAAGGGTGGCCAATGACGGGGTGTGAGGGTGTCTTTCACCCTCACACCCCGTCAGGCAAGGATTTACTTGCGAAAGATCCTCACCCGCCGGTACGGTTCACGCCCGTAGCTGTGGCTGATAAGGTTGGCGGCCCGCGCCAGTTCATGCTGCTGGCTGCGAATGGTCGCCGACTGCGGGCTCAACTCGATGTCGTCGCTCGAGCCGTTGAGCACGCGCTGGATGCCTTCTTGTGTCTCGCGCATTGCTTCGTCAAATACATCTACGGGGTCCGATGGAATGTGAAAAATGTCGATCAGGCACTGCTCCATCTGCATCACGGTGTTACTGCGCAAGATATAGATGGGGATGTTGCGCCGCTCAGCTTCCAGGATCGGCGCCGGCTGCTGGCGGTAGTAATTCTTGATCGTCATCACCGCATCTGCGGCATTGAGATTGTCCACAATCTGGATCGGCACTTTAAGCGTGCTGGCTGCCGTGCGCAGCCGGTTCTGACCGATCCCATATGGGTAAATGCGGGTCACATTACGCCGCGCCGGCTCAGGTTCGGGCTCGTCGTCAGGCTCATAGTGGCTGCCGTTGCTCGGCGCGGCCAACTGGCGTGGTGGCTCTTCCGGCTCGGGCACACGGCGCTTGCGCGGCCGTCCGCCAAACTCGGTCTGGTAAGGCCCCGGCGTCTCCTCGTAGCGCTGGATCTGTACCTGGCCCTCGTTGTTGAGCACACGCTCTTCCGGCATGAGCGGGCGGTCGCGCAGAATGGCATCTACGGCGGCCGCCACATTGTGATGGACCACCATGTGCTGGCGGTCCTTGATTTCGATCAGCACGTCGAAGGTGGGCGGGGCGCGCCGTTCGAGCACGCTCTTCTGCGTACCGCGGCGGCGGGCTTCCTCGTCCGATAGCGTCACTGACTCGATGCCGCCGACCAGGTCGCTCAGCGTCGGGTTCATCAAGAGGTTTTCGAGGTTGTTGCCGTGCGCCGTGCCAATCAACTGCACGCCGCGCTCGGCAATCGTGCGTGCCGCCACCGCCTCAAGCTCGCGTCCAATCTCGTCGATGATGATCACCTCGGGCATGTGATTCTCCACCGCCTCGATCATCACCTCGTGCTGCAGCGTCGGCTCGGAAACCTGCATGCGCCGCGCACGGCCGATGGCCGGATGGGGGATGTCACCGTCGCCGGCGATCTCATTGCTGGTGTCCACGATCACCACGCGCTTGTGCTCGCTGCGCAGGCGCGCCGCTTCGCGCAGCAGCGTCGTCTTGCCGACGCCCGGGCGCCCCAGCAGCAAGATGCTCTTGTCTTGGGTGACGATGTCCTTGATGATTTCGATGGCGCCGTAGACGGCGCGCCCGACGCGGCAAGTCAGCCCGATCACATCGCCCTTGCGGTTGCGGATGGCCGAGATGCGATGCAACGTGCGTTCGATGCCGGCCCGGTTGTCCTGGCCAAAATCGCCCACGTGCTCGACCACCATCTGCAGGTCGGCCAGGGTGATCTCGTGCTTGCTCAGCACTAGCTCGCCATCGCTAAAGCGGGCCTCCGGTAGGCGGCCCAAGTCCATAACAATTTCGAGCAGGTTGCTCTTGCGCTCGGATTCTTCCAACGCTTGTGCAATACGCTCGGGTAAAACTGACAGTAGCAGGTCTAGATCGTCTGTGATCTGAAGTGTGTTCATACTAGCTAAGTTACGTCCGTCTGTCACAAAGGGTTCCCTATTTTGGTTCGCGGCTTGCCCCGCACGTGGTCAGCTGGTGCGAATTGTGTCGGCACGACTTCTCCCGTCGGCTCGAGCACTGTCACCACTGTTGGCGCCGTCTCACGCACCCACTTGGCCACCTGCTTGACCATTTTGACGCGGTCGCTAAACGGCGCAAAGCCATAGTCGGACAGCAGCGGCGACAAACCGCCCTGGTAATCCGCCACAGCCAAATAAACCGGTGTGCGCCAGTTGTTCTCACGAATCACACTGAGCCCCACGCACAGCAGTTGTTCTACCCCCTCGGTGTTCGGCCGCAGCGGGTCCGTCCACCACTGCAGCCACGACCCGTTGCTGCCGGCCGCGACTTGAACCACCCCACTCACGCTTGGCCCCGTGGCCAATACAAACGTTATCCCCCGCTCCGCCAGCCAGTTGCGCAGGATAGGCACACGTTCTCCCGCCAGTCCCTGCCAACCTTCCGCCTGCTGCACAAGTTCGGGCACGCTGTGCGCATAGAGCTGCGTCAGCGCCCACTCGTCAGCATCCGTTCGATAGCGTACCGAGGCTTTTACCTTCTGGCGGTAGCTTTCCACCGTCGGCGTAAACAGGCGCCAGATCGTCTGGCGGCTGTAGACCTGAAATCCTACGCCCGCAAAAGTATTGACCGGCAGCGGCTGGTCCAACACATCGGCATAAATGCGCAGAATGCCCTGGGCCATAACATCGTGCAGGTAGGCGGATAGCAGCTTGTTCCAGGTGGCGGGATGACCGGCGGGCGCGTCTAAACTGGGCGCGAGACAAAGCACATCTGCCTCTGGGCAGGCGGGCCGTTTTTGTACCTGCAAGAAACCACTGTTCACCAAGCTGTGGCCGTCCTGGCGCAGCACGTACGTGGTGATTTTCGCATCGCCCCAGGGAATGGCGGAGCCCAGAGCCGCACGCATGACTGAGTGTGGGTGCAGCAGCGTTTGGACGGTGTGAAATTTCGTGGCCTGCCGGTTCAGGCGTTGGATTAGGTACAGGTCGCCAGGTCTAAAAGGGCGAATCACTGAATGATTGTCTCCGTGGTGTGTCCTGCCTGCATTGTACTTGATATTCACCCACTTGACAAGTAACCCACATCCCATCTAACATTATGTTAACGGCCTGTTAACTATCGTGTGCTATTCTGGCGGGGTAGGGCGGTCCAGGTTGTTGTTGCGATCACTGCATCGAATTCACGGTTTACGAAAGCGAGAAAACGTGGTAGGATTTTGAATCCGAAAGGGTAGTTAACACGCACCACCATACCCGCCTCAAAATAACAGTCCAAGATCTGAAAGGAGTAGTACCGTATGCGATCCAAAATGTTGGGCTTGCTGGTCGTTCTTGCTTTGCTGCTAGGGACGTTCGGCACGGCATTCGCGCAAGACGAGATGCCCGCGCCCTTCTGTGGGGACCTGTCCGAAGAAGATTGCACGTTGCTCAAAGATGCCCAGGCTGCCATGATGGAAGTCTCTTCCTACAAGGCGTCTGCCACCTATGATGCCAGCGTCGCCGGCATTCCTGGCCTGCCTGCCGACGAAGTCAACGTCAACGTAGGCGTCGATGGCTCCTTCGCGATGGACGAGGCTGCCATGGCGGCTGCCCAGGGCTTGGTTGGTAAGGACCAGCAGGCAGTCACGGCTGCCCTGGCCGAAGATGCGCAACCACTGGTCGACCTGATCAACGGCTGGAAGGTAGACGGCACGATCAATGTAGATATGACCCCAGAGCTGGCCGACGTCTTTACCGCCCAGGCTGGTGGGATCCCGATCCCGGCTAGCGCTGCCGTAGGCCTCATCCTGGCCGACGGCATTCTCTATGCCGACCTCAGCGCATTCGCTGACCTCGGCGCCCCGGAAGGCTGGCTTGGCATTCCGGTCGGTGAACTGCTGCAGGCGCAGGTAGATGCCGGCGTCTTCGCCCAGGCCGCTGCCCAGATGGACCCGGCGAACCTTGACCCGGCCACCGCTGCATCGCTTGGTCTCACAAGCATGATGCTTAACCCGCAGCAGTTTGAGCAGTTCATGACCGTCGAGAAGAGCGACGGCGACAACGGCGAAGCCGTCTTCACCAGCAGCTTGGATGTCGCCGGCTTGGTCGCTAGCCCTGAATTTGCTGACCTGATCAAGGGTCTGGCTGATTCCGGCGCCTTTGCCCAGTCCGGCCTGACCGCTGCCGACATCGAAGCCAACCTGCCAATGCTTGGCATGATGGCCCCGATGATCTTCGCCGACCTCAAGATCGGCAGCTCGATCAGCATCGATCCCGAGAACAACTACGTCACGAACTCGTCCAGCGAGTTTAGCTGGGACCTGTCCGGCCTGCTGCAGATGGCTGCCATGAGCGGCCAGTTGCCGCCGGAACTCGACGCTAGCAAGCCGATGTCCATCAGCTTCACCACCAGCGTGGATAACTCCGACTTCAACGTCGAGCAGACGATCGAGGCCCCAGCCGATGCGACGATGATCCCAGCGGAAGCATTCTACGCCCAGCCTGCCCAGTAGGGACGGCCGATACTCGCGTAATGTGACGCCGTAGCGCAACATCGTAGCGCACGCTGAAGTAGCAATGACAACGCCGGCGATCCAATGGTCGCCGGCGTTGTCTTCTTTAATAACCTTACGTTTTGTCTTGCGAAGGAGTGGATTCCCCTATGCGACACAGGCTGTTCTGTGCCATCTTGGCGGCGTTGATGCCGTTGCTCATTGCCGCGCCGGTTTTTGCCCAAGACAATGTGTCACCGTTTCCCGTGATCTGTGGTGACCTGCCCGAAGAGGACTGCGCCTTGATCGAGGAGTCGGCGTTAGCCCAACAGGACCTTTCCTCGTACTCCATGGCGATGACCGCCGATTTCAGCATGAGCGGCATTCCCGACATGCCTGCCGATCCACTGGCAGTGAATCTTCAAGTTGATGGCAGCTTTGTGATGGATGAGACTGCCAAAGCAGTCGCCCAGCAATTCCAATCCATGATGACGGGAATGATGAGCGGCTCGACCGACACCATGCTAGAGATGGACGGGAATATGAAACAGATGCTGCTTGACCTCTATGGCGGCATCGATTTTGACATGAGTTTCCAATACACCCTGCCGCCCGACCTTGCCGACGCCCTGTCGCAGGATTCGGAAGTGCCAGTGCCCGAGACGCTCTCCATGGAAATCCGCATGATCGATGGCATGATGTACATCAATGTCGCCGATCTACGCGCCCTGGATCCGTCGATGGCGGAGGAAATCACCTCCGACTGGATTGGCATGGACTATGTTGGGATGCTCGAGATGCAGATGGAACAAGGCAGTGTAGGGGAAGATCCTTTCACCGCGGGCGCTGCCGGCGGCCTGGGCATGGCCCAGATCATGAGCCAGATGACAGAGTACGTTACGGTCGAGCGGCTTGAGAATGTCGATCTGGGCGACCAAGAAGGCGCCGCCTTCTCTTATACATTTGACATTATCGGCTTCCTGACCAGCGACTCGTTTGGCGCCGCCATGGAAAACATGCTCCCCGTAATGGGCGAGGACATGTCTGCCAGCGATGTGAGCGAGGCGGTTGCGATGCTCGACTTTGTTGCTCCCATGCTCTTCCGTGACCTGGAAATCAACACCGGTACGGTGATCGGCCTGGATGACAAGCTGACGCACTCCACCACGTTCGATTTCTCATGGGATCTTGCCTCGCTGATGCAGTTTGCGGCCATGTCCGACCCGTCGTTGGCCGAGACAGTAGGTGACGCCGAGCCGGCGATCGCGTTCAGCTTCACTGGCGACTATGCCGACTTCAACGACGAAATGATCTTCGAAATCCCGGAAGATGTGCAGATGATCCCGCTGGAGCAGCTAGTCCCGCAAGACACCAGCGCCGTGTTCTAACCACTTGTCTGAACCTTGATTCGTAGGATTTATAGGATTACCTTGATTCGAACCCGGCGCATCTGGTCTGAATCAAGGTAATCCTCCTAATCCTACGAATCAAGGTTCAGACAACTACGCATACGCCTCCAGCGGCAAGCACGCACATACCAGGTTGCGGTCGCCGTAGACGTTGTCAATGCGGGAAACGTACGGCCAGAACTTGCGCTCTTTGACCCACGGCGCCGGGAAGGCCGCCAGCTCGCGGCTGTAGGGCCGGTTCCACTCGCCTGTTACCACGGCAGCCGTGTGCGGCGCATGCTTGAGGGGATTGTTCTCGCGGTCCATCCGCCCCTCCGCGACCGCCTGAATTTCCTCACGGATGGCGATCATCGCCTGGCAGAAGCGTTCCAGTTCGGCCAATGACTCACTCTCAGTCGGCTCGATCATCAGCGTGCCCGGCACGGGGAACGACATGGTCGGCGCATGGAAGCCGTAATCCATCAGCCGCTTTGCGATATCCTCCGCCTCGATGCCGGCCAGATCCTTGAGCGGCCTTGTGTCGAGGATGCACTCATGCGCCACGTGGCCGTTGGTGCCCTTGTACAACACCGGGTAGTACGGCTCCAGCCGCTTGGCTACATAGTTGGCGTTGAGAATTGCCGTCTTAGTCGCCAACGTCAAGCCCTCGCCGCCCATCATGGCAATATAGGCGTAGGAGATCGGCAGGATGCTGGCGCTGCCCCAGGGAGCTGCGGAGACGCTGCCCACCGTCTCCGCCCCGCCGACCCCTTGAACCACGGCGCTGCCGGGCAGGAAGGGCGCCAGGTGGCTCGCCACGCAGATCGGCCCCATGCCCGGGCCGCCCCCGCCGTGTGGAATGCAGAACGTTTTATGCAGGTTGAGGTGGCAGACGTCGGCACCGATTCGTCCCGGGCTGGTCAATCCTACCTGCGCGTTCATGTTGGCCCCATCCATGTATACCTGGCCGCCGGCCGCGTGCACCAACGTGCAGATGTCCGCGATCGCTGCTTCAAACACGCCGTGCGTGGAAGGATAGGTTACCATCAGCGCCGCCAGGGCGGGCCCGTGCTGCTCGATCTTAGCGCGTAGGTCGTCCAGGTCCACGTTGCCGTGCTCATCACAAGCAACCACCACTACCTCCATACCCGCCATCACGGCGCTGGCCGGGTTGGTCCCATGCGCTGAGGACGGAATCAGGCAAATGTGGCGATGGCCCTCGCCGCGTGCGGCATGATAGGCGCGTATGGTGAGCAAGCCTGTGTATTCCCCCTGCGACCCGGCATTGGGCTGCAGCGACACGGCGGCGAAGCCCGTGATCTCCGCCAGCCACTTCTCCAGGCGGGCAAACAGCTCGCGGTAGCCTGCAGTCTGGTCGGCGGGCGCAAAAGGATGGATGCGCCCAAACTCCGGCCACGTGATCGGGATCATTTCGGTAGTGGCGTTAAGCTTCATCGTGCACGAGCCCAGTGAAATCATCGAGTGCGTCAGCGACAGGTCGCGCGACTCAAGCCGCTTGATATAGCGCAGCATCTCGTGCTCGGTATGGTAGGAGTTGAACACCAGCTGCGTCAGATAGCCGCTCGTGCGTGCATGCGGCTCCTCGTAGGAGGCCTCCACCTGGCGCGCCAGGGTGGCAAAGTCGGGGATCTTCTCATCCCCAAACGCGGCAAGCAGGGCGCGCAGATCGTCCACTGTGGCGGGTTCGTCGAGTGACACACCCACGGCCCCGTCGCTATATTTGCGCAGGTTGATCTGACGGTTCAGCGCTGCATGCATGATTTGTTGCTGGTTGCGTGGACCGTTGCTGACTTTGATGCTGTCAAAAATGGGTCCATCGTTGACCGTGTAGCCCAACTGGCGCAGGCGTGTGCGCAGCATTTCGGCCAGCAAGTGCGTGCGCTGGGCAATGCGGCGCAGCCCTTCCGGTCCGTGGTAGACGG
This sequence comes from uncultured Chloroflexia bacterium, assembly GCA_963839515.1. Lineage (GTDB taxonomy): Bacteria > Chloroflexota > Anaerolineae > Caldilineales > Caldilineaceae > Fredericiella. The sequence continues at coordinate 259,967 of CAWIVN010000014.1, forward strand.
CGTACATCGAGGCCATCACCGCCAGCAGTACCTGCGCCGTGCAGATGTTCGAGGTCGCCTTCTCGCGCCGGATGTGCTGCTCGCGTGTCTGCAGCGCGAGCCGCATGGCCGGCTGGCCCTGTGCATCCTGGGATACGCCCACCAGCCGGCCCGGCATGATGCGCTTGAGGTCGTCGCGCGTGGCCATAAAGGCGGCGTGCGGGCCACCATAGCCAAACGGAACGCCAAAACGCTGCGAGTTACCGACGGCGATGTCGGCCCCAAACTCGCCGGGCGCCCGCAGCAGCGTCAACGCCAGCAAGTCGGTCGCTGCTACCACCAGCGCGCCGGCTGCATGCGCTCGCACACAGAAGTCATCCCATGCCAGCACGTTGCCCTCCGTGTCTGGATATTGGACAAGCGCTCCAAAGGCGCCGGCAAAATCATAGCCTTGCGCCTCGCCGACGACCACCGTGTATCCAAGCGGCTCGGCGCGCGTGCGCACAACCTCGATCGTCTGCGGGTGGCACTTATCCGAAACAAAGAAGGTGTTGCCGCTGTGCCCGCGCTTCTGGTTGCGCTTGCACATCGTCATGGCCTCAGCCGCCGCCGTTCCCTCGTCGAGCAGCGAGGCGTTGGCAATATCCATACCTGTCAGGTCGGCCACCATCGTCTGGTAGTTGAGCAGCGCCTCCAGGCGGCCTTGGGCAATCTCAGCCTGGTAGGGCGTGTACTGCGTGTACCAGCCGGGGTTCTCCAGAATATTGCGCTGGATCACGGCGGGGGTGAGCGTATCGTAGTAGCCCATGCCGATCAGCGAGCGATAGATGCGGTTGCCGGCCGCGATCGCGCGCAGATCGGCATGGGCCTGCGATTCGCTGCGTGGTGGGTCGAGCTGCAGTGGCTTGTCCAACCGGATGTTGGCCGGCACGGTTTCGTCGATCAGCGCGTCGAGACTGGCGGCGCCCAGCACCTCCAGCATGCGCTCCAGGTCCAGCCCCGAGGGGCCGAGATGGCGGCGGGCAAACGTGTCCAGCGGGGCCAGCAGGTCGGCCGGGTCAGAAACAAATGTACTCATTTCGCTGCTCCATTGAAACGCAATGATTCGGTGTGGGAAACCACCAAAAAGCCGGCGCACACAAAAAACGGGCAATCCAAATGGATGCCCGTCGGCTCTGTCTTGGACCTGAGAGATTGAACAGGCGTGAGGTTGCCCGTATTGCCCCATGGGTGGCCAGGACGGCGCGTCTATGGTGCCGGGTCTGGCGCTTTCCAGAGCTGCTGCTGGATCGCGATCCTTTTGCCTGAGAGTGTCACGCCGGGCGTGTGGCTCGCCGCCCAGCGCTTGCACCTTCGGCGACCGAGCGGCGGGAAGCGCAGCCGGTTCTCTCTCGCAGTACAGTGTCAGCGCTATTCTATTTTCATCCCCATTGTACTATAGCCGCCCCCCTCACGGCAACCATCGCTTCGTAACGCTTTCGTACGAAAGTCACCCAATAAGATCAGCATATCGTCAGCAACTGTACGCATAAGTAGTGCTAAAATATGACCTTCAGCTCGATTACGGCGATCGCCGATGGTTTCACGTCGAGAATATCATGGAGCAAGAGCGCCACCGCTACTTCGCCTCTTGGATGCTAGTTCCCGCCATCCTAGTCGTCCCGGCAGCTGTCTCTGGTCTGAGTATCTGGAACAACTGGGGTCCACACTGGTTGTTGTTGTCGATCGCGGTCACGGCTGCACTGCTCGCACTGCTTATCGATCACGAGCGCGCATTGCTCTGGGCGCTAATTGGCGCCGCTTTGGGCCTCGTCACTTCCCCAATCCTGCTCCTGTTCCCTAAGCCGACTTGGGGCCTGTTGGCCTGGTGGGTCACCGCTGCCGCCTTGACGGTTGCCGTGCTCGTGCCACTGATGTGGGCCTCGCCCAGCCCGCGCAAGCATCAATCCCCGCGCAATTCGGCGCCGGCCGAAGCTGAGAGTTCGCTGGAACGTTTGCTGCCCAGCGCCTCACAGCAGCCCAAGCTTTAGAGGCACGGGGTAGACTGCCGCGTATAGACCTCAAACCGTTCGCCCGTGCGGTGAAAGCCGAGCGAGCGATAGAGCGCCTGTGCGCGCTCGTTGTTTGCTTGCGTGTTGAGTACCGCACTGCGGCAGCCAACGTCCACCGCCGCCCGCAGACCATCTACTAACAATTGGCGGCCGATCCCGCGGCCGTTCCAGGCCGGATATACCGCCAGGCGCGCCACCTGGGCAACTTCATCCCTCGTCGTCAACGCCGTGTAGCCGACAAGGGTGCCTTCAAGTTCCGCTACGGCCAGACGTCCAAACAGCAGCAACTGGCGCAGGTCGGCCGGTCCCATGTGCCAAAGCACATCAAAACAAGCGGCGTCAAGCAGGGCTAAGTCGTCGATGTCGGCTATCGTGCCCATCCGCAACGCTGCGGCGCCCTTATGCGCTTGCAACACTGCCGCGTTGCGGTCGAGGTGCGGAAGCTCAAAAAAGATCACCTCTTCTGTCAAGATGCATTGCGCTGCCAGCAGCGATCGGTTATACCACGGCTCCCCTCCGTAAGCGATCAGCAGGCGCACGCGGCCGCCGGCCGCGCGGCACCAGGCACTCAATAATTCATGCAGCGTCGAGCTGGGTGACACCCGGTTGCGAAAAACGGCCGCGCGCAAAAAGACCCGGTCCGGCTCTGCTGCCGGCAGGCTCACGGGGCGTGGTTCAGGGTAAAATGCTGCCATGGCGTCGATCTGGCCGCGCTGCAAGGGTCGCGCCGCGTGTGCGGCAGTTGCGACCAGCACGTTGCCCGCCTCAACAAGCACGGCCAGGTCTTCGTCGCCGAGACCGACCTGGCTGCGGGCAGCGGTGCGCATCAGCGCCTTGATCGCTGCAAGGTCAGCGGTCGTGGCTGTAAATATGGGCATTCGGGATTTTCCAATGCGACTCGATCCTCGTTCCGTACTTTCCTTCATTCTAGCACTAACTGCCACTGCATTACTCGGCGCGGCTAAGCCCTTCAAACAAATCACTGTTCCCTGCTCTCGGTCCGTTTTTAATTGCCACCGTCACTGGCCTGAACCCTGGTGTTCAACGCGCTTGCAACCACTACAAAACATATTGCGCGTACGCTGATGACGCCTTCCCGCCCCCATTGCACCGCCGGGACCCGAGGGCGCCGACACACTGAGATGAACTCAACACGGAGCAGCTATGTATTCGTTTGACATGACATCCGAACAAAAGATGCTCGTGGAGACCGTGCGCCGCTTTGCCGAAAAGAACTTGCGCAGCGTCTACCGCGAAGCGGAGGAATCCAAGCACGTGCCACAGAACGTGGTACAGATGGGGTGGGAGATCGGGCTGCTGCCGGGTGCAATCGATGCCCAGTACGGTGGCTATGGTGAGTACTCGGCGCTGACGAGCGCTCTGTATCTCGAAGAGTTGGCTTGGGGGGACCTGGGCATCACCCTGCACTTGCTGACCCCCAACCTGTTTGCCCTGCCCGTGGCGCAGTTTGGCAATGACAAGCAGAAAGAGCAGTATCTGGCCCAGTTCTGCGACGAAAAGTTTCCCAAGGCCACGGCCGCCCTCGTCGAGCCGGTGGTGCAGTTTGACCCCGCCGAGCTCAAGACGTCGGCTGCGAAGGAAGGCGACAACTTCGTTATCAACGGCAAGAAGACCTATGTGCCGCTGGCTGACAAGGCCGAGATTTTCCTGGTTTATGCCGACGAGGGCGGCACCACGCAGGCATATATCGTGCCGGGCGACACGCCAGGCATTAAGCTCGGCAAGCGCGTCAAGCTGATGGGCATGCAGGCACTCGAACTGTTTGAAGTCGAGTTTGAAAACGTGCGCGTGCCCAAGGCCAACCGCCTCGGCGGCCTCAAGGGTATTCGCATCCAGAAGCTGCTGACGCTCAGCCGCATCACGCTGGCCGCCCTGGCCGTGGGCCAGGCCCGCGCCGCCTACGAGTACGCCGTGGACTACGCCAAGACGCGTATCGCCTTTGGCGAACCGATCGCCCACCGCCAGAGCATCGCCTTCCTGCTGGCCAACATGCGTATCGAACTGGAAGCCACGCGCTTGATGGTGTGGGAAGCTGCCTACAAGTACGACAGCGACGAAGACGCCGGCAAGGCCGCCTATCTGGCCAAGCAGTACGCCGACAAAATGGTGCTCGAAGTCACCGACGGCGCCGTCCAAGTTTTGGGCGGGCACGGCTACGTTCGCGACCATCCGGTGGAAATGTGGCTGCGCAACGGCCGCGGCTTTGCGACACTTGACGGTGCGGTGATCGGCTAACAGGGCTATAACGGAGAACACAACCATGGCAATCGAATTTAAACTGCCTGAGACGATAGAGAAGCAGCTGCGCGGCGTACAGTTGGTGGCGGAGAACGTAATGCGGCCCGAGAGTCGTCGCTTGGACGACAACGAGCACGAGCGCCCCACCCGCTTTGTCAACATGATGCTGCCGCAGATGCAGGAGATGGAAAAGGCCAACATCGCCGCAGCCAAGGCGCGTGCCGCGGCCAAGAAAGCTGCCATGATGGCCGAGAAGGTCAACGGCAATGGGCACAGCGGCGTCGCCGTCCTAGACGCCCCGCAGACCTCACCAGGCGAAGAGAAAGAGAAGAAGCCCAGTATCGGCACGCTCTTCCTGGTGCATATGATCGAGATGTTGAGCTGGGGCGATGCGGGCGTCTACCTGTGTCTCCCCGCCGGCATGTTGGGCGGCGCGGCCATCAACGCCGTGGGCACGCCCGAACAGATCGACCGTTTCCTCACCCGCTTTACCGAAGGTGGTCCCAAGTGGGGCGCCATGGCCATGACCGAGCCGCAGGCCGGCTCGGACACCGGGAACATCCAGACCACGGCCACCTTTGACGCCAAGACCAATGAGTGGGTGCTCAACGGCCAGAAGATCTTCTGCACCAGCGGCAAGCTGGCCCTTCAGGAATCAGATGGTCTCGTCGTCGTGTGGGCGACTATCGACAAGAAGGCCGGCCGCGCCGGCATGAAGCCTTTCGTAGTTGAAGCAGGTACGCCCGGTGTGATCATCGCCAAGGTCGAGGAGAAGCTGGGCATTCGTGCCAGCGACACCGCCACCATCATCTTTGACAACGCCCGCATCCCCGCGGACAACATCTTGGGCGACGCTGAAGTCAAAACCGGCGAAGGCAACAAGGGGTTCAAGGGTGCCATGAAGACCTTTGATACCACGCGCCCGATCGTCGCCGCCAGCGCCATCGGCATTGGCCGTGCCGCCTTTGAGTTTACGCGCGACACCTTGGCCAAGGAAGGCATCCGTATGGAGTATGGCAAGCCGCGCTGGAAGCTCACCAGCGTCCAGGCTGACCTGCTCGAAATGGAAGCCCAGCTCAAGGCCGCCTGGCTGCTCACCCTCAAGGCCACCGCTTTGCTTGACGCCAAGGAAGAGAACAAGCTTGAATCCTCCATGGCCAAGGTCAAGGCCGGCAAAGCCGTCACCTGGGTCTCGCAGAAAGCCGTCGAACTGCTCGGCCCGCTCGGCTACAGCACCGAATTTCTCGTCGAAAAGTGGATGCGCGACGCCAAGATCAACGACATTTACGAAGGCACCGGCCAGGTCAACACCCTCGTCGTGGCCCGCGAGATCTTGGGCTATACTCGCAACGAGCTGAAGTAGCGTATCGCTTCCCGCACCTCCACCCCAGGCGCCTCATCCCTTGCCGGCGCCTGGGGTTTTTGTTTTGTCGGCCGCCAAAGATAGCCACCTCGCCCCTTCCTCCCGCGTAGGCCGCACGCCTTCGTGCGGCTTGTGGGCACGCCCTTGTGCCCGTGTGCTCTTTCTACACGTGCTCGGTGCGGTACCATTGGGCCCTCGCTTGGCGCCCGCTGCCCCTCCCACTTCAAACCTGGTGCGCCGAGCAAGGGGCGGGTTTTCGGCGCGAACTCGGCTATAATGGGAGCACATTCGCTTTGTGGCCGGCACCTCCCCAGTTCGCCCGGTCACAGAACTACAAGGAGCCCAACCATGCTCGTCCAAGGCGCACCCGACCGTTACTTTGACCCCGACCCCGCCCAGAAGGCGGTGGCGCTCGAACTCTACGCCGCTATCAGGCGCCTTCCCCTCGTCTCCCCCCACGGCCACGTCGACCCTGCCCTTTTCGCCTCGCCCGACTATCACTTCGGCAACCCGCTCGCCCTTCTGGTCGCGCCCGACCATTACCTCCTGCGTATGCTCTACTCCCAAGGCGTTCCCTACGAGCAGATGCTGGAGCCGGACGACCCTCGCCAAGGCTGGCAGACGTTTGCCGAACACTTCCACCTCTTCCGCGGCACGCCCTCCGGCCTGTGGCTGGCGCACGAACTCGCCGGTGTCTTTGGCGTAGAAGAAAAACTCGACGGCAGCTCGGCGCAGCGCATCTACGATCGGATCCAGGCCGCCCTCGGCGCCCCAGGCTTCACCCCGCGCCGCCTCTTCGAGGAATGGAACATCGACGTGCTGGCCACGACCGACGCCGCTACCGACACACTTGACCACCATGCCGCCATCCGCGCCTCGGGCTGGCAGGGCCGTATCGTCCCCACCTTTCGCCCCGACGGCGTGGTCCACCTGCTGAATGGGACCTGGGCGCAGCAGATCGAAAAACTGGCCGCTGTCAGCGGCGAGCCCATAGGCGACTACCGCTCATACATCCGCGCCCTGGAACAGCGCCGCCGCACCTTCAGAGCCATGGGCGCCACCGCCACCGATATCAGCGCGGTCACGCCGGCCACTGCCTGTCTCGCGAGCAGGGAAGTGGACGCCATGTTCCAGCGCGCCCTGGCCGGCCAGGCCGATGCCGCCGATGCCGATCGCTTTACCGCCCATATGCTGTGCGAGCTGGCGCGCATGAGTGTCGACGACGGCCTGGTCATGCAGCTTCACTGCGGCTCGCTCCGCAACCACAACAGCCAGATGCACGCTAGTTTTGGTCCCGACCGCGGCTTCGACATTCCCATCGCGGCCGAGTACACGCGCAACCTGCACCCGCTGCTGGAACGCTTCGGCAGCCACGGGGCGCTGACCCTCATCCTTTTTACACTCGACGAATCCGCCTACTCGCGCGAACTGGCGCCCCTCGCCGGCGCATATCCCGCCCTCCGCCTGGGCCCGCCCTGGTGGTTCTTCGACTCGTGGAACGGCATCCGCCGTTACTTCGACCAAGTGATCGAGACGGCCGGCATCTACAACACGGCTGGTTTTAACGACGACACGCGTGCCTTTCTCTCTATCCCGGCCCGCCACGACCTATGGCGCCGCGCAGCCGCCAACTGGCTTGCCGGACTGGTGGTGCGCAAGATGATCGACCGCGCCGACGCCGAGGACATGGCGCACGAACTGGCCGTGGGCCTGGCGCGCCGTGCCTATCGGCTGTAACCGGCGCTGCATCGTGCTCCTCCCGATTTGAGCAAATCCGCCGATTGCGCGGTATCTTTAGAAGGGTTATGTCATGAGTGCCGAGACGATTAGAGATACGACTGCCGCGGTGCATGCCACTGCATACGACTTTCACGGCCAGGCTATCTTTGTCACGGGTGGCTTTGGCGTCCTTGGCGGTGCCATGGTCGCAGCACTGGCTGCCCATGGGGCCAATGTCGCCGTGCTGAGCCGCCGCTCCGGCGTCGAGGAGCGCGTAGCGCAGCGTTTTGGGGACTTTGCGGGCACAGGCTGCATCTGGGGCGTCGAGGGTGACGTGCTTGACCCCGACTCCCTCTCTGCCGCGCTCGCTGCCACTGTGAACCGCTTTGGCGCTGTCGACGGCCTGATCAACGCCGCCGGCGGCAATCGCCCCGAGGCGATCACCAATCCCAACCGCAGCTTTTTTGACCTGCCGCCCGAGGCCTTGCGCTGGGTCTTTGACCTTAACCTCATGGGCACGATTCTGCCGTCGCAGGTCGTGGGTCGCCATATGGTCGCGCGCGGCCGCGGGGTAATCCTCAACATCACCTCGATGGCCGCCCTCACGCCGCTCACGCGCGTGGTCGCCTACGCTGCCGCCAAGGCCGCCGTCAGCAACTTCACGCAGTGGCTGGCCGTACACATGGCGCAGGAATATGCCACGTCGATCCGCGTCAATGCCCTCGCTCCCGGTTTCTTCCTGGGCGAGCAGAATCGTGACCTGTTGGTGGATCGCGCAAGTGGCGCCCTCACCGCACGCGGTCGTCAAATCATGGATCATACGCCGATGGGACGCTTTGGCGATCCCGCCGACTTGATCGGACCCATGCTTTGGTTGATGTCGCCCGCCGCCGCCTTTGTCACCGGCATTGTTGTGCCGGTGGATGGCGGCTTTTCGGCCTTTGCCGGGGTGTAGAGGAGAATGTAAGCAGTCATGTTCGTGATCGTGATGGGTGTATCCGGCAGCGGCAAGACGACGGTGGGCGAACTGCTGGCCGCGCGCATGGGTTGGCCGTTTTATGATGGCGACAAGTTTCACCCGGCCGAAAACGTCGCCAAGATGGCGGCCGGCACGCCGCTCGACGATACCGACCGCGCTGGTTGGCTGGCGGTGCTGGCTGGGATGATTCGCACCGGCATGGCGCGCGGCGAGAGCGGCGTGATGGCCTGTTCTGCCCTCAAGGAACAGTACCGCGACAGCCTGCGTGTCGACCCGCAGCAAGTACAGTTCGTCTATCTCAAGGGCAGCTTCGATCTGATCTGGGAGCGCATGCAGCGCCGCCAGAATCACTATATGAAGGCCCCCATGTTGCAGAGCCAGTTTGACACGCTGGAGGAGCCGGTTGACGTACTCACCTGCGACATTACCCAGGACCCGCAACAGATCGTAGATACGATCGTCGAACATCTGCTGCTTGGCCGCCGGCCCGCCTGATTGACACATCGCGCAGCAACTTTGGCGCCCATATCTACCAGGACGATTCCCTATGACACTGCGTGAACCCCCCCAATTGACTCCACCCCCATCCGGGGATGGCCAAGACAAGTTGGAAGCCGGCGCAACAGGCGCAGACGTACGTTCCACCTGGCACGCCATGGGCGTCGACGACGTTGTCGTTCACCTTGCCAGCCACGAGCAGCATGGCTTGACGAGCGAGGAGGCGGCGCGCCGCCTCGCACAGTACGGGCGCAACGAACTGCAGGAAAAGCCGCGCCCAAGCTTCTTCCAGTTGGTGCTCGCCCAACTCAACAACTTTGTTATCATCCTCTTGATTGTTGCCGCCGTGATCTCCGCCCTTTTGGGCGACTGGGTCGAGGCCGGCGCCATCTTGCTGATCGTCGTGCTCAACGCCGTGCTGGGCGTGGTGCAGGAGAGCCGCGCCGAACAGGCGCTGGCCGCCCTCAAGAAGATGGCCTCGCCCGAGGCGCGCGTGCTGCGCGACGGCATCCATCATTCGGTGCCGGCCGCCGAGCTGGTGCCCGGCGATTTGGTGTTGCTCGAAACGGGCAACTTTGTCCCGGCCGACTTGCGCCTGATCGAGGCCGTCAACCTGCGCGTCGAAGAGGCCGCGCTGACGGGTGAATCGGTGGCCGTGGAAAAGAGCGCCGCCCTGGTGCTTGACGCCGAAGCTACCCTGGGCGACCGCAAAAACACGGCCTTTATGGGCACGACCGTCGCCTATGGCCGCGGCCGCGGCCTGGTCGTGGCCACCGGCATGCACACGCAGCTTGGCCTGATCGCCGACATGCTGCAAAACGTCGAACAGGAAGAGACCCCGCTGCAGCAGCGGCTGGACGAGCTTGGCAGGGTCCTGGGTTGGGGAGCGCTGGCTGTCTGCGGCATCGTCTTCTTGGTGGGCATCATTCGCAGCGGCATCTTCACGCAGCCCTTTACGTCGGCCACCACTGATGCGCTGGTCGAGTCGTTCATGATCGCCGTCAGCCTCGCCATCGCCGCGGTGCCCGAGGGGCTGCCCGCCGTCGTCACTATCAGCCTGGCACTGGGCATGCGTGAAATGGTACGCCGCCATGCCTTGATCCGCAAGCTGGCCTCGGTCGAGACCTTGGGTTCGGCCACGGTCATTTGCTCCGACAAAACCGGCACGCTGACGCAGAACGTGATGACCGTCACGCGCATGTGGGTGGACGGCCGCTTTGTGGAACTGCCGCTTGCAGCCAAGGAGACCGATTCGTTCCAAATCCAGGGCCAGCCGCTCAACCTGCGCGCCTACCCCGGCGTGGCCACGGCGCTGTGGGTGGGTGTGCTCAACAACGATGCCCAGCTTGAGAAAATCGACAGCGATACCCCCCCCTCCGTGGACCAAGTCACCGCTGCGTCACGGCACGGTGACGCAGCGGCCCCACCTGTGGGCTACCGCGTCGTCGGCGATCCTACCGAAGGCTGCATTCTGCTTGCCGCCGCCCGCGCCGGAGTACTCCAGGACGCACTCAACCAGGCCTACCCGCGCCAGCAGGAGATCCCGTTTGATTCGACTCGCAAGCGCATGGTCACCGTCCACGACATCCAGGCGCCCGACCCTGCCGATAGCTCGCCCTTGCACGACGACGCGCACCGCACGTGGAGTGCCGTCGCCGTCAAGGGTGCACCCGACGTCGTACTGCGCCTGTGCACGCGCATTCAGACCATGGACGACCAGGTCCGCCTGCTCGACGAATCTATGCGCCAGGAAGTCCTGGCCGCCAACGACAGCATGACCAAAGACGCCTTGCGCGTGTTGGGGTTGGCGTACCGGCTGACCGCCGCCGCACCCGGGGACGTCCAACCCGCCGAGATGGAGCAGGACCTGATCTTTGCGGGCATGGTCGGCATGATTGACCCGGCCCGCGCCGAAGTCAAGCCGGCGCTGGCGACGGCCCGCGCTGCCGGGATTCGCACGATCATGATCACCGGCGATTATCCCAACACGGCGCGTGCCATCGCCGAGGGCATCGGCCTGCTGCGCCCGGGCCACGCCGTGATGACCGGGGCCGAACTCAGCGCCCTGGACGACGCCGCCCTGGCCGACCGCGTAGAAACGACCGACGTATTTGCCCGCGTTTCTCCCGAGCACAAGCTGCGCATCGTGGATGCCCTGCGCGCCAACGACGAAGTGGTGGCCATGACCGGCGACGGCGTCAACGACGCTCCCGCCATTAAGCGCGCCGATATCGGTGTCGCCATGGGCATTACCGGCACCGACGTGGCCAAGGAGACGGCCGACATGGTGCTGACGGACGACAACTACGCCAGCATCGTGGCCGCCATCGAGCAGGGCCGCGTCATCTACGCCAATATCCGCAAGTTTGTCTTCTTCCTGCTCTCCTCCAACGTCGCCGAGATCATGATCATCTTCCTGGCGACGCTGGCAGGCTTGCCCTCACCGCTGACTGCCATCCAACTGCTGTGGCTCAACCTGCTGACCGACGGCGCGCCGGCCCTGGCACTGGCCATGGAAAAGGGCGACCCGGACATCATGTCGCAGCAGCCGCGGCCCAAGAACGAATCGATCGTAAACGGGCCCATGCGCGTGGGCATCGTCATCCAGACCATCGCCCAGACCGGCGCCGTCCTTGGCGCATTCTTGGTAGGCCTCTATTGGCACTTGGACACGCAGGTCCCACAGGGTGACAACCCGCTGCTCTACATCCTGAACCACAACTGGAAGGGGGTAGATGTGCAGACGGCCGAGACCATGGCCTTTGTGACCTTGTCCCTATGCGAGTTGTTCCGTGCCTACACCGTACGTTCCGAACGTGTCTCGCTCTTCCGTCTCGGCGTTTTCTCCAATAAGTACATGCAGTACGCCGTGTTCGCCTCGCTCGCGCTGATGCTGCTGGTGATCAATGTACCCTTCCTGCAGCCGGTCTTCAACACGCACACGATGGCGCCCATCGAGTGGGCATTCGTAATCGGCCTGTCTCTGATTCCAGCCGTAGCGGAGGAGACCACCAAGTTCTTCCTCCGCCGCCGCCAGACGCCCGCCTGACTATAGTGGAGCCACCGGCGCCACCGGCGCCGTTGCCTGAGCCGCGGCCTTCTGAGGTAGCGTCGGCAGAACCGTCGTCGCAAGTTCGGCGCAACCGCAGGCGCTACTCAACCTGCACACATTGCGGCAGTAACCGAATTTGCCTCAGCAACTAAGCGCAGTCAATGAATGCGTTTACGATGATAACCCTCCGTCTATTCAAGGGCGGGGCACATTTCCCGCTTGACGCCTGCCTAATTCCATGCTATAGTGTCTGTAACCGGTACCGTAACCGGTACCGTAACCGGTACCGTAACCGCTTCCAGGTAATCAGGTCTGCTTCCCATGTCTGCCACAATCTCCGACATCGCCAGGTACGCAAGCGTTTCCAAAGCCACGGTATCACGTGTGCTCAACGGTAAGCCCGACGTCGATCCCGAAACTGCCGCGCGTATCCGTAGGGCCATCGAAGAGCTAGGCTACGTGCGCAGCACGCGCGCTATTGCCCTCGCCAGGGGACAGTCCTACTGCATCGGCATGCTCGTCCCGACCTTGATCTGGCCGATGATGATGGACGTGTTGCGCGGCGTAACCGAAGTGGTGGAGACCAGCGACTACGGCTTGATGCTCTACAGCATGACGCGCGGCGAAGAGTCGATCCGCAACTTCACCAAGCAGGTGGTTGGCTCGCGCCAGATCGACGGCTTAGTAGTCGTGATCCCAACCGGCATGCTCGACTACCTGTCGCAGCTGCATAAAGATGGTTTTCCGATGATCCTGGTCGACGACCGCGGCCTGCGCCCCAGCTTCCCGTCGGTAGCCACGACCAACCACGATGGCGGCTACCTGGCTACCTGCCATCTCCTGGAAGCCGGCCGCCGTCACCTTGCGATGATCAACGGGCAGATCGAGTTTGGCTGCAACCGCGAGCGGCAGGCCGGCTACGAGCAGGCGCTGTACGATGCCGGCATTGCACCGGACCCGCGTTTGATCCGCAACGGCGACTTCACCGAGCACGGCGGTGTACTACAGGCACAGTCGCTCCTGGCTGCAGGTCTTGAATTCGATGGCCTGTTTGTCGCCAACGACCTGATGGCGTTTGGGGCCATGAACGCACTCAAAGCCGCCGGCCGCCGTATCCCCGAGGATGTAGCCGTGGTTGGCTTTGACGATATTTCGGCTGCCGCCCAGATTACTCCATCGCTGACCACGGTCCGGCAGCCGTTTTATGAGATGGGGCGCACCGCCGCCAGCCTGCTGCTCGATAACTTGACCGGCAAGCCGCTGCCGCCGATGCCCGTGCTTTTGCCTACCGAGTTGGTGGTGCGAGCTTCCACTCGCGCCTGATTTATATCTTCCGCTCGAACCTACACAAGGAGACTACAATGAAGTGCAACCTGCGTTCATCATCCTTCCTGTTATGTTCTCTGCTCTTGGTTCTGGCCCTGCTGCTTGGCGCCTGTACGGCGGCGGCGCCTGGCGCCGCGCCGGCAGCCGACGATACGGCCGCATCGGCTGCCCCGGCCAAGGTGCGCGTCATGACCTTCTTTGCCTACGACAATCCCGAAGTCGAGCAGGCGGTGGTCGATGCCTTTGAGAAAGTGCATCCCGATATCGACGTCGAACTCGAGCTTACCTCGTATAACGATATCTTCACCAAGTATCAGACGCAGGTGGCGGGCGGTACGGCTCCCGACGTCATCTCGATGAACTTTGAGAATTTGCGCAGTTTCGCCACCAAGGGCGCCGTCCAACCGCTGACTGACTACATTGCTCGCGACAGCTTTGATACCACCATCTATTACACGAACACGGTCGACATGCACACGGTCGACGGCGTCGTCTATGGCTTGCCCGCCACCTTCTCTGACAACGTGGTCTACTACAATAAGGACATGTTTGACGCCGCCGGTGTGGCCTATCCTGACGCGACCTGGGACTGGAACAAGCTGCTCGAAGTCGGCAAGCAGTTCGTCAAGGACGTGGACGGCGACGGTACCGTCGACACTTACGGCTACGGCCCTGCCTGGTATCCCATGTATCTCTTCCTGTGGGGCTCCAACATCCTCACACCCGACAACAGCAAGTGCGCGCTGACCACGCCCGAGGCGCTGCAGGCGATGAACGCCTACGCCGGTCTCTTTGCCGATGGCGGTATCTCGGCCAACGCTGCCGCCCAGGCCACGCAGGGCGACTACGATCGCTTTGTCTCCGGCAACCTGGCCATGTTTGTAGCCGGTCCGTGGGCAGTCAAGCCGTTCAACGACGCCATCAAGGACTTCACCTGGGATATCGCCCTGCACCCGGCCGGCGCGACTGAGGGCACATTCCTCTACAGCAACAGCTATGCTATCTCCAACAATTCAAAGAACAAGGACGCCGCCTGGGAGTTCCTCAAGTTTGCTTCCGGCCCCGAAGGCGTCAAGATTCGCCAGGAAGGCCAGTTTGAAATCGCCGCCGTCAAGTCAGTGGCCGAATCGACCTTTATCGAGTCCATGCAAGGCCAGTCGCCCGCCAGCCCGCAGGTCTTTATGGAAGCCACCGAATATGGCAAGCGCCTGCCCGACCACGCTCGCTTCCAGGAAATTCTGGATTCCATCCAGCCTGAGCTCGAGCTGGCGCTCAACGGCGACAAGAGCATGGAAGAAGCCATGACCGCCGCCTGCACCGCCATCGACGGCATTCTGCAAGAACAGTAATCCGCTGTGCGGGGTGCATAATTTGTAGGGCACAAGGTCCGGCGGAAAAACGCCCACCGTCGCAACGATTTTCTCCACGCCGGACCTTGTGCCCGCCTCGCCCCGCACGCGATCTGCACCCAACACGCGTCGCCGCTGCCGCTTACCCGTAGCTGTGTAGAATCAGTCACGCTGGAGCACCATATGTTATCCATCAAGACACGCAATGCCCTCTGGGGCTATCTCCTGATAACGCCGGCGTTGTTGTTTGTCTTTGGCTTCGTCTTATTGCCCGTGCTCGGCGGGTTTGGCATCAGCCTCACCAGTTGGGACCTGCTGTCGCCTATGAAGTACGTCGGCCTGGCCAACTACCAGAAAATGGCAGTAGATCCGATTGCCCACAAAACGCTGATCAACACCTTCTACTACACGTTTGTCAGCGTGCCGATCGGGATCGCCTTCTCGCTGCTGCTGGCCGTGTTGCTCAACCAGAAGCTGCGCGGCCTGTCGCTGTTCCGCACGGTCTACTACCTGCCCGTCGTCTCCTCCACCGTGGCCGTCGGCGTCATCTTTACGTGGGTGCTCGACCCCTCCTATGGACTGCTCAACCGTGTGCTCAGCCTGGTCGGCATTCCTGCCATTCCCTGGCTGACCAGCCCTGCCTGGGCCATGCCCGCAGTCATTATGGTCACGATCTGGCGCAGCCTGGGGTTCAACATGATCATCCTGCTGGCCGCACTCCAGGATGTGCCGCCCGAGCTGCAGGATGCCGCCACGATCGACGGCGCCGGCGCCTGGCAGAAGTTTGCCCGCGTGGTCGTGCCGCTGATTACGCCGGCGCTCTTCTTTGTCACCATTACCGGTTTCATCGGCTCGTTCCAGGCGTTTGACCTGGTCTATAACATGACGCAGGGCGGCCCCGCCCGCTCGACCTACCTGATCGGCTACTTTATCTGGCAGCAGGCATTCGACTATCTCAACATGGGCTACGGCGCGGCCGTTGCTTTTGTCCTGTTCTTCCTGATCCTGCTGGTGACGATGGTGCAGTGGTATACGCGGCGTACGTGGGTCTTTGGCGAGGAGTAAACAGGCATGATGACGCAAGCCACGATCCAACATCCAGCGGCCGAAGCCGGTGCGGCCCGCCGCACTTCGATCAGCCGGACCCGCTTCTGGGTGCTGCTGGGGAGCTACACGCTGCTCATTGCCGGCGGCTTGATTATGGTCTTGCCCTTTCTCTGGAGCGTGACCACTTCGTTCAAGCAGCCTGACCAGGTTTTTACGCTGCCCCCGTTTTCCGTGCCCTGGCCGCTTGACTTCTCGGCCTACGTCCAGGTGCTGGACCGCATCAACTTTGGCCTGTACGCCCTGAACACGCTCAAGATAGCCAGCCTGGTCACACTTGGGCAGGTGATCACGTCTTCGCTGGCCGGCTATGCGTTTGCCAAGATCGACTTCCCCGGCCGCAACATCATCTTCCTGCTTTTCCTGGCCACGATGATGGTGCCCGCGGCGGTGACGATGATCCCCAACTTCATCGTCATGCGCAATCTGCAGCTGGTCGACACGCACGCCGGGCTGATCATCCCCTTCCTTGGCAGCGCCTACGGCACGTTTCTCATGCGCCAGTTCTATCTTAGCTTTCCTAATGAACTCATGGAAGCCGCCGAACTCGACGGCTGCAATCCGCTCATGTTCTACCTCTATATCCTGCTGCCCAACTCCAAGGCGATCCTCACCACCTTTGGCCTGCTCACCTTCCAATGGGCCTGGAACGAGTTTTTGTGGGCGCTGGTAATGATCAATACCGAGTCCAAGCGCACGCTCCAGGTCGGGTTGTCCTATCTGCTCAACGAGAACTACATCAACTGGCCGTGGCTGATGGCGGCGTCGGTGCTGACGACGCTTCCCATTCTCCTGCTCTTCTTTGTGGCGCAAAAGCAGTTCGTGCAAAGCATCCGCCTTTCCGGTATCAAGGGCTAAACACCTATGGACTTTTTACACATTCGCAACGGGATTGTGGCCGGCGCGCAGGGCCAACCGATCATGCTGCGCGGGGTCAACATCGGCGGCTGGCTGAACATGGAGCACTTCCTTACCGGCCATTCCGGCTCTGAGTCCAGCCTGCGCCGCACGATGGCCGCGCAGCTGGGCCAGGAGAAGGCCGCTTTCTTCTTCGACCGCTTACTTCACTACCTTTTCAACGAAGACGACGTCCGATTCCTCGCCGGCGTCGGCGTCACTGCCATTCGCCTGCCGCTCAACTATCGCCACTTTGAAAGCGACGCCGCGCCCGGGGCCTACCTGGAGAGCGGCTTTGCCCGGCTGGACCAGGCGCTGGCCTGGTGCGAGCGCCATGGCATCTACGCCATTCTCGACCTGCATTCGGTGCCGGGCTGGCAAAACGGTGACTGGCACTGCGACAACAGCAGCCGCCATGCACTTTTCTGGTCGGATAAGCAGCAGCAGGACCGCTTTGTGGCGCTCTGGGCGGAGTTTGCCTGCCGCTATCGTCAGCGCAGCGTGGTTGCGGCCTACAACCTGGTCAATGAACCGTTAACCAACGCCCCCTTTGGCCGCTTTGATCCCGACGCTGACTACAACCCGGACTGGGTCACGCTCAACACTCTCTATCGGCGCACGGTGGATGCTATACGTGTGGCCGGAGATCAGCATATTGTCATGCTCGAAGGTGATTACTATTCGACAAAGTTTGCGGGAATGGATGCACCTTGGGATACAAACCTTCTCTACAGCAACCATAACTACATCGAACCTGCTATCGGGCCCCTGGCCACCTATCCCGGTACACTTGGCGACACCTACTGGGACACCGCTGCTATCCGCAGCCGATTCGTGGCAACGGAAGGCTATCATTTCGCGCAAGCGCACGAAGCCCCGCTCTTGGTGGGCGAGTTCGGCTTGAGCATGGACTACCCGTCTCTCCAGGTGGCAGCCAAGGTAGGCGTGCTGCAGGACCAGATGCTCACCTACAACGATCTAGGCTGCCACTGGACCTTCTGGTCCTACAAGGCGCTTGGTTCGATGGGCTGGCTGCAAACCGCGCCGGACAGCCCCTATATGCAGGCAATCGCCCCCATGCTGGAAGCCAAGGCCGCGCTCGGCGTGGACTTCGGATGGCTGGGCCAGTTCGGCGACGAAGTGCAGCCCCATGTTCAGGCGTTGGCGGATGCCATCGCCCGCCGCCTGCCCGGGTTGAACGCCCAGACCAACTTCCGCTATCTGGCCCAGGCCGCCATGTCCACCTACACGGCCGACGTCCTGCAGCGCTTATATGCCCAACCGTTTGAAAACAAGAGCGAGACGCAGATCGATGACCTTCTCGCTTCCTTCGCTCTGCGCAACTGCGTCGAGCGCGTCGAAATGACAAACGCCGTGCGCGCAGCCGCAACCGAAATTCCAGCCGCCGCATGAATAGGTGCATGTGGCGCTTGAGCACACACCGTCCGTAGGGGCACAAGGTCCGGCGGGAACAACGATTGCCGCAACCACGAGGCTCTCACCGCCGGACCTTGTGCCCGCCCCACCCAAACACACCGAAAGTGGATCAGACAATGTACACCCCAACACAGGCCCTTACAGCGACAAACCAATCCGCCATCGAGCATCAAATCCAGGCACTTTTGTGCCGCATGACCTTGGCTGAAAAGGTCGGCCAGATGACCCAGGTCGAGAAGAACAGCATTACGCCCGCCGAGGTGGCCGAATTCGGCATCGGTTCGGTGCTCAGCGGCGGCGGCGGTAACCCAACCCCCAATACGCCGCAAGCGTGGGCGCAAATGGTGCGTTCCTTCCAAGAGGCCGCCCTGCACTCGCGCCTGGCCATCCCCCTGCTGTACGGCGTCGACGCCGTACACGGGCACAACAACCTGTGCGGCGCCACCATTTTCCCGCACAACATAGGGTTAGGCGCCACGGGCGACGAAGACCTGGTCACCCGTGTGGCGCAAGTCACGGCCCGCGAACTGCTGGCGACCAACGTACATTGGGACTTTGCACCTGCCTTAGCGTGCCGCAGGACATCCGTTGGGGGCGTACGTATGAAGGGTTTGGCGAGAACACGGCATTGGTCACACGCCTGGGCGTAGCCTATCTGCGCGGCCTGCAGAACGCCAGCCCGGACGCAGGCGCAGCTGCGCGCCCCGTGCTGGGCTGCCCCAAGCACTTTGCCGCCGACGGCGGCACGAGTTGGGGCACCACCGCTCGCTATCATTGGATTCAAGACCTCTGGCAGAGTGACGACCCGCAGTGCTGGCGGATCGACCAGGGTGACAGCCGCATCGAAGAGGCGCAGCTGCGCGCCGTTCACCTGCCGCCCTATGCCGCTGCCATCGCCGCCGGCGCGCTCAGCATCATGGTTTCCTACAGCAGTTGGAACGGCGTCAAGCTTCACGCCAACCGCTTTCTGCTCACAGACTTGCTCAAGGGCGAAATGGGCTTTGACGGCTTCTTGGTCTCCGATTGGTTGGCATTGCACCAGCTCAGCCCGCACATGGAAGAGACAGTGGTCACCGCGGTCAATGCCGGCCTCGACATGGTGATGGTGCCGTTTGCCTACAGGGACTTTGTGGCTGCCGTGATCCAAGCGGTGGAGAACGGCGCAATCTCCCAGGAGCGCATCGATGACGCCGTCACCCGTGGCCTACGCGCCAAGCTGGCGCTGGGCCTCTTCGATCGCCCCTTCGGCGAGGAATCGTGGTTATCTGACGTAGGTTCGGCGGCCCACCGGCAGGTCGCACGTGAGGCCGTACGTAAGTCACTCGTTTTGCTCAAGAACGTGGATAGCGCCTTGCCGCTGCCGCACAACGCGGATCGCATCCTGGTGGCCGGCTCTGCCGCCAATGACATTGGCATGCAATGCGGTGGCTGGACGATCGAGTGGCAAGGCAAACCTGGCACCATTACGCCGGGCGTCACCCTGTTGGCGGCAATCACGCATGCCGTTGCCCCCGACACCGTTGTCGAGTATGAACCACAGGGCGAGTTTGAAGGCTCGATCCATGCCGGCGTCGGCATCGTAGTTGTGGGCGAGCCTCCCTACAGCGAGGGAGAAGGCGACCGCGTCGATCTCGCACTCTCCGTTGCAGACCTGGCCCTGGTCGCACACATGCGCCGGCACTGCGACGTGCTGATTACCATTCTCTACTCCGGACGTCCATTGTGGATCGCAGACGCGCTCGCCCAATCCGACGCCTTCGTCGCCGCCTGGCTCCCCGGCACCGAAGCCGACGGTATTGCCGACGTGTTGTTCGGCGCGCACCCATTCACCGGCAAATTGTCCTACACCTGGCCTTTGGCTGCCGAGCCCGGTGGATCACAATTTGCCTTTGGCTGCGGCCTGACCGCGAGCTAGCGCACCCACGCAATCCTCGCCCACACAGTGTCTCGCTCCTTGTCCAGCCCGCACGCCGCGTGCGGGCTGGCACGCCCCCGTGCCTTTGCGCCGCAGCCTACAGCACAGTGTAGCTACTCCGCTGCCAACTCCGTATATTGCACTCCCGCCATCATGTGCGCCTCCTGGTAGTAGCCGATCACCCGCCCGCTCTGACCATCGTACGTATAGCGGGTCAGATACCCCGGCCCTTCGGCGCGGACGGCAATCTGGCGGCTGCCGGCCTCGTCCACTTGCGTGACGACGCCGGTCAGCGGATCGCGGTCGAGCACACTGCCCGTTTTCAGCACCCCCAGCGCCTCGGGTGGCAGCCACATACCCCCAAAGATCTGCGCCACGCCCGTCGCACCCCCGCTCTGGCTGATCTGCTGGTTGTTGAACCACGTCGTCTGGCTGTACTCGCTCCACACAGACCCCACCTTATTGATGCGCAGATTGACCGCCATGGGCAATGGTATGTATGGTGGACCGCCCAAATCCATCATTTGGCTGCCCGCTAAGTCGATCTGTATGCCTCGCTTGACCCAACCTGGCACGCTGCCAAACCGCCACGGCAGCCTGACTTGCCTCCGGCCCAGCAGCGTCATCACGTTGCCGCTCGTCTTCTCACCGTCGGCTCCATACAGCATCTGTTGATGAAAGACCAACACGCCGCTGTTGGTCTCGAACTCCCACACTTCAACGCTGTTGTCGGTCGTCGACTGCATGCGCACCACGTCATACGTCTCGCCCTCCACGTCCGTGGTCAGCCGGTTGACGGTGAACTCCTCAAAGGCGGCGTCCTCCGCGTGCGCCAGCACCTGTGGCGCAAACCAGAACGCACCCACTCCAGGCAGCCCCACCTCATAACCAAGCCCCGTCGGCGGCTGACCCTGGATCTGCGTGCTAAACATCGTCGTCTGCGCCACGACGTTACGCCTGTCCTGGGCAACCACGTCAAATTGCACCAGCGCCGCTCCCGATGGTGTTGGGTCGTCGATATTGCGACCAAAGGTGGCGAATGCGGAGTTGTAGGTCGCGCGCACACCCGGCCTGAGCCAAGGCGGCGCCGGCGCCTGCCGCAACTCAGGGTAAAGAGCCAGGAACTGGCTTTCGGGCAAGACGGCAGCTTGTTCACTGCCCCTAGCGACCGTTGCAGCCTGCGCGGGCGCAGGAGCAACATTGAGAACGAACATGTAGGCTGAAATCAGCAGGAGAGAAAGCGGAGCCAGAAAGAATCCCGAACGCATACGGGGCCTCCTTCCGAGGATGATGCGGGTCTTGGCGGCAATAACCACCTACACTTGACTATACTCCTCTGCCCGGCGCTGTCAAGGCCTTTGCAGTTGACCGAATCCCCACTCGGTCGTATGCTTGCACGACCGCGTAATTGCGCGCACAATCGAATGGACCTTTCTGCATGTCAAGCTCAAACCAGGGCACTCCCCCTGTGCAGTCCGCTACTACACAGCCCGCCCCCATTGCGCAACCTTCCCGTTCCGCCGCCCTCGGCTGGGCCCTGGCGCTTGGCTCGACCGTGGCCTTTAGCTTTGCTCCCCCCGTCGCGGCGCGGCTATCTTGGGCGGCATGGACTCAAATGAACTGCTGATGTTGCGCATGGTGATCGCGACTACGCTGTTTGGCCTGACCATCGCCGTCACCGCACGTGACAACCTGCGCTTGCCACGCCAAGGGTTGCGGTGGGCGATTGTGATCGGCGCCATCAACGCCGCCGGCATGATCTTGTTCTTTCTCAGCCTCAACTATCTCGAAGCCTCGCTGGCAGCAATGATCATCGCCCTCAGCCCGCCGCTCGTGCTCAGCCTGCTGGCGCTGCGCGGCGAACGCCTGACCCAGCGCCACCTCGTGCGCCTGGGCCTGGCATTGGCCGGCGTCTATCTGCTCATTAGCCCGTCCGGCGCAGTGGACTGGGTCGGCGCGCTGCTGGCTTTGGTCGCCACGTTCTTCTTTGCCCTGCAAATGGCGCTCACACAGTGGACGTTGGTCAGCTATCCTGTGCGCACCGTCGTCTTCTATGTCACCGCGACCATGACGGTCTTTGTCGTCGCCTGGTGGCTGCTGCAAGGCGCGGTCTGGACGCAGCCGAGCCTTGGCGGCTGGCTCGAGGTGTTGCTGCTAGCCTTGGTGAGCACCTATTTTGCCCGTCTCGGCTACTATGCTGCCATCGGCCGGATCGGCAGTGGCCAACTGGCGCTGCTTGGCCCGCTGGAAACCATGCTGTCCGTCATCTGGTCGGTGCTTTTCCTCGACGAGCAGTTGGCAGCCGTACAACTGCTGGGCGGCGTACTGATCCTATCCAGTGCACTTCTCGCCGTCCAGCGCTTCGGCCGCGTAAACCTGCGCCTGCCGCGCCGTTGACTGCTTTTAACGTGCCCTGCAGCGCAGATGACAGTTGCCGCTAATTTTGTTATGCTCTAGGCATGGTGCCTGCGCCATCCACAACTACTAGAGGAGTTTCACATGTCGGCCGCCCAGACCCTCAAGATACTGTTTCTCGCCGCCAATCCCGTCAACACCACCCAGCTTCGCCTGGACGAGGAATTGCGCGACATCAAGGCTGCATTGCAGATGGCTACATATCGCGACCGCTTTCAGCTGGAGGCGGTGTCCGCGACGCGCATCGAAGACATGCGCCGGGCAATGCTGCGTTTTGAGCCACAGGTCGTCCATTTCTCGGGCCACGGCGAGGGCGGCAGCATCTACGTGGAGGACAAAAACGGCAACGCGCGCGCCGTCGCCGGCGATGCCTTTGCCAACTTCCTGACCAATTTCCCCTCTGTGCAGTGCGTCGTGCTCAATGCTTGCTACAGCGAGGAACTCGGCGCCGCCATCACTAAGACCGTTCAGTATGTGGTCGGTATGCAAACGGCCGTCGAAGATTCGGCTGCCATCTCGTTCGCCGTTGCCTTTTACGATGTGTTAGGCGCCGGCGGAACCTACGAACGTGCATTCCGCCTTGCCGCCAATGCGCTCGAGTTAGATGGTACCCTCGATGCTGCGGCTCCGGTGCTGGTGCAGAAAAGTGAATCGGGCGCCGAGGCCAAACCTGCTCAGCCCGCCACGCCCGTTTCCGGCAACCCTCTTGCTCCCGCCGCGGTGCAGGTGACGCGCCTGGCGCCCACCCAGTTTAAACAGTTCCATGCCGCGCTGCTGGATGCCTATACAGAGCCGACGCTGGCGCAAATGACCAGGCTGGAGATGAACGTCAACCTCGACGCCGTGGCGGGTGGTAGCAATTTTAGCTCCATCGCCTTTAACCTCATCGACTGGGCGCAGCGTACCGGCCGCCTGGGCGAGCTCATACAAGCATCGGTGAACGCCGTCCCCGGCAATCCTGCACTGCAGGCATTCGTGGCGTCTCTTCAGTAGGTTTGCTAGCGGCGCCAGCCTGCCGCAAGACTTGGTGCTGCTCTTGCCTGTGTTATGGATCGCCCCGCCCTCATAATTGACAAGATTTGCCGTTGGCGGTTAGCTTACTCCAGTAATCATCTTCCACCAACGGCGGCCGCGCGCCCGAAGCCGAGTAGGCAGCAGTCAGTATGATTTCTGGTATTACCAACTTTAGGGGCAACGTCAGGCGCGTTGACCAGATCGTTCGCATTCTGGGTAAGTACGGCCTTGGCAACCTGATTGGCGAGAAAACGCCGGATTTTATCCAGCGTCGCTTTGTCTCGTCGGAAGGCATTGCCGTGCGCGACTACCCTTTCGAAGTGCGCGTGCGCATGGCGCTCACCGAACTGGGCACGACCTTTATCAAGGTCGGCCAGATGATGAGCCAGCGCCCCGATATGGTCGGGCCGGAATTGGCCGCCCAACTCGAATCGCTGCAGGCGGACACGCCGCCCGACCCACCAACCCTCGTACGTGCTACGATCGAAGAGGAGCTGGGCCAACCCCCCGATGCCATTTTCACCCTATTCAATCAACTTGCCCTGGCTTCCGCATCGGTCGGGCAGGTGCACTTGGCCGAGCTAAAAGATGGCTCGCAGGTCGTCGTCAAGGTGCAGCACGCCGGCATCGAACCCAAGGTCAAGAGCGATCTCAATTTGATGATGTCGCTGGCCCAGGCCGCCGAGAGCAACAGCCGCGAGCTCGCCCAATATCGGCCGACCGCCACGGTGGCCGAATTTCAACGCAGCCTGATGCGTGAGCTGGACTTCCACGTCGAGCTCAACAACATGATCCAGTTCGCCCGCAACTTTGCCGACGACCCGGACGTGCACTTTCCCATTGCCTATCCCGAGTTTTCGTCCAAGCGCGTGCTGACGATGGAGCGGCTGGACGGCTACAGCATCGCCCGCCGCGACCGCATGCTTGCCGATGGTATCGATATAACGGCTTTTGCCGAGCTGTTTGCCAACACCATGCTGAGCATGGTCTTTCGCGATGGCTTTTATCATGCCGACCCCCACCCGGGCAACATCTTCGTGCTGCCGGGCGGGCGCCTGGGCATGTTGGATTCCGGCAAGATCGGCCGCGTCGACGAGAAGACACAGGACGACTTCATCAACATCGTCACGGCCTTTATCAACAGTGACGTCGATGCGCTGACTGACGAACTGGTGCGGATGTGCGAGACGCCGGCCAATTTCAACCGCAGCGCCTACCGAGCGGACGTATCCGAGTTTGTCGGCGAGTTTGCCGACGTACCGGGCGGTCTCGACCTGGGCCCCGCTTTCACCGCCATGTTTGGCATCATTCGCAAGCACAAGTTGGTCGTCCCCGCGCGCGTTAACATGTTGCTGCTGGTCATCGTCCAGACCGAGGGCACGGCGCGCTTTCTTGACCCTGACTTTGACTTAACCGAGGCCTTGCAAGGTTTTGGCCTTGATCTGCTGCAGCGGCGCTATTCGCCCAAGCGGTTGGGGCGTGATGCACTGCGCAGTGTGCGTGAGTGGCAGCGCCTGATCGACGCCCTGCCGCGCGAGTCCCTGCAGCTGCTCGAACGAACGCGCAGCGGCGACCTGCGTTTCAGCGTCGAACAGCCTTCCTTGTCGGGGCCGCTCAACCGTCTCGCCTATGGCATAATCGTGGCTTCGTTGCTGTTGGGGTCTGCGCTCATGTGGGGTATGGCCGCGCCGCCCACGCTGTGGGGCGTCTCTGTGATCGGCTTCCTCGGCTTGCTGTTGGGCGTCGTCCTGGGAGCACACCTGCTCTTCTTGATCTGGCGCAGCAGTATGTAGTCACACCGCTGGTATCCGCTGGTGCCTGATTCTCATCTTCTCGTAAGCTAATTACTACCTCATTCTAACTTTCTCTCGCTGCGACAGGACTACCATAATCGACGTGATGCATGCTCACGTTCGCTTTTCGTTGTGGTTGTTTTTAGCGAGGTGTAATCATGATGGTGCGTCCAATCAAACATTCTCGATCGGTGCGCGGGATTCTGCACGCCTGTGCACTTGCGGCCATTCCACTCCTATTCGGCGCTTGCGCCACCACGACTGTGCCAGGCGCTGCCCCCTCGTCAGCTCCTGCCGCACTGTCTACGCCGACCAAGGCTGCGACCTCCGCCTCTCAAACTGAAACGGTGACTCAAACCAAGGCGATGACGGAAACCGGCGCTGGCGCGTCCAAGACCGGCGCCATGACCGAGACCCAAGCGATGACGGAAACCGGTGCGACCAAGACCGGAACGATGACCGAGACCAAGGGCATGACCGGAACAGAAGGCATGACCGGAACGCAAGGGGCAAGCTCTGCCGCCGGTGCAGTCGTGATGCTGCATGAGAACGGCACGCACGGTAAGATCCTGGTGGACGACACAGGCATGACACTCTACGTCTTTGACAAAGATAGCAAGGACAAGAGTTCCTGCACGGGCGACTGCCTCACCAAGTGGCCGCCGCTGACCGTAGCCAGTGCCGGCGAGAAGCTGACGGCCGGCGAAGGTGTCACCGGAAAGCTGGCGACGATCAAGCGCGAGGACGACGGCAAGGAACAGGTAACCATCAATGGCATGCCGCTCTACCATTACTACGAGGACAAGCAGGCGGGCGACGCCAATGGTCAGGCGGTCGGCGACGTCTGGTGGGTAGTCGGGGCTGACGGCAACAAGATCAGCCAGTAGGGCAGTTCGCTGCTTCACGGCAGGCGCCGCTTGCAGGGGAAGCTAAGTGAATAGAGCACCATCTTGAGGGGGCGGGGACTACACCCGTCCCCTCCCTATTTGAGCATACGCTGTACTTGCCGCTGCGCGCTGACAATGGTGGTGCAGGTTCGCTTGCACGACAGTTCCCAGTTCATCGTGTGGCTCGAGCGTGGCCCGATACACTCCCCGCACCCGCTCGACGTCGACGGCGCCATGCACCTGCACTCCCTCGACAAAGAGCGCAAGATATGTCAGGAAATAGATCGTGTCGAGCATCGGCAGCCCGTCCAACTCGGCAGATTCCCAATCCAACACGACCAACTCTTTGCCATTTAAGAGCATATTCCAGGGCGAAAAATCGCGCTGTTCACATACCAAGGGCAGATCTGGCAGGATCTCCAGGCGCTCTGCCGCACGCCGGAACTGTTGCCCATCCACTGCAGAATCAAAAGCCGCACTGAACCAGGCAAGCTCGCTCGCCACGAGTCGGTCCCACCACGACGTACGCGCCACTGGCGTTACCTCTCCGGCCAGGGCCACCTGCCAATCGGTGGCCCTGGTCGCCAGGTCCGCCAAGTTGTTGCGACTCACTTGTGTCCAAAGCGGTATACCTGTCAGCGCAGTCTCGCCAAGCCTTTCCCCAAAGAACAGAACCTGCGGCACGCCCGCCATATCTCCTCGCTGCCGGGCATGGACGGCGCGCAGCACTTCCGCTTCGCGGGCAAGTGCAGGCAGTGATTCCGGCACGCGTGCCATCTTGACCGCCAGCCGGGGCCTAATTTCGTTGTCGGCAAAGACCAGGCCTACTGCCTTGTTGATGCTCCGCAACCCGCCTGTCAACAGAAGCCAGTGAAGCTGCTCAGGGCGTGCACCCAAGCTGAGCGTCTGCCACTCTTGGCACAGGTGCGGCAAAACACCCCCCTGAATACCCATTGTTTTACCCACCGGAAAACCTGCCGGTTCTGCGTCCGGCATCGGCTTGTAGGCCACTGCACAAAGCGGCATGGCGGCGCCCAGGCGGGCAATGCCCTGCCACAGCAACCACCTGGCATGCAGCATGGTTTTGTGCGCTGCCCCTGTGGCCACGCTGCGGCTCTGGGCGTAGCAGCGTAGTGCGCCTGGCGCAGCCAATGGCCCAGGCACCGGGCGCTTCCTGTTCCGGCGCGCTGCTGGGCCAGTAGCAGGCCGGCGGCGTGAAGCCGATCTCCACCAACTGGCGCGTCACGCGGGTGCTGGTCGCCGCCAGCGGCTTATTCCACTCGCCATAGAGTGCCCCCCCGGGCCGCAGTGCTTGCCAGGCCGCCTGCAAGGTCGCCGGCCCAGGGTCTGCTACAACCGCCAGGTCAAAGCTCCCGTCAGGGCCGGCCTGGTAGTCGGCGGCATCCACCACGTCCTCGCTGATCAGCCTGACTGACTCGGCAAGGAGCCCGCCCGCAAAACAGATGCTTTTGGCCGGAACTGCGTCCGCCAACAGAAAACGCCAGTCGGCGCGCCGCAGCAGCCGGCGGCGCCAGCAACCCCGTGACGCCGTCCGTCACTGCCTCGCGTGTGCCTGCAATGGCCGTCGCCACCACCGGTTTGCGCGCTGCCATGGCCTCAAGAATGGACAGCGGCAGGCCTTCATAGAGGGAAGGCAGCACAAATAGATCGCACGCTGCCAGCAGCGCAGGGATGTCGCTGCGGCGACCCAAGAAGCGCACGCATTCGGCCAGTCCAAGCGCCTACGCCTGCCGCTCCAAGGCCGAACGCTCAGGGCCGTCCCCGGCTAAGACGAACACCGCCTCTGGAATCTGTGTTGCAGCTTCCAGTAGATCGCGGTGCCCCTTCTGCCCGTCGAGACGCGCCACAGTCAGCACGAGCGGGCGTTCTGTCCCTCCTGCCAGTTCGCTGCGCAAGCCCACATCCGGGGCAACGTCAAAGGCTTCGACTGGGATCGCGTTCGGGATCACCTTCAACTTGTGGGCGGGAACGTCAAACACGGCGCGCATCTGGCCTGCCAAGGCCTCTGATACCGCAATGTAGCGGCCCACACCGTTTGCCAGCCACCGCTGTTGCAGCCGGCTGGCGCGGCTGTAGGGGGCATCCACAAACATTTGTACTGTCGCTACAATGGCCGGTATACGCGCCAGCATTGCGCCGGCAAGCCCATACTTGCACGCCAGCGCAACTCAAGTGAGCATGAAATACGTCGGGCTGTACTGCACGAAGCTGGCGGCCAAAACCGGGCGCACGCAGCGCACCCTGAATGCCGTGCGGCATCGGCGCAGTCGGGCGCAAATCGACTTCGAGGCTGCGAGCCTGCGCGAGCAGTGGCCCTACGCCCCGCTCTTCGTGACAGAAGAGTACGGGCCGCCAGTGGCTGTGGTCGAGCCCTGCGATCAGGTGCAGCAGCTCCTGCTCGGCGCCACCAAAATCGGTGCTATCGGTAAAGAAGGCGATCGTACGCATTTCTGCCCCTATGCTTCCACTGCCTGCAAATCCACCAGTCGATCGGCGTGCGCAGCCGGAGACTGGTCGTGTACATGTGAAATTGTAAAGCGGTATTTGCCGGAAGAGCTAGGCTCAATGTCGTCCACGAACTCGAAGTCGACCTTGCAGTCTGCACCCATCAATAAGCGAGTTTCGCTCGCGATTTCATCTAGTTCCCGGGTATCGTAACTTGACTGCGTAGTAGCCACGCGGAAAATAACCCACGCAAAGTCCGCCTGCACGATCTGGAACTTGTACACCCAATCGCGGGACCTCAACATATGGAAAAAATAGATGCCGTCGACAAGTGTGCCATCGTGCTTCCTGAACACGTCGACATTGCGCCCTGCCACTCTTTGCAGGATTTGACCGCCGCGGCCACAGGCACACTCGCCGGCAGGCGACAATGTTCCCCGGTCGCCAATCATGTAACGCACCAGTGGCATGGCGTAGTTGTTCAGGTTCGTGACGACGATATTGCCCTCTGCACCGGCGGGCACCGGATGCCCTTGCTCATCCACAATCTCGACGTAATTTCCAAAGGGAAAGACGTGCAGACCCGCATGTTTGTCGCATTCGCTGGCAATATCGCCGACCTCGCGTGATCCGTAACGGTTAAACACGGGACAGCCAAATACGCGCTCGATTGTTGCGCGCATCTGGGGGTAGAGTGTGCCCGCCGAAGTAACAATCGCCTCCTGTGGCGTTACCGCAATCCGTTCACGCTCGGCGAAGCGCGCCAGCTCGTAAATTGCGTGGACATATGCCACAATCAGCTTAGGACGCTCGCTGTTGAGTTGCTCAAGAAAGTCATGCATCTTGGCTGGCGTCATGTGAAACGCGTTGAGATAACGATCGTTGCTCAGCCGGTTGAGGATGCGCATCTGCCAGCGCTCACTGCCTTGCAGAATATCACGCACTGATCCCCAGATGTGCAGAGCAGGTTCACCCAGGCGGCGGCCGGCCCATTGAAAGCTTAGCAGTTGAATGGCCATCTGCCGGTCCTGGAACTCTCGGTCCTGTATCAGCTTCAGCGGCTCACCGGTCGAACCGCCAGAGGTGTTGTACACCCAGTGCCGCTGCGCCAGGTCGCGCGATTTCAATTGTTCGAAGTTCTCGCGCACCAAGTCCTTTGTCAGGAGCGGCAAGCAGCGCAAATACTTGATCGCATCGGTCTCATACCAATCGCCTGCCCTCGCCATAAGTTTGGCATAGTAGGGGACATTGGCCGCACAATGGCGCAGCAGGCGTGCCAGCGCATCCTGCGGTGGAGCATAAACGTCCCGCTGTTCGTCTGCCCGCAGATACTCGGTATAGTATCTGCCCAGCGGCCTGCCAATTACGGAGTGGGCGCCAAAGTAAAGTAATTTCTGCATACTAATCTCCACAAGAGTAAGCGGGCGATGGTCTCGCTTGCTGACCACGTCACGCCGCCGCCAATTCCTCGTACACGGCTTCCAACCTGCGTATATAAGCGTCAGGACTACAGTGATCGAATACAAAGGCGCGTGCCTGCCGGCCAAGTTCATGGCGCCTTCGCGTATCGGCCAACAACGCCGCCGTGGCAGCTGCAATTGCTTCGGCGTCACGGGCCACCACCAGCGGCGCTGCGTTCCCGCCGACTGCGAGACCCTCGGCCCCCCGCTCCGTTGTGACCACGGCTTTACCCATGGCCATGGAATGCAACACCTTCATGCGCATGCCGCCGATGCGCAGCGGCGCCAAAACGACAGACGCCCGCTCGAGCCACGGCTCGATCTCCCGCACGGGGCCGGTCACTGCGATGTCGGCGCAGGCGAGCGCCTTTACCGCATCCGGTGGATAGATGCCAACGAGGCTTAACCGCACCCGTCGCCGCAGCCGTCGCAAATGGGGCATAATTTCTTGCCCCAACCACAGTGCCGCGTCCACATTGGGCGCGTGGGTAAAATTACCAGTGAAAAGCAGTGTATCTGCCTGCTCACACGCCAAATCCGCCGCTCGCGGCAGCGTTACGCCAAAGGGATTCACGCGCACCCGCGGGCTGAGTTGTGGCGCCATCTGCTGGATGGCCTCTGCATCGCGCAGGGTAAATACTTGGATGCGGGCAAACTGCGCCCAGATGGAGCGCTGGTATTGGGGCCAGCGCTGCCAGCCGATCTCGTTGAATACACTGCGGATGCGGCCTTGGCCGTCCTGTTTGCCCCAATCGGGGCGTCGCGCTCGCCGCACCTCGTGCTCAGTAAGCACCGTGGGTGCCTGCGTGCGGTAGCGGTAGGCGGCCATGGCATTGTCTTCCACTTGCACGATGTCAAATGGACGTGCTGCCAGGAGACGGTCCAATAACTGCTGCAGGGCAGGCTCGTGAAACCAGGCCGTACGCCACGGATAGCGACCGCTCAGCCAATCGCTGGTAACTTGCCAGCGCCGGCGCCACCGTTCGCTTGCGCGGTTGTGCATCAGGGGCGCCGAGTGCGTCTCGACACCAAGCTGCGCCAGGGCGATGACTGCTTCAGCTTCCCCAGGATCAGGCCCTACCGGCGTCACCAGCGTCACCTGGTGCCGCTGCGCCAGTGCCGTGATCTGCGCATACAGCACGAGCGGAATTGCACCCGGGGCCTGCGGCTGTGGCGGCATCGGTGTCACAAGCAAAATCTTCACGTGCGGTGTAGCCCACCTAACACCCGGTTTAGCGCACCGCGCCTCTCCGGATAGACAAAGACTTCGGCCAGCGGTCGTGCCCATGCTTCCGGTGTGCACGCCATCGCCGTGAACCAGGCTGCAAACAATAGGCGCATCGGCCAGCTTACGTCGAAGCGCTGTATCGCTGCCTTGACACCTGCGCGCACCAGGCGCCAGGCTGAGTCGACGGCATATGGATGCTGGGCAGGCGAAAGTTTCAACGATATCATCCGGTTGGCCAGCGCGGCGACCGATAGATCCTCACCCTGCACGCCAGGAGCAAGCAGGCCGAGCTTGGCGGCGTAGTGTGTGATATAGCGGTAGGTGCAGCCGGCGTAGTGTATCGTCTGCCGCACCTGTGCGAGGTCGATTGTATTCTCTGCCGGCTCATAGTTGTTCTGGCGATGCACGCGGTAATACGCGCCTACCCAATCCAAGAAGACGACAGGGCCAAACAGCGGCGTAACCTGCGAAACATACCAGTCCGCACCGACACGCCCATACTCGCGGGGTACAGGCATAATCTGGCGCAGCACGGCGGCGGCAAAGGCATTGCCGCTGGTCGGCATCCAGGTCATATCCGACGGAAATGCCACGGTCTTGCGCTGCAGATTGCCATCGGTCAGCGGCAAATGGGCGGCCGGCTTTAGTGACCCTGTCGCGTCGCCCTGCTCGTCGATCACTTCCATGCGCACCATTACCTTGGCAGCATCAGGCTTAGCGCGCAAGGCCGTCACAACGCGCGCCGCCATATCGGGCAGCAACACGTCGTCGGCATCCAGAAAGATAACAACATCGCCACGACTGCAGGCAAAGCCCAAGTTAAAAGCCGCTGCCTGGCCGGCATTGCGCTGGCACAGCGGTATAATGGCGTCCCCATAACACTGGATGATCGCCTGCGATTCGTCAGTTGAACCGTCGTCGACGACGATTACTTCCACTGCATCATGTGTTTGCTGCAGGGCGCTGTCAATTGCTGCCGGCAAGTAGCGAGCGTAGTTGTAGTTGGTGACGATAATGCTCACCATGACTGGTTGGCTAAAATCCAGCATTACACGATGCCCTCTCCCGAACTTGCAGCGGCTGTGTTTTGCCTGCGTGCTTGCTTGGCACGGGTATGCTCGGCATGCCCCCGCGCAGCACCTGCGCCAACTGGGTTGATAATACGACTGCGGCAACGCAGGTCTGGCTGACCAGCGCCGCCACGCCCACACCCGTAATACCCCATAGCGGCAGCAGCCAATAGCTGAGGCCAAGCAGCAGCACGGCGAGCAGACCCTGCACCACGACCAGGCCCCAGATGTGATTTTGCACGCGCCGCAGGCTGACATAGAGCACCACCAGCGTGTTGGGCAGCGTAGCCAACGCCAGCAGGCGCAGCAGCATTGTTCCTTCGGCTGCGTAGACAGGGCCAAATATCTGCAGCAGCCAGGGCGCGCCCACGAACAGTACGAGGACCAGCGGCACCAGCAGGCGCATGCACTGCGTCCACACCTGGTAATAGTAAACTGCAAGCTTGCGTTGGTCGTGAACTGCTTCGACGGTCAGGGACGTCGCCAGATTAATGGACACCAGCTGCAGGCTGGTGTATATCATCCATGGCATGTAAAAGTAGGCATTGGCCCGCGTCCCCACCTGGTGCGTAACGATAATGGGAAGCATTGTCGTGAATGCCAGGTTAAATAACGTGCCGGGATAGTTGCCTGTGATATATCTGGCAATGCTCTTCCGCGTCGCGGTCTCCACCGGCGCGATTCTTGTCCGCTTCGGTAAAATGTGACGGAAGATCAGAATATTGATGGGTGGGAGCGCCGCCATGGCTGGCAAGATCCAGGCCACAAAAATGCCCCAGCGCGGCAAGGCCGCCGCAAACAAGGCCATCAACAGGATCTTGCTCGCCGCGTAAGCAGTGTTCTCGATCGGCACCCATATTGTCTGGCGCAAACCAGTCAAGACGCCGTCCTGCAGATTAAAAATGCACCAACAGAGGGTGGCAAACACAAATAGGGCAGCCACTGTGGTGTCAGTCCCTAGGGCGCCCAAGTTCGGCGCCCAAGACGCTATGACGCGTGTAAACAGCGCACCTAGCAGGAGTGCAGCGCCGGCACTCGTGGCATAGGCGAGCAGGATGAGCCGCCGCGCATGCGGACCGGCCGCAGGCAAGAAACGAACCAGAACCCCCTGCAGACTGAAGCTCGCTACGCCTGCCAGCAACGTCATGGCAGAAATGACCGCCGAGCTCAACCCGACAACCTCTGCCGGGTAGAAGCGCACTGCCGCCGCCCAGAATATGACGCCCAGCGCAGAAGTGGTTACCGCTGCCGTCAACAGTGTGTAGCCGTTGCGATAAAGCGGCATACCAAGATGCTCCGTGAGGCGACCCTTGACATGCCCCCCAAAACGCCCCATGTCATCGGCGCGCTTGCTTAGACCAAAAATGCTCATCGGCCAACCACCCTGGACTGCAATTCCGTCCATTCCGTGTTCTCTTGCTCGGCGTCGGCGCACAGGTTGGGACCCGCTCGCTTTGCCTCAATTAGCTGGCGGTAGAGCTGTTCAAAGCGCGGGACGTTTACTGCCGCTGTGAACAGCCGTGACCGCATGCGGCCGGCCTCCCCATAGCGTTCACGCAGCGCAGGGTTGTCAATTAGCTTCTGCATAGCCTTTACCAAGGCATCGACATCACCGGGCGGTACGAGCAGTCCGGTGACCCCGTCGACGATCATGTCGGTGTGGCCGCCGGGCGTGGTGCCGATCACAGCCTTGCCCCGGCTCATGGCTTCGTAGACGACGCTGCCCAAGGGCTCCGGCCACAGCGAAGGGATCACGCCAAACAAGGAGCGATCCCAGGCCGCCATCACGGCGCGATGCGGCAGGTTGGGCAGTACGTGCACACGGGGTGGCAGCCGGCGCGGCGAGTCGGCCTCGTAGGTCCCAATCAGCACGAGCGGCGGTGCTGCCTCCAGCTGCTCGTAGGCATCCAGCAGTTGTTGCACACCCTTGACCCGGCGCAGGGCGCCGACAAACAGGATAAAAGGTTCCCTGGGCAGTTGATCCAGATGGCGCTCGACCTGCACATCGCCGCCGTACATGATATCGTCGTCATCCTCGCGGAAGCTGGGGATGATTGCTTCGATCGGCCGCTTCTTCGCCGGCATGCTGGCCGCCTCTTTGCCTTCACCTAAGAAGTCACGGCGTACGATCTCCTGCACGTAGGTGCTGATGCTGTGAATTCCATCCACTTTCCGGCGCAGCAGCTCGCCGCCGCCTGCGACCCCCAACACTGCCATCCAGCCTTTGCCGTAGCCGTAGAGCGACGGGGCACACGCCAGGCACTTCTGCAGCGCAGGACCGCTGCATGGCTCTATGCCGCGGTAGACCATGCTGCGCGTGGCGCAGCTGTACCCATAATCGCGTGCCGACAGCAGCAGCGGAATATCGCGACCGCTCAGCGCCGCCGCGACCGAGTACGAGATCCAACCATAGGAATGAACCACGTCAGGTCGAAACTCGTCGATCAACCTGCGCAGACCTGCAACGGCAACAGGGTCTGGAAACGGCGGTTGATGCCGCTGTTCCGGTTGCGCTGTCTGTCCTTCCCGCCAGGTGCGGACCTGCCGGAAACGATAAACAGGCAGCCCCGCATCGTCTTCTTGTTCAGGCAGGCCAGGATGCCAGCCCGTTGCCACGGCCACCTGGTGGCCGCGCCCACAAAGCTCCCTACCCAGCAGTTGCGTCTGGCGATGGGCGCCTCCGATAAAGGGTGGATAGTGATCGCTTGCTAAAAGAATAAGCATAGTCACACCTGTTATTGTTTCCTCTCACCGGCAAGAATTGATTCGGCGCTGGCCCCATGTTTGCTGGCCTGGAATTTTGCCTGCCGGTAAACGATACGTGGCGCGTCGGCGCGATAGAGCAAAGCCTCGACGACCATGCCCGCCGGTCCGGCCTCCGGCAGCGCCAACTGGGTCTGCCACTGCTGATTCGGCTGCAGCGTCAGCCCTGGCCAAACACCGGCCGGCTGGCCGTTCACGCGCACTTCGAGACGATAACTGACCTCCTCAAACTCCCCGCTTTGCACGCCGATGCTTGCCCCCGTCGCCGCTTGCTCACCGTTTGGCACCACCCACAGCGTTGTGTAGCCTTGGTAGCGCTGCGGCGGGGCCGGCATGCGGGCAATGGTTACGGCCAGCCCCAGCAAGACGGCCGCCACGAGTGGCAGCGCCAGCCGGTCCGGGCGCACTGTCCAACGCAGCGCTGTCGTCCGCACCTCGTTTTTGTTGCCATTCTTGTTGTGCTGGAGGCGCAGCCATGCCCCCAGCGTAGCGACGGCCGTTACGCTGGCAAGAAGCACACACCAGGACGTTGGCTGCAGTCCCCATGGCGTCAAGTTCAGGACGAGCCCCCCCAGCGCGACGATCGCTATGCTGGCGACTATTGCCGCCAGCGTGTGTCCGGCCGTACCAAGGCGCCTGCTCGGCAGCAACGCTGACGTAAGGGCAAACCCTGGCGCGATCAGCACGAGGTATACACCCAGCACCGCCCGCAGCACTTGCGGCGTAGCGGGAAGTGCCAGCAGAAGTCCGCTGCCGGCCGCCAGTACGGCGGAAGTAAGCAGGCCCTTACTCTGGAGGTTGGTCATGGCTGAGCGCTCCTATGCCGTAGATCACGATATTGCCGCTGTCGAATAGCCGATCCACCTCCGCCTGCTGGTCGTATTTTTGATACTGCTCCGGGTCGAGCCATGCCGCCGTTCGTTCGCTGTCGCGCGGCTTTGGCAAGAAGAAGTACCCAATCATGTTGTCCCAACTGCTCTGCCGCCGGTCGACGACTACGTATTTCATCTGGTAGTCATGCATAGCCTGCAGCTGCCACTGGTCAAACTCCGGCTTGGAGACGATGTCCCGGACAAACGGATACCTGCCGGCATATACAAAGCGCTGGGTGCGTGCCAGCAGCAGCCGGCCATTCGCTTCATCTGCGCCAAAAACCCCCGGCGGCAGTTCGTCACGCACCCAGTCCGCGGCAGCCTCTCCCTCCGGCTGGATCGTTTGGCCGCCCACGTCGACCATGTAGGGTAGGGCGAGCCGCTGTTGCGCCGGCCAACCGGCAATGACGCCGCCGGTGAAGATGATGCCGGCAAACACGACCACGACCAGCCGTCCAGGCCGGCCTGGAAACCTGGCCAGCCAGACCTGGACGGCGGCCATGCTAAGCACCAGCGCCAGGCCCAGAAACAAGTAGGTTGAAGCCCGATTGGCGGTCTCCCAGCCCGCGCCCGTCAGGCGGAATCCAAGCATGAGAAAATACACCACCGCCGCACTCGCCAGGAGCACAGCCACGGCTGAACGCGAATACCGCCGCCAGATTTGGTACAGGCCGAACGGCAGCCCGCCCAGACACAGCAGCACGGCGCCCAGGCCAGTTACGCGCTCCCACAACGGCGCGACGTAGCCACTGGTGGACACAAACAACTGGCGGCTGGTCTGCTCGCCGCCGATCATCTGTACGATCGAAAGCACAGCTCGCGACAGCACCGGCGATAGATAGCTGATCGTCTGGCTTGCCACGAGCAGCAGCCACGCCGCCGCCGCCACGGTGGCAAAGATCGCCAACAGGTGGGGGGCACGGCGGTGCACTGCGCGTCCCCCATCTGCCCTCGCCAGCCAACGGCCCATGCGACCGAGGTACGGCACACGCGGGGCTAGAACGCCAACGGCCCGTGACAATACGCGGTCGACGCCGCCGGCAATGCGCGCGTGCAACTGCGAATGCTCGAGCAAACTCCATGCCAGCAGAAACAGCGCCAATGCGTACGAAGA
This sequence comes from uncultured Chloroflexia bacterium, assembly GCA_963839515.1. GTDB lineage: Bacteria > Chloroflexota > Anaerolineae > Caldilineales > Caldilineaceae > Fredericiella. Next base: position 296,977 of record CAWIVN010000014.1, read on the forward strand.
CAAGTGATGGATGACGATAATCGCGCCAATTGCCGGCAGCGCCAGCAGTGTATAGCCCCAGAAACCGCTCCTCCGCCGGGCGCTTTGGCTCTTGGCCGCCAAGAACAATACCGCCACCACCAGGGGGAAGGACAGGGACTCATATGAGAATTGGGCGCTCCAATAGAGAAAACTGGATTGGGCCATAAAGATGGCAACGCCCAGGCCGGCCACACGCGCCGAACCACTCACCTGCTCGAATAATAGGAAGATCGCCAGCGCCAGCACGAGACGCGCCACGCCAATCAGCACCATGGCTGCTGCGATCATGGGCAGCCCTGTGACGTCCGCCAACGCCGCCGTCACCGTCGCCAGCCCGGGATAAAACGCAGTCACGCGCAGGATCGAGTTCGGATTAAACAGGTGGTTGCTGGCCAGCGTCGCCTCCGCGTTGTATGTGTGCACAAACTCGTCGGCGAAGGTGAATGTAAACGGGCTGTGCATCAGCTTGACCGCATAAAAGCCCGCTACCAGCAGGATGACTATCCCGATCCGTTCGCGCCGCGTTCGCGTGCGCCGAGCTCAAGCGGTAGACGGGCGGCAGCAGCAGCACCAGCAGCCCAAGCCAAAACAGCGGCGTAGCCCATGCGGCGCCGGTGTAGGCCCCGTAGTTGGTAAATGCGATCAATACCAGCCCCAGTGCCGCTGTTACGCTCAGTTCAGGCAGCCAGCCCGACGCTTTTGCTTGTGTTACGGCTAATGCCCCCGCTTGTGTTTCTGCACTGCTCCCATTGCTGCCGGCAAGGCGTTCGATGCCGGCGCTGTTGCTGACCTGGAGCGGTGCTTGCTTCATCTGTGTCTTGAGCATCAGAGCACCTCTGCCTCGTGTCTGCCTATCGGCTCATGCCGCGCGACGGGCGACGCCATGTCGCCCAGCACGCTTTGATAGGCCCGTTCCACGCGTTGCGCCACGTTCGACGCGCTATACTCGGCCGCGCGCGCTTGCGCCGCTTGCCCCAAGCGCGCGCGCAGCGCAGGGTCGGCTATCAGCCGCTGGATGGCCTGCGCCAGGGCGGCGGCGTCACCCGGCGGTACGAGCAGGCCTGTCACCTCGTCAAGCACGATATCTAGTAGCCCGCCGGTATCCGACGCGACCAACGGTTTCCCTGCCAGCATGGCCTCAATCGCCACAAGGCCAAATGGCTCCTCCCATATCGATGGTACCAGCGCAATGGTGCAGCGGCGCCAGGCTTCCATCACGGCCGCATGCCGCATGCGGCCGAGTGCTATGACGCCGTCCGGCAGTTCGCCCGCATGCCAGCCGAACTCTCTGCCGATGATCACCAGGGGTAGAGGCCGATCGCATGCCTCGCGCAGCGTGGTATACGCGCGCAGCAGCACATGCAGCCCCTTGTCAGCCGACATGTCGCCGACAAAGAGCAAGAAGTCGCCCTCCGGCAGCCGCTCCAACTCGGGCATGACCGCGCCAGCATGGCTTTCCTCTCCCATCAGGCTGCCCGCCATCAAGCTCTCAGGCAGCAGGTTGGGAATTACCTGGTACGGCAGGCCATGCTGGTCAAGCTGGTTACCCTGGGCGACTGCCTTGCTCACGGGCAAAAACAGGGCCACCGCCCGCCGCTCCCAGGCACTCATGATCAGGTTGCCAAAATAGGTAGCGCTGCCCTTGGCGCTGCCGTAGTGATGGCTCGCGCATTCGATGCACTTGCGCAAGCCCGGTCCGCCGCAGGGCGCATCGTGGCGCATCAGCCGCTTCTGCGCACACACCAGGCTGTAGTCGTGCAATGTAACGACCAGGCGCGCGTCGTGCCCCAACGCCAGCGGCAGGTAAGAATGGACCAGCCAGTTGTGGGCATGCACGATCTGCGGCTGCTCGCGCTCGAGTACCTGGCGCAAACCCCAGGCGGTCTCGGGGTCCGGCAGCGGTGGCGCATGCCTCCGTTCGCCGTCCTTGTAAATCCAGTTTGCCCGCTGCGCGAGGCCCCACACGCGGTAGATGGCCACGCTGCCGTCCATCTCCTGCTCGGCCAGGCCTGGATGCCCGAGCGTAGCCACGGCGACACGGTGCCCGCGCTCCGCCAGCGCGTGGCTCAGATCCTGTACGTGTTGCTCCTCGCCGCCCACCGTCGGAGGATAAAACTGGGCCAGCATCAAGATGCGCATGGTTATCTCCGGACAACCTCTCTATACAGCGCCAGCAGCCCGTCGGCGCAGTCGTCCCACGTAGGCAAGGTCAGCGCCGGCGGCACGATCGGGTTCTCCAACTGCTCCAGCACGGCGGTCGCCACCGTCTGCGGTTTGCTGTCAAGCGGTATCGCACGCGCCCATCCCTGGTCCGCCAACTCGCGCAATCCCGATGTATCCGTTACCAGCAGAGAACACCCCAGCGTCAACGCCTCCAAGGCAGCGATCGGATGGGTTTCATACTCGCTCAGCAGCGTCACCAAGGACGCATCTGCCAGCTCGCGTGCCATTCGCCCTCGATCGGCGGGGGGAATGGCGCGAATCTCGACCTTGTTTTCGACACCCAGCTCTGACGATAGCTTGCGCAGCTGGGGCTCGTACGGGCCCGTTCCTGCAATCCATAAGTGCGCGTCGGGCCGCTCTTGCAGCACATACGGCAGTGCCGCCACGATATGTTGGTGCCCCTTGTAGCGCTCGAGCCGCCCGATGGATGCAATCGTGCAGTTCCCGCTCTGCCCGGGAGATGCCGGCGCCGGAGACGCCGGCGCCTTGATGTCGCAGCCGTTTGGTATGTGGACGAACTTCTCCCGTGGCAGGTGCAGCCGCTCGCTAAACATCTCAAGTTCAAAACGCGCCACCGCAATCAGCCGCTCGGCGCCCGCCAGCAGTGGGCGCAGCAGCAGCTGCTGCACACCCCGCAGCCGGTTGCGCAGCTGCGAGGTGTGGCCGCCGGGATGAAAGGTGACGACATACGGAACATGGGCGCGCCGCGCTGCCGCCATTGCCAGCGGCGCCACCAGCGTGTGATAGGACTGCAAGTGCACCAGGTCCCAACCCCCTTGCCTGATGATGCGCGCGATCTCGGGTGCAAAATAATAGTCCCGCTTGGCAGGCCAGGCGCGCACGCGGCGCACCACCACATCTTCCACATACTCGACGCTCGGCAGCGTACCGCTCGCATCGGTGGTGAGCACGGTAACGTCGACCCCGCGCTGGGCCAGCCGCCTCGACACCTCATGTACGTGGGTCTCGACGCCACCCATCAGCGGGAAATAGCGTGGGGTAACCATCAGCAAGCGTTTTGTAGCCGCGTAACCCGTCATTGTGCTGCCTCCTCGGCCTGTAAGGCCGGCGCAACTGCCGGCTGCATTGCCCGTGCCATCACGCCGCGCCCATAGCCCAGCGCCGTGAGCGTAAACCCGCCGATGATGGCCGCCGCGCGCCGCAGCCCCTGCCCGTGCCCGCGTAGCGCCGCGCTGACCCCGCGCAACACGCCGGTCGGCAGCGTGCGCAGTGTGTAGGCGCGTTCCGACGACAACCCATCCTGCGCCCCGACAAACTGCGTGACCAAGGCCTTGGAAATCCCCTCGGCATAGCAGCGGCTGCGGAAATACGCCCAGGTGGCTCGCCCCTCGGGTACCCGGTGCCGTACGACCGCCGCCGGCACGAACATCAACTCACCGTGCGGCCAGCGCTGGCGCACACGAATGCACAGTTCCGTCTCCTCGCAGCCGACCGGCAGTGTGCCGACGCGCCCCATACCCGGGCGAAACCCCCCCACCTCGGCAAAGACCTGCCGCCGGAACGACATATTGCAGCCGATCAGGTTGCGCACCGGCGCCTTGCCCTCGGGCATCCCCTGGTACGTGCAGCCGACTACCCAATCGAACTCTGCCGGAAACCAGCCGGGACGCCCGTTCTGCCACAGCGGGACAATGGCCCCGCCTGTCCCCAGCACGTTGGCATCGGCGTAAGCGCCGGCCAGTTCCTCCAGCCAGCAAGGCTCGGCCACCGCATCTTCGTCCATAAAGGCGATCACGTCGCCGCCGGCGGCCGCTAACCCGCTGTTGCGCGCGGCGGAAAGGCCGCGCGGCCCCTTGTTTTCGATGACCAGCACGCCTGGGAATGTGGCACGCGCCCGCGCCAGCAGCCCTGGATTGTGGTCTACGACGACCACGATCTGTGCCGGCTGGCAGTGCTGTTGTTGCAGCGAGGCAACCGCAGCAATCAGGTCATTCCAGCGTTCGTCCGTGTAGGCACAGACGATTACTGACATAGAGGGCGTGTCAATCATTACAACCTCGCATAATCAATACCCTGAATCTATTCGTCACTGCATCTGTCACCGGACAAAAAGTCTCAGGCTGGCCACGCCAGCCTGAGACGATGCGACTCCTGTGAGCTTGATGCAGCAAAGCTAGTCGTAGGCCGGCGTAGTCTCGGGCTCGTTCGACCGTCTTCCATCGCTAAGCCACTCGCCCACGATGCACTTGAGCACGCGCCAGCCATCCGGAATGGTGCGCAAGCGTCCCACACCATAGATGCGTTCGGCTTCAAAGCTCGGCACTTCGGCCACCACGACGCGCTCACGCAGCACGCGGATGTTCATCATCGTTTCAATCTCAAAACCGTCTCCATCTAGTTCCAGCTTGGGGAGAATGTCGCGCCAGAAGGCGTTATACCCATAGCAAAGATCGCTATAGTTGCCGCCAAACAGCACGCGCACCGCAATGACGAATCCCCAGTTTCCCAGCTTGCGGTAGAGGGGCATATCGGACGTGCCGCCACCCTGCAGAAATCGCGATCCCTTGGCGAAGTCCGCACCCGCCAGCAGCGCCCCCACGTAGCTCGGAATCTCGGCCGGATTCATCGATCCGTCGGCATCCATCATGACGATGATGTCGCCGGTCGCCGCCGCAAATCCTGTGCGCAGCGCCGCGCCCTTGCCGTGTGTGCGCTCATGTACGATGCGTACATTGGGCATCAGCGACCTTGCTACTGCGATCGTGTCGTCAGTCGAACGGCCGTCGACGATGACCACTTCGTCCACATACGATGGCATCAGCGGCAGAACGTGTGGTAAGTTGTCAGCTTCGTTGAGAGTGGGGATCACAACGCTGATCGTGGGCCAGTCGATCGAATTTGCGTCAAACGATGTCTTGCCACGCTGCTCTAATGTTACAACGCTACCATTTCCGTTTTGATAGTGCTGGCCTGATGCTCTCATCTCCATCGCTTGCATTGCTGCGCGAGGAACTACAGTTTTGTCTAGCATCTTGAACCTCTCCCTACTACTACTTCGTTGACCAACGAAACTCCGCAGACCGAGTTCTGATAACCAGGTCTCTCTTAATCGTGTCCGCCGATGGACGCACGTTGTCAGTGAAGAACGAGCCCGTACACGGTGGGGTTCGCCGTCACCTGTCACGGTTCCGATACAGTTTGTGTAGCGGAACCGCTACAGTGATAGGCCTGGGTACAGCGCGCGATACGTCACAGGTACAGTGGAAGTACAGTGGAAGTACAGCGAGATATATGGTGCGATGTACGGCGAGCGGAATCGGTGGAAGGTGCTCTGCGGGCGTGTTGCTTGCTGCCTGCTGCCGGCCGGGGCCGGTGCGTAACTAACTGGCTACTAGCCCTTGGCGGATGGCAATTTTAACCAGGTCGGCCGTGTTTTCGGCCCCAACTTTGGTCTTGATCCGGCTGCGGTAAGTGTCTACAGTATGCACGGAAAGCTTCAACTGCGAGGCTATTTCCGGGCTCGTAGACCCATGCACGACCAAGTCCAACACTTGCTGCTCGCGCTGGCTCAGCACCTGCGTCGCGCTTGGCTCTCGATGCATCGTCTCTGCAACCTGGCTGGCAGAGAGCGTTACCTCGGCGGGAAAATAGACGCCGCCGTCGCTCACCACCTGGATGGCTTCCAGCAGAGAGTGCTTGTCCTTTGACCTGTCCACAAACCCGCGCGCGCCCACCGCCAGCGCTTGGGCCACATTCCTTGGCGACGAGTTGCTCGAGAGTATGATGACCCGGCTGAGCGGCCGTCTCTGCAGCAAGAGCCGCGTCGCTTCAAAGCCGTCCGTATGCGGCATCACGGCGTCCATAACGACGATGTCCGGATCCTCACTGCAAATGAGTGGGATGGCGTCTGCAGCGTTCGTCGCCGTGCCGGCGACTGTATGGGGGGTATGCAGTTTCAGAAGTGCAGCAAGTGCTTCTAGAATTAACTCATAATCATCAACAAAAAACACACGAGTTGCCATTGGATACATATTTGACGTCTGTCCGGCGCTAACGCAGCATTCCGAGTTAGCGTATGCGGCCAGGGTCTTACCTCCAATCTAGTGTCACACATGATATGGTATTAGAATTTAGCTGTCGATGGGGGCAATCCCTCCCAATTCCTTGCATTTGGCTGACATCCCCCTATGATCTCTTCATGTCATGCCTTTTTTCCGGGTGTGATCGGCGGCAGATCACCGGTCGCTCAGCGGTGGAATCGGCGTGGTGCTGATATCGCCAAACCCCTCGCTGCTGTAATAAGGCGAAGCGATCGACCGGGCAAACGCCTTCTGCGCATCCCCCGAAGATTCGATCACCCAGTCCATGCCATCAGTGTTCCAGTTAAACCACAGTACGGCCTCCACACGTGGGAAACGCTGCGGCAGCTCCACGTTCAGCATCTCGCCAATCCAGTCCGCTTTCGAGCCGCCAACCTCGGTGGAAGCAGTTTCTCCAATCATGATCGGCTTGCTGTCGCTGATCGCGAGCAACTGCGTGTAAGTCTCGGAAAATACCTCCGTAAAGCTTTTCCAACGATCGGACTTAACCTCATGTTCCCCCCAGTTGTAGCCGTCCATGCACATCCAGTCCACGTACTCGTCGCCCGGATAAAACTGCTCCAGTTCAACTGTACTGCGCGGATCCACGACATTGGGGCACCAGACCCAGGTAACGTTGTCGGCCCCCTCTTCCCGGAAGATACCGTGGACGTGCCGCCAGGCCGCCACATATTGGCCGCGGCTGTTGCCATTGGCGCCCTCGCCCCACGGAAACCAGTTCCCGTTCATCTCCCAGTTAAAACGCAAGAAGAAAGGATGGCCCCATTTGGCGGCTTCCTTGGCCCAACGTCGAATATACTTGTCGTGCTCGCCGTCGATAATCTTCTGCAAGGCAAAGTCCGGCTGATCGAACTGTGGTTGGACGGCACTGTTCCACGCGGCCCAATCCACCATGGGGATAATTCCCCGCCGTCGCATCGCCTCATACTGCCGGCGCTGCCGGAAAAACTCTTGGTAGTGGCACGTCGCATCGCAAGTCCACCATGCCTGCCCCCAATGCAGAATGGAAATCGGCTTGCCTGCATTCTCTTCAAAACGATCGATTGCGTTCTGATCCCACGGTGCATTTTGGTGCCCATACGTGTCGCCGTGGATCAATGCTCCCCAATAGATAGTTTTGTGCTCTGCGCGCCTGAAAAGATGCGGCTGGCTCATGGGCATCACCAGCAGAGCTGCCAGGCTCCCTGCGAATAGAGTTCGGGTAAGAAAGTGGGACATTTATTGTTTGGACACCTCCGGCAAATACACGCAGCCCGCCGACACACACCCCGCCGGCCCTGCCCAGTGCGGCGGAATTGGCGACACCGCAATCTGGCTGAATCGTTCGGCACTGTAATACGGCGAGGCGATCGCCGTGGCAAACGCAGCCTGCGCCGCCGGTGACGATTCGAGCACCCAGCCCATGTTGTCGTCGTTCCAGTTAAACCACAAAACCGCCTCCACCTTGGGGAATGCGCTGGCCAACTCGCCGGTGAACGCGCGCGTAATCCACTCCGCTTTCGACCCGCCAATCTCGCTCGAGGCCGTCTCGCCAATCATGATCGGTTTGCTTGGCCCGATCTCCAGCAGCTGTGTGTAAGTCTCTGCAAAGATCTCACTAAAGCTCCGCCACCGATCCATCTGGGGCGGGCCTACGCCCCAGTTATACCCATCCATGCACGTCCAGTCCACGTACGCATCGCCCGGATACAACGGCGCCAGCGGGAGCGCCTTGGGGTAGTCCACGTTGGGACACCAAACCCATGTCACGTTGTCGGCTCCCACCGCGCGAAAGATGTCGTGGACATGCCGCCACGCCTGCACATACTGGCCGCTGCGGTTGCCGTTCACGGCCTCACTCCAGGGGAACCACTTGCCGTTCATCTCCCAGTTAAAACGCAGGAAAAACGGGTGGCCCCAATCGCGCGCCTCACCGGCCCAGCGCCGGATATACTCGTCGTGCTCGCCGTCGATGATCTTCTGCAGGGCAAAGCTAGGTTGTTCGGTCCTTGGGGCACCGCTGTCCCACGCCGCCCAGTCCACCATCGGGATAATCCCGCGGCGGCGCATAGCGTCGTATTGCGGCCGCTGGTTGCGAAACTCCTGGTAGCCGCAAGTGGATTGGCACCGCCACCACGCCTGCCCCCAGTGCAGAATGGAGATGGGCTTGCCCACATGGTCCTCAAACAGGTCGATCGTACCTTCGTCCCAGGGGGCATTGTCGCGACCATACGGCTCGCCGGAAATCAGCGCTCCCCAGTATATCGTTTTCTGTGCTTGAGCTTTATTCGGCAGCCACACGAAGAGCAGGGCGAACAGCAGGGGGAGGATTACGCCAGACAGCCTGGGAATCCAAAAATAGAGCATTCTGTTGTTTCCTCGTCTTGGTTCTATTCCCGCCTATCTTTTCTCGCCGGCAATCTGGTTCACCACGCGCCGCAGCACATCGGCCGGCTGCGCGCCGGAGACAGCATAGCGGTTGTCAAATATCAGGGCGGGCACGCCGTTGAGGCCATAGGCGTGGGCAATATCGATATCGGCCTGGACTTGGGCATCAAAAAGTGGGTCGTCGAGTGCCGTCAGGTACTCGTCGCGTGCGAGGCCAATCGACTCTGCAATATCGGCCAGTACGTTGCGGTCGCCGATATTGCGCGCCTCCTGCCAATAGGCTCGCATCACGGCCTCATGATAGGAAGGCCCTAGCCCCTGGCTTTCCGCATACTTGGCGCCGATCAATGCCGGCCGGCTGTCGATGCCGAGCGGCCCCTGGTTGATCTCGCGATGATATCGTTCGCGCGCGATCGCCAGCAGCTGCGGACGCATCGCCTCGATCCGCTGCCGGTACTCCAGCGGCATCGGCGGCGAACCCTTCGGGCGCAACTCAAACGAACGCCAATGGACGTCCACCGCCGGCGAATCAGGGTCAATCAACTGCTGGAGCGACTCCAAACTGGAGCCGACAAGAAAGCACCACGGTCAGTTATAGTCCGACCAGACATCCACCCGAATTGGTTCACTCATGCCGCCCAGTCTAGCATTCCTGCCTCATAACGCCAATGTAGTAGGCTAACCGTGTGTGCGTGTCAATTTGCATGCGGCTGCGTACGGATCGTAGGGGCATAAGGTCCGGCGGAAATACACACCCTATCGCGCCAATCGTTGCTTCGCCGGACCTTGTGCCCGTTCTGCAATACCCCCCGTCGCGCCAATCGTTGCTTCCTCGGACCTTGTGCCCGTTCGCCACGACGTCATGCTCTTAGCCGTTTCAACAGAACAGCCTCGTCCCTACCATCCTTGACCGCTCCCAGCGTGCCGACAACTTCCCACCCCTGCGCCCCATACGAATTCAGAGCTTCATGCAAAGGCGGCCGGCAGTCGCTTGGTACCGGGGCGCCGTTTACGCGCCTCATCTTATAGTCGTAGGCATGTACGTCCAGGTGTAACACCAGGTATTCCCACGTCTGCATGTCGTTCTCCATCGCAGTCTTTTCCTTACAACGTCCTCGATCGCAGCGGCTGGCGCAGCGCCGCCTTCAGCCGTTCGTTGAGCTGGTCGTTCACGAGCTGCACAAACGCCTGCCGGGTCAACTGCGCAAACTGCTCCTTGACCGCTTGCGTCATGCGCCCCGCATAGACTTGCGCCGTAATGAGCTTCAAAAATTCATCTGACGGCTCCTGGAACTGCTCATGCAGCACGCGCTGAATTCCGCGCGTATACTCCAACGCACGCGCGCTGGTCAGGATGGTATCGACGTCGAAAGCCGCTTTCGCAAACATCTTGAGTTCCTCAACCGCCTCGTCCCTCACATCCAGCAGATTGAACGCAAGAAAGGGCTTTGCATCCATCCGCTTTGGCACATCCAGGTCCGCATAAAACCAGTACATCACGCCATTGGTGAACAGCCCCAGCCTGGTCTCCGCCGCTCCAAAGTTGCGCTGCAGCCGTGTCGGCTCTGCACTGGCCAGGTCCGTAGCATGATGTATGCACTCGATCAAGAGCACCGGCCGCCCTGCGCGCAAAATCACATAGTCAACCGCGTCAACCTTCTGGCTGCCGACCCCTCCGCGTAACCCTGTTGTTACTTCAGCAGGGGCAGACACGGTATAGCCAAGTGCCGCCAGAAACGGCAGCACAAGTACGCTCTTCGTAGCTTCCTCGGTCTGGATATCCGCCAGCCGTTCAGGGATACGTGCCGACAATTTGCATAACTCGCCTTTGAGTTCCATAGCAGTGGCTCCTGGGATTGAACGATGATGTTTGCTGGGAAAGCCGCGCAAAGCAACGGTGCACGAGAGCATACACCAGAATTAGATTACATAGTTCTTACAATTAGGAATATACCGCGCTCAAACACCGGCCACAGCGTCACAATTCCCCGCGTCCAGAGGGCGCGCATCGACGATGGCGAGCTGGAATAGCTTGCAATGCACGACAAATTTGGTGAGTACGTAAGCGTAATCGGAGACGGTACGCAGAACTTTTTCGAGGCCTCAACCGCACCACAACCCTATGTGTCACAAGGGAGACACCATGGCGATGGCGTGGTGGTCAGCCTACTTGGTGCTAACAACTGGGGTCAGGCACCCCCTGCAGGATTCGAACCTGCGACCCACTGCTTAGAAGGCAGTTGCTCTATCCCCTGAGCTAAGGGGGCGGGTTGGCTTTTCCGGTTCGCAGTCTATCACAAACCACCCAGCACGTCGAACACCAGCATCATGCTAGGTGCATCTTTCGTTCGGAGCACGCACGAGCCGTGGCGGCATAAGGTCCGGCGGAAAAACACCTGCCGTCGCGCCGCTGGTTCATTCGCCCGACCTTGTGCCCGCCCCGTCCCAAATGTGAATTGTACCCACCTCCAGGAAGCCCCTACCAACCGCCTCCCGTTTGCTATTCCTCCCACCCCCCAAGTATACTGACTTTGCCGGCCCATGCCCGACCGACGCCAGTTTTTCCTCCCGTGTGCGCGGTGACCGCACCCACTTTCGCAAAGGAGCGATGCGTGCAACGTACACCTCTGTATGATTCCCACGTGGCCCTCGGCGGCCGTATGGTCGAATTCGCCGGCTACGAACTACCCGTCCAATACCCCACCGGCCCCATCGCCGAACATAACGCCGTGCGCAACGCCGCCGGCCTCTTCGATATCGACCACATGGGCCAGTTTGAACTGGCCGGCCCCGACGCCGATCTCTTTCTCCAGCTCGTCCAAGTTTACGATATCGAGCAGATGGCCCTCAACGACGCCCACTACAGCCTGCTGCTTTACGGCGACGGCACCGTCGTCGACGATATCTTTCTCTACAAGCTCCAGGACAGCTGGCTGATCGCCGTCAACGCCTCCAACCGCGCCAAGGACTTCGAATGGCTCCAATCACAGGCGCTCGACTTCGACATCGTCCTGGTCGACCGCTCGGACGACCTCTGCATGCTCGCCCTCCAAGGCCCCAAGGCCGAGAGAATCCTTCAGCGCCTGGCCGACAAGGATCTTAGCTGTGTTGCCGCCCGCACCGCCGTCGAACTCATGATCGACGGCTACCCGGTCATCGCCGGCCGCACCGGCTACACCGGCGAAGACGGCTTCGAGCTCTACCTGCCCACGGCCGAGGCTGTCTCCTTCTGGAACCGCCTCCTCGCCGCCGGCCGCGACGACGGCCTGCTCCCCTGCGGCCTGGCCGCCCGCGACAGTCTGCGCTTTGAAGCCTGCATGCCCCTCTATGGCCACGAACTCAGCGCCGCCATCAATGCCCTCGAGGCGCGCATGGGCTGGACGGTCTCCTGGCACAAGGAGTTTATCGGCCGCGGTGCCCTGCTCAAGGTCAAGCTGGAGAAGCCCGCCCGCCTGTTGGTCGGCTTCGAGATGGTCGATAAGGCCGTGGCCCGCGAACACTACGACATCGCCGTCGACGGCCAGATCGTCGGCCACGTCAGCTCAGGTATGAAAAGCCCCACGCTCGACAAGTTTCTTGGCCTGGCCTTTGTCCCTGCCGAATACAGCGCCATCGGTGCGGAATTCGACGTGCTGGTGCGCGGCCAACCCAAAAAGGCCCGCGTGGTCAAGCGCCCGTTCTATAAGCCTCGTTACAAGCAATAGTTTCTCATATCTTAGACTCAGTACTCACAACCTACGGCAAGTCGCAGCAACCGAACTGGAGGATATACAAATGTCGAAATTTCACGTGGACAAGAGCGCACGCTACAACAAAACCCACGAGTGGGTGCGCATGGAAGAAGGCGTGGCCGTGGTCGGCATCTCCGACTACGCCCAGGATGCCTTGAGCGACGTCGTTTTTGTCGATTTGCCCGAGCTGGGCGAACTGGTCACCGCCGGCAGAATGGCCGCCACGGTCGAATCTGTCAAGGCCGCCGAAGATGTCATCTCCCCCGTCAGCGGCGAGGTGATCGAGGTCAACGCGGCCCTGGAAAGCACGCCCGAGATCGTCAACGAGAGCCCCTACGAGTCCTGGTTCTACCGCGTCAAGCCGACCGCCAAAATCGACGCCGAGCTCGCCGCCCTCCTCAGCCCCGAAGACTACACCAAGCACATGGACGAAGCCGCCGCCCACTAACGACGTCCTCCGCCCCTCGCTCGGTGCCCGTCACCTATCCGGCCCCCAAACGCCGGCGCACCGAGCCTGGGGCGGACTCACCCCTAACTCCCTGCCGTCGAAAACTCCAGTCCATTTCCTGTACCAAGATGTATTGACACCACCTCATCCCCATGCTACTCTATAAAGCGAACGTTCGGGCGAACGTTCGCCTAGCCCAGTAGACCCATAAGGTGGCCCATGCCTTCCGTCTCTCGCGTCACTCTCAAAGACGTCGCCGCCCGCGCCGGCGTAAGCTACCAGACCGTGTCCAAGGTCATCAACGGCCAGGGCACCGTCGGCCGCGAGACGGAAGAGCTGATCTGGCAGGTGGTGGCCGACCTCGGCTACCGCACCAACGTCACCGCCCGCAGCCTGCGCAAACAGTCCACCGGCCTCATCGGCTATACCTGGACCCCCATGCCGCCCGACCGCGTCAACCCCATCCTTGACCGCTTCCTGACCGGCACCACGCAAGCCGCCGAAGCGGTAGGCTATCACCTGATGCTCTTCCCCAGCCCCGCCTCGGATGAGCACGTAAGCGTCTACCGCCAGCTGATTCATTCCGGTCGCGTGGACGGTTTTATCGTCGCCAGCACCAACTACGATGACCCACGCATTAAGCTGCTCATGGAGCTCGACTTCCCCTTCGTCGCCTTTGGTCGCGCCAACCCCGACTGGGACTTCTGCTATGTGGACGTCGACGGCCGCGCCGGCGTGCGCGCCGCCACCGAGCACCTGCTCGCCCAGGGCCATCGTGCGATTGCCGTTATCGGCTGGCCCGGCGCCTCGCGCGTGGGCACGTCCCGCTTTGCCGGCTATCTCGACGCCATGACTGCCGTGGGGATCGAGCCACACCCGCACTGGCTCGCCCGCACCGAAAGCAGCTTCCAGGACAGCTACGCCATTACCCAGGCCCTGCTGGTGCTGCCCCCCGCCGAACGGCCCACCGCCGTCGTGGCGCTCGACGATAACCTTGCCATCGGCGCCATGCGCGCCGCCATCGACGCCGGCCTGGCCATCGGCCCCGATTTTGGGGTCACCGGCTTTGACGACACCCCCGGCGTCCAGCATCTCTCGCCCCCGCTCACCTCGCTGCGCCAGCCCATCCTGGAGGTTGCCCAGACACTCGTGCCCATGCTCTTCCAGTTGATCGACGGCCACCGCCCGCAGCCCGACAAAGTCATTCTCGAACCAAGGCTGATCGTGCGTTCCTCCAGCCTGCGCACACCGAGCCTGCACCCATCCAGCCTGCACCCATCCAGCCTGGAACCTGCCTCGAAGGAGCAGCAGCCGTGACGCAGTCCATCCAAGCCATCCTCTTCGACCTCGACGGCGTCATCACCGACACGGCCGAATTTCACTATAGGGCCTGGCAGGCGCTGGCCGATGCCGAGGGTCTGCCTTTCGACCGCGCCGCCAACGAACAGCTGCGCGGCGTCTCGCGCCGCGAATCGCTCGAACTGATCCTGGGAGGGCGCACGGTCCCCGCGGCCCAGATCGAGCAGTGGCTGGACCGCAAAAACCGCCACTACCAGGAACTGCTGCAGACGCTCTCGCCCGCCGACCTCCTCCCCGGCGTCGCCGACCTGCTGCTGGAAACCCGTGAGGCCGGCCTTCAGCTCGGCATCGTCTCGGCCAGCCATAACACGCCCTTTGTCCTCGCGCGCCTGGGCATCGGCGAAATGTTCGACGTTGTGATCGCCGGCCCCGAGCCCGGCGCCCCCGCCGGCAATCGCCGCTCCAAGCCCGCTCCCGACCTCTTCCTGCTCGCGGCCGAACGTATCGGCGTCCCGCCCGCCAATTGCATCGTGGTTGAAGACGCCGAGTCCGGCCTGCAGGGCGCCCGCACCGCCGGCATGGTGACGGTCGGCCTCGGCCCCGAAGAACGCGTCGGCATCGCCGACTTGGTTCTTCCCGACCTGGCGGGCGTGCACCTGGACCAGCTGCTCTACGCCGCCACCTGGTCTGTCGCCGACGCGCATTTTGCTCCCGCCCGCCTCCACCAGTGGGAGAGCGCCCTCACCATCGGCGGCGGCGCCACCTGCACGCGCGGCAGCTTTGAAGAACGCTATCCCGGCGATCAGCCCGCCACGCTCGTCCATGGCCTCTGGGACGACGTGCCTATCGTCTACACCGAGCTGGCCAACGCCTTCGACTGGACCGCGCTCGACATCTGGATCGACGGCCAGCCCTTCCGCATGGATCGTGGCCGTGTCGGCGACTACAGCCGCCGCCTCGATCTGCGCACAGGCGAGCTGCGCCGCCATCTCTACTGGACGCCCGACAACGGCGCTACGGTCGAACTCACTTTCGAACGTATTGCCAGCCTGATCGATTCCCACGCTTTTGCCCTGCGTGTCGGCGTGACCCCGCTGGTCCGCCCCGTGGACGTGCGTATCCGCGCCCGCATCGACGGCTTTGCCGAAAATGAGAGCTATCTGCACTGGCGCGAACTCCAGCCCGGCCGTCAAGGCGACGTCGCCTTTCTGACCGGCCTCACCCGCAAGACGGGCAAACGCCTGGTCGAAGCCGTGCAGATACAGTTGGGTACAGCGCCCACTGTACAGCCGAGCAGCCCGCGCTATACCGACGCTCCCTACAATCCCGGCTTTGAGGTTGAGGCCCGCCTGGGTCTCAACGAGACCTGGTCCCTCGACAAGCTGGTCAGCATCTTCACTAGCCGCGACAGCGAAGACCCCGTTACCACCGCCCTCACGCACGCTGCGTCCCTCGCCGGCCAGTCCTACGCTTCCCTCCTGGCCGCCAACAAGGAGGCCTGGGCCGCCTTCTGGGAGGCCGGCGACATGGTGATCGAGGGCGATAACCTGGCGCAGATCGCCACCCGCCACGGCCTCTTCCAGCTGCGCATCGCCGCGCCCGACCACGACGAGCGCGTCAGCATCGGCGCCCGCTCGCTCAGCGGTTTCGGCTACCGCGGCCACGCCTTCTGGGATACCGAAACCTTTATCCTGCCCTATTTCATCTACACGCAGCCGCACCTGGCGCGCAACCTGCTGATGTATCGCTACCACACGCTCGCCGGCGCCCGCCGCAAAGCCCTCCGCAACCGGCTGCAGGGCGCCCAATACGCCTGGGAGAGCGCCGAAACCGGCGAAGAGGTGACCCCGCGCTGGGTTCCCGGCCCCCAGGGCGAGGAACTCGTCCGCATCTGGTGCGGCGATATCGAGCTGCACATCACGGCCGACATCGTCTACGCCATCTGGCAGTACTGGCAGATCGCCGGCGACGACGACTTTATGCTGGGGCCCGGCGCGCAGATTGTCTTCGAAACCGCCCGCTTCTGGCAGAGCCGCGTCGAGCCCGACCGCCCCGGCAAGGGCCAATACTCGATCTCCGACGTGATCGGCCCCGACGAATACCACGACCACGTCGACAACAACGCCTACACCAATGGCATGGTGCGCTGGCACCTGCGCATGGCCGTCGACCTGCTCGCCTGGATCCGCCGGCGCTCGCCCGCCCGCGCCGCCGCGCTGGTCGCCGAATTGGATCTCTCGCCCGAACGCCTTGCCCACTGGGAACAGATCGCCGCCAACCTGGTCTTCAACCGCGACCCCCAGACCGGCCTTATCGAGCAGTTCGCCGGCTTCTTCGCCCGTGAAGAGGTGGACTGGCCCGCCTACGCCGTGCGCACCAAGTCCATGCAGGCGCTGCTGGGCATCGAGGGCGCCAACGGGCACCAGGTGCTCAAGCAGCCCGACGTCCTGCTGCTCCAGGTCCTCTTCCCCGCCGAGTACGGGCTGGAGGAACTGCGCGTCAACTGGGACTACTACGCCCCCCGCACCGACCACACCTACGGCTCTTCCCTCGGTCCCTCCATCCACGCCTGGGCCGCCTGCCGCCTGGGCGACCCTGCCGAGGCCTACACGCACTTCATGCGCGCCGCCCTCGCCGACATCGACGACGTGCGCGGCAACGCCCGCGACGGCATCCACGCCGCCTCCGCCGGCGGCCTCTGGCAAGCCCTCGCCTTCGGCTTCGCCGGCCTGCGCGTCACGGGCGACACCTACACCGTGGAGCCGCACCTGCCCAAACACTGGCAGCGCCTGGCCTTCCGTTTCACCCTCCGCGGCCAGTCCCATCAGGTCGACCTGCGCCAAGGCGCAACAAACAACGAGGCACGCGCATGATTTATCTTACAATGGGGCACACACGACTCATCGTACAACCGGCCACGGCCACGACTCGTAGGGGCACAAGGGCCGGCGTGGACAGCATCGCCGCGACGGTGGGTGTAGTTCCGCCGGACCTTGTGCCCGCCGTACCCCTAACGTGTGCTGCACCCTTGTGCGCCCCACCCCTAACGCGCGCTGCACCAATGTGCGCCGCGCCACCAACCTGTGAAATAGGCCCGCCTCAATCGGCACTGGCCTTTTCCGAACCCGTCCTGTCAACATTTTCTTTAAGGAGAAACATGCTATGAGATCCCACGGTACCCGCATTGTAGCGTTATTGATGGTGCTGGCAATGGTACTGTCCGCCTGCGGCGGCGCCACCACAGCCCCCGCCGCCCAGGCTCCGGCAGAAGGAGCCGCCGAGGCTACTGAGGCTTCCGAGGCCACCGAGGAGGCCGCCGCCACGGAAGCTGCCGCCACCGAGGAGGCCGCCGCCCCCGCCCCGGGCACGCTCCAACTCATGGGCTGGGCCAGCTCGGACGCCGAAAACACCCGGCTGCAGGAGATCATCGACGGCTGGAACGCCGCCAACCCGGACACCCAGGTGCAGCTCAACCTGGTGCCCGACTACGACACCAAGCTGCAGACGGCCCTGGCCGGCGGCAGCCCGCCCGACATCTTCTACATCGACAGCTTCAAGCTGCCCGACCTCGTCGCCGCCAACGCCGTTGCCCCCATCGGCGACCAGTTGACCAACCCGGATGACTTCTACCCCAGCATGCGCGAAGCCTTCACCATCGACGGCACCTTCTACTGCCCGCCCAAGGACTTCAGCACGCTGGCCCTCGAGTACAACAAGGACCTGTTTGATGCCGCCGGCGTCGAGTACCCCACCAATGACTGGACCTGGGACGACCTGCGCGCCGCCGCCGAAAAGCTGACCAACGCCGACGCCGGCACCTACGGCATGGTGCTCAGCCCCGACTTCGCCCGCCTGATCGCCTTCATCTACCAGGCCGGCGGCACGATTACCGACGAGGGTTTCACCAAGATGACGCTCGACACCGACGCCGTCAAGCAGGCCACCGACTTCTACGTCAACCTGGTGGCCGACGGTTTCGCCGCCCAGCCCTCCGACCTTGACAGCGGTTGGGCCGGTGAAGCCTTTGGCAAGGGCACGGCCGCCATGGCCATGGAAGGCAACTGGATCGTACCCTTCCTCAAGGACCAGTACCCGGACGTCAACTACGGCGTCGTCGAACTGCCCGCTGGTTCCGCCGGCAAGGCCACTATGGCCTTCACCGTCTGCTACGGCGTGCCCGCCGGCGGCAAGAACAACGAGCAGGCCCTCAAGGTCGTCGACTACCTGACCGGCGCCGAGGGTATGAAGGCCTGGACCGACCTTGGCCTGGCCATGCCGACCCGCGCCAGCCTCGAAGCCGGCTGGCTCGAGCAGTACCCTGACCTGCAGCCCTTCATCGCCGGCGCCGCCTATGCCAAGAAATGGCAGTTCCGCCCCGGCTTCCAGGACGTCCTCGACGCCTTCAACGCCGGCCTCCAGGACGCCTTCGCCGGCAACCAGACCGCCGAAAACGTCCTCGAAAACGCCCAGGACGTCGGCAGCCAGGTCCTAAACAAATAGCCCACCCCCGGTGCGTGGCTCGCCCCACCTCATCTCGTCCACCCCCGAACCTTGTGGGGCGAGCCTCGCACCGGCGCACACGTCAACTCAGCGCTGAAAGGTGACCCATGGCAACAGGCATCAAACAACAGGACAGGCAGGACACGATCGCCGGGTGGCTGTTCATGAGCCCCACCCTGGTCATCCTCGGCATCTTCATGCTCCTGCCCATGCTCTTCGCCCTCTACTTCAGCTTTACCGACTGGAACGGCATCAGCCCGCCTCGCGACGCCAACTGGATCGGCCTGGCCAACTTCCAGGAGATCCTGCTGCAGGACGGTATTCGCCGCGCCGACTTCTTCAAGGCGCTCAAGAACACCGCCTACTTCTCGCTCGGCGTCGTGCCGCTCCAGACCATCATCGCCCTCTTCCTCGCCGTCGTCGTCAACCAGCGCCGCCTGCGCTTCAAGGACTTCTTCCGCACCTCCTACTACCTGCCCGCCATCACCTCGTCCATCGCCATCAGCATGCTCTTCCTCTTCTTCTACCAGAAGAACGGGTTGATCAACCAGGTGTTTGAGGTGCTCACCCTTGGTCGCTGGGATCCGATCGCCTGGATGAGCGAGCCCCAGGGCCTCTTCCACATCATCCTCGGCTGGTTCGGCGTCACTCTCCGCACCGGCCCCGAATGGCTGCAAACCGAGATCCTCAGCCTCACCGTCTGGGACTGGATCAGCGGCCCCAGCATCGCCCTCATGGCCATCATGCTTATGAACACCTGGACCACCATCGGCACCATGATGGTCATCTTTATCGCCGCCCTTGTCGACGTGCCCACGCCCGTCTACGAGGCCGCCGAGATGGACGGCGCCAACGGCTGGCAGACCTTCCGCAAGATCACGGTGCCCCTGCTCCGCCCCACCCTCTTCTTCGTCATCACCCTGGGGCTCATCGGCACCTTCCAGGTCTTCGACCAGATCTACGTCATGAGTTCAGGCGGACCGGCCAAGACCACGCTCACCGTCGCCTACCTGGTCTATCGCAACGGCTTTAACAACTCGCAGATGGGCCTGGCCGCCGCCATCGCGCTGCTGCTGTTTATCATCATCTTCGTCCTCACCATCGTGCAGCGCCGCATTACCGAAGGCAAGCCAGAGGAAAAATAGAGGAGCAACCCCATGACAGCTAGCACTGCCTCGACCACGCCTACCTCCACCCCCGTACGCCAGGAGCAAAGCCTCTTTTGGCCGCGCGTCCGCATGCTGCTCTCTTATGCGCTGCTCTTCCTTATCGCGTTGGCCTTTATCTATCCTTTCATCCTGGCCATCGCCACAAGCTTCAAGACACTGCCCGAGATCGCCACGAACCCGGTCAGCCCCATCCCGCAGACCTTCACGCTCGAGGGCTACCAGCGCATGTTTGCGCTCAATGTCGACCGTTGGCTCGCCAACAGCTTTTTTGTCGCCGCCGTCGTCACCGTCTCGACCGTGCTCCTGGCCGCCCTCGCCGGCTATGCCATTTCGCGCATCAAGTTCCCGGGCAGCCGTGCCATCTTTCTCGCCATCCTCGGCACCATGATGGTCCCCGGCATCGTCATGTTGATCCCGATGTTCATCGTCCTCAAGTCGCTCGGCCTGATCGACACCTACGGCGGCCTCATCATCCCCAAGATGGTCAGCGCCTTTGGCATCTTCCTCATGGCCCAGTTCTTCGAAGCCGTGCCCATCGAGATCGAAGAGGCCGCCCGCATGGACGGCGCCAACCGCTTCCGCACCTTCTTCCAGGTCGTCCTGCCCCTGGCGCGCCCCGCCATCGTCGCGCTCATCATCTTCAGCTTCCAGGGCAATTGGAACGAGTTTATGCACCCGCTCATCGTCATCACCACCAACCAGGACCTCTACACCCTCCCCCTCGGCTTAGCTCTCCTGCGCGGTGGCCTTGGCCAGAACCTTCAGTGGAACGCCCTCATGGCCGGCTCCATGCTCACCACCCTGCCCATGCTGATCATCTTCCTCATCTTCCAACGCTACTTCATCGAAGGCATCAGCTACAGCGGCGTCAAAGGCTAGCCTTTTTTGGACCGCAGGCGTCCTCGCCTGCCTTTTCCCGGGGAGGCGCATGCCTCCCCCGAACCCATCCCCTTCACCAACATCCCACAACCTATAACCCACTCCTATACCTCGACCCCGCATCTTTCCCGCTATTTTCCCCCACAGTACACATGATTTGTACAAACACGGAGACAACCATGGGCGCAATAACTGTCTGGCATTGGCTCGAACAACTCATCGGCGCCATCCTCATCGCCGTCACCCTGGTCGACGTCTTTCTCACCGTCCTCTACGCCCGCACCCACATCGGCCTCATCAGTGACCGCGTCGCCCGCATCACCTGGCGCACCTTTAACGTGTTGTCCGCCCAGCTTGGCCGCCGCCGCGGCCACTTCCTCTCCTTCCTGGGCCCCGTGGTCATTCTCCTCATCGTCGTCGTCTGGATCCTGGCCCTCACGCTCGGCGCCGCCCTGGTCATTCACCCCAACCTGGGCACGGACTTCAAAGCGCTCCACACCGCCACGCCCACCGACTTCGTCACCGCCCTCTTTGTCGGCAGCCACAGCCTGGTCATCGTGAGCGAAAACAACTTCTCCCCCGAAACCACCGCCGCCCGTCTCTTTGTCATCTTCACGTCCACCGCCGGCCTGATCGTCACCACCCTGTCCCTGACCTACATCCTCCACGTCTACACCGCCCTGCAGGAGCGCGATGCGGTGGGGCTCGAGCTGCACATGCTCACCGACGAAACCGGCGACGCCGCCGAGTTGCTCGCCGGCCTGGGTCCGCACGACCATCTCAGCAGCAGCTACGTCGAGCTGGGCGAGCTGGCGGCCCAACTGGTCGCCGTGCAGGAGGCCTACCACCACTATCCCGCCCTCTTCTTCTTCCGTTTTGAGGAACCTTACTACGCCGTCTCCAGCATCTCCCTGGTGGCGCTCGACACAGTCAACCTCGTCAAGAGTGGCCTGGACGACGAAGAATACGGTTGGCTCAAACAATCCGCCACCATTGCCCAACTGCGCCGCGCCGCCCAGCGCCTCGTCATCACCCTGCATGAGGCATTTCTCGGCGGCCCGCCCGCACCCCCTGCCGCGATCGACCCCGCCACGCAGGAACGCTGGCGCGCCCGCTACCATGCCGGCCTGCACCGCATGCGCGAGGCGGGTATCAAGACCATCGCCGACGAAGACGAAGGCGCCGCCGCCTACATCACCCAGCGCGCCAGGTGGGACTACCTGATTGCCACCCTCGCCCCGCACCTCGGCTACACCATGGCCGAAATCGACCTCGAAGGCAGCCATCCCAATCTGTCCGACGAGCGTGAGGAGTTCGCGTCCCGCCTCCGCTCCCCCGAATAGTGTCACGCCGGCAGGCGTGGGCATTTCACAATCCTATTTCTGGGCAACATTGCGCATTTCGTATCCCTCATTTCTCGACAAAGGTCCGCATCCCCTCCAAACGCAGCAGCATTTTTGCAGAAAAGGTCCGCATTTCGCAGCAACATTTCCTCCGAAAAGGTCGGGACTGACTTTTCACGCCAACCGGCGCATACTCTTTCTGTATCGAGGGTCGCAGGCGCTGCGGCCACTTTTAGAAAGGATGCCTGTGCGTGCATTCTCCAATAGTCCAGCCCACAAGGCCGCCCAGCGCCCGGAAGCGCGCGCAGCCCAGCTGGCGCACGACGCGATCCGCAGCTTGCTCAACGGCTCGGCGCCGCCGGCCTTGGCTCCTGCCGTCCCTAACACATACGGCCGCTGGACCGCCACGCTGGAGCAGCTCTTCGCCGCCCACCAGGCAGGCGGCACCCCGGCGGTGGCGCAGGCCTACCAGGAGCTCCATCGCGCCGACGACCAGCTCATCGCCCTCATGGGCAGCGGCGGCAAGCTCGACGGGCGCGGCACGCAGCAGATCATCACGCTCGAAGAGCTGCTGGCGGCCGAGCTGCCGGTGGTCGAATACTTCATCGAATACCTGCTCCGCGTCGGCGTCACCGGCATCTCCGGGAGGCCCAAGGTGGGCAAGTCGTGGCTGGTCGAGGATATGGCGCTTGCCCTCAGCAGCGGCGGCGAGGTGCTAGGCTTTCAGGCACGCAAGGTGCACGTCCTCTACCTCGCCATGGAGGATTCGCCCGGCCGCCTGCAGAACCGCTCCGTCAAGCTTCGTGCGCAGCCCAACCAAAATCTCCGCATCGCCTTTGCTTGGAAGCCCCTCGCCGACGGCGGCATGCAGGACCTGGAGACAGCAGTGGTCGATGGCGGCTACCAGGTCATCATCATCGACACCTTCAGCCGCGTCAGCGGGCGCGCCGACCAGATGGACCCCAACGAGATGACGGCCATCTTCGCCGCGCTCCAGCAGATGGCCCTGAAGCACAACATCGCCATCGTCGTCGTCGACCACCACCGCAAGGCCGCCCGCCAGGCCGTGGACGGCGACCCCATCGACGACATCTTTGGCAGCACCGCCAAGGCCAGCGTGCTCGACTGCGCCACCGGCCTCTACCGCAAGCACAACAGCAACGACGCCGTCCTCAAGCTGGTGGGCCGCGACTTTGGCGACGCCGAATACGCCCTCACCTGGGACCCCGACCACTTCACCTGGCAGCGCAAAGAAGAGGCCAAGCAGGGGGCCAAGGAAACCCGCACGACTTCCATCTACGACCGTCTCCACGTCGACGAGATCTTGGAAGCCCTCGACGCCCTCGGCCACTGCACCCTTGCCCGCCTCGCCACGCTCGTCAAAATCGACAAAAGCAACCTTCTCGACCTCCTCATCGCCATGGTCGAAGGCGGCTTGATTCGACGTAATACTGACGGCGGGAGCATTACGTACGCACTCGTCGTGCAAGCTGCGGAGCAGGCGAACGCGGGGGCAGGCACAAGGTCCGCTAGGAGCGCAGGCGTCCTCGCCTGCTCCCCGCCGGACCTTGCGCCCCCACAATCATTGCGTAAAACCCCTGCCGCCGATATTGTGAATACCATGGGTACCACGCATACCACGCGTACCACGGATACCATGCGCACCCGCTCCTCTCCCCCCACCCGCCCCAAAACCTACCAATACACAACGAGGTCTCTATGCACACCAATCTCCTGGTCCTCATCGGCTGCGACACCCAACTCCGCCGCGGCGCCGCCACCAACGGCGGCGAATACGCCGGCTCCTGCCCATTCTGCCGCTGCGACCTCCACGGCGACGCCATCGACTACCTCCGCCACCGCGACGGCATCAGCTACCGCGAAGCCTGCGACCGCCTGGGCCTGGAACCGCGACGATCACGGCGAAACTTCCAGGAAGAGGCCGGGTCGCGCCACCTGCCCAACCCAATAACTGGCGCCGGCCTCTTCCTGGAAGTTGAGCGGCCCCATCCCCCACTAACCCCTCCTAACCTCCGCTGGCAGGCCCACGGCCGCGGCCACATCGCCCGCTGCGCCGTCCTCCTCTACCGCCCCGCAGCCGCCAAAGCCCTCCACTACCTCTACACGCGCGGCCTCAGCGACGAAACCCTGCGCCGCTACAACATCGGCTTCAACCCCCAGCAGGTCGTCGAACCGCACGCCGAATGGGGTCTGCCGGCGCCCGAAGACCCAAGCAAGCGGATCTACCTCCCCCGCGGCATCACCATCCCCTGGCTTTCCGGCAGCGCCCTCTGGCGCATCAACGTCCGTCGCCCCGTCACGCGCCCAGATCGCCGGGGGCCAACCCAAATACCTCGGTCCCGCCGGTTTCGCCAACGCCCTCTTCAACGCCGACAGCGTCGACATCCACAAGCCCGTTATCCTCGTCGAAGGCGAGATCGACGCCCTCACCGTTGCCCAAGCGTGCGGCTCTGCCATCGCCGCCGTCGCCACCGGCTCTACCGCCGGCGCGCGCCGCGAGGAATGGATCGGCCGCCTGCGCCAAACGTGCACGCACCAGCAGATCGAGGAGGTCTTTGGCCCCGAGGTGATGCTCTACCTCACCGGCCTCCTCTACGGCGCCCAACAGGCAGCCGCCGGCATCGCCTCACCCCTCATCACCTTCCCCCTCATCACCATAAACGGCCGCCCCATCCCCCTCCTCGGCACCGTCGACCCCACAGGCGTCGTGCACCTTAACGGTAGCGACACCTCCCGCGCACCAGGCACACTCTCCCGCGTAGCCCGCACGCCCTCGTGCGGGCCTGGGGGCACGCCCACGTGCCCGCGTTCGCTCGACCGTTAACCGTCCCAACTCACGGAGCATCAATGTCCGATCTACACCAAGAACAACTCTCCCACATAGCCGACATCGTCGGCACCTACTCCGCCGACCCCGACGACCCCACCCCCCTCGAAGTCCTCCTCGTCCTCCAGGAGATCTGCCACATCCTCGAGATCCCCCACTACGAGATGGTCAGCATCTTCAGCAAGCGCACCCTCCACGCCCTCCGCACCTGGGGCAAGCCCACCGCAGCAACGCCCGGCCCCCATCGGCCCGCGCCGCGTCTGGATCTGGTGGCCCACCGCCCCGCGCCCCGTCCTCTGCCGCATCCTCGACGACGGCACCATTGCCCGCATGAGTCATGAAAAGGAAGAAGTATGAGCAATCTCACCAGCAAACAGTACCAGAGCCTGCAGCTCGAGGCCTGCCGCATGGCGGAGCAGCTGCCCCCATCCCAGCTGCTCGACAGCCTCGTCGCCATCTACGAAGCCGCCCGGCTGCTGCGCATGAGCAAGACGCAGCTCGTGAGGCTGCTGGGCAGCGTGGCGGTGCGCTGCGTTACCGACCAGGTGGACGAGGCGACGCCGTGTGCGCCGCCCGAGCCGGGCGCGTGGCCGCGGCTGGTCAAGGAGGTGGCGTATGATGCGCAGGGCAACCTCACCATCAGCGGTATCGACGACAACGACACACCCTGGCAGGAAGCTATTACTACCTGCGGCCCTGAAGCCTGGCTCATCAAGCAGCTTTACGTGGAGCGGAGGTATGGGAGGCGGAATAAGCGGTACAGCCTCAAAAAGAGGATTTCAAAGGGAGTGGTTACGCAGTAGGGTAGCGGCACGGATCGCCGGGGGACCGGTTGACGAACACAAAATGTTCGTCAACCGGTTTTGTTTTGGCTGGGACGGAATGAGTTCGGTGAGGAGACGTGAACTATTGCTGCCTTTTGACTAGAACCTGCTATGCACTTTGGACAACGAGCCAGCCAGCGCCAAAGTCCTTGAACTTGCGAATAATGAGCAAAGCCACCTTGCCGGGAAGATCCGGCGCGGGATCGATGAATTAGTTGGATGGATCCGCCGGCGCTAGGACGACGCCCCACATAAAGCTGAACTTCTGCGACCCCTCGAGCACGGCGGGGATCGGCGGGCCCATCGGGTTGTACGGCAGCATCGC
The DNA here is from genome assembly GCA_963839515.1 of uncultured Chloroflexia bacterium. Taxonomy (GTDB): domain Bacteria; phylum Chloroflexota; class Anaerolineae; order Caldilineales; family Caldilineaceae; genus Fredericiella. The sequence continues at coordinate 323,015 of CAWIVN010000014.1, forward strand.
CGTGGCGCTCGGCCGGGGCTTGCCGTCTGCGCCGAACGAGGCGTAGGCGTGGCAGGCGATGCAGGACGACGCGGCGACGGTGCCGTTGCCGACGATGCGCTCGATGACGGAGTTGCCCAGCGCGTAGGGGGTGCCGTCCGGGGCCAGGTAGTCGACCTGCGTCCCCTTCAAGCAGAAGTTCTGCCAGACCGCAGACAGCTTCGCCTGCTGCATGAGCGTCTGCAGGGCTGGGCTCTTCGCGCAGGCCCCGTACTGCGTGTTGACCGCATTGCGCGCCGGCAGCACGGCGGGATTCACGGCGCCAAAGCTGTCGTAGCAGCCGATATCGTCACAGCGCCCCGGGTTCATCTGGTGTTCGAAGGTGCCCCACACCCAGTTTTCGTTCTGCCGGCTGGCCACGTGCAGCGAGACGAGGGCATACTCCGTCCCCGCCGAGGTGTTGGTGTAATAGAGCTCCCGGATGCGCTCGGCGCTGCCAAGGTCGGGGAGCCACTGGAGCAGGATCGGGAGGGGAACCCAGTCGCCCTTCACCGCAATCGAGGGCACCGGCATGTCGATGGGGGCACCCTTGGCGAACGCCGCCTTCAGGCCCGCCTGGGTGTTGAGGGAGTTGTCGACGATGTAGTCGAACATGGCACGGTTGCGCTTGACCTCCTCGGCGATGCACGGCGCCGGCGTACCGGTGATAGGAAAGCCGCCCACGGCGGCATTGCCCGGCGGGGCGCAGCCCACGTCAATCACGTTTGGCAGGTCGGGGGAGCGAGCCGCCAGCAGGACGCTGGTCTGGAACTGCTTCGGCGCATCTGGGTCGGGCCAGGCGGGTGTGAGCGAGAAGGTGTCGTGGTCTGAGGCCCAGGTTTCGAAGACGACAGGCGACGGGCTGGACGCCGACGCCGGCGCTGCGAACTTGGCAAACAGGCGCCAGATGAACTCGTCGGAATTCTGAGTCGTGCCCGTGACGGCGCCGGCGCGCGCAGGCACGGCCACCGCGACCGGTTGGGCGGCAACAGTGGCGCCGGCGGTGGGGGGCGGCTGGGTGAGCACGGGGTCGGCGGTCGGCCGGCAGGCGGCGATGAGCGCGCCGCAGCACAGGATCAGAAAAAGCCGGTCAAGTCTATTCAATGGTCGGACCTCGCTTATGTAGATGGTGTGCCGCAGGTGGTGGTGCTGCCGCATTGTACCTCAAGTGCAGCGCCGGTCAAGCGGCCAAAAACAGACCGGCCGGCGCCATCATTGCCGGTGCATCGGCGCACGTTCACCTTTGCTCGCTCAGTGCCTACATAGAGAAGTAGCATAGTATATATACTATGCTCTATATGTAAATGCACCTGTCGCGCGAACGGCAGTATATTTCGATCCAGTATAGGTGTGAGATGACAGTGCTTGAGAAAGTGCGAAAGTTGTTGGCGGAGCTGACTCCCGGCGAGAAGGCGCAGACCCTGCAGTGGCTGGTGCGCGATCTGACCAGCGTTTTTCCCGGCGTGGAAGGCTCGCCCGATGTGGCCGGGGGCGAGGCATGCCTGGTGCGGACGCGTATTCCCGTCTGGGTGCTGGTCCAGGCGCGCAAGCTTGGAAGCAGCGAGGCGGAGATCTTGCAAGCCTATCCGTCGCTACTGACCTGAAACGAGCGCCTGGGGGCGCCGAACCGCATGCTGGCGTGCGGACTGGACGCGGGACGGGCGCCATTACTCTGTGGATGGCAGGCGTGCCTGCCAGGCAGGGAAACGTTCGCGGGCGATGCGCTCAAAGACTGCTTGCTGCTCCGCCGAGATCGGCCGGCCTTCCAGGAAGTTGGCGAGCGGCGGCCAGTAGAAGATGATCTCGTCGATGCCGATCTCGGCATAGCGGCCGGCATAGTCGTCAAAGGCATCCAGCGAGGAGAGGGGGTCGGGCGGCACGGGGCGGTACACGGCGATGGAGCGGCGGACGCTGGCGGGGTCACGGCCGAATTCGGCACAGTAGGCGTCAAGCTGTTGGCTCAGGCGCTGCGTGATGGTCACGGCCTCAGCGAGGATGACCTTCTTGCCATAGCGCGCCTCGGGATAGGGCTGGCCACCCAAGGTGTTCCAGCCGTCGGCATACTGTGCGGCCAGGCGCAGGCCGCGCTCGCCGTGCGCGGCGACGATGAGCGGGGGCGCGGCTGCTGGCGAGGCTGCGGCAGCGCTTCGCTGGCGGTGCGGTAGTAACGGCCGGCGTAGGTAATCGGCGCTCCGCGCAGCAACTGGTCAAGCATAATCACCTGCTCCTCCAAGCGGGCGCGGCGCTCGGCGGCCTCCCAGTGGTCGAGACCGAGCGTGGCGTAGTTGTTGGGCGGCCCGCCGGCGCCGATGGCGACATCCACCCGTCCCTGCGAGATGTGGTCAACCGTGATCGCCTGGGCGGCGAGGAAGGCGGGATGGCGGAAGGCGGTGGAGGTGACGAGGGAGCCGAGGCGGATGCGGGTGGTCTGGCCGGCCAGTGCGGCGAGCAGCGTCCAGATCTCAAAATCGGCATAGCCGGGGATGTTGAGGTCGTCGGCGAGCCAGATGCTGTCAAAGCCGAGCGCCTCGACCTCACAGCTGCGGCGCGCAAGCTCGGCGTAGGGCACGGTGGGGAAGCTAAGAATGCCAAAGCGTAGGGGGTGCATGGTCGATCTCCTTTTTCACTTGTTGGGTGACGGTGAATCGCTGGATGCCTTTGCCGTGACGGGGTGGACTGGGGCGTCTCCAGATACGTATTATGTTTACCCGGAAAGGCACATAGCATACGATTGCGCGGCGGAAAAGTCAAGAACGCAGCATTTCGGTGACGCTGCCAGAGATGGTGGAGGAAAATCGGCGGGTTGAAAGAGACAGGGATTTCGCACTTTGCTTGCTGAGTGCTCAGGCAGCGAGCAGGGCGGCGAGGCTGGGTTGGTTGTGGGTGGCAGCGAGGAAAGGAATGAGTTGGGCGAGATTACGCACGGAGGCGGTGCGCTTGAAGGTGCGCATGGTGCGGTAGCGATCCTTGATCCAGCAGCCGATGGCGCGTTCGGCGACATTGTTGGTGCCGTCCAGCCTGGGGGCAGTTGGCGTGTTGGCATGGCGGTGGTTCCACTGGAGGTCGGAGGTGAGGCGCTGCCACTGGTTTGACCAGTGCAGGATAGCCAGGCGCAGGCGATACCAGAGGCTGGCCTTTTGGCCCTTGGCGGGCGGCGGTGCCGCCTGATAACGGCGCAGGAAGCCGTTCAGCTGTGCGGCGCCATCATGAAGGCGCAGGGCAATGAGTTCTTGCAGGTACTCCAACTCGGCCACAATCCTGGCGACATTGCGGTTGACGTGCGCCCGGCAGATGCTGTGCGCCACCCCCAGTTCGTCCGTGAGGGTTCTGTAGCTGTCCTGGTCGTCACTGACCAGCACCTCCATGCCGTACTCCGCCTTCAGTTGCGTCAGAAACGGGCGCCTCGCAGCCGCCGCTTCGCTGTCTACCAGTTCGACGTCCAGCACGTCGCCGCCCGCCGCATCCACCGCCACCGAAATCGTCACCTGCTGCCTACGGCGAGGAACTGCGCTTCTTGAATGTTCCGATTCCCGCCGTCGACCCCGCTGTGCTCGAAGCTACCTGCCGCAAGTATGGCTACGAGATGGTTGGTCCGCCGCTCTAAGTTTCACGTCCGCGCCGCACAAGCTGCTGGCCCGCAGGAGATAGCCCATGCCCTCGTCAGGCCCTACCAACACGCGCCCCCTCAGCGTCGGCCTCATCGTCCCTTACCTTGAGCACGGTGTGGGCGGCGCCACCCCTCGCTGGACCGACATCCGCCGCATCTGTGTGTGCGCGCCGACGAATTGGGTTTCGACTCGCTCTGGCTGCACGATCCTGTGCTCTTCCGCTCACCCCTGCCGGGTGAGCAGTTATCTCCCATCTCCAAGTATGGGTCAATCCATGCACCGAAACCAGCGTGGAAACCCTCGCAAAAGTGCTCCCCCTCCTCCACAACTAACCCCTTCCTGCGCACCCCGAATGCGAGATACACCCTGACTAGGTAGTAAGAGCGCTGAAACACGGGTCATCAGCCGACGCACCGTTAATGCCCATGTCACCTCGTACTAGCGCAAGTAGGTATACAGATAGGTACTATTACCGTTGTGCCGTCGTCCACCATGCTCGATACTGGCACCAAGATGCGGCAGACAGGCAAGCAGACAGGCAAGCAGGCAAGCAGACAAGGCAAGCAGGCGTGGCCACGAGCAACAACGCCGGCGTGATCTGCCCATCAAGCTGTTTTGCTGCGCGGTGTCGGAGATATAACAAGGTTTGAGGAACTGGCTATGCAAATTAGAAAGAAAGTCATCATTGTCACGGGAGCATCCGGCGGCATTGGCCGTGCAACTGCGAAGTATCTGGCTGCGCAAGGTGCAAAACTGGTTCTGGCTGCCCGTTCGGCTGCTAAGCTCAAAGAACTTGCAGCAGAGTTACCTGGTTCATTGACCGTACCGGCTGATATGACAAAGTCTGCTGATGTCGCAAATCTTATCAACAAAACCATGGATCGCTACGGACGAGTTGATGTTTTAGTAAATAATGCCGGACAGGGCATGTGGATACCGGTCGAAAACATTGACATAGAGCACTACCAAAAACTGATGGATTTGAATGTTTACGGCTATCTTCGCGCCATGCAAGCAGTGATCCCTGTCATGCGCAAACAAGGTGGTGGAATGATTGTGAATGTGAGTTCTATGACTACTGTGAGAATTGTTGCGAATGCTGCAGCCTACGCATCAACCAAACATGCGGTTAACTCATTAACGCTTACTGCCAGGGAAGAGCTGGCAAAAGACTATATCGTCGTGAGCCTGATTCGCCCCAAGTTGGTTGATACCAATTTCGGGAGAAATTCTATCTTGCCGGAACCTGAAGCACTTCGAGACCCAAACAATCCAAATCGCCCGCCTATTGACACGCCAGAGACAGTTGCTGTCAAAATCAGGGAGCTAATACAATCCGAAGAAGCAACGCTAAATCTTTAGCCCTCGAGGTTACGGACTAAGGAATTGTGAGAACCTCTATTCTTCGTCGATCCATGGGCTGACAACATCCCAGTCCTCGGCATACTTGCCGTCCTTGAGGTGATGGAGCATGAGTTCCGTCATCCGCTGCGGCTTGCCCGTCTCCGGATCGTTGCGATGGGCGGTGAGGCGCGTGGCAGCCTTGTCCCCGGCGACGACGACATCGTCGAGCGTCCACCAGCCGCCAGGTGTGATTTCCATAAAGCCGCGCAGGATCTGCTCGGCGTCTGCGGGCCCACAGATGGGATCCTGAATCCCGACAAGATGCCACACGTAGTCGGCGGCAAAGGCCTCGTTCATCACTTTGTCCAGCGCACTCCGATCCCTCGTGTTGAGGGCATCCACCACGCGCTGGGCATTCCCTCTGATCTGCTGTTCGGTGATCATATGCCTGTCTCCTTGTCTGCAGACGGCCCGGCTTGCGGCAGGTCACACCTGCGCCGGGCCGTGTTTCTCTAAGTTGGTTCCCGACAACCGCCGTGCACCTCCATTTCAGCGCCGACAAAAAACCTTACGCGCGTGGGGTCTGGTTTGCGTTTAATTGATTACCTGACCCACAGGGCGCGCATGCAACATTGGGCTACTCCAATTATCGCGCCCTTTATCTCAAGGTGATCCAGTCAGAAAGACGTGCTCTCACTTTTTCCTATCTCCACCGCTGGAAAACGGCGCGATAATTGCAGCATAACCAGGATTTCCGCGCGCTATCCCGGAGCAATCACTATGAACACCCGATCGCTCAAGGCCGGTAGAGTTCTCTTTTGGACCTTACTCGTGATTATGCTGCTGGCGACTGTGGGCTATTTCTCCGTTGGTGCATTGGCTGCCAATGCACTCACAATGCCCAAGCGTGACTTCGCCGCCGACGTTACGCCCGCCCAGGTTGGTTTGGTCTACGAGAACGTGCGTTTCGCCGCCCGTGATGGAGCAGCTGACATTGCGGGCTGGTTTATCCCAGGCGAGGGCATTGCGCCCGCGATCATCATGGTGCACGGCCGCGACGCCAGCCGAACGGCGGCTGTGAAGGGCAGCTTTCTGCAGGAAGCCAAGCTCCTGCACGACGCCGGCTACTCCGTGCTGATGATAGACCTGCGTGGGCACGGACAGAGCAGCGACGCCCGTTTTACTTTTGGCCTCAAGGAACGCAGTGACGTGCTTGGAGCGGTGGATTGGCTCTTGCAGCGCGGCGTCGCACCGGGGCAGATCGGTGTGCTCGGCCTGTCATTAGGCGCAGCCGCGAGCATTGGCGCTGCTGCCGAAGATCTGGCGATCGGGGCGCTGGTCACGGACAGCGGCTTTGCCGACATCAATGTACTGATCGAGCAACAGTGGGAAAGGGCTAGCGGCCTGCCCAAGCCGTTTCTCTATACGGCACTGCTCATGGCGCGCCTGATGACAGGCGTGGACTTGACGCAGTCACAGCCGGCGCGCGAACTGGCACAGATTGCCCCGCGGCCTGTGCTGCTGATCCACTGCGAGGCCGACGACTACATCCCCGTGGCCAGCCTCCACAGCCTGCTCGCTGCGTACCCAGAGGCCGAAACGTGGGTGATTCGGGGATCGAACTGCCTGCACTCCGAAGGCTTCAACGCCGACCCTGTGACGTATGGCGCAACGATTCAGGCTTTCTTTTCTCATGCTTTGCCACTTGATGAGTAGGCACGTTCGTGCCGGGCGAGTCCGAAGCCAGTTTCGTTTGCCGGGATAGCTTGCCACATTCAGTCTTTGCGCATATGCTTGCACTTCCTCATGCGGAAATTGCCATTGACACCAAATTTGTAGTCTTAGCTCCAGTTTGATGCATCGCCTTGGCCCTGCTTGGCGACACGTCCAAAAATCTGACGCACACCCGCACACCCAAAGGGGATAGACAGGCGCTGCTGCCGGCGCGATAATGGAATCATCCAGTTTTACATGTGGTGATTACTCATTTGATGCCGCCCCAGCGCTGACGATACCCACGATACAAGCCCGGGACGGCTTTGCCCCGGGCGTTGTTGCACGGAGGTGATCGCTGTGCCGTGAGCAGTGCAGGAGGTGGTTGCACACGATTCTCACAAACACCAAAGGAGCAATATCATGCGTTCGACGACTCGCAGGAGCTTCGTCGCCTTTCTCCTGCTCAGCTTCCTTCTGCTGCCGACCGGGACCTCGGCCCAGGTCCCAGCCCAGCCCACACCCGCACCACCCGCGCCCGCCCTCCTCATGGTCGACCTTGGTACCCTCGGCGGCACGGAAAGCAACGCTGCCGCCATCAACGCCCGCGGCCAGGTCACCGGCTACAGCCACACCGCCGACGGAAAGTGGCGCGCCTTTCTCTACGACAAGGGCGTGATGACCGACCTCGGCGACCTAGGCGGGGGGCGCAGCGCGGCCCGCGCCATCAACGCTCGCGGCCAGGTAGTCGGTTACAGTCGCACCGCGCTCGACGGAATCCATGCCTTCGTCTGGGACAAGGGCGTCATGACCGACCTCGCTGCGCCCTACGACAGCTGGAGCGACGCCTACGCCATCAACGACGCCGGGGAGATCGTCGGCGAAATACCCCCAGCCGTCCTGTGGGCCAATGGTGTCATCACCGAGCTGGGCACCCTCGGTGGCTCCTACAGCACCCCCAAGGCTATCAACAATGCCGGTGAGATTATTGGCAACAGCTTCACCGCGGCCCAAACTGTCCATGCTTTCTTGTGGAAAGACGGCATCATGACCGATCTTGGTACCCTTGGGGGTGAAGGTTGCACCGCCTTCGCTATCAACGACGCCGGCCAAATCGTCGGTGGCAGCCAGCGCCCTCCCGGCAACATCGGCGGCGCCTACCTCTGGCATGACGGCATCATGATCGAGCCTGGGAACCCTGGGCGGCTGGGCGAGCATGGCCTTCGCCATCAACAACGCCGGCCAGATCGTCGGTATAAGCCGCACCGCCAACGATCTGGAACACGCCTTTCTCTGGCAGAACGGCGTCATGACCGACCTCGGCGACCTCGGCGGCGCCTGGAGCACCGCCACTGCCATCAACGATACGGGCCAGGTCGTCGGCACAAGCCGCACCGCCGCCGGCGACAATCATGCTTTCCTCTGGCAGGATGGTGTCATGACCGACCTCGGCACCCTTGGCGGCGCCTGGAGCCAGGCCCTCGCCATCAACGACCGGGGCCAGATCATCGGCGACAGCGCTACCCGCAGTGGCGAGACGCACGCTGTGCTCTGGACCGCGCCGTCCCGCAAACTCCACCTGCCGCTCCTCCGCCCCTGATTTCACCCTTCCGGGAAGCCCACCCCTTCCCGGAAGCCAGCCGTTCGCTAACAACCATGACCAGTATGTATTGGAGGCAAATATTGCCGTCGCCCTGCCGCCTTCACTGCCAACCGCTAGGTTTGTCCTTAATAATCCATCCACTATGCAAGAGGTGAGAAAGATGAAAGCGCCAACTTCGTCCCTGACGCCAACGCTTGTACGAGCTGTCTTGGTACTGATCCTGATCGCCTTGCCCATCTCTGCCGCTGCGCCTGCCGCCGCTGCGCCTGCCGGCAGTGTCTTTACGGTGACCTCCGTCGACGATGCCGACGATGGCGCCTGCACCCCCAGCCACTGCAGCCTGCGCGAAGCGATCCTCTCCGCCAACGCCAGCCCAGGGCTGGACACGATCACTTTCAACATTCCCGGCGCCGGCGCCCACACCATCCAGCCCAGCACCGAACTGCCGGAACTGAGCGACAGCGTCATTATTGACGGCTACACCCAGCCAGGAGCCAGCGCCAATACAAACCCCACCAACGCCGGGACCAATGCCCAACTGCGCATCCAACTGGACGGCGCCGACAAGAAGGGTGTGGCGGGGCTCAAGCTGAATGCCAACGACAGCGTCGTGCGCGGCCTAGCCATTAGCCGGTTTGACGGCTGGGGCATTCATGTGGGCGGCAGCGGCAACGCGGTCGCAGGCAACTTCCTTGGCACCGACTTTACCGGCACTGTGCATTTGCCCAACGGGGGCCGCGATCTCTATATCGGCGGCGCCTATACACTCATTGGCAACAGCATCCCTGAGGCTCGCAACGTGATCGCCGATGAGGTGATGATCATTGGCGGGCTCGCCTCGTTCAACCAGTTCGTGGGCAATCTCGTCGGTATTGACGCCACGGGACTGCAAGCCCTGGGCGTTGGCGGTATCACACTCCAAGAGGCCCCCGCCAATATCATCGGCGGCAGCATGCCCGAGTCCCGCAACGTGATCTGCGGCGGCATCAGGCTAATGCTCAGTGCCGACGGCAACGTGGTGGCGGGCAATTATATCGGTACGCTGGCCAACGGGACCACGAAGTGCGCCGGCGAAACCGGCATTCGGGTTGAGACGAATGCAAACGTAATCGGCGGCCTTATCGCCGGAGCTGGCAATGTGATTGCAGGGCAGGGGATTGGCATCGCCATCAGCGGCAACGACAACCTGGTAAAGGGCAACTACATCGGCACGGACGCCGCTGGCACGGCTGCCCTCGGCAACGATGTGGGCGTGCAGATCACGGGCAGAAACAACAAAATCGGCGGGCTCAGCACCGTGGAGCGCAACATCATCTCCGGCAACCGCAATGGGGTTGTGCTCAGAGACAACGCCATCTTCAACCGGGTGTTTGGCAACTACATCGGCCTCGCCGTCACCGGCCTGGCGCCGCTCCCCAACGGCGGGGACGCCATAGTCATCATCAACGCAGCCCGCAACGCGATCGGCGGGCCGGAAGCGGGTGCCGGCAATGTCATTGCCCACAACACGGGCAGCGGCGTCCTCGTGGCGTCCACAGCCGCTGCCTTCGGCAACCAGATCCGCGGCAACCTTATTTACGGCAACCAGGGGCTTGGCATCGATCTCAGCACTGCTTCCTATCCCGGCCCCGGCGACGGCATCACCGCCAATGACGCGGGCGACGCCGACGACGGGCCCAATCGGCTGCTGAACTACCCCGTGCTGACCTCGATCCGGCGCACCAGTGAAACGACTGTCACGGGCGTACTCGACAGCGCACCCCTCAGCGTGTTCGAGGTGCAGTTCTTTGCCAATTCGCCCTGTGGCAGCCACGGCTTTGGTGAAGGGCAGACCCTGCTGGCCTCGGCGCTGGTCACCACCAATGCCGCCGGCCGCGTCGAGTTTACCCAGACGTTTACGCAGACCCTGGCACCGACCGCCGGCATCGCCGCCATCACGAGCGATGCCGAAGGCAACACCTCCGAGTTCTCGTTCTGCCTGGTGCGGAACTTGTACCTGCCCTTGGCTCTGCGCGGCAAGTGAGGTGCACACCTCCAGGAAGTGGGGGTACCTCCAGGAAGTGGTACCCCCACGCCGCCGGCTTGGTCTATGCAGCAGTCTTTCAACGTCCGCGCTGCTCACGCGCGGCCGCTGGCAGATAGACATGGTCGGTCATGATGAACTCCGTAACCACAAGGTCGGTGCGTGTGCCCAGCGGGCTGAAGTAGGCGCAGTTGACGGCAGTGCAGGGGCCGCCGGCGCAGCCGCTGAGCAGCAGAGTATTGACCAGCCGGAAGGCTGACTGCTGACTAGCATAGGGTGCAGTGCCTGCGACACCCAGCAGGTAAATCCCTTGTGGCGGCGCGCCGGTGAAGATCGCCAGCTGCGTTGCGGTGGGCGCCGCCGATGCTGCGATGCCCTGCCTCACCTGCAACTGCAGGCCGTAGTACATCATGCTGCCCTGGGGCGTGACGGCGCCTGCGATACCAAAGGTGGCAGTCACAGTCTTGGCGCCGTCCATGGTGATGATACACGTACTCGTGCCACCGCAGGCCCCGCTCCAGCCGGCGAAGATCGTTCCGGCGTCCGCCGTGGCAGCGAGGGAAACCGGCTGGTCGGCCGGGAAGGGCGCACTGCACACCGTTCCGCAGTCAATACCCTGGGGGCTGCTCGTTATCGTGCCGGTGCCGGCGCCGTTCTTGGCTACTGCGAGCGGGAAGGTCTGTCGCGTGAATGTGGCAGTCACTATCTTGGCCGCATTCACCGTGACCTGGCAGACGCCGGAGCCGCTGCACGGCCCCGTCCAGCCATCAAACACTGAATACTGGCCTGGCGCAGCCGTCAGGGTCACCACCGTACCGGCAGGATAATTCTCCAAGCAGTCGGCGCCACAGTCGATGCCGGGCGGACTGCTCGCGACACTGCCGGTGCCGGCGCCGTTCTTGGCTACTGCGAGCGGGAAGGTCTGCCGCGTGAATGTGGCAGTCACTGCTTTAGCCGCATCCATCGTGACAATGCATGGGCCCATGCCCGAGCAGTCGCCGCTCCAGCCGGCGAAGATGAAGCCAGGGTTGGCCTGGGCTGCCAGGGTCACGACCGTGCTCGGCATGAAGGAGGCATTGCACACGCCGCCGCAGTTGATGCCGGCAGGCGTGCTGGTCACCCGCCCGCTGCCGTTCTTCGCAATCGTCAGCACAAACCGGCTGCCATATTCCCAACTGCCTATATACGATGCGGGTATACCGCCTGTGCCGGTGAAGTAACCGCCCGCAAAGAGGTTGCCCGCAGCGTCTGCCGCCAAGGCACGCACGCTGTTGTTTGCACCGCTCCCTAGAGTCGACCAGGTGCTGCCATCCCACTTGGCGATATTCTGTGCTGCTACGCCACCGGCCGTGGCAAACTCGCCCCCCGCGTAGAGGTTGCCGGCGCCGTCCACTGCCAGGGCATAGACGTACGGGTTCTCACCCCCCATCCCCTCACCCAACGCAGACCAAGCGCTGCCGTCCCACTTGGCGATGTGGTTTGCGGGGACGCCGCCGGCGTTGTGGAACCAGCCTCCGGCGTAGAGGTTGCCGGCGCCGTCTGCCGCCAGGGCATAGACACCGCCATCCAGCCCGCTGCCCAATGCGGACCAGGCGCTGCCATCCCACTTGGCGATATAGTTCACAGCTACGCCGCCGGCTGTCGTGAACCAGCCTCCGGCGTAGAGGTTGCCGGCGCTGTCCACCGCCAGCGATTCAGGCACCGGAGAGGATCCGTCCGTACCGCTGCCCAATGCGGACCAGGCGCTACCGTTCCACTTGGCGACGTTGTTCACCATCACGCCGCCGGCGCTGGAGAAGTAGCCTGCGGTGTACAGGTTGCCGGCGCTGTCTGCCGCCAGGGCAAGGGCTTCGCCGTTCGTGCCGCTGCCCAGCGCAGACCAGGCGCCGCCATCCCACTTGGCGATGTAGCGCACCGGCTCGCCGCCGGCTTCGACAAATGTGCCCCCAGCATAGAGGTTGCCGGCGCCATCCACCGCTAGCGCAACAGCAGCCGGATAGAGTCCATCTGTGCCGCTGCCCAAGGGTGACCAGGCATTGCCGTCCCACTTGGCGACATAGTTTGCCGCCACACCTCCGGCAACGGTAAAGTCGCCGCCAGCGTAGAGATTGCCATAACCATCGCTCGCCAGGGTACGTATGCTGTGAGGCTTTGTCGGCGCATTGTTCATTCCCTGCCCGGCGCCAAGGCTCGACCAGGCGCCGCCTTCCCACATGGCGATATGGTTTACTGCTACGCCGCTAATCCTAATGAAATTGCCGCCCACGAACAACTTGCCGGGGCTCGCAGCCAGGGCAGAGACCTCCCAAATCGCCATGCCACCAAACTCAGACCAGGTGCTGCCATCCCACCGCGCAAGCGTCCACAAGCCTCCAGCGTAGAGATTGCCGGCGCCGTCCCACGCAAGTGCAGCGATCCTGCCGTCTGTCCCATTGCCGAGTGCTGACCAGACGTTCCCGTCCCACCTGGCAACATTGTTCGCCGGAATTCCGCCGGCCGTATTGAAGTCCCCGCCGGCGTAGAGATTGCCGGCGCCATCAACCGCTAGCGCCATGACGGTTAAGTAGCTCCCCTCGATTCCGCTGCCAAGCGCTGACCACGCACTGCCATCCCATCTGGCAATGTTGTTCACCGCTACGCCGCCGGCAGTGCTGAACGAACCTCCCGCGTAAAGAGTGCCGGTGCCGTCCAGCGCGAGGGCCCTGACAGACGGAGACTCTCCTCCTATGCCTGCGCCCAACGCCGACCAGGTGCTGCCATCCCATTTGGCGACATGATTTGCCGCCATGCCGCCGGCTGTGGTGAATGTCCCACATGCATAGAGATTGCCGGCACTGTCCACCACCAGCGCCGCTACCGGACCGTCTGTTCCGCTGCCGAGGGGGGACCAGGTGTTGCCATCCCATTGGGCGACGTTGTTGGCTGTGACGCCACCGGCACCTGTAAAATCGCCGGCCGCATAGAGGTTACCGGCACCGTCTGTTACGAGCGCAGAAATAAATGGATAGCCCCCCTCCACGCCGCTAGCAAGAGGAGACCAACCGCTGCCATCCCACTTGGCGATATTGTTCGCAAATGTGCCGCCGGCACTGGTGAACATGCCTGCGGCGTAGAGGTTGCCGGCGCTGTCTGCTGCCAACTCGGCGACAAACCCGTCTATCCCACGCAGGTGAAAAAGATCTAACCAGTGTCCACCTTGCTCCGCAGCGCGCGGCTGCGGAGAGGGTTGGTAAGTGATACTCTGCGGCATGCGCTCTCGACCAACAGCCTCTGCCGCTGAATGCGGCACGCTCGCACCGGCAAGACAATACAGAAGCATAGCAGCTAACAGCAGGGTTGTCAGAAGATGTCTTCCGTTCATGGCATTCGCCTCTGAAAATAATTGGTTTTCAATGCTGGTGAACAGCTTGCACACCGCCTTATAGCGGGGCGCCTCGATGTGCCACGTATACCGCACTACGATCATCGACGCGCGTGGGGTCAGGTTTAGGATCAATTGCTTACCTGCCCCACAGGGTGCGCATACAACATCGGGCTACTTCAATTATCGCGCCCTTCATCTCCTTCATACTTTGCAGAATACAATTCAGGCGCGTGGAATACGCGTGGAAGGCGCACGACAAAGGGGCTACAGCCCCCGCCCCTCCCTTGAATTGCCCCCTGCGCAGGTCTATAATGAGATCGACGGGCGACCGCCGCCGGCCTACGGCCATCAGCGGCGAGTAACGTGTGCGCCGAGGCATTGGGCGGGTCGCCAGCCGGAGGCGTGTCATGGACGCGTGCCAGTTCTACCTACTGGGCCCGCCGCACCTCATATGCAACGACCAGCCGCTCTCAATTGCGCGCCGCAAGCAGTGGGGACTTCTTACCTATTTGCTCCTGACCCGCCAACCCCATGAGCGCGACGCACTGGCCGCCCTGTTCTGGCCCACCTGCAGCCAGGCCCACGCCCGTGCCGATTTGCGCCGCGAGCTGGCGCGGCTGCGCAGCCTCTTGCCCGATCTGTTGCTCTGCCGTTGCACCGAGGTTGCCCTGCGCACCGAACCTCCTCTCTGGGTCGACGTGTGGGCGTTTGCGCAGCACCTGGCCGCCGTCCAGACCCACGATCACCCGTCCGGCATCTACTGCGCTGCTTGCCTGGAACATCTCCGCGCTGCCCGCGCCCTGTATACCGGCGACCTGCTCGCCGGCTACACGCTTGCCGCTAGCCCTGCCTTCGAGGAATGGCATTTCTTCCAACAGGAATCCTTGCGTAGCCAACTGCTCGAGGTCTTGAGCAATCTGGCCGCGCTGGAAATGGCTGGAGCCAATCTCGCCCAGGCCATCCCTCCCTTGCGCCAGCGCCTGGCGATCGATCCCCTCCACGAAGAAAGCCATCGCCAGCTGATCTGGCTCTACACCCATACCGGCCAGCGCACCGCCGCACTGCGCCAGTTCGCTGAATGCAAGGAGGCCCTCGCCCGCGATCTTGGCATTGACCCCGCACCTGAAACGATCGCCCTCTACCGACAAATCGCCGCGTTTGCCGCTGCCCCGGCGCCACCCATACCCGCACGTGATCGCGAGCAGCCGCGCCTGAGCCCCAGCCCGTCGTACCAGGCGTCACCCCCACCATGCTTTGTCGGCCGGGAACGCTGCCTGGCTCAGCTGCACGCGCACCTCGCCACCGCCTGCCGCAGCCGCGGCCGCGTGGTGTTCGTCACCGGCGAAGCCGGCGCCGGCAAGACCGCCCTGCTCGACCATTTTGCCCGCCAGGCTATGGCCAGCCACACTGAATTGATTGTCGCCGGCGGCTGCGGCACTGCGCCGTATGGCGCCGATGCACCCCTTCTTCCCTTTCGCGACCTGCTCGCCATGCTGGCTGGCGATTTCGGTGGCGGGTTGGCGGAGAGTACACCCTCAGACGAACAGGTGCTGCGCCTGCGTGCGTTTTTTCCCCACGTACTCCATGCACTGGTCACGATCGGGCCGCACCTGGTTGAAAGCCTGCTCGCCGGCGACAGGCTGCTGGCCCGCGCCGCTGACACTTATCTGGGCGCCACAGAAGACTACACACGCCTGCGCGCCCTGGTGACTTCTCATCATGCTGGTGTTGTCGAACCGGAGTCGCACCACCTCATCTTTGCCGAAGCTGCGGCCCTGCTCCAGGCGCTAGCCGCTCAATGTCCTCTCCTGCTGCTGCTCGACAACCTCCACTGGGCCGACGCATTGTCGCTCAACCTGCTCTTTCACCTTGGCAAGCGCTTGGGCACCCAGCCCATCCTGATCGTCGGCGCCTACCGCCCTGACGAAATCGCCGTCGACGATAGCGCCTCGCCGCACGCCGATGGGCTGCTCCACCATCATCCACTGCTGGCGCTGACCCATGAGTTCATGCGCGATTTCGGCGCCGTGCAGGTGGATCTCGATGCCGAAGTGCCGGACGAGGACCTGGCCTGGCTTGATGCCCTGCTCGCTGCCGAGTCCTGCCAGTTGTCGCCGGCCCTGCGCGCCACTCTCTTTGCCCAAACCCATGGCCACCCGCTCTACACTACGGAACTGCTGGACTTGTGGCGCGCCCAAGGCTGGCTCTGCCGCCGCGCGGACGGCATCTGGATCGAACAGCACAGTCCTGACCTGTGTATGGTGCCCTCCAAGGTCGCCGCCGCCATCCAGCGCCGCCTCGATCGCTTGAGCGACGACGCATTACGCCTGCTGCTGGTCGCCAGCGTCGCGGGGGAAACGTTCACATTGCCCGCCCTTACCGCCGCCCAGGGGTGGAGCGAACGCCGCACACTAGAACTCCTGGCGACCGAACTGCACCACCGCCACCATCTGGTCGCCGAGGTTGTCCCCCAGGCTGCCTCCGAGGTTGTCCCCGAAATTGCCACTGAGGCTACCACCGGGGATGGTTCCCCGCCCGCCCGCTATCGCTTCGCCAACCCTATGCTTCGCACCTATCTCTACAGCCAACTGGACGATAGCGAGCGCCGCTTGCTCGCCAGCATGCATGCAGAGTTGGGGACGCAGATTGGGACACTCGGGGGACGTGTCTCGTCTATACTGAAATCAGGAATGGTCGCTGGCCAAGCTACGTTAACGCAGAGTTATCAGCCCATCTGTCCGTTGGCCGAGATCGCCCGTTCCCAAGGGAGCGTACCTATGTACCATCGTTGGCATCTTAACCACCCACTTCTCATCCTGATTCTGGGGATCCTGCTTGTGGCCTGGCTGGTCACATACACCCTGACCACCACGCCGGGCTTCCGCCTCAGCGACCTCTGGCAGCAAGCTCCCCAGGCCGAGCGGGCCGCAGCCGTGACCATGATCGAGGTTGCCCCTGGCTTCAATGTCCCTCGCGACTACTACATGCAAGAGAAGCTGTACCGTGAGCCTGCGATCGTGACATTGTCGTCCGGCTTCGTCGTCCCGCAGGGCTACTATATCCAGGAGAAGACGTACCGTGAGCCTGCGTTTGTCGAAGTGGCGCCTGGCTTCAAGGTCCCGCAGGGTTACTACATCCAGGAGAAGATGTACCGTGAGCCTGCCTTTGTCGAAGTAGCCCCTGGTTTCAAGGTCCCGGAGGGCTACTACATCCAGGAGAAGATGTACCGTGAGGAGACTTCTCCTCAATAAATCTTGGGTGTGCGGCAGAAGATTGCTTGGCCCGTCAGCCCCCAGCCAGGGTTAGGGCCAGGCAATCGTCGCTGCCTGCCACCGCCGCCATATTGCGCACCACTCGCCGTGACAATCCAGCTTACCGCCGTCCCTTGCTTGTCCGCTCGACCCGACGGGCCCCGTGAGATATCTGAACCTATCTCCCCATTCCGCCACCTCCAGAAAGCCCGAATTTGCGCGCTCACCTTTCGCGAGAGCGTCACACGCTGGGGACGTGGCCGGCCTGCACATTGGGCCGAGGAGATGTATGCCGCAGTCAACGCTTGCGTCTAGGTGGCCGCAGGATGCATGCCGATTGCCGGCGGTGATGGCAAGTGCTCGGAGATGTCACCCACGCGGTGCTGGCGATAGAACGTAATGATGGCGCCTACTGCCAGCACCCAACTGCACAGCAGCACCAGCCAACCGAGCCAGCCGCCCACGATCGGGATCCACCCGGCTGCCCGCGCCACGAGCAGGATGATGGCGCCGCCGACGAATAGCTGCAGCAGCTTGCTGCTGTTCTCACGCAGCAGCATCTGTCCCAGCCAGAAGCCGGCAATCGCAGGGCTGAACATCCACACGAGGCCCCCCAAACCCAACAGGAAGAAGGCCACGGCCATGGCGCCCGGGAACACACCCCAGAACAGCCAGGCCAGCAGCACCAGGATCATGGTCAGCGGGACGAAGAGCAGAAGAACGAGAAAACCGTAGCCCAGCGCATTCCACGGCTCACGCTGCAGCTCGCCCGCCACCCCGCTGGTGAAGCCGGGGAACAGAGCGAGCAGGACGGCGCCCAACGCCAGCAGGCCGATCAGCACACGCGCCAGATTGATCGTCCACCAGATTATGCGGGTGACCAACGGCTCTTCCTGCGGCGGGGGCGGCGTGCGCACGATGGGGATGATCTGCGGGGCGACGCCGGCGGGCACGATGTTGGCGCCGGCGCTTTCAGGCGCGGTCTCATAAGTCAGCGTGCCGCCCACGCTGGCGTTGTCGGCAACGTCGATTGTATTGCCATACAACGTGGCGTTGCCACCCACGGCGCCGGTCAGGCTGAGCTCGTTCATGCCGGTGAAGAGGTCGCCGTCGACCGTGCCGGCGACGTTGCCCGTGCCGCCGACGAGATAGGCATCGCCAGCCACGTTGGCATCTTTGGCAAGATAGACGCCGGACTGTACGTTGCGACCGTTAATTATGGTGGGATAGACAAATCCACCGGGAGCAGCACCGCCACCGGCTGCCATCAGGTCGTCGCCGACGCTGCCATTGAGCGCAACACCGCTACCGGCCGCGCGCACATCGTCGCCCACCTTGCCGTTAATGCTCACACCGCCACCGGCCGCAATCACGTCGCCGGTGACTTCGCCGTTGACTTCGATCAAGCCGCCAAAAGCGATCAGGTCGCCGATCACTTTGCCGTCGATGGTCACAGTCTCGGCGCTCACATAGAGGTCGTCCTCGACGGTGCTGCCGGCGGGCAGGACATAACTGTCGCCGGAACCGAATTCGGCCGCCCGCGCAATACCGGCCACACTTGCGATCAACGCCACAACCACCACCATGAGCAGCCAAAGCCGCCGCCCATGGCGCGGCCTAACACGATTGCGTAACATGGTAGCCTCCAATCACGAGACACAACACGTGCCCCGTCCGTCTACTATTATCGCGCTATTTTTCAGTAGTGGAGCCGGGCAACCTGGAGAAAGGGTGTTCGTCACGATGGAAGATGTCCCCTCGCGTCCAGTGCGCACGCCTTCGTGCGCCTGGCGCCCCTGGCGCCCCTCGCCCACATGCCCGTGTTCTCGCCCACACAGGCGGCCTGATGGCAAGGCCAAAATCGCCCGCACGCGGCGTGCGGACTGAACGCGGGGCTTTGTTCCGGCGCGTCCAAATTCCTGACGCACACCCATCGCTGTTTTCGTGGGCTCCGTTCTTGATAAATGGCGCGATACTTGACAGTAAGCCGTATCGCTCGTGAACATGGCAGGCCAGGCAAAGAGGACGAACTGAATCTGGCCTGCTGCGTCGGGCCAGGCTTTTGCCGCTCCTCCGTACGTGACACGCACACCTCTGCGTCCTAGAGAATGATTGCAGTAAGGGTAACCGACGCGTCGGTCATATTGTTCGCAAGGAGTGAAAACTATGCCACCGACCTTAGTAGCATCTGTCGATCCCGGCATCCGGATCTCAAAGGTGATGCTGCCCGCCGAACAGCACGTTGAGTTGTTTGGACACGTGACGCTGGTCGAGGGCTACGCCGTGCCTGGGTATGTTGGCTGTCATGCTTTGGTCGCGCTGCGTGATACGCCGGGAACCACGGTCGCCGTCTTGACGACCGCTGCCCACCTGCAAAGCCTGCTGGAGACAGCACTGGCGACCGGCAATCTCGTCGCCTTCCGCGGCCAGAAACTCTCGAATCCGCCGACGCCGCTCGGCGGTACGTGGACTGTCGAGATCTACTCGATCTATAGCGTCATCCTGTATAGCATGACATAACGTTGGTGAGGGTGCGTGTCACGGTTGCGCCGACGCATACCGTAATGCCGTGAAGGATGCCACAATGTGCAGCGTCGCAAGCTGCAGGTGTGCGGATAAATATCTAGGGAGGCGTATATGTGGACGTCCATCTCCGTCATGATTGCCATTGCTCTGCTCGTTCTGCTCGCGCTCGCCCTCTTCTCACGCGACCGTACGTCCGGCACTGCTTTTGGCGGGAAACCCTACCTGGTCTACGGGGAAGATGGCCTCTGGGACCTCTATGTGGGGGCCATCTTGCTTATCCTGGCCGTCGCCGAGCGCTTCGAGCTCTCAGCCATTGCCTTCGTACCCATCTTGCTCTACCCCGTCCTCCTCGCTGCAAAGCAAGCCATCACCGCCCCCAGGCTTAATGCCGCTGAACAGCTGCGCAGTGGGGGGCTGCGCGCCGGTGAGCGCCGCACGCTACTTTTTCTTGTGCTAGCCCTCACCGTGCCACTTGTGTTGCTGCTCGTCGTTCGCACCGTTGCCAGCCTGGGTTTTTGGCTCAGCCAGGCCATGGACACGTATCTACCGGCGGTCCTCCAACTGCTCCTGGTCGCCCTGCTGGCCGCCTGGGGCTATCGCAGTGGCATGTACCGCCTCATCGCCTACGCCGCCTCCCTCGCCGCCATCCTTCTGGCCGGCTACCTGGTCGAGCTGCCATCCTACGCCCTCAACCTGTTGATGGGCGTCGTCGTCACCGCCGGTGGCCTGGCCGTGCTGGCCCGCTTCATCCACTCGCATCCCACGCACGGCCAAATGCACGGGACCTGACCAACAAGGGAGCATGCCATGTGCGCAAAACGTTCATGCCTGCGGCCCGCCTCAACACCGCCGTCCCGCTGGCGCCCGATCGCCGGCAGGTAGAACGCGGTGTTGTCCCACAAGTCCCAAAGCACGGCGTGGATGAGGCCGCAGGGGCGCCCAGGTCGACGATGATACTTCCTGGAGGTGCGCCCTACTTGCGGCCGGCCAGCAGTACGTAGCCCAACTCGTTCATGAGTTCCGTGGAAACGCCGAATTGGCTCTTGATGGCCGCCCTGGTCGCCGGGTTGGACAGGTAGAGACGCAGCCCCCGGCCCCAGGCTCGCAGCAGCCAGGGCCAGCCGATCCACTTGATCCGGCTCTTGATTTCCTCACGCGCGTCGCAGCGGTTGGGCTGCACACAGCGGTCGTGCAGGCCGCTGGCCGCCCACAGCGCCTCCCACTCGTCCAGCATTGGCACCTCCGGCCCGATGGCAGCCCTGACCTGCACCGCAAACTCGGCTGCGGGCCGCGCATACCAGAAGCCCTCGTTGAGACCCACGCAGCCGCCGGGCCTGGTCACGCGCACGCACTCCCGGATGGCCCTCAGCTTGTCGGCGACAAAGATGAGCACCGACTGGCAGACGACGGCGTCAAAGCTGTCCGCCGCGAAGGGCAGATCGAGAACGTCGGCCGCCTGCAGCTCGACCTTCGCGGCGACCCCTTCCTCGCGCACCCGCTGCCGCGCCCAGGCGATCATCTGCGCGGAGATATCGACGCCCACAACATGGCACTTGTACTGCCGGGCGATGTAGGCCGGCTCGACGCCGATCCCGCAGCCGACGGTGAGCACCTCCTGGCCCTCGGCGATGTGGCAGAGCGACAGCAGCCTGTTCGTCGCTGCCAGGCCGCCGATGTGCTTGGTGACGCCCACGGCAGCCTGCATGTCGAGAAACTTCGAGTCGGTTGCGATCTTTTCGCGTGTTGTCATGATCCACCTTCCTGGTCGATCAGCGGCAGGTAGAGCGCGATGTTGTCCCACAGGTCCCAGGCGACGGTGTGGTCAAAGGCGGCGTTGCCGGCGCAGAATCCGGCGGCGATGGCCGCATTGGGGGGCGTTGTGTTCATCGGCTGCGCTCCTTGGCTGGGGGGCAGCTCAGGCGGCCGGCGTGCGTTCCTCCGCCCAAGCCGTGACGATCAGGCGGAAGATATCGGACTCCGTCACGATGCCCACCACGCGGTCGTCCTCCACCACGGGCAGGCCGCTCACCTGGTTTTCGAGCATCAGCTCGGCCGCCCACTGGATCGTATCGTCGGGGGCGACGGTGAAGGGGTCGGGCGACATGATATCGCCGGCGCTGAGCAGCGAGATCTTGAGGCGCGTGTCCATATCGTAGGCGTCGAAGGCGCTGGGCAGGGCGCGCCGGATATCGCTGAGCGTGACGATACCCACCAACCCCTCGCTGCTCACCACGGGCAGGCGGCGGATCTCGTTCTCATACATCAAGGCATAGGCTTCGTAGAGCGGCAGATCGGGCGCGACCACGATGGGGTCACGGGTCATCAGGTCGCGCACCTCGAGCATGCGATGTTTCATGGCGACCTCCTTGTCGTTCTCCCTCTATTATCGCGCCGTTTGGGGTGGGGGGAGGTGGTAGCTTCCAGGAAGAACCCGACGGATGGCCGATAGGCACGTGAGGAAATAGGAGCATGAGGTCCGGCGGGGTGGAAAACCGCCGATACGGCGATATCTGTTGCCGCCGGACCGCGTGATCCTACTTGGGCGTGTACCCGTCCGACAGGGTCTCCAGGAACGCGACGATCGCCAGCTCCTCGCCGCGGTTGAGGCCCAGGTTGCCCATCTCCGCCGTGTTGACGTTGGCGGAAACTTCCGGCGGCGGCCAGCCAGCCCCTGCCACGTCACGCGTGTTGTAGAAGCGGACGATCTCTTGGAGTGATTTGAAGTAGCCGTTGTGCCCGAACGCCTTGACAAACCGCTTATCGGGGGCCAGCGCCACGTTGCGCAGCGTGGGCACCTTCTGCTTGCCCCACTCCGCCATGTACACCGCCTCGGGGTACTCCGCGGCCTTGAGATAGCCGCCCAGGCCCGTGTCCACCCAGGCCGCGCCTTCGGGGTTCCACTCCGGCTCGTTGTAGAACGGGTTGGCGGGGTTGCGCGGGATGCCCAGATTGTCGTAGGTGAAGTCGGTGAAGTCCGGCCCGTTGTGGCAGTTGCCGCACTTCGCCTTGCTGAAGAACAACTCCATCCCCCGCTGCTCCTGCCCGGTCAGCTTCGCCTGGCCCTTGAGGAAGTAGTCGTATTTGGAGGTGTAGGGATTGACCTCGGCGGAGCGCTCGTAGGCGGCGATGGCGCGGCCGACGCAGTCGTACTGTTCGAGGGTGTCCGACCCGGGGCAGACCGCCCCAAAGAGGTCCGCGTAGCTCGATGCCTCTGCGCGGGCGATCACCTCGGCCGCGTTCGGCAAGTTTTGCTCCAGGGGATTGAGGAACGGCCCCTGCGCTTGTTCGGCCAGTGGATCGCCCAAGTGGGCGCCGGTGGCGCGGCCGTCCCAGAACATACCGCCCACCCACTTTGTGCCGTCAAAATAGAGGATCGGGCTGTTGCCCGCATACGCGGCAGCCGGCGGCTTGCGGTTGCCGAAGCGACCGGCGACCGCGCCCTCGTAGACCGCGCCGCCGGCGTTGATCGCCTGGTCGGGTCCCGTATAGCCGACGGCCGGCCCGTGGCAGACGGCGCAGGCCTGGCCCCGCGGCTCGGAGAGGTTGGCGTCAAAGAACAGGGCCTTGCCCAGCTGCTCCTGCGGCGTGAGCGGAGGAGGTTGGGTGGGAGCTTGCGCCTGGGCCGTGCCCCCTGCGACGAGCAAGAGGAGCGCCAGGCCAAGGATGAGGATTGCCGTGTACTTTGGGGACATAGAAATCTCCTTGTGCGCTGAAACGGATGGATTGTAGGGAAAACAGAACCGGCCGACTGCGATCGAAGGACGGACACGCCGGGAGGCGTGCAGGAGAGTTCACTTGTGAATTGTAGCACAAGTTTCACCCGTAAGATCACCGATTTTCCGGCAATTTTGGTTTGCTGCCCGGGCCCCGTGCCCCCACCTCCAGGAAATGCCCGGCTCTCCAAGGGTGTGCGTGAGGATTTTGGAAGAGGAGTAAAATGGAAGGAGGGAAGAAAAAAGGATCGGGCAGGAAGCGAAGGGGAAGATGGAAGCTGAGCTGCGAGAAGGGATGCAAGCGTGGCGGAAGCTGCACCCGAAGGCGACATTGGATGAGATCGAGACAGAACTAAACCGGCAGGTGGCGGCGCTGCGGGTGGCGGTGCTGGCGGAGACGGTAGCGACGAGCAAGGCGGTGAAGGCGGAAGAGGAAATGGCCTGCCCGGTGTGTGGGACGAAGATGGCGCGGGAGGGGCAGCACAAGCGGAAGTTGAAGACGTACGGGGGGCAAGCACTGGAGCTAGAGCGGGAGTATCTGTGCTGTCCACGCTGTGGGCAGGGTTTTTTCCCCTCTGGACCAGGAACTTGAACTGGTGCCAGGGGAGTACACGCCGCAGGTGTATGGGCGATTGCGCGCTTGAGCGGGTGGATGCCGTTTGCAGCGGCGGCCAAGCTGGCGGGTGCGCAAATAGGGGTGGCGGTGAGTGCAGCAACGGTGCGCCGGGTGGGCCAGGCGGTAGGTGCGGCGTATGTTGCGTTGCAAAGCGAGCAAACTGCCGAGTTGGAGCGGTGTGCGCCGCCGGCAGGTGCCGCCCGGATGGTGGTGAGCGCCGACAGTGCCACGGTGCCGTTGGTGCACGGTGAGTGGGGCGAGGTGCGCACGCTGGCCATCGGGGCAGTGGTCAAGGGGTGCGTGTCACGATTTTGATCCCCGGGGTTACGGTATAAGGAACTGCGATTCTGCTGATGAATACAGAAATTTTTGCGAACAGGTCAGATGGCATGTTTTGGCCGAAAACAAGGATGCAGGAGTCAATTCTGCCCTTCTGCTAGCAAGTCATCAGTACTGATTGAAGAAAATGTGCGTTGGTTTTGGAGTGCCATCCAACCCGATCGGGCCACTCACATGCCACAATTGGGTCAGGCAGCTGCACTGGCAGGCGAAAACCGGCCCAGCAATAGCCATAAGACGCTGCTTCAACCAATTGTGTCAACATGGTTCGCTGTTTCAGAGTGTGCATAGAGGGTTCGGACCCACTTTTTTTGCTCCATCGGTCTGACATACAGCACTTTGGCACAAATATGCCGTCCTTTCTTGCAACCCCTTTTGCACTACTACCCCTCGTACGCAATTTCTTATACTGTAACCCCCGGATCAAAATCGTGACGCACACCCTCTCTACTTTTAGGGGGATCCCAGCCGCCTGTTTTGCGCGACAATAAAGCTGCAGTCGTTCGCTGCTGTCTGTGTCCCATGTCACCGGCACGCCTGCTGGGGCATCGAACCAGGTCGCCATGCTGCCACGTTGATCCACTCCGGCCCGAGCCGATCGGCAAGCAAGAATGCCTTCAGCACCGCGCTGGGGGCATTGTGTTGGCCAGGAGGAGGTCCCATGTGCGCTCGCCCTGTACACGTGTTGCCCTTACGCCGCCGCTTTTGTGCGTTGTTGCTGGTGTTGGTGATTTTGTCTCCCTGTTTACAGCCGTATGCGGCAGGCGCTGCCCCTGCGCCGGGGTCATGGACGCCGCCGGTGGTCGTGGATCTCGGCATTGCCGCAGTCGGCGGCTACGCCGCGACGGCCATCGTCGATGGCTACCCGGTCATTACCTATTTCGACGAAACGCTGCTCACCTGCAGGTACGTGCGGGCAACCAATGCCGAGGGCACGCAGTGGGGCTTTCCTGCCGCCATAAATGCCACGGGGATCATCACGGCCAACATCTGTGCCTATGAGAGTCTGTCGGTGGTCAACGGCAACCCTGCCTTTAGCTACATCAATGACGGTACCCTGAGATATGTGCGCGCGCTCGACGCCGTTGGCGCCGCTTGGGCTGCCTCATGGACGTCGCTGTCGCCGACGTGGGAAATGCTCACATCAGGTCCGCCCCGTTACGCTGCTCCGCAAGCAGATCTTGCCGATAGTCTTCGCGCAGCTGAGCAGCCAAACCTCGGCGATTCTCGCCGTTGAGCGCGCTAAACTTTCCCAGCAGCGTCAAGACCTTTTGCTTCTCGCCGGCGTTGATCGCCGTTAATGACCGAATAGCCTCTAGCTCACTTCGTCGCTCTGCGTCCGTCATTTCCGTGAAGTGGATGAGAGCCAGCCGAAAGGGGCCTCCTTTGCGACCACTAGCCAGAACTTCGCTCATCCGATACACCGATTTTTCTGCCATCATGCCCCTGCCTTTAAGCTCTAGCCCCTCGGTGACGAGGTCGGCAACCCTGAAGAATGACTTAACTACGACCGGGCCCTTTCCCAATTCCCGGTGCAGATATGATAACATAGACTTCCCTGGCTTTCCGAAATTGTAAGGTTTGCCTTTCAGGAAGCCCCGAATTTCTCCTCTTGACAGCCCTCCTCCCCAACTGATACACTCTGGTCCAGTGGTCTAGACCTGCAATGCGTTAGCCTAGGGGTATCATGGCCCTGAACCGCACGCTCCCCGTGCCGCTCTACTACCAACTCGCCGAACTGCTCGCGGCCAAGATCCGTCACGGCGAGCTCGCGCCCGGCCAGCAGCTGCCCGCCGAACGCGACCTCAGCGAGCAGTACGCCATCAGCCGCATGACCGTGCGCCAGGCGCTTGGCTGCCTCGTCGCCGAAGGCATCCTCACCGCCCGCCAAGGACTTGGCACCTTTGTCGCCGAACCCAAGCTGACCGCCAATCCCGTCCACCTGCTCAGCTTTACCGAGGAGATGATCGCCAAGGGCGCCGCCCCCTCCTCCCGCGTGCTCGAACAACGCCTGGTCGTCCCACCCCAACCGGTGGCCGCCGGGCTGGAACTGCCCGCCAGGGCCCAAGCCGTCAAGATCGTCCGCCTGCGCGGCAGCCAGGACCTGCCCCTGCTCCTCGAGACGGTCCACGTCCCGGCAGGGCTCTGCCCCGGCCTTGAACACGCCGATCTCGCCACCGAGTCGCTCTATGCCCTGTTCGAACACACCTACGGCCTCAAGCTCGACCGCACCCGACAGGCGCTCGAGGCGGTTCCCGCCAATGAGTCCGAAGCCGATCTCTTTGGCATCGCCGCCGGCACGCCCATGATCCTGCTCAGGGGCATCACCTACCTGGCCGGCGGCCGCCCCGCCGAGCACTTTCAGGCCATCTACCGTGGCGACCGTTTCAAGTTCGAGTTTGAAGGCCAACGCAGCTCGTGGGCCGTGGATTCGTCTGTGGAAACGCTTGGCTCCCCCCGTATGAGCGTCATTCTTCGTTAATCATGTTCACGAAAGGAACCTGCTATGAGCAAGCCCGTACGCATCGGCGTCATCGGATGTGGCAGTGTGTCGAGCAAGTACTTGCGCCTCGCCGGCGAGCTGAAACTCAAGGGCCAGGCGGAGGTCGTCATCGGCTGTGACGTCAACCCCGACCGCCGCGCCTACATGGCCGGCGAATATGGCGTCGAACGCTTCACGACCAACTACGAGGACGTCCTCCGGCGCGACGACGTCGACCTGGTCCTCGTGCTCACCTCCATGCCCGAGCACGGCCCCCTCGCCAAGGCCGCCCTGGAGGCCGGCAAACACGTGCTGGTCGAAAAGCCTATGACCGTCACGCTCGATGCCGCAGCCGAGCTGGTGGAGATCGCCAAGACCAGCCGGGGCTTTCTCATCCCTGCCCCCCATGTCGTGCTCAGCCCCACCTTCCAGGCCATCTGGCGCCGCGTCCATAACGGCGACATCGGCAAGGTGCACCTGCCCGCGCCGTCTACGGCTGGGCCGGCCCCTGGTGGGGCCAATGGTTCTACCGCACCGGCGGCGGCCCCCTCTTTGACCTCGGCGTCTATAACATCACCAGCCTCACCGCCCTGCTTGGCCCCGCTGAGCGCGTGACCTGCATGGCCGGCACCGCCATCCCTGAACGCGTGGTGGACGACGAGCTGATCAAGGTCGAGACCGAGGACAACATGCAGATCCTGCTCGACTTTGGCGCCGCGACCTTTGGCGTGGTCACCACCGGCTTTACCATGCAGGCCTACCGCACCCCCGCCATCGAGCTCTAACGGCGGCAAGGGCACCATCCAGATGATGGGCGACGACTGGGACCCCAACGGCTACGAGCTGTGGCAGAACGATGTCGGCGCCTGGCAGATCTACGGCGAGACCGACCCCAACTGGCCCTGGTTCGATGGCCTGCGCCACGCCGTCGAGTGCATCCACAACGGCACGCGTCCGCTGGTCACGCCCGAGCACGGCTACCACGTGCTCGAGATTATGATCAAGGCGCTTGAGTCGGCGCGCAGCGGCCAGGCCATCACCTTGCAAAGCACCTTCACGCCGCCGCACTACGACCGGCCCGGCGAATCGGTTGCCGCGCACCTTATCCACGACCCCACCTAGTCAGGATCAATCATGGGATATACAGCCTCGCCGCGCCCGTCCTTCGAAGGTCCCACCCATATTCCCTATGCCGCCGTCACCCGCCATCTCTGGGGCGACCCCGAGTCGGGCGAGGTGGACGATTGGATCTATGTGTCGAGCGACAAGATTCACCAGCTCGTCTTTGGCCTCCCGCCCGGCGGCTGGTTTCGCCATTCGCCCGAGTATCGCACGGTCTTTGCCGCCGACGAGGTTCTCTATGTGCTCAGCGGCGCCATGACGATCGCCAATCCCGAGACCGGCGAGGTGCTGCGTGTGCTCCCGGGCGAGGCCGCCTTTTTCCGCCGCGACACCTGGCACCATGCCTACAACCACAGCGCCGAGCCGCTGCGCGTGCTCGAGCTCTTTTCGCCGCCGCCCTCCAAGGGCACCTCGGGCGCCTACGCCCGCACCCGCCCCTACATCGCCACGCCGCGCTACGGGCAGGATGAGTACCTGGCCCACTGGCCCATGGCTGCCGCTGCGCGCCGGGAGCACGCTACCATCCAGCACTTGCGCCAGGCCGACCTGCTCTGGCGCCTGGAAGGCAGCGCCAACTACACGCTGGTGGGCCTCTGGGCCTCGACCGAGCACCTCACCGTCGGCCAGATCGAGCTCTGGCCCGGCCAGCACAGCGACGTCGAGCGCCACGGCGGCGCCGAAAGCATCTATGTGCTCGACGGTATCCTCAACGTCCGCACCCCCGACCACGACGGTCAGCGCTGGTACGAGCTCCACCCTGGCGACGGCTTTTATCTCCCCGAGGGCACCCCCCACCAGTACTACAACATGCGCGGCGCCCCCACCAAGTTCCTTTTCGGCGTCGCCCCCCGCTACACAGAAGGTGCACCGCAATGACGCCCACCGCCACCCCCCAGCCTCCTCCGCCCGTCCTTGGAGCGCAGGCGTCCTCGCCTGCATCCCCCCTGCAGGCCCAAGCCGTGCCATCGGCCTGCGCCATCGGCGTCGACGTCGGCGGCACCAAGATCGCCGCCGGCCTCGTCCAGTTCCCCCAGGGGACGATCCTCTCCCGGCGCACCCTGCCCACCCAAGCCCAACGCGGCGGCTACGCCGTCCTGGCTGACGCCCTCGACGCCGCCACGTTCCTCCATGCCGAGGCCGCCGCCCAGGGTCTGGCCATAAGGGGCATCGGCGTCGACGTCTGCGAGCTGGTGGACCCCAGCGGCGGCGTCACCAGCAGCCACACGGTGGCCTGGGCCGGCCTGCCCGTGCGTGAGGCGTTCGCCCAGTTGGCTCCTGCCGTGGTCGAAGCCGACGTGCGCGCCCACGCCCTGGCCTAAGCCCACCTCGGCGCCGGCCGCGACTGCGCCAGTTTTGTCTTTGTCACCGTCGGCACCGGCATCAGCAGCTGCCTCGTCCAGCACGGCGTCCCCTTCGCCGGCACCCACGGCAACGCCCTCGTCCTGGCCAGCAGCCCCTATACCACCACCTGCACCGAATGCGGCGCCACCCTTCGTCCCGTGCTGGAGGAACTCGCCTCGGGCCCCGGCCTGGTCTCTCTCTACAACCAGGCGCAGGCAAATCGTAGGGGCATGAGGTCAGGCGGAATGTTGCCGGTTGTCGCGCCGATCGCTGCTTCGCCGGACCTCGTGCCCCCGCCCGCGACGCGCGCCGAAGATGTCGTGCTGGCCGCTGCCGCCGGCGACCAGGCCGCGTTGGCCGCCATCCGCACTGCCGCCGGCGCCCTCGGCGTCAGCATCGGCTGGCTCGTCAACGTGCTCGACCCCGCCGCTATCGTGATTGGCGGCGGTCTCGGCTCTGCGCCCGGCCCCTACTGGGAGGAGCTCGTCACTTCTGCCCGCGCCCACATCTGGTCCGAAGCCAGCCGTGATGTACCCATCGTGCCCGCCGCCCTGGGTCCCGACGCCGGCCTGATCGGTGCCGCCCTGGCTGCCGTCCAGCAAGCTTCATTCTCTAGCCCATCTTAGGAGGAAACATGTCCAGCCGTCACAACCCAAGCCAATCCATGCTCACCCGCCGCTCCTTTCTGCGCTACGCCGGCGCCGGCAGCGGCCTCCTGTTCTTGACCGCCTGTGCTGCACCCGGCGCTGCACCCGGCACGGGGGCCGCGCCCAGCGCCGGGGAGGCCGCCAGCTCCGGCGAACCGATCACGATGAGCTTCTGGACCCCTGGCGGCTCCGAGCCGTTCTGCCAGGGCTTCAACACCATGGCCGCCGACTTTATGCAGGCCAACCCCGGCATCACCATCGAGGAAGCCCAATGCTATGCCGGCCAGGACTCCTACAACGAGGTCCTGCTCTCCGCCATCGCCGGCGGCACACCGCCCGACGCCACCGTTCTCTGGACCTCCCCCGCTGCCTTTGCCGTGCGCAACGTGCTCGAACCGCTCGACGACTTGATGGCTTCCTCCCAGTACGCCAAGCTCTCCGACTGGGCCCCCGGCGTGCTCGCCAGCTGCCAGCTCGACGGCAAGACCTACGGCCTGCCCGTCACCGCCAGCACCTACGGTATCTTCTACAACCCCAACCTGCTCGAGTCCAAGGGCATCTCCTCAAAGCCTGAGGACTTCCCCAAGACTTGGGACGAGCTGCGCCGCCTGGCGGCCGAATTCGTGGTATGGAACGGCGACACTCTCGAACAGGTCGGCTTTATGCCCTGGACCGATGCCGTCCATACTACCATCTGGTCCGCCGCCAACGGTACGCAGATCTATGACGCTGCCAACCAGAAATACACCATCGACTCAGAGCAGAACGCCGAGATGTACCAGTTTTTGGTCGACTGGCTCGACGAGCAGTACCGCGGTGACTGGGTGGCCGTGCAGTCCGCCGCCAACTGGGGTGCCTCTGTCGACGCCCAGGGCCGCCCGGCCATGTTCCCGGCCGGCAAGACCGCGGCTGTGATGGACGGCTTCTGGTATGCTGGCGACTTCTACACCAACGACGCCACCTTCGACAACTGGCAGGTGGCTGGCGTGCCCGTCGGGCCCAGCGGCAGCAAGGAAGTGTCCGGTTACTGGCCCAACTGGCTGGTCATCCCCAAGGGCACACAGCACCCCGCCGACATGTTTAAGTACTTCGACTACATCTCCGGCGAGGGCGTCCTCACCTGGTATGCCGTCACGCCCGACCTGCCCGCCTCCGGCGCCGTCGCCTCGATCCCGGCCCCGACCAGCCTGGTTGAGCGCCGCGGCCAAGAATTTGCCGACGCCACCACCGCCTTCTTCCGCAAGCAGCTTGACATCGCCGCCCCCATGTGGAACTCGCCCATCCAGGACTACGCCAACGACCAGATCCTGCGCGCCGCCGAACGCATCCTGAGCAAGGAAGCCCCCGTCGCCGACGTCCTGGCCGAAGCCCAATCCGCCTGCCAGGCCGAACTCGAAAAGGTCCTGAAGGCCTAGCGCCCACCCAGCACCGGTGCCGCGCAACACCGTAGGGGCACAAGGTCCGGCG
>CAWIVN010000015.1:0-735753 GCA_963839515.1 uncultured Chloroflexia bacterium
GCTCTGTTCCGCTGAGCTACAGGCGCAAACACAGGAAGCATAAGGTTGTTACCTTTGACTGTCAAGTTCACCGGGGCGACGGTGGCTGCTCATCCGCATGAGATTCACCTGCCGACTGGCGAAACTGCACGATGTAGGAGCGCAGTGCGTTCTCGGCATTCAAATCATGTTGGTGCGCTATGGCGACTAGCTGCCAGAGTGTGGCGCCGAGCTGCAACTCGTCCAGTGTGGGGCCGAGCAGAGCGGCAAGTTGCGGCTCGGCTTGGGCAATCGCGCTGCGGTCCAGCCAACCAAGCTTGGACGCCTTGGATTGCACCTTGCGCGCCTTTTCCAGCGCTGGCAGCGCCGCCGGGATGCCGTCCAGCGGGTGCGGCGTAATGCCTTGCTCGGCTCTCTCCTGTGCCTTGATGGCATCCCAGTTGCGCAGCACGTTGTCCACGCCTGAGACCTCGACGTCGCTAAAGACGTGGGGATGGCGCCGGATCAGCTTTGTGACCACGCCGCGCATGACGTCCGCGACTTGGAAACGCCCCTCCTCCGTGGCAATCTGCGTCAGCATGGTGGCGACAAGGTAAAGGTCGCCCAACTCTTCGGCGATGTGGCGGCTGTTGTCGCTGCCGTTTGCTTCCATGTCGATCGCTTCGAGCACCTCGGATGCCTCGTCGAGTAGGTCCTGGCGCAGCGATTCGAGTGTCTGCTCCCGGTCCCATGGGCAGCCCTCGGGCGCACGCAGATGGGCCACCAGCTCCAGCAAGGCCGAGAAGCTGCCATACGCCCCCAGCGGCGGCACATAGACGCTGGTCAGGTGGTCGAACGTGTCGCTGCGGTCCAGTTCCTCCAGGGGCAGGCGCGTGGTGACCTGGCCTGTTGTGCCCGTGCCGCGCAGCAGCACAACTTCGTGATCGGAAGGGTAGGCGGTCAGGAGGGTCAGCTTGAGGTCCGACGCCAGCCAGCGTGCATAAACCTGTGCTACTAGGAGCGGGAGCGATGTTTCCACCTGGGGATAATGCTGGCGCGCCAGCAACATGGCGTCGCAGACTTGGCTGCCATTCATCAAATCGACATCAATGGCGGCAAAGGCCGGTTCTACAAAGCTCGACCCCCCGACGACTATGACCGCCACATCGTGCTGCTCGGCCGCCTGCAGCAGCATGGGCGTTGTCGCTTCGCCCACCCACGGATGTCCAGGTACGGCGTAGACCACATCGCCTTGCCGTGCGGCGTCCAGCACCCGCACAACGATGGCGGCGTACACAGCCGCAAACTCAGCATGCGCTTCGTAGAGATCATCGAAGCTTTGCACGCGGCACTGGGCATCCAGCAAAGGCAGCAATGCTGCGACACAGGGATGGCGGCTGGTGCGCAAAAGGACGTGGTCGGTGGATTGCAGCGCCCGCAGCGCCCCGATGGTCAGGTCGTCGAGATCGCCGGGACCTAACCCAACGATGGTGATCTTATGCATACAGCCTCTTTCTAAGCCAATGACAACAAACTGCTGCCCACAAGACCTATAGTCGCGTCTGGGCGAAACCTTCGATCAGGCCCGCCAGCAAGATTGTAACGAGCAAAAAGGTTATATCCAACACGCGCACAATAGACAGCGCCACAAGCGTCGCCACGACAAGACCAAACAATATCCCTTGGCGCAATGCGGATTCGACGGCCGGCGGAGAGTTTGGGCGCAGGCGCTGGCGGCGGCCGGCGAGTGCCGGCCAGCGCTGATGCATGGCCAATGCGGCCAGCGATCCCAAGCCCGCCGCTAACAGGAACAGAGACGCAAAGAACAGCAGCAGCGCCACAATGCTCAAATCACCGCCGGGTTCGTACGGGGGCACTGCCAGCACGACATAGCCCAATCCGACGGCACCGGCCAGCACACAGATGAGAATAACAAAGGTTAGGGGCTTGCGCAGCATAGAGTTGAGTGTACGCTCCGCAGGTCACTGCAGCCAAATTATCTCGACGACCTGTGCTTCCTTCATTGCCTTAGCGGTGCCTGTGCTATAATGCTGCATCATTCGTCGCCCCTGTCGGGCGTTTTGTGTAGGGTCATGGCCATGAGCAGACGGAAACTATCAACCAACGAAAAGATCTTTTACGTGATTAGCCTGCTGATCGTCATTAGCATGGTATTGAGCATGCTGGTAGGCATATTAGCCCCGATTAATTTCTAGCGGCGGAACGCGATGAACCCTTCCCTGCAGCAGCGGTTGGTCCTGTTTCCAGATACGACCAAGATCGTGGGCGAGGGCCATCATTCCGAGTTAGCGATTGGCGGCTGCGACTTGGTGGACATTGCCGAGCGTTACGGCACGCCACTGTATGTTTTTGACGCTGCAACCTTGGACGCCGCAGCGCAGAGTTACGCCGCTGCTTTGCGCACCTACTATCCAGCAGAAGCCGGCATCACCTATGCCGGCAAAGCGTTCCTCAATCGGGCGGTCGCGCGCTGGGCACACCAGCGTGGATTGTGGGTGGATTGTACGGGCGTCGGCGAAATCGCCGTCGCCGTGGGGGCCGGCGTGCCCCGTGAGCAACTGCTGGTGCACGGCGTCAACAAGAGCATGGAAGACCTTGTCGCCGCCGTGGAGCATGCTGGCGTGGTTGTCGTGGATAATTTAAGCGAGCTTCAGCGGCTGGCAACGCTTTGCGCCCAGGCCAAGGCCGCGCCTGCTATTTGGCTGCGCGTGCGACCCGGCGTAGCGGTGGATACCCACGCCTATCGTCAGACTGGGCAGCGCGATAGCAAGTTTGGCATGGACCCGCAGCAGACCCTGGACGCCGTGCTCTATTGCCAGGCGCACCGGCTGCCACTCAAAGGCATCCATTTCCATCAAGGCTCGCATTTTCATGATCCTACGCCGATCGGCCCCGCACTGGCGACCGTGCTCGATCTGATCGAAGAGGTGCACGGCCAGTCGGGCTGGGCGCCGCAGGTGCTTTCGCCGGGCGGCGGCTGGGGCGTAGCCTACCACGAAGACGACCTGCCGCATCCCACGATTGAGGAGTACGTCGCCTATGTCGCGCAGCAGTTGGCGGAGGGCTGCCGCAGCCGCAACCTGCCGCTGCCGCGCCTGCAATTGGAGCCGGGGCGCAGTATTGTAGCACGCGCCGGCGTCGCCATCTATCGCGTGGGGGCGGTCAAGTGCACACCGAACCGGCGTTGGCTGTTGCTCGACGGCGGCATGGCAGACAATCCGCGACCGGCCTTATATGGAGCACGCTATTCCGCCCTGCCAGTTGTTGCTCCGGATCGCCCGCTGATGGGGCCGGCGTGGCTGGCAGGACCT
The DNA here is from genome assembly GCA_963839515.1 of uncultured Chloroflexia bacterium. Taxonomy (GTDB): domain Bacteria; phylum Chloroflexota; class Anaerolineae; order Caldilineales; family Caldilineaceae; genus Fredericiella. The sequence goes on from CAWIVN010000015.1 coordinate 3,291, forward strand.
TACTGTGAGAGCGGGGACATCCTGATTGAAGGACTGCCCATGCCCGAACTTGCCGAGGGTGAACTGATCGCCGTTCCAGTCAGCGGCGCCTATCACCTGGCGATGGGCAGCAATTACAACGGCGCGCGTAAACCCGCCGTGCTGTGGCTGCGCGCCGGCGAGGCTCACGTGATCCAGCGCCGTGAGACACTCGCTGACCTCATGCTGCGCGATGTTGAGCTGCCTGAATAGGTTGTTAGTTGTTACGTGGGCTGCTCGCTGCTCGTGCGACGAACGGGACGTTCGTCGTTTAGCCGTGTCAGCTCGCGCACGACGTCATCAACACGGCGCTTGTAGCGCAACATGTCGCGGCGGCACTCCACCTCTGCTTGGTTCTCCGCCTTAAATGTACGCAGTGATTCTTCAAGCTCATGGTCAACCACTAGTCGAGTGGGGTTGACGGCATTGCCGCGCAGAAACTCGCGTACCTCTTTGGAAATTGCAGTGTCATAGTGTGTGAGATCGTTGTGAAGATCAACCAGCCGGTCAGATGCGATCGCAGGCATCGGCATCGACCTCAATGTTTCCCAGGCTCGATTCAGTTTGCGTCGATACACGGATTGCTGTCCCGTAGGTCCTACCTTTACAGGAGTTACTACCTTTACAGGCTAAGCGAAGAGGCGGATACGAACGATGAGCCGCTTGTGCTGGTAGCGTCAGAACTGCCTGACTGACGCGGATTATAAGCAAGGCCGCGTGCAACGCAAAAAAGCGACAGTAGAAAATTGCAGTTGACCTCATAGAACACCTGTGCTAGAATAGCGATATTCTAGAGCTTTGCTGGAGTTCCGTCCTGCCAAAACTCTGCTACCCTAGTAGGCAAGTATCGCAGTCGAGTCGTGCGTGTGGCATTTTCGATAAGGAGCACATCACCGTGGCGCCGCCCAAGAAACAGCCAGTTGAAACCGTGAATATGCAGGAATTGGGGAAAACCAAAGCGTTGGAGACGACGCTTGCCAACCTCAATAAGAAGTATGGCGAAGGTGTTGTCATGAAGCTGGGTGAGACGACAAAACTAAACGTCGAGTCCATCCCTAGTGGCAGCCTGGGTCTGGACATCGCCCTTGGCGTGGGCGGCTACCCGAAGGGCCGCATTGTCGAGGTTTACGGCCCCGAGAGTTCCGGCAAGACGACGCTTTGCCTGCACGTGATCGCCGAAGCACAGAAGCAAGGTGGCATTTGTGGCTTTGTAGACGTCGAGCACGCCTTGGACCCGGCGTATGCCGCCAAGATCGGTGTGGACGTCAACAATCTCTACATTAGTCAGCCTGACACAGGCGAGCAGGCGCTGGAGATTGCCGAGGCGCTGATCCGCTCGAACGCGATGGATGTCGTCGTGGTGGACAGTGTGGCGGCCTTGGTGCCGCGCGCCGAGATCGAAGGCGAGATGGGCGACAGTCATGTCGGCCTGCAGGCTCGCCTCATGAGCCAGGCGCTGCGCAAGCTGACCGGCGCGGTGAAGACCAGCAACACGTGCATGATCTTCACCAACCAGTTGCGCCAGAAGATCGGCGTGATGTTTGGCAACCCGGAAACGACGACTGGCGGCATGGCGCTCAAGTTCTACGCCAGCGTGCGCCTGGATATTCGCCGCATCGAATCGATCAAGCAGGGTGATGCGACGGTCGGCAACCGCACGCGCGTGACCGTGAAGAAGAACAAGGTAGCGCCGCCGTTCCGCGTTGCCGAGTTTGATATCATGTACAATGAGGGTATCAGCACAGTCGGCGATATTCTGGACTTGGGCGTGGCCGAAGAAGTCGTCGTCAAGCGCGGCGCATTCTTCAGCTATGGCGACCTGCGTCTCGGCCAAGGCCGCGAAAATGCCAAGACTTTCCTGGGCGAAAATCCGGCCGTGGCGAACGAGATCGCTTCGTTGGTGCGCGAGCGATTTGGCTTGCCGGTTGTTCTCGCGCCCAAGACGAGCGTAGCGGCGCCTCGCCTGGAAACAGTCTTGCAAGATATTGCACCGGATTTAGACATGGATTTGGACGTAGCCGCGGCAGCCTGAATGCGGCTCCAAACGTGCCGGGCGCCGCCCTGCCAACCTCAACAAGAAACCGAGTTTCTCAAGCGAACTGCGCTTGGTACAAGCGACGCTCGCCAGAGACTCGGTTTCTGCACATCTTGAAGGGCGGCGCCCGGCACGCTGCAAGTTTGAATTCTTCTCAGGCCGGTATGCTCGTTGCGAACGGCTTATCGTCATCGTGGCAGATGAGCTGAATCACTTGCCGGCCGGACATGGCAGCTACAGGCACCATGCCACCTGGCTCCACCCACTGGCCCGCCATATAGAAGTTCGCCAGGCCCGGCAGCTTCTTATCCACCCCAAACAGCATCAGCCGCATCGTTTCCTTGGTCAGCAAGAAACCGCAGGTTGCGCCTTGCCAGTTGCCCGTGTAGCGTTCGTAGCTCAGCGGTGTGGCCACATCAACCACCTCGATTTGTGCTCGAATCCCAGGATAGATGCGCTCGATCAAGTCGATCACCTGATCCGCCACCTGTAACTGTTCCGTGTCATACAGCTTGCGCCCGTAAATGCGTTGCCAGTAATTGTAGGGTGACTTGAGCATGACTTCGACCGCAGACTTGCCGGCGGGCGCCAACGAGGGGTCAAAGCAATAGTGCTTGATGCCCACCTCGCGCCGCGGTAAGCCGGCAATGACTGGCTGATCGTCCAGGAGGTACGTTGCCCAATGGGGTTCCGCCGACAGGTCACGATCGACTCCCAGCGATACCTGCACTTGTGACTGGATAGGCAGATCGCCGTCGTACATATGGCGCAACCGATCGTTGACATAATGGCCGTCCAGCCACTCGAAGATCGTCGCACGCCCGTCGGCCGCCGAGACCACGTAATCCGTGCGCCACTCGCTGTCATCATACAGCCGTACACCCACCGCCTGGTCGTGTTGGACCAGAATCTTTTCTACTTGCGACTTGTAATGAATCTGGCCGCCTAAGGCCAGGTAGCGCCGCTCGATGGCCCGGGCGAACTCCAGCGATCCGCCGGCAGGGAAACCAGCATTGCCTTGCTGCATGGACGCCAGTAATGAGATGGCGGCCATCATGGGAATCTCAGACCAGCCAAACAGGTAAGGAAAGGCACAGCGTAAAAATGGGTTGTCAAAGCGCTCGGCGAATTCCGCGCTCGAGACGCCGGCCCAGCGAATGAGCGGGAGCATATAAGGCAGCATACGCTTGCCGAGTTCGAGACTTTCCGTTCCATTCATCAGCGAACGAGGCTTGGCCTGCAGCACCGACATATCAAAGCTGAGAAAGTCACGAATGCCCTCGGCCAGGTCGTCGGCCAGCTCGGAATCTGCGGGGGATAGCTGCTTGATATGATCAGCCAGCTGCTGGGGGTCACAATAGCCAACCAACGTCTGGCCGCCGGGGCCAACAATGCGCATCAGCTCTTTGTGGTGGATCATCGACCGGTCTTGCACTGCGCCCAGCTCCTGCCAAACCTGGTGAAATGGTTGGCCGGGGGCGGAACCGAGGAGATAATGGAGACAGCCGTCAAACGTGTAGCCCTTGCGTTGCCACGCCGTACACAGGCCGCCGGGCAACTCATGCAGTTCAAAAATATGGCTCTGATAGCCGTTCATCTGCGCATAGCAGCCGGCGGCAAGGCCGGCGATGCCGGCGCCGATAATCGCGATCGATTTGTCCATGTTGTTTCTCCCCCATGCGGAAACCTGGCCGAAATCTGGCCAAGACCTGTGTGCGTCCTTATGATTTACGCAAATGAACGGGGGAAGGATGCAGCCAATGTCGATCGATCCAAACCAGCAGCCCTGTGACCACCAGCGTGCCCAGGAGTAGGACCAGCGCTGTTGTTACGTCGTTGAGCAGCGTAGGCGCAACAACCAATATGATACCCAGCAGGAGCATCATAAGCCCCGACAGCAGCTTGAGCACGCGTCCTTCGTCCTCACTAAGCTTACGGGCGCCAAAGCGAACAGTAAAGATGGCGACGATCACGAGCAACGGCGTCACATAAATCAGGTTGTAAAGCGCCAGGTACAGGTAGAAGGTTGCGGTTGGCAGATTTTGCAGCGTGAGCGTGCGGGTATAAATCATGGGGAAACCAGAGGTGCACAGAAGCTCATAACTATTGGCGGCCACGGCCAGCACAGCTGTACCGGCGAGCATCGCCGGCAGGCTGGATGCTTTCAGCAAGTTGCGTGACCTTTGATAGAGGCCAGGCTTTGCGCTGTCCGGTATGCTGAGCGATACGCCCCGCTTGAACCAGAAGAAATCCTTGATGTTGATCAGGGCGATCACGATCGCTACCAGACCGGCGATCGTTGTGATCAGCGCCAATTCGCCCACAACTAAAAAGATATTGAGCCAGGCCGCCATAAACACGAAGTAGAGCAGCCCGGAGCAAAGCACAAAAACGCCACCGATCAGAGCCATGCGCGCCCGGCTTTGTGCATGCACCATAAGGCTGAGTAGGAACATCAGCACAAAGAATGCGCACGGATTGAAGGCATCCAGGCCGGCGACAACCAACGTGAATGCCGGCAGCGACAAAGACTGCGCGTCGAGCGTCCCAAGCAGCGGTAAGCTAAGGGCAGGCGCAGGGGACGGGACTTCGGCAGGCGCACGATTGGCGACGTTGGCGGGAGCACCACTCGGTGCATCATTGCCGCTCTTACTAGCAACTGCCGCTGAAGTCGATGCCGCCAACTTGGCCAGCGCCTCTGCATGGCAGCGTTCAAGAACTTCCACCAAGGCGGCGCCGGATGTTTCGTCGCGTTCATAGCCGGCCGTCATGTTGCCGCAGGCGAAAAATGCCGGAACATATTGGGCTTCCATGCCGACCGCTGCCGCCATATCGACATACTGTTGCACGTGGTCCGGATACTCAGTCAATTCGAGGCTGTGAAGCGTGAGCCAAGGCAATTGCTGCGGCAGGGCTTCGACAAAGGGGTGTGCTTTTTGGCAGTGGGGACAGGTCTTAGACCAAAAGAAGTACAGATGCACGGTCGCGCCGTCGCCGCTAGGCTCGTACCAAACAGGTCCGGAGCTGTTATCCTGGGCAGACAAGGATAGCGGTGTCGAGATGCTTGCCAGCACAAACAACAACAGAACCGCCAGATTTAGGGGATGGATGCGCATATTGTATACCCCCTTGGAGGCATTCCCGTTTATGGTTGATCGAGGTGTAACGCCACAACTGTAGTCTAGCACACCTTGTGAAATATAGCGCAAGCAGTTGGGCGGCATAGCAGAGCGCAAAGGTTTGGGCAGGAGAATCCCCGCATCTATAATGAACCCACTCTATCTCACTGCAAAGGAGCCATGATCTATGGAATATCGCAGCCTTGGCCGGACAGGTGTGCAGGTAAGCGCGCTTTGTCTCGGGTGCATGAATTTTGGGTTTCCTACGCCTGAAGACGAGTCGATGACCATTATCGACACTGCCATCGAGCAGGGCGTAAATTTTCTCGATACGGCCAACGTATACAATCGCGGGCGCAGCGAGGAACTTGTCGGCAAGGCGCTAAAGCGCAACAACAAGCGCAGTCAAATCGTGCTGGCAACCAAGGTACATGGCCGCATGGACGACGACGACATCCTGGCTGCGGGCAACAACCGGCGCCACATCATCGCCCAGTGCGAAGCTTCACTGCGCCGCCTGCAGACAGACTATATCGACCTCTACCAGATCCATCGACCTGATTCGTCCGTGCCGATCGACGAGACCCTGCGCGCCCTGGACGACCTCATTCGCGCCGGCAAGGTGCGCTATGTGGGAACAAGCACATTTCCGGCCTGGCAGGTAATGGAATCGCTGTGGATGGCCAAGGAACTGGGGCTCAATCGCTTTGTGACTGAGCAGCCGCCCTACCACCTGCTCGACCGCAGCATCGAACGTGAGCTTGTTCCCCTGGCGCAGACGTATGGGCTGGCTATCTTGCCTTGGTCGCCGTTGGCGCGCGGTTTCCTATCGGGAAAGTATCAGCGTGGCCAGGACATACCAGGTGATTCGCGCGTGGCGCGCGACATGCAAGGGGGAATGGCGGAGCGCACCAAAAAGCATTTCAGCGAACTTGCTTTCCAGGTTCTGGACCAGGTGCAGGAGCTTGCACAGGCGAAGAGGTGCAGCGCAAGCCAATTGGCGCTTGCCTGGTGTATGCGCCAACCTGGCATCACCAGCCCAATTATCGGCCCACGCACGCTGGTACACCTTACCGACAATCTGGGGGCCATAGCGGTCGAAATCACGGCCGAGGACCGTGCGCGCCTGGATGCTGTGTCTGAACCGGAACAAGCCATCGTTCCCTACTATACGAGCAAGCTCATCGACTTCAAGCCTCCACTCCATCGCTGGTAGATAAGCAATTCCCCTGGCTGGCATGTCCCACCCATTTTGCCTCCCGCTAATTGGGTGAGGCATGTCTGACCGGGTTGCACACCCGTTCACCACGCACGTGACTAAATGTGGTGACACCCTTTGTACCCTGCCCTATCGCCGCGGTTCCTCGTTTTCTCTACAATCGACGCGTTCGCGCACTGCAACAACGCGTCGTGTCGCGCGCCGGGAGATGGCCATTGAATACCGGACAGAACAGAACGAGAAGGCGCCGCCTGAGTTGAACAATGAGAAGAGGATCGTGCAAGGCACTGCTCATCTCGGCTGCTGTAGCTGGCACCGCCTGCCTGCAGGCACGACCGGTATTGGCGCACGCTGGAGAGCCGATCGCTGCGCATGATCTTTGGACAGCGTGGGAGTTCACGCCGCTGGTGATAGCGATGCTGCTGGCGCTAAGCCTGGCATACGGGATAGCTCTCTCCCATCTATGGCGATCGGCAGGCGTCGGCCGGCTGGTGGCTCGATGGCAAGTTGCGGCCTACTACGGCGGGGTTGCGACCCTCGCCATTGCGCTGCTTTCGCCCGTTGATCCATTGGGTGGCATGCTGTTTTCAGCGCACATGGTGCAGCATGTATTGCTGATAATGGTTGCAGCTCCGCTACTAGCCTTGGGTGCGCCGGCCCATACCTGGATTTGGATGCTGCCATTGTACTTGCGACGTAGGCTGGCGCACTGGTGGGTTCTTCGGCCTTACCTGCGCCACACCGTCCGTCTGCTTTGTCTGCCAATCCCAATCTGGCTGGCGAGTGCGTTGTCGCTGTGGGTGTGGCATGTGCCGCGGTTGTACGAGGCCGCGCTGGACAATGACTTCGTGCACGCGCTGGAGCATGCCTCCTTTGTGGCGACTGCCTGGCTGTTCTGGGGAGCGGTGTTCAAGCTGTCCAGTCGCAGCAAGATGGGCAACGGCGTAGCCATTTTGCTCCTGTTTACGGCCGCGCTGCAAAGCGGAATCCTAGGCGCGCTCATCACGTTTGCGAGGGTGCCGTGGTATGCACGCTATCAGTCCACTACAGCCGGCTGGGGCCTGACTGTATTAGCAGATCAGCAATTGGCCGGCGTGATCATGTGGGTGCCTGCAGGCCTGGTCTACATGGTAGCAATGCTCGCCATATTGGGTATGCTGCTGGCTAGCCAAGATGATCGAGCACGACCTCGCAAACGCCATGGGATGCATGGGATAATCTGGCAGGAGTTCAAGAGCAATCCATGAGTATTAATAATCGTGTTATTGAAGAGCAAGACGCTGCGATTGCGCCAGTACTGGAACGAAACATCGAAGCTCTGATTGCCAGACGGCGCGCCGAAGATGAACAAAAGACGAGGCAAGATCGGGTTGCGGACGCCATCACACAGTTTACCGGCAGTATGAAGTTCGTCTACCTGCACGTCCTGCTGTTTGGCGCCTGGATCATCATCAATCTCGGCGTTACGCCGCTGCCGCGCTTCGATCCCTCATTTGTCGTATTGGCTATGTTTGCCTCGGTGGAGGCAATCTTTCTCTCAACCTTTGTCCTTATCAGCCAAAACCGCATGGCTGCTCTTAACGACAAGCGCGCCGACCTCGACGTGCAGATCAGCTTGCTGGCAGAGTATGAAGTTACACAAACACTAAACCTGGTTGTTCAGATTGCAGAGAAGATGGGCATCGAACAAGCCCACGAGCCCGAACTCCAGCAACTAGGCCAGAAGGTGGATCCAGAAGTCGTCCTCGATCACATTAGCGAGCAAGAGAAGCTCCGCCAAGGCACATAGTCCTAGACCCATCGTTGTTGCCTGCGCTTATACCATTGCCCCTGGTCGCCTGTACAAGGTTTGGCTAGAATTCAAGCGTGATTTGTCGAGTTTGTAGTAGTTGGTGGAGGTTACCATGAAGGAAAGCAAAGACACGCTGCAGCAGTACGTGGGCGATATGCTTGCCGTAGACCAGCATATTCACGAGGCGGTGCGCAGGCATCGTGATGACAAGCAGGTGCAGGCAGATGCCGATGCGCACCAATTGTTGAGCCGGATCGAGTCGACGTTTGATACCTTGATTGAAGAACTCGAGCAGCATCTCAAGCACTTAGGCGGAAGCGCATCTTCCCCAGTCAAGGAAGCGGTGGCAGGGACAGTGGGGTCTCTCGGCAGCATGTATGACAAGCTGCGCACGGAGACCGTCTCGAAAATGCTGCGCGACGATTATACGACACTGGGGCTGGCGGCTATCAGCTACACGATGCTGAACACTACCGGCTATGCCTTGAGTGATGCGATGACGGCGCAGCTTGCCGCTCGACACCTGCGGCAGATTACGCCGTTGATCACTGGGATCAGCCGCATTATGCCGCTGGTCGTGGCCCGTGAACTGGCGGACGATCACCGGGTGGACGGCTCGGCGGCGCCGGCATCAATCCGTGAGACGCAGCAGGCCTGGAGTGTGGAAGTGACTGGGCAGAACGTTTACGCCTAGTTGCTCGTTGCTCTAGCTGCTTTACCACCAAACACCAGGCAGACACCAGGTTTCATTTGGAGACCTGGTGTCTGCCTGGTGTACTTATAGCGCCACCTGAGTGACTATAAAACAAAATAAGACATCCACCCTGCTTTTGGCAAGGTGGATGTCTTCCCAGACTTGGCCAACGAATTTACTGGTCGGTGTTGAGCTTGCTACAAGCCTTTGAGCAAGTCCGGATCAACCGCCGGAATCGCCGTTGTTTTGGCTGTTGTTCATGCCCCAGTAGCTCCGTATCTCCTGATCCCAATTCGGGTCAGTCGTATCCGGCAACTGGTTCTGGTCGAAGCCCGGCGCATTTTCCAACATCTGCTTGTCCACGTCGAAGATGAAGGTCTTGTCCAGTGGGTTGAGCGTGACGGCATCGAACGGGATGGCAAACCACTTATCCCCAATGCCGAGGAAACCGCCAAAGGAGATGATCGGATAGGCCAGGCGGCTGTGCTGCCAGTCGATCACGATATCCTCCAGACTACCCAGGTCGTCGCCGTTTGAGTTCTTGACGCCAAAGTCCATCAAGCTGGACAGGAGCACAGCTTGTGGTGTCTGTACCGCGATGTCGGCGCCCTCTTGTGCCGTTCCGGTAGTCGTGCCCGTTGCGCCAGCCGCAGCTGTGTCAGTCATGCCAGTGCTGGAACTCATGTCAGCGCTTCCACCGGCATTAGAGCCATTGTTCATGCCAGTCATGCCCATATCGCACGAGTTGGCACGCACCAGTATCTGATCGGCGCCTTGTGCAGCCTGCGCCGCGGCATCCATGTTGCCTGGGGCAGCCGCGACATCAGTCACAACCGCACCGGCACCCAGCGCACCGGCATTCGCCGTGTCGGTCATGAGGGTTGTGTCGGTCATGCCGGCGGTAGCTTCAGCCGGGATTTGGCCTGCCGGAGCTGCGGTGACGGGGGCCGTAATGTTGACACTCTGCCAGAAGCTATTGACATCGGTATCCCAACCCGCCGTGTTCATGTCTGGAGCATTTCCGGCGTCAAAGATCGGAGCGTTGTCGAACACACTCTGGTCCACGTTGAGCACCAGGCGGCTGTCTTGCAGGTTCAGGGCGACGGCACGCCACGGAACAAGGAACGAGTCTTCACCCAGGCCCAGGAAGCCGCCGGAGGAAATGACAACGTACTTGATGCAGCCATCGGGCAACGTGACGACGGCGTCGTCGACACTACCCAAGTCGTCACCACCTGTGTTTGTGACGTTGAAATCCATCAACTCACTCGCGCGCACGACACCATAGGTCTCGATCTGCTCCTGTGTCTGCAGGTCGGCAGTTTCGGTCGTGTCAACGGTACCCGTGAGGGCGGCCGAAGATGCAGCAGCTGCACTGGCCGCGGCGCTCGCGCCGGTCGTCGTGCCTGTCATTGCTTCCGTGTCTGCAAGGCCTTCAGTGCCAGTCATAGCTCCCGTAGCGCCGGTGGCTCCGGTGCCGGTCATCGTGCCAGTGTCAGTCATGGTGCCGGTGCCGGTTGCTGAGCCAGTGCCCGTAGTCGCGCCGGTGCCGGTCATGGTGCCGGTGCCGGTCATGGTGCCGGTATCGGTCATGGTGCCGGTTGCTGAGCCAGTGCCGGTTGCTGAGCCAGTGCCTGTAGTTGCGCCGGTATCAGTCATCGTGCCGGTATCAGTCATCGTGCCGGTATTGCCCGTGTCCGTTGCCCCAGGTTCCTCTGTGGCAGTGGCAGTTGCAGCAGTCTCAAGTGTAGCCGTGGCAGTTGCTTCAGTGTCGGCGGGCGCTATGGTTGCCACCGGAGTTGCTATCGCCTGGTCTTGTGTCTCTGCATTCTCGTCCGAACCGCCGCCGCACACGCCTAGCAGCAGCGTTGCGACCAGTCCAAACGTTAGTAGCCATTTCACCTTCATAGAGTTGTCTCCCTTCGATCGATGCGATGTAGTTGACTTACCAAAACCATGGTAGTGAATGGAGATAAGGCACACCATCCGTCTCGATAGATTCTCTGGTATGCTTGTAGATACATCTGGTAATGGGGTTAATCTAATACGCGACTGCGCGGCAGGGAGTTCCCTGCCGCGCAGTCGCGTATCGCTCAGTTTATTGCCCTGCGGCAAATGCTGCCTGTCTAGCGCTTGACCTTGCCGCCGGCCTCATCGGCCTTCTCATTGATGCCGCTGCTGAAAATCCCGCCTTCAGCCAATGCTGTGAGTTTCTTGTCTGTGGCGCCTTCTTCGTCGAGTGTCATCTGCAGCAGATCGCTTTGATCTGCGCGGCCCAGGTGATTAGCAATCGTTCGTACGGTGCCATAGGCCGCAATCTCATAGTGCTCGACACGCTGTGCTGCGGCAATGAGGGCTGCATCACGGACGAACGCATTACCCTCCAATTCGATCGCCTCTTGGCCTTCCTTGACAAGACCTTCCATCGCTTCACACTTCTTGCGTCCCGGGCTTGACCCGAGCGAGGCAAAGATCTGCTCCAGCCGATTGACATGGGTCTTTGTCTGTTCCAGATGTTCCTGGAAGCCCATCTTCAGTTCCTCGGTATTCGCTGCCTTTGCCATCTTGGGCAGCGCCTGAACGAGCTGTTTCTCGGCGCTGTATAAATCCTTCAACTGGTCCAAATACAGATCATCGAGACGGTTCATCTTCATGACTATTCTCCTTGTGATTGGTGTTCCCACCCACTACACATCCACATCATTCGACTTGCTCGGCAAACTCGTTTGCTAACACCTGTATGCTGCTACAGACTGGTAACGATCAACTCTTCTTCGACATCGACCACACCGTCGATTTGCTGGACGACTGAACAGACAACGTCGATGTCGTCCAACGTTTCCACTTTGCCAGAGAGGTAGACGATGCCGTCTTCCACCTCCACCCACACCTCTGTCATCTGGTTGGTCAAGCTGCTCTTATGCAGCACCGACTCGATGCGAGCCTGCAGGTCCCAGATCGCCGCCGGCCAGGCGCTCGGGCACGTCTTCGCCACGCGGGTCTTCGAACTGCGATTCCTTGGCAAAGCCCGCCGCAATCTCGATTCCCTGCGGGTCATCGCTTGGCAAGATTGGCGGATCGTCAGGAGGCACATAAACCAAACCTTGCTGCTGTGCCTTCAGCGGGTAATACGCCGTACCGTCGCCATGCTGCGTATCGACAGGGCCGTCTTCGTCAAATTCGGCATCGCGCTCTTCCTCCGCCAGCCGTTCCTCAAGCGCTTCCAAGCTAATCTCTTCTTCATCGAATTCGTCGATCACGCTTGTATTTTCGATGCCCAGGCGCTCGCCTTCGGTTATATTATCTGCATCGTCGAGTTGTGAGCCTGCCATATGCTTTCCTCCGCCGCTATGCCGAGTTCACCGGCTTTTGTTGTTCGGGCGTCACGTAGTGGGTTAGTCCACCGCCAACAGTCTGCAGATCGGTTGGTGCTGCATCTGAGGCTGGATCCAGCTCGCCCTCGCTGGCGACTGCCTGTTGGGCTGCTTCAATCAGCTTTTGCATCTCGCCGGCAATGTAATCCCATGTGTACAGTTGCAGCAGTTTTTCCACCCTGACTGCTCGCTCCCGCCGTTCGGTGGCCGTTTCCGCTAGAGCCGCCTCTACCTGCGCGACGAACTCTGCGGGTGTTTCGGCGATGCGCACGTAGTCGCCGTACAATTCCACGATATCGGCAATTGGCGCTGCTACCACCGGTTTGCCCGCTGCCAGATATTCAAGCGTCTTAGTTGGGCTTAGGTAGCGCGTCGCCTCGTTGATGGCGAACGGAACCAAGGCCACGTCAAAGTACGCAAGGTATGCCGGCAGCTCCTGATAGTCTTTCATGCCCAGGAAGTGCAGGTTGGGCGCCTTGGGCAGTTCGTTCGGGTCAATCTTGACCACGGGCCCAAGCATTGCGACGTTCCACTCCGGGTGCGAATTGGCAAGCTTGCTAAGCACCGGCATGTCCATACGTTCATCGATGACACCAAAATAGCCAATGAGGGAGCCTGACATCTGGGCGATATCAGACGGCCGTGGCATAGTAGGGCTTGCGGCACGGGCAAAGTGCGCGATCTCAACCCCACTCGGAAACAGGTGAATGTTGTTGGCATACGGCAGGCGTGCACGATACATGCTCACGCCGCCTGTAAAGACCACATCCGCCGTGCGCAACATGGTGCGGTCCTGCTCACGCAATGCAGCGGGCGCACCCTTGAAAGCCGACAGTTCGTCCATGACATCGTAGACGAGCAGGTCAGGCTTTAATCCGTCTATAAACGGCGCGGCCATTGGCGTATACAGCCATACGATGCGGTTCTTGCTCCCTTGTTGGTCGAAGAACTGTGCCAGCAGTCGTTCGTAGGTGCTCTGCGTTTCGGGATCGCCGTGACCGATCCACCGATCTTCCTGCGCCGGTTGCATCAGCCGGATGACTGTAACCGGGTTGTCGCCTCGTCCTGCTGTGATGTCCAGACGTGGTTCGCTGATTTCCGTATTGGTCATCGGCTCTTCGACAAATAATACGTTGTACTGTTTTGCCAGGCGGGAGAGTATGTGCTGCGGGCGCTGCCATACGAAGTCCCACCGTAGGTGACTGATGCAGATCAAGTCTTGCATAATGGTTCTCCCGTACGGGTAGCAAGAACCCTATCTCGACACGAGCTGTGATTGCTCGCCCGAAGAGGTAGGGTTCTCTGGTCTATGTCGACTAATCAGCCCCGGCGACACCGGCGCTGGCCTTGCGCGTAGCAACTTCCGGCTGCGACGAACGGTTCCCGTTGACTTTGCGCAACGGCGTCGTGCGGGCAGCATTGGCTTCGGCACGCACCTGGATCTCCGGTGCGCCGGTGTACTTGAAGCTCGAGCCGGCGTAGAAGCCGTCGCGAATGGAGTCCGCAATGCCTTGGAAGATCCAGCGACCGTAGCGCCCGATCTGGTAGACACTGTTGTCTTCCAGCTTCTTGACCGCCTGCTGCTGCCAGCGCGAGTTAGGATAAGACCAGGTGTAGGCCACGTCGATCCAGGTAGGATCGACAACTTCGGCTTCGGTGATGTAGCCCCATTCCTGCAGTTCCTTGACGACTGCCTTGCTGTAGTCGTCTACTTCCTTCTGCGTCAGCGTTTGACCCCCGACAAAGGCCCGCTCGATGTAGATGCTGACGGCCTCGTTGCGTGGCCGCGCCGAGGCCGGCAGGAACGAACGGTCTACGTTGCTGTAGAAGCCGACACGATGGAAACCAGACTTTGCGTCGGGGTTGTACAGCCAGTGGTCGTCCGGGCACTTTGGGCCCCGCAGAGCGCCGATATTGAGTACCAGCACGGAAGTGTGCGGGTCTTCCTGCGCCGAGACGTGCAAGCCCGTCATCTGCATCATTTTGTTTAGGGGCAGCGTCGAGATCAACTTGTCATAAGGCAGAACCGAGCCATCGGCCAGGTAGAGTTCCTTACTGTCTACGTCGACGTGGCTGACACGCTTGTTGTAGCGCATGTCGGAAAGGCTGGCCATACGATGCGCCAAGGCGTTCAGGCCTTCAGCCGGGTAAACAAAGGACACGTTGTAGCCTACGGCAGGCGCCTCGTCGAATGCGCCCTGAATCACGTGGGCCAAGCTAACCGGCGACTTGTAAGCGTCTTGCGGCGCAATTGTGTTGTACAAGCCGGCCGTGTACAGATCGTGGAACGGGAAGAAGAACTTCTCGCACAGGGTCGGGCCAAAGTACTGCAACATCCACTCTTCCATTGTTTGGAAGGAGCCTGGCTGCTTGGCCAGTTCCTTGAGTACTTGACCGACAGTCGCCTTATCCATAAAGCGCAGATGGTTCTGCAGCGGATAAGGCACATATAGATCGTCTTGACGGAAGTAAACTGATGACTGGCGGTAGTAGGTCTTTACCGGCGCCAGCGTCTTCAGGAAATGCAGAACCGTAGCATCGCCGCCAAAGATCCAGTGACCGCCACCAAGTTCGAAACGATAGGCCCCTTCGTCACTTGGTGCGTGCGCCAGCCGCTGATCGCTGCCAGGGCGCACATAGTATGACGAACAAATGCCGCCGGGTTCCGGAGCGGCCTCAAGTACAGGTAAGCCCGAACTCAACCCCGCCGCCAGACCCGTGATCCCACCACCCAAGATGTAGCTAGTCATAGATTCCTCTCTCAAATCATGTTTAGTCATGTTCAACGTAACGTCGATGCCGGTAACTGCTAACAGCTGTTGGTAGCGATTCGTTGGCACTGGGTGTCACGGATCCCGGCGTCCCAACAACCGGATAGATATCAATGTCTAGGTGTTTACGCAATCGGCTTAGTTGTCACGGTCAACACCCATCGACCAAGCCAACTCATGTTCAAGCCTTGCACCGTCGTTTTCGCCTCTTTCGGAGGGTAGAAGCCGGTGTTGCTGCTGCTGCAACTCAGACGCCAGTGGTTTGTAAATCTCACGATTCCCTTGATCGTCAGCGTAACCCCACAAACCGTTCGGGCAGTGCCGGTCGTTGTCCCAGCCCGGATGATCGAGAATGGGATAAAGGCAAACACCCTCAATCGGCACTCCTTCTTGTATGGCTGCATTCACCTCGTCCATCACATAACGGAACCAGTGCGGCCGATCCCTGCCTTCCGTACCCGTCTCTGAGATGACGATCGGCCGCCGGAAGTGGGCATACATGTCGATTAGCAACTCCCGAAACGGGTAATACAGGTCCTCGGTGCGACGCAGCTTGCGGCCGTGATAAATCCATTGGTTGGAAGGGTAGTAATTTAGGCCAACGTTGCTGACGTATTTGTCGGCGCCACCTAATTGTGGCCATTCTCTTCCCAGCAACATGTTCCACGCTTGATACTGAGATTGTGTATACGCTTCCGCAGCCTGGCGATCTTGCGGCCTATTTGAATGCTCGATCACGCGAATCAGAGGTTCGGCGTGGACAAACTGTGCTTGCGGTGCCACTTCCCAGACTGCCTCCATTGCAGCGATTGCTGCACGCACCAGTTGGGCCTTCAACTCCAGGCCACGATAATGGGCGAATGGATTCATGTAGCCAACTTCGCCAGCCGCCCACGAGAAGTAGGAAATCTCATTGACGGGCGTCAGCAGCGGTGCACTGTCGCTTTCGTTGACCAGCAGCCGGGCGAAGGCGGCTGACATAGCTGCGAATCGGTCGACAAATTCGGGCTGGAATATGTCCAGGCCATCCGGCCACCCGTAGTGAAACAGGTCCCAGATGATCTGCGTTCCAGTCTGGTTTGCCGCCTGCACCATCGGCAGCACGCTGGAAAAGTCGTAACGATAAGACGCAGTCTCGATTAGATGCCAACGGATACCGCTGCGTGCGCTGCATATCCCTTGCTCTTGCAGGCGCCGATAGTCGTCTGCAAACAACTCCGCATGGCGAGTAGATGCCAGCAGATCAAGCCGATTGCCGGTGCGTAAGCGGTGTGTAGAGCACTCAAAACCGCCCAAAAAAAAACTACTTAACTGCAGAGCTCCCATTCACGTTTCCTTCCTTCGTAGTGGCCCCTCTGCAACGCGAATGTGCCGAGAGTCATACTCACGTGCTGGGAAGCCAGTATTCTGGCACTCACAGCATAAAGGGTTTCTTAACCTTGTTCTATGAACGTGGGCACAGAAGCCAGTCACAGACGGGGATCGGTATTTTGTGCGCACACGCCTGGCCGCGGCGGAGCTACAACAAAGAACCGGACAGTGGAATATCCCGTAGGTGTTCCACTGCCCGGTAAGGACAAAGTATTAAAGGATCTATACCTAAGTCTGCCCTACTGAATGTGCTCTACTGGGGTTTGAGAACGACCTTGATGCACTCATTTTCCTTGTCGCGGAACATCTTGTAGCCCAGTGGCGCATCGTCAAGATTCAAGCGATGCGTGATGACAAACGTAGGATCGATCCTGCCCTGCTCGATGTGATCCAGGAGTGGCTTCATGTAACGCTGTACGTGGGTCTGGCCCATCTTAAGCGTCAAGCCTTTGTTGAAGGCGGCGCCGATCGGCGTCTTGTCGATCATGCCACTATAAACGCCGGGAATGGAGACCGTGCCGCCTTTGCGGCAGGACTGAATGGCCATGCGCAGGGCAGTGGGCCGGTCTGTCTGCATGCGCACTTGCTGCTTTGTCCAATCGTAGAAGCCATCCAGCCCCGATCCGTGCGCTTCCATACCGACGGCGTCGATGCAGGCGTCTGGACCGCGGCCTCCGGTCATCTCAAGGAGGGCGTTGACGACTGATTCCACTTTTTCATAGTTAAGTGGCACGGCATGGGCCCGCTCGGTCGCCATCCGGAGGCGCTCAGGGACGCGGTCGATAGCGATCACGCGCTCGGCGCCAAGCAGGTAGGCGCTGGCAATCGCAAACTGACCAACTGGCCCGCAGCCCCACACGGCGACGACGTCACCCGGATGGATATTGCAGTTTTCGGCTGCCATGTATCCAGTAGGCAAAATATCCGAGAGGAAGAGCAACTGCTCGTCCGTCAAATGATCGGGCACCTTGAAGGCGTCTGTGTCGGCATAGGGCACGCGCAAGTATTCGGCTTGTCCACCTGCATAGCCGCCGAACAGATGTGAATAGCCGTAGATACCCGCCGGCGAAGTGCCGTACATCTTTTCTGCCATGGCTGCGTTCGGATTCGAGTTATCGCACAGGGACCACAGGTCGTGCTCGCAAAAGAAACAATGGCCGCAGGCAATGGTAAACGGGATCACCACGCGGTCTCCCACCCTCAGGTCTTTTACCTCGCGACCGACGGCAACGACTTCACCCATCGTCTCATGGCCCAAAATGTCGCCCTTTTGCATTGTGGGCACGTAGCCATCCAGCAAGTGCAGGTCCGACCCGCAGATGGCAGCCAGCGTTACACGGACAATTGCATCGCGCGGGTTCAATAGCTGTGGGTCCGGCACGCGTTCCACGCGTACATCGCCGATTCCATTCCAACACAAAGCTCTCATGCTTGCACCTCCTGTGGCATGCTCCACTGCTCTTGCCCATGCTTTTCCCGGCCGGACGTTTGTCCCTTGATGGTAGGAATCTCGCCCGCCTCCATGATGTTCTTGAAGTTGCGGATCTGTTCTTGGATCTGCTGTTCGGTGATTCCACCCAGAAGGTTGCCAATTAACTTGCCCGCTTCGCCCCCAGGTGGCTGATACTCCAATGCAACGTGCACCTCGGTACCACGGCGGCCGGGCGCTGGAACAAACTTGACATAGCCGCGGTGGTCAACGCTGGAGCCCGGGATGGTTTGCCAGGCAATCATCTCGTTGGGGCGGTCCACCGTGATTTGGGCGTCCCACTTAAGGACCGTGCCACGCGGTCCGGAGACCACCCAATGGGAGATACCATTGCCGTGGCGCTGCACCGAGCGAACATTTGTCATAAAGCGAGGCAGGTTTTCGAGGTTGCGCCAGAAGTTGTAGAGCTCCTCAGGCGAACGATTGACAGTCATCGACTTTTTGACGCGCAGCCCATTCGGTTCGGCGACCAGGGGTTGACCAGTGCGCACACTCTCTATGAGGTTGCGGCCGGCTGTTCCCTGGTAGATGAGGCCTGCGCCCACAGCGCCCAGTAGAAGGTTGATCGGCGTTGGGTTGCGCAGACCATATAGCAAGAGCAAACCACCGGCCGCAGTCGACGCCAGGCGTTCTGGTTGACTCAGATCCACATCGCGGCGGAGATTCGGTGGATAGGTATGTTCTTTGACTCCAACAGCAATGGCAGTCATGTTGAGCCTCCATTTCTTTCCTAACTTGTTCCACTTAATCGCATGCCGTTGCGAAACGTCCTTAACACGGCATACCTTCAACATTTAATGTAACAATTGGCAATGAATTTGTCTGTGTGCCAGTGAAGCGCTTTGAGCTAGCAAAGCGGGTACAACGGATGCCGTCTGATATCGCCTCATCAATGCCGAATCATAGTGTTCGGGTTGTTCGCTTGGCCCTGCTTGTGTCCACGTTTGTACCTGCTTCTACTACCTACCCCTATTCCGTCTAGTGTGTGTTTGACCTACTCTCTGGTAGAGCTTCATGTCGTCACACAAGGAGAAACATCGGTGAGCAAAGAAATCTTGATCACAGGGGGTGCAGGCTTTATCGGTTCGCACCTCGCCGACGAACTAGTCGCCCATGGATACAGCGTGCGCGTGCTCGATGCGATGATTTCGCAAGTCCATGGCGGTGCCGAACGACCATCGTATCTGCATCCGGACGTCACCCTTATACGAGGAGATGTCAGCGATCCACGTGTGGTGGCTGCCGCTCTGCGTGGCGTCGATGCCGTGTATCACTTTGCGGCGCGTGTGGGTGTCGGACAGAGTATGTATGAGATCGAGCAGTATACGAGGACGAATGATGGCGGCACGGCCGTCCTGCTGGAGGCATTGATCAACCAGCCGGTCGAGCGACTCGTCGTGGCCTCGAGTATGAGCGTTTATGGTGAGGGAATGTATCAACGCCAAGATGGGACCCTGCTTGAAGGCAAAGATCGTTCGCTATGGCAACTCGCCGTCGGCAAGTGGGAAGTGCTGGGACCCAACGGTGACGTATTGGCGCCACTGCCGACGCCGGAAGTAAAGACGCCATCACTGGCATCCGTATACGCGCTCTCGAAATATGTTCAGGAGCAGATGTGTCACATCGTCGGACGCGCCTACAACATTCCGACCGTAGCACTGCGCTTCTTTAATGTCTACGGCACACGCCAGGCGCTGTCGAATCCCTATACCGGTGTCTTGGCAATTTTCGCCGCCCGGCTGCTGAACAATCGACCGCCGCTGATCTACGAAGATGGCCTGCAGAAGCGTGACTTTGTCAATGTCCGTGACGTAGTGCAAGCGTGCCGCCTGGCCGTCGAGACGCCCGGTGTTGCCGGCGAGACGTTCAATATCGGCAGTGGCAATGCCTACACCGTACGTGAACTTGCAGAACGCATGTCCACTGTCCTGCATAAAGAGGAGATCGTCCCGCAGATTACTGGAAAGTACCGTGCCGGGGACATCCGCCATTGCTTTGCCGACATTTCCAAGGCGCGCCAGCTGTTGGATTATCAACCCAGCGTTTCGTTGGAAGAAGGCCTGACGGAACTGGTTGGCTGGTTAGGTGGCCAGAGCGCAGTGGATTCCGTGGAACATGCCAATCTTGAGCTCGCGCAACGCGGGCTTACCGTATAGGGGCTAATGCCAAGGCTACCGCGCCGATGAACAACTCCTCGCTTCACAAAATCTTGTCCGCTGAGACGGACTCCTGTGTGGATCCGTCTGTCGGTCGGTACAGCGTGCCGGCAACGATGAAAGCCGCCATTCTCGTCGGCCCGCAGCAAGTGGAAATACAAGACATGGCGGTACCGGCGCCTGGGACGAATGAAATCCTGGTGCGCGTGGAAGGCTGCGGCGTCTGTGGTTCAAATTTGCCTGTGTGGGAAGGGCGTCCATGGTTCTCTTACCCGCTGGCGCCCGGCCAACCTGGCCACGAGGCGTGGGGGCATATTGTACAACTAGGGAGTGGAGTGCAGGGCATGCAGCCTGGGGACCGGGTCGCCATCTTATCCTACGCCGGCTATGCTGAGTATGACTTGGCGGCGGCCAGCGCCACGGTTCTGCTGCCGCCGGCCTTGGCTGCACAGCCGTTTCCAGCCGAACCGCTAGCGTGCGCCATGAACGTGTTTGCCCGCAGTGGAATTCGCGTGGGCGATACGGTTGCCATTATTGGCATTGGCTTTTTGGGCGCGCTGCTGACAAGCCTCGCAGTCAATGCGGGAGCGCGTGTAATTGCCATCACGCGGCGGCCCTTTGCGCTCGACATCGCGCGTGCTGCAGGGGCAGCGCAGACCCTGGTCATGGACGATCACTGGCGCTTGATCGCAGAGGTAAAGCAACTCACTGGCGATCTGGGGTGCGACGTAGTCATCGAAGCAGTAGGCCAGCAGTGGCCGCTGGACCTGGCTGCTGAACTCACGCGCATTCGTGGCCGGCTGGTCATCGCCGGCTATCACCAGGACGGTCTGCGCCAGGTCAATATGCAACTTTGGAATTGGCGTGGACTGGACGTCATCAACGCTCATGAGCGCGATGAGGCTGTGTATGTGGCAGGTATGCGGGCGGCAGTCGACGCCGTGACCGTCGGTCATCTTGATCCAAACCCCCTCTTCACCCACACCTTACCTTTGGACCAAATCGCCGCTGCCTTTGCCTTGCTCGCCGAGCGGCCCGATGGCTTTCTCAAAGCGCTGGTGCGTTGCGATTGAGGCTCCCATAAATGCGAACCACGAACGTGTTGATGACAGCAGATACCGTAGGCGGCGTGTGGACGTATGCCCTGGATCTGGCACGCGCGTTAGTCGATCATGGCTGCGAGATCACGCTTGCCGCCATGGGCGGCATGTTGAGTGCCGGCGAGGCGCGCAACACTGCCCGCGTTCGCGGCCTTCATCTGCACGAGAGTAGCTACAAATTGGAGTGGATGGACGACCCCTGGGACGATGTGGCTGAGGCGGGGGCGTGGCTGCTGGAACTTGCGCACAAGACACAGCCCGACATCGTCCATCTTAACAACTATGCACATGGCGTACTGCCGTGGCAAGCGCCTGTACTCATGGTTGGTCACTCATGCGTTCTATCCTGGTGGCAAGCAGTCAAGGGTGAACATGCTCCGCCGGATTGGGATCGCTACGCCCATGCCGTACGCAAAGGTCTACAGGCCGCTGACCTGGTCGTCGCACCAACGCAAGCGATGCTGGATACCCTGCAAACTCACTACGGGCCCATGCCGCCTTCTCAAGTGATCTACAACGGCAGGAATCCTCGCTTATTTCGGCCTGCCCCCAAAGAAGCCCTGATTCTGGCAGTTGGCCGGCTGTGGGATGAGGCCAAGAATGTACTAGCGCTTGACGGCATTGCTGCTCGCCTGGCTTGGCCCGTGTATGTGGCCGGTGAAGATCAGCATCCGAGTGGCGGACAGCGCCATTTTGATCATGTCCAGCCGCTGGGAAAACTGGAGGCAGCCAGGCTTGCCGGCTGGTTTGCGCGGGCGGGCATCTATGCGCTGCCGGCGCGTTACGAGCCCTTTGGCTTGTCGGTGCTGGAAGCAGCTCTCTCGGGTTGTGCGTTGGTGCTGGGTGACATTCCCAGCTTGCGCGAGGTTTGGGGCAACACCGCCCTGTACGTGGCGCCCGACGATCAGGACGAACTGGCAGCGAGATTGAATAGATTATGCACAGACGATCAATTGCGCACACGCCTGGCACAAGCAGCCTTCACGCGGGCGCAACAGTATACGCAGTCAGCGATGGGTGTCGGTTACTGGCATGCCTATCAGACTCTGCTCGTGGATGCCGCGCTGCCGACGCGCGCTGCTGTTCACAAGCGGCCGGCCAGGAGGATTTGGCAGGAGTCGGCCGCCTATCAACCATCAACATAGTTGGGTAGGTGCTTATGCGGATCGCGTTCTTCTATCATTCGCTCGTATCGGACTGGAATCACGGCAACGCACATTTCCTGCGCGGGGTTGCGGGAGAGTTACAGGCGCGCGGCCATCGCGTAATCATCTTCGAACCGCGTGAGGGGTGGAGCCTGCAGAACCTGGTGGCGGAACATGGCATGGACCCGATAACGGATTTCGAGCAGGCTTACCCCGACCTGCGCAGTCAATTTTATGACCCTGAGAACATTGATCTAGACAAGACGTTGGCTGACCTCGACCTGGTCGTCGTGCATGAGTGGAACGACCACTCACTCGTACGCCGCATAGGTGCGCATCGGGGCCGCAATCCACACTATCGATTGCTGTTTCACGATACCCATCACCGGTCGTTGACGGACAGCCGGAGCATCCAGGACTATTGCCTGGATGATTATGACGGTGTCTTGGCTTTTGGGCGAGTCGTGCGCGATCGCTATCTCCGGCAGCGTTGGACCAAGCGTGCCTGGATTTGGCACGAAGCGGCGGACACGCGCGTGTTTCGTCCGTTACCCGAGGTGGAGCGAACCGGGGACCTGGTTTGGGTAGGCAACTGGGGTGATGAAGAGCGTTCGGCGCAGCTGCATGAGTTCCTGTTCGAGCCCGTGAAGCGACTCGGTATCAAGGCCCAAGTGTATGGCGTCCGCTATCCGCTACACGCTCAGCAGGCGCTAACCGAGGCTGGAATCGTCTACAATGGGTGGGTGCCAAACTATTGTGTGCCCGCGGTGTTTGCGCGTTACAAGATGACAGTTCACATTCCACGGCAGCCGTACGTCAAGGCCTTGCCGGGTATACC
The DNA here is from genome assembly GCA_963839515.1 of uncultured Chloroflexia bacterium. Taxonomy (GTDB): domain Bacteria; phylum Chloroflexota; class Anaerolineae; order Caldilineales; family Caldilineaceae; genus Fredericiella. The sequence continues at coordinate 26,412 of CAWIVN010000015.1, forward strand.
GACAATTCGTATCTTTGAGGCATTGGCTTGTGGCATTCCACTTGTCTGCTCGCCCTGGCATGACGTGGAGGGGCTGTTTAATCCTGGCAAGGACTACCTTGTGGTCCAAAATGGTGACGAGATGGCAGCGCAGATGCGCTTCCTTCTTAACGAACCGGCAGCAGCACAGGAACTGGCGGACCGTGGTCTACGCACACTGCGTTCGGCGCACACGTGCGCTCATCGCACAGACGAACTCTTGCAGATTTGTGATGAATTGGAAATCGACACCAAGCCGGACAAGCGTTTGGCGGCCAAGTTGCGGCGCAAGTCCATTCTCGAAGGAGCATGATCATGCATATTGCATTCTTTGGCTCAAGCCTGGTCTCAGCCTACTGGAATGGTGCTGCCACGTATTATCGCGGCATCCTACGTGCCTTGCACGAGCATGGGCATTCGATCACATTTTACGAACCGGACGCATACGAGCGTCAACGCCATCGCGACATTGCCAACCCGCCGTGGGCGCGCGTCGTAGTCTACGGTGCCGACGACACGGGACCAGTCTGTGAAGCGCTGGACGAGGCCCGCAGTTATGCAGACCTGGTCGTCAAGGCAAGCGGCGTGGGCGTGTTCGACGAACTGTTGGAGGAAGCTGTGGCGGCTATGCACTCGCCACGCCGGCTGGTAGCCTTCTGGGATGTCGATGCGCCGGCCACGCTAGACCGCGTGCAGGGCGATCTGAACGATCCATTTCGACGCCTGATTCCGCAGTATGATTTGGTGTTCACTTATGGCGGCGGCGATCCGGTGGTGAACGCCTACAAGGCATTGGGAGCACGGGCGTGCCACCCAATCTACAATGCACTCGATGTGACGACCCATTACCCTGTAGACCCAGATCCTCGCTTCCAGGCCGACTGTGGCTTTTTGGGCAACCGCTTGCCGGATCGCGAGCAAAGAGTGGAGGAGTTTTTCCTCTATCCCGCCACGGAACTGCCGGACAAGCAGTTTGTGCTGGGCGGTAGCGGATGGGGCGATAAGCCGATGCCTGCAAATGTGAAGTATGTCGGCCATGTGTACACCCATGACCACAACGCATTTAACTGCACAGCCCAGTCGGTGCTGAACATCAACCGCTCCAGCATGGCTCGCTACGGCTTTTCGCCGGCCACTCGCGTGTTTGAGGCGGCCGGCGCAGGTGCCTGCATCATTACGGATGCCTGGGAAGGCATCGAACTGTTTTTGGAACCCGGCCAGGAAATCTTGGTGGCGAAAGACGGCGCAGCCATGGTCGAGCAGTTGCAGAGCTTGCGCCCTGAACAGGCGCGCCGCATTGGCAAAGCTGCCCATGCACGCGTTCTCGCCCAACACACGTATCAGCACCGTGCCGCGCAGGTCGTGCGGATCTTGGACGCGAAGCTGCCCGCGGCGATACAGGCTGCGACACTGGCTTCCATGGTGCCAGCGACCGCAAATGAGAAGGTAACCCTCCCATGAATGAAACCTACCCGGCGCCGCCTGCGGCAGGAAGCAGAAAACCCAAGCCCGTTCAGACGACAAAGCCACTCAATATTGTCATGCTCGGCCTGTCGATTACATCTTCCTGGGGCAATGGGCATGCCACTACCTACCGGGCACTTGTGCGCGCCCTAGTGGAACGCGGCCATCGAGTTCTGTTTTTGGAACGTGATGTACCCTGGTATGCCGAAAACCGCGACCTGCCGAAACCTCCCTACGGCTGCCTGGAGTTGTACACGGACCTGGACGAGCTGAAGATGCGTTTCGAAGGTCCCGTCCGCACTGCGGACCTGGTAATCATTGGTTCGTACGTACCCGACGGTGTTGAAGTTGGTGAGTGGGTGCTCGCCACCGCGCGAGGCGTGGCGGCCTTTTATGATATTGACACGCCGGTAACGCTTAACAAGGTGGAGCGCGGCGACTTTGAGTACCTTGCACCACATCTAATCGCCCAGTATGCACTGTATCTTTCCTTTTCCGGCGGCAGGGTTCTTGAATTGTTGGAGCAGACGTACGGCTCGCCTGCGGCGCGCCCGCTCTATTGTGCGGTCGATCCCGATCTTTACTACCCGGAAAGGCATGATCTGCACTGGGATCTGGGCTACATGGGCACTTACAGCCAAGATCGCCAGTCTGGCCTGGAAACGTTATTTCTGGAGCCTGCACGCCGGCTGTCGGAGTGCAATTTCGTCGTCGCCGGCCCCAACTTCCCCCAGGTGGAAAGCTGGCCAGCAAACGTCAAGCATTTTACTCACCTTGCGCCGGACCGGCATCGTTCGTTCTACAACGAACAGCGGTTTACGCTCAACTTGACACGCGCGGCCATGACAGCCGTGGGCTTCTCGCCAAGCGTGCGCCTGTTCGAGGCGGGCGCATGCGGCACCCCTGTCATATCTGATGCTTGGGAAGGACTAGATACGTTCTTCACCCCCGGGCAAGAGATCTTGCTGGCTCGCTCGGCGGCAGAAGTAACAGAAATATTGCTTGATATGCCGGAAACCGAACGAGCTGCGATTGGCGCCCGTGGACGTTCTGCAGTATTGGCCCGCCATACTGCGGCCCATCGTGTGCTGGAATTGGAAGGCTATCTTTCCGAGATTGGGGGCGCTGCGGTTCCAGTGGGCGTCGAAGCGCAAGAAAGTACATTTTGACTTGTGCCGCAGCCTCATCGTCGTGGATTATAGCGTCGGAACTCTGCCCACCCAATACTGCGTTACAAGAAACGCACACTGGTCGTACAAGGTGGCGGTCGTGGTGAGGGGTGCTGCTATGTTACAACCTATCTGGCGCAAGCCGGCCTTTTCGCCTGGAGTGACTCCCGGGGTCAAAGAACATGGTCAACCTGGCCCTGATTCGCCCGCGGTTCTGTTCGTCTGTACGGCCAACCGTATCCGGTCGCCGTTAGCAGAATATATCCTATTGGACCTGTTGTATCGGCGCGGCAACCAAAACCTTTCATGGCGTGTGGAGTCCGCCGGCGTATGGGCGCAGGAGGGACTGCCCGTGCTCGATGCGGTCTATCAGGTCGGTCTGGATTATGGCCTGGATCTGGGCGATCACCGCGCGCGTTCGGCAGCCTCCGTGGCCCTGCAAAAGTTTGACCTCATCTTAGCGATGGAGCGAAAGCACGCCGCCACGCTTAGCAATGAGTTCCCCCAAGTTAAGAACCGGGTGATGACGCTGGGCGAGGCTGTATCTGGTTACGGGTTTGACATTGTTGATCCGCCGCATCATGCAGGTCGCGCCATTCGCGCCACTGCTAAAGAAATAGCCCAACTCTTGACGTGGGGCTTTAGCACGTTGCAGCCGCGAGTGGAAACGCTCCGCAAACAACGCTGGGGGCTGCCAACTATATAGCCCACAAGCTTGCCTGGCTCGACGAAGAGTGCGCCATCCAGGCAGCAAGCTACAGACAAAGAACAGGCCGGCGGAACATCTCCGCCGGCCTGTTTTTATTTGAGCGTGTTGAATGCCCGGTCAAGGCGTAATGGGCGGGGGAAGCAGTACCTTGTCGATCAAATGAATCACGCCGTTGGATGCAGGTATATCGGGCTGAGCAATGTGGGCATCGTTAACCAACAACGAGCCATCGCTTTGTACGGTGACGGTAATTGGCTGGCCGGAGGAAGACAGCGCTGCGCCCAAGGTGCCTAGGCGGTTGGCAGCCACGTTGTCGATCACGATGTGGTATTGCAGGATGGGCGCCAGGGAAGTTGGGTCTGCCAAGAGAGCGTCAAGTTGATCTTGCGGCAGGGCTGCGAATGCGTCATTATTCGGAGCAAAGAAAGTAATTGGCCCTGGCTGCTCAAGAGCGGTAGCCATGCCCGAGGCGGTCAAGGCGGTTGCGAGCGTCTCCAGGCCAGGGGTCCTGCTGACGACCTGCAAAATCGTACCTGCGTTAGCATCGGTGACGACCGTCGTCGCCGAAGTAACGGCAGCGGCCTGGGCGGAGGTGGCAATAGGTGTCGAAACCGGAGTCGTCACGGTGATGCCGACTGCCGGAGTGACGGTTGGGAGACCGGCTGCCGTGTTGGATGCATCCGTGGCTGCTGCGCCAGTCATCACCTCGGTTCCGCTTACGTCGGTTCCCTCGGTGACGGTAGTGACAGTGGTGGTAACCACTGTCGTCGTGGTTGTAAGTGCGGCTCCTGCATCGCCCGCCGCCGCGGAATCTGTAATCGTAGCGTCGGCAGATCCATCTGTGCCGGCCGCCTCCGTAGCCACCGCGGTGGCGGCCGCGCCTTCACTGGGCGGCGCCGCCGGTGTGATCGTGCATGCTGCCAATATCAGGGTGCCAGCCAAGAGCAGGGCGGTCGTTGTGCCAAGAATCTTCATGTTTCACCTTCCCTTTCGATAGACGTGCGCCGACGCAATTCAGTTACATTCCGCCAGCGTCTCCCAAACCTCTGCCTTTACTGCGGACGAGGACGAATCACTGGATGTATAGCGCTGCAGCAGTGCGCGTACAGCCGTCTCGTCCGCGTAGAGTCCGTCTTCAGGCGCAGCCTGTGCTGCTTCCATGACTCGAAACAACTCGCCATTGGCGTAGGCCGTCAGCACTGCGGGATGGATGTAGTATTTGCGGCATACTGTTACCGTGTTTCCCAGCGCTCTTGCGGCAACTCGTACCGATTGCGTTACCTTCTTCTTGCGCTCAGTCTTGGTGGCAGCTGGACCAGCCTCGAACAGCGAGCGCGTGGTTGTCACTGTTCCACCCCAGGTACGGAAATCCTTGGCCGTAAAATCCTGGCCCGTAACCTCGCGTAAATACTGGTTAACATCGTTGGACCGCAGGGTGTGTCGTACCTTGTCGTCGTCGAGATATTGAAAGAGTTCCTGCCCCGGCAGTTCCTGGCACTGGCGCACCAGGCGCGCCAGACGTCTGTCACGCAACTGCACCGTGTGTTCCTTGCCGCTCTTGCCCTGAAAGACAAACGTGAGCTTGTCCCCATTTATCTCGACATGTTCGTCGTGCAGGGTTGTCAAGCCATAGCTCTCATTCTGGCGCTGGTATTCGGGGTTGCCGATGCGGATGCGTGTCTTGTCCAGCAGGTCCACGGCAAGGGCGGCGACTTTGCTCCAAGTCAGGGTGTGCCCGCGCAAGTCGACATCCACTTGGGCGCGCAAAGCCGGCAGAGCTTCGGCAAAGGGCAGCAGGCGACTGTACTTGGCGTAATCGCGTGCTTGGGCCCAATCGGCATGATAGATATACTGTTTGCGTCCTTTTTCATCACGCCCAGTGGCCTGGATATGCCCGCTTGGATCGGCGCAAATCCAGACGTCCGTCCACGCCGGTGGGATGACTAAACTGCGCACGCGCTGCAGAATTTCCGCATCACGTATGTAGTGACCGCTTTCATGTCTATAGGCAAAGCCGCGCCCGCGTCGTACACGTAGATAGCCCATCTGATCGCCGTCCACGTAGATCAAGTGGGCTTGGCTGGCCATCTCTATAGGGTGCGGATGCAGGCTGGTAGTCTCGATAGAAACACTCATGGAAACTGTATGATAGACGTATAATGGACGTCAAGCAATGGGGACTATCCGCGTAAACACTGGGGAGAAACCCTACTCACCCCTGTGTAGAATATATATATCTATATCTTCTGTATCTAGATATATTCCCTGCACCCGCAGAGAAGCGCATAATATCGGCGGATGGTGCGGATCGTGATGGCGGCGAACGCCGGGTGGCGGCCTGTCGTTCGTCGCCATAACGACATGAGGAGTCGGGCATAATGGCCCGGCTTTTTCATTTCACAAACTATTTCAGGAGGGTAAGCAGTATGATGGAGTCAGAACAAAGATCCCTCTCGCATACCCTGAGCCGTCTTTCCCAAGCTGTTTTGAATAGCCAAGAATCCTACGCGTATGCTGCACAGCATACGCGTAATCGCGGTCTCAAGCTTCTGCTGAAAAGCTATGCGCAGAAGCGAGCACAGTTCCGAGAGCAATTATGTTCCTTTGCCGGTGAGTCGACGGCCCTGGCGCCGCAGCCCACCGGCAGCGCCTTGGGGCGCGGCTGGGCGAGCATGCGCGCCTGGTTTACCATTCGACGGCAGAGCCGGCAACGGATGCTTATGCAGAAGGCAGTACAAAGCGACAAGGATGCGATTGCGGTCTACGAAGACGCCATTCGTCAGCAGCTGCCGCCTGAACTAGGTAGGCTGCTGCAGGAGCAGCTGTCAGCACTGCAACAAGCCGAGAATCGTCTGGTAGCATTGGCTGCGCCCCGGAGCGATGGGGCTTTGCTGGTGCGACTTTATGAACGGCCGGAACAAGTGGAGCCAGTGGTCACGGCGCTAGAAGGTGCAGGCGTGCGACGCGACCAGGTCTACATTGCCGACGTCGAACGTTTGCAGCCATACGTCAATGATACCCCCGATCGTGAGCGCGCCCGTTGGGAGACCATGGCTGCGGCTGCAGTGGTCGGGGCATTGCTCGGTTGTGTGATTGTGCTCCCCTTTGCCATTGCGCAACGGCTCTATTTCCCGCAGCTAAACGGTATCATCGCCAATAGCCCTACCGGCGTCCTGGTGGAGTACCTGGTCGGAGGTGCATTTGTCGGCGCAATCTTTGGGCTTTATTTCAGCATTTTCATCGGACAGGACATTGTCGAAGATGACGCGTACTTCTACGAGCAGAGCTTGGAAAACGGCAGGGTCTTGATTGCGGTGCCTGCCACACCCAACAACCGCGCAGACGTGGAAAAGGCGCTGGGCCTCCACCACCAATTTGAGGTAAAGCCGCAGACTGCCTAGAGGTTTCCTTTGGAAACACTCTTTGGCAGTGCTATCAGATTAAGAAAGAGCCATCGCCCCATTGTTTGGGCGATGGCTCTTTTGTTTGCCGGTCAGCGAGACCGGGGGGATTGTCCGCCTACTGATCCTGCCGAGTTGCTGCGTCGTTTCAACTGCTGGGCGATTTCACTGGGCAAGGCAGCCCGTCGACCAAATACATCCGTGGTGATTGTGTTCGCCCCATACAGCCGATAGAGCTTTGCCAGAGATTCGCTTGCGACGGCAGGCCGGGTGGGCATACGCTTCTGCTGCGATCTAGACATTAGGTTTTCGCTTCTACAAGCAGTTACGAGTTAGGTAGAGAACTCGGGCTCTACTATAGCACGCTCAATATATCGAACTGTTACCAAAGCGTGCAGGTTGGTTAACATCGATTTACATGGACCGTTTCCGGCGATGCACTGCTCCTTGGATTATACCACCCCTAGAACAAAAAATCTACCCGCTTTTCTGTAAGCAAATGATCAGCTTTGTACCCTTAATTAGCAGACGGATCTGCCAATTCAAGCAGATCCGTCTGCTAAGAGCGGTCGCCTTGATTTACTTGCCCGGCATGCCAAAGAGACTAGGACACAGTCATGTTTGATGCGCTGTGCCGGGTAAACAGGTCCTGAATCGCATCTTCCATGCCGGAAGGTGCATCCACCACGATGACAGTTGCCCCGCGGTTGCGAGCCTGCCGCAAATAGTCGTCTTCGTCATCGTCGCTTCCGGCATCCAGGTTATCTGCTCCGGCGGCGAAGAATGGCGCTACGACAGCGGGGCCACCACCGGCTGCACCCGTCCCACCGCCGCCCGTACTCGCCGGAATACCGACCACCGGTGCTACGCCTGCAGAGCCATCGCCTGGCTGATGCACACGCCAGTCCAGCCCATCGATATTCATACGTCCAAGTTCGCTCACCACGGCTTCCGCGTGCTGCTGGTCGTCAATACTTGCTGATACTTTAGGCATTTCTCTCTCCTTTTGCTAGAGGCTGTCCACTGGCTTTGCCTAGTGGACTAGCACTGCTTGCGTGCTACAGGAGACAGAATAGCTGAAGGACGGCCCATACACGATGGGTTATGGATCAGCAGTCGGATACAACTGGCGTTCTAAACTATATGAAACGAGGCAGCATGGACTATGCTGGAGGCAACTGTTGCGGCGCTGGCTTTCGTCCAAATACGAAATAGCCGACAGGTCCAATAAAGTTGACGAATGACGCCATCGCCCAAAGCGGCTTGGGCCCACGAATCTGTTCTGCCGGGCGCCGGCGAATATCAACCAGCGCGCTCACCAGCAAGCTAATCTGAACGCTGATCCCGACAAGAATGCTGATCCTCTGCCAAGGTGAAAGGTCTTTCCACGCTTTGCGCTGCGACATAGACTCCTCCGTAAACGATACCAGGCGAAATAAATAGCCTGTAGATGTCGTCAATCCGGCGACATCTACAGGCTACTCCGCACGCATGTTGAGGGCAACCGTCGATCGGATGGGTCTTTCCAGGCCAAATGGTTAGTACTTTCAGCTCGCGTCTTCCACGCTGCCGACGGCGCCGTTCACCGTGATCTTGTACGTGCGCAGCGCCTTAGTCGCGGGCGGGCAGACGACGGCGCCATTCGTGACGTCAAAGCACGAGTAGTGCCATGGACAGGTAACGACATTATCCTTCAGTTCACCCTCATGCAATGGGCCGTCAGCATGGGTACACGCGTCTTCGGTAGCATAGAGCGTTCCGTCTACGTTGTAAACGGTTACATCCACACCACCCACGCTCAGCAGTTTCATGTGCCCGGCGGGCACGTCGGCGACCAGGAACTCGTTAGGCTTGAGCGCCGGCGCCGGTTGATCAGGTGCTGGCGCGGCGATGGCCGCCGCGCCAGGCGTACCGTTGGTGGTGCCATTATTCATGGCGCCCGGGGCGTTTGTGGCCTTAGTCGCTTCTGCCGGCGTGGCACCAGGAGTGGAAGCTGTGGATGGCGGGGCGGCTGTGGCTAGATCGGGCACTTCCATGTGTACCTGGCCGTCAACCACGCTCACGGCATAGCGATCTAGTTCGGCTTTAGGGTCCGCCACGGACTGTGCGGTGCGCAAGTTGAATTGGAACCCGTGCCATGGACATGTGAGGATGTCGCCTTCCAGCTTCCCTGTGGCCACCGGTCCGCCGCGATGGATGCAACTGTTGCGCACGGCGTACCACTGGCCATCATGGTGAAACACGCCGATTGACAGCCCGTTCACTTGGACAATCCTGCGTTGCCCATCGGGAATATCGCTGGCAACGGCGACAACAACGTCCCTGGTCGGTACAGGCGGCGCATCGTCTTGTTCTTTGGCGACGGCACTCTTTGCCAGGCCGCCAATCCAATTGGTGTCCACTGGGATAAGCGCATCGAAGCTTTCCGGTTCACGCTCCTCTCCATAGGCACGGGCCAGCAATTCCAGGACCACCATCATCAACTTGTCCCAGGCTTCGCCGGCAGGAAACTCGACCATGCTGCCTTCGCTGCTCAGTTCGCGATTGATCGCTTCACTAATGGCATGTTGCATCATACCCACCTGGCCGATCACATAACGTTCGGCAATGTAGATGTTAGGGTCGGCGCCGCGTGAGGTATGGGCGCGGCCCACGTAGTCTACATAGCGGGCGTACTCGTCGTCGAACACACCCTCGGCTGTGCGCAACCAAAAGTTGGTGAGATGGCGCATACGCAGTTCAAGATAATCTTGGTTCAGGCTGCCGTCAGTGTTGAGAAAAAATTTACGCGTGGGTGGATAGCGCAAGAGATGGGCATAGAACTTGCTGACGATCTCGGGCAGATGTTTCTCAATGATGGGCTTAGTCTGGCGAATGGCATCTGCATCGGCGGACGTAAAGCCCACGTATTCCGCCATATAGCGGAAGTATTGGCCTGCGTCTTCGGCGCCCTGGCGGGCGACTGCCTGCTGGTGTAGCGTATCGAGCGTTGTCACGGTCTCCTCCTCCTGCAAGATGATGACAAATTGGTGGCTAATCGGCCTTCGCCTTGGAGGCGGGCGGCCAGACGATGGCAATATTCGGCCGGCTGGGCTGGGTGCGTACGGTGCGCTGGTCGGTAAGCAGCAGCGAGACAGCGTGGCCCACTTTGTCGACGGATTGTTGCAGCCGGATTCTTTCCTGTTCCGTGTAGGCCGTACCGTTGCGCCGTGCACCCAGCGCGAGCCAACCCACGCAGTCTTCTCCGTCGTTCATCGGAAAATCGAGGATGGCGGGACCTTCCCAGCCGGAGCTGGCATGTACGAGGCGCAGCTCCCCCTCGCGGGCCAAGAAAACCGCACCACCGCTGCAGTGAACTGCCTGCATCGACTCGTCGAGCAGGCGGCGCAGCATGTGTTCGACGTCAAGTACATCAACTACCCCACGCACCTGGCGATCAAAGTCATTGAGGTGCTTGTACGGATCAGGCGCCTCCTTGAAGCGACGGTCGACAAATGCTTCGATCTCACCCTTGATGGGTGTAATGGTCGAAGTGATGACCAGGGTCGTGATGACGGTAGCAATTTCGGAGCCCTGCCCCGTGGCCAACACAAAAATTCTTTGTGTTAAGGTCATTGTCACGGCAAAGATGCCTGCCAGAATGCTGGTGAGGGGCACATAGACAAGGGTGCGATTGATCAGGATGTCGACGTCCCATAAGTGGTGCCTTAGTATGGAGTAGAGCAACGTGATGGGGATCACGCACAGTGCAAGCTGGCGCACCGTGCGGCTGATGAGACGCATGATCACGCCGTCATGCCAGTTGACTTGGACAGCAGGAATAAAGAAAAGAACCAGATAATAGCCGACAACGATCAGAATTGTGGTTGTCGTACCCCATACCAGCCACTTTGTTTGCTGACGCTGGATGTTTGATGAAAGATGGCGATAACGCTGGATTTGTGCCCAGATGCCGAAGGCGTAGACGAGCATCATGAGCCACAAGTCAACGGTGTTGGGAGGCGAGTCAAAGTAGGTTTCACCGCGGCGCATAACCCCGAGGGGGTGTGGCAGGTAAACAAAATACCACATAAGAAAGCGCCAAAGGAACAGCGGCGGCAATAAGATCCATGACCACCGTGGCCAGAAACGGCCATCTGGGAACATCAGGAGAAACGCGACCTGCAAGGTCTGTCCCAAAGCAGCGCCCGATGCAACCATGAACATTGGCGCGCGCGCCTCGTAGCCCGGCGCCGTGTAAAGCATGGCTGTAAAAAAGAGCATGGACGACGCGACCATGGCGATTGGCTCGTCGGAACGGCGCTTAAAAATCAAAAGTGATACAAAGCCGAAGACCGCCAAGGTAGCAGTGTCTAAAATGATCAGATACGTGGCGGGAAAATTTGGCGGCAATCCCAGAGCCGCAAGCCGCGCCGCTGTGCCGATGTCGATGTTGCTGGCGATGGCATAGCTGGCAGGAATGCCGGAAACATAGGACACCAGGTTGATCACGGCTGCGGAAACCCAAAGCAGGCGCGCCAATAGCAACGGACGCCCCCGCAGTGTAAGGTGCGTCTGGTTATTGTCTTTAGCTGCCGCCGGAGCTTGCAGAATTTTAGAATCGAGCTTTAGTTTCGTAGACGCCATAACGGAGACCAAGAAAAGGCACTACAATCCTGGTTTTGGCAATATCATGGCTGGGAAGCGCTGGCGGGCGCACAACTGTAGTAAGTGCTGTCAGGTTGCTGCGCGCGGCAGCAAAAACCCGTTGGCGGAGTGTAGCACACACCACCATGCCACACCAAAGCGCTCTACTTGGAAAATTCTGGTTCGATTTCCTGCTCCAGCGCACGCTGAAACTCACGCGCATGGATCAAGTGATCGTGCATGGCTTTCCGTGCATCTGCCGGATTGCGCGCACGTATCGCGTTCAGAATCGCGTTATGGTCGGCCAGCACGATCGTGTCGAATTCGCTATAGCGACTGACTTTCAGCCTGATCTCCGCCATCAACGTCCTGATGGAGTCGAGCAAGACGGTCAGCATGGAATTGTGCAGGATCGCGGCAAGCACCTGGTGGAATTCGGCATCGCTGGCTGCAAATGCCGCAGGGTTGGTTCGGACCGTAAATGCGTGTTCGAGTAGTTGTTCCAAGCGAGCAATGTCCTCCGCTGTTGCCCGCTTAGCTGACTGGCCGGCAATTTCAACTTCCAATATGGTGCGTACCTCGTGCAGGTCGTCTAGCGTGACGCCGTTACGCTGAAGGAGCCAGCCCAGCGGTTCGACGAGTTGGTCGCGTGTTACCTGGCGCACCATGGTGCCGATGCCGTGTTTGCTTTCCAATAGCCCCTTGGTGACAAGAATGCGTACTGCCTCGCGAATGACCGTTCGGCTGACGCCGAGCAACTCGGCCAGTTCCCGTTCCGGTGGCAGCTTGGCGCCCACGGCCAGTTTGCCCTGGATAATCAGGTCCTGAACGTCCGTGACCACGCGGTCGACCAATCGTTGTTTAGAGACCGTCTGAAAGAGAGAGCTGTCGTCGCGAAAATCACTGTTGTCCATACATATACCGGATGAAAACGCGACCGCCGCTGCCGTGCCGGCGGCCACGTGCCTACATTGCGGGTACTTATACATCAAATTTGGGCTATCGACAAGGGATCGACGACCCTGCGCGGCGTAGAAAACGAAGCACAGAAAATACTCTTGACAAAGCCTTGTTAGCATACTATCATAAGGCTGCATATGATGTATGAGGTATGACCACATAGCGTCGACCTCAGCTGGTCAGCAGTGCTCCCTCGCATCCCGACAACATACAATTATAAGGATGGGTTTATGTCGTTAAACCATCAGATGCTGCTCGAAATGTACCGGCGCATGCTGCGCATTCGCGAATTCGAAATAGCAGCCAGTGACCTGTTTCGGCGCGGCCAGGTCAAAGGTACGGTGCACCCCTACATCGGCCAGGAAGCGTCTGGTGTGGGCGTCTGCATGGCATTGCGCCAGGATGACTTAGTCGCCGGTACACATCGCAGCCACGGCCACAACATTGCCAAGGGCGCCGACACGGCCAAAATGATGGCTGAGATTCTCGGGCGGGAGACAGGCTATTGTAAAGGACGGGGCGGTTCCATGCACATCGCAGCCTTCGAGACCGGCAGTCTGGGCGCCTTGGCCGTCGTCGGCTCGGGCATTCCGCTCGCCGTCGGCGCTGGCCTGGCCTTTAAACTGCGCGGTGAGGATCGTGTCGCTGTGCCCTTTACAGGCGAGGGCGGTACCAACACGGGGAACTGGCATGAGGGTATGAATATGGCCGCAATCTGGAACTTACCGGTCATTTTCGTGCTCGAGAACAACCGCTATGCAGTGTCGACCAATGTCGAGGACATGATCAAGGTCAAGGACTTGTCGCTGCGTGCGCAGGCCTACGGCATTCCCGGCGTGCGGGTGGATGGCTTTGATGCGATCGCAGTCTATGAGGCTGCTGTCGCAGCGGTCGCGCGTGCCCGCCGCGGTGATGGCCCCACGCTGCTTGTGACCGAATGTTACCGGCTTGAGGGACACTATGCCGGTGAACCCGAGGTGTACCGCAGCCGTGACGAGGTAAATGAGTATTGGCAGCGCGAGCCGCTCGGCCGCTTCCGCCGCGATATGACTGCCGCGGGTACGGTGACGGATGCCGAGCTGGATGCGATCGACGTCGAGGTCAAGCAGGAGATTGCTGCTGCCGTCGAGTTCGCCAAGAACAGCCCGGCGCCCGATCCGGCGACAGCAATGGAATATATCTACGCCTGACCGGCGCCAAAGTACAGGTTGACTTAAGATGGATAGCCAGAAGGCTTAGAGGAAGGCAGCTATGTCAGTAGCAGAACGCGACGCAGGGCGCGATGCTGTGTCACTTGGGTCGGCCAAACCGACCCTCTCTTCCGACCTCATCGTGCAGACACCGGAAGGGGTTCCGGCCAAGGAATTGAGCTATCAAGAGGCCATACGCGAGGCTCTGCGCGAAGAGATGGTGCGCGACCCGGCCGTCTTTATCATGGGTGAAGATATCGGCAAGCATGGCGGCGCTTTTGGCGTCACACGCACGCTCTTCGACCAATTCGGCCCCAACCGAGTCATCAACACGCCCATCAGCGAAAACTCGATCGTCGGCGCCGGCACCGGGGCTGCACTTGTCGGTATGCGGCCGGTAATGGAGATCATGTTTGTCGACTTCTCCGGCCTCGCCATGGATCAGATTGCCACGCAGGCAGCCAAGCTGCGGCTGATGACCGGTGGACAGGTAAAGGTGCCGTGGGTGTTGCGGATGCCGCAAGGTGGCGGTGCCGGCAAAAGCATTGCCGCCCAGCATTCGCAGAGCCTGGAAGTTTGGTATGCTCACATTCCCGGCCTGAAAGTGGTCCTGCCTTCCACGCCGTACGACGCCAAAGGGCTGCTCAAAGCTGCTATCCGCGACGACAATCCAGTCATCTTCCTGGAGCAGAAGTTTCTCTACGCGTTCCGCGGCCAGGTGCCGGACGCCGACTACGTGGTGCCGCTGGGAAAGTGTGATGTAAAGCGAGCCGGCAAGGATGTGACGGTCGTGGCATCGGGGCTGATGGTTTGGTACGCGATGTTGGCAGCCAAGATCCTGGCGCCCGAAGGCATCGACGTCGAGGTGATCGACGTCAGCACGATCAGCCCGCTAGATCGTGAAACCATCGGCCGCTCGGCGCGCAAGACGGGACGTGTAGTCGTCGTGGCCGAGGCCTGCAAGTCGTACGGTCCAACAGGGGAGTGGGCAATTACGGCCATCGAAGAGGCGTTTGAATACCTGCGCGCCCCCATCGTGCGCGTCACCGGCCGCGACACACCGATTCCCTTCGCCGATAGCATCGAAAAGGGCGTCTGGCCCGAAACCGACGATGTGGTTACTGCAATTCGCGACGTGATGGCCTGGTGACTAAGTGAGAGGATAGCGGTAACGATGGCCGTCGAATTCTACATCCATAAAATGTCGGAGCACATGGAGTCCGCCGAAATCATCCAGTGGTTGGTGGCGGAAGGTCAACCGGTGCAGGCGCACCAGGCAATCGTTGAGGTAATGACGGACAAGTTTGCCGTGGAGTTGGAGGCGCCGCAAGCCGGCATATTGGCGGGCATTCGCCCTGGTTGCGTCAAAGGCGCCACGGTGCCGGTGGGACAACCGATTGCCTTTATCGTCCAGGCCGGCGAAACGGCTCCCGTCTTACCCCCATTTGGCGACACCGCTTCCTCACAAGAAGCGGCGAATGGCGCCGTGGCTGTGGCCGGTATCGCTGAATCGGCGACCGCCGTCGATCCGGAAGGTGTCGGACGGGTCAGGTCAACCCCGGTCGCGCGGCGTATGGCCAAGGATTTGGGGGTTGATATCGAACTGGTACGCGGTACAGGACCTGGGGGCAGAGTCGTGGAAGCTGACATTCGTATGTTTGCGGCAGCTCGAAGCGCTCAACCTGCGCCCGTTTCCCCCGATGCAGACCTGGCACCGATTTCACCCGCTCCATTCACGGCTCCGGCCAGAGTGCCGACTGCGCCATCTGTGTCTGCGCACGCAGGCGAAAACGGCATCCGATGGCAGGAATTGACACCCATTCAGCGCATCACCGGCGAGAGAATGCGCGAGAGTGTCGTCAATGCGCCGCAGTTTGCGCTCGAAGTGAGCGCCGATGCAACCAACCTGCTCTGGCTGCAGGAGGCGCTCGGGGACCGAATCGCGCTGCAAGCACGTGCTCGGCTGTCACTGACAGGCCTGCTGGTCAAGATTGTAGCGGAAACGCTCCTGCGCCATCCGCTTGCCAATGCGCAGTTTACCGACGGCAAAATCAAACTGCTGGACGACGTCAATGTTGGCGTGGCGGTGGGCACTGATCAGGGGCTGGTCGTACCAGTTATAAGGAATGCAGCCCGCAAGGACCTGGCTGCGGTGACGGCCGAGTTGGTCACCTACCAGGAAAAGGCCGGCACGCTGCACTTCAACGCCGAAGATCTGGCGGGTGGGACGTTTACGCTTTCCAATCTGGGCATGATGGGCATTGAACGTTTCACTGCAATCCTCAACCCGCCGCAAAGTGCTATCCTGGCAGTCGGGGCGGTGACTCGCCAGCCGGTAGCGTTGGCAAATGATGTCGTCGGTGTGCGCCCGTTGCTGAACCTGACGCTGACGGTGGATCATCGCGTGTTGGACGGCTTACAGGCGGCCCGGTTCCTGTCCGATCTGAAGCAGAAGATCGAAAAACCATACTTCGTGATTGCTTAGACCGACGCATAGGTGGAAGACACGTTGCCTCAACAGAATCCGAGAAAGGATGCGGTTCTATGCGACTTGAAGGCAAAGTAGCATTGATCACAGGCGCCGGCGCCGGCATTGGCCGTGCGACTGCCGAGTTGTTTGCCGGCGAAGGCGCAAGCATAGCGGTGGCCGACTATGATGAAGCTGCGGCACAGCGCACTTGTGCTGCCATCACCGCGCGCGGCGGCAACGCGATCGCATTGCCGGTGGATGTGTCGCAACCCGATCAGGTCGAAGCGATGGTGCAGGCAACCGTCCAGACCTTTGGTGGCATCGACATTCTCTTTAACAACGCAGGCGTACTCATCTTTGGCGCGGTCGTCGACACGTCGTTCGTCGAGTGGCGGCGTGTCATGGCCGTCAATTTGGATGGTGTGTTTCTGTGCAGCAAAGCGGTCATTCCCCACATGCGCGCACAGGGTGGCGGAGCGATCATCAACATGTCGTCTTCGACCGGCGCACATGACGGCAATGGCAATGCCGCCGCCTACGTGACCTCGAAGGGTGGTGTGACCTTGTTGACCCGCTGTATGGCGATCGACCATGCCGCCGACCATATTCGCGTGAATGCCATTGCGCCGGGTCCAACCGATACGCCTATGCTGCGCCGCGTTATGTCGCAGGAGGAGATTGACACCTTTGCCGCCACTTTTCCGGCCAGGCGGCTGGGGCAGCCCTCTGAGATTGCTGCCGCGGCTTTGTTTCTGGCTTCAGATGAGGCTTCGTTTGTGACGGGCGCCATCTTCGCCGTAGACGGCGGACAGACAGCACAAGTGTAGAGGCGCTTTCATCCTAGACTCGCAAAGCATATCAGGAGCACACGATGGCAAACCTTCGTTGCGCTATCTTTGGTACAGGATTCTGGTCGCTTTATCAAATACCGGCCTGGCACGAGGTCGGTGGCGTGGACATAGTCGCCTGCTACAACCGCACAGTTTCTCGTGCCGAGAGTGTAGCGCAACGCTTCGGCATTCCCATGGTGTATGGCAACCCCGAAGAATTGTTGCAGAACGAAGAGCTGGACTTTATCGACATCATCACCGAGGTTCCGGCTCACGAGCCGCTCGTTCTTCTGGCCGCTCGGTACAAAGTGCCCGTCATTTGCCAGAAGCCAATGGCAGCCAGTTATGAGTCTGCCAAGCGCATGGTCGATGCGTGCAAGGAAGGGGGCGTTCCCTTCTTTGTACACGAAAACTACCGTTGGCAGGCGCCCGTACGTGCGGCCAAGCGCATGGTAGATGAGGGACGCATTGGCCGCATCTTTCGTGGCCGCTTCCAGTTTTTCCACGAACTGCCGGAGTTTGCGTGGCAGAATCAGCCGTTGCTCAAGCAACTCCAGAACCTGGTGATCGCCGACCAGGGCAGTCACCAATTGGACCTGGCTCGCTTTTTTATGGGCGAGGCCAAGAGCCTGTATTGCCAACACTTGCAGGTGCGAGATGACATAGCCGGCGAGGATGTGGCTTCTATTACTATGAAGATGGATGCCGCAATCTGCAATGTCGAACTTACGTTTGTTTCCAAGGCGGAAGGCAAGCACTTCCCGGAAACGACATTTCTTCTGGAAGGCACCAAGGGCACACTGGAACTGCGCCCCGACTTCTGGATTCATCTCACAACTGCCGAAGGCACATTGATTGATCGCTATCCGGCCCCACGGTATTCCTGGGCCGATCCCGCCTACGATGTCAATCATGCCAGCATGGTGCCATTGCACCAGGACTTTCTGCGCGCGTTGCGCAGCGGTGAGCCGCCGGAAAATACCGGCGAGGACAACCTCAAAACGATGCAACTGGTCTATTCTGCCTACAAGTCGGCAGCTGAAAACCAGGTGATTGTGATTGCTTGACAGTGAGGGCTGCAATGAAAGCGCTAATGAAGGTAAAGCCGGAACCAGGTCTCGTCTACACTGACGTCGACCAGCCGCACATACAAAATCCGGACGACGTGCTGTTCAAGGTGGAGTACTGCGCCATCTGCGTGGGTGAGACGAAAGTGTATGACTGGAACAGCTGGGCAGCCAACGACACGACACTTGTGCTGCCCACGGTCCTCGGGCACGAAGCAGCCGGCGTCGTCGTCGAGGTTGGCCCCGAAGTTACGCAGTTCAAGCCGGGTGATCGCATCGTCAACGACCCTCTGATCTACTGCGGCTATTGCCGGCAGTGTCGCCACGGTTTTACCAACATGTGTGAAAACCGTGAAATCTACGGCAAGCGCCGCGGGGCCTTTGCCGAGTATGCCGTGCTGCCGGAACGTGTGATCTGCCCGTTGCCCGACAAGCTCAGCCTCCAGGAGGGCACTGTGTTGGAGAATCTGGGCATCGCCGTTCATGCCGTCGAGATCGAGCATCACGACCCCGGCGACTGGGCTGTCATTATTGGTGCAGGTCCGATCGGCATTCTGGCGGCGCAGACGCTGGTCGCTTGGGGCGTCAACACCATCATCACCGACTTGTCGGATGCACGCCTGGAGTTTGCCGAGCAGCACAGCGGCGCGATTCCCATCAACGTCAAGCGCGAGGATCCTGTCGCAGCCGTGATGCACCATACCAAGAACAAGGGCGCCGATTTTGTCATTGAGATGGCGGCCAACCAGGCCGCCATGGATAACGCTTTTGACATGGTGCGCATCCGTGGCACGGTCGTCACGATTGGCACCTTCAATGATCCCATTGCCTTCAATCCCTTCTTCAAAATGACGCGGCGCGAGGTAAAACTGCAGTCCGTGATGGGGCGCAACTGGGAGACCTGGCGGCGCATGGTGCAGTTGGTCGAGGCCGGCAAGGTTGATCTGGAACCGTTGATCACGCACGTGCTGCCGATGGCGGACTTTGCATGCGGGTTCGACATGGTGAAAGAGCACAACGTGCAGAAAATATTGTTACAGCCCTAGGGCTAGGAGCACACTATGGGTGATTTCAATCGCGCGCGACTTTTGCTGCGCCAATTTAAGGGTGATTCCTACGTATATGGTTTAGGCGTGCTGCCCCAGGTCGGCGCCATCGCCGCTGCCCAGGGCAAGCGCGCGGTCCTGGTGCGCAACCGCTTTGCCGGCAATACGCCGCATCTGGACACAATCCGCCACTCGCTGGAACAATTTGGGGTAGATGTCTTTGCGGAAGTAGAAGGGGCGGCACCTAACGCGCCGCGTGAGGACTTGAAGCGCATCACCGACGTGATTGTAGACCACGAGCCCCAAGTGCTTGTCAGCTTTGGCGGCGGCAGTACCGTCGACTGCGTCAAGGCTGCCGAGGTGCTGCGTACGCTGGGTGGCGATATCGAAGAATATTTTGGCACCGGCTTAGTGACCAAGAAGGTGCAAGAGTCAGGCAAGAAGCTCACGCCGCACGTGGCCATTCAGACCGCGTCCAGTTCCGGAGCACACCTGACAAAGTACTCCAACATTACTGACGTGCACAGCGGCCAGAAGAAGCTGATTGTTGATATGGCAATCGTGCCGCAACAGCCGCTATATGATTATGCCGTCAGCTTTGACGCACCGGCCTCGTTGACGGCCGACGGCGCTTTGGATGGGATTGCCCACACGTTGGAGGTTCTCTACTCCGCGGTCGGCAAACCGGACTACGACTTGGCGGCCCAGATTGCAGAAACTGGCATTCGCCTGGTCGTCAACTATCTGCCGCGCGTGCTGGACCACCCGCATGACGCCGACGGTCGTGAAGCCTTGGGGCTGGCCACCGACTTGGGCGGTTACGCCATTATGGTGGGTGGCACGAGCGGCGCACACCTGACGAGCTTCTCGCTGATCGACGTGATGAGCCACGGCCGCGCCTGTGGCATGTTGAATCCCTACTACACAGTGTTCTTTGCGCCCGCCGTCGAGCAACCGCTACGCCTGGTCGGCAAGATCTTTGCCGATGCCGGCTACACACACGCAAACCTGGATCGATTACAGGGTCGTGACCTGGGTGTAGCGATAGCCGAGGCCATGATCGCGTTCGAGCAGGAAGTCGGCAATCCCTATCGGCTGCAGGATGTGCCTGCCTTCACCGACGCACACATCACGCGCGCGCTGCTGGCGGCCAAGAATCCACAACTCAAGATGAAGTTAGAGAACATGCCTGTGCCGCTGACGGCAGAGATGGTGGACGAGTACATGGGGCCGATCTTGCAAGCAGCCAAGACGGGCGATCTGAGCGTAATCAAAAATGTGCCTGTCAAGGCTATAGCGTAAGCGAGGCAGAGCCTATCCGATGCAAATCAAATTGGCCTACGGCAAACAGGGATTAATGCTTGACCTCCCCGACGACTGGAATGCGACGGTCATCGAGCCGCAGTATGTGCCCGGATTGGTCGATCCGGTGGGCGCGATGCGGGATGCGCTGCGCAACCCCATAGGGACGCAGCCGCTTGCCGAGCGTGTACGCCCCCAAGATCGTGTCGGGATTGTCTTTAGTGACATCACGCGTGCCACGCCGCACGGGCTGATTCTGCCGGCTGTATTGGCCGAGTTGAGCCATGTGCCCCGCGAGCAAATCGTTTTGTGCTGTGCCCTTGGGACGCACCGTCCGAACACGCAGGACGAACTGCGCGGCATGTTTGCCATAGACGGCACGCCAGAGATTGCCGAGGAATTGCTCTCCGGCTACTGCGTCGTGCAAAACAGCTCCTTCGACCCGGACACACAGCAGCACATGGGCGTAACCACGCGTGGGCACGATATCTGGCTCAACCGTGAGATCGCCGCCTGCGATGTGAAGGTGCTGACGGGTTTTATCGAGCCCCACTTCTTTGCCGGCTTCTCGGGAGGCGGCAAGGCACTGATGCCTGGCATGGCCGGGCAGCGTACGGTGCTGGGCAACCACGACGCCAACATGATCGCCAATCCCAAAGCGACGTGGGGCATCACGCACGGCAACCCGATCTGGGAAGAAGTGATGGAAGTGGCTCATGCCGTGGGCGGCGTCTTTCTCGTCAATGTGACACTCAATAAGCACAAAGAGCTGACTGGCGTCTTTGCCGGTGACCTGGACGAGGCGCATGCGGTAGGCTGCGCCTTTGTGCAGCAGACGGCCATGACTGCCGTGCCTGAAGCGTTTGACATCGTCATCACCACGAACTCAGGCTATCCACTCGACCTGAATCTCTACCAGGCAGTTAAGGGGATGAGCGCGGCGGCCAAAGTCGTCAAGCCGGGCGGGGCTATCATCTGTGCGGCGGAATGCTGGGATGGTATCCCCGACCACGGTCTATACGGTAAGCTGCTGCGTGAGGCTCAAAGCCCACGGCAGTTGCTCGACCGCATCATGACGCCGGGTTTTCTCCAGCAGGATCAGTGGCAGGCGCAGATTCAAGCCCAGATTCAACTCCAGGCGGACGTCTATGTCTATGCTGATTACCTGACCGACGCCCAGATCCGCCAGTCGATGCTGCTGCCCTGCCGCAACATCGCGGCTACCGTGGCTGAACTGCGCGCTAAGAATGGTCCAAAAAGCTCGATATGCGTGCTGCCTGAAGGGCCGCAAACGATTCCGTATATCAAAGGATAGCATGTATGCACTATCACGCTGAAGCACTGATCAAAGATTTGAGCGCCAAGGCCCAGTCCTATCGCATCCAGGTGCTCAAGATGGTGCATGGGGCACAGACAGGCCACATCGGCGGGGCGTTTTCATCCGCCGAGATCCTGACTGCGCTGTATTTCCACCATCTCCGCCTGAATCCGGAGCAGCCGGACTGGGAAGACCGTGACCGGCTGATCTTCTCCAAGGGACATGCTTGCGCCATGTTGTATACCTGCCTGGCCCATCGCGGTTTTTTTCCCGTTGAGGAGCTGATGACGTTTCGAGCGTTGGACAGCCGCCTGCAGGGGCACCCGGACAAGGTCAAGTGCCCAGGAGTCGAGGTCTGTGCCGGTCCACTGGGGCATGGGGTAGCAATCGGCGTGGGTATGGCGCTGGCCCAGAAGACCAGGATGGCAGGAATTAAGCCCTCTGCCATCAGCGCTCCTTCGGGTCGTGCCTCAGTTGGACGCACCTATGTCGTGCTGGGCGACGGCGAGATCAATGCCGGCGTGATCTGGGAAGGCGCCCTGGCGGCCGCTAAGTTCAAGCTGGGCAACCTGACTGCCATCCTCGACTACAACGGCATTCAGCAGACGGGCGCCAGCGCCGACGTCATGCCTACCGAGCCGATTGCGGATAAATGGGAGGCGTTTGGGTGGCACGTGCAGGAGATTGACGGCCACAATATGGCCGAGGTGTTGAATGCGCTCGATCGCGCCGACGAGATCCACGCCCGGCCCAGCATTGTTATTGCCCGCACGACCAAAGGCAAGGGTGTGAGCTTTATGGAGTATGACAATCGTTGGCACGGCATGCCGCCCAACCCGCAGCAGTTTGAGGCCGCCCTGGCGGAACTAGAGGAGGGAATGCGAGTATGGCTGAATTAGTGAATATGCGCAAGGCCTATGGGAATGCGTTGGTCAGGCTGGGCCAGACGCATCCCGACGTGGTTGTGTTGAGCGCCGACGTTTCCAACTCGGATCACTCCTATATGTTTGAGGAAGTGTACCCTGACCGCTTTTTCAATGTTGGCATCGCCGAACAGTCGTTGGTGGATGTGGCGGTCGGGTTGGCGTACAGCGGCAAGATCCCCTTTGCCAACACCTTTGCTTTCCTCTTTGAGACGCGTGCACTGGAGATGGTGCGAACGCATCTCTGCTATGGCGAAGCCAACGTCAAGTTGATGGGAGCCTATGCCGGTCTATCTGACTCATTTGATGGACCGACCCACCATTCCATGACCGACGTGGCGATCCTTCGCAGCCTGCCGAATATGACGATTGTGGTTCCCAGCGATGGTATGGCGATCGACAAATTGCTGCCGCAGGTAGCGGAATGGCAGGGGCCGGTCTACTTCCGGTTGAATCGCAACGATGTGCCGGTGATCTTCAACGAGAGCTATATACCGGTGATCGGCAAGGCACACCAGGTGCTGGACGGCGACGACGTCACCATCATCACCAATGGCTTTATGCTGGCGCGCAGCCTGGAAGCAGCCGAACAGCTTGCAGTACAGGGAATTGCCGCCAGGGTCGTCGAAATGCACACGGTCAAGCCGCTCGACGTGGCTGCCGTCGTGCGTGCCGCGGAGGAGACGGGGGCGATCGTCACGGCGGAGGAACATACGATCGTGGGCGGGCTTGGCGGCGCCGTTGCCGAGGTGCTGGGCGAACAGCACCCTGTTCCGCTCAAGCGTGTCGGGATTGCCGACCGCTTTGCTGAAACCGGGCCGTATGCGGCGCTGCTCGACCGTTACGGCATGGCCGTGGCCGACATTGTGTCGGCGGCGCGCCATGTGGTGGCCATGAAAGCCGCACCTAGGAAGGTCTTTGCCTGATTCTCGCTGCAGCAAGCAGCGTAAGGAGGAGAGATTATGAAGCTGGGTATCGGCACATACTGCTATATGTGGGCGATCGGGTTCAAGTTTGGCGACAAGGAGGCCAGGCCCGCCCAACCGATGAACGCGATGGGGTTGCTGGAGCGGGCCATAGAACTGGGCGTGCATCTTGTGCAGTATGGCCCGAACCTGTCTTTGAGTGCACTCGATAACCGCGAAATGGAGGATCTGATCGCCTGCGCACGGCAATCGAATGTCGAATTTGAGGTGGGCACGCGCGGTCTGGAGACCGACCACCTTCGTCGCCAGGTGGAGATCGCCAAGCTGACCGGCAGCAAGCTCATCCGCACGATTCCGGAGATCGGCGGCAAACCGGTAGAAGCCAAGGAGGTGCCGCACTATCTCAAGCAGATCGTTCCGTTGTTGGAGAAGGAAGGCGTTACGCTGGGCCTGGAGAACGGCAAGATCCCGGCCCAGGAACTGGCGTGGGCACTTGACGAAGTCAAGAGCGCCAAATTAGGCGTTGTGTTGGACATGGCCAACTCGCTGGCGATCTCTGAAGGCTGGCGGTATGTGACCGAAATCTTGGCGCCCTATACCGTATGCCTCCACCACAAGGAATTCATCGTTCAGCGTGTGTGGTACATGATGGGCTTCACGGTCGAAGGGCGCCCGGCGGGCACCGGCCAGGTAGACACACCGTGGTTGTTGGACACACTGGATCGGGCCGGCGCCAAATACAATGTGATTCTGGAGGTGTGGCCGCCCGAACAGCCGACAATCGCAGAAAGCGTCGCGCTCGAGGACAAGTGGGTGCGCGAGAGTATCCCCTATCTGCGCCAGTTTGTCGTGGAGTAGTGATGGCGCAACTGTTGGTTCTCGTCCATACGGTACCGCCGTTGATCGAGGTATTCAACAGCCTGGCCGCGGACATCCTGCCTGGCGTGCGTATCCTGCACGTGTTGGATGAGCCGCTGCTGGAGCACGTGCGTCAGCGCGGCCGGCTGGCGCCGGAGGACGCGCAGCGACTGGCGACACATGTACAGGAAGCAGCTCGTGTAGGAGCATCAGCAGTGCTTGTCACTTGTTCGACAATTTCTCCGTGCGTGAACGAGGCGCGGCAAACAGCAGAGCTACCTGTCCTGCGCATCGACGAGGCAATGATTCGAGAAGCTGTGCAGGCAGGCAGCCATATCGGGGTGATCGCCACCAACCGCACGACGCTGGAACCTACCCGCCAACTGTTGTTGGTAGAGGCCGCTCGGCTGGGCAAGCAGCTGACTGTAGAACTGCTGATGGTGGAGGGCGCACTGCCTGCATTGTTGCACGGCGATGGTGATACGCACGACAGGTTAGTGTGCCAAGCGGTTCTAGACCTGGCGCAGAGGACAGAAGTCGTCGTACTGGCCCAGGCATCCATTGCGCGCGTGTTGGCTGTGTTGGATATAGCGGCAGTAGAAGCACCAGTATTGTCCAGCCCGCACCTGGCGCTGCGCCAGGTGGCGGAACTGCTTAAGGAACGAGGACAGGATGACGACTCCCAAGTCGGATAGCGAGTTGTTTGGCAGTTTGGCACTGCGTGACCGCGGCGCAACACTGGTGCATCTCGTCACTGACCAGATTGAGACGATGATACGCGATCGCCGCCTGGTTGCGGGCGATCAACTGCCCAACGAACGGGAACTATGCCGCCAGTTTGGCGTCAGCCGCACGGTCGTACGTGAGGCCGTTGCCAGGCTTAGCGCCAAGGACCTGGTGGAAGTACGCGGTGGTGCCAGCGGCGGCATCGTCGTGCGCTCACCCTCGGCCGAGCACGTGAGTGATACTTTGAGTTTTTTGCTCCGGCTGGAGGACGGCAACCCCATTCAGCATGAGAAAGTACTGGAAGTGCGCCGTCTGCTTGAGGTGGAGATCGCGGGCTTGGCCGCCGAAAGAAGAACGAACGCCGATATTGCGAAACTGGCTGCGATTCTGGCGGCTCACGAGCAGGTAAACAGCGATTTGGCCCGCTTTGCCGAACTTGACTTGGACTTTCACATGGCCGTCGCCAGTGCTACCCAGAACGAATTGTTTGTCGTCCTGCTGAATTCGCTGCGCGGCATTCTGCTGTCAATCCGTCTCCTTGGCTATAGCACACCCGGTAATCCCGATCGTGCCCTGCGTTACCATCGTGCTATCTTGGAGCAAGTTCGGGCCGGCAACATAAAGGGTGCACGCGACGCCATGCAATCTCATTTGTTTGAAGCCGAAGAAACGGTGCACCTGGCGCTTGCTTTGCAGGCGCAGTCAGATTCCACGGTTGCACCTGATGAAGGAGTCGAGGCATGAAAACTATTGCTCTATTTGGTGCTGCCGGCAAGATCGGAACGCGCATCAGCAATCGAATGAAAGATGATCCAGGCTACCGGATGCTCTATGTGGAGGCTGGCGAGGGCGGGCAAGCACGCCTGCGCGAACGGGGAGTTATGCCAGCCGTTCAATCCGAATCGGAGCGCGCGGCGGATATTGTGATCCTGGCCGTGCCGGACGTAGTCTTAGGTCAGGTGGCGCACAGCGTCGTACCGAACTTGCGACCCGGCGCCCTGGTTGTCTGTTTGGATCCAGCGGCGCCGTTTGGCGGGGAACTGCCGGAACGGGGCGACATTGCCTATTTTGTAACCCATCCGTGTCACCCGCCGATCGTCAACGATGAAACTGACTTGGAAGCGAAGTACGACTTCTACGGCGGCATCAAAGCCAAGCAGCATATCGTCTGCGCCTTGATGCAGGGTACGGACGAGGACTACGTGCTCGGCGAGCAGATCGCCCGCACGATTTTTGCGCCCGTAATGAACGCGTATCGTGTCACTGTGGAGCAGATGGCTATCCTGGAACCGGCATTGTCCGAGACGTTCGTGCTGACGTGCATGTATATGATGCGCGAGGCAATTGACGAGGCGGTTAAGCGTGGAGTGCCGGCCGAGGCCGCACGTGAGTTCATCCTTGGACACATGAATATCAATACGGCCATCTTGTTCGGCTTTCTCGACATCCAGTTCTCCGACGGCGCCAAGCTTGCCGTCGAACGTGCCAGGCCGCTCTTGTTTAATCCGGACTGGCGCCAGGTATTTGAACACGAGAATGTAATGGAACAGGTCAAGGCGATTACCCAGGGTCGCCGTAAATAATCGGCAAGTAGATGGCGCAACACTAAGGGAGGGAGGATCCGTGCTTCCGACACAGGTACTCTACTATGGTAAGGATGAAGCTCTGCCCGAGCGAGTTCCCCTACGCGCCGGCCCGCTGACGCTCGTCTATGAGGACAGTGATCTGCGCTCGATAAAGTGGGGTGGCCACGAAGTCTTACGTCGCGTCTATGTCGCCATTCGCGACCGCAATTGGGGTACCGTGGCGCCCATCATCAGCAACGTCGAGATGGACGTCTATGCCGACAGCTTCTCGATCTCGTTTGACGTTGCAAACCAAGAGGGCGAGATCGACTTTGCCTGGCGCGGCACGATTACGGGCAATGCGGCCGGCGTGCTGACCTACGAGATGGACGGGATTGCTCGCCGCACATTTCTGCGTAATCGGATTGGGTTCTGCATCTTGCACCCGGCCGAGTGTGCCGGTGCGCAGTGCCGGATCGAGCATGTGGTTGGCGAGCACAGCGTGGTCGAAAAGGAGCAGGCCGCCCTCCCGGTGTTGATCCAGCCCTATCAGCCGCTCAAACCCTTTGCGGAGTTGGCGGCGCTGGCACACGAGGTCCAACCTGGGGTATGGGCTTACTTGCGCTTTGAAGGTGACATTTTTGAAATGGAGGATCAACGCAACTGGACGGACGCGTCGTTCAAGACGTTCTCTACGCCGTTGCGTATTCCCTATCCGGTAGAGATCGCCGAGGGGACTCGCATCACCCAGCGGCTGACACTGCACGTGGTTGACGAGCGCCCTCAAGCGCAAGTGGCGGTAGCGAGCCCGGCAGAAGCGCGCCTGTACTTTCGCATAGATCTACTAAAGCCAACGCGGCCGCTGCCGTCGTTAGGCCTGGTTGCGGGGGGGCACGAACATCCGCTCGGCCCATTGGCTGTGGAGAGACTGCGCGCGCTCAACCTGAATCACCTGCGTGCGGATTTACTACTGGCAGACAACGACTTAGGCGAACGGCTGTGCGCGGGGGCCGCAGATGCACATGCGCTGGGTCTGCCTTTGCATATTGCGCTCTATACCAATGCCGATGATGCGGACTCACAACTGGCCCGCCTCTTGCCGTTACTGCAAGATGCCGGGCCACAGGTCAGCCGATGGCTGATCTTTCCTACCCCCGAAAAGTTTCTGGGCGGGTCGCCCACCGCCGAGGTGCTGGCCGCCGCACACCGCTGCCTGGATGGTATCGTACCCGCCGCGCAGTTTGCAGCGGGCACCGATACAGACTTTATCTTTGTTCAGCGCAGCCTGCCGCCACTAGACCAGATCGATTTGCTGACGTTTTCGATCAACCCACAGGTGCACGCTTTTGACAATGCTTCCTTGATCGAAACGTTGGCAACGCAGGCGACGGCTGTGCAGAGCGCACGCTACCTGGCGCAGGGCAAGCCGGTCATGGTCAGCCCAATCACGTTTAAGATGCGCTACAACGCCTATGCGACGACCCCGCCCGCGCCGACGCCCGCCGGGCAACTGCCGCCAAATGTGGACGTGCGCCAGATGTCACTGTTTGGCGCGGGCTGGACGCTGGGCAGCATTGCCGCTATGGCCGCAGGTGGCGCAGACTCTGCCACTTACTACGAGACGATCGGTTGGCGTGGCGTGATGGAGAGCGAGCAAGGTTCGCCAGTGCCCGGCAAGTTCATGTCACGTCCAGGCGGTCTGTATCCGTTGTACTACGTCTTTGCCGCCATTGGTCCCTTTGCCGGTGGCCAGGTGTTGACCAGCCATGCGACCGATGGGCTGCACGTAGCAGGTCTCGCGCTGGAGAAAGATGGTTCCCGACGTGTCTTGCTGGCCAACCTGACGCCGGTGGCGCAGCAGGTAGAAGTTGGTGGCTTGAGCGGTAAGATGCAAGTGCGCTGTCTGGACGAAACCAATGCAGAAGCCGCCATGCTTGACCCGGCGGTTATCGACCTGGCGGCGTGGCAGGTTGACGACGGTGAACGTCTGACGCTGGACCTCCTGCCGTACGCCGTCTGCTGCATCGACGGCGCCAAGTAAAGTGCAGTAGCCTGCTCCCTTGTGAACCCTGCCGGTGCCTCTTGCACAGCCCCGCCGGCGTGGTCAAACGTATTGTGTGTGCAGTTGGGTTTCCCCTGGCGCGTAACCTGCCGATCCGGCAGTGGGAAAGGAGGTGAGGTCTCAGCAACCCACACCTATTCAGTCCGCACCGAGACGAACGTTTTCCATTTCAGGGTAAGGAAAGTGGAGGATCGCAATGAAGAACCATGCACTTAGCCGGCGAGATTTCTTGCGTTTCAGCGCGCTGGGCGCTGGCGGCCTTGTGTTGGCTGCCTGCGCGACGGTGCCTGCCGCCCCGCCGCAAGCCCCAGCCGCTCCGGCTGAGGGGGGCACAGGGGCGGCCGCACCGGCGCAGGACCAGGTTGTGCTCGACGTGATTATGGACACGCCCGAGTACCAGAATCAGCACCAGCAGATTCTGGATCTCTTCACCGACGTGCACCCCAATGCCAGGGCACAGTTGATTACCCACAGCGAAGACGGCCAGCCTGCCTACGTGGCGAAGGTCGCCGGCGGTTACGTGCCCGCCATGGAGACCGCCTGGTCCAGCGGCAACAGCTTCAAGATCAACCAGGATACGTACGATGTTGCGATTGACCTGAACACGATCGAATATCCGTATTTCGACCAGTTCCTGTACGACCTCAAGAATTCCTGGTCCAACATCTACGGCCAGCCTGGACCGCGCCTCATCGACCCGTACCTGGGCGTCGTGATGACCTGGCAGTACCACGAGGACCTGCTGGATGCAGCAGGCATCAACCCCGCGGGCAACGTCAAGACGTTTGACGACCTCAAGATGTGGTTGGATGAAGGCTCGAAGTGGGCCAAGTCGCAAAACATGCTCTTCTGGGATCAAGGCTGGCTCAACCCGTGGTTCGGCTGGCACCTGAACTACGACACGATGCCGCTTGCCTTCCCCGAAGGCCAGCGCGAGCAGCAGATTGCCACCTGGAAGGGTGAAAAGAAGTTCAACGCCGAGGATTCGGCCTACCGCGGCTACCTCGAGTTTTTTAAGGAAGCCTATGACAAGGGCTGGCTGCCTGAGAGCTTCTGGACCCGCAAGTGGGAAGAAGACATGGAATCTTCGTTCGCGGCCAAGAAGAGTGCAGTCATGCTGCACGGACCCTGGACGTTCGACAAGACCATGGCGATCGACCCCACCGCCAAGATGGCCGCCTTCCCGGCTACCCCGCCCGCAGCAGGCCAATCACAGTGGATGCAGTTGCAGTCCGATCCTGGCATTGATACCGGCTCGCAAGCCATGTTTATGCGCACCGGTAACGAAAAAAAGGCCGAATGGGACCTGGTCAAGGATCTGTATATCTGGTGGCATAGCCCCGAGATTATCAAGCTGCGCGCCGAAGCGATCGGCTTTGTGCCGGCCGTCAAGCTGGACCCGCCTGCCGACATCCAGGGCGGCCAGTACAAGGCCATTATCAGCCAGATCGACACCCCCGGCGGCAAGTTCGAGGATGTCAAGTGGGAACGCTCGATCAGCGGCGAACTCCAGATGGGTGCGAAACGCAAGGGCGGCTCGCCCGGCACGTGGGACGTCGAGTCCGGCAACATCGCCACCAACTGGGCGGACCTGATGACGGGCAAGATCACCGTGCAGGACTACTTGGACCTAGCGCAGAAGAACTACGATGCCAGCTACGGCTCGTAACGACCTTGTCGTCGATGGATGGGAGGTCTTACAACCTCCCATCCATCACCGTTCACAGGAGGCTGGACGCACATGGCGCTTGCATCTGCAAAAGCTGCACCCACAAAACCGCGCATGACGCTCGGCAAGCTCAAGCGCCGGCGCATGATCGGCGACTATCTGCTGTTGGCGCCGCAGCTGATCATCTATGTAGGCTTAACGCTGCTGCCTTTCGTCGTCGCCATCCCGATGCTGTTCACCGACCGGCTGTCTTTCCAAGATACCGGCGTAGAGGCGGCGGGCTGGTCAAACTTTCTGCGTATCTTCACCGACCCGAACATTCAACAGGAGTATTTCCCGGCGCTCCAGCGCACACTTTTGTTCGTGACCGTCAATTATTTGATGGTCTATGTATTTGGCCTGACGCTGGCGCTGCTGATTTATGAGATCGGTTTTGAAGGTTGGTTTTTCACCATTGTCTACCTGCCGATGATGGTTTCGGGCCTGGCGATGGGCTACATGGCCACGATGCTGTTCTCGCGCTCGACCGGCACGATCAACTTGATGCTGGCCGAATGGTTTCACGTGCAAAGCCCCATCGACATTCAACAGCCGGCGGGTACTGCCTTCATCTTGCCTGTCTTGATCGGCTGGCGGTACGCAGGCTTTAACGTCGCCATTTTCCTGGCCGGACTGCTGGCGATTCCCACCGATACGATTGAGGCGGCGACAGTGGACGGCGCGTCGTACTGGCAGCGGCTGCGCTTTGTCTACTTCCCCCAAATGATCCCCGCCTTCATTATTGCTACCATTTTCTGCCTCATTGGTTCATTTGGTGTCTTCGACGAATTGATTCCCCTCGGTGCACTGAGCAGCAACAACGAGGCCCGTTTCCTGTCTGTGCTGTTCTTCACCTACGCTTTTGTCTCGCAGCGCCTGGCGCTGGGGTTGACGCTGACCTTGCAGACGTTCTTGCCCCTGGTCGCGATTGCACTGCTGCTGCAGCGTTTGCAGCGGCGGATGCAGTACTAAGAGGTGTATGATGGCGGTAACCAGCACGACAACCACCCAGACACCGGCAGAAGTCAGGCCAAAGAGCAGCTCGCACGCACGCCGCAAGCGCTGGCTTCGCTTTGCCGCCTACACCTTTATGGTGATCTACGCGTTGATCACGCTGTTTCCGTTTTATATCTTGTTTGTGCGCACTTTTGTCAGCACCAAGGACTCGACGACGCTACACCTCTGGATTCCACAGGGGGGTGACGTCAGCATGGACGCCGAGATCGGCAACCTGGCCGTCAACTACAATCTCGACCTGCGCCAGGTGAAGGCGGATATGGGAATCAAAGGTTATCTCAATCCCCGCCAATCGCTGCGCCAGATTGCCGAGGCAAACCAGATCCCGATCGAACGCTTTGAGAACTACTTCCGTGGCTTTGGCACCTTCAATGGCTGGATCACGCTTTTGGGACGCATGGACTACTGGAACGCACTGGGGCGCACGATGGTCACAACCCTGTTGGGCATTGTGGGGTTGTGTTTTCTCTCCATGCTGACGGGTTATGGTTTGGCGGGCCTCAGGCGCCGTGACCAGATGTTTGTGTATAACCTGTACCTGCTGCAGATGGTGATTCCTACCGTGCTGATCATTATCCCGCAGTTCCTGCTTGTACAGTGGCTGCTGGCGATTATCCCTGGCAGCGATCGACCGGGCTACGCGCGCTGGATTGCGCAACTGGCGGCTCTCGTCCTGCTATTTATCAAGGGTGGCGCACTGTCTACCATGGTCTTCACCACCTCTATCAACCAGGTTCCGCAGGAACTTGAGGAATCGGCCGAGATCGACGGCGCCAGCCGCATGCAGTACTTCTTCAAAGTGCTCTTCCAGCTGATGAAGGTGCCGATCGCAACCGTGTCTGTCATTATGTTGCCGGCCTTCTGGAATGCGTTCTTTGAGCCATACGTCTACCTGGACGCCGCCAACACGACCGTGTTGCCGCTGATCGCATCTTATGGCGGCACGTATTCCACCAACTTCCAGATCATTTTTACCGGCGTATTCGTCTCAGTCCTGCCCTTGCTGCTCGTCTATTTGCTGCTGCGCAAGTTATTTACTCGCAGCGTTATGGCAGGAGCCATCAAGGGGTAAGCCTCTTAGGGGAAGCCATGTACAATCATCCTCAAATCGATTTGACACTGCCGGCCATCAAGCGCCGGTTGGACAAGAACAAGCTCGCCTATGGCGAATTGGAACTGCAAAACGGTGTCAAGCTGTTGCTCCTCGAGCGAGGCGGGCGTGTTTTGGGCCCGTTTTTGGCACCGGAGAGCAACACGCTGCTGTGGGGCAGCACTGCGCTGGGTAGTAGTGAGTCCCTTGCCGAGTTTGTGGCCAACAACGAGTGGAACACGGGCGGCGAACGCATCTGGGTTGCGCCGGAAATCCAATTCAATGTCGGCGACCGCAATGACTTTTGGAATACCATCAGCATTCCGGCGCAGATGGATCCCGGTGAATGGCGTCTGGACGAACAGCCGGAAGGCTGGCGGCTGCGGCAGGGATTGACGCTGACCGCCAAGAACCTGGCCCACGGTGAGAAAGAACTTTGGATCGAGCGCTTCATCCACCCGGCGGCCGATCCGCTTACGCACACGCGCGCGTATGCAGAACTGCTGGACAACATCACCTATGCCGGATACGAGCAGATCGTCACGCTGCGTGAGGCAAAGCATGACGACATTATGAGCCAGTCGTGGAATGTAGCCCCAGTCTGGCCCGGCGGACGGATGATCGTTCCCAGTTCGCCTGCCGTCGAAGTGAGCGATTATTTCGAGCCGGTGGACGACCAGCACCTGTCGCGCCATGGCCACTATATCGCCTTGCAGATCACTGGCGACCGTCGTTACAAGGTAGGGGTCAAGGCGGCGCAGACGTTTGGCCGGCTCGGCTACTTTCACAGCCGCGAGGACGGCAGCGCCTACCTCATCGTACGCAACTACTTCAACAACCCGTCCTCTCCCTATGTCGAGGAGCCGCCGCAAACTCCGGGCGGAGCCGGAGATTCGATCCACATCTACAACGACGGTGGCCTCTTTGGCGGCTTTGGCGAGTTGGAGTGCCATGGCCAGACCATCGGCGGACACACTGGCCGTTCGTCCAGCACCGATCAGCAGCTTCTCTGGGTGTATTCTGGCCCGAAGGACAAGGTCGCTGGCGTCTGCTGGCAGCTATTGGGCGTGGAAGTTTGACGCGGAAGTGCGGAAGGAGAGCATGCATGACTTGATTTGAGAGCCGGCGGTTCGTACACGCTTGTTACGCTACATCTTGCTCAGTTGAAATCATGTTGAGGAGGAAGACCTTTATGCGTTTGAAAACGACCTGCAAGTATTTGTCCCTCCTGCTGGTTGTGGTGACCATGCTCCTGCTGCTGACCCAATGTGCGGCTCCAACGACGGCGCCGGCTGCCGAGGCGCCAGCCGAACAGGAGGCCGCGCCCGCCGGCGACCAGGCGGCTGCCCCAGCGGCTGAATTCAATTCGGCCGAGCGTGCCATCGAAGAGGCCAAGAAGTACGCCGGCACGACTATCAACGTGGTGTGGGAATCCGGCTTGCAGCCGCAGGACCCGCTTACCTTCGCCCCGGAGTTTGAGAAGGCCACCGGTATCAAGGTGAATGTCGTCGAGGTTCCGTATGTCGATATGTACACCAAAGAATTGCAGGATCACCTAAGCGGCGGCGGTTCATATGATGTGATCACCTATGCACCGTCATGGCTGATCGACTTTGTAAACGCCGGTGTGGTCGAGCCGCTCAACCCGTATATCGACAAGTACATGAACAAGGCCGACCTGGAAGGCTACTTGGACGTCTACGGAGCAGAAGGTTACGGACGGTTAGGCGACACTTGGTACGGCCTCCCGGACGACGGCGACGTATTCGTGATGTACTATCGCAAGGATTTGTTTGAGGATCCGGCACACCAGGAAGCCTTCAAACAAGAATACGGTCGTGATCTGGCCGTGCCCCAGACCTATGCCGAATTCACCGACGCCTGCAAATACTTTACCGAGAAGTTGGGGCCGGATGTTTACGGCTGCGCATTCCAACATTTGGAAGGCCAGGCATTTGACTGGTTTATCGGCCCATATAGCGGAGCAGGCGGCCAGTGGTTTGATCCTGAAACGATGGAGCCGGGCATCAACAGCGAGACTGGCGTCAAGGTGCTGACAGACATGGTCAACATCACCCAGTTCATGCCACCGGGCGTGCAGAAGTGGGGCTTCACCGAGGTGTTGAGCGCCTGGCTGGACGGCAAGGTTGCCATGATTATCTCTTGGCCGCCGATCGGCCGCTGGTCCAATGGCATCGGCAAGGGTACGGAACAGTTGAGTTGGGTGCCAGAAACAAAGGTGGTGGACAAGGTTGGCTATGCGCTGGAGCCGGGCGGCCGTTCGGCACTGGCCGGCGGTTTTGCACTGGGCGTGTCGCCCGACAGTCCGAACAAGGATGCTGCCTATCTCTTCGCCCAATGGATGAACAGCCCGGAAACCAGCATGAAGCGCGTCATGCTGCCGTACGCCCTACGCGACCCATTCCGCAAGGAGCACTATACTTCGCCAGAATATCGCGGCCTTTGGAGCAATGCCGGCGACTACCTGGACACGCTCGAAGCAGGGGCGATGAAGGGTCAGTACGAACTGGGCGTACCCGGCGCGCGTGAATACATGGACGCGCTGGACAAGGCAATCACAGCCGCTTACGCGGGCACTGACCCGAAGGCCGCTCTCGACGAGGCGGCCGTCAAGTGGAATGAGATTACCGACCGTTTGGGTCGCGACGCCCAGAAGGAAGCCTATGCCATGTGGTTGCAGGGCGAGTGGAACAAGCCCGGACCCCGCTAGGCTAGGCAGGGGTGTTTTTCACAACCGCGGCATAAACGATCAGTAGGGGTACGAGGTCCGGCGGCAACAACGCTCGCCGGAGGCGAGGCTCTAACCGCCGGACCTCACGCTCCCAACTTCCACAGCGCAAGGATACACAAACGTATGGCTACCACATCAATGCCGACGAAGACGGCTGCTACACCCGATAGCTCGGCGCCTCGCAAGAAAAGCTGGTATCCGTGGCTGTTTGTGGCGCCCGGCCTGGTGGTCGTGCTCGTGGTGACGATCTTCCCCACGCTCTACTCGGTGTGGCTGAGCCTGCACAAGTGGGAGCCAACGCTTAAAGACAAGCCCTTTATTGGGCTCGGCAACTATCAAGCACTGCTTAACGACCCGCGCTTTCTACATGCCGCTCTGGTAACTGCGTTCTTGGTTATCGTCGGCGTGGCACTGGAGATGGCGTTTGGTTTTGTCTTTGCCGATTTTGTAGCCAAGGGGACGCGTGGACACCGCCTGGTCGTCGGCCTGATGTTGCTGCCGGTCATGGTCATGCCGGTCGTGGTCGGCTACACCTGGCGCCTGCTCTGGGACGCGCAGTACGGGCCGATTAACCAGATGATTAGCTGGATCATCGGCCGTCCCTTTCAATATACATGGCTCGGCCAACCGAATACGGCATTGTTTGCGATGCTCGTGACCGAGATATGGCAGTGGACACCGTTCATGTTCATTATCTTCTATGCGGGCATGTTAAGCCTTGACAGTGAAATCTTCGAAGCGGCTGAGATGGACGGCGCGTCCGGTTGGCAGCAGTTCTGGCGCCTGACCGTACCTCTCATGCTACCGATTATAGCGGTGGCCGTACTCATTCGTGCGCTGGATGCCATCAAGGCATTTGACGTCGTCTACACCTTGACCGGCGGGGGGCCGGGCAGTTCTACCGAGACGACCACATTTTACATTTATCAAGCCGGCTACCAGTTCTTCCGCTTGGGGTATGGAGCGGCCGGCTCCATTGTCATGCTGATTTTTTTGAGCGTCCTGCTCACCATTTTGTTGCGCGTCCTGCGGCGGACGCTGGCCTAATCTCGGAGGGCGAACAAATGCGACGACGCAAGCGCAGCGTGCCCATGACCATCTTTCGCGGTTTTATTTACTTCTTCGTGTTGGCTTTCTTCCTCTTCCCCATCTTCTGGATCCTGATGACCAGCATCAAGGAGGCGTCGGAATACATGCACAGCCCACCTATCTGGTTTCCGGCTCAACCTGATATGGGGTCCTTCGCCCATGCGATCGACGTGGGTGGCCTGGATGCCATGCGCAACAGCCTGATCATCTCGTTGTCTGCCACCTTGCTGTCGCTGCTAATCGGCTCACTGGCCGCCTACGGGTTGGCTCGCTATGAGACCGGCGGCCATAACCTGCCCTTCTTTTTCTTATCACAACGCTTTATCCCGCCCGTAGCTATTGTCTTTCCGTTTTTGATCATGTTCCGCGCCATTCATTGGGTGGACACGTTGCAAGCATTGATCCTTGTGCACTTGACCTTCAATTTACCCTATACGATCTGGATGATGCGCAGCTTCTTTATGGAAGTTCCACGCGAGATCGAGGAATCGGCGCTCGTGGACGGCGCCTCGCCATTCGCTGCGTTCTGGCGTGTCGCGATGCCTTTGGCAACTCCCGGGCTCGTGGCGACGGGCATATTCTGCTTTATCTTTAGTTGGAGCGAGTTTTTCTTTGGCATCACGTTGACCAATACCCGTGCGGTGCCGCTCTCCGTCTTCCTCCCTGGCCTATTTGGCAAGCAGATGATCATGTGGGGTGAAGTGGGCGCGTTGTCGGCAATGGCCATCCTACCGCTGTTTGTGTTGAGCCTGCTTGTGCAGCGCTACCTGGTGCGTGGGTTGACATTGGGAGCGGTGAAGTAGACTTCGTGCCTGGTATCCTAAGAATAGAATCGTCAAGTAGAGGTGAGTTATGAAAGTCGGATGTGTTATTTGTGGTCCGGACGTGGCCTTTGGGCCTTTGGCGCTGCTGAGCGGAACATTTGAAGAAAAGGCGCAGAAGGCCGCGGCATTAGGTTACGACGGCATCGAACTGATGGTGCGTGATCCTGCCGGGCTGGACTGGCAGCACATGAAGCGTACGTTGGACGAAGCACGCCTGCAGACGCCGCAAGTCGTGACCGGCGAACTCTACGGGGCAGACGGGCTGCGCCTGGTGACGCCGGACGATGACCTTTATCGCCGTTCGGTACAGCGTACTCAGTCAGTGATCGACCTGGCAGGCTACCTGGGAGCGATGGTCAACATAGGTCGCCTGCGCGGCCGGTTGGATGGATTGGACGTCGCAGACCCGTGGGCTGAGGCCGTCGAACGCCTTGGCAGCCTTGCCGCCTATGCGGCGCAGCGTGGAGTGCGCATCTCGCTTGAGCCGCTCAACCGCTATGAGACTGACTTTATCTTGAACGTTGCCGATGGCATGCGCATGCTGGCCGACTTGCAGTGCAACAATGTGGGACTGATGCTTGATGTCTTTCACATGAACATCGAGGAAGCCTCGATCGAACGCGGCCTGGCTGCTGCCGGCGACCTTTGCTGGCATGTTCACATCGCCGACTCCAACCGGCACTATCCCGGTGCTGGGCATCTGGACTTTGAAGGCGTGTTTGCCACACTGGAGGCAATGGGCTATCAGGGCTACGTATCGGCGGAGCTGTTTCCACTGCCCGACCCGGATACGGCAGCACGCGAAACCATCGGGTTTGTGCGTAGAATCCTGCAGTAGACGGGTACAGGTTTGAAAGCGCTGCTACTGCAAGACTACGATCACCTGCTCTACACCGATGTGCCGGAACCGGCAGTTGGACCGACCGAGGTACTGGTGCAGGTGGCTGCTTCCGGTATCTGCAGCAGCGACGTAGATGGGATGGACGGCAGCACCGGCCGCCGCATTCCGCCCATCATCATGGGCCACGAGGCTGCCGGAACGATCGTGGCCGTAGGGCAAGGTGTCACACGCTGGCACGTGGGCGAACGTGTCACCTATGGCTGCGCCATCCACTGCGGCAACTGCTCCTACTGTCGTCGTGGCTTAATCAATCTCTGTGACGATCGTCGTTGGATGGGGGTTTCTGCGCCCACTGCGCGCAAGCACGGCTCCTATGCCGAATACGTTGCCGTTCCGCAGCAGATCTTAGTCCAGCTGCCGGACACTGTGTCGTTTGCCGCTGCTGCGTTGTCGGAACCTCTGTCCGTGGCCATGCACGCATTGGCTCGCACACCACGTACACTCTACGACAGCGCACTGGTCGTCGGCTGTGGCCCGATCGGCTTGCTGGCAATTCAACTCTTGCGCGCTTCGGGTTGCGGACGCATCGTCGCAGTCGACCGAAACCCGCCGCGCCTGGCACTGGCCGAGCTGTGCGGCGCCCAGGTCCTCGTCGGCAGCGCACTGGCTGGAGCTACGCTTGCCACAATTCAGTCTGCAACTGGCAATACCGGGGTCGATCTAGCCCTGGAGGCGGCGGGCAGTGAAAGTTCGCTTCAGCTTTGCGTGGCGGCGTTGCGTAAAGGGGGATCCTTAACACTGATTGGCAACGTTCTCCCGAGCGTGGCTTTTCCTTTGCAGGCTGCAGTCGTGAAAGAATTGACGATCTACAGTGCCATGACGGCCACCGACGAGATGGTCCGCGGTGTCGCAATGCTGGCTGCCGGTGCCGTCAACGCCCTGCCGCTGATCAATGCTGTGGTTCCAATGTCACAAGGTGTTGCATTCTTTGACCGGCTGCGCGGGCGTGATCGCTCGCTGGTCAAGGTGCTGTTAGCGCCGGCAGAATAGAGCCAGGAATCTCACACATGAAAGCACTCAATCTCAAGGCATATAATGAACTTGTGTACGAAATATGTCCCGAACCCCTAATGGAGCCGGGCGAAGTACTCGTGCGCGTGGCCGCCTGCGGCATCTGTGGCAGTGATGTCCACGGCGTGGACGGTAGCACGGGAAGGCGTGTGCCCCCCATCATTATGGGGCACGAGGCAGCAGGCGAAATTGTAGCCTGTGGTGAGTCCGTCCAAGGTTGGCAAGTCGGCGATCGCGTAACCTTCGGCTGCGTCATCCATTGCACCAATTGCTTTTACTGTCAGCGCGGCGAACTGGAGTTGTGTGAGCACCGGCGATGGCTGGGGGTGTCGATTCCAGGTTTTCGCAAGCACGGTGCCTTTGCGGAATTTGTGGCTGTACCGCAGCAGATCCTCTTTCGGGTGCCGCCGGAACTCTCGTACGAGCGCGCTGCCATGATGGAGCCTTTGACAATCGCCGCTCACGCTTTGGCGCGTACCCACATGGCACTCTATGACACGGCAGTAGTCGTAGGCAGCGGCATGATAGGGTTGCTGGTCGTCCAGTTGCTCAAGCTCGCCGGGGCAGGCCGCATCGTGGCAGTCGACATCGACGATCGCCGCCTGGAACTTGCCGAACGCTTTGGTGCCACGCACCTTCTGCGTTCTGATCGCGACGATGTGCCTGCCGCCGTGCGTAATCTCAACCAGGGGCGGAGAGCCGATGTCGTCTTTGAGGCAGTAGGGCTCGGCTCTACTGTCAGCCTGGCTGTCGCCTGCGCGCGCAAGGGCGGCGTGCTGACATTGATAGGTAACCTGGCACCGCGCGTGGAGGTGCCGCTGCAGGAAATTGTGTTAGGCGAACTGACGATGCGTGGCACCACCAATGCTTCCACCGAATGGGACGCCTGCTTGCAAATGCTTTCGTCTGGCGCAGTCAACGTCGATGCCTTGATTAGCACGGTTGCGCCGCTGTCGGAAGGTGTGGAGTGGTTCGGTCGTCTGCGCCGCGCTGAATCTGGGTTGATGAAGGTCATCCTTCAACCATGAGATTGCTTAAATATGACAGGAATTGACATATCAGGCGTGTATGCTAAAGCCGACGATACCCGTATGGGCAAGATAAGGAGGAAACCATGCAGACTCTTGACCTGCGCAAGACACTTAAACATCTCTACAATCCTTCGCCCAAGCAGCCGACCATCGTCGACGTGCCCGCGTTCCAGTTCGCTATGGTAGACGGGGCCATCGAGCCTGGCATGGACCCTAATTCGTCGCCGTCGTTCGCAGCTGCGCTCGAAGCACTGTATGGCATCTCGTATACGCTCAAGTTCATGGCAAAGCAACGTGCACAAGACCCTATCGATTACGCGGTGATGCCGCTGGAGGCGCTCTGGTGGATCGATTACGGGAAATTCGATTACCGGCAGAAGGACAACTGGTGCTGGCGGGCCATGATCATGCAGCCAGACCATGTGACGTTGGAAGCATTCGCCGAGGCGTTGGCTAAGCTGCGTAAGAAACGTGATGACGCTGCGGCTCTAGACTTGCTGCGTTTTGATAGGTTCCACGAAGGTTTGGCCGTGCAGATCATGCATCTTGGCCCATACAGCGAGGAACCCGCTACTGTCGAACGCATGCATGCATTTGCGGCGGAGAGCGGCTACCGGCTGCACAACCGGCACCACGAAATTTATCTGGGCGACCCACGCCGCACCGCACCCGAAAAGCTGAAGACGGTGCTACGCCACCCGGTCGAACGTGCTTAACACAAATGCGTACGTCCGCAGGCGGAGAACGAATGAGCCCAACCAGTCAGTTTGCGCGCCAAGGTTACCGATCCGGTATTTCATATTGCTCAATACGTACAATCCCTTTGCGGTTGAGCACCACCAAGGTTCGCTCACAGGCAGTCGCGCCCTCTTCTGTGCCAAAGACGGAGATAAGATTGAGGTGGTAAGTGCGTTGGCAGCGCACACGCTCAACTTTGCCGTCTCGCAGCACCAGGCGCTCCTCATAGGGATTGTCCATCTTGCGCAGAAAGCTGCGGATGTCGAGTCGCGTAATGTCGTTGATAGCGCTGATCAGTAAACCGTCTTCCGCCAGGTAGCGAAAGGCGTCCTTGCGCAATGTGACCTGCTTGGCATAGTGGATGACAACTTCGGGCATTCCAAGGAGTTCAGGCTCATAGTGCGGATCGGCGGCGCGCGCAGCTTGCACGTCGGGCGGCACTGTGCGCTCGCGGCCCTTTGGGCGAACATGCACCATTTTCTCGCGCACGTAACCAAGGTCACGTTCGCCGTCTTGCGTTTGGATGCGTGTGCGATGGTCGTACAACTGGCGGCTCAGAATATGTGCGGAGAATGCCCGCCCCAAGTCCTTGATGCGGTCCTTGAACATGTAGGCGATGACTACCGCCAGAAAGACGGGGAGCGAAATCTGCCCATAGATGCTTTGCGCAAAAAACGCTACTAAGGTGGCGAACACCATTGAGATGCCTGCTGCAGTGGCAAACAGCACTTGCTCCAGGGTGCCACCTTCGCGGCGCGTGCTGGTAGAAAGCCAGAGGACACTCGATGTGTATTTTTTGAGCGCCGAGTGGCGTAGCAATAATTCCTCACTGCTCTGCGGGCCGAGCACGGACGGATAGCCTCGCCTGCGGCGATAATCGATCTCCGCCTGCGCCCGCTGCCGGAGTTGTAGCTGCCGGTGCAAGCGTTCCGCCCGGTCCAGCCACTGCTCGGCCAACTCGTACATCTGGAGCAGCAGGTCCTCGATCAGC
Source organism: uncultured Chloroflexia bacterium (assembly GCA_963839515.1). Lineage (GTDB taxonomy): Bacteria > Chloroflexota > Anaerolineae > Caldilineales > Caldilineaceae > Fredericiella. Next base: position 68,194 of record CAWIVN010000015.1, read on the forward strand.
ACGCTAATGGATTCGTCGGCAAGACGATAGCTCCGCAGCAAAGCATCGCTTGCCCCTGCGTGGATCAGCCGGAATTCCAGCTCTTGATAGCGTCGTTCCAGTTCGTCGGATTGCTCAATCAATGTCTCGACACGCTGGCCAAATTTGCCGGCTGCACGCTCGTCTGCGGATGTGGGACGCTGTAGTGGCGCCAAATGGCGCCGGAAGGCGCTCTTGAGCACGGCGCGCAGGACGCGAAAGCTGTCCCGCAGCAGTTGTTCATCGTCGCCGGAAAGGCACTCGCAGTGTTCGCCCAGCAGTGTTTCACAACGTCGTAGAGGCGAGTCCGGAGCAGCCAGAATCTGCTCGAGCAGAAAGCTTGGCGTCTTCATCCGGATGTAGGTTTGGATGTCGCGGTAAAAATCCTTGCTGGAGTAGCTCGAACTGGTGATGCCAAGCGATGCGGGTACAAACAAGTAGGTGTCGATGAGATAGCGCGTCTGCCTGCCTGGTGCCAGCGGGTAGCCCAACTTCAACTCAAGCTGATAACGATCGTGTACGGCGATGCGCCGCAGTACGGGGTTGGGCCGCGCTTGCTCTCCACCGCGACCATTGCGCAGCGTTTCGTCGCTGTCGTCGTCTGCCGCTTGCCCACGCCCGCGATCGCTCTTTTGGGCAGAAGTGACAGGTCTCAGGCTCCCTATGCCCCAATTGCTCATAGCCTATCCTACTGCTTTCACGCCAGACAATCAATAGTCTGGTGGCCAGCATCAGGTTAGGCTATTCGTCCTATTGTTTCGCTTGGCGGAGGGGCGAGGACGAATCGGTCACCGACTGCAGCGTTGAACAGCGACGGCCATGTCGGTTGCGATTGGCGGAAGCGACGTGCAGAAAGCGCGGCCTGCGACGTGCTGCAATGAAGTAGAACTCGCGGCCCGGCCAATGCGCGTATCCCAAGTGGTCACGCGATAGGCGCCGGGGCGCAACCCAGGAATTGTCAGCGACGTCAGCAGCGGCTCGACGTCTTGTCGTAGCCTGCCATCAGGCTGCAAACTGTCAGTGCGCAGCAACCAGGCTACCGCTTGCCCATCGTCGCCACTGCCGAACAAGGTCAAGCCGGGATGCGTACAGCCAAGTTCCTCATTTAGGTTGCGTCGTCGAAATCGTCGCCAATCGATCAAGGGTAAGAAGTCGGCGAGAGCGGCCTGTGCCAAACGCATGCCGTTTGTCAGCGCATGGGGGTGGCGATTCGGCCAGCGCATGCCACCTCCTGCCCCGCCGGATGCGAAGTGGGCCCACTGCATATGGCGGAAATACTCGTCGTCGAATGGTTCCGGCAGCGTGATATGCCGGTCTTTGAAAAGATGGATAGGCCCGTGCTCGCTGTCAAGAAACGGGCGCAGATCGTCGATTTGCGCCAGCGCCTCGCTTATTAGCTTGCCGGTGCTGATGGCCGGGTCTACCGTGTTGCGCGGGCAGTCAATGGTGTCACGCTCATAGAAATGCGTACTGGCAAAATCGAGCGCCGTATGGCGGAAGACTACGTCGGCGATCTGGGCATTCTCGACCAATGTCGGCCCGAAGAAGGAAACCGTCTGCAGGTGGGAGCGCCCGTAGAGCCGCATCTCTGTAGCGCGTACATACTCACTTAAGTCGGTGATGAAGTCGGCAAACGGGGCGGTGGAGTTGGCGGCATGAGCCGGGTGCAGCTCGTTCCATAGATCCCAGGCAAAGATGGCGCCGCTTCCCCCCCAGCGTTCTATGGCAAAGGCGTACCGCTGTTTGATGGCTGTGCGCATCTCCAGGCTCAACAGCCACTGGCTGCGCTCGCGGCAGGGACCACCATTGACCTGATTATAGGGATGGTGCGCCCAATGCAGCCACATCCAAAATGTGTCATAGGGGGTCAGCAGCATGCGCATGCCATACTGCTCGCACAGTACAAAGAGATCGTCCCATAAACGGACCATGTTGGGTTGAAAGACGCCGACGGGGCGTTCGAGGTGGCGATGAGCGCCGTGGCAGTATTCCAGCATCAAGCGCAGAACGGTCACGCCAGATTGTTGCAGGCGTCGAAAGTAACCCTCTACGCTTGCCATGTCACGCCGGCGAAATGCTCCGGCAAGCTCCGGCCAGGTGATTGCGTCATTTTGGCCAATAGGTGTCCAGTTATCCCCAAATTCGGTGACGAAGTATGGGCCTTCGCGAGCCACCTCGATCCATGGTAGTGCGGAGACGGATAGACGATTATTCATGCCATAACTGTAACAGTCTTGCTCGTTTCTGCGCCTGCTCTCGATCTACGCTATATGTATAAAAGCGAATACAACTCTGTTTTATATGGATACCAATTTATCGCCAGTGTGATGTACCATATTTGAGCTATGAGCAGTACAGCACAGCACTAAGACCATGCTTGGAATACAGTTGGAGCTGTGTTCTCGTGGCGGCTCTAGGCAATTCAGAATGGGGCGTTCTATCCCGGCCGGAATTTACTACATGAAAAAACGCATGCTGCTATTGTGCTTGATCTACTCACTTATTGGGCGACCGACGCATGCACAATCAAACCCTCCTCTATCGGTTCGTGTCATCGTTACGCTGCGGGAGCAGGCTGATCTCAGCCGCATCCCAGACGGGGACCCCATCCTGCGGCGCCGGCAGATCGTCGCAGCTCTGAAAGCGACTGCCGGCGCCGCGCAAGCCAAGGCGGGCGCCATCGTTATGCGCGCTGCGGTTGACGAGCCGGTAACCGACATTACTCCCTTCTGGATCTTCAATGGCTTTGCCATCACCGCTAGCCCCGAAGTCATTGCGCGGCTTGCCGTTTCTCCCGATGTGCTGCGCGTCACATCAGACGATGTGGCGATTGCACCGGCTGGCGTTGTGACTGCGTCCGCAGACGTCGAGGCCAATCTTGCCATCGTAAATGCCCCCGCCCTGTGGAGTCTAGGCTGGCGCGGCCAAGGCATCGTCGTCGCCAACCTTGATACAGGCGTTGACTTGACGCACCCCGACCTGGCAGCCAGTTGGCGCGGCGGCACGAACAGTTGGTTTGATCCCTTCGGCCAGCATCCCGTTACGCCAAGTGACGTAAACGGCCATGGCACTTCGACGATGGGGGTTATGGTCGGCGGCAGCGCCGGAGGCACGGCCATTGGCGTTGCACCGGACGCAAAGTGGATTGCTGCCAAAGTTTTCGACGACCGCAGTCGCTCCTCGGCGACCGCCGTACACCAGGCGTACCAATGGCTGCTGGACCCGGACGGTAACCCCGCAACGGATGACGCGCCGGATGTGGTCAACAATTCGTGGACTTTTACCTCGTCAGGGTGCGAGCTTGAGTTCGAGCTTGACCTGCAAGCGTTGCGCGCCGCCGGCATCCTGCCAATTTTTGCGGCCGGCAACAGCGGCCCCGAACCCGCCACATCGTTGAGCCCGGGTAACAACCCATCTGCCTTCGCCGTGGGAGCCACGGACGACAATGATCAGACCTACTCCGGAAGCAGCCGTGGACCATCTGCCTGTGGCAATTCGCTGTTTCCACACATCAGCGCGCCGGGTGTTGACATTCGCAGCAGCAGCACCTATGGCCAGTACTATGACAGCACCGGAACCTCGTTGGCTGCTCCGCATGTTGCCGGTGTGCTGGCGACGCTGCTGAGCGCCTATCCCGACTTGACGGTAAGCCAACAGCAGGCGGCGCTTGTAGCGGGAGCACGCGACCTTGGGGCTGCCAGAGCAGATAATGTCTTCGGCGCCGGCCGGCTGGATGGACTCGCTGCATATGATTGGTTGGGGCACAACGGTTTTACGCCACAAGGTAGGCTGCCTGTCCCTATCTATGCGATCCAAGGCACGGGTCATATTTCGCCCCTCGACGGACAATTCGTGACTACCGAGGGCATTGTCACCGCTCGCAATGACGATGGCTTTTATATCCAAGCGGCAGCCGCAGACACTGACGAGGCAACCTCGGAGGCAATCTTTGTTGCCGCCGGGCAGCTTATCAGAGTGACAGTTGGTGACAGTGTGCGTGTTGCAGCCCACGTCGTCGAAACCCAGGCAAATGGGTCTTCCGGCAATGGTCTGACTATCACCCACCTGGTAAATCCTGCCGTCACTGTCTTGTCCAGTGGTAACCCATTGCCGGCGCCGACGATACTAGGGGCGGTAGGCCGAGTTATGCCAACCGGCGTCATTGAGGACGATGGGTTGAGTTTGTTTGATCCGCAGGACGACGGCCTGGATTTCTTTGAGAGCTTGGAAGCGATGCGCGTGCAGGTCAATGATGCCCTCGTCGTTGGGGCTACCGACGCAGACGGGGCGATGTGGGTGCTTGCCGATGGCGGAGCAGCTGCGAGTCAGCGCAGCGCGCGCGGCGGCATCATGGAAACCATTGGCGATGCAAATCCCGAGCGCATTCGGCTGGGCGGTACTTTGTACCCTGTCGCGGGCAACCTGCCAGCACTGGACGTAGGCGCTCGCATCACGGAACCGGTCGTAGGCGTGCTTGATTACCGCGCAGCCAACTATGAACTACTGGTGACCGGCCCGTTCGCTGCGGACACGTCGGCGCAGGTGACGCGTGAATCGACTGCGCTGGCACACGACGGCACGCACCTGCTGATTGCCGCTTATGATGGCGGAGGCCTAGGCGGCGATGCCGGCGCGGCGGATTTTGCATTTCATGCACGCCAGATCGTCAATAACCTGGCAGCGCCGGACATCATGTTGCTGGAGGGTATCCTGGATGACAGTGGCGCCGCAGACGAGGGGACGACAACTGCGGCTGCAACGTTTGCGCGGCTTATCGCCGCAGTGCAGACCGCCGGCGGACCGGCGTATCGCTTTGTTCAAATCGATCCAGTCGACAACCGGGATGGTGGTGCAGGCAGCAACCCGCGTCTCGGGTTGCTGTATAACCCGGCCAGGGTTGTGCTCGATGGCGCGCCCGGTAGTGTCGATATGAGCGCAGGCATTGCCTGCCTGCACGGTAAGGCCGCCATCACCCGCAACCCCGGTCTTATTGCGCCGATAGACGCTGTTTGGGAAGGCAACCGCAAGCCCTTGGCAGCGCAAATTGAGTTTAATGGCCAATCTCTCTTGATGGTAGGCATTGATCTGGCTTCACAAGCTGCCGATTCCCCACTCTACGGGGCGGCGCAGCCACCGCCGAAGCCATCCCGCGATCAGCGCTACGCACAGGCCTTTACCGTGGCAGACTTTGTCCGATTGATCCTAGCCTGTGAACCGGCAGCGAACGTTCTGATCCTGGGCAATGGCAATGACGCGCTTGAAGCTCCATCGCTGGCGCCATTGCACGATGGAGGCATGCAGGCATTGGATAATCTGCTGCCATCCGTCGAACGCTATACTTCTGTGATAGAGGGCAACAGTCGCTCCCTTCAGCACGCCTTTGCCAGCCCTGCGCTGTTTGCAGCCGAGCCCAGCTATGATGTGGTCCATCTCAATGCCGAGTTTGCTGCCCGCAGAGGGGACCACGATCCCGTTTTGGCCAGGTTCAAAGTCCAAACGCAGCAGGGTTCGCCGCCAAGGGCGTACCTGGCGTATATTGGACGTTGAACTGCTCTGCACGAGTGAGGCAGCTCCTTCCGGACAGCGAAAATGAACACAAACCAACTATCACAACAGCAGGCCCACCTGCTTGACGTGGCTTATAGAGCAGTGCCGGACAATAAGGGCGTGCAAGCCGCGCCTGGACTTGATCCTGGTCTGGCAGCCGCCGCCGATTCGGCGGCGACGAGGTCTGGCGAGCCGGCCCACCCTCGCGTGTTCCGCTTTGGGGTATCAATCTGGCGCATCGCGGCCATGATCGTGCTTATGGCTGCGACCGGTGCTTGTGTTGTGCCCCTGCGGCTTCAGCCAGCAAGTACGCAGGAGATTGTGCGCCATGCCCAGGCGAGCCTTGTTTCTCCGCTGGGCGCTGGAGTGCAGAGCTATTTTCTGACCGAACAAACAACTGTGTGGGTGCACAACGGCATCCCTGACAGGATCAACGAGCAGCCACCCATTGAGTCTCGCAGCGAAGTCAAGCACTGGTTTCAGGCCCCTGCTAACTGGCGGGTGGAGAGTGCAGGCGAAATATATGCTGATGGTGGTCAACCCCTGGTCGGTAGCAGTTGGAAGTCAGTGTTGGTGAGCGATGGATCAACCCAATACGCCTATGATGCTCTGGCCAACGTGCAGACCGTGAACCTGGCGTCGGAAGCGCCTGCCGATCCGAGCATGCTGGCGCCCGCGAGCGATGATGCAATGCATGCCGTGTCCAATTTGGCTCAGTTTTTTGAGCGTATGGCTACCTGCTACCGCCCGAGAGTTACAGGCAGCGCAGAAGTTGCTGGCCAGCCCACCCATGTAGTCGATCTCGGTTCAACCCTATGTCCGTCCGCCGCTGCACCGGATTTGAATGGACATGAAACCATCTGGGTGGACAAGAACACGTTTTTCGTACTGAAGCACGAACTATACAGCACAGAAGGCAATCAGCTGCTATTGCGCAGCGAAGTGACCGACGTCCAGTACAACCCGGCGGTGGACAGTCGCTTGTTTGTCTCACCGGCGCCGTCTGACGCACAGATTCTGGATTATCGCCCCCAGGCGCTGCCGCCTGCCCCCACACAAGAAGGCGTGGCGGATCCGCAACAGGCGGCGCTGCTGGCTGCGCTCCAGCCACTTGCCGAACAGGCTGCCTATCCCCTGTTTGTGCCAGAGCACGTGCCTGCCGGGCTGTCGCCCCGCATGCCCAAGCTTATGCCGTGGGGAGACAACAGTGATCAGCTGGTGGTGGAATGGGTGCCAACCGGCGACTTAGCGGGCGATACGTATGCAGGGCAAGCAGGGATTCAAATGAGACAGCAGGCGGCGGACTATGCTTCGGTCGTGAATTTTACCCGTGACGCAACGCCGGTACACATGTCAGGCGCCGGAATCGGCGCAAACATCGAAAGCTGGGCGCGCCGCGGTATGGTTAACGCCGATGGCACAGGTTCTGACTCGTCATTTATAATCTTGCGTGATGGTGTGTTGATCACGTTGAGCAGTTTCGCTTTCTCGCCTGAGCAACTGCTAGGGGTAGCGGCCACGCTGCAGAGCGTGCCCGGCAGCAAAGGAGCCTTGCCAAGGCCGCAGCCGCCCACACTGGCGCAAGTTCGGGCCGGTGCACCCTTCCCCATTTACGTCCCCACCTGGGTACCTGCTGGACTGGCACCTGAGCCGCCCGTGGGCTATGAAATCACATACCATGACCGCACGGGCCAACCGGTGTTTACCATTACCAATGGCGCGAGCTTCGCCAATGATCCACGCGCGGCTGGAGAACGGGTGACGTTGGGAAATGGTGTTGACGCTCACTGGCTGGGCTCACTTCTTTGGTGGATGCAGGAAGGGGACACATCAATCGCCCTCTACAGCGACAGCTTGTCGCGCGAGGAGTTGATTCAGATTGCTGCCTCCGTGTCGGCCAACGCAGAGCCTGAATTCGCGCCGCAGCCCCAACCGACGCCTGCGCCCGCCATGCCGACACCTACGCCGATGCCCATGCCACCCTTTGCCGTACAGCGCCCCAACTGGTTGCCCGAGGACATGACGGTTCGCGAGCAGGTCGACGGCAACGTCGTGAGTATGGGGTTTGTCCCCGCAGCGGGCAGCAGCCAAGGCGCGCTAACATTGGTGCAGATGCCGGATACGGGCGGCGGTGACCTTGGTAGTGTGCCTGATCCGCAGGCGAGCCAAGAGCGTATCCTGGACCACGACGTTACGGTGATTCGTCGTGGCGAAGATGGCTGTGTAACATACATCTGGACCGCAAACGGGCTGCGCCTGACACTCACAAATGTTTATGACCCACCTGGTCAACTTAAGTACACTTGCGAGCAGATGCAGCAGATCGTCGCAGGTATTCGCTAGGCGCGGGCTGGGATGGCAGGCCACTTTGCCTGCCATCCCTGTGCTTCCCGTTCACACTACAGGCTGCAAATCGCCCTTCTGCCTTGGCCCTGTCCCTGCGATCTGGTATGATGCCCTCCACAATTCGCCCCATGCCGCAGGGAGCGGAGATACCCTGAGATTGCAGTAGACAAGGAAACGATCGATGTCTGAAGAAGCACAGCGGCAGGTGATTGTGGCCCGGTTCGATAACCGGGGCGAGGCGCAAAAAGCCTTGAAGACGCTCAACAAGACACTCAAGTCCCAACATGTGGAACTGCAGCAAGGTGCATTGGTAACACGTGCGCCCGATGGCATCCTCGAAATCGAAAAGCTGAATGACAACACCCTCGGCCACTTGGCCACGGATGCACTCAACCTGACGACGTTTGTAGCTGTTGGCAGTGCCAAGATCGTCGCCGGCACGGTGCGCGCAAGCTTTAGCCTGTTGAGCAGCAGCTTTGGCCGCGCCGCCGCGCTCGCCGGTTCGGTAGCCGCTGTGTCTGTCAACCGGGCACGAACTTTTGCGGATGGAGACAAGCCATTGCGTCGCATCGGCGGCAGCCTTTCGCCGGGTGCAGCCGCCATCATGGTCGTCGTCGACGCCGCGCATGCCGAGCAGGTAGCCACGGTCCTCAACGGCGGTACGGCGAAGGCAGCCGCTAGCGCCGGCGAACCAGTTTCGCCTCACGATTTGCCGATGTAACGCCCGTCAACCGAAACGCGCGTATTCGATGAGATCGGCCAGGCTGCACGTCGCCAGTCCTATGACGTGATCCGCGCCGCCGTAGTAGACGTAGACAGCGTTTTCTACGACGACGCTGCCATTGCTAAAGACCACGTTGGGCACATCGCCGCGCAGCTCCCATAGCTCCTCGGGCCAGAAGATCGGTTCCTGGGGGCGGTGAATGACCTGCGTTGGGTTATCTAGGTCGAGCAGAATTACACCAAACCGGTACATGCGGCTGACGGTCGCGCTTCCGGTCAGGCTCGTAGCGCCCTCTACTAAGGTCGTATAGCCGTGGTTGATGCACAGCCAACCGTGTTCCGTCTCGATCGGTACGCCATTGCTGCCGACGCTTGACGCATCCCACCAGTTCTCCTGGCGCGGGCCATAGATCGGCGCCATCCACTCCTCCGGCCACAAACGCAGGTCCTCTGACTGCGCCAGCCACACGTTTGGCCAACGCCGGTGAAAGGCCACAAAACGCCCGCCGATCTTGCGCGGAAACAGCACATGATCCTTGTTGTCTTCGCCCACGACGATCGGCCCCAGGCGCTCCCAGGTAATCAGGTTTTTGCTGCGCGCAATCATCGGCAGAATACCGCCACCCAGATGGGTGGGCGCTCCCTGCCCGAGAAACTCGCGGCCATACGCCGTGTAGGTCATATAGAATGTGCCGTCGATCTCCACCACGCGTGGATCCTCCACCCCCCGTGAGTCCGATCCGTCATGCGGCTCCAATACCGGTTTACATAGCCGATTCCAAGTGATGCCGTCCTGGCTCACGGCATAGCCTATGCGACTGATCCAGTCCAGCCCCTGGGCGCGATAGTGCATGTGGAACAAACCATTATGGCGGATCACAGACGGGTTAAAGACGTTATAGTATTCCCACTCCGATTGTGGATTGGGGAGCAGCAGCGGATTGGCCGGGTGGCGCTGCAAGCGTAGTGACATAGTGTACGAATCCCTTCTGGAGTTTGGCTAACCTTTAAGGCCGGTCAGCGTAATGCCTTCAATAAATTGGCGTTGTGCCAGGAAGAAGATAGCCAGGATCGGTAACGCAATCAAGGTGGACATCGCCATCAGCCAGTGCCACTTGGGCGCCTCGTTTGCTCCACCGACAAAGAAAAACATGCCGAGCGTCAGCGTGTATTTCGGAATATCGTTCAAGTAGATGAGTGGCGCCAGGAAGTCGTTCCATGCTCCTTGGAAGCTGAAAATGCCCACAGCCAGCAGCGCCGGTCGCACGAGCGGCAGGACGATCTGTGCGAAGATCTGGGCCGTGTTGGCGCCGTCCATGCGCGCTGCCTCTTCCATCTCGACTGGCAAAGTTAACATAAACTGGCGCATAAGAAAGATAAAGAATGGCCCTCCCCCAAACAAGGAGCCGATCACCAGTGGATCATAGGTGTTGATTAGCTGCAAGTTGCGCCAGATCAGGAATGTGGGGATCAGTGTCACGACGTACGGCAGCATCATAGTAGACAGCAGCACGATAAACAGTACATCACGGCCGGGAAAGCGATAGCGCGCAAAACCGTAGCCAACCAAAGCCGACGTGATAATGTTCCCAAACATGATCAGGATGGTGATGAAGAGCGTGTTGACCAGAAAACGTGTAAATGGCAGCGCATTCCATGCATCGACGTAATTGCGCCACTGAATGGGGTTAGGTATCCAAACCGGCGGTTCCGCGAAGATCTGGTCAAGGGGCTTTAGTGAGCTGGACAGCATCCACACAAACGGGATCATGAAGATGATGGCGCCTGCCGTGACGACGATGTAGGCAAACGTTTGTGCGACGCGATTCTGGTTGCGCCGGCTTCCTTGCCAGGATGTGCTTTGACGTTTGTCAACTGCTGGCCCACCGGCGTCCTGTACCTGGGCTGATTGCGCCATGCGGCTCTCTCCTTTCCCCGGATTTCACCGGACCCCTTCTTTACTGGCGCGAGCCTTCGTAATAGACCCAGGCGTTTGACCAGCGGAATACAATCAAGGTCAGCACAAGGATGATGGCAAACAGAATCCAGGCAAGCGCTGATGCGTAACCCATCCGAAACTGCTGGAAACCTGCCTGGTAAATCAGCACATTCATAAACTTGCCTGCTGCCGGCGTGTAACGAATGAAGGCGGCCACCGTGAAGATCTGCAGGGCTCCGATAATGCCCATTACCAGCTGCAGAAAGATCACCGGCGTAATCATCGGTATCGTTACGCTGCGAAAGCGTTGCCAGGCGTTGGCTCCATCGATCTCGGCCGCTTCCAGTAGATGGCGTGACACGTTCTTGAGTGCCCCCAAGAAAATAACCATGCTGGCCCCTGCCACCCCCCAAAGGCTGATGATAATAAAGGCCGGCAGCACATATTGTGGGTCGCCAAACCAGTTGGGCGGCTGCATGCCAAGTGGTTCGAGAATGGGACGCAGTATCGAGTTTAGCAGTCCAGCGTCAGGATTGAACAGCCAGCGCCACAACAACGCCACGGCCACGGCCGGCAAGATCGACGGCAGGTAGTAGACTGTGCGGTACACACCCAGGCCACGAATGTTTGTGCTCAGCAGCATGGCTACGGCGAGAGAACCGGCAATACCTAATGGAACGCTAAAGAAGGCGTACAAGACGGTGATGCGGATGGCCGCCCAAAAATCGATATCTTGCGTGAAGATACGCGCATAGTTGCGCAGACCCACCCAGTTGGGTGACTGCAGCACGTCATACTCGGTGAAGCTAAGATAAAACGAGGCGACGATGGGATAGGCCGTCCAGATCAAAAAACCGACCAGCCACGGCGAGATCAGTGCATACCCTGTCGCCGTCTCGTCACGCACTCCCAGTCGTCGCAACAAGGTATAGAGCGCCACCGCCAGCACCATTAGCCCCGCGGCAACAGCAATATAGCGCACCAGGGTAGGCAGGTACTCGGCCAGGGAAATTGGGGCTGCCATCGTGCAACTCCTTTATAAGCTAAACGCGTAGTGCTTGCAGTGAGAGGGTGAAGAAACCGAGTTTCTGGCGAGCTGCGTTGGGTACAAGCGACGCTCGCTTGAGAAACTCGGTTTCTCCCTTGCCCACTTACCCTTTCACTCCACTTGCTACTGACTGGCTGCCTCTTGCAGCGTTTGTTCCAGCAACGGGCGGGTTTGGGCTGCCAACTCCTCGGGTGTGCCCTGGCCGCGTACAAGCGGATCTACAAAGCGTTCGCCGAATACGGTAGCCCACTGGGCGTAACCTGGGAAGATGCGGGCTGCGTGCATATTCTCCATGTTGGCGATAATATTGTCGGCCGACACTTCCTTGTAGGGCATGGCCTTGATGATGCCTTCGCGTGTCGCTAGCGATTTGCGTGGCGCCGGCACTTTCCACTCATGTGTGCCTTGCGTCAAATCCATGAAAGCCTGGAAGGCAGCTTCTGGATTCTTCGTGCCGGCATTAATGCTCATACCTCCAATGTAAGCCCAACTGTCCCGATTGACCGGTCCCTTTGGCAGGAGGAAGCCTTGAATGCGCTTGCCTTCCGTGCGCTCGAAATCGTCGGCTGCTCCACCCATGAACATGGCAACCTGGCCTGCCTTCATCATCTCGCCAAAACCGCGTTCCGAGATCAGGGACTGGCCCGGTGTGCACTGAGATTTGGTGGTCAGGTCCGCCATAAACTGTGCGCCCTGCAGTGCCTCCGGCGTGTCGATCGGCGACTGTGTCAGGTCCTCACTGATTACCTCGCCACCGGCTTGCCAGATGAACTGCTGCAGCGGCGGCCAGCCGGGCACGACGCTAAAGCCATACTGCGTCACGCTTCCACTGTCGAACCCATCGGCGCCAGGGCTGTTGCCATTGGCATCCAGGGTCATCTTGACGCAAGCATCCTGGAAGTCCTGCCATGTCCAATCGTTGACCTGGTCGGCCGTGTAGCCGGCTTTCTCAAGCGCATCTAGATTGACATAAAGCATGACGGGCATCGCAATCCAGGGCAGGCCGTACAGCTTGCCGTCGACCGTGTAGCGTTCGAGCGAGGCCGGAAAGTAGTCGTCCAGTTTTGCTGCAGGCTTATCGCTGCCGGCCAGCATGTCAGTAATGTCGAGCAGCGCTCCCTTGGTGGCAAAGTCGGGCAGGTGTTCCTGGTCCATCCAGATCAGGTCTGCTGCCGTACCGCCGGCCACGGTCGTTTGAAGCTTGGTCCAGTACTCTGCCGGGCTGGACTCCTGTACAATTTCATAGGTGTCCGAGGCCGCGTTCAGCTTATCGAGGATGGCCTGCAATTCGTTGGCCTCGTCGACGCCCGCCCACGTGGCAAGCTTGACTTGCACCTTCCCGCTGCTTGGAGCAGCGGCGCTCTCCGTGCCGGTTTTTCCCCCCGCAGGTGCGGCGGCTGGGGCCGGTGCTCCCGTCGCACACCCTGCGAGCAGCAAGGCGAGGAGGGTAAAAAGAACAAAGCCGTGTAGCAACTGTCTTCTCATAGTTGTCTCCCTTGAAAGGTGGATGAACTAACAACACAGGCTTGCTATTGATTCGTACGCGCGCCCACTGGGCGGACGGTCACGACATACGCTGAATTGGGCGGAAGCTCAATCGCCGCTGCCTGCTCGACGTTGCGCGCCAGCGTCCGCCCACTCCCCAACTCGATAAGGTCGCTTGGCGCCTTGTCGACTGGCACACGAACTGCACGCGGCTCGGGCCATGGGTTGTAGTAGAGAAAGGTCGGGTCGGGCGCATCGGCCAGAAAGTCGGTGGCCGCCACGTCGAGCTGCAGAATGTATGGGTCTTCCGTCGGCTTTGCCAGCGCACCCCACCAAAGCGCATAGGCGCCGCCATACACTGATTTGTGTCCCTGAAAGTCGCCGGTTGCATAGGGCAAGCAGTTGCCCTGTTGTTCCAGCAGCCGCTCGTAGGCGATGGCTGGCGTCAGGTCGGGCCGGCTCTCGCAGCCTTGCATGTAGGGAGAGAAGAAGAGGCGTGCGTTGGCAGCAACGTGCAACGCATAGCGGCCAAGATCGGCTGCAAATGCTGGGGCATAGCGTACGATCGGCAGCACAAAAGGCAGGATCATCAAAGACTCCATGCTGTAGACCGAGTTTCGCTCGCTAAAGCGCCAACCGCGTGCAAGCCCATTTACCTCTTTTCCTCCCCATTCGCCAGTCGCCATGGCGGCGTCTGGGTCAAGCAGCCAGGCCAGGGCTTTGGCGACGTCCGTGTCTTCACCGTGTGCCCCAAGATAGGCAGCCGCCAATGCCGCCATGGCCCCATCCGGAACCTCGTACCAGGGGTTTTCCGGTTGGGCCAGGTAACGCCCCAATGCATTGCTCGCTTCGTCCAAGTATGCTGGCTCCCCAAACAGCACGTACGTCATCAGCATAAGATAGGCATAGCCGCCCAGCGCGTCCGGCTGCCGGAAGATATCGCGATCGGTCCAGCCACGGCTGGCAGCAAAGTTGTAGCCTTGGTGGTTAAAATCGTAGTCGAGTGTTTTGGCCATCCTGTGGAGTGCATCAGCACTCTTGCGCCACATCCCGAGCCAGCGCGGCTGCGCATCGGCGTGCCGGCGGATTAGATGGACGGCCAGCGCATTTACATACATCAAGTACCATAGCTCGCAACGCTCGTCTGCTGGTCCATTGGTGAAGACCTCATAACGTGGCGAAAAGTAGCCTTCCAGGGTGGGGAGCAACTGCGTAACATCGACCCCTTGTAGCCACTTGCCCAGCACAATTGGTCCGTAGGTAACCAACTCGTGGCGCAACGTGCCATAGTGATCACCTTCCAAAAAAGCTGTGAAGGCTATGCGACCGCTGGGATCGCGATAGATCACCCCATTGGCGGGATTGCCTACAAAGCGATCGAACTCTTCTGCTTGGAATTGCCAGTCGAGCGGTTGCTGCCGTGGGCGGTTCGGCAGTTGCATGACCCCGGAGAGGCGGGGCTCCGGTGCACGTGCAGGACGGGGTGCAAAATCGGCACACATATAACCTCCATTCTTATTATAGACTATAATGGCTCCATATCGCAGACGGTTGCAATCGGCTGTTCAGGCTGTTGTGGCAGCGCTACTGGCTAGAATGCTTGTCAGGAAGTACAAGTTCGGAGCAGCATTCTGCTTGATCTGAAGTAGGAGAATATGTACTCTCCCTCGTGAGCCTATGGAAAGGGACTCTTGTGCACTCGTTTTCTGTTCTGTGTGTCGGCCATGCCTGTTATGACCTCATCTTTGCCGTGGATCATCACCCGGCGCCCGATGAGAAGGCGCGCGCCCATGCGTTTATCAGTTGCGGGGGTGGCACTGCTGCCAACGCGGCGATGACGGCGGCCGTACTTGGCGCATCTGTAGCCTTTGCCGGCTATCTCGGGAGCGATATCTACGGCGACCAGCATATGGCCGAGTTTCACGCTGCCGGCGTCGATACCGCACTGGTTGTGCGTGGGGCACAGGCGACCCCAATTTCGGCTATCTTCGTCAAACCGGACGGGGCTCGTTCGATCGTCAACTACAAAGGAGACACCAACCGTCTGACTGCTGCCGACGTGGATTTCACAGCCACGCGCCCGAAGGTAGTGGTGTTTGATGGCCACCAGCCCGCACTTGCCCTCGCCATTGCGGACTGGGCCCGAGAACAGGGTATTCCGACTGTGCTCGACGCCGACACAGTTAACGAGGGTAACGTAGAGTTGCTGCGCCGTTGCACTGTGATTGCCGCTTCCGAACGCTTTGCCCACGATTTCTTCGGCGCGCCTACACCGCAGGCGGGAATGGCTGCCATGGCGCAATTTGCGCCTGCCGTCGTCGTAACGCTTGGGGAACGTGGTTTGATCTGGCAGCGCGCTGCAGCTACCGGCACGCTGCCCGCCTTCGCTGTCGAGGCGGTGGACACGACCGGTGCAGGCGATACTTTTCATGGTGCACTGGCTGCAGGGCTGGCGGCAGGCATGGAGTGGACGTCCCTGCTGCGCTATGCCAGTGCCGCCGGCGCTCTCTGTTGTACAAAACACGGGGCCCGCCTGGGCATCCCCAACGCTGCCGAGGTGGCCGAACTGCTTTCCGCTTGAATGTACGGCGGCTACTCCTCTGCCAAGACGACAATGCTGTCGTCGTCGGCAAACACAATTTCGTGGCGTCTGTTGCTGTGCTATGATTTGCGGTGACAAATCTGTAAAACGTTTTAACGAATCGAGGGTGATTATGACTGAGACAACGTTCGTCATCGATACGGACGCGCCGATTGGTACGATTTCACCGCGACTGTACGGTCATTTTGCCGAGCATCTCGGCCGTTGCTGCTATGATGGGCTTTTTTGCGACGCTGATTCCAGCGTCGCACATGAGAATGGTTTTCGTTCCGATGTGCTGTCAGCGCTGCGTGCCCTGCCGGTGCCGCTGCTGCGCTGGCCGGGTGGCTGCTATGCTGATCATTACCATTGGCGCGACGGCATTGGCCCGATCGATCAGCGCCCGGTTCGCCTCGGCCTGTCGTGCGGCCTGCAGGTGGAAGACAACAACCGCCTGGGCACGCACGAGTTTCTTTGGCTGTGCGAGCAGATCGGGGCTGAGCCCTACCTCGCAGGCAACGTCGGCAGCGGCAGTCCGCAAGAGTTGTGCGATTGGTTGGAGTACTGCAATACTTCGGTCCCGACGACGCTTGGCCGCGAACGCGTCGCAAATGGTGCGCCACTTCCGTTTGGCGTAAAGCTGTGGGGCGTGGGCAACGAGAACTGGGGTTGCGGCGGCAACTACGATGCCGCGACGTATGCTCGCGAATACTTGCGTTATGCCACCATGCTGCGCCACGTTGACCCAAGCGCCGAGCTGGTAATCTGCGGTCACGATGACGACTGGAATGCCGAACTCTTGGCCACCGTCGGGGCCAGGCGTGCCGACCTGATCGATCACCTATCAATCCATCGCTACTGGATCACAGGCGGCCCGGAGACTGGTTTCGACGAGGAAGATTACTATCGACTGCTGGCTGAAGCCGACGCTACCGAGGCCTTTGTCCTGCGCAGCGCCGATATCCTGCGTGAGACACTTGGGGGCAAGCACCGCATCGGTATTGCGCTCGATGAGTGGGGTGTCTGGCACCCCGAAGCACGGTCGTGGGGCCCGGGTGACGTCGTGCGACGTGATCCAACCACGTACGAGCAGGCCAATACGCTGCGCGATGCGCTGGCCGCAGCCGTGGCTCTTGAAGGCTTTCATCGGCAATGCAACGTGCTTTCGATGGCGAACCTTGCCCAGATCGTCAACGTGTTGCAGTCTGTTGTGATGACCGAAGGAACGCGCATGTGGTTGACCCCCACCTACCACGCCTTGCGGCTTCATGCGCCTCACATCGGCGCGGTGGCGTTGCCGGTGCATACCGCCAAAGGTGAACGCCTGCCTGTCGGATCGCCCGCCGTGAGTGCTACCGCTTCACAGCGTGGCGACAGTGTAGCCTTCACCGTAGTCAACCGGCATTTTGACCAGCCGGCGGGTGTGTCGTTTGGCGCCAATCTCGGCGGCTCGGCCGACGGACAACTTTTGGCGGGGGCGAGCGCCGATGCCGGCAACAGCCTGGCTGAGCCGAATGTTGTGGCGCCGGTCGTACTGCTGGTGACACACGCCGGGGACGAAGGCTGGCGCATCGAGTTGCCGCCGCATTCGATGGCAACTGTGGTGATTCGAGGGTAATAGACATATCCGTGCTTGGCTCGCTCCCGAGTTATTCGGTTGCCCGTGTAATGCCGGAGCGAGCCTTGCATGTGGGATCTCTTTGGCCTGCATTACATGCTTTTGGCCAGGTTTTTTGCTTCCAATGCTCCGGTCATGATGGCCACCGCGTCGGACATGCTGCATTCGTTCGGCTTGACCACGGCCACCCGCTTGCCAAGACGCTGGATGTGGATTCGGTCGGCCAATTCGAACACCTGCGGCATGTTGTGGCTGATCAGGATAACCGGTAACCCACGCTCGCGCACTTGGCGAATCAATTCGACGACCATGCGTGACTCCTTGACGCCAAGCGCAGCTGTCGGCTCGTCCATGATGACGACGTGGCGAGCAAAGGCCGCGCTGCGGGCGACGGCGACGCCCTGGCGCTGCCCACCGGAGAGGGTGCCCACACGCTGATCCATCGATCGAATGCCGATTTTGAGGTCGGACATATAGCGCACTGTGTCGCCCATCATGCGCTTTTTGTCGAGCATGTGGAACACGGAACCCCACAGTCCTGGCCGGCGAATCTCGCGGCCTAAGAAGATGTTTTCGACGATATTGAGCTGCGGCGCCACGGCCAGGTCCTGGTAGACCGTCTCAATCCCTTGCTTGCGGGCATCCAGCGGATTGTGAAAGTGGACGCGCTCGCCGTTCAGCAGAATTTCGCCTTCGTCCGGAATCAAGGCACCGGCCAGCGCTTTGATCAGCGTGGATTTGCCCGCGCCATTGTCGCCGATCACGGCCAATATTTCGCTGGGGAACAATTGGAAGTCCGTGCCGTCAAGTGCCGTGACGTGACCATAGCGCTTGACCAGGCCCCGCGCCTCTAACACCGGTTGCAGGCTCGCCGTCATAGTGGTGTCCTCGCTCATCCCTGCCCCCTATGCGACAACTGATCGACGGAAACGGCCAGAATCACGAGGATACCGGTGATCAGCACCTGGTACATCGACGGGATGCCCATCAGCTGCAAGCCATTGCGGAAGACGCCTACAATTAGTGCACCGATCAACGTACCGAGAATATTGCCGCGCCCACCAAAGAGACTTGTGCCGCCCAACACCACGGCAGTGACACTATCCAGGTTGGCGGTCTGGCCCGCCTGCGGGTCGCCTACCTGGGTGCGTGCGACCAGCAGTAAGCCCGCGATGCCATAAAAGAAGCCTGCCAGCGTATAGACGCTAATCAACAGGCGTGTAGTGGAGATACCGGCCAGGCGCGCAGCTTCAGGGTTATCGCCCAATGCGTACACATGGCGGCCCCACGCTGTTTCGCGCAGCACAAACCAGATCACCAGGTAGAGCACGATCATAAGGATCGAACCATAGGTGATGGCTGTTTCGCCGATATCAAAGGTCCGGCCGAGCGACGTGATCTCCGGCGGCAGATTGGAGATAGTCGTCGTGCGGTAGATGCGCGTCACCGCATAGGCGATGTTGAGTGTGCCGAGCGTAACGATAAAGGGGGGCAGCCGTACGAGCGCCACAAGCGTACCGTTGAGCAGACCAAAGAGCGTGGTTATGCCAAAACCAGCCAGAACAGCAAAAAACGGCGGTACGCCGAACTCGACGGCCAAACTGGTCATAAGCACTGAACCCAGGGCCATCACCATGCCGTTGGAAAGGTCAATGCCGGCCGTCAGAATGACCAGTGTCTGACCGATGGCGAGCGTACCGACGACGACTACTTGTTGGAAAATGAGAGACCAATTGTGGCCGGTGAGAAACTTATTAGTTTGGGTGGAAAAAAAGATGCTGGCGACCAAGAGGGCCAGCAAAGGGCCAACGCCGGGCAAAGACAGCACACGCCCCAAGTTAGAACGCAGCCTATCCCATGTAGAACTGGGCCGCTCGGATATGATTGCTTCGCTCATGGTCTTTCGAGATCTCTCCCGACACTTGAGGTAACGGGTGGGAACCGGCGGCAGACTGCGTAGGGTGCAGCCCACCGCCGGTAGTCAGTCAAGGGTTATTCGCCCCAGCAGTTGGCCAGACCGTACTCGACGTCCTGGCTGTCTACACCTTCGACTGGTGTGCCGGTGATCAGCGTAACACCGGTGTCAGTGTAGCCGGACACCTTGGTGCCGTTCGCAATGTAGTCGGCGATAGCGTCGACACCCATCGAAGCCATTTTTAGCGGATACTGCTGCGAGGTAGCGTCGATGCGGCCGTCTTGCACGCCGCGTACGCCTTCACAGCCGCCGTCGACGGAGACGACGACCACATTCTCGGCCGTGCCTGCAGCCTGGAGCGCAGTGTTGGCGCCAAAGGCAGCCGGCTCATTGACCGTGTACACGACATTGATGTCGGGGTTGGCGGTCAGGCAGTTCTCCATCGCCGGTTGCGCGCGGTCGATCATGCCGTTGGTGTCTGCCTGGCAGACGATCTGTGGGTCGTCAGCCGTGATGCCAAACCCTTCCATGAAGCCGTTGCGGCGCTGTTCGCTGACCGTCGTGCCGGCCGTGCCGTCAAGCATAGCGATCTTCGCCGGAGTGTCGCCCATGGCGGCCTTGGCATATTGGCCGATCAGGCGACCGGCCTGGACGTTGTCGGTAGCGAAGAGGGCGTCGGTGGCATCGGCCGGATCGAGCGGTGTGTCGAGGGCGATCACCAACACGCCTGCATCGCGCGCTTTCTGAATCGTCGGCACGATGGCGGTCGAATCATTAGCCGTGATCAGAATGCCCTTGACGCCGGCATTAATCATGTTCTCGATCGCCGTAACCTGGCCTTCATTGTCGCCGTCAAACTCGCCGGCGGCGGTCAGCAGCTTCAGGCCCTTGGCCTCGGCTTCTTGGGTAGCACCCTCTTCCATCTTGACAAAGAAAGGATTGCCGCGGTGCTTGGTAATCAGAGCGACCTGCGCCTCCCCCTCGGCTGCTGGAGCAGCCTCTTCGGCGGCGGCTTCAGTGGCGGTCGCTTCGGCAGCAGCTTCTTCAGTGGCGGTCGCCTCGGGAGCTGCTTCAGTAGCGGTGGCCTCTTCCGTGGCAGTTTCGGCAGCAGGCGCCGCCGCAGGTGCGGCGGGCGCCGCACAGGCGCTCAGAACCAACGCCAGTACGAGGAACATCCCTAACCAAGTGAATTTCTTGCTTGCACCCTTCATAGTCACTTTCCTCCATAGATGTTAACGATGTGATGGTAATGGAACCAATGATCTACAGGCCGGGGAAGGGGAAATCCTGCCGGTTGGTAGCGAGTTGCCTATAATGCCTTGCGGTTTTGGGAGATTCTATCTGCTAACTTTAGCGCATTGGCCAGAGTGTGTCAAACGCCGTTGCCCTAGCAGGCGCAGCGTGGTATGGTAGGGGGTGAATCACGAATATGCCACTTTTTTTTGCATAAGGACAGGTCAGTCGATGAAATCAAGCGACATCCTGGTTGTCGGCGGCGGTATCTATGGCATCACGGCCGCGCTCGAACTGCGCGGCCGCGGCTTTTCCGTCACGGTGATTGACCCTGGGCCGATTCCGCATCCTCTGGCTGCCTCCACCGACGTGAGCAAGGTCGTGCGCATGGAGTACGGATCCGATCTCCAATATTCACGCATGGCTGACCGCGCTATCGACGGCTTCTGCGTCTGGAACGAGGAATTCGGCGAAGAATTGTACGTCAACACCGGCGTCTTGATGTTGGGGCGTACTCCCATGCAGCCCGGTGGCTATCTCTACGAAAGCTACGAGCTGCTGCGCTCCGAAGGCCATCACCTGGAACGCCTCGATAGCGGCGAAGTGCGCCGTCGCTTTCCCGCTTGGAATGCCGACACTTATGTGGACGGTTTCTTTGGCCCACGCGGAGGCTATGCGCAGAGCGGGCGCATCGTCGCCAAACTGGCCAACAAGGCCAGGCGGGCCGGCGTAGCCATTCATACACCACAGACGGCTGCCGAGTTAGTGCGCGAAGGTGGACGCATCGTCGCCGTACGTACCCGCGAAGGGAATACCTTTTCCGCTGGCCATACGCTGGTCGCGGCGGGAGCGTGGACACATCACCTGCTGCCCGAATTGCAGCGCATCATAGTCGCTACCGGCCATCCTGTCTTTCATCTCAAGCCGTCTTCTCCGAATTTGTTCACCCCACCGCATTTCGTCACTTTTACGGCCGACGTCGCCGCTACCGGTTGGTACGGCTTTCCGTTGCTGCGCGAGGGTGTCATAAAGATCGCCAACCACGGGGTAGGGGTGCAACTGCACGCTGAGCACGATGAACGGATTGTCAGCGAGAGCGACTTCGCCAACTTGCGCCATATGCTGGCCGACACGTTCCCCTCGCTGTTGGATGCCGAGATCGTGTACACACGCCGCTGCCTCTATAGCGACACGCTTGACGGTCACTTTTGGATCGACCGTCACCCGCAGCGTATCGACTTGACTGTCGCGGCGGGGGACAGCGGACACGGATTTAAGTTCGCCCCTGTGCTTGGTCCCTTGATTGCCGACGTAGTGGAGGGGAAATCGAACAATTGGGCGGCAAAGTTCCGTTGGCGTTCGCTGGCGGCCACAACCGTGTCGGAAGAGGCTGCGCGCTACCAAATGTGACACAAAGACCTGTATCCTCTCTGAAAGAGTGATCATGATGAACTTCTTCCGCTCCAACTGGCTCTTGCTTGCCGTACTGTCCGCCTTTTTCGCCGCACTCACCACCATCTTTGCCAAGATCGGCGTGCGCGATGTGCCCTCCAACCTGGCTACCGCCATCCGCACCGTCGTGATCCTGTTGCTCGCTTGGGGCATCGTGCTTGCCACAGGCGAAGTCACTGGCTTGGGCAGCGTGACGCAGCGGTCCTGGCTGTTCCTCATCTTGTCGGGCGTGATGACCGGGCTCTCTTGGATCTGCTATTTTGCTGCCCTGCAAAAAGGTCCTGCATCGGTCGTGGCTCCCGTCGATAAGACCAGTTTGGCCATGGTACTGGTGCTTGCCGCCCTATTTCTGGGCGAACCGCTGACTTGGAAGACCGCACTTGGCGGCGGGCTGGTTGTACTTGGGGCCATTGTGGTGGCGTGGAAGTGAACTGCGTAGCGATTGGTGAGGTGAACGATGCGTAGAAAGCTTGCGCTTGTTTTCGCCGTTTTGCTGCTGTCGACGAGTGTCAGTGCCTGCACCAATCCTCTGCCCTATCTGCAAAGTCGCCAACGCTTTGATGTGATCGCGTTTGGCTCTTGTGCCTTTCAGCAAGTTGACCAGGTGATCTGGAACGCGGTTCTGGAAAGCCATCCGGACCTTTTTATCTTTCTGGGCGACAACATTTATGGGGACACGCAGGACATGGAGGTCTTGCGCGCCAAGTATACGCTGTTGGGAGCACAGAGAGGGTACCGGCGGCTGCAAGCACTCACTCCCGTAATTGCGACATGGGATGACCATGACTACGGCGTGAATGACGCCGGCGGGGACTATCCGATGAAGACAGAGTCAAAGCAAGTCTTTCTCGACTTCTTTGGCGAGCCGTCGAACAGCGAGCGCCGGCTGCGCGCTGGCGGCGTTTATACGTCATACCTGTACGGTCCGGAGGATCGTCGCGTCCAGGTGATCCTGCTCGACACACGCTGGGATCGCTCGCCGCTCAAGCGCGTGAGCGATGCCGAATACATCGCGCGCAAACGGGTGAATGCCGGTCCGTATGCAGCCAGTACGGGTCCCGATGCCCGCATGCTGGGCGAAGACCAGTGGCGGTGGTTGGAGGAGCAACTGCGCCAACCGGCTGACTTGCGCATCATCGGTACAAGTATCCCTTTCCTCCAGGATGGTACGGGCTGGGAGACATGGGCCAATTTCCCTGACGAGCGCGCCCGGCTGTTGGGATTGATCGACAAAACCGGGGCCAAAGGTATCATCTTTATCACCGGTGACACCCATCGCGCACAGTTTTCAAAACTAGCTGGCGCGGCAGCGTATCCACTGTGGGAAGTGAATTCCAGCGGGTTGACAGAAAACTGGCAGTGGGCGGCACCCGACAAGAATCGGTTGGGCGGATTCTACGCCGAGGATAACTACGGCCTGCTTCGGATTGACTGGAGTAAGCCAGACCCCGAGATCACGATGGAAATCCGGAACGTCCAAAACGACCTTGTCATGCAGAACACGACTCGTCTGAGTGAATTAAAGTAACATTTTCTTGCCAACGCGTTTTGGACCTGATTGACGACGCCGCCGCATGCCCGTTGTTGGCAAATTCTCTTGGGCTGCTACAATTGACGACATACAAGGCAAGATCAGCGCTTTGCAGGAGGGTGGTGCTTTGTCCCATTTGTTTGATCCGATCACTCTGCGCAGCGTTACACTGCGCAACCGCATCGGCGTTTCCCCAATGTGCCAATACAGCTCCCAGGATGGCTACGCCAACGCCTGGCACACGGCTCACCTCGGCGCACGCGCCGTCGGTGGGGCCGGCCTGATTATCAGCGAGGCCGCTGCGGTGCAGGCCGAGGGTCGCATTACACCGTGGGATCTGGGTATCTATCGCGACGAGCATGTCGATGCGCTGCGATCGATTACCAAGTTCCTAAGCGAACAAGGTGCCGTACCCGGCATCCAGCTTGCCCATGCCGGACGCAAAGCCAACACGGCGCGCCCCTGGGATGGCGGCCAACCACTGCCCAACCCGGGCAATTCCTGGTATATCATGGGACCGAGCGCCGTCCCGTTCAAGCCGGGGCACCCTGTTCCTCATGCGCTGACGTTGGAGGAAATCGAGGATGTAGTGCATGCGTTTGCCCAGGCCACGCAGCGGGCCGTTGCTGCCGGCTTCCGCCTCGTGGAGATCCACGCCGCCCACGGTTACCTGCTGCATAGCTTTTACTCACCTCTTTCCAATGAGCGCACCGACTTGTATGGCGGTTCATTCGACAATCGTGTGCGGCTGGTGGTCGAGGTGACAAAGGCCGTGCGCCGCGTGCTGCCCGATTCACTGCCGCTCTCAGTGCGCCTGTCCAGCACTGACTGGACTGAGGGCGGCTGGACGATCGAAGATACGATCTCCCTCGTACGCTGTCTCAAGCACGAGGGAGTAGACCTGATCGACTGCAGTTCGGGCGGTAATGTAGCTGCTGCGCACGTGCCGGCCGCACCAGGTTACCAGGTACCCTTTGCGCGTGCTGTCCGTGATGAGGCGGGGGTTGCCAGCGCTGCGGTGGGTTTGATCACGACGCCTCAGCAGGCCGAGCAGATTATCGTTAGTGGTGACGCCGATGTCGTGTTGATGGGGCGTGAGCTGCTGCGCAACCCATACTGGCCGCTGCATGCTGCCCTTGCACTTGCGCAGCCGGTAGCCGTGCCGCCACAGTACTTGCGAGGATTCTGATATAGAGTCTCCGGGCGGACCGCTACCAAGGTGGCATGTATTGCGTATAGTTCCTTAGCAGTCGTGATCGATAGATCCAGGGAGGAGCATCATGGCAACAGTAAATGATCTGGCGCGCGAATTCTTGTCGCAGAAATGCTTGGCTGTCGTAGGGATTTCCGGCACACGTGATGTGCCAGGCAACAATATTTACCAACTGTTGCGTCAGCGCGGGCACGAGATGTATGCAATCAGCCCTCACCTCGACACATTCGAAGGGGATCGCTGCTATCCCAATGTGGCCGCGCTGCCGATCGTGCCCGACGGCGTAGTGATCGTCACCCGGCCGGAAGTTACGTTGGATGTGGTCAAGCAATGCGTGGATGCGGGCGTCAAGCGTGTGTGGATGCATGATATGCGCGGTACGCTGCCCAAGTTCGCCAAGGAAAGCGGCCAGGCGATGACCAGCGTGTCGGACGAGGCAGTGCGCCTCTGCCGGGAGCATGGCATTACCGTCATTCCGGGCGGCTGCCCGAGACAGTTCGACGGCGACTTTGGTCACAAGTGCATGCGTTGGATGCTGCAGGTGATGGGCGCCTTGGAAGTAGAACAAGAGAAGGTTGCTGCCCCCCAGGCCCGATAGCGCGCGTGCATTCGCACAATTTGTTTCTGACCAGGGTCAGCGTATCCTAGGGGACTATGGATTTATTCGCATCCTATCGGTCTAGGATGGCTGGCAGTGCTGGCAGGCAAGAGTCATCGCGGCGTACGGCGGCATGGGATCCACTAGCGGCACGATCGCGGCGTTGGGTACTGCCGGCTGCCTCTGCGCCGCTGCTGATTTTTCTATCGCTGCCGCTGTTGGCATTGTTCCTGCGCCTGGATCTCGTCGGGCTCTGGAGCAGTCTTGGCAGCCCGGTTGTGCTGCAGGCGCTCACGCTCAGCCTTGCAACTGGTACGGCCGCCTCGATTCTAACGATTGTGTTCGGTACCCCGCTCGCTCTCCTGCTGGCACGGCGGCAGTTTCGTGGCCGCAACTTGGTGGACACGCTGGTGGACCTGCCGATGGTGCTGCCCCCTGCTGTAGCGGGTATTGCCCTGCTGCTGGTCTTTGGGCGTCGTGGCTTGTTGGGGCCGGGGCTGGAGGCAGCTGGCGTGGCGGTGGTGTTTACACCATTGGCTGTTGTCTTGGCGCAGTTGTTTGTTGCCGCACCTTACTATGTGAAGTCGGCCGCTGCAGGCTTCGCCGAGATTGATCGGGAATTGGAGCAGGCGGCGGCGTTGGATGGGGCGACACAGCTTAGCATTTTCCGCTATGTAACGGCTGCACTTGCCTGGCCGGCACTGGTCGGCGGCGCCGTCATGACCTGGGCGCGTGCAATCGGCGAATTCGGCGCCACCATCATCTTTGCCGGTAACTTTCCAGGCCGCACGCAAACCATGCCATTGGCCATCTACCTTGGCTTTGAGCGCGATCTGGACCAGGCTGTCGCATTGGCATTTATGCTGATGGTCGTCTCCTTTGGCGTGCTGGTACTTGTCAAGTGGCTGCTTAGCCAGCGCCAGACAGCCTAGTCTCCCGGTCATTCGGACAGGATAGAACCCGCCTGCAGATAGAAGCCTTACGGCTCCTGCCGCGCTACACTCGCAGCAGGAGAACACACATGAGCACGATAAGCGAAGTACTCGACAACGTAGGCGGTGCACTCATGATTGGCGGCTGCCTGGCTCTTCGGCCACTGCTGCGGCCGCGCTACTCCCGCTGGGGTGCTACCGGCGAGGAAGTCATGCGGCGGCTGCCCGGCGACGAGCGCACGCCGAATGCAACCGTCATCCAGACAATGGCAGTGACTGTCCGCGCCCCGGCAGCAACCATCTGGCCGTGGGTGGCACAAATCGGTCAGGAGCGCGGCGGCTTGTACAGCTACGAACTACTGGAAAATATCGCCCGCTGCCAGATGCACAATGCCGACCAGATCGAGCCTGCCTGGGAATTGCAGGTTGGCGGGCGCGTGCGCCTTGGTCCTCCGGGCTATCCCGTCTACGCCGTGGTCGGTATCGAGCGCAACCGCTGGCTGCTGTTGGCCGGTGCTGACTTCAAGACCTGCCAGCCCGCGCCTATACCGGCGCCGGGCGCCACGGAGTTTATCAATGATTCGTGGGTTTTTTATCTCGACGAACGCAGCGACGGTACGACTCGTCTCATCACGCGCACCCGGCTCGACTACGCACCCCACACGTTTGGCCAGAAGCTGACGTGGGAGTGGTCGACGGATCCGATCGGCTTCGTCATGACGCGGCGTATGCTCTTGGGCATCAAGGAGAGGGCAGAGCGGCAGTAACCACGCAACAAACGTCCCCGGGACGCCGCACGAGGTTCGTTCTACCGAAGACCATCTGCGGCGTCCCGGGGACGTTTGTTGCCTAACCTTACTGGTACGCCAACACTTCGCGAACTGTCAGGCGGGAAGCCTTCCAGGCGGGAAGGAAGCTCGCCACCGTGGCCAGGACGACGACGATTGCCAACCAGATGACCAGACCACCGGCAGAAAATACATAGGGCAGGGCGCTCTGGAAGAGAACGACGCCCACCGTCTGCGCCAAGAGCGCACCCACGGGAAACGCCAACAGTGCACCAACGCCCCAGCTGATCAACCCGATGATAATGCCCTCCGCAATGACGATGCGCAGCACCGAACCATCGGAGGCGCCAATTGCGCGCATCACACCAATTTCGCGTGTGCGTTCGAGCACATTCGTGCTCATCGTTCCGGCGAGTCCCAGGGCGCCAACTGAGGCAATCAGCACGCCCATCGCCAACAGCAGGTAGACGATGATGTCAAAGAACGCGCCGGTAAATCGGCGCAGCGTATCAATTGTGAAGGTTGAAGCGACATCGTAGCCGCTCGCCTCCAGCCGTTCGTTGAGAATCTTCGCAGCGTCTTCCATCTTCAGCCCACTGGCCGGATCGAGCTTAATCTGCAGGCTCGACGCGCGATTGACATCCGCCGTCAGTCGGGCAAAATACGGGTAGTTGACATAAACTGGCACGACGTTCGGCGGGCCACCCAAAACGCGGGCAATGCCGACCACGAGAAACTCATATTCCTTTTCCCCGATCTCCAGCAGCATGGTATCGCCCGTCTTCAGGTCAGGCTGAGATGCCAGCACATTTTGGCTGATGACGATGGCGTTTTCGTCGTCCGGCAGCAGCCAGCGGCCCTCCGTCAAGGTCGGCTGGACCATGGCGCTGTCCGACTGCAGGGCGGTGACTGTAAGCGTGTCGCCGTCGCTGCCATCCGCAAGGATAGGAGTCGCTTGCGATCCGAGCCAACCTTCCACAATGGCAACGCCGGGCAAGCTGCGCACCACCTGTTCTACGCGCTGGGTGCGATAGGCCTGTTCGAACTGAACCTGCACATCAAACTGATAGTAGTCCAAGCCCTGCTCGATTAGACCATTGAGTGAAGATCGCACGCTGCCCACAGTCATAAACAGCATGCCGCCCAGGATTAGCGTGATCAGTGTCAAGGCGAGCCGGCCCCGGCGCCGAAAGGTGTTGCGCAGCGACAACTGCATGGGGCGGGACAGGCCGCGCACTGAGTTGATCGCCCGCGTCAACCAGCCGTCACGTAGCTGCTCGGCATTGGTGCCATAGTCGCTCACCGCCTCACGTACAGTCATACCCGTGCCTTTGAATACAGGGATGAGCGCCGCCAGCATCGGCGTCAACAGTCCAACCAACAGCTGAATGGCAAAGACATAGCCGGGCAGTGACCAGCGTGGGAAGTCGATGTTGATGAATGTACCCAGGAAGGCCGCGATGCCGCCGCCGACCAGCACCGTAAGTGGCACGGCCACTGCCAAGGCTGCCAGGCTGTAGACAAGGATAGCGCCCAGATACATGCCCACCAACTGGTAGCGCCTGGCGCCTACTGCCTTCATGACCCCGATCTGGCGTACCTGTTGCGACATCAGGGCCGAGATAGTGTTGATCACCAGGAAACCGCTCAAAATCAGGGCCAGGAGGCCGAGCGGCGTCAGCAGCAAAGCCAGCGCATCGAAAAGGTCCTGCAGCGCCAGTTTGCCCGGCTCAGGTACCTGGACGCGCGCTACCGTATAGCCGCCCTTTTCGATCTTGTCGGCAACCTTGTTAGCAATGGCGGTAATGTACTCTTTGTCCAACAGCTGTTCGGGCGTGCCGTTGGCACGGATCAGGACCTGCTGGTAGACACGTTCGCCGCCAAGACGCTCAAAAGTGTCGAAGTCGACATAAGCTGTCGCCTGACCCGAGAAATTGGCCGAGAAGCCGTTTGGATCATAGACGATGCCGGACAGTGTCACTTCGCGCGGACGGTCATCTCGATTCTGCAGGGTCAGCTTCTGGCCGACCTGCAGCCCAAGCGGCAGCGCTGTGGCCGAGCGCAAGCCACTGCGCTCGATCACGATTTCGTCTTTGCGGGGCCACGCAGTTCTCTCGGCGCCTACCTCGGGTTTAGAGGGCAGTTCATAGATCGGTTGGATACGGTTGATGCGAATGTCGTCAAAGTCGTCAATAGCTGTAACTGACAGGGTCTCCTGCTTGTCGGGGGCGGTCCGAACCTTGAGTGCCAAGGTGCTGCGTCCCTGGACATCCGCAACTTCGCGCATGCGGCCAATGGCATCCAGTTGGTCAGCATCGACCCCATTGGTGATGATGGTCGCCTGGCTGACATTGCTTTCGGCGTAGATCACTTTGAGCTCAGATTGGATTACCGAGTTCAGCAATTGCACCGTGCCTACCGCAAAGATGCCCACCGCAATCGATGCAATGACGAGCACCGTGCGGGTGCGATTGGACCATAGTTCGCGTACGACCTTGCGCCAGCGAGTACTAAACATGTTGGATGTAGTTCCCCTGCACTAATCGGCTGCCGCTGCGCCGAACCCAAGCGGGGAAGGCAGCATCAGGTGCGGATGTTCGACTTGACGGTGCGCCTTGTGCGGCGCAAGCTGGTGCGCATGTGCTTGCACAGGCGCCACGCGGAGAATGTCCGAAGCGATTTGGCCATCGGCAATCGTAACCGCTCGTGAGACACTGCGCGCCAGGTCTTCGTCGTGTGTGACCATCACGATCGTCTTGCCGCCTTCAACCAGGCGCTCGAACAGATGGAAGACTGCGTCGGCAGTGCGTGAGTCAAGGTTGCCGGTCGGCTCATCGGCGACGACGATAGAGGGATCGTTGGCGAGCGAGCGCGCAATGGCAACGCGCTGCTGCTGGCCACCCGAGAGGGCGGTGGGCAGTTTGTCAGCTTGTTCTATCATATCCACTTGCTCGAGCAGGTCTAACGCGCGTTCTTTGCGCTGGCGCGACGAGTACATGTTGCAGAAATCCATCGGCAGCATGACGTTCTCAACTACGGTTAGCGTCGGTAGTAGCTGAAAAAACTGAAAGACGACGCCGATGTTGCGCCCGCGCCAGCCGGCAATCTGGCCCTCGCGCAACTTGTGCACCTCCGTGCCCGCCACGACCACCTCTCCCTGTGTCGGCCGGTCGATGCCCGTGATCATGTTGCTCAAGGTGGACTTGCCGCTGCCGGACTTGCCGACCACTGCGACAAACTCGCCGGCCTCGATTTTCAGGTCAATATTCTTCAACGCCACAAACTCGCCCGCCGGCGTCTTGTAGCTCTTGACTACGCCGTTGAGGTCGATGAGTGCCTGTGCCGCCCCTTGGACTGCCTTTTCGTTTTGCCGATTACCCGCTGCCGTAAATGGAATACGCCACATAGCGTCTTATCTCCGTTCTGTTGGACAATCTCTGTGCCCTGTACTAATCTTGTGCAATATATGTGCACAAGCTGTGCGAGTCACATCATACAGGATAAAATATCAAAAAGCAAGTGGGTATCGTTACGAATATGGCCGTATGCCCCCTCTTTAGCCATTCGCTAATCTTCACCTAAGCTATGGACAGCGCTAAGGTTGCCGGCCGCAGGCAACAACAGGGTCTCGTTTTTACTGGACCGTGAAGTGTGTCTGTCCCCACTCCAGCAGCTTGACCAGGTAGCGGCTGCGCACTTGTTCGGATGCCATTGCTTGCTGAATCGGCGGCAAGCGCAGGACTCCGCCCAGGATCGCCGCCATGACGCGATGGCTCGCCAACGCCTGGTTGTCAAAGATCAAGTTGGGCAGCATGCCGTGTTCGACAGCCATCAGCACCGTCTTGTGCGCCGAATCGACCGGCGTGATCACGCGCTGGGGCCGTTCTTCCATACGCAGCCCTTCGCGTGTACAGGCGCGCACGCAGACGCCGCAGCCCAGGCAAAGCGATGTATCGACGCGTGCTTTGCGCAGCTTTGGATGGTGGGGATCGTTGGTCGATACCAACGCCATTGCCTCGACAGGGCAAGCAGTGACACACTTGCCGCAGCCGTTGCAGTGGCCCTCGTCCACCACAGGCAGGTAATTGGTAGTCTGCACGGCGTTGGTGAACCCAACGCGGCGGGCAGCGATCATGGCTTCGCAGCAGCATCCGCAGCAGTTGCAGATGAAGTTGACCCCGTGCTGCACGTTCTCGCCAAACTGCACCAGGCCGCGGCCGCGCGCCTCTTGCAGCAAGTCCAGCCCCTCTGCCACGTCCACTGCGCGGGCGTAACCGTGGCGGGCGAGTGCTGCGCTCGTGCTGTTAAACGTCATACAGATATCCATGGGCGCATCGCAAGCCCGCCCCATATGCATCATCTTATGCCGGCAGTAGCAGATGCCCACGCTGCGATGGCTGGCCGAACGCACAACTTCGCTGGCTCGTTCGTAGTCCAGCACAGTCAGCGTGCGGTCTGCCGGCAGCGCTTCCTCGTTAACAAAGGCACGGCCCAAGTGCGTGTCGCTCATGAAGAGGGCCGTAATAAAATCGTCTTCCACGTTGATGTATTGATAGAAGAGCTCGGCCAGCAGCTTCTGATCTACATCGCCGCCCAGCCGCATCATCGAGAACTCGAAGAAGCCGGCCATTGGCGGCGGCAGGACGTAGCTGGTTTGACCGTCCGGCCCTTGCATGTCCAGGAGAATGGCGCGATCTGCCAGTTCGTCCAGCACGTTTTGGGCATCGGCCAGGCTCATCTGCCATCTTCTGGCTGCGTGCTGGGTTGTAAAGGGACGTATGGGCAGCAGCGCCACCAGACCGGCCTCCTCCTCACTAAACAGAAGCTGCAAAATCGCGTAGAGGGTTTCGGAGGGGGGAGCTCCCTGAGGCAGGCGATTGAGGCGCTCGACCAGCGATTCATAGCCCGAACGCAAGGTGTGATGTGCCATCATGTTCCTCCTTTGTCTGCAATACGCAGTTGACAGAAACACACAGAGAATACAGTGGATCCTCGCGCACCGATGTTGCGTAGAATGTTGTGCATGAATTGTTGTCTCTGCAGCTGCGGCTGCTACGTGGGCAGTGGCGCGTTCTGCTTAGCACTTACTCGCGCGATTCTTCCTGCTGCTTGTCGAGTAGCATCCGTACCTTGGCGGTTAGACTGTTCAGCGTAAATGGCTTCTGAATCCAGTGATGAACCTGCTGCATCGACTCCATCCGAGCATCATTCATGGGATGCCCCGTCATGACGATGAGTTGTGCTCGGGGGTGCGCCAGCTCTATCGCTCTGAATAGTTCGACGCCGCTCCACCCCGGCAAAACCATGTCGCTGAGCACGAGGTCGATGGCGCCATCCATCTGGCTGGCTAGTTCGAGCGCCATGGTGGCGTCCGAAGCGGACAGGACACGATAGCCTAGGCTCTCGAGGCTCTGTGCGAGTGCGTCGCGCAGATCTACGTTGTCTTCGACCAGCAGAATGCATTCGTCGCCGCTTGTAGCGGGCGAGAAGCTTTGGGGCTCGGCAGTCTCCGATTCACTCGCTGCCAGAGGTAGATATATGGTGAAAGTTGTGCCCTGTCCCCACGTACTCGTCACACTGATGGCGCCGCCGTGCTGTTTGACGATGCCATAAACTTGGGCCAGCCCGAGACCTGTGCCCATACCTGGACCCTTGGTGGTGAAGAAGGGCTCGAAAATGTGCGGCAAGTGTGCGGCGGCAATGCCAGTGCCTGTATCCGCAACGGCCAGGCATAGCCATGCACCCGGCTGCATATCCGGCAGCGGTGCTGGCCGGTTTGCGTCGGACGCGAGATCCAGCTTGGTAAGCGTAAAGGACAGCATGCCGCCACCGGGCATGGCATCGCGCGCGTTGATCGCGAGATTCATCAGCACCTGGCGCAGACGTGTCGGATCGGCATCGACTAAGAGGTGCTTGTGATCCATCAGCAACTGCAGCTCGATGTTTTCCGGCAGCGTATGCCGCAACAACTTGATCTGTTCGTTGAGCAGCGGATACAGGTCGATGTGGCTGCGCTCCATCACGGAGCGGCGGCTAAAGTCAAGCATCTGCCGGACCAGGTTGCCCGCGTGGTGGGTTTGGTCCACGATTGTAGACAGTTGCTGTTGCTGTTTGGCTGTGAGGTTTGGCGCCATCAGCAGGATATCGGCGTAGACGGAAATGACACCCAAAACGTTGTTGAAGTCATGCGCAAGCCCTGCCGCCATCTGGCCCACAGTGGCCAACCTGTCCTGCACCTCCTGGTAGCGTTGGCTCTCGCGTTCCTTGGTTATATCGTCCAAAACCAAGACCCATGATGTGCGCGCAGCAGCCGGCTCCACGGGTCGCGCATTGAACAAGAATGTTCGATTCTGGTACGAGACCTCTTGCCAGATATTTTCGGGCACAAGAATTTCTTGCAAGGGCCGATCTGCAATGGTAGTAATGGTATCGCCCAAGTGGACACTGCTGAGTTCCCGCAGCATACCTTCGCCCGCCGGGTTTGCCAGCAGTATGCGCCCGTCACTGTCGACAAGGGTTAAGCCTTCAGGCACGGTGTTTACAATTTGCCGCGTCAACTCTGCCTGAACCTGCTCTTGCTGCAGCAGTCGCAACCTTTGCATAATACTGCCTGCGATTTCGGCCAATGAGACGAGTAGCCTGGTTTGTTCCTGTGTGACCTGCCGCGGCAGACGTAATGCCACAAACAATACGCCGACGATTTCGTCTGATGTGCGAATGGGCGCCCATCCTGCGCCCCAGCCCGCCGGGGTGCTGGATTTAAGCGGTTCTGCCAGCCTGGAGCTGTGAATCAGCTCCGGCTCGACATGGGCCTCCGCCGTCACAAACACGGTGCCCGTAATGCCTTCGCCGGCAGCAAGCTCGGCTTGACGAAATGCGTTGCACCAGCCGCTCGTCGCAGCAGTGCACAATGCTTCGCGTTCAGGATCCCATAGCCAGATGGCGGCAGCTTCTGTTTGCAGAGCTGCAAGTGTCTGGTCGAGCAGGATGGCAACGGCTTCATCCTGCGTTTGCGCCGTGCGCAAAGCCGTCGAAAGGTTGTGCAGCGCTTCAAGCTCGCCCAGGCGTTGCTGCAAAGCCGTCATAGTTTCCTTGCTTTGCGTAACGTCGCGCGCGATTCCCTCGATTGCTATCAGTTGACCATTGCCGTCGAAGATCGGTGTGTTGCGCTGCTCGGCCCACGCGATGGATCCGTCCTTGTGCCTCCAGCGTAGAACTAACGGTTCGCCAAAGGTGGCATCACCTCGGCTGGCGCTTTCCAACAAGTGGCGATCGTCGGGATGCACCATGGTAAACACAAGACTGGGATCTGCATAATGATCTTCGGGTGTATACCCCGTCAAGCGCAGCACTGCAGGGCTGACATATTCCAATCTAGGCACTGGTACGAGAGTGTAGCGATAGATCAGGTCAGGGGCGTTTTCCGCCAGGCGCCGAAACCGTTCTTCACTGGTACGCAAAGCTGCCTGCTCACGAGCGAGACAGGCACGGTTGTGGGCGTTCTCCAGCGCGACAGGCAGTTCGAACAAGTAACCCGAGTGTTTGACAATATAGTCTATGGCGCCCAGACGTAGTGCTTGCGCTGCCACCTCTTCGTCGCCCTGGCTCGTCACAAGCACGACGGGTAGTTCAAGCCGGCGTTCGCCATGAACGATCTTGAGCAACTCCAACGCGCTTTTGTCGTGCAGATTGAAGTCCAGCAGTAGCACGTCGTGGGTAGGGGAATCTTCGGCATGCTGTGGCAAGCGCGCCAGAACTTCTGCCCCACTGGAGGCAAAATCGAGACGAATATGCGGCGCGTGCTGAGCCAAATGGTGGCGAGTTCGCTCGATACTGGTATGGTCGTGTTCTGCATATAATACGCGCAACAACCCTCGCCTGCGCGTCGATTCAGCTTGAAAGCGTTCAGACGCGGCGCGCAAGATGTCCGGCAAACGCTCGTAAAAGCCGCTGCGCTTGGTAACATAGTCATCTGCGCCTGCTTTGATGGCGCTGACGGCAATATCTTCGTCGCCCTGCCCAGTGAGCACGACAACGGCGATAGGCAATTGGTTGTGGCGGATAGCGTGGAGAATGTCCAACCCGCTGCCGTCGGGCAGACGCAGGTCGGTAAGAACGACATCGAACGCTGCACCTTGTTGCAGGGTGCTCAGCGCCTCGGCGATAGTGTGGGCAGCAGCTAAGTGGAGATCAGGCATTGCGCGGTGCAACTCTCGCCGCGCGAGTTCCTGATCGACAGTGTCGTCTTCTACATAAAGAACATTCATTATCTACCGCCAGGCAGGCTACTGCCGCCTTTGTCCAGAGCCGAAGGCAAATTGCATCCCAAAATGCGAGTGGTACCAGCGGTGTTGCCACCATTCGTCTCCGGCGCGATCGTTCGCCAAGGCGGCCAGCGCCTGCGGCTTACCTGTCCTCTGATTTTCCGACAGATAGAATATGCTGAAGCTCCGGCCGCTCGCTGGCTTCTTCCCTGGCGTAGCCCCTTTGTGGGTGGCTCCAGGATTCCAGGTGTTGATATGGCTGCTGGGGGCTGCTACGTAGACGGCGTAGTCCTCTACTTCCTCCGCCAACAAGCGAGAAAGGTACTCGTTATTGGGGCAGCCGGGCTCGACGTGGTGGTTCGTCTGCTCCGTATTCATGGTTTTGATCTACCATGACCATTATAGCGCGGAAGTAGGAAATTGATAGAGCGCGGAGCCCTGTCTTTCTGCGTTGGCCGCACATCTACCCCGTACCGTACCACCTTTCTGTGTCTCGATTGCACAGCCGCCGGGTCCTTGCAGTAGACGCCGCCAATGCAAAGGAACGACCTGTATGTGGGAAGCGTTAGGGCGGCATGTCAGGGTCACCTATATCTGGGCTTTCGGTTCAACCAGGCCTGTCGCTGCTAAATCGATTTACTCTGCTAAGCGCTATCATCCTGTTCGTGGGTGCCTTGCTTATGGGCTGGTGGATCGACCGGCGCATCTATCAAGTCGTTACCGAAGATAGTGTCGAGTTGGCAGGTGTATTCGTGGATAGCACGGTGGCCCCACATCTAGAGGAGTTGCCCGTCGTCAATGCGCTTACCGTCAGCCAGGCTGCGCATCTCAGGCAGCTGATCGCCAACAATGTTGACAGCGGCCGCTATGCGGCCGTAAACCTATGGGCGCCTACCGGCGAACTAGTCTACAGCACACAACCTGCGCAGATAGATCGGCCACAGTTTACAGATGGCTTGCGCTCGGCGTTGGGAGGTCACGTTTTCTCTTATGCGACAGACAACGTGCAGGGTGGGACCGGCCCGTTGCAACAGGGGGCATTCCTCGAATCCTACTTTCCCGTCCGGACTGGGGACGGCAAAATAGTCGCGGTGCTCGATCTATATCAGAACCTCGCCGAGCTTGAGCATTCTACCTTGGAGGTTCGGCTGCAAACCTGGCTTGTCGTCGGCACGGCAACAGCGCTCATGTTTTTTCTGCTCTATGGTATTGTGCGTCAGGGGAGCGAAACCATCGAGTCCCAGCAGGCTGCACTGGCCCGTTCCCGCCGGCAGATTCAGCAAGCAGCAGTACGGGCCGCTGACCTAAACGAGGCAGCAATGCGCCGGCTGGGCGCTGACTTACATGATGGCCCGGCTCAGGATTTGGGTATTGCGCTCATGCGCATCGAACCGCTGCGCGCAGCGGTAGCGTCACATGTTGCGTCGGGCGGTGCGCACTCTGCAGACCTCGAATCTGCGGCCTTTGACTTGCAACTCATTCATACCGCGTTGCAGAGTTCGCTCCAGGAAATCCGTAACTTGGCCGGCGGGCTACGCTTGCCCGAGTTGTCGGATTTGGATCTGGCCCAGACGATACGTCGGGCTGCCTCTGACTACACGCGCAAGACAGGCAGATCTGTGAGCGTAGAGGGACCACAGCAACTGGCCGGCGATGTGGCGCTCAAATCGGCTGCCTACCGCTTGGTGCAGGAGGCGCTCAATAACGGGCACCAACACGGTGAACCCAGCCGGCAAAGCATCCAGTACCGGTCAGACGGGCACACACTACACCTTGAGATTGAAGACGACGGCAAAGGCTTTGACTTGTCCCGTGTTCAAGCGCGTGGGCCGCGGCGCCAACTCGGGTTAGCCGGTTTGCAGGAACGCGTCGAAATTCTGGGCGGACAGTTTGAAGTTCAATCGGCCCTGGGTCAAGGCACTCACGTACGTGCCGCGTTGCCATTAGTGGCGGTGCCAATGAATAAGGAAATGGAATGACCGCGATTCGA
Source organism: uncultured Chloroflexia bacterium (assembly GCA_963839515.1). Taxonomy (GTDB): domain Bacteria; phylum Chloroflexota; class Anaerolineae; order Caldilineales; family Caldilineaceae; genus Fredericiella. The sequence goes on from CAWIVN010000015.1 coordinate 105,415, forward strand.
GTTCTGCTGGTAGACGATCATCCGCTGTTCCGGCAAGGAGTTGCCTTTACGCTAAACCGTGAACCGGACATCGACGTGGTGGGCGAGGCCGCCAGCGGCAAGCAGGCGCTTGCGCTCGCCCGTTCGCTCGTGCCGGATGTCATACTGCTCGACATCACCATGCCCGAAGGCGACGGGCTGGTCACTGCCGCCCAAGTAGGCCAGGAACTGCCAACGGTGCGCGTGATCATGTTGACTGCCTCGGAAGAGGGCGACGACTTGGTGATGGCGATGAAGGTAGGTGCGCGCGGGTACGTTGTCAAGGGGGCAGGTGCCGCCGAAGTAGTGGCTGCCGTACATGCCGTCGCTGCCGGCGATGCCTACATCACACCCAAAATGGCCGGCAGCCTGCTGCTTGAGATGACGCAGAAGCGGGCGGACAACCCCATGGACGATCTCACGGAGCGCGAACGCGAGGTCTTGGATCTGCTGGCCAAGGGCATGACAAACCGCGAGATAGGGCAGCAGCTGTCACTGGCTGAAAAGACAGTTAAACACTATGTGACTTCTGTACTGCAGAAGCTGCATGTGCGCAGCCGTGTTGAGGCCGCTCTGTTTGCGCAACGGCAGGGGCTGCTCTGATGCGGCACTGGCGCGCGTTGGGTGCGATTTGTCCGCCGAGGTAGTCTGTCGCGCCGGCACGATCAGACCTTAGTCTGATCAAAGAAGCGACCTAGGTACCGCCAGATTTGCGCCGCTCGCCCCTACCGGGGATGGGCGGTTTTGTCTATGATAGTGTCATACAGAAATGGTTGAAGAAAGTGAAGTACAGCCATCAAGTGACACAGACGAGCGAACTGTTACATAGACTGAGAAGGATATTCAAAATGTTGAAGAGCATTAGAACAACCAAGGGTCGCACGATTCAGGATCCGCCGATCGCACAATTCCTGTTTTCGGATGTGCGTATGAGCTGGGTGTGGCTGGTATTGCGTGTGTGGCTTGGTTACCAGTGGCTGCATGCAGGCTTGGAAAAGGTCGTCAACCCGGCCTGGATCGAAACCGGTGTAGCACTCAAAGGTTTCTGGACCAACGCTGTCGCGATTCCGGCTGAGGGTCGCCCGGCCATCGCGTTTGACTGGTACCGCAGTTTTCTGACGTTCTTGCTGAACACCGAGTCTTACACCTGGTTCGCCAGGTTGATCGTGGCAGGCGAAATTCTGATCGGCACCGCCTTGATTATCGGCGCTTTCGTCGGCATCGCCGCCTTCTTCGGTGCCGCCATGAACTGGAACTTTATCATGGCCGGCTCGGCGAGCACCAACGGCCTGATGCTGCTCATCGCCATCGTGCTGGTCCTGGCCTGGAAGACCGCCGGGTACATCGGCGCCGACTATGTGCTGCTGCGCTGGCTGGGCGTGCCCTGGGGCGATGAAAAAGACAACCAAGCACCAGTCCGCGAACGTCAAGTTGGCCCCGGCGCTGGAGTAAGCATCACCGAACTGCACCAGACTGTACATGCATAAATGAATCAGCAGTAGAACACAGTGGTCGTCCAGAGATCTGGGCGGCCACTGTGCTATTTTGTAACCTGTGCCAGCCGCGCAAAGGCTTCCTCGCGAGTCGGCACGAAAAAGATTTGCGAGCCCATGTTGCACTCGTAGATGAAATCGGCCAATGCCTTGCTGCTGTACTTCTGAAAGTCGCCTACGATGGCCACTGCAACGTGATAGGTGACAAGCTTCTGCAGGATATCGCCGGCCAATCCAGAGCGTAGTTGAAAAAACTCGGGCGCCAGGTCCGCTTCATGGAGAATGACGGCGCGCACATGCTCCGGATAGAAGCTGCCGAGCAGATCGAGTACATCCTGCGTGCGCTGCAACGGTTCCTCAATCGCCACCAATTCGCCGATTAGAACACCGTTGTACGACTGCATCTCCGCTTGCATGGTTCACTGCACCTTCGCTATACCTGCCAAAGTTCGCATCGATGGATATTATATGCTATTGCCGTCCACGTTCCCACGTCATTGCCGTGTAATCACGATAGAAGCCAACTGCCTCGAGCAGCGACTGCCCCACGCTGCCCAGCACAGGCTGTCCATTCCATGTCGCGACGCTAAGCCGCAGCTCAAAACTGCCGGCATGCGCCACCCATGCTTTCAAAGCGCGGCGGATTTGTCCATCATTCGCCTCCGCTGCCGTCTTGAGGTCGGCGCCACTGTCGCCAATCAGTAGCACGGGCTCACCTGCTTGCATTGCCAGCCAGGTAGATGGAATACGCGTAAAGGCAAACGGCTCGCCTGCTGCCGTACACAGCTCTCCAGCCGGCCCATAAAGATTGGCTGGGTCACAAGCGTTGAGCAAAACTACCGGCTCCTCGTCGTCTTTCACCTTGGTCGCTCCCGCACGTAGCTGCTCCACCACTTGGGGCAGCGCGAACTGTACGCCTGGTAAGCCGCGTATGAAGTAACCGCGCCGCACTTCGCCGCGCATCTCCAGCCGCTGTAATTCAGGATAGATGATGCCCCAATCCCACACGCCGATCTCACCGTCCAAGCTTTCATGCGTCACTACGCCGTACCTGGCCAGCAGTTGGCGAGCCTGGCGTGCCGCTACTTCCGTCGGCGGCAGTGGTTTGCCCATGACGCCAAAACGGTGCACCAATCCCCAGCGCCCTTCTTGCGTGGTCGCCCGCACCGGCTCCATCCGCTCCGCCACGCGCCGCTTGGCCGCTGCCAGTTCGCCGCGCCCTGGGCGAGCGATGGAACCGCCAAATGTTGGACGCAGTGTCGGGGTACTTCCTGTGGCGCCGCGCTGCGCCCGCTGCTGCGCCAGCCGCTCGGCCAATTCAGCCTCAAGCGAGCTGAGGGGTTTGCGTTCGTGGCCACCCGACGGCGAGCCAAACTGCAGCAGTTCACGTAGCGGCGCAAGGCTGTCGCTGGTGACGATCCCCCCCGCCGCCAACTCCCAAAGCGCGACCGCAGCCTCTTGCTCTGTCAGGTCGAGTGCTGCACGCAGGTCCGCCGGAAAGACGGCGCCTTCGCCGCGCAAAAAGGCCTGCACCGCCTGTGCATGTTCGCTCAATGCCGACAGGTCCTCGGGCGGCGCCTCCAAATAGGCGCTGCCCTCGCCGCGGAACAGATAGCGAATACGCAGCCGCCTTGGATCTACGCCGCCTGAGCCGACCCACACGAGTTCGCCGCTTTGGCAAAGCTCGGCCAGCGCGCTGGGGTGATAGGCTTCCAGTCGCAGCGGCAGTACATCGCGTTCCCACGCACGACCCACGACGGGTGCAGCGCGCAGCTGCTGCAGCACACGACGCAGCCCGGCCTCGCCCGCAAGTCGCTGCGACGGATGAAGATGCTGCCATTGAGCCAGAAAATCCGCATAGGCAGCCAGTGACACTGGCTGCACTTCGTTGCGCAGGATCGTCAGCGTGCGCCGGTGCATTTGTTCCAACACCCGCCGGTCGACAAACTCTGCCTTGTCTCCGTCTGCGCTTACGCCGGGTGTAAAGCGCCCCTGCGCTAGCTGACGGTTCGCGACTAACTCCGCCAGCTCCTTGGCAAGCCAGTCGCTCGGGAAGGCATAGCGCGCGCAAATTGATGCGGCCGTGAGCGGACCTGACTGCGACAAGTAGCGGTGGAGGACACGACGGCGCGCTTCATCGGCAGAAAGGTCCCAAGGTTCGTAGTGTTGGGTTGCGCGGGTGTGCGCCAATTCAAATGCGGCGATGTATTCTGGGGCTAGTTCGGCCGCAACCCAGCGTGAGCTAACCTCGCGCTCCGTAGGAATGGGAAGCGCGACAATCCGTCCGTCACCTGCCAACCGGCCGAGCCAGCCTGCGGGGTCGACGGTACAGCGCTCGGCCACCTCAACTGAAGAGAGGTCACCCACCGTCTGAAACAGGTATGCCAGTTCTTCGATGGTGCGCACCTGGACAGCAGGCGCCGTGTGCTGCAATCTGCTGCGCACCTCCACCACGGCTTCGGAGCGTAACAAGTCGGACAGGTCCACGTCTTGCAGCAATTCCTGCAGCAGATCGCGGTTGGCCGCCAGCGTCTGTAACTGCCGCTCGGCCTTGGGTGCATCCCACTCGTACATATAGATGGAAATCAGGTCCCACAGCAGGCTCTGCGCCACCGGCGATGGCGTCAGCGACTCGATCGCGACCACCTCGATCTCGCCACGCTGAATTGCTCCCAGCACGACTTCCAGGTGCGGGAGGTCCATAACTTCTTGCAGGCAATCGCGATAGGTTTCGGCAACGATCGGGAAGTCCTCAAAGCGCCGCACGACTTGCAGCAGGTCCTTGGCGCGCAGCCGCTGCAGCCAAAACGGCGTGCGCTTGCCGCGTCCTAACCCTGGCAGCAGCAGTGCACGTGCGGCATTCTGGCGGAACTGCGCGCCAAACACGGCCGAATTAGGCAGCTCGCCCAAGATGCGCTCGCGTGCCTCGGCGGGCGTCATGCCGGTCACCAGGTCGAGTGGGAAATCGGCGTCGGCGGCCGGGAAGCGGAAGAGGATGCCGTCGTCGTTACTCTGCATCTCTACCTCGACGCCCGTGCGCTCGCGCAACGCGCTGGCCAGGGCGATCGCCCACAGCCCGTTGACACGCCCGCCAAAGGGTGACTGGATCACCATGCGTGGGTCGCCGACGGCATCGTCGAACACCTCGACCAGCACTGACCGGTCGGAGGAGATAGCCCCGGCGTGATCGATCTGGCCGGCGACATAGTCCACCACGATCCAGGCGGAGTTGTCGTCCAGCGCATATTCCTGGCGCAGCCACGCCAGCAACTCCTGCACCGGCGGGGTATCGCGTTGTGCCGCTACGGCACGTAGCTCTTCCAGCCCCAAGGCGGTAGCAGCGGCCTGCAGCCGTTCCGCCACGGCACGCCGGAAGCTGCCCACTCGCTCTCCAAGCTCGTATGGCCGCCAAGGGAAGTCGCCGCGCCAGAAGGGCATGCGGGGCACCGCACCTGCGGCCTCGCCCACGATGACCTTGTCGTCGGTCACTTCAAGCACGCGCCAGACCTGCGAGCCGAGCGTGAACGTGTCGCCCGCACGCGTCTCGTAGACAAACTCCTCGTCCAGTTCACCCAACTTGGTTTTGCCGTCACTCAGGTAGGCACCAAACGCGCCGCGATCGGGAATGGTGCCGCCGCTGGTCATGGCCATCAGGCGCGAGCCGGGCAGCGCCGCCAGCTGCTGGTTGACCTTGTCCCAGACGATGCGCGCCCGCAGCTCGCCGTGCGCCAGGCTGGGATAGCGCCCTGACAGCATGTCGAGCACCGCAGTATAGGCGCGCAAACCCAGGTCTCCGTAGGGATAGGCCTGGCGTATGAGGCGATAGAGGTCATCCACCCGCCAGTCTTCCACCGACACCATGGCCACGATCTGCTGCGCCAGCACGTCGAGCGGGTTGCGCGGGGTGTGCGTCGGTTCTACCTCGCCGCGCAGCATGCCGCCGGCCACGGCCGCGGCTTCCATTACATCTTCACGGTGGGTGGGAAAGAAGCGCCCCTTGGAAGTCTGCCCCACCAGGTGACCGGCGCGGCCCACACGCTGCAAGCCCTGCGCCACGGCCTTGGGCGCCTGCAGCTGCACCACCAGGTCCACGGCGCCAATGTCGATGCCCAACTCCAAAGACGAAGTGCCGATGATCGCCGGCAGCCGGCCTGCCTTGAGGTCGTTCTCCAGGGCCAGGCGGACTTCCTTGCTCATACTGCCGTGGTGGGCGCGAATGGGGTCAGCATGCTGACCCGTACCAGCCCCAAACATGCCGAGTCCCTTGGCGATGCCATCCTCGAGCAGGCTGGCAGCCGGATTAAAGGCGGTCGAACCGCCGGCCGCACGCACTTCGTTGAGCCAGTCGGCGGCGCGCTCTGCTAGACGCCGGTTGTTGACAAAGATCAAGGTCGAGCGGTGCTGCTCGATCAGCTCGTTGACGCGGGCAATAACGGACGGCCACACCGACCCGCCGGCCAGGTTGCGGAAATCCTCCACCACGGTCTCGACCAGCACGTCCAACTGCTTGCGGTAGGCCGCATCTACAACAGTAACCGGCCGTGGAACCAGCGTACTCGCGTCGCCTGCGCCCTGCCATGTGCTGCCGCCAAGGTAGCGCGCCACCTCTTCCAGCGGGCGAATCGTGGCCGAGAGGCCAATGCGCTGGATCGGCTGCTCGGCAATGTGTTGCAGACGTTCGAGGCTGAGAGCAAGATGCACGCCGCGCTTCGAGCCGGCCAAAGTATGGATCTCATCCACAATCAGCGTGCGCACGGTGCGAAAAAGCTCGCGGGCCTTGGGGCTGGTGAGCAGGATATAGAGCGATTCCGGCGTCGTGATCAGTATGTGGGGGGCTTTGCGCAGCATTGCCTGCCGCTCGCGGCTGGGTGTATCGCCCGAGCGCACGGCCACCGTGATCTCGGGCAGTTCCTGGCCCGTCGCCTCAGCCATATGGCGAATGCCCAGCAGCGGCGCCCGCAGGTTACGTTCAATGTCGTTGTTCAGTGCCTTGAGGGGCGATAGATAGATCAGGTGAATACCCTGGGGGCGTGGCGCAGCACTTCGCCGCAGGCGCCGCTTGGGCTTTTCTTCCGCAGGCGGCGCGGGGGCAGGCAATGCTCGGAAGATCTGGTCGATGCCCCACAGGAAGGCTGTCAGCGTCTTGCCCGACCCAGTGGGGGCCATAATCAGGGTGTTTTCGCCGCGCTGGATCGCCGGCCACCCCGTCGCTTGCGGCGGAGTCGGCTGGCCCATTGTCTGTTCAAACCAGGCACGGACCGGCGGCAGAAAGGCATCCAGCGCGTTGGCGGTAGAGGAAGACATACGAGCCTCCAATACGAACATTTGTGCGTATGGAGCGTATTATACCTCAGGTGCCCCTACAAAGCACATGCAACATGTCCCGGGGACCTCGCAGATCCCCGGGACATTACCGCTACCGTGCCTGGCGCTGCCCCCTTCAATTCCCTGCACCCCGATCCTTGTGGGCAGCGCCTCGCACGAATTCTTCCCTCATTTATACCTGGGTTGTGGCAACCGCCTGCGCCAGCACCTCTTGCGCCCAGGCATTGAGACTCTTGCCCTGCGCCTCGGCCAGCATGGCCGCGCGGGCGTGCAGCACTGGATCTACGCGTAGCAGTAGCTTGCCGGAATAAGGCTTCTGCGGGGCGCGACCCAACCTGGCGCACGTTTCCAGGTAATCGTCCACGGCCTCTTCAAACGCAGCACGCAGTTCGGCCACCGATTCGCCGTGGAACCCCACCACGTCCCGGATCCCGGCAATATGGCCGACAAAGCAGCCATCTTCATCACTATAGACAATGCGTGCCGCGTACCCGTGGTAAGTCATCGTGTTCATGGCTTGACTCCTGCTTGCGCCAAGAATTCCCTCGCATCACGCACTTGGTAGGGCTTCGCTTCCTTATCTGGGTGCGGCCTGTGAAAAGTCGCTACAATCCCATTTAGCTCAAAGCGCACACGGGAACCTCTGCCTTCTATCACCTCTGCGCCCAACGCTATGAGCAGAGTCTCGATTCGCCGCCACTCCAGGTTTGCCGGAACAGGAACTCGATAGATTGCCTCCAATGTTTTCCGATGTGCGGCATTCATGTAGCTATGATATCACATTGTGATAGCAACTGCAATCCTCGCTCCACCCTCGACCGCGTGCACAGGCTGATTACGCAGGACATTCCGGCGCAGGTGGCGGCCGACGTCGCCCACCAGAATGCGCGTAAGAACAACGACAAGCAGAACGCCCGCGTCGAGCACGACAAGGCGCTCGGCCGCGTCATGACGGCCGTGCTCAAGGACGACACGCAGCTGTTCAAGAACTTCATGGACAACGACAGCTTCAAGCGCTGGCTGTCTGACTTCGTCTTCAACGAGACCTACGAGCGAGAAGCTGCCTGACAGAACCGGCGCACACGATATGTCCCCGGGACAAGGACAAAGTCAGCCGTGACCAATAGAAGAGCGGCGCAAGGCTATCTCAGCGCCGTTCTTTCGTCTCAGATCCGCCCTGGCGAGCCGGGCACGCGACTGTCAAGCGCCTAAGCGGACTCAATTACTTCCAGCGACCGTTCGATCGCCCTGTTCACCAGCTCGCCGACTTGCGTACCCTCCAATTCGGCGGAGGCCGCTGCAAGCCGAGCAGCAAAGCCAAGGTGGAAATCAAGGAACCAGTCCGGGGGCGGGTCCGGTTCGGGAACGGGTGGCCACCACGGCGGCAATTTCGGCCTTCTGGGTACGGTCGGGCACCAATCCTCGAGTTCGTTAAACGTGATCCCTTGATCGAGGCCGAAACGGTCGGCGAACCAGACTGTCCGTATAAACTCCGCAGCCATGGCCGCCCCCAGCTCACGCGGCGGCAGCGGCTGCGGGTTGAGTGCGACCTCTGACCCGCGGCCCCCCCAGACAGCTCCCAGCAGAGGGCCGTGCGGTATGACATCATAAACTGCCGGATAACGCCGCCCGATGAGGGCGAGTAGACGACGACTGATAGCCATACGATGTGCTCCTGTTTTGACAAGAACCTTCTGAACGAATTCAGCCAGTCCATCCGGCAGCTGGAGATCCTGCAGATCAAAGTTCAGTTCTGTGCCCGCCAACTCCGTCTTCAGCTGTTCGCCCTGGACTTCGACGTATCCCGGCGGTGCATCCGGAGGCTGAGTGAACAGCGTGGAAATTCTTCCCTCAATGTCGTGAATGGCAATCAATCTCATCGCCGAACCCTCCAAAGCAGATCGATTACGGCAGGACCACACTCAGGTTGAAGTACCATGCCTGGATCGGCTCCGATCCACTGTTTCGGTACGTGAAGCGGATAGAAGGATCGAGCGTTCCCACATCCGCCACAAAATACTCGATACTGTCAATCGTGATCGCTCGCGTTGTCCCGTTCACAAACCGGCCAAAGTCCTGGATATTGGCCGAAATTGTGACGGTCCCGTCTCGAAACGGACGCCAAGGTCCGAATCCATAGCTGCGAACTTCACCAGGTCGAAATAGAGTATCCGGTCCTTCAATTACATAGTAGGGGCCGTAGAGGTAAGTAGTTGCCATGGAATGCCGTCTCCAAGGATGCCTATGGTGCAGAGGACATAGTACTATAGTCTGGATGCACCCCGCAACAGGCAAAAAACCAGAAGCCTGGGCAATCGCGTCTTGAGTTGACGGCGAAATGAAACAGTGTCCACGGGACCTCGAAGCGAACGCCTGCGTTCGCCGGTCCCGTGGACACTGCAGGGGACTACAATTCCTTGCGCCAGATGTAGTTCCTATAGGCCTCGGTAAACCCCATTGCCGTATACAGCCCGTTGGCGGCCTCCATGTCGCCCGTACCGACGATCGCCTCGACTGCCCCTATTTCCCACAAGCGCAGCAGCCCTTCCGTCATCAACGCCCGCGCCAGGCCGCGCCGCAGGTGATCGGGATGCGTGCAGACCGGCTCAAAGATGCCCAGCCGGTTGGCCACATCATACGGAATGCCCACATACGCCGCAAAGGTCCCATCCGGCGCCACGGCCACCAAGTCCAGCTCGTTGCGGAAACTGGGCGCACGCCGGGCGAAATTTTGGTACTCCCATGGGTTGTGAAATGTGCGATGGAACGCGGCGTTGAGCAGGTCGGCAATTTGTTGGCAGTCGGTCAGGTCCTCCGGCCGCGTTGCACGCAAGGCGTAGCCTTCGGCCAGCCGCACGGCGGGCCGCGGTTGGCACCCAAGCCGCATGTGGCGCGTCATGCCCCAGTACGGCGTCCGTTCATAGCCGCGGCGCGCCAGTGTCTGCTGGCGCAGGGCATCGTATTCGTAGACCGGGATCTCCAGCTGCGGCCGTCCAGTGTCCTCGTTCCTCGCGCAGAGATGCGCCTCCGCCCACGCTATCAGTTCCTCTTCCAGGTAGCGATAGTCCGGATGCACCTGCAGATAGGCAGTTCCCAACGAGCTTTCCGGCAGTACAAACGCGACCAACGCACCCGCAGCATTTTCCCAAAGCTGGATTGGCCGCTGCAGGAAGCGCGGCGTATCCACCTCTTTTTCATAAAAGCGTTGGCCGTCGAGCCAGCGCACATCCCAGTTAAAACCGATCGGCGTGATCGGCACTGTGTCGACCAACAGCTGGCGCATGCGCCAGAAGTCGTCGTCACCGCGTGGCGGGCGGGCTGTTACCGTAGTGGATGATATCATCGTAAACATAATGCGAATTCCTTTGGTTCTTTAAGCAGAAGGCTGGATGTGCTCGCTCGGACGGCTGCCAAGTCGATAGAACAGGTAGGGAGCAAAGCCAATCGTGAGCAGCACCAGCAGCCACAACCGGCCTGCCAACAGGTTGTAGTCCGCCACAAGCGTCGAAAGAGGCTGGCCGAGCACGAACACGCCCATGCCAAACTCGAAGGCAATTGTCAACACCATCCACGTAAGCCCGACGAGCAGCGCCTGTTTGCCTGCAGCGAATGGCCAGCGGCGGGCGATAATCCAGATATACAGCGCAAAGAGCAAGATGCCGGTCAGGCACGACAGTTGGTGCGCTGCGGTATCTCCCAGAGTGTCCTGGTACAGCAGCACGCGCAGCGTGCCGTTGACAATCCCAATCACAGGCATCGGCAGCCAGGCCAGCCAGTAGGTGCGATTCATCGTTTCCTCCTTGCAAATGCGAGCAGAAGCTTGTTACAACGTAGTACGTCTCCAGCATACAGAAGGATGCGCGATCCCAGACCACATTTGCATGTAGCTTGTGACCGGCGCGCATGTAGTTGTTTGGATCTGGTTGCCGCTTGCTGCGGCGTATACTACGTCGCCTGTGCCGCGACAGCAAGGGCTGCTTGCACGCCCGCTGCTGCCGCCAACGGCTCGAGCACGGCAGCAAAGCGGATAGTGGCGTCTGCTGCCCAGGTGCGCAGTTGCGCCAACGCTGCGTCGGAATCGGAAATTGACCCGCTGTGCACCCACGCAATGCGTGCGGCCCGCCGGTCGTCCATCCGCTCCCAGCTGAGCTGTGCGCCCAATTCTTGTTCCACGGCCTGCCGCCGCGCCGCCAACCAATCGAAGATGTGGTTGTTGCGCTGGCGGTGGCCTGTCTCGATATAGAGTTCGAGCCGGAAGTGGTTGTCGGGCGCAAAGGCCGCGATGTAGTACATGCCTTCGCCGTGTAGGCCTGCCACGCGAGCCAAAACATGCCAGGCCTCACCGCTGGGCGTCTTTAGGCGATCTGGAAGTTCCATCCGCTCTTTAAGGTCGGCATGGAGTTGAACGAAAAACTGGATTAGCCGTCGCTGCCGTTCGGGAATCCGTTCAAAGCTGGCGACCTGTTCTGCCAGGTTGACATTGACGACGCGCCAGCCCGCGTCAAGCCACCGTTGCAGGCGGCCGATCGTGACGGCGTTGTTGGTCCACCACCCGCGGTGGCTGCGCGCCGACGCCGGCAGCGGTGCACGTACGATGCGTTCGATCTCGGCAAAACGCAGGTTGATGCGGTCCAGATGGGCCGGTTGGTCCTGGAGATAGGTGGCGAGCAGCGCGTACTTGCTGTCATTGCTGCCGGCCGGCTGCTCGTAATAGCGGGGGGCGGCATCGTGGTCAAGTGGGCTGGACGGGGTTGTTCCCGCTGGAACATACGCGAACTGTTCGACCGGCCAAAGCTCGGCGGCCGGCGGCGGCTGGGGTTGATGCTTCTGCAGCCAGTTCCAGCAGAAACGCAGTTGGGATCGCTCCATGGCCGACAGGTCATTGCGAAAATGCGCCAGATGGTTGCGCGTGCTGCGCACCCCTTCAAATAGCAGCCTTTCGGGAGGAATGGGAGAAAGAGAGACATACTCGTTAAGTCCTAAATCGCCCACCGGGTACATCACGAATCTAGGAGCTTGCGAATCTGTGCTGCATACGCAGCACTCTCCTCGTCAGCGGTGACGAACTCGATCGCGTGAGCGCTGCTTGCCCCCAGTCCCAACTCGACGGCACGGGACAGTTGTTCCTGGGCAAAAATCGGTCCCTCGCTCACTTCCGGTGTGGTGCCAAGCAGGCGCAATATCGCTACGCCCACGGCGTCGATCGCCACCCGGTCGCTGCTCGCCAGCATCACGTCGGCGGCCACCTTGTCGCCGCTGTCGGGACCACCCGTGCGGAACGCTTCGACGCCGTCCAGCACGATCAGACCAGGTTTGTAGGCCGCGTTGATCTCTGCAATCATATGCCGCTGGTGGGACGACGAGTGCAACTCGCCCATGTAGTTGTAGCCTTCGTCCGGCACGCTCTTGGCGGCGAGGCCGACGCTGTTCTTGAGCGACAGGGTGAAGTGGCCGCCAAAGCGATGGGTCTTGAGGCAGCACGTTTGCACGACAACATCGGCTTCCAGCATCGGCTTGGGGAGAGCAAAGCCGCGCTCCCAGTGGCCTCCAGATGGGTTGAAGTGCTGCCAGGCGTTGGCGTCGAGCTCGTCCAGCACCAGTGGCTCGAAATTGAGTTCCTGGGCTAAGTCAAACACTCCGACTTCCTGCATAACCTGGCGCGTGTTGCCCATCCCGCTACGGTCGCCCACCACGATGCGACGAGGCTGCCCGGCGTGCAGGGACTCGACCAGCGTGCGCAGCACGTCTGGGTGTGTGGAGCCGGGGGCTGGGTCGGCGCTGTTGAAGTTGGGCTTAATAAAGATGTGTTTGCCTGCCACGTCGAGGGCGCCGAGCAGCGCCATGGCCTGGCGCACGCCGTCCGCACGCTTGTCTGTCTTGACCAATGCCACGCGTGCTCGCCCGGCTGGGACGAGTGCGATACCTGTGTCCGCTGCTGGTGCAGGAGTCGCCGTCGGCAGCATTGCCGTGCTCGCATCCGGCGATGCTTCGGGTGCAGTAGAGGGGTGCACCGCGGGGACAGTGCAGCCAGCCAGCAGCGTAGCGCCGGCAAGGGCGCCCGTTGCCCCAATGCCGCGCAAGAAGTCACGCCGCCGGATCGGGGTCGCTCGATTTGGTGTTTGTGACATGGAAACCTCCTGCTGCCGAAAACGGTTGCCGCCCGGGTTAAGTTCCCCAGGCGGCTCTTGCAGTCAAGCGCGAGGTCGCAAGCGCTATTCAAGTATTTAAAAGCGTTCGACAGAGAAAGTCAGTTCACTATGCAGCGTGCTAGAACAACTTGCCGATGTTATCGACTGTCGAAGCCGTGAGCACGAAGAATGCCACGCGCCCCGCCACTTCGCCTGCCAGCAGCAAAATGGGCAGCCACGCCGGGATGCGCTTGAAGCGCCATAGCACCAGCAGCGGTACAACCAGTCCAACCACGATCTGTGTCCAGTAGAGCGGCGACTGCAGATAGTTTACTCCGGTTTGGTGCATGACTGCACCACCCGACAGCCACATGCAGGGGATCAGCAGGTTGATGGCCAGGCTGACGATCAGGGCATTGACCAGGATCTTGAACAGCAGCGGCTGGTGCGCCGGAGGGGCAAAGTAGCTGCCAAAGCCTGCCCCCAGGATGATAGCGCTCAGCAAATAGAAGGCAAAGGGCAGTGCGTTGTTGACTGCCGGCAGGCTGGGCGGTGAAGCATAGGTCATCGAGGTGGCAAACAGCGCTGCCAGCCCCACGATCGCCGCCAGCTTGAGCAGCCAGCCCTTGGTTGTCCCCCTGACTTCAGTCAAGAAGATGACCGCCACCAGGATACCAAAGGCGATGATGCCCAGGATCTCACGGCTCAACCAGGCAGTCTGCAAATTTGCCAGCGTGCGCACGGCCCCCATGGGGTTGCCCAGGTGAAACAGCGAGGCCATAACAGCTCCCGCCAGCAGCAGCCCGATCACCAGCCATTCGTTGCGCGTGGTCTTGGTCGGGCCATCGACGACCGCCCATTGGCGGACGGCCGCCAACATCGCCATGCCGATGGCGATCTGGCTCAACAACGTGAAGACGATCAGCGGCAGTTCGGCTAGATTCATGCCGTTCATACTAATTCCACCTTTCTGCGCACGACCTTGGGTTGGGCCGGCAGCTTGAACCGGATCGACGGGTCCACTTCCGGATGCATGGGAAAACCGGGCGGGAACTGCGTCGTGCCCGGCTGGTCGAACGTATCCAAGTCGACAAACGATAGCGCGCCGGTCGGGCATGCTTGTACGCAGGCGGGCAGCTTGCCCGCGTCGATGCGCTCGAAGCACAAGTTGCACTTCTCGGCTTTGTGCGTGACCTCGTTCATACGGGGCGCACCAAACGGGCAAGAACGCACACAGTTGCCGCAGCCGATGCACGCATCCTGCGACTGCATCACGATGCCATCTTCGCGCTTAGTAAAGGCGCTAACGGGGCAGTCTTCCAGGCAGCATGGATGGGCACAGTGGTTGCATGCCAGCGAGTAATAGGCGCGCTCCAGGTGCGGGTAGATCTCCTCGCTCAGTGGGTACAGCTGGCGCCATACGACGTCCGCTTGGAGGTTGTTCTGCTGCTTGCATGCCATGCCGCATGTGGCACAGCCAATACAAAGTTCTGCATTTACATAAAAGCCATATCTGGCCATGATTGTTTCTCCTCTACGCTGCCTTTTCGATGTCGGCAAACTGGTCGTGCAGAGCCACACCCGGCGAGCCAGTCTTGTACTTGCCCATATCGGACGAGGTGTCGTCCACCAGGTTGTTGACGTTGAACTTGTTCTGCTTGCCGTACCAGCCTTCGTACATCAGCAGGGTGTCCGCGGGTACGTTGTCCGTCAGGCGGGCGCGCAGCCGTTCCTCGCCCACCTGGTTAAACACGCGCACCATGTCGCCGTCTTGAATGCCTTTATTGCCTGCCACTGACGGGTGGATGTAGATGTAGGGCTCGGGATTGACGGTGAGCATCCAATCCAGGTTTTGGAACTGCGAATGCAAGTTGTACTTGGAGTGCGGGGTCAACAGCCGGTAGGGTGCGTAGGAACTGCGGCCTTCCTTGTAGACGGGCAAGGCAGTATGTCCATGCTCTTCAGCCAACTCCGACTTGAATTCATATTTGCCGGATGGGGTCTTAAAGGTAAGGTCGGCCCACGAAGCCGGCTGGATCTTGGCCTTTACCGGCCCGTTGCGCAGCTCTTCCCACGACTTGATGCCAAACAGTTCATAAATGCCGTCGTTGAATTCAGCTGCCATCCATTCCTTGGTGTCAAGCTCGGTGGGGAAGGTGCAGGAGCCCGGTTGCTTGGCGTTGAGCGCGGCCGAAAGGGCGGCGCCGATCTCGATGTCCGCCTTCGCCTCGAACAGCGGCTGGATCGCCTGCTCGTTGATGCTTAACCAGTAGTGCCAGTAGGAGACGTTGACTGTCCAGTCCTCAAACAACGTGGTGGTCGGGAGCACAATGTCGGCCAGCTCTGCCGTCTGGTTGAAGAACTGGTCCACGACGACCACCATCTCGAGTTTTTCGAAAGCCTTGGCGATCTTGTTGCGGTCGAAGTCCTGGCTCAACACATTTTTGTTGGCCACCCACAACAGCCGGACCGGCGGATCCTGCGTGTCCAGGATTTCCTGCCCAATCTTGTTGATGTTCAGTGCGCGGTCGGCGTACTGCGACTCGGCCTTGCCCGCGCCGGTGTCAAACTCGCCCATGGGGCCGCTCGTCCCCAGGTAGCCAACCGAGCCCTCAGGCTTGTCGTGCACCATGGCGTGATAGTTGAAGCCCCACGTATACAGGTGTCCATAGCGTGCGCCGCCGCCTGTCTTGCCGACGTTGCCCGTCATGGCGACCAGGGCATCGATGGCGCGTACGTTTTGACCGCCGTTGATGTGCCGCTGCATGCCGTAGCCGATCCAGATCGTGGCGGGCTTGGCCGTTGCAAATTCAACGGCTACCGCCTTGATCGTCTCGACCGGAATGCCGCTCACCTCCGCTGCCCATTCGACCGTGACATTTACTTTGAGATACGCCTCAAACTCGTCATAGCCGTGGCCGTTCTTGGTCACCCATTCGCGATCCACCAGGTCCATGTCCACCAGGTGGCGCGCCATGCCCAGGGCCAGCGCGCCGTCCGAGCCGGTGGCGACTTGCCAGTACTCGTCGCCCTTGGCGGCAGTCTGGGTGAAGACCGGGTCGATGACCACGACTTTGGCGCCGCGCTGCCTGGCTTCGGTGACGTACTTCATCGAGTGAATCGAGCAGTAGGCTGGGTTGGCACCCCAAATGATGACGTACTTGCTGTTGACCATGTCCTCGGGGTCGTTGCACCACATGTCGCCCGTGTCGTAGTTCTGGGCGTCGATGCCGGCCGGCCAACAGGGGGTGCCGACAAAGCGCGTGGTGTAGCCGAGCGACGACATCATGCCTTCGACGCCGTAATGGGTGATACCGAAATTGCCGGAGTACTTGGTCAACGCCATGCCCAACAGGCTGCCGTCTTTCTGCTTGATCTCCAGGATCTTATCGGCGATTTGGTTCATCGCCTCATCCCACGAGATACGCTCCCAGTTGCCCGAGCCGCGGCCCACCTGGCGCATGGGGTACTTAATTCTGTCTGGGCTGTAGACGGTACGAGGATAAGCGTAACCCTTGACGCAGAGCCCGCCGTCGGTGAAGGTCGATTCTTCGGCGCCCTCGATAAACTGCAGGACGCCATCCTTGACATAGCTCTTGATGCTGCATGTGTCGTAGCAATTGCGCGGGCAGGCGTTGCGGAAGACCTCGTAGACATCGCCGGCATAGCCGCCGCGTATCTGCGCCACATAGTCAACCTCGCCGTCGATGCCTTGGGCGAATAGCCCCTTCCCGCCTCCAGCGGTTAGCAACCCGCCCGGCAGCGCACTTAGTGCGCCGGCCGCGGCCAGCGCCTGTAGAAAGCGGCGGCGGGTCAACTGGCAGGTAAAGACACGGTCCATGGTTTGTTTTGCTGTTTGTTTTGGTGTACTCATGCGAACACTCCTGTACGGGACAATGATTGGTCCGTTGCTTCCACACCTGCCGTCGTGACCACCCAGGCCGCCAACCGCGCCGCCACAAACCAGATGGCCGGCGGCGTCACGCCTGCCTGCTGTATGCGGGCAATAAAGGACGGCAGCCAGCGACGCAGATGGGCGCCAAGATAAGTGCGGGCCATATCCAACTCGGGTGTTTGCGTGACGGCCTCAGCTGCCAGCAGCTGGCGATAGGCGTCCAGTTCAAGGCTGATGTGGTCGTCAGGGACCACATTTTTCCATGGTGAGTTGAGGTCGAGCAGCGTGTACAGCTCGCGAATCTGCAGCGTCGTGCGACCCATCAACTGCGGCTGGGGTTCGAGGTATACGGAGGCATAAGGCGGGGCAAGCAGCGCCTTGGGGCCGACAAAAAGCCGGTTAAAGGCAAATTCGACCTGGCGCCAGTCGTCGACATAGGGGGCCGGTTCGTCGGCCACCAGCGCAAGTTGCTCGTACGCGGCGGCCATTTCATCGCCATGCGCAGCCACAAAGAAGCGCTGCAAGGCGGCCAGTAAAGTTTGTTCACGTGAATGGGGCATGTTTTGACACTCCTTTTTGCTGACAGGATAGCAGCAAGGAGCGAGCAGCACATCAACCCCTAAGTTGAACTGCTCTCAACCGCGCGGATGATAAGAGGTCAATGCTAGTTACACAGCTAGTTACACGGCAACGCCGCTTCTAGGGCACCTCGTCGAGCGAGGCGATCTCGTTGCGCAGGGCGTAAAGCATAGCCTGCGATCGCGTTTCGAGATCAAGCTTGGCGAGGATGTGGTTCACGTGGGTGCGCACGGTGGGCAAGCTGACCACCAACCTGTCTGCAATCTCCTGGTTGCTCAGCCCCAGGGCAATCAAACGCAGCACTTCGATCTCGCGCTCTGTCAACCCGTCCGGGTTAGTCACAGAGTGCGCCACCTGCCGCCGCTGCAACAGGCTGCGGGCAATGGCGGGGTGCAGCGCCAACTCACCGGCATATACGTCGCGGATCGCGCGGAACAGCTCTTGCGAGGCAGAATCCTTGAGCAGGCAGCCAAGCACACCGCTGTCCAGGCACTCAAAGATTCGTTGATCCTTGGCAAAGGAGGTTAGCAGCAAGATGCGCGCCTGCGGATTCTCCGCCAGGATCTGGCGCGCTGCGTCCAGCCCGTTCTGGCGCGGCATCTCCAGATCCATGACGATTACGTCCGGGCGCAGGTAGGCAGCGCGCAATACCGCCTCGAGCCCATCTTCGGCCTCGCCGACCACTGCAAAGTCCGGTTTGAATGAAAGCAGCCCGCGTAGACCCTCACGCACCACAGGGTGGTCGTCGACAATCAGGATACGGATGATCGGCACAATGGGAACAGTCACTAGCGCTTGTCCTCCGGCGCTGCCGGCATCTCGACCCGCACCTGGCAGCCGTGACCCGGCGCCGACTCGATGCACAACCTGCCGCCAAGCCGCGCCGCCCGCGTGTGCATGCTGGCTAACCCCATCCCGCCGTTGCGCGCCGCCGCAAGAGGGTCAAATCCAGCTCCGTCATCACAAATACTCAGCCAGGCTAAGCCGCTGCCGGCAGCCATTTCTACCGTTACTTCATGCGCGCCAGCGTGCTTGAGCGCATTGTTGAGCGCCTCCTGGGCGATCTGGTACAACTCGTCTTCGACGCGGGGCGAAAAGAACAGGCTATCGTTGTAGCGTAGGCTGGTGCGCACGCCGGCCCGCTCCTCGACTGCCGTGAGCCGCCGTTCCAGTGCGCCGTGCAGACCGTGACGCTCTAACTCGGGCGAGCGCAGCTCGTAGACCATCAGCCGCATTTCCTTGAGGGCCTGGCGCGAGATTTCGCTAATGCGCACCAACTTCTCTTGCGCCTGGTCCGTCTCGCCTTGTGCCAGCAGACCGGCCGCCCACTCGCCAAAGAGGGTGAGGCTGTAGAGCGACTGGGTCACCGAGTCGTGCAGCTCGCGCGCCAGACGCTCGCGCTCTTCGAGCACTGCCTTTAGGCGTGCACGGCGGTTGTTCTCTACGGCCAATCCTACGCCGTCGGCCACCGTCCCCAGCAGGGACACCTCCGCTGGTGTAAAGCTTTGTCCCGGTGCCCGAAATACGCTCAGCACACCCTGAATGCGACCACCGGCGCGCATGGGCACCGCGGCAAACGCGTGGCAGCTGGTGGCTGCCGCGGGCACACGGCCGTCGTTCAGCATATCGTCGATGACCAGCGGCGCGTCGTGTGCCACGACCAAGGCTGCCAGCACTTCGCAGGCAGGGGCGGGCTGGCCCGCACCGGGTTCATGGCGCCCAGCCACTAGCTCCAGTTCCTTGCTTTCCGTATTCAACAGCCGGAAACTGCCACCCTGGCCTTTGACCGTGCTTAACACGCGCTCCAATGCTCGTTCCAGGACGGTTTCCACTGGCGCCGGCGTCGTCACGATAGCCGTGACGTCGTAAAGGGTCGAAATCTCTTCGCTGCGCGCTTGCAGGCGCTGCTCGGCCTCCCGGCGTGCCGTCAGGTCGTTGAGCAGTACGACTACGCCCATATACTTCTCGCTGACGTCGAGCATCTGCTCAAGCTTGATCAAATAGTGGCGCAGTCCGCGGTGTGTCTGTACCGTCTGTTCGATCTCCAATCGATCGCGGCCATTCTGTGTAAACTGCACGAGCAGATGCTCCAGCCAGCCCGGGCTGCGGCTGGTAATCGTGTCGCCGTAATACAAGTCGCCGGGGTGGCTGGCATTGGCAAACAGCGCTGCAGCGATATGGTTCATATTGTGCACCTGCCCGTCCTTATCGAGCAGGATCACCGGGTCGTGCAGGCTTTCAAAAATGGTCAGGTACTTGTTCTTCTCGTTGGCGAGATAACGATTTGTGACCTGGAGTTCCTTGAGCCGCGGCTGCTCGTCAGTGCTGGCCCACGACGAGGCGACCCCTAACTCAATCCGGTCAAAGCAGCGATCGATAAAGTAGTGGTAAGTGGCTGCATCTGACGCGCGAAAGCTGCTGCCGGCGAGAAGGTCAAGATACGCTTGCCGATAATACTTGAGCAAGCTCAGGTACATCGCCAATGTCAGCCCGCGGCTGCGGTGCTTGATGCCTTCCTCGACACCAAAGGCGGCGATAGGGTCCTGTCTATAGTCTTCGTCGGGGCAAAACTCCAGGTCGGCGGCGCCGCTGTCGATGGCAGACACCATTGTAGCAGTCAGACTTTCAATGGAGATGCGCCAGGCCTCCAACAAGGTGGACGTGTATTTAACATAATTATGGCGCTTGGCGTAGAAGAGGGTACGCTGCATAAGCCAGCGTTCGCTGTCCAAAAGCAGTTGGCGTAGCGGTTGCATGCGGGTGGCAGTTTCCTCCAGGCGGCGGCCATTGGTGTTCAACTCTATTTGCATCAGAATACCACCCTCAATCTTGCATTATGATCGAAGTGGTCCAAGTGCGCGACTTCATCTACATCGTCCCTGGGCGGAAGCGCATGGCCGACCAGACGTCGTCGATTGCCACCTGCCGCACCGGGCGCCAGCCTGAATCCTGTACCACCGGCCACAGCTTGTCGCGGTTGACGTCGGTCTTGATACCCGATCCGCCCTTGGGATAGGCGATCCACAAGATGCCTTCCGGCTTGGCCGTCGCAACGGTTGCTACGGCACCGGGGGCGAGTGCCTGCGCCTCGGCCAGGTTGTTCACAAACAGCAGCAGCGCGTCGGCCGTTGCGTCAGGCCCGGCCAATACTTCTATGCCATCCAGAGCGGCTGCCAGCTTATCAGCATAACCTGCCGGCGCGTTGCGCACGGCCAGTTTGGTCACATTTTTAAACTGGAATTTCTCCTTGAGCGATTTTTCCGCTTTGTCCATGGCTACTGTCTCCCTGTTTGCATCGTCGCCAAATTGCGTCTACGATGCCAGTATACCATCCAGTTGATTACAGCCAGAGCGTATACAGGTGCCCATATGACCGCTCAGACTCCATCGCCGCCCAGCTTCGAGCCGCAAACGAGCCAGCCGGTCGTGCACAAGACGGCCAAGGAAAGCTTTCTTGCTCGCCTGCTCGACCCGCTTGACCGGCTGGTCGAGGGCATCTACAGCGTCCTCATCGTACTGACCTTCACACTGGCGACACGCGCCATTCAAAGCCAGTCGGGTGAGATAGGTATGGACGGCTCGCATCTGCTCCTGCAGTTGTTCGTTGCGGCGCTCGGTTGCGCTGTGGCCTGGGGCATGATCGACGGCGCTATGTATGTGCTGACTTGCGTATTCGAGCGCGGCAAGGATCGCCGCCTCTACCGCTTGGTTCGCAACGCTCAGTCACAAGACGAAGGTATTGCCGTGCTGTCGGAGGAGCTGGACGACGATATGGGCACGCTGACCACGTCCACAGAGCGGCGCCAAATCTATACGGCGCTCTACGGCCGGCTGCGCAGCTCACCGCCCCCGCGCGGCGGTTTTGCAAAGGAGGATTTCGCCGGTGGATTTGGCGTGTTCCTCGTCGCCGTCGGCGCAGCCCTGCCCGTGCTGCTGCCTTTGATTATTCTTCCCGGCAGCGTCCAAACCACCCTACGCGTCTCCAACTTCATTGCCTTCGTTATGCTTTTTGGGATGGGCTACCGTTGGGGCCAGTATGCCGGCGGCAAACCCTTTCTTACCGGCCTGATGCTGCTCATTCTCGGCATTATCATGATGATCGTTGCCATTCCGTTAGGCGGGTAAATACTTTGCCCTACGAAGCGTAAAGTATGATATACTCGGGTGACACGAATCCATCCGAGCGGGTCCTGCCTGTCATGTCCACTCACCTCTTCTTTGCCCCAACCGCGGCCGGAAAAACCGCCTGGGTTATCGATCATACCCGACACGCTGCGGCCAATTTGCGTCGCTCGCCGCTGGTGGTCGTCGCCACACCCCTGCAGGCAATTGCGCTGCGCCGGCGGTTGGCCGCAGCCGGTGGCGCCATAGGCGTGAGGGACGTCGCACCCCGCTGTTTGCTCTGCCTGCTGGATGACCGCGGGGCAACCAGCGTCATTCTGATCCACCAGGCACAAGCATGTGCAGGAGATATCACTACACCAGCAGCAGCAGATGCTGAAGCATCCGTGGATGTCGATCACTCCACGCCGGCTTTGCCTACGTACTGAGGGCCGGCATGAATGGTGCGCCGCCATCTTCGTTCATCTGCGCGTTGGTTGAGTATACTGAAAAAAACGGATTGATATATTCCATTAAGGAGTTCCTCCATGCCAGATCTCAATGCCATGATCTCCGCCATGACGCTCGAAGAGAAAGCCACTCTCGTTACCGGCGCCAGCGCCTGGACGACGACGCCGATCGAGCGCCTCGGCGTGCCCGAATTGCTGATGTCAGATGGCCCGCATGGCGTGCGCCGTGTGCCGGATATCCACGCCATCGGCGCGCCCAGCCTGCCTGCCACCTGTTTCCCCACGGCCTCTGCCCTGGCTTCAAGCTGGGACGTGGACCTGGTCTACACGATGGGCCAGGCGTTGGCCGAAGAGGCGGTGGCGCTGGACGTGGGCTTGCTGCTTGGCCCTGGTGTCAACATGAAGCGTTCGCCGCTGGGTGGACGCAACTTTGAGTATTTCTCCGAAGATCCTTATTTGACGGGCGAGTTGGCGGCCAGCCTGATCAAAGGCATTCAGGGCAAGGGTGTCGGGACCTCGCTCAAGCATTTTGCTGTGAACAGCCAGGAGTTCGAGCGCTTCCGCATCAACGCCGAGGTGGACGAGCGCACACTGCGCGAGATTTATCTGCCTGCCTTCGAAACTGCGGTGAAACGGGCGCAGCCCTGGTCTGTCATGTGCTCGTACAACAAGATCAACGGCACTTACGGTTCGGAGCACTATGAACTGCTCACCCGCATCCTGAAGGAGGAATGGGGCCTGGAAGGCTATGTCGTTTCCGATTGGGGCGCGGTGCACGATCGTGTGGCCGCGCTCAAGGGCGGGCTGGACCTGGAGATGCCGGGCCCCAAGCCGCGGCGCACCCGGGCCGTGGTCGATGCTATAGACAGTGGCCAACTGGACGAAGCCGTCCTCGACGAAGCTGTGCGCCGCATCCTGCGCATTGTCTTCAAGGCCGCGGCAACGCCTAAAGGCGGTTCGTTTGACGCCGACGGCCATCACGTCCTGGCACAGAAGATCGCCGGCGAATGCATGGTGCTGCTCAAGAACAATGGCATCCTGCCGCTGAAACCCAACGTCAACCTGGCCGTCATCGGCCGCGCCGCCGAGGTCGCTCACTTCCAGGGCGGTGGCAGCTCGCACATCAGCCCCACGCGCGTGGCCGTGCCCTTTGCCGAGCTTAAGGCGCTGGCACAGGATGCGGAGCTGACCTACGCCATGGGCTACCCCGCCGACGACAGTTTCCAGCAGGTGTTGATCGACGAAGCAGTCGGGTTAGCGCAGACGGCCGACGTCGCTGTGCTGCACATTGCCCTGCCGTCGTACAAGGAATCCGAAGGTTACGACCGCGCCGACCTCGATTTGACCGCGCAGCAGGTCGCCTTGATCAAAGCCGTATCCACCGTGCAACCCAACTGCATAGTCGTGCTCAACAACGGCGCACCCGTGGCCATGGGCGATTGGATCGACGGCGTAGGCGCGGTGCTGGAAGCGTGGATGATGGGCCAGGCGGGCGGCGGCGCCGTGGCCGACGTGCTCTTTGGCCGCGTCAACCCCAGCGGCAAGCTGGCAGAGACCTTCCCCCAGCGGCTGGAAGATACCCCGGCCTACCTGCACTGGCCAGGCGAGAACGGCCAGGTCCGCTATGGCGAAGGTCTTTACATTGGCTATCGTTACTACGACGCCCGCAAGCTGCCGACACAGTTCCCATTCGGTTTCGGGCTGAGCTATACAACATTTGCCTACTCCAACCTGCGGCTTTCGGCCGACGCCTTCCGTGACGTAGACGGTGTTGGGGTATCCGTGGATGTAACGAACACTGGCGCGCTGGCAGGCAAGGAAGTGGTGCAGGTTTACGTGCACGATCACGCTGCCTCCCTGGTACGGCCGCCCAAGGAACTCAAGGGTTTTGCCAAGGTTGAGTTGCAGCCGGGCGAAACCAAGACCGTCTCAGTTCCGCTCAACACCCGTGCCTTTGCCTTCTACCATCCGGGCCACAGCCAGTGGATCACGGAGGACGGCCAGTTCGATATTCTGGTCGGCGCATCCAGCGCCGACATCCGCCAGCGTGCTACCGTCACACTGCAGTCGACGTCCAACCTGCCCAGCCTGCTGAATCGCGAATCGACAGTGCGTGACTGGACTGCCGACCCACGCGGCAAGCTGGTCTTTGTTCCGCTCTACGAGCAAGTGATTGAAGGCCTGAACAGTTCTTTTGGCGGCGGCGAGGGCACAGATGGCGACGCCATTGGCATGGATATGAGTGGGTTTATCCTCGATATGCCCTTGCTCAGCTTGCTGCATTTCCGCGACAACGAGTTGCCCATGCCGGCCGAGGAGATTGTAGACGCACTGCTGGCACAAGTGGCGATGATGGGGCAACAGGAAATACAGGTCGCCTGATGGGCCAGCTACTCGCATTATTGCCATGACGCTCTATGCCTTGGAACCGGATGTATACACCTTGCACGGTGCGTTCTCGCGTGAGATCGCACCCGTGCTCACTGTCGATCCAGGCGACACCGTTCGCTTTCGGACCTTGGACGCCGGCTGGAACCTCGAACCGCGCCTGTCCACACGCTATGAGGACAAACCCAGGCAGTTCTGGCCACGTCCGCCCGGGCAGGAAACCGGTCACGCACTGATTGGCCCGATCGCTGTCCGCGGCGCCCAGCCGGGGATGGCGCTGGGCGTGCACATCGGCAGCGTGCGCCCAGGCACGTGGGGATTTACTGCGGTGGGCGGCTGGCCGCACTATGTCAACCATCGGCTGGGTGTCGCACAGGAGGGAACCTTCCTGCTTTGGACGCTCGATGCCGAGACCATGCTGGGGCGCAACCAGCATGGTCAGAGCGTCGCGTTGCGGCCATTTTTGGGCGTCATGGGGATGCCGCCCGCCGAGCCCGGCTTGCACTCCACCGTGCCGCCGCGGCCGACGGGCGGCAATCTCGACTGCAAAGAGTTGATAGCCGGCAGCACGCTCTATCTGCCCATTGCCGTACCCGGCGGCCTGTTTTCCGCCGGCGACGGCCATGCCCGACAGGGTGACGGAGAATGCTCGGTGACGGCCATCGAATGTCCCATGGAGGCTGTAGACGTAACCTTTTCACTGCACCCGGAGTTACACCTCGCCATGCCGCGTGCCCACACACCAGCGGGATGGATCACCTTTGGCCTACATGAAGACTTAAATGAGGCTGCGCTGCAGGCTGTCGAAGGTATGGTGGACCTGTTAGGCGAGTTGCACGGCTTCGATCGCCATCAGGCCTTAGGGATGGCTAGCGTGCTGGTGGACTTGCGCGTGACGCAGATGGTGAACCAGGTGAAGGGGGTGCACGCCGTACTGCCCCACGGCAGCATCTAACCGTCCCCAGACAAGTTGCCGGAAAATATCGCTTCATTCTGCCTATTGACAAACCCAAAAATTCCTCTAATATTTGTCACACTCCCAAGATGCCTGCTTCCTGACAGACATGAGGCAACGTGCAGCCATTGGCTGGTCGCCACGTTCATCTCTGCGTCGGCATTGCTTGGGCCCTTTGTTAACCCATGGAGGAATCATGCAAAAGGCAATCTGGTTCAGTGCCGTCGTACTGGCCGTAACGCTGGCGGCTGCGGTCGGGCTTGCCCGACCGGCCATAGCCGGACCATCTGCGTGCGACAGTCGTGTCAACAACACGCACGCCAAGCTGTTGGAATGCGTGACGTTGGAGGGTGTGCGCGAACACCAGGCGGCGCTCCAGGCCATCGCCGATGCCAACGGCGGCACCCGCGTGTCCGGCTCGCCCGGCTATGATGCGTCAGTGGCCTACGTTAAGCAGCGCATGGAGGCCGCCGGCTACGCTGTGACTGTGCAACCTTTCCAGTTCCAGACGTTTGTCTCGCTTTCGCCTTCCATTCTCGAGCAAGTGGCACCGCCGCCTGCCGGCGCGATCGAAAACAGCATCCTTTCCTATTCGGGTAGTGGCGACGTTACGGCGTCGGTAACAGTAGTGAGCAATCTCGGCTGCGATGCCGCGAATTTCGCCGGTTTCCCGCCGGGCAACATCGCCTTGATCAGCCGCGGTACCTGCACCTTTGCCATCAAGGCGACCAATGCCTACAATGCGGGCGCTTCCGGTGTGGTCATCTACAATAACACTGCTGGTCCCATCAACGGCACGCTCGGCAACGGCTTCACGCTGGACATCCCCGTTACCTCCGTGACGCAGGCTTTGGGACAGCAATTGGCGGCTACACCTGGCCTGGTGATGCGTATCAAGACCGACACCTTACGCGGCATTGCCACTACCTACAATGTACTGGCTGAAACGCGTGATGGCGCTCCCAACAACGTGATCATGGCAGGTGCCCACCTTGACTCAGTCAATGCAGGGCCGGGCATCAACGACAACGGCAGCGGCAGCGCCGCCATTTTGGAAGTTGCCGAGCAGATGGCCAAGGTGCAGCCGCGCAACAAGGTGCGCTTTGCCTGGTGGGGGGCTGAGGAGTCCAACCTGGTCGGTTCGACATACTATGTCAACAACTTGTCGCCGGAGGAACGGGGCAGGATCACGCTCTACCTTAACTTTGATATGGTCGGCTCGCCGAACTACGTCTTCTTCATCTACGACGGCGACGATTCGGATGGCCAGGGCGCCGGCGCTGGACCCGCCGGCTCCGCCCAGATCGAGAAGACGTTTGAGGCCTACTTCAATTCGGTGGGCAAACCTTTCAAAGGCACTGATTTCTCTGGCCGCTCGGACTATGGTCCCTTCATTGCTGCCGGCATTCCGGCGGGCGGTCTGTTCACCGGCGCCGAAGGCATCAAGACGGCAGAAGAAGCCGCCATCTGGGGTGGTACGGCCGGTAGCGCCTACGACCCGTGTTATCACCAGGCCTGCGACACCTATGCCAACAACAATGATGTGGCACTGGATTTCAACTCCGACGCCATCGCCTTCTCGGTGCTGCAGTACGGCATGAACACTGCCGATATCAACGGCCAGCGCGGCAAGGGCAACTTCCCGCCGTTCTCGCCACTGCCGGACCCCGACGCTCCTGTGTCTCAGTAACGATAGCTTCCATGCAGCGAGCGGTGGCCCATGCCACCGCTCGCTGCACATATCTGCCACTGGCTGAACTGCGCCGTGCCGGTGAACTGGGGCACAGAGCCGCCTGGTGACGACTAGCTGCGATCGGCCGCAGCTGCATTTGCCTTTGTGACGAGCGCCGCCACAATCTGGTCCCGCATTCTCTCTCCCTCGGCGGCATCAGCCGTGCTGGGCGCGCCGTTGACGCCGCCCGACTCGGGCTGATAGGCAAAGCGCGAATTGACGGCGTGCCATGGTTTTGCGAACTTCCAGTCTCGCACGCGATCCATGTAGACCGGCGAGCCAACGGCCATGGCAATCTCAGTTTCACCTTTGTCAGCGTGGTGGATCGATGTCAGCCCCGCCTCGGTCCAGTAGTTCCAGTAGGCCGGCTTGAAGGCTCCATAGCGTCGCCAAACCTGCTGGAAGGCGAGTTCGCAGCCGAGCTTATTGGCTCCGTGCCCGCTCAGGTAAATCTGCTTGAAGAAACCGTGAAAGCAGAACATCTCGGCAATGTCGCGCACAACCAGGGCCAGTGTCTCGGCGGTCACGCCCACCGTGCCTGGGTATTCGCGCATGGCATCGGCAAAGCCATAGGCGATCAGTGGCGCCAGGATAGCGCCACTCTGCGTAGCCACGGCGCGTGCAAAGTAGTCTGCAGTGTCGATATCCAGCCCCAGCGTCAGATGGCTGCCATGCGCCTCCACCAGGCCCAGTGGCACAATGACGGGCAGCTGGCGGTCGATGGCGGCAAGTTCGTCGCCGGTTTGCTTGACCCATTCAATCATGATCGTTGCCTCTTTTGTTTTGCGTTTGTACACGCGCAAGACTCGGCCTGCTGCGCCGCATAGAAACCGAGTTTCCCAAGCGAGCGACGCTTGTCACAAGCGTCGCTCGCCAGAAACTCGGTTTCTTCAGGCCGGCTCGGCGCGGATTTCGCCGAATTTGGCGCCCATACTCAACAATGTCGTCTGCAGCTGAGCCACTTGCAGCTCGTGTGGCAGGATATCTGCCTCCACGGCGAGCGCGGCGGCTGTACCGGCCGCTTGCCCCATGGTCATCGTTTGGGCCATAGAGCGGCAGGATGCATGGGCATCGTGCGTCGCGCTGAAACAGCGGCCGGCCACCAACAAGCCTGTATTTGCCTGCGGCACGAGCGTGCGATAGGGAATATCATAGGTCATGCCGTCGGGCAGATAGGCCCAGGCGGTGTCGGCGCCGGCATGGTGGTCCTCGATCGGTGCGCCGCAGGCGCCGATTGCATCGTCGAATTTGCGCGCCTCCAGGCAGTCAGCGCGGGTCAGCCGATACTGGCCGTAAACACGCCGCGTCTCGCGCACGCCGATCGGTGAGCACAGCCACGAGAGCACCGCATTCTCGTAGCCAGGCACGCGATCGCGCAGGAAGCGGGCATACTCCAATGCCTGGCGTCGCCCTTCGACTTCGGCGGCAGACAACACCACGGGGTCCGTCCCGTCTACATCGGCGATACGCGTCATGATCGTGTGAATGACCCCGGCCTGTGTCGTGATGTGGCCGCTGCCTTCGCGCCGCGGCAGCACGTATTGGCCGCTCTGCATCGCCGCCTCCATGGCCTGCGCCAGGGCTTTTTTGCCAAAGGCCTGGGCGCGTGGCACGTCGACATTGGCCATGCGAAAAGTCGTGGTCAGCGTCTGCGCTGGGTCGATGTCACCGGCGCGCTCGTAAGCGGCTCCCGCCTGGTGACAGACGTCGGCATCGCCCGTGCAATCGATCACCACCCGTGCCGTCAACTTCAGCAGCCCGCGTTTGCCGTCCACGATCACGCCGGCAATGCGTTCGCCGTCCATGATCACGTCGGTGCAAAAGCTGTGAAACAGCAGCCGTACTCCTGCCTGCAGTGCCAGGTTTTCCCACACAATCTTGAGCATGGTCGGGTCGTACGTAACGCCCGTGCCGGCGCCAAAGCTGTTTGGCCGCTCAAAGGCGGCATCGTATTGCTTTAGCCCCAACACGACATCGTCCGGAATGCCGCCAACTACCTTGTAGGCGTGCGAACCAGGCGTGTAGAAACCGTAGAAAGTATCAAGCACCTGGGTGCTGGTACCGCCCAGAAAGCCAAAGCGCTCGACCAACGTCGTGCGCGCGCCGTTGCGTGCGGCTGCGATAGCTGCCGACGCCCCGGCCGATCCCGAACCAACCACAATTACGTCGCTGTCCCATAATTGGGTGAGCTGTTTCGTGTATATGTCCATAATTCCGTTCTGCTGTCCGTTCAATCAATCAATACTCGCAACGTAGGCGTGCGATCTGGACGGTTTCTGTGTCGACTTTTACTGTACCAACCAACCGCCGTCGACGGGCAGCACGGCGCCGGTAATGAACTGTGATTCGTCGCTGGCTAAGAAGACTGCGGCCGCTGCAACGTCGGCCGTCTGGCCGACCACACCCAGCGGCTGCCAGAAAGCGACTCGTTCGGCGATTTCGGGGTTGGCCTTTGTGCGCGCCGCCATGCGCGTGTCAATTAATCCCGGAGCGATGGCGTTGGCGCGAATGCGCTGCCGTGCGTAATGTGCGGCGATGTTGCGGGTGAGGCCGATAATGCCTGCCTTGCTTGTAGCATAGGCGTGGGTGTCGAACAATCCTTGTGTGCCTACCAAGCCCAACACCGAGGCAATGGTGACAATGCTGCCGCCGCGTTCAAACATCGCCGGCAGTGCATACTTGCAAGCGAGAAACGTTCCGCGCAGGTTGACGGTCATGATCTGGTCCCATGCCTCAAGCGTGCACTGGTGCACTGGACCGTCCCCCAGGCTGCGCCCGCCAATACCGGCGTTGCTCAACAGTATGTCCAAGCGGTCGAAATGAGCCATTGTGTGGCGGATAAGCTGTTCGACGGCTGACTCGCTGGCCACATCCACCGGCAGGAAGATTGCTCGGCCGCCGGCGGCCACGATTGCCTGCGCTGTCTCTTCGCCTGCGCTTGCGTTGCGGTCCGCCACCACGACTGCTGCACCCTCAAGCGCAAATTGTAATGCGCAGGTGCGGCCGATGCCTTCGGCGGCGCCGGTGATAACGGCGACTTTTTCGGCTAGGCGCATGTCAACACCTCGCTAATGCGACGTACAGGTCTTTGAGATTGGGATACAGTTGTTTGTAGACCGAAAACAATCGCCGGTATTTGTCGTGGCGCGCGGCATCGGGCTCATAACGGCGCTGAAGGTGGGCCGCCTGCTCGGCGGTAGCAGCGACGTCGTCGATCAAACCTACGCCTGCACCCGCCAGCAGCGCATTACCCAGCGGTGCGCCTCCCTCGTCCGTGAGGACGCTGAGCGGTCGATTGCAGACGTCGGCAATGATTTGGCACCAAAGTGCGCTGCGCGTGGGACCGCCTGTTGCGCGC
The DNA here is from genome assembly GCA_963839515.1 of uncultured Chloroflexia bacterium. Taxonomy (GTDB): domain Bacteria; phylum Chloroflexota; class Anaerolineae; order Caldilineales; family Caldilineaceae; genus Fredericiella. Next base: position 135,857 of record CAWIVN010000015.1, read on the forward strand.
ACCTCCAGAATGGGTGCCGTCAGCAGCTCGGCATACTCGAGATTTTGGGCGATGGCGTAGGCCGCTCCTTCCAGTACGGCGCGCACCAACTCTGCCTTGCCTGTATTCATGCCCAGGCCAAAAAACACCCCGCGTGCATAGCCGTCGTTGATCGGCTGCAGTTCGCCGTTGAGGTATGGCAGAAAGATCAGGCTGTCGGCCCCAGGATTGGCGCTGGCGGCCATGTCGATGAGCGCAGCATGGTCTTCGTGCTCCCCCAGCGCCGTGCGCAGCCAGGCCAGAGCCGCCCCGATGGCTCCCATCGAGCCCCCTACGAGATATTGGTGTTCGAGTACGTGTTGGAAGGTGAGCAACTGGGGATGCACCAATGGCCTTGGCTCGGTGGCATAAAGCGTGCCGGCCGTACCCAGCGAAAGAAAAGCCATTCCTGGTCGCACCGCACCCAATGCCAGGCCGGCCGATGAGGTATCCTCGCCCCCTGCTATTACCGGAATGCCGGCGGTAAGCCCCAAGTCCGCTGCCGCGGAGGGCATGAGACCGCCAATCACCTGGCAGCACGGCTCGACTTCGGGATATAGGCGTGCCGGCAAGCCGAACGCTTCCAGCAGGGCGGGTGACCAGCCGCCGTGTGCCAGATCGTAGGCGAACAGGATACTGGCGTCTGAGGCATTTGTCACAGTCCGGCCTGTCAACTTATAGTTGACATAACCTGTGGTCGTGAGACTGCAACGAGTGGCATCTAGCAGGCTGGGCGCGTGCTCTTGCAGCCACATGAGCACCGGGTCGGCGTTATAGGGCGCGGGCGACTTGCCATTGATGTGCAGAATTTGTGACGCACACGTCTGGCGCAGCCGTTCGCATTGCGGCTCGGCGCGGCTGTCCATCCAGATGATGGCGGGGTGCAGCACCTCACCGGCAGGGCCGACCAATGTGACGGCACATCCCTGGCCGCTGACACCGATGCCCGCCACTGTGGGACCTGCTCCGCCGGTCGTACGAACTCTTGCGCTTGCCAGCACTCGCTGCGTCACCGCCACGACGCCTCGCCACCAGTCGTGCGGATCCTGCTCGGCCCAGCCAGGGCGTGGATGGCTCGTAGCGTAGGCAGCCTGGGCCTGGGCTACGACGTGGCCATCCGGCGAAGAAAGCACGGCCTTGACAAAGCTCGTACCGATATCGATGCCCAACAGCAGTGGCGTCACGTGTTTAGTCCCGCCCAAAGATCATGCGCTTGCGCCGCTTGAATTCCTTGTAAACCCGCTGCAGTTGCTCTTCGGCTTCCTCCGGCCGGTCGGCGAAGTGGGGGCTGGTGAGCACGATCGGCGGCGTGCCGCGCGCCACCAGCAGTTCTGCCGTGCGCGCCTTGAGCGCGTTGACCACTGCGGTTGCACCGATCGTAGAAGTTGGGCTGACCTTGTACTTGAGCCCTTCAATGTCTATGACGGCGTCGCCGGCCGGCGTGCAGTTGTCGATCGTCACATCTGCTACTTCGCGCAGTTTTTTGCCGCTGGAGTGGCGTGAGACTGTGGACTCGGCGTGGGCTAGCGACGACACAGCAATCACGGGCAAGCCGCGCGCTTTGGCCTGCAGCGCCATTTCGATGACCAGGCCGTTGATGCCCGTGCTCGAAAAGCAGATCATGCTGTCATGCGGCCCAAATTCGTAGTTGGCAAGAATGGCATCGGCGTACCGTTCTTGGCGCTCGAGGAAGAAAGACTGGGCCAAGCCGTCGGCACCCACAAAATTGGTGTAAAAGGTCAGCGCTAATTCCACCATGGGATAGAAGCCCGGGTAAGAGCCAATGCGCGGGAACATTTCTTCCACGGACATGCGGCTGTGGCCGCCGCCCCAACAGAAGACGAGGCCGTCGCCGGCAATACTGTCGGCGCAGATTTGGGCCGCCGCCTCAATGGTGTCGCCCTGCGTGGCAGCGATACGCTGCACGATCTCGCCGGCAATCGCCAGGTAACGCAAGGATGCAGGAATGGATTGTATGGATTCTTTTGTCATGAGTTCCTGTTTCTGAGCTATGTTTGTCGTTTGCATTCACAAGCATCATTCTGTATAACAGAGCAGAGCGGGCATTGCAATGCCCGTTCTGCCCGATTGCTACATCTATTGGCAGCCCGCACGTCCACGCTCGGCTCGTTTGCAGTCGTCGCCTGTCAGGAGCACCATGACCCAAACGCGTAGTTTGCGGCGGCAAGAATTGTTGCTGGAGATTCTTTGCCAGTCTGGCGAATCGACCGTAGAAGAATTGGCTGAGCGCCTCAAAGTGTCGGTGTGGACGGTGCGTCGCGATCTCACATCGTTGGAGGACCGCGGTGCGCTGCAGCGGCTGCACGGCCGGGCCGAGGTGGCAAGCGCAACGAAAGTGCAGGCGTGGGACAGTGCCAGCTTGCATCAAGCTGCCGCAATCAACCTGGCAGCAAAGCAGCATATCGGCCGCATCGTAGCGCAGCGAATTCCTTCCGGCGCACATGTGGCGCTCAGTGGCGGTTCAACCACACTGGAAGTGGCGCGTGCGCTGAAGATATTGCGCTTTCAGGGTGAGGTTGTCACCAATGCACTCGACATTGCCGTCGAGTTAGCCGCGATCCCAGGCTTGCACGTCGTCTGTACCGGTGGGGAAGTGCAGCCGCGCTACCACACCCTGGCCGGTACAGTAACCGAGCGTGTGCTCAAGCTGCACTTTTTTGACTTTGCCGTGATCGGCGTCAGCGGCATCGACCTGCGCCATGGTTTCACCGTCAACAGCCAGGTCGAAGCGGCTACGGTCAACCTGATCGCCGAGCATGCCCGCTCGGTTGTGGTTGCCGCCGACAGCGCCAAGTTCGGCCGCGTGGCCTTCGCCTCGGTTCTGAGCGAGACGCCGCCTCACCTATTGGCTTGCGAGACAGCCCCACCGCAGGCGTATGCGCAATTGTTCGCCGCGCTCGGCACGCGTCCCATTGACTGATCTGTATGAACTTAAGCCATCAGTCTGCCGCTGCGTCCATTGTTCTGCCAGGCCCCACGTAGTTAAATGGATGGGTCTCCCTTCATTTCGCCAACAGCACTAAGCCCGTTGTGCAGCGCCAAAAAAACGGGCGGTCACTGCATTGTACTGCCCGTTGTCCTGTGCTATAGTGATTTCGTTTGGTTGTGCAATCCGTCACAAAGATAGTGCGTTCCCCAATAACTTCAATCTAAAGGAGAGAACTGATGAAACGACATCTGTATCTTGTGCTGACTGCGTTGCTGTTGGCGGCAGTGGTGGCCGGCTGCGCGCCGGCTGCAACGGCCCCGGCTGCGCAAGCACCGGCCCCAGCCGCGACGACCGAAGAGACTACTGTCGAAGCGACCGAGGTAACGGCGACCGAAGCGGCGGCTGAAGCACCTGCTGCCGGCGCGCCGTTGTACGTGGTCATCAACAAGAGCGCCGACCAGCAGTACTTCATCGACCTGCAGAACTCGTTTGTCGACACTGCCACCAGTCTGGGCGCTGAGGCGAAGAAGTTTGACGCCAAGCTCGACCCGAACCTCGGCGTGAGCCTGGTCAATGACGCCATTTCGGCCGGGGCGAAGGGCATTGCCATCACCGTGCCCGACCAGACAATCGGGCCGGCTATTGCCAAGGCTGCCAAGGACGCAGGCGTCGTCCTGATCGCCACTGACGACAGCATTGTGGACGAAGCCGGCAACCCGGTTCCATTCGTGGGCTTTGACGGTAAGGACATGGGCAAAAAGGTCGGCGAAGCGGCTGCCAAGCTGCTGACCGACAGCGGCTGGCTGGACGACAGCAGCAAGAAGGTCGGCGTGCTCTCGGTCGAAGTCCAGACTCTGTCTGTCTGCAATGACCGCACCGACAATGAGAAGGCTGCGATTGTCGCCGCCGGCTTGCCCGAAGCCAATATCTTCCCGGTCCCCTACACCGGCGAAGCGCTGGCCGCGCAGGATGCTGCCGGCCCCGTCATCACGGCTAATCCAGACGTCACCAACTGGGTGGTGTTCGGCTGCAATGACGAAGGCGTGCTGGGTACTCTGAACGCCCTGGCCACCGCCGGCGCCAACCCGGACGACATCATCGGCGTTGGCTTGGGCGCCTATGAGGCCTGCAAGCCATGGGCTGCTGAACAGCCGTCCGGCTTCAAGGCCGCCTTGTTCATCTCCGGGCTCGACGTCGGTACGACCGCCGCCACCGTGCTGAACGACGCCGTAGTAAACGGCAAGGCGCCGGAGCTTATGTCGTACGCGCCGACCTCGATCGTCGACGCAACCAACTTCAAGGACGTGCTCGACCCGATCTCGTTGGAGAACTGCTCCAAGTAATGCCTTCTGCTTTTGTGGGGACCGGGCCACACAGCCCGGTCCCCTGAACCCTTGCCTGCGGCGCCTGCCGTGGGAGAGAGTATTCGATCATGACAATCAGCGCCTCTGCGCCGCTTTCCACCGTCGCTCCCGCTCGGGGTGGGAGCCTAGAGATCCGCAACGTCAGCAAGGCGTTTCCCAACGTTCAGGCGCTGACCGACGTTTCCCTCGATATCCGACCGGGCGAAATTCTCGCTTTTATGGGTGAGAACGGAGCCGGAAAATCGACCCTGCTTAAGATTATCAACGGTGATTATCAGCCGAATACGGGAACACTGACCTTAGACGGCAAACCGCTTGCCTTTGCCAGCCCGCGCGATGCGCACAAGGCCGGCATCCGCGTGATTTACCAAGAACCTGAGATTATCCCCGGCGTCGACGTGGCCGAGAACATCTGGTTAGGTGAGTTGCCCAAACGGATGGGCTTCCTCGATCGCGCGCGTCTCAACGAGCAGGTGCGCCGCAGCCTGGCCGAATACGGCTTCCAGGACCTGCTGCCCGTCAATCTTTTGGGCGAACAGCTCTCGTCGGCGCAGCGCCAGCTTGTGGAGATCATGCGTGCGCTCAAGTCCGGCGTGCGCGTGCTGGCGCTGGACGAGCCGACATCTTCGTTGACGGACGACGAAGTGGAGCGCCTGTTTACGCTCGTCCGCCGCCTGCGCGACGAAGGTGTGGCCATCATCTATGTGTCGCACCGCATCAAGGAGATTTTACAGCTCTGCGACCGCGTGGCAATCCTGCGCGACGGCAAGCTGGTGACTGTACGACCTGCCGTCGAACTGACCGACGACGAAATCGTGCGCCTGATGGTGGGCCGTGAACTGTCGGACGTCTTCCACCGCCGGCCTGCCGCCAGCGGCCGCGAGGTTTTGCGCGCGGAGAACGTCTACAGCAACTGGCACAACGGCGTCAGCTTTCACATCAATGCCGGCGAGGTCGTAGGCTTTGGCGGGTTGGTGGGGGCAGGGCGTACGGAACTAGCGAAGGTCGTCTTCGGCGAACTGCCTATGAACAGCGGCAGCATTGTGCTCGACGGCAAATCCGTGACTATCCGCCGCCCCGACGACGCCATTGCCAAGGGAATTGGATTTGCCCCCGAAGACCGTAAGCGCGAGGGGTTGATCCTGATCCGCAGTGTGCTGGAGAATACCTCGTTGGCGATCCTGCGCCGCCTTAGCCGCGTGCACTTTGTGCGCAGCGGCTTGGAACGCAGCATCGTAACTGGTTACGTCGAACGCCTGCGCGTGCGGACACCCTCGATCGATCAGGAAGTCGGCAAGCTTTCTGGTGGCAACCAGCAGAAAGTCGTGCTGGCGCGCTGGCTGGCCGCCAAACCCAAGGTGTTGATCCTCGACGAACCAACGCGCGGCATCGATATCGGTGCCAAGGCCGAAATCTACCGGCTGATCGACGATCTGGCCAACGAGGGTCTCGGCATCATGTTTATCAGCTCTGAACTGACCGAACTGCTGGGGCTATCGGATCGCATCTATGTCATGCAGAACGGCCGCATCACCGGCGAGCTGGCCGCCGCCGAAGCCAACGAAGAGGCCGTGCTTGCACTGGCTATGGTCGATAATTTATCAGCGACTTTAACGGTAGCCGCTGGTACGGCGGATGATAAGCCCAATTCTCCCAATGAAAGTACAGTCGCAATTGAGGAAGGGAGCGCCAGATGAGCGCCGAGGTATCCACACAATCTACCACGCCGCACCGGCGTGACGGCGCCATGCGCCGCATCGTCGGCTTTGTTGGGGCCGATAACCTGTCGCTCCTGTTTGCGCTAGTCGTGCTGGTGCTGCTGATCACCGTTGTCAGCCGTTGGTTTGGCATGGCCGGCGGCGACAAGTTTTTCTCCTGGCAGAACATCATGAACAGCCTGGCGCAGGCAGTCGTGGTTGTCGGGCTGCTGGCCATCGGCGAGACGGTCGTCATCATCGCCGGCGCGCTTGACATCTCGGTTGGTTCGATTGCCTCGGTTGGCTCGGTCGTGGCCGCCTCGGTGCTGGTGGGTGTAGGCACCGTGGGTGCCATCGGTATCCTGCCCACGGGCAATGTGTTCATTGCCGTGCTGGCGGGCATTATGGCCGGCGTTGTCTGCGGCGCCATTAACGGCCTGATCGTCACTGTCTTGCGCGTCAACCCGATCATTGCGACGCTGGGTACGCTGGCTGCCTTTGGCGGCATCGCTTTCTTGCTTGCACCCGACGGCAAACCCATCGGCGTGGTGACGCAGCCAGCGTTCACCTGGCTGGCACAGGGACGCTTTCTCACTGAACTGCCCATCCCGCAGCTGGGCAGCTCCAACTGGACCGGCATCCCGGTGTTGACCGTGATCTTGGTCGGTGTGGCAATCATCGGCCATGTCCTGATGTCCTACACCGACTTTGGCCGCGCCATCTATGCTATCGGCGGCAATGCAACGGCTGCCCGCCTGGCAGGCATCAATCTGACGCGCGTGCGAGTTATGATGTACGTGTTCTCGGGCGCCATTGCCGGCCTGGCCGGCGTGCTGCTCACGTCGCGTACGACATCGGGCAACCCGGTCAATGGCACCGGCATAGAGCTGCAGGCGATCACAGCCGTCTTTCTGGGCGGCGCGGCCACCGCCGGTGGCAAGGGCACGATCGTCGGCACCTTCCTGGCCGTGATCCTGGTCGGCGTCCTCAATAACGGCATGAACCTGCTTGGCTTTAACACATTCATCCAGCGTGTGGCCCTCGGGCTTCTACTGATTGCGGCCGTGGCCATCTCGCAGTGGCGCCAGGCCCGCGCCGAGCGCGCCCGCACCCGCATCGCGGCGCAGGGGTAAGTACGAGTCTGCGGCTTGCCCACCATCCCGCGTAGCCCGCATAAAAGCATGCGGGCCGCCCGCCATGCCCTCGTGTGGGTAGGAGGGCACGCCTTTGTGCCCGTGTTCCTGCACCAGGGAAGACGCAAGTCAGGTACGAACGACGCTATGGGAGAGCACGCATGGCAACCAAACAGACTACGTGGCACGGTGTCACAGCCTATGCGCTGGAAAATGAGGCCTTGCGCGTAGTCGTTGTGCCTCAGATGGGAGCCAAAATTGTTTCGCTGTTGGACAAGCGCAACGACGTTGAATGGTTCGTGGGGCCGGGCAAGCGGGCGTTTCAACCTGTTGCCTATGGCGCCAGCTTTGAGCAGCAGGACATGAGCGGCTGGGACGAGATGTTCCCGACCATCAGCGCCTGCACCTATCCAGGCCCCGGCCCACAAGCGGGAGCCGCCCTGCCGGACCACGGCGAAGTGTGGGCACTGCCCTGGACGGTAACAGACGTCGACAATGGCAGCCTGGCACTCGCCGTCGAAGGTCGTGCACTGCCGTACCGCCTGCTGCGCCGCCTGACTTACACCAAACCCACTGCGCTGCGCTTCGACTATCACTTGATCAACCTTGGTCTGGACGCTATGCCTTATATCTGGGCCGCGCATCCGCAGTTCGCCTGTGACCTGGGCGCGGAGGTTGTGCTGCCGCCGCAGGTGGCGCAAGTATGCAACGTGCTGCCGGAATCCTGGGGATGGGGAGCGCCGGAGATGACCTATGTCTGGCCAGAGTCGGCCGGCGCCGAGGGCGTGACGGTGCACCTTGACCGGATAGGGCCCCCTACGCTGCAGCGTGCCCGCAAGTTCTACCTATTGCCAGGGCAGCGCGCCGGCTGGGCAATGCTTGTGCGCAAACCTTCCGGTGACTGGCTGCGCATGGCCTGGGACTCTGGCCAGGTTGCCTATCTGGGCCTGTGGGTGGATGAGGGCGCGCTCAATGCCGAGTCAGTTGCCGCCCTGGAACCTGCGACCGGCTTTTATGACAGCTTGGATCTCGCCTGGACAAAACAGCAGGTGACAGTATTGCCCGCAGGTGCAGAAACGCATTGGACGCTATCGGTGCAGTTGGGGACGCGCGAGGAACCATATGAACAACCGTGAACGATTTGTCCGCGCGATCAACTGGCAGCCAGTTGACCGCATCCTGACCTATGACCTGCTCGACAATAGCGAAATCCTCGTCGAACACGGCGGCTACGATCCGGCGCGCACCTACAGTTTTGAGGAGTTGATCGAAGTTAATGCCAAAGCTTGGAAAAGCATCGGTGTCGACGTTACCCGCACCGTCTATGATCCGGTGAATCACTGGATGGGTGGCAAGATCACTAACTGGATTCGCTTCTTTGGCGTCAACCCGGACGCCTGGGAGGTCCGCCAGGCAGGCGGCACCGCCTGGATCGCTAAGCGGCCGTTTCGAACCCTGGCAGAGCTAGAGAAACACATGCCGCAGCTCCCACGGTACGAGGAGGTGCGTGAATGGTACCAGCCGACGATTCGCCTGATCCAGCAGACCGTCGCCGAGTATGACATCGTCTATATCGGGGCCGTGGAGGGCCCGATCACCGATGCCTATACCTATACGGACATGCAGTTGTTTGCCGAAGCCGTTTACGATGCCCCCGAACTGCTGGCACACATTATGGACTGCACCGGGCTGTTTTCGGCCTACATCGCCCGGGCATTTGCCGAGGTGACGGACGTGCCCATGCTGTTTATGGGCGAAGATATCTCCGGCAGCAAGGGCCCAATTTTCAGCCCCGAGTTCGTGCGGCGCGAGGGATTGCCGCGCTGGAAATGGATCACTGCCCCCATTAAAGAGAAAGGCATGAAGTTTCTGTATCACACTGACGGCCGCTACGGCCAGTTTCTGCCCCTGATCTTTGACGAGCTGGAGGCTGACGGTCTTAACCCGATCGAACGCAACAACTGCAACGATATCTTCGCCATCCGCGACGCCTATCCGCATAAGCTGCTGTTTGGCAACGTCTGCTGCATGCACACGCTGCCGCACGGCACGCCGGGCGATGTTGAGGATGAAACGCTCGAGTTGATCGAACGGATCGGGCCGCAGGCAGGCATTCTGATCGGCTCCTCGAGCGAAGTCCACGACTCTGTCCCGGTTGCGAATGCGGAGAAGATGTATCGCACCGTGCACGAGTACGGGACATACCCGATCGACGTCGAGCGGATTAGGTCCAGGCGGAGGGATCTGCAGGGGAGTGGGACATTGAAGCTGCGGGCATTACACGCGATCTAGTGCCCCCTCCCGCGTAGCCCGCACGCCCTCGTGCGGGTCAAGGGGCACGCCCTCGTGCCCGTGTTCCCACCGTCATTCAGGGCCGTACGCCGCGCACGGATTAGGCCACGTTATTGCGCTACATCTAACAGCGTGAACTGGCTGGTATTGGCCGGGGTCCAGCCGCGGACGCCGTCAGGGAGGTCGACGAACCACCAGACGATGGTGTCGCTGTCGCCCGCCAGCCAGGTCGGCCCGCCGATGACGAGGGCCGTGTCCCCATCCTGCAAGTAGCCCACGACTTCGCCTTGATCGGAGCCAGGCTGGCTGCGCACGAACGAGCGCAGCCCGGTTCGAATCTTTACCGTAGTACCGACGCCGATCGCCGCATTCGCCAGCTTGCTGCCAGGCAAGCCGTTCGTCTGGATCCCAGGAGCCGTAACGTCGGCGGTTGGCACCGCTGCGGCCGGGGCAGATGCATTCACGTCCTGTACCATGGCCACGGGCGTCATCGTAGGCGCAGCGATCTCCTGCCGGCCGCGGAAGAGGCTGTTGAGCATCCAGAACAGCAGCCCGACTACGAGGAACATCCCCAAAATGCCGAGAGCAATATAGAGGAGATTGACCGAGCCTTCCGGTCCGGCCTGCGCATCCTCGCCGGTGTGGGCTACGTCGATGCGGTCAAGCTGCTCGCCAAACTCGAAAATGTAGAGCGGCGTAATGGGACTACTGCCGAGAAAGCGTGAACCCAGCAGCCCTTGTGCCTGCCGCTGCACCTTATTCTGCGTAAAGGTAGGCAGCGTGCGGCCGTACTGCAGCACGGCCTGCATAGCCCGTCCCTGCGAGTCGAGCACCACAATCATATTTGCCTCACGCTGGCCTTCTTCGCCCATAAAGTCGTAATAGCGCGCCGGATACTGCTGCATCATACTGCGTTGGCGCTGCTGCAATTCGTCGCTGTACTCGTTAATCTCACGCTGAAACTGCGTTGTGTCGGTCGTCATAGGGGCTAATAGGCGCCAAGCTCGATCAGGCGTTGATCACTGATGCCAAAATGGTGGGCAACTTCGTGCAGCACGGTCTGGCGCACCTGGCTGCGAATTGCGTCTTCGTTGGGCGGGCAGAAGCGCATGATTGGTCCGCGGAAGATGGTGATCTTGTCGGGCGGCACCAGCCCATAGTGGCTTGTGCGCACGGTGAGCGGCACCCCTTCGTAGAGGCCGAGCAGCGTGCTGCCGGGCGCGATGCCCACTGAGTCCATTTGTCGCCGCGTCGGCCACTCTTCCACGATGATGACGACGTTCTCGATAAAGTTCCACAGCGGATCCGGAATCTCGGCCATGGCTTCGGAAACCAGTTCTTCGAAGCGACGGCGTGACACGTAAAACGGCGGCTGGGGTTGGCTGGGCTGTTCAATCATGGCTAAATCCACGCTATCGCCAGCACGAGACGGCGCCGGTTGGGATATGACAAAAAGCTGTGCAGGTCGCCTTCCAGTTGGCTGCTCAGCCGGCGGATGACCTTCTCCTGGGCTTGTTGGTAGCTGCTTACGCCTGTGCCGTCGCTCCCCTGTTCTTGGTCAAGCATCTGCCTGCTGACCACGGCGTCGTTGAGATCGCCCAAGTCCTGCTGCAACTTGCGCAGGTCGGTTAACAGGCGTTTTGCCTCGGGGCCTAGCAAATTGCCGACAAACTCCAAGTTGTAGCGCAGATATTTACATTCGATACGCAGCAGGTGCAGGACTTCGACCGGTGGCCGCTCCTGGTCCTCAAACAACGTTTCGTAGCTGCGGATGTTCTCATAGCGGTTGAGGATCATCGACGGCGTAACATGCCGCACCTGGTGCGGCACGGGCGGTTCCCCCAGCTTAAGCGTGTAATCGCGTACCCCATCGCCTGAACTGCGACAGAACTTGGCAAAGCTGGTAACAAACCGGGCGTAGTCGTTGCTGTCAAACCACGCCACCAGTTCGGCATGGGCCTCCGTGCGCCGCGTGCGCCATCCGTCCAGTGTAGCGGCCAACCTCCCGGCGCCGTAGCCCTTGCGCTTGACACCAAATCGTTCCAACTTGCCGATCGCAACGTCCAGGTCGCGTACGGCGCCCAGCAGCCGGGCTGTGCGGCGCAGGCTGCGCAAGTAGCGGCGGATCGCCTTGGGTTTGAAGTAGTCCCCATATAGATTAGCCGCAGCGCGCGCCCGCCGCGTCGCCACGCGCATGTCGTGTACATATTCTGGGTTACTGGAGAAGCGGACCCCGGCCTCGTTCAGCAGCATTTCGGTCAGTTGCTCGCGCCAGATGAGCCGGCACGCCTCGGCCATATGCATATCCGCTTGCATCCCTTGCCAATTCTCCGGTGCTTCGGCGGGATGCCGGCCAATGACATTCAGCGCGTGCTCGAGCTTGCTGACCGGGCTTGGTTCCATCGACAGCTGTGCTTGAAAGGCAGCCACGATCGCATGCAGTTCCGTCTCTTCCAGCCCGCGCGCGAGTTCGATCTCCAACTCGCCATAATGCGCCAGCGTTGGGCCCTCGCCATCGACACGCACGCGCACGTCGTCAAACGACAACTCGGCCAGCGTCGTCTGCTTGGTGCTGCGCCGGTTGGGTGTGACGCGGCGCTCGCCGAGGATCATGCGCTTTTGACGTGTTTGTTCCAGGCGGCAGAGGGGGGCAAGACGTGTCGCACCGTCCAGTAAGGGCATCAATGTCTGCATGACACCCTCCGGCCAGCCGCTGATCGGCGAGACAGTAGCGTCTGCAGGTAGCGGCTCTTCGATTTCCATGCGCCGGTAGATGCTGGCCGTATCGGTGATGCGCCGTGACTTGAGTGTGACAACCTGTTGCTCGCCGCTTGTGCGAATGCGCAGGCCATAGCCCTGGCGCAACAGGCGCAGATCCGGCGTATCCAAGTACTCGTCAACCATCTCGACCGTGCCCACGTCTTGGAGCGGGTAAGTGGGCGTGAGTTCGGTGGCCGTGCGCAGCGGCGCAACCACGGCCGGATCGCCGATCAGGAACTTGGCTTCGATTTCTTGCGGTGCAGGTTGCGACATGCAATGTCTCGCTTCTGGGAAGCCGGCGGCCCTGCCCTGCTTGCTAGGTCAGCGAGAAGAGCAGCTGCTGCAGGATCATGATGCCAAAGAAAGCGATCAGCATCGAAATGTCGACCATGCCGCCCAGGGGCGGCACCAGGCGGCGGATCGGCTCCAACACCGGTTCGGTGATCTGGTACAGGAACTGCACAATTGGATTGTACGGATCCAAGTTTGGGATCCAGCTGACCAGTGCTCTTGCCAGCAAGACATAGCTGTATACCTGCAGCAGCAAGCTTACGATTTGGATGACCTGGCTCATAGACTATCTTTCTTTTCACTCATGGCGCCCAATTCCTGGCTGCGCCGGTATGCGGCAAAGATCGCATTGCTGATCGTTGCCCGCACGCTTGCCTTCTCAAGTTCGTATAAGCCGGCGGCCGTCGTGCCGCCCGGACTCGTGACCTGGTTCTTCAACTCGGCGGAATGCTTGCCCGAGGTGCGCATCAGCGCCACGCTGCCTTCGATCGTCTGCAGCACCATCTTCTCGGCATCGCGCCGCGAGAAGCCCATGTGCACGCCGGCGTCGATCATCGCCTCGATCAGCAGCAGCACAAAGCCTGGACCTGATCCACTCAGTCCCGTAGCCATGTCCAGGTAGCCTTCTTCGTCTACTTGGAGCTGCTCGCCCATAGCTCCCAAGATCGTGGCCGTGTGGGAAAGCTGCTCCGGCGTACACTGCGGCGTAGCCGTCCAGACCGTCATGCCCTTGCCAAGTTGGCCCGGCGTGTTCGGCATGGCGCGTACGATGCGGTCGTGAAAGAGCTGGTTTTGCAGCGTGCTGATGCGGGTGCCGGCAATGATACTAAGCACTAAGGCATCGGGAAAGATGCGGCTGTGCAGATCTCTGCCCACCTTGGTCAGCGACTGCGGCTTGATACTGAGGACGACGATATCTGCGCCCCGCACGGCTTCGGCGTTGTCGGCGGTTGTCTCGAGGCAGTAGGTCGTGCGCAGAAAGTCAAGACGTTCGATCCAAGGGTCGCTGACCACGACCCGGTCAGCCGACGTCAGGCCAGGATTGAGCAGCCCTTTGATCATGGCTTCGCCCATTACCCCGCCGCCGATAAAGGCAATTCTATTTGCGTTGAACATGGCTTGTACTAGCCTCTAGCCCCGAAAATGGCAGAGCCGACGCGAATGATCGTGGCTCCCTCTTCAATTGCGACTTCAAAGTCGTTGGTCATTCCCATCGACAGGTGCCGCCATTCCACCTGCGGGCAGCGCACAACCAACTCGTCGCGCAGTTGGCGCAAGGCACGAAACACTGGCCGTGCGGCGTCGGCGTCGTCTACCAGCGGCGCCATCGTCATCAACCCCCGGATCTGGATGCCCGGCAGGGCCGCCAACTCCGCCGCCGTGTCGAACAACTCCTGCGCAGAAAACCCGTGCTTGGAAGGCTCGCCGCTGACGTTCACCTCCAGCAGCACGGGCAGCACCTGGCCTGCGGCGACGGCGTCACGGCTCAAGCGCTGTGCGATTTTGGCCCGGTCCACCGAATGAATGAGCGCCCATGGGCCTACCGCCTCGGCCGTCTTGCGGCTTTGGATCGTGCCGATAAAATGCCAGATCACATCCAGATGGGCTGCGCCGGCGGCTTCGACCTTGGGCCACAGCTCTTCCAGCCGGTTCTCGCCAAAATCACGCTGCCCTGCCGCCACGGCAGCTTCAATGGCAGCCAGCGGGTGCGTCTTGGAAACTGCAACCAACAATACGTCGGCCGGGTCTCTTCCGGCGCGTGTTGCAGCCGCGGCCATACGCTGCCTCACAGCTGCAAGATTAGCAGCGATCTGGCCGGCGATACAGTCAGTAGGTGTACATTCGCCCATCATGCGCTCCAATTGTACCAACGGCGCGCGTGGTTGGCAAGGAGGGGGGCGGACTTTCGCCTTTGAATTATCGCCCTGCGCTATTAGCAGCCGCCCAAGGCCGAAACGGCGGGCATGTAGATCCGTTCCGCCCCCTCGGGCAGCGGCGCCACAATGCCCGTCGCGTCCCCGGGCACACTCACGCGGCGCGGCTCGCTCCATTCACTGGAATAGCGTTGGTTAGGCCAGCTCCCGTTGCTGCCTTCCGGCTGTTCGGCGCGTACGCGGATGCGGAACTGGTAGTCGCCGGCGCAGCGCGCGGTAAAGTCCATGCTGCCGGAGCCCTGGATCCCATCCTGCAGTTCGCGCCAGGCATTGTTCGTGGCATGCCAATACTGGATGTCATACAACGGCTGGTACGTGCCGCCTGCAATCGATGGAATGTCAGGGCCGAGTGAACCATCCCAAGTCAGCTTGACATTCACGGCCGCACCGGCTCCCATTGTCGACGTTGTCACGTCCAGCGTTGCCAAAGGCGCCTTCACCAGAGACAGGGCATCCATAAAGCCATGGTTGCCATGCCACTGGAAAGGGCTGTTAATGCGCGCAAAGATCGTGATCTGGTCACCCTGCGCCACTGCGCTGGTGCGCACATTCGACCAGCCGATACGCTGGTTGTTGGCGTCGACAAAGTTGTTGCGGTTTTCGCCCCACACTACGCTTGCTGCGTTGGGTTCGGTGCCGCCGGTCGGGTCGATACCCAGCATCTTTGCCATGTAATAGCCGGACGGGCAGTCATTCTTGGGCACCGTGTTGCTGCCCCCGCACAACGTGAGCTGCCAGCCGCTCAGGCTGTAGGTGGTGCCGGTAATGGACGGGACCTGCTGATAGATGCTGACGTCAAACGGTTTGCCCGGCGTGGGCGGCGTCTCGATGTCGAGTGAGGCCACAAAGAAGCTGTCATACCCGGATATCTTCTCCACATGCTTTGTGCTCGACGTGTCGCATGATTTCACCACCCAAACCCGTGCGCTTTTCATGTCCGGAATGTCGCCGTTGCTGCTCAGCGTCCACTGGTTGGGGATCAGGATCGTCTTGCCGCGGCTGTTTTGCGCCTCATAGTACCCGCCCGTGTCGCATTCAAAGTCGGCATTTGTCAAGCGATTGGGCACGCCCGGCACCGTGCCGGCGTCAGGGCCGGCTTGCGCCTTTCCCTGCGACGATACCGCCAACATCAGGAAGAAGGCCAGCGTGAGCGCCGCACACAGTCTACAGTTGGCAAAGTTCATTGCTCATCTCCCGCCGGCACCGGCGTCAGCCATGCCAGCATTCCAAATAGTCCGCAGCGCCCGCGTTCGGCGCGATGGCTAAAGAAGTCCTCGGTGTGCGCCGCGGTGTCAATGCCTGCGACTTCGATATTGCTTTGCGCCACGCCGGCGGCTGCCAGCTGGCTGCGGTTGGCGGCCCACAAGTCAAAATGGGCCTGGCCCTCCGCACCACCAGGGTACACGAAGAACTGCTCGGCGTCAGGCAACTTGGCATGGGCCATGGCAATCACTTCGTCGCCGACCGCATAGCTAGCCGGGCCGATGCTCGGGCCGATACAGGCGACCACGGCAGCGGGGTCAGTATCGTAGGCGGCCTGCATCGTCCACAATGCGGCCGTGGCGGCGCCGTTGACCGTACCACGCCAACCGGCGTGGCACACGCCCAGCGCCTGGTGCTGCGGGTCATAGAGCAGCACCGGCACGCAGTCGGCAAAGACCAGGAACAGTGGCAGCCCAGGTGTATCCGTGACGAGTGCATCGCACTCGTCCTTGAACGTGCCCGCGTCGCTCCAGTCAACCTTAGCCACGCCGGTGCCGTGCATTTGGCGGCAGGCGACAAAGTCACCCGCATCCAGGCCTACGGCCTGTGCCAACCGCTGCCGATTGGCACGCACGCGTTCGAGCTCATCCCCACGCAGCACGCTGAAGTTGAGGCTGCGCCACGGCGCCGGGCTGACGCCGCCATGCCGCGTGCTCACATGCGCCCGCACGGGATACTGCGCCAGCGAGTCGAAGGTATAGGTAATGACAGAGTTACCGTGTGTTGTACGCTGCATCAGTTTGAGCTCACGGACTTTCCACCACTGGAATCATCTCGCACGCCGCAGCGAGGCTCGTGAACTGTGAGTCACCGGAAACCCACCCTTGCTGCCCATCAGGAGCGATGACGCGCAGCCACATACAGTTATCGACCTGCCCCGTCACGGACAACTGCATCCCCCGCGTTACGACAGTGAGTCGGGGCACGGCGGTGCTTGGCCCGCTGCGCAGGTTAAGCCGGTCGGTGGTTACCGTCGCCAAGACCGCTGCTGGCGTTGGGCTAGGTGCAGGTGTGGGCGCCGGCGCCGCCAGCGTAGCAGTCGGCGTAGCACTTGCGGCCACATCCGGCGCATTGGTGTTGCCTGCAGCGGCAGGTGGCGAAGTCGGCGTCCCGCCAAATTGGACACTGCGCAAGATAGGACCGAGCGCACGCAGGTCCTCGACGCCGGCCATATATACTTCCACCACCGCATAAAAGTCCCGCGAGGCGGCAGGCGCAACAAGCAATACGGCTGCGGCCGTACCTGTGCCGGCGCAGTTCTGCCATATCTGGTAGGTCACATTGCGCTGGGCCGGCGGCAGCGAGCCACGCCCGCCGTCGGCGCAGGTGCTGGAGTAGTCAAACAGCGCCAAAAGATCTTCCGGCTCCATGGCTGCCGGCAGCGAGGTAGAATAGAACAAGGCGACACCCGGCGTGCCCCAGTCGGTCGCGAAATCGGCCTGGCTGGGCGACGCCGACAACGTGCGCCCGGCGGGTGCTCCGGAAATGCGCCACTCGCCTTGCGCAACCTCGCTCCAGCCCGCGGGCACGGCGACCGCCATGATTCCCTGGTCGTCACGGATAGTCGTCAAGACGATGCTGGCCGGTGTGGCGCTGGCAGCCGTGGGCTGCGGTTGATTGATCTTGGTCTGGTCAGTGTCCGGCGAGGCCGGTTGTTCTGCAGGCTGCTGGGGAGGCTGTGCCGTTGTCTGCCTTGTTTGCGCCATGGCCGCCTGCGGTGCGCCGGCCAGCAGCAGGCCAAACAGCAACAGGCAGAGTGGAAACAACGTGTAACGACGAGATCGACGAGGGCCTCGATCCACCAGCAGCCGGGGGCGGTTCACGACAGGATTCCTTTGCATACCTGCCCAGTGTACCACAAACGGGCGCCAACTGGGCCAAAGAAACTGCCCTGATGCCGGTTGAGCAGCGCTATCCGGCATCAGGGTAATCCCTTCAACCTACGAATCAAGGTCCAGGCAAATCACCTACTCACCCGAGATCGGGAAGAGGAAGGCGTCGCCCGCCTGCACCGTCAACTCGCCATTGATCGAGTTCCACGGCGGCGGCGCATCGATCGTGTAGGTATAGCGGCCCGGCGCGAAGCACTTGTCGACTTCGCCGTTGCCTCCCACCTTGAACGTCGTGCCCTTGCCATTCTCTGTACGCGTGAAGGTCACGGTCAACTCCGACCCCAACTGGTTTTGGAAGCGGTAGCAGCCTTGGTCCGATTCGCCGGCGGCGCTGCCTGACTGGCTGCTGCCCTGGTCATTTTGGCTGCCGCGCGCGCCGCCTTCCTGCGCTGGTGCTCTTTCGGCCGGTGGCGCAGGCCGCTTGGCTTCCGGGATATCCGTGCAGCGGGTGTCGAGCGTCACATATTGGCTCTTGCCGGACGCCCAGCCTTCTGTACCGTCCGGCGCACTAATCTTAAGCCAGTCGCAGTTGTCGACCTGGCCGTCGATCACCAGCGCGTCACCTTGGCGGGCCACGCCGACACGGTTGTAGTTGGTGCCCGGGCCGCTGCGGATGTTGAGCGAATCCACTTCAACAACTGCCAGCGGCTGTGAGAGCAGTTCTTCTTGTTGCGCCTCGTCGACCGCGACGACCGCACCGGCCACTGCCAACGTGTCGACGAGTTCGCTAAAGACCGCCGTGTCGTCCTCGGTTGGCATGTTGATGTAGAGGACCACCAGCGGCGACTCCTCGCCCACGGGGTTAGCGGCCAGCACGACAAAGGTGCCGCCTTCGATGTCCCCGCAGTCTGCCCACACATCGTAGATGCCTGCCAGGTTTGCCGATTCGTAGTCATAGCGGTCATCGTAGGTGCAGTCATCACTAAAATCGAGCGCGTCCAGGGCTTCGGCGGGGGTAAATTCGGCGGCCACGTCTTCCGACACGCCGACAAAGACGCCGGGTACATCCCATGCGTCATTAAAGCCCTTGAGGTCAGGCGCGGCCGAGAAGGCTGCCCCAATCGGCCCATCGCCCAGATCCCAATCCTCGCTCGCCGTGTCGGTCCAAGTTTCGGGCACACGCAGGCTGATTGTCTCGCTGTCGTCGGTCACATCCACGAAGACCGGGCCTGCCGTTTCTGTGCCGGCCGTCTGATCGGCAGCGATGTCCCCAGCAGCGTTGGCTGCCGCGCTGGCCACCAGTTCACGGTCGAGCGAGAAGCTTTGCAGAAACACGTCAAACGCTTCCTTATCCGCCTTGTCGACGATCAGGAAGTCGAAGAAGACGGCTTCATCCGGCGGGTCGCTTTGCGCCAGGCCCGCCACATAGGAACTTTCCGTGTCGCCGCAGTTGTTGTACCAATCGTAGTCAATCGTGTACGTGACGTCATCATCTGTCGTGCGCTCGTCGGTATAGCGGTCGTCGTAGGTGCAATTTTCCTGCAATGAATCGTCGGCGAGCATCTCATCGGGATCGAGTGCCTCGCTAAGATCTACGGCGCTCTTGACGATCATGCCCGGCGCAGTCCAGGTGTCGTTGAAGTCCTGAATGTTGGGGGCAGCGGTCAGGGTAAAGCCAAGCGGTTCGCCATCGCTGTTCTCCCAGACGGCGGACTCGACGTCGCCGTACTCTTCCGGTACGAGCGCCACGATCGCTGGATCACTTAGCTCTACATAACTGTATTCGTAGTCCGAGGTGTCGACGCTGTCGAGCAGTGCACCGTCCGTCGTGGTCGTCGTGGTTGATTCCGCGCCACTGGAATCTCCGCCCACTGTCAACGTTTCGAGAATGTGGTCGAGGGCGTCCAGATCCTGCTCGTCGACCGCGTAGATCTCCACCAATAGATAGTAGTCGGACGAGTCGGCCGGACCGAGGGCGGTGATAGCGGCCGTGGTCGTATCATTGCAATTCGCCCAGATCTGGTAAACACCTACGAGCGGACCGTCGGTGATTTCGTCCCGGTCGCCCGCTTCGCAGGTATCGCTGTAGTCGATCGTATCGAGCAATTCTTCGGCGGTCATTTCTTGCGGCAGGGATTCTGAATAGCTCAGCACGACACCTGGTATGCCCCAATCGGCGTAAAAGTCTTCCAGGTTGGGCGCAGCAGCTAACTTCGTGCCGACTGCCTCATCGTCCATCGTCCATTCGGTTTCTTCCACGTCGGTCCAGGTATCCGGCACCTCGACCGCGAGAATGCCCGATTGATCGCTGATCGGGACATAATCGCCGCTTGTTTGCTCCAGCGGCCGTGGATAGCTGCTCTGCCACGCAGACAGGCTGGCGGCAGCGGCCGGCAGCGCGCTGCCAAAGCTGAGGGCGGCGGCGCACGCAAGTGTGATCGTGCACCGCAACCACAAATTGGTGGTCATTCTAGACTCCTTTTCGGTACTAAGCCGGAGCGGACAAGGCTGGATAAAGTTTGGAAAGGCAGCCGTATCTTAACGGAAGATAAATCGACGCGCAAGCGACTTGCGCGTCAAACCACGGGTAATAGTAAGTTGGCTTAAGGGAGGTTGTCTTCTAGAGGATAATGGGAAGTCACGAACTGCTCAGCCTTACCGCGCACATCGTCGGATAGACAAGATAGCGTAAGCAGCCCTGCAACTTCGTCGTAAATAGGCCGCTGCACGGCGGCGACGCCTGCAAACAGATCCATGGTAGCACAGAGATCGCCTAGATATGACTTGACCAGCGGAGTACTGCGATTGGCGGCTGGCGGCATCAGCCAAGCCTCGCCTAGCATCTCGGCCAGCAGCAGAAAAGCTTCCGAGTACGCCGCGAGCAAGTGATCCTGTTCGATCGCCGCGGCCAGTTCCACGCCGGCCAGGTTGGCAAGCTTGACCAGGCGTGTGCGCCAGGCGGGACCAAGTGCCTGCACGTGAATGAGCCCAAGCGCGCTGCGCAGTAGTTCCAGCCACTCGATGCGCTCGAGCAGCCGAGTCAGGCCCGGCCCCAGCGCCTCGTTGACGCCCAACCAGGCCGGCGCCTGGTTAGAACCGGCCAAGAGATACTGGACGCACTCCTGGGCCTGGGCTGTCAGCAGACCCAGGGCCATGTTGCGCGCATAGGCGGGCAGTTCCTCGTCGCTGGCGGCGGCATCCAAAAATGGATACGCCACTCGCCGTTGCTCACTTGGGCCTTGCAGCCAGTCGGCAACCAACTGTAGCACGCGCGCATACAGTTCATTGCGTTGGGCGCAGGTCATGTCCCCCCGCGCCAACGTGATGGCACACATGCTCTCGACGACCGCTACATCCTGCTCGTCCAGAATCCAATCGCCTGCCAAACCTGCGGCAAGCTGGCCTAATGTCTCGTCGACCGTCGACGGGTCACCCCACAGGCCTTGTGTGTGTTGCGCCGCTGCCGCGCGTTTTGGGGTCACTTCCTGCAATGTACCCTTCTCTCCTCGCAACGTGCGCCCGGTCTAGCGGTGCGCCAGGGGCAGCGTTGGCGGTGAGTGCATCATAGCACAGGTACGCGCTGCTGCTGTTCGGCGCTGGCGATAGCGGCAAACACCATGGCCAGACTCTTGATGTTATCGCTGGCTGCGGTTTGGGGGATTCCTCCCGTGCGCACGCAATCCACAAACTCACGAATGACGCCGGCATGTCCCGTGGCCATTTCTTGCGAACCGGGCGGCAGGCTGAGGTCTTTCCACGTGGAGAAAAAACCGCCCGTCTCGGCAACGACCTGGGCCTGGAAGCCATCGGCCCCATTCCAGCGCACGCTGCCGGTTGTGCCGACGATGCGCCACTCGCTTTCCCACGAGGTATTCAACCCTTCCGCGCACCAACTGCCGCGATAGGTGAAGACCAGGTCGTCACTCATCTCGAAAATCGCCACGGCCGCGGCGTCGTGGTCATACCAGGAGCCGGCCGGATTCCACTCGTGGCAGTAGACGGCCAGTGGATCGGCGCCTGCAATCTTGCGCGCGGCATCGAAGGTGTGAATCGCCATATCCAGCAGCAGCACGTGCTGCATGCGGTCGCGAAAACCGCCAAAGTGCGCGCCGATATAAAAGTCGGCGTCGACCGTCGTCACCTTGCCGATAGCGCCCGAGGCTAGAAAGTCGCACAGCCGCAGCAGGTTGGGGTCGTAGCGGCGGTTTTGGATCACCGCGTAGATCTTGCCGGCCGCCTGTGCTGCTGCCACCGAGCGGCGCGCGTTCTCCATCGAGTCGGCCAAGGGCTTTTCGCCGAGGACGTGGCATCCGTGCTGCAGGGCCGTCAGCGTCACATCCACATGCGCCTCGGGGATCGTGCAGTCGAACACGCAGTCAGGGCTGGTCGCATCCAGCATCGCCGCCAGGTCCGACCCGATCGCCGCGTCCGTCCAGCCGAATTCCGCCGCCCGCTCCTGGGCCGTCTGCGGGTAGATGTCGACAAAGCCGACCAGTTTGACGTCGGGCATCTCCTGGATCGCCTTGAGCCAGGCGCGGCTGATCCCGCCGCAACCGGCGAGCACTGCAGTAAGTGGTTGTTGCATAAAACGTTCCTTTGATTTGCTGTAGCGCGGTGAACAATAGCGGGAGAAAAGAACAGCGCCGCCGCCAATCATAGCAGCGTTGCCGAGAGGCAACAAGACGGTGCTCATTCCGGACACGACGTGTGGTGAACGACCTGCAGACGCGGCGCCTATCAATGCGCGATCAAGGTTTTATCTATAGGCATCAAGAAAGTATCAAGACCGGTGCGCAAGACCGCTTTTTCCCCGGGAACGAACCCTCGGGCACGTTGACGGCATTGCCGGGGAGGTGTAGAACCAAAGGAGAGCAAGAAAAAGCATGCCCACTTTTGCCGGGTGTGCTGCCAGATAGAGCGAGGTGTTTGTGCAGATCTTAGGTACTTTAGATAGTAAGGACCCCCATGAGTAGTGTATCCGCCCGCCGGCCTGGGGTTAGCACCCTTCTATTCGGCAGAAAGCTAGCCACGGACGAGGCTCCGCACCAGACGATCAGCAAGACCGTTGGGTTGGCCGTCTTCGCCTCCGACGCGCTTTCGTCAGTCGCCTACGCCACGCAGGAAATACTGATCATTCTGGCGCTGGCCGGTACCGCCTACTTTGGGCTGTCCATTCCAATCTCGATGGTCATTGTCGGCTTGCTGATCATCTTGACGATCTCCTATCGCCAGACAATTTTCGCCTACCCAGGCGGCGGCGGCGCCTACATCGTCGCCCACGACAACCTGGGCGATGGGCCTGCGCTCACGGCCGGCGCAGCCCTGCTTACGGACTACATTCTTACGGTTGCCGTGAGTATCTCGTCCGGCGTGGCGCAGATCACATCCGCTGTCCCGTCGCTTTACCCATTCCGCGTGGAGATCGCGCTGGCGCTCATCGCGCTCATCACCATTGTCAATCTGCGCGGCGTTAAGGAGTCGGGCACGATATTCGCCGTTCCCACCTACTTCTTTGTCGCCACCATGCTCCTGATGCTGGCGATCGGTTTCTGGCAGCAAAGCACGGGCCAGCTGCAGACGATACCGCAGCCGGGTGTGCTCGAGCACACGCTGGTGCCGCTCTCCATTCTGTTGGTCCTGCGCGCCTTTGCCAGCGGCTGTACTGCCCTTACCGGCGTAGAGGCCATATCCAACGGCATCATGGCCTTCAAGACGCCGCGCAGCAAGAACGCCGCGCAGACGCTCATGGTCATGAGCGCGCTGCTGGGCGTGATGTTTATCGGCATCACTGTGCTGGCGAACCACGTGCACGTGATCGCCGGTGAAGAACGTTCAGGAGACGGTTATTTCGCAAATCGCCCGTGCCCTGTACGGCATCAGTCCGATGTACTACATCACGCTGGCGGCCACCACCGTCATCTTGATCATGGCGGCTAATACCTCCTACGCCGACTTCCCGCGCCTCGGCGCCTTGATTGCCGGTGATGGCTTTCTGCCCAAGCAGCTGACCTATCGCGGTCGCCGCCTCGTCTTTTCCTGGGGCATTGTCGGCCTTGCACTGGCGGCCTCGGTGCTGATCGTCGCCTTCACGGCCGACACGACTCGCCTCATCCCGCTCTACGCCATCGGCGTCTTCATGTCGTTTACCCTCTCGCAGACGGGTATGGTCGTGCGCTGGCAGCGGGTCGGCAAGATGCAAGCGGGCGAGGAGCGCGAGGTGCACGGCGCAACCATGCGCTATGATTCCCATTGGCGCACCAAGCAGATCGTCAACGGTTTCGGCGCAGTGGCGACCTTTATCGTCATGATCATCTTTGCCGTGGCCAAGTTCAGCGAAGGCGCCTGGATCGTAATCATTATCATCCCGTCGCTGGTGTTCATCTTCTTCCGCATCCACAAGCACTACAAGTACGTGGCGACGATATTGCACAAGGGGTCGCTCTTTCCCAACATCCGCCAGCATCCGGTCAAGACGCTGGTGATGGTGGACGACGTACACGCCGGCACGATTCACACGATCAACTTCGCCAAGTCGCTGGGGGCGCCCTGGACTGCCCTGCATGTCGCCATCGACCCGGACAAGGCCGAGGCCGTGCGCAAGCGCTGGAACGAACGCATCGGCGACGAGGCCTATCTCAAGATCCTGCATTCGCCTTACCGCGAGTTGACGGGGCCGGTACATCAGTACGTCGAGGAACTGATGGCCGAAATGAACGACGGCTACATCCACGTCATCGTCGGCCACCTGGTGATGAACACGGTCCAGGGCCAGGCGCTGCACCAGAATGCTGCCATCGCGCTCAACCTGGCACTCCAAGACATTCGCCGCGTGGCCGTCACCACCGTCGCCTATCAGTTTAGCGAGGAGGCCCTCGCCGACTGGCCCGAACCTGCCCGCTCGCCCATGGCTGCCCAGGTGGAACGCACGCCGGCCTGAACTGCGCCCCGACTACGTGTTCCCGGCTATGTGTTGGCCACTTCATTCCTCTACGAGCCGACAGCCGACGCCGGGCTTGGGCACGACGAGGACGGGCGGTCCCTGATTCACAGGTCGGCCTCCTTGACGGGTGGCGGCGCTGCGCCGGCAGGCAGCGTGATGACAAAGCGGGCGCCGCCGCCGGGTGTGTTTTCGGCCGTCAACGTGCCGCCATGCGCCTCGACGAGGCCACGGCAGATCGACAGGCCCAGACCCGTACCGCCGGTGGCGGTGCCTGGCAGGCGGTAGAACTTGTCAAAGATACGCTCCAGGTCGTCGGGCGGAATGCCTTTGCCGCCGTCGCTCACCGCGATGAGGAGCTTGCCCCGATTGATGTGCGCCTCTACGCAGATCGGTGCGTCGAGCGGCGAGTAGTTGCAGGCATTGTCGAGTAGATTGACCAGCACTTGTTCCATCAGCACGAAATCCATCTGCACCAGCGGCAGGTCGGGCGCGACGTCAATGTTGAGCGGGCGGTGCAGCAGGCACTCCTCCACGCGCTGGGCGGCTACGCCGATCACCTCACCCACGTCGCACCAGTCCAGCTTGAGCGTGAGCCGCCCGGCATCCAGGCGTGACATGTCGAGCAGGTTGGCAACAAGCCGGTTGAGCCGGCTGGCCGAGCCTTGAATTGAGCGCACGAGTTCGGCGCGCACACGGCTGTCGCTGTTGTTTGCGTCGAGCAGGCCAGCCGCACCGGTGATGGTGGCGATCGGCGTACGCAGTTCATGCGAGATCGAGTTGAGCAAAGCAGTGTACAGCCGCTCCGACTCGCGCAGCATCAGTGACTGTTCGGCGGCCTCGTCCAGCAGCTCGCGTTCGATGACCAGGGCGATCTGGTTGACAAAGGTCTCCAGTAGTAGCTCCTGGTCAAAGTTGAGCGGGGTGTCGTGGCACGTGCGGACCCCTATCACACCTACTGTCCGCCCAGTTGTACGCAGTGGAAGAAACAATGCCGAGGCTTCAGGCAAGGTAGCCGTGCCACGGCCGGCGCTTCTGCCATTCTCAAAAACCCAACTCGCCACGGCAAAGTCCTTCTCGTCCACCTCAAGCGAACTGGCTCCGTGCGGCCGGCCTTCAAGCTGCTCGCCGCGTGGCAGAAGGATGGCGACCTCAGCGTCAAAGACGCGGCCAATCTGGCCGACTCCACTCGCCAGTACCTCATCCATGTTAATCGCCGTCGCCGTGTCGTGGGCTAGCGCATAGAGTGCGGCCGTGCGCTCGGCATTGTACCTGGCCAGCCGTTCTTGTTGGCGTAGCCGGGCCGTCAAGTTGCCGGCAAATAGCGCAATGACAAAATAAAGTACAAACAGGATCAGGTCCTGCGAGGCCGAGATGGCGAAGGTCAAGCGCGGGGTGATAAACAGAAAGTTCCAGGAAAAAGCGCTGGCAAAGGCCGCGAGAAGTGCCGGTCCGCGGCCCAGATAGATGGCGATAAGGAGCACCGTGAAAAGCTCCATCAGTCCGACGGATTGATAGCCGAACCAGGGGTACGTCTCAAAGACCAACATAAGGATGGCCGTCACACCAGCTACGACCGCCAGCGCCCAGGCGTAGCTCGTCCAGCGCGAAGGCGCCGGGTTGGTGGGCAGCGTGGGTCGCATGGACGTAGCGGCCTCCTCTTCGCCTGACACGACGTAGATGTCGATGTCGCCGCTGCTGCCGATCAGGTCATTGACCAGCACGCGGCGGCGGCTGAAATTCCACCAGGGCAGAAGAGTAGGCTTACCCACCACGATCTGCGTGGCGTTGCGTTGGCGGGCAACGTGAACGATGGAATCGGCCACGTCTCTGCCGGCTGTGATTACTACCTCGCCACCCAAGCTGCGCACAAGCGCGAGGTTGCGCGCCAGCTGCGCCTGCTCGGCACTGGACAACGTACGCGGTGTCTCGACGTGCACCGCCAGCCACGGCGCTTCCAGGTTGTACGCCATGCGCCGTGTCCAGCGCACCGCTTGCTCGGAAAAAGGACTGGGTCCCACCGCCACCAACAGCCGGTCACCCGATTTCCAGGGTCCCGCGATGTGTTTGACCTGCATGTAGTCCTGCAGCTTGTGGTCTACATGCTCGGCCGTGAGGCGTAGCGCCATCTCGCGTAGCGCCGTCAGATTGCCCGTGCGGAAGAAGTTACGCGCCGCCATGTCAGCGCGCTCGGCGGTGTAGACCTTACCCTCCGCCAGGCGCCGGCGCAGGTCTTCGGGGGACAGGTCGATCAGTTCGATCTCGTCGGCCAGGTCAAGCAGCGAGTCGGGCACTTTTTCGTGCACCGTCACGCCCGTAATCTGGGCCACGGCATCGGCGCGGCTCTCGAAATGCTGGACGTTGATCGTGCTATAGACGTCGATACCGGCTGCCAGCAGTTCCATTACGTCTTGATAACGCTTGCGATGGCGCAGGCTGGGTGCATTGGTGTGCGCCAGTTCGTCCACCAGCGCCAGTTGCGGGTTGCGCGCCAGCAGGGCGTCGAGGTCCATATCCTCAAGCTGTGCCCCGCGGTATTCCACCTTGCGCCGCGGCAAAACCTCCATGCCGTCGAGCAACGCCTGTGTTTCGGCACGGCCGTGTGTCTCGATATAGCCAACTACCACGTCGACGCCCTCGCTGCGCCGTTGGCGCCCGGCCTCGAGCATGGCGTACGTCTTGCCCACCCCCGCCACCATGCCAAAAAAGAGCTTGAGCTTCCCGCGTTGCTGCTTCGCCTCCTCCTTCTGGATAAGGCTGAGCAGCGCATCAGGATCGGGCCGCCTCGCTTCCATACTCTCCATACTGTCTCACCACCCACCACTCCGCCTGTTTACCCCTACTGCGCCTCACCGTCCAGCGCCAGGTTGAGCAGCAGCACATTCACCCGCGGCTCGCCCAACACGCCAAACGTACGCGCCTCTGTGTACCGCTCGATCAGCGCCTCCACATCCGCCAACGCCATCCCGCGTACGGCCGCCACGCGCGCCGCCTGGTAGTGCGCCGCCGCCGGGCTGATGTGCGGGTCGAGACCGCTGCCGGAGGCGGTCACCAAATCGACCGGGATCGGCGCTTGTGTTGCGACGCCCGCCGCCGACTCCGCCGCATGTAACTGTGCGATGCGCGCCTGCACCGTGCCCTCAGGGCCAATCAAGTCCGGGTTGAGCGGCCCCAGGTTCGATCCCGACGACGCGGCCGCGTTGTAGGCCACGGGACCGGTCGCCGACAGCCGGCCCCAGAAGTACTGCGGCTGGTTGAACTCCTGTCCGATCAGTCGCGACCCGGCCACAACACCTGCCGCATCCGTGATCAGGCTGCCATTGGCCTGCGGAGGAAACATAACCTGTGCCAGGCCCCTCACTACCGCCGGATATACGACTCCCGTCAACAGCGTAAAAAGCACCAAGGCCATAAACCCTGCCCGCACTGTGCTGATAACCCCACGCATAGAACTCGTTCCCATCGTCGTCAATCTGCTCCAGTCAGTGTTGCCCGTCATGCCAGACCAAGAGCCACCAGGATCATGTCGATCAGCTTGATTCCCACAAACGGTACGATCAGTCCGCCCAAACCGTAGACCAGCAGGTTCTGCCGCAGCAGTTCCGCAGCGCTGCGCGGCCGCTGGCGCACGCCGTTCAAGGCAAGTGGGATCAGCAGGATGATGATCAGCGCGTTGAAAATTACGGCTGACAGGATGGCGCTGCCCGGGGTAGCCAAGTGCATCAGGTTGAGGGTGTTGAGCTGCGGATAAGTGACGGCAAACGCGGCCGGGATGATGGCAAAATACTTTGCCACGTCGTTGGCAATGCTGAACGTCGTCAGCGCGCCGCGCGTCATCAACAGTTGCTTGCCGATCTCGACGATCTCGATCAGCTTGGTCGGGTTGGAGTCGAGGTCCACCATGTTGCCCGCTTCTTTGGCCGCCTGCGTCCCCGTGTTCATCGCCACGGCCACGTCGGCCTGCGCCAGGGCCGGCGCGTCGTTGGTGCCGTCCCCCGTCATCGCCACCAGGTGCCCGCCTGCCTGCCGCTCGCGAATTAGCGTGAGCTTGGCCTCAGGTGTGGCCTGTGCCAGGAAGTCGTCGACCCCCGCCTCGGCAGCGATGGCGGCAGCGGTCAGCGCGTTGTCGCCGGTGATCATCACCGTCTTGATACCCATGCGGCGCAGCTCGCCAAAGCGCTCGCGCATGCCGCCCTTGACGATGTCTTTGAGCTGCACGACGCCGAGCACGTGCGGGCCGGCGCCATTGCACTCGGCCACGACCAGCGGGGTAGCGCCCTGGCGGGCAATTTCGTCCACGCTGCCCTGCACTGCAAGTGGGAAGTCACCACCTTGCTCCTCGACATAGGTTTTGACGGCGTCGGCTGCTCCCTTGCGGATTTGGCGGCCGTCCAGGTTGACGCCACTCATACGCGTCTGCGCCGTGAAGGGAATAAAGTGCGCGCCCAGCCCGTGCACATCGCGTTCGCGCAGGTTATAGGTCGCCTTGGCCAGTACGACGATGCTGCGTCCCTCCGGCGTTTCGTCCGCCAATGATGAGAGTTGGGCGGCGTCGGCAAGCTGCTCGGATGACACGCCTTGTGCCGGCAGAAACGCCGTCGCCTGGCGGTTGCCCAGCGTGATGGTGCCTGTCTTGTCGAGCAGCAGCACATCCACGTCGCCGGCGGCTTCCACGGCGCGGCCCGAAACTGCCAGCACGTTGGCCTGGATCATGCGGTCCATGCCGGCAATGCCTATGGCCGAGAGCAGCCCGCCGATCGTCGTGGGTATCAGGCAGACCAGCAGGGCAATCAGCACCGTCACCGAAACCGGCTGGCCCTGGCCCGTGGCGTTGGCGGCGTAGATCGAATACGGCAACAGGGTGGCGGTGGCCAGCAGGAAGACGATAGTCAGTGCCGATAACAAAATACTGAGGGCAATCTCGTTGGGCGTCTTCTGGCGCTTGGCCCCTTCTACCATGGCGATCATGCGATCCAAAAAGGCCTCGCCTGGGTTGGCCGTGATGCGCACGACCAGCCAATCCGACAAGACGCGCGTGCCGCCGGTCACCGCACTGCGATCCCCCCGCTCTCGCGGATGACGGGTGCGCTCTCGCCCGTGATGGCGCTCTCGTCCACCGAGGCCACACCCTCGATTACCTCGCCATCGCCAGGCACGGTGTCACCCGCTTCGACCAGCACTACATCGTTCTTGCGCAGCGAGCCGGAAGGCGTGGCAGTAAAAGATGCGCCGTAGCTAGGAACTGCAAGCTTCTTGGCCATCACATCGCGGCGTGATTTGCGCAGCGTGTCAGCCTGCGCCTTGCCACGCCCCTCCGCCATCGCTTCGGCGAAGTTGGCGAACAGCACCGTGAACCAAAGCCAGGCGGCAATTGCGAAGATAAAGCCGGCCGGCGCTTCGCCTTGCCCAAGCAGCGCCTGGACAAAGAGGCCCGTGGTCAGCAGCGCCCCCACTGCCACGATAAACATCACGGGGTTGCGC
Organism: uncultured Chloroflexia bacterium; assembly: GCA_963839515.1. Lineage (GTDB taxonomy): Bacteria > Chloroflexota > Anaerolineae > Caldilineales > Caldilineaceae > Fredericiella. Next base: position 165,809 of record CAWIVN010000015.1, read on the forward strand.
ACCTGGTGGCGTGGGCTCAGCTTGCGCACGGCGTCGAGCGCGGCACGGCTGATGATGGCAGGCTCAAACAAGGGGCGCGCCTTGGATTCGGTATTTAGGGCCTTTGTGGGTAAAGACATGGCTATCTCACTTTTCGCCTATTGCACCAGCATGAGCTGCTCGACGATGGGGCCCAACGCCAGTGCCGGCAGGAAGGTGAGGGCGCCGACGACCAGGACGACGCCGACCAGCAGCACGACAAACAGCGGCGTGTCGGTGGGCAGCGTGCCGGCGCCCGCAGCTGCATGCTTCTTGGCCGCCATGGCGCCGGCAATCGCCAGCGTAGGGATGGCCAGCCAGTAGCGGGCAAAGAACATGGCAATACCCAAGGCGGTGTTGTAGAAGGGTGTGCTGGCGCCCAGGCCCGCAAAGGCGCTGCCGTTGTTGTTGCCGGCCGAGGAAAAGGCGTAGAGCACCTCGCTAAAGCCGTGCGCGGCGGGCTCACGGTTGAAGATGGCAGCCAACCCCGGTTCCGCGAGCACGGCGACCGCCGTGCCTGCCAGCACCAGCGCCGGCGGAATCAAGATCACCAGCGCGGCCATTTTCATCTCGTAGGCGCCGATCTTCTTCCCCAGGTACTCGGGTGTACGGCCTACCATCAACCCGGCGATAAAGACGGCGATAATGGCGAAGACCAGCATGCCGTAGAGCCCGGAACCAACGCCGCCGAAAATCACCTCGCCCAATAGCATCAGCCACATGGCAATCAAGCCGCCGAGCGGCGTGTATGAATCGTGCATCGAGTTGACCGAACCGTTTGAGGCAGCCGTCGTGGCCGTCGCCCACAGGGCGGAGTTGGCGATGCCAAAACGGATTTCCTTGCCCTCCATGTTGCCGCCTGGCTGCACGCGGCTGGCGGCCTGGTCGATGCCCAGGTGGCTGAAGGCCGGATTGCCGGCAGCTTCGGCCGCGTAGACGCCAGACAGCAGCACGACAAAGACGACCGTCATCGCCGCCAGCACCGCCCACCCCTGGCGCGTGTTGCCCACCATCTTGCCAAAGGTGTAGCAGAGCGCGGCCGGGATTAACAGGATCGCCAGCATCTCGACAAAGTTGCTGAGCGGTGTGGGATTCTCCAGCGGATGCGCCGAGTTGGCGTTAAAGAAGCCGCCGCCATTGGTGCCGAGCTGCTTGATCGCCACTTGCGACGCTGCCGGGCCGAGGGCGATCACCTGCTGCGTCACAGTGCGACCATCGGGTCCGGTCAAGGGCTGCACCAGGTGGGCCACGGCGTAGTCGTTGACTGTCTGCACCACGCCCTGCGACACCAGGATCAGCGCCACCACAAGCGATAGCGGCAGCAAGATGTAGACCACGCTGCGCGTCACGTCCACCCAGAAGCTGCCGATCGTCTGTGCCGAGCGGCGGGCCAGGCCGCGGATGAGCGCTACCAGCACTGCCATGCCTGATGCGGCCGAGACGAAGTTTTGCACCGTCAAACCGAGCATCTGCGTGGCATAGGCCATCGTCGTCTCACCGGCATAGCCCTGCCAGTTCGTGTTGGTGGCAAAGCTCACCGCCGTGTTAAAAGCCGCGTCGGGCGCAATCGTCGCCACGTAGCCTGTCTCTGGGCTCAACGGCAGCGCCTGCAGCCGCTGCAGGGCATACAGGGCGAGGACGCCCAAGGCGTTAAAGAGCAGAAACGCAAAGGCGTAGCCCTTCCAGTCCATTTCGTCGTCCGCGCGGACGCCACACAGCTGGTAGATCCAGCGCTCGATCGGGGCAAAGAAACGCACCACGGGCGAACTGCCGTCATAGACAGCCGCCATGTAGCTGCCCAGCGGCTTCACAAGCAGTAGCAGTACTGCCAGGTAGATCAGCAGCTGCGCGACACCATTGACACTCATCCGAACCACTCCGGTTTCAACAGCGACACCACCAGGTAAACCAACAAAGCAAAGGCCACCAGGCCCACCATCCAGTAAAGCATGGTCATTGCCTACTCCCTCCCTAATTCATCGCAGAGATAGACGAAACCCCAGGCGAGGACAAACAGGGCCAGGATCAAGCTTAGAAACAAGGCGTCCATGTTACTGCTCCAGCTCAACCGGTCCGTCGTACAGCGCTAGGTGCTGCTGTGCCAGGTGTTGGCGCAGGACCGCAAAGCGGGCATCGCTCCAGAATGGGATCATGCTGTGCGGCGCCTTGGCAAACACGACCGACGCGCCCATTGCGTCGGCAGCATCTCTAATCGCCCCAAAGCGGTCCCAGTATTGATAGAGCTTGACATCGCATGCCAGGCCGTGATTGGCGACCGCAGCCGCATACGCCTGCATGATATGCGTATCCCGGTCGTTGAGCTGTAGGTAGCCAAAGCTCGTGCCCAGATACAAGGCATGCTCGACGTGCACCATTTTGACGAGAACAATACGCCCGCCGCAACTGCGTGCCAAGGTACAGGCGCTTTGCAGCACCTGCCACGTCCACTGCGGGTCGTCAACTTGCACCATGATCACAGGTTGCTCGCTCATTCTTTGCTCCACTTCCAACAAGCAAGGCGCCAGGCCGGGCCCTGCATTTATGCCCTTATCATGCGCCGGGTTGGCGTCAAAAAGGGGTAGGTCTTTGGGGCTGGCGCATCAAGAAAGTGTCAAGACAACACGGCGGCAGCAGCCGCGTCAATAACGGATCAGCGTTTGCGGCGCCAGCGTCAAGAAGGTATCAAGAGGGCCGAAAAAGGCTGTTTTACAATGGGATCGACCCCGTGGTGGCGTTGACGGCCGGTTTGGGGAGGTGTACAACAGTCAGCGAAAGGTTCTGCGCTGTGCAGGGCCTGCTTTGTTGAGGTCGTGTTATGAGTCTTTCACAGTTTCGCAGTCTAACGTTTGGGCGGGCCTTGCGCACCCGCGATAGCGCCCACCAGACGATCAGCAAGACGGTCGGCCTGGCAGTGTTCGCCTCCGATTCGCTTTCCTCCGTCGCCTATGCCGGCGGCGAAATCCTGCTTATCTTGGCTGTCCTCGGCACCACGTCATACTGGCTGGCTATTCCGATCACCGTGGCCATTGCGCTCCTGCTGATCATCCTGACCTTTTCGTATCGGCAGACCATTTTCGCCTATCCCAACGGCGGTGGCGCTTACGTCGTCTCGCGCGACAATCTAGGCGAAGCTGCTGCCCAAGCGGCCGGGGCAGCGCTCCTGATCGACTATATCCTGACGGTGGCGGTCAGCATCGCTTCCGGCGTCGATCAAATGGCCAGCATCTTTCCCGTTCTCTTCAATTTCAAGGTGCAAATTTCGCTGCTGCTGATCATGTTTATCACGTTGATGAACCTGCGCGGCGTCAAGGAGTCCGGCCGCGTCTTCGCCGTTCCCACCTATTGGTTTGTTGGCATGATGCTGATCATGATCGGCGTTGGCATGTGGCAGGCCTTCACCGGCACGCTGGGCACGGTGCAGAACGTGCCCGGCTCGGATCATCCCACGCTGTCGGTGACCGGTCTCGCCTTCACTTTCCTGGTGCTGCGCGCCTTCAGCTCCGGAACGACCGCCCTGACCGGCGTCGAGGCGATTTCCAATGGGATTACTGCCTTTAAGCATCCCAAATCGCGCAATGCGGCCGCCACGCTGGTCTGGGATGCCGCGCTGCTGATGATTATGTTCTTGGGCCTGGGTATCTTGGGTTACCTGGTGCAGGCGCATCCCTCTGAGCAAGAAGTCTTGATTTCGCAGGTGGCGCGCACGATCTATGGTGACGGCATCATGCGCTTTCTCACCCTGTTGTCGGCCACGATCATCCTGATTATGGCGGCCAACACCAGCTTCGCCGATTTCCCCCGATTGGCGGCGCTGCACGCCGGCGACGGCTTTCTCCCGCGCCAGTTCACCTTTCGCGGCAGCAGGCTGGTCTTCTCCTGGGGCGTGATCATCCTCGCTGGCTTTGCCAGCCTGCTGATCATCATTTTTCAAGGCAGCGTAAGCCGCCTGATCCCGCTCTATGCCATCGGCGTCTTTGTCTGTTTCACCGTCTCGCAGACAGGCATGGCCAAGCGTTGGTGGCGCATCGGTTCAATGATGCGCAGCGGCGAGCTGCAGCCGGGAGGTGAGATCATCACGCAAGGCAGCATTATTCACTTTGACCGCGCCTGGGCCCCCAAGCTGGCGCTCAACGGTTTTGGCGCTGTCATTACAGCCATCGTGGCGCTGATTTTTCTGGTGACCAAGTTCACGGGCGGCGCGTGGATGATCGTGCTGCTGATTCCAACACTGGTATGGATCTTCTTCCGCATCCACCATCACTACAAACATGTCGCCAAGGTCCTGACGACGGAGGGCGAGACGGTGCGCTTGGCGCCACGCCCGATCGAGACGATTGTGCTGGTCGGCGACGTGCATCGCGAAACGATGCGCCTGGTGGAGTTTGCCATTTCGCTGGGAGGGCCCTGGAAGGCAGTCCACATTGCCGTCAACGAAGACCGCGTCGCCGACGTTCAGCGCAAGTGGCAGGAGCGGGTCGGCGTTGGCGAACTCGTCGTGCTCCAGTCCCCCTATCGCAGCGTGACCCGGCCGTTGCACCAATATGTCAAGCGCCGGCTCAAGCACAACCCTGGCGGCTTCATCCATGTCGTACTGGGCGAGCTGCGCACCGGCAATGCCATGACCCAAGTGCTGCATCAAAACGCGCATTTGATCGAGCAGCTGGCACTCAGCGACTTGGATGGGGTCGTAACCAGCGTCGTGCCCTTCCCATTGGAGAGCTACGAGCATGAAGAGTGGATGCATGAGGAGCTGGATGACGTCACGCCGACCATGCCGCAACCCAGCTCGCCGCAAGACTCGCCGGCACGGGCCGCCCAGCTGCCGGAAGAGCAACTGCCGGCCGATTTGCCGGAGGTCGAACGTATATGAGCCCCATACTACCCGTTATTATGGCGGATTTTCTCTGGTTTCTGGTCTTTGTCGGCTGGGTGATCCTCATCGTCGTCGGCCTGGAGGCGGACAAGCCTCTGAGCGGCGGGATCCCCGGCCACGTCGACATGCACGAGCAGCGCCAGCAGCATCACTGGGCGCTGCGCGACAGGGTCGGCGAGATCGGCGGCTGGGCAGTATTTGCGGCCGTCAGCGCACTGCTGCCCGTGATTTTGTACTGGATTTTCGCCGTGCACAGTCGCTAGCGGCACGAGGACCCACCTCCAGGAGGACCCACCTCCTGGCCGCAGTGTTCAGCGCATTCCGGTTGCATTATGCCGCATGCCGGCCCGATCATGTGGCTTGCGTCATTGGGAAGGAGACGTAGCGCGTATCGTCGTCTTGCTGTGCTGCGGGGAGGGTGACGATGACGCGGCTGCCGCCGCAAAAGACAGGACATTCGCCATAGGTTGACGAGAGAGGCATATGGTAGAATAAACAAGCGTTCGGCAGCTGTGCCGGTGCGCAGACTGTCATCCCATGAGCCGCAGCATAGGGAGCAATGGTTACGATATTCCCTCCTGTTTGCCTCAAGCGCCATCTACGCGTGGTTTTCGCCGGCAGCGCCCTCCCAGAATTGAATAATGCGCCCGCAGAACGAAGCGGCAAGCCCCTGCTGTCGTTGCCGCCACGCGGGCTGTATTTTGCGCGCATACGTCGATGCACACCACGAAGCAGGTCTGTTGGACCGCTAGGACAATGAGCATGCCCGATCATCAGCTAGCAGTAGATCCAAGCACATCGAAACATGAAAATGCTGAGCACTACCGCCAGGTGCTCCAAAATTCGCCTGCCATATTTGCACGCGTCGACGCTTCTCTGCGCTATGAATGGGTTTTCAACCCATCTCCGGATTTTGATTCCCTCGCCGTGGTCGGCAAGCGCGACGATGAAATAGACTCCGGATCGGGAATTGATGCGCTTGTCGAGCTGAAGCGGCGTGTACTGGACGAAGGCGTTCAGATACGGCAGGAGATAGCCTTCGATCGGTCCGATGGGACGCACACATGACGCCGCGCGTGCGGGCGCTGAATGCGGCGGTGATCGCCAAGCGGCGGGCGGCCGAGACAGAATATCGCGTGGTGTGGGCGGATGGCAGTGTGCACTATGTGCGGGCGATTCCCAGCGACCGCACGCTTGACGCGCAAGGCAACATCGTGCAGCTCTCGGGCGTAGTGCAGGACATTACCGAGCGTAAGCTGCGCGAGGCGGAGCGCGAACAGCTGCTGCTCCAGCTGCAGGATAAGGCGGAGCAGTTGACGCAGGTGATGCGCAGCGTACCGGAGGGCGTGCTCCTGCTGGACGAAGAAGACCACGTGCTGCTCGCGAACCCGAAGGCTGAGGCGCTTCTGGCGCAACTGGCGATCTATGACGCGGAGCAGCGCCTGCTTCAGCTGGGGGGAGTGGCACTGGACGCCCTGCATACCTCGCCGCCAGAGGGGCAGTGGCACACATTGCAGGCAGAACAGAAGATTCACGAGGTCATTGTGCGCCCACTTGAGGCAGGCCCGGCGCCGGCCGGCTGGGTGTTGGTGGTGCGCGACGTCACGACCGAGCGGTCGGTACGCGAACAGCTGCAGCGGCAGGAGCGGCTGGCGGCAGTGGGGCAGCTGGCGGCGGGCATCGCCCATGACTTCAATAATCTGCTGTCGGTGATCTCGATCTATGCGGAGTTGACGAGCGAGGCGCCGGGGCTGACGGTGAAGGAGCGGGCGCGCACGCACACGATCATGGCGCAGGCGCAGCGGGCCACGCGCATGATCGGCCAGATCCTCGACTTCAGCCGGCAGTCGGTGTTTGAGCGCCAGGTTTTGGATCTGCTGCCGCTGCTCAAGGAGCAGGTGAAGCTGCTCAAGCAGGCGCTGCCCGAGAGCATTGAGATTGAGTTAGACTGCCCGCCGGGCGAGTACTTTGTGCTGGCGGACCCCACGCGCATCTGGACAAGCCGCCCTGCAGCCAACAGTTAGCACAGGCGATTGCGGGCGCGTTGCGAGATCAAAGGCCGGCGAATGGGCAGTGTGACCTCGTACACGCCCGCGCTCTCCTCTGACCCAAGCACAGGCTCTAGCCCTTTGGTACCGCGATCCTCACCAGCGTCCCGCCCTCCGCCGGCGATTTGACGGTGAGGTAGCCGCCCACCATCGCCAGGAGGGTGCTGTGCAGCGCCAGACCGTTGCCGTTCGGAGTAGCCGCGGCCCTGGTATTGCCGGCGCCAAACCCCACGCCATTGTCGGCGATGGTCAGCGCCAGCTCATCAACTTCTCCCCGCTCCGCACAAAGATTGATCTGGAGACACAAGGGACGCTCCGCCATGCCGCCGCGGCCATGCGCCGCGGCATTGCGCATGCTTTCACGCGCGGCGCCCAAGACCACCTCGCCCACGACCGCATCGACATAAACTGCCGCGGCCGCCCCCGCCTGCTCTGTACATTCTTCGTCGCTTCCATCCTGCCACACGATCTGCTCGAAACTGTGGGCGAACTCACCCTCGACCAGAGCGTGCAAGGCCCCCACTAGCTCGCATGGGTCAGGGGCTCGGGCAGGCGCCGGCTGTGTGCTGGTCAGCAGCTCGGCGATCTGCTGGTGCGCTGCAGCCAGCGTACGCAGCGTCGCGTGCACGGCGGGCTGCTGGCGGTCAGCGCCACTCAGCTGCAAGACCGCCAGGTGCAGCGCCGGCAGGATCTCGTCGTGCAGCGCACGGCGCGTGCGTTGGTCCATCACCCGCTGCTCTGCCGTGCGCTTGCGCTGGAGTTCCATCAGCCGCAGCATCATCTGCTCGCCTGCCAGCAAATGGACAATGCGCTCGCCCGCAGCCTGGGCGGTTTCCATCTCCTCCTGGCTGTACAAGCCGCCGTCCTGCTTTTCGCCAATCAACAGCGCGCCGATGCGCTCGCGAGCGTCCCACAGCGAAATCGCCCAGCAGTAGGGCGCAAACACCGCCCCATCCAGCGCCGTCATCCCTGCATTGAGCTCGCGCGGTGGGCGCAGGACCGGCGCGCCGGCGTCATTGCCGTCTGGTGGATAGCGCAGCGACGTGGTGACAAGCGGGGCGACGCTGCCGAGTGGGATGAGCTGCGCGTGCGCAGTTCCCAGCACATCGCGACAAAGGGCCGCGAACAAGCTGCCGCCCGACGAGCTGCTGTCCAAAGTGCTTGCGTGCCGCGGGTTGGGCGTGAGACCTTGGCCTTGCACAAAAGGCCGCAGCCGCGCCACGAACTGTTCGCGCTCCCAAAACGATCGCCAGGCGTACAAGGCATAAAAGAGTGTCAACAGCAGGGTCGCCAGCAGCAGGCCGTAGATCGGGCGCAGATGGGCCGCGATGCTCCAGCCGACGACCGCCGCGTAGCCGCCCGCCAGCAGGATGGCGTAGCGCCAATGGCGGACAAAACTGCGGCGCGGCAGCACCCTGCCCGTAAAGATTTCGTAGGCGACGACAGCTTGCCCCAGTAAGAGCAGCGCCAGCGAAATCAAGAGTGACAGTGCCAGGTCATAGGCGGCGACCGTTTCCAGGCGCACGGTGCTCAATTCACCCCTGGCGCCCAGCGCAACCACGCTGCCGATGAAGAAGGCGACGACCAGCGTGACTGCCAGCAGCGTGCCTGCGGTCGCCAAAAGCCAGGGCAGCGCGCGCTGGCGCGCTATTTTGGTGTTGGCATTTTCTACCGCTGAGGGCTTGCGCAGTACGTCAAGCGACAAGAGGATGCAAGCGACCATCCACAGCGGGAAGAGCAGAAACAAGAGGGGTGTATTGCGCACCGCCAGCGTCCCGCTCAGATTCAGCTGTACCAGTTGGTCGTAGGCCGGGATGGGATTAGCGGCGATTAGCAGTGTGACCAACCCCGCCAGCCAGAAGACCATGAGCCACAGGCAGGCGCGGTGCCGGCGTTTGAGGTCGCTGTGCGGAGCGGCCCAATAGCCGCTAAACCACAGCACGGCGACATACCAGGTAAAGGGCGCAACTGTCACCGGGAACCAGCCTGCCCGCCACCAGAAGTCGAGACCATCCAGATTCAACGCCAGCTCTTGCCCCAGGATAGCGCTGTGGCTGATGAAAAAGATTGCGCCCAGCAGCAGCCCACCGCCCAGCAGCCAAACGCCCCAATCGCGGCGGTTGGCGTTGAGAAGAACGGTCAATCCCAACCACAGCAGCAGGATCGTGTTGAAGAGCGAAACGGCGATGATGGCCCAGTCCAGCCAAAAGCGTCCGGTCATGTTGTGTAGGGTTCCCACTCGCCGCGCGCGTTGAGCGTGTAGGCTGCGCCATCGTCGTCCCAGCGGATCAGCCGCCGGCTGTGCACGATGATGGCGGCACGCGTGCGCGCCGTCTTCTCGTCGGCGGCGCTGTCTGCCAACCCCCACGCCGCATAGATTTCGCCGTTGGTGCGGCTGATCGTACGCTTGTCGCGAAAACCGAGCCGCGCCGCAATTTGCTGGTTGGTCAATCCCGCTGCCAGCATCCGCGCTACGGCCTGCTCGTTTGGCTCCAACAGGCTCATCGGGTCTTGTTCGTCACGGTGGCGCACTTCCTGCATGCGCGCCTCGACACTGGGGTCGACAAAGCTGCGCCCCGCCACCGCGTCGCGCAGAAGCGGCACGATCATCTCCGGCAGCAAATAGTTGGATTTGCGCACATAGGCGTAGTGAGTGAGGATGCCCGCGCCGCGAAAGGTGCGGTAGTAGGCATCGTCATCCTGGATCGAGTAAAAGACGACGGGCTGGCGCGGGTACTCGCGGCGGATGGCGATGGCTGCGGTAATGCCATCGATCTCGCCGGCCAAGGCCACATCCATCAGGATCGCCTCGGGCGCGCCCGAGGCAAGACAAAACTCCAGAGCATCCTCGCCGCGCGCGACGGCCCCCACGACCTGCAGCGCACCCGTCGCCTCCAGCCCTGTCTTTAGCCCTGCTTGTAAGCGCAAATTGTCCTCGACCAATAAGATTTTGAGCATACCTCCACCTTGCGGCCAACGCCACCTGGCGGTCAAGCACCCAAGTGCGTCTGGCCGTGCACTTAAACGGTGGCGCGGCCAGTGCGCTTCCGCTACTGTTGCCACACAGTACCCATAGCGACACCAATCGAGCAGAGAGGAGTAGACGCAATGAAGGTAAAGATGATCCTCCCGGCGCTGACCGAGGCCAAAAGCCCCTTTTTCCGCCCCATCAAGTATTCGCTCTTTCCGCCTTTAGGGCTGGCGACGCTTGCCGCCTATCTTGACCCGGACGATGAGGTCGTGATTCAGGATGAGCATGTCGAAGAACTCGACCTCGGCGATGAACCCGACTTGGTCGTCATCCAGGTCTATATTACGTCAGCCCGGCGTGCCTATCAACTGGCCGACCATTATCGCGCCCACGGTGCCCATGTGGCGCTGGGCGGGCTGCATGTCACTTCGCTGCCCGACGAAGCCGCGGCCCATGCCGACACCATTTTTATCGGCCCGGGCGAAGCGACCTGGCCGGAGTTCCTCGCCGACTACCGCGCCGGGGCGTCAGGTAAGATTTACACCTCGACGGTGCGGACACTGGTGGGATTGCCGCCCATCCGGCGTGATCTCATCAAGCGCCGGCGCTATCTGGTGCCAAACTCCCTGGTAGTCTCGCGCGGCTGTCCCCATGTCTGCGACTTTTGCTATAAAGAAGCCTTCTTTCAGGGTGGCAAAAGCTACTACACCCAGACCGTGGACGCGGCGCTGGCCGAAATCAGCCGCTTGCCCGGCCGCCATCTCTACTTTCTCGACGACCATCTGTTTGGCGACGCCCGCTTTGCCCGCGCGCTCTTTGACGGCATGGCCGGCATGGGGCGGCTGTGGCAGGCGGCCGGTACTGTCCCATCCGTGCTCAAGCCTGGGTTGTTGGAGAAGGCGGTGCAGGCAGGCTTGCGCAGCCTCTTTGTCGGCTTTGAAACCCTCAATCCCCAGAGCTTGCTGGAGCAGCGCAAACATCAGAACCTCCACCGCGATTATAGCCAGGCGGTGCGCAGGCTGCACGACCTGGGGGTGATGGTCAACGGCAGTTTTGTCTTTGGCATGGATCACGACGACGACAGCGTCTTTGACCGCACCGTCGCCTGGGCCATCGAGCAGGGGATCGAGACCGCCACCTTTCACATCCTGACCCCGTATCCCGGCACCGCGCTCTATGCGCGCATGCACGCCGCCGGCCGTCTGAGCACTTCGGATTGGGATCTCTATGACACGCGCCACGTCGTCTACCGCCCGCAGCTGATCACGCCTGCGGCATTAGAGCGCGGGTACTGGCATGCCTATCACGAATTCTACCGCTGGGGATCGATTTTTCAGGGCGCAAGCACAAAGCCAACGCTGTTCGGCCAACTGCGCCATGTCGCCTATGCCGGCGGCTGGAAAAAGTTGGAGCCGCTGTGGGATTGGGTGATCCGCGCCCGCCGCGTCAACCAGCTCGTGCCTGTGCTGGAAAGTGTGCTGGCGGAATTCGGCCAAAAGGCTTCCGGGGCAGGGCGGCAGCGGTCCGATCTCCCGGTTACGGCCAGCGCCAGACCCGATCCTGCGGCATAGAGCATTGCACTCTTGCCCTGCATGCCTCCTCAGCCCCATTGGCCGCCAGGGCAACTGTACCCAATACCATCACGAGCGCCAAGGCTGCAATCACGGGAACCATCAACTTGCGAATTATTATCATGTCGCCGTCGCGCCGGCAGCTGTTGCGTCTTGCGAGCCAAAATCTAACGCGCTAAATAGGCGCTGTTCTCATCCGGGTAACGCCGCTAAATTCCAGATCGCCTCGTAGAAGAAGGTAGGATGAAACCCATTGGCCGCGTACCAGGCGATGGTCTGCTGCGTCAAAGGCGCTGTCGTCCCGCAAGCCTGCACACCGGCCGGCAGGTTTTCGGGCACGGCACAGGGGAAATGGGAGTTGATGTGAAATGCCCAGGGTACAGTTGTCGCCGGTCCGTAGAGTTCCTGGTTGACAAAGTTGCCCATACGCCCGATAGCTTGCGCCAAGAGCACGTTGATGGCAATGAAATCGATGTATTTGGCGACATTGAGCTTGTAGTGCCAGGTGTACAGCCACAGCGCCAGCAGCCCACCGGCGACGCCACCATAGATGCCCAGGCCGCGGAATCCGCCCGACCAGAAGTTGATGGCGTCGAGGGGATGCTGCAGGTAATATGTCAAGCCCCCGCCGTCGGCCGGTGAGCTGAGAACGTGGTAGAGGCGGGCGCCGATAATGCCCACCACCAGCATCCACGCCAATAGATTCCAAATGTGGTTGGGGTCTTCGCCTGCGCGCTCGGCGTTGCGCGCAGACAGCCAGCCCGCCAACACCGCGCCGCCGACAATAAAGACACCGTACCAGTGCAGGCTGAAAGGCCCATATTGTAGGATTACCGGGTTCATGCTGAAGTCTCCTTTTCAGGCCGTCACTCTACCCCCGTTCTCACCTGCGTGCCAAGCAGCAGCGCTGCTTTCTTGGTTGCTCTCATGGTCTGCTCATCTTCTCTGGGCAATTATGCCGGTATCCAAATCCAATTACCGTACTGGCATAGTGTTCATCATTACGCGCACGCTGGAACGTACCGGCGTGACATTTGGTACTACGATCCATCAGCAGGAACACATGCATTGGATACGCTTGTAGTAGGGTTATTGGGAATATTCAATTGCTGCGCCGTCTACCGGATTCAACTGGAACGTATCCGGCAGCAGTTGCCTCATGCCATTTGTTGGGCAGAAGGCGCGTGGCCTGGCATGGATCCTGCCAACACAGCCAGGATCAGGGTCATGCACAACGCCGATGTCAAGCACCAGATACAAGTTGCCCCGATGACGAATGGCTCCAGGAAAGTGAGGTAAATTGAAAACATGGCGCCGAATAACGCCATTATCACTAGTGCAATTCCTGCAGTCTGGCGCAGCTGAACATTTCCCCACCTCATTGCAGCCCACGCAATGAGTATCGCCGCATAACCGAATATACCAATTAGCCCTATCGGAAGCCAACCAAACAGCATGGCGTATTCGCTTTGCTGCACCGTGTTGCAGTCGCCGACGGGCCCGCAGATCGCCGCATAGCGTGTGGTTTCGACGAATGCCATGTAGATCGAAACGCCGAGGCCGATAAGACTCAGCCCCGCTATCGCCCCCACGCGCCATCCGTCCCTTAACCCGGGCACAAAAGCTGCCGCTTGCCTCGACCAAGTTCGCCCGATGCGCATAAGCGTAAATACAAGAACAGCAAACATGCCGACCAGTAAGAGTATGGCAATTGCGTTTCCAGCGGGATCGCGGCTTAACTTGGTTGCTAGGGTTTCTGCGACAGGCTCATCTGCTAAAGGCGCTGTACTTGGGGCGGTCAGGTCAGCCTTTGGCTGGCCGGCGGCATCGCTGGCCAGCGCCGTCGTTGCCGCTTCTGATTGTGGTATCGGGCTCGCGGCGGCAGCTTGAGCTGACGATGGTTCCGCAGCTGGTTGTGCTGCAGTGGTGCGTTGTGTCGCTTCATTTGTCGCCAACACTGCGGTGAGACCAGGAATCGTGGGCCAGTCATCACCACCTTTGGCCAGGGATTGTTCAATCACAAATGGAAATTGCGCTGGAATCTCCGACGAGCCGACCATCACGGTAGTGGCAACGATCAGCATCGGCACGCCTTGCCGCTCGTTCGTGATGTCAAAGTGGTCGATTGCCACTTGAAAGAGCGCTTGGCCGGCGGGCTTGGTGATGTCGATACCGACGATTTCCAACCGTGCACCGTATTGCTCAAGCAGCGGTGGTAGCACTTCGGTCAGCACGACATGGCAGTGCGGGCAGGTAGGCGAGTAGAACAGCACCGCGCGCACCACGGACTGTTGAGCTTCGGCCCTACCCGCCAACAGCGTACCGCCCAACCAGAGCACCAGTCCAAGCAAATAAGTCGACTTTTTCATGGCTTTCCCCAACCACCACCGGTTGGCCCCTGTTTGTGCTGCAATCTGACCTTAGGTATGAATTCCTGTTGCATCGCGTGCACGTCCAGACTCAGCGGCAGATCCCCATGGCAAGATGAACATTAGCTCTGCAATTTTTCCACGACACGCCGCAGGCGGGCGTCGGCTTCGTCCGCCACGGCGGTCAACGCTTCGTTCTGGACCATGCCCAGCATCTGCTTGGGGTCGACAATGCTGACGCGGCTCGTACCATCCGGCTGGGCATAGACGATAACGTTGCACGGCAGCAGCAGGCCCAATTCGGGTTCGACTTCAAGGGCGCGGTGGGCGAGGGATGGGTTGCAGGCGCCTAAGATGGTGTAGGGCGGTTGGTCGATGCCTAGCTTGGCTTTCATCGTCGCCTGGACGTCGATAGTGGTCAGGACGCCAAAGCCTTCGGATTTAAGGGCCTCGGTGGTTTTGCGCACAGCTTCGTCCATAGCGTCGGGCAGGGTGCAGCCGAAGCCGTAATGTTGTTGGGTCATTGTTCGCCTTCTCCTCAAAATGATAGAAAGATTATCTATCGTAGTTGGATGCAGGCTGAGGGAAAAGGTTACAAGGAAGCTCGATAGTGAAGGTAGTCGTGTTGTTGGCGGAATGGACGGCGATTGTGCCGTGGTGAAGGAGCACGAGCCGGCGGGTGATGGCGAGGCCCAGGCCGCTGCCGCCGGCGTCGGACTGGCGGGCGTCGTCGCCGCGCCAGAAACGGTCGAAGAGATGCTCGATGTGTTCAGGTGGCAGGTCGCCGGTGTTGCTGACAGCAAAGCGTACGCCGGTGCTGCCCTGGGCATGCGCTGCCGAGACACGGATCGTGCCTTCCGGCTGCGTGTGGCGCAGCGCGTTGGTGAGCAGGTTGTCAAAGACCTGCTGCATGCGCCCGGCGTCCACCTGCACTGCAGGCAGCCCCGGTTCTGCCTGGCTGTCCAGGACGATGCCCGCGTCCTGCGCCAGGGGGGTAAAGCGGGCGACGGCCTCGGCGACCAGCGCGGCGGGTGCGACGGCGGACAGCTGCAGCGGCAGGCGGCCGGTTTCGGCTTGTGTCAGCAGGCGCAGGTCCTCGACCAGGCGTGCGAGGTGGATTGTCTGATCGTAGGCCACGGCCAGGCGTTCGGCGTCGAGTGGGTAGACACCATCCATCATGGCCTCGAGGTGACCGCGCAGCACGCTTACGGGCGTACGCAACTCGTGGGCGATGTCGCTCGTCATCTGCCGGCGCAGACGTTCGCCATCCCCCAGCCGCTGCGACATATTGTTGAACGAGGTCGCCAGTTGGCGCACCTCGCTTGGCCCTTCGACCGGTACAGGTTCGCCTAATTGTGCGCTCGTCAAGTGGCGTATACGCTCAGCCAGCCGCTGTATAGGGCGCGCCAGCCAGTACGCCAGCAACAAGCCAAGGGCGAGCGCCACCAAGCTGGCGACCAGCGCAATGACGAGCAGCGCCCGGCTGACCTGCTCCGTAAATGCCTGCTCGGCACGTCCCAGTGCCTGTGCTCCAGGTGCCTGCTGACCCAGCAGCCCGACCGCGGTCCCACTTACCGTCAAAGGAACTGTCTCGACCGGGCCAATGCCATCCACACTGCTGCCCAGCCAGCTTGCATCTGTGGCCGCCACAATGAGGCCATCTGGCGCAGCCACAAACGACTGCATGCCGCCGCGGCCGCGGCGCTCGCCCAAGCCGCGTCCCATGACCGGCAGCAGGTCTTCCACACCTGCCCACGTGCCGTTGGCGGTGTAGTAGGCTTGCAGATCGGCGATGAGTGTGGGGTCGAAGAGAACGGAGTTGCGGGCGCCGACATACTGGCGGAAGCTGGCGTCCACCGACTGGTAGACCACGAAAGCGACGATTGCCAGCACGATCCAGGTCACCAGCAAAATAGCCGCGGTCAGCCGCACCCAAAGCTTATTCATGCTCGGGCCGCATCCGGTAGCCGATGCCGTACACCGTCTCGATGTATTGCGGGGCGCGGGCGTCCATCTCAATCTTCGCGCGCAGGTTCTTGACGTGCACGTCCACCGTGCGCTCGTAGGCGGCGTAGGCCTCGCCTGAGATCTGGTCGAGCAGCTCCATGCGCGTAAAGACGCGGCCGGGGCGGGATACCAGGGACTGCAGGATTGTGAACTCGCTGGGCGTGAGGTCAATGCGCTGGCCGCGCACGCTGGCGAGATGTGTCTCGGCGTTGAGTTCGATCTCGCCCATGCGCCAGGTTGTGGTCTCCGTGGAGAGTTCGCCGTAGGTGCGGCGCAAGAGGGCGCGCACACGCGCGGCTACCACGCGCGGGCTGAAGGGCTTGGTCACGTACTCGTCGGCGCCGAGCTCGAGGCCGACCAACTGGTCTGCCTCGTCCACGCGGGCGGTGAGGAACAGCAAGGGGACGTCGCTCTGCTTGCGGATCTGGCGGGCGACGGCCCAGCCATCCATCTCCGGCATCATGATGTCGAGGATCACCAGGTCCGGTTGGTCGTGGCGAAAGGCGGCAAGCGCGTCGCGGCCGTTGCGAAAGGCAAGCACCTCAAAGCCGTCCTGGCGCAGATAGGCGCCCAGGGTGTCGAGGATAGCTTGTTCGTCGTCCGCAAGCAGGATTTTGCGTGGCATGGTGATCGGTTCGTAGTGATAGATGGATGATGCTTGAACGTGACAAGTCCGCACGCCTCTGCGCAGACTTGTCACATGATACACCGTTCAGCCCGCATCCTGTATGAAGGTGGGTGAACGAGTTGGAACTGCGTGGCAGTTAGTTGGCGCAGCGCTCAAACGCCGGCAGATGCTTCTCGTTGGTTACCGTGCGCAGCTGCGTTGCGACCTGCGACATGTCGGGATAGTCGCCGACTGCGGCGAGCAGCTTGTCGTACAGGTCGCGATTGGCGATTTCGGCGTCGACGGCAGCCTGGCAGGCCTCGGTAAGGCTGGCGAATTTGGGCGTCGCGACCTTGTCTGCCGCGGGCATCGGAATGCCGTAGCGGTCAAAGAGGAACTCCCAGGCGGCGATGTGCTGTGCTTCGGCCTTCTGAATGTTGGTGAACGGGCGCACGCTGCCGAACTGGTCGATAACCGAGCCGTAGATGGCGTAGGCGTTCAGCTCGTCGGCAAGACCAGCCTGCATGGCGGAGACGACGGCAGCGGGCACCTGGCCTTGGGTCTTGGGCGGCAGCATCGTCTCCCAGTTGGCGGCGTGGGCGCCGGGTCCACGGCCGGGCGTACCCTGCTGCCCCTGGTTGCGGCCTTGGCCGTTGCCGCCCTGCCCTTGGCGATTGCCCTGGCCCTGCTGGTTGTGCCTGCCCGTGCCGTTGCCCTGGCGGTTGCCCTGACCTTGCTGATTGCCATTCCCCTGTTGACCGCCCGGTCCTTGCTGCCTGTTGCCGTTGCCCTGGCCCTGGCCCTGCATCTGGCAAGTTCCCGTGCCCGTGCAGTCGCCGCTGCCGCTGCTCTGGCGACCTTGGGCCAGCATCACGCCACTGCTCACGATTAGAAGGCTTGCGGCCAAACCGGCCGCCAGAACAAGCTTATACGATTTCATGGTTCTATCCCTTTCGCTTGACATGAATATTGTTGTGCTGACCCAAGTCTCGCGTGGAACTTTGAAGAACCTGTGAAGACACCATAGGGAAATGTTAGCGTTTGAGCTTCGAGTGGCGTTCGAGCCTGGGCACATGGCTGCACCGCGTTGTCCACAACCAGGTGCTAATGCAGCTCCGCAAGCGCCGCCCCATCGCGCACGACGACTTCGACGTGCACGTTCTCATCGGTAGGGTCGTGCCAGACCAGCTCGCCGTCTTGCAGCGCATACATGCCTTCCGCGTGTTCGACGGCGTAAGCGACCAGGCAGTCCCCGGCACGGATCTCGGCGCCGCGCGCTTCCTGCTGCGTCATGTGCTCGAGGGCCTGGCCAAAGGCGCTGCCCCGCTCGCGCGCCAGCTGCAGCTGTTGACGGTTTGCCTCATCACTTTCCGCCAGGGGCGGGCTGCCCCTGCTCGTTTTTTCGCTCATCATCGCTGTCTCCTCCCCTTTGGCAACACTTCATCTCCGAGGCATAGTATGGCACAAAATTAGATGGCCGCGACCCCACATGCAAACAAATAGTGGATACCTTTTCGGACCTATAAGCTCCGGCTTACGCCCATGGTACCGATGAGCCACCCGTCCTGGTACGCCTTATGTGCGCAGCGCCATTTGGCCAATATAGATGGCGTAAAGGGCGAGCAGGATCGCCGCTTCCCAGCGGGTAATACGGCCCCTCGGCCGCCAGGCAAAAAGCCATACCAGCGCTGTCAACAAGAGCATCACACCAAAGTCGATCTCCATCCCTGGGGGCACCGACAGCGGGCTGACCAAGGCCGTGATGCCGGCGATCGCCAGCAGATTGAACAGGTTGCTGCCCACCACGTTGCCGATGGCGATCTCAGCGTTGCCGCGCAGCACGGCCACGATGGAAGTAGCTACCTCGGGCAGCGAGGTGCCGAGAGCCACCAGCGTCAGCCCGATCACGACTTCGGAAATACCCAAGGCGCGCGCCAGTTCCGACGCGGCAGCCACCAGCCATTGCGCTCCGAGTATGAGACAGCCCAGCCCGACGATGATTCCTAGGATGTCCAGCCAGACCGTGCGGCTTGGCTTTGCCGTGTCGGGGTCGATGGACTCGACGGTGTCGACCGTCATCCGCACTTCCTTGGCGTAGGCAGGATCGCGCGCGGCCGCACGCCAGCTGATCACCGTCTGCCCGATAAAACCCCCAACCAGCAGCGCCCCTTCCGGCCGGCCTATGTCCATGTTGAGCCACGCCATTAGCGTGAACAGCAGTGAGACAGCCAGCAGCATTGGCAGCTCGCGGCGCACAAAACTGCCGTCCACCGGCAGTACTCTGATGATGCCGGCCAGGCCAAGGATCAAGCCCAGGTTGGCGATATTGCTGCCGACGATATTGCCGATGGCGATGGCGCTGGCATCGCCATCCAGCGCGGCGGTGAGGCTGACGACCAGTTCCGGTAAGCTGGTGCCAAAGGCCACGATGGTCAGGCCGATCAGCACAGGCGGCAGGTGATAGCGCACGGCCAGCCGCGATGCGCCGCGCACCAGGGACTCCGCGCCCCCTACGAGCAGAACGAACCCGGCAGAAAATTGCAGCACCAGCCAAAACACATCCACGGCGAGGATTTGCCTTTCTACTTGACGACAGCGGCGTTAAGGCTTGAACGTTGCCTCTGGATGTTGATCACAAAGCGCACCAAGCTCGGAGGTGATTGGGTCAGTAGTGACCACGACGAGTACGTCTCCGGCATGCAGGACTGTGCCGCCATGCGGGATGATCACTTGCTGCCCACGGCGGATGCTCGCGATCACCGAGCTGTGCGGCCAGTGTACGGCGGAGATGGGTTGATTGTCACACAGCGCGCCAGGCTCGATTACGATCTCCTGGACGCTCAGGCCCCTGCCGGTCGATGCACCCAAGCGTGCCTGGTGGGAGCGGTGGCGGACCTCGGTGCGGCGTGTCAACGCAATATCGTAGGCGCGCACGAGGTCGGTGCGCCGCAAAACACCCACCAGGTGGGCCGGGCGCTCGCGCGCCACAACCGGAAGGCGGCCAATGTCGCGCGCACTCATCCGGCGCAGCCCGGCGCCGAGGCTCTCGTCGGGATACGCCACCAGCAACTCACGGGTGCAGACGTCGCCCACCGTATGTCCGGTTATAGCAGCGTCGTTCGCCTGGATGCGCTCCAGGTCCTGGACAGTCAGGATCCCGATCAGTTCACCCGTGTCATTCTCCACGGCCAGGCCATGATGGCGCGTCTGCATAAAGCGATCGGCAGCGGTGAGCAACGAATCGGACTCGAGAAGCACGGGCATGTTTGTCTCCATTACCTCGCCGACGGTCAGATTCTCCAGGACCTCGACGTCACGGCCGCGCTGGAGCCGGAGTCCCTGGCGCGCGAGGCCGAGCGTGTAGACCGAATCGCGGCGCAGCGCGCGCGACACGATCAGGCCGACGATGACGGCCGCCATTAAGGGCAGGATGATGCGGTAATCCTGCGTCATTTCAAACAGCAGCAGGATGGCCGTCAGCGGCACATGGACTGATGCCGCCAGCACGGCACCCATGCCGACCATGGCATAGGCAGGCGGGGCGATCCCCACGCCTGGAAAGAGCTGCTGGGCAACCGTGCCATAGGCGGCGCCCAATGTAGCGCCAAGAAACAGAGACGGCGCAAAGACGCCGCCCGGAAAACCACCGCCAATGCTGATGGCCGTCAACGCCAACTTGGCGAAGAGCAGCACGACGAGGAGCGGCACACCCATCTGCTCGCCGGCAAAAATGGCGTCGATCGTGGGGTAGCCTACGCCAAAAACCTCGGGTAAGAAGATGCCGGCAATGCCGACGGCCAGACCCGCTGCTGCCGGTTTGAGCCAGTCTGGGACGTGCCAGTTGTGGAAGAGGTCCTTGGCTAGGTAGAGCGCAGTGATATAGAGCGCTGCAATCAGCCCGGCCAACAGGCCCAAGCCGACATAGAGCGGCAGCTCTGCAACCGAGTGAATCGCATACGCCGTCACACGGAAGGCGGGTTGGGGGCCGGTGAGCGACTGGGTAAGTATGGCCGAGATCACGGATGCCAGCACGACGATGCCTACCTCGCTCCCGCCAAGCTCGCCCAATCCGATCTCGATGGCGAAGAAAACCCCGGCAATTGGCGCGTTGAAGGCTGCAGAAATGGCGGCGGCAACACCGGCAGCGACCAGCGTGCGCACCCAATCGTCGGAAAAGCGCAGCCTCTGCCCGGCAAACGAACCGAGGTTGGCGCCGATCTGGACTGAGGGGTCTTCAGGGCCGACCGACGCCCCGACGCCGATCGAGATCGCCGCTGCCACCGTTTTAACCGGCGTCAGCCAGTAGTGCAGGCGGGCACCTGCCAACGCAGAGGCCTCCATGATGCCCGCTACACCATGATAGCGTTCGTGGCCGACAAAGCGCTGCCACAGCCCGCCAACCACCAGGCCGCCCAGAACAGGGATCATGGCGATCGTCCAGGTGCCCCAGGCGGAGAGCAGCCCGCCGAGCCAGTCGAACGCAAATGCATGGACCGCCTCGATCATGAACTTGAACACCCACACGCCCGCGCCGGTGCCCAGGCCGATAGCGACTCCTGCGATGCCAAGGAGGAAAGGACCCGCCGGCACGAAGCGCTCCACTGCAAGCAGCACCCTGTACCAGAAAGATCCAGCCCACTTCATGACCAAATACTCCTAGATGACACCTTCCAGCTACCTGTCGCCCTGATTTTCGATGTGCTCTCGAATCCTGCTGTGGTGCCATGCGACCGACTGTGGTGTCTGCTGTGGTGTCTGCTGTTGCCGTGGCTTGTCGGTCCGGTCGCCTAGAAACGCAGGAAATGCGAGGCATCCAAGACGAAGACCGTAGCACCGTAGGTCGGCATACCTTCATGGATCGGAGCCGGCTCAGTGCGCAGCCTGCAGTTGCCCTGGATCAAGGCCAACACGTCTTCCAGGCGGTGCGCTTCCACCCCGATCAGCAGCGTAGCGTTGCCGCGCCGTAGGAAGCCGCCTGCCGTGTTGATGCGGGTCAGCCGATACCCAGCACCCATCAGGGCATTCACAACCGCATCGGAATCTTCATTTTGTACGATGGCCACCACCAACTTGGTGCCAGGCTTCCCACCAGAAACGGGCGCCACGCCTTCTGGTTCAACGGTTGGATCAGTGGCTGGATCAGTGGCTGGAATCACGTCAGTCATCCTTTCTGGGGCGGCTGGCGACACGGCTATACCTGCCGTCCCGGCTGTAGGCTTGTCGACAGCTAAAGGGTCCGAACCAGGCGACTCGGGGCTGCCAGTCAGCCGCAGGAAGCGTTGTACCGGTAATCCGAACACGACTGCACCGCCAACAAGCACTTCCATGGGCGACACCATCCCCATCGCATATGCGCCCGCCATGCCAGGCCAGGGCGCAGCATTGACATAACTTGTCCGGGTCAGGCATGTCGCTTCGATGATCGCGGCGATCGCCGGCACACGCTCATCCTCCACGCCGATCAGCAGGACGGCACTGCCTGCAGCCAAAAATCCGCCGGTCGCATTGATGCGTGTCAGGCGAAACTTGTCCTCAATCAGTCGCTGCGAAAGCTTGGTAATGTCTTCCGACTGCACGACGACAACTAGCAAGATCATGGTGGATTCCCATCGGCAGTGACGTAACAGATAAGGCTAAAGCGAAAATACGCTTCGTGCCGTTGAGCTAAAAGAACCTTCTGTCAGGATACTGGATGCGAAACTCAGCGTCAAGACTGGCGTATTGACCTCTCACGAAAGAATTGCCGCGGCGCTGCACCGGCGCCAGGGGTTTCGCGCAATGATCGTAGGGGCACAAGGTCCTGCGAAGCGACGATCGACTTACTGGCAAAGTTTTTCCGCAGGACCTTGTGCCCGTCCCCACCGCCGGCGTTCGCCTGCTCCGTTGGTTGGACGACGAGCGCGTACATGACGTTACTCCATCGGTGATGCGCCGGATCAGGCCTCGTTCGACAATTTCGCTCACGTGCCGGCGAACGTAGATGGACGCGGTGCCCGTTTCCTTGGCCCCCTCGCAGGCTTACACTTTGACAGACAACCTTGCCCTATCTATACTGCCCGGTAGTCACATCCACCCCCGCGGCCAATCTACCTCCCACGCAGGTCGCTATTTCGATGCACGGCAATACGATTCGCCATTTCATCTATTCTCAACGGGACAGTGCGCGTAATAGCGTCGTCTCAAATAGCAGCGCGGCTGCAGTCATCTGCCCCGCCACTAAGGAGTTTTGCTGTGAAAGTTGGAGTGTTTGCGGTTCTGTTTAGCGCCATGAAGTTTGAGGATGCGCTGGATTACATTCGCGCGGTCGGCGTCGAGGCGGTGGAGATCGGCTGCGGCGGCTACATCGGCGACGCCCACTGCAAGCCTGCCCAGCTGCTGGGCGATGCCGATGCAGTTGCCGCCTTCAAGCGCGCCGTCGACCAGCGCGGGCTGACCATCAGCGCCTTGAGCGCCCACGCCAATCCTCTGCATCCTAATCCCGAGATCGGCGCGGCCCACCGCGCGTATATTACCAATGCCATTCTGATGGCGGAGGCAGTGGGCGTCGACACGGTTGTCACCTTCTCCGGCTGCCCTGGCGGCGCGCCGGGCGATATGACGCCCAACTGGGTTACCTGTCCCTGGCCCAATGACTTTAGTGTCACGCTCAAGTACCAGTGGGATGAGGTAATGCTGCCGTATTGGGAGCAGACCGCCGCCTTTGCCGCACAGCGCGGCGTGCGCCTGGCCATCGAAATGCACCCGGGCTTCTGCGTCTACAATCCCGGCACACTGCTGCGCCTGCGCGAAGCCATTGGACCAACGATCGGCGCTAACTTCGACCCCAGCCATCTCTTCTGGCAGGGCGTGGACCTGACGCGGGCCATTCGCACGCTGGGCCGCGCCATCTACCACTTCCACGCCAAAGACACGAAGATCGACTCCATCAACGGCGGCCTCAACGGCGTGCTGGATATGACCCCCTATAACCATTTTGCCGAGCGCAGTTGGATCTTCCGTACCGTCGGCTATGGCCACGGCGCCGAGGTGTGGAGCAATATGATCAGCGACCTGCGCCTGGTCGGCTACGACGGCGCGCTGTCGATCGAGCATGAGGATGGGCTGATGTCGGGACGCGAAGGCTTTGAAAAGGCCGTCAGCTTCTTGCGCTCGATCGTGATTAAGGAGCAAGCCGGGCACGCCTTCTGGGTCTGATGGGATTTTACTAGAATATTTGGGGAACGTATTGACAAATGCTCGACTCAGCGCGAGAATGCTGTCGAAGCGCTTCGACTAACCGTTTCGATAAACTCCTTCGACACGGGCGAGGCACAGTCAATCGTTCCCGGAATCTTTCACGTCAGATTTCCAATCTACGATGCCCACGATGCTCGACGTGGCCAAGCGCGCCGGCGTGGCCCTCAGCACTGTGTCGTATGCCCTCAACGGCACGCGCCCAGTGTCTGCAGCCACCCGCCTCCGCATTCTTGCCGCCATGGAGGAACTCGATTATCACCCCAATCTCCTGGCGCGCAGCCTGAGCACCAAACGCACGCGCATTATCGGCCTGTTCATCCCCTCTGACGTGCACGGCACGCTGTCGGTGATGCAGGCCAATTTCGTTGCCAGTGCGGCACGCGTGGCGAGCGCGCGCGGCTATGGGTTGCTGCTCTGGGCCTCGGCGGAGAAGGAGCTGGACGTGCGTCGCATGGTTCAGGAGGGCATGGTCGAAGGGCTGGTCCTGATGGAGGTCAAGCTGCACGACGAACGCGTCGCCAGGCTGCGCGCCACCAACTACCCCTTCGCCCTGATCGGCCACTGCGCCGACAATGCGGGGATCAGCTATGTCGACTTTGACTTCTTGGCCGGGATCCGCCAGGCAGTGGGGCACCTGGCCGAGCTGGGGCACACTTCTGTTGCGCTCGTCAACTACAGCCAGTCCGTGCTCGACAGCGGGTACGGCCCTGCCGTGCGCATGGCCGATGCGTTTGTGGCGGCACTGGCGGAGTATGGGGTGGCCGGGCGAACGGTGCTCGATGCCCCGCACGCCGCCGATACCGCCGAGCTGGTTTGCAATGTGCTGGCCGACGAGCCAGGCCTCAGCGCCATGATCGTGCCGGACCTGTCGCACCTGTCGGCGGTGATGCAGGCGGCGTATCAACTGGGGCTGCGCATCCCCGACGACCTGTCCCTCATCTCGATCCTGGACAGCGACGTGGCGGACAAGATGGCGCCGCCGATCACCAACATCGACTTTCCCACGGAGGCGATGGGGCGCATTGGCGTCGAGCTGTTGATCGATCGCCTTGAAGATCCGAGCGCGCCTGTGCGCCAACTCCTGCTTCCCCCGCTGCTGCGCGGAGGGCAGAGCACCGCCAGACCGCGCGACCGGACTTCTCGCGGCGCGGCACCGGAGGCGCGGGCTCCCAGGGCTGCGCTCGCCATTCTTGCCGCGGCAAGAATGGCGGGCGCAGTTGACGGTTCAGATGTGCGCAAAGGAGAGGTTGCCTAGTCATCAGCTTTAGCAAGCTTGTGCCGCACCTGTCATATCACTGCTGTTCAATCGTATTCACCAAATTAAGGAGTAACCACGATGATGCAGAATTCACTTTCGCGACGTTCGTTCCTGCGCGGCATGGCTATGGGCGCGGGCGTAGTGGCCCTGGCGGCGTGCGCGCCGGCAGCCCCGGCCCCCGCCGGCGGCGCTGCCCCGGCAGCGGATTCGGGTGGCGCCGCCGCGGTCCCCATCACCCTGACTTGGTGGGATTACATGGACGGCCCCGAATGGCCAGGCGCTCGACACGCAGCTGGGCAAATACAACGAGTTGCAGACGGCCGTCAAGGTTGAGCGCACCTACATTCCCTTTGCCGATCTGAAGCAGAAGCTGTTGCAGGGCGCAGCGGCGGGACAGCTGCCCGACACCGTCATCATCGACAATCCCGATCACTCTTCGTTTGCGGCGCTGGGCGTGCTGGCCGACCTGACCGACCGCGTCGCCACGTGGGGCAAGAGCGGCGACTATTTCCCCGGCCCGTGGGCTTCGACCGTGTTCCAGGACAAGAACTACGGCGTGCCGGACAACAGCAACTGCCTCGTACAGTGGTACAACAAGGCCTTTACCGACCCGACTGGCGTGCAGCCGCCCAAGAACTGGGATGAACTGAAGGCAGCGGCCAAGGCGCTGACCGAGGGTGACCGCTTTGGGCTGGCCGTGTCGGCCGTCAAGAGCGAAGAGGGCACCTTCCAATGGCTGCCCTTCCTGTGGATGACGGGCGAGGACCTGGCGACGCTGGACAGCGACGGCGGGCGCAAGGCCATGCAACTGTGGGTTGACCTGGTGAATGATGGCTACATGTCGCCCGGCATTGTCAACTGGAAGCAGGGTGATGTGCTCGGGCAATTTCAGAACGGCAAGGCTGCCATGATGGTCAACGGCCCCTGGCAGATCCCGACGCTCAGGAATGACAGCCCCGACCTGAAGTGGGACGTCGCCACGCTGCCGGAAGAGAAGCAGGGCGCGTCGATCCTGGGTGGCGAGAACATGGCAATCGTCAAGGACACCAAGAGCCTTGATGCGGCATGGGAACTGATGATGTGGCGGCAGGAGCCTGACAACCTAAGGAATACTTGGTCGAGGCCGGCAAGCTGCCGAGCATGGCTACGCTGGCGACAGACGAAGTCTTGGACCAGCGACCCGGTCATCAAGGTATTTATGGACCAACTGAAGGTGGCCAAGCCGCGCGCGTATGGGCCGAAATATCCTGAGATATCGGCAATGCAATCCAGGAAATGATTCAGGCGACCATCACCGGCCAGACCCCGGTCGATACCGCCGTAGCGGACGCGGCGGCGAAAATCAAGCCGCTGCTGCCGTAAGGGCTGAAGGGTAGAAGCGCAATAAGGCTGAGCGCAGGCTAGCCCCACCGAGTTTGCGGTCGCGCGAGTTGACGTGGTGCGAGCCAGGCACGCTCGCGGCAGAGACGCCGGTGTAGGGCAGAGGAGTGCGGTGAGCAGCGGGCGGCTGAAGTGGTGATAGGGGGACAGGCGAAGGAGGTCCAATGGCTCAGAGTCAGAGTGCGGCGGTGGCGCAGGTGCAAGGCGGCAGGCAAACGCGGCGCCGTGCCCGCAACTGGGGGCGGTATTGGTTCGTGGCGCCGGCGCTGGCATCTTCATGCTTGTGACAATGGTGTATCCGATCATCGACAACGTGCGCATGAGCCTGTTTGACGTCAACGTCAGCACTTTTCTTTCCAATACTGCGCCGTTTGTGGGCGCTGGACAATTATCTGCGGGTGATTACCGATCCGGCCTTTCAGAAGGCCGTCGGCGACTCTTTGATCTTCACTGTTGGTTCGCTGTATCTTCCAGTTTGTGATCGGCTTTGCGCTGGCGCTGCTGTTCAACCGTCCTTTCCGGGCAACGGCCTGCTCAGGGCGCTGCTGCTGCTGGGCTGGATGCTGCCAAGCGTCGTAAGCGGGAGTATTTTTCGCTGGATGTTCGACGGCGGCATGGGCATCATCAACTATGCCCTGCAAGTGATGGGACTGCTGGAGACGCCACGCTTCTGGCTGAATGATGCCAATACGGCCCTGGCGGCGACGATTATTGCCAACATCTGGGTGGGCATTCCTTTCAACATGATCCTGCTGCTGCCAGGCCTGCAGAGCATTCCGCGAGTCGTTTTACGAGGCGGCCAGCGATCGACGGAGCCAACAGCCGGCAGAGCTTCCGCAACATCACGCTGCCGTTGATGCGGCCAGTCATGCTCAGCGTGCTGCTGCTGGGGATTATTTACACCTTCAAGGCGTTTGACATCGTCTATGTCATGACGGGCGGCGGGCCGGTCAACGCCACAACCGTGCTGACGATCTATGTATACAAGTTTGCGTTTAGCTTCTTCCGGTTTGGTGATGGCTCGGCGGCAGCAATCCTGCTGCTGTTGTTTCTGAGCGTCGTGGCGGTCGGATACTTATGGTTGAGCCAGCGGGAGGAGGCCGCAGCATGAACATATTTCATCGATTTGAGCCGTTCTGGCTACGGCTGGACACTGCTGAGCTCCGGCATCGTCATTGCCTACCTGTTTCCGGTTTACTGGATGATCGCCACGTCACTCAAGACCAACGCGGCAGTTTATGCTTCGCCGCCGCAGATTGTCCCTTGGCCGCCCGTGTTCAGCGCGTATTATGAGGCCGTGATCGACAATCCACTTGCCCTGCGCTCGATCTTCAACAGCGCCGTGGTGGGCGCAGGCACGATGCTGTTCACGCTGCTGCTGGCGGCGCCGGCCGCCTATGCGCTGGCGCGTCTGGAGCTGCGCATCGGCGCGCTGATCCTGCTGATGCTGTTGATCACGCAACTGCTGCCGGCGATCGTGATCGCTACCCGCTTGTTTGTGGTCTTCAGCCGTATCGGGTTGATTAACTCGTACCCGGCGCTGATCCTGGCGGATACGACATTTACACTGCCCTTTGCGGTGATCGTGCTGCGGCCATTCTTTCTCACCATCTCCACGCGAGCTCGAGGCAGCGGCCAAGATCGATGGCTGCAACCAGTTTGACGCCTTTGGCGCGTGATCCTGCCGCTGGTGCGGCCGGGGCTGATCACCGTGGCCGTGTTCGCCTTTCTGATGGGATGGGGCGAGTTCTTCTTCGCCATGACCCTGACGACGAACGAGACCGTGCAGCCGGCGACCGCGGCGCTAAACAAGTTTATCGGCCAGTACGGCACGCAGTGGAACAACCTGATGGCGGTGGCGACCACGTCGCCTTCCCGATCATCGTCGTGTTTGCCCTTTTGCAGCGCTATATCGTAAGCGGGTTGACGGCGGGGTCGGTGAAGGAGTAGGGGCCAAAGAATCAGGCGGCCATTGGGGGCTCATTAGGGGCTGCCTGCAGACAATAGAGAGGCAACAATATGAAATTTACTGCTGGCTATTGGGAGATGCGGCCGGAGGTCACGGCGCGCTTTCCGGTCGAGGTCCATGAGGTTCAGACGGATCCTGAGGGCATGACCATCCATGCGACGACGCAGAAGCTGGTGCATAGAGGGGACACGCTAAACCAGTTTCCGATCAGCATGCGCTTCTCGTCGCCGCTGGCGAACGTCATCCGGGTGCAGATCTACCATCACAAAGGGCGGGGGGTGCGGGAGCCGCAGTTTGCGCTGTATCCGCAGGCAGGGCCGCTGGTAATCGAGGAAGGCGAGGAGGCGGCGACGCTGACCAGTGGGCAGCTGACGGCGCGTGTAGCCAAGACAGGGCCATGGAGCGTCGAATTTCGCGACGGCGAGCGGGTGGTCACGAGCAGCGGGTGGCGCGGCGCGGCCTTTATGGATACCCCCCAGGGCCGCTTTGCCGTCGAGCAGCTCAACCTCGGCGTCGGCGAGTGCGTTTACGGGTTGGGCGAGCGCTTCACCCCCTTTGTCAAGAACGGCCAGGTGGTGGACCTCTGGCACGATGACGGCGGCACCAGCAGCGAGCTGGCCTATAAGAACATTCCCTTTTATATGACCAATCGCGGCTATGGCGTCTTCGTCAACCACCCGGAACTGGTTTCGTTTGAAATCGCCTCGGAAAAGGTGGAACGCGTCCAGTTCAGCGTGGAGGGCGAGCAGCTCGACTACTTCCTGATCTATGGCCCCACGCCCAAGGAGGTGCTCGACCGCTACACCGCCCTGACAGGTCGGCCGGCGCTGCCGCCGCCATGGTCGTTTGGACTGTGGCTGAGTACCTCGTTTACCACGTCGTACGACGAAGAGACTGTCACGAGCTTTATCCAGGGCATGGCGGATCGCAATATCCCCCTCCATGTCTTCCACTTCGACTGCTTCTGGATGAAGGAGTTTGAGTGGGTAAATTTCCAGTGGGACGAACGCGTCTTCCCCGATCCGCAGGCGATGCTCGCCCGCCTCAAGTCACGCGGGCTGAAAATCTGCGTCTGGATCAATCCCTACGTCGCCCAGCGCTCGCCCATGTTTGACCAAGGCATGGCGGGCGGCTACCTGGTCAAACGGCCCGACGGCGACGTCTGGCAGTGGGACCGCTGGCAGTCCGGCATGGGCCTGGTGGACTTCACCAACCCGGAGGCCTGTCGCTGGTTCGGCGACAAGCTGCGCGCGCTGGTGGACATGGGCGTAGACTGCTTCAAGACGGACTTTGGCGAGCGTATCCCCACCGAGGTCGTCTACTTCGATGGTGCCGACCCGGTCAAGATGCACAACTACTATACCTACCTCTACAACAAGACCGTCTTTGGGGTGTTGGAGGAGAAGCTGGGCAAAGGGCAGGCCACGCTGTTTGCCCGTTCCGCTACGACGGGCGGGCAGCAGTTCCCCGTGCACTGGGGCGGCGACAGCACCGCCACCTTCGAGTCCATGGCCGAAAGCCTGCGCGG
Organism: uncultured Chloroflexia bacterium; assembly: GCA_963839515.1. GTDB lineage: Bacteria > Chloroflexota > Anaerolineae > Caldilineales > Caldilineaceae > Fredericiella. The sequence continues at coordinate 195,644 of CAWIVN010000015.1, forward strand.
CGGGTTATCGCTCTCGCTCTCCGGCTTTGGTTTCTGGAGCCATGATATGGGCGGCTTTGAGTTGACTGCCCCGCCGGCCGTGTACAAGCGCTGGTGCGCCTTTGGCCTGCTGTCTTCGCACAGCCGCCTGCACGGCGCCCAGTCGTATCGTGTGCCGTGGCTGTTTGATGAAGAGTCGGTCGACGTGTTGCGTTTCTTCTCCCAACTCAAGTGCCGGCTGATGCCCTATCTCTATAGCGCCGCGCGCCAGGCGCATGTGGCTGGCACACCCGTCATGCGGCCTATGCTGCTGGAGTTCCCCAACGACCCGGCTAGCGATACCCTGGATCGCCAATACATGCTGGGCGAATCGCTGCTGGTGGCCCCCGTCCTTAGCAATGACGGCTTGGTAGACTATTACTTGCCGGCCGGGCGCTGGACGCATTTGCTGACCAACGAGGTGGTGGAGGGTGGCGGTTGGCGCAGCGCACAGTACGGCTATCAGAGCCTGCCCTTGTTCGTGCGGCCCAACAGCGCCATTGTCATGGGCGACAACGACCAGCGGCCTGACTATGACTTCGGCGCGGGCTTCGCCTTGTGTGTGTATCAGCTGGCGGATGGGGCCACGGCTACCGCCGTCATCCCCGCGGCAGATGGCTCACCAGCAGTGACATTCACCGTGCACCGCGCTGGGAACGACCTGGCGGTGCAATGGCAGGGTGCCCCTAAGAACTGGCGGCTGCTGTTGGTTGGCATCGAATCGAACGGTTCCATTAGCGGTGGATCTGCGGAGAGTAGCGCCGCCGGCCTGCTCATCACGCCGGCGGCGGAGCAGACAGAGCCGATGATTACACTCCACATCGGGTAAAGGCTTGCCTGTCGTCGATGTCCCCGGCACCTCAAGCGAACGCTTGCGTTCGCCGGTCCCGGGGACATTAAACGCCACGCCTGATTCCACCTCGCTTACCTCCTCGTTACACAGCCGCCTGGCGCACCCCGCCAAAGACCAATTGTCAGGAATGAAATGCAAGTGTAAGCTTCGGCCTCAATAAAGTGTGTATAATCGATGCAGTGCAGATTACGATAAGCGCGTGACCACTGTGACCACACGCTTATTGCCTTCCGCCCGAGGCTTAGTCTGCATGTTTACCGCAGCGCTAACCGTGCTAGGGTAAATATGGGCGACGTTTTGTCAAAGCTTGTAGACGCGCCAGAATCGGTGTCTCCATCGCTATTTGTCTACAGGGGAATTATCATGTCTACCCTGATGCTGGACGCTGCCATCGATACTCCTGCGGCAACTCGTACTGCCATTATCAGCTCAAGCTGCGGACCTGTAACTCACGCCCGAGGCAAAGACCGCCTTGAGGAAGAGGATTTGCATTCATTGATCCGGCGCGCACACGAGCACGATCCCTTGCGCCAGGGAGAGAATAAGTTGGTTTCAAGCACGCTTGCACGTTGGGTCATACACTATAACCCTACCGGTGCGCCGACAGTGTTGTTTTATCAGGACCTGGAGCTGCGTTACCTGGGCGGATCGGCCGCATTTTGCGTAGGCGATCACGACGACTGGCTTGGCAAAACTGACGAGGAACTGTTGCCGGTGCCGGATGGAGCGTATCTGACCCGCCTCAAGCGCGAGGTGCTCGCCAGCGGCCACGGCCGCTGCGATCTGGTCGTCGGCGCTGCCGGCGGACGGGGGCACTACTGGGAACTGGTGCTTGAACCCTTGCGTGATGCCGACCAGCAGGTTGTCGGCCTGGTGGGCGCCTGCATCGACGTGACCGCCCAACGCCAGATGCAGATGGAGAAAGATCGGCTGGAGGCTCAGCTGCGGCAGCAGCAAGCGCAGCTGCGACAAGCCAACCGCCAGTTGGCGAGCATCAAGGCGGCGGCGCAGAAGGACATGTCACGCCATCTACACGATAACGTCGGCGCCAGCTTGACAGGTCTAAACCTGGACTTGACGCTGGTGCTGCACGAACTGGCGCGCGAGACGCCCAACCTGTCTACCGTGCAAGGGCTGGTGCACGATGCACTGCGCCTGGTGGGGCAAGTCAGCGAGATCAACAGCCGGTTTGTCGAAGAGCTGCGCCCACCGCACTTGGATAGGGAAGGGTTGGCTGCTGCCCTCCTTTGGTACGTCCAGACGTTTCAGTCGCGCGTCGAGTTTCCCATTACGCTGACGGTGGCCCCGGACTTCCCCCGGCTGGATTCGCTGGTCGAGTATGAACTCTATCTGATCGCCCAGGAAGCGATCGTTAATGCTGCCAAGCACGCGCAGCCAAAACAGGTCTCCGTATCGCTGGAGGCAGCGGCCGGCGCCGTGCGGCTGGCCGTCGTCGACGATGGCGTGGGTATCAGCCTGGCGCAACTGGGCGAACAGAGCGAGACCGCCGCTCACTGGGGTCTGATTAACATTGTCGAGCGGGCGGAGCTGATCGGCGGGCGTTGTGACATCATCTCGCAACCGGGGGCCGGGACGCAAATCGTAGCTGAGGTGAGGCAGTGAACATTTCAATTGTGCTTGCGGACGACCATGAACTGGTGCGTTCCGGTATCCGCAAGCTGCTGGAGTATAACAACGGCTTCTGCGTGGTCGGCGAAGCGAGCAACGGCAATGATGCCGTGCAGTTGGTGCGCACCCTGCGCCCGGATGTGGCGGTGCTGGACATCTCCATGCCCCTCTCAGGGGGCATAGAGGCGGCGCGCACGATTCACAAGCAATACCCCAACACCGGCATTGTAATTCTATCCATGTATTACGATGAAGGGCATGTCATTGATGCGTTGCGCGCCGGTGCTATGGGCTACGTGATCAAAGCGTCCGCCGGCAGCGAGTTTTTTGAAGCAGTCCATAACGTGGCTTCTCGCCGTCTGTATCTCAGCCCGCACGTATCGGCCAGGGTGCTTGAGCGCATGCACACCAGGGGCAGCGACGCCACTGAGCCGCTGCAAGAGCTTAGCCCGCGTGAGCGCGAGATTCTGCAGCTGGTAGTTGAGGGCAACTCGAGCGCCAAGATTGCCGAGCTGCTTGGCCTGTCCAGTGCCACGGTTGATACCTATCGCAGTCGCTTGATGGCCAAGCTGCACATCGACAACATACCCGACCTGGTGCGCTACGCCATCCGCCATGGATTGATAAGCATTGATTAACAGTGTTAACACCTAGTTAAGATTGTCAAGAATTCACTACAGGATCAAACAAGTTTTCTTGACATACAACTGGGTCTTGACTCTGCATAATCATCCAACAGCATTCAGTGCGTATGCACTGATAGAAATAGTGTCAGGCTAGCCCGACGGCATCGCCGAGTTTGCCTGGTACATCTTGTACCGCGCTACAGGAGAACAAGATATGAATGCAGGCTGTCCCAGCCCTGGGGATGGCAACCTCTATATTCCTCTCTGCCCACAAAAAACCTCGACGAGGTGGTAGCTCGCCGAGGTGAATGCAACACACCGAAAGTTTTAACGCTACGTTTGGCCAAATCGGACGCGTTGCCGCTCGAGTATATCACGTTTTCTGCTTGCGGTCTAGTCTACGACCGCAAGCCCAAAACCGGTATGCGGTGCGGCGCTGTTCGAGCGGCCATCTCTACTCGCAAAGAGAAGGAGAGATGGTATGTCTTATGCACCACAGAGCATGCTTACGCCGCTGACTTCAGTGACCGATATGGCCCAGCCGGCGCAGTACGGAACCTTTACAGCCTATGCGCCTGCGCATCTGCAACAATCAGAACCCACGGTATCGATCGTCGTCCCGACGCGCAACGAGTCTGAAAATGTTGCTCCGCTGCTGGAGCGCATCGCCAGCGCCGTCGGCGATATCCCCGTCGAAGTGATCTTTGTCGATGACAGCAGTGACAATACAACGCAGGTCATCATGGATCAGGCCCCCGCCTATGGTCTGCCCACCAAGGTAGTGGCCCGCCCGCCCGAGCGCCGCAACGGATTGGGCAAAGCAGTCGTGGAAGGCATGCGTGCTGCTCGCGCCGAGTGGGTGTGCGTCATGGACGGCGACCTCCAGCATCCGCCTGAGGTGATTCCGCAGTTGCTGGAGCGGGCGAAAAGCAAGGGCGCCACGCTGGTCGCAGCCAGCCGCTTGCGCGCCGGCGGCAGCGTCGAGGGCCTCTCGCCCCGCCGCCAGTTGGTTTCGTATGCCTTGGCCGCCACGTCGCGTGTCGCTTTTCCCAAGCGCCTGCATGAAGTTACTGACCCCTTGACGGGCTTCTTCCTGGTGCGCCGCGATCTGGTGGACATGGACAGCTTGCAGCCGGAGGGCTTCAAGATTCTGCTGGAGATCCTGGTGCGCACGCCGGCCTTGGTGATCGCCGAAGTGCCTTTCGCCTTTGGCGCACGCCAGCACGGCGAGAGCAAGGCCAATGCCAACGAGGTGTTGCGGCTGGCCAAGCAGATGGTTAAGCTGGCCGTGGCGACTCGCCGCCACCTGTTGAGCTTCCTGGCGGTCGGCGCCACAGGGATCCTGGTCAACAGCCTGCTGCTGTTCTTATTCACGGATTTGTTTAACATTCACTACCTGGTGTCGGCCGTTCTGGCAACGGAGGGTTCTACGGCCTGGAATTTTGCCTGGACCGAAGCCTGGGTGTTTAAGGACCGGCCGCAGGATGGGAGTATCTGGGCGCGAGCAGGTATCTTTTTCTTGATCAATAACTTGCTGCTGCTCTTCCGCGGTCCTATGCTGGCCGTAACCGTAGAAAATCTGGGTATGCACTACCTGATGGCCGATCTGCTCACAATCACACTGTTGACGCTCCTGCGCTTTGCCGTAGCCGACCGCTTGTTGTGGCGATCGGGTGCTAAGAAAGCTGACCAGACCGGGGAGACCATAAAGACTAATGAGGGGAAGGTAACTAAAGTGGCTGACCGAGCCTACTATTACAACATCCATGACATCGTGCGTGTGCGATCCGCACAACGGCTGCCGGAACTGGGTTACTTCCGTAGCGAGCAACCGCTGTCCGATGTCGATATCGACGTCAAGATCGCCTTTAACGTGGCGGCACATCAAACGCCCAATTCGATCAACTACCGGGAGAGCCTGGGGCGGTTTGGTTTCGAAATCGTAGTGGATCAGACCACAACGCCGATCAACGTGGTAGCGTCGAAGCTGACCGGTATGTCACCCCACGTGCTCTATACTAACGTGGTAGAGCCGCTGCTGCGCTGGACGTTTGCCCGTAAAGGCTACGCGCTCATGCACGGCGCCTGTATCGCCCAGGACGGCACCGCGCTGTTTATCACGGCACGCACCGACACCGGCAAGACGACCACCATTTTGCGCACACTGCGTGAAAATTCCACCGACCTGCAGTTTCTGTCGGATGATATGTCGATCTTCAGCAGTGACGGCATGGTCCGCTGCTATCCCAAGCCGCTGACCATCAGCAGTCACACGCTCCAGGCGATGGGCGGTACGCCGTTGAACTGGCGCGAGAACGCATTCCTGCAGCTGCAGAGCCGTTTGCACTCGCGCAGTGGCCGCAAGTTCGCCATGCTGATCAGCAAGCTCCACCTGCCGGCCGCCACGATCAATGCGGTGGTGCAGATCATCGTGCCGCCGCCCAAGTTCATGGTCGATCGCCTCATCCCCGGTGCGCAGTACACACGCTCGGCCCAGATCGGGCAGATTGTCGTCATCGAACGCGGCGGCGACTACCAGGTTCCGCTGCTGGAAGAGGAAAAGTTTGACACGTTGATCAGCAACGCCGAAGATGCCTATGGTTTTCCGCCCTATCCGCAGATTGCACAGCGTCTGTGCTCCTGGGAAGGCGAGGACTTGCACATGGTGGAGCAGCAGATTGTCAATGATGCGGTGCAGGAATTGCCGGCACTGCGCATGGGCAGCACCACGTTCGACTGGCACAAGCGCCTGCCTTCGGTCGCACGTGCCACCAGCGGCAATGGACACCTGGCCGAACCCGACGCCGAACCCGTCGATGGGAACTGGTTAACAGGTGACGTTGGTTCGCTGGCTACCGGAATGGGATCGGCCGACTAATTAGATCGGCTTTTACGCCCAGAGCAGTGCGTTGTCTGCTTGGCTTGGCTGTCCCGCGCGGGAGACAGGCAGGTCATCTCTCAACGCACTGCGTATATTTTCCAGGCACGCCAAGTACGGCGGTTCCAGTTCGTAGTATTGAGAGTTGAGGAGGACGATGGCGAGTCAACTTGAGGAGAGCGTTGTAGCGTTGCCTGCCAAAGCGGCTGCCGCTTCGACAGAGGCGCTGCGCAGGCGATCAGTGTCCGCACTGCTGTCGCTGCAAACGCTCATGCTGATCGGTATAACGGTCATCGCCGCGGTGCTGCGCGTCGTGAATATTGATGCCTTGGGCTACAACAGCGACGAGGCAGTCTATGCGGGGCAGGCGGCTGCAATTGCCAAGGTGCCGGTGCTCAGCGATCTGTTTCCGGTCTTCCGCGCCCATCCACTGCTGTTTCAGTTCGCTCTGGGCGTCGTCTACAAATTTGATGCCAGCGACTTGACCGGACGTTTGGTTGCAGCCGCAATCGGCGTCGCCACTGTCTTGCTGGTCTTTACGCTGGGCAAACGAATGTATGGCGTGCGCACCGGCCTGATTGCCGCCTTGCTGCTGGCCGTCATGCCCTATCATGTCATCCCTACGCGCCAGGTGCTGCTGGATGGGCCGATGGCCTTGATGGTTACCATGGCGCTGTTAATGGTGGTTTACTTTGCCGAGACGGAACGGCCGGCCTGGCTGCTGGCCACCGGCATCTGCATGGGGCTCACCTTCCTGGCCAAGGAGACGGGCATCCTATATATCGGCGCCATCTACGCCTTTTTGGCCCTTTCCCCCGAAATTCATGTGAAAATTCGCACCATCATTGCTTCGCTTGTGCTGATGGTGTTAACGATGGTGCCCTTTCCCTTGTCGCTGCGCCTTGCCGGCGGCGGTGGGGGGAGCAAAACCCAGCAATACCTGGTATGGCAGTTGTTCCGCCGCCCCAACCACGATTGGGACTTCTATCTCACGCTCGTGCCGCCCGCCATTGGCATCGGCGTGATTCTGGCTGCGCTCTGGGGGCTGTGGGTCTTCCGCGACCGCTGGAGCTGGCGCGAGCGGCTGCTGCTGCTGTGGATTGCCGTGCCGGTCGCCTTCTTCCAGTTTTGGCCGACCAAGGGCTTCCAATATCTGCTGCCAACGGCTGTGCCTTTCGCCATCCTGGCTGGGCGCACGCTGTCCGGATGGCCGAAGCATAACTTGCAGTGGCGGCGCTGGTCCGTGAGCCGTCACTGGCTGCGGCTCGCCCTGCTGGTACTGGTGACCTTTTCCGTCACCTGGACAAGCTGGCAAGCCGTCAACCCTGTCGCATCTGATAGCTTCCTTGCCGGCTCGGGCGGTGTCGCCGGTGGTCGGGAAGTTGGCGCCTGGATTCGCGCCCACGTGCCCGAAGGGGCTAACATGCTGACGATCGGGCCCTCTATGGCCAACATTGTTAAGTACTATGGCCACCGTCAGGCGTATGGCCTTTCGGTCAGCCCCAATCCGCTGCACCGCAACCCATCCTATGAAGCGGTGATCAATCCGGATTTCCGGATCCGCACGAGTGACTTGCAGTACCTGGTGTGGGATTCATTTTCGGCGCAGCGTTCGCCCTTCTTTTCTGAAGCGCTTCGCTACTACGCCGAAAAGTATGGTGGCCGCGTTGTCTATACGGCCACGGTCACGGAACGCGACGAGACCGGCGCTGACATTGAAAAGCCGGTCATTGTAGTCTATGAGGTGCATCCACAATGGTAATGAGGTTAGTAGCTGTGATTCTGCTGCTGGGCTGTTTCACGGCCTTGTGGCCCGTTGGTGAGCCGCAAGCTGTGTACGCCCAGGAGCCTGCCAGCGAACCGCGGCCCGAAAACGCCACGCCGATCAAGCATTTGATCGTCCTGATGCAGGAGAATCACTCGTACGATAACTACTTTGGGGCATACCCGCGCGGGGACGGTATCCCGGAAGACGTGTGTATGCCGGTCGACCCCTTCAATCCGAACGCCGGCGAGTGCGTGCGTCCGTTCCGCATCGGCGATAACGAGGTTGAACTGGCGGACCCTGACCACAGCGACGCTACGCATCAACTGCAGTTCAATGACGGCCGCATGGATGGGTTTGTCTATGCGCTGAATCAGCGCAACCAGGATGGGCGCCTGGCAATGGGCCATTACGACGACCGCGTGCTCTCCTATTACTGGAACGTGGCCGACGAGTATGTCCTGTTTGATCGCTTTTTCAGCTCTGCTGCCGGCGGCAGCTTTATTAACCACATGTACTGGGTGGCAGGCGCCCCGGGTGAGGCGGAAGATAAAGACCTCCAAGCCGTGTTGGCTGACACACCCACGATTTTCGACCGCCTCGAGGAGGCGGGCATCTCGTGGAAGTTCTATGTGCAGAACTACGAACCAGAGCTGACCTATCGCACCGTCGCCAATTATCCTGGCAATCGCGCCTCGCAGGTGATCTGGGTGCCGTTGCTAAACATCGATCGTTTTATTGACGATCCAGTGCTCAACAGCAAGATAGTCGATCTGAACGAGTATGCCAAGGATTTGGCGCAGGGCACCCTGCCTGAAGTTGCATTTATGGTGCCCTCAGGCCCCAGCGAACACCCGCCGTCAAGCATCGAGTCGGGGCAGCGTTTTGTCAAGACGTTGATCCAGATGTTGATGCAGAGCAAATATTGGAAATCGTCGGCGTTCCTGTGGACCTATGACGATTGGGGCGGCTGGTACGACCACGTACCGCCGCCGCAGGTTGACGAGCATGGCTATGGCTTCCGCGTGCCGGCGCTGTTGGTCAGCCCCTATGCTAAGCAGGGCTACATCGACTCGACGGTTCTGGACTATACATCGATTCTGCGCTTTATCGAAGATAACTGGCATCTGGACCCGTTGTCCGCGCGCGATGCCGCCGCCAACAGCATTGTCAACGCATTCGATTTTGAGCAGCCTGCGCGCACACCGACTTTTCTTAGCTATGCGCGCACAAAAGAGGCGGCGGGACCGGGCCCCAACACCAACGCCATCTATCTTGCCTATGGCACAGGCTTAGCGCTCGCAGCTGGCTTTATTCTGATGACCGTTCTGCGCAGCGACAACCATCGCCGCACTCGGCGCGCTCGGCTCGATGAGCAGGCGCAGGTTCAAGAAGGCGGGTGAAATATGCCACGCAAATATATATTCGTTCTGCTGTTGCTGGCTGGCGTGCTGTCAGGGGGCTGCCTGGCACCAATCCGGCGCGAGGGGTCCACGCTGCGCGAGGGGTCCACGCTGCGCGCTGTGCCCACGCCTACCCCCCAAGCTTCCGCGCCCGTGGCAGAATCAACCCCAAAAGCCGAGTCGACGCCAGTCGTCAATCAACCAAGCGTGCTGACTGTCGAGATCGCCAGCGATCTCCCAGTTGGCGCCCCTGTCAGCGTGACTGCCGAGCTCAAAAACCTCGACGACCGGCCACTGCCCAACAAGGTGCTGGTAGTCTACCTCGATGGAAAACAGGTACGGCGTGCACGCACAGATGATAATGGCCGTGTTACCATCTACCTGGGTCGTGACTTGACTGTCGGCGAGCACGCCCTGCGGATCGAATCAATTAAAACTGTCGCCTACCAAAGTGCCGTATCAGACACGCCTGTGACGGTGCGGCCGGCGCGCCTGCGCCTGGCCACCGTTCCACCCCTGCCCAATATCGGTTTTCTGTTTGACGGGCAGCGTTACGACACCGATGCCAATGGCGTCGCCGTTGCCGAAGCATCAAAACTGGGCGTCTACACGCTGGAGATGCTGCCGGTGGAGCCGATTACAGGCAGCGAACCCGTACAGGTCAGTTTTGTCCGCTGGATGGACGACGCTTTTAAGCCCAAACGCACCGTGGACGTGAAGGGCGACGACGAAATCCTTGTCGGCCTGGCGCGCAGCTATCCCATCGCTATGACCTTTGTCGATCGGCAAGGGCAACCGGTGGACAGTTCGCGCATCATGTCGGTTACAATCAAGAGCAGCCACGGCACGCGCTATGTGATTGATGCCAATGAAGAGCAGTGGCGCACTGCTAACCGCATCGCACGTCTGCGCAATGGTCTGGAACCGACGGAGGTGCAGTACGCCGTGGAAAGTGTCTATATCGATGGCGCGAATGTCGTTAACCAAAATCAGCAGCGTTTTGTCGTGAATGGCAAGGCCACCTGGACGGTGCAGCTGCTGCTCTACGCCGCCCGTGTGAGCGCCGTGGATGCGCTGTTCGGTTTCCCAATCGGCACAGGTGTGAATTTGCGTTACCCCGATGGGAGCCTGCGCTATATCCCCTTTGACGAGAACAATCAACTTGTCGTCGACGACCTGGCGCGCGGTCTGTATCGCCTGCAGGCAGTCGGCGCCGCAGGCATGGCTCCCGAGACGCCGGTGTCTATATCGCGCGACCAAAACGTTGAGCTCAAAGTTCTTAGCAGCTTGGACATAGCTTTAGCAGTAAGCGCTGGAGTCATAGGTGCCCTGGGGCTGCTTTTGATCGGGCGCCCTGGCCCGCTGCTGTGGCTAATCCGCTTGCCGCGCCGCATGCTGCCTGGGCGCCTGCGCCCAGCACCGGCGCATGGGCTCGCTACAGAACAGGCACAGTTATCCTCCGGCGACGTCGATAACAACAATTTGCTGCAACGGAGGTTTTAGTGGCAAGGCTGCGCATTCATCTCTTGGCCCGTCCCCTGGGGATACTGCTGGTTTGCACGATATGCCTGGTAGGACTGCAACCACCTGGTTTTGTGCGCGCTGCATCCGCTGCACCTGCCGCGCCCGCTGCGCCTGCTGCTTCAGCTGTGGACACACAACCGATCCCTGTCATGGCCTACTACTATATCTGGTTCAATGCCCAGTCCTGGACAAACAATAAGCGGGATTGGCCAATTCTAGGTCGTTACAACAGCGACGACCGCAAGGTGATGGAACAGCACGTGCGCTGGGCGCAGGCTGCCGGCATCGACGGCTTTATCGTCAGTTGGAAGAGCACATACCTGTTGGACAAGCGGTTGGCGCAAATGGTCGAAGTCGCCGAAGCTGCCGACTTCCCTCTCTGGATCATTTACCAGGGGCTGGACTATGAGCGCAACCCTATCCCGGTCGAGCACATCGCCAACGATCTTAAGCTTTTTGTTGCTACGTACGGGCAAAATCCAGTATTCACCCACAATGGACTGCCTATTGTGATCTGGTCGGGCACCTGGGAGTACAGCGAGGAGGAAGTTGCTTCCGTTGCTTCACAGGTTGAGGGCAAAGTGACCTTACTCGCTTCGGAGCGCAACATCCCCGGCTATCAACGGCTGGCGCGTGTCGTCGACGGCAATGCCTATTACTGGTCCTCCGTGAACCCGCAGACTTTTCCCAATTACGACGAGAAACTGCGGGCGATGGGGGAAGAGGTGCACAAGAACGGCGGCTTGTGGGTCGCCCCCGCTGCTCCCGGCTTTGATGCACGAATGCTGGGAGGCGAACGCAACGTGGAGCGCGACGATGGGGCTACCTTGCGCCGCGAACTGTCCGCCGCCTTGCAGTCGGCGCCCGATGCCGTGGGCTTGATCAGCTGGAATGAGTTTAGCGAAAACAGCCATGTGGAGCCCAGCATAAGTTACGGTACGGGGGCGCTGAAAGTGATCGCCGAGCTGCAGAACGGCGAGCCTCCTGCCATGCTCGATTTTGATTCCAGCGCGCCAGGTGTAACGAACTATGCCGATATGACGGGCGTCAGCATCGTGGCTGCGGTTGGTGTGCTGTTCTTCGTCAGCCTGATGGCAATTGTGCGGCGTTCCAGCGCCAAGTTGACATGAGCGGGCGACCGTTCAACTCGTCCGGGCTGCCTCTGTCTGGCTTCCATGCGCTACGACGTGGTGCGTTGTTGCTGGCCGAGCGCCTGCTGCTGTTGGCCGCTTGCCTGCTGCCGGTACTGCTGCTGTCGACAAGCCACGCCCAGAGCAACTGGCAGTGGCATAAAACCGATACCCATGTCCACTCGTCGTTTAGTGCGGACGCGTATGTGGACCTGGGCATTATCAGCCAGGCAGCGCGTGCCAATGGCTACAGCGCCCTGTTTGTGACCGACCACAATGCGGCCAGCTCGTTTCAAATCAACAATCTCACTGCCAACTATATCGTATTTGAAGATAAGCTGACACGCTGGTCGGAGGGAACGTTTGGCGAATTGGCGGAGACGGTGAACAGTCTGGTGGCCACGCCGGTCAACACGGGTGAGAGTGCGCTGCATCTCCGCAGCCGTTCGACCAGCAGCGGTGAGACTTATATCCAGGCGAGCCGCGGCCCCAACATGCGTTCGGGCGACATTATCCTGCGCGTAGCCATCCGGCCGGTACAGATCGATCCTGGTTCCGGCGTGTATGTGTCGGCTTCCTTTGGTGGCGACCGGCGCGTCCTGAAGACGCCGTACGGCTATACGAGCCGCACGGGAGCCGTGACGCTTGCTAAGAGCACGGTGATGGTATGGCAGCTTGGCACGGCGCGTACGCCCAGCAGCGATCCAATGGCGCGAGTGTTGACCTACGATCTTGGTCTCTACACGCTCAACACCTGGAACGTTTACACGATCAACGTCAGCCAGGCATTTGCGGACATCCCGGCGGCGGATCTGCCGCTCGACTACAATGGCCTGCTGCATCTCAAAATAGCCGCGGCGGCAAGCAACGGTACGGCCGAAGCATATTTCGACACATACCGTGTCGATGCCTCGGCGCCCGTGAGCCCCGCCGCCGAGTTTGCCTATCGCGACAGCCGTATCCACGAGTTTGACACGCCCGACTTTAGCTTGTTTGCCAGCGGCGAACTAGGGCAGCAGCGCCATACGCAGCGCTTTAACTTTGGCCTTCAAGATCCGGCCGAATTTCGCCTGTATCAGAATGGCAGTGACAGCATTCCGGACACGCATGCGAGCGGTTTCTTAGCGCAGCTAAATCATCCGGGCGTAACCATCACGGGCGACGAGGTAGCCCAGACTCTGGCATACGGTGCGGACGTTGTGGAGACCCGCGAAGAAGACCACGTCGAAGCCTGGGAGGCGATACTGAAGCAGGGAGTAATCGTGCTCGGGCAGTGGTCAAGCGATTCGCACACGGGGAGCTTCGGCGGCCGTCCGGCGTCGTTCATTTATGCTCCCACGCGCAGCTTCGCGGCCCTGATGAAGTCGATGTATGAAGGACGGAGCTTCAATGCTGCCAGTACCTTTACTGGCTTCGTCGTGATGAATATCGACGGCGGCCAGGAAACGCCTTATCCTGCGCGTTATCCCGTCTACGTGTCCGACGCTGCTGCGTCGGCAGACGTCCACATTTTAGTGACAGTGACATCGGGACCGGCCATCGCGTCAACTGGATTGTCAACGGCGTTGCGCATGCTTCCGACGCGCCGGGGGGTACAAGCTATGACGTGACCAAGGCGATCCCGCTCAGCGGATCGTTTACTTATGTGCGCGGCGAGGTGCTGCGGCCCACCACAGCCAAGCTGGCGGCCACGCAGCCAATCTTTTTTGTCGACGTACAAGGCTTGCCCACGGCCATGCGCTATCACATTGTCGGCGTCGACACCGCTGACGGCACGAACTACACCAACACGCATGTGCGCGGCATTGTCAGCACAGACTGGTATGCCGACGCGCAGGGCCTGGCGATCGATTTGGACAATCCTCCCGGCGCAGTGGTAGAACTGCTGCTGCAACATGGTGCGCCACCCGAACGGGTGCGGGTCGACAGCCTGATTGTTGCGCCGGTAGCGTCGCGGGCGGCCTTCGACGGGGCCGGCGGCAACACGTGGTACTATGATGCCGCCGAGCAGGTGCTCCGGGTCAAGATTCGGCACACCAATGCGGCGGCAGATTTGTTCGTCGAGTACAGCTCCGAAGACACGACGCCGCCCACGGCCCCTGCTAATGTCTCGACCACTGTCAATGGCAATGCTGCGGTCACACTGAACTGGGCCCCTGCCAACGACACGGCGGGTGTGCACCGCTACGTCGTGCTACGTAACGGGGACGAGTACGCCGCAGTTGCCGGGCGTACGGCCAGCTTCATTGACGACAACGTGCAGGCGGGGGCAACGTATGTCTACAGTGTTGTAGCGGTTGATCCCTCCGGCAACCGATCTTTACCTTCAAATTCCGTCAGCATAGCTGTTCCGGTGGACGCTGTGCAGTTGTTCTTTCCGGACATAAGACGCTAGTTTCAGCTGACTTCCATTGCTGGCAGCGCCACGCCAATGTAGAAAGGGCACGCCGCAAGGCGTGCCCTTTCTACAAGGAGGAAACAGGAGAACAGACCAACCACTCACGAATACTTGATGGCTGCCTGCGCTGCTGCAAGCCGCGCGATCGGTACGCGATACGGGCTGCAGCTCACGTAGTTCAGGCCCGCCATGTGGCAGAACTCAATGCTATTGGGGTCGCCGCCATGCTCGCCGCAGATGCCCATATGCATATCCGGGCGGGTCGCACGGCCTAGTTCGACCGTCATCTTGATCAGCTTGCCCACACCGCCGCGATCCAACTGCTGGAACGGGTTTGAAGGCAGTATTCCCTTCTCGGTGTACTCCAACAGGAACTTGGACTCGGCGTCGTCACGGCTCATGCCAAATGTCGTCTGCGTCAGGTCGTTGGTGCCGAAGCTGTAGAACTCGGCAACCTCGGCCAGCTCGTCCGCCGTCAAGGCCGCACGCGGCACTTCCACCATCGAGCCGTACTTGAAGTCCACGGTCGTCCCACTCTCGGTGAAAACTTCCTCAGCAATGCGGTCGACGATCTCTTTGACGTACTTGAGCTCGTTGACATGGCCAGCCAGCGGCACCATGATCTCGGGATGAACGTCGATGCCTTCCCGCTTGACACGTACGGCTGCTTCCAGGATGGCGCGCACCTGCATCTCGGTGATCTCGGGCATGACAATGCTCAGGCGGTCGCCGCGCAGTCCCAGCATCGGGTTGGATTCGCTCAGCGCCTTCACACGTGCCAGTACGTCTTCTTTCTGCCGCACCTGGCCTAACGCTGTGTCGATCTCACTCAGCGTGTGGTAGTGCTGCAGCCGTACCTTCAGGTCTGCCAGGTCTGCCACTAGGTCCTGGTAGGAGGGCAGGAACTCATGCAGAGGCGGATCCAGCAGGCGGATGATGACCGGGTTGCCGTGCATGGCGCGGAAGATGCCTTCGAAGTCGCCGCGCTGCACGGGCAGCAGGCGCTCGAGGGCGCTCAGACGGCGTGCCTTGCTCGTCGCCATGATCATCTCCTGCACGATCGGCAGGCGCTCTTCTTCAAAGAACATGTGCTCGGTGCGGCAGAGGCCGATGCCTTCGGCGCCGTAGCGGCGGGCGCGTTCGGCATCCTTGGGATAGTCGGCGTTGGCCCACACTCCCAGCTTGCGTACTTCGTCGGCCCACTTGAGCAGCGTGATCAGTTCGGTCTCATGCTCAAAGTCGGGGTCCTGCGTTGGCAGCTGGCCGAGGAAGACCTCGCCCGTGCCGCCGTCCAGGCTGATCCATTCACCTTCGCGCACTTCGACGAGCTTGTCGTCCTGGTGCACCTGGAAGATGCGGTGATCGACGTCAATTTCTAGTTCTTCGGCGCCGCAAACGGCGGGCGTGCCGAATTGGCGGGCGACCACGGCGGCGTGGCTTGTGGCGCCACCGCGGCTGGTGAGGATGCCCTTGGCGGCGATCATGCCATGGACATCGTCTGGCTTGGTTTCTGGGCGGACCATGATGACGGCTTTGCCTGCTTTGCCCCACTCGGCGGCGGTGTCGGCGTCAAATACGGCCATACCGACCGCGGCGCCCGGGCTAGCATTGACGGCTTTGGAGACCAACCTACGGCCTTCCTTGCTCGCGCTCTTCTTAATTTCGGCGGAGAATTGCGGGTGCAAGAGTTGGTCGACTTGTTCGGGCGTGACACGCCCGATGGCCTTTTTCTTGTCGATCAAGCCTTCGTCGGCCATATCGACGGCCATCTTAATGGCGGCACGCGCGGTGCGCTTGCCGTTGCGGGTCTGGAGCATCCACAGCTTCTTGCGCTCGATCGTGAACTCCACGTCCTGCATGTCTTGGAAATGGTTCTCAAGCTTGGTGACGATCTCCAGGAATTGGTCAAACGCTTCGGGCATGTCCTGCTTGAGCTGCATGATCGGCAGCGTGTTGCGAATGCCGGCCACCACGTCTTCGCCCTGGGCGTTGATCAGGTAGTCGCCGTACAGTTCCTTGCTGCCATCGGCTGGGTTGCGGGTGAAAGCAACGCCGGTGGCCGAGTCATTGCCCATGTTGCCAAAGACCATGGTCACGATATTGACGGCCGTGCCCAGGTCGTGGCCGATGTTGGTGGCGTTGCGGTAGTCGATCGCGCGCTTGCCAAACCAGCTGTTGAAAACGGCGCGTGTTGCCATTTCGAGCTGCTTGTACGGGTCCTGCGGGAACTCTTGGCCCTTGTACGCCTTAACCAGTGTCTTGAAGCGCTCGACCAGCACCTGCCAGTCCTCGGCGGTGAGTTCCACGTCGTGGCGCACGCCGCGCTTCTTCTTCTGTTCGGCAATCGCTTCCTCAAACGGTTCGTCGGCCACGCCCATGACCACCGAGCCAAACATCTGGATCAGGCGGCGATAGGAGTCGTAGACAAAGCGCGGGTCGCCGGTCAGCTCGATCATGCCCTTGGCGGTTTCGTCATTAAGGCCGATGTTGAGAACGGTGTCCATCATGCCGGGCATCGAGAACTTGGCGCCCGAGCGGCAGGAGACAAACAGCGGGTTCTTGGGGTCGCCGAAGCTCTTGCCGACCTTCGTCTCGACCTCGTGCATGGCGGCAACTTCTTGGTCCCACATGCCGGTGGGGAACTCGTGGTTGGCGGCCAGGTAGCCATTGCAGGCTTCGGTCGTCACTGTAAAGCCGGGAGGCACCGGCAGGCCCAAGCGCGTCATCTCAAACAGATTAGCGCCTTTGCCACCCAATAGAGAGCGAACATCCTCCCAGTCCTTGGGTTTTGCTGTGGTCTCGACCTTGTCCAATTCGTCAAAAAGAAAGACCCACGTCTTGGCGGGGCTTGCCTTCTCTTTGACCGGATCAGCAGCCAAAACAGTCATGGCAATTCTCCTTAGTCAATACCTGTCAAACAAATTGTGAGCGGTCGTAATTCGCACGCTATCGCGCGAGCATTTCGCCAATAATTACGGGATTTAGTGTAGGCGAAACACTGCCTCCCGTCGTCATGCGTGTGGGTAGAGTGCGGACTGGTCAGGGAAACAGTTTGTTCCCTGGTCAAGTGGCTAGTGAGGCTTGGGGCACGTGGAATTGCCGGGACCTTGCTGCATAAGTTGTCTGAACCTTGATTCAAGGGATCAAAAAGATTTCCATGATTCGTGTACCTGCATGGCCACAAATCATGGAAATCCTATAAATACCACAAATCAAGGTTCAGACAGCTACGCTGCGCAGACCACCTGTACGGGCTGGCAGCAGACTGGCGCATGCGTGCTGGTGCTCTGGGCAACTGCAGCCTGGCTTGTTGGCCGCCGCATGGACTGTTGGGTCTCCAGCCAACGCCATGTCTGGCGCATGCCAAAGTGCATCGTCTGCTCTTCGTCCACCAACAACCAAAGGTCAGTGACGGGCGGCTTGTGGGTATTCTGATCCTGTGTCATCACTGCCTCCTTCAACATTTCTGTTCCTGCACCTACTATCTCACACCTAGTGTAAATGTGACCCTATCTTTTGCTTGGTCTTCTACTGGACAAAAGACGGACCGTACCTGTCCGTTTGGACAGAATAAAAAACGCTCGGGCATTACGCCCGAGCGTGCTTCTTGTGCGTTCCGAAGAATTTGCCGCTACCAGACTCGCATGCCTCTTGCCCACAAGGTCATGTTGGAGATCATCTGGAACAGCATTGGTCCGTAGGAGAGAATGACCAGGGCGATAGCGCCGTTGAGCCACGGCCACCATGTGTCCAGCCACTTGGGAGACGGCTTCGGATCGAGCGGCTCTGCCACCGGCATCTCTACGGGCTTGTCCGGCTTGCGCGGGATAACCACGGTCAGGATCATGATGGCGAAGAAGAGCGTGGCGCTGATTGACAGGAACATCAGGCCCAGCACGGATTCCATCATCTGGGGTGTCCACTGCGTGCTGTAGTAGGGCGCCTGGCCAAGCATGGTACGGCGCGGGACGCTGAAGATCAGGCCCAGCGTGTGATAGGCGTTGCTAAAGAAGAGCATGCCAAAGAACCAGGTCCATACCTGCGCCAGCGCCAGCCACTTGGTGAACAACTTGTGGCCGGTTAACTTGGGAACCAGCCAGTAGGTGATGGCCATGAAGGTGAGCGTGGTTGCCGAACCCACCGTGAGATGGAAGTGGCCGGGTACCCACATCGTATTGTGCATGGCCATGTTGACGGTATAGGAGGCGTTGATCATGCCGCCAATGCCGCCAAAAATGAACAGGATCATGGCCAGGTTCTGCCCCGCATACGAGGGGTCACCCCAGTTGAGGCGGCCGATCCAGGCGAGATAGCCCTTGCCGCCGCGCGCGGGCGCCAATCTCGAGCGAGGCTACCACGGTAAAGGCTGTGATCAAGCTGGGGAAGCCGACACCCATCGTCAGAAGCATGTGGATGAACTTCCAGACCTGCGGGATTCCCGGGTCGGCAAACTGATGGTGGAAGCCGACGGGCGTACTGAAGATGAGGAACAGCCAGAAGACCAGGCGACCCAGCGATTCGCTAAACATCTTACCGTTGGTCTGGGCCGGGAGCATCGCGTACCACGAGACATAGGCCGGCAGCAGCCAGAAGTAGACGAGGGGGTGGCCAAACCACCAGAAGAGGGTGCGATCGAGCAGCACGTCCGTCCCCGGGATCAGGCCGAGCGAGAGCGGGATCAGCTGGAACAGGATTTCCGCCGCCACGCCGAGCGTCGCCAGTTGCCAAAGCACCATCGTGATCGTGCTTGTCAGGGCGATAAAGGGGGCGCGAGCCTCGGGATTTTCCTTGCGCCAGGCATAGTACGTGAAATAAATGCTGTAGCCGACGAACCACGAACCGATCACGAGTACTGTCAGGCCGACATAGAACCAGACATCGGCTAGCATCGGCGGGTAGAAGGTGTAGAGGACGCTGGCGTTGTTCAGCAGCATGGGAATTGCGGCCGTGACAAGCCCCACCACCATCAGACCCAGCGCCAACCAGCTCATCCACGGATAGCGTAACGGGCGATTAAAGCTGCGCGGCACGGCAAAGGTGAAGAAGCCGCAGATAAAGAACGTGGTCCACGTGATGGCGTTGAGGGCCCCGTGCAGCGTCAACCCCTGGTAATAGGTCTTGATGACCGGCTGCAGGAAAGGATAGATGTCCAGCACTTTGGAGTGCTCGAGCCCTTGAAAGACACCCAACAGGGCGCCAATCGACAGGGCGAGAATGGCGACGATGATATTGATGCCGGTAATACGGTCAATCGTCTTGAGATCCTTTTCGGTCAGTGTCACCGGAACGGGCGAAGCCTTAACGGTTCCAGCGGGCAATGCCTGTACAGACATGGTGAGTCTCTCCTCGTAGATTCGTCTCGGTCAAGGCGCCGTTGCGGTAACAGTGGTAGTACCCGTCACAGCCGCCGTGCCGGTCACGTCAGCCGTCTGTGTGACCGGTGCCGTCTCGGTGACTGGCGCAGTTTCGGCGACAGGTGCCGTCTCGGTGACCGGTACTGTATCGGTGACCGGTACCGTATCGGTGGCCGGTACCGTATCGGTGGCCGGTACCGTATCGGTGGCCGGTACCGTATCGGTAACTGTTGCCGTATCCGTGAGCGTGCCTGTTGTGGTCAGTGCGTGGAGTGGCAAGACGGTCAATTGCCCGTACATGGTTTGGTGCCCGATCGGCGCGCCTGCTACATAGCCGCAGTATTCGTGGCAGATGTAGTTGTAAACGCCTGGCTTGTCAAACTTTGCCGACAGCGTGGAGATCTGGCCGGGCAGGATCATCATATTTACGTTAGTATCTGTCAGCTTGAACCCATGTGTGACGTCACGCGCCGTAATATGAAAGGTAATTTCTGATCCGACTGGCACTTCCAGCTTGTCGGGCAAGAAGTTCCACGTCTGGGCCACCATGTAGGCTTCGTATTTGCCGGGGGCCAACTCGCGCAGGCCAGGCTCCGCAAATGGGCTCCCCGGGTCGTTTAGCGTGGCCGGATTGATACGGCCGCTGACGCCCGGCACGGTAATGCCAAAAGCAGTTGCGGAAACGATAATTGCTAGAACAAACACGACGACCATAACGGCCGTGATGCGTATCCAAATGCCTTCCCATTTTTCGACATGCAGGTTCTCTTCTGGGTGTTGAGCCTCGTCATGTCCGTGCGCCGGCCCCGTACCTGCGGGGCCATGGCTCTGATCGCTCATCAGTTTGCTCCTCTAGACAGCACGACAAAATAGGCATTGAACCACAATACGATGGTCAGCACCAGAAAAATGCTAACTAATACAACCGTGCCCATTGGTGTGTCTGGTCCCTTTTTCATCCGCTTCTGCTCCTTCAATATGGTGTGAGATCAACCGGCTTCCCAACTTCAACGTATCAATGCCATCAGGGTAAGTACAGCTTCGTATCGCTGGCTAGCTGCTTGCCGGTCGTTCCATAGGGAAACATCAGGCGCAGCTTGCCATCGCTATCTAAAAGCAGAACAGCACTGGTATGGTCCATCAGATAATCGGCGGCACTGCTGGTCTCGTTCTTTTTGAAGAAAACCCCAAAGCGGCTGGCAATTGCCTCGATATCTGGTACAGAACCTGTCAAACCGATAAAACCTGGATCAAAATACTTGAGATACGCTGCAAGGCGTTCTGCCGTATCGCGTTCGGGGTCCACCGTTACGAAGAGCACCTGGACCTTGTCCTGGTTACTGCCCAACTCCTGCATCGCCATACGCAGGTCTGCCAGCGTGGTGGGACACACGTCCGGGCAAGTGGTGTAGCCGAAGTAGAGCAGTACGGGCTTGCCACGGAACTCCGACAAACTCACCGGCCGCCCAAGACTGGCATCCAAGGTAAAATCCTGCGCCGGTTCTGTCGCGTCGATCACAATGCCATACTGCGGCGTTCTGCTCAGCGTCCACCAACGCCAACCCAACAGGACAATTCCCAACACCGCCAGTGCTGCAACCCACCATGGCCAGCGACTGGGGCGCCGCACGGGGGCAGGAGTCGCCCCACTTGCAGCTTCGCCTGTCATGCCGACACTCACAAACAACCTGGCCTTTTCATGGCAACTCTGGTAGTAACTATGACTTGGGATAACACAGGAATAAATGCGCTGCTTCGTACACTAACTTGCCTGGTCCTGAACTATTCTTGACTTCTGTTGCCAGCAGGTTCACATCGCGTTGCAAAGTCTCCATATCCGGCATGGTACGTTTGTAGACGCCGCGCACGATACCATTGCCGTCTACCATCACAAGCGTGGGATCAAACGTGAAGCCGCCTGCGCCGTCAGGTTGGTAGAAGACGCTAAAACCACCGCCGATGACATTCTTGAGACGCTCTGCGGAACCCGTCACGAAGTGCCAGTTGCTCGTGTCGGCTCCTACGTCCGCAGCCAGTTGGCGCAGGCGCTCCGGGGTATCGCGCTCGGGGTCAAACGAAATCGTGACAAACTCCACCGGCAGCCCGCCCGTGTCCATCTCGCGCAGCAGGTTTTGCGCCTCGGCCACTGTCTTGGTTGTTTGCGGGCAGGTGTCGCTGCAGTTGGCATAGGTGAAGTTATAGAAGACCAGCTTGCCCCGCATGTCTTCGCTGGTCAATTGGGCCCCGTTCATGTCGGTGAACGCATAGCCTGGCGCCAAACCCATGCGCGGCCGTACCTTCACCGGCTGTAAGGTGGCAAAGGCGAGGACTGCCACAATCGGGATTAGGGCCAGAATTGCCCACAGCACAGCCGGCTGTTTGAAGGAAAAACGCTTTGGCTGTTCCGGGTTCGTCTTGTCTGGACTCGCATTGTCCGGACTCGGTTTTTTTGGAGCGAGTGTAGAAAAAACACTCATAGGAGACTCTAACTTCGTATTTTGGGCGCTGTCTTGCTCGGCACACGCGCTGCAAACCTCGTGCAAGCGTTCGTAGTATATATTACAATCGGCCTATTCTCGCAACTGCATAAATGGACAGTTTATAAAATGTGGTCGATCAACTGCGAGGTCAGTTGGTCAATCGCCTGCTTGGCAGTGGGACTCAAGCCTTCTCCGTGTCCAAATTCGCTACCCGGAACGGTGGCCAGCCATGCCTCGCCCGTATAGCCGTAAAGGCGCCGGGCCAGCATCAGCAGTTGGGGCGCCGTTAATCCATGGCTGCCGATCACGCCGCTGGTTGTGCCGGAAAGTTCTGCGGCTGGCAGCCGGCTAACCTGGCCGGTTGCGCTGTCACTATCTGCACTGCAGTCTGCAACCAGCACCGTATGTGGCTTCAACTCGCCGATCTCCTCGGCCATTTCCGGTAATAATTGTTGTACCAGCCGAATTTGAGTTGTGCAGCCGCGCCCATCCAGTGCCGCACGCACTGCCTCCGCCAGCCACAACCCGGCCGCATCGTCCTGGCGCAAGCTGTTGCCAACGCCGATGATCAGGTAGTCATGCCCTTGCATTGACCCATTTTACAATGACAAAGCCGCCTCGCTGAAAGATCGATCGTTCGTACGGCGCATTAGTCCACTTTGGGCGCCCCTGGGGCCTCGGCTTGCGGACACTTTTGTGGTATTCTCCTCCTGTACTCTACGCGCACAGCGCACGCGCTACTACATTCTGCAACATCTTTGGGGGGACGTTTGCCGCTCGGCCTTGGCTACAATAGCGGTGGCAGAGCTTTACGCCAGGACCGATGTTGCCCTGCATAAGCAGCACGGTGTCATAGGGTGTCATAAATTGAAGGCTAGACTCTGTAATCGTATAAACTACCAATTGCAGCAAGGAGCAAACAATGAAGTACGTCTACGAGTTTATTGGAACATTCTTCCTCGTCGCCGTGGTGGCCATGGTGATCGTCCAGCCGGGTGCGGTGCCGGCCGGTTTTGCGCCAATTGCGATTGGCACGGTGCTGGCGGTAATGATCTTTGCCGGCGGCCATGTCTCGGGCGGCCATTATAACCCCGCTGTTTCCCTGGCGGTGTACGTGCGGGGGGATAAGCAGGCGTTTACGTTCGGCAATATGATCGGCTACTGGGTGGTGCAGATGGCAGCAGGTTTTGTGGCTGCTCTGCTCGTATCCTATATCAAGGGCGCAATGGCCGCGGCAACTGGCGAGACTGTGGTAGTGGCTTTGAACAATGTCTCTGCCTATATGTTGCCCTCGCTGATCGCCGAGTTCCTCGGCACGTTTGCCCTTACCTACACCGTGCTTAACGTTGCCACGGCTAAGGGCACCAGCGGCAACTCGTTTTATGGCTGGGCAATCGGTATGTCTGTGCTGGCCATGGCCTATTCTTTTGGGCAAATCACCGGCGGCGCTTTTAACCCTGCCGTAGCGTTCGGCGTCACGCAGATCGGTGGCAGCAGTTGGGCCAATATCTGGATCTTCTTGGTGCCGCAACTTTTGGCTGCGATCGTCGCCGCCTTCGTCTTCCGCGCGGCGCATCCCGGCGAGTAGTGTTCGCGTTTGGAAATTTTGCAGAGGAGGCTGGACGTGTTGAGAAGACTGGCTTTTTCGCTAGCCGTATTCCTACTTGTGTTGCTTAGTCTGGCGGGGTGCGGCGCCACAGAAATGCCTGGCGTGCCGGCGTTGCCTTCCGCGGCGGACGCACAGAAGGCCGTGTGCGTTTCGCTGGCTGCCATCACGGCTGGCGTCGACGGAATCGCCAATGTTAACGCCGCCACGACAGTAGCCGATCTCAAGTCGCTCAAGGCGCCGGTAGACACGGCCGTGGCGGCGATTAAGGCTGCCAACCAGGTGCTCAATCAAGCCAACGTCACCGAAATGACCACCGCCTACGATAACCTGACGGCCACCATCAATGGCCTGCCCGATAACGCTGCCATTGGAGAGACCGCCGTGCGTGTTCAAGCTGGCGCCGTCGCCGTGCGCGATGCTCTCGGTCAGGCACGTACCGCGCTTTCCTGCCCGTAAAAATGGTTCTACCATTTGTCCCCCGCCTCCTACCTTACGGGCGACGTAGAACTTGACACGTGCAAAACAAGATAGACCAGCGGCGCCGAGTCCTCTCGGCGCCGCTGGTCTATCTTGGATGTTAACAAGCTTTGTCGAGGATCCACTACACAACTGTACAAGATTCCATGACATACAGCCTTAAGTGAACCATACATAATCTTTCAGGGTCATATTCGTAACCGTTTTCATTGGCGTCAGGTAAACCACGTTGCCGGGCGCTGCAGCTGCAACTTGTCGTATTCTGCACCGCGCTGCAGGAAACCAGCTACGAATGTATGCTGTCCTATCACTTGGGACGGCACTTTCTGTTTCAGCCCTTGCTTACGAAAATCGTACGTCGCGCCAGGCCCTTGCTTTGGCCGTCGTGCGAAAATGCCCACTTGGTAGTTCGATAGCTGTTTGGGAGGATTCGCCCGTGTTTACACGCAGGCTGCCTGCAATCGTCTTCGCCTTCACGTTGGTGCTCTCTGTCTCGGTTACTGCCTACGCCCAAGGAGCCGTGCCCGCTCCCCCCGCGCCCGCGGATACAGACGGCGACGGCCTGCCCGACGCCTGGGAGATCCAGTACAACTTCAACCCTAAATCCGCCGGTGGCGTCAACGGCGCCATGGGCGACCCCGACCGTGACGGGCTGCCCAACGGCGACGAGTATGCCAACGGCACCAACCCGCGCAACGCCGACACCGACGGCGACGGCCTGCCCGACCTGTGGGAGGTCGAAAACCTGACCGACCCGCTGCGTGGCGACGGCGACCTGGGCGCCAACGGCGACCCTGACGGCGACGGCCTGCTCAACAAGGACGAGATGGCGCGCGGGGTCGACCCGCTCAACTGGGACACGGACGGCGACGGCCTGCCCGACGGCTGGGAAGTGGGCGAGGGCATCAAGCCCAACGACAACCGCGGCCGTAACGGCGCCAACGGCGATGCTCGCGGCCGCGGCGAAAGCAACCGCGCCAGGTTCGATCGCCTCAACGACGACTTCGTGCCGCCCAAACCGCATCATGGCCATCCGTAGCCTTAACCCGAGGGTACCGCTCATGCTGATGAATCATCGCCTTGCCGGCCTCAGCCGGCGTTTGCTCATTGTTGTGCTCTTCGCCCTCGTGGCGACGCTCATCACAATCCGCACGGCGCAGGCCCAGTCCGGCGGCTGCGCGACCAGTAACAACACGACCAGCAGCAACACCTATACGGTCACCGTCTGCCTCACGCAGCCCTCCAACGGCGCCATTGTCAGCGGCCTGCAGACTGTTGCCGCCACAACCATCGTTACCGGTTCCAGCTCGGGCATCGGCAAGCTGCTCTTCTCGCTTGACGGCGGCTATCTGCTCACCGACTTCGAGGCGCCCTACAGCTACCAGCTGCCCAGTAACACGATTGCCAACGGCGCGCACACACTCTCGGTGTATGCCATCATGCGCGACGGCTTCGAGAGCTCGGCGCCCCTCGTGGGGCTCAACTTCTCCAATGCCAGTGCACCCCCGCCTGGCCCCACATTTGTGCCGGTCACACCGGGGCCGCGTCCCGCCGGGCAGTCGCTGATCATGGCCGCCGTCGGCGACGGCGCCAGCGGCGAAAGCAACGCCAAGCTGGTGACACAGATGATCGACGGCTGGAACCCCGACGTCTTCCTCTACCTGGGCGACGTCTACGACAAGGGCACCTATCCCGAGTTCTACAACTGGTACGGCCAGCCCAACGTCGACTACGGCCTCTTCCGTGACGTGACGAACCCAGCCATTGGCAACCACGAGTACGAGAACGGCGCCGCGCCCGGCTACTTCCAGTACTGGAACAACGTGCCCAACTACTACAGCTACAACGCCGGCGGCTGGCACTTCATCGCCCTCAACTCCACGAATGAGTACAACCAGCGGGCGCCCACGTCTCCGCAGTACCAGTGGCTGGTCGACGACCTCAACAGCAACAACACGCCCTGCTCGCTCGCCTACTTCCACCACCCCGTGCTCAGCGTGGGGCCGCAGGACGACACGCCGGAAATGTTCGGCATGTGGAGCCTGCTGGCGCAGGCGGGTGTGGACATGGTGCTGACCGGCCACGACCACAGCTACCAGCGCTGGAAGCCGCTCGACGCCGACCTCAACCTCAGCGCGGGGGGCACGACCCACTTTGTCAACGGCGCCGGCGGCCACGGCGTGCAGGGCGCGGTGCGCAGCGACGATCGCCTGGCCGTGATGTACGGCAACCCCGCCAACAGCTATGGCGCCATGTACTTCAAGCTCAACCCCAACGGCGCCGAGTACCGCTACTACAACACCGCCGGCCAGCTGCTCGACCAGGGCATCGTCCCCTGCTCCGGCACGAGCGACACCACCGCTCCCATGGCACCCGGCAGCCTGGCCGCCGCGACCTCCGCCAGCGGCCACGTGGCGCTGAGCTGGACCGCCGCCTGGGACGAGACGGGCGTCGCCGGCTATGGCATCTACCGCGACGGCGCGCTCATCGCCACGCTGGGCGGCGGCGAGACCGGCTACGTGGACATGAACGTGGGTCTCAACGTCACCTACAGCTACCAGGTGGATGCCGTGGACCCCGGCGGCCGTCGCTCGGCCAGGTCCAACACCGCCACCATCACGCGGCCCAACCAGGCCACGCTCATCTTCAATCCGACCGCCGACACCTACGTGCAGAGCGACGTGGCTACCACCAACTACGGCACGTATGCATACCTCAAGGCGGACGCATCGCCCGACACGCAGAGCTTCCTGCGCTTCAGCGTGCAGGGCGTTGCCGGTACGTTGATCAACAGCGCCACATTGCGCCTCTATTCTCCCACCGCCCACAGCACCGGCTACCAGGTCTACCCGCTCACTAGCAGCAGTTGGACCGAGATCGGCACCACCTATGACAACAAGCCCGGTACTGGCGGCAAGATCTCGGCATCGGGCAAGATCGCACAAAATTCTTGGGGACAGGCCGACCTGCTGCCGCTCGTCACAACCAACGGCCAAGTCGACATCGCCCTCAAAACGACCAGCAGTACTCAGATGAGCCTCAACAGCCGCGAGGGCGCCAACCCGCCCCAACTCGTGGTCAACATCGTCGCCGACCCGTCGATTCCTACTGCAACCCCCACTGCTACGCCGACCAACACGCCGGTTCCACTGCCCACGGATACGCCAACCCCGGCCCCCACGGCCACGCCTGCGCCGCCGACCAGCACCCCGACTGCGATAGCCACGAACACGCCTACGCCGCTACCGACCGCGGCGCCGGTGACGTTTACCTTTACACCGGTCGCAGACACCTATGTGAATAGCACTGCAGCTGGCACCAACTATGGCATGGCGCCGAGCATGAGCGTCAATAGCAGCGCCCCTGTGCAACGCAGCTATCTTCGCTTCAACGTACAAGGCATCGCAGGCACGGTGACAGGTGCCACGCTGCGTGTCTTTGCCACCAGCGACTCCACCAAGGGTTACGAGGTGCGCGCGCTGAACCGGAACCTGGGCAGAGACAACCGTCAACTACAACACCGCGCTGACTATCGGCGCCACAGCCGCCGGAGCCTCCAACAAACGCTTCTCCGCCAATACCTGGACCACCACCGACGTCACCAGCCTTGTCACCGCCCTTGCTACTGGCAACGGCACGCTCAACGTGGCCTTAACCGGCTTCAACAACAGCACAGCAATTAACTTCAACAGCCGTGAAGGCACCAATCCCCCGCAACTCGTCGTCACCTTCCTACCCAGCCCGCCCACTCCGACTGCGACGCCTACTGCGGTGGCCCTGCCGACAAACACGCCTGTACCGTCTACAGACACGCCGACAGTTACCTTCACGCCTGTGCCGCCGACCGACACGCCGACGCCGCTGCCCCCTACGGATACACCAACAGCGACTCCGACGGCCCCGTTCACGCCTGTGCCGCCAACGGCCACATTGACGAACACACCGACGAACACACCTGTGCCGCCGACCGACACGCCGACACCGCTGCCGACTGCCACCTTCACGCTTGTCGCACCGACCGATACGCCAACGCCGCTGCCCCCAACGGATACGCCGACCGCGACTCCGACGGCCCCGTTCACGCCTGTGCCGCCAACGGCCACATTGACGAACACACCGACGAACACACCTGTGCCGCCGACCGACACGCCGACACCGCTGCCGCCGACCAACACACCAGCTCCGTTGCCGACGGCCACGTTCACGCCTGTGCCGCCGACCGACACGCCAACGCCCATCACGACCGACACGCCAACACCGTTGCCGCCAGCGGATACGCCGACCGCGACTCCGACGGCTATCGCGACGAACACACCGACGCCTGTGCCGTCGACGAACACACCGACGCCTGTGCCGCCGGCGAACACACCGACGCCTGTGCCGCCGGCGAACACGCCTACCGCAACCCAGACCGCGGCTGCCGCGGCAACGCTTACCTTTACGTCCGTGGCGGACACTTATGTGGACTCGAATTTCCCCGACAGGAACAACGGCACGGCGTTGACCCTGCGCGTGGACAGCAGTGCCCCTGTGCAGCGCAGCTACTTGCGCTTCAACGTGCAGGGCGTTGTCGGCACCGTGACAAAGGCCACGCTGCGTGTCTACGCCACGAACAGTTCCACTGTCGGCTACGAGGTGCGCTCGATCAGCGGCAGCTGGTTGGAGACAACCGTTACTTACAACACTGCGCCCATCATCGGTGCTACAGTAGTTGGCACTTCGCCGGCCTTTGGTGCCGGAACCTGGACCAACGTGGACGTCACCAGTCTCGTTGGGGGCAACGGCACGATCGACCTGGCCATGACCCCGCTTGGCCCCACGGGCGTTCCCTTTAGCAGCCGCGAAGCGACCATTTCCTCCAATGCCCCACAGCTGGTGGTCTCCTTCGGCGGCAGCGCGCAGGTTGGTGTGGCAGCCGCCGAGGCTGCACTGGCCACGGTGGGCCTACCCCCCGACAGCCTGGACACTGACGGCGACGGAGTACCTGATGCCGACGAACTGCTCAACGGCAGCGATACAACCCGGGCCGACACTGACGGCGACGGCCTGTTCGACCTTTGGGAGATCGAGGCCGGCCTCTCACCTGTCGACGCCGCCGGCGCCAACGGTGCGATGGGTGACCCTGACGGCGACGGCACCCCTAATTTCGTCGAGCAGCGTAACGGCACGGATCCGTTCAACGGCACTGACCTGCCGCCCGATGGCAACGCCCTCCCTCTCTTCCTGCCGTTCGTGGACAAGGGGTAGTGGATTGGTGAGGCAAACTCTGTAAATGAAGAAGGTCTCCTTGGTTGACTAGGATATCCTAGTCAACCAAGGAGACCTTCCCTTATCATCTACAGCAGGAAACGGGCAGAAACCGGGATTGTTCGTGTCCCCATTTACTCTGCGCGGACGTGCCTGTCCACAACTTCCCCGCTAGCGCCGATCAACTCCACCACCATTGGCATGTGGCCGACGGCATGCGTCGAACAGCTCAGGCATGGGTCGTAGAGCCGGATGCCGTGCTCGATGCGGTTGAGGATGCCTTCTTCCAGCTTGTGCCCATTGATATGGAACTGTGCGATCTGCTTGACAGTGCGATTCATCGCCAGGTTGTTGTTGCCCGTGGCGATGATCAAGTTAACCTTTTGCAGGATGCCTTCTTCGTTGACGTGATACTCGTGAAAAAGCGTCCCACGCGGGGCTTCACTCACGCCCACGCCCACAAGGCTGTTGACCGCTGCATTAGCACGCACGCGTTCATTTGTGATTGAGGGGTCTTCCACGGTTTCGGCGATGCGCTCCAGGCAGTACAAGATTTCGATCAACCGGGCAAAGTGATAATGGAAGCTGTTGGTCACCAACTTGCCGCGTGGGGCCAGCCGCCGGAACTCGCGCAGTTCGCTGTCGGCACGCGGGGTGCCGGCAAAGTCGCAGACGTTGAGCCGCGCCAGCGGGCCGACCCGGTACATGCCCGCCTGGTAAAAGCCAGGCGGCGGTGCGTCGCCGTTCAGCCCGCGCAGTGCCAACGGTTTGTAATACGGGAACTTGAGATAGCTCCAGGGCTCGACGGCCTCGCCAATCACCTCGCGATAACGGGCCGGCGACACGCCCGGCTCCAGTACGTTGCCGTCACTGTCGACGATGCGCAGCAGCCCGTCGTAGTGCTCCAGGCCGCCATCCGGCGTCACCAGCCCCATAAACAGGCTGGGGAAATTGCCATACATGGTTTCCTCGTCGCGATAGTCGTCAAAGGCGTCCTTGAGCATGTCGAGCGCCAGCCCGGTAATATCCAGCGCCTCGGGCAGCATGCGCCGGATCACGCTGCGGTTCTCGTCGCTCAACGGCGCGCGTACGCCGCCTGGCACGGCCCAATCAGGATGGATGCTCTGACCACCCAACAGGGTGATCACTTTCTGTCCAAAACGGCGCAACCGGATGCCGTTGCGCGCCACATCAGGGTACTTATCGATCAGCCCCATGATGTTGCGTTTGGCCGGGTCGCTATCCATACCTAGCAGCAGGTCGGGCCCGCTCAGGTGGAAAAAGCTAAGCGCGTGGCTCTGCACGAGCTGCGCCCAGTTCATCAGCCGGCGCAGCTTGGCCGCTGTGGGTGGAATCGTCACACCCAGGATGGAATCGCCTGCCTTGGCCGAGGCCAGGAGGTGGCTTACCGGGCAGATGCCGCAGATACGCGCCGTAATGCCTGGCATTTCCCAGAAGCTGCGCCCTTCGCAAAACTTTTCAAAGCCGCGGAACTCGACGACATGAAAGCGTGCATCGGCCACGTGGCCATCGTCGTCCAAGTGTATGGTGATCTTGGCATGCCCCTCGATGCGAGTGACGGGGTCAATGGTAAGCGTTCTAGACATAAATTGCTCCTAGCCTAGAATCCGAGTTTCCAAGCAAGCTGCGCTTGTACCAAGCGCAGCTTGCCAGAAACTCGGATTCTTTTTTTATCCAAACTTGCGCATTTCCGGGCTGAGCACGACCGGTTCGCCCGCCAAAAGGGCGCTCACCGCGGCCCAGATACGTTCGGTGTCGGGCGGGCAGCCCGGGATAAAGGCGTCTACCGCGACAACCTGGTGCAGCGGCAGCACCTTGGGCAGCAGCTTGGGCATGATCCCGTCCGCTTCGCCCCCCGTGGGGTGCCGGCCTGGTCCCTCGTGATACACCGCCGTCAGCAGGTCGTCTACCCCCAGCCTGTTGCGCAGGCTGGGCACGTTGCCTGTCACGGCGCAGTCGCCAAAGCTGACCACCAACCGGCTGCGGGCCCGGATGTCGAGCGCGAGCTTGAGGTTGTCCATGTTGACGACAGCACCCTCGACCAGCGTGACGTCCACATCCTCCGGAAACTCTTTCACGTCGGCGATCGGGCTGTATACCAACTCGATGATACCAGCCAGGTCGATCAATCGCTCATCAAGGTCGAGAAAACTCATGTGGCAGCCGGCACACCCCCCCAACCAGGCAGTTGCCAGCCGGATCTTTGGCTCTAGTTTCATGATTTGGCCTTCCCGTTGCTCTTGCCCTTGGCGGTACCGCCCTCTTCAGTATGGCTCCACACGTTGTGCTCACGCCCATCCAAGATCCAACGCAGGAAGTTGTGCTGTTTTTCCATTTCCGCCACCGTCGCCCCCTTGCTGAAGAGTGCGCCGGTCGGACAGACTTGCACACATTTGCCACAGCTCGTGCAGCTGAGGCTCGTGCCCCACGGCTGGTTCAAGTCGGTGATCACACGGCTGTTGGCCCCCCGGCCCATTACATCCCACACGTGTGCACCTTCAATCTCGTCGCAAACACGCACGCAGCGGGTACAGAGGATGCAGCGGTTGTGGTCGATAACATAGCGCGGGTGTGAGGCATCCATCGGTAGATCGGGGCTAATATACTCATAGCGCACGTGGTCCATGCCGATGTTGGCTGCCTCCGCCTGCAACTCGCAGTGGCCGTTCATGACGCATACGGCGCACACATGGTTGCGTTCCGAGAACAAGAGCTCCAAGATCATCTGGCGATACTTGACCAGTCGTTCGCTGTGCGTGTGCACGACTATACCCTCGGCCACCGGCGTGACACAAGCCGCTTGCAGACGGGCGTTTCCCTCCAGCTCCACCATGCACAGCCGGCAGCCGCCGCGTTCGCTAAGCCCGTCCAGGTGGCACAGCGTCGGCATGTCGATACCGTGTTCGCGGAAGACGGAAAGCAGAGGTTGTCCTTCTTGGGCGCTGACCATTTCATCGTTGATTGTGAGTGTTACTACGGCCATCTCATCTCTCCTTACGCGTGCTCCGGTTGCACTTGGTGTGCGGATCGTACCAACTCCGCCACAGGCTGCTTATCCAGATCGCAGACGCCGGCCAGGCAGTGATGGTCGCGGATATGGGCTGTATATTCGCCCAGGAAGTAGCGGATGGTGCTTAGCACCGGGTTGGGAGCGGATTGGCCGAGGCCGCAGAGACTAGTCTCCTTGACCATCGTGCACAGTTCCTGCAACTGCTCCAGGTCCGCCAGTGTCGCGCTGCCGTCGGTAATCCGTTGGAGCAGTCGGTGCATCTGCAGGGTGCCTACACGACACGGTACGCATTTGCCGCAGCTCTCATCCATGCAGAATTCCATAAAGAATTTGGCGACGTCCACCATGCACGAACGCTCGTCCATGATGATCAAACCGCCCGATCCCATGATGGAGCCAAGTGCGCGCAGGCTGTCATAGTCCACCGGCGTGTCCAGGTGTGCAGCCGGAATGCATCCGCCTGAGGGGCCGCCAGTTTGCGCTGCCTTAAATGCCAGGTCGTCTGGGATGCCGCCACCAATATCGTAGACGATCTCGCGCAGCGTGATGCCCATTGGCACCTCAATCAGCCCAGTCGTCTTGACTTTGCCTGCCAACGCAAATATCTTCGTGCCTTTGCTCTTGGCCGTGCCGATGGCGGCGAACCATGGGGCCCCGTGGTTGATGATCGGCGCAATGTTGCCGAAGGTCTCGACGTTGTTGATCAGCGTTGGCTTACCCCACAGGCCGAATTGGGCCGGGTAGGGCGGGCGCGTGATTGGCTGCCCGCGGCGGCCCATGATCGAGGCCATCAACGCCGTCTCTTCGCCGCAGACAAAGGCCCCGGCGCCGATGCGCACATCGACCCGGAAATTGAAGCCACTATCCAGCACGCGGCTGCCCAGCAGGCCACGGCGTTCGGCCGTGCGAATTGCCCGTTCCAGCCGCTTGGCCGCAACGGGATACTCGCCGCGCACATAGATGAAGCCTTGGTCTGCGCCCACTGCATAGCCGGCGATCGCCATGCCCTCCAACACGCGATGGGGGTCGGACTCCATCAATGTACGATCCATATAGGCGCCGGGGTCACCCTCGTCGCCGTTGGCGATCACGTATTTTTTGTCCGCCTTTTCCTTGCGCACCATGTCCCACTTGAGGCCCGCCGGGAAACCGGCGCCGCCACGGCCGCGCAAGCCGCTGGCAATCAGCTCCTTACACACATCTTCGGGAGTCATCTCGCGGAGAGCATAGCCCAATGCCAAATAGCCGCCGCGTGCGACATAGTCTTCCAGCTTTTCAGGATCGATCAGCCCGCTGTTTGCCAGCACCACCTTCTGCTGCTTGGCGAAGAAGGGGATGTCCGCTGGCAGCACGTGCTCGGTCAACGCCTGGCATTGCGCTGCGGGATCCGCCGGCTGTCCGGCCTGTTCGGCAACAATCGCACGCGCCGTCTCCGGTGTTACTTGCTGATAAATCACATCTGCTTTGCCTTGTTCCTGCACCGTCACCATCGGCCCGCGACTGCACGGCCCCATGCAGCCTGTGGCAACTGCCTGGATGTCGATATCCGCCTTGAAGTCGGCGACCGCCTTATTGATGGCGTCAAAAACGGCTGTTCCACCTGAAGAGAGGCAAGGGGTACTGGCGCAACAGAGGACGCGGCAGCGAAATGCGTGTTGGCGCTGCTGTTCGCGTTGCGCCATGGACTCAAGATCGGCTCGATTCATAACGCACCTCCATTTGCCAGCACCTTTTCCGGTACGCCGTTTTCGCTTGCTGCAGGATGCAGCCGCTGTTGGACCTTCTCCAGCGCCAGTTCCGGCGTCTCGCGTGGCAATACGTCGCCATCCAGGACAAGCACTGGCGCCAAACCGCAGCTGCCCAGGCAACGGGCCGTGGCTAAGCTAAACGAGCCATCGGGCGTCGTTTCGCCGGCGGCAATGCCATACTCTTTTTGCAGCGCAGCCACGATCTCTGCTGCCCGCTTGACATAACAGGCAGTGCCCATGCACACGATGCAGTTGTGCTGACCTTGAGGTTTCAGCGTGAAGAAGTGATAAAAGGTTGCCACGCCGTACACCCAGCTCAATGGCAATTTTAGCTGGTGCGCCACATAGATCAGCAGGTTGTCGCTCAGGTAGCCAAAGGCCTCTTGTGCTGTGTGTAGCACTTCGATCAGTGCGTCCTGCTGATACTGGGACCGTTTAAGGGTGCGATCGATGAGGGCAAAGCGTGGGTCGCCGCTAGGGTGTTCTTCGTCGGCCCGCCGCATTGTTCGCACCGGTGCAGGTGTCGGATTCGACATATAGGCTCTCTTTGTGAAAAAGGGAACAAACGACTGCTATAATATTAGCCCAACTTTTGCACAGCGTAAACGGTGCGATGGCATAGTTACGAACTGGTCAGGAGGGGGAGATATGCGCCTGGTCAAGTGGCTAGGCTAGAATACCTTGTGCGGCCGCCAACCGCTGCAACTCTTCGCGGGACAAGAAACCGTCCGCGCCACCGTTGCCGCCTACTTTCCAGGAGGCAAAGATCGTTGCCAATCGCAGTGACTGGTAAGCATCGCCGCCGGTCTGTAACCAGCCATGCAGAAAGGCTGCAAAGAGGGAATCACCGGCTCCGATTGTGTTGACCACCGGGCGCGTGGTAAGTGCCGGTACATGCTGTGGCGGCTGGCCATGCAGCGCCAGCAGGGAACCGTCCGCTCCCATACCTACCACCTGGACGGCCGGATCATAGCGGCAGCTTATGGCTTGCACCCATTGTTCGGGGGACTCCGGCAGCCTTTCATGGCTGCAAAACAGGATCTCGGCCGCAGCCATGAAATCGCGGTTAAAGTCATCCTCCAGGCTTGAGATTGCGTGCACGTCGCTGGCAATGATCTTGCCCAACCGCTTGGCGACCGGCAGCAGTGCGCGTGCAAAGTTGATATTGCACAGAACGCAAAGGTCGCTGGCGGCGGCTAGTTTCTCGAACTTGTCGATGGGGAAGGTACGCTCTTGAATGTCCTTGAGATCGGTATACACCTCGCGGCGTCCGCTCGGGTCGTACAAGATGACAGATTGTGCAGTCTGGGGCATTGTCGCTAACACATGTTCGTGGCCAATGCGCATGTCAGTCAATGTATGCCTGATCGTTTCGCCGTTCAGGTCGTCGCCAATCAATGAGAGCAACAGAACATCGTGACCAAGAGTGTTGAGCGCGGCAGCGACATTATAGCCTACGCCGGATACCGCAGTATGCAGGCCAAAGAAAGGAAAGTTCTGTGGGTGGTACTCGATAGGGAAGCCGTCGACTCGCACAGTGGTTTCGACGTTGATCAAGCCTGCCACAAGAATACGCGCCATGGTAGATTCCTATACTTGGTTCCTAACGACCGTTCGCACGCAACTCGGGTCTTCCGTTGTTCCAAACATGCCTAGTATAATGGCGGTAACACGATCTGTCCTGAAAGGCCAGTATAACCGAAATGAGTGCAACATTGACGATACCTACTCCGGACGAGTTCTTGGCCGCGCCTGTGGAGACAGTCTCTGCAGTCGCTCCCCGCTCGATGGTCTATGCGCCAGGCGGCACACGCCGCAGCGCTACATTTGCTGGAATAGAGCCCTGGAGTGCTGAGTATATACGAGAAAGCCAGGATAGCTTTGCTGCCTGTCTGGAAGTCATATTCCGGTACGGTGTGGAGCACGTCTTTACACCGATGATCATGTCGGGGCACACCAAAGAGGTTGACGACATTGAGCAAGAGCTAATTGTGCTGACAGGGAAGTTTGCGACGGATCCGCATTTGCTTAATATAGCTCGCTCCCATGGGTGGCGCTTAAAGTTAGCGCCGAGCAGGTACGCTGATGTTCTCGAGCCATATGTGGAGTGTTTGCAGAAAAACTCTCCCCCAAATCCTAATCACACTTGGTGGCTGACGATCACACCAAGTTATGAGAGCTGGTGGTCGAGACTAGTAGAACTGGCCAAGTCCGAACAGGTTTCTACCCGGGCGGATGCCATACGCGCTATGTATGGTGAAGACATACCACCGATTGCGCTTTGTTTCGCCTTCGGCAAACCCATGATGTCACCAGACCTGTTCCCGCCACTTCTTATGGACAATGTTCAGTGTTACTGGAGTCAGCAGGCTGGGTATACGCTAACAGACCTGCAGTTCCGCAAGGTGTTATTCGATTATGCCTTTCTGCGACAAACCTGGCAGAAAAACAAAACTGCCCGCGCCAGAGTGGGACAGCTGCATCGGCAGACTTGGGAGCAGGAAGTCATATTGGGATTAGGCAAGCGGCTAGGCCCGTATTGGTATCCTGAATTCCCGGAAAGTACTCGAGAGAACAAAATTACGGACACACAATGAGTGGTAGCGTCTACGCTGGCCCCGCAAAATAGCTATCCAAAACCTTAGTTAGGTCTTCGAGCCGGACTGGCTTGGCGACAAAATCGTCCATTCCAGCTTCCAGACACTTGTCTCTATCCAGTTGCGTGGCTGCTGCTGTCATCGCGATAATATAGGGTTTGTGAACCATTGATTCATCCAATCGAATACAGCGTGTTGCCTCCAATCCATCCATCTCCGGCATTTGCACATCCATGAAGACGACATCATAGCATTCACGACGGACTGCCTGCAGTGCCTCGAGCCCATTCGCAACGACGGTCGCCTCGTAGCCCAAGCGCTTGAGGATTCGCACGGCGACCTTCTGGTTGACCAGGTTGTCCTCTGCGAGGAGAATGCTTAACGGTAGCCGATGAGCCAGATTGCTTTGGACATCGGCGCTGAGGGCCGCAACAGCCGAACGAGATTGCGTTGGGAGGCCGCTAATAGTTTGCTGCAGGGCGTGCAGTAATTGGTTTCGTTTGACCGGCTTATACAAGACTGACATGACGCCGAGTTGGCCGGCACGTTCGCCTATTCCATTGTCATTTAGCGACGCCAAAAGTATTACGGAAGGGCTCTTGCCTTGCTGGTGCAACGAATGCACCACATCCAGAGCGTTCAGGTTTGCGATGTGAAGATCGAGGATAATAACATCGGGGGTGTTCTGTGTCTGCAGTGAAGCCAAAACACTTGCCGTAGATGCCGGAGCATAGGGCTGCATGCCCCAATTCTGCACATAGCGGCATAATATCTCGCGCGTCTTTGCCTGATCTTCCACGATCAGCACGGTGCGCTTTTCGAGGATGCTCATATCTCGTTGTGCGGACGACTTTTCCTGCATTTGCGCGATCGGTGCCGTAATGGTGAAGTGGAAAGTGGAGCCTTGCCCCAAGCTGCTCTCCACCCAAATCTTGCCGCCCATGAGCTCACACAAACGTTTGGAGATAGTCAGTCCCAGCCCAGTGCCGCCGTAACGACGTGTGTTGGATGTGTCAGCCTGACTAAACGGTTGAAATAGCAGATCAAAGTGGTCTTGGCTAATGCCGATACCTGTATCACTGATTGAGAAGTGCAACTGACACTGATCGGGATTGACAAGTTCGCTGTCTACGTTTACATGCACCGCGCCGAAATCCGTGAACTTGATTGCATTCGACGTAAGGTTGACCAGAATTTGGCGCAGGCGTACCGAATCACCCAAAATCACGGCCGGTGTCGCATCTTCGACAAAGTACGT
Source organism: uncultured Chloroflexia bacterium (assembly GCA_963839515.1). Classification (GTDB taxonomy): domain Bacteria; phylum Chloroflexota; class Anaerolineae; order Caldilineales; family Caldilineaceae; genus Fredericiella. The sequence goes on from CAWIVN010000015.1 coordinate 233,669, forward strand.
TAACTCCAATCGTTTTTCGGCAGCCTTTTGCGTGAGCAGATCGAGCGATTCTTCCAATGTGGTACGAATGTTTACAGGGTGTTGAGCCAGGCCTAGCTTGCCGAATTCGGCCTTCGAAAGATCTAGGATGTCATTGAGGATAATCATTAAGGAGTCGCTGCTCTGGCGAATGGTTTCGACCAGGGTTCTCTGCTCGGCATCCAGATCGGTCGTCGCCAATACGCTGGTCATGCCGATCACGCCGTTCATGGGTGTACGAATCTCATGGCTCATGTTGGCCAGAAACTCGCTCTTGGCGCGCACAGCTGCTTCGGCCCGCTCTTTGGCTAACCGTAGGGTTTCCTCATACTGCTTGCGTTCACTGATAACCGTGAGGGTGCCTAATAGCTGTTGTGGGCGTCCGTCATCATCACGGCTCAAGACGGTTTCGCGGCTCTGGATCCACTCCCAACTCCCATCCGCACGCTGGAGGCGATATTCGATCGCCCCAGTCTGGTCCGATAAGCTGCGGAGCCATCCAAAATAACGGCTTACACGAGCCTGGTCCTCCGGATGGACGAGGCCAAGGTATGCTGCCGTATTGCCCAAATCCTCGGTCGGGTGCTCGAGAAAATGATCTCGGTTCGAGTATGTCCAGGTGCTGCCGCCCAAGTCCCAAATGTAGATATAGTCAGGAGAATTCACGGCCAGACTACGGAAGCGCAATTCACTATGTTGGCGTTCGGTAACTTCAGTTATGAGTTGATTATTAGTTTGTTCGAGTTCCGCCGTACGTTCAGCCACTCGCTCTTCCAGTTCATCGCCGCGCTTCTTTAACTCGGACTGGGCCGTGACCAATTCTGCATTGCTGTTGGCGAGTTCCCTAGCCGTGCGGCGTGCGTCCGCCGAGCTCTCTTCGCTGTCGCGGATGGTGGAACGCAGCACCACCATGTGTACACCAATCGCTACGATCGGGACTACCAGATCGTTTAGAGTCACACGGCTGTCAAATGGGGGACTTAGCATCCCCCACCATTCTAGCGCAAACACCATGACTAATGCGGCACAGGATAGGGCAACAAACAGACTCATTGCCTTCCGCCCAAGTAACAGGCCGGCCATAGGTATAAGTATCACATAGCAGATTACAACAGGTGTACGTATGGTCTGGAAGACAACAAGATTGGCATACAACAGAGCACTGAAAAACACTAGGAGAATGATTGCTGCTGCAGTTCGCACGTGGCCGCGACGCAATAATACCCAAGCTCCCAGGCTTATCAACAGGGTTATGGTGTCGCCTATGACGAGAGCAGTAGTCATGTAGGGCGATAGTCTGCTGAAGGGCAACTGACACAATAATATGAAGATAACGGCAGCGAAGATGAGGATGAGGAGATTAGCCCAGGCTGCCGCGCGGTCTAGCGCACGGTTCTCGAATCGAGGCGGCGCGAAAAACTGGTAGAGGCGTGCTAACGTGTGACTGTCGGCAAGGTGCTTGGCCATAGATTCCCGTAGCACATCAGTGCGCGACAGTACTGAACCTATCGCCTGGCGCAGCGTATATTCCACATGCCCATAAAAAAACCACTGAGTGCCGGGCCGCCTGTAAGGACGACGCATCTGGCCTGTCCTTGCACCTTGAAAGAACTGGGTGCAACTTAAACATTCCTGAGCCGTCCTGGGATGTGGCGCTGCAGCCGCATCGCTTCGAGGAAGACGTAGCTTGCATCCTCAGGTCCAACTCACCACTTAACTTTATCATTACATTATACATAGCCCTGAACTGCTTTCCAACTCGCTTACGAGCTGTGGTAAATGCGAACATGGCACCCAATCTAGCATTGGGTCAGTCTGTTTGCTTAGCATGTTCGACTACCATGCTTTGCGAACGTAGCATGCCATTCCTCATTATCGTGGCATTGCCAATTCCGGTACTGCACGCAAGTCAGCCACAACTAAACGGGCTAAGTCGTGCATCGGCGCTTGGCGATCAACCAAATAGGCGCGTAGCCCAAGCTTGCGTGCCCCTTCCACGCACTCCGTTTCATCGTCAAAAAACAAGCATTGCTCAGGCTCCACACGCAGCCCGGCGAGTGCTATCTCATAGGCTCGCGGCGACGGCTTTGCAGCACCTATAACCGGCGCCGCGCAAATGATGTAAAAGAAATTGGCCAGCCCGGTCGTCACCAAGGATTGTTCCAGGCTTGCCAACGAGAAGTTGGACAATACGCCGAGTCGCAGCGGGCTGGTATTCAGTTCGTTGAGGACAGAACGTACTTCAGGATAAGGCACGATGAAGCGCGTGTAATCCAGCCTTCCTAATACCGTTCGCTGTCCTTGCGTGAGCCGAAACTCGTCGGCCAATTGTTCCCAGAAGTTGGCGAAGAACAATTTCTCCTCGGCGAGATTGCGCGGAAACCCATTCAGATCTCCGAATGCCTGCCAGCGGGCAGCTATCTCAAGCAGTGAAATGGGTAAGAGGGGGCGGAAAAATGCAATTGCCTCGTCGAGGTCGAAATATGTGAGCACTCCGTCCCGGTCGAAGAGTACGGCCTGTACTGTTTTGTCCGGTGTCGGGCCATTCGATTCGCCAGGCCTAGAATGATTTTGACTCATATCTGCTCCGTCGGTCTCGTGCGTGTCCATACTCGCGAAGGAACACTCAGGGCAAGCCGCGCACATAATATCGTCGCTCGGTCGATACGTCTGGCACTAAATAGGTCTTTGCTAATCCACATCCGGTGTGTGCAAACATTGCCCATACTGGAGGCCTGGCGCAGATAGTTATGAGCCGAGCGAAGTACCTCTGTGCATGGAGTGTCCGTTCCCATATGGGCGCCAATCCTTTTCAACGCTAGTACTGCAAAGGCTGTTTCTACAGGGGTTGAGTTCCCAAAACAGCCCCAGCCGCCATCGTCATGCTGATAATTGAGATAAGCTTCGAGCGCCGCTGCCTGGCATGAGCCAACGCCTCCATCCAGTGCGCGCAACGCCACGGAGGTGCCGTATAGCCTTGAGCGGTTCCATTTCTCGCTTGGCCACCACCCATCGGCCTGCTGCGCCTTCACAATCGAATTACGCCATGTCGTAACATCGCGCCCTGCAGCGCTCATTGCTTGCGTAGCACGTGCTGTCACTGTAAACGACATGTGCATCTCAAACGGATAGGCGACAAAATGCTGAGAGCGTTCAAATGGAGCAAGCACACTGCAGTTCGCCCCAAGTCCGGCAGCCGTCAGCACCGATACGGCGGCCGCGGTGTCGTCGCCGTCAGGGGCAAAATGGTCACTGAAGCCCAATCCGCCGGCTGAGAGCGCTTTTCGCAAATCCTCTAACTGTGGTCCGAGGTCGCTTGTCAAATGGCGGTTGGTCAGGAGCCCAGCCATTTCAATTGTCTGCAGCACAAAGCTCTGCTCAAAGCGATTTATCGGCCATGGGCCAGGTACAACACCATGTATACCAAGCCCTGTAGCACGCGAAGCAGCGGCAATGTAATCACGTGCCTGGCTACGCGCTGCGCAGGTTGATTGGCGCCCCTTGTCCAGGCGCAGCCACCATGCCGTCGCGGCCGGACTGTGTCCCACGCCGCCAACGGATCCTACCAGCTCTGGATCAGGGTGCACGCCCCATGCTTCCCATGAAAAAACCGGAGGACTACTGCGCGTATGTGTGTGCTCCGCGATTAGCTTGCGGCGCCTGTCACCTAGCTCCTCAATGTGCTTGAAGCGAGCCCGCGCTAGTCCCATGCCAGCCTCACTCATTTCATCCAAGAGACGGGGCAAGATTAGCTCGACGGCTACGGGCAGATATTCACTGTCGTCTGGAACGATTGCCGTGTCTTGTTCCTCAAGGAACCGATACCCAACCGCGCATGCGCGACCCACCCGTCCATCTGAGCGATAGCAGCGCAATGCCAAAATGGCTGCTAAGGTCGGCACAATCCGATACAGCGGCGCCTCCATTTCTCCCCAACCACCATCTGGCTGCTGGTTGCGCAACAGCCAGGTTATAACTCTATCTACCTCCACAAGTTCGGGATAGAACCGCAGGACCTGGGCTGTTTCGTATATGGAGGGCGTTATAGCGCCTCCGCCCCTCCCCAGGTTATTGACGACTTTGCGCAATTGACCCCACGCCTGGTCGGTTGATGCATGACTGTGTGCGCGCATATATAGATACCCTCTCAGGGTAATTGGATTTGTGGTTGGAATAGAAACTGGAAATTCTTGCTGCTATTTCACCGTTAGGTTCGGGAACACCGTCTTCGTCAGTAGCGTCGCCGACGCTGAGGTGACGGCCTGCGCATTGTCCGGCTCGCTCATGAGAATGGCCCCGAGTTCCTGCTGAAAGTCAAAGTTCGGATCGGGTGGATAGGCAAAAGCTTGCTCAGCCAGCGCACTGAGCTGCTCATCAGTGGCGATCATGGTTGCACGCTCGCCGACTGTCAGCCCCACGATGGATTGGCCGCGTGCCAGGCTCTGTTCTAATACCATCTTGACCAACGCCGGCGCCCGTGTGCCTTCGCTTTGCCGGAGTGCCATGACGGCAGCCACGGCGTCGGGAATACCGGCGCGGCCAGTGTTGGCGAACTGCACATTCGCATACTGCTGTATGGCCGGAGCCAGGAACTGCACCGCAGGCGTGCCTTTGGCAAAGAGCTTGTCTAGATCCTTTTGAACGATGCTCGGCTGAACGAACGCATCAAGCAGCACCAGTGTGATCGGCAGCCCGGCATTGAGCACGATATTGGCTGCCTCCGGATCCTGCCAGAAGTTGAACTCCGCCACTACCGTCTTGTTGCCGCCAAACTTGGCTCCCCCTAGAATGACGAGTTCGCCAACCGTCTTCATCGTGTCGGGGCACTGTTGCACCGCCAGGGCAATATTGGTGAGCGGCCCTAACGCCAATAGGCGTAGGCCCGGGTTGGCAGCTATGGTGGCACAGTAGAAGGCTGGCGCATCGCTACGGACGCTGCTCAGATCCTGCGGATTTTGCCAGCCGAGGAACCAGAGACCGTCAGGACCGTGGACAAAATAGCTTGTCTTCGTCAGCGGCTGCACCAGCGGCGAGGCGGCGCCCATGACGACGGGCACATCCTGGTGGCCTAGTTGCTTCAGGACCAATAGGGCGTTGTTTGTCGCATTTGCGACTGTCGTATTGCCGGCGACGCTCACTACCCCGAGAATCTGCAGCGGCTGCTCTCTCTGGCTGACAAGCCAGGTGAGCGCGACGGCATCGTCAACCCCCGGGTCTGTATCGACCAACAGCCTGAGAGTCTGCGGCTGTGCCTTGGCAGCCTGCAAATCAGCCCCTAGGTTGTCTGCTGGGGCTACTCCTTGGCTGCCGGAGCTTGCCGTGTTACTCAACGCAGGCAGAAACAGCATGGGGTTCCTCCCGGCGGGATTTGCCGGCGGCAGCGGCATGACTGTCGATACATCGTTCGGCAGGAACGGGATCGCGTTGCCGTTGGGCTTCACGTCCGGCGTTTGCGCGCAGGCAATTGCGGTAATGAGCAGTCCAAATAGCGCTGCTACCAAAGCTGCCGATGCGAGCTTACGGACTTCAGAACGGGCATGGTGCGGAATGATCATTGTAAGTTGTCCTTCCCGGCATATAGTTTGATGTGTTCGTTGTCAGACTGCGGTGCTACTGCCGACGAACAGGTGAGAGGAGTGCGTCAATTTAACCAGTAAACGACGTTGTAAGCAAATTATCCAAACAATGGACCGTAAAGAAAAGTGACAAATGACGGTATTTTGCCTTACGTTTTGCACACGCTTTGCACACGGAACCCATACGGCTTAAGGCTGTTGACAATACGACTATCTTACGCTAGGCTGGGCCCGGAACGCCTTGCCCGTGCCTGGTGGCTGTGCTATAATCGTCTGAACGTATGTTCCATTTGGCGCGCTGTGGGCGCACCGCAGAAGCAATATGGCAAGCAAAGCATCCAAATCAGGCAAACCAGCCAAGCAGACAAGGAAGCCTGCACCCAAGGCGCAACCGAGGCAGCCAGCCAAATCCAAGAGCAATGCAGGCGGGCGCAGCAGCGCGTCTGGCGGTGACTGGGCTTCGTCGCTGCTGCGAGCCGAGGTGCTTGGCGCGGCTCTGGTTTTTATCGCTGTATTCACCTTGCTCAGCTTGGTGACGGGCAGCCGCGGCGGCGTTACCGAAGGCTGGGTCGGCCTGTTACGCAGCCTATTTGGTAGCGGTGTCTGGGGCATTCCCTTGGTCACCGGCGCACTTGGCCTGTGGTTGATTATCCGGGCGATCGAACGCATGCCCAACATGTCATGGCAGCGCCCGGCCGGCTTTGCCATTCTTTTTCTAGCGCTGATTACGGCGGCGGCGTTGCGCCTCGCCCCAGACGCGCGGCTGCAATCGACGTACGTCGGAGAGGGAGGTGGCGAACTGGGCACTGCGCTTGCCGATGGCTTGCAGGCGCTCCTAGGATCGTGGGGCGCCTGGGCTGCCGTCACTTTTCTCTTCATCCTTGGTAGCGTGTTCCTGGCGGACAGAATACTGGTTGATGGTTGGTACTGGTTTAGTGACTGGAGCAGTCACCGCCGGCAAAGCGGCGTGCCCAGCCGTTCCGCCGCACCTGCGACGCCTGCGCCTCCACCGATCAAGCCGCCCGTTCCGTTGCCGACTGGTGTCGTACCATGGTGGAAGCGGCTCCTGTCCCCGCAGGTCCAACAGCCGGCGCCGCTGCCACCGCCGCCAATGGGTGCGACCGTTTTGCCACCTGGAGGGGCCAATCTCGTGCGCCCCGAAAGCACGCGCCTGCCAGACGACTTTCTGGCCAGGCCTGCGCCAGCCGCACCCAGCGGCGTGACGCCCTCGGCGCCCCTGTCCGCGCGGGCGGTGATGCAACCAACCAGCGAGGGCGATCTACTCAACCCCCGCATCGTGGGCAGCCTGCAGGAATGGAAGCTGCCGCCTCTTTCCTCTGTACTCAACGACTGGGAGCGTGTCAGCGATAGCGACGAGTTGATTCGCGATCAAGGGCGCCTGATCCAGGAAACCCTGGCGCTCTTTGGTGTGCCGGCGGACTTCGAGGGTGCCTACAAGGGCCCATCGGTCACACAATACCTGATCAAGCCCGGTTACGTCGACCGCAAGGTTGGCAGCGAGCAGCAGCGGATCAAGGTCAAAGTAGCGAAGATCGCCGCCCTCTCGAATGACCTGGCCCTGGCCCTGGCCGCTCCCAGCGTGCGCATCGAGGCGCCAATTCCTGGCACCAACTACGTGGGTGTGGAAGTGCCCAACCAAGCTTCGAACGTCGTCGGCCTCAAGGAATTGATGGAGAGCGAGACGTTTGTCGATATGAAGGGCCGCCTGCGTATTGCGCTCGGGGAGGATGTCAAGGGCACTGCCGTAGTATCTGACCTGGCACGCATGCCCCATCTGCTGATCGCAGGTGCGACGGGCTCAGGCAAGTCGGTCTGCATCAACTCGGTCATCGCCTGCCTGCTTCTGACCCACACGCCCGAATCGCTCCGCTTGCTGATGGTGGATCCAAAGATGGTGGAGTTGAGCATCTATAACGGCATTCCGCACCTGCTCAGCCCAGTTGTAACCGAGGTGGATAAGGCCGCTGCCGTGTTGTTCTGGGCAGTCAAGGAGATGGAGCGTCGCTACAGCCTCTTCAGCAAGGCGAACGCGCGTGATTTGACGCGTTACAACGCGCACTTGCAGAAGAACGGCGAAAAGCCGCTGCCCATGATTGTCGTGGTCGTGGACGAGATGGCGGACCTCATGATGGCGGCCCCCGAGGAGGTGGAAAAACACATCTGCCGTTTGGCGCAAATGGCGCGTGCCGTAGGCATTCACTTGATCATCGCCACGCAGCGACCATCGGTGGACGTCATCACCGGCCTGATCAAGGCCAATTTTCCCGCCCGCATCGCGTTTGCCGTCACCAGCCAGACAGACAGCCGCGTTATTCTCGACGTGCCTGGGGCTGAGCGCCTGCTTGGGCGCGGCGATATGCTGTTTATGGCGCCTGACGCCTCTAAGCTCGAACGAATTCAGGGTACGTACTTGAGTGACGACGAGATCAACAAGCTCGTTCGCTATTGGCGCGGGATTCGCACCTACGAGTCGAGCCAACTGCGTGTCGAGGACGAGGGGGCGCGCAACGAGCCGCCGACGCTTGATACCAGCAACTTGGGTGGCCGCGGCACGGGACAGACGCCCACACCAGCGGCGACACCGACCACCTCGCTGCCACCGGCCAGTGGCGCGGGGAGCGGACCCATGAGCCAACCACCGCTGTTTGAGCAGATTGAGCAGCTCAAGGCAGCCGATGCTCGCGATAAGCTTTACGATGAGGCCGTGCGCATCGCCCAGGAACATGGGACAGTTTCGATCAACTTGTTGCAGCGTCGCCTGCGTGTCGGGTACGGACGCGCGGCGCGGCTGGTTGACCAACTTCGCGACGCAGGCATCATCGATCCAGACCGCAGCACCACGCAAGACCGTGGCACTACCCAAGAGCGTTCTACGCCGAACGACCAACCGTCGTCATTGTCGCCGCCTCCACGCATCATTGGCGGCAGGGGCGAACCCGGGGATCAAGCGGACGACCAGGCCAGCCCTCCCTCGCACTTCTGGATGTAGGACCTCGTGCAAAACGCCGCTTCAGAGCAGGAACTGCATCCACCGATCACCTTTCGACGCCTGATTGGTACTGGGATCAGCGCCAAACTCCTGGTCGACATTGGCCAGCAGATATTCAACCCATTTCTGCCGGTCATAGCCAGCGGGCTGGGGATCGATGTCATTACACTTGGCCGGCTGGTGGGACTGCGCAGCCTGATGGGCATCTTTGCGCCGCTGTTCGGCGTGGCAGCAGATCGCACAAGCTACCGGCTGGTGATTCGTCTTGGTCTGTTGCTTAACGCTGCCGGCTTCCTGTTACTCGGCCTTAGCCAAGGTATGTGGATGACTGTGGCTGGCATGATCTTGGCCGGCTTGGGTACGGGAGCTTTTATACCGAATCTGCAGGCATATGTTAGCGGTCATCTCGACTACTCGATTCGCGCCCGCGGCCTGGGCATGATCGAATATTCGTGGGCTCTTACCGGCATCGTTGGCCTTTCACTGGTTGGTATATTGATCGAGCTGACAAGCTGGCGCGTTCCTTTCTTACTCTTGGCGGCGGGGATGGTCGTCATGTCGTTTGTCTTTGCCGGCATGCCGGGGGTGCAAGGCGCCCATGCTCCGGCAGCATCGGCTGTTGAGAGAGCAGGCTGGTCGCCACTGGCATTTTTCCGCATCGAGCACAACGCGTTGTCCACGTATTCGACTATCCTGGCCGGGGGACTGTGCTATTTTGCCGCCATGCAAGTGTTTATTGCCCATGGCGCCTGGCTGGAGGAGCAGTACGGATTGGGCCCCGCGCAGCTTGGACTCGTGGCCTTTGTTTTCGGCTGGTTCGACCTGGCTGCCAGCGTCTCTGTCAGCCTTTTCACCGACCGCATCGGTAAGCGACGCAGTGTGCTTTATGGCATTGTCGGTTCGCTGATCGGCTACGTGGTCATGCCGTTTTTCAACGTGGGGGTGGGGCTCGCCGTCATCGCCATTGGCGTAGTGCGCATGTTTTTTGAGTTCAGCATCGTCAGCTACTTTCCGCTGCTGAGCGAACAGGCGCCCGCGCAACGCGGCAAAGTGATGACCTTTGGCTCGGCCTTCGCCTTGGTCGGCGGCACAGTAGCCGGCTTTAGCGGGCCATGGCTGCTTGTCAACGTAGGGGTGGCTGGGTTATCTTGGGTTTCGGCTGCCGCCGTGGCAGCTGCTTTTGTCATTGTACTGCTGCTTGTGCGTGAGGCATGACCGGCCAATCTATCCTAATCGTCGACGATGAACCCAATATTCGCGAAATTGTCGCCCTCTACCTGGAGCGGGCCGGCTTTCAGGTGCAGGTAGCGGGCGACGGCCGTGCGGCGTTACAGGCGCTAACTGCTGCTTTGCCCGATCTTGTCATACTCGACATCATGCTGCCGGGCATAGATGGGCTTGAGATCACGCGCAGGCTGCGCAGCGAAGGCTCGACGCCTGTCATTCTGCTCACCGCTCGACGTGAAGAGGCAGACCGTATTGAGGGCCTGGAGTTAGGCGCCGACGACTATGTCGTTAAGCCCTTCAGCCCACAAGAACTGGTCAGCCGTGTGCGCGCCGTGCTGCGCCGGACGCAAGCAGCGGGCGACAACGCAGATCGCCATGCTCCTCTCCAGCCAGACCGCGGCCAGCCACAGCTGGCATTTGACGGGTTAACCATCGATGCTGCTGCCCGTATCATACAAGTGGAGGGCGCAGCCGTGATGCTGACGGTAAAGGAGTTCGACCTGCTCCTATTTCTCGCCAGCCACCCGCATCAAGTGTTCAACCGCGAGCAGCTGCTGGCTCAGGTGTGGGGTGAGACGCAGTACATCGACGCCAGCACCGTGACCGTGCATGTGCGTCGCCTGCGTGAAAAGCTGGAGAAGGATCCGTCCACCCCGCGCTATGTACAGACCGTATGGGGCGTCGGCTACCGCTTTTCCGGCTGACGACAAGGAGAATCATGCAAACGACGATCCCAAATGTGCGTCGCCCCTGGCGGCTATTCTTGCGCTTGCTGCTAGGCAGCGCCTTGGCGCTGGGCCTGGCACTCGCGATCTTTTGGGTCAGCATGACGCCCCCGTTGGTCGAGTTCCAGGCCATGCTCGTTCTGCTTGGCGCCACTGCAGCCATTTCCGTGCTCGTCGGTCTTATTGCCTACCAGTTCGGTTGGATCCGCTGGTCGCGGCGCTTGGGCTGGACGTTGGCCAGCAGCTATGTCATCTCCAGCGTGCTCACCTTTGTCAACGTCTGGTGGACAGCACGGCTGATGTTCCTGAGCGAGCACGACTTGACCCTGGCCACCATCTTACTTGTGTTTGCCGGCGGCATCGCCGTCGCTTTTGGCCTCTTTCTTTCCGCCGCTGTTACCGACAAGATCGTAGCGCTAAGCCATGGCGCGGATGCCATCGCCCAGGGACAATTGCGCACGCGCGTCGCCGTCGATGGACGTGACGAAGTTGCAGCGTTGGCGCGATCCTTTAATACGATGGCAGGGCAGCTTGAAGATGCAGAGCGTAAAAAGCAAGAACTGGACCGGCTGCGCCGCGACCTGATTGCCTGGGTTGGACACGACCTGCGCACACCGCTAACGGCCGTGCGTGCGACCGTCGAGGCTTTGGCCGACGGCATTGTGGATGACCCTGAAACACGCACCCGATACCTGCGGACGGCTAAGCGCGAAATCGGCGCCCTCTCCAACTTGATCGATGACCTGTTTGATATGGCACAATTAGATGCGGGCGGTCTCAAGCTGGATCGCTCGTCCAACGCCATATCCGACCTGATGTCCGATGCCATCGAGCGTTTCCGCCCCATGGCGGAGGAAAGAAATGTATCGCTTAATGGGTTAGCGGCGCCGGGCGTGGATCCCGTTTACATTGACGCCCGTCAGATCGGCCGGGTGTTAACGAACCTGGTGAGCAACGCCGTGCGCTACACGCCTGCGGGCGGTCGAGTCACCCTGCACGCCTATCCGACACGCGCCGGCGTTGTAGTCGAAGTGACGGACACGGGAGAAGGGATCCGTCCCGAGGATATGCCACATATCTTTGAGCAGTTTTTTCGCGGCGAGCGGTCGCGCAGCCGCGCAACGGGCGGATCGGGGCTGGGCCTGGCGATTGTCAAGGCCATCGTCGAGGCGCACAATGGGCATATTCGCGTAGAGAGTACTGTCGGCAAGGGCAGCCGGTTTATCATCACCTTGCCTCAGACGGCGCAGGCTGCGGCTGGTCATCCGTTACAGCGCTTGGCGCAACGCAACGCAAAATAAGATCTTTACCACCACTTATAAGGAATGATGGAGCCTGCATGACCATCTACCCCGTCGGCCGTTCCGTGCGGTCTGTTCTTTGGTTTATCGCCTGTGTCTTGCTAGTGTTTGTGGGTGTACTTGCTTGCTATATCAGTGCTTTCCCGCCCCATGGTTTCGACCGCTGGATGGTCACCATCACCCTTGGCAGCCTGACCCTCGCAGCCCTTCTCACCGGACTCGTTGCGTACACGCTGTCCTGGATACAGCGCATACCGCGTCTCGGGTCCACGGTCTTTGTGGGCTATGCGCTGGCAGCACTGTTTGTGTGTCTCGCGACCGGGTGGCTGAGCAGCGTCCTATTTGTAGACGTGTACGACCGGACTGCCATCCTGATAATTATGGCCTATTCGCTTGGCGTGATGCTCGCCCTTGGCTACTTGCATGCTGCGATGCTGTCGGCGCGCATGGAGTCGTTGATCGGAGCAGCTGACGCCTTGCGTTTGGGCCGTTTTCAAGCGCGTGTGGACGTGGAGGGCAACGATCAACTCGCCCACTTAGCAGCAGTGTTCAATGCAATGGCTGACAAGCTTGAGGAAGTTGACCGCAAGGATCGGCAGTTGGACCGCATGCGCCGCGAGTTGCAGAACTGGGTGGGCAGCGACCTGCGCGTGCCGTTAGCCACAGCGCGTGCCACGATTGATGCGCTGGCCGAGGGCACAGTAGACAACCCTGAAACATACACGCGCTTCTTACGCACTGCGCGCCGCAATATCAATGTTCTTTCGGATTTGCTGGACGATCTGTATGACATGGCGCAAATGCGGACGAGCGCGGTGGCGCTGAATCGGCAGCGCGTAAACGTCGCCGCGCTAATTGCCAAGGTCGTCACGCCGTTGGCGCAGTCTGCAGCCGAAAAAGGCGTCACGCTGACTGGCGGGGCTGCACCAGGACTGCCGCCGATCGACATCGATGCCGTTCAAGTCGAGCGCGTGATGATCAACCTGGTCGCGCATGCCCTGCACCGCACGCCTTCCGGCGGTACAATCAGAGTGAATGCCTATCCGATGCGCGAGGGTGTCCTGTTTGAGGTCAGCGACCATTATGAGGGTGAGCGCCCAGAGGACATGAAACAGTTGCTCGAGCTTTTCTTGGACGAGGATGATGTGCGTCGCCCTGGCAATTCGAACCTGCCCTTGAGTCTTGCCATAGCCAACAACATCGTGCAAGCACACGGTGGCCGTATCCGCAGTGAACGGCTCGGCAACAACGGCCTGCGCCTTGTCTTCACTCTTGGCCAGCACGAAGGCTCAGCCAGTGCTGCTGATCGCGGTATGTAGCAAGGCGTATCCCATCTGTGGGCAGAATCTGTGGTGATGAGGCGCAGTGCACGGTCACCGCCCCGTACACTGCGCTCTATTGGGGGCAATGCTGAGTTGAGCAGCGCACTTGCGAATTTCATGTCTCGTAGCAACGCGCCGTGAGAGCGTTGCCGCTAACGCAGATACGGCGCGTTGCCACATAGCTAAGCATACGCCCATCGCCTGATTGGCTTGTCAACCAAAAGGGGCAGCAAATGTGGCATTTCTAGGGGATTAAAGGTAGGAGTCGGTATTGACGCCGAGATAGTCGAGCGCCATAAGTGGAAAGTCGGCGATACTGCGAGTTTGCTGTGCGTAACGTTCGCGACATTGGCCAATCAGAAGCCCAAGCGCCGGGTTGGTAGTGTGCTTGCCGTGTCGGCAATCCTCCACGTTGCCGTGGTCGCTTGCGACGATAATCAGCGTGTTCTCCAGATCGGCAGCGGCCACGAGGCCTCCTAGGAATCCGTCAAACCGCTGGAACATGGCTATGGCGGGGGCTAGCGCCTGCTCATGGCCGTATACATCGGTCATCCAGTGCTCGAAAAAAACGAAGTCGTACGGCTGCGCTATCTGCCACAACACTGCACCCGCCTCTTCTGCCCCGTAGACCGGGGCCGCAGCATAGCCGAGTTCGTCGCGCCACGCCTGGTTGGTGAAATCCGCCGACAGCCCGCGGCCTGCCAACAGGTCCTCATGCGTGAGAAGCCGCTGCCCACCTGCGACCACCGTGTGCGGAACGGCGCTCAAGCGGCGGCGCCCGCTGTGAATAACGTCGAAATAGCGCTGCGGATACGCATTGCAGAAGAATGGTCGGCGTCCGGCGGCTGCCATGCGGCGAAAAATGCCGGCACGATCCAGAATTGCCCGCACCCTGTCGTCCGGCCGCGGACCATAGTGTTCCCCCAACAATTGCGGTACATTGAGACCAGTCAATAGCGCTGCCTGTCCAGTCGCGCTCTGTGGGCGGCCCGCAACCCCCATCTGTGCATCAACTGGGAGCATGTGTGCCCCTGGTCCTGCCAAACGCCCTGTGGCCAGTACAGGCGCCGCCCCGCCCAACAGCCGCGCCAAAGTTGGGTAGACATGTGGGTTGCCGCGCGCTGCCAACGGATTGACGGCTGCATCGTCCTCACCGACGCCGACGCCATCCAGAAACAGAAAGATCACGCGTCGACGTGGCGAACTGGGACTATGGGTCAACACAAATATGCTTCTTCCTCAGAAAAATCGATTCTTTGAAATGGTTGGCGCATTATACAATAGGTTCACGATACTTGTTCCTCACGGCTATCCACCTGGATTGTCGCCCGACTTGAAAGAGGCCATCTATGTCTCGCATCGACCACGCTACCATGCGTGGCATCCTGTACACTGACCAATACCAACTCACGATGGCCCAATTATATTACCGACTTGGGCTGCATGAGGTTGAAGTTCAATTCGACCACTATTACCGGCGTAACCCCGACTACGATCAACACCAGGCCGGTTACTGTGTTTACGCCGGTATGGAGTGGCTGCTCGACTGGATGGCCCAGACGAGTTTCCGATCCACTGATCTTGAATACATGCGCGGTCACCGCACCAGCATGGGTGCTCCGCTATTTGCCGAGGACTTCCTGGACTACCTGGACAAGTACGGCAATTTTGACGGCATCAGCATATCGGCCATCCCTGAAGGGCGTGTGGTGCATCCCAATACCCCGCTAGCCGTGGTGCGCGGCCCGCTGGCCATGGCCCAGATCCTAGAAACGTCGCTGCTGAACCGGCTCAACTTCCAGACGCTGATTGCAACCAAGGCTGCACGCATGGTGGACGCCGCACGCGGCGGCACTGTGCTCGAGTTTGGCTTGCGCCGGGCCCAGGAAGAAGGAGGCAATGCCGGAACGCGTGCGGCACTTGTCGGGGGGGCTAGCTTTAGCTCTAATGCCGGCGTGTCGCATGTGCTGGGCATGCCGCCGCGGGGAACGCACGCCCACAGCATGGTGCAACTGAGCATGGCGCTCGGACATGGCGAAATTGGCGCTTTCCGTGCCTATGCTGATGTCTACCCCGACGACTGCCTGCTGCTGGTGGACACAGTGGATACACTCCAGAGCGGCGTACCCAATGCCATCGTGGTCTTCGAAGAATTGCGGCGCAAAGGCCATAAGCCGGTTGGTATCCGCCTCGACTCGGGCGACTTAGCCTATCTCAGCATCCAGTCCGCCAAGCTGCTCAACGATGCCGGCTTTGAGGATACGTCGATCGTCCTTTCCAGTGACCTGGACGAACTCGTGATCTGGCAGATCATTACGCAGATTGCAGAGGAAGCGCCTCGCTACGGGGTAGACCCGGATCACCTGATCAAACGCCTTGTCTACGGCGTGGGCACGCGCCTGGTCACGTCGTGGGGTGAGCCGGCGTTGGGCGGCGTCTATAAACTGGTGGCCGTCAAGGACAACGGCGAGTGGAGCTCGGCCATCAAGATTTCCGAGACACCCTCAAAGGTTACGAATCCTGGCAGCAAGCGTGTCTGGCGCATCTACGACCGTCGCCAGAAAGCTGTCACCGACCTGGTGGCGCTGGAAGACGAAGACCCAACGCAGAATGAGCGTATTGTCCTGCGCCATCCAAGCGACCATACCAAGTTTCGTACTCTGAATCGCCGGGATATCTCGCGCATCGAGCCGCTGCACGTGGACGTGTTGCGGCAGGGCAAGCTGGTCTATGATTTGCCGTCACTGGAGGATATTCGCGCTCGCCGCCAGCATGATGTGGCAGCGCTTGACCCCGGCATCCGCCGCCTGGTGAACCCGCACATCTACCATGTATCGCTGACACAAAAGTTGTGGGATCTCAAGCAGGAACTGATCGCCCAGGCGCTGCAGGGAGTCAAAGAGGAAGAAGCCGAGCCCTAGTCTATTCTTCTACGGCCCAGGATTCGACGACCAGGCGAAAGATGTCGCTTTCGGTGATGATGCCGATCAGCTTGCCGTTGCGCACTACGGGCAGGCCGCCGACTTGGTATTCCAGCATGCGCTCGGCAGCTTCTTGGATAGTGGCGCTGGGGTTAATGGTGATGGGGTCGTACGCTGCCACGTCCCGCACACATTTCTCGGTTAACAGCAGGCGCGTTTCTGTGTCCGCCACGTCGCCCGTAAACGGCGCACTACGCAGGATGTCGCCCAATGTGATAATGCCCACGAGATCGTGTTCGACCACGGGCAGGCGGCGCACCTCGCGCTCTAGCATCAGGTCGTACGCCTCGGCTAGCGTTGCATCCGGGGCAACGGTAGCCGGGTTTTCGGTCATCCAGTCCTGCACCTCGCTTTGATGCCGCTTGTTGGACATAGGTCACCTTATATGAGTTGCTTGCCGCTGAATAATGTCCCCGGGACTTCAAGCGAACGCTTGCGTTCGCCGGTCTCGGGGACATTGTACCACGATTGCTACTTCTCGCGCGCCCGCACCAAGAGCACTGACTGGTCGGCGAAGCGTACGATAGTGTTGGCAACGCTGCCGGGAAAGTGCCCTGGGCTGGAATCGCTGCCGATTACGACCATGTCGTAGTCGTCGTCGCGCGTGCGCTGCAGAATCACTTCGGGCGCCGAACCAGGCTGCACCATGATGGCCGAACGGTCAAAGCCGTGCGCCTTGAGCGTGTTCTCCCATTCGTGCAGTACAGTCGAGAGCCGCGTACCTTGCGTCAGCGCAGCGTCGATGTTGACACTGTTGCTGCCCGACTCCGGGAGGTACGGCGTCGCCGACGGTGGTGCGACGTGCAGCAGGTGCAGGTTAGCTCCCATGGCTTGTGCCAGTTGGGCGGCGACATTTACGACCGCTTCATCCTCTACCCCGGCACATACCAATATCTTGCGCAGTGCCGGTCGATGCCCCTTGACGAGCAGCACCGAGAGCGGCGCTTCCTGTACCAGGCGATGCGCAGTTGGCCCCACCGAGTGTGCGCCGCCTGCACCGCGATCTGCAAACGCTCCTACAACAAGCAGGTTGCATGGATGCTCGTGCAGGTAGTTGAGCAGCACCTCGTCGGCATACCCCACCAATGGGGTACACTCCGCCGGCGGATGGACGCCGGTGACATGCTCCAACGTCTCCTTCATGATTTCCTGCGCCTTGGCTGCCCCGTCACGCCCGGAAGAGGTGACTAGAACGGTCAAGTTGCCGCCCACAACAGCTTGTAGATTAGCCGCGAGCCGTACCGCCCGATGGCCGAATGTTGAGCCGTCGGTTGCTACGGCCAGGCGCATGCTCTGCGAACTGCCGAGTACGCTGGCCAGCTTGCGTCCCACCGACTGCTGCGGCACGACGTCTTGCGGCCGCAGCAGCAGCACCGGAGCCGCCGAACCGCGCAACACACGTTCTGCTACGCTGCCCAGCACGAGTCGGCTGACGCCCGAGCGGCCGTGGGTAGCCATCGCCACCAGGCCGATCGCTTCGTCGTTGACATATTGGACGATGCGCTGTGCAGGCTCGCCAAACTGAACTTCAACGCGTACGCTGTAACCCTGCTCGCGCAGGTGTTCGGCGTCCGGCCGCAGCTCGTCGGCGATTTCGCTGCGCAGAGTTTCCATTTCTTGCTCGATGAGTGCATAGCTGCGTTCCATTGCGGCATTGTACGCCTCATACGAACCTGACATTGGGTAGCTCCCGACGATCATGTCGCGAGCTGAAGGTATCTCGAGCGGCACACTTGGCGGTTGCGCCACGCGGAACAGGACAAGGCTAACGTCGCGGGCGTCGAAGAAATTCTGGACGACATCGACGATCTGCCGACTGAACTCGGAGCCGTCCAGCGGGATCAGCACCTTGCGCTTGCTCATCGCAAAACCTCCTTGCCGATAGCGAACGATCAATGCGCGATTAGCGCATCAGCACCCCGGTGGGGTCAAACTTCCAGGACTGCAGCACCTTCATGTAGTTCGCTCGCTCGAAGGCCGCCGGCTCGGCAACATTGCGCTGGCTCATGCTGCCCTGCGCCTGGCGCACCGATTCGTATTCGTGCTCTTCCAGCCAGCGCTCCAGCTCCTGCACGACCAGGCCAATACGGCCTACGCCGTGGCGCAGCAATTCCGAAGCCATCATCGTTACGTTGGCGCCCGCCATGACACCCTTGAGTACATCTTCGTAGGTGTGCACGCCGCTGGTGATGGCGAAGTCTACCGGCACGCGACCGTAGAGGATCGAAACCCAACGCAGCGGCAGACGCATCTCCCACCCACTGCTCAGCACCAGGTTTGGCACCACCTCCAGCCGCTCCAAGTCGAAGTCCGGCTGATAGAAACGGTTGAACATCACTAGACCGTTCGCCCCGGCCTGTGCCAGGCGGGCAGCCATGTTCGCAAACGAACTGAAGTACGGCCCCAACTTGACGGCCAGAGGAATGTGGATGTTCGCCTTTACGTCGCTGACGACGCTCAGGTACATCTGTGCCACCTCGACACCGCTTATGGCAGGATCGGTCGGGATATAGTAAATGTTCAGCTCCAGGGCGTCGGCCCCCGCCTCCTCGATCATGCGCGCATATTCTACCCAGCCGCCGGTGGATGCGCCGTTCAAGCTGCCAATGATGGGAATGTTGGTCGCAGCCTTTGCCTTACGGATCAACTCCAGGTACTCGTGCGGCCCGACGTTGTAGCCGTCCATTTCGGGGAAGTAGTCCAGCGCCTCGGCGTAGCTCTCAGCCCCATAGGACAGATAGTGATCGAGCAGGTGGCTCTCGCCCACGATCTGTTCTTCGAACAGCGACGGCAGCACAACTGCTGCTGCACCCGCGTCTTCCAGACGGCGTATCTTGTCCAGGCCATCCGACAGCGGCGAAGCCGACGGTACAACCGGATGCTTGAGATTCAGACCCAGATAGGTCGTTGATAGATCGACCATTGCGATTGCGTCCTCCTGTTATTCCTGTGATGCATCCCCTGACGAATCGGTTACGCTTCTGCTGCCAGATAGAGCAGCTCTTTCCACTTCGTCTGAATGTTTACGTCCGCTGCGGCCAACAACTCTTCCGACATCTTGGGGTCGGACTGCGCCAACATGCGATAGCGTGTCTCGTTCATTGCGTATTCGCGGAACGCGATCTTGGGCGGCTTTGAATCCAACTGGAACGGATTCTTGCCTTGTGCATGCAGTCGTGGGTCATAGCGGTACAATGGCCAGTGGCCCGACTCGACGGCCAGCCGCTGTTGGTCCATGCCCTTAGCCATGTTGATGCCGTGGGCAATGCAGTGGCTGTAGGCGATGATCAGCGATGGTCCGTCGTACGACTCGGCTTCGAGCACGGCACGCAACGTCTGGGCGTCATTGGCGCCCATGGCAATGCGCGCTACGTACACGTAGCCATAGTCCATTGCCATCTTGGCCAGGTCTTTCTTCGGCGTGCGCTTGCCGCCCGAGGCGAACTTAGCCACGGCGCCCAACGGTGTGGACTTGGAGGATTGGCCGCCCGTATTCGAGTACACTTCCGTGTCGAGCACGATGATATTGACGTTGCGCCCGCTAGCCAGCACGTGGTCGAGACCACCATAGCCGATGTCGTAGGCCCAGCCGTCGCCGCCGATGATCCACACGTCTTTCCATACCAGCTTGTCGGCCAGCATGACAAGGTCGCGCACGGCCGGCTCGTCGCTCTTGCCCAGCTTTTCCTGCAGTTGCGCTACGCGCTCGCGCTGGGCGGCGATGCCGTCCTCGGTGCTCTGGTCGGCGGAGAGCAAGGCGTTGGCCAACTCGTTGCCGATGGTCGAGCGCAGCCGTTCCACCAGCTCGCGTGCGTACTCGTTCTGCTTGTCCAGCGTGATGCGCATGCCCAAGCCAAACTCGGCATTATCCTCAAACAGAGAGTTGGACCAGGCCGGGCCGCGTCCCAGCGGGTTCTGTGACCAGGGCGTTGTCGGCAGGTTGCCACCGTAAATGCTCGAGCAGCCGGTGGCGTTGGCGATGACTGAGCGGTCGCCGTACAATTGGCTGATCAGCTTGAGATATGGCGTCTCGCCGCAGCCGGCGCAGGCGCCCGAGAACTCAAACAAGGGCTGCAGCAGCTGCACATTCTTGACATTCGTCCACTTGAGCGTGTCGGTATGGGTCTGCTCGGGCAACTGCCGGAAGAACTCCCAGTTCTTAGCGCCTTCCTCGCGCAGCGGCAGCTGCGGCTCCATGTTGATCGCCTTACGGCCCACGGCTGTCTTGTTTTTGGCCGGGCACACCTCGACGCATAACTGGCAGCCGGTGCAGTCTTCCACTGCAACTTGCAGCGTATACTTCTTGTCGGGGAACTCGCGGAACCTGGAGTTGGCAACCTTGAAGCCTTCCGGCGCATCGGCGAGGAACTCTGGTTCCACTAGCTTGGCGCGAATGACCGAATGCGGGCAGACGTACACGCACTTGCCGCACTGGATGCACACGTCTGTGTCCCAGACCGGAACTTCGAGAGCGATGTTGCGCTTCTCCCACTGCGTCGTGCCGGTGGGATAGGTGCCGTCGGCGGGCATGGCGCTGACTGGAAGCAGGTCGCCGTCGCCCTTGATCATCATGGCGGTGACGTCCTGCACAAACTGCGGCGCCTCGGCGGGAACCGCTGGTGGGAATTCGAATGTACTGGTTGCAACGGCCGGCACGGGCAGCGCATAGAGATGTGCGATCGTGTCGTCCACGGCTGCATAGTTCTTGCGCACGACGGCCTCGCCGCGCTTGCCGTAGGTCTTCTTGATCGACTCCTTGATGCGGGCGATCGCCTCATCACGCGGCAGCACGCCGGAAATGGCAAAGAAGCAGGTCTGCATGACGGTGTTGATGCGTCCGGCCATGCCGTTCTGCGTGGCCACATCATAGGCATCGATTACGTACACCTTGATCTGCTTGGCAATGATCTCTTCCTGAACGACTCGCGGCAGGTGGTCCCAGACTTCTTCCGTCGGATAGGGGACGTTAAGCAGCAGAACGGCGCCGAGCTTGGCGTTGGCCAGCACGTCGAACCGTTCGAGGAAGCCGAACTGGTGCACGCCGATAAAGTTTGCGCGCTGGATCAGGTAGGTGCTGTGAATGGGCTTGGGGCCGAAGCGTAGGTGTGATACGGTGCGAGCGCCTGACTTCTTCGAGTCATAAACGAAATAGCCCTGGGCGTAGTTTTCGGTTTCCTCGCCAATGATTTTGATCGAGTTCTTGTTGGCGCCAACTGTGCCGTCGGAGCCCAGGCCCCAGAAGACAGCGCCTACGACGTCGTCGGGTTCAATATTGAAGTCCGGATCGAAGTCGAGGCTGGTATTGGTCACGTCGTCGAAGATACCGACGGTGAAGTGGTTTTTAGGTGCGGGTTTGCTCAACTCGTCGTAGACGGCCTTCACCATCGACGGCGTGAACTCCTTGGAGCTTAGGCCATAGCGACCGCCGATCACGCGCGGCATCTGCGTAAATGGTGTCGTGCCGTCGCTATACGCTTCAGCCAGCGCCGTCACCACATCTTGGTACAGCGGTTCGCCCGATGCCCCCGGTTCCTTGGTGCGGTCCAGTACGGCGATACGCTTGACCGTGGTGGGCAGCGCCTGGATCAGGTGTTCGGCGGAGAAGGGGCGGAACAGCCGCACCTTGAGCAGACCGACCTTTTCGCCGCGTGCCAGCAGCCAGTTCATCAGTTCTTCCGCTGCCTCGGCGCCCGAACCCATGAGCACAACCACGCGCTCGGCGTCCGGTGCACCAACATAGTCGAATAGGTGATACTGGCGTCCGACGAGGGCAGCGAACTTGTCCATCGTCTTCTGCACAATCGCCGGTGTCGCCAAATAATACGGATTGGCACTCTCACGGCCCTGGAAATACACGTCGGGGTTTTGCGCGGTGCCGCGCATGACTGGCGCATCGGGAGTCAGCGCGCGCCTGCGGTGCGCCTGTACGCAGCTCTCGTCGATCATCGCTCGGATGTCTTCTTCCCCCAACTGCTCGATTTTGGTAACTTCGTGCGAGGTGCGGAAGCCGTCAAAGACGTGCAGAAACGGCACACGCGCTTCCAACGTGCTGGCTTGCGCGATCAGCGCCATGTCCATCACTTCCTGCACCGAGTTGGCAAACAGCATCGCCCAACCAGCGCTGCGCGCAGCCATCACGTCGCCATGGTCGCCGTAGATCGAGAGACCCTGTGCTGCCAGCGAGCGGGCGGCGATTTGGAAGACGGTGCTGGTCAGTTCGCCGGCGATCTTGTACATGTTGGGGATCATCAGGAGCAATCCCTGGCTGGCCGTGAAAGTTGTGGTCAGGGAACCCGTCTGGAGCGCACCATGCACGGCGCCGGCGGCGCCACCTTCAGACTGCATTTCGACCACCGTTGGTACGGTGCCCCAAATGTTCCGTTCGCCGGCCGCATTCCAGGCGTCGGCCAACTCACCCATCGTCGATGACGGCGTGATGGGATAGATAGCCGCAACTTCGTTCGTCTTGTAGGCGATGTAGGCGGCGGCCTCGTTGCCGTCGATCGTCACGATTGATCGGGGCATAATTTGTTCTCCTTACTAATAATTGCTGTCGTTGCCTAAACTTCACGGGCATCAATGACATGGTCGCCAAGATCTTCCAGAACCTTGACGATCTTGTCCTTGGTCACCCCACGTACTTTAATGATCAGCTCGCGTTCTTTTGCGCTTTCTTTGTCCAGCGACCCGACACTGATGATCAGCCCGCCTGCTTCATAGATGGCCTGCGACAAGCGTGCCAAGGTGCCGCTGCCGCTAGGTACCTTGATCGTCAGGCGCACACCCTTCTCGCCACTGCCCAACATTTCGGCAAATGCCTTAAAGATGTCAGTCTCGGTGATCACACCAACCACCTGGTTACTGCTATTGACAACCGGCAAGCCGCCGATCTTGCGCGTCACCATCAAGTTGGCCGCATCCTCGATCGGTGCGTCCTGCGAGATCGTAATTACATGGTGGGTCATGATGTCGGCCACTTTGAGCTTCCACAGCAAGTAGTTCACTTCCCATACGCTCAGCGACGTTGCCGGCGAAGGTGAAGCATGCAGCAGATCACGCTCAGAAACGATGCCGATCAGCTTGCCTTCGTGATCAACCACCGGTATGCGGCGGAACTTTTGGTCGCGCATCAGTTTCAGCGCATCTTGGAAGGTGGTGTCCGCCGTGACAGTCATGGCCGGCGAAGTCATACGCTCTTTTACCAACATAGGTGCAATCCTCCTTGAATGCACGAATGAACCCGCTCGCGTGCAAGACGCGCATGATAGTGCAGTGTGTCCGGACTAAGACACATCCACTATAGAACAGATTTCTCTCCCTGGCGTCATGCACGTGGGGAGAACAATTTTGGACAGTTGTTTAGTTACAAAACTGGTCAACTGACCAGGTAAGAAGGCGATGAGATCCCGTCGAAGTAGATCGCCAGCAACTCGTAGATCAATGTCTGCGTGGGGAGTGCCTGTGAAGGGGGAGAGGGATGGAAATAGGGGTACATCATGCCGAGCAGCGCCCAAGTTGCCACGTTGGCATTCATCTGGCGCAACTCGCCGCGCTCCATTCCTGCCTGCAGGAGGGCGGTGATACGGTTGACAAAGCGGCCATGGTACATCTCTAAAAAGCGCACCCTGTTCTCGGGGCTGATGTTACTCAGTTCTTGGCTGGCCAGCCGGATGATCGAACGCTGTTCGGGTGGCTGTGCCAGGATGCGGTGCACCAATTCCCCAATTTGGGCGCGCGTGTCCTGACTGCTGTCTGTCACCTCGTCGATCAAGATTGACATCGCCACCAAATATTGTTCGACGATGGCGACAAACAACTCCTCTTTATCTTTGAAGTGATAGTATAGCGCCGCCTTGGTCACGCCCACTGCTTCGGCAATCTGGCGCATGGAGATGCCGCGAAAACCCTCTTGCATAAACAGAAGCTTGGCTGCCTCTAAAATCGCGGCTCGGCTGTCGGCTGTGTCAGCCATAGATATCTCCGGGAGCGCTGGCGCCGCCGACGTATACGTCGGCGGCGCCAGCGCTCCAAACTAGGCTAGCTGAAGAATGGGATCACTTCGGTCAAGCGCACAAGCGGCCGTTGCGCCCATGGGATGGCGACCAGGACTGCCAACACGGACAGTGTCAGCCAGATGGCGCCGCGACGGAACTTGGATGGTGAAGTGTCTGCACGCCGCGCCATGACAACGGCCACATGCCCCAGTACCACGGCCAGCAGCATTAATGACATGTGCTCGACGGCGAAGAAGCGCAGGCTGCTGTCACTCATGGCCGCTCCAAAGTTCGAGCGAATGTTGGCCATGAACGGGCTCACGACAAAGTACAGCAGCAGGCCCAGAAGCAGTTGAATGTCGAGGCTAATCGAATAGAACGAAAGCGCTTTGCGATCGGTCTCGCTCCAGTCCCTTTTGCCAAACAGGCCCATGTAGATGCGCACGAGAGCAAAGATGGCCAGCACGACGACCACCCAGCGCATCAGGTTGTGCAATATCAATGTAAATTCGTACATGCAATTCCTCCTGTTTTCTCAAATAGGTAATTGTTTCCGGGCTCTGCTTACCTGTTCTACCCAATCGCTGCACCCATCGTCTCACCCGCTGCCGCGGCTGTCGCCGGCAAAGCTTCCCCTTGCGCGTTAGCCGCCACCGTTGCCTGTTCCTCGGCCCGGGTCTTGAGGGCGAAGGCTAGCACCGATAACACGATTGCGACGCCGCCGATGGCCAGAAACGCCGCGCTATAGCCGGCCGAGCCACCGATACTGGCGACGATCGCACCGACGGTAGCCGCACCAACTAACTGGCCAACGCTGGTAAACACCGTGGCAACGCTCTGCGCCGCTGCCCGATCGCTTGCCGCTGCCTCGTTGAGCATGATGTAGCGGATGGGAGCACCCAGCAGCGCGGCCAGGCCAAAGCCGACTAGGATACTGCCTACATAATAGCCCACCTGAGAACTGCCCCACAAGCCCATCAGGATCGTGCCCAGCGCCAGCAGTGCCGTGCCGCCGATGATGACCGAGCGCGAGCCAAAACGGTCCAACAGCCGGCCCGCCAGCGGTGAGCCGACAAATAATGCCAAAACCAGCGGCATTAACATAAAGCTGGCGGTCGACGAGGTGACGGCAAAGGCCGCCACGGCCAAGGCCGGCATAAACAGCACGCTTACCTCACCCAGTCCGGCTCCAAACGAAATTGCGCTGGCCAGCCTCAACTGGCGCGGGGCGAGCAGAGCGGGACGAATGATCGGATCGACCACCCTGTGCTCGATCATCCAGAATACAGGAGCCAACGCCACCGCAAGCAGCAGGAACGGCCACACCTGCAAAGACATCAGGCTGGCGGCGAAGTTTTGTGTGTCGATCTGGTTAAGGCCAAAGGCCAGTGACGCCAGCAACACTGCCAGTGTAGCCATGCCCAACCAATCAAACGGCTTGCGTTCCGCCGGTCGCGTCGTCGGCAGCACGCGCCAGGCCGCTAGTATCAAGATCAGAGCGATAGGCAGGTTGATGGCGAAAATCCAATGCCAACTAAACATCAGCAACAGACCGCCAATGATCGGACCGACGATAAATGCTAAGCCAAAAACGGCGCCGATCAACCCGAGCGCGCTGCCGCGCTTTTCGGGCGGGAACGTGTCGCCGATCACGGCCGAAGCCACGGGGAAGATACCACCTGCGCCAAAGCCTTGGATCGCACGTCCCAGCAAGAGAACGGCAAACGAGGGCGACAACATGACGATCGCCGAGCCAATGCCAAAGAGGGCAACATCTGTTACGTACACGGCGCGCCGTCCGTAAATATCGGACAGCTTTGCCATTAACGGCGTGCTCACCAGGTTCATCAGCACATAGATGCTGAACACCCAGGCGATGCTGCGCTCACTTACCCCGAACGCCTGCTGAATGGTCGGCAGTGCCGGCCCGATGATGGCGATATCCAATGCCGCCATCAAAACGCCAAAGAACAGAACAGCCAAAATGCGGTTGCGTGACTTCATTTTATTCCTCAACTATTCCCGTGCCTACTTACTAACCGGTCGGTAAGTAGAGGATACAAGAGACAACGCAGCACTGCAAATTTGCATATGGGTGCACGCGCAATAGCGGTGACTCACGCCGCTCGATCGATGCCGATATCGTCCATCGATACGGGATCCTCGAGTGGTTCGAGATGCGTGAACACTGTGGTTGGCGAGTCAAAGCTGTTGCGAATATCGTGCTCGATGCTCTCCAGCACGTCATGCCCATGCTGCACGCTCCAACTGCCGGGCACCAATACGTGCATTGAGATAAAGCGCCGCGGGCCGGCCTGGCGCGTGCGCATCGAGTGAAAGGCGAGGCCTTGACCTTGGTAATTGTCCAGCACACGCGTGATTTTCTCGCGGTCGTCGGCTGGAATGGCCGTATCGAGTAAGCCCGAAGCGGAGCGGCTGACGAGGTGGACTCCAGACCACACGATGTTGACGGCTACTGCTATGGCTACGAGCGAGTCCAGCGGCAGCCAGCCCGTCAACCAAACGAGTGCAACGCCCACCACTACGCCGACCGACGTCCACACGTCCGTCATCAGGTGCTTTGCGTCGGCTTCCAGCAGAATTGAATGATAACGCCGCCCCGCCCGCAGCAGCACCTGTGCCACGGCAAAATTTACGGCAGACGCGAGCACAGAGATGACTAGGCCAATCCCTATGTTCTCGAGCGGCTGCGGATTGAGCAGCCGATTGATAGCCGACCAGGCAATCATCCCCGCCGCCATGATGATCAAGGCACCCTCCACGCCGCTGGAGAAGTACTCGGCCTTGGTATGGCCGAAAGCATGATCGTCGTCCGGTGGACGCTCCGAAATAATCAACATCCACAGGGCCATTAGTGCTGCAGCCAGGTTGACAAATGACTCCAGGGCGTCCGACAGCAACCCTACCGAGCCGGTAATCCAATAGGCGCCTAGTTTGAGTCCGATGGTGACAACGGCAGCTGCAATAGAGAGATAGGTAAAGCGGCGTAGGGAGGTGGGCGCTTCGACTGTGTTTGTCATAACGATTGCTCCAGTATCGTGATCCGGCCGCTGTCGCCATCGACGCGGATCTGTTGGCCATCCTGGATCAACTGGGTGGCTTGGGGAATATTGACGACTGCCGGCAGGCCAAACTCGCGAGCGACGATGGCGGCATGTGACAGCGTACTGCCGATTTCGATTACGGCGGCGCCAATCACGGAAAAGACCGGCGTCCAGCCTGGGTCGGTAGCACGCGTGATCAAGATCTCTCCTGGCCGGATGCGCGCCGCTTCTTGCGGCGTCATCACTACCCGTGCCGTGCCGGTGGCTTGGCCGCGGCTGGCAGCGATTCCGACCAAGACCACGCCTTCGTCGCTGTGTTCGCTGGTGGCCGCAAATGCTACCGGCTTGCCTCCCGCATCCAGTACGTCCGGCATGGCCTGCCCAAACCAGAATTGGTGCGCCTTGCGTCTTGCACTTGCCAACCGCACCAGGTCAAGCGGAGCCGCCTGCGATCCATTCTGTTTGAGTACAGCTTCGACCTCCTCCACCACCAGGAAAAAGAAGTCGTCGGCTTGCGCCAGCCAGCCGCGCTCGGCCCACCGTCCCGCCAGCGTCGCGTATAGCCGGCGTACCGGCAGCATCAGCTTGACTAAATAGTGCTGCCCGTTGTCGCGTGCGAGCATAAAGCGGTGCACGCGACCCAAGAGCCAATGGAACTGCGCCCGTCGCAGCGGACTTAGCTGCCGCTCGACGGCTGCCGTGGCCGTGAGCCGTTCTTGCTCGGCGTTAGCTACAGCACCCACCGGGTCAAACCCGTCGCCGGCGCGTAGATAGCTGGCAACGGACTCCATGACGATCTCGGGGGACTCTACCCAGCGCGGATGGAGCCACTCGGCCTCCGACATGCAGCGGTGGCCATGCCGCGCCAGAAAAGCGTCAAACTGGGCCATCACTGCCTGTGCGGCCGGCGTGCGGCGTAACTCTACCAGTGCGACTTGCGGTGGCTGTTGCAGCACAACATCAGCCAAGCCAAGCTCGTTGATTTGTCGCGCCAGACGCCACAGAGACGGCACGATCTCCGCTGCAATCAAGCCTGAAAGTCCACCGGCCAGGGTGGACGCCAGGCTGCGGTCGCCCATCCAGCGCTGGGTGAACTCTTCTAACTGGTTATACGCAGTCAGGGAGAACGAGGTAGCATTGCTGTGGGCGCGCATATAGTGCATGGCGCGCGCCAGCCATACTTCTTGCGCCCCACGCCACAATTCCTGGTCGGACGGAACGCGCAGGTCGCGCAGCATAAACTCGTCCACCCAGCCGTCGATCTTGTCGAAGTCGGCCACGTAACGCTTGACGTTGTTCTCCCATTGGGTAAAGCTACCTAGGAAAAACGGAGCATGGCGCAGCATCTTTGACCATTGATAGCGATTGTTCTCCACCGTGACGGGAACGACGCCAGTCATACTTGGTGCGATCATGCTCATTGGCATCCCCAGCCCATCGTTGTAGGCATGGGTTAGCGCACCTTCGTTGAGGTAGACATGACCGTAGGCGCGCTTGGCCCATTGAATCTTCCCTGCGTATGGCGCCTTGAGCACCTCCAGCGTCTCATCCATGTTCTGCTGAATCATGGCATAACCCGTAGACCAGCTAAACGGCGTCACGGGCTCCGGCCAGCGCTCGCCCACGTCGTAGGTCGTCCAAAGATCAAACGGCTGCGCCGGCAGGTCGGCCGGCGGCCAATCGTCTTCGCCCGGTGCGACCGGCTCGTCAGCAGGAGTAAGCGGCACAAGGGCTGTGGTCACCGGGCGTGTCTGCAACAGCACGACTGAGCCGTCGGCCACGGCCCACTCAATGTCTTGCGGCTTGCCAAAGTGATCTTCCAGGCGCTGGCCTAAGCGCACCAGTTCGGTAACCTGCGCGGCATCTACGGCCTGCCGCGCTCGCTGTTCTGCTGTGACGGGCACCTCAACCGTGCCCTTTTCGGATGGGACGGTCATGACCAGCTTTTCGCCCAAGATCGACTGTTTGATGACTGCAGTGGTCTTGTCCACCACAATCGTGTCAGGCGTAACATGGCCGGACACTAGCGCCTCACCCAGCCCCCACGTGGCGTTGATCACCATCTCTGATGCGTCGCCGCTGACCGGGTTGACGGTAAAGAGCACGCCGGCTGCGTTGGCGGGCGCCATCTGCTGCACTATGACCGCCAGGCTGACGTCCTGCGGTGCAATGCCTTGGCGCAGCCGGTAAGCCATCGCGCGCGCCGTCCAAAGGCTGGCCCAGCAGCGCTGCACCGCCTCCAATACGGCAGCGGCACCGCGAACATTGAGATAGGTGTCCTGCTGTCCTGCAAATGAGGCTTCGGGCAAGTCCTCGGCTGTGGCCGACGAGCGCACTGCCACTGGTGTATTCGCTCCTAAAGTCTCATACTGAAGGCGGATCGTATCGGCCAGGTCGCTCGCCAAGTTGCCCGCTGCAAACGCCTGCCGAATCGATTGTGACGCCGCCTCAAAAGTGTCTGGCCGTTGCAGGTCACACAACCGCCACTGCTCGGCAATGACAGTGGCCAGCGCATTGTCAAGCACAAAGCGACGATAAGCTGCTGTTAGCACCACAAAGCCCCGTGGGACTGGAAAGCCGGCGAGCAGCATCGCGTTCAGATTCACTCCCTTGCCCCCTGCCGATGGCAGCGATAGGCCAGGCAAATCCAGTGTGGCGGTCAATTGTATTTGCATGGCAACATTATGCCCGAATGCAGGTTCAGGCAGAAACTATGCGCCAATTTGCATGTGAAATGGGGAATCGATATTGCCCCGGCTTGGCAAACACCGTCAATGCGCTGTCTGTGCACCTGGTGTACTAAGCCGGGGACCTTACTGCCAGTAAATCGCCCGCTACTCCATCGCCAAAATGTGGATCTTGGCGTGCGGAATGGTCTCGAACGAACCAAAGTGCGTCTTGAGCGTAAAGCCACGTTCCAGGCATGGCTCTTTTTCGACGTGTTTCTTGGTCTGCACCACCGCCCACTCAAACAAATCGACAAAACGTTGCTCGTTGTCGTGCTCAAAGGCCTCCGTGCTGTCCACATGCTCGATCGGCATGGCAAGCCAGTGAACGACGCTCTCAGGGTGAATGCTCTTGATAATGGCAAAGCCCTTGGCCTCATCGCGCACGATGACGGTGCCGGGCTCTTCTCCCCTCAAGATACCGCAGAAGGGACAGTCGTGGTGGTTGGGCATTGCTGTGACTCCTATATGCTCCTAGATAGTTGAGAGAGAATGGCTGCGCTTTATCCTAGTTGGCGCATGATCCCATTCTGATCAGCCTGCGTTCAGTAAATCAGCCATTCGCTGCGCTGCGTCCGCATCAACAGTATCGCCAGCAGCACGGCATCAAACAGAGCCAGGGCGGCGGCGATACCAGTCAGCACGACTACAGCCTGATCTCCCATGCCCAGATTCAACAATTCCGCTGCGAGCAGCCCAACAAGCAGTAGCGCCCCCAACATGGCGACGCTCATCAACTGTTGGGCCTGCCGGACACTCTGCGCACGCAGCGAGATCAGCACGCCCACACAAGCCACAAGCCACGCCGCCAGGCCACTCAACACGAAGGGCCATACCAGAACAAAGGAAGGGTTGGGTACGGCGGAAGCATAGGCTGCATCAAATGCGAGCCGCACGGTAATCCAACCTGCCAGCCAACAGATGAGCGTCACACTCCAACCGTATGCTGCCACTGCCGCCACCTTGCCCAGCACAATGGCGCGATCCGGCAGTCGCGACGCGAGCAGCGCCTCTAATGTATCCCGCTCACGTTCGCCGGCAAAGGTATCGGCCACCATGCCTGCGCTCATGACCAGGGGCAGCCAACTCCACAGCCATTGTACGATTGGGTAGTCCAACCACAATCTTCCCGCCAGCAGCGGCGTAAACACGCCAAATATGATTACCACCACCAGCGGCTGAATCATGCAGCCTGGTGTGGCTATCGACTCCATCCACTCCTTGCGCATGACTGTCCATACGTCGGACCAAAATCGTTTGCTCATGGTGTTGCCTCGAGGATGGCTCGGTATACGCTCTCCAGGGTGGGCGCATGGCGCAAGACCTCCTCCACTTGTGCTCCCGACTCAACCAGCAAGTTCACCACGGGGGCGGCATGTGCGTCCGATTGCAGATCGATCCACAGCCGGTCCGGTTCAGGTTCGATGCTGCGTACCTCGCGCCGGCGGCCGACAAGTGCGATCATTGCCTCTGTAAATCCGGAGCCGACAATTTCCAAGCGGACGCCTACGCCGCGCCGACTCAGTGCACTCGGGCTATCTTCGGCCATCAATTGCCCGTTGCGTATCAAGCCAATGCGTTCGCATATTTGCTGCGCGTCGGCTAGGGTTTCAGTCGTCAAAAAGATCGTAACGTCCTCTTCTGCCGCCAGCGTCGCCAACTCGCGGCGCAACGGATCCGCCAGGCTTGGGTCCAGCCCCGCCGTCGGCTGGTCGAGAAACAACAGCGCCGGCCGCGGCAACATAGCCCGCGCCAGCGCCAGCCGCTGCTGCATGCCCCGGCTCAGTCGGCTCGCTGTCTCGCCGCGTCGTTCCCACAAGCCAAAGTGTTCCAGCAGCTCTGCACCGCGCGCTGCGCGCTCCTGGGCCTTAAGACCCCAGATACGGCCGAAAAAGTCCAGGTTCTGTTCCACACTGAGACGGCCATACAGCGAAGGTGACTGCAGCACGACACCACACTGGGCACGCACGGCTGCTCCCTCGCGCGTCGGATCGAGTCCGAGCACGCGGGCTCTACCTGCAGTTGGCTCCAGCAAGCCGAGCAGCATGCGAACGACCGTCGATTTGCCTGATCCCGCGGGACCCAGCAGGCCGTAGATCGTGCCCCGCGCGATATTCAGGTTCAAGCTGTCGACGGCACAGATGTTCTGAAACTTGCGGGTAAGCCGGTCGGTGTGGATCGCGAGGTGTTCCACAAAACTCCTTCCACGCCGTTAAACGGGATACGCAGTTGGGATCTGTGGTTCTACTCTATGCCAATACGCAGGCGCGACCTAGGGGCAAT
Organism: uncultured Chloroflexia bacterium; assembly: GCA_963839515.1. Lineage (GTDB taxonomy): Bacteria > Chloroflexota > Anaerolineae > Caldilineales > Caldilineaceae > Fredericiella. The sequence goes on from CAWIVN010000015.1 coordinate 265,897, forward strand.
CGTCACTGGCAGGAGGGGACAAGTGTTAGTACCTTACGCGCTATATCGTCATGCATCGCGCTTCTCGATCGGTGCAGTGACCACGATCTGTGCGCCGCTGCCGGGCCGTGACTCGCTGCGGAATTCGCCATGCAGCGCCCGCGCCCGTTCGCGCATGTTGCGTAAGCCGTTGCCGCGGCTGAGGCGTGCCTGCGCTTGCTCAAAACCTACCCCGTCATCCTGTATCGTCATTTGCAGCAGACCATCACTAAACTGAAAACGCATCTGGATGGTCGTGGCCTCAGCGTGCTTGCGGATGTTGGCCAAGGCTTCCTGCGCGATGTGCAGAAACTCGTTTGCCTGGCGTGCCGTGCACGCGGCCGCCGCCTGCGGATCAACGTTGAGCCGCACCGCAAACAGTGTGTCCGTGCGCAGCTCCTGTGTGAGCTGTTCCAGCCCCTGCTTGACGTTCCGCCCTTGGAAACGATGCGGCCGCAGGTCAGATATATAGTTGCGGATGTCCTGGATCGTATTGTTTAACCCCGCAATCGCCGTCCCCAAGCCCGAGCGTGCCTTCTCCGGATCGTTGTCGAGGCGATGGCGTGCGTCATCAAGCAGCAGGCCGATAGCGTACAGCGACTGGATGATTCCGTCATGCAGGTCCATTCCAATGCGCTCCCGCTCGCGCAGAACCGCCAGCTGTTGGTTTTCCTTGTACAGCTGGGCATTTTCAATGGCAATTGCCGCCTGCGCCGCAAACATCTCCAGGATTTCCTCTTCCTCCTGCGTAAATGGCTCGCTCACCGTGGCCCCTGTCTCGGACTCGATGCGCTTGTCGGCCAGATAGAGATTGCCGAAGATACGTCCCTTGGAGATGATCGGCACGCCCACCAGCGTCCGCATGTGCGGATGCTGCCCGGGAAAGCCGATTGCACGCGGGTCGGCTTCTACATTGTCGATACGTATTGCTTTACCCTGCCGCGCCATAATGCCGAGCAAGCCGTGATTCTCAGGCGGTGTCCCCAATGCCTTGCGCTGCTCGAGTGTGAGGCCGGAGGTGAAGAATTGGGCGATGCGCTGGCCGTCGCCATCCAGCACTGCCAGTGCGCCGTAACGGGCCTGCACCAAGGTGCGGCTAAGATCGACGACACGCTGCAACACGTTAGCCAGGTCAAGTTCATTTGCGAGTGCCAGGCTCGCATCGCGCAGCGCCACCAAGTGCTCGCTGCGTCGCTCGACCTCGCGCTGCTGCCATTCTATGCTCGACGCGACCCAGTTGGCGAACAGCAGCGCGCCAACTGCAATCAAGAAGAGTTCCATGGTCGCGGCCTGCCAAGATACCGTCTCGCGCCAGACGAGCGTCTCGACCAGTATTACGATCAACCAAAACAGCAGGGGCACGATTACGCCCAACCAACGCAACGACCGCGTATCAATCCGTCGATTCAGCTTCATAGCGTTACTGTGCTACAATTACCGGGTTAAAGCAAGCGAACAGGGAGCCGTAACCTTCACACCGTCATGCATTTACGTATCATACTCGTCGACGACCACGAAATTGTCCGCCTTGGTTTGCGCACGTTGCTATCGCGCTATCCCCATTTTGAAGTCATTGCCGAAGCCCATGATGCGCAAGAGGCACTCGAGTTGACGCTCCGTTACCAGCCCGACATCGTGGTAATGGACATTCGGCTGCCGGGCAAGAATGGTATCGAGGCTACGCGCGAAATTCTCGAAGCGCGGCCTGAGACCAAGGTCATCATGCTTACGTCGCACGCCGACGACGAGGTGCTGTTTGAGGCCATCGGTGCCGGTGCCAGCGGCTATGTGCTCAAGCAAATCGGCAGCGACGACCTGGTGCGCGCACTGGAGACGGTCGGCCGCGGCGAATCGATGGTTGATCCGGCGTTGACGCAGAAACTTTTTCAGCGTGTGCGCGAGTCGGCGCGCAAGGCCGAGGACGAATACTTTGCCGCCCTCACGGATCAGGAACTCAACATCTTGTCGCTCATTACCGAAGGCCTGACCAATCGCGAAATAGCCGAACGGGTCTTTCTCTCGGAGAAGACGGTGCGCAACTATGTCAGCTCGATTCTGTCCAAGCTTGACCTGTCGTCGCGTGCTGAGGCCGCTGCATATGCAGTGCGTCACCACATCTTGGAGCACCTTCAGAACGGCCAGAATTGACGCGCCGATCACGCCGCCGGCGTGACGCTCTCACCTCGTTCACCATCGACATGTCTGCCCAACTCGCGCCGCAGTTTCTCCACCTCCAACTGTGTGCGTTCCAACTCCAGTAGATGCTGCGCTACCTCGCGCCGCTCCTTGCGCCATCCTAACCACAGCGAAGACACCAGGCCGATCAGCGCCGTGATCGCCGATAGCGCGGATAGCCACAGCCCAATCATTGCCGTCGGATCAGGCTGCTCGCTAGCGCCAGGCGTGGCAATGACGTTTGGCAGTGGCGTTGTATCTTCGGCTCCCGCGGCGCTAACGTCAGCGGTTGTGACTGGTGTCTCCGTGCTTGAGCCTGCCGGGCCCGGCGTGCCTTCGTTGCGCAATACAACCAACGACATGATTGCGAAGAGCAACAGCGCCAATCCCGCCGCCACAGACCAGGCTATGGACCAGGCCACCGACGAAGCTACCGGCCCGCGCATTTTTCCCATGCTGCGAGTATATCACAGCGCCAGACTGGTCACGTGACCAGTCCAAAACCGGTCGTAAGCCCTTTTCGCACTGGACCGAAAAAGGAGTAAATTGGAAGTGAAACTATCACGACGTTAGGAAGGAGTGTGTCCTATGTATAAGACGATATTGGTCCCGCTCGATGGTTCCCATCGAGCCGAAACCATCCTTGCTCATGCCGAAGCGTTGGCGACCAGGTTCCAAGCCAAGATCGTACTGCTGCAGGTCGTCGAGCCAAGTGTCTCCGTGGTGACACCTTATGACATGGTGCCATACTATGATCCCAAGGAAGCCGAACGTATGACGGCTGAGGCCAAGGGTTACCTGGCAGGCAAGGAGGGTGAATTGGCTAAGCTTGGCATCCAAGTGAAGTCGTGTGTCGAAAGCGGCCCGGTCGTGACCGGCATCCTGGAAGTGGCCGAACGCGAGAATGCCGACCTGATCGCCATGGCTTCGCACGGACGCACCGGTATAGGCCGCGTCTTCTATGGCAGCGTAGCGGCCGGCGTGCTGCACAAGGCGGACCGCCCGCTGCTGTTGATTCGTTCCGATGAATGAAGCTGCAACTGCTTCAATGCCGTCGACGGTCGCGCTGGAGCTTGAACAGGTGTTATGAACTACGTGTATGGCCCGATCCCATCGCGGCGGCTGGGAAAATCATTGGGGATCGACCCGGTCCCGCTCAAAACGTGCAACTGGAACTGCATCTACTGCCAGCTTGGCCGCTCGACGCCGCTCACCAATGACCGACGCGAATATGTACCGCGTCAAGCCATCCTGGACGAAGTTGCCGCCGTCCTCGCTCGCCATGCGCCGGGAGAGATCGACTTTGTCTCTTTCGTTGGCTCGGGCGAGCCGACGCTCAACAGCGAGTTAGGCTGGTTGATCCGCCAGGTCAAAATGCTGACCGCGATCCCGGTCGCCGTCATCACCAACGGCGTGCTGCTGCATCTGCCAGAGGTGCGCTCTGCCTTGCTGGCTGCCGATGTGGTGATGCCTACAGTAAGCGCTGGTTCGCCCGCCACCTACAAGCGTATTCACCGCCCTCATCCCGACGCCACCTACGAACGACTTGTTGCGGGCTTGCTGGCCTTCCGCGCTGAATATCGCGGCCGCCTTTGGGCTGAGGTAATGCTGCTGGCCGGCGTCAACGATACGCCTGAGGCACTGGCGGACCTGGCGGCTCTCATTCGCCGCATTGGGCCCGACGAAGTGCACGTGGTCATCCCCGACCGCCCGCCGGCCGAGCCGTGGGTTGCTCCGCCCGACGACGAGGGCCTCATGCGCGCCATTGCGGTGCTTGGCCCCATCGCCCATGTAGTCCATCCTTACAGTAACGGCGTCGACGTCAGCGACTACGCCACGGCTAGCGAGGCCATTCTCGGCATCGTTACGCGCCATCCTATGAGCGAAGACCAACTTGCCCGCTTGTTGGCCCACTGGGCGCCGCCGGAGATCGCTTCGGCCTTAGCGGAACTGCAAGCTGAAGGTCACATCAACCCAGTCGAACGCCTGGGGACGCGCTTCTGGATCGCCGCTCCTTCAGTTTTTCCGGCTGCCCGGTAGTGCAAGCTCACACCTGAATGTCCAGAGCGAATGTAAGCCAAGCGACCGGGCGGTCCGCTTGGCCGGCCATACGGCGGTCTGGCCCGACCATGGCGCTTCCTGGTAGGGGCACAGCACTCGCGCTGAGCTGCGTTTACGCGATGGGCAGACTCAACAAGCGAATAACGCTGAACAGAAGGACCAGAAGGGCCACGCTGACGACGACTGCGCGCAGTTCTTCCCATTCAAAGCGGCTGGCAAGACCCGCCAGCAGCAGGGCCGCTGCCAGGATGACGGCAGTCAATGATTCGCCCGTCGAGCCGGCACGCTCCCCTTCTTGTGAGCGCACCCCAGCCACCTGTTCTTTTTGCTTGGCTTCCTCGCGCAAAGCCAGCCGATATTCTGGCAGTTCAAAGGGACTGGCCGCGGCGTCCGGGTTTGTGAGTGGCTTGGAGGCAAGCCACGCCTCAAAGGCAGGCTTGAACTCGCTGCGGAAACGGGCGGCATAGAAGTCGGCGCGGGGCTGATCCTGGGCCGCGGTGGCGTTGACCCAGTTGGCGAAGAGGGCAACGTCGGCCAGTTGCTGTTGCTGTGCGCTCCCCGTGAGTTCGGCCGCGGCAATACGGAGGGAAATGGATTCCACGTTGGCCGACGACTGTGCACCACTCCACTGGCCGGACTGGTAGCCCGCCCAGACAGTTGCTAGCGTAGCTAGCGTTAAGACAAGTGTCTCCAGCATCTCGGCCCACTTATTGATCTTGCGATCGCTGAGTTCCTCCGCTGACGGCTGACGGCGTTTGCGTTTGGATGGCACTTCGGTGGCCTGAGTTGCATTGTTCTGGGCGGGGCCAGGCGGCTGTTCTGCTACGTTGGCGGTTGTATCAGGCATAGAGTGCTTCGTTTGCAGGTCCTAGGTCCGGCTGCATGGCTCGATCCTTACTTACGTCGACATTTCGTTCAACGCAAGTCCGCGGCCTTTTCCAAAAATGTTGGAATCAGGTGCATGGGCTGCTCGCCGGTGGGCTGCAGTGAACGCCGAGTTGATTCCATTAAGAAACCCTTCAATACATCGAATGGCACGGCGCCGGTCCTGTGGCGCACTTGGGCCACGGTTTCCATCCACAAGACTTCGTTGCGCGCGGCATCCAAGAAGTCGTGACCGCCCCAGGTTAGGCGGAGTTCGATCCACTTAAGACTATGCTCAACACTGTAGGCTCTAATGCCCTCAATCAGGCCGGCTTCGTCCAGCAGGCGCAGATGTTCAGTTATGCATTCCGCTGCATGGCCCGTGATGCGAATCGTCGAACTATCCAGCCGCCGGTCGCTGGCTTCAAGCACCAGCATGATTTTGCGCACTAACTCCATGTCTCGTCTCATAAATGCGTTCCGTGCGAGCCCCTGCTCCTCCAGATAGCTGATCAAGCGTAGAAGACCGGCAGCCCACAGCAGGCTGCCGGTCACGATTCCTTTATTGCCGCGCCAGGATCGCTTTCAGCGCCTGCTCGTCGTCCTTGATCAGCTCTCCGCTCACGTCCACGGTCGTGCTGTAGAGCGTGCCGGTGAACTTGAACGGTGGCTTGTACTTGTCCCAAACTGGTGAGCCGGTGTCGGCGCCGCATACGACGCCGCCGGCGAGGCCGAGCGACAACGGCATAGTGAGAGGAATGTCGCCCTGCCCGACCAGCTTGCCATCGATGTAAAGTTGGCCGCAGCCCGGCGCGCCCTTACCAGTGCGGACATCGGGCTTACCGGTCACCTCAAACTCGAAACGCAGCTTGTGCCGTCCCTGGGGAACGGGGCTCGTCGATTCAATGTGGAAGAACTGGCTGCCCACATAGTTGTAGACATAATGCAGCATTCCAGCCTGCACATAGAAGGAAAAGCCGCCCTGGACATCGCCCGCGGCCAGCAGCGCGCCTTCAGCCCCGCCGGCAGGGATGTCGACATCCGCCGTGATGCTGTGCGGCCGATTGAGAATCTGCGGTCCGGCGTTGATGGGCACCATCTGCGTGTTGGGATAGACCGTGTAGCTTGTGCGCGCAACCGCAATCTGCGGACGTTCGTCGGCAAAGCGCAGCGTGCCGCGGCTATCGACCGGCAGCACGTTGTACTTGCCCGCCTCGACGTACCAGGTCGCGATCATCTCGATAAGCTTGGCGCGGTTCCCCTCAGCCAGGTTGTGATTCTCCGCCCAGTCCTTGTCGATGTGGTACAGCTCCCAGCCCTTGGCATCGAGTTCGGTCAGCTTGTCCTTGTCGATCGGGGCGCCAAAGAACATCCCCGCTTCCTTGAACGAGGTCCCCGGCCACGGACAGACAGCGCGCCAGCCGTCATGATAGATGGAACGGTGTCCCATCATCTCGAAGTATTGTGTGATGTGCTTCGAGGGGGCCCGGCTGTCGTTAAGAACGTGGGCGAAGCTGTGTCCCTCGATCGGCGACTGGGTCACACCCTTGATGGTAGTGGGGGCTTCAAGGCCAAGCGCCTCAAGCACCGTCGGCACCATGTCGATGGCGTGCGCATATTGCGTGCGCACTTCACCCTTGGCCGCAATGCCGTTCGGCCAGTGCACGATGAACGGGTCGCTGATGCCGCCGCGGTAGGTCTCGCGCTTCCAGCGCCGGAAGGGAGTGTTCCCGGCAAAGGTCCAACCCCAGGCGTAGTGGTTGAAGGTTGTTGGGCCACCCAACTCGTCAATCATTGCCAGGTTCTGCTCCAGCGAGTCGGGAACGTTGTTAAAGAACTTGTTCTCGTTTACCGACCCAGTAGGCCCACCTTCTGAGCTGGCGCCGTTGTCGGAAATGAACATGACAATCGTGTTCTCCCACTCGCCAATCGACTTAAGAAATTCGAAGAGACGGCCGTAGTGGTAATCCGTGTGGCTTAGGAACCCCGCGAACACCTCCATCATGCGCGCATAGAGCTTGCGTTCGTCGGCCGACAGCGAGTCCCACTCCTGCACGTCGGGGTCATGACGTGAAAGCTCGGCATCCTGGGGAATGATGCCCCGTTCCTTCTGCCTCTTGAACACTTCCTCGCGGTAGACATCCCAGCCACCGTCGAACTTACCCTTGTACTTGTCAGCCCACTCCTTGGGAACATGATGCGGCGCATGCCCCGCGCCGGGGCAGAAATACATAAAGAAAGGTTTGTTGGGGGCCACCTGCTTGGCATCGGCGACAAAGCTGATCGCCTTGTCCACCAGGTCCTCTGTCAGGTGGTAGCCTTCTTCAGGGGTCTTCTCGGGCTCTACGCCGTGGTTATCATACGTCAGCTCCGGGTAGTACTGGTGCGTGTCGCCGCCGAGGAAGCCGTAGTAGCGTTCGAAGCCGCGTCCCAACGGCCAACGATCGTAGGGGCCGGCCGCCGAGATCTGGTCCGCCGGCGTCAGGTGCCACTTGCCGACGGCATAGGTGTTGTAGCCCTTTTGGAGCAGCATTTCAGAGAGCATGCCGTTTTCAAAAGGGATGTTGCCGTTGCCACCGGGGTAACCGGTGGAACCTTCTGTGATGCACGACATGGCGTTGGAGTGATGGTTGCGCCCCGTCATGATGCATGAGCGCGTCGGCGAACAGAGCGCTGTCGTATGCATGTTGTTGAAGAGCAGGCCATTCTGCGCCAGCGCGTCAATGTTTGGCGTTTCGATCGGGCTGCCATAGCAGCCCATCTGGCCAAAGCCGGTGTCGTCCTGCACGATGAACAAGACGTTAGGCGCGCCCTCGCTGGCCCGCAGCGGTTGCGGCCACGCCGGGCTTGAGACATCGTACGTCCGCCCAATGACGCCATTGAAGGCAGTCCCGGGCTTGTATTCTTTGAGTGCCACTTTCGTCTTCCTTTTAGCAGAGCTGCTCTGTGTCGCGCAGAAGGTTCAGCGACAGTATGGCCAGGTTGGCTTCGTGCAATCCAGTGAGAATCCTCAACAATTGGGTTTTATCATCCACTCTCAATTCGAGAGTGGTGATCGGTAAGCCGTTGGCGTTGTAGCTGGTTATGAGGGTAACGAGCCCACCCAGTGTACACCAATCGCTGGCAAGATGCGATGCAACGCAGACACTGTAGGATTCCTGGGTGGTTTCCCGAATCGGGATCGTCGCTTGAAGCATGATTTCGCCCATTGTTGAAGTGCGTTTCGTCACTGCTTGAATCGTACTAAACCGCATCATGAGACAACTGGTCGACGGCAACCGTCGCGGCCAAGATTAAGATGTCGTCTGCTCCCTGCTCGATCTGCACGCCGTAGGTGTCGGCGATGCGGAACCACTTTTTGGAAACTTCTGCCACCTTGTTGCGGCCCTGCGTAATCTCGTACTCGTGATCCAGAAGATTGCCCCGGATTTCATACTCGGCGCCATTGTCGACCTTCATGATGAAATGGTCGTGCACCAAGTTGATCAAGTCCTTCTTGACGACGGCGCCCGGACCGCCCGTCCGTTCCAGCTTTACCTGGTCCTTGATTTGGATGATCTTCGACGCCATCTTGACCAGTTCTCTGCCATTGGCGTCCTCAAAGATGAGAATGTCGCGCACGCGCAGCAGCTTGCCATCAACCTTGAAGGCGCGCCGGCCCTGCTCGTTCTCGATCCAGAAATCATCGCCGATGGAAACCATCTTTTCACGCATCTTGTAACGCTCAGCGCTGCCACCGCGACCAAACTCTTGGCGATCCTCCTGCTTTTGTTCGCGTCGGCTCAAGTTCTTGTCTTCTTCCGGTTGCCCGGCGCCACCTGGTGCTCCCCTGCGTAACATTTCGATTATCTCCTTGGAAATAGCTCCGCCTCACGGCGTTCGACAGAAATCAGTGCCAGACCATATTCGTACAGGCAGGTCAATACCCCTGCCAGTGCTGCCTGATCGGGCAGTCGGCCAGTAAGGATTGTCATAGGCAGTTCGCCACCCGCGTCGATCAGCGTCGCATGCATGCCAGCCAGCTGATCACACCTATCCGGAGTCACATGCCCGTAAAGGCAGATCCAGTAGAGTGCAGCGCTGTCTGTTATGTGGCGAATCCTGTTGTTATGGCTCATGCGCTTCTCGCAATCAATGGCGTATGTTGTCTGCAATGTGCAACCCTCACACGCGATAGTGTGACACGTGAAGGAGTAGATTGCCTGCGCCTGAAAGGAGGAGAATAGAAGTAGATTACTGTGTGCGCAGCAGTCCGAGAGCCCGGCCGCGTTCTACTGCTTCCCGGCGGCCGCTCACCTGAAGCTTGGCAAAGAGGTTGCGAGTGTGGGTTTTGACCGTGACGGGTGCGACGACAAGGATCTCGGCGATCTCCTTGTTGGACATGCGCTGTGCCAGCAAGGATAACACCTCGATCTCTCGATCGGTGAGCGGGTCGACGGCTTGGGCAGCCGGCGCCTGGGCGATAGTGCCGCGTGCCGCCCCCTGGGCGCCATGGTGAGGAAACGCGGCGAGTAGCTGCGCAGCATAGGCGGCCGATGACCCCTGTTTCGCTGCTTCATGCAGAAGCGTCGCCATGTCTGGTCCGATATCTACGAACGGGCGCACGATCTTGGCGGGTTCAGCCAGCGCCAGCGCCTGGCGCAGCGTGTCTAGCGCAAGTTCGGGTTGACGGCGTGCTTTGTGCAGCAGTGCTTCGAGCACCAGCACGTCGAGCATGCGTAAAGAGTTGTGCGTGCTTACCAGAAAGCTGCGCAGAGCCGCCAACACCTTAGCGGCACGCTCCAGTTGACTGGCACTTCCCTGCGCCAGAGAGATGCGCGCCAGGATCAACAGAGGGCTCTCAAGAAAGTACATCGGAAGGCGAGGCGGAGTCTCGACATACCTACTCGTCCAGACGAATGCAGCCGCCTGCTTGCCTTGCAGCAATGATACACGCGCGGCAAACGCCTCGGCCTGCCGCACGAAGGACAGGTCACCACTCTCTGCAGCCCAGACGTGCACGGCCTCGACGACGTCCTGCGCCTCGGCCGACCGGCCCTGCGCCTTGTATGTCAATCCCAGGCCAAAATGGCTGTGCATAATGACCATGCCGTGCGCACCAAGCGGCTGTTCGACCACCGCACCAAATTGCCGTTCCGCTTGCTCAAGTTCGTTGCGCCAGTAGTGTGTGCAGCCTAGAAAGTAATGTCCCCATGTGCGGCTGGATGGCAGGTAATTTTGTTCACCTACATCAAGGAGCCGCTGCGCAAAGCGGTTTACATAGTCGAGGTTGCCTGCGGCCCAGTTTGCCCCCGTCAGTGCGAGCAGCGCACGCGTGGTCAGTACGGCATTGCTTTTTGCAGCGTTGCTGAGCTCGTACATCAAGCGCTCGAATCCCTCTTCCTTCGCGCCTCGCATCTGCAGCGCCAATGCAAGAAAAATCAGAGCATTGCCATACGCGTGGATGTTGTCTGGGGGCAATGTCTCGAGCGCCTGGCGCGCCAGGTGCAGACTCTGTTCAGCGTCACCCTGCCAGAAGTACGTCTGGCACCGAAGTGCGGCCACCTCAGGTGCATAATCGCCGTGTCCGGCAAGGCGATCCAGCATTAAGTCCAACTCACCAAGACGAAATTGATTCATCAGCACACTCGCCTTGATCATCCAGAGCGCAGGCGCTTGTGCGTAAAATTGGGGTGAGAACAGCTCCAGCCAGCGGCGCATGCGTGGCCAGTCTTCTTGGTTGAGAACGGCGACGCGCTGTCGCTCCACGATCCTGAGCGCGCGTTCCTCGGAAGGAATGTGCAGGGCGTAGGCAAGCGCATCGTCCGCCATCCCCGCCTCTGCAAACCAGTCGGCGGCACGGCCATATAGTGCCGCCACGGTTTGGGGATCGAGCAGCTTCCGCTGCTGCTGGCGGAGCAGCTGCAAGAACAGGTTATGAAAACGGTACCAGGTGCCCGTGTCGTCCAGCGGCACCAGGAACAGGTTCATCGACTTCAGCCAATCGATGAAGTCTCTGCCCGCATGGAGCCTCGGATCGTCCGGCGCGGCACACAACGTATCACATAGCGGGCCGCAGAAGCGATCGAGCACAGCAATCCTGAGCAGGCAGTGCTGCCGATCTGCAGGCAGATGGGAAAAGATCTCCCGAAAGAGGTAATCCGTGGCGTGCGTATTGCTGTTCGCCAAGGCGGCAATGGTCTGCCTGGCGTCGGGCGACAGGCGTGCCGAAATCACGGCCAGGCGCAGACCGGCTGGCCAGCCTTCGACGACGCTGTCTAACATTGCGACGCTTGCGTCGTCCAAAAGGTGATCGGGCCTGCCGCGCCAGAAATCCGCCACTTCTTGCGGCTCCAGCCGTAAGTCGCCCATGCGCACTTCGGCAATTAGGCCACCTGCACGCAGTTTAGTCACTGGCAGCGGCGGATCGCGGCGCGCTGCCACGACCAGTCGTAACGGGCGCGGGGGACGGCGCACGAGGATGGACATCAAGTCGTGAATGACAGGGTTTTCGATCTGATCATAGTCGTCGAGCACCAATACAAAGTTGGTCTGCAGCACATCCAGGTCATTGACCAACTGGTGCGCCAGAACGGTTTCTGGAGCCGGCGTCGCCAGGCGCGCCAATGCCTCCGTTTCGGCACATGCATTGGGCTGCAGCATGCGTACGGCAGCAATAAAGTAGTTTAGGAAGACGCTGAGATCGTTGTCGCCAGCATCGAGCGAAAGCCATGTGTTTGGTATCGAACACCGCTCCAGCCAGGCGCTGAGCAGCGTCGTCTTGCCAAAACCGGCCGGCGCGGATACAAGCACCAGCGGGTAGCGCAGCCCTTCGTCGAGGCGCGCCAGCAGCTGCGGGCGCAGCACCACGTCCGTTTCATATTGGGGACGATGCAGTTTTGTACGCAGAAGTGGCGGCTGCTGGACTCTAAGCATCTTGCGATGTAGCCTGATCGTAGCCTCTTCAAAGATTAAGTGGCTTCATTATACGCTACGCCCGCCAACTCCGCACCTCTGGAAGCCAGCTAAAGCTAACGGTGAATGGCATCCAGCGTTATCTTCAGGGCGTGGATACGGCAGAGCACGCGTGTCTCGCGTGTGCTCTGCTCGACGGGGTACACGTAGCCATAGAATTGAGGGTGGCTTGTATACTGGCGCGTGAGTGCGTCCAGATGGGCAAGGGCACCTGCTTGCACCAGTTCAACCTCGCCGCGGATCTCCAGGTAGCGCCCCGTGTCGTCCGGGTCTACCAGCAGCAGGGTTGCCCTGGGATCGGCGACGAGGTTGCGACCTTTCTGTCGCTCCAAGGTAGTGTTTACGCAGGCGCACTCGCCGTCATAATCGCACCAGACGAGGCTCGATTGCGGCTGGCCGTCGGGCATCAGGGTTGTCAACACTCCATGGACGGGGCGGGTCAGCAGGTCCAGGTGGCTGGCTGGAATCGACAGGTTCATCGTGCGGTCTCCATTGTGTTCCTTGCATCCAGCGTCACAACGTGTATGGGCTGTATTATGCACAGCACTGGGAACTCGACCTGCCGCAGCTCTGCGGGCACACACTCGCCAAAGTAAGGCGTCCGACCGGTGTACAGCTGCGACAAGCCGTCCAGGTGTTCCATCGCGCCGATTTCGGTCATCTCAACCACGACACCCCGAATCTCCAGGGAGCGCAGCGGTTGGCGGGGATCAAAGCACAGCAGCGTGACCCTTGGATTGCTGCGCATATTCTTTTCTTTGCGGAAGCCACGCATCGTGTTCACCCGCACGTGTGTGCCGTCGAAATCACACCAGACGACGGTTGTCTGCGGCTGGCCATCGGGCATGATCGTGGTGAGCGCCGCCACGCGCGGGCCGTTGACCAGGTCAAGGTATTCGGCTGGTATGGTTGCAGGCATAGCCAGCCCTGCTCCTCCTGTCGCCATAGCACTCTCCCTCTTTTGCCGGCTTACCGGCTGTAGTCACGACTGTTTTTGGCTTGCCTCTGATTATACTGCGGGATTGGGATCAGCATGACGTTGCTGAGGCGGTGCAAGTAGCTTTAGCCATAGGCGATGGAAACATGTACTCGTCAACTGCTGCCAAAGCCAAAGAGCTTGGGCGTGTGTAGTTCGCCTTCCTCTTGTGTCCAAATCTCCCCACATCCCACTTGACAGCCGCTAATTTTAGGTAATAATGTATTGGTCTATTCCGCCAATGCCGCGGCCAGAGTCCTCACACCAGCCATCCGCTCCTCTTGTATGGAGCGGTTTTTTTGTGTGAGAGAACAGGAAAAAGAGAGAACCATGAACGTACTTATCGTAGGTTGTGGCCGCGAAGGATCGGAACTTGCCCGATCCATCGTTCAAAAAGGACATTCCGTTACCATCGTCGATGTCAACCCCGCTAACTTTGACCGTCTAGGTCCCGACTTCCGCGGTCGCACGGTCCAGGGCTACAGCATCGATCGCGGTACGCTGGAACGTGCCGGTATCGAACAGGCCGACGCATTTGCTGCGACAACGCAGAGCGACAATGAAAACATAATTGCAGCGAGAATTGCGCGCGATGTATTCAACGTCAAGCGCGTGGTCGCTCGCGTCTACAACCCCGGCCGGCGCGAAGTCTACGAACGGCTGGGCCTGCAAAGCATTACCTCCACCTCCTGGGGCGCGCGTCGCCTGGAGCAAATTCTCCTGCACCCCGGTGTTATCGATCTGGAAATTGGCCGCGGCGGCGTCAAGCTCTTGTCCGTGCGCGTTCCCGAGGGCTGGCGTGATCTGTCCGTGACCGACGTCTGCAACGGCGAAGCCGTCGTGTGCGCGATCGAACGTGATGGCCACGCCTTTGTACCGCGTCCCGACGAACGGCTCCAGACCGGCGATATTGCCGCCATCACGATCCCCGCCGGCCTGCTGCCACAACTGCTCGACCTGGTAGCTACGCGTAAGCAGGACTGACGCCTACCTGATTTATAGACAAGGAACGATTGGAGAAATGCGATGTTTGTCGTAATTGTAGGGGGCGGCAAGGTAGGTTCGCACGTAGCCAAGCTGCTGATCGAGGAAGGGCACGAGGTGCGCGTGATCGACAACCGCCCGGATGTATTGACGAAGTTGCATCGGGAACTGCCCGCCGAGGTGATCCACGCCGGCGACGGTACAGATCCCTTGCGTTTGGAACAGACTGGCATCCGCCGCGCCCAGGTGCTCGCTGCGGTAACTGGCAACGACGAGACGAACCTAGTCGCCTGCAGCCTGGCCCGCCACGAGTTCAATGTGCCGCGCATCATCGCACGCGTCAACAATCCGCGCAACAAGTGGCTGTTCACGCCTGAAATGGGGGTGGACGTCGGCATCAATCAGGCCGACCTCATGGCCAAGTTGGTGGTCGAAGAGATGTCGTTGGGCGATATGATGACGTTGCTCAAGTTGCGCCAGGGCATGGTGGAACTGGTAGAAGAAAAGATCGCCGAGACCTCGATTGTTAACGGCAGGGCGATCAAAGACGTCGAATGGCCGCCCCAATGCACGCTTGCCGCCGTCATCCGCAAGGGCGACGTTATCGCCCCCAATGGTAACACTGTCCTGCAGGCCTATGACGAAGTGCTGGCCGTCATCCACACGAGTGAGCGGACCGCACTGGCCAAAATACTGGGCCGAAGTTGAGAACATAACAAAATGGGGAACATATACGTTCGCCGACCATCGGTCGGCAATCTCCTGTTTGGCAGAAAGCTGGCAACAGAAGAAGCTCCGCACCAGACGATCAGCAAAACCATCGCCCTGGCCGTATTCGCGTCAGATGCACTGTCGTCCGTCGCCTATGCCACGCAAGAGATTCTGATCATTCTCGCTCTGGCAGGCACGGCTTACTTCGGCTTGTCAATTCCTATCGCATTTGTCATCGTCGGTCTGCTGATCATCCTGACGATTTCTTATCGCCAGACGATTTATGCCTATCCAAACGGCGGTGGCGCCTATATCGTCGCTCACGACAACCTGGGTGATGGGCCTGCCCTTACTGCCGGCGCAGCGCTGCTGACCGATTACATACTTACTGTTGCCGTAAGTATCTCGGCAGGTGTGGCGCAGATCACCTCCGGCTTCCCATCGCTTTATCCGTATCGCGTCGAGATTGCCCTCGGGCTCATCCTGCTTATCACCATCATTAATCTGCGCGGCGTCAAGGAATCGGGCTCAGTCTTTGCCATTCCGACCTATTTCTTCGTGTCTACGATGGTAGTCATGTTGGGCGTGGGCTTCTGGCAGCAAAGCACCGGCCAGCTACAGACGATGCCGCAACCCGAGGTCCTTGAGCACACGCTGCTGCCGCTGTCCGTACTGCTGGTCATGCGCGCTTTTGCCAGCGGCTGCACCGCGCTGACAGGCGTCGAAGCAATCTCAAACGGCATCATGGCATTTAAGGAGCCGCGCAGCCGCAATGCAGCGCAGACAATGGTGTTGATGAGCGGCCTGTTAGCTGTGATGTTTATCGGCATTACCGTGCTGGCCAACCAGGTGCACGTGATAGCGGGCGAGAACGTCCAGGAGACGGTGATTTCGCAGATCGCCCGTTCTCTGTACGGGATTGGCCCACTCTACTATGTCACTTTGACGGCTACAACAATCATCCTGATCATGGCGGCCAACACCTCCTATGCCGGCTTCCCATTTCTCGGCGCCTTGATTGCCGCTGACAGCTTCCTACCCAAGCAGTTGACCTATCGCGGGCGCCGGCTCGTCTTCTCCTGGGGGATTGTTGCCTTGGCCTTGGCGGCTTCGGTGCTGGTGGTGATCTTCACGGCCGACACGACCCGCCTGATTCCGCTCTACGCCATTGGCGTCTTTATGTCGTTTACCCTCTCGCAGACGGGCATGGTCGTACGCTGGCGGCGCATCGGCAAGATGCAGCCTGGCGAAGAGCGCGAAGTGCACCACGGCTCGATCATGCGCTACGATCCGCAATGGCGCAGCAAGCAGGTGGTTAACGCCGTCGGCGCAGTGGCGACCTTTATCGTCATGATCATCTTTGCCGTGGCCAAGTTCAGCGAAGGCGCCTGGATTGTCGTTATCGTCATTCCGTTGCTAGTCTTGCTCTTCTTCCGCATTCACAAGCACTACAAGTACGTGGCGACGATATTGCACAAGGGGTCGCTCTTTCCCAACATCCGCCAGCATCCAGTCAGGACGCTGGTGATGGTGGACGACGTACACGCCGGCACGATTCACACGATCAACTTCGCCAAGTCGCTGGGCGCGCCATGGACTGCACTGCATGTGGCGATCGACCCGGACAAGGCCGACGCCGTGCGCCAGCGCTGGAACGAACGCATCGGTGACGAGGCCTATCTCAAGGTCTTGTCCTCGCCTTACCGCGAGCTGACGGGGCCGGTACATCAGTACGTCGAGGAACTGATGGCCGAAATGAACGACGGCTACATCCACGTCATCGTCGGTCACCTGGTGATGAACACGGTCCAGGGCCAGGCGCTGCATCAGAACGCGGCCCTGACGCTCAACCTGGCACTCCAAGACATTCGCCGCGTGGCCGTCACCACCGTCGCCTATCAATTCACCGAGGAAGCTCTCGCCGACCGGCCCGAACAGGTCCGTGCCCCGATGGCCGCCCAAACAAATCCCGCAGTGGGATAGAATAGCTACTCTACGACTAAGCGATAGCCAACGCCCGGTTCCGTCACAATCAACCGTGGCAGGGCTGGGTTTTCTTCCAGCTTCTGGCGCAGTTGGGCAAAATAGACGCGCAGATAGTGCGTTTCGTCGGCATATTGCGGACCCCATACCTGCTTGAGTATCTGTCGATGCGTGAGCACTCTGCCTGCGTGCTGAACAAGCAGGCGCAAGAGCGCGTACTCCGTGGGAGTCAGTTTTACCGGTTCGCCGGCACGCGTCACTACGCGCCGCGCCAGGTCAATTTGGACCTCGCCAAATGTCAAGATTGGTTCCGCCTGTACCGGTTGGGCGTGGCGCCGCGCCACACGCATGCGCGCCATCAGCTCATCCGTGCTAAACGGCTTTGTCAGATAATCGTCCGCCCCCGCATCCAGTGCCGCCACCTTGTCGCGATCGGCGTCACGCACCGAAAGTATAATCACCGGTGTGCTCGTCCATTCGCGCAGCCGCCGCAACACCTCGACACCTTCCATATCCGGCAGATTCATATCCAGAATAATGACCTCGGGACGCACCTGCGCTGCCTTCGCCAACGCATCGTGCCCGTTTTCCGCTTCGTGCACACGGTAGTTATTCGTTTCCAGGCTGATGCGTAAAAAGCGGCGGATGGAGAGTTCATCGTCGACGATCAGTACCGGTGATTCTTCGCTCACAGGTCGGCCTCCTTAACTGGCGGTGGTGGTGCGCCGGACGGCAGTGTGATGATAAAGCGCGCTCCCGCCTCTGGTGCGTTCTCGGCAGTCAGCGTGCCGCCGTGCGCCTCCACCAGGCCACGACAGATCGAAAGCCCCAAGCCCGTACCGCCGGTTGCAGTACCCGGAACGCGATAGAACTTATCAAAAACTCGTTCGAGGTCGCCGGGCGGGATTCCTTTGCCACCGTCCGTTACCGAAATCATCAGCTTGCCATGATCATTATGCGCCTCGATTGTTACCGGCGCATCCGGCGGTGAGTAGTTGCAGGCATTGTCGAGAAGGTTTACCAGCACCTGCTCCATCAGGACAAAGTCCATCTGGATGAGCGGCAGGTCAGGGGGAATATCGATGCTCAGCGGCCGATGGATGAGACAGCCCTCGACTCGTTGCGCCGCCACGCCGATGACTTCGCCGACGTCGCACCAATCCAGTTTGAGCTGCAGACGGCCGGCGTCAAGCCGTGACATATCCAGAAGGTTTGCCACCAGGCGATTCAGACGGCCCGCAGCAGTCTGAATGGAACGAATCAGTTCGGTCCGGATGCGGAAGTCGCCGGTTGGCTGGGTATCTAGTAAACTCGCAGCACCGGTGATGGTAGCGATAGGCGTACGTAATTCATGCGAGATGGAGTTGAGCAGTGCGGCATACAAGCGCTCCGATTCGCGCAGCATCAGCGATTGCTCTGCTGCTTCGTCCAGCAGTTCGCGTTCGATGACCAATGCAATCTGGTTGACAAACGTTTCCAGCAACAACTCCTGATCAAACGTGAGGGATGTGATCTGACGCGTGCGGATGCCGATGACGCCAACCGTACGTCCCGGCGTTCGCAGCGGCAGATACTGCGCCGATGCTTCCGGCAGCGTAGCTGTATGGCGTCCCGCACGCTTGGTGTTCTCAAACACCCAACTGGCTACGAGATAATCCTTTTCGTCCACGCGAAACGTACTGGAACTGTGCGCTTGTCGTTCTAAGTCTTCACCTTGCGGCAAAAAGATGGCTACCTCGGCGTCGAACACGCGCCCGATCTGATTGACACCGCTCGCCAGCACGTCGTCCATATTGACGGCCGTAGCCGTGTCATGGGCCAGCGCGTAGAGTGCCGCAGTGCGTTCAGCGTTATAACTGGCCAATCGCTCTTGTTGCCGCAACCTTGCCGTCATATTGCCTGCCAGCAGGGCAATGACAAAGTAGAGCACAAAGATAATTAAGTCCTGGGCCTCGGCAATGACAAACGTCAGCCGCGGCGTGATGAATAGGAAGTTCCAAGAAATCGCACTGAGAAATGCCGCTAGCAATGCTGGCCCGCGCCCCAAGTAGATGGCGATCAGCAACACGGTAAAGAGCTCCATCAGGCCAACCGCCTGGTAGCCAAACCAGGGATAGCTCTCGAATACGAGCACCAAGATTGCCGTGACGCTGGCGACAATGGCGAACGCCCACATGTAGCTTGTCCAGGTCGACTGCACGGGGTTTGGCGGCAGCACCGACGGCCCTTCCGGCGCTTCAGCATCGTCACCGGATGTGACATAGATGTCGATGTCCCCACTCGTTCGAATCAGATCGTCCACAAGTGTTCGACGGCGTGCGGGGTTCCAACGGCGTGTCGGGCTTGGCTTGCCCACGACGATCTGGGTTACATTGTGCTGGCGCGCCACATGCACGATGGCGCTTGTCACATCGTCGCCGGCTGTGCTCACAACCTCTCCGCCTAAACTGCGAACCAGTTCCAGATTGCGCACCAGTTGGGCCTGCTGCGCGCTGGCGAGGGAATGTGATGTCTCAACATGCACAGCTAACCAGGGCGCATCCAGGTTATAGGCGATTCGCCGCGTCCAGCGCACCGCTTGTTCTGAGAACGGGCTTGCGCTCACGGCGACGAGCAGGCGCTCGCCGGATTTCCAGGGACCGGCAATGTGCTTGACCTGCATGTAGTCCTGCAGTTTGTGATCTACATGCTCAGCAGTAAGGCGCAGGGCCATCTCGCGCAGCGCCGTGAGGTTGCCGACGCGAAAGAAGGTAGCGGCGGCTGTTTCGGCGCGTTCGGCTGTGTGGACTTTACCGTCGGCTAGGCGATTGCGCAGTTCTTCCGCCGGCAAATCGACCAACTCCATCTCATCCGCCAGGTCGAGCAGTGAGTCAGGCACCTTCTCATGTACCGAAATGCCTGTAATCTGCGCCACAGTATCGGCGCGGCTTTCAAAGTGCTGGACGTTGATTGTGGTATGCACGTCAATGCCAGCCTCGAGCAGTTCGATTACGTCCTGGTAGCGCTTGCGATGGCGCATGCCTGGCGCATTTGTATGTGCCAATTCGTCGACTAGAGCCAACTGTGGCTTGCGCTCGAGAATGGCATCCAGATCCATTTCCCTGATCTCGGCGCCACGGTACTCAACTGTTCTTAGCGGCAGGAGTTCCAGTCCTTCAAGCAGCGCTTCAATTTCGGTCTGCCCATGGGTCTCGACGTGACCCACGACCACGTCGATCCCTTCGCTGCGCCGTCGCCGCCCGGTCTCCAGCATTGCGTAAGTCTTGCCGACGCCCGCTGCCATACCCAGGTATATCTTCAGCTTGCCTGGCTGTGGCCGCGTTTCTTCCTTCTGAATGCGCACCAATAGCGAGTCCGTTTCGTGCCGATTTACTTTCATATGCAGCTATTGTATCGCCGTATGCTGCTGTACGGGAAGTGTGAGCAACACGACATAATGTGTAGCGGCCCAAGGTGCGCCGCACCTTGGGCCGCTATCCCGCGCCCGCCAGATTGTGTCAGCTTGCGGTCTACGCTTCTCCTGCTCCCACCATCAGGCTCACCAATCCGTCGCCGTCGATGTCCTTGGCCAGCACGTCGCCGACCTTGAGACCGCGGCGCATGACGATGATGCGGTCGGCGCTGGCGAAGATGTCTTGCATATTATGGCTGATGATGATCACCGGCACGTTCTGCTGCTTGAGTGTGCGCACCAACTCGTGTACCTTGCGTTGTTCGGGCACACCCAACGCCGCCGTCGGCTCGTCCATGATAACCAGCCGCGCATTCCAATAGACCGCGCGCGCGATGGCAACCGCCTGGCGCTGGCCGCCCGACATCTCGCGAATCGGCCGCTTCAGGTTGGGGATGCGAATGTCGAGGCGGTTGAGCACTGACTGCGATTCGGCCAGCATCTTGCCCCGGTCTACCTGCTTGAAAAGCCCCAGGAGCCGCCGCGACGGCTCGCGCCCCAAAAAGATATTGACTGAGGCGTCCAAGTTTTCGCACAGGGCGAGGTCCTGGTAGATCGTCTCGATACCCATGCTGCGCGCTTCCATCGGCGAGGTCATGGTGATCTCGCTATCCTCCAAGAAGATGTGCCCGTCATCCGGCTTGTAGACGCCTGAGATCATCTTGATCAGCGTGGACTTGCCGGCACCGTTGTCGCCGGCCAGCGCGACCACTTCGCCCGGATAGATTTGCAGACTTACCTGGTTGACGGCCGTCAGACCGCCGAAGCGCTTGGTCACGCTCTCGAGCCGCAGGATCGGCGAGCGCTGATCAAGCGTCACTGCGGGGGCCGTGGCTGCTTCCATCGTCTCCATGGTTTACCCCCTCACCAGCTTCTCGCGTGCCTGGTCGATCAACACAGCCAGGATGATTACGACGCCGACGGCAATAAACTGCCAGAACGGATTGATGTTGAGAATCACCAGGCCGTTGGCCAGTACGGCGATAATCAGCGACCCGATCAGTGTCCCGATCACCGTGCCGGCGCCGCCAAAGAGCGACGCTCCGCCGATGACGACCGCTGCCACCGTGTCGAGCAGCATCGCCTCCCCGGCATTGGCTGCGCCGTTGGTAAAGCGCATGTTGTAGACCAGGCCGGCACAGGCCGCAAATGTCGCCGACAGCATGTAGATCATGGTCAGGCGCCGCTCGACTGGAATGCCGGCGCGCAGGGACGCTTCCTTGTTGCCGCCGATGGCATACGTATGCAGGCCAAAGCGCGAGCGCGAAAGCAGCAGGTGGGCCACGAGCAGCAGCACGAGCATAATGAGCATCACATAGGGAAAGACGCCCACCACCTGGCGCATATCCGCCTGGACCAGTCCGGCCGGCTGCGTAAAGAACGACCAGCCCGCCTTGGGGTGAAAGTAGAGCAAATAGCCGTTGCCCAGGCGGCCAATGCCTTCGACACGCACCGGCACCGGCATGCCGCCCGAAAACAAAAAGCCCACGCCGCGTGCGATGCCAAACATACCCAGCGTGGCGATAAACGGCGGCACGTTGAGCCGGGCAATCAGCAGACCGTTGACCAGGCCTGCTGCCCAGGCCGCCACGAGGCCCACTGCTGCTCCGGCCAAAACAACTAACCACAGCGGCGTGTCAGGTGGAAAGCGGTTCATCGTCAACGCCGCCACTACCGACACCATGCCCATCACGTAGCCCGCCGATAGGTCGATGCCGCCGGAAATGATGACGAAAGTCTGACCAAAGGCAATGATGGTGAGCAGGGCCATATTGGCCAGGATATTTTGCAGGTTAACAGGCGTGAAAAAGACCGGGCTGCCGATCGTAAAGACGATCACCAGAACCGCTAGGAACAGCCATGCCCATAGCGACCCGAGGATCTCGATCCAGGATCGCTTGGTGCTCGGTGCGTTAGATGCTGAGGTGGTAATAGTAGCCATTGGGAGGAATCTTTTGAATATGCACCGTCCCCGGGACGTTTCTGTTCGTCCCGGGGACGTTTTTGCGGAAAAGAACTATTTACCTACCAACCTGCCGCATCATTCGGCGCTGTAGATCGCCTGCTGTGATTCTTCAGTGTCTACATTGTCGCGCGTAATGATAGTGTAGCCGGTCGGCCAGCGCTTGTCGATGCTGGCGGTGTCGCCCTTGGAGGCGGCCACGGCGTACTCGATGCACTTCTGGCCCATCTCATACGGGTGCTGGGCGATGACGATGTCCACCACCTCGTTGCGTAGATCCTCGATGGCCACTTCAGGAGCATCAAACGCTGCCACCTTGACTGTGCCACTCAGACCGGCATTCTTGACGGCCTGCGAGGCGCCTTCAGCACTGAACAGGTTGGCCCCGAAGACGCCGCTCAGATCTGGTACGCGCTGCAGAAGGGCAGATGTCTGCTCGGCAGCCTTAGCTGGGCTGTCGTCGTTGTAGTCCACGCCCACCAACTCGACTGCGCCGTTGGTTGCCTCGATGGCTTCACGGCAGCCCTGCTCGCGCTGGTCGGTTGTAGATACACCCGGGCGGACATTCTGGATGTACATCTTGCCCGAGCCGCCAATAGCGTCGATAATCGCCTGGCAGGCTACCTTGCCACCTTCGACATTGTCCGACCCGATGTAGGAGAGTGGGAAGGTGATGTCGCCGGTGGTGTAATCACCACCGTTTTCACCGATGAATGTGTCGACCGAGATTATGTTGATGCCGGCGTCAGAGGCCGATCTCAACGGCTCGATGAAAGCCTGCTTGTCGGTAGCGGCGACACACAGCGTGTCAGGCGCCTGCGCGAGCACGGCGTCCAGGATCGGGCGCTGGAGCGTGGCGTCAAACTGGGCAGGGCCGTCGGCGCTAAAATCGACGCCCAGCTCTTCGGCCTTGGCGCGTGCGCCCTTTTCCATGGTGACATAGAAGCCGTCGCCCTTGACGCCGTAAACCAGCGCCACCTTAACCGGGGCAGTTGCTTCTCCGGCAGCGACGGTAGCCGTCTCTTCAGTGGTAGCGGTAGCTTCGGCTGCTGCCGTTGCTTCTTCAGTTGCCGTCGCTTCAGTTGCCGTCGCTTCAGTTGCCGTCGCTTCGGCAGTGGCTGTTTCTGCCGTCGTAGCAGCGGGTGCTGCTGCCGGTGCTGCGCAGCCAGATAGCGCCAGCACGAGAATGGCCAGCACGCCGGCGAGGAGGTACATCTTGGGTTTGACTGTTCGCATAATGATTCGTCTCCTGATGCACTTCTGGGTTAGACAATTTTACAAAACTGCCATTGGGGTCCGGACGTGTGCACGCATTGGTACACGCCAGTCGCCGCCGACAGTATTTGTCGCTTGCATGACGCCTTCATATACGTTTCGAATCAGGCGAAACTGCTTACTGCAATGTCTTGTTGGGAACGAATTTACTGTAGCGCAACCGTTTGCGCTTGTCAAACCACACAGTGCCTGCCCAATTGCACAAATCCTGGCGCAGGCGTCCGGAGTTGTTCCAGATGGACGATGACCGCCATAGACGTCTGCTCTCAGGTCGAACGCTGTGGCGGGGAGCTAACGGAAAAACAGCAACGCAACCACAGCAATCAGCAATAAATAGGACAGCGGATAGGCCCAGTCGAAGAAGCGGTCAATGCGATCGACGCGTTCGGTTTCACCCTTGGATTCCATCCGCTTCAATTGCACGTTGTACAACAGGACCAGTGTATTGACGATGAAGGTCACCGCCATGATTGCGTCAAGGAACGTGACATAGCCCAATCGCGGATAATTGCCGGCCAGGCTGAAGCTGAAGGCTATAAAGAGCAGGATGTTGGCAGCTGCGGCCTCGATGCGGCGGCTGTAATCTTTGAGAAAGAACGTAAACCACGAGATGAGGATGATGAGCAGGATAGGAACGAAGATCTGCAGCACGTAGTAATTCAGGTGACGCGGCGCCTCGAATGAGAACGTCATGCGCGACGTCGGCCGCTGCGCGCCCGCACTGTCGTTGACGGTGCTGGGCGCGATCTCGAGGTCTCCAACGATAAACTCGTCTTCGCCGTGGTCCGGGCTGATCGCGCTGTAGTCCGGCAGCGGCACTAGTTGGTACACGTTGTTGGGCAGAATCATGTCCACGTAGATGGGGAATTGCTGGACGTCGAAAGGATATTTTTGGAAGTCGAAGTCCGCCTGAAAGGTGGTTGTAAAGCGCTCGGCATAACGGGCGCGTCCATCCGGCCATACGGCTACGGCACGGTTTTGCACCCAGCGATTTGCCTGTTGGTTGAAAAAGCTAAAGTCCGGCCAGCGGCTCTGCGCATCGGCCAAGAACCGGTCAAACTCCTTTTCGGTGTAGAGTTTCACACGGCAATTGCAGCTGTCAGGACTGAACGCAAGATTCGCGTCCTGCCAGTCCATGCGCAGGCTCCCGATTACGGTGAAGTCTTCGCCGGATGAATCCACGTCGCTGATGCGATCGATCTTGATTCCCACCTGCACCGGCGTAGGACTTTTCAAGCTCGGCGCTGCCGCTGCGTCTGCCTGCCCGCTCATCACTTGCGGCGTATTGAAGCCTACTACGGCACGAAACTCGCCGGCGGTCGGTAAGCCATCGAGGCCGGGGGCGCCTGTGATATCCACCGTGTAGCCACTTCCGCCCTCTGCCAGTGCATGTTCAAGCACTGCCGTCGCTTGCTGACCACCCACATTGGCCGCCGCCTGGCCCTTGCCGCCAAAGTCGCGCACAACCGCTTGCGGCCGCAGACTGCCGCTTGTCGTTTCGACGAAGACCTGCAGTGTGTCGCCGGGATCGAAATCGACGAGTTCCAGGCTTGCCATTGGTTGTGTGGCAGATATTGTGCCGGTTATCTCCGACACGCGCTGCACCACGCCAAGTGCTTCGCGGTCAAGCACGGCAATGGCTTTGCCCGACTGCGTGACGCTCGCCTGCGCCTCGCCGGTCAACACTTGCGGGGTATTGATGCCCACTGTCAGGTTGTATTCGCCCGCTGTTATGCGGCCGAGCGCCGACAGCGACGCTCCCACGAGCAACTGGTAGTCGCCGCCGGCAGTGTCGGGGAATTCTAGCGCCGCCGCATAGCCCTGGCCGCTGTCGTCGTCCCAGACCAGGAAAGTGCGGTTGCGAAGCTCTTCCAAACCGGGGGCAACGTCGCCGCCGGCGGCAAGTAGTTGCTGCAGATCTTCCTGATACTGCGCTTGGACGGCAGCCAGATCCGCTGAGCCGTCAAGCAGTGCGACGAACGGATCGAGGTTGCCTGAGGTCGCGCGCATATAGACGTAAAGAACGTCGCCTGGTGCAAGATCGGCAAGGCGGTAGACGTGGATGCCGGCGCCGGGTTGGATACGACCGTCGATCTGTTGCACAGATGCCTGCGTTGTCTCGCCTTGCGCATTCACTGGGACGCGGTAGGCGCCAAACAGCACAACATGCATCAAGATCAACGCAGTGCCCAAAAGTCGCTTCTTGGTTGGCTGGGTGAGTGGTAACAAATTCGGTTTCAGGTGCGTCACAACTTTAAAGATAGCACGGTGGATACTGTTAGTCTATAGGAATAGCCCATTTTTGCGCCTTATTGCCCCTATCCCTACAGCGCGTGATCTCTCAAATTGCGGCCATAAGTAACCTAAGCTGATTGGCGCACTGGCTAGCCAGCAAGTTCGGGCGTTGCCCCCGATACCATCCTCATCTATACTGCCAGGGGCTCGGCGGAAGCGTTCCAACTGGACGCCGAGCTGCAGGACGCCACTGCCAGCGGCTACTAATTAGGAGAATGGAAATGCAGGTACAGACGACGCCGACCCTTAGCGAAGCTTTATACACGAACGCCCCGCCGCGCTTTCACCTGTTGGTCAAGCCCAGTGGTTCGACATGCAACCTGGACTGTACCTACTGCTTCTTCCTGTCCAAGGAGGCGCTCTACCCCAACCAGAAGAGCCGCATGCCCGAGGCCACGCTGGAAGTGTACGTTCGCCAGCTGCTCGAATCTCACCGCACGCCGACAGTGACGGTTGCATGGCAGGGCGGCGAGCCGACGTTGATGGGGTTGGACTTTTTTGCTCGCTCGGTGGAGTTTGTGGAGAAGCACCGCCGCCCCAACCAGCAGATCGAGTATACCTTCCAAACCAACGGCGTGCTCTTGGACGATGACTGGTGCGCCTTTCTCAAGCAGCACAACTTTCTGGTGGGCCTGAGTGTGGATGGGCCGCAGGAGATCCACGATACCTACCGCGTCAACAAGGGGGGACAGGGCACTTTCAAACAGGTGATGCGTGGGTGGGAGCACCTGCGCAAGCACAGGGTCGATTTCAATATCCTCTGTACGGTCAACGCCGCCAACCAGCATCATGGCCAGCAGGTGTATCGCTTCTTCCGTGACGAACTGCACGCCGAATGGATGCAGTTTATCCCCATCGTCGAGCGTGCCACGGCCGAGACGCTGCCGATCGCCAACCTGGGCTGGAGTGAACGCCCGGGCGGCCAGCGCCTGCTCTATACCCAGACCGGCTCGCTGGTCACGGAGCGCTCGGTGGGAGGCGAGCAGTACGGCCGCTTCCTGGTGGATATCTATGAAGAGTGGATCCGCGGCGACGTGGGTAAGGTTTTTGTCCAGCTGTTTGACGTCACGCTGCACGCGTATTTTGGCGAGCACCTGCTGTGTATCCATGCGCCCACGTGCGGCTATGGGCCGGCACTGGAACACAACGGCGACCTGTACACCTGCGACCATTTCGTCGAGCCGGCGTTTAAGCTGGGTAACATCCACGAGACGCATATGATCGAGCTGGTGTCCTCGCAGCAGATGCGCACATTTGGCGACAACAAGCGCGATCTGCTGACGAAGCAGTGCCAGGATTGCGACGTGCGCATGCTCTGTAACGGCGGTTGTCCTAAGGATCGCTTTATCGAGTCACGTGACGGGGAGCCCGGTCACAACTACCTCTGTGAGGGCCTATATCATTTCTTTAACCATGTGCGTCCGACTATGAACATCATGGCACAGCTGGTGCAGCGCCGCCAGTTCGCTGGGCGCGTAATGGAATGGGTGGCAGCCGAGGACAGCAGGCGTGGGCGCAACGATCCTTGCCCATGTGGCAGTGGCCGCAAATTTAAGCAATGCCACGGCCAGAACCCACAGTGGGCTAAGCAACTCCAGGCTCCTATAGCTTGACCTGCGCCGGCGTGCGCCGGCGCACGGCTAGCGCTGCGCGGCGATAGACCGGATCTTCACGGCCGGATCGCTGGCTTGCGCGGCGGCGCGCATCCTAAACAGTCCACGCGTGCCCTCACGCACGGCGCCGCCCAGCATTTGCGCCGGCGTGAAGATGTTGTAGATTTCGCCCGTCTTGCCATCCGTAGCGGCCGACGCGATCCATACCGCCTTGGCGGCGGGCACTTCGGCCGGCTTGGCCCACATGCGCACGATGGCTGGGAAGCGCTTGAGCCGATCCTCAGACCCTTCGATCACCTCGACGTCGGTCAGGAGATCGGTCAGTACCATGCCGGGGTTGAAGGCATAGACGCCGATACCGCTCGCGCCACTCTCTTTGGTCTCCTCGGCGAGCGCCATGGTAAATGAGCGCACCCACGCCTTGCTGGCGCTATAGGCGTTTTGCCACGGGACAGGACCTTTCCACCCGTGCCCCAGCAGGTTGATCAGCTTTCCGGAGCCCTGGTCCAAGAAGAGGCGCATGGCCGCGTGCGAACCGTAGTAGGTGCCCAGGATGTTAGTGTTCACCACCTGTTCGAAGGCAGCTGGCGCCAAGGCCATTGTGGGACCATAGGCACCCGCCGTGCCGGCATTGTTGACCCAGATGTCGATCTTGCCAAATGTGCGCACCGTATCCTCGGCAAGTGCTTCCACCTGTTCGTGACATCCAACGTCGACGCGGAACCCTGCCGCACGCTGCCCGCCCGCGCTGAGTTGGTTTGCTGCCTGCTCCACAGCCTCCGGTGAGCGTGCACCGATCACGACGGCTGCTCCCGCCGCGGCAAATGCTTGGGCGATCGCGTAGCCAAGGCCGCGCGAGCCGCCGGTCACTACGGCTACTTTGCCTGTCAGTTCAGGCATCGTTGTTCTCCTTGCTAACTCGGGCACGAGGGCGTGCCCACCGACCCGCACGAAGGCGTGCGGGCTACACAACACGAAGGCGTGCGGGATAGGCGGGAAACAGGTTTGCCACCCCGCTGACCTACATCTTGCGCAAGTACTCTGCCATCAGCTTTTTGATTCCCACGCCCGGAAAGGCCACCGTGACCTCTTCGCCCTCGCGTGTCATCACGCTTTCGATCACGGTGCCTACGCCAAACGAGGCGTGCTGGACGGAGTCGCGGCGTTGGAACTGGCCGGGCTTGGCTGGGGTTTGCGGCTTGGCGGGTGTCGATTTGCGCTTGATCGGCGTGCTGCCGTCGTTCGCCGCGCCTGGCGACCAATAGGCGCCTTTGGACCCACTTGCCTTGTCGCCGGAACTGGATTGTCCCCAGCTTGGCGGCGCCGACCTGGAACGCCCGCTCCACTGTCCCCCGGTCTGGCTGCGCGGCGTGCGCCCAAAATTGCTGCCCACATCCTCGTCGTCGCCCCACGAAGTCATGCGTTTGAAGCTGCTTTCCTGCCGCCCGCGCTTATCCACCATACCGGTCAGCAGCTCGTCGGGGATCTCGTCCAGGAAGCGGCTGGGGGCCTGCACGTTGCTGTCGCCCCACAAGCTACGCCGGAACGCATGCACCAGGTAGAGCCGCCGCTTGGCGCGGGTGATGCCCACGTAAAACAGCCGCCGCTCTTCGGCCAGCTCCTCTTCCTTTTCGCGCGCGTCTTCGAGTTCCAGCGTGCGGCTGTGCGGCAAGATACCGTCCTCCAGCCCCACAATAAACACGACGGGATATTCCAGCCCCTTGGCCGTGTGGAGCGTCAACAGTGTTACTGCGCTGGCGTTTGTATCGAGATCGTCACTGTCCGAGACCAGGCTCACCTGTTCCAAGAACATACCCAATGGCGTCTGGCCCGGCTCCAGGTCCGGCGCGCCCGGCACATAGGTGGCCGCCACGGCGCGCAACTGCTGCAGGTTCTCGAAGCGGTCCTCGCCTTCGTCGGTGCCATCGCGCAGGATTTCGAGGTAACGCGATTGCAGCAGCACGTCGTCCAACAGCTCTGCCACGCTCGAATAGCGCCCTGCCCGTTCACGGTCCACCCATCCCTCCAATAACTCGGAGAAGTCGGCCAGCGCCTTCTGCGCCCGCCCGCCGATGGGTGAAAACGCCGCTTGTGTCGGCAACGGCTGGCCCAGCCGCACTGCTGCCCGCTCGGGCCCGTGGTGCACCACCTGGAGGGCAACATACTGGCTCACCCCTAGCTCCGCCGCCCACGAGCGCAGTGCGTCTTGCGCCTTGTCGCCGATCCCGCGCGGCGGCGTGTTAATCACCCGGTTGAGTGATACGCTGTCTGCCGGGTTGTGGATAAGGCGCACGTAGGCGAGGGCGTCTTTGATCTCCTTGCGCTCGTAGAAGCGCGTGGCGCCGATCAGCCGGTACTTCATTCCTCGCAGCACAAACGACTCTTCCATCGCCCGGCTCTGGGCGTTCGTGCGATACATCACCGCCACATCGCCCAGGTTCGAGATGTCCCCACGTCGCTGGAGCTTCTCGATCTCGTCCGCTACATAGGAAGCCTCTTCGACTTCATTGTACGCCTCGTAGACTGTCACCGGCAGCCCGTGCCCATTCTCGGTGCGCAGATTTTTGGGGGTGCGATGGCGGTTATTCGAGATCACCGAATTGGCCACATCCAAGATCGTCTGCGTGCTGCGATAGTTCTGTTCCAGCAGTACGATTGGCGCCTCCGGGAAATCGCTGCGAAACAGCCGCACGTTGCGATAGTCGGCCCCCCGAAATTTGTAGATCGACTGGTCCTCGTCGCCGACGACGAAGACATTGCGGTGGTTGGTTGGCCCGGTTACCAGCAGCCGGATCATCTCGTACTGCGCTGCGTTGGTGTCTTGGAACTCGTCTACCAACACGTAACGCCACTTCTGCTGATATTTAACCCGCACCTCGAGGTTGTTGCGCAGCAGCAGCACGGTGCGCATCAGCAGGTCGTCAAAATCCATAGCATTGTTGGTCTGCAGCACCTCCTGGTAGCGCTGGTAAGCGCGGCCCGCAATCTCCTCAAAATACGACGACGCCCTGTATTCCTCGGGCGTCACCAGGTCGTTTTTCTGCTTCGAGATGTGGGCCAGCACGGCCTTGGGCGGAAAACGCTTCTCATCAAAATTCAACTCGCGCAGCACCTCACGCACCAGCGCCACCTGGTCGGCGCTGTCGTAGATCACCCAGTTGGGCTGGTAGCCGGCCGCCGCCACGTCCACCCGCAGGATACGCGCACAGATGCTGTGAAACGTGCCGATGGTCAGGCCGCTCAGCCGCGGTGGCTGACCAGGCGGGGGCGCTCCAAACTTCTGGATAAAGATCTGCTCGACCCGCGCACGCATCTCGCCCGCCGCCTTATTGGTGAACGTTACCGCTAGAATGTTCCACGGCGCTACCCCGGCTTCATCGATCAGATGCGCAATGCGCCGCGTCAGTACGCGCGTTTTACCCGAACCTGGCCCGGCCAGTACCAACACCGGCCCATTAACCGTAGTCACGGCCCTGATCTGTTCCTGGTTGAGTTGCGCAAATGGACTTGTCATAATGCAAATTATTACTCTTCCCCGTGTAACAGGCGCAGGTAGCTCTCGTAGCGTTCCTTGGCAATCTCGCCGCGCTCAATTGCTGCGCGTACGGCGCAATCGGGTTCATGGTCGTGTGTGCAGCCTGGGAAGCGGCAGTCATGTAAAAATTGCAGCATCTCGCGGAAATAAAAGCCCAAGTTGGCGGGTGCGATGTCGTATAACCCAAGTTCACGGATCCCTGGGGTGTCGGCTACGTAGGTGTCCACGCCGAAGGGGAGCCGGTACAGGTGCGCCGCGCGCGTCGTGTGCCGCCCCTTGGAGGCAAAGTCACGTAGATCGCCCGTACGCAGGTTGAGATTTGGGTGCACGGCATTGAGCAGGCTGCTCTTGCCGACGCCGCTTGGCCCCGTTACCACTGTAATGCGCCCTGTCAGCAATTCACGCAGCTCGTCGATGCCGACTCTGCCCGCTGCGCTGGCATAGAGAACCGGGTAGCCGATTCGTTCGTACAAGCCAAACACCTCTTTGACCGCGTCCAGCCCCACCAACTCAATCTTGTTGACGCACAGCACTACCGGCAGTTCGTTGGCCTCGGCGATTACAAGGAAGCGGTCCAGCATACGCAGGTGTGGAGCCGGCTGCGAGGCGGCAAACACTACCAGGGCTTGGTCCGAATTTGCCAGGATCACATCCTCGGCGGGGGTGTTCACGCCGGGCTGCTGGCGGCTCAGCACGCTGTGACGCGGCTCGATGCGCTCGATCAGACCCTTGCCCGGCTGTGTCGTCTGTACCCACACCCGGTCGCCTACGGCCACCAGTGTATCCTTACCCCGCTCCTGCAGCAGTCGCCCGCGCACCTCGCACATCAGGGCCTGTCCCCCGCGTTCGCCTGCCGGCTCTACGTCGTAGACATGCCCGCGGGCCCGCACTACCACCCCTCCGATGGCCCCGGCCGAATCTTTCTTCTGTACCGGCTTCTTGCTTACACGTTCCCGATACGACTGCTCCATCGCATCATCGTACTCCTCGTAGTCCGATTCCAGCATTCGTCTCCCTGAGTTCTTCCTACCGTGTCATCCGTGGGTCACGCCCCGACGTGATCCACATGCCTGCCGCGAGTGTACCCCTCCCCCATACCCGTGTCAAAAGACCGCGGCGCCGGCAAAACTGCACTTGTCACCGCCACAAGGGGACGGTTGACCCTCCCAGGTGGCGCAAGCGCGTGCTACAGTAACCCGTAGATTTGTGCCGCTTAATCTGAATACCATTGGCTCTGATCGCAGCACTGCCGGGCTCGTCCATGTTGTATCGACTGCTTTCCCTGCTTGTTTGCCCATTCCTCGCCGTCCTGCTGATTGCCGGCGGTTTCTCCATAGCCTTCACCCCGGCGCGCGCCCAAGCCGATCAGCCGCCGGCGTCCCTCCCCTCGTTAGTAACGCCCGTGTTTACGCCGCCTACCCCGACGCGTTTCGAGCATTTGTCTCTCGAGGATGGTCTGTCACAAAATGCCGTACTCGATCTGCTGCAGGACCGCCAGGGCTTTCTTTGGGTTGCCACGCAGGATGGTCTCAACCGCTATGACGGCTACTCATTTACGATCTTCAAGAACGATCCCGACGACCCAAACACACTCAGCCACAACTCGGTCCTCAAGCTGCTTGAGGACAGCAGCGGTGCGATCTGGCTCGGCACCTGGGGCGGCGGCCTGAATCGCCTTAACCCGCAGACTGGCGAGATCACCCGCTATCACTATGACGAATCCGACCCTACCTCTCTCAGCAACGACACCGTCGCCGCTCTATGGGAGGATCGTCACGGCTTGCTGTGGGTGGGCACGATGGGCGGCGGGCTCAGCCGACTTGACCGCATCAGCGGCCAGTTTACCCACTTTCGCCATGATGATGGCGACCCCAACAGCATCGGCAGCGACTCCATCTCGGACATCTACGAAGACGGCGATGGCAACCTCTGGCTTGGCACGGGCGGCTTTGGCGCCGAAGGCGCCGGCGTCGACCGTTTTGACCCAGTGAACGAAACCTTTACCCACTTTCGCCACGATCCTGTTGACCCAAACACGCTCAGCGGCGATACCATTTCTGCCGTGTATCCGGACGGCAGCGGGAAGCTATGGGTCGGTACGGGTGGTTTCAGCTTGCTCGGCCAGGGCCTGAACCTGCTCGATCCTGCCACCGGTCATGTAACGCGTTTCCGGCATGACGAGGCCGATGCCGCCAGCCTGGCCAGCGACAATGTGATGTCGGTCTACACCGACGGCCGGGGACGGACCTGGGTCGGCACGTGGGGCGGCGGATTGGATATGATACAGCGGGAGGGAGCTAAGGTAACATTTGTCCACCATCGCAACGATCCTTTTTTGCCCAGCAGCCTCAGCGCTGATATCGTCTGGCCGATCCTTGAGGATACCTCCGGCGTGCTCTGGGCAGGCACGGTCAACGGCGGACTCAACAAGATCAACCCGCAAATGCAGCGCTTTGGCCTGTTCCGCAACCACCCCGACGACCCCTCCAGCCTTAGCTTTAACGTTATTGGGGGGTTCTACGAGGATCGCGCCGGAGGAATGTGGGTGGGCACCTGGGGCGGCGGCCTCAATCTCTTCGACCGCGCCACGGGCAAGTTCACCCGTTATGTGCACGACCCCAATGATGCCCACAGCTTAACCGAGGACACGGTCTCCACCATGTACGAGGATGGCGAGGGTGCAATCTGGGTGGGCACCTTTGCCGGTCTCGACAAGCTTGACCGTACCACCGGCAAATTTACCCATTACAAGCACAATCCGGCCGATCCCGCTTCCATAGGCGCCGATAGCATCTACGCCCTTCTCCCTGCCGACGACGGCAAAATGTGGGTCGGCATGCTGGGCGGCCTGGACCTTTACGATCCCGCCAGTGATGTGTTCACGCATTTTGTGCATGATCCCGAAGATCCCAACAGCTTGCCGGACGATCAGATCACCGAAATGTATCAGGACCAGCAAGGCCGGCTTTGGGTAGGCACGTGGCACAATGGTATGGCCTACCTCGATCCCGAGGCGTGGGCGAAGGGCGAGGCGCGCTTTGTGCGCTTTACGCATGATCC
Source organism: uncultured Chloroflexia bacterium (assembly GCA_963839515.1). GTDB lineage: Bacteria > Chloroflexota > Anaerolineae > Caldilineales > Caldilineaceae > Fredericiella. Next base: position 299,815 of record CAWIVN010000015.1, read on the forward strand.
TAACGATGCTTCCACGCTAAGCGACAACGGCGTTTGGGCTATTCACCAGGATCGCTCAGGCGCCATTTGGGCCGGCACCCAGACAGGCCTGAACCGCCTCGACCTCAAGACCGGCAAGTTCACCCACTACCTCGAAAAGGACGGCTTGCCCAATAGCAGCGTCACCTGCATTCAGGAGGATGAGGGCGGCAACCTGTGGCTGAGCACCAACAATGGCCTGGTGCGCCTCAACCCCATTTTGATGCGCTTTCGTACCTACGACGTCAGCCACGGCCTACAGAGCAACGAGTTCGATTCGGGCGCTTGCTTGCGCAGCCGCAACGGTGAGATGTTCTTTGGCGGCGTGCGCGGCTTCAACGCCTTCCGACCCGGCGAAATCCGCGATAACCCTAACCTCCCCCCCGTAGTAGTGACAGGCTTTCAAATCTTCAATCGTCCTGCCCCGGTGGATCTCAGCGGAAGCACGCCTATCGACCTGACATACCAAGAGAACTTTATCTCGTTCGAGTTCGCAGCCCTCGATTTTCATGCGCCGCAAAAGAACCGCTACGCCTATTTGTTGGAAGGTTTTGACAAGGAGTGGGTCGAAGCCGGCGCCCGGCGCTATGCCTCCTACACCAACCTGCCCGCCGGCAACTACACGTTCCATGTGCGGGGCAGCAACAACGACGGTGTGTGGAACGAAGCAGGCCTGGCCTTGCCCTTGCGCGTTGCGCCGCCTATGTGGCAGACGTGGTGGTTCCAGGCCAGCGCCATGCTCATGGTTGCCAGCCTGGCCTTTGCCAGCTATCGCTGGCGCGTGCGCCAGGTGCGCGTCCAGAACCGCCGGCTCGAACTGACTGTCGCCCAGCAGACGGCTGACCTGCGCCGTGAGATGGAGCAGCGCCGCCAGGCAGAGGAGGCATTGGCGCACAAGGCTGCTGAGGAAGCTGCCCGTGAAGCTGTCATCGGCGAACGCACGCGCCTGGCGCGCGAGCTGCACGACGCCGTCACCCAGACTCTGTTTTCCGCCAGCCTGATTGCCGAGGTGCTGCCCGATCTCTACGCCATCGACCCGCAAGAGGGCAAGCAGAGCACGGAGGAACTGCGCCAGTTGACGCGTGGGGCGCTGGCCGAAATGCGTACGCTGTTGCTGGAACTGCGCCCCACTGCCGTTACCCAAGCGCGGCTGGAGGACCTCGTGCGCCAGCTGATCGAGGCTATTGTCGGCCGCTCCCGCCTGCCCGTACAGTACCATGTGGACGGCCAGCGTCCCTTGCCCGACGACGTTAAGATCGCCATCTATCGCATCGCGCAGGAAGCGCTTAACAATATCGTAAAATATGCCAAGGCGCACCAGGTGACCGTGGACCTGCGGCAGCAGCCGATGGGTGTGCGCCTGACCGTAGGTGATGACGGCGTCGGCTTTGACCTGGCGTCTGTGGGCGCCGGCCACTTCGGGCAGAAAATCATGCGCGAACGGGCCGAGTCCATCGGGGCGCGCCTCTCGGTGCAAAGTGAACCGGGCGATGGCACCGTCGTGACCGTTATTTGGATGGACCCCGAGTGCAAACCCGATGATTAGTCCGGGATAGGCCGGACCTACTGTAGAAAGAGCAAAAAGTCGAGGAATTATGGCGGACAAAGTCATTCGAGTCATGATTGTGGACGACCATGCCGTCGTGCGTGGGGGCCTGTCCAAGTTTTTGATGGTTCACCAGGATCTCGAACTGGTCGGCGAAGCCGAGAGCGGTGAAGAAGCTATCGTCCTGGCGCAGCGCCTGCACCCCGACGTCATTCTGATGGATCTCAAAATGGGTGGGATGGACGGCGTGACCGCCACGCGACTTGTGCGTGAAAAGTGTCCAGGCTGTCGGGTCATCGTCCTCACCAGTTTCGCCGAGGACAACATGGTCCAGGGCGCTTTGCAGGCGGGTGCCATCGGCTACCTGCTCAAGAACGTCACCGTCAGCGAGCTCGCTGCAGCCATCCGCTCGGCCTATGCCGGGCGTATGACCCTGTCCAGTGAGGCCACCGAGGCGCTTGTGCACTCCACTACGCAACCTGTCGTGCACGGCGACGAACTCACTGAGCGCGAGCGTGAAGTCTTGGCCTTGCTGGTGGAGGGACTCAGCAACCAAGAGATCGCCGACAAGCTTTTTCTTGGCATCGGCACCGTAAAGTTCCATGTACGCAACATCTACAGCAAGCTCGGCGTAGATAATCGGGTTGCCGCCGTCACGCTGGCGATGCAGCGGCATCTGGTATAGCCGCATTCGACAGTGCCATAAATACGTCTTCGATCGTGGCTGAACCCTCCACGACTGCCAACGTCTGCATGCCTTCGCCCGCCAGGCATGCTGCCAGTTGGGTACCTGTGACTTCGGGATCGGTGATGACGCGCAGGTAGTCGCTGGCGAGAGCAGCGTTATGCACGAACGGTTGCCGTTCCAAGAGCTCGACGGCCGCCAGCAGTGGATCGGCCCTGATCTCCCATACCTTGCCGGGCAGCTGGCGCTTTAGCACTTCTGGTTCGGCCAGCGCCAGCAGTTTGCCTGCCCGCATAATGCCGATCTGCGTGCAATACTCTGCCTCATCCATGTAGTGCGTCGAAACCATGACGGTAATGCCTTGTGCCGACAATTCGTATATCAGATCCCAAAATGCGCGCCGTGCGACTGGGTCCACCCCACTCGTCGGCTCGTCTAGGAACAGCAGTCCCGGCCGGTGGATGATGGCCGTCGCCAACGCCAGGCGCTGCCGCCAGCCGGCCGACAGATTTTGCACTCGCTGGTCCCGCACCGTCGCCAGGCCCAACTCGTCCAGCAGTTCGTCTACGCGCATGCGGTCGCGCACGCCGTATACCCCGGCGTAAAACGCAAGGTTTTCACGGGCACTTAGCTCGTGATAGAGCGCAAACTTCTGTGACATGTACCCCGTGTTGGCGCGCACCAACTCAGGCTCTTTAGCGACATCGTAACCCAACACTTGCGCCCGCCCTTCGCTTGGATGCAGCAACCCCAGCAACATGCGGATCGTCGTCGTCTTCCCCGAACCATTCGGTCCCAAATACCCCAGGACCTGGCCCGGGGCCACCTCCAGATTTAGGTGGTCCACCGCCACAAATTCGCCAAAGCGCCGGGTCAGATTTTCGGTGACAATCGCAGCATCCATAGGCTATCTCTCAAGTGGTTCTGCCAATGCAATAAACACATCTTCCAACTGCGGCTCAATTACCTGTAGCCGCTCCACCGTTACACCCGCCAGCCCTGCTGCAGCCTGCAGGCGTGCGACCACCGCCTCCGCCTGCCCGAGCGCGACGCGTAAGTGATATTGATGGCCGAAGCGCTGCACCGCCTCCACGCCTGGATCCGCGGCCGCCAGTTCTGCCAAGCCCACCCGTGGTTCACCCGCCAACTCCAGCACCCGCCCATCCAGCAGGCTACGCAGTGCGTGTGGCGGACCTTCTCGAATTATCCGACCCTCGCGCATGAAGCCTACGCGCGTGCAGCGAATCGCTTCGTCCATATACGGTGTGCTCACCAGCACTGCCAGGTCGCCGTGTGCTAGCAGCGGTATGATCAGTCGCCAGAAATCCTGGCGCGTCACCGGGTCTACACCTGTCGTGGGTTCGTCCAACAGCAGCACCTGTGGTTGGTTGATCAACGCAATGGCCAGCCCAAGTTTCTGCTTCATGCCGCCGGAAAGCTGACCGGCGCGCCGGTCTAAAAACTGCGCCAGGCCCACGAACTCCAGTATCTCACGGCTGCGCTCGCGCCACTGGGCAGCTGGCAGCCCGCGCACCTCGGCAAAAAAGCGCAGGTTTTCCTGCACCGTCAGATCCTCGTACAGAGCAAAGCGCTGCGCCAGGTAGCCCAACCGTTCGCGCCCTTGCTCGGGCGTGCGCAGCATATCGAAGCCGGACAGCGTCACTATGCCCGCGTCTGGGTGCAGCGCGCCGCACAGCAGCCGAACTAACGTAGTCTTGCCCGCCCCGTCCGGCCCAACCAATCCATAGATTTCGCCCGGAGCCACATGCAGGCTCACATCGTCCACCGCCAGTACGTCTTCAAAGTGCTTACGCAGCCCCTCGGCCACAATCAACTCGCCGGCCATCGATTCTTCTCTCCCCGTCTCACTGCAAGGCGAAATGCACGTCAGCCGGCATTCCCGGTTTGAGCTTGCCGCCGGTCGGCTCCAGGTCCAGCCGTACCGCAAATACCGTAGTCTTGCGGTTGTCCGTCGTCTGCACGTTACGCGGCGTAAACTCGGCCTGGTCGGCAATGTGTGTCACCTTGCCGCGAAACGTCTCGCCCGGGAATGAGTCCACCGATATTGGCAGCACCTGGCCCAGTTCGACGCGCCCGTAGCGATCCTCCGGTACGTACACCGTCAATTGCAGGTTATCCGGGTCGATCAGTGTCAGCAACGGTGCTCCGGCGCTGGCAATTTCTCCCGGCTCCACATGGCGATAGAGCACCACCCCGCCCAAGGGCGTGTGTATCATCTCCCGCCCGCTTGACCCGCGACCGGATCCGCCGCCATTGACTACTGCCACGACTGCATCTTCCGCTACGTGGTCACCTTCCTGCACGTTGACCTGGTCGACACGGCCGCCGGTAACCGACCCCAGGTTGACCTCGGTCGCCTCGATCGTTCCCGAGACCGTCAAGCCCCCATTGTCTGCCGAGGTTTGCAGAAAGTAGTAGACCCCGGCGCCGATCACCGCGATCAGAATCACGATCGGCACAAACCGCCTGCGACTGCCGTGCATACAGCCTCCCTTGTCAATCCAAGCTCTTCTTAAAGCGTGCTGCTGCCGCTCCCATTACTACGATGGCAAAAAACGCCAGTGCCACCACCTCGGACCACAATGCTTCCATCCCTACGCCCTTGACTACGATCCCGCGCGCGATGATCAGGAAATAGCGCAGTGGGATGATATAGCTCAGCGCCTGCAGCCACGCCGGCATGGCCGCCAGCGGAAAGAAAAATCCCGAAAGGAAGATTGAGGGCAGGATGGTAAACATTGTGGTCAACATCGCCTCCTGCTGCGTCTTGGCAATGGTCGAAATAAAGAGGCCGATGCCCAGCGTAGTGATCATAAAGAGCGAGGTCAAGGCCAGCAGCAGCGTCAGGTCGCCGTTGATCGGCATTTTGAACAAAAACACGCCTACGACCAGCACCTCGATTACATCCCAAAAGGTGAGGATGACATACGGCGCCAGCTTGCCAATCACCAGCTCTTGCGAGCGCAAGGGCGTGACGATCAGCTGTTCGATGGTTCCCCGTTCGCGCTCGCGTACGATGGCAGTGGCTGTCAGCATGGTACCCAGGTACTGCAGGATCATCCCGATCATGGCCGGCACCATGAAATAGGAGGAGACGAGGCCGGGGTTGTACCAGACTTGCGTGCGCACGTCGATCGCGGGCTTTATGAGCGTAGCCATGCCCCGTCGTTCCAATCGTTCCACCTGCAAATTGGTGGATTGTGTCTGCCCGATCATCGTGGCGGCTGCCAATGCCGTGCTTGCCACCGTGGGGTCTGAGCCGTCGAGCACAAACGCCACCTGCGCTGATCCCCAGCCTGTGACTTTACGGCCGTAGCCGGGTGGAATGATGATCCCCGCTCGCGCCGAGTTGTTGTCGATCAGCGCCCGCATCTCCTCTTCACTGCCGACGGTGCGGGAAATGAGGAAATAGTCGGCCTGCTTGTACGCCTCCACCAGTCGCCGCGAAGCTGGCGACTGGTCCTGGTCAAAGACCACCATGTCGATGTTACGTACGTCGTTGGTTGCCGCATAGCCCAATAGAAAGAGCATCAGCACGGGCATGACAAAGATGATCGCCAGGGTGCGCGGGTCGCGCATGATCTGGATAAACTCTTTGCGGATCAGGCTCATCAGCCGACTGTACATGAAGTCACTCCGGACGGGGGCCCGCGCCGTCCAATATCCCGTAGAGGTAGATGTCGACAAAGGTATCCAGGGCGTTCTCGCCCATCAGCGGTCGCACATCCGGCGGCATCAGTCGCTCGGTGATGTAGTAGGAGAAAAAGAGTCCGGCAAAAGACCGGGCCAAAATCGGTAGCGGTAGAGGGCGCAGACGGCCATGCAACTGGCGGAATTTTGATGCCAGCGGTTGCAGGTGGGGCACGGCGGCCTGAAAGATGTCCGGCAGGTGCTGGCCCCCAAACTCGACAAGCTCGATAAACATCAAATTGAGGAGGTCGTCATGCCTTTCCAACTCGGTTACGACGTCGGTGGCGGCAGTACGGATAAACTCTGCAACCGTTTTGCCCTGGGCCTCAACGACCAGCGGCAGGATTGTTTGGTAAGGGTGCTTGGTCATAAACACCGCTTCCCAAATGCTCTCCTTGCCGCCAAAGTGGTTGTAAATCCCTCCCATGGTCAGCCCGACTCGCTCGGCGATCTGGCGCATCGACGTGCCGTGATAACCCTGCTCCAGGAATAGTTCGTAGGCCGCTTCGATGATTCGCTGTTGGCTGGCCTCGCCCTTGCTCAAACTTTCACCCTTGTCCTGCATCGCATAATCTCCGAAATAAAAGCGAACGACCGCTATTATTTTACTCCAACGAGGCTACATTGCAACTGGCCATTTGGACAGTTCTTTTCTTACCGCCTGTCCAGGGCGAAACCAATCTCTAGCAAGGGTACAGAGTGCAGCCGTTATGAGATACTAGCAGCAGGTCACGTGGCCGGCGTGACCTGCAAAATTGAAAGAACGCTGCGAAGAACGATGTGGACGAAGATGTGCGACTAACCTGAGAATTTATTTATGACGCGTGTTTTAATCGCCACCGCCGACGGTGCGCTGCGCAATGCTCTCAAGCTGATCCTGCGCCAACGGCTGCCAATGTCCGTCGTCGGCGAATCTGCCACCAAAGCCGACCTCCACGCAAGTTTGGCCCAACTGCAGCCCGACCTCCTGCTCGTCGATTGGGCCCTACCCGAATTTCGGTACCCGGCCGAGTTTGCCTCCTACCAAGCACTTGCCCCGCATGCTCACATCGTGGCGCTCAGCGTGGCGGTCGAAGAGATCGCAGGTGTTTTGTCTGCAGGCGCCCATGCCTGCCTGGCCAGCGGCGCCTCGCCCGAACATCTGCTCGGTATGCTGCGCCAGTTTGTCTAGATCGGCAATGCGATTGGCCAATAAAAAACACCGGGCGTCGTGCGAGCTTTGCTCGCCTGAACGTCCCGGTGTTTGCCCGCTACTGCGGACCATCCGCTCAACCCTACGTGTTACATCTACACCCCACGCAAGAACTCATCCACTTCGCGGTTTGCCCGCTCCTTGGTATAGCCGTAGCGCTTCTGCAGCAGCCCTTCCAACTCCGTGCGCCTCCCGGCAATCTGGTCCAGGTCACTGTCGGTCAGGTCGCCCCACTGCTGCTGCACCTTGCCCCGCAGTTCCTTCCACTTGCCTTCAATGATGTCCATGTTCATGGGACGTCTCTCCTTGTCAGCCTAGATCTTGGCGTCGAACTTCGTATCATAGCTGCCGCCAACATTCGGCTCCGGCTGCGATTTGTCCTCTTCGACGACGAGGTCAGAGACAATCTTGCTGTCCTGCTCTTGCATCGCAGACCCTCCAGCCGAGCTCTCGACCTTGCCCTTGACGGTCTTGCCGGCATCCTTCATGGTCTGCTTGATCTCTTGGCTGGCTTCTTTGCTCGTCTGCTTGAGGTCCTCAGTGACCTGCATGCCTGACATCTTCAGGTCGTCCACAACGCGCTGTGCGGTCTCCTGCAGACGAGGCTGCACTTGACTCGCCACCTGCTTCGCTTCCTCGGTCACATTGTCGGCAAACGTCTGCGCCTTGTCCATGAATTGGTCATGGGCGTCGCCCAACAATTGGCGCTCCTGGCGCGTGGCCGGCAGAGCTAAGGCGATGGCTACGCCTGCCAACAGTGCAGCGGCACCAAACGCGATCGGGTTATCTTCCAAGGAACGCTGTACCGTGCGGCCCATGCGGCCGGCCTGATACTGGCCCTGGTTGGCAAGGCTGCCCGCCTGGCCGGCCGCCATGCGTCCAGCCTGCATGGCTTGGTGGCGAGCCTGCTGGCCTACGTGCATGGCCGACTCGCCCATGCTGCCGGCTCCCTCGCCCATGCGTCCGGCCATTCCCGCTGCACCCTGTGCCGCACCGCCAACTTTACCGGCGGCGTCTTGAGCTGTCTCACCCACTTTGCCTGCCACACCGGTTACGGCGCCTGCGGCGCTCTGCGCAGCTCCTGCTACCGTGCCCGCCAGATTCTGCGCTGTCTCGCCGACCTTGCCCACGGCAGTTTTAGCCGCTTCGCCGACCTTGCCAATTTTCTCACCCACGCCTTCTTCGCGCTGGTACATAGTGTCGGGGTGGACGTCAGGGTTGTTATGCCACTCTTCCTCGTAGCCATATTCGCCCGAGTAGGTCTCGTCAAGAGAGGAACCGGTGAATGGCACGCGCGCGCCCTGCCCCATGCCGCGGCCGCCACTGTAGCTGCCTGTGTACCCGGCGCCATAGTTGGAGCCGTAGTCCATTTGGCGGCGGCCATACATGTCACCATAACGCCCTTGGTCGCCGGCCTGGCTCTTCATCATATTCATAGCCAGCCAACCAAGACCCACGCCGATTACTGCCGAAGGCAGGGGGTTCGCTTTGATCGTTTCCAGCAGCGTGCTACCAGCCTGCTTGGATCCTGTGCGGGCGAACTCGATGATGGCATCCGTGCTTTCCTGGATGATATCTTGCACCATCGTTTGCGCCTGCTGCTTCAAGTGGTCCGGGCTCAGGCGATCCTGAATGGTATCAATCTTCTCCGTCATCTGGCTGCGCTTGCGCTCGATTTCGGCCCGAATCTCCTCGGATGACTTGCCTTCTGTCGACGTACCTTCGTAGGATGCACCTTCGTAGGACGTATCTTCGTATGTTGTGCCGTTGTGCTCGTTCACTGAATCTTCTCCTTTACCCACTGTGCGTTTTCTTTCATCGTGTCGACCGTTTTTTCGGGAGTCATGTTGGTCTGCTGCAGCGCACTGCGCCCGCCTTGCAGCATGATCAGCCCGATGATGACCGCTATGCCGCCGACGATGACGGCCGACAGCCAGTAGGGTACCCACGTGGCGATCACCATTACCGCCGCTGCCAGCAGGAAAAGCAGGCCGGCGTAGGCGATAAATCCACCGGCGGCCATCGAGATCACTGCCTTTGAGGCATGGGAAATCTTCTCCATCGTCTCGGTGCGTGCCAGCTCGATTTCTTTGCGCGTGAGATCGCTCAGATCGTCGGCCAGATCACGGAAGAGACGACCTAGCGAGGCATTGCTGGTGTCCGCGCTGGTGTTTGCCCCTTGTGTTGCTGATGTACTCTCCCAAGCACGGGGCGAGCCTTGTGCATCCATCATGTTACGTTCCATGCTTCAGTCCTCCAGGTGCTCCAGGTGAGCACGTCATCTATGGTACCGGTGCGGCCGTAACCGGCCGTTGCCATGTCAGCCGGTTACGGCCGCACCGGGCACGCCTGGTCGCAGCCACTTGTTAGCGGCGCGAAGTTGGTGTGTAGTTGCTTCCCTCAGACGTAGACTCGTCGGTTGATTCAGTATTGGCTTCCGGGATAGAGCCGCCGCCGGCATAGCTGGGATCATAGCGTGGGTAGTCAGTGTCGCTGCCCTCGGTTATGTCCGGACCGGTCTGGTAGGCGTTGTGACCTGCCTGATAGTTCGACTCGTTATCGGCAGCCCCCTCAGCCTGGTAGCCACTGCTCTCTTGGCCGCCCTGCTGGAAGGCATTGCCTTGGATCCCGCTGGACTCATAGCGTCCCTGATAAGCGCGGCTCTGGTTGTCAACGGCCTCACCGCTGCCGGTCACGCCCTCGGCCGGGTTGTCGCTGCCGCGGTACATTCCTTGGCTGCCCTGACTATATCCACTTTGGCCATAGCCACCGTAGCCGCTCTGACCATAGCCACCCTGACTATAGGTACTACCGGTGTAACCTTGACCCTGATATCCTTGTCCGTACTGCTGCGACTGCTGCGACTGCTGCGCCGAGCGGCTCGGGCCCTTAATAAAACGGCCGAGGAGAAAGCCAACGGCCAGCGACCCTGCCACAAAAGCCTCCGGCGAGCGTCGCGCCAGGCGTTGCACTTCGCCGAGCAGGTCACCCGTGTTGCGGGTGCGCAGGAAGTCTGAAGCCATCTCGATCTGGTCCGCCACGATCTCGGCATAGTGACCCATCGCGCCCTCTTCTTGCTCCTGGAGTTGGCGGCTGGTCTGCCGCAGCGTGGTAGCCAGGGTGCCCAGGCGGTCAGCAGCCATGCTCTTTTGCTCGGAAATCATGCTGTCAGCCTGTTGTCGCACCTGATCGGTCACATTGGACAGTTCCTGCTTGGTCGTCTCGGTGGCCTCGCCCAGGCGCTGTTTGGCCTGCTCGCTGACGGCGTCAGCCGTCTCCTTGACCGTCTCCTTGACCTTTGTCGTAGCAGTACTTACCGCCTCACCGGCCTGCTGGCGTACTCCGCCCTGGCCGATGTTTTCCGCCTTCCGGTTTTCTTCAAAATGGTCCATCTGGTTCTGCTCAGTCATTGCATTCTCCCTTTGTTGTGCTACTGCCGTCGTACTACTGTTTTCATACTGCCTGCTCGCTGCTGGTCACTGGACCGTGTGACAGATACTGTGACCATATCCCGCCGTAAGTAACGGCACTTGTCAGTTAGGTGAACCAAGAGGCTAACTTGCCTGACGTTCTTCCCTCTTGGTTACCCAGCGACCATGCTCATCTTTCTCATACTTCTGCTTGATCGCCGCCCACGCCACACGATGTGCTACTTCCTCCTGCGAGGCGCCATCGCGGCGGGCAGCCGGATTGGCATATTCTTCCCAGGCACTGTTGAAAGCTTCTTTGTAGATCTCCTGCGCATGCTCGGGAAGATTGTCACGCACGCTTTCCGGAAGTTCCGTCAGGGTCTTGTATGGCATACTCGCTCCTTTGCCAGTTTGATTCCAACGATGCGTCCAACGATGCGCAATCTCACTGTAGACGCCCCCATACGTTGCTGTCTATCTATCTCGATTTGCCAGGGCGATACAATTCGTCGCACATGCGGTAGGGTGATCCCTACCTGGCTGTAGTACGAGTCCCCATAGCCCGACACAGGATTGACATGTATCCTGAGTGCAACTACCCGGAGCAAACTGACTCACAAACCTGGAGGTTCTATGATTCGTGTACTCGTCGTCCACAAAGTGCGTTTGACCTGCGATCTCACCGCAGCGGCATTGCACAACGAACCCGACATCAAGGTTGTCGATTTTGCTCACAGCGCCGAAGATGCGTTGGCTAAACTAGACAAGCACCAGATCGATGTCGTCGTCGTCAATATCAACTTGCCGGATAACGGAGCGCTGCGCTTTACGCGAGCTGTAACTCGCTCCGGTAAGGCCGTCAAGGTGTTAATTAGCGGCTTGATTCATTCCAAGGCCGCAGTCCTGCGCTATATCGAAGAGGGCGCAGCTGGTTATGTCGTGGAAGAGGATTCGTTGGGAGATCTCGTGCGCAAAATACGTCGCGTATATGCCAACGAGTTTCATGTCTCGCCGCATATTGGCGGCGCGCTTATTGCTCGCCTGGCAGAGCTCAAGCGCCGTGTCAATTCCGTACGCACGATGAGCGCTATGGAGTCCTTCCATGAGCCGGCCGAGCTGACCCCTCGAGAATGGGAAATTCTGCGGCTAATCGAGCAGGGTATGAGCAACCAGGAGATCGCCAACGCTTTGGTGATTGAGATGGGCACGGTCAAGAATCACGTGCATAACATTTTGCGCAAACTCGACGTACAGAGCCGCAAGCACGCCGTCATCTTTGCCCGTCAGCAGTTCGCCCGTACCGGCGTACAGAACGGGCAAAAGGCAGCACAGCGCACCGCTCATTTGCCCGCCACCCCGCCGGCCACGGTGCAGACTGTTTTTGTCAAGCCGTCTTAAATTAACACTTAGCCCTGTCCACGCTCGACGCATTGGTTACTGCTAAATTCAGAACCTGTGTGTCGCGCGTGGCCTGACGCTGCGAAGGAATAGGAACTCTAATGCCGTTTGAGCGAGTGCATGTCGTGATCAATCCGGCCGCAGGACAAGATGAGCCGGTCCTCTCGGTGCTCAACTCGGTCTTCCGCGCGGCGGGCGTGGACTATGATGTGTCAATTACGAAGGCCGCGGGCGATGGAACGGCGCAGGCGCGCAAGGCAGCGGAAGGCGGCGCCGACGTTGTCGCCGCCTACGGTGGGGACGGCACGGTTGCGGAGGTGGCCAGCGGCTTGATCGGTACCAACGTGCCGCTAGCCATTCTTCCTGGTGGCACGGCCAACGCTATGTCTTCCGAACTCAACATTCCCCAAACTCTGCGTCCAGCCACAGAACTGATTTGCGCCGAAAACAACCTCGTGCGTAAGGTTGATATGGGTTCTCTGTATGTAGTCTCACCCGAACTTGGCGACCACTGGCGCAACTTTATCCTGCGCGTGGGTATAGGTTTTGAGGCTGCCATGGTCGAAAAGGCCGACCGCGAACTTAAGGATCGCTTCGGCAATTTTGCGTACCTGTGGGCGGCAGTGCAGAACCTGACTCAGCCACAAGTCGCCCGCTATCAGCTTGTGATAGACGGGCAGGAGATCGAAACTGAAGGCCTGACCTGTATTATTGCCAATTCGGGCAATATGGCGCAGCGCAACTTGAGTCTTGTCCCGGGGATCGATATTAGCGACGGCCTGCTGGACGTTATTGTGATCCAACCTGCTGGTTTGCGCATGTTCACCGACCTGGTTGGCAGTATTACGGGGCTGATCAACGTGGATGCCAGCAGCGATACAGAGGGCAAGCGCGCCGTGCAGTGGTGGCAAGCTAAGGAAGTGCGTCTGGTGTCCACGCCGGCCCAAACCGTGCAGTTGGACGGCGAGGTGCTGGGTGCTCCTGCCGTCTCGGCACGCGTGCTGCCACAGGCGATCCGCGTGATTACGCCCGGCGCGCTGACTGGTACGTCTGCCGGCCAGACAAAAACTGCGCCTGCCAAGGGCCCGCAGGCAGGCCCAGCGACCCAACCAATAGAGGCTGCACCCAACCAACAGCCCGCCCCGGCAAATAGCAAGCCAAGATAGGCGGACTTTCATGGCACAACAACCACTCGCCGGCGGGCTGACATCGCCAGCATCTCCGATTGGCCCGACTGGCAATGGCGGTTCAGCCAACACGGTGACGAACGGCACGCAAACTGCCATGCAGTCCAGTACAGCCGTACTCGCTAACTTGACGCTGCGCCAGATCGTGCTCGCTACGATGACCGTCCTTGCCGTCACCGTAGCCTTCTTACTGCTCTATCGCTTCTACAGCGTAATCTTCCTGTTGTTCGTGGCAATCGCCATCCAGATCGCACTCGAACCCCTCGTGCGCTTTCTGACCGGCCGGGGCGTCAACAAGATGGCTGCCATGTTCGCCATCTATATTGCGCTGTTTGCGATCATCGGCGCTGTGGTCTGGTTTGGTGCGGCTCCGCTTGCCGACCAGGTGCGTAGCGTATCCGGTACACTCCCCACTTACTATCTACAGATGCGCGACTCGCTGCTCCATGCACCGATCGGCTTTGTGCGCGGCCTGGCCTCGGTTCTGCCCTCCGAGCCGTCGCCTTCACTGTTTATGGCTGCCGTCAACCAAGGTGGCGGGGAGGCTGCCGCCGACGCAGCAGCCAGTGCCGCCGGTGCCGCGCAAGCTGCCAGCGGCTCATCGCTGGCCCAAGCCTGGCAGTGGTTTATAGCTGGCTCCAGGGCATTTTTTGGCCTCTTTGCCGTCTTTGCCATTGCCTTCTACTGGACGCTGGAGAGTGACGTAATCATGCGGCGCCTGATCCTCAAGGCTCCGTCTGCCCGTCGCGACGAGTTGCGCGCCCTGATAGCCGAAAGTCAGGCCAAGATAGGCGCATTCTTTCGCGGGCAGCTCATCCTGTGTAGTATCATCGGCCTGGCCTCCACGATCGCTTACCTGCTGTTGGGCATTCCCAATGCCTTCCTGCTCGGCCTGCTCATGGCACTGTTCGAATCGGTTCCACTGGTTGGACCGTTCCTTGGTGCCGTCCCGGCCCTCATTGTGACGATGTCTGCCGCACCCGACAAACTGGTCTGGGTGATCGGGGCCTTGGTGCTGATTCAGGTACTCGAATCCAACTTGTTGGTCCCGCGCGTCATGGACCGATCCGTAGGCGTCAACGCCATCATCACCATGTTGGCACTGGCTGCCTTCGGTGCGCTTTTTGGTCTGCTTGGCGCGCTGCTGGCTGTACCTTTGGCCGCCATCCTACAGATTGTCATTGGCCGCGTGCTGTTTAACACGCCTATCAATGACGAAACCACTCCCGCTGCGCCAGTTGCCGCCGACATCAGCCGCAGCCGGCTGGGCGTTCTACGCCTTGAAGCCCAAAACGTGGTCCATGCGGTGCGTAAGCAGGCCCGCAACGCCGAAGAGAGTGGCGAGGCGATTGAAGACCCGGCAGAGCAAACCGAGGACGATATTGAAGCCATTGCCGCCGAACTTGATACGCTACTCTCCAACGCCGAGGCCAATGAGGCCAATGGATCCGGCGAGAATAACGGGATTAATGGTACGGGTGCGGCAAATCAGAGCGATGATCTTGTGGTGGAGTCCGCACCACACGACGCCGGAACTGCGGGCAAGAGCGCAAATGCCAGGAGGTCTGCATGAAGCGGGTTGCACTGCTTACCGCGATTATTCTGTTGACGATCGCATTGATTGCCGTTGTCTGGCAGTTGCATGCCGTCGTGCTTATCTTCCTGCTTTCGCTGGCAATTGCGGCCACGCTGGGTCACCCGATTGAGTCACTGTTCAGCCGTGGCTGGCGGCGCGGCGTCGCAATTGCAACGGTCTACATCCTTGCCTTTGGCTCGCTATTGATTTTGGTGGTTGCGGCAGGCTACTTTGTCGTATTGGAACTTGACCCGTTGGTGCAGGATCTTGTACGCGTCTACGGCAATGTACAAAGCACCCTGTTGGGGCTCGCCAATCCGCGCACGGCTTGGGTTGGCCGCCTGCCTTCTACCGCCCAGATCGCTCGCTGGTGGGCGGGCGACGAAGCCACTGCCGCCATGGTAAATGTGGCCACGCTTCTGGCCCATACAGGGCGCACCGCCACCGAGTTTATGCTTTCCATATTCCTTTCACTGTATTGGACGGCCGACCGCAACCGTTTTGAGCGGCTTTGGTTCTCGCTGCTCCCGGCCGAACAGCGTATCCGCACGCGTATGGTGTGGCGGAAGCTCGAGGCCGACGTCGGCGCCTACCTGCGCAGCGAGATCGTGCAGACGGTTTTGGCAATACTGATTTTTGCCGTCGGCTACAATCTTTTGGGTATTAAGTACCCCTTTACCCTGGCCCTGCTGGCAGGCGTGCTGTGGTTGGTTCCGCTGTTGGGTGGCATCCTGGCCGTCTTACCCGTGCTTGTCATTGGCTATCTTTCTGGGCCAGTCACGGCTCTCATCGCCACCGCTTTCACCATCGTCGTTTTATTACTGCTGGAGTTCTATGTACAGCGCCGTCTCTATACGGAGGGCCGCTACTGGGGCGTGCTCTTGATCGTCATCATGCTGGCCGCGGTGGATGCCTTTGGCTTCATCGGCCTGCTGCTTTCCGCCCCCATCGCCGTTGCGGTGCAAATCGGCATCAACGAGTATCTCAACACGGCCACGAGTGTTGCGGTGACGGCTCCTGTCGTCCCGGGCGACCTCGCGGCGTTGCAGAAACGTTTGGACGAGGTGCGCCGGCGCATACAGAGCAAGGTGGAGGCTGGTGAGTTGCCCAACCCGCGCCTCGTCAATCTGGTCGAACGTTTGGAAACACTGATCGCCGAGGTTGAACAGACTGGGATAAGCGCAGAAACAAAGACGGGCGAACATGAAACGGTCGTGGCAGGAAAGCTCCCTATGGGTTTTGTTCAGAACAACATTTGAGGAGTGGAACGCCGATAACGCAGCGCGGCTGGCAGCGGCGCTCGCCTACTACACGATCTTCTCGATCGCACCGCTGGTCGTTATCGTCGTGGCAGTGGCAGGACTCTTTTACGGGCGGGAAGCAGCGCAAGGCCAACTGACACAGGAAATTGGGCGTTATGTGAGCAATCGTGACGCAGTGGATCTTATCCAGACCGTCATCGAGAATGCGCGCGTGCCGGAGACGAGTGCCTTTGCCACCTTGGCAGGTTTTGCGCTGCTCATGTGGGGTGCGGCCGGCGTTTTTGGCGAGCTGCGCAATGCCCTCAACAATATCTGGGATGTACCGCCACGTACGAGCGTCAGCATCCGCGGTTTTCTCGTCGATCGTCTTTTGCCGCTGCTGATGGTCATCATCTCGGGCGCGCTGCTGTTGGCCTCGATCGTCGCCAGTGCGGCGCTCGCCTCGGCCACCAACTTTCTCGATCTGTACTGGCCCGGCACGACTGCCAGTACAAATGCCATCAATTTCTGGTTCCAGCTCGTACTCACCTTTTTCATTTTTGCCCTGATGTACAAGTACGTGCCCAACGTGCCCATTCGCTGGGCGGATGTCTGGCCCGGGGCACTGGCAACAGCGCTGCTTTTTTCGGCGGGGAGACTGCTGATCGGTTGGTACCTGGCGCGCAGCAGCGTGGCGTCGGCCTATGGGGCGGCGAGTTCACTTGCGATTCTCTTGTTGTATACTTACTATTCAGCACAGGTATTCTACCTGGGAGCCGAGTTTACCCAGGTCTATGGCCGTACTTACGGGTCGCGCCGCGCCGAGCATCAATTAATTGAGCAGGCTATTCCGGCAACACCGCAACAGACGATCGAGGATCCCAGTGGGAAGATTGTGCCGGCTCCCAATGTCCCAGGCGCAGTTCCGCCAGCTGACACGCCGACAGGTGGTTACGAAGCAGAGATGACGACGGCTGCGCTCCCGAAACGCGGCCACCCTCGCCTGCAGCGTATTGCGCGCCCGGTAGCGCAAGCAGGCATGGCCGTGGGCGTGATTGCACTGCTGTCGATCGTCAACCTGGTGGCCGGACCATTACGCCGGGAGAAGAAGCCAGAATGAAAGCCGGCATGTCAACGCACAGATCTGACAAGCAAAGGAGCAAGTGATGCAGAACGGCGCACGACGCAGACGGTCGCTGCCGTTTCAGCTTCTGGTCGCAATCCTGACGGTCATGGCGGCCACAGCCTTGACGATCGCCGTCAAGGAGTTCGCCCCCCAATTTACCTATGGTATCTACTATGCCGCGGTCGTGATCGCCGCATTCTACGTGGGCATTGAGGCCGGAATCGTTACCGCGATCATCTCGGGCCCTGTCGGTAATTACCTGTTTGTCGAACCGGCAGGCCGCCTGTTGACGACGCCTGCGGAACTGCTGCATATGATCACCTTCTGGGCCATATGCGGCGTCATCTGTGCGCTGATCTACGTGAGCAGGCGCAATGAGGACCGCCTGCGCGCGCGCGAGCGCTTTATTGAGAACCTTGCCGCCACTGCCCCCTATACGCTGTATCTATATGATGTGCCGGCCGAAGAAATAGACTATGTCACGGCCAACGCGTCTGCGCTGCAGAGCACAGATAACGGTCAGGTCCGGGACAACATGGCGGCATGTGCGGCAGATCCCAAGCATATGCACCCTGAGGATCGCATCCGCTATGCGCAGCATCTCAGTGACTTGATGGCGGCGCCTGATGGAACAGTGCTGACCTTCCAGTATCGCGACATGACGCCGAATGAAGCGGCCTCCGCCGGTGAAGAAACGCAGTGGCGCTGGTGCGAACGCCAGGAACGCGTCTACGACCGTCTTGAGGGTGGAGCCGTGCAGCACGTTTTGGGCATCGTGCAGGATATCACGCCACGCAAACAGGCGCAGGAACGCGTGCGTTACCAGACGCAACTGTTGGACAGCGTAGACCAGGCCATTATCGCTGTCGATCGCAACCACCGTATTATCTTCTGGAACCGTTTTGCCGAACAGCTCTATGGCTGGACGGCCAGAGAGGCACATGGCAAGGTCATCTCCGAACTGATCACGCCGCCAACCATGCGCTCGCAGGCCGAAGAGATCGTGGCGAGCCTGCGCAAGGGTCGCAGTTGGTCGGGTGAATTCCTTGTCAAGCGCAAGGATGGTACGACCTTCTATGCCGATGTTATCGACGCACCCATCTACGATGCCGAGGGCAACGTCATGGGCATTCTAGGCGCATCGGTCGATGTCGCCCAGCGTAAGCGCGCCGAGTACTATCTTCAATTTCTTTCTGATGCCAGCCTGGCGCTCTCATCGTCTCTGGACTACAAGACTACAATTCAGCGCGTGGCCGATCTGGCGGTGCCCCGCATCGCGGACTGGTGCTCTGTCGATCTGTTACGGCCAAGTAACTCGGTCGAACTGGTGGCTGTGGCGCACGTCAACCCCAACAAGGTACGCTGGGCGCACGAACTGCGCCGCCAATATCCACCTACGCTGGAGGAGGACCAGGGCCTTGCCAAGGTGCTCAAGACCGGCGAGTCAGAGTTTTACCCATACATTCCACAGGAACTGATCGATCAACAGGATTTCGATGACGAAGAGATGGCGATCATCCGCGAGATTGGCATGCGCTCGGTGATCATCGTGCCAATGCGTGCGCGCAGCGCAATTATTGGCGCCATGACGTTGGTGTGGTCCGAATCCGACCGCCACTATACGGCACGAGATGTGGTTTTCGCCGAGGAGTTGGCGAACCGTGCTGCCATCGCCGTGGACAATGCTCGTTTGTATGAGGAAGCGCGTATCGCCGAGCAGCAGCAGGCCGAGCTGCTAGCGCAGATGGAGGCGCTGATCGACAATGCGCCTATCGGCATCACATTCATGGACCGTAACCTTCGCTTTGTGCGGGTTAACGAGGCGATGGCCGAGATGAATGGTCTGCCTGTCGAGGCGCACCTCGAACAGACGATGGACGAGGTCACGCCGCAGCTGGTGCCGCTGGCTGGCCCGTATCTTCATCACGTGCTCGAGACTGGTAAACCGATCCTTAACTACGAAATCAGTGGCTACACGCCCGGCCGGCCCGGTGAAATCCGTCATGTTCTGGCGAGCTGGTATCCGATTCTCAGCGAGGGCGGCGTGCCGAAGTTTGTCGGCACGATCGTGGTGGACATCACCGAACGCAAACGATTCGAGACGGCGCTTCGTGAGAGCGAAGAACGTTTTCGCGCCACATTTGAGCAAGCAGCTGTGGGCATTTCCCATGTTGGTCTGGATGGCCGCTGGCTGCGCGTCAACAACCGCCTCTGCGAAATCACCGGCTACCCGCGCGACGAGTTGTTGGCGATGACATTCCAGGATTTGACTCTCCCTGAGGACCTTGAACCGGATCTCACGCTGGTGCGAGAATCTATCGCCGGCGAGATCGACGGGTACCACCTTGAGAAGCGCTATGTGCGCAAGGGGGGAGCGCTTATTTGGATCAATCTCACCGTTTCGCTCGTGCGCGATGCTGACACTGGCGATCCGCTTTACTTTATCTCCGTAGTCGAAGATATCACGGCGCGCAAGTCAACGGAGACACAGTTGCTGCTCCTGGCCGAATCCAGCCGAGTGCTTTACCCCTCGCTGGTAGACGAACGAACCCTGCAGGCGGCGGCGGACCTGCTGGTGCCGCGCCTGGCGGACTGGTGTGTGATCAATTTGGTTGGCGAAGCTGAAGGTATTATCGAGCTAGTCGACTTGCCTCCTGGCAATCTGCAGCAGAAGAAGACGATCGAACCTGTCGCCATCGCCCATCGTGACGTGAACAAGGCAAGTCTGCTGCGTGAACTCGTTAACCAGTTTCCTGTAGACGATAGCCAGGTCGGCGGCACGCCAGAGGTAATCCGCGGTGGCCGTCCTTACTTCGCGCCGTCTATCACGCAGCGCCAGTTGGAGGGAGACGCCCGCCTCAGGTTGCTGCAGCAGGTAGGTGTGGCGTCATTGATAATCGTGCCGCTGCAAGCACGCGGGCAGACTTTCGGTTCAATCAGCCTCGCGCGTGTCGACCCCTGGCATTGTTACGATGAAGGCGACTTGCGCTTTGCCGAGGAACTGGCACAACGTGTCGCCCTGGCCGTTGACAACGCTACCCTTTATGCCAGCGCGCGCAGCGCCGAACTGCAACTGCGCCAACTTAATGAGACGCTGGAGGAACGTGTGCAGGAACGTACGGCCGAACTGGAACGCAGCAACCGTGAGCTGGACCGCTTCGCCTATGTCGCCTCGCACGACCTCAAGGCGCCGCTGCGCGCCATCGACAACCTCTCGACCTGGCTCGAACAAGATGTGCACGAACTGCTGCCGCCCCCCTCACAGGAGCATTTGTATAAGCTGCGTGGCCGGGTGCAACGAATGGAGCGGCTGCTGGACGACCTGCTTGCCTATTCGCGTGCGGGTCGCGTCCAGCATACGCCACAGCAGGTAGAGACTGGACCGCTCGTGCGCTCCATCTTTGAACTGCAGTCGCCGCCCCCCGAGTTTCAGCTCACGGTTGAGGAACCGATGCCGGTCCTCTACACCCAGCGCGTGCCATTGGAGACGGTGCTGCGCAATCTCATTGGCAACGCGATTAAGCACCACAAGCGGTTGGATGGACATGTACAGGTCAGCGCTCGGCAGCACGAAGGTGAGGTTGAGTTTTGCGTGTGCGACGACGGTCCTGGGATCGCACCTGAATATCACGAACGTATCTTTGAACTATTCCAAACGCTGCAGCCTCGCGACCAACTGGAAGCCAGCGGCATGGGCTTGGCTATCGTCAAGAAGACGGTTGAGAGCGCCGGCGGTCATGTGTCTGTGCAGTCGGCCGAAGGAAAGGGGACTTGCTTTACGTTTACCTGGCCAATAGGCAGCAACGACGAGTAGCAAGGGGCTGTCACCTACAACCGACAAGCAGGCAGATGTGGTAAACTTGCACTATGAACCGGGAACACGTTCACATTCTCTTGGTTGAAGACGACGACATCGATGCAGAGCTGGTGCTGCGGGCCTACCGCCGCCACCGTCTGGAAAATCCGTTTACCATCGTGCGCGATGGTGTGGAGGCATTGGAGGTGCTGCGTGGCAGCGCACGCACTGAACGCCTGCCGCGCCCTTACCTGATCCTGCTTGACATCAACATGCCGCGAATGAACGGGATCGAGTTCCTGCATGAGGTACGCAGGGACGCCGATCTGCGGCGGAGCATCATTTTTGTACTCACTACGTCGAACAATGACGAAGACAAGGTGGCAGCCTACAACGAGCAAATCGCAGGTTACCTGCTCAAGGCCAACGTCGGCGAAGACTTCCGCAACGTCATCGCCTTACTGGATTCGTATCGCAACGCGGTTGAGTTCCCACCCGAGAGTCGCTAATGGTTGAGCCACGGATTGACCTTCTTCTGGTCGATGACGACGAAATCGACCGTGAACTGGTGGGCCGCCTCCTCAGTAGTAAATATTCGGTGCGCGAGGCTGCGACGGCACAGGACGCGCTTGCGAGCATCGACAGTTTTCATCCTGATTGCGTCCTGCTCGACTATCGTCTGCCCGATATGGATGGCCTGCAGTTGCTGCCTTTCCTCACGCGCGCCAATCTGCCCGTAATCATTCTCACGGGTGAAGAAAGCCCCGAAGTGATTGTTCAGGCAATGCAGCAGGGCGCACAAAACTACCTGGTCAAGGGCAGCCTGACACAGATTGGTCTGCAGCACGCCATTACCAGTGCCATCGAGAAGATGGCGCTTAAGCGCGACGTGGATGAGAAGAACCGCCAGCTGCGAAAGTTGGCCTCGGCCTTAGCTCTGGCCGAGCAGCGCGAGAGGCGCCGTGTCTCGCAAATCCTCCACGACCACGTGCAGCAGATCCTTTACGGCATTCAGATGCGTTCGCAGCTTATCGCCCTCGACGCGCCCCCCGACGAGCGCGTGCGCGAGCACCTGGCTGCCCTGCAAGGCCTGGTGAGTGACGCCATCCTGACCACACGGACGCTGACTGTCGAGCTTAGCCCGCCGGTGCTGCAAAATGAAGGACTGTCCGCCGCCCTGCAGTGGTTGGTCAGCCACATGGCCGAACGGTACAACCTGCACGTCACACTCGAGATCGCCACCGACTATCAAGTGGCCAACGACGATCTCAGCATGCTGCTGTTTCAACTGGTGCGCGAACTGCTGTTCAACGTTGTCAAGCATTCAGGCGTTGCGGATGCCGTCGTGACCCTTTCCGAGGACGACGAAAACCTGGTAATCTGTGTCGCCGACTGCGGCCGCGGCTTTGATGTCGAAATGCGGTCGCAACCGGTGCTGGCCGGAGGCGGCTTTGGCCTCTACAGCGTGCGCGAACGACTGGCCCTTTTTGGCGGACAATTGAAGGTGGAATCTGGCCCGGGCAAAGGAGTCCGGGCAATTGTGCTCGTTCCGCGCGAGCCAGTGCTTCCAGCGTGATCTTCTATGTATACGATCTTTATTATTGACGACCACGTAGCCGTCCGCCAGGGCTATACGCTCATGATTCAACGTGAACCCGATATGCGCGTTTGCGGCGAAACTGCCAACGCCGACGATGCCCTGCTCCTGGTCAGCGAATGTATGCCTGACATCGTAGTGCTGGACATCTCGCTGCAAGGCTCCGTCGACGGAGTGGATTTGCTCAAGCGCCTGCACGCGCAATGGCCGGATTTGGCGATCCTGGTCGTGTCAGGGCATGACGAAATGGTCTATGCACAACGCATGGTGCAGTTGGGTGCCCGCGGTTATGTCATGAAAGGTGACGCATTGATGTTTATCCAGGCCTTGCGCCAGGTGGCCGAAGGCGATACCTTTATCAGCGCCCACGTGCGCGGTGACGGCCCCGGGCATTTTGCCGGATAGAGTACATCTCCCTTATATCCTCCCCTGTATCTACCCCTCCTGTCTGGACCCGTAGCGGCCATTGCTGGTCACTGCTATGCTATGGACAACCGCCACGACCTCCAGTGGTTTGAATACCATGAATCGTCCCGAGCGTCTCCTGTTTGTTGATGGGTGGGATTGCAAGACGAGTGCTACTGATGCTTGTGGATTGGATCTGAAGGCGCTCGGGACGATTCATGCGAGGGCACGAGTTAACCCCAGAGGAACAACGCCAAGGAAGCAAAATGACAAAGTTCGGCTATGCCATATCGAGTGAGGAACATCACCCGCTGGACATCGTGCGCCATACCCAGCTGGCGGAAGCAGTTGGCTTCAGCTTTGCGATGATCTCCGACCACTTTCATCCCTGGGTGAGCACACAGGGGCACAGCCCGTTTGTGTGGAGTGTAATCGGCGCGCTGGCCAACGCCACCAAGCGGTTGGTGATCGGCACCGGCGTAACCGCGCCGATCATTCGCATCCATCCCGCCATTGTCGCTCAGGCTGCCGCTACGAGTGCTGCCATGCTGCCAAACCGCTTTTTCCTTGGTGTGGGGACGGGCGAAAACCTCAACGAGCATGTGGTGGGACAGCGCTGGCCTGCCCACGACGTGCGCGTGGCTATGCTGGCTGAAGCGTGCGCCATTATGCGCCAGCTGTGGACAGGCGAGACGATCTCCTACTGGGGACGCTTCTTTACGGTCGAGGACGCCAGGCTCTTTACCCTGCCTGAACATGCACCCCAGATATTGGTGGGAGCCAGTGGGCCAACCATGGCCGGCGAGGCGGGCCGGATCGGCGACGGGCTGATCTCCACCGGACCGGAGAAGGAAGTAGTGGAATCCTTTGAGGACGCGGGTGGCAAAGGCAAGCCACGCATCGGCCAATTGACCGTGTGCTGGGCCCCAAGCGAGCAGGAGGCTAAGCGCACCGTGCATCACATGTGGCCCAACAGTGGCTTGACGGGCGAGTTGAGCGTGGAACTGCGCACTGTCAAGCATTTTGAGCAGGCGGTCAAGCTGGTGACGGAAGAGAAAGCGACCGAAAGCATTCCCTGTGGCCCAGACCCGGAAAAGCACGTGGCGGTCATCCGCAAGTATATCGACGCGGGATTCGACCACGTCTACTTTCACCAGATTGGGCCCGATCAGGAAGGCTTTATCCGCTTCTACGAACGCGAAGTACTGCCTGACGTAAGATAGAACTACTAATTTGCAGGGAGACATCAAACAATGGAGTTGGATTTGCAGGGCAAGGTGGCCTTGGTTACAGGTGCAGGTTCGGGCATTGGCGAGGCGGCGGCCAAAAAATTGGCGACCGCCGGCGTGCGCGTCGCAGCGCTCGGCCGTTCGGACGACGAGCTGCGCGACGTGGTGAAGGAGATTCGCAATAAGGGCTGCCAAGCAATCTCGGTGGTGGCGGACATTAGTGATGCCAAGGCGATGCAGCAGGCGTATCAACGGGTCGAGCAGGAATGGGGCCGGCTGGACATTGTCTTTGCCAATGCCGGCATCAATGGCGTCTGGTCGCCGATCGAGGAATTGACACCCGAGGAGTGGAACCAGACGATCGGAATCAACCTGACCGGTACGTTTTACACGATCAAGTATGCAGCGCCGCTGCTGAAGCGCCAGGGTGGCTCAGTCATCGTCACGGCCTCGGTCAACGGCACTCGCATCTTTAGCAATACCGGGGCCACAGCTTACTCGACTTCTAAAGCAGGGCAGGTAGCTATGACCAAGATGTTGGCGCTTGAGTTCGCCCCGCACAAGGTACGCGTCAATGTAATCTGCCCTGGTGCAATCGAGACCAATATCGACGAGAACACTGAACAGCGTGACCTCGACAAGGTGCGGATTCCCGTCGAGTTCCCCGAGAGCAACCAGCCGCTCACCGGCGGCAAGCCCGGTCACGCCGATCAGGTAGGCGACCTCGTGCTGTTCCTGGCATCGGACCTGTCCAGCCACATCACCGGCACGGAGATCTGGATCGACGGTGCAGAGTCGCTGATCAAGGGTTAGGCCTACATAGTAGGCGCACCTACCACGGTGGCCGCGCCTACTCCCCCGTCGCTCGATGCGGGCTAGCCACGGGCTTGGACTCGGGCGAGCCGCGCTGGCGCAGAAAGATGGTCAGTACGACCATGGCGGCGATCGCCAGAAATTCGCTCTGCCAGTTCTGCAGCGATTCAAACCAGAAGCGTGATGTTCCCAGGTAACCTAGCATTGGGATAGTATGTTGGTGATGAGCAATCTGCTCGGCGTTGTATTCGGCCGCGCCGCCGACGGCGTGGAGCACCATCGACATCAGAAACAGCAGCAAGAATGCCAAGGCCAGTGAGTTCTCGTACAGCTTGAGAATAAAGCCACCCTTGCGTACTGGCCATGGGGCGTTCAGGTCATCCGCCTTGGTACGTGGGTCTTCGTCCACCGCCTCTTCTCTGTCCGGATCTTTGGATTCGGAAGACCCCTTTTGGACCAAGAAGACGGTAAGCAAGACATAGGCAAACATCTGCAGAAACTCGCTTTCCCAATTTTCACCAACTGACTCGATAAAACTGCCCGTAGTAAGATAGTGGAGGTAGGTAGTAGGCGGCTCGCCATGTTCGCGCTGGTCTTCATTGTAATTATGCAGCCCGACGATGCTCATGCCGACGAGAAAAAACAGGAACAAGGCAATGAGTACCAGTGATAGGGCGTTTTCGCGTATGCGCCGCACCCGCAGGATGTTCATTCCCTCTCCTTGCTGATCTCCTTGCCGATTATTGCCCCGATTCGTGGGGTCCTTGTTCTAGACAGCTTCTTCGGCGGCCTGCCGCAGTACCTGGAAGTCAGCCGTCAGGGTCTCGCGCTGTTCGGTTGTGTAGAGGGCGACCGCGGGGTGATAGAGCGGCACGACAATTACCTTGCCGTAGGACGCCTGCGCCCCCAGGCGAGAGCCGTGCAGCTTGCTAATCTTTTGCCCCTTTTCCGGCATTTGGAAGAAGTCGAATAGGAACTCCATGGCAAAACGACCCAAGGTCGCGATAATACGCGGCTGGATAATATCGATCTGCTCACGCAGGAAGGGCGCATAAAGCTTGATTTCAGGCACTGCCGGGGCGCGGTTGTCCGGCGGGCGATCCTTGACCACGTTGGTGATAAAGACGTCAGCTCGCGTCAGCTCGATCGATTGCAGCAGCGTGTCGAGCAGGCGACCAGACGCGCCGACGAAAGGACGCCCCGATTTGGCTTCCCATTCTCCAGGAGCCTCGCCGATCAGCATGATCTTGGCATAGGCGTTGCCCTCACCGGGTACCACTTTATAGTTGTTTTGCGTGCGATAGTCGTAGAGCGGAGATGTCGTGAGTTCTTGTAGCGAATACGCAATCGCATCGAGTTTGGCTTGCCGTGTGATTTCCATAGGCCTTCGTAACGGAAGTGGGCTGCAACAGCCAGCTTGTCTATACAAGGACGGGGACAGCCGAGCCTGCGCTGACAGCTGTCCCCACCATGATCAAGTTTGCTTGTTATCAGTATACTCTACCTGCAGGCTACGCCGCGGGAGAGCGACCGCCCATGAACAGCGACACCACGAAGAGAATCAGGAACAGCACGAAAATAATCCAGGCGATGTTGCTGGCCGCGCCGGCCACACCGGCGAACCCCAATAGGCCAGCCACCAACGCGATCACCAGGAATAAAGCTGCCCAACGTAACATAGTCGGTTTCTCCTTCCAAAGTCTTACCGAAGTCTAGACTGCTTACCCCAGCACCGGCTTGGATCTATGTCACCTCTAGGCCGGCATGCTGAAGCAATAATAGCAGCTCACTGCAACCGCTGCCCTCACCTCAGATACAGCGCCCAGGCATAACGATCGATATAGCTTCCGAGCAAAATCGCCTCTAGGATATGACGCCTCCAACTGGTGCGCTGTGCCGGGAATCGTGACTGGTGCATCCGCTCTGGTCTATTCAGAGTTTTTGATTTCCAGGTTACCTTAGACATGGGTGAAGATTGAGAGTAGCTTCCCAAAGTGGAACGACAAGTAGTATCTATACCGATCTAAGGAGGGAATGATGGCCCAACAGAAGAAGCAGAGCAAGGATCTGGAAAAGCTGTTTGTCGAGCAGCTTAAGGACATCTATAGTGCCGAGACCCAGTTGGTGTCAGCACTGCCAAAGATGGCCAAGGCAGCCTCTACTCCAGAGCTGCAGCAAGCGTTCAACATGCATCTGGACGAAACACGCAACCAGGTGCAGCGCCTTGAACAGCTGTTCGAAGGCCTAAATGCCACTCCGCGCGGCAAGAAGTGCAAGGGCATGGAAGGTCTCATCGAAGAGGGCAACGAGCTGATCCAGGAAAAGGCCGAGTACGATTCCGAGACGCTCGACGCCGGCCTGATCGCCGCTGCTCAGAAGGTTGAGCATTACGAGATTTCGGCTTATGGCACCGTGCGTGCCTTTGCCGAACAACTCGGCCGTCAAGATGCTGTGAAGATCCTCAATCAAACGTTGGACGAGGAGTACGGCGCCGACCGGAAGCTCAGTGCTATTGCCGAGGGGATGGTTAACCAGCAAGCGGCTCGTTAAGCCTTGGCTGGAACGTAACTTCCAGATTGTAAGGAGAACGGGAGCGGAAAAGTCCGCTCCCGCTCTCCTTATTGGATCAACCCTTCGGGTACGCCATTCGGGTACTGCTCGTCGATGGCTTCTTGGATGCGTTGAATACGGTTCTCTGGATTGGGATGGGTGCTGAAGAATTCGGGCGGGCGCCCGCCGCTGCTCGACTCGGCAAGGATTTCCATAACGCGCAGCATTGCGTGTGGATCATAGCCTGCCTCGGTCATAAAGCGGACGCCTAGACGGTCAGACTCGAGTTCGTCGTCACGGCCATATTTCAAGTTGACCAGTTGGCCTATTAGTGCTGCAAACTGGGCGGCATAAGCTGAGTTGGGGTTGTTGGGGTCATAAGAGGCGACGACGGCAGCTCCCGTCAAGTCTTGCGTGAGCTGGGTTTTGGCGATGTGTTCGGCGCCGTGCCTTGCCACTACGTGCCCGATCTCGTGACCAAGGACGCCTGCCAACTGGCCCTCCGTCTCAAGGTGCTGGAAAAGAGCTTCCGTAATAAATACCTGTCCCCCCGGCAAGGCAAAAGCATTGATTGTCTCCGGGTCGGCCAAGAGGTGACACTCAAACGGATACTCGGTCTGCCCTGCGTCACTCGATTTAATGAGGCGATCGCACACTTGATCCACCAATGCCTGGCCGCGCGCATCTTGCGATTGCCCCCCGAACTCCTGTTCCATCTGTGGCGCGGCCTGCAGGCCCAGCGCCACTTCTT
The DNA here is from genome assembly GCA_963839515.1 of uncultured Chloroflexia bacterium. Lineage (GTDB taxonomy): Bacteria > Chloroflexota > Anaerolineae > Caldilineales > Caldilineaceae > Fredericiella. The sequence goes on from CAWIVN010000015.1 coordinate 328,046, forward strand.
GTTGTTGGCTGATGCTAATGTGTTGCGTCTCATCAGTCACGGGATTATAGACGCGCTGTCCGAAGTAAGTAAACAGCGCCACGCCCACTAAGATCAGTGCAATTAACAGGCGGCCTGCACTAAGGCTGCAGCCGCCACGCGGACGTCGATACATAGGTCTTTCTTCCTCTCCTCAACGTTTGTCGATAACACTTCGCGCCTGGACGGTAATACCCCTCAACGCGTGCAGCAATAGGTACCGATCCAATAATGGGTACCTGATGCGGAGATAAGTTGCTTTCATCAGAGCCTAACCTAAGCTGTATGCTTTCACCGTACCGGGATGGATGCACGTGACGTCAAAGTCTGTTATGATGGAGATACTAAGTGGAGAAAGGAGAGAGCTGATGTTTGATATAGATCAGCGTTTACATATATCCACCACCGATGATCCGGCTGGAACCAAATCAGACGCAGGCCAATCAGAAGGCAGACCAGAAGGCGAGCCGATAAATCACCGTGCTATGACGGGGTTGAATGAGGCTGCGCTGTGTGAGATGCAGCATCGGCTGCTTGACAGCGAAGAGAATGAGCGTCAGCGCCTAGCCCAGGAGTTGCACGACGGCCCTTTGCAGGAACTGCATAGTCTTGATTTCAAGCTGGTGGCGATGGCACGGCAAATCGCCGACGACCAGCAACAGGCACAGTTGAGCGAGATGCGTTCCACGCTGCGCCAGTTGGCTCGGCACCTGCGCGCCATTTGCCAAGACTTGCGTCCACCGGCACTCACGCCGTTTGGTGTCAGTGCTGTGCTGAGGTCGTTCACCGAATCATTCCAACAGAATCATCGTGACCTGACCATTGCCGTCGATTTGGATGACGATGGCCAGCGCCTAAGTGAGCGCGCCCGCCTGGCCTTGTATCGCATCTACCAGCATGGGCTGCGCAATGTGGCCCAACATGCCGAGGCGACCCGGGTAGATGTGAGCCTGCGCATGGGTGAAGATTTTGTGCAGATGTGCATCGAAGACAATGGCCAGGGTTTTATCGTGCCGGAGGACTGGATGCCCATGGTCGAGCAGGGAAAGTATGGTTTGCTTGGTTGCGTCGAGCGGGCAGAGGCTATTGGTGGCCATTTCACAATACAGTCTACGCCAGGTAAAGGTACACGCTTGCACGTGATAGTAGCCTTTTCTCTGGCACAGCCAGCGCTACCAGACCAGCTTCAGGGCGCCGGAGATTGATTCATAAAGCATCTTTCTATATGGGCCAACTCGAGCAGCGAACACTATGACCAAGATCCGCGTGTTGTTGGCCGACGACCATCCGATCGTGCGCCGGGGTATTCGCTCACTGCTGCAGACTGCGCCTGATATCGAGGTGGTGGCGGAAGCGAAGAGTGGCCAGGACGCATTGAATTTGGTAGAAGAGTTGTCACCTGACGTGCTATTGCTGGATATGGAAATGCCTGGCATGTCGGGCGTGGATGTGGCCAAGAATCTAAAGTCTGCGCGGTCTGCCGTACGTGTGCTTGCCCTGAGTGCCTACGACGACGGCCAATATGTGCGCAATCTGCTGGCCAATGGGGCAGCAGGCTATATCACAAAGGAAGAGGCGCCCGAAATGATCATCGAAGCCGTGCGCGGGGTGGCGCGCGGCGAAGAAGGCTGGCTGAGCCGCCGTGCCGTGGCACGCATGTCGGCTTGGACGCGCGACAGCGAGCTGGCCGGCAACGAACTGTCCAGCCGCGAGTTGGAGGTCCTGCGCCTGGTGGTGGCCGGCAAGACCAACCAGGAGATCGGTCATACTTTGCAAATCAGCGAAAAGACTGTGGAAAAACACGTAGGCGCCATCTTCAATAAGCTCGATGTTTCCTCGCGCGTCGAAGCTGCGGTACAGGCTGTTCAACGCGGCCTGGTGTAGTGCAACCTCGTGTAAGGTAGGGGAAACCCTACCTTGTTTCTTGGTTGTTCCCCATTTACTCTTCTCCTATTTGCACTACAATGAGTGTACAGCCCTGGGCTGTGCGCACACCTAAGTAACTCTCTTCGTTTGCGCAGCCCGTGAACGATTTGCATCGCAACGAGTGGCGATTCCAAACACAACATGAATGATACGCCGATGATCGACTTATATGTCGTCCGCGCGAACTGTGGTGGCGACGATCCGCTGATGACCGTTCTGCGTGATGAGCCGGATTTTTACGTCCGCGGTTGCACGGACAGCCCGGCTGCAGCTTTGACCCAGTTGGCTCGCACTTCTTGCGATGTCGCCTTGGTCAGCTATGTCCTGGGCGAAAGTGAGACACTAGACCTGGCGCGCGACCTCATCGGGCGTGAGCAACCAATCAAGGTGCTGATTACCGACGTTCCCAAAGTGGACGAGGTCATTCTGCACCTGTTGGAGGAGGGGGCCGCCGGCTATGTGTGCGCCGAGGAATCCTGGGCGGACTTGGTCAAGAAGATCCATGCCGTAGCCGAGGACGAGTTCCTCGTGCATCCGGACATCGCAGCCACCATGATGTCGCGCATTGCCGAGTTGAACCTGCTCCTGATTGAATTGGACGGCGGCAACATGGCACGGCCGGAAACTGTCTATGCCGAGCTGACACAGCGCGAAGTCGAGGTGCTGCGCCTCCTGGGCGAAGAGAAGAGTAACCAAGAGATCGCGCAGGCGTTGACCATCGAATTGGGCACGGTCAAGAATCACGTGCACAACCTATTGCGCAAGTTGGACGTTTGCAGCCGCAAACATGCGGCCCAACTTGCCCGTCAAATGCTGCCTCAATGACGTGAGTAGCGATTGACAACCTGTTGGGCATAGTCCAGCAGGCTGCGCCGCAACGCTACAGGCGTCACCACCTCTATCCCCGCACCAAGCCCTAAAAGCTTGGTGCGGGCCCCCTCCAGGGTATCAAAGTGGAGAATCACCGTCATCCAGTCAGCCCCTTTTGTATCTGGCTCTGTTTCGGCTGACTCTGTTGCGACTGTGCGGTCCTCTGACCACTCTGCCCAAGGGTGGTCTTGCGAGCGTTCCAGGTGTTTACCCAAGTACAGCGGCAAATCGACGTGCATCTGCGGCGAGACGCGTGCCACTACAGTGTAGCGGCCGCGATCCTGGCGAATGTGCTCGCACCATGTGCGCCAGGACCGCTCCAAGTTGAAGTCTCTCGGCCGTGTGAACGGGTCGTCCGTGGCGCGTACGGCCACCAGTTCGTCCACCTTAAAAACGCGCAGCCGGTCGCCTGTTTCTTCGCTGGCAGCGCACACAAGGTGCCATTCTCCTTCCTTCGCCACCAGCCCATACGGATCCACCAGGCGGTCGAATTGGCGGCGGTAGAAGCTTGATTGGCGGCGATAGGTGATCCACAGCCGGCGGTCGTTCCATACTGCCTGCTGGATGACCTGCAAGAGCGGTCGCGTGGATGTCTCTACAGGTATGGTGTCATCGACGGTAGAAGCAGTGGCTTTCTGCCAGCTTTCCCAATCCAGGAAGATACGTTGGCGCACCCATTGGTCGTCATGTTGCCGCTCGGCGGGCAAGGCGGCTAGCAGCTTGAGCAGCCCGGCCTTGAGGTCCGCCCCCAAGCCGAGATCCGCCAGGGCGGAGGGCATGCTGGCCATAAACAGCGCGCGTGCCTCGCCTTCGTGCAACCCAGTCAGGTGGGTGCGATAGTTGTCCACCAGAGCACACCCGCCGCCTGGGCCGCGGTCAGCATACACGGCAACGCCGGCGCTGCTAAGCGCCTCAATATCGCGGTAAACCGTGCGTACCGACACCTCCAACTCGTCTGCCAGAGCCTGTGCCGTCATACGCCCGCGCGTCTGCAACAGCATCAACAGCGAAAGCAGCCTGTCTGCACGCATAGGCCATTGTTACCCTTCGTGTCCTTCGTGGATCAATTCGAATCTCCCCGCAATATCCTGACACAAGATGTCAGTATTTGTCAATATACTGAGAAACGGGATGTGTCGCGACACCCTTGTGTGCAAAGCGAAGCAAACAAATGACATCACATAGGAGCAGAATGATGAGCGAGTTGCAGGTCGAGATCGTGCGCCTGGCGCCGATGCAGGTGGCAAGCTTCTACGGCTTTGGAAGCGAACCTGAGTTTCAGGCGGCGGCGAAGTTGCTGGCCTGGGCGGAACCACGCGGGCTGCTGGACGGAGGCTTCGAACACCGCATTTACGGTTTCAACAACCCCTCGCCGAGCGCCGCCAGTCCGAACTACGGATATGAATTCTGGTTGGAACTCAAGAATGGCGAAGCTGCGGACGTTATCGGTGCGGACGAGACGGAACTCAAGACGTTTGACGGCGGGCTGTATGCTGTCGCCCGCTGCCGGGGGGTTGCAGCCGTGCCCGATACGTGGCGGCAATTGGTGACCTGGCTCGAAGACAGCCGCTACACCATGAGCCACAGCCAGTGCCTGGAGCAGCATACCGGCCGCCTCAATGGCGACATCGAAGCACTTGAGTTTGCGCTTTACCAGGCCATCGTCGAGTAGCAGCCACCCCCCACGCGTAGGGGCACCGGGCACAAACGCGTAGGGGCACAAGGTCCGGCGGAAAAGCGATTGCTGCAACAGCGAGACACGCCCCGCCGGACCTTGTGCCTGTCCCTTCCCTCGCCGAACGCCAAGTCTCTTGCCGCTACATGCTAGGCATGGTAGCGTATTCGTCCTCGCCCAATAGATTGGCCAGCGTCGCACGTGCGCGGTGTAGCCGGCTCTTGACGGCGTTGACCGACGAGCCGGTCGCCTCGGCAATTTCCTCACAACTGTAATCGCCCCAGTAGCGCAGCGCGACGACCTTGCGCGTCTCGGCTGGTAGATGTGTGAGTGCTCGCTGCATGCGACTCGCCTGCTCTCCATGCAGGGCAACCTCTTCCGGCAGGGCGGACGGGCAGCGCAGGCCCAGCACCTGCACCAACGGCTCGTCGTCCAGCGAGAGAAGCTTCACACGCTTGCGGCGCAGACGGTCGATACAATAGTGGCTGGCAATCGCCATCAGCCAGGTCTTGAACGAGCGAGATGCATCATAGGTGGCCAGCTGCAGATACGCACGCAGGAAAGTCTCCTGGGCTGCATCCTCGGCGTCGCCCGCATCCCCGAGCATGCGCAGGCAGAGATGATAGACCGGCTTTTGGTAGCAGCCGACCAACTCGGCGTAAGCTGCCTGGTCACCGCCCCGCACCTGCTGGATGAGGGCCTGTTCGCAGAATTGACCAGGGAACTGACCGGTAGATTGACCGGTAGATTGACCGGTAGATTGACCGGTAGATTGACCGAGAGATTGACCGAGAGATTGACCGAGAGATTGAACGGAAGATTGACCGTTGATCGGGCTGGTAAGTTGGGCGGCCATCGTATGCTCTTGCTCCATCTATAAGTACGCTATTTGTGCGTAATTACTTTCGCACAAATAGCTTGCTCCGTCGCCTTGCTAGTGGTAGGGTATATGCCTGAACCCCGGACAGGATCGCGCCTGTCCATTCGGACAGTGGAGCGGATTCATAACCACTTCACAATTGTGTGCAATACTAGGTTCGCGCAACCGCCAGGCGCCACGCCAGAGGTTGAACATTCCTGGGAGGAACTGTGAACGCAAACCATACCCATCGCCATGACGAACCTGACGTCCCATCGACTGCCGCCAAGCCCGCGGCAGGCGCCGACCACATGGGACACACTGAACACGTTCAGCAAATTGAGCACCCTGAGACAACCGATCATCCTGGCTCCGGCGCATATGTTGTACACAATGACCATACGAACGGCAAGGATTTGGTTGAGCCTGTCGCCATGGACAGCCACAGTGGGCATCTAGCACCCGCTGGACAGAGTGAACACGATGAACACGGTGAACACGATGGGCACGGTGCTCATGTGGATCACAGCGGTCACGAGCAGCTGTTCCGCCAACGCTTCTGGGTCTGTCTGGCGCTGACGGTGCCGGTTCTGCTTTACAGCCCCATGATCCAGGAGTTGTTTGGTTTTGAGATGCCCCAGTTCCCGGGCAGCGAATGGGTTGCGCCACTGTTTGCTATCGTGATCTTTCTCTACGGCGGCATTCCTTTTCTGCAGATGGCCGTGCCGGAGATCGTCAGCCGCAAGCCAGGCATGATGCTGCTGATCTCGCTGGCGATTTCCGTGGCCTTTGTCTACAGCCTCGCCATGGTCTTCGTCGACCCGCACAGCGGTTTCTTTTGGGAGATGGCACTGCTGATTGACGTCATGCTGCTAGGCCATTGGCTCGAGATGCGCAGTGTGCGCCAGGCGTCGGGCGCGCTCAATGAACTGGCTAAGTTGATGCCGGATACAGCCGATCGCGTCAGCGCCGACGGCACAATCGAACAGGTGGCGGTAAATGATTTGCGCAACGGAGACCTTGTGCTGGTGCGGCCAGGAGCAAGCATTCCGGCCGACGGCGAGGTGGTGGAAGGTCGTTCCGACGTCAACGAAGCGCTGATCACGGGCGAGTCAAAGCCGGTGGAGAAGACGACCGGCAGCAAGGTGATCGGCGGCTCGATCAACGGCAGTGGCAGCCTGCGCCTGCGTGTGACGGCCACCGGCGAACAGACGGCGCTGGCCGGCATTATGCGCCTGGTGGCGGAGGCGCAGCAGAGCAAGTCAAATACCCAGGTGCTGGCGGACCGGGCAGCTGGTTGGCTGTTCTACATCGCCCTGGCCGTGGCGGCCCTGACGGCGGTGGTGTGGACACTAATAAGTGGCTGGGACATGAGCGTGGTCGAGCGCGTGGTGACCGTCCTAGTGATTGCTTGCCCACACGCGCTGGGGCTCGCCGTGCCGTTGGTAGTGGCTATCAGCACGTCGCTGGCGGCCTCCAACGGCATTCTCGTGCGCAATCGGCTGGCATTGGAGGCGGCACGCGGCGTAGACGTGGTGATCTTCGACAAGACTGGTACGCTGACGAAGGGTGAACAAGGTGTCGTTGCCATGGCAGCAGTCGCTCCGCTTGTCACGACGCCAAGCGCAACCGGTGGCGCCAAGCAGGCGGCAGAGGGCAACGCGCAAATCGACAATGCAGCGCTGGCGCTGACGGCTGCGGCCGAAGGCGACTCGGAGCACATCATTGCCGAGGCATTGCGTGCGCTGGCGCGCGCACGTGGCCTCACTTTGCCACAGATTACTGGCTTCACGGCCATCCAAGGACGCGGCGTAAAGGTGCAGGCCGGAGGGGAAACAGTGCACGTGGGTGGCCCGCGCCTGCTGGAGATGCTCAACCTTATGCCCCCGCCAGCCTTGCAGTCCTTTGCCGACGACGCCGGCGGGAAGGGGCAGACGGTAGTCTACCTGGTGCAGGACTCCAGCACGGGCAACAATGCCGTTACTGCCGCTTTTGCACTGGCCGACGTCATTCGGCCCGAGAGCAAGGGGGCGGTCGAGGAACTGCACGCCATGGGCAAGCAGGTCGCGCTGCTCACCGGCGACAGCCGCGCCGTGGCCGAAGCCGTAGCCAAGGACCTGGGCATCGATCAGGTGTTTGCCGAAGTGCTGCCCGGGCAGAAAGATGAAAAGGTGGCCGCGCTGCAGGCGCAGGGGAAAAGCGTGGCCATGGTAGGTGACGGCGTTAACGATGCCCCGGCGCTGACGCGGGCGGATGTGGGCATTGCGGTAGGGGCGGGCACCGACGTGGCCGTCGAGTCGGCCGGGATCATCCTGGTGCGTAATAACCCGGCCGATGTGGCCAAGACCGTGCGTCTCAGCCGCAATACCTATCGTAAGATGGTTGAGAACCTGTGGTGGGCGACCGGCTACAACATCGTAGCCCTGCCGTTGGCTGCCGGCATTCTGGCCCCCATTGGCATCGAGCTATCGCCGGCCGCCGGCGCGGCGCTGATGGCCGTCAGCACGATCGTAGTCGCGATCAACGCGCAAACGCTGCGTGGGGCACGATTGTAACGCCAATTGCAGCCACGCCGCCGACGTGGCAAACCTTGTTGTTTGAGTGCTGCAGCTATGAGCGAAGCATCTTTTACCGTATTAGTGATCGAAGATGATCGGCAAATTCGACGGGTGGTGCAGGGCTATCTGGAGCAGGCAGGGCTGCGCGTGCTCTCTGCGGCCGATGGGGAAAGCGGGCTGCAGCTGGCGCAGTATGAGAAGCCGGCCCTAATCGTGCTTGACCTCATGCTGCCGGGCATTGACGGCTGGGAGATCACCCGCCGCCTGCGCCATAATGCGGATCCGGCCGTTGCCAATGTGCACATCTTGATGTTGACGGCGCGCGTGGAGGAATCTGACCGAATTGAGGGCCTGCAACTGGGCGCGGACGACTACATGAGTAAGCCGTTTAGCCCGCGCGAGCTGGTGGCGCGCGTGCAGGCGGCACAGCGCCGGCTGCAGCGGCTGCCCGCCGCCGTGGCCGCACAGGTCGTAACGGTGGGCGGCCTGCGCATCGACCCAAGCTATCGCAGCGTGACGCTGAACGGCAAGGGCGTACGCCTGACGGCCGTAGAGTTCGACCTGTTGCTGGTCTTAGTGCGCAGCCCCAACCGTCCATTCACGCGCGACGAGCTCTTGACGGCGATTGAAGACGCGCACGTACAGCACGAATCCATCGCCGAGGTCGCTTACGAGCGTACCATAGACGCGCACATCAAAAATCTACGGCAGAAGTTGGGTGGCGCGGGAAGGCAGAGCCGCTTTATCGAGACAGTGCATGGCGTAGGCTATCGGTTCGTGGTGTAAGGCATGCAGACCGAGCGAGAAGGGAGAACAGCTTGGGCTCGTTTATTCGCAGTCGGTTGTGGTTGCGGCTGACTGTGGCTTTTGCCTTGATCATCTTGATCGGCGTGTTGGTAACGGTGTTGCTGGCACGCAGTGGGGCGGCTACGCAGTTTGATCATTTCATGGTTCAGGGCCGTATGGTGCGCCCCGCCGTGATGCAGCAGGCGATCGCCGACCACTACTTTCATCACCAGGGCTGGTCGCACATGCAGGAGATGCTGCCGACGCTGGTAAGCGCCGCGTCGGATGGTGCCATGAGCGGCATGATGGGTAACATGATGGGAATGCACGAGAATCGCCTGGTTGTGCTTGACACACAGGAACGCGTGGTTGGCGACTCGCAAGGCACAGGCGAGCCATCACTGGAGTCCCCACTCAAACCCTCGTTACAGCGCTGGCCGCTCGTGGTTAATGGTGAGACGATTGGAACGATGGTCGTGCAAGGCGCGCTGATGGGAGCAGCTGCCAATTCGAGCTTGTTGGTGGGGAGCCTGACACGCACCGTGTTGCTGGCGGCATTGGCGGCCGGTGTGGCTGCCCTGGCACTGGCCGCCTTGATCGTGCGCCAGATTACCCAACCGCTGGACGACTTGAGCAGGGCAGCGCAGCGAATCAGCGCCGGGGATTTATCGGTGCGCGTGGGTGTTCAGGGTGATGACGAGATTGGCGCAGTGGCGCGCAGCTTTAACCAGATGGCTGATGGTCTGCAGCAGCAGGAGAAGCTGCGCCGCAACCTGGTGGCCGACGTCGCGCACGAACTGCGCACGCCACTGACCGGTATCCAGGGTGCGGTCGAGGCCATGCAGGACGGCGTCTTTCCGGCCGATGCCGAAAATCTCGAGGCCGTGCACGCCGAGGTTATGTTGCTCAATCGTCTGGTCGATGATCTGCGCACATTGGCGACAGCGGAAGCGGGGCAGCTTACCTTGCTGCGCCGCTGCTTCGATATCGGCGAACTGTGCCGGCGGCAGGTCAACCTTTCGCAATACAGCGCCCAGGCGCGCAATATCAGCTTGACGGCGCATGTTGAGCCCCAGGGCCCGTGGGTTTATGCCGACGAGCAACGTATCGGCCAGGTGCTGCACAACCTGCTGGACAACGCGCTGCGCCACTGCCAAGGGGGCCGCAGGGTGGATGTGGCAGTGCAGGCCGATGGTGGCTCAGCGACAGGCAGTGTGACAGGCTGTAGTGCCGGCGGCATCGCTGGGCAGAACTGCACCACGCACGGCGTGACCGTGACCGTAACCGACGATGGTGAGGGCATCTTGCCTGGTGAATTGGAGCACGTCTTTGACCGCTTCTATCGAGCTGATCGATCACGCATGCGATCCAGCGGAGGCAGCGGACTCGGGCTGGCCATTGCTCGCCAGCTGGTGCTGGCACACGGGGGCGATATGTGGGTGCAAAGCCCGCCGGCAGGCGCCAGTCGCGGTACGGCGTTTGGCTTCGGGCTGCCGGCGGCCACTCCGGATCATGAGACCTAGCAGCTGCCTTTCGGCGGCTGCCGTTCATAATTGCTTCATGTTTGCCTGTTATGATGGGCCTGCAGCTATCCACCATCTAGTAAGCGCCAGTTTTCTTAAGTCATACACAATGTATTGTTTGGGAGGAACCAGATGAAGAAACAATTTGTGCGAGTTCTTGGATGTAGCGCGGGCCTGCTGGCCGCATTGCTCCTTTCTTTGTCGTTGCTGGGAATGGAAACGCAGGTGGCGTCGGCCCAAGGGATCGAGCAGGATGCGCCGATGACCGACACTATGCCGATGAGTGACACCGTGCCTGCTATGGGTGGCATGGGGGGAATGGGTGCCATGGGCGACATGGCCCACATGATGGAGATGATGCAGAGCATGGAGAAGCGCATGTCGCAGATGGAAGAGCGCATGTCGCAGATGCAAGGCTCGATGCCGATGGGCAGCCAAGATGGCGCCAAAGGCCAAGGCGGCATGATGGGTGAAGGCGGCATGATGGGTAAAGGTGGCATGATGCAGGGCGGCGGCGATCATCAGCACATGCACCAGATGATGCAAATGATGATGATGATGCACATGATGGAAATGATGCATGACTCCAGCGGCATGTCATGCGACATGATGCAGGGCATGATGGGCGAAGGCGGCATGATGCAGGGCATGATGGGCGAAGGCGGCATGATGAGCCAAGGCGATATGATGGGCCAAGGCGGCATGATGGGCCAAGGCGGCATGATGGGCGAAGGGGGCATGATGGGCGGCACGCAGCCGATGACCGATACGATGGGGGCAGGCGCCGGGAACGGCCCGGGCCCGCAGGCAGCTGCAGCCACAGCCGATGAACGCGAAGCAGAATTGGGCGGGATCTCGGTCAAGGTGACACCCGTCAACCTGGCCGACCCCAGCGGCGAGACACTCGACTTCTCGGTGGACCTGGAGGCGCAGGGCCAGGCGCTGGACTTTGACGTCGCGCCGTTGGCGAAGCTCATGGTTGGCAGCCAGGAAGTTGCGGCAAGCAGTTGGAAGGTCAACTTCGACCACGGCCACCACGTGAATGGCACACTCTCCTTTCCGTTGGCAGATGTCGCATCGGCTTTGACGCCCGGGGCCAAGGTTATGGTTCACATCGAACAACCGGATGGCGGTGGAAATGCCATGCTAAACTGGGACGTCCACGAGTAGTACCTAAGGCCAAAACCACTGCGCCAGTAGATGCACCAGCAGCGGAGCGAGAATCGAAGTCGCCAGGCCATTGAGGCCCATTGCCAGGGCCGAAAATGCGCCGGCGACTTCGTTTACTTGCAGGGCCCGAGCGGTTCCGATCCCGTGTGACGCCAGCCCCAACGCGAAGCCCTGTGCGCTGGCGTCACGCACGCCAATCCTCTCCAGAATGGCCGTCCCAAACATTGCCCCGAAGATACCGGTCAAGATCACGAGCACGGCCGTCAGCGATGGTAAGCCGCCGATCTGCTCCGAGATGCCCATGGCGATGGGCGTCGTCGCCGATTTTGGCGCGATCGACGCAACGACATTGCGCGGCGCACCCAGCGCCCAGGTGATGACGGTTGCCGTCAAGAGTGCGGTGGCTGAGCCGGCCAGCAGCGAAATGAGAATCGCCGGGCCTGAGTGGCGCACGCGGTCGAACTGTCGGTAGAGCGGCACGGCCAGTGCCACCGTAGCCGGGCCAAGCAGAAAATGGACAAACTGTGCGCCCTCAAAGTAGGTCTCGTAGGAGACGCCGGTGGCGAGCAGAATAGCAACCAAGATAACGATGGCGATCAGCACCGGATTGAAGAACGCCTTATGTCCGCTCTTGCGGAAGACATAGTCGCCGATCAGGTAGGCGACCAGCGTCAGCGTAAGGTTGAGCAGAGGGCTGGCGGCTAGATAGACCCAGATTTCGCGTGTGGTGTCAATCATGGGCAGTGCGCCTCTTCATCCAGGCACTGGTCCAACTCATGATCAGCCCGGTCACGGCGATCGTGATGGCGGCGCTGAGGACGAGGGCCAACGTCAGCGCCAGCCAGTTCTCGGCCATCAGGCGGGCGTGCAGCATCACGCCCACGCCGGCGGGCACAAACAGCAGTGACAGGTTCTGCAGCAACTCGCCGGTCACGAGACCGAGATCGTGTGGGACATACCCGCGCACCACGAAGCCGCAAAAGAGGATCACCATGCCAAGCACTGGGCCAGGCAGGGGTAAATGGAGCAGGCGCGTGACGACCTCACCGGCCAACTGGCAGGTGAGCAGAACGGTGAAGACAAGAACGATTCGGTTGCCCATAAGCTTTCTAATCGGTTATATAGTACGCAAAGAGCGCGATTCAATTCATTATACGCCCGGCTCTCATTGCCATTGAAGGACGTCAAGCCGCTTCCACCCCGACACTCGTTTGGACCAGAAGCCGCCATAGAGGTAGACAGTGAATTGCCATGGCGACTTTGCGGCGTGGGGGATTTGGAGCTTTAATAGATGTAGTGCACTTATCCGCTTCCACACGAAAGACAGCGCTGAACAAACCATGAACCAGGCAAAACAACTGCTGCGCGATTTGAGCCTGCCCGACGGCGACCGCTATGACCTGCCCACTTCGCCCATCCTTTTTCGCGATGGCGGCCATTATCGCATCGAGATTCCCAGTGTAGAAGGACCGGCGGCGATGGCGGCCGTGCTCGAGGAGGCACAGCAGCGCGGGGTGCGCGTGCATCGCGTCTCGCAGGGCTCGGGGATGATGCTGCTGACCGAGGGCGAAATGCGCGAGATGGCAGCCCTGGGAGCAGAGCACCAAGTAGAAGTGTCGCTGTTTGTCGGGCCGCGCGCTACCTGGGAAGGATCGGGCCAGCCATTGACTCCCGACGGCAAGCTACTCGGTTGGCGCCACACCGGCATGGACCAACTGGCCTATGCCTTTGAAGACATCGTGCGCGGCGTCGAGGCGGGTATTCGCAGCATATTGGTGGGGGACGAGGGGCTGCTGTGGCTGGTCAACGAGGGGCGCAGGCGCGGGGTGCTGCCGGCCAACCTGGTAACCAAAGGATCGGCGGTGCTGGGCGCCGCCAACCCGCTAGGTATCAAGCTGCTGCAGGACATTGGGCTGGATACGATCAATGTCGCCTCGGATATCAGCTTGCCGAGGTTGGCCGCGCTGCGCCAGGTGATCTCGATCCCGATCGACCTGTACGTTGAGGGACCGGACGGCCTCGGCGGTTTTACGCGCTATTATGAGATGGCGGAGATCGTGCGTGTCGCCTCCCCGGTCTATCTCAAGTTTGGCCTGCGCAACGCACCCAACATCTACCCCAGCGGCATGCACTTGGAGGGTGCGGCAGTGGCCACCGGCCGCGAGCGCGTGCGCCGTGCCGCCATTGGGCTGGAACTGCTGGAACGCGCTGGTGTGGAGTTTACGGCCTCACCTGCGGGTGCACCAGGACTCGGCATCCCGGTGAGAGGGTGAGCGGATGAACTGCATAGATGGTAGGAGCATGCAGTTGAGACACACCATATCGCTGGCCGTGGCCCTGTTGGCAGCAGCAGCGCTTGTATTCACGATGGTACTTACTGTGCGGTCACAAGGATGGGGCTTGATGCGTGCGGCCTAAACACGCCTGCGTGCGGCGAGCCATAATCAGGTCCAGGCTCGTGGCGGCACCGGATTCGACTTCAAACGTCCGTGTGCTGACTACCTCGAATCCGTGCTGCTGGTAGAAGCGCTGCGCGCCGGGATTATGCTCCCAAACGTCGAGATAGATGGTTGGCGCACGCTCCAATTGCGGGTGCGCCAACGCAGCCTGCATGAGCAGCGTGCCGATTCCTTGGCGCTGAAGCTGGCGACGAACGTAAAGGCGGCGCAATTCCTGGTCATCGCCGCTGGCAGGAGCGTAGCCTGCGCCTGCCGCACCGAACTGAACGTAGCCGACCATCTGTTCGCCCCCCTCCGCCACAAGCACGACGTCGTCGGCAAGAAATCGATCGACGTTTGCCGGCGCCAGGTTGCGGGCAAGGTGTGAAGCCAGGTCAGCGGGCGCAAAGGAGTGGCCAAACGAGTCGACATAAGTGGTGATTGCCAGTTCAGTAAGCTGAGGGATGTCCTTGCTTGTCGCGCGACGAATCGATATCTCGGTCATGATAATGAGGGCGCCTTCCGTCGGTTGCAGTGCTTAGTACGGCCTCTGACGCCCTGTTATACGTTATAGTGCTTTTGTTGTGCAAGTGCAACTGTCACTGCGTCGCCATGGCAATGTAGAGATAACGGCGCTGCAGGCCGTCTTCACAGGCCTGGCGGATCCCGTTGGCGTCGCCGAGACGGTTTTCGTAGATAAACAGATTGCCCTCAGCCTCAAATCCGTCGCGCAGGTCAGCCAGCGTTTGCTGGCGGCAGATGGCGAGCCGCAGGTCGGCGGCACTGAAATCCGTGGTGACAAAGTCAAAGCCGTTGGCGCAGAGTGCCCGGGCCAGGGGCGTGCGCGTCGCCGGCAGCGTAGCGACGTCGAATTCCTCCACAGGCACCCAAGGCTCGCGGCCGTATGAATAGAGGATGGCAAGCCGGCCGCCAGGACGCAGTGCCTGCCTGAGCGCGGCAACGGTGGCAGCGTAATCCTCGCTAAAGTAGATCGTATCGATGGAAGCGATCACGTCATACGATGCGGGCGGCAGGTCAAGGGCGTTGATGTCGCCTACGACAAAGGTCAGCCGGTCGACCTTTGCCTGCGTGCGCTCGCTCGCCTGGCGAATGGCATCAGGCACATAGTCAAGCCCCGTAACGTGAGCGCCGGAGTGGTCGGACAGGTATTCGGCGATCAGGCCCGTGCCGCAGCCTAGGTCAAGCACGCGCTGGCCAGGGCCCAATTGCGCGGCGGCAATCAGCGCGTCGAGCTGATTGACATCGGCAAAGCCATGTTGGCAGAGGTCAAGCCCAAAGACACGCGTGCAGAACTGCTTGTGTGCCTGGCTGGTCTCCGTCGCACGGTAGAAATTGGTATAGAAATCCCACATGGTCGCTAGTCTCCACGTCCCAATGCACGATGAGTAGGGGCATGAGGTCTGGCGATGTCAACCTTGCCGCAGCGACGATCATTCATGCGCCGGACCTCGTGCCCCTACTGTACTCTGCGCGCACGGGCTTGTCCCCTGGCGATTGGCGGGGAATCGGCTGTCCGGGTGGACAGGGTTATAATGGGGGACAGCTATTTTCTACCAGCCGCCGGTAGCTTTGCCGCCCAATGGAGCTAGAATTCGAGGGAGCATGACCGTTCACTACTTTCAGCCGGACCATTATTACACTGCCATGGGCACGGTCGCACCTGTGCTGCACGTGGAACCGGGCGATACAGTGCACACCCACTGCGTGGACGCGCACGGGTTGGATGCCAACGCGCAGCAGATTACCGAACCGGGCAACCCAATGACGGGCCCGTTCTATGTCGAGGGCGCGCAGCCGGGCGATACGCTGGTCGTGCACATCGACGCCATAACGCCTAACCGGCGTTACGGCTGGAGCGGATCGTTCCTGGCCCCTAACGTGGTGGATCCCGCCTATGTGGCCGAACTGCCGTGGCCGGAGGAGAAGGGCACGCGGCGGAACTGCGAGTGGGACGTAGATGCGGCAGGAACAGCTACGTTGGTCAAGCCAGACACGGCGTTGGGGCGGCTGGTGCTGCCGATCCGCCCCATGCTGGGCTGTTTTGGTGTGGCGGCGGAGGGTGGGCAGGCGATTTCGACAGCCACTTCTGCCGAGCACGGCGGTAACATGGACTACCGCGGCTTTACGGCAGGCGTGACGGTCTATTTCCCGGTGTTCGCAGCGGGAGCGCTGTTCTACTTGGGCGACGGTCACGCTGTCCAAGGGGCCGGCGAGATCGTCGGCACCGGCATTGAGATTTCCACTGACGTGACTTTTCGTGTAGACATAATAAGGGGCTGGGGGACGGCGTGGCCGCGCGGCGAGAATGAGTTGGAAATCTTCACCGCAGGCAACGCGCGGCCGCTCGACCAGGCCCTGCAACATGCTACGACTGAAATGGCTAAGTGGCTGGAGGAAGCGTACGGCCTCGACGCGATCGGCGCGCAGACGCTGATGGGGATGGTAGTAGACTACGAGGTCGGAAATGTCTTTGATCCAGCGTACACGATGATTTGTAAGATGCCGAAGAAATGGCTCACAAGATAACCCAGTAAACTATGGCCAGTAAACTAAGGACGAATACGATGAGGAAAATGCGGGCAGTGCGAGTACATCAGCCGGGGGATATCTCGGTCCTGCAGGTGGAAGAGGTGGATGTGCCCGACCCGGGACCAGGCGAGGTACGTGTCAAGGTGCAGTTTGCAGGCCTCAACTTTATCGATACCTACCAGCGCAGTGGGCAGTATAAGCTGCCCACCCCCTTTACGCCGGGCGGCGAGGCTGGCGGCGTCGTGGATGCGCTAGGTCCCGGCGCAGCGGAGGCGACCGGTCTGGCTGCCGGCCAGCGCGTGGCCTACTGCATGGCAAACGGTGCATACGCCGAGTATGCGATTGTGCCCACCGCCAAGCTCGTGCCGGTGCCGGAAGGCATGGCACTGGAGGCGGCGGTAGCGTTGATGACGCAGGGGATGACAGCGCACTACCTTGCCCTTAGCACCTTTCCCCTGGGACCGGAGCACAAGGCGCTGATCCATGCCTCGGCCGGCGGTACAGGTCGGCTGTTAGTGCAGGTGGCCAAACGCACGGGCGCTTACCTGATAGGCACAGCCGGCAACGCTCAGAAAGCGGACCTTGCGCGCACAGCCGGCGCCGACGAGGTGATCCTCTATACTGAGGCCGACTTCGAGGGGGAGGTGAAGCGGCTCACGGGCGGCAAGGGCGTGGACGTCGTGTATGATTCCGTGGGTAAGACGACCTTTGCCAAGAGCCTCAACTGCCTGCGTCCGCGCGGGATGATGGTGCTGTGGGGCCAGGCGAGTGGGGCGGTCGAGCCGATCGACCCGCAGACTCTCAACCAGAAGGGATCACTCTACCTTACGCGGCCGAGCTTGGGCGCCTACATGCAGACGCGCGATGAGCTGTTGTGGCGGGCAGGCGATTTGTTCCGCTGGTACGGTGAAGGCGAGCTCGAAGTGCGTATCGACGGCGTCTATCCGCTGGAGCAGGCGGGCGAGGCACACCGCTACATTGAGGGCCGCCGCACGACCGGCAAGGTGTTGCTCGCCCCCTAGCTGGGACTGGCAGCCGGTACGGAAGGAGAAGACGATGCGCCCACGGCTGGTGGACTGGTCGCTGCTCGTTTTGGTACTGTTGGAGGCCGGGTCCGGCTTGGTCTCGTTTCTCCAGGGCAGGCCCCAAAACAGCTGGCTGTTTGTCCTGCATGGCGTGACGGGGCTGGCGATCGTGCTGTTGCTCGTGTGGAAGCTGCAGCGCGTGTGGCGGCGCGTCGCAGATCGGCGCCGTTGGGACGGAGCGACCTGGGTGTCAGTGGCGGCGCTTGGTTTCGTCCTGCTCACCATTGCCAGCGGCGTGGTGTGGACCGCTTGGCACTGGCCGCTGGGCTATCCAAATGGATTGAACTGGCACGTTATCTTTGGCCTCTCGCTGGCGGTGTTTGTCGTGCTGCACATGCTGCTGCGCTTCAAACCCCTGCGGCAGGTGGACTTGGCCGGGCGGCGCACCGTGATGAGCGGGCTGGCGGTGCTGGCTACCGGCAGCGCGTTGTGGGCCGGCCAGCAAGGCCTGGCACACGCGGCTAGACTGCCGGGGGCACAGCGACGCTTCACCGGCTCACGCAAAGTGGGGCTGGAACCCGGGTTGACCTTTCCTGTCACCATGTGGATGTTCGACAACCCCGCGCCTTATGATGTCGGCGCGTGGCGGCTGGAGGTGGCGGGGAGTGTAGAGCAGGCGCTGAGCCTGTCCGCCGCCGATCTGGCGCTTGCACCTACCAAGGAGGTAGCGGCGACGCTCGACTGTACAGGCGGCTGGTACACGAACCAACTCTGGCGCGGGATTCCGGTCGCCTGGCTGTTAGCAGAGGCGGGCCTGGCTGCCGCCGCCAGGGAAGTAAGCTTCGTGTCGGCGACGGGCTATCGCTGGAGCGTGCCTCTAGCCGAAGCGCAGACACTGATCCTGGCTGCCCAGGTGGGCGGGGCGCCGCTGGATCATGGGCGCGGCGCTCCGCTGCGCCTGGTGGCGCCGGGGCGGCGCGGCTTCCAGTGGGTCAAGTGGGTGCGCGAGGTGCGCGTGCTGGATGACCCTGACTGGCGACAGTGGGGCATTATTTTCACAAGTGGGGTCTGAACAAAACCAGTACAAAGGAGAGCAATGGGCACGTTGTGGATTGATCTGCTGATGCTGAGCGTTGCGGCGGCAGTATTGCCAATTTGGATCATCATGGCGCTGTTTCTGCTGCGCAGTGAAGGGGGCCTGCTCAAGGCGACAGCTTTTGCGGCGGGCGCCACGACTGTGCGGCTGATCCAGGGCGTACTCTTTGGCTTTGTTTTCGGCGCCGCAGCAGACGACGGCGACGGCGGCCCCGGCTCATTGCATCGACCTTGCTCCTCGTAGTCGGCATCCTCATGCTCATCACCGCCTACAAGAAATGGCGCAAGGAAGAGGATCCCGACGAGCCTCCCAAGTGGATGATGACCCTCAGCGGGCTGACCACGCCCAAGGCGTTCGGTGTGGGCGCACTGCTGATGGCGATCGCTATCAAGCAGTGGGTCTTTACGCTCTCTGCCATTGCTATCGTCCAACAAGCAGAGGCGGGTCTGGCGGCCAGTGTGCTGGCATTTTTGCTTTTCGTCGTGCTTGCGCAGTCGTTGGTCGTGGGGCCGATCATCGTCTACGCAATTGCCCCTGCCCGGTCGGCCAAGGTGCTGGACGCCACACAGCGCTGGTTGGCACAGAACAACCGGGTAATTGCCATTGCCGTTTCCCTGATTTTTGGCCTGTGGTTTTTGTGGAAGGGCATCTCGGGTTTGCTCGACTGACATCTGCTTGCCTCGACCAAGAAGCTGCCTGCTCATTCTATAACAAAACGTGGAGCATAGGTCATCGACCTGAAACTGTATGGTAACAAAGTAACAGTATGATAATGGCGCAACGAGTCGATACTCACCCAGGGTTTGAGCCGCCGGCAACCTGACGAGGCAGGTAGACCCATTCGTGTTTCCTAACCCAAAGAAGGAGCAATGTATGCGAAGAATGAGTTTGGTGGTGCTGCTCGTGTCCGTACTGCTGCTGGCCAACGCCGGGCCGGCGGCGGCTATCACCAACGGCCAACCCGACACCATCCATCCCTATGTGGGCCTGGTTGTGTTTGATGCGGCAGAGGGCCCGGCGTGGCGTTGCAGCGGATCACTGCTGTCGCCCACGGTGGTGCTGGTCGCTGGCCACTGCACGGACGGCGCCGTGGCCGCGCGCGTCTGGTTCGGTGAGAATCTGCAAGACAATCCGGAGTATCCCTTTGGCGGAGAGACCTCGTACGAGGGGACGCCACACACCAACCCCGACTACTGCTCGGAATGCAGCAACGGTCTACCTGGATTTGCCTACCGCGACGTCGGGATCGTGGTGCTGAGTGAACCGGTGTCGCCGTCCGTAGTGGGCGAGTACGCCCAGCTTCCGGAGGCCGGACTCGTAGACACGCTGGCCAACAAGACGCCGGTAGACATCGTGGGCTATGGCGTGCAGAAGCAGATCCGCGGCGGCGGTAAGCCGGAGTGGACAGGGCGGCTCGTACGCCTGTATGCGCCAAGCCAATCCGTATCAGGTAACTTCAAACATAGCGCCGAGTTCCTGCGCCTCACGGCGAATCCTGGCGGCGGCACTGGCGGCACCTGCTTTGGCGATTCGGGCGGCCCGAACCTGCTGGGTGGTACAGATGTCGTTCTGGCAGTCAACTCGTACGTCACCAATGGCAACTGCGCCGGCGTTACGTACGGCAGCCGGATCGACATTCCGGAAGTGCTGGCCTGGATTGAGAGCTTCTTGGACTAGCTGCTCGCGTGTACCCATGCTTTGTGAACAGACCTGCTATTACGGCGGGTCTGTTTATTTATAGCTAATACTGGGCGCTATAGCTCCTTGCGGAAGTAGCGCTGGACTTCTATATAGCCGAGTGACGCTCGGCCCGCACCTTGGCGACGGACAGCGGGATCTACGTACCATGCCTCAAGGTAGCCAATCCGGCCGGTGGTGCAGCCTGAAGCTTTGCTCTGGATGGCGCCCTCGGCAAGCCCGCACAGGCTGCCGTCCTCCTGCTGGCAGACAAAGGCAGCCCAGAAGAATGGCAGTGCCATGCGCATGCGGAGCCATTCGGCGGCGTCGGTGGGTTGAACAGGACGGATGAGCAACGGGTTGCCTCGCATCAGGACATGGGTTCAAAGACGCCGGAAGCCGTGTTTTTGCGCACATTGTGCCACGGAAAGGTCTGTCCGTTCATGGCGATATAGACGCCGTGCGGCAGGAGTTGGGCGGCGGCGACGGCGAAGCCAAGATTGAACAGGCTGTCGGAACCCATGACGGCGTAGGGGATCATGGCCCCAGTCAGGACGATGGTCTTGGCCAGGCCGGCCTCGCCAAGCATGCGGGCAGTTACTGCCATGGTATCGGTGCCGTGGACGATGACGATGCGCTCTTCAGGCGCGGCCCGGCACGAGGCTAAGATGTGCTGGCGGTTGACGTCCTGCATGTGAAGGCTGTCGATCAACTGGTTGATCTCAAGCACGATTGGTGCGGTGATCCGTGCCTGCTTGAGGATGCCCGGCAGGTGACTGTCTTTAAAGGTCAGTTCGCCGCGCAGCTCGTCGTACTGCTTGTCAAAGGTGCCGCCGGTGACGACGATGCGTATGGCAGGGCTTGCGCTTTCGGTCATGGCAGCCTAGAACAGGTGAGAGTCCAGCAGCCTGGGCCCTGGGCCGGGCTTGCTGGCGAGGACCTGCTGCACGCTCTTCAACTCGCGCAGGCGGTCGGCGACGGCGTTGCGGTAGGCCGACTCGCAGATCAGGTGCACGTTGGGGCCGGCATCGATGGTGAAGTAGACGGGCAGCTTGTCCTGCTCACGCCACTGCCGTACGGCCTGCACGAGCTCGATCGTGCCTGGCTGCCAGTAGAGCAGGCTGGGCGTGCTCGTCATCATCACCGCGTGCATGGCGAGGGCGTCGCGTTCGATCACAACACCCAGACGCTGGATGTCGCGCGTGGCGATAGCCGAACGCACTTCCATCAACAGGGCGTCGATGTGGTCGACGCGCGCCATGTTGAAGGGGCTGCTGACGGCTAATAGATGGCCGCTTTCGCTGCTCACGGCCTTCTCAGCCGCGCTGACGATGGCGACTATGTCCACCAGGTCCCAATGATCGGCAGGCTGGATTTGACGTGCCACGCTGGTGGCGTCGTCGCGACCTTTTTCCCATTCCACATAGCCGCCAAAGAGGCTGCGCGAGGCTGAGCCGCTGCCGCGGCGAGCGATGGCCGACAGTTGGGTCGACGAGAGATCGAGCCCGAGGGCGGCGCAGGCGGCCACGGTCAGGGCGGCAAAGCCGCTGGCCGAGCTGGCAATGCCCGAGGCCATGGGAAAGTTGTTCTGGCTCGCTATGCGTGCGCGGTAAGTGACGTTGGCCAGCGCGCGGATCCGCTCCAGGTGACGCGAGATGCGCTCGGCGCGTCTGGCGTCCAGCCGCGTGCCGTCGATCGTGACCTCGTCGCCCAGCAGGCCGCCGCGCGTGTCCCATTCCACGCTCGTGGTCGTATAGGCGTCGGCCAGCGTCATGCTGATTGAATTGCTCAGCGGCAGATTGAGCGCCGCATCGGACACGCCCCAATACTTGATAAAGGCAATATTGCTGCCGGCGCGTGCCGTGGCGCGCAGCGTGCCGCGACGGTCAGGGGCAAAGACGGACGGTGACATTGTTTTCCTAGATCTCCCTGGCGTTAGCCGCGCTCGACCCACTCCTCGAAGCGGCGGATGAGGTCGTCGAGCAGCTCGTCGTGAGCGGAGAAGGTTACTTGCACGCCATCGGCGGTGGCGTCAATTTCGGCCTTCCAGCCGATCCCCTCCACGCGCTTCAACTTCTCTTCGACGCCGCCGCCTAAACGCTTTAGGTAGGTTTCCGCCTGCGGCACGGAGACGCCGGGGAACTCCATCACTTCTCGGGTATAGTTGTCGGGTTGTTCGTACTCCCCATAGCGGCCGTCACGTTCGTCGCCAAAAGAGGAAGTGCTAATCGGCATTGTGTTGCTCCATAACCTGGTTCGGGGCAAAGTGTGCTGAAGGGATAGTATACAGGGGAAGGTGATTGGCAACGAATTGGGGGTGTTGATCGAACGGATAGGGAACAGTCCGCGTGTGATATAGAATTCAACGTAAGCGACGAAGAACATGAACAGGAATGAGGAGAATCATGCGGTACGAGACGCAAGCAGCATATGTAAAGACATATTATCAGTTCCAGTTGCGTGATCGCGTTGTACCCGAGCCGGGGCCGGGCGAGGTGCAACTGCAGATCGCGGCCTGCTCTATCTGTGGCACGGACCTGTCGATTGCGGGCAAGACAGCCAAGAAGTGGTCGTTGTTTGGCCATGAGATCAGCGGTGTCGTGACCGCCGTGGGTTCCGGCGTAACCCGCTGCGCCACAGGCGACCACGTGGCGCTGGATTCCAGCGCTCCCTGTGGCGTGTGTGAAGAGTGCCTGGCCGGGCGCCCGCTGGACTGCTTGGACGTGCAGAGCTACTGGGACAAGTACATGGGTTTCGCCGACTACATGGTCTGTCCACAGCAGCAGGTGTTCCAGGCCGGTAATCTGCCGGCGGAGATCGCCTGCCTGGCTGAGCCCGCGGCTGTCAGCATCGACATGGCGGCCGTGGCCGACGTGGGGCCGGACGACCGGGTGTTGATCATCGGGCCGGGACCCTTGGGGCTGCTGGCCATTCCGGAATGCAGGCGGCGCGGGGTAGAGCACATCTGGATGGCAGGGCGGTCGCACTCCCAGGCGCGCATGCGCGTGGCGGAGGAACTGGGCGCCGAACCCATCTGTGTGGACGAGTGCGACCTCGCCAAGTACGACTTTGGCCGGCGGCGGGCGACCCGAGTGCTGGTCGTGGCGCCGCCCAGTGAACTGCCGCTGGCGGCCAAGGTAAGTGCCCAGGGGGCAATCATCAGTTATATCGGGATTGCCTTTGACAAGAAAGGTGTGATTGCCTTTGACGCCGATACCTTCCACTTCAAACGCCAGCAGTTGCGTGCATCCATGGCGCGGCCGGGAACGCGGGCGGCAGAGGCGCTCGACCTGCTGGGAAGCGGCATCTTTGACCCAACCAAGGTGCTTTCGGGGCGCTTCACGCTGCCGGATATCGGCGTGGCGATGGTGGAAAATCGGGATGATAAGGCCAAAGCCATCAAGATGGTTATGATCAATCCGGCTTGCGCCTGGGCAAGTTAGTGCCTAGGCTGGGGAATCGTTACGGCTGGAGGCATCGACTGCCGTCTTCTGTTGTGCCAGCAGGTAGAGCACCAGGCCGAGCACGGTAAGGGCGATACCTGCCCAGCCAAGCGGGCCCGGTAAGGCCCCGCCTAGGATCAGCACTTCGCCGGCAACTGAGAAGAGAACCTCGGCGGACTGGGTCGCGTCCACCGCGGCCAGTTCGTAGGCGTTGTGCGCCTGGTGGCGGGCAGCGAGGAACAGGCTGGTCGCCACAACGCCCGACGAGAGGGCGACCAACGCCGTGTTGATCCATTGGTCGGCGCCAGGCGGTGGTGGTTGCGTGACAAAGATGACGAGCAGCCAGAAGGGTACGGAACCGATGGACAGCAACAGAACACGCGTAAATGGATTCTTGAGCGCAGGGTCGACAATGTGGGGAATGCGGCGGCCGGGCAGGCGTTGGCCGGCGCCTGCTTCCCAGACAAGTTGCAGTCCGAGCGGGTTGGCAACGGCAGAGACGAGAACCGGCAGCGCGCCGAGCACAACGTACTGCCAGGGGGTGGCCTGCGCTTGGCCAAGACTGACTAGCACGATGCCCAGAAAGATTAGCAGCGTGAAGGCGACGCCGCGCCACGGCACGCGGCGGCCGTAGAGCAGCAGGACGAAGGGAGAAGCCAGTACTGTAAACTGCCAGGTCGTGGCGACGACCCAGCTGGGCGCGTAGGAAGCGGCAAAGGAGATGCCGGCGTAAAAGACGCCGAAGCCGGTGCTGCCGGCGATCAACCAGAACAGCCAGTGGCGGCGCAGGAGGCGCAGGGCATCCAGCAACAGGCGGCCGCGGCCGGCGACCAGGAGGCCGGCGCTGAGAAAAACGATCATCCACAGGTAGCGGAGGCTGGCCGACCAGACCCAGTGACCGCCACTCAGGCTCATGGCACGGTTAAGAACAAAGGTGCTGCTAAAGAAAAAGGCTGCAAGTATGCCGAGGCCGAGTAGTTTGAGCATGCTGGATGGGTGCCTGTCGACGGCTGTGGGGTAACCGCTCTACCCCGATGTGCCGCCTGAGCGCGGCTGTTTTCGTATAGTCAGAATAAGGAGACCAGCCAACAGCATGGCGATGCCGATAATTGCCGGCAGCGTCGGGCGTTCGCCCAACAACAGGATGCCCAGCGTGGCCGCGGTCAACGGCTCCATCAAGGCCAGGGTTACGGCTGTGGCGCTGGGCACGGTCAGCAGGGCGCGGATGTAGAGAATGTAGGCCAGAGTGGTGGTGATGATACCTAGGTGCAGCGCAACCAACAAGCCGCTTGGTTCGGCAAGCCAGCCAAGATCGACAAAGAAGAGCAGCGGCGCCAAGAGGATTGCACCGCCAAAAAAGGCGACGGCGGTCACGGCATCGGGCGGCTGGACGCGCAGCAGCTCGCGGCTGGCGATAGTATAGAGGGCATAGGCCGCGCCTGCGCCGAGCGCCAGGAGCACGCCGATGGCATCCAACTGCACTGCAGCGGCTGGGTCGCTGCCGGCGACGATGAGCAGGGTGCAGCCTGCAACTGCCAGCAGCGTAGCGAACAGCCAACGCCGGGTAGGTCGTTCTCCGAGCATGACTAGACCCAACAAGCCGGTCAACATCGGCGCGCTGCCAATGGCGACTACGGTCCCAACAGCCACACCCGCGCGCGCCACGGCGGCGAAGAAGCAGACCTGGTACAGCGCAATGCCTGTCAGCACGGTGATCGTAGGCAGCAGAGGCCAGCCGCGTGGTCGCAACTGGCGGCGCACCAGTGCCAGGATGAGCAGGGCCGTGCCGCCGACAAGCAGGCGCACGGCGCCGATCGCCAGTGGGGTAGCCCCGGCGGGAGCAAAGGCCTGGGCCGTACCGGTGGTGCCCCACAGGACGCCCGCCGCCAGCACCATCCAGGCGCCACGGTTGCTGTTACTGACCGACTGTATGGCTGTGGTCATTATTGAGCTTCGCTTAGCGCTTGTTCTGCACCCGCTCGATAGCCTGCACGACGTAGGGGTAGAGATTATCGACCACAATCGTGTAACCTTCGGCGGTGGGGTGAATCGTGTCAGGTTGGTTGAGCTCCGGGTTGGCGGCCACGCCTTCCAGCAGAAAGGGCATCAAAATCAGGTTGTGGCGTTCGGCGATTTGTGGGTAGATGGCGCGGAAGTCACTCGTGAACTGCGTGCCCATATTCTGTACCATCTCCATGCCCGCCAGCACGACCACGGCCCCACTGTCCTGCATCTTCTGTACGATCTGGTCGATGTTGCCCTCGGTGACCGATGGCTCCACCCCGCGCAGGCCGTCATTGCCGCCAGTGGCAAGGATGACGATATCCGGCCGCTGCCGCAGCACCCAGTCGACGCGCGACAACGCCCCGCTGCTGGTTTCGCCGCTCACGCCGGCATTGACCACCGTCACATCGTAGCCGTTGGCGCGCAGCTTGCGCTCGAGCTGGGCCGGATAGGCGTCGGCCGTATCCACGCCCAAACCCTCGGTAAGGCTGTCGCCCATGGCGACGATGAGAATTCCGGCATGCTCAGCCGGTGTTGGTGTTGCAGGCAAGGGTGTGGGTTGCGGCGTCGGCGTAGGTTCGGCTGCACCACAGCCGGTCACGAGCATCAATGCCAACATCAGTATCATTTTCCGGAAGGCTTCCAGGAAGCGTTCTGGATAAGGGTGCGATAATTTCATATGGCTATGATATGCGCGGGTGGGTGGGGCGCAAAGTGGGCGAGGGATCGGGTGACGATTTGGCTAGTCGCGCTGGTTTACTCCTCTTCGCCTTGCTGGCGCAGGAAGACAATGGGGCGGCTGCGCAGGATGCTGATCGATGCGCCCATCCCCACGGCGGTGACGGCCAGCACGGTGAGGGCCACCAGCAGCACGCTCGGGATGGGGAACGGCTGGTAATCGAGTTCGAACAAGTACTTCATGATCAGCCAGGCGGCAACTTGTGCCATAAGCACGGCCAGCAGACCGCTGATCAGCCCCAAGAAGATGTTCTCCAGGGCAAAGACGCGCAGGACAAAGCGGCTGGTCGCCCCCAGTACCTTGTAGTAGACGGCCTCCTGCACGCGGGCCAGCCGGGTGGCGTAGACGGAGCTGACGACGATGAGCAAACCGGCCAGGATGCTAAAGAGCGCAAAGAAACGTACGACGCGCGTGATGCGGTCGACCACGGCAGCAAAGGTGGCGATGGTGGCTGTAGCGTCGATGACGGTGATGTTGGGGAACTGCGCCACAATGCGGTTTTGCAGCCCGGCGATCTCAGGCTGGGGCACGCGCAGGCCGGTGAATAGGGTCTGCGGCGCGTCGGCCAGCACTTGCGGCTGCAAGACAAAGCTGAAAAAGGGCTGCACTGACTCGCTGTCCTGCGCCCGCACACTGCGCACCGTAGCTTCGACCGGTACGCCTTGCACATTAAAGGTCAGCTTGTCGCCCAACCGCAGCCCGCGTGCATCCATCGTTTCCTTGAGCACCGAAACCTGTGGGCCGGAATCAGTTGCGTCAAACAAGCCAGGCCCAGCCACCAGGGACTCGCCCGCCTGCAGACGGTCGCGGTAGGTGAGCGTGTACTGTGGGGTGCGACGCTGGTTTGCGCCCTGCCCGCTGCCCTGCGCCCCACTTTGTGTATCGCCTTGTCCATTCCCACCTCCGCCGGGGCCGTCCTCCCGGCTGGGGCCAGGGGGCTGACCGTTGATGGCCTCCAGGCCGGCGCGTACCGTGGGGATGTAATCGGCATCTACACCGAGGGCAGCGCGAAAGGCATCAAGCTGGTCGGGCTGAATATCCAGGAAGAAGACATTGGGCGCGTCCGGTGGGTACGACTGGACAAAGCTGGCGCGCAGGTTCTGCTCGATAAGAAAGATGGCAAAGAGCACGCCCAGCGCCGCCGACAGCGTGATGACGATGGCCCGGGTGGCATTGCGCGGGCGAAAGAGGCCGCGCAGCGCCTGACGCTGGCCAAGATTGCGCAGGTTGAGCGGGCGCAGCAGGCGCAGCGTGACCTCGGCCAGGCCCGCGGCGATGAGCAGCAGCGCCATTGCCCCGCCGGCGAAGTAAAGACCGGTGCGCACCTGGCCAAGCTGCCAGATGACGAGTCCGGTGAAAAGCGACACGATAACGCCCACAGTCAGCAAATATGGCAGCCAGCGCGTGACCGGCGGCTCCTCCTTGCGGAAAATAAACCCAGGGCGCAGTTCCTCCAGGCGGAAGAGCGGCAGGAAGGTGAACACCAGCACCACGGCCAACCCCAGCAGCAGGCTCTCAAACACGGCGCGCGGCGCAATGACCAACTCGACGTCGGGCGGGAGCAGACCTCCGAGGAGGCCGGGCAACACCCACTGCAGGGCAAAACCAAGCGCCATTCCCGCCAGCGCGCCGATCCCGCCCAGCAGCAGCACGACCAGGTAGAAGTTGACCGTCACAAAGCGGCTCGTGGCGCCGACCGTCTTGGCAATGGCAATGGTCGTGTAGCGCTCGCGCAGAAAGGCCGTCAGCGAACTCTGGATGCCGATCCCGGCCAGCAGCAGCGTGAAGATACCCACCAGGGCCAGGAAAAAAATAAAGTTGCGGTAGAAGCGCTCGATGCCGGTGTCGGCGGTGCGAAAGGTTTCGACGCGCACCATGCCTGGATCGGGAAGCTGGTCGATCACCGTGCGCAGGTCGGCCGCCAGGGCATCTACCGCGGCTGGATCGGCAGAGGAATCCGGCGTGCGCAGCGCCCAGTTATAGCTCACGCGGCTGCCCGGCTTGATCAGCTGCAAAGCATCCAGGTCGGCAGCCGCGATCAGCAGGCGCGGGCCAAGGGCAAAGAAGTTGACTGGGCGATCCGGCTCGCTCAGCACCACGTCGGCGATCGTCAGCGTCGTCTCCCCCACGCGCAGTTGGTCGCCCACCCGCAGGTTGAGGCGGTCGAGCAGGGCCTGTTCGGCCACCACGTTGCCGGGTGTGAGCACTTCGGCCAGGTCCTGGCCCGAGGCAAGTGTCACCTCACCATAGAGCGGGTAGGCGGGCTCCACAACCTTGAGGTTGGAGAGCAGCGAACCGTCCTCGCCCGTACGCCGCACGACCGAATAGAACTCATAGCTGCGCGCCGCGGTGGCGCGGCCGTCCTGCACCTCGGCCTGGACGGCCGCCTCCAGCTCAGGCGCGAAAGGGTACCCGGATGCCAGGCGCACATCACCGGCGATCAGGGCGCGTGCGTCGCGCGTGAGGGCGCGGTCGACGCTGTCGCCAAATCCGCGCAGCGCGACGAGAGTCACCATCGATAGCGCCACGCACAAGACAAAGATCGCAGACTGGTTGCGCGTCGCCGTGAGTTGGCGGCGGATAAACGTCGGGTGAAAAAGTGCCATAGGGGGTAGTATAGCACTACGTGTAGACCAGGCACCCACGCCGTTCCAGATCCACTAACCACTGGGGAAGAGGCGAGAGCCGGGTCCAGCGCAGATCGAGCTTTTCGATTCGAGGGAGATTGGTCAGGCCTTCCGGTAAGCCCTGGAGCGGATTGGCGCGCAGGTCAAGATGCCGCAGGCTGCGAAGGTTGGTAATCGAGGCCGGCAAGGTTGTTAAGCGATTATTGCGCAAATTCAGCTCGGCCAGGCGCCCGAGATTTCCCAGCGATCCAGGCAGCACGTTCAGTCGATTGTCCTGCAGGTCTACCTTGCGCAGGTTCGCCAGGCGGCCGATGGATTCAGGCAGTGTTTGCAGCGCGTTGTTCATCACGTGCAGCTCGCGCAGCTGCGCCATGTCCCCAACCGAAGCCGGCAGTGCAGCAATCCGGTTGTTGTAGAGGCGCAGCTCGACCAGCCTGGCCCAGCCCCCAAGATCGTGGGGTAAGCCGGTTAAGTGGTTGTCGGTGGCGTTGAAGTAGACCAGGTCGTGCAGACGTGGCAGTGTCGCCGGCAGAGATTCCAGGCGATTATTGCTTAAGTACAGGAACTTGAGTTGTTGCAGGTGGCCAAGCGAGTCCGGCAGCGCCTTGAACCGGTTGTGACCCAAGTCGAGCATCTGCAGGTGAACCAAATTTTCAATCGCAGGCGCTATGCTCGCCAGCAGATTGTCTGCCAGGTTCAGGGTGTGCAAGCCGGTCAACTGCCACAGCGACTCGGGCAAGTCAACTAGCTGGTTGTGATAGAGGCTGAGAGATTCCAGGTTGGTAAGCTGGCCAATCCATTCGGGCAGAACAGGCAGTTCGCTGCTATCCAAGTCAAGCGCTCGCAGGCGCTGCAGCGCGGCAGTGGGTTGGTCGAGCAGTTCGCGAGTCATGGTCGGTAGTATCATGAGTATATCATTCCATGCCAAACAAAGGATTAAGCAATGATTGACCCAGGCTTGAAGGGCAAAGTCGTATTGGTGACAGGAGCGAACCACGGCATTGGCGCCGCGATAGCGCGTGGCTTTGCCGCACAAGAGGCGCAGGTTGCCGTCACGTATTTTCGTGAGCCATGCGCGTATGGCAAAGAGGAGTTGGCGCAAGCCAGGCAGGCAGGAATCGGCGGCGACGCGCTCTACCGGGCAGGACAACAGCAAGACGGGCAGGCACTGGTGGAGCAGATCCGCTTGCACGGTGGCTCCGCCATTGTCCGGGAGGTAGACCTGGGCAACCCAACCAATATACCATTGCTGTTTAACTGGTGTGAGGCGCAGTTGGGGCCGGTGGACGTGCTGGTAAACAACCACACCTACTGTGTGTTGGAAACTTTTGACCCGGCATTGGTGACGGAGGTGCCGGGTGGGGTGCAACTGTTGAGCGCGGCGCAGATCGATGCTCATTTTGCCGTCAACAGCCGTGCTTTCGCCCTGCTGATGGCGGAGTACTTTGCCCGCTACCTGCGGCGCGGCGCACGCCACGGGTGTATCGTCAACATCAGCACCGACGCCGCTGCCGCGCATGTCGCCAACGTTAGCTACGCCGCAAGCAAGCACGCTATTGAGTCCTACAGTCGATCAGCCGCGGCAGAGCTCGGGGCGTATGGAGTAACAGTCAACGTAGTGGCGCCGGGACCGATTCAGACGGGGTACATTCCACCGGAGTCCGAAGTAGAAATTGTTAAGGGCACGCCCCTTGGGCGTCTTGGGGCGCCGGAGGACGTAGCCGACGTCGTTGTTTTCCTGGCATCGGCGCAGGCACGTTGGCTAACCGGGCAGTTGTTGTATGTCGGTGGCGGGTGGCGCATGCCGCAGTGAGAACTAAATAAGCGGGCGACACTTTCCGCTGCGTTAAACGCAGCGGAAAGTGTCGCCCCCAGAGCCGCACATGGGGAGTGCGACATCCGGGTCTGGCGCTCTTACTGCGCCATGTCGGCCGTGATCACCCCGCACACCACGCGATCGCCGCTGTTGCCGGACGGGTCGGTGACCTGGTCGTCGGCGGCGGCGTGAATGACCAGCGCGCTGCCGTCGGCGTCCAAGAGCGAGTTTTCACCCGCACCGAGCGTGAACATCGTGCTCGTGGTGTTGTACGTACCGTTGCCCTGGTCGTCCAACGTCATGTTCGGCATATCGCCGGCATGCGGACCGTCGGGGTTGTCCAAGCCATGTTTCATGGCCGTCGGGTTGAAGTGCGCGCCGGCCGACATAAAGTCGGGCGGGTCACAGGCGCCAACCGTGTGGACGTGGATGCCATGGTCCCCGGCAGCTGCGCCGGCAATGCCCGCGACGTCGACCTGAACCGTAACGCCGCCATCCTGCGTCTCGGTGAAGTGCGCCATGCCCACAACCGTACCATCGGCTGTCATCAGTTCGGCATGCGCCGAGGCGCCGCCGGCCATGGCGCCCCCAGTGCCTGCCCCAGCACCTGTGTCAGTCATCGTACCAGTGCCGGTCATCATGCCAGTTTCTGTCATCGTGCCAGTTTCTGTCATCGTGCCAGTTCCACCGGCCGTATCGGTCATCGTGTCGGTAGCACCGGCTGTGCCGGTCGTATCCGTCATCGTGCCCGTGTCGCCGGTCGTCGTTTCAGCAGTTGCCTCACTCGTTGCCTCAGCAGTCACCTCGGCAGTTGCTTCAGTAGTTTCTTCGGCAGGGGTTTCAGCAGTCGCCTCAGCGGTTGCTTCTGTCGTGGCCGCGCCGGTGCTTCCCGTATCAGTTGATGATCCTGACGAACAACCTGCTGCAAGCAAGAGCACGAGTGCCGCTACTGTCAGTGCATAACGCATAATATACCTCGCAAATAGGGTCCTGAATGTACCAATATCCTGGACGAGAACATGGCCACCGGAGCCACTGGTGTCGCCCCAGTGGCCATGTTGCCGCCGGTGCTAATATCACCCCCCGGTGCCGGTCGTATCCGTCATCACGTCCGTAGCCGCCGGCGTGGTCGCTCCGCCGGCTCCCGTATCTGTACTGCCTGTTCCGCCAGTACCGCCGGAACAACCTGCGATTACAAAGAGCGCGATAGCTGCTAGTGCCAGTGCAAAACGCATTGTCTACCTCCTTGAAAAGAATCTGAGAAGATGGCCGCATGGAAATGCAGGCCTTGAACCAATATCCGTTCGCTACTATGGCGCGAACCGGAGAATGGAGGATGCGGGACGTGCTAGAGCGTAGACTGTTGCGGCGCTTGGCCATATGCACCGGGGGGGAGCAGCAGGGTATAGTTGCGGTTGTGGTTCCAGGTCCAGTGGTGGAATTCACACTCGCTCCTGGTACCGGTGTACAATAGCGATTGGAATTTATTGCTGCTTCCCTATCCTGGAACCAAATCGCCATGACAATTGACTATCGTTGGTTGGAGCATTACGAACCAGGCGTGGAACACCGCGTCGACGTTCCTGCAGTTTCGGTGCAGCAGTTGCTGGTAAATGCAGCGGCTAAGTTTCCGCACAACACGGCGGTGCGTATGCCGCTGCGCTATCTGCCGCTGGGCCTGCGTATCGAGGCCAGGCTGCGCTACGACGAGTTGAACTCCTTGAGCGATCGCTTTGCCGCGGCGTTGGCCGCCATCGGCGTAGGCAAGGGCAGCCGGGTATCCATCATGCTGCCCAACATGCCGCAGCAGGTGGTGGCCTATTTCGGCGTGCTCAAGGCGGGCGCCATCGTGGTGAACACCAATCCCACGTATCCGCCGCACGAATTGGAGCCGCTGCTGCGCAATACTGGCGTCGAAACCGTCGTGACGCTCAGCGGCCTCTACGAACGCGTGCTGCAGATCCAGCCCCAGACGGCCATCAAGAACATCATTCTGACTGATATCCCCGAGATGGTGCCTCGGCCGTGGCGCAACATGGTTGCCAGGCAGGTGCGCGCCGGTGGGATGATGAAGGACGTGCCGCCGCAAGCGAAGGTGCTGTGGCTGCAGCAGATGATCGCTGCTTCGCCGCCGCAGCCGCCGCCTGTAGCGATCGACCCGGCCAATGACACGGCCATCTTTCAGTTTACCGGCGGCACGTCGGGGCTGCCTAAGGCAGCCGAGTTGACACACCGCAATATTGTGGCCAATGTCGAGCAGATTCGGACCTGGGTGCATTTGCTGCAGCCAGGTAAGGAAAAGTTCCTGCTGGCGCTGCCTGCCTTTCATGTGTACGGTATGACCGCCTGCATGTTGATTTGCACCCGTCTGGCCGGCGAGCTGGTGCTCGCGCCCGATCCGCGCAACACGGCACATATCCTGGAGATCATCGCCCACGAGCGCATCTCGGTTTACCCCGCTGTCCCCGCCATGTACATCAGCATCCTCAACCATCCCCAGGTGGCCGACTATAACCTGCGCAGCGTGCGCGTCTGCCTGAGCGGCGGGTCTCCGCTGCCCGTAGAGGTGGCGCAGAAGTTTGGCGAAGTGACGGGCGGCCGCCTGATCGAGGGCTATGGCATGTCCGAGTCGTCGCCGCTGACGGCCGGCAACCCGGTGTTTGGCGAAACACGGGCTGGGTCGGTTGGACTGCCCTTCCCCAACACCGAGTTAGCCGTGGTGAGCTTGGAGCCGGACGAGCAGGGGATCTATACCTTCTTGGACGTTGGCCGGCCAGGCGAACTGGTCGTGCGCGGCCCGCAGGTAATGAAGGGTTACTACAACAACCCTGCAGAGACGCGGCAGGCGATCGACGCCGCCGGCTGGCTGCATACGGGTGATATCGCCACTATGGACGACGACGGCTATTTCTACATCGTGGACCGCAAGAAGGACCTGATCATTGCCAGCGGCTACAACATCGTCCCGCGCGAGGTAGAGGAAGTGCTGTTCATGCACCCCAAGGTGCTGGAAGCGGCAGTGGTGGGCGTGCCCGACCCCAAGCGCGGGGAGACGGTCAAGGCTGTGGTGGTGCTTAAAGAGGGGCAGGCGGCTACGATCGAGGAGATCCGTGCGTTCTGCAAGGAGCGGCTGGCGCCGTACAAAGTGCCGGTGCTGGTGGAGTTTGCCGCCGCACTGCCGCGGACACAGGCAGGCAAGGTGCTGCGGCGCCTGTTGGTGGAGGAGGCGCGCCGTGGATCCGCCTAACCCCACACCCTGATTTGTGAGATCAGCGGATTACCTTGAACAGGTGGTGCGCTAGTCCCACGAAGGCTGCGACCCACGCCGCCAGCGCCAGGTAAACAAAGACTTGGGAAATGGCCATGAGGAACGGCAACTCCAGTGCCTGCGACAGGCGGATGGTGCAGACCGTGTACATGCCAAGCGGAAAGACCATGCTCCAGTACTGTGGGTCATAGGCCAGTGGATAGTGTTTGACCAGGTGGCGCCAGGCGCCGAGAATCAGCAGCAACGGGATCCACCAGGTCGCCCCCGCCCAGAAGAACAACGTGTATCCCTTGAGAAAAGGTAGCAACTCTCCCAGCAGCGACCAATGGTTGGCGTTGAGGATGAGCGTGCAGCCTGCCAACGTGGTGATTGCGGCCGCCCCCATGTTGATCCAGTAGGGTGGGGCGAAGCTGGGTCCCGTCAGCGGCAAAAAGGTAAGGCGATAGAAAATCAGTGTGACGACGACAAGGTAAAGCAAGCCACCCAGCAAGAAGAAGCAAAGCAAGGCGAAGAACGCTGCAGGCGGCGGCGCATCCAGCCCGGAGAGCAGCAGTGTGCCTAGCACGACGAGCGACTGCGTAGCGACGACGGCCACCAACCAGGCGCCGTTAAGCCCGGTATCGAGTCCAGGTTTGTTTTCGGCCGTCATGACCGCGGGGAAAAAGCTGTACATCACGAGCAGCCACAGGCCCAGACCAACGAACCACAGACCCCACCCAATCGGGCGCTGGCCGGTGAGCAGTACTACCTGCGTCCCCAGCACGCACGTACCCGCGATGAGGGTGAAAAAGCCAGGCCCCCGCGCATGGCTGGCCAGGTCAGCCGCCAGCCGTGAGAAATAGCCGGCAATGCGCCACAGCGTCAACAGCCAAAGCACCACGTAGGCGGCAACGTTTATTGGCAGCATAACGAGCGCAATCCACGCCATCCCTAGCAGATGTGTCGCAATCGAGACAATGCCCGTGGCCATCACCAGGGCGAAGTAGCCGGGGAACAGTCCCGCGACGGCTGTGGACAGCCGCCCTTGTTCGCCTGGCTGCGGCTCGACGGGTTGAGCGTCAGTGGTCGAGGCCATAAAGGTAGCGCAGCAATCCCAGGTTGAGACCCAGGCAGGCCAGGCTGACGAGCGCTGCCGGCAGCAGGATCGAGGTGTCGCCGCCCAGGTAGGCGTTGACGGTGGCTGTGAACAGCCACAGTTGCAGCACGATGATGGTGGCCACCGTCATCAAGATGCCCAGGACGATGGTCAGGCGCTGCGAGCGCGCAAAGTGCGATTGTCTGCGTGCGTGTCTGAGCGGCGGCATGTCACACCGTCCTTTTCTCGATGCCGGTGGCGATCACTTCGCCGTTGCGGATCGCCAGCTGCACCCGTGCCAGGGGGCGCTGTGGCGGCCCGGAGAGCGGCCGCCCGCTCAGCAGGTCAAAGACGCCTTCATGACAGGGGCAGTGCAGCTCGCCCTTGTCGACCGCCGGCAGCACCGGGCACGTGAGATGGGTGCACTGCTGTTCGTAGGCGACAAATACCTGCTCGTCCACGCGCACCAGCAGCCGTGCCGGGCTGTTGGGCGGGTATTCAAACAGCAGCGAGCCGCCGACCGGTACGTCTTCGACGCGGGCGATCACCTGTTCGGGTGGAGCAGCTTCCCGGTTCTGCCATTGGCTGCTGGCCAGCAGAAAAAGGTGTCCGGCGGCAAAAGCCCCGCTTGTGAGCATCAGGAACTTGGTGAACTCGCGGCGGGTCAGGTATTCGTCCGCCGGCCAGTCGATCGGAAAATCCGTGCGCCAGCGCGGCTGTTCGGCAGACG
This sequence comes from uncultured Chloroflexia bacterium, assembly GCA_963839515.1. Lineage (GTDB taxonomy): Bacteria > Chloroflexota > Anaerolineae > Caldilineales > Caldilineaceae > Fredericiella. The sequence goes on from CAWIVN010000015.1 coordinate 363,919, forward strand.
GGCGGCCGTCCGGTGGAGTGGAGAGCGAGTCGGCGCTTTGGTCGTCCATAATGTGTTGTCTCCTAAACAACCGGTTCAACGTACAAATTTGCCAACAACATGTCGTCGGCAGATTCGGCGGCAGCTTGTGTGGTGGGGGCGTCGTGCAGTGCTGCGGTAACGTCAAAGACCATGTCCACCAGGTCCACAAGGCTCACGTGCACGGGGCGCGGCGCCATCATGTTGACCTTGGTGGTGATGCGCTGGTTGCCGAATTGGAAGCTGTTGACCGGCTGTGAACGCGGGCGCAGCCGCTCGATCTCCTCGCGCGTGCCGTAGAAAAGCGCCTGGCTGGGGCAGACCGAGGCGCACATCGGCTTCTGCCCCACCGAGGTGCGGTCGTAGCACATATCGCATTTCATCATCAGCGCCGAGGCGCTGTTCATCTTGGGGATGCCAAAGGGACAGGCCAGGACGCAGTTGTTGCAGGCGATACAGCGCGGCTTGCGCGCCGTCTGCACCACGCCGTCCGCCGTGCGTTTGATGGCGTCGGCCGGGCAGACCTCGGCACAGGTGGGCGAGTCGCAGTGCATGCAGACGACCGGCACTGTCTGCGTCGAGACGTTGCGATCGATATAGTCCAGCTGGATCATCGATTGCCCTTTGTGCGTGTCGCACTCGGTGCAGGCCTGTACGCAGGCCTGGCAGCCAATGCAGCGGCTGGGGTCGATAAAGAATTCCTTGGGGCTTGTCTGCATGCTTGTTCCTGCTTCCAGTCTTCTACGCGGCCGACCCCGGCTTGCCGTGGCGTTCCGTTGCTTGGCGTTCGGCTTCCTCGGGCGTGGCCCTGCGCACGCGTACGGCGCACACCTTGTACTCGGGGATCTTTGAGATCGGGTCTTGGGCGGCAATAGTAACGCGGTTGATCGCGCGCATCCCCGGCCAGTGATACGGCACGAAAATCGTGTCTGGGCGGATGGTCTTGACCACCATCGCGCGCAAGGTGATGCTGCCGCGCCGCGATTCGACAGTGATCCACTCGCGGTCGGCGATGCCTAGTTGCTCGGCCAGCGACGGGTGCATCTCGATACGCGGCTCCGGGTAGTTGTCGAGCAGCGGCCCGATACGCCGCGTCTGCTCGCCCGACAAGAACTGGCTGACGACGCGGCCGGTGGTCAAGATGATCGGGTATTCCGCATCCACGTCTTCGGCCGGCGGCGCATACTCGGCCACATGAAAACGTGCCCTGCCGTCAGGAAAGTAGAACGGCCCTGCGCCTTGGGCGATGGGGTTCCAGGAACCCGGTTCGAACAGGCGCGGCGTGCCCGGGTGGTCCTCGCTCGGACAGGGCCAGAAGACGCCCATCTGCCGCTCGATCTTCTCATAGGTAATGCCGTAGTAGTCGGCCACGCCGCCCTTGGAGGCCAGGCGCAGCTCCTCGAAAATCTCGCGCGGGCTCGCAAAGGTCATGCCTTTTTGCCTGCCTAGCGCATGGGCAATGTCCTGGATTATTCGCCAGTCCTGGCGGGCGTCGCCGGGTGGGTCGACGGCCTTGTTGATCTTGATCACCCGCCCCTCGACCTGCGTGACTACGCCCTCGTCCTCCTCATGCAACGAGCCGGGCAGCACGACGTCGGCGTAGCGGGCGCTCTCGTTGAGAAAGAAGTCGATGGCGACGTAGAAGTCCAGCTTTTCGAGCTGGGTGCGAACAAATTCGTTGTCGGGCAGCGAGACGAGCGGGTTAAAGCAGATCGAGAGCAATCCCTTGATCTCCCCCCGATCGATACAGCGGAAGATCTCATAGGCATCCACGCCGTTCTCCGGCAGGTCGGCGGGGTCCATACCCCACACTCCTGCCACGTAGGCGCGGTGCTCGGGGTTGGCCAGGTCACGCCACCCGGGCAGCTGGTCGCACTTCTGCCCGTGCTCGCGCCCGCCTTGGCCGTTGCCTTGGCCGGTGATAGTGGCATAGCCGCAGTTGGGCTTGCCGATGCGCCCCGAGGCCAGCACCATGTCGATGGCCCCCAGCACGTTTTGCACGCCCTTGATCTGGTGCTCGATGCCGCGCGCATGCATGAGAAAACTGGTGTGCGCTGTGCCCCACCACTCGGCGGCCTGGCGGATAGCCTTTTCGGCGATGCCCGTGACCTGGGCCGTGCGCGCCGGCGTCCACTGCTGGACGTGCTCGGCCATCTTGTCAAAGCCGATCGTATAGTTGTTGATAAAGTCGTGGTCCAACCAGTCGTTGGCAACCATCAGGTGCAGAATGCCGTTAAAGAGCGCCACATCGCGCCCAGGCTTGATCGGCAGAAAGAGGTCGCAGGTGCGGGCAATGGGCGTGACGCGCGGGTCCACCACAATAATCTTGGCGCCGTTCTCGCGTGCCTGCCAGACATAATCGGTCGTGATCGGGTGGCAGTCGGCGATGTTGGCTCCACTGATCCAGACCACCTGCGCACCCAGGATGTCGACCCACGGGTTGGCGGCGCGATCGATGCCAAACGCCCGCCTGTTAGCGGCTCCGGCGCTGACCATGCACAGGCGGCCGTTGTAGTCGATATTAGAGGTGCGCAGCGTCATATGGGCGAACTTACCCATCAAGTAGGCTTTTTCGGTGGTGAGGCTGGCCCCGCTGAGCACGGCAAAGGCATTGCGCCCGTGCGCGGTTTGGATGCGCTCGATGGCCTCTGCCACACGACGAATGGCATCCTCGTATACCATCGGCCGGAAACCACCCGGCGACGCAGGGTCGCGCTCGTAGGCGTGCAGCAGGCGGTCGGGGTGCGCTCCCTGCAAATAGCGTTTGACGCCCTTGGGACAAAGCTTGCCCTGGTTGAAGGGGAACTCATACCAGGGCTCAAAGCCGATGACGACGTTGTCCTTGACCTTGAGCTGGATGCCGCACTGCTGGCCGCAAAAGCAGCAGTGCGTCTTGACCAAGTTGTCGGGCTCCACGCCGGTGTCCAGGCGTACGCCGGCTGTGTAGACGGGTGTGGGGCCAAACGGATCGGCGATTGGGGTTCGGACAGACGAAGCGACTGTCATGGGTGTTCCTTGCTATGGGCAATTCTATGGATGGTAGTTGCTGGCGTCTTCATGGCCGAGTGGCCCTTCGCCCGTACCTGAATTGACATAAACAGGCGTTGTGGGTCTGTAGCCATCGGCGTTGGCGCCATCTGCCCCTTGGGCAACAGGCCACCCACGGGCGGTCTGCAGCAGGCTGGCCTGGGCCAGGGCGAGCGATGCGCGGCGGCAGGGCGGGCAGATCCACTGGTAATGTTCCACGGGGCTGCCGGGCATCTCGTACGAGTAGCCCAGCGCCTTCTCGGTGTAGATGAGATCGTTGACGTGGAGCAGCGAAGTGAACGGCTGGCCGCAGCGGCGGCAGCGCGCCGGCTCGCCGTGCTCGCCTACTTCCTTGTAGAACCGTACGCCGATCTGGGCTGGGCGTTGGAAGATATGGAAGAACTTGCCAAAAGGCAGCCACAGGAAGGTGACGATGACCGTCACGGCGTGAAAGATGGCAATAAACTCGTAGGCATAGCCGCTGAGCCAGGTATAGCTGGCGGTGAGCATGAGCCCGCTGATGCTGACGGCAAACAGCAGGATGAGTGGCAGAAAATCCTCGGTGAAGATCTGGACGGCGGCGGCGCTCTCGTCACGCATACGGCGGCGCATGGCCAGCATCACCCCGGCGATGACGAGAAAGGCCGACCAGACCAGGCCATGAAACATCAGAAAGCCGGGCAGCGAGTCGACCGGGAAAGTAAAGGCGCGGAAGCCGAAGACAAAGGCTGTGTAGTTTTCGAGGTCACCGGAAGGCGACTCGAAGTGCAGCCAGCCAAACACGAGTGGAAAGGTAATGGCAATGGCCAGGATGCAGCCCCACATGATGAGCAGATGGGCGATGCCGCGCAGCCGGCTGCGGCGGAGAATAAAGCGGTTGCCAAGGATGTCGCCAAAAACATAGCGCACCCATGCCACCAGGTTGCGCCCGAAATGATTCGGCGCAAAGAAGGTCTGCCAGCCTCGTTTCCAGTAAATCGCCGTGGGCGGGCGCTGCAGCCACATGGAGTAGCGGTAGGTCAGGCCGAATGTAGCAAACAGGACTGACGTGGTGTAGGCGACCAGGGCGGCGTCGAAGTGAGCCAGCCGCCGCGACCCCAGCACGATCAGGACGGCGAGAGCAATTGTGACGGCGAAACCCCAGGCCGCAGCTTTAATAACTTCTCTGGGCATGATAGTGCCTTACGGAATTGAGAGTATGTGTAAGCACTGTGATCGTAGCACGTTGGAAACATGCAATTGGTAGACCTGGATCGGCAGGGTAGGTACAAAGCAGAGGTACAGATGGTGCGGACTACCGTCTGCGGTTTATAGGGACCGGCGGCGCAGGTTGGTCGTCCAATGGGGGAACGGGCGGTGCAGGCACAGCGGCTTGCCCAAGTTGTGCCGGCGGCGCTGCATTTTGCCTGGCTTGTCCTGGCGCTGCATCTTTGGGCAGGATGAGACGGACGGATCGTTCGTAAAAAAGGTAGTTCCACGCCCAGTTGAGCAGGACGGCGGCACGGTTGCGAAAGCCGATCAGAAAGAAGATGTGCACGGCCAGCCAGATCAGCCAGGCGATAAACCCAGTGTAGAGACGGCCGCCGATGTTGGCGACCGCGACGTTGCGGCCGACCGTCGCCATCGTTCCCTTGTCGCGGTAGTGAAACGGCAGGAGTGGTTGGCCCTGATGCAGGCGTGCGATGTTCCGGGCGGCATGCTCGCCCTCCTGCATGGCGACCTGCGCCACGCCCGGCAGCATGGCGCCGTCCTGTTCCAGGTAGGCGAGGTCGCCGACGACAAAGATGTTGTCGTGCGTGAGCGTCTGCAGCGTCGGGCGTACCGCAATACGGCCGCCGCGCACGCGTTCCAACGGTAGGTCGTGCACTAAGGTCGCCCCACGCACACCGGCCGTCCATACCGGGGTGGCGGTGGGAATCGTTTCGCCGTCTGCCAGCACCACGGCATCGGGCTCGATACTGGCGACGGCGCTGTCAAGGCGCACATCTACGCCCATGTGGGCCAGGCGGCCGCGCACGTACTCGTCGCCGCCGATGCCGCGCAGGAGGGCATCGGCCGCTTCCAGCAGGATCACCTTGGCCTCTTGTTTGAGATCCAGGTCGGGGAAGTCCTTGGTCAGCGGCTCGAAGAGCAGTTCGGAGATAGCGCCGGCAAACTCGACGCCGGTGGGCCCGCCGCCGATGATCACAAAGGTAAGCAGGCGCCGGCGTTCCGCCACTTGCTCGGTCGTTGCCTCCGCCGGCAGCTTGGCAGCCTTTTCCACACACTGCAGAATGTGGTTGCGCAGGACAGTACCTTCCTCGATCGACTTGAGCGTGAAGCTGTTGGCTTCCGCCCCCGGCGTATTGAAGAAATGGTTGACGCTGCCCAGGGCCAAGATCAGGTAATCGTAGTGAAATTCCTGGTCCGGCCCGCACACCAGCTGCCGCTCCAGGTCCACCCGCTGCACGTCGAGCATGGCAAAGCGCACGTTAGGCTCGTCGCGCACGATGCGGCGCACCGGCTGCGCGATCAACTCCGGCTCCACCTCCGCCGCAGCCACCTGGTACAGCAGCGGGTAGAAGGAGTGATAGTTGTTCTTGTCGATCAGGCGTACTGCCAGATCTGTGCCGGCGAGGGCCTTGGCGGCCCACAGCCCGCCAAAGCCGGCCCCGACGATTACCACTTGGGCGTCAGTTATTGGCATAAACCGTCCTCTCTGCGCCAAAGCATAGCTGTTAATAGGCCTTGGGATGCGGGATTGCACGCACAACCAAACAGGCAGGGCGCCGCAGGGTAGCTGCGCTGAGCCGTATCCAGTATGAAACGTGGGCGAGTAGGTGCTCGTTCCTAGGCAGCCGGCAACAGCACAAAATTGCGATACTCGACTCACATTGCAGACAAAAAAAGGGTATTGACATCCTGCAGATAAGGCGTATACTCAGTGCATTCTGATTTTGCCAGTTAATTGCATAGATGTAGTGCGGTCTTCGTGTTTCCTCCCGATCTACATCTGCTGGGCCAATTTCCCCGATATTGTCCCAGCTTAGCCCGGAGCCTGCGCCCATGCCCCAGTTTCCGTACAGCCGTTGCCATCCCTTGTGCCTATTCCGTCATGCTGTTCAGGCAGCATTGGCGATCTGTATGTTGTTCATCACATCGTGTACGGTACCTGCTGAGCCGCTCGATCGCGGTATGCTCACGGCCCTGCAGAGTGCAGTGGACCGGCTACGTAATGAGAAAACCTATTCGCTGCCGAAGGACGAATCGGTCGATTTGCTGCCCAACGATGAGATCGCCGTCGATGAGAACGGCCGTGCACTAGTGACATTTCAGGATGATCTTGCGGTCGAATTGTTTCGCAGCACTAAAGTTGAAATCACCGAAGTTCGTCAGCAGCCAGCCGGATTTCCGTTGATTTGGATGAATCAAATTGGCGGCCATAGTGACACGGAACTGAAAGGTCAGGCCTACAAACGCTTCCGGCTTACCACCAGCTATGCGACGTTCCGGCCCACCGAACCCGACAGCGAGTTTGCTGTCTGTCATGCCGAGGGCGTACTCACCTGCATGGTTACACTGAAAGGTGCAGTGGAAGTGGAGGCGCAGGGGCAGGTGGTGACGGCCTTGGCCGGCCAGGCGAGCTATATCCTGGCCGGCCAACCACCTACGCCGCCGATCTGCGCCGACGTGAACCAAGTTCGCAATTGGCTCGATGCGCTACGTAGCCACCCCGACGTAGGTGACTTGGGCACCATTGTCATCGGCTGGCCACAGACACCCTGCAGACAAGCATCCGCTGCACCGACGACAGACACTGCGACACCTGCGGCAACTGTGACTGAAACTGAGACAGCAGGTAACGCGGGATCTGGCATGGTCGAGGCAAGTCCGCCAACTGCGCCGTCGGCGCAGGGACCGGAAGGCATGGTCGAAGTGGCAGGCGGTCGCTACCTGGTTGGAAGCGCCGTGGCAGCCGACGAGTTTCACGTCACAACGCAGCCGGTGGACCTGGCCGCGTTCTGGATCGACAGTACCGAGGTCACCGATGCCCAGTATGCAGCCTACCTTGGCGCCACGGGTTCGGCGCCACCTGCAACCTGGGTGGCAGGGCAGATCCCTGCAGGACAAGAACAGCATCCCGTACGCGGCCTGACTTGGAACGACGCCGACGCCTACTGCCACTGGGTGGGCAAACGCCTGCCTACCGAGGCCGAATGGGAGGCCGCCGCACGCGGACAAACGGATACGGCTGTCGCCTATCCGTGGGGTGACGACCCTGCGGCCGACGGGCAGACCGGCCAACTCCCGCTTGTGACGACCTACCCGGTAGGCACGTTAGCATTCAATCGCAGCCCCGCCGGCGCCTATGACATGATTGGCAACGTCTGGGAATGGGTCGGTGAACCGTATGCCATGGTAGCGGAAAACCTGCACATCCTGCACGGCGGGCGCTTTGGCCTCTTGCGCGACATTGCGTACCGCCAGGTATCCGAAGCCGACAACAAGCGCTTTGTCGACTATGCCGGCGTCCGTTGCGCAGCAGACCAATAGCGCAGCAGACCAAAGGCGCAGATGGCCAATATGGCGTAAGGCATAGGAGGAGGAGTGTCTTATGAATACGTGCACGTCGAACCATAGCTTCTTACCCCGTTCGCTGTGGTGGGCAACTGCGCTCGCCGCCATTGTGCTCTGCCTGCCTGCCGCGGCCCGGGCACAGGATATAACAACCACGCCAACGCCGCAGCCGGCCCCCGCGCCGGCTGCCAGTACAGGGGTGGAAAGCCCCACTGTCTCCAGTTCCGCTACCGACGATGTCTTAGTGTCGGAGGATTTTCGTGATCCAGGGAGTGGGTGGCCGAATGCGTTGGTGTTTGACAACTACTACGTAGGGTACCACGAGCCGGAGTACTACCATGTGGAGGTGCATGCGCCCAATGACCATGCGATGGCTGTGCTGCCAAATGCGACATTTGGGGATGTGACGGTAGAGACGGAGACGTTTGCGGATGCGGCGAACACGTCGCCGGAAGGAGACTTCCGGCTGGGGCTGGTGGTGCGGCGGGAAGGGAACCGCTACTATGCCTTTGCGGTCTCGCCGCGCACGCAGAAGTGGTACATGCTCAAGAGTGCGTCCAACAGCATGGCAGTGCTGGACGAGGGTAGTGCGGCATCGATCCTGCAGGACGGGACGGCGAACAAGCTGCGCGTGGACGCCGCCGGCTCGCGATTGAGCTTCTATATCAACGACGAACTGGTCGGCAAGGCGGAGGACGGCGACTACAGCCAAGGCGCTGTCGGCTTCTATGTCGAAACGCTCGACAGCCCCCGCGCCCACATCCACTTCGATAACCTCCTAGTCGAAAAGTACCAGGGGTCAGGCTCGCTGTTAGCGTCGGAGGATTTTCGTGATCCAGGGAGTGGGTGGCCGAATGCGTTGGTGTTTGACAACTACTACGTAGGGTACCACGAGCCGGAGTACTACCATGTGGAGGTGCATGCGCCCAATGACCATGCGATGGCTGTGCTGCCAAATGCGACATTTGGGGATGTGACGGTAGAGACGGAGACGTTTGCGGATGCGGCGAACACGTCGCCGGAAGGAGACTTCCGGCTGGGGCTGGTGGTGCGGCGGGAAGGGAACCGCTACTATGCCTTTGCGGTCTCGCCGCGCACGCAGAAGTGGTACATGCTCAAGAGTGCGTCCAACAGCATGGCAGTGCTGGACGAGGGTAGTGCGGCATCGATCCTGCAGGACGGGACGGCGAACAAGCTGCGCGTGGACGCCGCCGGCTCGCGATTGAGCTTCTATATCAACGACGAACTGGTCGGCGAGGCGGAGGACGGCGACTACAGCCAAGGCGCTGTCGGCTTCTATGTCGAAACGCTCGACAGCCCCCGCGCCCACATCCACTTCGATAACCTCCTAGTCGAAAAGCCGCAATTAGCCGGCGGAACGTGCGAGGTCCTCGTGGCACGCCTAAATGTTCGGTCAGGGCCAAGTGTGGCCTATGAACCACTGGGCGTTGTCAAAGCGGGCGATAAACTGCTGCCAATGGCACGCAACCAGGCAACATCCTGGGTTCGCGTCCAGGTCGTGGGCACAATGCTGTCCGGATGGGTGTCGGCCAAGCCCAGCTATTATATCAGGTGTGAACGGCCATTGCAGCCGTTGCCGGTCGAAGCGGCAGCGGCCGCGAACTGAAGACGCCAGGCAATATGGTCAACATCCCACTGGAACTTGTCGAACAGATCGCAAGAGGCAACGCCTTGGTCTTCGTAGGCGAGTGCCTAACCTGCAGCGCAGGGCAGGGCAACGAGCTTGGCAAATGGACGGTCGAGTTGGGGCGGCGCTGCGGGCTTTCCGAACCTGCCGCTGCCGGAGCACATACGGCGTTTCCGAGTGTCAGCCAACTTTACGAGGACATGCATGGCCGACAGGCGTTGGTCCAGTTTGTGCGCGACGCGCTGGAGCAGAGCGGCGACACCCCCAGCGAGGCCCACCGGCTGATCGCGGCCTTGCGTGAATGTCGTATATTCGTGACGACGTGCCTGGATCGGCGTCTGGAACAGGGACTAGTTGAGGCGGGCCGGCCACCGGTCGTGCTGGTGCGCAACCTCGACGTTGCCTTCGCCGACGAACAGCGGACCCAGGTATATCGGATACGCGGTGTTGCCGACCAAGCCGACTCGCTTGTGCTGACCGAGGACGACTGTGACCAGTTCTTCGACGATGAAAGTAGCATCTCGGTAGTCTTGCAGGGCTACCTGGCGCGCTGTACGATCCTGTTTCTCGGTCATGACCTCGCAGATCCGAATTTCAAACGCCTATATCGGCGAGTCACTGCTAACCTCGACGGGCTTGCGCGGCGTGCCTACCTGTTCAGCAATGTGGCGTCGCCGGCGGTGAATTCCTGGTGCAAGCGCCACGGCATAGACGTGATCGAAACGGAATGTGAAGCCGCCTTGCGTGAACTGCTTGCGCTCGTTGCGGTTCGCCGCTCGCCACAGCCGCGGCCTGCCAACGGCAATACAAGGCAACAAACAGTGGCGCCGCAACCTCTTGCATTACGCCCTTATAAGCTGCTCGACTATTTTGGCCCAGATGACACAAATATCTACTTTGCGCGCGAGCGCGAATCACTGCTGTTGGCTTCGCTAATCCATGGTCACCGTCTGACAGTGTTGTACGGAGCTTCGGGCACCGGTAAGACGTCGCTACTGTTGGCGGGCGTCCTGCCACGGCTGCAGGCAAATGCACCCGGGTATACGGTCATTTACGTTCGGCTGCTGGAAAGCCCTAATGACGCTATCCGGCGGCAGGTGCAGCGCAAGCTTGGTGACCAAGGCCTGGCCTCCGATCGTTCGCTCGTAGAGTTTCTTGACAAGGCGGCTGCTCTACTGGAAAGTCCGTTGATCCTGCTGCTTGACCAGTTCGAAGAGTTTTTCATGCGCCTGGGCGATGCTGCACGTGCGCAGTTCATCGATGAACTCGGCCAACTCAACGATACGCGCGATGTCCCAGTCAAAACTGTCATTTGCTTGCGTGAAGACTGGCTGGCGTACATGAATGAGGTACGGACACGCATTCCAGAGGTGTTCAACATCGACATGCGCCTGCTGCCGCTCACGCTGGAACAGGCTCGGCGGGCGATCGTCGAGCCTGTGAACTGCGTAGGTATGGAGTACGCTCCGGAAGTTGTGGAGCGCCTGCTGGTCGATCTCTGCCAGGCACATCGTGATGCGGCGAACGGCGCAGAGAATTCGTTGATGCCGCCACATCTGCAGTTGGTCTGCGATGCGCTGTACGAGCATACCCACATGCAGGGCCGCACACGCATCGAGATGAGCGACTATTCGGCTGTGGGCGAGGTCAACGGCGTCCTGGCGAACTACATTGAGGATGCACTGCGCAAGCATCCAGGTCCCCAGCGTGCTTTGGCGCGCAGCCTGCTGATTGCACTGGTATCGTCACAGTCGACGCGTTACGTGTCCGATGCCGCCACAGCCGCTGCCGAAATTGGAGTGGAGCCGGCCGCTGTCAAGGTGGTGCTGGAACGTCTTGTGGACCAGCGGCTAGTGCGCGAACTCGACGACCACCGTTTTGAGTTGGCGCATGATAGCCTGGCGGCGGCCATCGCCGAGTGGATTGGCGATGCCCAACGCCAGCGCAAACAAGTGCAGGAGATGGTGCGGCGGCAAGAGGGTGAGTGGCGGCAGAATCCTGCCTTTATCCTCGGCAGTGGAAGATTCACGCGGGTCAACCAGCTGCGTGACGAACTCAACCTGACGCCAGGCGAGACAATTTTTATTCTGCGCGCTGCGCTGCTCTATGACACGGACGTTGGTGCTTGGTTGACGCGACTGGGCGATGAGCCCGCGCAGATGGCTGCGTTGTTGGAAGCGCTCCACGATCCAATAGCTCCAACCCGTCGTGGGGCTGCTGCCCATCTTGGCGATTACGCACACGGACGCGTAGCGCAGGCGCTGGCAGAGGCTGCCCTCTCCGACCCAGACGCAGCCGTGCGCCAAGTTGCGGCCCAATCAGTCGGATGTGTGGGTTTGCCGGCGGGAATTGAGACCTTAGCAGCGTCGGCATCAACAAACGTCGAACGCCGTACGATTGCCCTCGAATCGCTTGCCTACGCTGTGGACGCGGCTCCGAGCATGCTGACCTTCGTGCAGCGCGATTTGCGCCGGCAGTTGATCATACGCTTAGCGCGAATTCGCATGCGCCGTCACCGCCCGGAGATCATTGGTCTTACGATTGCCGGCGCCATTGGCGGAGCGATCGGGATCGGTGTGGCCATGACAACGTTAATGGCAGTAGGTTCACTGACAACCTTCGGCCCTCGCAATATATTGGTGAACGTGGCCTTTACGGCAATGCTCGTTTTTGCTCTGATGGGCGTCTTTATTGGCGCCAGTATCGGGCTGGGTGCATCTGCCGGCAGCACACTGGCATTCCGCCGACCTTGGCTGGGTACAGCGCTTGGGGTCATGCTGGGCGGCGCAGCGAGTTTCGCTCTGCTGATAGCCCCCCTTGGTTTAATGACCATTGGGTTTGCGGGTGTGCCCGTTGCCCTTCTCAGCGGCGTCGCCTTATTGGGTGCAGTCATCGGCCTGAGCGCCGTGCTGCCTTCCCTGCTCAAGCTGCCGTGGTGGGTGGGCATAGTCAGTGGTATACTCGGCGGCGTCCTGGGGATCGTCATCGCCAGCCGGGCAGGATTTCCCTTGTTTGATATGTCGGCTGAACCCACCGTGCCGGCGCCGCTCGTGCTGGCGGCGGGAGCGTGGATGGGGCTATGGATTTCTTTCTTTATCCAGCGGCGCGAGCACGCAGTCCGCTACCTGGCTAGGATCCTGCCGGCAATGCATGTAACCACGCCGCCAAGTTTGCCGTAGCGTCCGGGGCGGCGAGTAGATGCAATGGCTGCACATTGATGCGCCGCAGTTCGTCTGCTTGGATGGGAGAGTGATCGAACACGGCGGCATAGCCAAGGCGTGCCATGTTACCGAAGCGGGCTAGCACCTCGCCATAGAGACGGGCAAATTGCGGATCGCCACGATTCCAGCCAAGATAGAGCAGCGTCGAGCGGCCAAGCTCAGTCTCCAGCAGCTTGACCAACTGCGGGTGATCCAGCAGGTACCGTTCATGCTGCTGGCGTGTTACTACCAGTGTATCCGGCTGGTTGAGGTCGCCAAAGAGTTTGACGACGTTGACGACGCCGGCGCCGCGCCGCATATAGGGAATATCGCCGTCACGCACGACCGTGACGACGCGCCGGCCCTCCGCACGCAAGGCGCGTTCCAAAAGGTCGTCGTAGCCGGCGCTAAAGAAGAGGTCGACAGGCAAGGCGGCTAACGCCTCGTGCGCAGCGGACGGCGGTATAGCGGCCGCGTCCAGCCGGTCCTTGAGCAACATGACCAGATGGTTAACGCCGTTCTGATTGACATATGCCTGAGTAATCTCGACCAAGGCATCGGCATTGGCCCACTGCCGGGGTGGCATGGCCTGATTGCAGCGCTGGGCAAGCTCGGCGACGAACGCATACCAGTCGGGCAGGCCCGCGTGCGCGGCAAAGGCTGCTCCGACGAAAGGCACGACTTCACGGCGTGTGAACGCTTCGATCAACTCGTCTGGTACGCCTGTGGTAGGGCTTGCAATAGGAGACTGCACGTGCCCATCGATTGGCAGGGAGCTTCGAGTTGGACTTGGCGCCGAACCTGCTCCAGGTCCTGCCGGCGGCGCCCTACGGACAGCGGCCTGCTTTGTCACCATAAAGAGCACGCCGTCTGCGGCGCGCAGACAAGCCGTAGGCGCTGCCCAGTCCAGTCCCATAGGGTGCGCAAGGCTGGCGGCGATGCGCGCCTCTGTCAGCGCTGCTTCCAACGGCATTCCGGCAGCCAGGGCTTCGTAGAAAGTGCGGCTAAGCTCAAACGCCCCCTCCTGCGTGATGGCGAACTGCATGGCGACCACGGCGGGAACCCCGCGCCGGATTAGCGCGCCGGCTACGCTGGTATAGAGTCCGCTGGGACCTGTGGCTGCACCGTGGCAGGCGTTGAGCAGCGCAAGGCGCAGTGTTGGGTGCCCGGCCAGCAAGCGGCCCAAATCGCCCGCGCCAAGTGGGCTGATCTCGCCTTGATCGTCGGCAAGTACCAGGTAACCCTCGCCGCTGCCGGAGTGCAGGCCTCCGTGCCCCACGAAGTGGAAAACATGCCAGGGACCGTTGCCGGGGCGTAAACTGCGTTGAATGTCGCGCCAGGAACCACCGGTCAGCCATTTCACCTCGACCGCGCCGGTTCCGACAAGCGGCGCAAGCGCCCGCTCGACGTTGGTCTTCTCTTGGCCGAGATCAAGTGTGCCGGTGGGATCGACGGCCATGCCTAGAATGCGCAGGGGCAGCGTGACACTTAAAGGCTGCAGCGGTTGGGCAGCCTCCAGATAGCGCACCAGGGGTGTCGCTTGCGCCAAGGCCAGGAACTCGCCAAAGCGTTGATCGTAGAGCAGCTCCCAGGGGATAGCCCCTAAGGTCGGATCGAGGATGCGCAACTTGATGCGCAACGCTCGCCCATAGGCGTCGGCGGCGCCCAGACTCTCCGCATAGGCGGGGTGAATGCCGGATGCGACGAAGAGGCGGTCGAACAGGAGCCGGCCCAAGTCGACGGCATCCCCTGCCCCCATAGTCTGCGCCTTGAGTGACAGTGCCAGCGGCTGGTCAGGCAGTGTCAACATGCCGCGCAAATTGCCGGCCGGCGACTGCAGTACGGCCACGGGCCAGCCACTGGCAGTGCTGCCATCACCCAGTTCCAGTTCGAAGTCGAGGTATTCGACCATCGTTATGCCGCCGGCGTCAGCACGATGTTGCGGAACTCGATGGGGCCGTGATCCCCCTGCAGCATGATTGGCCCCGGCGCGCCCTCGTCGCTGTCAAGTGCCCCACCCGTGGTGCCGGGGATGGCCTGGTTGGCGATGACCGTCTGGCCGTTGGCAACGATCGTGACCATGCGGCCCAGCAGGGTGATGTCGTACGTGTTCCAGGTGTCGGGACCATTGGTGACGATGGCGCTTGGTTCCAGAAAACCGTAGATGGCCGCCATCAAGTCGGTGGCGGGCTCCGTCTGCGGGCTGTCGACAATCTGCACCTCATAGCGCCCGCGCAGATAAACGCCGCTGTTGCCGTTGGGCGGGTAGCGAAACTCGAGGTGCAGCTTGAAGTCGCCAAAGCGCTGCTCGGTCACCAGGTTGCCGCCCTTGCGCGGGTTGGTCAGGATGCCGTCGACTACACTCCACGTGTGTTCGCCCTGGATGACTTGCCAGCCCTGCAGGCCGGCGCCGTCGAAGAGTGCAATCGATTCGCTCCAAGCTCCCGGCTCGGCGTGGCGCAACAAGGGCGCAGGCACTCCGGTACAGTTGCACGTAGTGCCATCGGGAAAACGAATGCTGCCGGCGAGACCACCGCCCTTGACCCACCCCGCCACCGCCAGGTCCTGGTCACCCCGTTCCCACTGCGGCGGAATGGCAAACGAGAACTCGTCGCCTTGGACAGTGACCAGGCTGATGGGCCGGGCGCTGCCGTGGGTGCCCACAAAGCGGCCGACAAGCGTGCGGTGGCCGGACTGGTGGACTTCCAGCCATCCAGGCTGCGGTGCGCCGGGCGTATCGAGTGTAAGATTCCAACGGCCGACGATAGGGTTTGTGCTGGTCGACGACATGATCGATTCTCCATTGAAAGCGACGCTGATTGCTTATATAATTGATGGCTCCATTTCCCGGCCATGATGTAGGGCCATTATATAGCATCACCGAGCGCGAAGGGGAGTGACATGCACGAGCAATTTGTGGCACGACTTGCGGCAGCAGACGATTCCATTAGTATGAGCGACAGGAGGGATCTATGCGCGTGATCAGGATTGTACCCAATCTTAGCATGAACAGCAGCGAGGCGAGCCGCACCTTCTATGCCGGCTTTCTCGGCCTCGACGTGCAGATGGACATGGGATGGATCGCTACCTTTGTCTCCGCGTCCAATCCGACTGCACAGCTTAGCACCATCGCCCAGGACGCGACTGCACCTGTGATGCCGCATGTCACGGTCGAGGTGGACGACCTGGATGCGCTGTACGCCGAGGCCATGCGCCGAGAATTGCCGATCGTCTATCCTCTGACCGACGAACCCTGGGGTGTGCGGCGCTTCTTTGTGCGCGACCCAAATGGAAGCGTGATCAACTGCATGGCGCATAGGACGGCGGATGCGACCACTACAAACACGGCGTCGGTAGGATAGAACAAATCCTGGGCTAGGTATGGAGCAACAACAGCGAGGCCAGTCCCAGTACACTCGTCCAGCAGTTCATCAATGTTACGGCGATCCAAGCCAAATTTGGGGCGCGTCACCACGGCGCGATACACTGCCACTATTGCACGCGGCAGATATTTCATGGGTATATTGCAGTTGGTGGACATGAGGATGAGAGCGATTGCTTATGAGTGCCAACAAACCGCTGACACGTGATCAGGCCATTGCCCAAGTGGTAGCTGAACTGCAGGAGCCGACGCCCTTGGAGACGATCGTCGACCGCGTGCTGGAACGCAAGCCGTCGAACGCCAAGAATGCGCGTTCCGCCGTGCGCGGTGACATCCGTTTGCGTGCCGACTTGTTGGGCACCGTATTTGGCGACAGCGAGCGCAAGATCATCGTACCGGTCAGCGTTGCTATGCGCGGTGTTCGCTTTCGCCACATCGTCACCGATCGGGAAGTCAGCGGCCGCGAGCTGCTGTGGAGTGAGAGCGACACAGCCTATCTCGCCGGCGAGTACTGGCCGCTGCATTACTCCCGCACGGATTTGGTACTGGTCGACGCCGGCGGCAGTGCGATTCCCGGCAGGCCGGTCACGCACGTGGAAACAGCCGAGACAATTCTGGGCCCGCGCGAGATTCAAGTTGCGGGCCACAAGCTGCCGGAGTTTATGCGCCGGCAGCGCGTCGCGGCAGGCGACTCACTCCTGCTCACCGTCGAGCAGTATGATCCCCCGCGCTGGCGCATCGAGCACGAGCCGCGGGTGCAGCGCAACGAGGCGGCGATTGACCGGCGCAATCGCGAGCTGATGGACCTTCTGTATGCCATGCTGGAGATGGCCCCGCAGGAGCACATTGACACCATCGTCTCGGTGCGCAGCGCACTGGTCCAGATGCGCGAGCCGCATGGCTATCCGGGCGACCCGTGGATCGAGGTCATGCAAGCCGACGGGCGTATGCGTGTCAGCTTCATGGGGATCGTGTATGCCGACGCGCCGCGCTATGGTCTCTTTGATTTCGAACCGGACGACGAGTCATTCACCGATTATGAGATTTTGGATGATGACGGGCAGGAACTGCTTGCCATTCAAGCGGCCGAGGATGGCGAGATTGTCGAGCTGGAGGTGCCGCCGCGCCCGCCGCTGCCGCCGCTGCCGGAGGCCGATGCGCAACGCATCTACACCTTCAAGGTAGTGGCGCTCTATCGCAAACGCTTATGGCGGCGCATTGAGCTGCCGGGAGCGTTGCTCCTGGGCGATCTGAACCGATATTTGGTGGGCGTGTTCAAGCACGATTGGGACCACATGGGTGGTTTCTGGAAGGTGGTGCGCCGCGGCCGCCAGCGCACGCGCGAAGTGGAACTCGCGATGGTGGATCCCTTTGGCCGCGGGAAAGGCAGCGAGCAGCGCATCGCCGAGCTCGACCTGGTGGAAGGCGACGTGCTCAAATGGGTATACGACTTTGGCGACAACTTTGAATACACGCTGCAGCTCGAGACCGTTGCCGAGCCGCTATCGCCGGATCCCAATGAATACCCGCGCGTCGTGGGCGCCAACAAACCTGAGCTGCTGTACTGTGCGTCCTGCCAGGCAAAAGGCAGGCAGGTGGTTGCAGTGTGGTACTGTTGGGACTGTTCCGAGCGGCAGAATGCGCCCTATATGCTGTGCGAAGCCTGCGCCCGTCTGCCCAAGCACGAGGAGCATTACTTGGAAGAGTGGGTCTACTAGGAATCCATGACCTGGCCCCACGGGCCAAAAGCCAGTGCCGCTGCCAACGCATTTCGGCTGCGTTCCGCGTAAATGCCGCGCGTCTGAATTCCCTGTGCCAATTCCAGCAGATTGACGGGGCGAATGATAACGCGGGCACGCTGGCTGCCGTATGCTCTGTGTAGGGTATGTCGTCAGGGAGGGGAAGAGTGGACTGGAGGCGCGGCGTGCCGTTATTTCGTATCATCTCGCTTTCCCGGGCTCTACGGAGGCAAATGTGATTCCTGTTGCCGCTTCGATACGTTCACGACTGACGGATGACGAGAATCTGCTGCGCTCGGCGCTGCTGGACTGTCTGCTGTATAAACAGGCGCCCGTGGCGTTTGCGACAGCAGGCGCTGCGGTGGGGTGGCCAACCGAGAAGACTGTGGCCGCCGCTGCCGGCATCGTGGCCAAAAAGATGGTGGTGCTGGACGAAGCGGGGCGAGTGCAGTTAGCCTACCCTGTATCCGCCGTGGCCACGAACCACAAGGTAGCGTTGGCCGACGGCCGCACGTTCTACGCCATGTGCGCCATCGATGCTATGGGCTGCTGCTTTGAGTTCGACCAGCCCGTACAGGTCGAGTCCACCTGCCATTTCTGCGGCGAACCTCTGCGTGCCCGTGTCGGTGGCGTGGGCGACGTCGTAGCCGAGCGACCCAACGCTTACGCCGTGCATGTAGACCTTGACAAGTACGAGGACTGGGCGACCAAGACCTGAACGGTCATGAATTTCTTCTGTACGAAGAAACACTATAACGAATGGCGCGAGGGCGCCGGCAGCAATCTCGACATCTATGGTTTGCCCCTGGCCGACGCAGTGGCCGTTGCGCGAGTACTCTTCGGACCGGGCGAGGATCGCGAGTGGGCTCGCTACCGGTCGTAAGCGTGGATGATTATCTTGCTGGCCATACCGACTCCGCCCACACCTCCATGCAACTCGCAGTGATACGGGTATTCGCCCGGCGTGACAAAGGTTTGGCTGAAATTTCCTGTCGGAGGCACAAGCTGCCCGCCGCGAAGCGGCCGGCAGCCGATGTCCCCTACGCACGTGCTGGTGCTATTTTTCACAATGTTGACATGACGCGGATTTGCCCTTAATGTAAGCGCTGTCCTCAACGGTTTCCCGACCGCCTATACGACCGCCACTCTTGGATCAAGTCGACTGCCGGAGGCACTCAACTTTCTTATTCTGTGGCGCAAGTATCCAAATCCTGAGGCGGTTTGCCATGTCTGCATTCAATGAAGCCGTACAACCGGCGCGTCCTCGCTCGCTGCGCGGTCTGCTGCGGCGCCATCCCCTGGCGTCCTATTTTGTGCTGGCATTTGCCGGCACATGGCTCGTTCTCCTGCTGCCATTGCTGGGCGGCAATGGGCTTGGCTTGCTGCCCTACACGCTGCCGGACGTGGCCACCATGCTGCTGTTTGTCCTGGTCTCGACCTTCTGTGGGCCCACGCTGGCGGCCTACATCGTGACCGCAGCCGAGAGCGGCAAGCCGGGCGTGAGAGCGTTTATGCGCCGTTATGCCATATGGCGGGTCGGTATCCAGTGGTACTTCGTGGCCATATTTGGTTTTCTTATCCTGTTTCTGATCAGCGTCACCATCTCGCTCGGCACGGCGCCGCTGGTCGCATTGGTGGACCAGTGGCAGCTGCTCTTTACCATGTTCCTCCCCACTTTCCTGCTGTTTGCCGTGCTCGGCGTGTTTGGCGAGGAGCCTGGCTGGCGGGGGTTTGCCCTGCCGCGCCTGCAGCAGCGTTACGGGCCGGTGCGCGGAAGCGCGATTCTGGCCTTCTTGCACGGACTGTGGCACTTCCCCGCCTTTTTTGTCGCCGGAGCGTTGGCGCCGTTCAGCCCGCTGTCCTTTACGACGTTCCTGCTCGTGGCCATTGCGGGCACGTTCATGTACACCTGGATCTACAACAATACGCGTGAGAGCATATTGCTCGCCATCCTGACCCACGCGGCGAGCAATGCGGCGAGCGGGCTCGTCAACAACCTGGCCCAGGCTGCCCCGTCTGCCTCATCTGTCCAATCTGCGAATGGTGATTGGGTCAACGTGCTCGTCTTTTGGGGTTGGGCGTTAATCCTGATCGGCTTGACAAGAGGGAGACTGGGGTACAAGCGAGACGCTGCGCCGGCGCTTGCAACAGAGGCTCAGCCGCACAGCATTTGACAGCACTTGGTTTGCGTTTATGAGATATCGAACTCGTGGCGCAGGCACGCCCATTCTACGAGCAGAATGGGCAGAACAGTGACGCCGAGACGCTGGCATAGCTACTGGCCAGCGTCTCGGCAAGCTGTCACTAAAGACGGCAAGCTATAGTTGCAGGTTCACGTACCGAGCAGCTTGGCCTTCTGGGCGGCGAACTCTTGGTCCGTCAGCAGCCCCTGGGCCTTGAGGGCGCCCAGGCGCTCGAGTTGTGTGACCACGTCTTCCTGCTGGACCGGCGCTTCGTAATACTGCTGCGGCGGGGGCGCGTACTGTTGCGGCGGCGGTGCAGACTGGGCCGCGGCGTGTTCATAGGCCGCATAGTTCTTGTCGGCCTGGCGCCGGTTCACAGCGTTGCGGGTGGCGGTTGCCGTGCCGACCACGGCGGCGGTGCGGGCCATCCCTCGGATTAGTCCTGGCATCTTATCCTCCTTTAGACCTTTTATGCTTTTTCAAGTGAGGCGAAGGCCTCGTCGACAATGGCTGCCGGCACGCGCGTGTGGATTGCCAACTCGGCGCCGGCGTCAGTAAACGCATTGACAAGCCCGACTGCCCAGACATGCTCGATCGCCATGGCAAAAATAGCCGAGCCAGGCACCATGCCTTCGGCCAGCGTAGCTTCATCGTCTGCATCGAACAGACCGCGGGTCTCATTTTCGATAAAGCCCACCGCGGCGCGGTCCTCCTCGGGTAGATCTCGCAGTTCGAGCCGCCATGCAATTCCCTCTTGATTCTTCACCAACACCATTGCGTCCAGCACCCGGATCGTTCCGGCTGCTGCCAGGCGCTCCAGTTCGGCGAAGACGGTGCCGTCGAAGCGCGGAATACCGCCAGCCACGACGATAACGTCCACAGGTCCACGTTTGATCATTTGGCTTTTCTCCTGTCGATTGCTCTTGAGCGACCAAGCGCTCACGGTAGTTGGAAGCCCACGTACACAGACGGCGGTTGCCTGCATGGCCGTGTAACGTAAGTGGCTGTGCGTATTCTATTCTACCAACAAGCCGCAGACAATATCTGATCTCTTGGTATTCTGGGTTAAAAATGGGGTAAGGCAGGTGGGCAGCCAACCTGCATGTGTTCCCGCTTTGTCTATGGGGCCCCAAAGGCCAGCACGGTCTCGTCGTCGGCGTTCAGCAACTGCAGCAGCCCGCCGCTCTGGGTCAGCTGTGTTGCCGAAGCCAGGTTGGCGAGATACAGCTGTTCCCGGTCCATCACGCCTTCTGGCGCGTCGCACGCCTTTTCCGTGGCCGACAGGCCGTTGATCGCGAGCGCATCGCCATCCAATGTATAGGCTGCTTCGTAGGTGTTGCAGCCGGCATTGCCGCTTATGCGGCCGGCAGCGAACGTCGCCGTGATTGCGGTGTCGGCAATGATGGGTGCCATTTGCTCGTCCTCTTGCTGGAACTTCAGTGACCAGGCTGTCCCCTCGAGAGCTACTGGTGCGGCCGGAACAAAGGTGAGCAGAAGCTGGTTGTCGGTGGCATACGCCAGCAGTTTCTCGTCCAACTGGCGGTAGGCGACGATGTTCCAGAGCGCCGACAGGTACATCGCCTCTTGCTGCATGAGGTTGGCGGGTGTCTTACACTGTAGCACGGTCTGGGCCGGCGCGCGCAACTCCATCTGGTCGTCGGCGACATCATAGACTCCCAGGAACCAGTTGCAGCCACCGGTGCCGAAATAACGATCCACGCCAAAATTGAGTGTCACCGGCGTTGCCTGGTCAATTGGCTGTGAATCTCCCGGGCTGCCAAATGCCACAGCCTGCCAGTTGGTGCCGACCAGCTCGGCGGCGGAGATAGCTTCGCCCAGTGCCTCAGCCGCCTGGGCGGGCGCAGGTGCACTGACGGTTGGCTGCCGGCAGGCGGCCAGTACGGTGACAAGGAGCAACGGCAACAGCGTGCGAAGAGCGTGCTGGAATGCATGGCGCTGCATAGATCTCTTCCCTCTTTGTTCCATATTGGTCGTGGCTGGTCAAGCGAGTGGCTGCTCGCATGCTTGGCTTCGTGCAACAATAGTGCAGACGCGGTAGGAACCTATCGCCATGATATCGATAGATGTTTCAGCAGGAAATACCCGGCGCGTGTCATAATCGGGGGATATTTAGGGGTGGACTAGTGAGGACTTTCGTGCAGGCCCCGCATTGAATACCAAAACCCGCCTCGGTAAGCGCATAAACCGCTGCACCCGCTTGTGGTTGACCGCATAGCCCAGTCGTTGCAGATGTGCCGTCATCCGCAGCCGGCCATAGAAGGGTGTCTTTAGGTACTGCTCGTCAATGCACCGCATCAACGCCAGATTCAGCAGCGACTCTGTCGCCGGACGGTAGTAGTAGCTGGCCCGGTTGAGACCCAGCAGCTCGCACTGGCGTCGCACGCTGATCTCTCGCTGCTCCGGCTCAACCAGGGCGCACTTGGCCGCCACTGTAGCCGGCAGCCTTTTTTTTCAGCCACTCAAGCTCCATCTTCAGGCGCCCGATTTGTTCGTACAACTCGTTTTCTATCTTCTCGGCCGCCTGCTCCTTTGCCGCCGACCGCCGCTCAAACAGACTGGCACCTTCACTCATCAAGGTCCCTTTCCACTCGCCGATCTGTGTCGGATGCACCCCGCTTTCACTCGCTAACTGGCTCACCGTCTTGCCGTTCTTGGCGGCTTCCAGCGCAATCCGAAACTTGTACTCAGCGCTGTATTGCTTGCGTTCCTTGCTCATTCCTCGTTCCCTCCACGTGCTCTTCTTGCTTGCGTTTCCACTTTAGCACGTGGTCCAGTTTCTGGGGTCAATTATACCCAGCACCTGCACCCATTCACCGAAGGGCAGGTTGGTGGTGATGAGGACGGACACGCGTTCGTGCAAGGCGGCGCAGAACTGAAAGAGTAACTGTGCGCCGGTGGGTGAGAAGGGCACATAGCCGAACTCGTCCAGGATGATGAGCTGATGGCGCAAGGCCTTTTCCAGAAAGTGAGGTAACTGATGGGCGGCTTGCGCCTCTTGCAGTTCGTTGATGAGGTGGGTGACGGTGTAGAAGCGCACCCGGCAATCCTGGCGGCAAGCCGTCAGCCCCAACCCAATCGCAACATGGCTTTTCCCCAAGCCCGGGTTCCCAACCAGCAGCACCGTTTCGGCCTGTGCCAGATAGTGACCTTGCGCCAGTTCCAGTACCTGCTGGCGGTTGAGTTGGGGCACACAGGCAAAGTCAAAATCGGCCAGCTCCTTGAGCAGCGGAAAGTGCGCCTCCTTGATGCGTCGTTGGCGGCGATTGCCACAGCGCCGATCCACCTCACGTTGAATCAACGCCGCCAGATAGGCTTCATAGGGCCAGTTGGCTTGCGCTGCGGCTTGTGCTTGTGAACGGTAGTGTTGGTGCAGCGCCGCCAGTTGCAACTGCAGCAACTGCTCCTCAAGCCGCACGGTATCCAGGGTATCGGTGGTGTTCATGCGCTTGCTCCGCTGAGAAACCGGTCGAGAAACTGGTCGTAGCGTGCCGACGAGAGCGCCTGCTGACCGACGGCCGCCAGTTCGGCTAACGCCGGCTGGGCGGCGAGGTCCAGGGGTGCGAGCGCAGGGGTGGGGTCAAGCAGGCGGTCCAGGCAGAAACGCACCCCGGCCGGCGTGGTCAGCTTGTCATGCAAGGCGTGCTCAACCGCTGCCTGCACCAGTTCAGGTGAATGGTGCTCGTGCAACGCCAGAATCTGGACAAAGCTGCGAATGGCGGCGCTTTCACTGGGCTGCTGCCGGCGCAGGCTCTCCAGCAGGGTTTCATAGGCCGGCGGCCAGCTCTGGCGCCACTCGCGCAGCGGTTGGGCGTGCTCAAAGGCCCCCGGCCGCTGCGCCACCAATGCCAGATAGTGGAGCGGATCCAGGATGTCTTGCTGACGACCGTAACTGCGCTTGTGCGTGGCAATGACCTGGTTGTCGGCCAGGAGCTCGATGCGAAAGGGATAGGCGCGCAGGGTGAGCTGCTTACGCGCCTCCTTGGCCGGCACGGAATAGCGGTTGGTCTCGAAGGTGACCTGCCCGTAGCCGTTGAGCGTGACTTCACGGCTGCTGCAGCAGAGAAAGGCGTGTGCCGGCAGCGGGCGCAAGTGTGGTTGTTCCGCCTGCCAGCGCACGGCGATGGTGGCGTCGGTGCGGTCGACGATGCGTTGGTCATCCGCCTGGCAGGCAGCCAGCAAGTGCGCATTCAGCTCGTCAAAGTCGGCCACCCTCGGCAAGGGCGTCAGGAAGTTGCGGCGGCTGTAGCCGACGGCACTCTCCACCCCGCCTTTTTCGTGGCCCTGGGCTGGGGTGCAGAAGCGACTCTCGAACAAGTAGTGGCTGCGGAAACGCACGAAATCGGTCTGCTCGATGCGGCTGCGTCCTTGCAGAATCCGCTGCACTGCCGTCTTGAGATTGTCGTAGCTGATGCGTTGCGGCACACCGCCAAAATGGGCAAAGGCCAGCACATGCCCCAACAGAAACGCTTCCTGGCGTTGCGTGGGAAAGGCCATCACAAAGAGCTTGCGCGAATAGCACAGCCGCATGATAAAGAGCTGGACGACCACCTCCTCGCCGTCCATGATAACCGTGGCCTCGCCCCAGTCCACCTGTGCATCGACGCCAGGGTCGTAGACCAGGGGCAGGTAGACTGGCGGGCGCCGCAACGCCTTGCGCCGCTGGCTCACGTAGTAGCGCACCGTCGATTCGGCACCTTGATACCCTGCCTGCCGAATTGTCCGGTAGATCTTGCCGCTCGTATAGCGCTGTTTGCGCGGCAGCCGTTCGTTCTCTGCCAGCAGCGCCTCGATCTGTGCCTTGTACGACCCTAGTTGGGGCGCCTCCTTGGCCGCACGCAGCGTGTATGGCTGCGGCGCCGAGTTCGCCAGCGCCTTGCGCACCGTCCAGTAGCCGTGCCCCGTCTCCCGCCCTATCTGCCGGATGCTCTTCTTCTCCACATAGTACGCTTGCCGTATTCGTTCGTAGTCGTGCACTGTCAGCATCTCCTTCTCCGTTTCCGGGCCGCAGTTCATCTGCCTGCTCCCCGTAACGGATTGTCGTCAGCTGACGCGTTTTCTCATGATCTCTTTCCCGCCAAATGACGCGATTTTAAATTATCAGAAACAAGCAGTTTTGAGTAGGCAATAAGCTATCACAGCTTGACCCGCTCGTTAGCAATTGCTGCGCTCTCAACATACCGGCTGGGCATCGCGAGACTAGACCAGCCGCCAGCGTCGCGCAGTGCAAAAGCATCAGTGCCCATGTTCGCCGCTCGTGTTGCCCAGTAATGCCGGCAATCGTGCGCCGATAGCCCGGACAATCCTACCGCCGCGCCTAGTTCCTCAACACGCGCAGTAATGGCACGTTCGGACATGCCCGCATCGGTTAACTTGCCGTTGCCGTGCACCTTCGGGCCTTTACGCCCTTCCTTTTGCTTGCCTGCTTTGCGGCTGCCGCGTAGCAGTACCCCTATGGCGGCTGCATCGGTGTGCAGCCAGGCTGCAACAGAGCGCAGTGTGTCGGGTGTCATTCGGTGCGTTTGCACCTTGTCAACCTTGGGGCGGTAGAAAGTGAACGTGCCCGCCTTTAGGTCAAAGTCTGTCACCTGTAGCAGCGCCAGCTCACCAACGCGCAATCCGTGGTCAAGCAACAGCGCCATGATAACCGCATCGCGTCGCCCTTGGGGCGTGTCAGGCTGCAATTTCAGCGCCTTTGCTTGCTCCAAGGTGATTGACACGTGCTGCGCTTTCTTGTGGCCGTTCCTGGTGGCTTGTCCGTCGTTCGTGCGCTTTTCGTCTTGCCGCTTGCCCTCAGCGCCGCCATAACCAGCAACGCCGCGAATCAGTGTCGCCTCTGTCGAGACGATTACCTTGGCTTGCGCCGCAAGTTTGGCGTACACGCGCACAGTCGAGAGCTTGCGATTGCAGCTCGTGATTGCATAACCCTTGCGTAACATCCAACGCACAAAACCCGCCACTAGACCATGTGTCACCCCGCGCCATGTTTCCGGCTCTTCCTGCAACTGTTGCGCCGATGGACAATCAGCGCCACCAGTGGCATCGCATAGGTAAGCAGCAAACGACGCTAGGTCGGCGCGCTGTGCGTCGAGCGTGTTGCTAGACTTGCGCCCGGTGTAGTCTGCAAACGCACTTGCAGCCGCATACGCGTTCGCTACTTGCCCAGCTGCCTGTATAGCCGTCACCTGTTGCACTGGCACTAGTTCGGTGGTCATGTTGCGCCCCGTTGAGTATAGATACTGATAACTATAAATTATCTGTATCTATTATAGCATGAAAAGGGATAGTTGTATCCTTAACGTTTCGGGTCGTTTGTGCCAACTATGCCACCTGTCCGTGGGCACACCGTGGACACTCCAGGCGCGACAACGCCCGGCGGGCGAGCGCCGAGCGTTGTCACCAACTAGCGGACGAGGGCGAACTGGCTTGCGTTTAAGCCGATTCCACCTTCCGCGATTCAGAGGCGAGTCAGTTCACGATAATGAAGTTGAACATGACGTTAAGATCTGAACCCCAGTTCACGTTGTACCAGACTGTGATCGAGTCCTGCATTGGTACAACATTGAAAACTTGCATACTCGCAGCGCCGAGGAATGGTGTCCCGTTATTGTCAAGTTCGGTCATCGTCACGGACACTTGGCTGTTCCACAACACGCGGCCGGGCGGAATGGGGAAGTTCCACGCGGCCGAGCCGTGCGTACGCAAGCTTTGCATGCTCCAAAAAATCGACGACACGTTCGTGTTGCTGATCGCGTCAAGGGCTGGAGCGTCGGCGGCATTCGCACCGACCTTTGCCGTCTGGTGGTTCTTGTGTAACAGCGCAGCATCCGGTTGCGCATGCTGCACAGCCGATGTTCCCGTGAAAGCGTCCGCCGATGTTTTCTTCGTGGATGTACTCATAATCACTGGCTCCTTCGTATGGTCTTGTGCGCAGATCGTCACACTTCTGCTGATGTACTCTATTGCATTGCTGTCCACAAAATGTCCACAAGAACTAAGCGCATCTTTTTTAAGGGGGCAAGCCTCATATTAACACCCTACTTGCGCGCCTGCTTTCGTTTGTTTCGTGTTGGTCGTCAGGTTTCGTAAATGCCAGCGGCCATATCGAAAGGCAAAATGAAGCGGCGCGCTGTGTGGGCGAACACAACAGCGCGCCTATGTGACGGGCAGAGGTGCCCATAGGGGAAACAAGTTTTGCGGGGACACTGCCCGCCGGAACAGGCTAGAACAGGGGGTAGTGTCTCCGCGCTTCCACCTAGCAAAGAAGGGTTCCGCACGCCCCCAAGGGCAGATATCAATCATGGGGTTATCACGCCAAAACACACTATCATGGGGTTGCCGCGCTGCCTGCTGTTACTTGGCGTTGTTCTGCACAATCTGCTGATGCGCAACATTGACTTGCACGGCCGGCCCAAGATGCCGCAATTTCGTCAGCAGGTTGACGGCGCGCAGATATCGCCGCTGCGCCTCGGTCAAACGCCGGTCCCAATACATGCTAGATTCCCGATTGTGTGAACCCTTGACGTTGTTGTTCATGTCGCGCTCTACCAGTTGCAGCCGCACCCAGCACACGACGATATGGTCAATCAATGGCCCCTCAAACGGCGGGGCAGTGTCACGACCTGGCGTCTTTGCCATGCGCCGCGCGTCGTCTTCATGACTCCCTCCTTGGCGCACAGCCTTCACCTCTATATTATGCAGCGGCCGGCCGGCGCCAACGACCATCTCTGGTGCAACAATGGTCGCCTGCTCGCCGATGAAGCCGTGCGCGATCAGCTGGCACGCTGGGGTCGGCTCTGTGGCGTCAAGGTCACGTCGCACCAACTGCGCCACACCTTCGCCACCCAGCTCGTCAACCACGGTCTCCCCATCGACTCCGTGCGCAAGCTTCTCGGCCACAGAACCCTCAACATGACCCAGCACTACGCCCGCATGTTCGACACCACCGTCAAGCAACAGTTCGCAGCGGCCAGCGAGGCCTTCGAAGCCATGCTGATTCCTGACTGGCCTGTTCCAGTGACCGCTGCCTCCGTGACTTCCCCCAAAATCGATAACTTCGTCGACTCCGTGTAAGATGACAAAAACACCTGTTGCAAGCCTTAGCAGCACGCCCGACGATTACAGCGTTGGGTGTGCTGCGCCAATCACTGTCTCAGTCTGTCCACAATTCCCGCCGCCTGGTGTGCGGCTTGCACATCCTCCGTCACGAGGTCCAAATACTGTTTCAAGACGGTGATGTCTGCGTGCCCCATTAGCCGCTGCAAGTGGTAGATGCTCATTCCCGCCCGCAATGACCACAGGGCAAACGTGCGTCGGAACGTGTGCGGGTGGCAGCGCTCCACGCCCGCCCGCTTGCCGATGCGTTTGAGGATTTGCCGAAAGCCGTTGAGCGTGAGCCGTGAGCCGCTTTCGGTTAACCACAGCGCCGCCCCTGGTACTCGGTCCCGCCCTATGGTGTAGCGCATGATTGCCTTACTCGTGCGTGCCCCCATGAACACATACCGCGCTTTGTCACCTTTGCCGTGCCGGATATGCACCATGCCTCTCTTGGCGTCCACGTCTGCCAAGTCGAGCGCGGCACACTCCGCCGCCCGTGCCCGTGTGTCGAGCAGGAACAGCAACAGCGCCGTGTCGCGCTGTGAGGTGGCCGCCTGTAGCAGCTTGTCAACATCATCGGGTGCAAATGCAGGGAGTATCATTTTGGGCGTGCGCGGCATCTTCACGCGCGCCATGGGTGACACTTCTAGCAGCCCTTCGGCAACACAAAACCGAAAGAACCGGCGTATGTCTCGCGCCGCGCCGTGAATGGATGAATCAGCCCAATTCAGTTCTTGGAGGTGCACCAAATATGCGCGTAGGTGGACGGGCGTAACCTGGTGTAGCTGTGTTACTTGCTGCGCCTCGCACCAGGTAATGAATCGTCCCAAATAGAACGCATGGTGTTCGATTGTGGGGGGTGACAAACGCCGCGCGCGGTTGTCGAGTTCAAATAGGCTGTAGGTTTCTACCAGTGTGCAAACCTGGTTAGGCTGTGGGTTTGTGGCTGCCTGTGCCATAAAAAAACGCCCCTGAAAGCCTGGTGCAAACCAGTTTCAGAAGCGTTACGCCAGTGGTGACCGCTGCGGGTTTCGGTCGCCGGTGCGATGGTGTGAGCCCCCTGGGACTCGAACCCAGAACCCACGGCTTAAAAGGCCGTTGCTCTGCCATTGAGCTAGAGGCCCCTGCGCTTGGCGTAGGTGTGACTATAGCATAGGCCAGGTAATTCGTTCAAATTGTGCCGTTGACATGGGGTAGAACGATGGCTAGGCCTTGCTAGGCTTGTGCCAGCCGCCAATGTCCGCCGTCAGGGCGTCTCCTTCGCCTGGTCCCCACGTGCCCTGGACATATTCATGGAGCGGTGTGACGTCGCCGAGGATCGGCTCCACAATGGACCATGCGACCTCGACAGCGTCCTGGCGCGCAAACAACATGGCTTCACCTTGCATGGCGTCGGTCAGCAGCCGTTCGTAGTCGCCCAGTTCCGCCGCGCCTGGATCGTAGAGGGCAGTCAACTCCTGGTCCTTGGATTTCATCTCTTCGCCGGCGGCCTTGACACGGGCGTCAATGCCAAGGGTGATCGGCGGCGTGAGGCGGAAGCGGATGCTGTTGCCATGCCCCGGATGAAGGCTGGAGATCGGCGGGCGTTTGAGTGTGACCAATACCTCGGTGGTGGTCACGGGCAGGCACTTGCCGGTGCGCACAAAGAAAGGCACCCCGGCCCAGCGCCAAGAATCGATGTGCAAGCGCAGCGCCGCGTAGGTCTCGACGCGCGAGTGCTGCTGGACGCCCGCCTCGTCCAAATAGCCTTTGAATTGGCCGCGCACAAGGCTGACCGGGTCGAGCGGCTCGATCGAGCGAAAGACCTTGACGGTCTCGTCGCGCATGGCTTCGGGGTAGCTTAGTACTGGCGGCTCCATTGCTACATAGGCTACCACCTGCAGTAGATGATTTTGCACTACGTCGCGGATGGCGCCCGTTTCGTCGTAGAACTTGCCGCGCCCTTGGACGCCGAAGTCCTCTGCCATGGTGATCTGCACGTTGTCGACATAATTGCGATTCCAGATCGGCTCGAGGAACGAGTTGGCAAAGCGGAAGTAGAAGATGTTCTGCACCGCGCTCTTGCCGAGGAAATGGTCGATCCGGAAGATTGCTTCCTCGGGGAAGATTGCGTGCAGCGTTGTGTTCAGTTCTTGCGCCGAGGCCAGGTTACGGCCAAAGGGCTTCTCGACGACGACACGTGCATTCTCGGCGCAGCCTGCATCACACAAGTGGCCGATGACAGTCCCAAACATCGCCGGCGGGATAGCCAGGTAGTACAGGGGGCTGTGCGCGTTGCCCAGCTTCTGGCGCAAACTGGCAAATGTCTTTGGGTCGGCGTAGTCGCCGTCCACATAACGCAGCAACGCCGCTAGCTTGGCAAACGCCGCCTCGTCCAAGGTGCTGTGCTCCTGCAGGCTGCTACGGACGCGCTCGCGCAGCTGCTCAATCTGCCAGCCCGATTTGGCGACCCCAATCACCGGCACGTTTAGTGTTCCATGCTGGACCATGGCCTGCAGGGTCGGGAAGATTTTTTTATGGGCGAGATCACCCGTTGCGCCAAAGAAGACAAAGGCGTCTGACTGAACTGCACTCACGCGCATCTCCTTGCAGCGCTAAGCTGCACCTAGTGGCTCGGGAGTTCGTGGTGGCCGCCAAACTCGAAGCGCATCGCCGAGAGCAGCTTGTCGGCAAAGTCGGCGTCGCCGCGCGATGTAAAGCGCTCGTAGAGGGCGGCGCTCAGTACAGGTGTCGGTGCGCCTTCCTCGATGCCGGCCAGAATCGTCCAACGACCTTCCCCCGAGTCTGATACGTGGCCTGAAAACTCCGTCAGCTGCGGGTCCTGCTGCAAGGCTTTGGCGGTCAGATCGAGCAGCCAGGAGGCAATCACGCTGCCCCGCCGCCACACCTCGGCTACGTCGGCCAGATTGAAATCAAATTGGTAGTGTTCGGGATGGCGCAGTGGAGTCACTTCGGCGCTCGCAACGCCGGCAGCACTGGTACCGCTGGCTTCTCTGCCGACGTTGGCGTACTTGAGCACGTTGAGTCCCTCGGCATAAGCTGCCATCAAACCGTACTCAATGCCATTGTGCACCATCTTAACGAAGTGACCGGCGCCATTAGGTCCGCAACGGAGGTAGCCTTCCTCGGCCGTGCCGCCCCTCGTCTCGCGTTCCGGCGTGCGCTCGATTATGCCGCGTCCGGGCGCCAAGGTCTTTAGGAGGGGGGTGATATGCTGCACCACCTCGGCGGCGCCGCCAATCATCATGCAATAGCCGCGTTCGAGTCCCCAGACACCTCCGCTCGTGCCGACATCCACGTAGTTGATGCCATGAACTGCCAACTCCTTGGCGCGGCGCATGTCGTCGACGTAGTATGAGTTGCCGCCGTCGACGACAATGTCGCCCGCTTGCAGGTGTGGCAGCAAATCCCGTAGGGCAAGGTCCACCACAGCGGCAGGCACCATGAGCCAGATCACCCGAGGCTGGTCCAACCTGGTGACGAACTCGTCCAGGTTGCTGATCCCGACGGCGCCTTCGTCTGATAGCTCGGCGACTGCCTGTGGGTTGCGGTCATAGACTACGCAAGTGTGGCCGCCGCGCATCAGGCGGCGCACCATATTGGCTCCCATACGGCCCAGTCCGATCATTCCCAACTGCATGTTGATTCTCCTTCGTTGTATTGTTTGCTCTAGAGTGGGTGGTGCGAAGGGAATTAGCGAAGCAGCATCAGGTGCTCGAGCACAAGGCGGTAGTCCTCGGGTGTGATGGCCAAGGGACCGCTAAGCGGCCTATCTAGACCGTACACGGTGAAGACCACCAGGCCGATAAATGCGGCCAGGAAGGCTGTGAGGACTATGTGCACCCCTGTCTGGATCTTTAACAAGTAGGTGACCGATATAGACAATACGGCCCCTATAAGAACGATGGCCCACATGATACCCGGGAGGCCGCCCTCTACGCCGTCTATGCGCTGGCGCCGCAGCGTGATCATCTCGTTGTACTCCTGCAAAGCCTCGGCATGGACCGTCCCCTGGCCGGCAGTCTGGGGCTCAAATGAGTATAGGAGCTGCTCAAAGGTGTTGAGCAACCGTGTGCCGCCGTCGATGATGGTACCCACGTATTGCGTCGGCCATTCCTCGTCGATTACGAACTGCACGTAGCCGATCAATTCGTCCTTCAACTTGCTGCGTTGCGGCTCCGGAAAGCCATTAACGTCGCGATACAGGGCCGCCAGCGCAGCTGATTCGCCTGACACGATATTCTGCACCTCTGCGTAGTTGGTCCAGACACCAACAGCAATCAGGCCGACCGTGAGACTGTAGAAGACGCTGATGGCGGAAGCAAAGAAAATGACATCATTGTTCATATCCTCGGGCAAGTTGAGACGCCCATGCGTCACCCGGCGATAGATCAGCAACCCCGCGACGGCTGCTGCCACAAATCCTCCCACGATCACCACGCCGATGACCCAGATTGGCAGGCGTGAAAATTCCAACATGACAATACCCTTTACTATTCAGTTATGGATGATGCACAACTGAGCACAGCGAGAGAGCTTCTCATCAGGCTCAAGCAGCGAATGGTAACAGATGAACCCAGAAGGCGCACGTAGGCACTGCGTTTGCACAATTAGCCATGAACATGGGGCAGCGAATATCGTGGTAGAATGAGCTATCCCACGACGCCAACCAACCCAGGGAGAAATATCTATGTCACTGAGCCATCGCGAGCGCGTCATCTGCGCCCTCAGCCACCGCACACCGGACCGCGTGCCGTGCGACCTGATGGGCAACGCTACCATGCTGCTGGACAACACCTATCTGCGCCTGCGCGACTATCTAGGCCTGGCGCCGATCCCGCCGGTGCGGTCGGGGACGAGCGCCAACTACTATGACGAGCGCATCCTCGATCACTTCGACATCGACTTCCGGCGCATCTTTCTCAAGCGCGGGCCCAGAAACGAGGTTGCCTATCACGCCGACGGCTCCTTTACCGATGCCTGGGGCATTCGTTACAAGGAAGCCGGCATCTTTGTCAACGCGCTTGAACACCCGTTGGGACAGGCGACTACCATCGACGATATGGAGGCCTATCCCTGGCCCAAACCCCAAGATCTGTTCAGCGCCCAAGGAACGGGTGAGATCGCACGCCGGATGTATGAAGAGACCGACTTCGCCCTGGTCGCGCGTAACCCGATGTCGCCGGGCTTTCTCGACCGCGGCTGCAACCTGATGGGGATGGCCAATTTTATGATGTTGATGGCCAGCGACGAAGAGGTGGCGGATCGGCTGATTGAGCACGTCTTGCGCGTCTACTATGGCGTGTACGAGATGTTTCTGCAGGAAGTAGGGCCCTACGTGACGGTAGTGGAAGTGGCCGACGACCTGGGCGCACAGCGCAACCTGCTGATCTCGCCCGCCATGTACCGTCGCTTTATCAAGCCGGCTGAGGCTAAGCTCTACGCCATGATCCACGAGCTGGCCCCCGACGCCTTTGTCATCCATCATACCGACGGCAACGTCTTCAGCATCCTGCCCGACCTGATCGAGGTGGGAGTCAACGTGCTCAACCCGGTACAGACCTCGGCTAAAGACATGGATGCGGGCAGCATCAAGGCAGCCTATGGCGACCGGCTGGCATTTCACGGCGCAATCGAGAAGATGGAGGCGAGCGTGGACGAACTGGTGGCCGAAGTCAAGGAGCGTATCGACGTCCTGGGCAAGGGTGGCGGTTACGTCATGGCCTCCTGCAATCACATGATCGAAGTCCCGCCCGAAAATATCGTCGCCATGTTTGAAACCGCCCACAGCTACCGGCCGTGGGCCTAACCGGTTCACCGAGAGCCCGCACGACGACGCAGCACCGATTACTGGAACGCTTCCAGGAAGCGTTCCAGTAATCGGTGCTGCGTCGTCAGCAGGCCACGGCGACGGTGAGGGAGAGGGGTGGCAGTTGCAGGGTGACGCGGCCATCGTGGACGGGGACGCCGGGCAGCTGCTGCGGCACGACGGCGTCGGGCGCAGCAAAGGTGTTGGCGGCCTTGGGGGCGCCGCACAATCGGCTGAGGGCCGTGATGCTCTCCGGCGCCGGGCCCTGCCAGTGGATATCCACCAGTAAAGGCTCGACGGCGCTGCGGTTGACGAGGAAAAGCGACTGCTGCCCGTCGGCAGCGTCGTAACTGGCCGACACGTCCAACTGCGGCGTCTCGCCATACGTCTTGGCGGCATAGGTCGGGGACTTGACGATCAGGTCGAGCGACTGCCCGCGGGCATAGCGGCGGAATAATTGGAATGGATAAAAGATCGTCTGCCTGACCAGTGCGTCGCTGCTGGTGAGGATGGGTGCGATCACGTTGACGATCTGGGCCAGGCAGGCGATCTTGAGCACATCACAGCGGCGCAAAAAGACGTTGAGCCACAAGGAAGCCAGCAGCGCATCCTCGAGATTGTAAACGTCCTCCACGAGGCGCGGGGCCTCTACCCAGCCGCCGCGCAGCGTCTGGTCGTGATACCAGATATTCCACTCGTCCCACGCCAGAGACACGTCATGGCCGGAACGCAGCTTGCCCTTTACAAAGCGCAGCAGGCCGGACATGGTGTCGATGTAGTTTTCAAACAGCGTGGAACTGGCCAGGTAGCTGCCCAGGTCGTCGGCGAAGTTGTCGGCGTAGTAGTGCATCGAGATGGCGTCTACGTGCTCCCAGGTTGCTTCCAGCACGACGCGATCCCATTCGGGGAAGGTTTTCATTTTGGAACTGGAGGATCCACACGCGATCAGGTGCAGCTGCGGGTCGCTCCATTTGAGCATCTTGGCTGCCTCGCGCGCTTTCTTGGCATAGTCTTCGGCGTCCATGTGGCCGATCTGCCAAGGGCCATCCATTTCGTTGCCCAAGCACCAATACTTGACGCCGTATGGCTCGGGGTGGCCGTTGGCGGCGCGCAGGTCGGCCCAGCGTGTGCCAGGCAGGGCGTTGCAGTATTCGTAGAGCGCGATCGCCTCTTCGACGCCGCGCGTGCCAAAGTTCATTCCCAGCATGGGCTCGGCACCCAGATCGCGGCAGAACTGCATGAATTCGTCCGTGCCAAACTGATTGGTCTCGATTGCCTGCCAGGCGTGTTCCCGCAGGCGCGGGCGTTTTTCTTTGGGGCCGACGCCGTCCAGCCAGTTGTAGCCGCTGACGAAGTTGCCCCCAGGATAACGCACGGTCGTGAAGTTCAGCTCGCGCAGGGCTGCCAGCACATCCCGCCGGAATCCACGCTCGTCGGCGTGCGGCGAGGACGGTTCGTAGATGCCCCCGTAAATGCAGCGGCCCATGTGCTCGGCAAAGCCGCCAAAAATGAGAGGTGAGATGGCGCCGATCACGCGTTCAACATCAATGGTTACTCTCGCATTACTGGTCACATGGCTGGTCATTGTCTTTTCGCTCGCTTGTTGTGAACTGGAAGGGTGCAACGATGCCGGCGGAAATGCGCGCTAAAACATGAGTACACCGGCGCCGGGAGCCGGCGTGACGGCAAACAAATGGGGCTCTACGCCGGTGCGGCGGTGATAATCTGAGCGAACGCTGTCGGTGAAGGACTCAACGCTGCCAGGGGTGACCATCGCAACCATGCAGCCGCCAAAACCGGCCCCAGCCTGGCGTACGGCGATGGCGCCGGGAGCCTGTACGGCGGCTGCATACATCGCTTCTAATGCCGGCGCGCCGATTTCATAGAGGTCACGCGCCCCTGTGTACGAGGCTGCAAACAGCGCCTGGAGCGCGCCAGGATTGCCAACCGGCAGCGCCGCTGCCAGGTCGAGCACGCGCTGGTTCTCTTCAAGGATAAAGCGGCAGCGACGAGCGACGACCCGCGGTAGACGGTGGTCTTCTGCTTCAAACTCGGCCGGCGTCACGTCACGCAAAGAACGAATATGCGGATATGCCTGTTGCAGCAGCGCAACACCGGTTTCACACTGCGAGCGGCGTTCGGCATACTCGGTGCCTGCCAGGTTGCGCTCGGCGCAGGTGTCGCAGATGACAACCACGTATTTGTCCGATAACTGGGTGGCCTGTGTGCTCAGGTCGCGGCAGTCGAGCAGCAGTGCCGCGTGCGCCCGGCCCAGGGCGGAGCTGAACTGGTCCAGTATGCCGCAATTGACGCCGACAAAACGATTTTCGGCGCGCTGGCATAGCAGCGCCAGTTCGACAGGAGCAACGGCGAACCCCCCCACAAGTTGGTACATGGTGGCGGCGGCCAGTTCCAGCGCGGCCGAGGAGCTTAGTCCGCTGCCCGTCGGCACCGTGCTGTGGATGAGGCCGTCAAAGCCGCCGAGCGAACAGCCTGCTGCCAGCAACTCGGCTGCTACCCCGCGCACATAGTTGGCCCAGGGCAAAGCCTGATCATGCGCAATGTCGCGCAGCGAAAATTCGCTGTAACCAGGCAGATTGAGCGAGGAAATACACACGCACCCATCCGACCGTGGCGCTGCTGCGATCCAGACGTCGCGGTCCACCGTCATGGTCATCACGAAGCCCAGGTTGTAGTCAGTGTGGCTGCCCATCAAGTCGACGCGGCCTGGCGCGCGCGTCCAAAGGGAGGGCGCGCAGCCGTAGAGGGTAGCAAACTCCTGTGCCAGCAAAGACCGCCGTTGGTCAGAGTGCATGTTTCATCGCCTCCAGCAAAGCCTCAACATGCTGCATGGTGGGAATATGTTTGTATAGTGGGTAAGATGAAACCGGTTTCTGGTTGAGAGCATACAGGATGCGACTTGTTCTGTCAATACACCCCCGCATATTGTCTTGACGGCTGCGGATCAGCGCGCCGCCATGCCTCTATCGGTGATGAACACCCATGAAAAAAGACTATTGACAACCCAAGTGCATCCGTGATACGGTTAAACCGGTTTCTGAAAACCAACGCGCTTTGTTGGCCCAGCCAGTCCCTTTGTTATTTGCGATAACAACATAGTCTGCGATGTCTCTTGCGTCCGGAGCGTGCCGCGCTTGCATGCGCGTCTGTTCGTTAACCAGTGGATGGCACTGGGCCATTCACTTGGCGATATGAGTTCGCAACGGTTCATAACGCTGTCTTTATCTTGACTGTTTGCAACGAAAACCAATAAGGAGCAAGACGATGAAACCTCAAGCCCTGCGCAACCGCCCACTGCCGGCGTGCCGCATGCAAGCACGATGGTTGGTACTGCTGGTATTGGTAAGCCTTATCCTGGGGGCGTGTGCGCCGGCTGTATCGCCTGCGCCTATAGAAGAAGGCGCAGCCGACACAGCCGCGTCAGAAGCTGCTGCCCCCGCCGAACCGACGGTCCAGGTCCAGGAGATGGGCACCGGTGCCATTGTGCTCGATATGTGGGACGGCATTGGCGCGTCCGACGGCGAAATCCTGACGATGCTGCTCAACAAGTGCGTCGAAGAGAATCCGGACATCACCGTCAAACGCCAAATCATGGACTGGGGCGTCTACTTTGACAAACTGGCAGCGGCTATTGTCGCAGGCAGCGGCGGGCCTGAACTCTTCGTGCTCTGGCACTCGGTGATGCCGCAGTATGCCAAGTCCGGTTTCCTGCACCCCATTGCACAGGAAATGTTTGACGAGGGGATGCTGCCCAAGGACGACTTCTCGCCGGCCCTGATTGACGCCGTGACGATGGACGGCAAGGCCTGGACGGTGCCATTCGATAACTATGGCGTTGGCGTCTACGTCAACCTGGACCTGCTGGAGAAGGCGGGCATCGACCCGGCGCAGCCGCCGCAGAATGCCGAGCAGTGGCTGGAGTACGCACGCAAGCTCACCATCGACAAGAACGGCAAGCACCCCGGCGAGGAAGGCTTCGATCCGGACAACGTCGAGCAGTGGGGCTGGGCGGTGGACTGGCCGCGCGCAACCGTGCAGCCGGCGCTCTACCAGTGGGGCAGCGACATTATCAGCCGCGACGCTGATCCCAAGGCGATGATCAACAACGAGGGCGCCGTGGCTGCCACCCAGTTCTTTGTCGACGCCATCAACAAGGAGCACGTGTCACCCAAGCCGGCCGGTGCCAATTTTGGCGAGCTCTTTGCCAACGGCAAGCTGGCCATGTGGCCGATGGGCAGCTGGATGTATAATTTCATGAATCAGCAGGAAGACATGCGCATTGCCATGTGGCCGTATCCGCACCTTGGCCCCGATCGTGGGGCGACGCTGATGTGGTCGCACACGTTCGCCGTGCCCAAGACGCTGCAGGGTGAAGAACTGGATGCCGCCAAGCGCATCATCAAGTGTCTCTCTGACAACTCCACCACCTGGACGGAAAAGGCAGGCATGCCGACGGCGCGCCTGTCACTGCGTGCGGGCCTGGCGGACAAGGTTTGGACGCTGCCGGTGTTTGACAAGCAGTTCCAGGCCGAAGGCGTGCCCGAATTTTCCTCGACACGCTTCTCCGAGATTATGGGCGCAGTCGAGCCGGCCTGGAGCGCCGCCCTCAACGGCGACCAGCCGGTGCAGGAAGCGCTGGACCAGGCGGCGGAGCGGATCGACAAGGCCCTGGGCAAGTAGCAGCAGGATGTATGTTCTCGGGACCGGCAAACACAAACGTTCGCCGGTCCCGAGAACATAGGGATGTAGAAGGGAAGCCAGGACCCGATGCAAACACAAATCTCGCTGCCTGCCAGGCCGCCTGCGACGTACAGCACCCGGCGCAAGATGCGCGGGCGGCAGGCACTGACGGCGTATGCCTTCCTTCTGCCCTACATGCTTGCCTTCCTGATTTTCCAACTTATCCCCTTTCTGACAGGCATAGGCTTGAGTTTTGCGCGCTGGGAACTGCTCGAAGGCACGCGCGAGTTTGTCGGCCTGGACAACTTCGTCGAAATCATTGCCGACAGCCTGTTTTGGCAGAGCTTTTTTGTCTCCTTCTATTTTGCCGCGCTCACCATGGCGGGCAACGCCTTGGTCGCGTTGGTAGCGGCCATGGCGCTCAAGACCGTTCTGCAGGGACAGACTTTTTTCCGCGTGGTGCTCTACCTGCCCGTCATCCTGTCCATCTCTGTGGTCGGCATCGTTTGGGGGCGCGTCATCAGCAACGATGGGCTGCTGAATTTCTATGTCACCCAACTGGGCATTCCGGCTATCTCGTT
Organism: uncultured Chloroflexia bacterium; assembly: GCA_963839515.1. GTDB lineage: Bacteria > Chloroflexota > Anaerolineae > Caldilineales > Caldilineaceae > Fredericiella. Next base: position 402,879 of record CAWIVN010000015.1, read on the forward strand.
TCTCGGCGATGCCCGGCTTGTCATCCCCTCGCTGTCGCTGGTGACAGTGTGGTGGGGATTCGGCTTTCCCATGCTGATCTTCCTGGCAGCGCTCTACGCCGTACCGGAGAGCCTGTACGAGGCAGCCAAGCTGGACGGGGCCGGTTCGTGGCAGTTGTTTCGTTTTATCACCTTGCCGCTGCTGCGCTATGCATTGCTGTTGGTGCTGGTGACGCAGTTTATCAGCCATATGCAGGTCTTTGGCCAACCCTACATCCTGACCAAAGGCGGACCCGGCTACGCGTCTTATCCCTTGATCATGTACATCTATCAGAGCGCCTGGCGTTACTACCACATGGGCTACGCTGCCGCCATGGCCGCCTTGATGGGCGTCTTTATGTTGGTCGTCGTATTGATCCAAACGCGTGTGCTCGGCCAGCGTGTAGAGTTCTAGAGGCATGCCCAGAGTTGCCGGGAGGAACAGATGGCGGTTGGACAACCGAGGGCCAGGCGATTTTCGATGGCAAAACTGGCTGCCTACGGGGTGTTGGGGGTGCTGGCGTTTTCCGTCCTGTTTCCCGTGCTGTGGATTATCGCGCAGTCGTTGATGCAGGAATGGCAGATCTATCGCTGGCCGATCACCTTTATTCCTACCCCTGTTACCCTGGAGAATTATCGCGATCTGCTCCTGCCGCGCCCCGACCGGCCGCCACTGCCCATCGTCCGCTGGTTGATCAACAGTATCTTTGTGGCGTCATCCGTCACAATCCTGGTGGTCACCGTAGCGGCATTGGCCGCCTATGCCTTTGCCCGCTTCGAGTTTCCGGGGCGCAACGTACTGTTTCTTTTCTTTGGCGCCAGCATGCTGATCCCGTCACAGATCACGTTTATTCCGTCGTTTCTGATCGTGCGCGCGCTGGGCTGGATCGACACCTACAACGCGCTGATCTGGCCGCCGATTGCGGGCTTTTTCGGCGTTTTCTTTTTGCGCCAGTTCTTTCAGACGATCCCGCGCGACTTTGAGGATGCCGCGATCATCGACGGCTGTTCGCGGCTGGGCGTTTTCCGCCACGTGATTATTCCGCTGTCCACGTCGGCCTTGGTGACGCTGGGCATCTTTACGTTTTTGGGCGCGTGGAACGACTTCGTGTGGACATTGATCGTGCTCAACAGCAATGAGATGCGCACCCTCACCGTGGGGCTGACTATCTTTAACGGCGAATACTGGAGCGAACAGGGAATCATCATGGCAGGGGCAGTTTTTACTTCGCTGCCGGTAGTCGTCGTCTTCCTGTTTCTGCAAAGGCGGATCACCGAGTCGATGGTGCTGGCCGGACTGGCCGGCCGCTAGCGCTCCGGCGCGGCGGTGGCCGCCGCCGGCAGCAGGCGGGGAGCCGGACCGGTGGATTGGCGCACGACGAGGCTTGTGCGCACGCGGGTGTGGACGCCCTCGATGTAGTGGTCGCCGGGCTGGTCGAGCAGGTCGAAGAGCAGGCGCATCGCCAGCATCCCGATCTCGTAGCGCGGCAAGGCCACGGTGGTCAGCGGTGGGTCCGACTGGGCTGCCAGCCAGATGTCGTCCAACCCCACCACGGAAAGATCTTCGGGCACCTGGATGCCGTTGGCGCGTGCTTCCTGCAGGATACCGATGGCCGTCAGATCGTTGGCGGCAAAGACGGCAGTGGGAGGCTGCGGCAGGGCCAGCAGCGGGTCCAGGGCACGGCGGCCGCCATCTATGCGCAGGTTGCCCTCGATTACGGCGACATGCTCTGCCGCCACGTCATACGCCGCCAGCGCCTGCTGGAAGGCCTCGCGGCGGTAACTGCTGGTCGGCAGGTGGGGAGGCCCGCTGATGTGCGCAAAGCGGCGATGGCCAAGGCCAATCAAATGCTCGACTGCAGCCTGGATGCCGCGCCGGAAATCCACGCCAATCGCGCTGACGCTGCCGCCGCGCGTCTGCACTTCCCAGTCCAGGATGACGACCGGCACGCGGCTGGCGTCAAGCTCTTCAAGCCAGGCATCGGAGAATGCGCTGGTCATGATCAGCACGCCATCTACGCGCTTGTCGACCAGCGAGTGGACGTAGTCCATGCCGCGTGCGAGGTCATAGTTGGTATTGCAGAGGAAGACATTGTAGCCCTTGTTGAGGGCGGCATCTTCGATGCCGCGCAGTACGTCGGGATAGAAGGGGTTGCCGATGTCCGCAATCATGACCCCCGCGGTCAGCGTGCGCTTGGAAGTAAGGCTGCGTGCGACGCTGCTGGGACGGTAGGCAAGGGCTTCAATGGCCGCTTCCACCCGTTGGCGGGTCTCGGGGCGCAGGTAGGCATAGTTGCCACTCAGCACCCGGCTGACCGTGGCCTTCGACACGCCAGCCCTTTTGGCTACCTCGGCAATTGTCGCACGTGCCATGTTTTCGTTCCTGAAGTCACTCCGGAAACCGGTTTCACGGGCCTTAGCCTATCATGGGGGTATGGCCCTGTCAACTGGTGGCAAACCGGGCGGGGCCGGGGCACAAGGTCCGGCGGGGAAAGCCTTGCTGTCGACGATCGTTGTTCCCGCCGGACCTTGTGCCCCTACGGTGATGTGTTCCCTATGGCCGGTAGGGTGTGACCCAGCTCTGGGCGGCGGCGCCCTTGTACATGGCTTCCATGGCGCTGCTGCGGGCGGCGGCTTCGGCGGCGGTGACCAGCGGTTGGTGCTCCTTGCCGTTGACGGCGTCGAGGAACAGCTCGAAGGCGTGCGGCCAGGACTCGGGCAGATCGGACCAGGGCTGCTCGCCGTCGGCGCCTTCGACGTGCGCGCTCTTGAAGTAGACTTGCCCGCTGCGCACATAGGCATGACCTTCGGTGCCGGAAATCAGGACCGTGATCGGGTCAGCTACGTCCACCCAGCCGGCGGCCAGTGTGCCGACGACGCCGTTGGCAAAGACCAGCAGCCCTTCGCCGAATTCGTCTGTGGCGCCATAGTTGCCCAGCGCCACATCCATGGCCGCGGTCACGCGTGCGACGTCACCCATCAACCACATCAAGATGTCGAGTGAGTGCGTGCCTAAGTCGCCAAAGGCGCCCACCCCAGCCTGGTCCATGTCGGTCATCCAGCGCCAGTCGGTATCAAACCAGCGGCCGATCGAGCCGGAATGGCAGTTGGAGTGGCGGATGCGCGTGATCTTGCCAAAGGCGCCGGCCTCGATCTGTCGGCGCAGGAACAGATGGGCCGGGTTGCCGCGCATAAAGTAGCCGGTCTGGAAGAGCACGCCGGCCGCTTCGATCGCACGCGCCATGCGCCAGGCGTCGGCGGCGGCAAAGCCAAGCGGTTTCTCGACAAACAGATGCTTTTTGGCTTCCGCCGCCGCCAGCACGAGCTGCTCGTGGCGGTTGGTCTCCGAGCAGACAATCACGGCAGGGATGCTGGCATCGGCCAAAATGCCGGCCAGGTCAGGCGCCACCTGCGCATCGAGTTCTGCAGCCCAGCGTGCAGCGCGCTCAGGTTGGTGGTCCCAAACATACTTGACGGCTACATCTTGACGCGCCTTGATGCGCTTGACAAAGCCCGGCGTGTGGATGTGCGCACAGCCCACGAGAGCGAGTTGAGTAATAGTCATAGTTTGATTCACAGTTCTTAAAAGTGGTAGGTTTGATAATCAATGGCCAATGGCTCGGTTTGGCTGACTCTTGTTATAGCGAGGAGTGCGAAAAGATGCAAGACACGGGGATGAGCGATGGTGTGACGCACGCAGCAGTACTCGTTTGCACGTCTCTGTAATCGTTGACAGTGCTTTTGAATCGCAGTATGATGGTGGTACGCATTCCCCCAACTATATCGTCTTTGCAGCTTGGTAGAAAAGCGCGGTGTTTCCATGCCGCTCGCTGTTCTAAATATAGTTTCGGATTGTTCTGGCAGCGCCTCAAGGTGGAGCGGGTTTGCCGATGTGATTGGTCCGGATAGCTTAGGAACCTACTTAAACCTCGCGGCAGTATCGCCAGAACCCACGCTAACAATTCAATAAAGGAGCGTAGGATGGACATCAACATGCAAGTCTCGCGGCGCCGATTTCTGCAGATCTCGGGCATGACGGCAGGAGCTGCCGTTCTGGCGGCGTGCACGGCGGCGCCCCCTGCCGCGACGACAGGCGGGGAGGCAGCTGCGCCGGCTGCGGGCGCTAAGACCATGGAAGCCTGGTCGCAGATGACGGATGTGGCGGCGGACTCCCTCAAGGGCATCATCGAGAACTACAATAAGAGCAACAAGATCGGCGCCCAACTAGAGTTTGTCTATATTGCCGTGACTCAGGGCAGCCAGTCGGACGAGAAGCTGCTGACCGCAGTCGCCGGCGGCAACCCGCCCGCCCTGCACAACGCCGACCGCTTTACGGTGCCGCAGTTTGCGCACCAGGGCTTCTTTACGAACGTTGCCGAGAACGCCAAAGCGGCGGGTGTCACCGCAGACCAGTACTTCGACTTCGCCTGGCAGGAGGCCAGCTACAAGGACGGGCTGTACGCCCTGCCTTTTGACACCGACACCCGCGCCTACTGGTACAACAAGGACATCATGACCGAGGTTGGGCTTGACCCCGAGAAGCCGCCGCAGACACTGGACGAGCTGAAGGCAGCGACCGAGGCCATGTCCGTGCGCGGCCCGGGCGGCAACCTCACGCGCTTCGGCTTCCACCCGCTGTACGACCAGGCCTGGCTCTACACGTGGGGCTTTGCCTTTAAGGGCGAGTTCCAGGATCCGGAGACCAAGCGGATCACCTTCAGCCACCCCAATAACATCGCCGCCATGGAGTACATGAAGCAGTGGGTGGACGAGATCGGCGTCAAGGATCTCGACGCCCTACTTGCGGCCTGCGCCGGTAGCGCCTGCAATGGCCCGAACAACTGGTTCCTCACGGGCCAGCTGGCCTCGACCTGCAGCGGCGACTGGATGGTTTCCCAGGTCAAGCAGTTCAAGCCCGACACTAACTACGGTGTCGTCGAGTTCCCCGGCCCAGACGGCCCGGCGCCGTTTGCAAGCTGGGCCGGCGGCTGGAGCTGGGCCGTGCCCAAGGGTTACAAGGACGTGGACTCCGCCTTCGACGCCCTCGCCTATATCTGTGGGCCGGAAGGTCAGACCAAGTATAACAAGGACACCTACCACATCCCGACGCTCAAGTCCGTGGCCGAGGATCCCTACTTCCGCGAGGACCCGCAGCACGCGTTGTTTATGGACCTGCTGCCCGTGTCGCATACGCGGCCGCCGGTGCCCAATGGCTCCAAGCTGTGGGATATGCAGGTCACGGCCTTCCGCGATGAAATCCCGCACGGCACCAAGACGCCCGAGGAGGCGCTGAAGAACATCGACGACGTGATCAACAAGGAATTGGAGGAGATGGGCTTCTTCTCCTAGGAATCGCTGGTGGGAGTGACTCGGTGCCCATGTGGCGCCGAGTCACTCGACTGACAGCCCTGGACCATTGTCGCAGCAGAGTAGGAGGACAGGCGTACAGTCATCCTACTCTACTTTGCTCTGCCTCATTGTGACTGAAGGGAACGGTATGGCTAGTACTCTGGCAGCACCCGCATATCAGCGCAAGCGGCGATTGTCCCAGCGCACGCGCAATACGATCAACGGTCTCTTGTTTGCTTCGCCTTGGCTGTTTGGGCTCACGGTGTTCTGGATTTACCCGACGCTCGCATCAGCCTATTACAGCTTTACATCGTTTAATGCCGTGCAGGATCCTACCTGGGTTGGCCTGCAAAACTATATCAAGTTGTTCACCGAAGATCCCAACTTCTGGGCTGCGGCGTATAACACCCTTTACTTCGCCATCGTATCCATCCCACTGGCGATTATTTTTGCGTTTACGCTGGCCATGATGTTGAACTCCAAGGTAAAGGGACAGGTCATCTATCGCACCATCTACTTCTTGCCGACACTGGTGCCCGAGGTGGCGCTGGCGTTTGTCTGGATTTACCTGTTCACGCCTGGCTCTGGGTTAATCAACGTGCCGTTTGAGTGGTTCGGTATTTACGGCTTGTGCTGGTTAACCTGCCCCGAGATGGCGCGGCAGACGCTGGTCCTGCTGGCGCTTTGGATTATTGGCCAGCAAGTCGTACTGTATCTTGCCGGTCTGCAAGATGTGCCGCAAGACCTCTACGATGCCGCTGATGTGGACGGAGCCGGCTTTTTTCTGCGCATGTGGAATATCACTATTCCTATCATCACCCCGGTGATCTTCTTTCACCTGATCACTTCCGTGATCGGGGCACTGCAGTTTTTTGCCATTCCCTACATCATGACGGGCGGCACAGGCTTCCCAGCCAACACCACGTTGTTTTATTCCATCTATCTCTATAAGCAGGCATTCCAGTATTTTGCCATGGGCTATGCCTCTGCGCTCGCCTGGCTGCTCTTTATGACGACACTCACCGTGACGCTGGTGCTGTTCCGCACGTCGCGCAGGTGGGTGTTTTATGCCAGCGGCGATCAATCCTAGGAGCGAGTCGAAATAAAGAGGCCATGACCAGTTATGAGTGATGAGATCGGACAGGTGCTGGCACAGCACAACGCCACGAATCAAACGCGTGCCACAAAGAAGAAGCTTAGGAAAACGCTGAGCAGCGTTTTAAAACATGCTGCTCTAATCCCAGCCGCCTTCATTTTCCTGCTGCCGTTTCTGTGGATGTTATCCACGTCGCTGAAGTCTGACCAACAGTTGTATGTATATCCACCGATCCTGTGGCCTATTCCCGCCCATTGGGAAAACTATCCGACGGCGGTAACCTACATTGACTTCTTTCTTTATTTGCGGAATACGCTGATCATCGCCGTCGCATCGACGCTCGGCGCCGTGATTTCTTGCTCGCTAGTTGCGTACAGCCTGGCGCGCATCCCCTGGCCGGGGCGCAACATTCTTTTCATCGTTACCGTCGCCACCCTCATGCTGCCTTTCCAGGTAACACTGATTCCCCTGTTCCTGGTATACAAGAACTTGGGTTGGATAGGCGACTTCCGCCCGCTGATTGTTCCGCAATTTTTCGGCGGTGCGCTGTATATTTTCCTCCTGCGCCAGTTCTTTATGAGCATCCCCATGGAACTATCGGAGGCAGCACGCATCGACGGGGCCAGTGAACTGCGCATCTATTGGTTTATTATCATGCCCTTAGCCAAGGCGGCATTGGCGACAGTAGCTATCTTTGAATTCATCGCCCGCTGGCGTGACTATTTGGGCCCGCTGATCTACCTGAACGACCAAAACCTCTACACACTCTCCCTCGGCATCTATCAATATCGCTCTCAGTATGGCGCCGAATGGGCGCTGCTAATGGCGGCGTCAGTGCTGATCACGCTGCCTATCATCCTGCTGTTTTTCTTTCTACAGAAAACATTTGTCCAAGGTATCGCGCTTACCGGCATCAAGGGGTAAGCAACCACGAGGGAAAAACATCGTGACCAATTCCATAAACAATAATTCCGCGACGAAACTGCGCGCCCATTACGTCCTCAGCACGCACTGGGATCGCGAGTGGTACCAATCCTTCCAGAACTTCCGTTACCAGCTGGTGCGGCTGCTTGACCGCGTGATCGCCGGGCTGGAGGATGGCCGGCTGCGCGGCCCATTTCAGACCGACGGCCAGGCCATCATCCTCGAGGATTACTTGGAAATCCGCCCCGAACGGCGCGAGCAACTGCAGCGGCTGGCACGTGAAGGCAAACTCGTCATCGGCCCCTGGTATGTGCTGCCGGACGAATTCCTCGTGTCAGGCGAGTCGTTGATTCGCAATATCCGCCTGGGCCGCCAAATCGCACGCGACTTTGGCGCCACTCCCTCCAACGCGGGCTTCGTCTGCGACCTGTTTGGACATAACAGCCAGATTCCCCAGATCTTCGCCGGTTTTGGCATTCACGCCGGCTTGATCTGGCGCGGCCTCAACCACCTGCAGTCACGCCACGTGCGCTGGCGCGGGGCCGACGGCACAGAGCTGGTCGCCTACCGCTTCCCGGGCGGCGGCTACTGCGACTATACGTTCCAGGTGCGGCACGCGCGCGAGCCCCAGCTGCAGGTGACGCCGGCGACGGTCAACACCGACCTTGACCAGTACCTGCGCTACGAAGCCGAACACTCCGAGGTAGACCCGATCCTGCTCTTTGACGGCGGCGACCATGAAGAGTGGGACCAGGCGACCTACAGTGGCCTGGTGCAGTATGCGGACAGCGCCAATGACGATTTTGAAGTAGTGCACACAAGCCTGGACGCCTACCTGGCGGAGGTGCTGCCACAGGCCGAACGCATCCAGACGATCGTGGAAGGCGAGCTGCGCGAGCCCGGCACGGAATACGACGATCAGCAGTGGGTGATTCCAGGCGTGCTGTCCAGCCGCGTCTGGATCAAGCAGGCGAATGCCGAATGCGAGACACTGCTTTGCCAGTGGGCAGAGCCGTTCAGCGCCTGGGCACACCTGGCACTGGGCGCCGAGCCGCCACAGGGCTTCTTGGACGTGGCATGGAAGTGGCTGCTGCAAAACCATCCCCACGACTCGATCTGCGGCTGCAGCATCGACGTCGTGCACGAGGATATGAAATATCGCTTCAGCCAGTCGCGGCAGATCAGCGATCGGCTCACGCGCGAGGCAACGCGCCAGATTGCCGCCAGCGTCGAGGGCGACGTCAGCGACGACGAACTGCGGGTGGTGGTCTTCAATCCATTGACCCAGCCCCTGGATGAACCGGTCGAATTGACCCTCCAGATCCCTGTCAACTGGCCGCAGTTTAACGAGTTCTTTGGCTACGAACCAAAGCCTGCCTTCCGTATCTTTGATGCTGCCGGAAATGAGCTGCCCTACCAGCGCCTCAAGCAGGTCACCAACCGGCGCAACGTGCGGATTTACGAGGTCAAGTTCCCGGAAGAGTACCCTAGCCATGCCGTCTCGGTGAGCGTGCCGCTTGTACTGCCGGCGCAGGGGTACAGCACCCTCGTCGTGCGCGCCGAACGCAGCGGCCAGGCGACGCGGCATCCGTCCGTGCCCCCCCTGGCCACGGCGGAAAATGCCATGGAGAACGAGTATCTGCGTGTTACGATCGAGGCCAATGGCACGCTGACGCTGCTCGACAAACGCAACGGCGAAACGTATCGCCGTTTGCTGACCTTCGAAGATTGCGCCGACATCGGCGACGGCTGGTTTCACGGGCCGGCCGTCAACGACCAGGTTTATGTCTCGACGGCCGCTTCTGCGGCGGTCGCGCTCGTGCATAACGGTCCGCAGGTCGCCACCTTCCGCGTCCGGACGACCATGGCCATACCGGCGGAATTTCACTTCGACGACCGGATGAGCCGTTCTGATGAACTCGCCACGCTGGTGCTCGACAGCTTGATATCCATGCGCGCGGGGGCGGATCGCATCGAGGTCGAGACCACAGTGCACAATGTGGGGCTGGATCACCGCTTGCGCGTGCTGTTTCCGAGTGGTGCAACTGCAGACACATATCTTTCGGATACCCCGTTCGACGTCGTGGAGCGACCGATAGCGCTGCAGGCCGACAACCATCGCTACCGCGAGCTTGAGGTCGAGACCAAGCCGCAGATGAGCTGGACCGCCGTGTTCGACGGCAAGCGCGGCCTGGCGGTGTTGAGTACGGGCTTGATGGAGAGCGCCGTGCGCGACCAACCGGAGCGCCCACTGGCGCTAACACTCATGCGCGGTACCCGCCACACGGTTTTTACCAATGGTGAGCCCAATGGCCAACTGCTGGGTGACCTGACTTTCCGCTACTGGCTGGCGCCGCTGGACGGCGCCCCCGACAACGTGCGGCTGTGCCGGCTAGGGCAACAGCTGGCGGCCGGGTTGCGCAATGTCCAGCTTCGCCCTGGGGACCTGCCGCTGCATCGTCAGCCAAGTGTGCTGCCTGCGACTGCCGGTCTGCTGCAGGTTGACGGCAGCGCCGTCGTCACGAGCGCCCGCTGGGTCGACAAGGCATTGGAAGTGCGGATGTTTAACCCGACAACGGCAGCAGGCGAGGCGCATGTGCGCTTTGGCGCCGGCGTGGATGTCGACAGCATGCAGTTGGTTGATTTCGAAAGCAACTCGTCTGAGCCGGCTCGCAAACTGACAGGGAACGAAGCGACAGTTGCTCTGGCAGCGAAACAAATCAAGACTGTGCGCTTTACCTAAGCTTGCCTTCTCCGTTAAACCCGCACGTAGGCGTGCTCACTGGACGATTGGGAAGCTCTGCCCTTCGCGTCCAGTCCGCACGCCGCGTGCGGACCCGGCGCCCCCAGGCACACCACGCCCACGTGCCTGCATGGGCGTGTCGATTGGCTGGGCCCGCCGCGGCAACTCGCACATAGGCTCTTGCAGCCAGGCGACAAATGATATATTATCCATATCATCTTTCCCACCTGGCAACCGTAGATATGTGCTCGAGGAGACCATGAAGGTTCCGCTATACGAGCAGCTTTATCGCTTTGTATTTGGCGAGATCAACGCGGGGCATCTTGCGCCTGGTGCGCGCGTGCCTTCTGAGAAGGCACTGGCAGAGCAGTTTAGCGTCAGCCGGATTACCTCCAAGCGGGCCTTGGAGAAGTTGGCGCAGGATGGCCTGATCCAGCGGGCGCGCGGCCGGGGATCTTTTGTCGCGACGGTGCCAGTGGCCAAGTCTGGGGCTGCAGGCATGCCTGTTTTTCCGCCGTCAGGAGCGCAGCGGCCGCTCGTGGGGCTGCTCGTTCCCGACACATCCGACACCTATGGCGCGCACCTCGTACGCACGATCGAGCGCCAATTGCGCAAGCGGCGCCTGCGCACCATCCTGTGCCGCACCGAAGGCAGGCGTGAACTGGAGGAGGAGGCGATCGACGACTGCCTGGCGCTTGGCGTCACCGGGCTGATCATCTTTCCCGTCTATGGCGAATTTTATAACGAGCGGCTGCTGCGTCTCGTACTCGACCATTTCCCGCTTGTACTGGTGGATCGCTACCTGAGCGGGATTCCCGTATGCAGTGTGTGCACCGACAACCGCAAGGCGGCCGAGGATCTGGCCAATCATCTGATCGGCCTCGGCCACCGGCATGTTGCTTTTGTGACGCCACCCCCGGAGGGCACCTCGTCAATCCAGGACCGTATTCTAGGGGTCATGGCTGCCATCGCCGAGCACAGCCTGCACTTCAACGCAGAGGAAGATATCATCCATGCCTACTGCACGTTGCCCGGCGCTATGACGCCGGCGACGCAGAATGTCGAGCGTGACGCCGAAGTGATTCGAGCCTACGTACTTAGTCACCCGCAGGTGACGGCATATATTGCGTGTGAGCAGCCGCTGGCACTCTTGGTGCAGCGCGTGCTCACTGACCTTGATCGCTATGTTCCGGCCGACTGCGCCATCGCCTGCTTTGATGCGCCGCACTCGCCGGTGGACAGTGCGATCATTACCTATATTGAGCAAGACGAGGAAGGTATGGGGTGCGAGGCCGTGGCAATGCTGTTGGCACAAGTAGAAGGCCGCGACGTACCGCTGCACGTCGTCACAAACCACAAGCTGGTGCGTGGTCGCACAACCTGATATACCATTTAGGATACGAGCTTTTGAGCTATTGACATATCCGCCAAAGTGCTATACAGTAGTCATGTCTTGCACAAAGACCTCTGTCTGTTTCCCTAATTGCGTATTGTTCAAGGTCAGGTGTCGGGGCCCTCTGGTGAGATCGACGCCAATGTCGGATCTGCGCGAAAGTCTTGTTGCACAGTCTCTGCGGGGAGATGAGTGTACAAGTTTGCGCGCGCCTTGGCCGCCGCATGCGCTCGTGCATGTAGAACAGGTGGCAGAGGGGCGATCCGCTTGGACTGTTTGACAGGCTGCACAGCAGACTGTATAGTAGTTGGGCTTCCCAGACCCCTATCCGACTGGAAAATTACACGCATCCACGCTGTCCGGCTCCGCGCTGAGAACAGGAGGTGAAGCTCGCAAAACACGCTTGCAGTGCATTGTTCCCCAGCCGCATGTTCAATCCACTTTTGAGAAAACGTTAAGAGGAGGCATGTGTTTATGAAGTTGCACAAGCGTGTCTGGACGCTCCTGAGCATTCTCATGGTAGCGTCCATGATTTTGACCGCGTGCGCCGCGCCTGCGCCAGCCCCAGCTGCCCCAGCTGCCCCGGCTGCCGAAGCGACGGCCACGGAAGCTGCTGCTGCCGAGGCCACAGCCACCGAGGCCGCCGCCGAGGAAGCTGCCCCTGCTGCCACATCCGATCGTGCCAAGACGCTGATCATGGACATTGACGGCGGCCGCATACAGGATCCCGAGCTGTGGAATCCGTTCGTGCCCGGCAACCGCCAAGACCAGGGTTACCAGCAGGTATGCGAGGAACCGCTGTTCATCCTCAACTACCAGACCGGTGAGATTATGCCATGGCTGGCCGAGAGCTTCACCCCCAACGAGGCCAACGATGTGTGGACGTTGAAGCTGCGCGACGGCGTGACCTGGCAAGATGGCGAGGCCTTTAATGCCGACGACGTCGTCTTTACGATCCAGATGTTGCTCGACAACGCGCCCGAACTGAACGACTCGGCCTCCTTCAAGAACTGGATCGCAAGTGTCGAGAAGGTTGACGACCTGACCGTCCAGTTCAACCTGACCAATCCAAACCCGCGGTTCCAACTCGACTACTTCTCGGTGCGCATTGGGGGCAGTCCGAAAATGGTCCCGGAGCACATATGGAAGGACCAGGATCCGCTGACGTTCAAGTTTTACGACCCGGCTAAGGGTTATCCGGTCTGCACCGGCCCGTATAAGCTGGCAGGCGTATCCCCGACCGAAGTCACCTGGACGCGAGACGACAATTGGTGGGGTGCCAAGACTGGTGTTTTCAAGCTGCCCGAGCCCGAGACGATCATCTGGACATGGGCCGGCCCCGAGGAAACGCGTGCCGCCCTCATGGCCGATGGCCAGCTGGACAGCCTGATGGACATCACGCTGGGCGCACTGCAGGCGCTGCAGGCGGCGAATCCCAACGTCGTTACCTGGTTCACCGATATGCCGAAGGCGTGGGTACCTGATCCGTGCTCGCGCACTTTTATGCTAAACCTGCTGCACGAGCCATGGAATGACCCGGAGATGCGCTGGGCGCTCAATCAGATCATTGATCGCCAGCAGATCGTCGACATCGCCTACGAAGGCACGACGCTGCCGTCCAAGAGCTTCTTCCCGGCCTACCCGCCGCTGGACCGCTTCGTCGCGCTGGCCGAAGATGCCGGCCTGTACGAGAAGTACCCGCTGTGGGAAGTCGACCCGGAGAAGGCTATGGCCACCTTTGAGGCCAAGGGCTGGACGAAGAACGCCAACGGCTACTACGAGAAGGACGGGAAGGAGCTGGCACTCGACATCACTACGCACGAGGCCTTTATCGAGAAGCAGCGCATCGCTGCCGTGCTCGTTGAGCAGTTCCAGGCCGCTGGCATCAATGCCACGACCCGCAATGAAGCCGGCGCGACCTGGGAGGAAAACCGGCGTCTGGGCACGTTCGACTCCCAGATGAACTGGGAAATGTGCTTCTCGGTCAATGAGCCTTGGGGATCCATGAACATTGCGAACGTCAGCTGGCTGGTGCCGGAGGGTGAGCGCGCCAGCGGCAACTATATGCGCTGGTCCGGCCCCAAAGCTGAAGAGTACAGCAAGATCGTCGACGAGATTGGCACGCTGCCCCTGGGAGATCCCAAGATCGACGAGCTGTTCCTCCAGGCGTACGAGATCTACATGGAAGAACTGCCCGTGATTCCGATCACGCAGGCCAAGAAGATCATCCCGTTTGATACCACGTACTGGACCAACTGGCCGACGGCGGACAACGATTACATCCACCCGCCGACCTGGTGGCAATCGTTCCACTACATTCTGCAGAATTTGACCGCGACCGGCGCTCAATAGACTCTGCATAAGTAGGCTATTGGTAGTAATAACCCTGCACCGGGTGCAATTGGTACCGGTGCAGGGCCATTTCCCTGGTAAAGTCTTCTTCACACCTGGAAACATTATGGGCGGAATAACCTGGGGTTACGTTTTGCGCCGTCTTGGGATGTGGCTGCTCACGATCCTGATCGGTACGACACTCATTTTTATGATTCCGCGCCTGGCTCCCGGCGACCCCGTCGCAGCGATGGTTAGCCGCATGTCGGCGCAATCCGGCTTTGTCGAAAACAGTGCCGAGATTATCAATGCCTGGCGTGTGCGCTTTGGCCTGGACCAGCCGATCTATGTACAATATTTCAATTTCTTGTTCAATTCCCTGCGCTTTGACTTGGGCTATTCACTGGCCTCCTTCCCCAGCCGAGTCGACGATATGGTCTTCAACGCATTGCCCTGGACGATCGGCCTGTTGTCAGTAGCGGCCCTGCTATCTTTTGTGATCGGGAACACCATCGGTGCGCTGATGGCCTGGGACAGGACGCCCGGTCTGCTCAAAACCTTGCTGCCGACGACGCTTATCTTTACATCGATTCCGTTCTTTATGCTCGGCATCCTTCTAATCTACCTATTTGCCTTTGGGCTGCGCTGGTTGCCACCTTCCGGGGCGTATGGCCGCGGGTTGACGCAGGGTTTTAATCTCGCGTTTATGGGCAGCGTCGCCTACCATGCGATCCTGCCGGCGATGGCAATTGTGATTACGTCGATGGGTCTGTGGGCCATCGGCATGCGCGGCATGATGATCACGACGGCGGGCGAGGACTATATGATTCTGGCCGAGGCCAAGGGGTTGAAACCACACCGCGTGTTCTGGCTGTACGGCGTGCGCAACTCGATCCTGCCGCAGGTGACGGCGCTGGCGCTGACTATGGGCGCAATCGTCGGCGGTTCACTGCTGGTGGAATATATCTTCGCCTATCCAGGCGTGGGCTACCTGCTCTACCAAGGGATTGTAACGTCCGATTACACGCTGATTCAGGGCATCGTCTTTATCCTGATCTTTGTAACGGCCACGTTTGTGCTCGTCCTCGACTTGATCTATCCACTGATCGACCCGCGTATTACGTATGAGAGAGGATGACCTATGTCCGCAACTGCTGACGCCGTCTCGGTGGACGGACCGAGCAAGACAAAGGCCAAAGCAAAGCGGTTAAACCGTTTTGACTCACCCTGGCTCAATCCAAAATTCATTGTCGGGACGATCATGGTGGTTTCTATCGTTCTGATAGGTTTAGTAGGTCAATTGTTTTGGCGGGTTTCGCTTTCATACCCTGCATCGTCGCCGCTCAACTTGCCGCCGCCTTGGGCTCCGGGCTACGGCGAGATTCGCACCGAGGCGGAGGTCGTGGCGGCCAAGGCGACGGCCGCGGCTACACCGACGCCGAAGGCGAGCATCTCGCTAACTGGTGGCAATCCGTTTGCCACGACGGATGAAGAGCAGACAACAGATTCGCCCGCGCCGGCTGAATCAGCTGCAGCGGCTGCACCTGTCGCACCGGCCAGCCGCTTCGGTTCGCCAAGCTGGGAGCACCCCATGGGGACCGAAAGCAATGGTCGTGACATGTTGGCCGTGCTGCTGGTTGGCGCGCCGCGCTCGCTCTGGATCGGCCTGATTGCCGCCTCGATCGGCATGTTGATCGGCATTATTCTCGGGTTTACTGCCGGCTACTTGGGCGGCTGGGTCGACGCCGTGATCCGTACGGTTGCGGACTCGATCATCGTTATCCCTGCCCTGGCGGTACTTATCGTGATCGCCGCCTATGTGCGCACTGTAAGCATCGAAAGTATGGCCTTGCTCTTGGCCCTGTTTGCCTGGCCGGCGCCCACACGCTACATTCGCGCCCAAGTGCTGAGTATGCGCGAACGTGGCTATGTCAACATGGCGCGCATTTCTGGGGCCAGTTCGTTTGACATCATGTTCAAGGAGATGATGCCGAACATGCTCCCTTACCTGGGGGCGAGCTATACCGGGAATGTTTCGGGCGCCATCCTGGCGGCCGCCGGATTGGAAGCGCTGGGCCTGGGGCCTACACGCATCCCGACGTTGGGGATGACGATCTTCTATGCCATTCGTGCCGCCGCCATCCTGCGTGGCATGTGGTGGTGGTGGGGCCCCCCAATCTTCGTCTTAATCATCCTGTTTTCAGGATTGTTCTTGATGAATATCGGGTTGGACGAGATCGCCAATCCTCGCCTGCGCGGGAAGAAGAAGGCGGCAGCCGCATGACCGCCATGACGAATATGCCAAATACGACAAATGTGCTCTCTACCACCGACGTTGGCACCGACTTGACGGGGCGCAAGCGCGAGGTGGTGCTCGATGTGCGCAACCTCAAGGTCTACTATGCCACTCCCTCGGGCAATGTGCGCGCCGTGGACGATGTGAGCTTCCAGGTTTACGACGGCGAAATTCTCGGCCTGGTGGGTGAATCGGGCTGCGGCAAGACGACGACGGCCATGGCAATTTTACGCATGGTCCAGCCGCCGGGCCGCATCGTCGGCGGCGAGGTGATGCTGGACGGCATCGACCTGACCAAAGTTCAAGACGAGGAACTGCGCAGCCTGCGCTGGAGCACGCTGGCGCTGATCCCGCAGGGGGCAATGAACTCGCTCAATCCCGTCATGCGCATCAACCAACAGGTGGCCGAAGCCATCAACACGCATGAAGGGCGACAGGACAAGGCCAAGCTCAAGCAGCGCATCCTCGACTTGTTCAAGCAGGTGGGACTGCCCAGCCGCATCTATGACATGTACCCGCACGAGTTGAGCGGCGGCATGAAGCAGCGTGTCTGCATCGCCATGGCCGTCGCCCTGCACCCATCGCTGATTATCGCCGACGAGCCCACCAGCGCGCTCGACGTGGTGGTGCAGCGCGTGGTGGGCCAGACCCTGCTCGACATCAAGGAGCAGATGGGCGTCTCAATGATCCTGATCGGTCACGATATGGGCCTGCAGGCACAGCTGGTGGACCGCATCGCCGTCATGTACGCCGGGCATATGGTCGAGGTATCGCCGGTCGAGACGATTTTTTCCGAGCCGCTTCACCCATACACGCAGCTGCTGATCGAGTCGATCCCGTCCATCAAGGAGCGCAAGCCGCTCAAGCTGACTGAGGGCATCACGCACGACCTGCGCAACCCGCCCCCCGGCTGCATCTTCCAAGGGCGCTGCCCAAGGGTGATGGACATCTGCCGCCAGGACAAGCCACTGCTAAAGGAACGCCGCTTTGATCACCAGGTGGCCTGCCATCTCTACGAATAACCCGCTCCAATCCGTAGGTGGGGCCAATAGCCTGACAGCCTGACAGGGAAGTGAGTACGCATAATGCCTGAGCCGTTACTGGAAATACGCAATGCCACCAAGGTCTATGGTGGAGGCTTTTTCAAGGCCAAGTCGACCACGGTTGCGTTGCAGGACTTTAGTTTGACGATCGACGACCGCCCGGCCACGATTACGACAATTGCCGGCGAGAGCGGCAGCGGCAAGACGACGCTGGCCAACCTTGTGCTGGGTTTCACCAAGATCACGACTGGGCAGATCATCTACAAGGGTGTGGACGTCGGCACGATGGACAAGCGGCAGTTGATGGACTATCGCCGCGAGGTGCAAGCCGTCTTTCAGGACCCGTACTCTGTCTACAACCCCTTCTACCGCGTCAAGCACATCTTCGACATGGCCATCAAGAACTTCCAGTTGGCCAAGGGCAAGGTACAGGCCAACGCCCTGATCGAAGAGGCACTCAACGTGGTAGGTATGCGCGGCGAAGAAGTGCTGGAAAAATATCCGCACCAGCTTTCCGGCGGTCAGCGCCAACGCATGATGGTGGCGCGCGCCTACATGCTCAAACCGCGCCTGATCGTAGCCGACGAGCCCGTGTCGATGGTTGACGCCTCGTTGCGTGCCATGATCCTCGACATCATGCTGCGCCTGCGCGACCAGCATCACATCTCATTCTTGTACATAACGCACGATCTCTCAACCGCCTATCAGATTGGTGATCTCATCTACCTTCTCTACCAGGGGTCGATTGCCGAACGCGGCCATACGAGCGATGTGATCGAGGAACCCAAGCACCCGTATGTGCAGCTGCTAATCAACTCGATCCCAGTGCCGGACCCAAAGGTGAAATGGGGTGGCGAGGATGTCACGACGCTGGATGACGAGCAGATGCGTGTCAGCGTCAAGAGCGGCTGCCGCTTCTACGGCCGCTGCATCCACCGCATGGACCGCTGCCTGGAGGCAGCGCCGCCGTTGTACTCGGTAGATGGGCCGGGGCATGAGGCGGCGTGTTATTTGTACGATGAAACAGGCGAGCGTATGGCGGTGACAGCGTGAGGACATGAATCGTAGGGGCACGAGGTCCGGCGGAGGTGTCCTCGCCGTTGCAGCGATTGTTGTTCCCGCCGGACCTAATGCCCCTACATACGACGTTGACGGCTGCCTGGCTTATGCCTCAATCGCTACTTCGCGACCTTCGCGCTGGCTGCGATAGATGCCGTCGAGGATAGACATGACCTGGAGTGACTGCTCGGGCGGGACCGGCGAGGGACGGCCTTCGACCACGGCACGGGCGAACTCGACACATTCCAGCGCATGCGGTTCCATCGTGTCCTTGGTCAGCTTGAGCTCGCGGTTATAGAGCTGGCGCGTGGCGTAGTTAGACGAGAATACTTCCGCCTTGGGCCAGTGGCTGCCGCCTTCCGTGCCGTACAACCACATCTGCATGTCCTCGCCTTCGGTGTCATGATGCAGCAGCCAACTTACTTCAAGCACAAGCGTAGCGCCATTCTCAAAACGCACAAAGGCGGCGGCAAAGTCCTCAACGTCGAAGGTTTCGGGAATTGGCGAGTCGTACCAAGTGGCCCAGGCACCCTTGTGATGGGCCAACGGCGCCACGGCTACACCGCTGACGGACACCGGTTGGGGATTGCCCATCAGCCACAAAGTCAGGTCGAGAATATGTACGCCAATGTCGATGCACGGACCGCCGCCGCTGATACTCTTGTGGATGAACGTAGCCGTGGGGATCAAGCCGTTGCGCCGCAGCATCCAGCCACGGGCATGGTAGATCTCGCCCAGGGCGCCGGCCACGATCTCTTTCTTGAGGGCCTGGGAATTGCCCTTAAAGCGAAAGTGCTGGGCCGTCATCAGCAGCTTGCCGGAGTTATCGCGCGCCTCGATCATCTGGCGGATGTCGGCTGGCGTCGGGGCAAGCGGCTTTTCACAGATCACATGCTTGCCCGCATTCAGCGCTGCGATGACCAGGGGCGTGTGGGTCATGTTGGGCGTGCAGATGTCGATGATGTCAATCTTCTGATCCTCAATTATCTCTTGTACTTCGGTCGTCAGCCGTTCGACATTCCAGGTCTTGCCCCATGCTTCGAGCGAGGCGCTGTTGACATCGGAAGCGGCCACGACCTCTGCGTATTCGGATGCCTGCCAGCCCGGCATGTGCGTGCGCGAAATGCCGCCGGTGCCGATCATTGCCACCTTAAGGTGCTTACTCACAAGATTGCTCCTAAGCGATTTTGGTTTCTGTCATGGTAGAAATAAGAGATGTGTGGCTTCGGTGCTTATCGCCAGCCAAAGGTAAGTATCACCCATATGGCGGCTACCTGTCAATGAGTTTTGGGAACGGATTCAACCGATATCTCCAAGGGCTGCGGCCGGCTGCAAGCGTAACTTGCGCGGATTGGCTGGGTGCTGACAATGAATGACGGGGATCAGGGCAGCACGCGTGCGCAGCGCGAGCGCCTGTACTTGATCCTGGTGATCGCAATCCCCTTGCTCCTGATGGCTGCGTACTTCGCCTATGTGTTCGTGCTGCGTGACATGATGGCATCTTGCCCACCCAGTTGTCGCGAAGAGGTGCTAGCCGGCAAGGATATGCGCGGCAGCAACTGGCGCGGCGTCGACTTCAGAGACGCCAACCTGTCACAAGCAGATCTTGGCGGGGCTGACTTGACCGGGGCAGACCTCTACTTTGCCAATCTGACCGGCGCCAACTTGGCCGGCGCACAACTGGCGAACGCCAGCCTCGGTGCCGCGGGGTTGGCAAACGCCAATTTGGAAGGAGCGAATCTGCAAGGTGCAACCCTGCGCGGGGCGCGACTGCTGGAGGCGCGGCTGGCCGGGGCGGATCTGCGCACGGCAGATTTGTCGGGAGCCGTGCTTGACGGTGCTGAACTCGGCGGCGCCATTATCGACGAGCGCACGCTGCTGGATCCCAAGTGGCAGGTGGTATGGGCGATCCACAACGAGCCGCAGGCAGCCCACGCGCTCGCGGGTGCGGACTTGGCTGCGGCCAACCTGGCGGGAGCAAACTTGCAGAACGCAGATTTGCAGCACGCACACCTGGCGGGCGCCAACCTGCTCGGGGCCAATCTCGACGGGGCCAAATTGGAATGGGCCGACCTGCACCAAACCAAGCTTGATGCCAACACCCGTATCGTGAACAAGTGGCGTTTGGTTAATGAACTCGTCAGCACGGCGCAGGACCAACGGAACCTGGCCGGCGTCGATCTGAGCAGCAGCTACCTGGACGCCGCTTACTTGCGTCGGGCCAATCTGCGCGGCGTGAACCTTCATGGCGCCATTGTCACGAATGCTGATCTGCGTTATGCCGACCTGGAAGGCGCCGACCTTGGCGGAGCCGACTTCACCCAGGCTGCACTGCAGGAGGCTAATCTCGCCGGCGCTGACTTGCGCGGCGCACAGTTAGTGACGACGGACTTACGCCTGGCACGGCTGCATGGCGCCTTGGTGGACGATACCACCACACTGCCCGAGTCGGCGCAGTTAGCCTGGGAATTAGCCACCAACGGCGGTGCAGAGCGCGACCTGGCCGGGGCGCTGCTGGCGTGGGCGAATCTACCCGGAGTCGATCTGTCCGCCGCCAACTTGGCCGGGGCTGACCTGCACAATGCTGATCTGTCCGGTGCGAATTTGGTGGGGGCCGACTTGCGTGGCGCCAATCTCGCCAATGCAAAGTTGGACAGTGCAAACCTGGCCGAAGCTAAGCTAGAGAATGCTCAACTAGAAGGGGCGTCGCTTGCAGGCGCCACATTGCCAAAGTAAAACTCGCAGTCAAACAATTGAGGAGGAATTTGTGTATCATCGAACGCATTGGACCGTCGAAAAAATCACCAAGCGGCTGGAATTGATCGGACCACTCGTCCATCGCCGCCATGCCTACCTGCCCGCCTTCCAGATGCAGGAATTGCCCGACCCGATGACCCCGCCGCCCCTGGGCAACATCGACCGCAGCGACTGGAAGACCATCGAACCCAACTCACACTGGGGTCGCCGTTACATGGACTTCATCCTGCACACGACCTTCGAAGTGCCTGCCGATTGGGAGTCCGACAAGGCCGTGGCGCTGTATCTGCCGTTGGGCGAGGCAGGTGACTTCAGCCATCCCGAGGCGCTGGCCTTTATCGACGGCACGGCGTATGGTACCTGCGACCGCCATCACCAGGAGTTCCTGCTCCCGGCGAGCGCCTGTGATGGGCAACAGCACGAATTGGACTTGCACGGCTGGACGGGCTTGATCGAAGCGCAGGGCTATGCCTTTGACCCGGGCCTGTTTATGCGTGACTGTTCCGTGGTGCAGATCGACCAGCCGACGCGCGACTTTATCGCCGCGGCACGCGTGGCGCTGGAGACGGCCACGCGGCTGGACGACAATGAGCCGGCCAAGGGACACATTCTCAATGCCCTGGACGAAGCATTCAAGGTGCTCGACACGCGCGATCCCATGGGCGAGAGCTTCTACGCCAGTGTGCCTGGCGCTCACGCTGCCTTGCGCGACGGGATTGCCAAAGCAGGCCCGGCGCTGGAGGTTGAGGTGGTGGGCACGGGCCATGCGCACATCGACGTAGCCTGGTTGTGGACACTGGGCACCACGCGGCGCAAGGCCGGTCGCACCTTTACTACCGTGCAGCGCCTGATGGAGCAGTTCCCTGAATACCACTTCACGCAGAGCCAGCCGCAACTGTATGACTATGTGCGCCAGGACTACCCGGAGTTGTTTGAAGCAATCAAGGCGCGCGTGGCCGAGGGGCGCTGGGAGCCGATCGGCGGCATGTGGGTCGAGGCCGACTGCAACCTGTCGGGCGCCGAATCACTGGCACGCCAGTTCCTGCTTGGGCGCACCTTCTTCCGCAAGCACTTTGGCGAGGACAAAGACACGCGCGTGTTGTGGCTGCCTGACGTCTTCGGCTATGCCTGGAATCTGCCGCAGCTCATCCGGGAAGCCGGCCTGGAGTACTTCTTCACCATCAAGATCGGCTGGAGCCAGTACAATCGCCTGCCGTACGACTCGTTCTGGTGGCAGGGGCTGGACGGCACCAAGGTGCTCACGCACTTCAGCACCACGCCTGACTTTGGCGCATTCGCCTCCACCTATAATGCGATGGCAACGCCTGCCCAAAATCTTGGCACATGGCAGAACTTCCAGCAAAAGGAATTGCAGCAGCAGCTGCTGATGGCCTTTGGCTTTGGCGATGGCGGCGGCGGCCCCACGCGCGAGATGCTGGAGAACATCCGTGAGATGAACGACTTCCCCGGCCTGCCCAAGATGCGCAACGGTTCGGTGGCCGAGTTCTACGACACGATGAAGGCCGAGTCGGGCGACCGGCTGCCGACCTGGAACGGCGAGCTCTACCTTGAGCTGCACCGCGGCACCTACACCACCCAGAGCCGCAACAAGCGCGCCAACCGCAAGAGCGAGTTCCTGCTGCACGACGCCGAGTTCCTGGCCACGGCGGCGTCCCTGGCCAACCCTGGCTACGTCTACCCGGCCGAAGTGATCAACAAGGCGTGGGAACTGGTATGTCTCAACCAATTCCATGACATCATCCCCGGCAGTAGCATCGGCCCGGTCTATGTGGAGTCGCAAGCGCAATATGCCGATGTGGCAGCCATGGCCGAGAAGGTGCTGGCGGATGCGTCTGCGGCGCTGAGCACCGGCGCGGGCAGCCTGTTGATTGCCAACCCCACCAGCAGTACGCGTAATGACCTGGCCTTCTATGCGGGGGCGCTGCCTGACGGCAAAGTCCCGGCCACGCGTGAGGGCAAGCCCCTGGCCGTGCAGCCAACCGAGGGAGGTGTCTGGATCGAGGCGGGCGACATTCCGGCCTACACCATTGCCTCGCTCAGCCTGTCGCCGAGCGCCGGCGGCACGGCCCACGCAGCCGGCTCGCTCGTGGTGACGCCTACTTTGCTGGAGAATGATTATCTGCGGGTGGAACTCAACGACGCCGGCGATATCACGCGCGTTTATGACAAGGGCAACCAGCGTGAGGTGCTGGTAGAAGGCGCCTTTGGCGGCCAGTTCCAAGCGCACGAGGACCGGCCCGTCAACTGGGACGCCTGGGACGTCGACATCTTCCTCACCGACAAGACCTTCCTGGCCGAGCCGGCCGAGTCTGTACAGGTGGTGGAAGAAGGCCCGTTGCGCGCCACCCTGGAGATCAAGCGGCGCATCCTCAACAGCCCCTACACGCAGCGCGTGTCGCTCAGCCACAACAGCGCCCGGCTGGACTTTGCGACCGATATCATGTGGAACGAACGCCACATCATGCTCAAGGTAGCCTTCCCGGTAGATGTATTCAGCCCGGCCGCCACGTATGAGATTCAGTGGGGCAACACCGAGCGGCCGACGCACCGCAATTCGAGTTGGGACTGGGCTCGCTTCGAGACCTGTGCGCAGAAGTGGGTGGACGTGAGCGAAGGTGGCTACGGCGTGAGCGTGCTCAACGACTGCAAGTACGGGCATGACATCAAGGACAATGTCATTCGCATCAGCCTGCTGCGCAGCCCCTCTCTACCCGACCCACTGGCCGATGCAGGGCCGCACCGTTTCGCCTACAGCCTGCTGCCGCACGCCGGTCGCTGGAATGAGGAAACGGTGGCGCAGGCCTATGCGCTCAACGACCCGTTAATCGTGCGCTATCAAGACGCCGAGTCCAGCCTGCCGCCCGCTACAGCCGACGACGGCACGCCCGCTGCGCAGGGACCCTATCCCCCGTCGCTGGTGGCGTGTGATGCATCCAACATCGTGATCGAGACCGTCAAGCGCGCCGAGGACGGCAACGGCGTGATCGTGCGCTTCTACGAGTGCCGGCGCATCCGCGGTGCAGTCAACCTGGCATTTGGGTTTGACGTCAAGGCAGCTTACCGCACCAACCTCTTGGAGGAGACACAGGCAGAGCTGGCCGTAGAGAACGGCGTAGTACAGTACAATGTCAGGCCGTATGAAATCGTGACGTTGAGAGTCGTCTGAACCTAGATTCGTGGGATGACAGGATTACCTTGACTGTGCACACGCCGCCGCTGACGCGTGACAATCAAGGTAATCCCGTTCAAAACAAGAGCAGGCTTTATGCAGGCATCAACAGGCTGGCGGCGTACTCCTTGACCGAGGTCAAATGGATCGGGAACGCCTTGCGTGTGGCATGCATCTTGATGGGGTCGCCGTGGGCCAGGCAGCGCATGAGTGCAGGAAACGACTGCTGCATGGGGTCGGTGGACGCAGCCTGCTGCTCCGCCAATACCGGCTCCGGTACAAAGTGCACGTCGAACCTACGATGGGACGCGTGCTCGAAAATGTCGACAGCTTCCAGCTGGCTGACGGCCTGCGGCCCACCGAGTTCCAGCGTGGCGTTCTTGGCGGCCGGCACTGCCAGGCTCTGCACGGCAAAGGCCGCGACGTCATGATAGGAGATGTAGCTCACCGGCTTACTGCCCGTGCCATAGATTGCAGCCTTGGCGTTGACGGGGTCAAACCCTGTGATCGGAGAAAGCCATGCTTCCATGAAAAAGCTTGGTCGCAGGACGGTATAGGTCATGCCGCTCTGCTTGAGTTCGTGCTCGATCGTACGCTTGGCACGTTGCAGCGGGCAAGCAATATTCATGTTACTGGAGAACGACGTGTAGACAAAGTGCTTGACGCCCGCCAGTTTGGCAGCGGCGATCAGGCTGCGCAGCCCACGCAGATCGGTCGTTTGGATGTCATTGACGCCGGACTCATAGGTGAATGGCATCGACGACGCCGTGACGATTACCTGTTCGGCGCGACGGCACGCAGCCACCAATGTTTCAGGCTCACGCAGGTCGCCCGGCAACAGCTCGACGCCAAACACCTCCAACTTTTTGACCTTGGCCGCATCTGCGCTAGGGCGCACCAAGGCTCCTACCTTTTTCCCTTTAGCGGCCAGCCGTTCACAAACCTCGCTGCCGACCATGCCGGTCGCACCCACGACGAGAATCATAGGGGAATCCTCCTTGTGTACTGGGATGGGCATGCTGCAGCAATATTATGTCATATTGTTGTTCCTGGCGCGTTGCGCACGCCGGCGAGTTCCAGCGCCAAGATGGCGGCCCCCATCACCGGTGCCTGTTCGGCGGTCTTGACCTGGGCGGTGGGCACGCGGCGCAGGATGGCCGCTTGGTAACCGTCGAATATGAGCGGCCCTGTATGTAGCAAGCCGCCGACGATGCAAACCTCTGGGTCGGCCATGTCGAGCTTGCGAGCGACGGCAGCCACCAACTCGGAGACGTCGTCGGCCCCGCGCTGGACGATACCTAGCGAAGCCTCGTCGCCGGCCATCGCCTCGCGCACGACCATGGGGGCCAGTGCCGCCAGTTCAGCGCGCGAAATGCCGACGACGTACAACCGATTCAGGACATCGTCGATCTCGTTGATATTGAGCGCGGCAAGGACACCGTCCAGCAATGGTGTGTGGGGTGCGCGGCCATCATGAGCGCGCACGGCGGCGCGGATGGCCTGCAGACCCATCCAACAGCCGCTGCCCTCGTCCGAGACCAGGTGCCCACGGCCACCTGCCATCCAGTTGCGGCCGTCGGTCGTGCGACCATAGCAGGAAGATCCCGTGCCGATGATCTGGACGATTCCAGGGCGGCCGCTCAGGCCGCCGGCGAGTGCTGCGCGGCAGTCGTGGTCCACGCCAATCCCGGCTTCGGGGGCAAGCTTGAGATTGCGCGCAATTTGGCGGATATGTTCGCGGTCCGCTTCAGAGGTGACGCCGGCCATGCCCAGGAAGATGGCCGCAGCCGGCTGGCGTTCGATCCCTGCCTGTGCCTCGGCCGCGGCCACGGCGCGGTCGATATTCTGCTCCGCCACCTGCACCCCGACGTCGTCGATATTGGACGATCCGCTCTGGCCTGTCGCCAGCAGCTTGCCGTCGAAACCAAGCAGGGCGGCTCGCGTGCTCGTACCGCCGCCATCGATGCCGATTACAAAGGAAGACATAAGTTCTCCTTGTGTTACGCGCGAATCAACACGGCCGCCATCTCGCGCGGCTGCAGCGTAACCTGGACCGAGCCGTTTTCTACGGTCAGCGGGCCGAGCACGTTCTCCAGCAGGTCGCAGCGTTGAGCCTGGCCGATCTGAACGAGGCCGGAGCCGATGGTGGCGTTCTGCGCCTCGTCGCTGGCATTCAGCAGGCGCACGAGCGCGCCGTTGCCATCATGGGCCGGCTTGACGTGCATCACCACCACCGGCGGTTTGGGCAGGGTCAGCAGGCTGCCGGCGGCAGGCAGGCGCAGCTCGCCGTGCGGTTCGCCTAGTTGCTGCAAGAGGGGAGCGTCGTTGGCCGCCTCCAGGCCGAAGCGGTGAGCGGCGCTTTCGTCAAACGTTCCGCCATAGGGGCGCACGCGGTAGCGTGCCGTCACCAGGCCGGGCTGGTGCGCGCGGAAGTTGGTCTCCCAATAGGTGTTGGTAACCCAGCCGAGCAGCATGGCGCGTTCTAGCTGGAAGTGATACTGGTTGTCGCCGAAGTGGAAGCCGCCAAGCTGCACCATCGGGTTTTCGGGCGTGGCTACTGTAACCCCGCGCCGGCCATCATTGAAATCCACCCAGTTCTGCGTCGTGAAGTAGTCGCGGCACACGCCCGGCAGTTGATCTACATCCGGCAGCACGGCCTGGCCACCAAGGTCAAAGCGAGCCTGGGCGCTGGGCAGGCGGAAGGGGAAGAGCAGGTAGGTGGCTTCCGGGTGCGGGTCCTGTCCCATGATCCATTGGCCGCGAAACTCGACATAATCAGAGTAGTTGGGGACGAAGGTGCTCTGCAGCAGCTGGCCGACGATCCCAGGCGCCACCAGTGTCTGCACGATCTCCACACCCAGCGGTGTACGCAAGACGTTGTGGCTCACGACCTCCTGCGCCGCGCGCCGCCGCACGCGCCAGGCTGACTTCCAGCCGCGTGCGCGCTCGATATCGGGCGATGCGCCAGTTCATGAAGAACATGCGATGGCGAGGGAAAGGATGGTCGCGGTCGGCCACTTCTTCGTGGACAAAGCCGTTGAAGGCATAGCCGGCCTCGCCGTCTACCCATTCGTGGTCGAGCAGGCGATCGTACCAAGAAGTGACGCCGCCGCGCTCGCGGTCGAACACAAGCCGGTAACGCGGTGTTTCAATCACGCTGTCTTCAAGAATGCCCTCCAAGAACTTGTACTCGACCACATCGCTGCGGCGCACTACGGCATAGCCAAAGGCCGGCACTTCGACCGGACCGATAGCGCTGCGCGTGCGCGTAGCACTTTCCATGTCAAGAGTCTCCACCGTTAGCGGGTGCGCGGTCATGCTGGGCTGGCGGTCCTGGAACTGGCGGCCGGCCGTGCTGTCGTCGGGCGTGCCGCGCTGCTTGAGGACCCATTCAGGCAGGTCGCCGGCCACGGTGCGCGCCCATGGCAGCGGGTTGACGACCAGGATGTCGTCGTCGCCGCTGCGCTCAACATTGCGCGCAAGGGCGGCCAGGGCATCGCGCTGGAGCAGCAGGCTTTGGCTGCGGGCAGCGTAGGCGTACTGCGCCTTGTGGTTCCACTGGCTGGCCGTGTCCTCGGCATCAGGCTGGCGGATGGAAGTGTCGGCTCCCCAGGTGTGCTCGTCCCACAGGATCAGGTTCTGCCAGGCGCTCTCGCGGTGCAGGCGCTGGCTGCGTTCGAGCCAGGGATCACCGCCGCTGAACCCGCCTACCTGCAGAGCGCCGCTGAGAGCGTCGGCCGTGCGCAGGCGTGTGCGGCTGTAGCGGTTGATCGTCTGCTCGCGTGCGCTGCTGGCGCAGCCAAAGTTCCAGAAGTCGGTCCAATCGCCGCGGTGTGTCGGCAGCTTGTCGGCGTGCTGCTTGACCGCTGTCCACCATATGCGTGGCGTCGCGAACTTGATACGCGGCCCTTTGCCGCTGGCGTTCCATTCGTCGATCCAGCGCGTAAAGCCCTCGAAAGCCGAGCCATTGTCGCCAAACGGATGGTAGCTCTGAGCCATTACGACCGGCAGCTGGTAGTCGATTTCGTCCAGCCGCTGCAGCACACGCGGCCACCAGTTGTTCTCGAACTCTTCGTGGCTGCGGCCGATGCCATAGCGCCAGCCGGTGTCGTAGGTCCAGCCGTTATAGGCCATGATCGTCTTGCCGCTGGGGCCCTGCCAGTGGAACACGTCCGGGCGGTTGAGGGGAGCGCCGCCGAAATGCGTGTTGATGGCCATGGTGAAGCCTTCGATGCCCAGGTCGTGCAGCAGGTCCACCAGCGGCCAGTTCTCGCCATTCACGTCGCAGTTCATGGCCGAAGTGACGGTGATGCCATAATCGTTGCGCAGGGTGCGCAGCAGTTGGAAGCTCTCGATCAGCTCATCGCTGTCGAGCAGGGGCGTGAGGTTGGCAAACATGCCCGTCACCTCGATGCGGCCCACCTTTTCCATGGCCAGAAAACGATCGATCAGTGCCGGGCTGGCGTGCTGCAGCCAGCGGCTCAGCACATAGGTGTTTTCCACCGTCCAGCGGAAAGCCCCATCGCTGTCGCTGCCGGCATAGCATTCCGCCAATTCAAGCGCCGTGGTTATAAACCGCTCGTGCAAATCCAATACAATCGGCTGGTCGTGCGTATAGCCCACATCCGTATGGCTGTGGTGTACAAAATACAACGTCTCAATCTTCGCCATTTCCCATTCCTTCTGAGCCTTCGCTTAACTTGCAATTACTTTCCTGCGCGTCCTTCCCGCGGTTCTCCCGTTGCAGGTAAGCTTCCACCTGCATCCAGTTGAGGTCGGCAATACGCATGATAAATCCTTCGATTGTGGTGGGAATTGCCCCAACATTTGGGACCGTTGAGAAGGATACACTATTCCAGCCGATTTCGCGAAGTAGGGGCATGAGGTCCGGCGGGGATAGTCTTGCTGTCGCGATAATCGATCTTCCGCCGGACCTCGTGCCCCTACCGCCGATAACCTCCCAGCACTTGTGCCCTGTCCATACATGTGCGCCTGATTTCAGGAGAAGGGTGGTTGCAGTGTAGACTTGACGCCAAGAAACTAATTGTAAAAAGGACTGAGGATACAAGTTATGGCACTCGGCATCGGCATCGTCGGCCTGCCCAATGTGGGGAAGAGCACGACGTTTAATGCCCTCACGAAGACCCAAAACGCAGAAGTGGCCAATTATCCCTTCTGCACAATTCAACCCAACCGCGCCATCGTGCCCGTGCCCGATCCGCGCGTGGACAAGCTGGCGGAATTGGTCAAGCCGGAGAAGGTCATCTATGCCACGGTCGAGTTTGTGGATATCGCCGGCCTGGTGAAGGGCGCCAGCCAGGGGGAAGGGCTGGGCAATCAGTTTTTGGCCAACATCCGTGAGACGGCAGCCATCGTGCACGTGGTGCGCTGTTTCGACGATCCCAACGTGGTGCACGTGTCGGCCAAGCCCAACCCGCAGGAAGATATCGAAATCATCAACGTCGAGTTGATCATGGCCGACCTCCAGCAGCTCGAACGCAAGATCGACCGGCTGGCCCGCGAGGCTAAGGGTGACCGCAAGCTGCAGCCGCAATTGGAGGTGGCGCAGGCGCTCAAGGATCAGCTCGAACGTGGGTTGCCGGTGGCGGCATATCCGGGCCTGAGCGAAGAAGCATACCAGGCACTCAACCGCGAGCTGCGCTTCATCACAGGCAAGAAGGTGATCTATGTGGCTAACGTGGATGAGGATCACTTGATCGACGACAACGAGTACGTGCAGCAAGTGCGCGAACTGGCGGTGCAGCACAACGCCGAGTTCGTCAAGCTGTGCGCCAAGCTCGAAGAGGATATGGCCGGCCTCTCGGACGCCGAGCGGCAGGAATATTTAGTCTCGATGGGTGTGGAGGAGAGCGGCCTGGAGCAGGTCATTCACCACGGCTATCATGCCCTGGGCCTGATCAGCTTTTTCACGGCCGGGCCCAAGGAAGTACGGGCTTGGACTGTACGCAGCGGCGCCAAGGGGCCCGAGGCAGCAGGCGTGATCCACACCGACTTTGAACGCGGTTTTATCCGTGCCGAGGTCATCCCCTATGCGACCTACGTCCGGCTAGGCACCGAGACTGCGGCCAAGGCGGCGGGTGAGATGCGTGTCGAAGGTAAGGAGTACGTCGTGCAGGACGGGGACGTCATGCACTTCCGCTTCAACGTATAGGCGCCGCCTGATGTCGTTCAGCCTCAAACAAGCCGCCCCGTCTCGTTCAGTCCGCACGCCGCGTGCGGGCTGGCGCCTCTAGGCGCTCTTGGCCAAGGGCCTCGCGCATGTCCCGGATATCCTCCGGCGCCGTGCGGCAGCAGCCGCCTATGAGCGCGGCTCCGGCCGCGTGCCAGCGCCGGGCGGGAGTGTGGAAGTCGGTGACGCCGGTGCTGCCCACCCAGCAGTTGTTGAGCGGATCCCACGCTTCGCCACTGTTTGGGTAGCAGAGCAATGGTTTGCCCGTGACGCTGCGGGCGATCCGCAGCAGGTCCTCGATGTAGCGAGGGGCAGTGCAGTTGACCCCGACGGCCACAATCTGGTCACCTTGATTGGCGAGGGCAGCGCAAGAGGCAAAGGAACCACCGTCCGAGACCTCCTCGCCATTGCGGCAGCTAAACGACAGCCAGGCAGGTGTATCGGCGAACTCGCGCAAAAGTGCTACGAGCGCCTCGCCTTCGATCTGACAAGGAATCGTCTCGCAGGCAAGCAGGTCGGCCCCGCTCGCTGCAAGCACCGCCATGCGCGGGCGGTGAAACTCCATCAACTCGGCGATGCTCAAGTTGTAGTCGCCGCGATATTCCGAGCCATCGGCCAGGTAGGCCCCATAGGGGCCGAGTGAGGCGGCGACAAGGGGACGTATGCGCCCGGCACGGTTGGCCGGATCGTCCCAAAACGATTCGCGTGCCTCCAGTGCCAACTGCACGCTGAGCCGCATCAGGTCCGCCGCTTGTTGGTGGCTCAGGCCGCGCCGTGCAAAACCGCCAAAGGTCGCCTGGTATGATGCCGTAGTGATGACGTCCGCCCCTGCCACCAAGTAGTCATAATGCACCTGCCGGATGAGGTCCGGATCCTCGAGCAAAATGCGCGCCGACCACAAGGCGTCGTTAAGATTGGCGCCGCGGCGCTCCAACTCGGTGGCCAAAGCACCGTCTAGGATGACGACGTCGCTCTCGGCAAAAAACCGATCAAACGGATTCGCTACAAGCATGGGTATCCCGTAATCCTTCGCATCAGAGTTCAGCCTAAAATCCCTGCCACCAGTCCAGCCGGGAGCGAGGGTCAAGAAACTGGCCGCGGTCGCGCACGGCAACCAGGACGGACTCACTAGGAGCCGTCCCCAGTACTTCATCCTCGCGTAGAGCAGGCAAGAAGCCGCGGCCGGCGGCGTTGCTGCCCTGATACAGCGCCACAAGATTGGGATCGATGCAGACATTTTCCAGGTGGACGACATAGCCGTTGGCCACTGAATCGTCGCGCGTGTAGCCCAAGGTGATGCGCGTTGGCTCGGCGTAAAGCACGAGTGCTTTGTAGCCGCCACCATAGATCTGCGCATGGCGGTGCGGAATTCCCAGTGGTTCGCCTGTGCCGGTCGCCAGGGTAAGCAGGGTGGCAGCCACATGATCGAGCGGGCCAAGCGAACAACCATGTTCGCCACAGTTCCAGTTCCAGTCATTGATACGGTAGGCCTGGCCAAAGGCGGGACGCCGGTAATCGGCGAAGATGCCGGCCAGTTGCGGAGGGTCGCCGTCTACCGGGCCGTCCTTGTCAACCAAGTCAGCCGCTACGTTGGCGGGGGAATAGCCGCGCAGCGCCAAGTTGAGGTCGGCGTGCTGGCCGTCGGGGTGGTTGATCCCGCCTCCGGCGACAGGGACAGTGGTGTAGCTGGAACCCGAGGTCTCGGGACAAGAGATGTCGGCCGGTGCTTGCTCCGCGGGTGCATGTTCCGCCGATCCAGCTGCTTCCACGAACGCTTGCGCGGCGGCTACATCAGCCACGGCCACCTCCATCGGAGCCGTTTTCGCACTCAGACTCTCTCCAAGGGGCACATCCGCCACCGCAGCAGTATTTTCTGGAACGCTTCCAGGAAGCATTCTGGGAATGGGTACTGTACTTTCAGCCGGTACTGGGGTGGCGGTAGGGGTGATGGTAGCAGTAGCTGTCGGCGCGATCACAGTGATTTCGACGACACGCGTGACTTCCACGAGGCGCGGGGTGGCAGTGGGCACAGCAAAGACCGTAGCCCGTACGGCCAGGGCTACGATGCGCGGGTCGGGACGCGGCGGCTGGTTGAGCCGCCACAAGTTGGCCGCCAGCAGCACAATACAGATGCTGAGCAGGATGCCGAGCAGAACGGAAGTGTTTGGCTTGTGTTGCCGCGTCAAGTCGTCTCTACACTCTTTAGCTCAGCCGCGCCATCAACTCACCGCGCCGGAATGTTGCCGCACCGGCAAGGAAGAGCAGCACGTTTATCACCCAGAGCACCAGACCCATGGCAAAGACAAAGGCGGTGTTGAGCAGGAACAGCCCCGACATCTGGCCTATCATAAGAAAAATGACGGGCAGAACGACCAAGCTCCCCAATTGGTACGCTTCCTGGAATGTATTGACGCGGGCGGACACCAATACTGTCACGCCCAGGCCAAGACCAGCTGCAGCCGGGCCGACCCAGAAAGCCATCAGCAGCCAAAATACGTTGGGCAGATAGATGTTGCCGGCTACGCGCCAGGTTACCAAGTCTACGCAGATGGAGTAGATGAGGAAACCAAAGAACCCGACGAGGACGCCTGGTATCCAGCCGCCCAACATCTTGGCCAACAGCAGCTCGCGATCGGTGGTGGGCGTGTAGGCGAGCGCCTCCAGCGTCTTGCGTTCCTTTTCGCCGGCAAAGCTGTCGGCGGCCACTACGGAAGAGACCATGAGCGGCACGATCAGGAACATGGGCGCAAACATGTAAACGAGAGCAAAGACAAGACCGGCCTGCGGCGCAGTGAGGCCCGCCAGCGTCGCTGCTATTTGCGGGGGGATCGCGTTTTGCAACTCCTCAATATCGCCGCTGCTGACACCCATGCTTTCGGCCACGATCACGATCCCGCCGAGAAGAACGGGCACACCTACCATTAGCAGCAAGGGTACGAGCAACAACGGCAAGGCCACGGCCTTGGTGCGCAGTGCCACGGCCACATCCTTACGCACTATGGCGGAAATTGCGCGGGTGTTCATTCTCGCTCCCAATCCCACGTAGGACTATTCATGTTCCAGGGCAAAATAGACATCCTCAAGCGACGGTTCGTCCGGTTCGACGCGGAACATAGGCACGCCAGCTGCTGCTAACGCGCCGACGACTTGCGGCACGTGCTCACGGGCGGCGCCGTGTACGCGTACCAGCGCGCCGCCGGGGCCGACTCCGTTGTGGTCGTTAGTTGCCTCCACCAGCGTTACATGCGGCAGACCCTGCAGCAGCGGAATGGCTTGTTCGACCCGGCTGCTATCCATTTCGATCAACAGGCGATGGCCGCGGTTAAGGCGCGCCGCCAGGTCGCCGACTGTGCCGATCGCCAGGGCACGACCGTGTGCCAGGACCGCGACGCGGTCGCAGAGGCGCTCGGCTTCGGCCAGGTTATGCGTTGCCAGGAACACGGTGCGCCCGCCGGCGCGCAGCCGCTGAATCAACTGGTGCACCTCGCGCGTGGCCGCCGGGTCCAGGCCGGACGTCGGTTCGTCGAGATAAACGATCTGTGGTTCGTGCAGGAGCGTGCACGCCAATGCGAGGCGTTGGCGCATGCCCTTGCTGAAACCACCCACCTTATCGTCGCCACGTGGCCCAAGATCAAAAAGCTCAAGCAGCTCGTTGACGCGGGCTGCTACGTTGGCCTTGGGTACACCAAACATATCGGCGAAATAGGTCAGCGTGGCCCGCGCCGTCAGCCGATCGTCGAGCGCCGGCGTCTCGGTCAGCACGCCGGTGCGCGCTCGAATCTTGGCCCCATCCTTGCCCGGATCCAAGCCAAAGACACGCACTTCGCCGCTAGTGGGCGATAGCACACCGTTGAGCAGCCGTACTGTCGTCGTCTTGCCGGCGCCATTGTGGCCGAGAAAGCCAAAGACCTCGCCCTCGGCAATATTCAAGCTCAGGGCGTCGACCGCCAGTGTGGCGCCAAAACGGCGAGTCAATTGCTCAGTGCTGATTACGGTTGCCATATCCTCGCAGGCGCCTAGTTACGCACCTCGGCCACAAAGCGGCCGGAGCGCATGATGGGAATGCGACGGCCGTCTGCGCGAATGCCGGTCACGTCCATAGCCGGCGTGCCGACCATGAAGTCGACATGCGTTTCGGCCTGGTTTACGCCTGATGCCGCCAGTTCCTCGCGCGACATGGCCGCTCCGCCCTCTACACATTCGGGGTACGCTTCGCCAAAGGCCAGGTGACAGGCAGCGTTCTCGTCGAACAGAATCTCGTAGTAGACGCGGCCGCTTTGAAAGATCGGTGAACTGGTGTCCACCAGGGCAATTTCCCCCAGGCGTTTAGCGCCGTCGATGGCAAAGAACTGGGCCAGCACGTCTTCGCCGACTGCGGCATGAAATTCGACCACCTCTCCCTTCTCGAAGCGGAAGTAGGCGCCGTCGACCTCGCGCTGCATCGGGTAAGATGGGCGCGATGTGCGCACATAACCTTCCGTGCGTTGATTGTGCGGCGTGCAGAATATCTCTTCGGTCGGCATATTGGGTTGAAAAACTACCCCGGACGGCGTGCTGGCGGAGCCGCCAACCCATTGCGGCCGGTCGGTGAGCCCAATGGTCAGATCTGTGGCCGGTTTGCCATCTGGACCCGGCGTCGCATCGACAAGATGTACGGCATGTACGCTCTCACGGCGCATGTAGTCGGCTGCGGCTGTAAGCGTGCGGTTAATCTCGTCCCACGCGGCCACCGGGGCGGGTCGGTCGGCGCGCGCAAATTGCAGGATGTCGTGCCATAGGGCCGCTATGGCATCGTCGCTGCCCAAGTCTGGATAGACGCGTTGCGCCCAGGCAGCCGTGGCAATGGCAGCAACGCACCACTGCAGTTGATTGCCCATAACGGCTTCGGTGTAGAACTTGACCGCACGCGAGCGCTTGACGGCGATCGTACGCGTGCGGTCTGGCGGCACATCGTCGTAGATGAAGGGAAATTCCGGTCCTACCAGCGCCAGGCGCGCCCAGTGCTCGTCCACCATTTGGTGGTGGCGGGTAATTTCATAGGCGGGCAGGTTCCACTTCTCCAAGTCCGCGTTGAGCAGCATGGCGCGCTGTGTCGGCGCATCGGCCCATTCGACGTGGACAAAGGCAGCGCCCAACGTGTAGGCTTCGGCGACGATCAGGCGAGCAAACTCGGCGTGCGCCAGCTCGGCACGGATGACCAGCGACTGGCCAGGCTGCAGATTGACGCCTGTCCGCAGCAGCAGGGCGGCATAAGGCTGCAGTTGGTCCTGATAGGGAGCTTTCATTTGTCGGGCACTCCAATCTGGAAACGGTTATGTCCTGTCACAAGATTAGCACCCGCTTGCGCTCACGTCCAGTCCTGGCCGTGGTTTGAACTTGGATGAATCTAAATTGATGGGTCGGTAAGAGCTATGCGTGCTCTACTGCGAAGCGGAATGGCCTTCCGTCTGCGAGTGCAGCGAGACGCCGCCTTCTTTCTGCGTACGTACGAAAAATAACTGCGATCCGACCAGCATCTTGGTGTTGGCGTGAATCACGGGAAATACCGCCAGCACCATCGTCACCAAAGGCATTACGATCCAGGTGAGTACGTCTGTTAGCAGCAGGGCCGGGCGCCACCCGGTGATGTCTTGGGTCGAGCGTACATACTCGATCGCCCAGATCAGCCAGGTGCCGGCACTGCCAAGGGCGTTGATGGCCACAAACATGGCCGTAGGAATAGCCAGAATAAAAAAGCTGACGACGGCGGAGCCAGTTGCCACCAGGCCGAGAATCCAGCCCAGAGCCAGCAGAAACACGGCCGTGGCGAACAGGCTGTAGTCTTGGACGACCTGCAACAGGTAGAGCAGCTTTTGCGATACGGATATCTGGGGGTGCTGATTCCATTGTTGCAGCACATAAGCCGTGTTTTGGCAGGCCCAGGCATGGCGCATGCGCTGGCGATAGAAGTTGCGCAGCGTCTCCCACGCCGAATCGCCGGTCACGGCGTCGCCCAAGATAGGCAGAAAAACAGGCCGCAGACTGGCGCGGCCGCCGCTGCCAAAAAACCCGCGCAGCAGGATATGCGAATCTTCGGCGACGACCTGGGTGTCCCAGTAGTCGATCGTATCGGCCAGGCGAAAACTGAGCGTATAGGTGCTCTGGGTCAGGTTAAGTACGAACGGGTTGGCAAGTTCGGACAGATTGAGCACATTGGCGAGCATGGTCAGCACACGGACAAACGGGTGAACGCGCCAGATGTTGTTGGTAAAACGCAGCGGCGCCTGCCAGTAGCGGAAATGGCGGCCAGGGTCGGACACAAAGAGACGCGTCACCTCGCCGAAGTAGTCTGGATGCAGCAACGAGTCGGCGTCGCAGGAAGTCAGCGTCAGATCGTCGAGCGACATGCCCAAGCGGCCCACCAGGTACTCGCGCGCCTGTTGGGCTGCCCAACGCTGGTTTGTGCCTTTGCCCGGAATCTCGCCTGGCAAATTGGCGGGATGGTAGGTCACGAGCAGGTTAGCAAAACAGCCCTCGAAATGCTCTTCCAATGTCTTGGCCTTGGTGTCCGCCTCTGGCTCGGAGGCTTCCATTGCCAGTACCACGGTCAGTTGGCGCTCTGCATTGGCCTGGGCTGCGAGACCGCCTAGGGTGCGTTCGAGGATGGCAAGGGGCTCGCGGAAGTTGGGTACCACGACCACGTGATGCACTTCGCTGGCGTACTCCTCAAGCGGGCTCATTGGCTGTGCACTGACAGCCATGCGTCGCCTGTGTGCCTGGCGCGCCTGCCAATGGCAGCGTAAAAGCCCTACCGGATAGTAGATGACGCTGAGCATCACACGGAACAGCACGTACAGGCCGAGCAACCGAATGCCCGCCAGCGCCCACTGCGGAGCCTCTACAGCCACCAACAGCGTAACGATTAATAGCGTCCATACGAGAAGACCGGGAACTTTGTAGGTCCAGTGGTGCGGCTCGCGCAGAGCATCCAGCGAGCTGCTTCGGCTGGGTATGGGCTTTGAATGCGTTGTCGTCAGCCTGTCGTTCATATAGCGCACGGCCCTCGTCGCGTGGTTACTTCGCACTCGGCTTCAGGGTTAGTCCAAGGGACAGTCACCGGCGAAGCGACCGTCTTACCGACTTATTGATTGTACGCCGCATGTTGGGGCGGGTACAAAGCAATGCGGTTACAAAACGCGTCCGACTACCCTTCGGGTTCCCTTCGCATGCGTGCTCTCCCGTATCCTGGGGTTGCCTTTTCTGTCCTGGCGGCGTTTTCTGCGATAATGGCCCCAACACCATTTTAGCCCAACCGAGGACCTTTTTATGACAGCACTGCTCCGAAAACTTCATCTTTCTGCCACGAATCTGGGCGTTTGCAGCGGCGCCGACCGCTGGCTGGACAGCGGCGCGGCGCCGATCGTCTCGCATAACCCGGCTACCGGCGAACCGATCGCTGCAGTGATTCCCGCCACGCGCGACTGTTATGACAGGGTCATTGCCGACGCCCAGGCGGGATTTACTGCTTGGAGCCGGCTGCCCGCACCCAAGCGCGGCGAGGTGATCCGCGACTTGGGCGCAATTCTGCGCCAGTACAAGGAGCCACTGGGCGAGCTTGTCTCGCTGGAAATGGGCAAGATTCGCGTCGAGGGCTTAGGCGAAGTCCAAGAAATGATCGACATCTGCGATTTTGCCGTCGGCCTGTCACGCCAGCTGTATGGCCTGACCATGCACTCGGAACGGCCCGGCCATCGCATGTA
This sequence comes from uncultured Chloroflexia bacterium, assembly GCA_963839515.1. Classification (GTDB taxonomy): domain Bacteria; phylum Chloroflexota; class Anaerolineae; order Caldilineales; family Caldilineaceae; genus Fredericiella. Next base: position 441,007 of record CAWIVN010000015.1, read on the forward strand.
CGAACAGTGGCACCCGCTTGGCCCTATCGGGATCATTACCGCCTTTAACTTCCCAGTGGCGGTTTGGTCATGGAATGCTGCGCTGGCCGGCGTGTGCGGCGACAGCATGGTGTGGAAGCCAAGCGAGTTAGTGCCGTTGTGCGGCGTTGCCGTTCAACACCTTGCCAACCAGGTGATGGCGGACCACGGAGTCAGTGGCGTCTTTGCGCTAGCCGTGGGGGGCGGCGATGTGGGCCGCTGGATTGCCGAAGACATGCGGCTGCCCTTGGTGTCCTTTACCGGTTCGATCGCGACGGGACGACGCGTGGCACAGACAGTGGCCGGCCGCTTGGGGCGCAGCCTGTTGGAACTGGGCGGCAACAATGCCATCGTCGTCTCGCAGAACGCCAACCTTGACCTTGCCATGCGTGGCATCCTATTTGGGGCCGTGGGCACCGCGGGCCAGCGCTGTACCTCGACGCGCCGGCTGATCGTGCATGAGGGCGTCATAGATGCCCTGGGCGAGCGGCTCGTCAAGGCGTATTCACAGGTGCGCATCGGCGATCCACTGGCGGCAGGCACACTGGTGGGGCCGCTGGCCACGACACGCGCAGTGGATGCGATGCAGGCGGCCATCCGCCGCGCGGTAGACGACGGCGGCCAGGTGCTGGCTGGCGGCAAGGCGCGACCCGACCTTGGTCCCCAATTTGTCGAGCCGACGATCATCCGGATGCCGGCGCAGACTGAGATCGTAAAGGAAGAAACCTTTGCCCCGATCCTGTACATTCTCAGCTACGACACCATTGAGCAGGCAATCGACTTGCACAACGGCGTCACGCAGGGGCTGTCTTCCGCCATCTTCACCGACTCGTTGCGTGAGGCGGAGACGTTCTTGTCGACCGAGGGATCGGACTGCGGCATCGCCAACGTCAACATCGGCACCTCGGGCGCCGAAATCGGCGGCGCATTTGGCGGCGAGAAGGACACAGGCGGCGGTCGCGAGTCGGGTTCGGACGCCTGGAAGAACTACATGCGCCGCCAGACCAACACGATCAACTGGTCGCGGGAACTGCCGCTGGCGCAAGGAATTGAGTTTGGGGGGTAGATTGGGAATTTCATGTGCCAAGTTACAGGGCAAACCAGCCCCACGCTCGCTGCACCAGGCGCAAGAGAGGCCCAGCACCGTGCACCGAGCGAGGGGCGATCACCGCTGTCGTGCGTGGCGCTGCCCCCCTCAATTCGCTGCACCAGCAGCACAGCGGGCAGCGCCTCGCACGGGACTGGGATGACTCAAGTTGTGTAGGTGAGACTTTTTATGCCTGTAACTGATTTCCTGGCCGAGCTGCGCCCGCGCGTGGCAGGCGAATTGCGCGATGACCTGTATGCGCGTACGTTGTACAGCACCGACGCCAGCCTTTATCAGGTAATGCCCTACGGCGTGCTCATTCCCCGGCACGCCGAAGATATGCAGGCGGCCGTCGAATTGGGGGCAAAGCACCGCATGGCGCTCCTTGCGCGCGCCGGGGGCAGCAGCTTAGCTGGGCAAGCGGTCAATGCGGCGCTTGTGATGGACACCTCGCGTTATCTGGACCAGGTATTGGAACTCAACGTCGAGGAAGGTTGGGTACGCGTGCAGCCCGGCGTCGTGTTGGACAGCCTGAACGAAACCCTGCGCACCCACGGGCTGCAGTTTGGTCCTGACCCGGCGTCAAGCAACCGCGCCTGCCTCGGGGGAATCGTTTCTAATAATGCCACGGGCAGCCACTCGATCCTCTATGGCATGACGGCCGACCACGTGCTGGAGATGCAGGCCATCCTCAACGACGGGTCGTATGCTCATCTGCGCCCGCTCGACGCCGCCCAGGTGGCGTGGCAGGTGCAGCAGGCCAACCGGCTGGGCGAGATCACCGGCAATATTGCAGCACTGGTCGAAGACCAGCGCAATCGGGCCGCCATTCGCATGGGCACACCGCGCCACTGGCGGCGCTGCGGCGGCTACAACCTGGCGCGCTTTGTCCACGACGGCAGCATCGACCACTACCTGCCGCAGGAGCCGCGCTTCAATCTGGCGCAGCTGGTGTGCGGCGCGGAGGGAACGTTGGCTGCCATCGCTGAGCTCAAGCTGAAGCTGGTGCCGCGCCCCAAGTTGACGGCGTTGGTGATCGTCGAGTTTCCCTCGCTGCTCTCCTCACTCGAGGCCACGCCCGCTATCCTGGAGACGCAGCCCTCGGCGGTCGAACTGATCGACGACCTTAGCTTGCGCATGGCCCGTGTGCAGCCAAAATACGACCGCCTGCAGCGCACCTTCCTGCACGACGACGCCTTCTGCTTTTTGGCCGTCGAGTATTACGGTGAGTGGGAGGCCGAGCTGCAGGCCAAGACCGACGACCTGATCGCTCATCTGCGCGGCCAGGGCGTGCTGACCGGCCCCATTACGCCGCTGCTGGACAAGGCGCGGCAGGCCAACGTGTGGGAGCTGCGCAAGGTCGGCCTGGGCCTCTTGATGAGCGTGCGCAGCGACTGGAAGCCGATCCCGTTTATCGAGGACACGGCTGTGCCGCCCGAACACCTTGCCACGTATATTCCACAGATCGATGCCTTCTGTCGCGATCTGGGTACGGAGATGACCTACTATGCCCATGCCAGTTCGGGCTGTCTGCACATCCGGCCGCTGATCAACACCAAGCTCCGCCCCGAGATCGACAAGATGAAGGCCATCGCCGAGTTTGTGGCTGGCCTTGTAGGGGCATACGGCGGCGCCCTGTCGAGCGAGCATGGCGACGGCCGGGCCCGCAGTTGGCTCAACGAGGCATTCTATGGGCCAGAGCTGTATGGGCTGTTCCGCAAGGTCAAGCGTATCTTCGATCCCGACAACTTGTTCAATCCGGGTAATATCGTAGACGCACCGCCGATCGACCGTGACCTGCGCCAGGGCCCGGATTACACGACCATCCACCTGGAGCCCAAGCTGCACTTTACCCGCGGTATGGCTGATGAAATCGAGATGTGCAACGGGGCGGGTGTGTGCCGCAAGCTTACGAGCGGGGCGATGTGCCCCAGCTTTATGGCCACACGCGACGAGGAACATAGCACGCGCGGGCGGGCCAACATGCTGCGTGCTGCCATTTCGGGGCATATCCCGTCGAACGAACTGACCAGTCCACGCATGTTCCAGGTCATGGAGCTGTGTGTAAGCTGCAAGACCTGCAAGGCCGAGTGCCCATCGTCGGTGGACATGGCCAAGCTCAAGACCGAGTTCCTGGGCCACTACTACGAACAGCACCGCCGCCCCCTGCGTGACCACCTGTTTACCAACATCGATCTGTTGAGTCGCCTTGGCAGTGGCTGGCGCGCACCCCTCACCAACCGCCTCCTGTCGTGGGGCACCACCAAAACGCTCCTCGAACGCGGCCTCGGCATCAGCCGCCAGCGTACGCTCCCCCCCTTCGCCCGCCACCCCTTTGTGGCATCCCATTCGTCGCACCATCCAACTCGCACGCCGGCTCCCGCCCGTCCAACTCGCACGCCGCGTGCGGACGTTTCTCTGCCCCCCGTGCTGCTCTTCGTCGACACCTATAACGCCTACAGCTATCCCCACGTCGCCCAGGCTGCCCACGCCGTGCTGGAAGCGGCTGGCCTGCGCGTGCGAGTGTCGCCCATGACCGACTGCGGCCGCCCCGCCCTTTCCAAAGGCATGATCCATCGTGCGCGCCGGCAGGCAGTGCGCGTGCTGAACGTTCTGGAGCCACAGGCGCGCATGGGCACACCGATCGTCTTCCTGGAGCCGAGCGATTGGTCGGCCGTCGTGGACGATTATGCATCGCTGCTGCCTGATGACCGTCGACTGCCATCCGTGGCCAAGCTCTGTTACACCTTCGAGCAATACCTGGTGCACCTGTTCGACCATGCCGAACTCGCCTTATCCTATCGTGGCGAACCCAAGCAGGTGTTGCTGCACGGCCACTGCCATCAAAAAGCGTTAAGCGGCACCAAGGCCAGTATGCGCGCTTTGTCGCTGCCGCCAGGCTATCAAGTCACCGAGATCGACAGTACCTGCTGCGGCATGGCGGGGGCGTTTGGTTACGAGGCCGAGCACTATGATGTGTCGCTCAAGATGAGTGAGCACAAGCTAGCCGATGCCGTGCGTTCTGCACCTGCGGACGCGCTGATAGTGGCTGCAGGCGCGAGCTGCCGCCAGCAGATCGCCCACGTGACAGGGCGAACGGCGCTGCACCCCGCCGAGGCGATCTGGCTGGCGGCGCAGCCAAACGAGCATTTCTAGAAAGCTTCCTGGAAGCGTTCTAGAAATGGGTACTTCGCGTCCTAGACCTGGACCACGCGCTCGCCTGCCACGACAAACACGCGATCCCCTGTAACTGGCCGCACCAGGGCCGTACCGGTGAACTCGCCAAAGGCGGGCAAAAGGGCAAACTGTGCGCCAAAGTGAAAGCAGGGCAGGGTGACTTGTTGGCGGCCGCGGCCGTTGAGTGAAACGGCCGGATGAATGTGTCCGGCGAACGTGTAGGTCCCGGGCGTAGCAGCAGGGTGGTGACGCCAGGCAAAGGGCCCAAGCGACCATGGTTCGTCCACGCAGTGAATGCCCCAATCGTCCGGAGGATCGCCAGACCGCGTGTCATGGTTGCCACGCACGAGTACAAAGTGAATATGGCGCTGTTGGTCGCACCAGGCGCTGACGGCCTCTAGGGCGGCCGGCGTGCGGCCAGTGGGGGCATGCAGGAGATCACCTAGACATAATATTGTCTTCGCACCAGTACGTTTGAGGGCATTGGTGAGCCGAGCCAGCATGGCCGCGGTTGTCTGTTCCGGGACGGGTACGCCGGCGGCACGAAAAGCGGCTGCCTTGCCGATGTGCAGATCACTTACAACGAGCGTGGCCTGCGCCGGCCAGTAGATGGCACGTTCCGGCAGCAGCACGAGGTGTTCGCCGCAGAGTTCCATGCGGCAATCGTTTGGCGAGTTGCTACTCATCGGCAGGCGCCCACTTCTCGTATTGCAGCGTCATACGGCGGACACGGTCTTCCAACGATTCGGTGGTGAGCATGCTGGCCTGCATGCGCTCCACCAGCAGCGGGAAGCAGAAGGGCGTGGGGCGCGGGCAGTCCAAAATGCGCACGGGACCCGCAGCCATGGCTTGCAGGGTGACAGCCAGCCTGCTTTGCTCCAAATGGCGCTCCAGCACCTCGCGCTCGGCCTGTGCCAGCAGTAAGTTGCCGGCGTCGTACTGGCGGAAGACCTCGTAGAACAGGTTGCTTGACGCCTGCAGGTGGCTGGCGCGCACTTTTTGGCCGGGATAGCCCTGCACAACCAGTCCTGCGACGCGTGCGATCTCGCGGAACTGGCGCCGCGCCAATTCGCTGGCGTTCAGGCTGGCCATGATGTCGTCGAGCAGGTGCGCCGACGAGAACAGGCCTGGGTCGCTCTGCAAGGCGGCTTCAAGTGGGGCTGGGTCGGCGGACAGCAATTCGATGCCGTAGTCGTTGGCGGTCATCGTAAAGGTGAGCGGCTGCCGGTTGCCTAACCGATAGGCCAGCAGCGCTGCCAGTCCCTGGTTGACCAGGCGGCCGCCAAAGGGATAGAAGAACAGGTGATAACCATCGCGCGTTTTGATGCGTTCGATCAGCAACTCGCCCTGGCGCGGAATGGCCGACAGCCTGGCCTGCATGTGCAGGATGGGGGCGACCGCCTGCATTTCAGGCCCTTCCAGAATACCCTGCGCGGCGGCATCCAACTGCTCGCGTACGGCTGCGCCCAACTCGGGCGAAATGGGTAGGTTTGTGCCCATCCAGCGCGGGATGGCGCCCTTGAGCGAGCTGGCGCGGCGCACCCAGGCCGTCATCTCGCGCACGCGCACCAGTTCGAGCACCTTGCCGGCAAAGATAAAGCGGTCGCCTGGCTTGAGAAAGCCGGCAAACGACTCGGGCACCGAGCCGAGGCTCCCTCCCTTGAGATAGCGGACCTCGATCTGGGCGTCGCCGGTAATCGTGCCGACGGCCATGCGATGGCGCTGCGCCACGTGCCGGTCCTCGACGGCGTAGCGACTGCCTATCTGTACCAGCCGCTTATACTCTGGGTAAGCGTCGAGGGCATGGCCGCCGTTGACAACAAAATCGAGCGCCCAACGCCACTCGTCGTCGGCCAGGTTGCGATAGGAGTAGGCGGTGCGCACTTCGGCCAGCATCTCCTCGGCTGTAAATCCCCCTCCCAACCCGATCGTGACGAGGTGCTGCACCAGCACGTCAAGCGGCTTGGCGAGCGGGGCACGACCCTCGATGTGCCCCTCGGCCAGGGCGCGGCGCACGGCGGCGGCTTCGATCAGTTCGAAGGCATGGGTGGGCACACAGGTCACGCGTGACGTGACGCCCGGTTGGTGCCCACTGCGCCCCGCACGCTGTAAGAGGCGGGCGACGCCCTTGGGGCTGCCGACCTGCAGCACTCGGTCTACCGGCGAGAAGTCCACACCCAGGTCGAGGCTGGAGGTGCAGACGACGCAGCGCAGCAGGCCCGTGCGCAAGCCGTCCTCGACAAACTCGCGCGTCTCGGCCGAGAGCGAGCCATGGTGCAGCGCAATTTCTCCGGCCCAATCCGGTCGCGCCTCGAGCAGGGCCTGAAACCAGCTTTCGGTCTGGCTGCGCGTATTGGTAAAGACGAGCGCCGTGTTGCCTTCCTCGATGGCGGCGATCGCCTGCGGCAGCATCTTGAGCCCGAGATGGCCGGCCCAGGGGAAATGTTCAACTTGCTCGGGGATCAGGGAGTCGATGACGATGGCCTTGGGCAGCAGACCCTGCACGAGGTGACCCGGCCGCGGGCTGCCGTCTGGTTGGACGCCCATCAGCACGGACATGGCCGTTTCGAGGTTGCCCAGCGTGGCCGACAAACCCCATGTGCGCAGGGTAGGCCGCCAGGCGCGCAGGCGCGCCAGGCAAAGCTCAGTCTGTACGCCGCGCTTGGAGGCCAGCAGCTCGTGCCATTCGTCCACAATGACGGCTTCGAGGGCCCTGAAGTACTCCTTCGCGTTTTGCTGCGAGAGCAACAATGAGAGACTTTCCGGCGTCGTGATCAGCGTGTTGGGCGGGCGCTTCAGCTGGCGCTGTTTCGCATAGCTAGAGACGTCGCCGGTGCGCCTTTCGACCGTCCACGGCAGTTCCAGCGCCCGAATTGGCGCCAGCAGTGACTGTTCGCTGTCGGCAGCCAAAGCGCGCAGTGGGGTAATCCACAAGACGCGCAGGCCCTGAGGCGCGGCGGGTACAGTTTCAGGCGGCATAGCGCCGGTCGCACCCCCTGGGACGTCGGACAGCCACGCGAGCAGGGGACCCCACCAGGCCGCCAGCGTCTTCCCAGTACCGGTGGGTGCATGGATCATGCCGCTCTGGCCGTCCAGATAGGCTTGCCAGACGCTGCGTTGGAAGTCAAAGATGTGCCAGCCGCGACGGGCAAACCATCCCTCGGCCAGTTCGAAAGCCGCGTGGCGCCGGTCGAGCGAGCTATTCGGCGCCTGGTTCATTGGTCGCTTCACCGGCTGTTTCCTCGGCTGGCTCCCCGGTGGGCAGCATGGCCTTGAGGGTGGCAAGGGTGTCGGCCTCTTCGATAGGCTTATCGTGGCGCCAGCGCAGGATGCGCGGGAAGCGCACGGCCACACCGGACTTGTGGCGATTGGAACGCTGGATGGCCTCGAAACCGAGTTCGAAGACTAGTTGCGGCGTGACGCTGCGTACAGGGCCAAACCGCTCGCGCGTGTTGCGCCGTACAAAGGCATCCACCATGCGCATCTCGGCGTCGGTGAGTCCCGAGTAGGCCTTGGTGAAAGGCACCAGCTCGCCGTTGTCCCACACGGCAAAGGTGTAGTCGCTGTAAAGGCTGGCGCGACGGCCGCTGCCACGCTGGGCATAAATCATGACCGCGTCGATCGTATGCGGCTCGATCTTCCATTTCCACCAGTCGCCGCGCTTGCGCCCCACTTGATAGGCGGAGGAATGCCGCTTGAGCATCAGTCCTTCGACATTCCGTTCGCGGCTGCCGCCACGGGCCACGATCAGGTCGTCCCAGGTTGCGGCCGGCACGACGGCAGAGAGCGGCAGCCTGGGCGAAGCGAGTGGGAGCAGCAGTGCTTCCAACTGGCGGCGCCGCTCGCGCAGCGGCCGGCTGCGCCAGTCCTCGCCTTGCCATTCGAGCAAGTCGTAGGCGAGCAGGACAACAGGCACCTCTTGCAGCATTTTGCGGCTGAGCGTCTTGCGCCCGATCCGCCGCTGCATCTGGGCAAAGGGCATCACGCCGCCGCCGGACCAGGGCAGCAACTCGCCGTCGATTACAGTACCATCGGGCAGTTGGTCGGCGGCGCCGACGACCTCAGGATAACGATCGGTGACGAGTTCCTCGCCGCGCGACCAGAGAAAGGTCTGGCCCTGGCGCCGGATTAGCTGGGCGCGAATGCCATCCCACTTCCATTCCGCCTGCCACTCGGCCACGTCGCCAAGCAACTCAGGTTCGTCTTCGAGCGGATAGGCCAGAAAGAAGGGGTAGGGGCGGCTGACGTCTGCGTCTGCCACCTCGTGGGCAAGCAGGTGCAGGTAGAAGCTCGCCGTCGGCTCCCAGGTGCCCATGAGGCGGTGAGCAATCACCTCATCCGGCACGGCCTGGCTGAGAGCAGCCACATCGGCTAGCGCCCGCACCAAGAGGCGCTGCGAGACGCCCACGCGAAAGGCGCCCGTCAACAGCTTGTTGAAGACAAAGCGGCCGGCTTCGTCGAGCTCGCTCCAATAGGAGACGACGGCGGCGCGCTGGGCCGTCTCGTCCAGTGCGTAGAGCGGCAGTACGCGACCTTCCACCCATTCCTGAAGCGGCAGGTCGCTGGTGGCCTCGCCGGGAGGCAGCAGCAGCGTTACGGTTTCGGCGGAGTCGCCCACCGCGCCGTAGGCTTCGACCAGCAGCCACTCGGGTATACCGGCCAGTTCGCCGGCCCAGTGGCGCAAGAGCGCGGACGAGAGCAGCCGTTTGGGACGCCGCCCGCTCAAAAAGAAGATGGCCCAGGCTGCATCACCGGGTGTCGCCGCTGCGAAGTAGTCGCGCATCGCCGCAATCTTCTGGTTCGTCTTTGTCGTGGTGTCCAGTGCCATGTACAACGCCGTAAACCGTCGCATCTACTCCGTCACCCTCTCACTCCTCGACATCTTCACTGCCAAAGTGCGTGTCGAGACCGTAGGCGTCAGTACCATGTTCGCGCAGCCAGCGCACGACCGGGGCGACATAGCCATGTGTTACCAGAACGCGTTCGGCCTCGGTGGCGGCGACCACCTGCAGCAGTGAAGGCCAATCGACGTGGTCGGAGAGCACAAAACCGCGGTCGATCGAACGCCGCCGGCGTTGCCCGCGCACGCGCATCCAGCCCGAGGCGAAGGCCGTCGATATCTCCCCAAAGCGCTGGAGCCAAGGGGTGGCCTGCGCCGAGGGCGGGGCGACGATGAGCGCCCGCGCCCAGTTGGGTTTGTCGCCTGCGCTGCGCGCATATTCCTGCACGTACTGGGTGGGCGGCAGCTCGATGCCACTGGCAGCGTACGCTTGATTCATCACATGCACGGCTCCATGTACATAAATCGGGCCGATCTCTGAATCTACCCCGGCAAGCACGCGCTGTGCCTTGCCTAAGGCGTAGGCGAAGATCACGCTTGCACGACCCTCGGCCTGGTTGCGACGCCACCAAGCGTTAATCTCGGCGAACACGGCGGGCTGGTCGGACCAGCGGTAAATGGGCAAACCAAAGGTGGCCTCAGTGATAAACGTGTGGCAGGGCACGAGCTCAAACGGTGTACAGGTAACATCGGTCCCTGTCTTGTAGTCACCGGAGACAACCCATGCTTCGCCGCCGGCTTCGAGCCGCACCTGCGCGGAACCAAGGATGTGGCCGGCGGCGTGCAATGAAAGTTTTACGCCGTTTATGTGTAAGCTCTCGCCATAGGGTAGGGATGTGATACGTGCTTCAGAGCCCAGCCGCTGGCGCAGCACGTGTAATCCATCGGCTGCACAGAGGTAGTGCTGCGAGCCTGGATAGGTGTGATCCGCATGGCCATGGGTGACCACGGCACGGTTGACTGGCTGCCAGGGATCCACATAAAAATCGCCTGCGGCGCAATAGAGGCCGCTGTCGGTCAGTTGGAGCAACATGCGGCAAGAATACTACAAATTGCGCCTATTGTCTTCAATTCAATGGGCATGAAAAGACAGTACGATCAGATGGCGCGTGTGGTATTTGCTGCTTCCGATACCTGTCCGTCTGTCAGCATCTTGTAAGCAATATCGCTCTGTTTTGCATGCTATACTGCCCGCGAGTCGGCAAGTAATAAGGCGCCGATTGTTCGAATCAGAAACCTAAAAGATTTACCTTTTGTTGAAAGCGTGGTGCGTATGTCGAACGAAAATCAGGTGCTGACAAACCAACTGCGGATGGAAGCCAACGTCACGACGGCCAGTCAGGGTGCAGCACAAACAGCCACGCAGACAACGGTGCCGGCAAACCCGCAAGGCGGCGCACAGACAGCCTCGCAGGCGGTCCGGCGCGTGGCGCTGGAGGATATTGCCAGCGACCGCCGCCTGTACCGCATCTTCCTCATTATCGGCGATGCCCTGGTGCTTTTCTTGGCCTTTACCCTGGCCTACTGGCTGCGCTTTCAGGCCGGTGTTGCCGTCGAACCTGACATCGTGCCGACCGCAACGGTTTATTTGCAGCTTACAATCGAGCTGATTGCCGTATGGCTGATTCTTTTCGCCGTGATGGGATTGTACGACTATCACAATCTGCTCGGCGGCGTCACCGAATACACGCGGGTGGTAAACGCCTGTACGGTAGGCATGTTCAGCGTCGTGCTGGTCAGCTTTATTAATCCTGGGTTTGTCGTGGCGCGTGCCTGGTTGGTGATGGCCTGGGTGCTCTCGATCGGCATGGTGGCAGGCTACCGCCTTCTGATGCGGCGTCTGGCGTATCGCTCACGCGCACATGGCCACTTTGTCATGCCGACGGTGATTGTCGGTACCAATGCCGAAGCGACCACGCTTGCCGTGCAGTTGAGCGACCGCATGAGCTCGGGTGTCGATGTCCTGGGGTTGATCGAAACGCGACCGCAGCAGGACGCACATAGTGTGCAGGGTTTCCCCGTGCTTGGCAATTTGGATAGCGTGGCGAACATTATCCAGCGCTCGTCGGTGCGCGAGGTGATCGTCGTGCCCTCGGCGCTGAACGGCGAACAGCTTGTGGGCGTTTCGCAGTGGCTGACGAGCCTGCCGGATGTGGACATGCGGCTGTCGTCTGGCCTGTACGAGGTGTTTACGACTGGCATGCGTGTCACCACGCGCAACTCCGTGCCGCTGATGCAGCTGAATCGCCTGCGCCTCAGCCCGTTGGAGACAACGCTCAAGGCGATGCTGGACTACATGTTGATCCTGCTGGCAACGCCTGTGTTGGTGCCCGTATTCGCAGTCCTGTACCTGCTCGTCAAGCTGGATTCGCCCGGCCCGGTCTTCTATCGCCGCCGTGTGATGGGCGTGGGCGGGCAGCAGTTCGATGCCTTTAAGTTCCGCACCATGTACGTCAATGGCGATGAGATCCTGGCCCAGCATCCAGAGCTTCTGGCGCAGCTCAAGCGCGATCACAAGCTAAAGAATGACCCCCGGGTGACGCGCATGGGCAAGTTCCTGCGCCGCACGAGCTTGGACGAGTTGGCGCAGCTGATGAATGTGGCGCTTGGGCAGATGAGCCTGGTGGGACCGCGCATGATTAGCCCGGCCGAAGCCGACATGTACGGGCGTATGAAGAACAACCTGCTCACGGTCAAGCCTGGTTTGACGGGGCTGTGGCAGGTGTCTGGGCGCTCCAACTTGTCCTATGACGATCGGGTGCGGTTGGACATGTTCTACGTTCGTAACTACAGCATCTGGCTGGATATTCAGATTCTGTTCTTCCAGACACTGCCCGCAGTGATCAAGGGCCGGGGCGCATTCTGATGAAGGCGTTAATCCTGGCGGCAGGCAAGGGTACTCGGCTCAAGCACCTCACGGCAGACAAGCCCAAGCCGATGCTGGAGATCGGCGGCGAACCGCTGCTTGCGCACCACGTGCGACGGCTGCGAGCTGCAGGTGTGCAGGAGATTGCGATCAACCTGCACCACGCTGCCGGCGTCATCACCGACTATTTCGGCGACGGCAGCCGCTACAGTGTTCATATCGAGTACTCATATGAGCCCGAGTTGCTGGGTACGGCCGGAGCGGCGAAGAAGTTGGCGGCGTTTCTTGATGAGTCCTTCTACGTCATCTATGGTGATGTGTTTAACAATGTAGACCTCCAAGCCCTGGCGGAGTTTCACGCCGGTCGCAAACAGGCGCAACGGGCGGATGTGGCGCTGAGCATGTCGCTGTACCGCGTGCCCAATCCCACCGAGTGTGGGTTGGTCGAGACCACAGAGGCCGGACGTGTGACGCGCTTTGTGGAAAAGCCACCGGCTGACCAGGTCTTCACCGACCTTGCCAATGCGGGATTGCTGATCTGCGACGCGCCTGTCCTGGCCTACGTGCCGACAGCAACGGTGTACGACTTCGGCCGTGACCTCATTCCGGAGTTGTTGGCGCAAGAGGTGGCCGTCTTTGGTAAGCCGGTGACGGAGACGGAGCATGTGATTGACATCGGCACCTTGCCCGGCCTGGCACGGGCGCAAGCGTTGATTGAGTTGAGCAATACGCCCCCAGTATCGGCGTAAACCGGTTTGAAGCCGCAAGCCGGAGTCAAAGCGATTCGATTTGGCAACGGCATACGGCAGCACCGGCGCCCACTGCGTCGAGCAATGCCCCTTGTCCAGTCCCCGCATTGCCCGCAGCAACGGCTATTATTACCTGTCCTAGTACATTGGGAGGCGCACATATGATCATCAGCCAGACGCCGCTGCGCATCAGTTTCTTTGGCGGCGGCACGGACCTGCGCGAGTTCTATGGCCGTGAGCCGGGGTGGGTCCTGAGCTCTGCCATTGACAAATACATTTTCGTGGTAATCAAGGAACGCTTCGACGACAAGATTCGCGTCGGCTACACCCGCACCGAGATGGTGGACCACGTGGACGAGTTGGAGCATGAACTGGTGCGTGAGTGCTTGCGCCGCACCGGCATCACCAAGCGCGTCGAGATCTCGACGATGGCCGACATCCCGTCGGAAGGTTCCGGTCTTGGCTCTTCCAGCACGGTAACAGTTGGGCTGCTCAACGCCATGTATACGTACCTGGGTGCGCCCAAGGACCAGGCCTGGCTGGCGCGTGAGGCCTGTGAGATCGAAATCGACGTGCTGCGCAAGCCGATCGGCAAGCAGGACCAGTATATTGCCGCGTTCGGTGGGCAACGCTTTATCCAATTCTGCCCTGACGAACAGGTGGGGGTCGAGTCGATCACCATTGACCCGCAGGTTGCGCGCCGCCTTAACCAGAACCTGATGTTGTTTTACACCAACGTGGCGCGCAAGGCCGAGTCCGTGTTGTCGGAGCAGCGCCAGAACACGTGCGACCGTATGGGTGTGCTGCAAGAGATGAAGTCATTGGCTGTGCAGGGTCGGCAGCAACTCTGCGATGGGCGACTTGACGATTTCGGGCGGCTGATGCACGAAGCATGGCTGCTCAAGAAGCAGTTAGCCAGCAAGATCAGCACCAACGTCATCGACGAGATGTACGACACTGCGATCGGTGCTGGTGCGTTGGGCGGCAAGATCACGGGTGCGGGCGGCGGCGGTTTCCTCATGTTGTACTGCCCGCGCGGGCGGCAAGATGCCGTTCGCGATGCGCTGCGCCATCTGCCCGAGCTGCCCTTCCACTTGGAGCGCGACGGCACCAAGGTTATCTTTAATTATCGCCGATAAGGATTGCTGGTGAGGGAGAAACGGGTTGTGATCAACTACGCGACACCATTTGGCTACGCAGACTACGTGGCCGGTCTCAAGCGCACGTTGGACAATATGCCGTGGGAGCGCGTGGAGCAGGTGCTGGATGTGCTCGACGCCGCCAGGTTGGCTGGGCGCCAGGTGTTTATCTTTGGCAACGGCGGCAGCGCATCGACCGCCACGCATATGGCGTGCGACCTGAGCAAGAATACCGCCATGCCGGGCACCCCGCGGCTGCGCACCATTGCACTGAACGACAACATGGCGCTCTTCTCGGCACTGGGCAACGACATGGGCTACGAGAATGTCTTTGCCGAACAGCTCGCCACCTTGGTTGACGTCGGCGACGTGGTGATTGCGATCTCGGCCAGCGGGAACTCTCCCAACGTACTCAAGGCAATTGGTGTGGCGACGGAACGCGGGGCGACGACGGTAGGGTTGAGCGGCTATGCCGGTGGCAAGCTCGCCCAATTGGTGGACTTTTCGATCGTAGCGGAAAACGACTGTATCGAGCAAGTGGAGGATATTCATTTGATCCTGGAGCATATGATTACGTCCGCACTGCGACAACGAATGCGCGCGGCAGTGGCTATCCCTCATGCCTAGGCCACAGAGTGTATGGGTGGCTCCTGGCCGCCCGCAGGCTGTGTTTTTGGATCGAGACGGCACCATCAACCGCGAGCGTGCCGACTACGTGAAGTCCTGGCAGGAATACGAATGGCTGCCGGGTGCGCTTACTGCGCTTGCGGCGTTGGCGAAACTGGAAGTGCCGATTCTTGTCGTTACAAATCAATCGGTCGTAGGACGTGGTATACTTGGCACAAGCGCACTGCAGGCAATTCACGCAAATGTGCGTGCGGAGGCCTTAGCTGCCGGTGGGCGGCTTGACGACTTCTTTGTCTGCACGCATGCGCCGGCAGATCAATGTGCGTGCCGCAAGCCGAAGCCGGGACTGCTGCAGGAAGCGGCTGCGCGGTACGATCTGGATCTAGGGCGCTGCGTGTTTGTTGGGGATTCGATCACCGACATGCAGGCGGCGCAGGCAGCGGGTTGTGCATGGTTGCTTGTGCGTACCGGGCGCCAGGGCGCCACGTTGGATGCCGCCTTGGCGGCAACCTCTGCTCAGTTCAGCACTGGTGATGTCAATGAGCGGTACGCGCGTCGCGCCGCCGCTACTGTAGTTATGCAGGTGGTGGCCGATCTAGCTGCTGCCGCGAACCTGATTGCAGAGTGGGCGGCTGCCGACCATCTGCATTTTGAGACAAGCTCTGAATGACAAACGAAGTACATGATTTCGGCCCACAGGGCTGCCCATTTTTGGGGCTCGAAGAAGATCGTTCGGTGATGCTCCTGGATGCATCACCACTGCATCGCTGTCATGCGGTTCCTAACGAGAATCATACGCCGACCTTGGAGTACCAGGCGGACACGTGCCTGTGCGAGGCGCACGCGCAGTGCCCGCGTTTCATGCGCGCTGCTCCGATTGGAGACGTTGTCAAGCCCCCACCACGCCCGGGGAGGCGTTCGCAGCAACGTACGCCGATGATATTGGCGGCCGTGGCCACCTTGATGGTGTTGGCAGTAATAGCGTGGCTGGCAGCCTCCTTCTTTGGCACTGGAATTCCGGGTTCGCCGACCGCCTCCACGTCGACGGCAGGCGCAGTGGCCGTTGCCCAGACCGAGGGCACGCCGAGTCCGGAGGCACCCGCTGGCGCTGGTGATGAAGCCGGTGCAAGCACCACTGAAGCGAGCACTGAGCCGGCAACCGAGGCCGCGACAACCGATGCAGGCGCCGGCGCAGCTACTGCTACGAGCGCGGTTGGCGGCGAGACGACGCCCGACGCCGCAGAGCCGACCAGCACATTGTCCAGCGCATCAGCTGCCACACCGACGCCGGAGGCAGGCAACGCGAGCATCTCGCTCCTCAACCTTGCTACACCTACCCCCGCGCCTGGTGCCGAGGTGTATCGTCTGCGTCCTGGCACGAGCAATGCCGGTTGGTGGCTGGACAGCGATCCGGCACACGCCAACCTCAACGATTCGTTTCTTTATGCAGGTTCGCTTGGCGGCGCCAATTATGTGAGCGGCGCCCGCTTTGACCTCAGCCGCATCGCACGCGGCGCCCCGATTCTATCCGGCCGCCTCACCTTGACCGGCCTGCGAGATGAGCAACTGAACCGCGATGTACCCAGCACCTGGCTCGTGCAGTTGGTGGGCGAGAACGAATTGGCAGCGCTGGCTGGCGCCAACTTCATGACGCTCTACAGTGCGCCGGCCGCGATCACGCTGCTGCCACAACTGACACCGGCTGATTTGGGTGTGGAGAAGACCAACACGTGGCAGTTGGATGGGAATGCACTGCGTTGGCTGGAACAGCTACGACTAGACGGCGCCACGTCCGTCGTGATGCGCATTCTCGGCAACGGCGACGTGTCTGCCAATTCCTTGTTTGGTTGGGACAGCGGGCTCGGCTCTGCCAGTGCCGGCAACTCGCCGGCTCTTGAGCTATCGGTGGGCGCCGCACCTACGGCAACTCCGCCCTTGCCTACGCGTGACTTTGTCGTGGCGACTTTTACGCCCTTGCCTGCCAACGTAGTCACGGTGGAAGCGCTGCAGCAGACTGCCACGGCCGTGGCGGCCACGATTGGTACGTACACGCCCATGCCGTACTTTGTGACGCCGACGTCGCAGCCGCAGAACCTGGCAACCGTACAAGCAGCGGCGCGCCTGGCAGGCCTCCCTGCCGTGATTCGTGAGACACCGGTGCCCGCCAATGAAGCTACGGCCACCGAGCAGGCCGCCTTTGTGACTGCCGTGGCCGCAACCACCGGCACGTTCACGCCGGTGCCGACGGCATACGTCACGCCGTTCCTGGTGCTGCCCTCGCCGCCGGCCGAGAATCTGCTAACGATAGTAGCGCGCAGTGCCGAAGCTACCGCAGTGGCGCAGTTGGGGGGCCCAACGGCGACGCCGCTGCCCTACAACGCCGTGATTGCCTCCTACGTGGTGGCAACCGTCACGCCGCAGAACGTGGCGACCGCGGCAGCCATGGTGCAAGAGGCAACGGCAGCCGCCGGCCTCGTCGGGACAGCCACGCCGACGCCCTGGGAGTGGGTGGTGATCACGCCGACGCCCTTGCCCGTCGCGCCGCCGCCGACACCGACGCCGACACTGCCGCCGCTGATCTTGGAGCGTGACTTCACGCCGACGCCCACACCACTGCCTGGTGCAACCGAGCCGGTGCCCAGTAGCCTGCCGCCGGAGTTCCTGAACAAGATCATCTTCTTCACCAACCGCACGGGCGATGAAGAGGTGTTCCTCATCGACCCGGCGACGGGAGATGCGGGCAAGGTGACGCGCAGTTGGGTCTATCCGATGGCGCAGCAACAACTTGCCGTATCGCCGGACGGGACCAAGGTGGCGGTCGTCAAGGCGGACAACAACGGCGTGCTGCAGATCTTTTCGCGTTCGTTGGAGTACGGGACCGATACCCAACTGACAACTTTTGCCGACGATAGCTACGATCCGACCTGGTCGCCCACCGGCGAGTGGATCGCCTTTGTGGGGACGAACACCGGCAATGACGAGATCTACCGTGTCTCGCCGGATGGTCAGACGGTGCAGCAGTTAACCTTCAACAGCTTTGAATGGGACAAGCATCCGACGTGGTCGCCGGATGGCAGCCAAATCTTGTTCTACTCGAACCGGGAGACTGGTCGACGGCAGCTTTGGATTATGAACGTAGACGGCAGCGGCCAACGCAATTATTCGAGTGATGAGTACGAAGACTGGGATCCAGTTTGGACGCGGTGAGCCCGGTGGCAACACAGACCAGCGGGAAGACAGGAGTGGCAGCAGGCAGCCTATGAGCAAAAAAGAACTCTTTCAGTATCTCCAACCCTTGCGTCGCTGGTGGTGGCTTATTGTCGGGGCCGCCTTGGTTTCCGCATTGTCTGCCTTTCTCTACTTGCGTTCGCAGCCGGTGCTCTACGAGTCGCGCACGACGGTAATGGTGGGTAGCCCGATCGAGAATCCGAACCCGGGCAGCGACGTGTTCTACATGACCCAGGTGTTGGCACGCATCTATGCCGACCTGGCCCAGCGCAGCACTGTACGCCAGGCGACCATGGAAGCGCTTGGCCTTAAGGACTGGCTGCCCGAGTATGCTGTCTACGCGCTGCCCGAGTCGCAGGTAATCGAGATCTCCGTAACGGATGTGGACCCCGTGCGGGCGCAGGCTGTTGCCAAGGAATTGGTCAACCAGCTAATCAAGTTGAGCCCCGCTGGTCAAGAAGAGCAAGACCGCCGTAACTTTGTACAGGGGCAACTGACCGGCCTGGAGAGAAGCATTCGCAACAGCGAAGACGAGCGCCAAAGGCTGGAGGGTGAACTGAACCAGGCACTCAGCGCGCGCGACATTCGCTCGATCCAGGACGCCATCCGTGCCTTGGACGAAAAGCTTAATACACTCCAGGCGAATTATGCCGCGCTGCTGGCCAGCACAGGCAGCGGCGCTCTTAACGCCATCCACGTGTTAGAGCGGGCCTCGCTGCCGACGCAGCCGGTCAGCACACGCGCAATGTTGACGATTCTGCTTGCTGCAGTGTTGGGCGCAGCGTTGGCGACAGCCGGGGCCTATGCGCTTGAGTTTCTCGACGATGCGGTTGCCAAGGTAACGCAGGTCGAGCGCTTGGGGTTGACGGCCTTGGGTTCGGTGCCGTATGTGGCAGATGCAACCGACGAGGCCGGCCGCCTGGTGATGTTGAACGACCGCTACTCGGCCGCTGCCGAAGCCTATCGCGTGTTGCGCACCAACCTGCAATTCGCATCGGTGGACCGGCCGCTCAAGCTTGTGCAGGTGTCCAGCCCTAACATCGGTGAAGGCAAGTCTATGACGGCGGCCAACCTGGCGATTGCGATCGCCCAGTTGGGCCAAACGGTGATCTTGGTGGACGCCGACCTGCACCAGCCGACGCAGCACCGCTATTTCCAGGTGCTCAACAACGTGGGCGTGACCACGGCCCTGCTTGGCAACCTGGATCAGGTGGACAAGATGTTCAAGCCCACCGCCATTCCCAACCTGCATTTGCTGCCCTCGGGTCCACTGCCGCCGAATCCTGCCGAATTGCTTGGTTCTAAGCGCATGCAGGAACTGCTCGAGTCGCTCAAGCAGAAGGCTGACATCGTCGTGATTGATAGCCCGCCGGTGACGGTAATCTCCGACGCCGTGGTCTTGGCATCGCGTATGGACGGGGTGCTGATCGTTTTCCGCTCAGGCAAAACACGCTGGGAGAACGCCCGCAACGCCCTCAGTGCACTGAAACAGGTGCATGCCCGGGTGTTGGGCGCGGTGCTCAACGGCACCGGCGCCAAGTCGCAGGATTACTACTATCGCTATCGCACAGACTACGGCGTGCAATCCAAGCACAGCGATGCGCGGAAGAAAGACGGATACGGGGGCAACCCTGTCGCTGGTGCGCCAAAAACGTCAAATCCGCCGGCAGCAGACTGACGGCAGATAAGCGGAACACTGCTCCGCTGCATGCGATAGGGCGCTGCTACATCGCCTGGGTGCGGTGTGGCGCAACCGTGTCGACCGGTGCGGGTTTGTCCGGAGATGAGTGCCACTCCAACGGTTCTTCGTTCAGGTCGGGTGAGAGGCTTGTGCCTCCGCCGACGGCGCAAGCGACGATGGTTACAGCACACAGAACACTGGCAGCGAACAATAGGCACAACAGAATCGGCACTATACTCATCGCTACGTCTCTGCCTTGGTGGTAGATGCATTCCTTGGCTGCGGCAGGCTCAGGATTGGCTTATGATTGCCGTTGATTATCCAACGCCAAGACGAAATTGATGTATACAACTCTGGTCGAACGGGTTCACTCGGTGAGTTGATTATAATAGGCGATGCTGGCTTTGTAAAGCCCCATTATTCATCGATCGGTTGTGCGTTGAGCCATGCCTCGATAAACATGTCGATGTCGCCGTCCAGCACGGCCCCCGTGTTGCCGGTCTCGACGTCCGTACGTAGATCCTTCACCATCTGGTAGGGATGGAGGACGTAACTGCGGATCTGGCTGCCGAAGTTCGCCTCGACGTTTTGCCCCTTGATCTTCGCCTTTTCGACCGCCAATTTCTCCTGCTGCATTTCGTACAGCCGGCCGCGCAGTACCTTCATCGCCATCTCGCGGTTCTGCGTCTGGCTGCGCTCATTTTGCGAGGTGACGATTAAACCGCTAGGCAAGTGACGGATGCGCACGGCCGTCTGGTTCTTCTGCACGTTCTGCCCGCCTGCACCACTGCTGAGGTACACTTCGATCTGGATGTCGTTAGGAGGAATTTCGATTTCGACATCCTCGTCCAGCACGGGCATTACTTCCAGCTTAGCAAACGAGGTATGGCGCCGGCTGTTGGCGTCAAAGGGGCTGAGGCGCACCAGGCGATGTGTCCCGCGCTCGGCCTTGAGCAGGCCGTAGGCATTGGGCCCGTCCACCTCGACGGTAACGCTCTTGATGCCCGCCTCCTCGCCTTCGGTGATGTCCATGATGGCTGTCTTGTAGTTATGGCGTTCGGCCCAGCGCAGATACATG
Source organism: uncultured Chloroflexia bacterium (assembly GCA_963839515.1). Taxonomy (GTDB): domain Bacteria; phylum Chloroflexota; class Anaerolineae; order Caldilineales; family Caldilineaceae; genus Fredericiella. Next base: position 461,497 of record CAWIVN010000015.1, read on the forward strand.
CGCAGCAGCATCTGCGCCCAATCCTGCGCCTCGGTGCCGCCTGCCCCGGCATGAATGCTCATGAGCGCCGAGCCCCGGTCGTAGCGCCCACTCAGCGCCAGTTCAAATTCGCGGCTGTCCAGCTCTTGCTCCAACGCCACCGCCTCGCTCTCCAGTTCGGTGAGCATGGTCGGGTCGTCATCGGCGACTGCCAGCAGTTCCAGGGCATCGTTGGCGCGGTGGGTGATTCCCTCCCAGGTTTCGACCACAGTGCGCAGGGCTGACATTTCCTGCATCTTTTTCTGGGCTCCCTGCTGGTCGCTCCAGAAGTGTTCGTCCTGTGTTTCTGCCTCCAGTTCGTCGGCGCGGGCCGCCTTTGTCGCTAAGTCAAAGACGCCCCCGTATGGCATCGATGCGTTCGACGAGAGCGGCCAGGCGGTTGTGTAATTCGTTCATAGTGTATCTCCTAGATGGTATAGATAGGGGTCCCTATGCGTCTCCTAGCAGGCCTGTGACAAAGGCGACGGGATCGAAGAGGGCAAAATCGCTAATCTTCTCGCCGGTGCCGACAAAGCGCACGGGGACGCCCAGCTCGCGCTTGACGTTGAGAATGGCTCCACCCTTGCTGGTGCCATCCAGCTTGGTGAGCACCAATCCGGTGACGCCGGCACTCTCCTGAAAAGCCTTGGCCTGCGAGATGGCGTTTTGGCCGGTCGAGGCGTCGAGCACGAGCAGCACTTCATGCGGCGCACGGTGTACCTGTTTGCCGGCTACAGCCTTGATCTTTTCCAGCTCTTTCATCAAGTTGAACTTGGTTTGCAGGCGGCCGGCCGTGTCGACGATCAGCAGGTCGGCGCGACGGCTCTCCTGGCTCGCACGGATGGCGTCAAAGATCACTGCGCCCGGGTCTGCGCCCGGTTCATGGGCGATGATGTCTACGTCGGCACGTTCGGACCAGATTTTGAGTTGGTCAATGGCGGCGGCGCGGAAGGTATCGGCAGCGCCCAGCACCACCTTGCGCCCCCGCTGCTTGTAGTAATAGGCCATCTTGCCGATACTGGTCGTTTTGCCCGAGCCGTTGACCCCAACCACGAGCACGACAGTGAGAATGCGCGGTTCGTCGATATGCAGCGGCTCGTCCGTCTGCAGCATGCGCACCATTTCTTGCTTAAGCACGAGGTAGGCATCGCTCGAAGCCCGGATATTCTCGTCGACTACGCGTTGGCGAGTGGCTGTCAAGAGTTCCTCGGCCGTGGCCATGCCTACGTCGCCCATGATCAGCGTCTCTTCCAATTCCTCCCAGAGCTCGTCGGTGATCTCGTTTTCTTGGAAGATAGTGCTGATGCGGCCCAAGATGCCGCTGCGCGTCTTCTGCAGGCTCTGTTCGAGCTTGACGTCATCTTCTGTCTTTTCGTCCTTCTTTTTACCAAATAACCGTCCGAACACGGTACTATACTCCTTTCAGGGATGCATATCTTTCTAGTGTACCATAGCGCTTCCCATAGGTCGTTCTTGCCATCAGAACTTGAGGAAATATGCGCGATTTGTTTTTGTTGGACCCGGATGTCGTCTTTTTGAACCACGGCAGCTTCGGCGCCACGCCCAAACCCGTCTTTGCTGTCTATCAGGAATGGCAGGTAAAACTGGAGCGGCAGCCGGTCTATTTCTACGGTCAACTCTACGATCGGGAACTGCGGGCGGCGCGTAACACGTTGGCCACGTACGTACATGCCCGAGCCGACGATCTTGTCTTCGTGCACAATGCTACGTACGGCGTTAACGTCGTGGCGCGCTCACTGATCCTGCAGCCAGGCGACGAGGTATTGACCAGCGACCATGAGTATGGCGCGTGCAACAATGCCTGGGAACTGGCTTGCCGCAACACAGGAGCGACTTATGTACGCCGCCCGGTGCCGCTGCCCGGTGCGGCGGGTTACGACGCAAATGGATTAGTCGAGCATTTCTGGTGCGGGGTTACGCCCGCCACCAAGGTGATCTATCTTAGCCATATCACATCGCCGACCGCGTTTATCCTGCCAGTGGCGGCAATCTGTGCCCGTGCCCGTGCCGAGGGAATCCTGACCGTGATCGATGGGGCGCACGCGCCGGGGCAGATCCCACTGGATTTGGCTGCGATCGATGCGGACGTGTACACCGGCAACCTTCACAAGTGGCTGTGCGCCGCCAAGGGAGCGGGCTTCCTTTGGGTGCGCCCGTCGCTGCAGCCTGTGATCGAGCCGCTCGTGGTGAGCTGGGGGTATGGGCCGGAGCGCAGCACCTACCTGGAAAACGACTTTGTCAGCGCGCTGCAATGGCAGGGCACAGACGACCCAACATCCTATCTGAGTGTGCCTGCCGCCATTGCCTTTCAGGCCGAGCATAATTGGCCGAGCCATCGCGCTCGCTGCCAGGCGATGCTGGCAGATACGCTGGATCGCATCGCCGCAATCACCAAGCTGCCGCCCGCTTACCCGCATGGGGCAGGTTGGTATGTCCAGATGGCCATTGCACCCATTCCGGTGCAGGCGGACCTGCCGGCATTCAAGCTGCGGCTGTGGGACAAGTACCGGATTGAGATCCCCTGCATCAACTGGCAAGGGCAGCACTTTGTGCGTATCTCGGTGCAAGCGTATACGACGCAGGCGGAGTTGGATACGCTGGTGGAGGCGTTGCAGGTGGAGCTAGCATAGGGGCGCAAGATCCACCATGCATTGCAACGGGCCGTTGGGACAAATCCTTCGTCGGTCATGGTAATCGCTTCCTCAGCAAACACAGCCGGACGGGCAAACCGTCCGGCTGTGAAGCTGGCGTCTTCGCGTGCGGCTTGTGGCCAGCAAGCTATGAGATACCAATCGCTGCGTATGCCTGCTTGATGGCCTTCACCTTCTTGGCCTGTTCCACAGAGTCGCCGGAGTAGAAAGTCATCGCAACGCTGACCAAGACCTCGAGTGTCTTGCGGAAGTCAGCCAGCTTGCCGAGGCGGGTCAAGGTCAGGTAGTAAAGGATCGCCACCTCGCGCGGCTCGAACATGCGGTTGCCCAGGTCATCGCCGATCGTGAGGACGTTGTAGGCAGCTTTGTTGTGGATATTGCTGTTAGTGTGGACGCCTCCCCAGTCGTGTTCCTCATCTTCGGGCAGCTTCTGATACTTGTTCATGTGATCCGGGTCGCCTGTGCGCTTGGGATCGCGCATATCGCGCAGCGGCAAACCGTGGTCGCCCAACCCGGAACCGATCTCCCAGTTCCAGCCTGAGACGCCGGCGTTGACCCCGGTCTCGTACCAGTTGCGGATGATCAAGCCGAAGATATCACTAAAGGATTCATTCAACGCTCCCGACTGGCCACGATAGACCAGGTTGGCGGTCGTCTCCGTTACGCCATGTGTCAACTCATGGGCAATCACATCCAGATAGCGGGAGAAGCTACGGAACTTGCCATTGTCTCGCACCTGGCCATACCACATGCGCCGCTTCCACCAGCATGCGTTGAACCATTCAGGTGGTGGTTGGTCAGCGGCGTAGGTGCAATTCACCACTGAGAGCAGCAACATCCCTTTGTCATCGATGCTGTCGCGCTTGAGTTCGACTTTATAGAAGTCGTAGACGCGGGTGGCGTTGACATGCGCTGAGACGGCGGCAGTATTGGTCGATGCGAAGTCGGCACTCGCGTTGTCGACCGCCGTGGACGGAAACGCGGGACTGGTAATGTCGCCAAACTGCAAATCGTGGGTTTTGATCCCGCGCAAAGGATCATCCAGGGCAAAGCTGCTCGTCATCTTGCGCCCGAAAAACGGCTGATCAACCCCGGCCTCGTCCTTTCCGTGTAGCTTGGTCGGAACGTCCAATAGTGGGTTGGCGCTGTAGTAGTACAGGATCGCGCCGTCATGGGCGTCCACCAGGTAGTTGAATTCCGGGTTGAGCTGTCTCGGTGAGATGCCGAACCCGTGACCGCGGCGAGCCAGTTCCCTCTTTCGGGCCTGATCGGAAGCACCAACTGGCGTGGCCGGGACACTGGCGCACAAGTAGGCCAGATGCCACGAGGATGTCCCTTCAGCGTAGAAGAAGGCCAACTCAGTGTAGGATGACAAATCCGGCGCGGCGTGCGTCGGCGCGCGAGCGCCGATCCCGCTCTGCCCACTGACGCACTAACCGACCCGATTCGTGCCGTGGTTGCCGTGGGGCTGATATATCTGCCCAAGTCGCCGGCGCGGATCTTTGAAGCTCGCCGGGTCAAAATGCGTCAAGAGAGGAAAAGCCATAGACTGGATTTCTCGAAAAGTCCCGGACTCTATTGCGTGGTGGTAAGGCGTTTCTTGTCAAACGACTGCGCAGCAGGCCAAGTGGTCTCATCGGTTCCCCTCTCCGATCCAAATTTGTGCGCACTGAAGCCTCGTGCCGCTCGCCGTGGGAAAGCACTGTCAAGGCCGATCCGTTGGTGTGACTATGCCACGGCGCATATCAGCGGCTGATGACGATTGGCACGGGATCGATGACCGTGTCCGGTTCCCACATCAGGTCCTTGATCGTCCTCAAGGCATCCGAATAGGCAGCGTACGCCTCCACGTCCAGGCTCGGGACGATCGGGATGGCCTTCGAGATGCTGCGCGAGCTCATCCCGCGCACATCAAACATCGCTCCGGCGTCGATGAAGCCCAGTTGCGCAGCAGCAGCGATGGTCGGCAGGTTCTGAAGCTGGATAGAGGTATTCAGCACTCTGAAGACCACAGAGTATCGAATCGCTACACCGATCAACACAGTGGTCTGGCCATAGGCGATCTCACGATACTTGGCGTAGTCCTGCACGAAGACGCTTGTACTGCCGTCAATCTTGAAGGTGCCCAGCGGGATACCCAAGTCCAGGGCAACCTTCGCTTCGAGACGGTGGACAAGGACTTTCTCCTGGCTCAGTTCGTTAAGCTGCTTGGGTACCGCGATCGAGCCATCTTTGATTTTCAGCAGCAAGTCGGCCCATTCAGCAAGATCGACCGACGATTGGGCTTCGGCCGTTCCTTTGCTGCCGGCGAGGACTTTGTGGAACAGATCACTCAGACTCAAGCCTACTGGCAACAATTGTGACATCGTGTCCTCCCTCTATGGTGATGAAGGCTGGCAAATAGTATCTGGCCAGTCGCCCGGCTTACCTTCGTGCCCTTCTGCGCGTGGATGTCTATGCCCCGAAAAGCCGTCCCTCGTTGTCCTGACTGCGCAGGTAGAGCGTGGGGATGTACCATGTGTTGTCGCGGAACAGACGCCTGCGGCCCTGGGCCACTGCGCTGGCTACTGTCTCACCTTGCGCCAGCGCCTGGTAGAAGCTCCGTGCAAAGGTGATCGCAGAATCCACGGGCACCGAGAACTGCATCGCCACGACGGCCGGTACGCCGGCGCGAATCAGTCCAGGGCCCAGCCCGCCGAAGAGCGACCCTCCCCCGACAACGGCAGTCTGACAGGCCGACAAGAAGGCGAGCCGGACATCCTTGGTAACCAGAACGTTGTCCATCTCCAACGTGCTGACGAAATCAGCATGGCTTGAGTAATCCTCGAAAGCCAGGTAGCCCAGGGTTTGAACTTCGTCGAGCGAGGATTGGCAGTTCCGACAGACACCAACAGGGGCAGGGTTTAGAGTCTTGCACTGAGAACAGCGGCTGGCAAAGACACCATGGCCGTCGAAGTGGAGGATGTCGTAGTCGGCGGCCTCCATCCGTTCCAGAAAGGCATCGTAGGTTGGCGCCGTCAATTGTTCGAGCGTCAGCTTGCCCGTGGCGACCAGCGATTGCAACCCATTCCAAACCGCATATCGTTCCCCTTCACGTGGGAGTGCACCGAGATCCTTGGGACGAGGGGCGATGTACAATAATCGCCAGGGTGGTGTGGCGCGCAGCGGCATGACCACCTCAGGGTATGTGACATAGCGGACCATCTCCATGGCGCCGCCAGAACAGAGATAGCGGCGACCGTCATGCACGAGTTCCCACGGATAGCAGGCCAGATCCACCGCGTCTTCGTCGAAACGGAGTTGTGAGAAGATACGTTTCTTCTCGCTCTTTGCCTGGTTGACGGCAAAGGTCACGGCGTCCTGTACACCATCAGGGAACAGGGCCGTGTACAATTCCTGTCCGACACGCTCTAACCAGTTATTAGTCAGCCGAGAGTTGCTCCACAGCCCCAGTCGCGCCAGCGCCTCAATCTGGCCCGGCGTGAGATCTAGGTCACGACCACCGGACTCCAGGGTTTTCAGTACCGCGGCCCATTCAGCGCCTTCGTAGGGCAGGCGGCTGGCGGCATGGGGCTCGCCCATCATCGGCGTCTCAAGCGCACGCACTTCGAAACTCGCTCCCGTCTGGCGAGCAATCTGCAGCTTTATAGGTAGCCCGTCAGGCAAGGGACTCGTGTACTTTAGTACACGAGGTGGCGTAGTTTCGCTAGCGGGTGCTGGTACTACCGACTTGGGCGCCTGAGATTTCACGAAGTCGGCCCAAAGGGAACACCATCGGAACCGGTTGCCACTTTGGCAGATTACGCCCTGGTCATTCAAGAACTCGAGCACCCGGCGAAGCTTGGGATCCTCCCAAGCTGTCTCCGACGACAAGAGAACCTGCTGTGCCTCTTCGCCAAGATAATCCCACGCATACTGTAGATGGTATTGCAGCTCATTCTCGACCCGTTCGCGCAGCAACGGGTAGTCGGCCTCGGTCAGAATTCCCTTCTGAGACTGCATTTCGAAGGCATGGAAACAGGCGATCTGGATGAAGAAAGGATGATGGTCGGCCAGAGACAGGATCTGCTCAACAGTTGCGTCGGAGAACGCCACGCCAGCCGCACTCGACGGTTTGCGGATCAACTCACGGGCTGCGCTGTCCTCAAAAAGCCCTATGCGGATCGTGGAGAAGATGTTGAAGAAGGGAGATCCCAACACGCTCTTGTCGGCATAGGTCAAATCTAGGAGACTACGGGCGGAACTAGTCACGTACGCCACACGCAAATTGCTGGCAATACTGCGCAATCCTGCAAAGAACGCAGGATCAAGGTTCTTGTTCTGAGCTAAGTATTCGAACTCGTCAAAAAGAAAAACCAGCATGCCACCGAACTTGGTGAGCGTCTCGAGGGCCTTGGAAAAATCAATGAAGGTCGCGACGGAAGTCGGAGAGGCATCCGTGTCAACCAAGAATCCCGCCTGGTTCACGCCTGCTCTTGCCTCGTCAAGCATCAACTGAAGAAACTGGCTCCGGCTGTATTCGCTTAACTGCTCGCAGCTTCTACGACCGAAGACGAAGACAAACTGCTTTGGATCAATGCAACTGGCTTCGAGGATCGTGGGGTTGGAGATGTAATACAACAGCGACGTCTTTCCGATATGGCGCGGACCCACCAGGGAGATACTCTGCCCGTTAGGCAGAAGACTCAGCGCAGTCCGCACCTCGCTTGCGCGCCCTGTAAAGAAAGCTGGGTCACGGATTGGGCCGCGATGCCAGAAGGGGTTACGCACTGGCACGCCGCCCGCGGGTAAGGCAACCTCGCCTGGGGCGACGACACCTGATGCAGGAGGCTCTCGCCAACTGATGTCAGGACGCAATTGCTTTCCTTTGCTGACCAAGACCGTGAGCTCATCATGGCGCATACAGTAGGCCACTAGCTCTCTCGCCTTATCGGCCTTGCCTGTACCTGGCAAGCTCTCGTAGTCGACGATGCCCGAGTCTAGACAGAAGGTCTTGAGTTCGCCTTCGTTGAAGCGGTCTTCTAGTGTTTTGCGCAACTGCCCCAGGTAATCAACGTCTGTTGTAGTGCCCATCGTGGCCTCCACGTCCATCGTATGGTTGCTGCCCAGTGAGCGTCTAGTGCAGAAACAGGCAACCTTATCGGTATTGAAAACGGTCAAATCGCCGGATAACTTGCGACAGGTATCACCGAACACGATCCCTGTAACGGCACTAGGAATGGGCTGCCGGTTCTAGTGTCTGTCGCCTCTAAGGTCCGTGCTAACATACTCTCAAAGCTCCGCAACAGATATGACTGCTGCGCTGGTTTCTCCAGTAGCCTGTGCACGGGATCATGCCTGTACAACCAACACTGGCGAAACCCACGTGATGTCATCTCGGCCGATCGACTGGCGCGCTGCTAGTAAGGCGCTGTCTAGTTCCCCGGTGGGAAGCAGCGCTGCATAGAAAGCGTAGGCAAGCTGGCGAGCGCTCCTGTCACCCACTGGCCAGCGCAATCCCAACACGGCTGGCAAGCCGGCCTGAACTGCTGCATCGACAATGCCCAGGAAGTCATGACGGCGCAGGTCACCATCGCTTGACTGTGTCGCCCCCGTACAGCAGCTGAAGTACGCAAAACGCAGGTTCGAATTTTCCAGCAGCGATTTCAGCTCGCCGGCCGTCATTGCCTTAGGGGAACCGTTACCGACCGATTCGCGCACGAAGAGCGCGCTGCCATCTGGCCGCGCACCATTGTAAGAGGCGTGGCCGCTGTAGTGAAAGAGATCGTAGCCACCCATCTTGAGTTCGCGACACAAGTCATGATAGTTGGCTCTTTCATCACACAGGATTTGAGCGCGGAACTGCACGCCCATGTCACTCGCTGCTCCCCGCAACAAGGCAGAGATCTCTTCGATTTCGTAGTTGACCTGGTCGAGACTGTCCAGGGTATAGCGTTCGTTATTGATGTAGATCTCGCCGCAGACGTTGGAGCCAACCAACAGAACGCGAAGCTCCTCACCGCGATGCAGTTTCTCCGCAAGCAAAGGCCGTCTGATCTTCTCGCCGGTGATGAATTTGGCAACCGGATGTTTCATGGCGAGCCAGTCTCTGCCGTCATGAAGTAGTTCTAGGGGCAAGGCAAGGTATTCACGCGGCACTTTGAATCTGATACGCATGTCCTTGGGCCGTCGATCCCCTACACCTAAGCTGAAGGCGTCACGAATTTCCAGTCGACTCCCTATGATGTCATCATACAGTTTTTCGCCAATGGTCCTGGCCTTGATCTTCCATTGCTCCCCAGTTTCATTGTATAGCTGATTCACTGCCAGTTTGAGTAGGGCAAAGTCCTCATCGGTCGCGTCCCATGTGCTGGACTCATTTGGTACATAACGGGCAGCCCCTTCCACCTCTACTGTGATTTGCCTATCCGAATTTAAATGGATGGACACGGTGCAGGTGGTCGCCGAGCTGGGCGGCTCGGTACGCTTCACCTCGGCCGCTTCCTCCATCCTTGGTGCTTCCGCGATCGATTGGTTGGCCTGTTTCCTCACAAAGTCTGCCCACGGTCGGCAAAGCAAGTTCCAACGCTCCTCTTCGCGCCGAACCAAACACTGGTCCCTGAGGGCATCCAAGCCACCTTGATCGGCGGGGACGGCTGGAGTTGTGCTTAACGACAGGAGAGCGCGCCGCTCTTCGGGTTTCAGATGGCCCCAGGCAGACCGAAAGTGATCCCTCAGATCTTCCTCGACCCGCTCGCGTAGCGACGCGTAGTCGGCTGCAATCAGATCCTGCATCTTGGACTGCATCTCGAACGCCTGAAAACAGGCGATCTGGATGAAGAAAGGATGATGGTCGGCCAGGGACACGATCTGCTCAACTGTTGCGTCGGAGAAGGTGACGCCAGCCGCACTCGACGGTTTGTGGATCAGCTCACGGGCTGCGCTGTCCTCGAACAGGCCAAGGCGGATCGTCGAGAAGATATTGAAGAAGGGCGATCCCAGCACTTGACTGTTCGCAAAGGTCAGATCCAGCAGACTATCGCACGAGGCCGTCACGTAGGCCACGCTGAGGTTGGTGGCAACACTACGTAAGCCGGCAAATAAGGCAGGATCAAGGCTGCTATTCTTTGCCAGGAACTCAAACTCATCCAACAGAAAGACCAACTTGACGCCAGATCGTGTGAATTCGGCAAGCGCGTTTGAAAAATCTATGAAGCTCATGCCGGCGGCAAGCGAAACGCGCGTGCCGATGTTCAATCCTGCCTGCTGCGCGCTCGTGCGTGCCCGGTCGAGCATCACCTCCAGAATCCTGTCGCGGGTCAAATCGCTCAACTCGGCGCAGCCCACGAACACGAAGGCGAACTGCCCCGCATCTGAAGTGTGTTCTCTCAGGACAGATGGATCGGCAATGTAGTGCAAGAACGACGTCTTTCCGATGCGGCGGGGACCTACGATCGAAACGCACTGCACATTGGCTAACAGGCTCAACGCGTTCCTAACCTCGCCGAAACGCCCGAAAAAGCCTTCTCCACCGTCGACGGGTCGGCCAGGGTGGTATGGATTGCTCATTGGGACGCCTGTGCCTCTGCCGTTTGCCCTTCTCGAAAGGGAACGCGCACCGTCTGGTCTTCGATGACCCGGCTGAGCGGTTTGTTCCGGCGAATCCAAAGGCTGACGATGTCCAGTTTGAAGCGATACTGCAGGACATGATCTGGGATTTCTTGGACGATATCCTGTGCAACCAGCCGGCTCATGATGTCCGACACTTCGGCTGGATCCATCCGAATACGCTGTCTGTCCAGTAAGATCGAGATGGTGCTGCTCGTCACCATGGTCTCGTCGCGCAGCAACTCGGTAAGTGTCGCCAGCACGAGTTGCTCTCTTGGAGATGCCAGATTCCAGAGCCAGCCAAAATGCGCCTCGCCCAAGGCGATAACCTCGTTCACTGCGTTGCGCACATCTTCCCCTGTGATGTAACTGCGCTTTGTTGCGTTCGCATAGTTGACCAGGGCATGGCACACGAGCTGCACGAAGTAGGGATGGCACGCAGTAATATCCAGGATGCGTTTGACCGCCAGGTCATCGTATATCAGCCCGGATTCCGCAACCGGGTCCACGATCAGGCAGCGTGCCGCAGTATCGTCCAGAAAGCGGATCTGTCTGTGCTGGGCAATGTTGAAGAAGATGGACCAGTAGTCCTTGCTGAGTTCATCCAGCTTGTGGGTTCCCACAAAGATGAAGCTCAGCTTGTCTGAATGCTGCATGAGGTGGCGCAGGAACGGAAAAATAGTGGGTTCCAACTTGCTTTCACGTACCCGTGATTCGATTTCCTCGAACTCGTCAAAAGCGAGCAGGAGCCGGCGACCGCCCAGCGCTTGCTCCACCTGGGCCAGGAACTCCTGTTCGAAGACCTGGCTGGGCGCCGGTTCGAAATCTGTGCGCGCCGGTAACGCGACTACAATCCCTGCTTCAGTGAGCGAAGAGGCGATCACACTGCTGAGGCCGTAGAAAAGGTTGGCCATGCCAGGATCAATGCCCAGTTGCTGTCCATCGATGTAGACCGGCAAATAGCGCTTGTCCAGCTTCAGCGGCAACTGCTTGAGCATTGAGGTTTTCCCGCACCGGCGCTGGCCGATGAGTACCAACACGCTGTCAAGGCTAGGGCCGCCGAGATTGCTGGCGATGAAGGCAAACACATCCTCGCGCCCGAAAAAAGAGCGGGCTACCTTGGGGCAATGGACGCCCCGCCTGATAGGGATTGGGAATAGGCTGAAACTCTTCGCTCACCGAAACCAGCGAGACCTGATCTGAGAACGACCCAGTCCTCCCTTTACGCCGCTGGTCATCGAACGTGATGCGGAACTCGGCCAGGAAACTTTCGGCCACCAATGGCCGAATGCGGAATTCAATCGATCGGGACTGTGTTGGAGGGATTGAGCCGGCAATCATGCCGTCTCCACCCACGAACTCGAACTGCTTTGATGGCAGAAGCTCCACTTTGACGTTTTCGGCATCTTCGCTCCCTTCGTTGTGGATTTCGAGCGCCACACGCGCATCCTCCAGGGCCAGGATATTTCTCGTAAGCATCGTGAACCCCAACTCGGCGCGCCCCCGCACGTCGTCCATGGTATTGTTGACAGTGTCCAACCAGCGGGTTGCGATCTCACCCAGGATCGAACGCTCAGGCTCCTGGCGTGTGCTTCTCACCTCGCGTTCCAACTGACTAAGGCTGGAAACCGCGTTGCCCAGGAAACGGACCTTGTCGTCGCGGCTAGGCATCTTCTGGTAGTTGTCCAACTGTTCCACAATCGTGGCCCATTGCGGCAGCACCCCTTCGAGGTTTGACAGACCCGGGAGTGCGACGGCGCTCATGGCCAGGGCGGCATCGATCTGTGGTCGCAGCGCCACGATGCGCGCCACCGAGTTGGCATTCAATGCGGCATCGAGCAGATCGCAGACAGCCAGGGCTTCCTCCTTCCCATCGACTACCTCCGGCAGCCTCTGAAGTCCTTCCTGTAGCGCTTTCAGTCCAGCAGCGCACTGGGCGATCCACCGGAGATGAGCTGATAGTAGCCTGGGCAATGTTAGGCAAACCGAACTGACACTTGTGCCTATCACAAAGCGCTATTAACTGGGTCAGGATCTGCGCAGCATCCTCACGGTGCGTGATCTTCTCGATCTCGACAAGCAACGTTGATGGCGCTTGCCGGATTCTACCGTAGAGACTCTCGGCCTGGCCCTCGGGCGATGCGATTCGGCGGCGTCTAATCTCCACGACCACAAATGCTCCACAAAGAAACACAAGGGCCGGCGCCACGATTGCGTCGGGCCAACGCAGGTGCGGCACCCCCCACAACCCCGGTAGCTCGGCTTCCCGGCACGGATTTGCGCGCGACCACTTCGTTATTAGAGAGCGCCACAAACGTGGCCCGGGTTTTATAGCCTGCGTTCAGAAACCCGATAGGGCGAACGGGCCACTGGTCAAGCCGCTGTACAGAACCCACGGACCCGTAGGGCAGTGAATACGTGTATACATTCTGGAACCCGAGAATCACGGTGTCAGTCACGATGAGCCCAACCGAAATTTCGTCTTCTGGGTCACTCACATCGATGGAATATTTCTCTGGGAGAGATGATGTCTTCCAGAAGATAGGAGATTGATCTTAGCGTCAATCCCAGAATATAGGCTTTACCATCCTCCGTTGTCACTACGATCTGAGACAGACGGTCGCTGTCGAGATCCACAGTCCCTATTTTTGTGATGCGTGAAGCAAATACGCGTTTGTAGATTGGCGCCAGTTTGTTGTCCGTATCATATCCAAATATTTCCAAGGTCGTATCCGACGTGTGGACTGCGATTTCCGGCAGTGGAAGCTGGCCATTGAGCTCAGCAATAATTAGGTCCCGTATTGAATTAACTGCTTTAGGGAGGGTGACAATTTCGGTGTCAGCAACTTGCTCCCCAACATGCACGATATTGATCGTGCCGTCCGCAACTCCTAATACGATTTCGGCTCGATTGTCTTTGTCCATTGGAGCGGATGCAAGCTTGGACAGCGTTTTGCAGCCGCCAATCGGTATGGGCTGCATCCAAGGCTGACCACTCCTGCCATTTAAGATCTGGAGCTTCCAGCCTGTGGCACCTTTACCCATCGTAACGGCCACTACTTCCGGATGAGCGTCACCATCAACGTCTGCTGTAATGGGCGGAATGTCCAACGCGATTCCTTCCACTGCTGATGACCATAGCTCGGTCAGCTCTGTATTCTCCCCAGTCTTGGACAAGGAGTAGGCAGATATTTCGCCTATAGCTGTACTGACAAGTATTTCCGGCCTAGAATCACCGGTGACGTCATCTACAATAATAGCAGTCACAGGCGAGTCCGTAGGGTATGTGATGGGCGCCAGCTCTGAAAGCGCCGGCTTGACATACAGGCCATCCTCAGAGCCGATTACGATATCGTTGGCGAAGTTATCGTTATCGAGATCGGCAATACGTAGCGCCCTGATGGTTCGTGAGATTACGTCCAGCACTCTGGATTGCTGCAACTCGCCTCCGGCGTAAACATCGCCCTTGTCGGAGAAAAGCGCCAGTTCTTTGGTTGTGTCACTGTCCACATCTCCTTCCGCAAAGGCGATCAGCTTCTCGTCGGCATAAGGACTGCTGAACACCCAGCGCACGCCAAATTCCGGCTCAAGGTTGTCGAAACGATAGAGCCGTACGGACCTGCCCACGGCCAGCACCACCTCATTGACTCTGTCGCCGTTAACATCCCCTACGGCACAAACGGCCGGCAAACCACCGGTATCGAAGCCTATCGCGCCACGCTCTCCGGCTAGAAGAATGGAAACGCCCATAGCATCTTTCACGAGCGTCACCGGCGTCATGACTTCGGAGAGAGCTACCCCCAACGCCTGGGCAACTGGGCGATCCCATCTGACCGGCGGCGAGTTGTGACCTGCCAGGTCCACCTCAAAAATTTGGCGATTACAGGCTGCTACGAGGGTGGCGCTTCCATCACCACCTACATGGGCAACATCCAGAGACGTTATCGCTGTGTCGATGCACACCTCTTGGGGAACAAGTCTGGCGGATCCGCTGCAGAATGCGTCGCTCGACGCTGTGTCACAAGGCTGTTCATACAGATCGCCTTGACTCGTACCAAGAAAAACCTTGCCTTCCATAGCAGCAAGTGCCGTAATGTCCTGAGCTTCGTGAAACTTCCATTTCTCTGTGAAGTTCAGTCCTAATGCATAGGCGCTCCCGCCGATCACGACCAGCACCTCCGGTGATTTGTCGCCGTCGACATCGAGCACCAGCGGCCCTAGCACTGGTGCCGTGGCGTCTACACCGTCCGGCCACCAACCCGGTTCAGGATTGCCAGTAGCTAGCTCCCCGATAGCAGCTAGCACGTTCGAACTATTGACGCCCAGGATCCATCCTACCTTCGCAATGATCACGTCAGCCTGGTCCGGCCGCTTCGACTGGTTCTCGTCGAAACCGACGATCCGAACTCTGGATACGGGGCTGTCAGTCAGTTGCTGCACAATCAGAGTCCCATCAGCACGCAGAACTGCAAGTTCACCTAGATGACCCTCGGTATCTTGCCCTACGAGAATTTCGAGCTTACCGTCGCCGTCCAGGTCGGCAGTGGCCAGGTCCATAACCTTCCCGTTCACTCGGGTTTCCCAGTAGGGCAACGACACGCGTACCCTGAGATCGCTCGAAACAGCGTCTTGAGCCAACGCCGGCGCGCTGAGCAACGTGGCAAGCATTGCCGTCAGGAGAAACGCAAAGGCAATAGCCAGACACCAATCGCGAGTGTGCTCTTGCGGCCACAAGCGCGGACTCCCGAAACTCCAAACGGTAGAATAGGGAAAGCGTCGTACGCACATGGCACCCTCTCTTCGGAATCGCATCGACTCAGCGCTGATCAACTGCAGTTGACAACACCATCAACTGCTGCAACCTGGGGGAACCCGTGCAGCAGTCGATGGTGTTGCCTGCTCGGACTTGTCCAAACCACTAGCGGCCCAGTTGACGGGCCATGCACATGATTGACCTGCGGCAGCGAGACTGACTCCAATTCCACGATGGTAGTACAGCCCATGGACGGGCACGCACGTCGTCGAGGATCACTTTAGTACCGCTGCACGGCGAGCTCGAAACTTCCGCTGCCGCTGTATGCCCCAGCGTGGATCATGTACCAGCCTGGACTGCGCACATAATAGGTGATCAAACTATTGTATGTGCCGCCGTAGTCGTCGTTGCTCGTCAGAAAGTACCCCGTGGGGGAATAAAGCTCCAGATAAGGATCGAGCGAGGGACTGAGTGCCGTCATACGGATTGTCACTCTAGTCCCGGCCTGACCATAGAAGTAGTAGTCGCAGGAGCCTCCCCAGAGCTCGCCCTGCACGCTGCTGCCGACTGCGATATCGGCACCACACTGTGCGTGAGCCACACCGGCGTTGCCAGCTATCCAGATCATCCCGATCAACAGCCCTGCCAGCACGCCCACTATGATTCGAGTCGTTGCTTTGTTGCCTACCGTCGTCATCTTGTGCTCCTTCCGTATCTAGCCTTGTGTTCGCTCTTACTGTCTGGATACTATAGCGGCAACTGGCGAACCATCCATCTCGTTGCCTACTGCCTACAGTATAGGAGGCAAACCTACACAAAGGAATAGCATAATGGAGGCAGGAGCAGGGCAGAACAGAGACAACTCACGGCCTAAGAGCTCTACATCGTCAGTGGCCATGCGTCAAATGTGTTCCCCGCATTCGGCGGCACTGTCTGCGGTCGCTGGAAGGGTACGATACAGCGCTAAAGCCGGACTCTGTATCCCACCCCGCGCACGTTTTCAACATAGTCGGCGTGCTCCCCCAATGCCTGACGAAGGTGCTTGATGGCCGCTTTCAGCCGCTCAGGATCGCCGGAATACGTGTCTCCCCAAACGTTCCGCTCGATTTCTGCATAAGCAACGACCTCATCCGTACGCTGAAGCAGGTAGACAAACAGGTCGTATTCCGTTCTGGTCAAATCTAGTGGACGGCCTAATAACAAGACGGCACGGCGTTGTTGATCCACAATGAACGGACCAGCGTACGCCAGACCCGGAACCTTTCGCCTGTACACGAAGTCACGAAAGCTTGTGGAGAAGTAGTCAAATCGTGCTCCGCGTTGCACGATCAAGGAATCTTTGACAAGCGCCTCCAAGCTGTCACCACCTGCAGTTGACGATAGGGGAAGGGTTGCCAGGAGATAACGTGTTTGCTCGTCGAGATGATTCCAGTAGTATTCGTAGTGCTGCACGGCCGTAGCCCAGTACCGCTCGCGCACCAACTGGAATTCGACGGCGGACAGGTCACCGGACTTGCCCTCGAGCAGCTCGAATGCGTGAAAGCCCGCCAGTTGCAGCAACAGGGGGTGTCCCCCGGCCAAATCCAGGATAAAATCGACCGTCGCCTGCGTGAAGCGACGATCGCTCTTGCCAGCCAATTCTTGCAGCATCTCGACAGCTTCGCCAGCGCTGTACAAGCCAAGCCAGAGGGGCTGAAAGATGTTGAAGAACGGCGAACTGAGAATGCTCTCATGGGCATGGGAAAGCGTCGACAACGGATCTTTCGTCACCGTTACAATGGCCACGGGATACTGGGTTACGAGGCGTCTGAGGCTGGAGAAGAAGTTCAGTGTCAGGTAATGGCTGGTGGCAAGCGCCTCGAATTCGTCCAGGATGTACACAGGCCGATACCCCGCCCGGGTGACTTCGGCAAAAATGGCCTCCAAGCATGACAGGTCTGGTGGAGCTTCGTCGCTATGCAGCTCATCAAGGTGAACTCGTGTGGCCAACACGGTTCTCAAGCCGTCGAGCAGCAACGAACACAGCTCCGCCTCCGTCGCCCCGCTCCTTCCCTGGCAATCTACATAGACGATCCCGAATTGGTCAAGATTCAGGCCGTGGGCCTGGAGGACAACGGGATGAGCGGCATGGAGGACGAAGGAGCTCTTGCCGATCCTGCGCTGGCCGAGAATCGAGACGCTCTGGGCATTACGCACCAGGTCGAGCACGAGCCGCGTCTCGCGCTGTCGTCCGTAGAAATACGCGGGATCCCGGATCGGGCCACGATGGAAGAATGGGTTTGCGCAACGCTCTGCAGCCATTGTTCGATACCTGCAGGTTTTGGCTGTTGATACCACACGAAACAGCGAAAATCATCTTCACCGATTAGCTTGACCGTAAAGAAGAACCCATCATTGTACGTTCACACGCCGAACAGCCTCCGTTCATCAATCTGATTGTCGAGGTGTACGCAGTTCTCCAAACGCCTCGATCACCATACTGAGAGGTCTGTTCCGGCGGATCCAGAGACTGAGCAGTTCGAGTTTGAATCGGTACTGCAGGGTGTGATCAGGGATTTCATCGACTATGTCCCGGGCAGCAAGTCTGTCCAGGACGTCCGACACTTCGGCCGGGTCCAAATAGACGGAATACTGGCGCTGATCGGTAAGAAGCCGGGAGATTGCACTGCTCGTTACTGTGGGTTGCCCGCACAACAAGTTCGCTAGCGTTGCCATCACGAGCTTTTCACTTCGCACAGCCGCTTCCCACAGCCACATAAAGTACGGACTACCTAGGGCGGTGACCTCATCTATCACCTTGCCCACGTCCTCAACCGTAATGTAGTTGCTTTGACTGGCGTTCGCGGTATTGACCAAAACATGGCACACGAGCTGTACGAAGAAGGGGTGACCGGCCGTGATGCCCAGGATTCGCTTCACGGCCAAATCATCGTACAGCAAGCCGTACGGTGCCACCGGCTCCCGGATAAGTTGGCTCGCTGCCTCGTCATCCAGGAAGCGAATTTCCCTATAGTAGGCCACGTCAAAGAAGATGGACCAGTAGTCCTTGCTTAGTTCCTCCAGTTTGTGGGTTCCCACGAAGATAAAGCTCAGCTTCTCTGAATGCTGCATTAGGTGACGAAGGAACGGAAAGATATCGGGTTCAATGTGGCCTTCGCGCACCAGCCTTTCAATCTCCTCGAACTCGTCGAAGGCCAGCAACAGGCGGCGTTCTCCCAGCGTTGCTTGCAGTCGGGCTAGGAATTCCCGCTCAAAGAGCACGCTGGGAGCCACTTCGAATTCCTCCAGAGTTGGTGCCACGACCTCCACTCCGACCGCCGAGATGGACAAGGCAATCACCCGGCTCAGACCGTAGAACAGATTGGCCATCCCCGGGTCAACGCCCAACTGTTGCCCGTCGATGTATACTGGGATATAGCGCCTGTCTAGCTTGTTGGCAAGTTGCTTGAGCAGCGAGGTCTTTCCACAGCGGCGCTGACCGACGAGCAACAGCACGTTGTCGAGGCTCGGCCCACCAATCTTTTCGGCAATGAACGCGAACACATCGTCAAATCCGAAGAATAGCGGGCTACCTTGGGGCAATGGACGCCCGGCCTGATAGGGATTGGGAATGGGCTGATACTCTTCTGTCACCTGGACCAGGAAGACCTGATCGGCAAACGGAATGCTGCGCCCTGTTCGCCGTTGGTCATCATACGAGATCTGGAACTCGGCCCGTAATTTCTTCTTGGCCAGCGGTCGGACATGAAATTCAACCGAACTCGACCGCGCTATGGGGATAGTGCCTACGACAATACTAGCTCCTGCGAGGATTTCGTAATCCTCCGAAGGCAGAAGCTCCACCCTAACGTTCTGGGCTTCCACGGTGCCCCAATTGTGTAGCGCCAGGGCCACGACCACATCGTCGAGAGCCAACAGCTGCCACGCTGGCAGCGATATCTGCAGGAACGCGCAGCCGTGCAGCTCATCCAGCGCGTTGTTCACACTACTCAACCAGCGGGCCATTATTTCATCAAGCATAGAACGCATTGGCTCGCCCAGCGTGCTCGTGATCTCTCGATCAACCTGGCCCAAGTCAGTGATGGCATGGCTCAGATAACGCACTTTCTCTTCGATGATAGGGCTTTTCTGATAGATCTCCACATCGTCGACGATCTGCGCCCAATGCGCCAGCACGCCCTTGAGATCCGGGAATCCAGGGACCGCGGCGCCGGTCATGGATTGCGCGGCTTCGAGCTGCGAGCGTAACGCTGCAATCCGCGTCACCGAGTTGGCTGCAAATGCGGCACCCAGCAGCTTACAGACGGCCAGCGTATCCTCTTGTGCCTCAGCGCCCGTGATCGCCGCTAGGCCAATTTGTAGGCTGTCTAATCCGGCTTCCCATTGTCCGGGGCCGCCAAGCAGGAACGTATAGCCTTGAACTACTTCGGCTATACCGCTCGCCCCCTGTCGGCGCTCGCGCCTGCAAAGCACAAGTAGTTCTAGCAGAACCTCCGACCGGTTCTCCAAGTGAGCCAGCACGTCTCCGATTTCGACCAGTAGCTTGGGGGGTGACTTCTTGATGCGCTCATAGAGCTCAATAGCCTGCCCTTGTGGCGATGCCGCGTGCACGACGGTCGCAAGGTACGTTGCTAGTTCGGCCAGGAGCGCACTCAAGCCGGTCTTATAATCGTTGCGGAACGAGATGAATTGATAGGCGGACCACAGTGGGGGTGTTTTGCAGCTTTGGACCTCCACCGGAATGAACTTCAACAGGCCCTTGTGCTCAAATTCAATCGCTATGTTGGTCTCGTCGACGACCCAATTTGAGACCACTGCAGTTGGTGTCAACGCTACGACAAATGCGCTGCACTCTTCCAGCCCACGGTTAATCGCACTGGCCCACTTCTCACCGGGCCTGATACTGTCCGGGGCAATCCAGGCACGCCAGCCTTGCGCTTCTAGATCGGTGGCCAGGCGGTGGGCGAACTGTGCATCTTCGTGGGCATGGTTGATGAACACCTGGCGGGGATCTCGCTGGCAAACAGCCTCTTGTGTGGGGGTAACGGCGATCGGTTGCCCAAGCTTGACGTCATACTGCTCGCGACGCTCCTCTCGCAGCGCAGCGAGCAAGTTGGGCAGGGCCCCACGACGCTCACAACCCTCGATCAGTCGCTGCACCTTCTGGGTCTTCGACATCCCAATTGCAAATTCTTCGTGAATCTCACGGAAGTAGTCATAGCAGAAGACATCCAGCTCCTCGTCGCCAAAGGTCTGGGTGATAAATTTGCGGATGTCTCGGGTCTTGTGATCAGCCATCGTACTTGCCTTTTGTACCAAAACGGCGTTCAGATGAGTCCTGGCCGCTCCTCGCGCACGGCCTTGACCAGAAAGTCGAGGTAGCCGCGGCGGTTGAGGTACTCGATCAAGTTCAGCACCTGCATCGGCTTACTGCTCCCGCCGACAACCCCCAGGTTTACTTGCAACTCAACCCCATTGGCGGCAAGGCTATCCTGCACGTTGCTGCAAAGGATTTCCAGTTCCTCTGCGCTAAATGCCTTGATCATCGTCTCCCTTAGCGTTCGTTTGTCTACGGGAAGCGTAACGTTGACGGCAGCCGGGTTGGAACTCACGCCCGTCTGCCCCTTGGCAGGTTCGGCGGCAATCACGCGCGGCACGCTCGACCCAGAGGTCACCGATACATTGCCTGGCTGAGGGAATAAGACGCCATCGATCGCACGCAGATAGAGCACAGGCACGCCCCAGTCTCGTTCGTTCTCATCCCCCGGTTGAAGATGGCCAGTCTCCCGTCCGTGACCGCCGCGTCGATTGGTTGGCCCACGGCCAGGGCACGATAGAACGCCTTGCTGAAGGCGACCGCGTTGGTGTCGCAGATGCGATACTGCATCCCCACGACGGCCGGAATACCTGCGCGTGTCAGCGCAGTGACAACGCCAGCCCAGGCATTGGCGGCGTCGGGCTGGCCAACTTCGCAGGCCGTCAGGACCGCCAGCCGTACGCTGCGTCCGGCCAGATTCAACGCCAGCTTTTGGGCAGCGAAGGGCCTCGCACGGCCGTCGTCGCCGACAAGAACGACGGCTCCGGCGCCTTCCATGCTCCCATAACGCTCGCCCATGTCACCGTCGAACTTGCCGTGGCCGGCGAAGTGAAAGATGTGCGCGGGTTTGACCAAAGCTGCGAGCAGTGAGTCCTCTGTGGCATCGGGGTAGTACTGGACTTGGATGACGGGCAAATCACCCACCGCCTGCTCGATGTTGCGTCGCTCCGTGCCAAGGTCGAGCGACTCGAAATTCGAGTCGCGGGGGCTGGCCAGGAGCGCCACCATCCGGATTGGAACGACGCCGGGGTCGAGGCTCACCACCGGCTGCCCCAGGATCTCATACCGCACCAGCGAGACACGGCGCTGAAGGGCAAGAAAACCTTCGGGTCCCCGGCGATCTTCGGGCGTATCAAGCGCCGGGAGATAGACATACTCCCACGGAAGCTCGGCCAGGGCATAGGTATCCAACTTGAGCCGGATGCGGAGGCCTTCTCCGTCGCTGCGCAGGCGCAGCAGGCTTGCGTCCAGCAGACTGCAGACGCGCGGCGGAAACAGCGCCTTGCCCAGCTCTTCACCAAGGGCAATCATCTCTCGCAAAGTCAGCTGGCGGCGCCGCAGCGCCCCGATGCTCTGGCGGACGCTCACTGGCAGACTCACCCTCTCGGAGCCGGTGATTCTTTGCTCGCCGGCCTGCGAACTTGCTCGGACACTGAATCGCTCGCCGCTTTCGGTTACCTTGTGGTCGAAGACTTCTAGATCAAAGTTCTGGTATTGCATGGTGACGGCCCCTGCGATAAGCTGCGTCGCGCCGGACTTGGAAGTGCCTCAAGCCGGCGTCAGGTTCATTTCTACCACGCGGCGCACCCCTGGTACGCAGTCGGAAACGGTGAGGTGCTGCGCATCCACATAGTCGGCGCCGGCCAGTACGATGTAGCCGCCGACAAGGATGTAGGCCGCCGCCATAAGCAAGCGGCCCTGCGGCAGCGCAACGGCAGGCACGATGGCTACAAAAGTGAAGGCTTTCAGGATCTTTCCCACGATCTCGACTTGCTTGCGATAGGCGGACTCCAGCGCGTCTACTCCCTGGATCGCGGCGATGTACTCGCTGAGGCCGGCTGCGCTTTCGGCAGCCAGCTTGACCAGCGCCACACCGGCCGCCTTGGTATCGTAGAGCCTCTCCAGGAGACCGGCGAACTTCTTGCCGCTCCCCGCTTCCTTGATCCATCCCACCACTTGCTCGCCAATCATCTGGGCCAGGGCCGGTCCGAGCAGCGCCTGCAGCGAGGCATAGGCCCGCCCTAGGAAGGCGCGCACCAACTCATAGAGACGCGTCAACTGCGCCGCCTGGCCCAGGGCAGCGGCGGCCTCCATACCCACCAGGCCGGCTGCTTCAGCGAGCTTGCCTGCTCCCAGTTTGCCAACCCCACCCAGGGCCTCCCAGCCGGCGCTTGCAGCCCGATCGCGGATCAGCATGAGGACTGCCTGCGTATCCTCGGCAAGGTAGACACGTGCTGCCTTGACCGTGGTGGGCAGTTCCGGCCCCCTTTTCGCCAGTTCGGGGGCTTTGGCCTCCTCGCCGAGCAGCAGGAGGAGGGTGTCGTCCAGATGCGCAGGGCGCGTCACTGTCGAGCTGCGCTCAATCTCTGCTGTCCCTCGACTGCGCTCATCCCGACCGTCTCCCTGCTCGGCCGCGCTAAACAGCGCCTTGCTCACCTCAAGATCGGTCAAGGCCTTGGCAAGCAGGCCGATGGATGCCTGGATGCGCAGGTCGGAATCGTCTGCGGCCAACTGGGTGGCGGCAACGCCGGTCAGCTCGACTGACAGCGGCACCAGCGCTTCCGCGCTACTGGTCAACTCGGGCAAAGGCACCGGCGCTGTTCCGGCCCGCTCGCCGGCATGCGCCACGCTACCTGCAAAGAGCGCGCGGACGGCATCGGCATACCTGCCGGCTGTGTCATGATATGTTGTGGTGGTATCCATCAGGCGCCTCCAGACGGTCACGCTCAGACAATCGGTGCCACCTATGTTTTCGTATTGCTGCCGGCGTACGACCTTGCGTCGCCTGTACCCGGATCAGGCTTCGCAATAAGCGTTGAGCATCTTCAGCCAAACCTGCTTGACGGCAAAGTCCAAGTCGCCATAGTAGCGTGAAATGCCGGTCAGTGGAGACGGCAGGTAGACGGTGACGCCGCTGCATGCGGCAACGCCGGCGCCGTTGTGAGCTTCGGCGAGCACGAATTTGCCGGCGCCGGGTTGAAGGGCAGCCAGGACTTCCGCGATCGCTTGTCGGGTCGCGGCGTTCCGTGTCACCTTCTTCATTTCGTTGCCCAAACTGCCGACGTCGGCCAGGGTGTTATGCCAGAAGCGCTTCGACTTCCGCTGTGCCTTCCATATCTGAGTTGCGGCGCGCGGCATCCCTGCGATCAACCCATCGGCGAAGTGGTCCAATGCGGTATTGAATGCCGCTATTCGGCTAAGATCAAGGGCCGCCTGTGTAACATCGCCTGTATAGCCCGTATCCCGATAGGACTGGACATAACAATGGACGATGTGGCTGGCCAAATCAGCAGTCGTAAGGTTCGGATCGACCACTAGCCTGGAAACCACCTCAGCGTAGGGCCACCCCTCATTGGGTTCACTCTCCTCAGACGCCACGATGTACTGAACGAAGGGACAGACCTGATAGGCAACCTCCAGATTGCTCATCAGGCACGCATCCATACCCAGAACATCCAGGGGCTGACCGAGGATCTTTCTTGTCTCGGCAAGGACTTTGCCCAACTCGATCGTGTCGAGCGAATGGCCACTTCCGTCGTCGGAGCAGATGGCGCGCTCTTGGGGGGTATCCAGAGCGAGGATGGTCTCAAGGGAGGGGCGAAAGAATGTACGGCGCAGCGGAGAGGCCGCGCGTTCGATGCCTTCGCGATTGCCGTATGCGCGCGCTCCACCTGCTGGGCGATCGTATCGATTTCTGAGGGCTCCCAGCCACCACCATGATTCCAGAGAATCAGCGCATAGCGCCGGGCGGGATAGCAGGACTTGACCCAGGAGATGAAGTCAAGAAGTACATTTGGGTCGCCCGAGTCCGTTTCGCCAAGAGATTGGAGAACATCTCTCGCGCTCTTCTGTACGAGGAAGCGCCTGGTGCCGAAATTACCTTCGTTATCGAACTGGACGAGGATGTTCACATCAGGGCTGGACCCCACCTTACACATTTCGTCCATGTCGGTGTCGCCAGCATCTGACAAATTGTTGTCGCCGGCCATGTAGACCATGAAGGTCCATTTCGCATCTGTGCACATATGCTGACTCGCTTATAGTCTGCGACAGATTCGATTGCGTAAGAACAGCAACAACAGTGGATTTCACCTAACATTATCGCGCTGACCACGAGTTCTTGATCCAGGGAGTTTTCTTCTCTTCAGGTTGGGTGTCAACGCCTGCTGACAGACACGCTGGATCGCATCGCCGCCCTCACCAAGCTGCCCCCTGCCTACCCGCACGGGGCGGGTTGGTATGCCCAGATGCGTATACGACGCAGGCGGAGTTGGATACGCTGGTGGAGGCGCTGCAGGTGGAGGTGGGATAGCGTTAGCTCCTCCGCGTGTCGCCGATCACCTTGCCGTCGGCAAGGGTGATAATACGGTTGGCGCGCTCGGCGACTTCTGGGCTGTGGGTGACAAGGACGAGGGTGGTCTGGCGCTCCTGGTGCAGTTCGACCAGGACTTCGAGGATCCCGGCGCCGTTGCGCGAGTCGAGGTTGCCGGTAGGTTCGTCGGCAAAGACGATCTTGGGCTGGTTGACGAGGGCGCGGCAGATGGCGACACGCTGTTTCTCGCCGCCTGACAACTGGTGAGGAAAGTTGGTGGCGCGGCCGCCCAGACCCACCCGGTCGAGCAGTGCCTGGGCGCGTGGGCGTGCCTGCGGGTCGCCGGCCAATTCGGCGGGAAAGGCGATGTTCTCGATGGCGTTAAGTGACGGCACGAGGTGAAACGATTGGAAGACAAAGCCGAAGACCTTGTTGCGCACCGGCGCCAGTTGGTCTTCGCTCCAGTCGGTGATATCCGTGCCGTCGATGCGCACGCGCCCGCGCGTCGGCTGGTCGAGCCCTGAAAGGATGCTCAGCAGGGTCGACTTACCGCTGCCGCTGCTGCCCATGATGACGACGAACTCCCCTGGCTCGATGGCAAAGGAGACGTCGTCGAGCACGGCGATCTGGCGCTCGGCGATGGCATAGCTTTTGGTGACGTGGTCGGCTTCAAGAATGAGAGGCATGCAATATGGCCTGTCTTGCGTGCGGCGCAGTTTAGGCGCCGGCGTAACGGCGGCGGATGTTGGGGATCAGGTATTCGTCAAAGGCGCGGTCCACATCATATTCGGGCCGCCAGCCCCAGTCCACGCGGGCGGCGCTGTCGTCGATGTCGGCGGGCCAACTGTCCACGATCGCTTCGCGTTTGAGGTCCGGCTCAAAGCTGACCTGGGCGGCCGGGAAGGCGTCCAGCACGCGGTCGCGAATTTCCGCCGCTGACAGGCTGAAGCTGGTGACGTTGTAGACCTGGCGGCTGAGGCGCTGGCGCGGGGCATGCGCCAATTGCAGCACGGCGCGCACGGCATCGGGCATGACCATAAAGGGGATGCGCGCTTCTTCGCGCACGAAGCAGCAGTAGGGCTGCCCCTGCGCGGCGGCGTGCAGCATTTCGGGAGCATAATCGCTGGTGCCGCCCGACGGCACGGTGACCGCGCTGATCAGGCCGGGGAAGCGCACGCTGCGGAAGTCGATGGTCGGCGGCTGTTCGGCGGCGAGCTGCTTGTAGTAGCGGCTGAAGTAGCTGCCGAGCATCTCGCAGTAGAGCTTGTTGCAGCCGTACATCGTGCGCGGCTGGTTCCACTCGAACTCACGCACGCGCTGGAAGTGGGCCTTGGTCTCGCGATCGGGCAAGCCGTAGGCGGCGATCGAACTGGGGAAGATAAACTGCACCGAGCGCTTGCGCCACTGGCTTTCCTCGGCGGCCAATTTGAGCAGTGCCAGCGAAGCCTCGACGTTGACCTGGTGCGCCTCTTCGGGTGTAATCTCGGCGCGCGTGGAGAGCAGCGCTGCCAGGTGGTAGATGACGTCGATCTCGTACTCGCTGACCAGGCGGGCCAGCAGGCGCATATTGAGCAAGTCGCCTTCTACGTGCGTGGTGAGCGGGCGCAGGTCGAGCGGCAGCGGGTGCAGGTCCATCGTCAGCAGGTGGTTGGCCGGGTCCTGCGCCAACTCGCGCACCAGCGCATTGCCCACCTCGCCACTGGCGCCGGTGATAAAAATTACCTTCTTGCGCATTACCTATGTCCTCTTACCCCTCTCAGTATGTCCAGCTCGCGCCCCACACGGGCAAAAATGTCCAACGCCTGCTCCAAATCCGCCTGGCTGTGCGCCGCCGAGTTCATGACACGGATGCGCGCCTTGCCCAAGGGGACGGTGGGGTAGCCGATAGCCATGGCAAAGACGCCATGTTCAAAGAGGCTGCGGCTAAAGGCCTGCGCCAGGGGCGCCTCGCCCAGCATGAGCGGGATGATCGGCGTCTGGCTGTGGCCTGTGTCAAAGCCCATGTGCTGCAGTTCTTGCCGCATGAGGGCAGCGTTCTGCCAGAGGCGGCTAACCAGTTCGTCCGACTCCTCAAGGATGCTGACGGCTTCGATACAGGCGGCCACGTCGGGGGCGGTCATCGCACTGGAGAAGAGGAAGGGACGGCCGCGCTGGCGCAGCCAGTCGACGATCGTCTTGCGCCCCGCGACCAGGCCGCCGACGACGCCAAAGGCCTTGCTGAGCGTGCCGACCTCGACATGGACGCGGCCGTGCAGGCCAAAATGGTCCACGATGCCACGCCCACCCTTGCCCAGCACGCCCTCGCCGTGGGCGTCGTCCACCATCAGGATGATGCCGTGTTCTTCGGCGATCTCGCACAAGCGGTCGAGCGGGGCGACGTCGCCGTCCATGCTGAAAACGCCGTCGCTGACGATCATGCGGCGGCGATAGACCTGCGTTGCGGCGATGCGCCGCTGCAGGTCGTCCATGTTGTTGTGGGCGTAGCGAACTACTGTGGCGCGGCTCAGGCGGCAGGCGTCGATGATGCTGGCGTGGTTGAGTTCATCGGAGAAGATGACGTCTTCAGGGCCGACGAGGGCGGGGATGGTGGCCAGGTTGGCGGCGAAGCCGCTTTGCAGCGTGATGCAGGCTTCGGCATGTTTGAAGGCGGCCAGTCGTTCTTCGAGTTCGACGTGGAGCGACGTCGTGCCGGCGATCGTGCGCACGGCCCCAGGCCCGATGCCATAGTGGTCGATGGCGCTCCTTGGCGGCTTGGCGCAGGCGAGGATGGTTGGCCAGGCCGAGATAGTTATTGGCGCAGAAATTGAGCAGCCGGCGCCCGTCGATCGTCACCCAGGCATCCATCGGCGATTCGATGGTGCGGATGTTCGTGCGCAGGCCGGCTGCGGAAAGTTGCTGCAGCTCGTCGTCAATCCAGGCGAGCGGATCTGTAGCCATTGGAACTCCCCCTTTGCAGTCCAGTCAGTGTGTGGCGTGGACTGCATTGTATCATGGGAGAGTCAGAGCTTATTGTTTTTTAGCGGTCACGAACGACACATACAGGGATGCCGTTCACGGTTTGCTGGGAGTCTTCAGTGGACCGCTCGTCGGCGACATGAACACGCAAAGAAACGTCGCTCGCATCCTTGCCATCTGAAGGCGGATAGCCGATATCGACATACTTGACGTCGGGATTGTCAGCATAGCGGTCGGCAAGTTCATTGCGTGCGTCGACTGCTTTGTCCCAGAAATCTGCATCGTGCTTGCTCATGAGTTAGCCTCCAGAT
Source organism: uncultured Chloroflexia bacterium (assembly GCA_963839515.1). Taxonomy (GTDB): domain Bacteria; phylum Chloroflexota; class Anaerolineae; order Caldilineales; family Caldilineaceae; genus Fredericiella. The sequence continues at coordinate 489,422 of CAWIVN010000015.1, forward strand.
ATGTTTAGACTCTCTAGCTCCGTTAGACGGCGGTGGTTACTTATAATGACGCCCCGCTGATCGCTTTTGATACGTTGATTCGCGTTTGCATGACGGTGATGCCCTATTCTCCGGTTCGATACTCGCCACGCACGATCGCAACTGGGATGTCATCCACTTGCTCGGGAAGGCGATGCGTTCCTGCGGCTCGGCTTCGAACCAGCGGTCGCGAACATGAATGCGCAAGGCTATTTGTTCTTTGGTGCCTCGCTTCGTCGAGATAGCCGATGTCGATCATGTTTACATCTGGATGGTTAAGGTACTGCTGTACGAGCTCCTGCTGCGCCTTGCGGGCCTTGTCCCAGAAACCAGAACCTTGCTGTGCCATACGTCGATCTCCACTCTCAATCGTCAATTACTCTGTCTTGTCGCTGCCTCGCTCTGGCACTACCGTGACTACGGGACCACGATGGTTCGCCACCAATTCCATTTGGCCCTGGACGAGCACAATCGTAACAAGTTCATAGCGTCCCAGATCCAGGATGGGAAACTCCAACTCATGGCGATGGACTTCATGCTGCGTTGAGAGAATTCCCGGTTCGGAGGCAATCAGTGTCGTCTGATTGCGATTCTGATCGACAGCCAGCATCAAGACTTGGTAGGGTGTATTTACGGAATTGAGCGCCTCGGCATAGGAGTCGGTTACATTGAAACGAATCTCTGCCATGAGCTTCTTGTCGCCCCCATTGCGCTGCGGCTTTTCGTTAACGTCAATATCGAGAATTGCTACACTGGCGGTGCGTGGGGCGACAGTCATCAGGAGACTGCGAGAGGAAACGGGCTCGGGTCTTGCATCAACCGGAAGTTGGGCTTGCTGCAAAATCCAATCAAGCCAGGCGCGCGACGCAGTGCCGGGAAACTGCACCTCGTCTCCTGTTTCATCATGGTAAATGCGGGTTCGCCAGCTCTGCCTGTCTTCTTCACCCAGTTCGTAGTCAAAAAACAATGAGAAGCCGGCATATTGGCGCCACTGTGGTTTGTCGGCGGCGCTTTCGAAGGCGAGCGTCTCTACCGGCTCCCGTTCAATAGCTACGGGTGGCTGGAGCAAAGCTTGCTCATCATGAATTTGTTGAAGCAGGGCCAGGGCCTGCCCGATCCAGTTCATGGCCTCAATGCGTTCAGGCGAAACGCGCAGACCCACCTGCTCGAATAGGTCTTTGGCGAGTGCGTCCGGCGTCGATTGAGCCAGATCGGTCAAGTGACGTACACCAATCTGGGCCAATGCCTCTGCAGTTTTCGGCCCAATGCCCGAGACCCGTTCGAGGTTCTCTGGTGTACAGCCTGCGTTGGTCGGTGCGTTCTTACCCATGATGTGCTTCCCCTCCTATCTTCGAACAGCGTTGCTCCTGTGGGCGACGTCCATTCAGGAGTCACCTCGATCGTTAGCCGACTTTCACCTGTCTCAACACGGATACGCCGGCTAATGCGCCCCTATCCCTTGGGTCAACCACTACGATCGCACCAGGGCCGTCAAAGCGATACCGCTTGCCTGATACCGGTCCTATCAACGTCAATCCCTTCGTGCCCACATACTGGAAGTTGATCGAGGGATCGCTGCGCTGATGAGGCCGCGCATCTATTTTCGCCTCAGGTTTTGGCGCTGGCTTTACCTCAACCGCCTTGACTTCCGCTGTTCGCTTCTTGCCGCAGCACATATTCTTCCTCACTTTCTTCAATATGCAGCGCCGGTGCCTGTCCATACGTTCGGTCTGTGGCTCGCTCGACCAGGATTGCACCTGCCGATAGCGCCAGCCATAACATGATGCCTTGACCGAGGGTGTGCCCCAGGAAAATGGCAAAGGGAACTGCGATCCACACGCTCAGGCAGTAAAAGCAGTCAAGCAGCTGTCCCCAGAAACCCGCACCGGCTCGGCGGCGCAGGTGAACAACGACATCCCAAGGCCCATCTTCCGCCTGCAATAGGTGTGTGACACGCCATACTGCTAGGATCCCCAGTAGAAGGTCATAGATATACATAAGTCTTGCCTCACTGATGAATCGCCGGCATGTGGGGATGCATCTAAGGCCTGCTGGCGGGTTTACTTGCCACCAATGGCGGTTTCGATCACAAGCTCTATCGGATTGTTGACCTGAAAGCAGTTCTTGGATGCATCCTGAACATTGATGTGACTGCAGCATTGCGGCACGCCAAAGTCACACGGCGATGTCGACCTTTAGCACATCCAATATCGGCTGCATGTCGATCGCCAAGGCGCGTTCTGGGCGATCGCTGCCGGCGAAGTGCAATCCAACCACGCTGCTCGTTTCTTCGTCGATCCAAAATGATCCGGAGTCACCACCCGTGCTGACTTGTGAGAGCGCATCGCGGGGATCAATCGTTATCACATTGCGAATGAGACGGGTGACGCCACTGTAGGTCATTTTGGCGGTACCTTCGATACCTGCGACACGACCACGGGTGACTTGGCTGCCACGGCCCGACTTGACTACCTGCATTCCCTGCACTGCCCACCCTACCCCTTTTACTGGAGCCAGGTCGAACTGATTGTTGATCAGAGCGCGAACACCGGTGAGTTCGGCAACGGCTGCATCCAGTCTAGATGCCATTGCATCCCGTGAAAGCGTGGCCACTGTATCTGCGGCGGTGCCGCCATCGCCCTGGCCCGGCTGGTAAATTGGCCACCCAGGCTGTGCCTCCCAAACGCCAACAAGCACGTGCCAATTGCTGAGGAGCATCTTGGCACCGGTTTCACGGTCGATCACTAATCCCCCGAGTGTGCCGTAGCCTCGGATTCTTCCATTGGCAACGCTGATGCCGCCTTGCAGGGGCATGAAGCGCGATGCACGTGGCTCGACAGGTGGTTGCCACCATCCGTGCAGCTTATAATTGCCCTGTGGTACGTCGACGGGAAAGCCGGCGATTGCCTCCGGAATTGCGCCACGCGTGACACCTTCCTTCATCGCTGTTTCCAGCATCGGGCCTTCCGGGAGCTTGTCGACAACGTGGATGCGGATGCACAACTCACCCTCCACGAGTTTCCCAGCACGGTCGCGCCACCCAAGGTCGATTAGCCTCACATTGGGATCGTATATCCAGCCACGCACCGCCTCGCTCATTGCCAACTGCGCGTGCGCCAGGGTCTTTCCGCCAGTGTTCACTATCCTGTCTCCTTTCATAAGGGTTGACAGTCACCTGACCAGTGACTGTCAACCTGGCGAAAGTATTAGCCGAGCGGCTACTTAGGCGAATGTGGTCAGGCTAGCCCGGGCAATCGCACTTTTCCGAAGGGTCGTAGACCATGTAGCGAATCGGGTGATCGAAGGTTGCCCGGACTCGCGGCCACAGCAGAATCGCGGTCAAAATCCTTCACCCAGCGCACAAAACCTGCATACCCTGGTACAGTGCGGCCTTCACAATTGCAGAGACGAGCACAGATGTTCGTTTCCAGAAGGCAGGCTGCTTCTGCGGGAGTGAATTCCCAGATGTAAGTGCTGAACATACCTCCGTTAGGCGCCGGGGTAGGTTCGATGCACACCTGAGTGCTCAGTCGAGGAACAGGCAGCATGGTCTGCGTGTTGGAGGTCCAGAAATTGAGGAGAACATCAGCTTCAAACCCCTTCACCGTCGAAAACATGCTCTCGTTCATCCACACAACCACATCAATGTACGCCTTCTGATTCACCCCAATGATCCGCCCGGGCTTGAAAACCGGCGCCTGATAAGGACCACGGGCATAGACCTCCCACTCGAAAGGCCCGAGCAGTGGTACTTCAGTAAGTTCTAAGGTTGCCTGCTCGAGAGCGGCCGAGAACTTGGCCTCTGCGTTGGCTTTCAGAGTCGCGCGTAGGTCATCAACTTCCGCGCGGCTGACAGTCAAGTCTCTGTTCGACATAGCATGCTTCTCCTTGTAGATGATCTAGTGTGACGATGTAGCTCGTTGAGCGCTCCGTGCATTGGAATTCCGGCATCAGCGTATGGCAACCCACTCAATTAGCGCTCAAGATTCACTCAATATCTTTGTGGAATTTCATTGAGTTTTTGTGGATTAAAGTACACCGGCCAGAGTCTCAAGTGCGCACGACACACCGTGCACCGAAGTGAGTTCGCCAGTGTAGAGAGGCTACTCAACGACCCACGCCACTCAAAAATAGCAGCACTCAATTGGTCATTGCTGGCCAATTGAGTGCTGTCGTATGCGAGTAATTGGGGCGTTATGAAATGAGGATTAAGGATTCGCCGTAATTGAGGCGTAGAGTGCGTTAGTTTCTTCGTCCGGTGGGACTTGCAGTTCGTCGGCAAGTGCCTGGACACAGATATGGTATTGTCGGATCGCCAGGTGACGCTGGCCTTGCGCCAGGTAGCAACGCATAAGACGGCGATGGGCTTCCTCAACGCAGTTGTCGAAGGTCAGCACTTTCTGACAGAGAGCGATGGCGGCGGAGTACTGCGCCTGCTGGAGGTAGTAGCCGCTCAACCGGTCGGCGATATCCAGGTAGAACGTCCGGATGCGTTCTCTCTGTGGGTGCGGCCAGTCGTCGTAGATGTCTTCCGCCAAGAAGTCGCCTTGATAGAGACCCTCTGCCACCGCATATTCCAGCATGGCTTTGTCCAGCTGGTTGGTGTCCTGCAGGCGGCGGCCGGCTTGGGCATGGGCTTGAAAGACCTCGAAGTCAAGCCACACGCTCACAGCTGGATTGAGTCTATATTGATTGTTATCAAAGAGAACGTATTGAACGTCGGGGTCTCTGCGACGCAACGTCTGGCGCAGTGAATAGATCGCCTGGTGCAGATTGCGGCGTGCGGCTTCCGGCTCAGCGTCACGCCAGAAAACGTCGATCAAAACATCTTTGGCGATCGGCGCCCCCCTGTGTGCAATCAGGTATTTCAGAATCGCCTGTCCCTTTAGACCGTTCCACTCCTCGATCAATTGGTCTTGCTGAAAAACGCGAAATGGACCAAGGCAATAAATTACAAGAGCGTAGAACTCTTGCCCACGTTCGACTGTGTGCGATACAGGAGGTGCAGGCGGCGTCTCCACCGCCGCTTCCGCTACTTGAGGCTCAGGGTACGGCTCCTGCTCTTCTTCAAAAGCGACCGTCACTTTCTCGGCCGTTTCGCCTATTGGGGCCTCCGGTTGCGACTCCTGCTCCTCTTCAAAAGCGACTGTCACTATCTCGCCCGGTTCGCCGGGTGGTGTTGGACGGTCTTCGGTTGGCTCTGCCGGCATTGCTGCCGGCGGCGGTTGCTGCGGGGCAAAGAAACTCTTGACGCTTAGCAGCACACTTCGTATTCGTTGCGACCATTTGGCTGTGGATGCCGGTCCGCCCGCAGGTAATTCCCGGCGCTCAGTTGCAGCCACGTGTTCTACAGGTTCGACGAGATAGCGCTCACCTAGTCCCAACACGATCGACTGTGCATAGGCCTTTAGCTGATTCTGGTGTTGTCCGGCCTCATCGCCCACTTGCTGGTGCCACTCGACGGTTGCCTGCAACTGGCCACACGCTAAGCATATTTGGCGGGCTGCCGCGGCGGAGGAGGCAACCAATTGGTTGCCTCCTTGCTCGCCGGCAACGTGGATCCTGTTGAGCAACTCGGCAGCTTGATTGTACTGCTCGGCCTTGAGAAGCTGGTTAACTTCCCTCCAGGTCGCTTGCAGCCCGTCTGCGCCAGCCGGCATGGGTCGGCCTCACTTTGTTGCACAACCACTCCCGCAGCGTCTTGCTTGACACCGGCGAGTACCGAATAGATGGGTATGGAATAGGTGAGCGTGGAACAAAGGCAGGCAATATAGCGCCAACCACAGGATACTGGCCATTGGATCGCGAGTCAGCCCCTAATCGAAGTATTTGTTGGTCTTGCTTGTAGCCAGGACGGGTGTCCTATAGTTGTAGCGTCCCTGTCATTCGTGCCGGATGCGGATCAGTCTGGCGCCTGTCAACCAACCGAAAGCGTATTGCTGGAGATGCTGCAAAATGTAGAGCACGCCCAATCGGAGTACTCCGGGCTAGATCAAGTGCAACCGCTGGGCCTTGGCCGCCGCTTCGGTGCGGTTCTTGGTGTTGAGTTTGCCCAAGATGTTACTCAGATGTTTCTTGACGGTGGTTGGCGAGATCAGAAGCATTTCAGCTGTGTCCTGGTTCGAATGGCCGGCAGCCACCAGTCGCAAGACTTCAAGTTCACGCTCGCTAAGCGGCTCAACGAGAGACTCCCCGACTTCGACGATATTATCCACCGGCGCTGGGGAATCTTGTGGACGCTGCCCAAAATGAGCAAAGACGGACAATAAGGCTTTGACATAAGCTAACGTAACCCCCTGTTGTGCGGCACGTTGCAGCAGAGCCGCCATTGGCGCTCCTTCGTCAACAAATGTGCGCACATAGCCTTCCTGTTCAGCCTCGCACAGCGCGTTTGCCAGCATGGCGAATGCACGTTTCGGATCGCCTTTTACTTCGTAGGCCAAGGCCTGTAGGGCCAACACCTCGATCAGGTCACTCTTTCTGCCTACGTTTTCGGCGGACTCGAAAATCCGTATCAGCAAGGAGATCGCCGCATCAGGGCGATGTTGCTTTATCAGGACTCTGGCAAGCGTGAGATATTCGATTTGGCTGCGGTAAGGCGCGGAAGCGCTGGGCGTAAGCCCACATTCTTTTAGCCAGCGTAGTGGCACGCTGTGATCGCCGCGCTGCAGGCATAGTCGCACATGCTGAGCCTTCGCCTGGGCAATGTAAGTGGGCTCGCCAGACATTTGGGCTAGGGCAAGCGCCCGGTGCATTGCCGTGTCGGCTGCCTTGTCCTGCCCTTGGGCATGCTCAATCCTGGCGAGCCAGAGAAACGTTTCGATCAACCATATGGGTGCAGGGTCGACGTGCTCGAATCTGGCCAGACACTTTTGTAACACATGCTCGATTTTTGGCAGAAGGTTCCACGTGTAATACAGGCGACACAGGCCCCGCTGGAAATCAGGCCAGAACGGTTCGCCGCACTGATTGGCCGCACGGTCCAGGAATGGCTCGTATGTGGCGGCCGCCAGGTGCAGCCTTCCCTGCTGCAAGCGCATTTCGCCGAACGCGCCGATCAGAGCAAGTTTCACGTTCTCGCTCGCATACTCGGGATCGGACAGATCAACTTTGCCCAAAATCTGGTCAGCTCGATCGGTCTGGCCATCCAAAAGATATAGCTTACCGGCAATGAATGCGCCGATGCCGCCAAGACTACTGCCGCCAACCAGGCTGCGCTCCTGCCCCCCTGGTGGCATGGTAACCCTGTCAATGTCTGCGTGAGCAATCGCGCTGACGTCCGGGAATTCGTCAAGCGGCTCGCCAAGGTATGTGTCAATCTTGGCGTATTGGCTTTTAAGCGCCATCGCAGTAGCCGTCGCCGCGATAAGTTGTGTGGCCGATTGCCAATCTTGGCCGGCAATCGCATGCTGGATAGCTGCGTTGATCATCCCTTGTCGTTCATACCAGCGGCTGGCGCGGCGGTGTAGTTCTGGAATCATTTCAGACTGCGTCTGGTGCAGGCGGTGCTCAAGAAATTTGCCGAACAGATGATGGTAGCGGTACCAGTCTCGCTGTGCGTCGACGGCAGAGACGAAGAGATTCTGCTCTGCCAGCCGTTCCAACAGCTTCTGGGCCTGCTTTTCCCCTGTCACAGCCTGGCACAGAGACCCATTCAGGTGGTCCAAGATTGAGGTCTGCTTCAGGAAAGCTCGCACGTATTCCGGCTGTTGGTTCATTACTTCCTGGGTCAGATAATCGGCCACAAACTGGTTGCCCTGGCTGAACTCTGCAATGGCTGCCCGCTGCTGCTTTCCGCTCAATCCACGCAGGGAAAGGGCTGCCATTTGAAGCCCGTCGATCCAGCCCTCGGCAGAAGTAAACAGAACCTGGACTTGCTCTTGGGACAGACCATAGCCGCAGACGCGGTTGAAGAAGTCTAGGGCCTCGTCGTACGTAAAACATAAGTCGCCTGCATCCAACTCATTCAGTTCGTTGCGCACTCGGAATCGGGCGAGAGGTAATGGCGGTTGCGACCGGCTTGCTATCACCAGGTGCAGTTGCGGGGGAATGTTGTGCAGCAACAAAGCCACATCCGCATGAAGCGTTGCGTTCTCCAGCAGTTCATAATCATCCAACACCAAAACTATATGATGGGACAAAGCGGAAATCTGATTAATTAGCGAGGTCAGGACAGGCTGAAATGACGAGGACGTGTCCATCGCCAACGGCATTGGGGTGATTTCACCGATGTCAACGTCTGCAATCCGAAAGGCGGCAATAAGATGCTCGTACAGACGAGACGGGGTATTGTCACCACGGTCGAGCGAAAGCCAGGCGACACGCGGTTTGTATTCGAAGATCCATTCACCTAATAAGGTAGTCTTCCCGTAACCTGCTGGGCTACAGATCACTGTAAACTTCCGCTCCAGTCCAGCCTCTACGCGAGCGGTCAGTTGTCGGCGCGGGGTGATATTACTGCGCAAAGGTGGAATCTGGAGTTTGGCCGTCAAGATTCGCGAGAGCATCGATGATTTCGTCCTTTTGCGAACGACCAACCACCCATATTTGACTACACACGTGCGCTGCGCAGCGATGGTGCTAACGAAATCACGTGGCGCCACTTGCTGCAAGATTTGAACTTCCAATTGCTCCAGTTCGATGTCGGGTCGATTTGGATCGGATTGAAGACGCGCGCTTGACCGTATTCGTAGACCAATAGTACTGACGCAAGCCGCGGTTACTCGATCAGCGCCGTCGGTTTTTTCGAAGGGTACGCGCTGATGGAGCTGTGGAGTGGGAAAGGATGGTGGCGAGTTGACTCTTCTTCCCACTGTGCAGCCCAAACTCGCTGACTTGCATAGCCTTTATGCTCCAGCAGTTTGGTGCTTTGAATTCAATTATACCAGCGATCCGCTGCTTCGCAATCTGGTAAACACAATACGCCGAGCTGCCGGCAGCGCTGTCGATGTCCTGTAGTGAAGACATACGTCTATGCTCCTCTTCCTCGTTTGTATTTGCTTCCCGTTCTCAACGATGCTTGGCTCTCAATCCTGACAGCGCCACCAGGAACACCGAGATTCCTGCTTGACAGCCCTACGGATTACACATATAGTGGCACGGTACGACGCGGTAAGTTCTGATCCGGTTGTGCCCCGCTACTGTCCATGCTTCTCTTGTCTGGACCGTTTTGATTGCCACGGAAAGCATCCGGTGCAAGCAACCGCCGCCTGAGCAACTACTGCGCCAAGCATTCCACCATCCGTTGTAATCGAAGGAGCATTGCCAAGATGGACGAGCGTGTAACCGGCACGGTCAAGTGGTTCAACGACGCCAAAGGCTACGGGTTTATTGCCCGCGACGGAGGGGGCAACGACGTGTTCGTCCACTACTCCGCCGTGGTAGGCGACGGCTTCAAGAGCTTGGCAGAAGGCCAGCGCGTGGAGTTCAAAGTTGAACAAGGCCCCAAGGGCATGACTGCAGCAGAGGTGAGAAAGGTGCAAACGGAATCCTAATGACAAAACAGAGCCTTGTGGTTGCCGATGACATGGTCGTTCGGCTGGACTATACGTTGACGCTGAGCAACGGCGAAGTCTATGACTCTTCGGCCGACAGCGGGCCGCTGGAATACTTGCAGGGACACGGTCAACTCATTGCCGGTCTGGAGGAGGCCCTGTATGACATGGCAGTAGGCGACGAGAAGGATGTGGTCGTGACGCCCGATGTTGGCTATGGCGAGTACGATCCGGACGGTGTTCAATCGATCCCGCGCGATATCTTCCCGCCGGAGATGGAACTGGAACCGGGTATGTCGATCGACCTGTACGATGAAGACGCCGACGAAGAGCTTGAAGCCTCCATCGAAGAGGTGGACGAAGATACGGTTATGGTGAACTTTAACCATCCACTGGCAGGCGAGACGCTCAGCTTCCATGTTCGCATCGAAGGCATACGGCCGGCAACGCCGGAGGAACTGGAGCACGGTCACGCCCACGGCGATGGGGATGCCCATTAAGCGGCAAGCACGATAGGCAAAAAGGAAGGGGGACAGCCGCTAGACCGTCCCCCTTCCTTTTTGTGTTCGCCTGCTGCATGGCATTCGCCAACAGCAACCATTGCAACATTCACGGCGACGATCTCAGCGACGCCGCTGTGCCTACTGCTTCTTCAGCACCGGCAGGCCATTGCGGCTCTCTTCCACCTTGTAGCCCTCGGGAACAGCGGGCAGAGCACCTTCTTTCTCCTCGCGCGCAAAGAAATAGATAGTCTGCGTTTTGCCGTTCTTCAGCGTAGTGACCCGGGAATGAAGGATATATTCATTTCCCTTGCTGTTCTTGTACGAAAAAGCTTTGGAAGCCACACTCACTCTCCTTTTCCACCTTGTTGTCCACTGGTTGTCCACCTGGACTATCGAATCAACTCGGCTCCAGCTCGGGCAGCCTGCCTAGGGTAGACGCTTTCTGCGGTTTCCTCGTTCCAGAGGTCGTGCCTCTCATTCTTGGGATCCTGCGCCATTCTACCACGAGTAGGACGGAGAAACAACGACTTTGTGGATGGAAAGGTTATATTTGTAGTGCAAATGGTATATGGAACGGTCACAAAACCGGTTACAAAGCCTCGATAATTCCTCCTGGTGAGCATAAGTTAACTGCCCGATCCAGTTGCCGGCAGGGTTTTCTCCAAGTATAGCAGGCGCACGAATTGATCGCCGCTGCGCACTCGGTCACTCTCGCCGGTGAGGGAGAAGCCCAACTCCTCCCAGAATTTAAGCGCCGTAATGTTGAATTGCTCTATGCTCAGCCGCGCTTTGTGCGCCTGGTCGCTGGCTGCCAGCCATGGGGCAAGCAACGACCAGGCCTGTGCGCCGACACCCTGACGTTGATAAGGTTGTGCCACCATCAACATGCCAATGGTGGCAACGCCCTCGTCGGGCCAGTGAAGTCGGAAATCGACGAGGCCGATCATCTCAGCCCCAGCCGCAGCATCGTGCTCGTCCAGGCGCTTGAGGATCCCAACCAGGTAACGGCCGGGCGTCTCGTTGGCCGCTTTGAGATCTTGCTGTGCCTGGCCCGGCGGTGGGCCATCGAGCCCGTACATCTGCCAGTAGGCCGGAGTGGCGGAATAGACTGCTTGCAGGGCTGCCGCGTGGTACTCGGCGTCCAGGGGCAGCAGTGAGATGATGTACGCCACAGCTCAATTTCCGCGGGCGGCATTGACGCGCACGTCGACAGGTGCATCACCCGCCACGCTGACTGCGCTGTTGACGCCGGCGCGCAGCTTGGCCAACTCCTGGCGCGCCTGGTCCATGCCGACCGCCATCTGTTCCAGCTTTTCGCGCTCGACACGCACGAAGCGGGTGTACGGGCCGATAGCCTCGCGCATGCGCTGCATGCTGTCGGCCAGTTCGCGCTCAAACTGTTGCGTCATCGCCGCGTCCAGCTGCTGGCGCAGGTCACCGATCCTGGCGCGCAGCTCACCCTTGAGTTTGTTGCGGCGGTATGGCAGTACGTAAAACCCTAGGGCCGCCAGCACGCCCGCACTCAGCATACCGGTGAAATCTAGCAGGGTAGTGTGGAGTACGGCCACCAGAATGGCACCCAGGCCGACGGCGCTCACTTCCACCGCCGCCGTCTGGATCATGGCGTTTTGTACCTGCTGCAGCAGATTGGCCGATTCGGCACGCGGGTCATAGCTGTCCACGATCCGCTGGGCGGCGCGACCGACGCTGACGATTAGATCCTGGCGGTTGCGTTCGAAATCGCGGCCCACGCTGCCGATAATGTGGTCGTCATGCTGGACGAGACGGCGGTCAAGGAAGCTGGTCAGCGCCCGCCACTGGGCGAACTCACGATCCACCATCCAGTCGATCAACTCGCCGGTATGGCGATCAACCTCGCGCGACGTGTCGGCTACAACCTCACGCTCGAAGGCAGCGCGCAGCTTGTCGCCGTTGATCAGGTCAGGCAGCCGCCATATGCTGAGTGTCTCGTCAAAAAACTTATCACCGCGCTCAGCCATGCCATAGAGCGCGTTTTCGACGTGGCTGAGGTGATATTTGAAGTCACGGCGCATGTCGGCCTCGTAGGCCGCCAACTGCTCTTCGATGGCGTCAAGTGCGCTGAAGTCGTCGCGCAGCACTTGCTTGCGGCGCACGATTAAGTCGTCATAGGTATCGGTGATGCGTGCTGCTACGCCGAGGGGGTTTTCCAGCTTCAGGCGCAGGCGCTGGCTGGCGTCGAGGCTGTACAGGACATAGGCTTCGAGAGGCGCAAACTGGCTGGCCTCCCACTGCGGGCCGCTCGGCGCATCGCCGCGCTCGCGTGCCGGATCACTCGCGGCCTGCATGTTGGCCGCCAGTTTCGCCTGCAAAGCATTACGGGCGCTGACGGCAAAAATCTTGGGGCGCACGCCCAGCAAGCGTTCGGCGTTGTCACCTACGAACTGCACGATCTGCGCTCGCTCGTCAGGGCTGTCGATCAGGTCGATCTTGTTGATCACCACCACGATCTTTTTGCCCCATTGACGGATGCGTTCGAGAAACGCGCGTTCGCTCTCGCTGAAGGGGCGGTCGGCGCTTGTGACGAAAAGCACCAGGTCGCTGCGCGGCACAAAATGCTCGGTTATTTCCTGGTGCCGCTGGATGACGGCGTTGGTACCGGGCGTATCGACGAGATTGATCTCGCGCAGCCATTCCACCGGCAGGTGCACCAGCAGCGTATCCTCGCCGCTAATCTCTTGCGTCAGGCGGTCGCCATGGCGTAACAGTTGAATCTGGCTGGTGGTGGGCAGCACGCCCTCGGTCAGCAACTTCTCGCCCAGCATGGCGTTGAGAAAGGCGGTCTTGCCCGCATTGAACTCGCCGACCACGACCAAAAGAAAGAGCTCTTCCAGTTGGTGCAGCGCCTGCTTGATTAAGACCAGGTCCTCTTCGGGCGCGCCAAGACGGACCAGCAGTACGCGCAGGTCTTCCAGTAAGCTGCGCTCGCGCCGCAGCAGTTGATCTTGTTCTCGGGTTAGTACTCTCTGCAAGTCACTTTCCTATTCCATCCGCTCGGATTCACCATATACTTTACGCAGCGAGGGCGCTTAAGTTGCAGGATGGGCTTACAGCGTATTGTAACACATGGGCTAGACAAGAGCTGTGGGACGTGTTACACTAGGGTTAGTGTATATTCTACATTAAGGAGACGAGGATGTTAGCCAACCTGCCATTGCCGCCGCACTACCAACCGGGGTCGGTGGAGCGCATCTTCCGCGTGCCGTACGAACAGCGGGCGGCGGAGGCCGAGCGCTGGGCTGCAGAGTTCAGTCTGCGTCCGGCGGTCGAGGACAAATTTAGGGTTGCTTTGATCGCAGTGGACGTGCAGAACACGTTTTGCTTGCCCGAGTTTGAGTTATATGTCGGTGGTAGATCGGGTCGCGGGGCACTGGACGACAACCGGCGCCTGGTGGAGTTTGTCTATCGCAACCTGGGAGTGATCACGCAGATCTATCCCACGCTCGATACGCACCAGGCAGCGCAGATCTTTCACGCTCTTTTCTTTGTCAACGAGCGGGGCGAGCATCCGGGTCCCATGACCACCGTCACCGTGCAGGATATCGAAAACGGCGTCTGGCGGTTCAATAAGGATTTGGCTCCCAGCTTGGGCATCGACTCGGCCTATGCGCAGGCGCACTTGCGTCACTACACACGCACGCTGGCCGAGACGGGACGTTATGCGTTGACCGTGTGGCCCTATCACGCCATGCTGGGATCAATTGGCCATGCCTTGGTGCCGGCGTTTGAGGAAGCCATGTTTTTTCACAGTGTGGCGCGGCGCAGCCAGCCCAGCTTCCAGGTCAAGGGTGATGAAACCTTGACCGAGCACTACTCGGCGTTGGGACCCGAGGTCTTGACCGGACCGGATGGGGCGGCCATCGGTGCGCCCAACGTGCAGTTGATCCACGAACTATCGCGTTATGACGCCGTGATCGTGGCGGGCGAGGCCAAGAGTCACTGCGTCGCCTGGACGATTCAGCACCTCCTGGACGGCTTCGTCGGGATCGACCGCAAGCTGGTGCGCAACGTCTACCTGCTGGAGGATTGCACTTCGCCGGTAGTGGTGCCGGGAGTCGTAGACTACACTGACGCCGCTGACGAAGCCTTTGCGCGTTTTGCGAAGGCCGGGGCGCACCTGGTGAAGGCGAGCGATCCAATCGAGCGCTGGCTGCCGGTGAACTTGGGCGAGTGGGAAGGCGCGTAGGCTGAACCTTGATGCGTAAAATTGGGGCAATTGCATGATTGAGGGGGACCCGCTGGGGTCCCCCTCGTCTTGTTAATCCTTAAATCATGCGCATCAAGGTTCAGCTGACTTGCGGCTGGAGGAGGCCGTAGTTGCCGTCCCTGCGCTTATAAATGACGTTGACGGCCTTGGCCTGGGGGTTGAAGAAGACAAAGAAATCGTGGCCCAGCAGTTCCATCTGCTCGACGGCCTCGTCCTCATCCATCGGCTGGATCATAAACTCCTTGCGGCGGATGATGCGAACAGCCTCTTCTTCAGACTCAGACATCTCTTCCGTTGCCGCCACGGCGGCAACTTCAGCCTCGCGCGTGACCACGTGCGAGGCGCGGCGGCGGTTATCGTAGCGACGTCCCTTAAAACGCCGGATCTGGCTGGACATCTTGTCGACCGTGGCGTCGATCGAGGCAAAGATATCACTGGTGGATTCCTCGGCACGCAAGATCTGGCCGTTGGTCCAGATCGTGATCTGCGAGGTAAAGCGGTCGTCGGCAGATCGGGTCATATTCTGCGTCAGTTCGGCGCGCACCTCACCGATCTGCGGTAAGTATCGTTCGAGCTTGCCCACCTTCTTCGTGACGTATTCCTTGACATAATCGGTTACATCAACGTTGCGGCCATGGACCATCACTTTCATGGTCGAGCTCCTTTCCAAGGACAGTGAAACGACTTTGAGAAACGGCAAGAAAGAGATACTGTCGCCTGTGCTTTGCGGCACGGGACAATATCCTGTGCAACACGGCTGGGCCAGTCATGCGGTCGGCCGGCGACGGCCATGGTAGACAGCCAGGTACTTTTTGGTCGGAACGCGCACGTGCAGAGTCATAGACGAGGATGCTGCCGGATGTGTAGCAGGTGTGGGAAGCTGACCTGAATGAGCCATCCATAGACAAATTCTAGTGCGGATGTGTGTACTTGTCAACCGACGTTTGGCGGGTGCTTATTCCTGGTCAGATGGCCAAGGGGGATAGGACCACGCCCAGAAATAGAACGAATATAGCCCTTTCCGCCCAGTATACCAATGAGCAACAAGTGTTAAGCTGGTTTTAGGTGTGGTGTTTTTGGAATTCATGATCTACTTGCACGCGTGCGCATATGCTGCAACCATCCGCAATCGGGTGCCAGGTATGGCGACTAGCTGAAAGTCATTGCGCGCACGTGGTATTCAGATCCAATGAAAAATCGTGATCATTGAGCAAAAGGGGATGAAAATGGCAGGCAAGAGCAAGAAAAGCAATGGCAAGCTCGCAGAGGAGGCGGCTGTGGCGGGTTTGGTAGGTATCTCGGCGGGCGTCGAGGACTTGAAGGATGCAAAGCAGGTTGCCCAGATGAGCCGGGCGGCACTGGCGTCGGGCGAAAGCAACCTTACACGTGCTGAGGATGCTCTCCTCGTGTCGGAACGCATGGCCGAGTTGAGCGATGTCGTAGGGATAGCCGGCGAACTCGACCTGGCGCAAGGGGCGGAGGCACTGTCGGCTGCACTGGAGATCGAGAGCCACAGCGATGTGGTCACGGCGCTCAGCAGCGATGACCTGGAGCGCGGCATGGAACTAGGCGCAATCTCCGGGCAGCTCGCGGTCGCCAGCGAGATCGTCTACGGCCTGCAAATGCCGGAGTTGGCGGCATTCCTGCGTGCCAAAAGCGATCGGCTGCATGCCATCGCGGTGGATGCCGTCTACCGCTTTGATGCTTCGCGTGCGCTGTCTGCTGCCATGGCAGCGACGAGCAATCAAATTGGCGCGCTGGGCGCCAACGAGATGCTCGAGGGCTTTGCGCGCCAGGAGGCATCCGAGGCGGCACGCACAGCGAGCGACAACCTGGCTGAAGTTGGCCTCGCGCTCGCAGCACAGGGTGATGCCGAACTGTACATTGCGGACGAACTCCGTGATGCCGCCCTCGACCTCGTCGTGGACGGGATAGGCGATGTGGCCGCTGGCGCCGAGGACATTGGCGTCGCCAAGACGCTGGATGCCGCTAAGTAGACTCGTCGTCTTCAATCCATTTTCCGATGTGCTCGATGCACAGGGGCAGGGTAATGGACAGCCCTGCCCCTGTGCAGTTGTGCTGTAGCCTTGATTGTTTGGGTAAGGAACTCGAGGAAACTCGAATATGATTGCCTGAAGGAGGAAGTGTCAATGATTAAGCGAGGACCAGTGGATGTGGTTGTGCTGGCTGCGGGTGCGCCGCGCTTCGACGGCAGTGTCTTTGCCGAACTCGAGCGCCTGGCAGCGGCCGGGACGATCCGGGTGCTGGACGCGATGGTGCTGCTAAAGGACGATAAAGGCAGGCCGTGGCGGATGGAACTGCGCGATCTGCCGGCCGAACAGCGCGCGGCAATAGGCTTCATCGGCGAGGAGACGCAGGGCCTTTTCGACACGGAAGACGCCGACATACTGTTCGAAGGCATGGTGCCTGGCTCGGCCGTATTCGCCCTGGCTATCGAGCATCTCTGGGCAGTCGGGCTTGTCAATGCGTTTACTGACGCCGGCGCGGAGTTGGCGATCCACACACGCGTGCCGGCAGCCATAGTCGACGATGCGTTCGCCTCAATTGCAGCGGAAAAGGCCTAAAGGAGGCTGAGATGCCAGGATTAATGCGAGGAATGGCCCGTACCGCGGCCGTAGTCGGCACGGCAACTGCCACCAGGAATGCCGTAAACCGTCGCCAGGCGGACAAGAATGTCGCAGCCTACGAACACGCTGCCGCCCAGGCTGCGCCGCCGCCACAGGAATATGCCCCGCCGCCGCAGGAGTACGCCCCGCCGCCGCCGGCCCCCCAAGAAGACGCGATCACGCAGATCGAGCGCCTGGGCGCGCTCAAGGCGCAGGGACTCCTGACCGAAGAGGAGTTCGCCGCCCAGAAGGCGAAGCTGCTCGGTATGTAGCTCTTGCACCGCGGGGTTCAGTATGGCCCCTCAAACGCCGTTGTCTATAGCAATGTCGAGGGAGCGGGGTCATGTGAGTAGCATGCGACCCCGCTCCTTGTATGCGCGCCGTTGGTCCTGCGCTGGCGATTGCGGCATCTGCCTTTGCCGGCAACCCCGACGTCACGGCCGTGGTGGTCGTCCTGGGCATTCTCTCGTTCGTGCCGTTTGCCGTGGCCATTGAGTGGGGCAAGCGGCTGGGCGGTGCGGAAGCTCCCGTTGCTGCAGCACCGGCAGCGGCGCCCGTCGCCACCAAGCAAGCCGCTCGCAAACGGGCCTGACAGCAGAAAAACGATGTGGGATACCCCATTTCTTTCAGAGCGCCAACACGATCCCTTCGTTGGGTGACAAATATAGTCGCCGCAACGGCACCGCGCCCTTGCTCAACATATTAGTGCTCAACACGATATTGCCCTGCCTGCCCAGACCGCTGAAGTCAAGACGATGTGTGGCGGCACCAAAGTTGAGCACAACCAGGTAGCGCTGCTCGCCGCTTTGTTCGCTGCTTGGCGTTCTGGCGGTGCGCAGATAGGCAAAAACTTCATCCTTGCCCGTGTCCACCGACTTGTAGTCGCCTATTGCCAGGGCCGGCGATGACTGGCGCAGGGCCGTGAGGACGCGGTAGAAAGCGAGCATCGAGGTAGGCTCCTGCGACTGGGCGGCTACGTTGCGTGTGCGGTAGTCGGCGGCCACCGGTAGCCAGGTCTGCACGCCGGCGGGGGCAAACCCAGCGTTGGGCGAATCATCCCACTGCATGGGCGTGCGCTCGGGGTCGCGGCCGACGATATCGGCGATCTCGGGCTGGTTGACGGCCTGCGGGTCCTGCAGAAACTCGGGCGGGATGCGCACGTCCGCCATGCCGATCTCGTCGCCATAGTAACAGGTGGGCGTGCCACGCAGAGTGAGCAGCAGCATGTTGGCTACGCGTGCCTGGTCCGCACCCACGCGGGTGGCGAGGCGATGCTGGTCATGGTTGCCCAGCACCCAGTTGGGCCAGGCGCCAGCCGGCAGGTCTGCCTCGTACTGGTCAACTAGCTTGCGCACAACCTGTGCGTTCCAGGGTGCCTGGATCAACTGGAAGTTAAAGGGCAGGTGGCACTCGTCAAACTGCGGGCCATAATAGGTCATCAACTGCTTATTAGGCAGGTAGATCTCGCCCACCATCATGCGCTCGTCGTATTCGTCGAGCAGGGCGCGCATGCGGCGGATGACCTCGTGCACCTCCCATTGATCTTGCGTGTGGACATGCTGCAGCCGGAAGTGCGGATTGACGCGGTCCCAGTCAGGATCCTCTGGTTCGTCGCGCAGGTCGGCATCCTTGATCATCAGCCATATGACGTCCACTCGGAACCCGTCCACGCCGCGCTCCAGCCAGAAGCGCATCTCTCCCAGCATGGCCTCGAGTACCGCGGGATTGCGGTAGTTGAGTTCGGGCTGATGCGTTTCAAACTGGTGCAGGTAGTACTGCCCCGTAGTCTTGTCGAGTGTCCACGCCGGGCCGCCAAAAAAGCTGGTCCAGTTGTTAGGTGGGCCGCCGTTGGGAGCGGGGTCGCGCCAGATATACCAGTCGCGCTTAGGATTGTCGTGGCTGCCGCGGCTTTCCTGGAACCAGGCATGTTCGTCCGAGGTGTGGTTGGGTACGAGGTCAAGGATCAGTTTCAGGCCGCGGGCATGGGTGGCAGCCAGCAGGCGGTCGAAGTCGTCGAGCGTGCCAAACATCGGATCAATTGCGCTGTAATTGGCCACATCGTAGCCGAAATCGTGCATGGGTGAGGGATTGATAGGCGAGAGCCAGACACAGCCGACGTTAAGGCTGCGTATATAGTCAAGCCGCTGCAGGATACCGGGCAGGTCGCCGATGCCGTCTCCATTCGTATCCTGGAATGAGCGCGGGTAGACCTGGTAAATAATGCCCGTTTGCCACCACAAATGCTGATCGGCCATAAAGCGTCTCCTTTTTGGGTTGAAGGTGGGTTTACCCTTCCGGTATGCGCATTTTCATCCACGGTGCTGTGTTGTGGAAGTTGGCGACGGCGCTGCCGGGCGGGACGAGCTCGTCACAGGCGGCGCGCACGCCATCGCTGAGTGTCATCTCCAGGACGGGCAGAATGTGTTCGAGTTGGGCGACAGTGCGGGGGCCAAAGAGCGGCGCCGTGACTCCGGGTTGATCCTTTACCCACAACAGGGCGAGTTGGGCGGGAGAGATGCCGACGTCGCGGGCCAAGGCAACAAAATCGGTGCTGGCTTCGACCCCGCGCGCCGTGACGCGTTCGGCATAGATGCCGCCACGCAGAGCCGCGCGAGTCGTTGGGAAAATGGGCAGGGTCTTGGTAGCGACCTGCCAGCAAGCCCGAGGCGATGGGCGCCCAGGGGATGAGTCCTAAGCCGTGCTTGAGGCACAGCGGCACGAGCTCATTTTCAATGCGGCGGTCGAGCAGATTGTAGGGTGGCTGGTCGGAAACAAAGCGCGCCCAACCTTGCAAATCGGATACGTGCAGTGCCTCCATCAGCTGCCAGGCAGGGTGCGTGGTAGTGCCGATGTAGAGCACCTTGCCGTCGCGCACCAGCGTGTCGAGGGCATAGAGCGTCTCTTCGATCGGGACCTCGGGCGACGGGCGGTGCAGTTGGTAGAGGTCGATGCGGTCGCTCTGCAGGCGGCGCAGCGAATCTTCACAGGCCTGGATGATGTGCCGGCGCGAGTTGCTGCGGTCGTTGGGGCCTGGTCCCGTGGGATAGTGAACCTTGGTGGCCAGCACGATGCTGTGACGGCGTGAGTTCCCGCTGCCATTGCGCTGCAGCCAACGGCCGATAAAGCGTTCGCTTTCGCCGGCAAAGCGCTGACCGCCATAGCTATTGGACGTATCGACCAGGTTGATACCGGCGGCTGTAGCCCTGTCGAGCAAGGCGTGGGCCGTAGTTTCGTCGACTGGATTAGCGAAATTGTCGGTGCCGAGACCAATAGGTGCTAGCTTGAGGCCACTGCGGCCGAGACGGCGAAAGCGCATAGATTCTTGCTCGGATTCTAATCCGATACTGCTCAGGTTGCGGTTGATGCGCTGATTGCGCGCCGTGTGCGGTAGAATGGCGGGCACACGGTGCCAAGTAGAAATCTAACCGGACGAGTGAAATTATGCAAGAAGCGATGGGGCGGGCGCAGGGCCAGCAGGGCCTGGAGCGGGCGGGACTCTTTGCGATCCTGCTGGTGGTGGAGAGCATGCACTATGTGTTTGCACGGCTGCTGCTGCCCCATCTGCCGCCGATGGCCTCTTCGATGTACGTCCTAGGCGTAGCTACCGTCGAAGTGGGCATCTTCGCCGCCGTGCGCGGCAAGCTGGACTGGCGACCTGCAGCGCGCAACTTCCGCTTCTTTGCCGCCATCGGCTTCTTTATTGCGACCAGTACGCTGCTCAACTATATCGCCGTCGAGTATATCGACGTAGGTACGGCTTCAATGCTGGGCAAAACCGGGGTGATCATCAGCTTGCTGCTCGGCGTCTTCTGGCTGCGTGAGCGATTGAGCCCCCAGCAGGTGGTTGGTGCAGTTCTGGCTGTGGCCGGGGCGGCGATAATCAGCTTCCATCCTGGCGACATTATGCAGTTCGGGTCGCTGCTGATTCTGACCTCGTCGTTCCTGTATTCGCTGCACACGGCGCTGGTAAAGCGCTATGGGCAGGAGATGGACTTTACCGAGTTTTTCTTTCACCGTCTGATGTTCACGACCGCATTCCTGTTTGTGTTTGCGGTGCTGGGGCGAGAACTCGTGTGGCCGGACGCGCAGACATGGCTGCTGCTGTTGCTGGCGGGCACGGTGGACGTGGTCATCAGCCGGGCGTTGTACTACCAGACGCTGCGGATGTTCAGCATGAGCGTGCACACGATCATCCTCACTCTCAGCCCGGTCGTGTCGATTATCATCTCATTGTTCCTGTTTGGTACCTTTCCCGGTGTGCAGGAGTTATGCGGTGGCGCGCTTGTTTTGGTGGGTGTATTTGTAGTCACGCGGTGGAGACAGCAATGAAGGTCAAGATCTGTGGGATTACCAACCTCGAGGACGCGCTGGCGGCGACACAAGCGGGGGCCGACTACCTTGGGTTCATCTTTCACCCTAAGTCGCCGCGCTATGTGACGGTGGAGCAGGCGCAGGCAATCGTGGCGGGGGTGCGCAGGCAGTATCGGGAAAAGGCGCCACAATATGTGGGCGTGTTTGTCAATATGGCGCCAAAGCGGGCTCGCTGCGTGTTGTACACGGTTGGCTTGAACTATGCGCAACTGCACGGCGACGAGACGCCGGGCGAACTGGGCGAGCAGCGCGGACGTGGCTACAAGGCATTACGTCCGGTCACATTGGAGGAGGCACTGGCGAGCGCCGAGCGTTATGCCGTCTTGGACCCGCAAGGCGGCCCGAGCTTGTTGCTCGACGCCTACCATCCGTCGGAATATGGCGGCACAGGAACACGCACCGACTGGTCTATGGCTGCGGCCATAGCAAGTCGGGTGCCGGGCATCCTCCTGGCGGGCGGATTGACGCCAGAGAACGTATCTGCCGCCATCGCTGCTGTGCGCCCGTGGGGCGTGGATGTCAGCTCAGGCGTAGAAGCAGCGCCGGGCCGCAAGGACCATACTAAGCTGCGCGAGTTTGTGCGGGCCGCGCTGGCAGTTGTCTGAACCTTGATTTGTGGGATTGAGAGGATTACCATGATTAGGCCGGTGCTCCGTACATAATCACGGTAATCCTTTAATCCCACAAATCAAGGTTCAGACAGCAGTCCCAGACTTCAGCGGGATCGCCGCCTTGCAGTAGGGACACTGGGCGGTAGCCGGACCGGTCCAGGTGACCGACCCAGCGCTGATGGCTGCCCCACAGGTGGGGCAGTTGGGTGGCACGGCCATGGCGGCACTGCGCGCGGACGCAGCTAGCGCGGCCTGCTCTGCCACTTTTTGTTCTTGGCGCGAGGCCATACTTGAGAGCAGCGCCTGGGTAACGCCGCTGATGGCCACCAGGATCAGAATACCCGGAAACCAATACCCGGTCCAGAAGAGGATCGCCAGGCCCACCAGCCAGATGGCGGACTGCACGGCTCCATAGAGGCCGCGCAGGTTTGGTTCGCCTTCTTCCTTGTCCTTATCTTTCTCTCTGTCAGCCATACATCTACTCCATTAGGCTGGGAACCACCCTGCCTGGGTTTTTGAGCACTTGGCGGTTTGTGCCGGCTGGTTGGTATAGAGTTGGACCGAAGCGACCTGGTCCTGCGTACAGCGCGTCCAGCGCAGGATCTGGGGCTCCGTCTCAATCGACCCCATGTTTGGTGCATCCCAGGCGCCGTTGGAGCGGAAGCAGTTCTTCTGGTGAATCTGCTGCTGGGCACACGTGGTGTAGTCGCCGTAGTCGGTCACCAGGCTAGGCGGCGGCGGGAACAGCTGGTTAGGGGTCGAGGGTGGCGGCGCCGGGGGCTGCGGCTGGCCGCTGTCGCCCTTGGCATAGGTCCAGCTGGCAAACAGGTAGGCGGGGCCCGTGAACTGGCGGTACTCGATGTCGATGTAGTGGTTGCCCTGCGTCAGCGGGATGTCGATCACAATCGTCTTGCCGGGTTGGTTCGCTCCGCGCGTGTCGGCATAGAGCACGTTGTCAATATACAAGGCAAAGTCGTCGTCTGCCTGCATCTGGAAGCGGTAGATGCCGGCATAGAAGAAGACGGTAGCCACCATGCGTGCCGTCCAGTTCTGGGCGGGCATATTGGGACCGGGCGGCGTGTCACTGCCCCAGTTGAAAGCTACAGTGCCAGCGTTCTGGAAGTAGGCGGGCGAACCCTGCCAGCCGGTGTTGGGATAGTAGTACACCTGCCAGCTGGCATCGCTCTGCGCCTGCGCGGTGGCCGCGGGCAGTAGCCCGGCAAGGCACAGGCTGAGGACGAGGATCAGGGTGCAAATTCGTTGCGTGGTGCGCTGCATGGGATTTGCTCTCCTTGGTGGCTATTGCTGCGCGCTGCTAGCCGGGGCCAGGGTCGCCGGCTCCAGCGTCGGATCGGTGGTTACGGTCAGTGTGCCTGTGATGGGCTCATCCTCGCTAAAGCGGCCTACGTAGATGCCGTAGTAGCCGGGCACGGGCTCCGTGATGTCGAGCACCGGGTTGGCATTGTTGGCGTCGGCGCTGTCGTCGGCACAGAAAGAACCGGCTTCAGAGTGTACGACCACCAGGGATGTATCCTGCTCGGCCTCAAACAGGATGCGCAAGGCAGGTACACCTTGGGGCACGTCGACGACAAAGTCGGGGATGTCGCCAATCATGCCGCCGCACACTGCCTCGTCGCCGGTGACTTCAAAAGAGGGCACGGCGCCACTCGCCACCAGCGTGGCGGTGACCGTCGTCTCGCCGGTAATCACCGCGTCCGTGGCGATCTCTTCCGTATTCGTCACGGCTGCCTTGGCCGCGACTGCCTCGCTGGACGTGTCCGCAACTTCGACCTCGGGCTCGATCGGCGCACGCTTGACGAGCGTACTGGGGTCAAACTCGGCCAGTCCAAAATCGGTGCGGCCTGTGATCACCAGCAGGCCGGGAATTAACTGATTCTCATCAAAGCTGCCGATCCAGAGCCGGTAAGTGCCGGTGACCGGATCGGCGATCGTGATTTCAGGATCGAGCACGTTGTCGGCTGAGTCGTCGGCGCAGAGATAGGTGCCGTTGGGTTGCTGGACGACAAGGGTCGAGTCGCTGTCGCTGTAGAAGAAGACACGCAACTGGTCGACCGCACCTTGCCAGCGAGCGGTCAGAACCGGTTGGTCATTGATGTAGCCGACACATGACGTGTTGAAGGTCGACGCGTCGACTTCGCCGCCGCCGTTGAGGCTGACGAGGAAGGGATCGAGCGCAAAACCGGCCTTCATGTCGAGCGTCAGGTATGCGCTCGGCTCGGGCTCCTCCGGCACGGGCGTGGGGGCCGGGGTGGCGTCGCCGGCCTGCGCCAGCGCAGCTGCCCACAGAAGTACGCCAAACAGGGCGGCCGTACACGCGGCGATTGCTATCGGTCGTACTATTCTCATATTGTCGAATCCTTTCGCTGTTGGTTGCCTGGCGACAAGCCCTGGCCGCTGGTCAGTACCTGCTGGTGATCGAGCACGTGCGTGCTTCTGGCGTGTCATTGCAGGTACGCAGCACAGGCTTTACCGGTTCCGCCATCTATTCTACTCGATCTTGCCGTGCAACGCACAGACCATGCTGTGCAGTCCGCACACAAGTTTATCACCCCTATCCTAGAACAAACATAGACCATTCCAGCCAATGCATCTTTGCGGGTTTGCGGCTAGAATGGAAGTACTAATCATTTTCGCACCTGCAGAACCGACAGCGCCACCGGTGTAGCCGCCATGCAATTGGTACAGCGTATAGCAAGCAATCCGAACTGGCCCAAGGTCGTGCGCTATGTGCCACTCCTTGGCTGGTTGCCGCAGTACGAGCGCGAGTGGCTGCGCCCAGACTTGATCGCGGGCATGACGCTGTGGGGAGTCGGCGTGCCGTCGGCGCTCGCCTATGCGCAGATGGCCGGCATGCCTCCAGCCACCGGGCTTTACACCGCCTTTATGGCGCTGTTTCTGTACAGTGTTTTCGGCACGAGCCGCCATCTCAAGGTGACCGCTTCGTCGACCATGGCCGTCATGTCGGCTTCGCTTGTCGGCAAGATAGCTTTGGGTAATTCTGAGCAATACGTGGCGGCCACGTCGATGCTGGCCCTGATCGTGGGCGGCATGCTGTTGTTTGCTGGCATCGCCAAGCTGGGCGTTATCGCCGACTTCTTGTCCAAGCCGGTCGTGACGGGGTTTGTCTTTGGATTGGCCATCAACATCATCATCAGCCAGTCCTCCAAGCTGTTGGGCTACAAGGCGCCGCCGGGCAACTCGCTGCAGCAACTCTGGTATCTGTTAACTCACCTGCAAAACACTGATTGGCTGACGTTGGCCTTGGGGGGAGGGGCGCTGGCACTTATCTTCTGGCTGCGAAAGGCTTACCCCAAGATACCGGGCGCGCTGGTCGCCCTTGTCGCCGGTATCGTGCTCGTCACGCTGTTTCAACTGGACGAACGCGGGGTATCGGTTGTAGGCTCGATTCCGACAGGGCTGCCGACGCCGCAGCTGCCGCGGGTCGATCTGGACACCTTCGTGACCTTGTTTGTCGGCGCGGTGGGCATCGTATTTCTCGCCGTTGGCGAGTCGGTCGGCACGGCGCGCGCATTTGCCACGCGCTATCGCTATCCAATTGACGCCGATCAAGAGTTGGTCGCCCTGGGAATGGCCAACCTGGGGGCGGGCCTGATGCAGGGCTTTACCGCCGATGCCAGCCTGTCGACGACAGCTACCGGCGACGCCGCCGGCGCCAAAAGCCAGCTCAGCTCGCTGGTTGCTGCCGGGATGATCATGTTGACGGCGGCGTTGCTGGCCGGCCTCTTCAGCAACCTGCCCGATGCGGTGCTGGGTGCCATCGTAATTGCGTCCGTGGTCAAGCTGATCGACGTGAAGGAAATGGCGCGCTATCGGCGTGAGCGCAGGCTGGACTTTTGGCTGGCCGTTTTGGCCGCGGCGGGCGTATTGGTCGCTTCGGTGCTGGTGGGCTTGCTGGCGGCAGTTGTCATGTCGCTGGTTGCCATCATCTACCAGACGCGGCGGCCGCGCCTGGTGTCGCTGGGGCTCACGCCAGATGCCAATACCTTCGCCGACATTCAGCAATATCCCAATGTGCAGCTGGTGCCGGGCGTCCTGATCTTGCGGCTCAATGGCCCGGTCTACTTCTACAATGTCAACCAGGTCAGCGCCGACGTGACGGCCGCCGTAGATGCCGTGGGGGCGGACTTGCATGCCGTGATCATCGATTTGCGTTCGACGGCGCGACTTGACATCTCCAGCAGCGACACTTTGGCCGAACTGGCCGATGAGCTCCGGCGCCAGGACATTGCGCTGTACCTGGTTATCATCGAGCACGTGCGCAAGCGGCTGCTGGCCAGGTCGGCTGCCGAACACATTGACGCCGACCATCTTGTCGTCGGTATGCACCAGGCCGTGCAGCTGGCTGGCGCAGCTGCGCCGGCGCCGGCAAACTAGGGTTCGTAGCCTGGCCCTCGGTTTTCTCCACCTCGCGCCCATCCGTTACAATCAGGGATGCATCTATGGCAGATGTCACTTCCCGCCTATCTTTTCATTTCCAACTGGAGGGACTTTGCCCTATGTCTCAACGCATTCTGTTTGTAGCCGCCCTGCTGGTGTCGGTGTTGGCATTGACGGCGTGTTCGGCCGTGGCCCCCGCTGCACCCAGTAGCGCAACCGGCGGCGACGCTGCGGCGCCGCAAGCCGCTGCTACCGTCGTGCGCATCGGCACGCAGCCGTGGATCGGCTATGGACCTTGGTGGATTGCCCAGGAGCTAGGTCTCTTTGCCAAGCACGGCATCGAGGCGCAGCTGGTGGACTTTGTGCAGGACACCGAAGTCAACGCCGCCTTTGCCGCCGGTGAGATGGACGTGGCCAACCTGGCTACGCACACGGCAATCAAGTTGTACGCCAACGGCGTAGACCTGCGCATCGTGCTCTTGGAAGACGCCTCGACCGACGCCGACGCCATTCTGGCGGGGGCCGGTACTGGCAATGTGGCGGCATTGAAGGGCAAGACCGTGGCCTACGAAGAAGGCGCGACCAGCGATTTGCTGTTGAACTATGCCTTGCAGCAGAACGGGATGACCCTGCAGGATATCCAGGCAGCGCCGATGCCCGCCGCCGACGCCGGCTCGGCCCTGATCGCCAAGCAGGTGGATGCCGCCGTGACCTACGAGCCATACATCTCGGCTGCCAAGGGGCAGGACCCCTCGGTGCAGGTCATCTACACCGCGGCTGCCGATCCTGGCCTCATTTCCGACGTACTCGCGGCGCGCGCTGGGTTTGTGCAGGAGAACCCGGAGACGATGAAGGCGTTGCTGCAAGTTTGGGACGAGGCCGTGCAGTTCCTGGCCGACAACCCAGACGAAGGGCGCGCCATCATTGCCAAGGCCGTGGAGAGCGACCCGGCCGAATTGGTCAGCGCCTTTGATGGCGTCGAGTTCTTCTCGTTGGCGCAAAACCGCACAGGTATGGCCGGCGAGTCTACGATGAACGTGCTGGAGGATGTGCTGGCCGTCTCGCAGTCGATTGGGCTGGTCAAGGAAGCGCCAGACCTGGCCAAGCTGCTGGACGCATCGTACCTGGGCGAATGAGCAACCGTTCTACACCGGAACGGCGGCGGGAGCCACTTAAGCTGCTGGAACTGCGTGCCGAATTGCCGCGGCGCTGGTACATCGGCGCTGGCATTGCCTTTATTGGTCTGTTCGTCGCCGCCTGGATTGCGGCGACGGCAGCAGGATTGGTGGCGCCTATGTTCCTGCCGTCGCCCGGCGCAGTGCTGGCCGAATTGGTGAGCCAGGTGCAGGAAGGCACGCTGTGGTCAGACCTGTGGGCCAGCATCTATCGCATCAGCGTGGGTTGGCTGGTTTCCACAGCATTGGCGCTACCCATCGGCATCCTGATGGGCAATTTTCAGTTTTTCGAGGGGCTGCTTGAGCCGTTTGTAGACCTCGTGCGCTACATGCCGGCCGTGGCGTTTGTGCCACTGACCATTCTCTGGTTGGGCGTGGGCGATACGCAGAAATTTGCCATCCTCTTTATCGGCGTCTTCTTCCAAGAAGTGCTGCTGATCATGGATAACGTCAAGAATGTCCCGCGCGATCTCATCCAGGTGTCTTACACCTTTGGCTTGAGCAAGTGGGAAGTGCTGCGTTCGGTGATCCTGCCCGCCGCCATGCCTGGCATCTGGGACACCTTTCGCATAACGCTCGGCTGGGCCTGGACGTATCTCGTGGTGGCCGAGTTGGTGGCAGCTAACGTGGGCTTGGGCTACCGCATCATGCGGGCACAGCGTTTCTTAGAGACCGACCAGATCATCCTCGGCATCCTGGTAATCGGTATTCTGGGGCTGGCCACTGACATGCTGTTCAAATGGTCCTACCGGCGGCTGTTCCCGTGGCTGGCAAAGCGATGAGCGCCACAGGCGAGCCAAAGCTGGTTGTCGAGCGACTGTGGAAGATCTTTGACGGCGACAAGAACCGCGGCGAGGTGGTGGCGGTCGAAGACCTGTCGCTGGCGGTCTACGATAACGAGTTTGTGTCGCTGGTCGGGCCGTCGGGCTGCGGCAAGTCCACGCTGCTGATGATGGCGGCCGGGCTGGAACCGATCAGCGCCGGCGACATTCGCAGTGACGGCGTGCCTGTGACAGGGCCAGGCCGCGACCGGGGCATGGTCTTCCAGAGCTATACGCTGTTCCCGTGGCTCAACGTAGCCGACAATATCCGCTTTGCCCTCAAGAAAAGCAACCTGCCACGAGCGGAGCAGGAAGTGCTCGTGGCCGAGCACATCCGGCTGGTGGGGTTGGAAGGGTTCGAACGGGCGCATCCCAACCAGCTATCGGGTGGGATGCGGCAGCGGGTTGCCATTGCGCGTGCACTCGTCTACAAGCCGCAGATGCTGTTGATGGACGAGCCATTTGGAGCGCTGGACGCGCAGACGCGTCTGCAGATGCAGGAGCTGCTGCTGCAGGTCTGGCAGGCATACCGCACGACCGTGCTGTTTGTCACGCACGACGTCGAGGAGGCGATCCTGCTCTCCGACCGCATCTACGTCATGACGGCGCGTCCAGGCAAGATTAAGTGCGAGATACGCGTGGACCTCCCGCGCCCGCGCAACCTGCTGGAAACCGAGAGCACTCCCCGCTTTAGCGAGTTACGGCGCCAGGTATTGGGACTGATTCGCGAAGAGGTAAAGGTATGACCGGGTGCAGCGGCCATTGTGCTCCTCGCTCGGCGCCCTCACTCTGGCCAACCAGCTACCCTATGCGCCGAGCGTGGAGCAGGGCTTGACCCCAACAAGTAGTGCCAGGCACAAAAAAGGAAGACGATCCCCAGTTGGCAGCATGGCGCACTCGTGGTATATAATAGAAATGGCTCAATTTGCGTATAGATTCCGTATAGTAAACGTATAGGAAGGGGTGCTGCAAACACAATCTGCACAGAACCGGCAGGCTACTTCTGCGCCCACGTGTTGGCTGAGACAAGTGTGTCGAGGCAGACGCGACAGTGGCATGCCGGCGACAATAGGATAGTTCCGCGCAGTAAACGATTTTGAAGTAGTCATTTCCAAACGCACGATGCTGCCCGCCACGGTGCAAGCGTTGTGCTCTTTACCGCTTTTCTGCGAGTGGCTGTTAAGCGCCACGGAAAAGCGAGCCCAAATTTACCTGTTCCGCTTCCATTAAGAGTTTTTCGCTAGTTGCCTGGGCGCATTAGAGCGGACGCGCCTGCTGCCGGCCAGACAGCCGCAAGCTGTGGCGCGCCCCAAAGGAGACCAATAGCATGAAGACTGTCGTGGCTGCTGCACTCGGCGAGTGCGTGCACGTGGCCGGCGTGGCCCGTTTTCTGAAGCTGGCAGAAGAGGCCGGCTGGCGTACGGTGTTCCTGGGGCCGGCAACGCCCATCGAGGCCGTCGTGGCCGCGGCGCGCGAGCACGGCGCCGATCTCGTGGGTGTCTCGTACCGGCTCACGCCCGAGACGGGCGAGCAGCTCTTGGCGGAGTTTGCAGAGGCGGCCGACGATCTGCGCAGCGCCGGGGTGCAGTTTGCCTTTGGCGGCACGCCTCCCTTGGCCGAACGGGCGGCGCAGTTAGGCTTTTTTGCTCACGTGTTTGGGGGCGGCGAGGCGGACGAAGAGGTGTTGGCCTTTCTGAAAGGCCGGGCGAACGGCGATGACGCTGTGCATGCATTCCCGCAAAGCATGGTCGAGCGCATTGCCTGGAAGGCGCCTTTTCCGCTCATCCGCCATCACTACGGTCAGCCGACCATGGCCGAAACGCTGGCGGGCATCGAACGCATCGCCGAGGCGCGCGTGCTGGACGTGATCTCGCTCGGAATCGACCAGGATGCGCAGGAGAACTTCTTTCATCCCGAGCGCCAGGACCGGCGGCGTACAGGGGCCGGCGGGGTACCCGTGCGCAGCGCCGGCGACTACCGCGCCCTCTATGCGGCCAGCCGGCGCGGCAACCTGCCGCTGCTGCGCACCTATTCGGGCACGGACGACTTTATTGCCTTGGCGAATATGTATGTGGAAACGATCAACATCGCGTGGTGCGCCATTCCGCTGTTCTGGTTCAACCGCATGGATGGCCGCGGGCCGTGGGACCTGGAAGGGTCGATCCGCGAGCACCAGGCCGTGATGACATGGTACGGCGCGCGCGAGATTCCCGTGGAACTTAACGACCCGCACCACTGGGGCATGCGCGACGCGCCCGACGTGGTGTTTGTCGTCTCCGCTTTCCTGGCGGCTCACAACGCCAGGGCGTTCGGCGTGCGCGACTACATCGCGCAGTTGATGTTCAACAGCCCGCCCGGTCACAGCGACGCCATGGACCTGGCCAAGATGTTGGCCGTGCTAAAGCTGATCGAGCCGCTGGCCGGCCCTGACTTTCACATCTGGAAGCAGACGCGCACCGGGCTGCTCAGCTTTCCGGTTGAGCCATCAGCGGCGCGCGCCCACCTGGCCACCAGCACCTACCTGCAGATGGCGCTGCGCCCGCACATCGTACACGTAGTGGGGCACAGCGAGGCGCACCACGCCGCCGATGCCGACGATGTGATCGAGTCCTGCCAGCTGGCACGGCGCGCGATCCAGAACTCGCTGCGCGGCATGCCAGATATGACGCGCGACCCACAGGTGCAGGAGCGCTGCGCCGAGCTGGTGACCGAGGCGATCGCAGCGCTGGGCGCCATCATTGACCTGGCAGGACCCGGCTGTATCGACCCGTTCATCGATCCATACGTGCTCGGCCGCGCCGTGCGGATCGGCATCTTGGACGCACCCCAGCTGCGTAACAACTCGACTGCCCCTGGCCGTGTCAGAACACGCATCATCGGCGGCGCGTGCGTGGCAGTCGATCGTGCAGATAGGCCGCTGCCGGAACATGAGCGGCTTCAGCAACTCGTCAAGGAGACCACAAGATGAACATGCAACCGCAGAGCTTTACCGTGATCGGCGCCGGCAACGGCGGCAAGGCAATGGCTGCGCACCTGGCGCTGATGGACTGCCGGGTGGTGTTGTACAACCGTACCCCCGAGCGCGTGCGCGCTATCAAGGCGCGCGGTGGGATCGACCTGGAGAGCTTCTCGGGCGGCCCACGCGGGTTTGGCCGCCTGACGGACGTCACCTCCGACATCGAGCTGGCGGTCAAGTCGTCCGAGGTGATCATGGTCGTCGTGCCTTCCTCGGCGCATGCCGACCTGGCGGCGGCCATGGCCCCGCACCTGCGCGAGGGGCAAGTGATCATTCTGCATCCCGGGCGCACCTGTGGGGCGATCGAGGTGGCGGCGGTGCTGGCGCGCTGCAACTGCCAGGCAGATGTCACCGTGGCGGAGGCGGGCACTTTTATCTATGCCAGCCGATCCGATGGTCCGGCGCAGGCGCGCATCTTTGCCATCAAGGAGGCGGTGCCGCTGGCCGCGCTGCCGGCCGTCTGCACGCCGATGGTGCTGAACCTGCTCCGCGGGGTCTATCCCCAGTATGTGGACGGCATCAATGTGCTCAACACCGGGCTCGACAACATGGGTGCGATCTTCCACCCGGCCTTGACCCTGCTGAATGCCGGGCGCATCGAATCGACCAGCGGCGATTTCCAGTTCTATATCGACGGCGTCACGCCTTCGGTCGCGCGCGTGCTGGAGGTGCTGGACCGCGAGCGGGTGACCGTGGCCTCCGCACTCGGCATTCGCGCACAGACGGCGGTCGAGTGGCTGGCGATGGCCTACAACGCCTATGGCGCGGACTTGAACGAGACGATCCACAACCAGCCGGGTTACTTTGGCATCAAGGCACCGCCGACCTTGGGGCATCGCTACATCACCGAGGATGTACCCATGAGCCTGGTGCCGATTGCAGCGCTGGGAGAGCGCTACGGCGTCTCGACGCGTGGGATGGGCAGCATCATCCAGCTCGGCTGCATCATTCATCGCACCGACTACTGGCGGCGCGGGCGCACGTTGGACAAGCTAGGCATCGACCAGTTGAGTGTGAGTGAGCTGACGCAGTGGGTCAACGAGGGGCACGGCGTGCACGGGTTTAAGTCGCCGCAGATAGGCGAAAAGGGCCGGCGCGTCTTTGTGCCGTTGGCGGTCGAGGGATCAGCGCCAGTAGCGCTGCCGGCGACCACGCCGATGATGACACCAGTGATCGAGTCCGGCAAGATCAACGGAGGTTAGCGATGTGTGGAATCTTGGGCGTACTGGGCGGCGCTGCGGCCGCGGACCTTCTGTCGCAGATGGCGCGGCTGCGTCATCGCGGGCCGGACGGCAGCGGCGTCTGCGAAACGGCGGCCGGCGCACTCGGCCACACGCGCCTGGCGATCGTGGACGTCGAGCATGGCGGGCAGCCGCAGGCGTATGAGCGGCTGCACATCTCGTACAACGGCGAGATCTACAACCACCATGCCTTGCGCCGGGAGTACCTGGCGCAGGAGGTGCTGGCAACGCACTCGGACACCGAGGTCGTGCTGCGGCTCTACGCCAAGTTGGGTCCGTCGAGCGTCGAACTGCTCGACGGTATGTTTGCCATCGCCATCCTGGATGACGAAACGCTGTTCCTGGCGCGCGACCCGATTGGCATCAAGCCGTTATACCTGGGGTTTGCAGGCAGTGCGCTGTACTTTGCGTCCGAGCTCAAGGCGCTGCCGGCGGAGGTAGAGCGCGTGGAGGTCTTTCCACCCGGGCATTGGTACCACTCGCAGATGGGACTGCATCGTTTCTATCACGTAGGACAGGCACGTGGGCTGCTGCCGGTCGCACGCGACGAGGTGGCGGCGCAAGGGCAGGTAAGCGGAATCCTGCGCGAGGCCGTGGTCAAGCGATTGATGGCGGATGTGCCGGTAGGCGTCAGTCTCAGCGGCGGGCTGGACAGCAGCATCGTCACGCTGCTGGCGAAAGAAGGGCTGATCGATAAAGGGCAGGACGTGCTCCACTCGTTTGGCGTGGGCGTGGCGGGCAGCGAGGATCTGGCGGCGGCGCGTGAAGTGGCAGCGTTTTTGGGCACCCGGCACCACGAGCGGGTGTACGACACCCAGGAGATGCTGGACATCCTGCCTGACGTGTTGTACTCGCTGGAGTCGTGCGACCCGGCGCTGGTGCGCAGTGCGATCCCCAACTACTTTCTCGCCGAGCTGGCAGCGGAGGAGGTCAAGGTCATGCTGACCGGCGAGGGGGCGGACGAACTGTATGCGGGCTACGACTATCTGCGGGGGTTTGCGCAGGCCGAGCAGCTGCAGCAGGAGATGGAATACATCGTTGGCGCCTTGCACAACACCAACCTGCAGCGGGCCGATCGCATGTCGATGCGCTTTGGCTTGGAGGCACGCGTGCCGTTCTTGGATGTCAACTCGATCGCCTATGCCCTGGCGCTGCCGGCGGCGTGGAAGATGACCAAGATTGGCGCCCATGGCGAGCGGGTCGAGAAGGCCATGTTGCGCAACGCCTTTGCCGGGCGGCTGCCGGATGACATCGTGCGGCGGCCCAAGCAAAAGTTCTCGGCTGGTGCGGGTTCGTCGCAGCTGCTTGCGCGCCACGCCGACGAAGCCATTAGCGACCGGGACTTCCTGGTCGAGAGCGACCGGCTGTGCGCCGAGTGGGGCTACGAGCTACCCAACAAGGAGGGGTTGTACTACTACCGCATCCTGGCCGAGGCATATCCGGACGATTGGATCTTTGCCACCATGGGCGTAAGCCGGAGCTTGTAGAAAGCAGTATTGTTGCACACCGGTTCGGCCCTAGATTTGACAATTCGGGGCCGAACCGGTAGACTTTGGAATCGTTATGGCTCACTAGCTCAATTGGCAGAGCAGCTGACTCTTAATCAGCGGGTTCAAGGTTCAAGTCCTTGGTGAGTCACAAGAGTCCCTACTACAACTGGTAGGGACTCTTTCTTTTGCCACTCTCTCTATTGGTCAACGTATTCAGAGCAATGGTGACAGAGCGGGTTGCCCTCATTCCGCAGCCGCCAGTCAGCAGTCTAGAAGACAAAATCCCCGTCCGCACGGAAGCGCGTGAAGATTGCCAACGGCAGGTAGGCAGATACAATCCAGTTCGGGGCATCGACAATCTCACTGATCTTGAGATCGACTGCCGCGCCACATAGGCTGTAGGCCGCTTCGGCACTCATGGCATGCTCGGCGACAAGGTACTCGATCATGTAGCGGATGGCATTCTGGCTGTCGACAAACAGGTCGGGGCCATGCGCCGTGGTGACGAAATAGCCCAATTCGTCGGCCACGGTTAACCGCTTGTTGCGCGCTGTAACGAAGCGCAGTTCGGGCGTCTTGCGTCCCTTGTGCAGCTTGAATCGCAACGTCACGGTCATGGGGGTCTCGACCCCCATGCCGTTTACTTCGCCGTCCCCTTGCGCCGCATGGCAGTCACCGCACGAGAAGAGGGCCCCCGGCACAAGGACGGGAAAAAAGGCACGCGCCCCGGGCGTCAGGTGGCGGATGTCGATGTTGCCACCATTCTCGCGCGGCGGCGTCGTATGCAGACGCCCGGCCTCGCGCGGCCCTACGCCCATCACGCCGCAGAACGGCTCAAACGGAATGCGAATATCCTCGCGGAAGATGCACTCATTGCCCACGATCTGGTAGTGGTGCAGGTAGGGCTGCGTGATGTCGTCCGGCAGCAGACCGAAACCGGTGATGACGCCGTTCCAGCCCCAGCCCTTGTGCTGCATGTCGAGAATTTCCACCTCCAGCGTGTCGCCCGGCTGCGCGCCGTCGACAAAGACCGGGCCGGTCAGCGGATGGATCGGGTCAAACGAGAGCGTTGCCATCGCCGCACTGGTGGACTGCGGCGTAATCTGGTTGGCTGATGCTTCCAATGTTTCAAAGACGACAGTGTCGCCCGGCGCGATCGTCAGGCGTGGCGGCAGTGAATTGTCCCAGAAGGCATGCGGCTGCGTGTCGTCGAGATGATGGGTAGCCACGGGTTCTCCCTTTCAGATATGGATGGACGATGTGTACTGATTTGAGTTACCGGCTCAGGCGAATGCGTGGGTCGACCAGGGCCTGTACCACGTCGACCAGGATGCCGCTGAACACCACGATCATCGCCGTCACGCTCACGGTGCCGAGGATCAGCGGCACGTCGACGGTCTGGACTGCCTCCACTGTCAGCCGTCCCAGCCCGGGCCAGGCAAAGACCTGCTCGACCAGCACGATGCCGCCGATAAACCATGGGATGTCCATGCCTGCCATCGTGATGATCGGATTGATCGCATTAGGCATAACGTGGCGCCACAGCACGGGCCGCTGCCCCTGGCCTTTGGCCCGCGCCGTGCGCACATAGTCGGCCGAGAGAATGTCCAGCGTGCTGGATCGCATCATGCGCGCGTACCAGGCCGCGCCGCCGAGACCCGCGGTGATGGCAGGCAGCACGATGCTTAGCGGCTCAGTGGCGCCGCCCAGCGGAAAGATCGGAATCTGGTAAGCAAACAAGTAGAGCAGCATCAGCCCAAGCCAGAAGGCCGGCGCCGAGACCCCCAGCAAGGCGACAAACATGCCGGCACGGTCCGGCCAGCGGCCGCGCGCCACGGCTGAGGCAATGCCGATCGGCAGCCCCAGCGCCAGCTCGACAAAGATGCCGGCCGCGATCAGCGCAAACGTGTAGGGCAGGCGGCTCAGGATCAGCTGGAGTACGGGCTCCTGCTTGCGATAGGAGAAGCCCAGGTCGCCCTGCAAGACATTGCCGATATAGTTCACATACTGCTGCCAGAGCGGCAGATCCAGGCCAAGCTCGTGGCGGATGCGCGCCACGGTTGCGACGGTAGCGCTGGGCCCCGCATACATGCGCGCCGGGTCGGCCGGCAGATAGTAGATCAGAACAAAGGTGATGGCCGAGATGCCCAGCAGGACAGGCACCACCAGCAGCAGACGGCGCGCAAGATAGCGCCACATGGCAGCCTACCCTTTCCCTCTCTGCATCGGGTCCAGCGCGTCACGCAGGCCGTCTCCGAGCAGGTTGAATGCAAACACAGTCACCATGATCGCCAATCCCGGCACCACCACCAGCCACGGCGCCGTCCGGTAGTAGGCCTGCCCCTGCTGGATCATACCACCCCACGAAGGGATGGGCGGCTGCACGCCGATGCCGAGATAACTGAGGCTGGCCTCCAGCATCACGTTTGTCGCAATCCCCAACGTCCCCCACACGATGATGGTGGGCACGAGATGGGGCAGGATATGGCGAAAGAGGATGCGGCGCCGCGGCGTGCCCAGGGCGGTGGCCGCCGTGACGAACTCCCGCTCGCGCAGCACCAGCACCTGGCCGTAGATCACGCGTGCGATCCAGGTCCAGTAGACGAGACCGATGACGCCAATAATGATGCCCACCGACGGTTTGAGAATGGCAACCAGTGCCATGGCCAGCAGTAGGGTCGGAAACGCCATCATGATGTCTGTTATGCGCATCAGGATGTTCTCCGTCCAGCCGCGCAGGAAGCCGGCCGTGGCGCCTACCACTGTCCCGATTGT
This sequence comes from uncultured Chloroflexia bacterium, assembly GCA_963839515.1. Classification (GTDB taxonomy): domain Bacteria; phylum Chloroflexota; class Anaerolineae; order Caldilineales; family Caldilineaceae; genus Fredericiella. The sequence continues at coordinate 526,229 of CAWIVN010000015.1, forward strand.
CAGGGCCAGCAGATCGGCCAGCACGCCGACGGTCAAGCTGACACGCGCCCCGTACAACAAGCGGCTGAACAGGTCACGCCCCACCGCATCGGTGCCCAGGATATACTGGAGACTGCCCGCCGGCAGCGTGCTTGGGATCGGCTGGCCGTCCAGCGTCAACCCATCGCGAAACTGCTCTGCCGGATCGTAGGGCGCGATCAAGGGTGCTGCCAATGCCAGCAGCACGATGACGGCTACCAATACCATGCCGGCGATGGCAGCACGGTCGCGCCGCAAGCGCCGCCACACCTGCTGCCAGTAGCTATTGGGCGTGGAGCCGGCATACGCCGGCTCCACGCGGGTTGGCGGGCTCAGCGCCTGGGCACCCATGCTCTACTTCTCCAACCACATGGTTTCGTAGAGCAATGAGTGTTCCGGGTGCGTCAGCAGCGGCTGGCCGTGCAGCTTCTCGGAATGCGCCACGTTGTACTGGTCGGCAATCACCGGCACCCAGACTGCATCGTCCATCAGGGTCTTGAAGAATGGTTTGTAGGCCTCGATGCGCGCTGCCTGGTCGGTCATCGCCAGCAGTTCCTTGCTCTGGGTATGCAGCTCTTCGTTACAGTAGCGCGACCAGTTCCAACCACCCGCTACGTTCGAGTCGCAGCCCAGGATCGGCGCGTAGAAATCGTCCGGATCCGGGTAATCCTGCGTCCACGCCAGGCCCCCGGACCAGGTGAGCGGGTTAAGGCCGTTGCCGGCGTTGTCGATGACGTTGGGCGCCGCCAGCGTCTCGATGTTCAGCTTGATCCCGACGTTGGCCAGGTCCTGCTGGAACGACTCGCACAGCTTGGGCTGGGGATCGACTGCGATACACTGGATCGTCGTCTCGAACCCGTCGGCAAACCCAGCTTCCGCCAGCAGCGCCTTGGCCTTTTCCGGGTCAAAGGCATAGCCTTGGTAGTCCGGGTCGTAGCCCGGCATGAGGGCGGGCAGGATCTGATTGGCGACGTCGGCACGGCCGTTCAACAACTGGACGATGCGTTGCTTGTCGATAGCATGGTTGAGCGCCTGGCGCACCTTCACATTGTCAAAGGGCGCCATCGTCGTGTTGATCGCAATGTAGGTGGTGTTGACTTTCGGCTGCACCTCGATCCGGTTCGCCCAGGCCGGGTCCGAACTGATACGTGCCCACTCGGCGCCCGGTGGCGGGTCGCCCATCAGTTGAATGTCGCCCTTCTCCAGTTGCAGCACCGCCACGCTCGGTTCTATACCGACGCGGATCGTCACCTTATCCAGCAGGGGCAGCCCTTCTTGGAAATAGTTGGGGTTGCGCTCAAACATCAGGTATTCGCCCGATTTCCACTCTGTGAGTGTAAAGGGGCCTGTCCCGATGGGTCGGCGGCCAAAGTCCTGGCCTGCCGCTTCCACTGCTTCCTTCGCCACGATAAAGGCAAAGTTCAGCGCCATCTTGTTCATGAAGGTAGCGTCCGGCGCCGTCAGGGTGAACTCGACCGTCTGCGAATCGACGGCCTTGATGCCTGCGACGCTGGTGGCGCTGCCGTCAATAAACTCCTGCGCCCCCTTGATGCCGACGTAGAAGCCGGCGCCAGGGCTGGTCGTGGCCGGGTCCAGGACACGCGTCATCGTATAGACCACGTCGTCGGCCGTCAGCTCGCGCCCATTCGAAAACTTGACACCAGGTCGCAGCTTAAAGGTGTAGACCAGTCCATCCTCGGATACTGCCGGCATTTCGGCGGCGATGCGCGGTTCCAAGGTAGTGCCGCTGTCGTAGCCGAGCAGGCCATCAAAGACCATCTTGATGGCGGGCCAGTTCGTCCAGTCGTAACCGATGGCAGGGTCGAGGGTCGCAAGATCGTCTTTGTAGGCGACGACGATTTCGCCGCCGGCTTGTGGTGTGAGTGCTTCCCCTGCGCCCGCGGTTGCACCAGTAGCTGGTTGGTCCGCGGCTGGCGCCGTTGTGGCAGCGGGTCCACCGCAGGCGCCGATGACAAGCATTAGGGCCAACAACAGCCCAGACATGAGTTTTCGCTGCACAGGTGATTCCTCCCTATCTGATTGTGGGTAAACGGAAACAATGTGTGGTCGACGTGACCAGGGGATCCGCAGCAACGAGGATATCCGTGCATAGTATAGACATATGTGCAGCAACGATCAACTTGCACAAAGCGCGCAGTGTCCTTGCTGTCGGTGCGTCTCAGTGCGACGGCGACATCAGGGCAACACCGGCGCCGTGGGTAGCGCGTGCTCTACAGGTGCAGCACAGCTGTCCAGACCAGAAAACAAAGAGAGCTGCCCGCCGGTCAGCATCTCCAGCATGGCCGTGACATCGCCGTCATACGCAAACACGCATAGGGCGTGTGCCGGGGTGATGCGGTGACCGCACCAGAGTGGATCCGCGCTCGAGTAGATGCTCGCCGTGTTGTTGGCGTGCAGCTGGACGCCCGCCGTGTCCCCGCCTGGGCGATGCATCCGTCCACTGCCGGCGTCGGTATAGCCAAACTCCAACAGCAGCCCGCGTAGGTCGGTTCTTGCGTTGTATTCGTCGATCGCTTCGTGGCCCGGCAGCCGCGGCACGTCGGCAAACTCGCCCAAGAAAGTAGGCAGCCCTGGGGGAACATATACCCGGCGCGGCTTGCTGGGCAGCGCCGCGGGCAGTTCGGGCAGCAGTGCGGCCAGCCTCGAGTAAGCATAGGTAAGCCCGAGATCGCACCAGACGAAGGTTACGGCGTGCCCATGCGGCCCATACTTTGGCTTGCGGTTGACGCTGCCGGGCAGGCGTAACACACGGTTCAAGTCGCTTGCCGCTGGATCGCCGCCGATCAGCCGCACCCACTCTTTCTGAACATGGGCGACATCGGTGCGGTTGGCGTCGGTGACGGGTATCGTCGCGTCGAGCAGCCAAACCGCCTGATAACCGCCGCCGCTGTCCCAGCACGCCGACGGGCGCAATGAGGCGGCCTCTATGGCGGCGAGTGCCCTCTGCTTGTACTCCGGCAGGCGCAAGGGCAGTGCCGCATCAATGGCCGCGGTCTGAGCCTTCTGCAGGGCGCCGCGCGCCTGCGGTTGTGCCATGTTGCCGATCTCGGGGGCAATGTAATGGGGCAGCCACTCCGATAGCAGGATCGTGTCCTTGGCATCAATTTCGACAAACAGTGCATTGATCGCGGCGATGTTGTGGACGGTGCCGCGCACCCAGCGCTGATCGCACTTTTTACCTTGTGCGTTCTTCGTCGGGATGTCGATGTGCGGGTGAACGCCAAAGAAAACGTGGTCGCGCTGGAGCCAGGACTGGCGCGGTGCAGCATGCTTGCCCGCTTTACGCCAGTCCGATTCATAGCCCCTGCCGTGCGGTCGTGAGTATAGCCACCAGTCGCCGCCGGCGTGCAAACGTTCCAGCATGCACAGCGCGAGGTCAAGCTGCTCGGCGACAAGAGGCTCCGATTGTGGAACATTCCCGACGTTCATCATGTGTATTATAGAACATATGTTCTAGAAAGTCACATGCTGATCTGGTAGTTCCACCACCACGGGTTCGATGAATAAGGGGCCGGCTGGTTACCCCCACACCGGCGGTTTTTCCGTGTACGGATCCTTCGCCGCACGGTCCCCTGACAGTGACGGCCGGCCGCGTACGACCAGCAGCTCGATCGCGTCTGCCAGATGTTCGTCGGCAACGTGATGGTCGCCGCGCGCAACGCGCAGCAGATGCGCTTCGCGCAAGACGTCGGCGTGGGTGGCGCCGGCCGGCGGCTCGAACTTGTAGCACGCAAGTTCAAGCAGTTGACCGAGCGGGTCGCGGAAGTAGAGGGAATCCATAAAGCCGCGATCGACCTCGCCGGTGTTGCTGATGCTGCGTTCGTCCAGCCGCCGGGCGACCTGGGTGTAGGTGGCGCGCGAAACGGTGAAGGCGATATGGTGCAGGTTGCCGATGCCTTCCGGGTTGCGGGCCGGGTCGATGCTGCGGCGTTCGTCCGTGAACACCGTGATCAGGCGGCCATCGCCCGGATCGAAATAGAGGTGGCTCTCCTCCGGCACGTCAAGGTTAGGCTGCTCGAAGATAAAGGGCATGCCCAGCACACCTTCCCAGAAGTCGATGCTTGTCTGCCGGTCGGCGCCGATCATCGTGATGTGATGGACGCCCTGTGTCTGAATTTTCCGCATAGGTTCCTCCGCTATGTTACACGTCTTCCTGGCCGACCGGTTTGCTCCTCAGCCGCGCCACCGTCTCCAGCACCGCGCGCTGGCAGCGCTGCGGCGGCAGTCCCTTGAGCACCAGCTCCAGATCGTCGACGACCATTTCGCCCATCCCCGTCCAGATTTCGGGAATGTTGCCCGCCCGGTGCGCCGACAGCACCGTGTTTGGCGTCTGCCGCACAGAATCCCCCGCCGGGATCGGTTCGACCGGGAAGACGTCGATCGCCGCCCGGATGTGACCGCTTGCCGCGGCTGCCACCAGCGCCGGAAAATCCACCACGCCCGCCCGGCTGATCAATACGACCACCGACCCCTTGTGCATGGCGCCAAAATGGCGCGCCCCGATCGACCCCTGGTTGTCGGTCGTCGTCGCCGCCAGAATGAAAAGTACCTTGGCGCGTGCAAATAGCTCGTCCAGCCCCACCGGCTCAACCTTGGCCCCACGCAGGACGCTGGGGTGAATCCACGGGTCGTGCACCAGGATCTCTTCCGAAAAGGGCCGCAACAGGGGCAGCAGCGCTCGCCCCAAATTGCCAAACCCCAGGAGTCCCAGCGCCTTGCCGTGCAGCAGGAAGGAGTCATAGTTGTCCCGCTCGCCGTACAGCGACTCGTCGCCCCGCCGGATCGCGGCATCCGCATCCACCATGCGCCGCGCCGCTGCGATCGCCATCCCCAATGCCATCTCCGCCACCGGCTGCGCGAAAACCGGTCCGGTCGACACCACGTAAATATTGCGCCGATGGCATTCTGCGTAGTCCACGTTGGGCAGGAAGTTGCTCTCCACGTTCGCCACGAAGCGCAGCTTCGGCGCTCGGTCCAGCCGCTCCTTGGGCAGCGCGGTCTGCCCGATCAGCGCTACCGTATCAGGCAAATGTTCCTCGATCAGCGAGTCAGGCGCCGGGGCCCCATCGTGCCACACCACGCGGCCAAGCTTCTCGAGCCGTGCCTTGTCCGTTGGGCTGAAGATCAGGTCGATCGGCCGCGGATACGCGTCAACGAGAATCAAAGGTTCGGAACCAGCCATACAGTACCTCCTACAGGCGAATGGTGGGCGGCACGCGGGCGTGCAACGCGTCCGCAGTGACGAATGGGCACAGCAGAGTTCTGCACCCCATTGTAGCATCCCTCTCACGAATGAGAACCTGCGCGTCTCTGCACATTGGCAGCGCAGGCGTATAATCTACAAATAGCAAATTTGCCTCATACTTCTGGAACTCGATGATGTCTGCACAACCGTCCCAACCGTCGCACCCTTCCTATGCCCGCCTGGCCCTCATTCTTGGCATTCTCAGCGCCTTCGGCCCCCTTTCCATCGACATGTATCTGCCCGGTCTGCCTGCGATCGCCCGCGACTTCGGCGTTGAAACCGCCGTTGCCCAGCAGACCCTTTCTGCTTTCTTTGTCGGCCTGGCCGTGGGCCAGTTGATCTATGGCCCTATCTCTGACCGACTGGGCCGCCGCCGCCCCCTGCTATTTGGCTGTGCTCTCTACGCGCTGGCCTGCCTCGGCTGCGCCTTATCCGCTTCCCTCAATGGCTTAATCCTGCTGCGCTTCGCCATGGCTCTTGGCGCTTGCGCCGGCATGGTGATCACCCGCTCGGTCGTGCGCGACCTCTTCGACCAGCGTGAGTCGGCGCGCATGTATTCTATGCTCGTGCTGGTGATGGGTCTTGCCCCCATACTCGCCCCGTTGGTGGGCGGCCAGCTGCTGCTCTATTTTGGCTGGCGGGTAATTTTCCTGGCTTTGAGCGCTTTCGGGTTGCTGTGCATCGTGTTGGTTTACTTCGGGCTGCCGGAATCACTGCCGGCGGAGCGCCGCACGCGCCAGGGGCTTGGCGCCGTCCTGCGCGGCTATGGCGCATTGCTGGGAGATGGGCGCTACATGGGTTATACCATCGCCGGCGGGCTGGCCTCCGCCGCCATGTTTGCCTATATCTCCGGCTCGCCTTTCGTCTTTATCGAACTCAACGGCGTACCGCCGGAACGTTACGGTCTGCTCTTTGGTATCAACGCCATCGGGCTGATCGCTGCTTCACAGCTCAACCGCTGGCTGCTCGAACGCTATAGCGGCGGCCAAATTCTCGTGGCTGCATTGGGGGTCACCGCCGCCACGGGCTTGCTGCTGGCCGGCGCGGCGGCTACCGGCCTTGGCGGCTTTGGAGGTATGCTCGTGCTGCTTTTCTTCTGCATTGCCAGCACCGGCCTGGTCGGCCCCAATGCCACCGCCGGAGCCATGGCTCCTTACGCCCGCCAGGCCGGCAGCGCCTCAGCCATGCTTGGGGCGATTCAGTTTGGCTTTGGGGCCGCTGCCGGCGCCCTTGTCGGCCTGCTCTTCAACGGCACAGCCTTGCCTATGGCTGCCACCATCGCCCTATGTGGCGTGGGCGCCTTTGTCGCCCTCCAGTTCTTGGTCATGCGCCCCCTTCGGCTTCCTGCACAGAGCTAGCGCGCATACCAATTGCCATGGTCCCATATCTGCGCATACTTGCGCCCGATATTTTTTCTGACACTTCGATCTGCTTCACACGTCTATGACGAGATTGCGGGGCGCAGAACAATCTTGGGGCTGGTGATGCTGCCGTCGACGAGACCAGCAAAGGCTGCCGGGCCGTCGCGCAGCGGCCGATCTGCGAGCCATACATCCGACGGCGTCACGGTGCCGGCCTCCAGCAAGGAGATGGCTTGCGCAAAGTCGGCGGGCGTGTAGGAGAAGCTGCCCTGAATATTGATTTCCTGGCGCACCAGGTAGTTTGCAGCCAACGGCGACGCTTCGTCATGCAACCCGATGTAAACGACGCGCCCGCCAGGTCTCACGAGTTGCAGTGCCAGCGCACGTGTCGTGTTGGAGCCAACCGCGTCGATCACCGTGACCGCACCGGCAGGCAATGCAGAACGTAACTGCTGCTCGGCATCGGCGGCGCGGCCGTTAATGGCAACGGTCGCTCCCCACGCTGCGGCGACGTGCAGGCGTGCGTCGACAACATCGCTGATCACGATCTCAGCCGAATGGTCCGCCCGGGCTACCTTCAGACAACAAAGGCCGATGGCGCCGGCGCCGAGAATCAATAGCGGTTCCGTGGTATGCCAGTCGGCATGTCTGACCGCGCGCACTGCACATGCCAGCGGCTCGACCAGCGCGCCGGCGACGTCGCTCATCCCGTCCGGTAGCGGCCAACACTGGGCAGCAGGTACAGTTGCGTAGCGTGCAAAGCCGCCGGAACGATGGGCGCCGATAAGCCGGCGGTTCCGGCAAAGGTTCGGCAGGTGGCGCGTACACAGATCGCACTCGCCGCAGCTGATCAGTGGATTCACCGTCACCATCTGACCAGGAAGCGGCAAGCTGCCATCTGCCAGCCTGCCATTGCCGGCCTGCACCACACGTGCACTGAACTCGTGCCCCATGATCAGTGGCGGCACGCGCAGGCTGTTGTGTCCAAGATAGCCGCTTAGTTCCGAGCCGCAGATGCCGACCGCGGCAACTTCAAGCAACAACTCGTGGCCGCCTGGCTCCGGCACCGGAACTGCTTGAATTTCCATTCTTCTGGGTGCTGTCCATACCAGGGCATCCATGGTCGATGCAGGTACGTAAGGATGAGTGGTCATTTACACCCCGCGCGGAAGAAATTATCTCTTTATAGGAGTGAGTATCAGCGTCATGAACGCCGCGCAGTATAACAGGCTGGTTTGCGAGCGTCAAAGGCCGTGGCACGCGCAGGGCAGCCTCATAACTTTCGGGAGATAATCAGCATGTGCTCACTCATGCCGACCACGGCAGGGTGTGTGCACGTCTGAAAGTGAGTTTCAAGCCAGATCTTCCAGCGCAGCTCGTTCTTGGCGAGTTGGTTCACGTGTCTAGCCTGGCGCGAGCTGACCCCCTCTAGCCCAACCATTTCCAAGACATGCACCCCGTTGTCCCTAAAAGCATCGCGCAGCTCTTCTGGCAGAAAAAAGTGACAGGCGGTGAATCCCAGCTCGCCGTCGTATTGGCCGCTCTCGCGTATCTGCGTGAAGAGCGGCAGCTCGATTTCGGGTTGAAAATGCATCAACTCATGAACATACAAATTGAGGCGCCCCATAACCGAGGCAAAGAGGGGCGCGCCCGGCTTGCCGACACGGATGAGTTCCGAAATAGCCCGATCCCGAGCTTGCACGCCTAATACGTGCGAGAGCGGGCCGCCCAGGCAGATGACAGCATCGAACGTGTCGTCGGCGAATTGCGAGAGGTCCAGAATTGAGCCTTCAAGCACCTTGGCGACTCGCGCCTGCAGCTTGGCTCGTTTGATCTGTCGCCGGGCAAACGTCAGGTTGGCGGGCGTCAGGTCAAGCAGCACGATGTCATAGCCTCGTTTCGCCAGCTCAATCGTATATCTGCCAGGCCCACCGCCGGCGTCCAGGATCAGGCCGTGCTTCGGCAGGTATGCCTCCAAGAAATGCATCGTGGTTTCAAATTCCAGCCGCGAGTAAGGTCCCCGGGCCAGCCGGCGCCACTCTGCGCGAACTTCCGTTGTGTAATAGTCTTTCACGCGTGTTTCCGTCATCAGGTTGCCTCATGGAAGCGGATGCGCCCGGGGATGCAGGCGGATAAATTGCTCAGAGCAGTGAATCCAAGGTAGAATCAGAACAAAGCCGCGAAGATGTTGCCTATAGTTGTCATTCTAAGGGGTGACCACGATGTCTGTCAATCAATTTCTAAATCGAAGACTGGTGTATGTTGGAACGTACACCGAACCCATCCTGTTTGGGACCGGAAAGATCCTCGTCGGCAAGGGAGCGGGCATTTATCTCTTCACGCTCGACATTGCTTCGGGCGCACTGGAGCCCTTCAGCGTGGTCGAGGGTGTGCGCAACCCTTCTTATCTTGCGTTCGACCCGGCGCACCGCTATTTGTATGCCGTCAACGAATTTAAAGAATTCGAAGGCGCCGCCAGCGGTGCGGTCAGTGCCTTTGCCGTCGATCCTGACACCGGCAGCCTCACCTTCTTGAACCAGAAGCCAAGCCACGGCACCGATCCTTGTCACCTAATCGTCGACAACGCGGGCAGCCACGTCTTGGTCGCCAATTTCCGGAGCGGATCGGTCTGTGTGCTGCCTATCCAGAGCGATGGGTCGCTGGGCGATGCGACCGAGGTTATTCAGCATCAAGGTTCAAGCGTCGATTCGGTGCGCCAGGCCGGCCCGCACGCGCATGCCGTCACCCTCGACGCCGCTGGACGCTACCTGTTTGTGCCGGATCTCGGCCTCGATAAGCTGGTCGTCTACGCATATGACGCCGGGCACGGCAGACTGGAAGCTCGTCCTGAACTCTGGGCCAGCGTGGCCCCGGGCGCCGGGCCGCGCCAGGTAGCAGTCCACCCCCACGGCACCTTTGCTTATATGATTAATGAACTGAATTCGACGATGTCGGCCTATCACTACGACGGCGCCACGGGAACTCTGCACGAGCTCCAGACTGTCTCCACGCTGCCGGCAGACTTTACGGACGCAAGCACCTGCGCCGAGGTGCAGGTAAGTCCCTCCGGTAAGTTCCTCTATGGGTCGAACCGGGGTCACGACAGCATTGTCGTCTACGCTATCGACGACCAGGATGGCACCCTTACGTTGATTGGGCATACGCACACCCTGGGGCAGACGCCGCGCAACTTCGCCATCAGCCCGGATGGCCAGTACCTGATCGCAGCCAATCAGGATAGCAACAATCTTGTCACGTTCAAGATCGACTCTGTGACGGGTCAGCTTACGCCGACGGGCTACCAGGTCGAGGTACCGACACCCGTCTGTGTCAGGGTGATATCGGCTCCGCCAGGCACTGTGCCACCTGATGTAGTCGCGCGCTGAGTCGTAGATAAAGCTCTTGCATTTCGGGGCGCGGCGTGAAGCGTTGCGTCACGACAACGGATTCCTGCAAGTCCTGCAGCGGGATCCCAGCGAGCGCGTGCCAGGCAAGCATCGCCGCGCCGGTCGCCGTTTCCTGTCCTGTCGCCGTTACGCTGATGGGCGCGCCCAAGACATCCGCCTGCAGCTGTACCCACGCCGGCGAAGCGACGAAGCCGCCGCCTGCACGGATCTCCTGCCGTGTCCCGATCTGCTCCGCCAAGGCTTGATAGATGCCGCCGGCCCCCAGGCTGATGCCTTCGAGAACGGCCCGCGCAAGATGCGGGAGGCGGTGGATCGGCGACAGCCCCACAAACGCCCCGGTCAGGTCCTCGCGCCAGAGGGGGCTACGTTCGCCAAACAAGTAGGGCACGAACAGCAAGCCTTCGGCGCCGGGATCGACCTGCATGGCCAGCTCGACGACCTGGCTCATGGTGATGCCGGATTGGACGTCAGAGTTGGCGGCAGCAGCCTGGTTCCCGCCGAAACGGGCCATATCAGTGCAAAGCGTGTGGAACCAGTTGAGCACGTTACCGCCGTTGTTACCTGCACCGCCGGCAAGCCAAAGGTCGTCGACCACGGGATAACACCAGGTACGGCCTTTTGCATCCGTGACACGCGACTTGGAACTCATGCGCACGGCGCTGCTGGTACCGATCGTACAGCTGGCCAGCCCTGCGCGGGCACAGCCCATGCCCAGGTGCACAAGCACCCCATCCAGCCCACCGGCGACAACGCGTGTTGTCGGCGGAATGTTTAGCCGTTCGGCCGCGTTCGGCAAGAGAGGCAGCTGCCGGGTCAGGGGGACGACGCCGGGCAGCCAGCCTGGCTCGACGCCCAGCCAGGTTAGCAGTTCCGTATCCCAGTTACCCTGCTGCGAATCAAACAGGCCGGTGGCGGCGGCCGTGGCACGATCGGTTACCCATTCGCCTGTCAAGCGGTAGAGCAGATAGTCTTTTGGGCCTGCCAGCCGCCATTCGCCGGACGTCGGCGCATCCGTTGAGAACGGGGCACGGGCGTGCTCGCGCCACCACAGGAGCTTGGCCGGCCAGTAGCTGGCGTGCACGGGACAGCCGGTGCGCAGGTAAGCGCTTGTACCGAAGCGCTGTGCGATGCGGCGAGCCTCGGCCGCCGCCCGGTTATCTGCCCAAAGCCAGGCCGGACCAGCCGGCGTAAAGTGGTTGTCTGGCTGGGTGCTATTCCCAGTCTCGGCCGCGCGAAATGCTGCTGGGCGGCCAAAGGCAGCCAGACCGCTGGCCGTGCCACAAAAGGCGAGTGCCCGAATGCGGCCGGCAACGCCGGGTTGATTGGCAACCGCGCGGATACACTCCTCGCTGGCTTCGATTACCTCGGTGACCGGCTGCTCTGCGATCCCCCCGCCGGCATATAGCACAGGATAGCTGCGGCTGGCCTGTGCCACGCCGCGCAACGCCTGGTCGAAGGCTACGGCGCGCACGCCGCTCGTCCCTAGATCCACGCCGACAACAAGACTTCCTTGCACGGTCACCGATTTCTCTCCTCAAAAGCGTTGGCTATGAGTCATGCTCTGCCGTGGCGCGCCGGGTTTGTGTTTACAGCACAATGGCCACCCCAAGATCGGCGGCGACCCCTTTTATGTACGCCATCGCCTTTCGATTCTCCTCCTCGAAAGCATCGGTGGCATCCCAGTTGCCTTTGTATACGCCGGGAACTTCCGCCTGCCCGCGTGCGACGCCGGGTACATCTTCGAGTTCGATCGAGATCGTGCCGTCAAATCCAGTCTCTTTGAGGGCCCGCATTACGGCGGTCCAGTCGATTTTGCCCTTCCCCGGGCGCCAGTGAACGTTGGTTGTGCCGTCGTTGTCGGAGAAATGGCAGTGGAAGATGCGGTCGCCCAACTGGTAGATGACAGTATGCGGCATGTCACCCATCGGGAAGAGATGGCTGGGGTCAAAGTTCATGCCCAGTGCATCTGACTTCACGTGCTCGATCAGGCGCAGCATGGATGCTGCGTTCGACATGTAGCGATAAGGATGTGGCTCCAGGGCATAGCGGACGTGCGCATCTTCACAGATGTCGCAGCAGCGGCGCACGGCATCCACATAATCCTCCCAATTCTGCTTCCAGTTAAGGCCAGAGGGATAGTCGACGCTGAACTCCTGCATATGCGGCCGGTCGGTGATGCGAGGAACTTCAATCGCAAAGGGAAATACCGAAACTGTGTTGACCGTCGTCGTACCAAGGCCAACGGCTACCTCGACCATGCGCTTGAAATGCTCGACGGCCGCATCACGGTCCTTTGGCTCGGGGCTCGCCATCCCTGGTGGCGTCGACACGAATTCGGAAAGCTCCAGGCCTTCGCTGGCAATAATGTCTCTAAGCTTCTTGATCTCTTGCGGGGTGTAGTAGGTGTCCAGAGCCTCACGGTCCCAGGCGATCAGTTCGATGGCTTTGAAGCCCAGCTGTGCGATGCGCCGGATCGCATCGTCATACGGTTTATCCCATCTGAACGGCCAGATCGAGGCGCCAATTTTCATTGCTCACTCTCCTTGAATGGGTTTGGGAACAAAGCATTGAACATATTTTAGTCCTAGATTAACGCTATTGGAAGAGGTAGCGCAGACCTATTATTTCTCGAGTGGCCATGCCGCGGTAGCTTAGCTTCGAGAAAGTGTATAATGATCGATGTATTTTTGACATACTGGGACCACTCTGTTCAACGTGGTATCGTTTCACATTGAACTATGTCCTTGATCAAACCGAAGACGGAGAACTATCATGCAACACCGAGTGCCTCGTACCGCCGCGCGCTACGCGCTGGCCACCATCGCTGCCATCACCCTCGCCACGGCCATCTGGTCGGGCCACATCGCTAGTGCCCAGCAGCTCAACTGGATAGGACGCATTAGCTCCATGCCCTCTGGCGGACTCGTCGGACAGTGGATCGTCGACGGCCGCACGTTTGTGACGACCGCCGGCACTGACTTTCGGGAGGACAAGGGCGCCTTCGCCGTAGGCGTCTGTGTCGAAGTGGAATATGTCGGCGCTGCGGAGCCATACAGCGCTACGAAGATCGCCAGCAAGAGCAGTGACAACTGCACGTCCGGTACCCCGACACCCAGTGTCACACCCAGTGTGACCCCCAGCGTTACACCCAGTGAAACTCCCAGCACGACGCCCAGTATCACGCCTGGCGCAACCCCAACGGCGGATCGTGAAGCCTACGGCTTGATCCAGAGCATGCCTTCGCCCGGCTTTGTCGGCACCTGGCTCATCGGCGACGTGACGTACAATGCAGCAGCCGGCACTTCGTTCAAGCAAGTGGCGGGGCCGCTTGCCGTTGGCGTCTGTGCCAAGGTTCGTTATTCCGGCAGTTCATCGCCCTTCGCCGCACGCGAGATCGAAAGCGAACCCGCGTCGGACTGCAGCGGCCCTACGCCTACCCCAAGCTCTACGCCCGGTTCAACGCCAGGTGCTACGGCGACACCCAGCAATGAGGTCGAGCGCTTCGGCCGCATCGAAAGCTTCCCCGCCAATCTGGTCGGCACCTGGGTCGTGGGCGGCGTCACCTACAATGCCGACGGCAGCAGCGAGTTCATGCAGGAGGATGGTGCGTTTGCCGTCGGCGCCTGCGTCAAAATTCATGCCCTGACCACGACGACCCCAGCCACGATTCGCGAAGTAAGGACTGAGCGCGACTATCGTTGTGGTGGGACGAGCGGCGCGGCCGGCGAGGGGGAGATCTATGGCGTGCTGCAGAGCTTCCCTGCCAATCTGATCGGCGAATGGAATGTGGCCGGCATGACCTATGTGGCTGATACAGGCACCGAGTTTGTGCAGGCGAACGGAGCTTTTGCCGTCGGCGTCACCGTCAAGGTGCATTTCTCGACCGATGCCGCGGGCCTGAACCGGGCGCGCGAGATTGAGACGAAGTATGCCAATGACATCGGCGGCAGTGACGACGACGGCAACGGCTCCTACGAGGGCGCCGAAGGTCATGCCTACGGGATCGCGGACAGTGTGCCCAGCGGCCTGGTGGGCGCTTGGAGCATCGGCGGCGTCAGCTACACGGCGATTGCCGATACAAAGTTCGAGCAGACTGACGGCGCCCTGGTCAACGGGGCACGCGTCAAGGTCGAGTACTACCTCGGCGCTGGCGGCGAACGGATCGCCAAGAAGATCGAGAGCACGACCGAGAATGGCGGCGCCACCGCCCCCGACAACTTCAAGGTCTTTGGTTTTGTAGACCAGATGCCGAGCGGCGGTCTCGTCGGAACGTGGATTGTGGACAACGTCACCTATGTGGCCGGCGCCAGTGCCAAGTTTGATGAGACCAACGCCGTGCTGGGCATCGGCGCCTATGTGGGGGTCGAATACTCCGTCCAGAACGGCGAGAAACAGGTGCACGAGATCGAGGCGCACGTGCCGCCGGGTGCGGGGCCACAGACGTTCCTCGGCACGATCGATGACAAGGGCGGGTCCATGGCGCAGGCTGTTGCTGGGGTTCAGGCCACGACCTGGGTCATCGGCGGCGTCAGCTACAGCGTGATTCCCGCCACCAATTTCAACGATTTCTTTAGCAGCCTGAATGTGGGTGCTACGGCGGTCGTCAACAGCTACAAGGCGGCGGACGGTACACTCGTCGCCACCCAAATTCGTGGCCTGACGCTCACGACTCGCCTCTATTTGCCGGCAGTGCGGCGATAACTGCGACTCCAACGCAGTCGCTCCAGACCGGTGGTGTTATAGGCTAGACACGGAGGGCGGGGCTTCCACCAGCAGTGGAAGCCCTGCCCCCTTGTTAACGGCCTTGTAGGACCTGCGCCAGCGCGTAAGCATACCCAGCCACGATAGCACCGAAGAGAGCAAACCCCACGTATAGAGCAAAGACACGCCGTGTCACCAGCCCGGCGACGGCCGCCATTGCCGGGAGGGTCGTGGTTGGACCCCCAATTAGAAAGGCGAGCGCTGCGGCGGGCGACATGCCTTGGGCCAGCAGACCGCCGATCAGCGGCACGGCGGCGAGGTTGCTGGTGTAGATGGGCACACCGAGCAGGGCGGCCCACACGATCACAAACGGTTGGTCGGCACCGAGCGTCGACACGATCCATTCCTGCGGTACATATAGCACGATCAGTGCTTCCATGATGTAGGCCAGGAGCATGAACTTCACCACCATCAGGGTGGCCACCCACGTCTCGGCGAGCAAGCGGCGCCCGAAGCCAGGTTGAACGCCGCAGGTGGCTGTTGCACTACATGACTCTGGCTGCGGCGTATCTGTCTCGACTACCGTTGCGGGCGCACTGGTTGCTACCGTACAGGTCGAACACTCTGCGGCGGCCGCTGCCATAACCGGTCGCGGCTGCAGGGAAAGCTGGATGCTCAGCCGGCTAATGATGGCGGCCCATGCTTCCTTGGCTTGGACACCGAGGCTGGGGCCGTCATTGGCGCCCGTGCGCAGAATGCTGTTCCCAAGCCAACCCCGCTGCGTCAGGAAAAAGGTGATAAAGCCTGCCGCCAGGCTGAGCACCAATGTCGATCCGAGCCGCCAGAGCGAAAGCTCCCAACCCAATGTGCTCACGCTGAGAAAGAAGATCTCCGGGTCCATCGAAGGTGATGCGATCCAGAACGACATGACTGGCGCGAGAGGCACCCCGCCGATCAGGAGCGACGCCACGACCGGGATAACGCTGCACGAGCAAAAGGGGCTGAACGCTCCTACTATCGTTGCGAGCACGATGGCAACCAGGGGCTGCGCACTCAGGGCCCGGTTGATGAAGCGCGACGCACCCGATAGCTTGACAGCTACGGCTAGCGGAATGGTGATTAGCAGATAGGGCCAGCTCGTTGCGAACTGCTCGACAACAAACTGAAAGATAGCGGCAAGTTGGTTGTACATCGTCTATGCTCCGGTGAAAAGGACGAATCAATATATCGTATTTTTACGATTGAATTGCGCAAAAAAAGACCGAATTCAAGCACAGTTGGCGGCTCAGAAGATCATCCCGACCTTGGTGCGGAACCAGGCGATGTTGTCGGCATGAAGACAGTAGCTCACCGCAGTTCCTGTGACTGTGCCGTCGATCCAGCCAGCGTCACGCAGCACCTTCAGGTGCTGTGAGACTGTCGCCTGGGCGATGGGCAGCACATCTACGATGTCGCCCGTAATGCAGCCGGGGTGCGTGACCAGGTATTTCATAATCTCAAAGCGAGTAGGATTCCCCAGCGCCTTGAGCATCATTACCAGACGCTCCTGCTCTGCTCCACTAATGTCTAGTGTGCAGCACGGCTCGCCGGCCAAATTGGGTGGTACTTTCATGACGTTGCTCCTTCGCCGCCTTCTTGTATCGTATAATTACGATAAATATATCCGTCCAGTCAACGTTTGTCAAGCACCAATTTGGCAAAGGGTGCGTTTCACGATTTTGTTCTCGTCCAGTCCGCACGCCTTCGTGCGGAAACTCGGGCACGTGGGCGTGCCCCTAGCCCGCACGCCGCGTGCGGGCTGGACAAGAGATCCGTGCCCCCAAGTCCAAAAACGTGAAACGCACCTTTGGCAAAACCGTCCAGCTACTTTCTGGGCAGTGGCGCTAGGCGGCGATAATGTTGATCAGTTTGCCGGGCACGTACACGATCCGCTTGATCGTCTGCGCTCCCAGGTGCTTGCTTACGGCCGCTGAGGCAAACGCCAGTTGCTCGATCTCCTCCTGTGTAGCGTCACTCGCTACATTCAATACCGTGCGCACCTTGCTGTTGATTTGTACGACGATGCTCACGGTATCTTCGGCGAGGAGCGCGGCATCGTACTGCGGCCATGCCGCGTCGGCCATCGTTCCAGGCTTGCCCAGTCGCTGCCAGAGTTCGTCGCAGATATGCGGCGCCATTGGCGCAAGCAGTCGCAAGTAGTCTTCGATAATCGGACGCGGCACAACTGAGGCCTGCCCCATCGCATTGGCGAACACCATTAACTGGCTCACCGCTGTGTTCATTTTGTCAAGTGACTCAAGCGCCTCGGTGACGTGCTTAATCGTCTTGTGCAGCAGCCGCTGAAGCTCGGGCGCCGTGCCCGCAGCCTCAGCGCTTATTTTGCTGCTCAAGCTGCCGGTTTGCTCGTCCACTACAATCCGCCACGTGCGCTGCAGAAAACGGTAGACGCCGTCGATCCCATTTGTCAGCCAAGGTCCGCCGGCGCTGAGCGGGCCGATGAACAACTCGTAGAGACGCAGCGCATCGGCGCCGTAGTGGTCCACGGCGTCGTCGAGGCTGACGACGTTCAGCTTGGACTTGGACATCTTTTCGACCTGCGTGTGCACGGCGCGCCCGCTCGCCTGCGTCAACCACTGCCCGTCGCGCAGTTCGACCTGGTGCGGGTAATGGTACTTCCCACCTTCGTCCTGGTAGGAAGGGGCTGTCACAATTCCCTGGTTAAAGAGCTGCTGAAATGGCTCTTTGGTGGAGACGAGGCCGCAGTCGTACAGCACCTTGTGCCAGAAGCGGGAGTAGAGCAGGTGCAGCACCGCATGCTCGACGCCGCCAATGTAGATGTCGACCGGCATCCAGTACTTTTCGGCGTCCAGATCCCAAGGTTGATCGGCGTTGTGGGGATCGATAAAACGCAGATAGTACCAGCACGATCCTGCCCACTGCGGCATCGTGTTGGTCTCGCGCACGCCGACGCGTCCATCCGGCAGCGTCACCATCAGCCAGTCGTCGCTTGCACGCGCCAGGGGTGGACGCCCATCAAGGCCTTCCTTGCCCCTGACCAGCTCGGGCAGTTCCACCGGCAGCTGATCGTCAGGGACCGCCATCGTGCTCCCATCCTCCAGAAAGATGATGGGAAACGGCTCGCCCCAATAGCGCTGGCGCGAGAACAGCCAGTCGCGCAGGCGGTACTGCACACGCCTGGCCCCAAAGCCAGCCTGTTCCAGCCAGGCGATGATGGCCTGCTGCGCGTCCTCGACGGCCATTCCATCCAGGAAGCCGCTGTTGATGAGTACGCCATCGCCAGTATAGGCTTCATCTCCCATTGCAACGTTGCCACTGCCGTTTAGTGGATCAATTACCGGAATGATGGGGAGATCATACCTCCGCGCAAACTCGTGGTCGCGCTCATCATGGGCGGGGACGGCCATGATCGCGCCCGATCCATACGACATCAGCACGTATTCGGAGATCCAGATTGGCACGGCCCGGCCGCTCGCAGGGTTGATGGCGTGGGCTCCCGTATAGACACCCGTCTTTTCCTGCGTAGACGTGCGCTTCAGATCGGACAGGTTGCGCACCAGGGCGGCATATTCCTCCACCTCACGCCGCCGCTCGGCGGTGGTGATCGCTGCCACCAGTGGGTGCTCCGGGGCTAGAACACAGTACGTAGCTCCAAACAAGGTGTCCGGCCGCGTGGTAAAGACCGAGAATGAGGTGTCGCTCCCTTGGACGGCAAAGGTTACGTCGGCTCCGGTGGACCTTCCGATCCAATTGCGCTGCATTTCCTTGATGCTTTGGGGCCGATCCACGAGGTCAAGGTCCTCGAGCAGGCGATCGGCGTAGGCGGTGATCCTTAGCATCCACTGCCGCATCAACCGTCGTTCAACGGGATCGCCCGTCTCGATGTACTTGCCTTCGTAGACTTCCTCGTTGGAGAGCACGGTGCCCAGGGCGGAGCACCAGTTTACCGGTACGTCCGCCAGGTAGGCCAGCCCACGCTCGTAGAGACGCAAAAAGATCCATTGCGTCCACTTGTAATAGTCTGGGGCGGAGGTGTTGATCTCTCGCTCCCAATCGTAGGAGAGCCCGGCGCGCTTCATCTGGCGGCGAAACGTGTCGGTATTGCGCTGCGTGATGATGGCCGGATGAACTCCTGCGCGTTCGGCCGCCCGCTCGGCCGGCAAGCCAAAGGCGTCCCAGCCCATGGTATGCAGCACGTTGTAACCCTGCATGCGCCGCATGCGTGCAAGCACATCGGAGGCAGTGTAGCCCTTGGCGTGGCCCACATGTAACCCTTCGCCCGACGGGTAGGGGAACATGTCAAGAATATACGCCTTGGGCTTTGCGTTGAGCGCGTCAAGCTCTATGGGCGTCCGATAGACGGCGTGCTGCTCCCAGTATGCCTGCCACTTTGCCTCGATCCTTTGGGGGTCGTACATTGTTTGAGCCATAAGAGCCTTCCGGATGTGTCGCTCGCCTGATATCGCGCAGAGTATAACAGATAAGGGTGGGAAGTATGGATAGCAGCAAACCCCTGGTTTCGTTCGCGGCCCGACCGGTGTATGATTGATCCTCTCATGGGCCCCATGTTGCGGTGCTCGCATGAAGCAATCAAAGTGCAGAAGGAGAGGATCAGCATGAAGAGAACAGTCATCGCAGTCATCACGATCTTGTTGTTCGCCGCGCTGTTGTCGGGGTGTGTCGCTGCGCAGCCGCCCGGTGCGGCGCCGGCAGCCCAGCCGGCAGGCGAGGCCGCAAGCCAACCAGCCGCTGGCGGTGCGCAGAAGCTGATCTGGTCGGTGGAAGGCGTTAATGAATTGCCCGGTCTGGACCCAGCCAATCCGCAGAACGCGCAGTCCGTCCAAGCCATCAACTTGATTTTTGGCGGCCTGGTCAAGCTGGACGACCAACTCAATGTGGCGCCGGACGGCGCCGAGTCTTGGACGGTTTCGGACGACGGCAAGACCTATACCTTCACCATTCGTGATGGACTCAAGTTTGCGGATGGCACGCCGGTAACAGCCCAGAACTTCGCCGACTCAATCAACCGGGCGTTACAGCCGGAGACGGCTTCCTACGGCGCGTCCTTTCAGCTTGGTCACATCGCCGGCGCTGCCGACGTGGCTGCGGGCACGACCAAAGAGGCAATCGGGCTCAAGGTGGTGGACGAGCGTACGCTCGAGATCACGCTCGACGACAACGTGCCCTACTTTCTGGCGCAGTTGACCTACCCAGTCTCATTTGTCGTCCCCACGGCGGCCATCGAGCAGGATCCCACGGGCTGGACCGAGACTGCCTTTGGCACCGGGCCGTTCAAGGTCAAGGAGTGGCAGCACAACCAGAAGCTGATCCTCGAGCCGAACCCCAACTACTGGGCGGGCACGCCGGGGGTGAGCGAGGTCGAACTGCCCTTCTTCCAGGATTCAGAGACGGCCTACCAGCTCTATCGTACAGGCGGTCTCGACATCGTCGGCAGCCAGCAGAACCCGATCCCATCGGCACGTCTGCCCGAGGTTAAGGACAGCCCTGACTTCCACAGTGCTGCCTCATTTGCCGTGCGGTACGTGGGCTTCAACAACAAGCTGGCGCCGTTCGACAACGCCGACGTGCGCCGGGCCTTCGCCCTCGCCGTAGACAAGGCAACCTTGGCCAACGCCGTCCTCAACGGCGCGGTGGCGCCGACCGACCGCATCCTGCCGCCTGGTTTCACCGGCTCGCAGCTGCCGATCAAGGGGCTGGCCTTTGATTCAGCCGCGGCCAAGCAGGCGCTGACCGACGCCGGCTACGGTGAGAGCAATCCCTTCCCACAGGTAACCTTTACCTATGGCGTGGAGGGCGACAACGAGCGCGTGGCAACCTTCCTGCAGCAGCAGTGGAAGGAGAACCTGGGCGTCGACGTCGTGCTCGAGCCGCTGGAGTTGGCGACCTTCAGCAAGAACCTCGACACAACCTATCTCACTCCAGAGGAAGGATTGCAGTTCTACTTGAGCATCTGGGGGGCCGACTATCCCGACCCGCAGAACTTCGTCTCGCAGCAGCTGCGCAGCGATTCGCCCAACAACAACGGCCATTGGGAGAACGCCCAGTTTGACGAACTGGCCAAGCAAGCGGACACTTTCTTGGGCAGCGCCGAGGAACGCCTGCAGCTGTACAACCAGGCCGAGCAGATAGCTGTCGACGAAGTCGGCTGGCTGCCGCTGTACGTGCCGCAGTTCAGCGTGCTGATCCGGCCCGAGGTCGCCGGCTACTCACTGACTGGGCAGGGGCTGATCTTCCCTGACTGGACAAAAGTGACGGGCCGAGCCCAATAGGCGCAGTTTGTAGGGGCGGGAGATCCGGCGAGACTATCCTGCCCCTACAAACGCAAACATGACAGGTAACCGCATGGGTGGATTGATCGGGCGCAGGCTCATCAGCCTCGTCTTTGTTATTTTCAGTATTACATTCCTGACCTTTATTGTCGGCTACCTGGCGCCCGGCGACCCGATCTTGGTGCTGATGGGGCCGCGCCGCGATCCACAGCTATATGCCAGCCTGCGCCACCAGTATGGGCTGGACTTGCCGTGGTACCAGCAATATTTTCATTATGTGGGCGGGCTGCTGCACGGCGATCTTGGCATGTCCTATCGCTTTCAGGGACGCAGTGTCAACGATATCCTGGCCAACGGCATTTTGGTGTCGATCTCGCTGGGCGCAGCAGCCTTGGCCGCCAGCGTGCTGATCGGCGTGCCGATCGGGATCGTTGCTGCGCTGCGGCAAAACGGCTGGGTCGACCGTTCGAGCATGATTTTGATGCTTGCCCTCTTCTCGATCCCGACTTTTGTCATGATTCCCATCTTGCGTGCGTTTAACTATTTTATCCTGTATCGCAACAGCCTGCCGTCGCTGCCCCCGGCCGGCTGGGGCACGCCCGCGCACTGGGTGATGCCTGTGATGGTGTTGGCGGCGGTGACGATGGGCTACCTGGCGCGGCTGACGAGATCGAGCATGCTTGAGACGCTGCGCCAGGACTATATCCGCACGGCGCAGGCCAAGGGGCTGCGTCCGTCCCGCATTGTCGGCGTACACGCGCTGCGCAATGCACTGCTGCCACTCGTCACCGTGATTGGGCCCTCCCTTGCCTTCCTTGTCACCGGCAGCTTTGTCGTCGAAAGCCTCTTTGCCATTCCCGGCGTCGGCTACCTGGGCGTGCAGGCGATCTCTCAACGCGACTATCCGGTCATCATGGGGACGACGGTGATATTGGCGGTCACCGTGGTGTTGATGAATCTGATAACGGACATCCTCTACACGGTGCTCGACCCGCGCATCAAGGCGGAGGGCTGATGGCTGCCATAGAAGCAACTGCGCCGGGAATTGAGCGCGTGGCGCCGCCTCCGGCGCGGCGCGGGTGGTGGCGGCGTTTTGCGCGCAACCGCCTGGCACTTGCCAGCTTGTGCCTTGCTGCTGTCGTGATTGCTGCTGCGGTACTGGGGCCGATTTTGTATCCGGTCGATCCCAATTATCAAAATTACACCGCCATCAACGCCTGGCCATCGGCGGCCTACCCGCTCGGCACTGACAGTCTCGGCCGCGATACGTTGGCGCGCATCCTGGCGGGATTGCGGGTTTCATTGATCGTGGTCTTCTACGTCGAATTGCTCAACATCGGCGTGGGCGCCACGCTGGGGTTGATAGCCGGGTTTCGCGGCGGTGCGGTGGACAATGTGATCTCGCGCATTGCCGACATGCTGTTTGCCTTTCCGGGGCTGCTGTTTGCCATCTTGGTGGCGGCAGTTTTTGGCGCTGCCGTGTCGGAGCGGTTTGGCGGCATCGGCCGGCTGCTGCTGGTGGCAGGTTCGCTGGCATTGGTGAGCTGGCCGCTGATGGCGCGCTACGTGCGCGGGCAGACGCTGGCGCTTAAGGAGCGAGATTTCGTGCTGGCGGCGCGCAGTATCGGCGCCGACGAACGCCGCCTGTTGTGGGGGCACATTCTGCCCGGCGTGATGGGTTTGATCATCGTCAGTGCCACACTGGACGTGGCCGCGGTCGTCGTCAACGAAGCCGTGCTCAGCCTGCTTGGGCTGGGCATTCAGCCGCCGGATGCTAGCATCGGCCAGATGATCCGCCAGGCTATCGACTATTTGGAGGCCAACTGGCTGCAGGTATTCTTCCCCAGCGTCGTGCTCACGCTGCTTGTGCTCGTCTTCTCCTTCATCGGCGACGGACTCCGCGACGCCGTCGACCCCCAAAGCCGCACGTAGCTGCACAGCCAATGTCCCCAGGACCGGCGAACGCTTGCGTTCGCCGGTCCTGGGGACATGTCGTCGCACCTGGCACGAAATGGTGGCAGCGCGCACACCCGCGCGCATCTCTCTCCAAAGCTGAGAGATCCCACTCATGCGAATAGCGCGATAATAGTAGACAAGCTGCGTTCAACAGCTGTCACTTGGAGTCCACCCCCGACAGCAGTCCTTGTATTGCGGTGAGCGGGATAGGATGGTGATCGCCGAAAGGAGGACGACATGGAAATGCGAGTTGGGCACGTGACTCACTTTTTCGACCATATCAGCGTTGCTGCCTTGGAACTAGAGGGAAGCCTTTCGGCTGGAGACGAAATCCATATCCTCGGCTATAACACGGACATTGTCCAGCATGTCGAGTCGATAGAGATCAATCATCACCGGATTCAACAGGCTGGACCTGGGGCCGAGGTGGGGATCAAGGTGGAAGACCGGGTGCACAAAGGCGATGTCGTTTTCAGGGTCGTCAAACCTGTGCCTGAGCTTGTTGGCTTCGGCGTAGGCTGATATCCGGTCGGTCTTGTACACAGCGAGCAAGGGAGTACGGACGGCAGCCAGGGACTGCAGGCCAAAAAAGGAGTGGTTATGCAAACGCGAGCTGAATACCCGATACTTGCGTTGTTCGTTCTAGTTGTCGCCATCGTGCTGGCGCTCGCACCTGTGCTTCCAGCGGCGGGCGGCAGAATCCGGCTGTACTGAACCCAACTTCGCCGCAATACCGATACCGACGACACGGTTCAGCACGAACGTGAGCGGCAACGGGGTGGGAAAAGCGCAGTTTACACCGGAAGATGTAGTTGGCTTCAAGACAATGGCCACTACTTGGGACCTACGCTGGGTCCTGACGACTGCGGATGGCATGCCGCGCTATGCGACAGGCTGTGTCGCTATCACACTGGATTGACAGAGGGTTGTCTAGATTCACTGGGATCGTTGTCTGCTTCCCTGGCTGCCGTGCGCTCCCGGACAGGATAGGCTCTTTTGCACTTTACGCGATGCGAGTGGATTACCACATTGACAGAGTGTCGAACCTCTGCTACGCTCTGCGTCCAACGATTAGTTCGATGTAAAACAAGTTATGAAGCAAGCTGGAGTCTGGTCAGCGATGTCCCTGGCAGGCGGCGTTTCGTACAACCAAGCAGCAGTTGCCACGTGTTGTTGCATCTGTACGTGTAGTATCCACGCACGCCGCGGGGAACTGCTGCCATAAAGATGCCCTTGCATTCTTTTGTAGGTAACATTCGCCTCGGCAACGCCGAGGCGTTTTCTATTACAGCAACTTGCATGACCCTGGCCGTATAGTCGTACAACCATTTGTGCCAGCAGCAACCTAGGGTACTCACTCGCAAAGGGAACACTTCATGAATATCGCATCCAATGTCACTGAACTGATCGGCAATACCCCGCTTGTCCGTCTCAACCGCCTCACGGCCGGAGCTTACGGCACGGTCGTGGCAAAGCTCGAGTTCTTTAATCCGGGCGCCAGCGTCAAGGATCGTATCGGCTTTGCGATGATCGATGCCGCCGAAAAGGCCGGCCTGATCGACAAGGATTCCGTTATCGTCGAGCCGACCAGCGGCAACACCGGCATCGCCCTTGCGCTGGTCTGCGCCTCGAAGGGCTACAAGTGCATCCTGATTATGCCCGAGACGATGAGCAAGGAGCGGCGCATGCTCCTGCGGGCCTACGGCGCCGAGCTGATCCTGACGCCCGGCCCGGAAGGCATGGGCGGCGCCATCAAGCGAGCGGAAGACATCGTGGCTTCCGACCCTAAGAAGTACTTCA
Source organism: uncultured Chloroflexia bacterium (assembly GCA_963839515.1). GTDB lineage: Bacteria > Chloroflexota > Anaerolineae > Caldilineales > Caldilineaceae > Fredericiella. The sequence continues at coordinate 551,046 of CAWIVN010000015.1, forward strand.
TGCCGCAGCAGTTCAAGAACCTGGCCAATCCCGAGATCCACCGCCGCACGACGGCCGAAGAGATCTGGCGCGACACCGACGGCCAGGTAGACTACCTCGTCTCGGGTATCGGTACGGGCGGCACGATCACCGGTGTGGGCGAGGTGATTAAGTCACGCAAGCCGTCCTTCAAGGTCGTCGCCGTCGAGCCCGATGCCTCGCCTGTACTGTCGGGCGGGCAGAAGGGCCCGCACCCGATCCAGGGCATCGGCGCCGGCTTTGTGCCGGCCGTGCTCAACACCCAGATCTATGACGAGGTCATTCGTGTCAAGGCCGACGACGCGCTGGCGACGGCCCGGCGCATGGCACAGGAAGAGGGTCTGCTGGTTGGAATATCGTCGGGCGCTGCTATCTGGGCCGCGCTGCAGGTGGCGAACCGTCCCGAAGCCAAGGACAAGCTGATCGTGGCGATCATCCCTTCCTTCGGCGAACGCTATCTCAGCACGGTCCTGTACGCGCACCTGGCAGACTAAAGTAGCTGGAGAACGCAGCCGGCTTATGCTTGCCGGCCCACTGGGCCGGCAAGCATAAGCCCTATGGGCGCCGTGAAGACGACGCCGCCAAAGGAGGGAAACATGCAAACGACGGTAGAGCGTCCGGCGCAGCGATTGGCGGAATCGTCGCCCGAGCAGGGCGGCGAAGCGTCGCCCCAAGGTGCGCCCCAAGATGTAATCGGCAAGCTGGCTGAGGAGTCCGCCGCCGGCCTGGGCAGTCTCCTGCGCAAGGGGGTCGGCATGGTGACGGTCCCGGTGCGTATGGCCGCGGACGCGGTGAGCCTGCTCAAGGAAGAGGTCGACTCGGTCTATGAGCGCGACCCGGCGGCCCGCAGCACGCTGGAAATCCTGACTTGCTATCCCGGCGTGCACGCGGTGATCGGCCACCGTGTAGCCCACTGGATGTGGGAGCGCGAGCTCAAGACGCCGGCGCGCATGCTCTCGCAGTTCGCGCGTGGCTTCACCGGGATCGAGATTCATCCCGGCGCCACCATCGGGCCCCGTTTCTTTATCGACCATGGCATGGGTGTCGTCATCGGCGAAACTGCCGAGGTCGGCGCGGATGTGACCCTGTACCATGGCGTCACGCTGGGCGGCACCAGCCTGAACAAGGGGAAGCGTCATCCTACATTAGGCGACCGCGTCGTGGTTGGTGCCGGCGCCAAGATCTTGGGCGCGATCATGATCGGCGAGGACACGCGCATCGGCGCCAACGCCGTAGTAGTCAAGTCCGTACCCCCGAATGCGGTCGTGGTGGGTGTGCCGGGCCAGAACGTTGCCCGCAGCAAGCCCCATCGCGCCACGGATGCGCCGGACCTGAATCACGGCTCGCTGCCCGATCCTGTCGGCGTTTCGCTCAATTCGCTGCTGCAGCGGGTTGCCGCGCTCGAACGGCACAGTCACGGCGAAAATGGTCACAACGAACATGGCCACGGCGAAAACGGCCATGAGCCACACATCCAGGCCCCCAAGGCCGGCATGTGGCACGGCGAGGACTTCTCTATCTAGCAAGGCATACGCACCGTGCCTGGCTCGCCCCACCTCACCTCGCCCACCACGAACCGAATGGGGCGAGCCTCGCACGAATCAGTCGATGTTCAGGAGCTCCCATGCCATTACCTCTGGCTGAACTCGAAGATACACTCACCCGCCAGCGTACCTCCGAACCCTTCTCCGGCGTAGTCTCTCTCCGCCAGGCGGACACGATCCTCTTTGAGCGCGCGTGCGGCGATGCCCTGCGTGCGGAGTCGATCCCCAACCGGGTCGACACCCGCTTCCAGATCGCATCCGGCTGCAAAATCTTCACCAGCGTGGCCGTCAACCAGCTGTTCGAACAAGGCAGGCTTGCGCCGGATACCTTGTTGCGCGACTGCGCCGGCGTGCCGCTTCCAGGCTTTGCTCCCGATATCACCGTCCATCAACTGCTCACCCACACCTCCGGCGTCCCCGACTACTTTGACGAGGCGGTAATGGACGACTACGAGGGACTGTGGCGGCAGCAGCCGATGTACAATGTGCGCCGGCCCGCGGACTTCCTGCCGCTCTTTCAGGACAAGCCCATGCAGAACCCGCCGGGGAGCACTTTTGCCTACAACAATGCCGGCTACGTGCTGCTGGGCTTGATCGTCGAGCATGTCACCCGCACGCCGTTTACCAAATACATAATGGAACACGTCTTCCGTCCCTGCGGCATGCACGAGTCGGGCTATTTCGCCTCCGATCAGCTGCCTCCCCGCACGGCCCAGGCCTATATCGAGAACGCCGACGGCACCTGGCGCAGCAACATCTACGCCGTTCCGATCGTGGGCGGGCCGGATGGCGGCGCCTATACCACGGCTGCCGACATGACGCAGTTCTGGCAGGCACTGTTGGCGCATAGGCTGCTCAGCGTCGAAACCACCGCCCGCCTGCTGTCGCCCCAGGTCGCGACTGGGTCCCCGCCCCCCTACGACCACTATGGCCGCGGCGTCTGGATCGAGGCCGGAACGCACGGCATCAGAAAATACTTCGTAGAAGGCTCCGACCCCGGCGTGGCGTTTCGCTCAGCAGTATACCCATCAGAGGGACTGATCCTGACCATACTTGCCAACACAGGACAAACGCTCTGGCCGCTCTATCGCGAGATCGAAGCGCTTGTCGCACCTTAGCTCAAAGCCGGCTGAGCTTGTCCGGGTTGCGCATCGCCCAGACTGCCGTGATCTTGCCGTCGACCACGTGGGCCGTAAAGGTAACCACGGCGGCGCCGTCCTGGCGTATGATCAGGCCCGTCCGCCCGTTGATTTCGGCCAGCTCGTACTCCAGCCCCGCTGGCGCACGCTTGAACAACCCGAGCATGAGCGCCGCGACGACCTTGGGGCCGTGCAGCGGCCGGGTGGCGGCGCTGGCCTTGCCGCCGCCGTCTGAGATTGCCGTGACGTCGGCTGCCAGCACCGCCTCCAGTCCTTCCACGTCGCCCTCGGCACACGCCTCGAGAAAGCGGGTGAAGACAAGGCGATGCTCGTCGGCCGTGCTGCGAAAGCGCGGTTTCCCGCTGCGCACCGCCTCGCGAGCCCGGTGCAGCGCCTGACGGCAGGCAGCCTCACTCTTGCCTACAATCTCGGCAATGGCCGCATAGTCGTAGTCAAAGACCTCGTGCAGCAGAAATACGGCGCGTTCGACCGGGTTCAATGTCTCCAGCAGCACCAGGAAGGCGGTAGACAGCGAATCGTTGAGCGCCGCCAGGTCGGCCGGCTGGTCGCCCGCCGTCGTCAGCAGCGGTTCGGGCAGCCAGGCACCGACATAGCTCTCGCGCTGGTGGCGCGCCGACTTGAGCTGGTCGATCGACAAGCGGGTCACCACCGTGGTCAGGAACGCCTTCGTAGAACGAATACTGTGCGGGTCGGCCGCTTGATAGCGCAAATAGGCCTCCTGTACGACGTCTTCGGCGTCGACTGCGCTGCCCAGCATGCGGTAGGCGATCGCAAACAGCAGTGGTCGCAGCGCTTCAAAGTCCTGCCCGACCTCATCGCTCGTGTCGCTATTTGCGCTATTGATAGCATCGCTCATCACTGCTTCTGGCTCCATCCTGCCACGCTAACTCCGCCGGCTCACCGGCTGCACCTCCACGCGTTCTGGCACACGTTCCTGCTGGGGCTTGCGTTCCTGGCTGCCTGCCCCATCCCAGCGCCACCAGGTGTACGACCGGGCAAGCCAGCCCTTGGTAGCCGCGAGCGCCGCCCCGCGGCAGATTGCTTCCTTGACCCATGCCGCCGGCCGTCCCGTCCAGATGCGTTCGACCGGGCTGTCGTCCGCCTGCACGCGCTGGATCAACCCATCGCGCCGCCCCAGGCTGATGCACTGAACCAAGTAGCCAAACTGGAACGGCTGCAGTGGCTGGCCCGTCAGCTGGGCGTACAGATTGTCAGCGGCGTGCGCGGCCATTGGCTCTGCCGTCGCACATGCCATGCGCATGCTGAGCCCCACCCCCCGCGTAAAGGCCGCCGAATCGCCCGCCGCATAGATTGCCCGTGACGTGAGCGAACGCATGTTGGCGTCGATCAAGATCTGCCCGCAGTTGTTAACGGCAAGGCCGGCCTCCCGCGCTAGCGGCAGAGCCTGGAACGATCCCGCCCAGATGCAGAGGCCGCACGGGATTACCTGGCCGCTCGCAGTTATGACCGCGCTGTCTGTCACACGCTCCACGCGCGCATGCTCCTGTACGGCAATGCCGAGGCGATCAAAGGTACGGCGGATGTATGCCCGGCCGCGTTCGGACAGGCCGTAGCCCAGGCGGCCCGCCGTCACCAGGCGCACAGGCAGGATAGGGTAGCGCTCGGCGATCTCGGTGGCGGTTTCGATGCCGGTCAGCCCGCCTCCGACGATGACCACTTCGTTACCATATCCCGCCTCGGCCAGCTCGAGCAGCCGCTGCTGCAGCAGTTCGCCGTCGCGGGGGTCGCCGACGGCCAGCGCATATTCGCGTACGCCTGCCACACTATCTTTATCGGTCCCGCTGCCGAGGGTGTACAGCAGGGTATCGTAGCTGAGCGTTTCCTCGCCGGCTGCCGTGCGCACTGTCACCTGCTGCGCTGCCGGCGAGAGGCCGGTCACCCAACCCTGGACGAAACGCACGCCCGTGCCTGCCAGCAGCTTCTGAATCGGCCGCTGCTTGACGCGTTCGGCGGCCGCAGATTGGTGCAGGCGGATGCGCTCGACAAAGGCTGCGCTGCCGTTCACCAGCGTAATCTCCACCGGCAGCCGCCGGGTCTTATGTGCCAGGCGCAGCGCCGCCGTCATGCCGGCATAACCGGCGCCGAGAATAATGATTTTGGATGTCGATTGGTTTGCCACCTTGGTACCTCTTTCTCACTATTACCGTCCGTGCGACGAGATGGCCATCTCGTAACAGTAGACGATTGAGGGTTGAGGTTTGTGACAAACAATCGCAGCTCGCGCAAAATTCGCTTCTTATCCTTCCAGCAGCAGCGACTCCGGATCTTCTACCAGCTCTTTGATCCGCACCAGGAACTGCACGGCCTCCCGGCCGTCGACGATGCGGTGGTCGTAGGTGAGCGCGACATACATCATGGGGCGCACGCGAATCTCGCCCTCGACCACGACCGGGCGATCCTTAATGGCGTGGAGGCCGAGAATGCCCACCTGCGGCGGGTTGAGAATGGGCGTGCTGAGCAGCGAGCCAAACACACCGCCATTCGTGATGGTGAAAGTGCCGCCGCGCAGCGCCTCAATCGAAAGCTTGCCTGCCTCCGCCTGTGCCGCATAGTCGCGCACCGCCCGCTCGATCTCCGCAAAGCTCATGCGCTCGGCGTTACGCAGGACGGGGACGACCAGCCCCTCGGCCGCGCCTACCGCGATGCCGATGTCATAATAGTGCTTGAGCACGATCTCGTTCCCCTGGATCTCGGCGTTGAGCTCGGGGAAGGCCTTGAGCGCCCCGACCGCCGCCTTGACGAAGAACGAACTCAACCCCAGGCTGACCCCGTACTTGGCCTTGAACGACTCCTTGCGCCGCGCCCGCAGGGCCATCACGGCGTGCATGTCCACCTCGTTAAAGGTCGTCAGCATCGCCGCCGTGTTCTGCGCTTCCAGCAGCCGGCGCGCGATCGTCTGGCGGCGCAGCGACATGCGCCTGCGCTCCTCGCGGCCGTCGCTCGCTGCAGGGGCCGCAGGCGGCGCCGCTTTGGGTGCCGGGGCTGGGCCAGAGGCCGGTACTGAGGCGCCAGCCTCAGGTGCCGCCGCTCCTTGTTCGAGGTACCGCTGCACATCACCCTTTGTGACCCGCCCGCCGTCGCCAGGCTTGACCTCGCCGAGATCGACCGCATGCTCCTGCGCCATGCGCCGCGCCACCGGCGTCACGCGCTCTCGCTCCCGCGCCGGCTCAGGCTGTTCTTCGCTGGCCGGCTGCGGGCCGCTGCGTGTCGGCTGTCCAGCCGCAGGTGGCTGCGCGGCCGCTGCAGCGCCCCCGTCCTCGATCGTGCCCAACACTTCACCCGCCTTCACCGGCTCACCTGGCTGGCGCTGGATGCGTCCCACAACGCCGTCCTGCGTGGCCGCCACTTCAAGTGTGACCTTATCGGTATCAAGTTCGAGGACGGTGTCGCCCACTGTGACGCGGTCGCCCTCTTGCTTGAGCCACTGGGCCACGGTCGCCTCGATCACGGATTCACCTAACTCAGGCACTACAATGTTGGTCGGCATCTCCCTACCTCCGGCGGGCTTGCTTCTTGCTCGTCTCGAACTGCCACTGGAAGGCATACTCGACGATCATCGATTGGTTCTTGCGGTGTGCGGCCGGCGACCCTTCGGCGGGGCTGGCGCTGCGCCGCCGCCCCACGTAGTTGACCGGCCAGCGGCCTGCCACCAGGCGCTGGAGCCGCCAGCTCATGAACTCCCAAGCTTCCATGTTTTTCGGCCCCTCCTGTGCCCAGACGATCTCCTGCAGGTTGGGATAGAGGGCAAACATGGCGTCGAGGTCTGCTGCGGGGAAGGGGTAGAGCTGCTCCACGCGCACGACTGCCACGTGCTTGTTTTGTGCCCGCTGCTCGCTGCCGATTAGGTCGAAGAAGAACTTGCCGCTGCACAGCACCAGACGGCGCACGTCCTTGGCCTGCACCTCTAAGTCGGGGATAACCGGCTGCCAGGATCCCTCCACAAAGTCGTCCAGCCGCGAGGCCACAGCCGGATTGCGCAGCAGGCTCTTGGGCGTCATGACGACCAGCGGCAGCGGGTCAGATTCCAGGAGCAGCGCCTGCCGGCGCAGGAGGTGGAAATACTGCGCCGCCGTCGTGGGGTAGGCGACGCGCAAGTTGGTCTTGGCGGCCAGCTGCAGAAAGCGTTCGAGCCGCCCGCTCGAATGATCGGGCCCTGCCCCCTCCCATGCGTGCGGCAGCAGCAGCACCAGCGACGGCGTCTGGCCCCACTTCTCGCGTGCGGAGACGATGAACTCGTCGACAATCGGCTGGGCGCCGTTGATAAAGTCGCCGTACTGCGCCTCCCAGAGCACGAGCCGGTCGGGCGCCTGGACGTTGTACCCGTACTCAAAGCCCAGCGTCGCAATTTCCGACAGGGGACTGTTGTAGATGGCAAAGGCAGCCTGTGCCTGCGGCAGCGCCTGCAGCGGGACGAAGCACTCGCCGGTCTTGGCGTCGTGCAGCACGGCGTGCCGGTGGCTGAAGGTGCCGCGCTCGCAGTCCTGCCCGGTCAGGCGTACCGTGATGCCTTCCTCCAAGATCGTCCCAAAGGCCAGTTCTTCGGCTGTCGCCCAGTCGATGACCGCCTCTGTCTCCGGCGCGGCCGCCGCTTTCTCGACGGCCTCACGGCGGCCGCGGATGGCAGACTCCAAGCGGCCGGAGTAGAAGGTAAACCCTTGCGGCAGCTGCTTGAGCGACTCGTTGATCGCGATAATTCGTCCGGCCGGCACCGATGTGGCGATGCGGCGCGCAATCCCCGGCTGCGGCGGCTCAGGCTGCGGCTCGACTAACTCGGCAGCGACCTCGTCGATATTTGCCAGCGAGTCGTTGACCGCCTGCAGCTGTTCTGTATAGCGCTGCACCAGTGCCTCCGCTTCGCCCGCCGCGATCACGCCCCGTTCGGCAAGGGCATTTGCCCACAGCTGACGTGTCGTCGGGTGCTTGCGTACGGTTTCGTACAGCAGCGGTTGCGTAAAGCCGGGTTCGTCCAGCTCATTGTGGCCGTAGCGCCGGTAGCCGATGAGGTCGATCAGAAAGTCCTTTTCAAACTCCTGCTGGTAGGCAAAGGCAATGCACGCCACCTCGATGCAGGCCGCCGGGTCGTCGGCATTGACGTGGACGATGGGCACCTTGAAGCCCTTGGCCAGGTCGCTTGCATACAGGGTGCTGCGCCCTTCGTTGGGTTCTGTTGTAAACCCAAGCTGGTTGTTGGCAATGATGTGTACGGTGCCGCCGGTCCAGTACCCCGGCAGCTGCGAAAGGTTGAATGTCTCCGCCACCACACCCTGGCCGGGGAATGAAGCGTCGCCGTGAATCAGGATCTGCAGCGTGAGATTAGGATCAAAGATGGCCGGGCCGCGCCGGTCCGTGCGCGTGCCCGCCGCCCGTGCCATGCCGACGGAGATCGGGTTTACCAGTTCTAGATGGCTTGGGTTGGGCGGCATGGCAATGACAAGCGGCTGCTGCCCCTCGCCGTTCGTCTGCTGCGGATCGACGATGCGGCGGCTGCCGCGGTGGTACTTGACGTCGCCGGAGGTCCAGCCGATGGCGTCCCGCAGCTCCTGGATCTTGAGTGGGTCTTTGAACTCGGCCAGGATCTGCTCGTAGGGCAGGTTCATGTTGTGCGCCAGCACGTTGAGGCGCCCGCGATGCGCCATGCCGATCAGGATGTTGGTGGTGCTGGCCTCGGCGGACGACACGATCAGCTCGTCCAGCATCGGCACGAGCATATCCAGCCCTTCGATCGAGAAACGATACTTGCTGGGGAAGGTGCGCTGTAGAAACTGCTCAAAGACCTCCACCTGCGTGATGCGGTCGAGCAAGCTCTTGAGATAGTCCGGGTCATCTGAGGGGCGATACCGGCGCGATTCGGCGGCCTCACGCAGCCAGGCGCGCTCCTCAGGCTTGCGGATATGGTCGTAGTCGTAGCCAATGTGCGTGGAATAGATGTCGCGCAGCACAGCGATTGCCTCGTAGGCGCTGCCTGTGATCTCCGCCACCGGTCCGCCAACCACGCTGGCAGGCAGGCTGCGCAGGTCGTGTTCGTCGATGCCGTGTGCCGCCAGCGCCAGCGAGGGATCGCCGGGCGGCGGAGTGCCCAGCGGATCGAGCTGCGCCTGCAGATGGCCGTACTCACGGATCGACTGCGCCAGGTTGGTGGCGCCTACGACCTTGGCCACGGCAGGCTGTGCCCCCGGAAGTTCGGCCGCCGGCGCAAGGGTGCTTTCGGCAGCCAGACTGCTCAAGGCAGTCTGGCTGCCATCAGCCGGCGGCGTCCAACCGGCAAAAAACTGCTGCGTCTGTGGATCTACGGCGTTGGGGTCCTCCCGGTAACGGGCATAGAGTTCAAGCACATAGGCTAGATCGGGCCCATAGAACTCTGACATGGCTGGTGGCGCTTTCCTTTTCCTGTTACATGCCCCACGGATACGTTGCGGGCGGCTGTTGCGCCCCAAGGGCACAGATCTCCGCCGTGCGCAGGAGTTTATCGCCACTTGCAGCATGATGCAACCCGTATTCCCAACGGCTGCGCCGCCCAATGCCGGGCTGCGCTCCCTCTGCACGCAAGGTTGCCCCAATAAGCACACTGCAATTGGGAGGTTGCGGCAATGGACGAACATACAGAGAGTTGGTACAGTTAGAGTACGTCAACCTATTGCCGGCAGGTTTTTCACCCCAACCCCGCGCCCAAGAAACGATCTACGCTTGTGACCACGCGCCTTTTTGACCATTCCTTGATCCTTACACTCAGAAGCCTGCGCGGGAACGTGCGCGGGGCCGTCCTGACTGAGCCCATGTGGGCGATCCCTTATAATCTGTACGCTCCGTTCGTGTCTGTCTATATGCTGGCGTTGGGCCTGACCGACAGCCAGATCGGGTTGATCGCCAGCGTCGGCCTGGCCTGTCAGATCTTCTGGACCATGCTCAGCGGCGCCATCACCGACAAGTTTGGGCGCAAGCGCACGACGTTCTTCGTCGACGCCATCGCCTGGAGCATACCCTGCCTGATCTGGGCCGTCGCCCAGGACTTCAACGCCTTTCTCCTAGCGGCCATCGTCAACGCCACCTGGCGCATCACCCACAACTCCTGGCAGTGCCTGCTGGTGGAAGGCACCGAGCCGGCCATCCTGGTCGACGTGTATTCGTTGATCTACATTTCGGGCCTGCTGGCAGCCTTCTTCTCGCCCCTGACCAGCGTGCTGATCGCCCACTTCTCGTTGGTGCCGACGATGCGTGGGCTCTATTTCTTTGCCTTCATCATGATGACGGCTAAGTTCATCACCATGAACGCCATGGTTGAGGAAACCGAGCATGGGCTTGACCGAATGCAGGCAACCCGCGGCAAGAATGTATTTTCGATCGTAGGTGAATCGCGCGGCGTGATCCAGGAGATCTTGCGTTCGCCTACCACGCTTGTGACTGCGGGCCTGATGATTATTGTCGCCATCGCCACGCTGATCCAGAACACCTTCTGGAGCGTGCTGGTCACGGAGAAACTGCTCGTGCCGCCGGAATACCTTCCGCTTTACGCGGTGGCGCGCTCGGTCACGATGTTGGTCTTCTATTTCACCGTGATGCCAAAGCTGCGCACCATTGACGCACGCAAGCCCATGGTGTTTGGCTTCGCCGGCCTGATCCTGAGCTGGCTCATCCTGGTCGTCATCCCGCCGCAGAGCTACTACCTGCTGCTGATTTCCGTCATCATCGAAGGCTGCAGCATACCGGCGGTAAGCACGCTCTTGGACAAGCTCATTGCCATCACCGTCGATCCCAAGGAGCGCGCCCGCGTCATGGCCATCCTCTACGTGGTCGTGCTGACCTGCGCCACGCCGTTCGGCTGGATCGCCGGCGAGGCGTCACAAATCAACCGCAGCCTTCCGTTCGTGATCAACATAGTTTTGTTGAGCATCGGCATAGCGCTTGCCTACACCGCCAGCCGGCGCGCAGCAGCCGTTAGTTATCGACCTTCATAACATCGTAGAAAATTAACGGTCGAACCTTCACGAGATCGTAGAAAGTACATTAACAACCGAACCTTCATGGCATCGTAGAATGGCAAACTGCCCCAAGGTCGGCTGCCAAAGACCATCCTGGACCCATGGGCGTAGTGGTGGGCGAACCCAGGCAGTGCGCTCGTCGCGTAAGTGGTCCATACCGCTTCAGTCCATCTGCCAAAGCCTGTGGGCGGCAGCATGGGCACGGGCATAGATGGCTGGACAGTCTGCCCCCAGCACCACGCCATCACGCACGCGCACCTGGCCTGCGACCATCACAAGCCGCACGTGCGCGTGGCTGCGCCAGAGGACGAGCTGGTCGTACAGGTTGTGCGCTTCCGCCGGGGTGGGCGTATTCGTATCGATCAGCTGCAGATCCGCTTGCCAGCCAGGTGTAAGGCGGCCCACTCGTTGGAGCCCAAGGGCGCGGGCGCCGCCCTCGGTGGCCAGGTGCCAGACCAGCGGCGCCGGCATGACGCGCGGGTCCTGCTTGTGCGCCTTGTGGATCAGGAAGGCGGCGCGCACCACCTCGTAGAAGTCATTGATGTACCCATCGCTGCCCAGGCCGACGGTGACGCCGGCTTCGACCAACTCGGGAACCGGCGCCACGCCCGCGCCTACTTCGCAGTTTGAGAGCGGCATGTGCGCCATACGCACCCCGCGCAGCGCCATCAGCTCGATCTCGCGCCGGCTCATCTGTACACACTGCGAAGCCCGCATGTTGGGGCCGGCCACACCCAGCGCCTCGTAGTATTCCATGGGCCTCCGGCCAAAGTGCTCAAGCACATCAGGCCCGAAACCAGCCCACCTTGCCTGTGGCAGCTGCGAATGAACTCTGCGTTTTCGGCCAGCCCCAGCTGCCCGTTCTCGCGACTGAGGCGCTCGGTGGCCTCGAAGGAGAGCACGGCACGGATACCGCGCCGGCGCACTACCTCGGCCTGCGCCTCCAGGCAGCCGGGCAGAGCATAGGGCGCTTCTGTGCAGTCGTAGACCGCGGTCACGCCGCTCGCCAGCATCTCGAGCAGGATAGCATCAGTCGCGGCGCAGATCATCTCGTGATCAAGCCTGTCTTCGACCAGCGGCCACCAGAAGTCGCGGAGAAAAGGCCAGAATCCGCTCGGCGCCTTGTCCAGCGGCAGCCCATGCGCGAGCAGCCCGTAAAGGTGCGCATGGGCGTTGACGAAACCGGGCGAAAGCGTGTGGCGTGGAGCCTCCAGGATCTCCGTGTCCGCCAGACCGCGCAGCTCGTCATGCGGCGCGACAGCGGCGATCGTGTCACCCACCACCTGCACGCCCCAGCCGCGCCTGGGCGGCTGGCCGGGTTGGTCGATCAGGAATTCGGGCAAGATAAGCATTGGCGGCCGATCACGCGATCTGGTGCTGCAGCGGCTGTCCGTGCAGAATCGCGATAATGTTGTCATAGTCCTGCACGCGCCCGCGGCCTCCAGCCGTGATGCCGCCGGCAGCCACATGCGGCGTCAGGATCAGGTTGCTTAGGGGATCGCGCGCTGCTGCGAGCAGCGGATCGTCCGGACGCAGTGGCTCGTACGTGTATGTGTCGAGCGCCGCCCCTGCCAGGTGGCCCGAGCGCAGCGTGTCGAGCAGTGCGCCTTCGTCCACGACGGCGCCCGAACCACAGTGGACCAGGTAGGATCCCTGTTTCATCTGGGCGAAGACCGCAGCATTGAGCGGCTCTTGCGGTCCCTGGTATGGCAGGAGCGAACAGACGATGTTGCTCTGCTGCGCAAGCTCCTCCGGCGTGGCATAGCGCAGACCATACCGCTCTTCGATGTGGGCCGGCAGGCGGCTGCGCTTGTTGTACAGCAGGTGGCAGTCAAACGCGCGCAGCCGGTTCGCCAGTTCCAGCCCGATCTCGCCAAAGCCGAGAATACCTACGGTAGCGCCGCTCAGCATGCCGATGCCGCTGCGCTTCGACCAGTTGTAGGCGAAGTGATCCTCATCCCCACGATGCGGGGTGATGCCCCAATCGGCAGCCTCAGCCGTAATCTCCATCGACTCGCGCACGCGCTTCAGCACGCCCAGGATCTGGAGCAGCATGTGCTCGGCTACCATTACGCAGCCCTGGATCGGCCAGCAGCAGACCGCCACGCCGGCCGCCCGCGCCGCCGTCAAGTCGATATCCCAGGCCTGGATGCCAAGCCGCTGGATCAGGCGCAGGTTGGGCGCTGCGGCGATCAGATCGGCGTCGATCGTACCCGCGCGTTCGCTGATCAGAAACTCTGCCGTGGCCAGCAGCGCCAGCAGCTCGGCGCGGGGCGGGTCACGCCGCATGGCGATGTCCAGCTCCGGCGGCGCTGCCTCCAGCGCCCATTGCTGGTGGCGCAGGCCGCGCTGGGTCAGAAACACCACTTTGTGCCTGGTGTCAGTTGTCATAATGCGTAAGCCTCCGCAAATGTATCGACGACGGGGCGGATATCGTCCATCATCGGGTAGAGGATCGGGCAGGAGACGCCGGCGTCGATATATTCCTGTACCTTGGCGACACACTCGTCTGCGGTCCCGACCGCCATCAGCATGCGCGGTACGTCGTCGGGGATCACCCGGGCGGCGGCAATGTACTCCGCTTCGGTGGCCGGCCAGCCCATCACCGCCTGCACACGTGCCACCAGGTCCTCAGGCACACCGCTGGCCTGCATGATGTGCGGCTCCGTAGCCAGGTAGTAGGCGACGAGCTTCTTGGCCTCAAACATCGCTGCCTGGGGATCGGCGTCGCTCAGCGAGCAAACCAGCAGCTCGGGCCGATCGATGTCGTCTAGCTTCTTGCCCGCCCGGGACGCCCCTCTGGCGACCAGCTCCACCGCGCGGCGGATATAGTCGACCGACACCACATAGTTGAGGACTACTCCGTCGCAGATCTCGCCGGCCAGCTCGAGCATCTTGTCGCCCGTAGCGCCGATGTAGATGGGAATGTCGCGGGGGCCGCTGTCGCCGAAGACCACGTCGAGACGTACGCGGTCGAGCTGTACAAACTCGCCTTGACAGGTCACTTCCTCCATGCGGAAGAGGGCGCGGCACGCCTCGACATACTCGCGCATTGCCAGCAGCGGTTTGGTGCGCCGCACGCCGACGCGGCCGGCGATCGGCTCCCACCACGCACCGAGGCCGAGCATCACGCGCGAGGGCGCGTGGGGGTCCCCTGACACCTGCCTGCCCAGCTCCCACATCGTGCTCCAGGTGGCGGCGATCACGGCCGCGTTGCGCGTCCAGATCGGCAGCACGCCGCTGCCGACGCGCAGCCGCCTGGTGCGGGCGAGAAAGGCCGCCATCATGGTCACGCAGTCGCGTGCCAGGCGCGTGTCCGCCTGCCAGATCTCGCTGAAGCCGCGGCTCTCGGCATATGCGGCCATCTCGAGTTCATACCCAAGCGGGTGCTTGTCCTGCATGTAGAGGGCGAAACGTGGTTTGGCGGGCATATTATGGCTGGCCATAGTAGTCGGGCACTTCATCGTATGTTTCGCAGCTGAGGCTGACCTGCAGGCCCTCCATCTTGGCATCAAGCTCCTCAAGCAAGGCACTGGGAAAGCTCTTCCACTGCACCAGGGAGGCCCAGCGGATGACCAGGGTCACCAGATTGGGGTCGTCCTGGCTCACCCAGACTTCTTTGGCCACAAAACCCTCGTGCGCGGCAAGGGCAGGCGTCCACACTTCGGCGTCACGTGCAAGAAATTCGTCGCGGCAGCCCGGGGCAGTCAGTACGCGCAGCAGTTCGATCACAGCCATGGTTGAACCTCCGCTCAATGCGAAAAGAGCTGGCCGCCGTCGACAAAGTAAACGTGGCCGGAGAGAAAATCCTGTTCGACCAGGAAGACAATCAGGCGTGACACGTCACCTGGCGAGCCAAGGCGCTTGACCAGCGTGCGCTGGATCGCCTCCTCGATCTGTGCGGGCGTGAAATCGGGCGGCAGCAGCACCGGGCCCGGCGCGACCGCCACGCAGCGCACCGTTGGCCCCAGCTCGGCTCCGATGTAGCGTGTGAGCTGGACGACGCCTGCCTTGGCGACGGCATGGTGGGCCTGCCCGGGCCACACTTCGTAAGCCGACAGGTCGGCGACATTGACGATTACCCCGCGCCCTTGCGCCAGCATGTAGGGGGCGACAGCCTGCGAACAAAAGAAGACGGCCTTGACCGTCACGCCGATGCTCTGGTCCCACTCTGCCTCGGTCAGCTCGAGGAATGGCCGCCCCATCCACGGGGAGGCATTGTTGATGAGCACGTCGATATGGCCAAACTCCCCTGCCGTGGCCTCTACCCAGTCACATACGGCCGCAAGGTTGCGCACGTCAAGTTCTCTCGCCGTGCAGCGCACGCCGTGCGTTTCAATCTCCGCCTTGGTCGCCTCCCAGGGTTCGCCGGGCAGGTAGGATAATGCGATATGCGCACCCTTGGCGGCCAGGTGCAAGGCGTGTGAGCGGCCGAGACGAATGGCGCCGCCCGTAATCATGACCACTGCGTCTCTAAGTTCCATTTACTCTCCAAAGAATGACTGTTCGAGCACGGCAACATTGATCTCCCCGGCGCTAAACGTGCGGCCGCTGGCGATGTTGTTGATGTGCAGCACCGCCGGTGAGTGCAGGTCGAGCGGGATTTGATAAAAGTCGCAGCCGGCATCCTTGTAGATTTCCGCAAAAGGTCTGCCATAGGCGCGCGAAGCAGCAGACACGACCTTGCCGATCACTGCCGCAACGTCGTCATCGCTCGCCCGGACGTAGAGCGTGGCGATTCCCCCGTAGAGCAGCGAGTCGTTGATGCGACCCATCGCCGTCACCTCGTCCGCGATCAAGGGCGGAATGACGCCAACGCCGTGGGCGTACGTTACCTGGTTGACGTCAAAGCCTTCCTCGGCCAGGCGGTGGAGCGCTTGCTCGACAATGCGGGCGGCCACTTGCACGGCGCAGACCAGGCTGGAGTTGGGCGCCACCAGGAGGTAGAGGTTTTCGGGCCTGATGCGGCAGGCTGCGGCGATCGCTTCTGCCCACTCTGCCGGTACCGGCTCGGCCGTCTGGATGGCGATTACGCCTTCATCCGCCGTATCACGGTAGTCGATCAGGTCGAAGTAGTGGTCCAGGTTTGCCCGGTTGAGCGCGCGGGCCGGGCCCGCCAATATGGGTGCGCCGGCGCGTGCGCTCTCCAGCCGCCAGCCGGCGATCTGCGAGGCGACACAGGCAGCCACCGGCTGGTCGACCATCACGCGCACGGCCGGCATGGCGCGGTCGCCCAGCAGAAACGACTCGTAGCTAACCTCGCCCAGCCCGCCTAAGGTAATCTGCGTATAATAGCGGGCGGCCGTCCAGCCGCCGGGCGCGGCCTGGCCCATGTCGATCACCGTGGCGCCGTTGGGCAGCCGCGTGGCTGTGACGCCCAGCACAGCAGGAGACTCCAAGATGCGCCGTACGAGCTTCATGGCCTCGCGGTTGATGCTCAGCGGTGCAGATGGCTGTGGCGTGCTCATCGGGGACCTGCCTCCAACACGCCCAGGCCGCCGTCTACGGGGATCACGGCGCCGCTGATATAGCTGGCGTCATCCGATGCCAGGAAGGCTGCGACGGTGGCGATTTCGCGCGGGTTGCCAAAGCGGCCAAGCGGGATGTACTTGACGAAATTCTCCTCGCCCAGGGCCGCAATGCCGTCGCGCAAGGCCTTGGTGTAGATCAAGCCGGGGGCGATGGCGTTGACCCGAATGTGGTGCGCAGCCAGGTCGAGCGCCATGGCACGCGTCAGCGCTTCGAGCGCTCCCTTCGTAGCGGCATAGAGTGTGCGGTTGGGTATGGCCTGGCGCGCCAGGATTGTGCTGATGTGGATGATGCTGCCGCCCACACCGGCAGCGATCATCTGCTGCGCGGCAAGCTGGCTCATGCGATAGGGGCCGCGCACGTTGGCGCCAAACATCACGTCGAATTGCTCGAAACTGGCCGTTAGGAAATGATCGCGATTGATCGCCGAGGCATTGTGCACCAGCACGCGCACCGGGCCCCACTCCTCGGCGACTACCCGCATGATTCGCTCCGCATCCGCTTCGCTGCCCACATCGCCCTGCAGCACCGACACCCTGCCGCCCTCCGCTTCGATTGCCGCCGCAGTCTCCATGGCCCCGCCGGCGTCCTCGCGATAGTTGACGACCACATGGGCGCCCAGTTCAGCAAAATGGATAGCTGTGGCAGCGCCAATCCCGCGCGATGCGCCCGAAATCAGAACTATCCGGCCCGTGAAAGGTTTGCCAGTCATCCGTGTCATGGCTGCGAGCGCAGCTGCGCTGCCTCCTCTCGGGTGGCAGCAATCACGGCAAGCAGTGTGCCGACAGGCACGGTCTCGTCGGCCTGCACCAAAATCTTCGCCAGGTAGCCGTCAGACGGGGATTCCAGCTCGGTGGTGATCTTGTCGGTTTCGATCTCGACGAGGACCTCGCCGGCGGCCACGGGATCGCCCTCGCGCTTGCGCCAGGCGTGCACGACGCCATCTTCCATCGTGAGACCCCACTTGGGGAGGATCAGTTCTTCGGCCATCTTCCACCTCCATCAACGTTCGGATTGTCTATGCCTGTAGAGTCCGCCTGGCGGCGGCAGCGATCTCGTCTTTGCCGGGCAAGATGTACTTCTCCAGCACCATCGAAAACGGGATCGGCGTGTCCAGCCCGCCAACACGCACCACTGGCGCCTTGAGATCGTGGAAGCACTCTTCGGCGATGGTGGCGCTCAGTTCGGCAGCAAGGCCGCCCAGCTTGGGAGCTTCGACGGCTACGATTGCGCGGCCTGTCTTGCGCACGGAGTCGAGCACGGTGGCGGCATCGTAGGGCCGCAGCGTGCGCAGATCGAGCACTTCGGCCGCGATACCCTCACGGGCAAGCACGTCGGCCGCAGCCACCGCTTCGTGGACCATCTTCATGGCGGCGACAATGGTCACGTCGCTGCCCTCACGGACCGCAAGCGCCTGCCGCAGGGGCGTCGTGTAGTAGCCTTCAGGTACGTCGCCCTTGATGCGGTAAAGCGCCTTGTGTTCGAGAAACAGGATCTGGATTGTCGTTCTCGACAGAGGCCAGCAGCAGCCCCTTGGCGTCGGCGGGCGTCGCCGGGGCCACGATGACCAGGCCCGGCACGTTAAGAAACCAGCCCTCGACCGACTGCGAGTGATGCGGGCCTCCGCCAAAACCCCCGCCGCAGGCCGTGCGTACGACGATCGAGGCCTTGAACTGGCCGTCAAACATGTAATGGAGCTTGGCCGCATTGTTGACGAGCTGGTCGTAACACTCGCCCAGGAAGTCGGCAAACATGATCTCGGCCACGGGGCGCATGCCCACCATGGCTGCGCCCACGGAGGCGCCGACGATGGCCGCCTCCGACAGCGGAGTGTCCCGCACGCGTTCGTCGCCAAACTTGGTCCACAAGCCGCGCGTGACCCCGAAGTCGCCGCCCATCGCGCCGATATCTTCGCCGAGTAGAAAAACGTTGGGATCGCGCTCCAGCGCCAGTTCCAGCGCCTCGTTGAGTGCCTGCACATAGGTGCGCTGGCGGCTTTGCCGGGCAGTTGGGGCTGCTGCCGTGGTTCTTGCTGGCGTATGTGTCATGGCTGGGGCTTCCTGTACGGAATTCCAGCCTACGTACACATCCGCCGTAGCCTTCGCCGGATCCGGCATGGGGCTCTGCTTGGCAAAATCGATCCAGGTCTCGATCTCGGCCTTTGTCTCGGCCTCGATACGGTTCAGATCGGCATCGGTCAAGGCAGTGCGCTTTTGGATCAGCACGCGTGCCAGCTTGATCGGATCGCGCTCCTCTTTCCAGTACCTCACCTCGTCGGCAGGACGGAACTCGCCTGAGAAGATTCCCTGCCAGCGCCACGTCCTGAACTCCAGAAAGTAGGGACCCTTGCCGGCACGGATATATTCAACCGCCCTGGCAACTTCGGCGTAGGCAGCCTCAATATCATTGCCGTCGACCTGGACGCAGGGGAAGCCATAGCCGCGCGCCAAATCGACGATGTCGGCGGAGGCGTGCGCCTTGCCGACAGGCGTGGAGATGGCATAGCCGTTGTTGACGCAGGCGTAGAGCACGGGCAGCTGCCAGATGGCGGCCAGATTAAGGCTCTCGTGAAACTCGCCGCGCCCCACCGTACCGTCGCCGATGACGCAGCACGCTACCTTCGGCTCCTTGCGCATCTTCCAGGCCAAAGCCACGCCCAGCACCGTCACCATAAAGGAACCTTCGACGGCGTTGTCGCCAAAGTTGCCGACCTTGGGGTTGGCACTGTGCAGGCTGCCGCCCTTGCCGCTGCACACGCCGGAGGCACGGCCAAACAACTCAGCCATGATGCGTTCGCCGGTGCCGGCATACTTCTCCTCGGCCAGGGCGTTGATACCATGGCAGCGGTGGTCGGGAAAGTAACCGTCTGTCGCCTGAAGATGCGCCGCCAGCGCCGCCTGCGTCGCCTCCTGGCCGACGCCGGTATGCAGCATGCCCGGCACATTGCCTTTCTTGAACTCGCGCTCAAGGGCAAATTCAAAGGCGCGAATCAGCCACATGTCGCGATACAAATCGACCAGCATTTCGGGATCCGGAATCATCTACTTCTCCAGCCGTCTATTCTTTTGTCGCAGCAACTGCGTGTGGTCAAACCTGTGAAGTTGCGCAAAGAGTAGCACAGTAATCTTGCGGTGTCAAGCGCTTCTCAAAAACTTTGAGCTGGGCTCACAATTGTCATTGACAGGGCGCGTGGTCGGGTGTACACTGGCGCTATGCCAGTGACAGGGGAAAGCACAGGGGAAAGCCCAAAACCTACGGCCCGCGCCATAATGCCTCATGCTGGAGGGAGCAAGAATGGGGATGGCAGTATTTTGGCGTCGCCGGTCGGCGCACGCATCCGCGCGGCGTAAGGAACTCGGCTTGAGCCTCGACGAGCTGGCCGGGCGGACGGATCTGACTGCCAGCTTCTTGAGCCTGATCGAACGCAATCGCAACAACCCCTCGCTCGACTCGCTCTATCGTATTGCGGAAGCGCTGGGCGTACCTCCTTTTTATTTCTCGCAGCAGGCCGCCACACGAAACCCAGTCGTACGCCATGGCGAACGTATCAAGATCACCTTCCCTCCTGGCGACGTTACGAGTGAACTGCTTGTACCCAATCTACGCAACCGGCTTGAGGTCTTTATCTCGCGCGTCCAGCCCGCAGCAGGCAACGTCGCCCGCACACCCAAGACTGACTCCGAGGAGTGCCTCTATCTGATGGAGGGGCGGCTGCGTGTGGTGCTCGACGACCAGGTCCACGAACTGGAAGCGGGCGACAGTATTTACATTCACGGCTTCGCCCTGCGCGAGATCCGCGCGCTCGGCGAGACCGAAGCCGTATTTCTTTCCGCCATCACCCCGCCGATCTTCTAGTTCGTCTTCAGCCAACGGGAGCTTGCCCATGCAACAGGTCGATCTCGTCGTGCGGAATGCCCTGATCATCACCCAGGACGAAAAGCGTACCGTGATCGAGGGCGGCGCCCTCGCAGTCCAGAATGGCGTAATCCTGGCGCTGGACACCGTCGAAGCTATCGACGCTGAATACGCCGGGGGGACGGTGTTGGAGGCAGCCGGTCGTGCGCTTTTTCCGGGGCTGCTTAACATTCACACGCACCTCTTCCAGTCGGCCGTCAAGGGCCTGGGTGAAGACATGGCCGTGGAGCAGTGGGTGCAGGCCGTTACGTTTCCGACCGCCCAGGCGCTGACGCCGCGCGAAACCTACCTGCTGGCGTTGGTGAGCTGCCTGGAGAACCTCCGGAGCGGCGCCACCACGGTTGTCGACTTCATGTATCCCTTGCAGAGCCCTGAGCTGCACGCGGCCGTCATCCAGGCAATTATTGACAGCGGCCTGCGCGGCCGCTATACGCGCACCGTTAACGACAGCGGCGAGGCCGTGGGTGTGCTGCCGGCATTGATCGCTCCGGCGGAAGTGACGTTGGCGCATGCCGTTGAACTACAAAGTCAGTACGGCGGCGCCGGCGATGGGCGCATCGACATTGGGTTGGCCATCGGCGCGATTTGGGGCATGACTGCGCCGGGGCTGCAGGCGGTGCGGCGGACTGCGGACGCGACCGGGATGCGCATTACCATGCACGTCAACGAGACGCCGTTTGACAACTTCTCGTCGCGGGAACGCTTTGGCCGCGATACGGTGCCAATGCTGGCGCAGGCGGGGCTGCTGGGGCCGGACTTCCTGGCCGTCCACTGCGTGCACATGAACGAAGGCGACATCAGCCGCTTTGTAGACCACGGCGTGCCGGTGGCGTACAACGCCGTCAGCAACATGTATCTTGGTTCGGGCATCCCGCCCATCACAGCCATGGAGGCGGCAGGGCTGACCATCGGCATTGCCACCGACGGCTCCGGCAGCAACAACTGCCAGGACATGTTGGAGACGCTCAAGTTCAGCGCCCTGCTGCAGAAGGTGGCAGCCAAGAATGCCGGCGTCGTCCTTGCCCAGAAGGCGTTGGACTGGGCTACGCGCGGCGGCGCTGCCGCGATCGGGATGAGTGACCGCGTGGGTTCATTGGAACCAGGCAAACAGGCGGACTTTTTTCTGCTCAACCCCTATACACCGAAGGCCGTGCCCGTCCACGATCCGATCGCCACGCTCGTCTATTCCGCCGGCCAGGCCAACGTCGATACAGTTGTCGTCGCGGGTCGCGTGCTGATGGAGGGCGGCGACTTCTGTCACCTGGACGAGGCAGCATTGCTGGAGGAGGCTCAAGCCGCGGCGCAGCAGCTGGCGCATCGTTCCGGTACCGAACGGCTGCTCGATCGCCGAGCCCGCTGGCGACCGGTTTAGAAATCGCCTGCGCATGTCAACAGTTAGCTCGCCCGTTTGGACTTGGCCGGCCGCTGCTGCACCTGGCCGCGTGCCGCTTTGCCGCCGCGCGGAGCCGCAGGCTTTGTGGGCCGGGTGTGTTGCGCCGTGCGCTTGGCTGCCTGTGTACGCGGCGCTCTGCGGGCAGCTGCAGGCGTGTGCTCGTCTTCTTCCATTCCTGGCCTGGCCACGCGGATGCTCACCGGCTGGTTGCGCAGCCTGGCCCCCGCCATGGCGCCGAGCACTTGCTGCTTGTATTCAGCCGGCACATCCACGAGCGTGAACTCGTCATAGATGTCGATGGCGCCGATCACGCGACCGGGAATGCCGGCCTCGTTGGCAATGGCGCCGACGATGTCCGAAGGCCGCACGCCGCGCGCACGCCCAGCATCAATATATAGGCGCACCATGCCCTCTTCGTCAGGCTCGTCCAGCGGCGCAGCGTCCATTGCGGCCAGCAGCGGCTTGTCGCGGCGCGCCAGCCAGGCGGCGCTCGCCGCGATCTCGGCCAGGTCATGGCCGCTCTCGTCTGCCAGTTCCTGAACGAGCGCCAGGTACAGGTCCAGGTCTTCGCTCTCCACTACTCCCAGGATCTGGTCCTTAAACAGCTGGACGCGGCGAGCGGCGATGTCGGCACGGGTGGGCATTGCCAGGGGCGGAATCGAGCGGCCTATGTAGCGCTCTATCTCGCGGCGCAGGCGCTGCTCGCGCGGCGTGGTGAAGAGCACGGCCGTGCCGGTGCGCCCGGCGCGGGCGGTGCGGCCGACGCGGTGCACGTAGCCCTCGGGGTCGTTGGGGATGTCATAGTTGACCACCATCCCGATGCGCTCTACGTCCAGCCCGCGCGGCCACATCGGTTGCCACGACCAGTTCGGCCTGTCCGCTGCGCAGGCGGCGGATCACAGTTTCGCGCTGGGTCTGGTTCATGTCGCCCTGCATGGCTTCGGCAGCGTAGCCGCGCGCCTGGAGGCGCTCGGCCAGCTCGGCGGCGCGCGACTTCGTGCGCACAAAGACGAGTGACGCCTCGCCCGGGCTGCTGTGCGCTTCCAGCAATTGCGCAAGTGCGTCCAGCTTTTGTGGCTCGGCTACTTGGACGTAGTGCTGGTCGATGGTCGGCACCGTTACCGTGCGGTGTTCACTTTCGATTGTCACCGGCTTTTGCAGGTAGCGATCTGCCACCCGGCGCACCTCCTCGGGCATCGTGGCCGAGAAGAGGGCCGTCTGGCAGCCGCTGGGCGCCTGCGCCAGGATCCACTCGACGTCTTCCAGGAAGCCCATGCGCAGCATTTCGTCCGCTTCGTCCAGTACGATCAGCGTCAGCCCAGCCAGGTCAAGCGACCCGCGCCGCAGGTGGTCCATAATGCGACCGGGTGTGCCGACGACGACCTGCACGCCGCCGCGCATGCGTTCCAGTTGTTTCTGGATAGGCTGCCCGCCGTAGACCGGCAGCACACGTACGGATCCGAGCCAGCGGGCGTAGGTGTGCACGGCCTCGGCCACCTGGATGGCCAGCTCGCGCGTGGGGGTGAGGACCAGTGCCTGCACAGCGCGGGCATTGGGGTTGAGTTTCTGCAGGATGGGCAGGGCAAACGCGGCAGTCTTGCCGGTGCCGGTGGGCGCCTGGCCGATGACATCGCGCCCGGCAAGCAGCACGGGGATCGTCTTGCGCTGGATGGACGTCGGCGTCTCGTAGCCCACATCGCGCACAGCGCGCGTGAGGGGCTCGATGACTCCCAGTTCCTCAAAGGTGCTGCTATTGTTGGGCTCGTCAATCGCCATACGCTTTTCCTCTCAACCTATTGCTACTTGACATAATTTCTGAACCAAGTGTCGACCACGGTACGGCAAGCGATCAGCATGCCCCAGTATAGAGTTCGCGGCGCTCGAAAGGAAACTGACGTGGGGATCAATGGCCTAAATGGTTAGTTATCCCTATAATAAGGAGGCTAGTACACCGGTTGTCACGAATTGTGGATGCATTCTGCATGTCCTTGCCCATTCTCCAGACCAAACTGTATGTCCCCAAGCACCAGCGACAAAGAAACGTTGTCGCGCGACCGCAGCTGATGGCCAAGCTGGACGCAGGACTGGCCGGCAGGGTAACACTGATTTCGGCGCCGGCGGGTTTTGGCAAGTCCACCTTACTGCGTGAGTGGATCGTCGCCAGCCGTTCCCATTTCAATGGGGGCGCCAGGGGCGAGCCAACTGCGATTCAGCACGTCACCTGGCTCACGCTTGACGGCGACGACAATGATCCCACACGCTTCTTTTCGTATCTGATTGCCAGCCTTCGCATGTTCGACCCAATGGTAGGCGAAAGCGCGTGGTCGCTGCTGCAATCGCCGGAGCCAGCGGAGCCCAAGACGATACTCACCCTGCTGCTGAACGACCTGAGCGTGCTGGTGGGTGAAGGGCAGGAGCCGCTCCAAGCCTATGTCTTGGTGTTGGAAGATTATCACCTGGTTACAGCCCAGGCAATCCACGAGGCACTCACCTACCTGATCGATAACATGCCGCCACATCTGCACGTGATCATTACGACACGGGCGGACCCACCCTTGCCGCTTGCACGCTGGCGCACGCGCGACCAACTGGCCGAAATTCGAGCGGCAGACCTGCGCTTTACGCTGGACGAAGCGGCAGCCTTTCTCAACCAACGTATGGGTCTGCAGCTGTCAATGGACGACGTGACAGCACTGGAGCAACGTACGGAGGGATGGATTGCCGGTCTGCAGTTGGTATCGCTATCGCTGCAGGGTCATGCCGACAAGGCGGACTTTGTACAGACCTTCTCGGGCGACAACCGCTATGTGCTCAACTATCTGGTCGAGGAAGTACTCAATCAGCAGTCCAGTTCAGTGCAGGAGTTTCTGTTGCGCACGTC
This sequence comes from uncultured Chloroflexia bacterium, assembly GCA_963839515.1. GTDB lineage: Bacteria > Chloroflexota > Anaerolineae > Caldilineales > Caldilineaceae > Fredericiella. Next base: position 575,483 of record CAWIVN010000015.1, read on the forward strand.
CATACTTAAGCGTTTGTGTGGGCCGCTGTGTGACGCAGTAATGAATTCCAGGGGACAGGCACAGCCGCTGCTGGAGCGGCTGCACCAGGCCAACCTCTTTCTCGTTCCACTGGACGACGAAGGGGCGTGGTATCGCTTTCATCCCTTGTTCGCCGAAGCGCTGCAGCACCGGCTGCACGAGGCGGGGCCGGCGGCAGTGGCTGACCTGCACGCCAGGGCAAGTGTCTGGTACGAACAGACGGGTCTGCTGGCCGACGCGATCTACCACTGCCTGCGCGCGGCCGATCACGCACGCACTGCCGAGCTGTTGGCGCGCGTACGCGTTCTGTTGGCGCAGGCGCGCTCGGACAAGGCGCTGGCGCTACAAATGGATCGGCAATCGGCCGAGTTGTTGGCCGACTTGTCCCTAGGTGAAGTACAGATCGCCGTCACGTTTGAGGCGCTCACCGATCGGGAGCTTGACGTGCTGCGTCTGCTGGCGCAGGGGTTTTCCAACAGGGCGATTGCCGAGCACCTCGTCATTTCAGTGGGAACCGTCAAGTCTCACCTCAAGCACATCTTCGGCAAGCTGGGGGTCGAGAGCCGCACGCAAGCCGTGGCGCAGGCGCGCGCGGCTGGCCTGCTGTAAGTCTTCCCACCTTCTGCGCAACGCTGCACGATACAGCCAACTGGATCCTCTCATAACCCCAACAAATCCCTCCTTTGGGAGACGACGCGCCCGCAGATAGCCACTATACTTATAAGCGATTTACGCGACGTTGTTTCAGAGCAGGCGAAGGAGGAGTATGAAACTGGGTGACAAGGTTCGTGCAAGCCATCCGTACGGCGGCGTCCCAGCTTGTGAGGGCGAGATTGTTAAAGAACTGGTGTTGGGCAGCAAAATGACCCAGTTTTTGGTCAGCTTTGAAGTACGTCCAAAGGTCTACAAGCAGTTCTATCTGACCGCGCGCGAGCTGACGGCAATGGAAGCCAAGGCTCCGTAAGTTAGCAAGAGGAAAACATCATGGCTAAGGGCGACAACGGCAACAAGAACGGCAAGAACGACAAGAAGAAGCCGTCAAAATCCATGAAGGAAAAGAAGCAGGCGAAGCGCGAGAAGAAAGAGCAGAAAGATCATCCTGGGATCGGCAGCAAGTAGTCCTTGACAAGTGTGCCTATGATAACTCACGACACAACGCAGTCTATGCAGCTTTACCAACTCGGGGTGCGTGAGTACCTGGGCGACGACCTGGCTACATGGTTTAGCCCGTTTGTCTTAAGCCACGAGCAAGAGGGCATGACAACCCTGACGGGGCCAGTGCGCGACCAGGCGGAGCTGCACGGGCTGCTGGGCAGAATTCGGGACCTGAACTTGACGCTGCTGCTCGTGCAGCGTCGCTGAACGCTCCGATCGCGTATTGCCGGCGTTATGCCATCGTCCACTGCTGGTGGACGGCGGCTTTGACGCGCGCTATCGGCTTACCCTATCTGATAGTGTAGCGGTTGCCCGTTCAGCATGGCCATGATGTTGTCGTAGTCGTGGCTGCGCCCGCGGCTCCCGGTTGTAACACCGCCGTCAGCCACATGAGGGGTCAGGATCAAGTTGTTCATCGGGTCGCGGGCAAGCTCCAGTAACGGATCGTCGGGGCGCAGCGGCTCGTAGGTATACGTGTCGGGCGCCGCGCCCGCCAGGCGACCGGAGCGCAGGGCCGCAATCAGGGCCGGTTCGTCCGCGACGGCGCCCGAACCGCAATGGGCCAAGTATGATCCCGGCTTCATCTGGGCGAAGAAGGCGGCGTTGAGCGGCGCGTTGGGCCCCTGGTAGGGCAGCAGCGAGCAGACCACGTCGCTCTGCCTGGCGACCTCGTCCGGCAAAGCATAGTGCAGACCATAGCGTTCCTCGACGTGGTCGGGCAGGCGGTGGCGCTTGTGGTTGGGTGCGGCGGCGATCAGCTCGGCGCCGATCTCGCCCGAACGTTCGCTGATGAGAAATTCAGCCTCTGCCAGCAGGGCGAGCAACTCGTCACGGGCCGGGTCGCGGCGGATGGTGAAGTCGAGTTCGGGCGGCGCGGCTTCCAATGCTTGCTGCTGGTGGCGCAGGCCGCGTTGGGTAAGAAAAACTGTCTTGTGCTTCGTAGCAGCCAGCACGGCGGGCAGACCTCCATATGCGGATCTACGACTGGGCAGATGACATCTATGCAGACACTGCTTCCCTCTAAATTGCGCCAAAAGAGGATTCACAAAAGTGTATTGATGGCGTTGACAGTAAAGCCAAGAATAATTAAGACAAATGCAAACGACACGATCGCATGCAGTAGAGTCATGCGGCGCATCCATGGCCCTGTGATGGTTACGTCCGATGTCTGATAGCACATCGCGATCGTAAACGAGTAATACATAAAGGCCCAATAATCGACCAAGTCGCCTTCGGGGAATTCCAACCCTTTGCAGAAGGCGACGGGGGCGCTGCCGTCAGCACTTGCGGCGTCCGTGTCAGGTCCTTTCTCGTCGTAGTAGAGCCGGGCGTAGTACAGCCCGAACGCGGTATGGACGAGAAGCCACGCTAGGGCGACTGCCAGCGCGCCGGAGGCAAAATGCAGGTTTTGTTCAGCAGGAGTGCGCCCCGCCATGTATGTGGACAAGGCAACGGCTCCTACCAGGCCCACTGCAGCCGTGATGACAACAGTGACCAGTACGTAAAGAGTATCTGGCTCCAGCGCTTGCGATTGTTCCCAGGTCTGCCGCGCGTCGGCACCCTTGATCACCACAAAGGTCAGTACCAGCCAGGTAATGACACCTACATCCCAGCCCGCAAGCAATGCCGAGTCCCACAGCAGTGGTGACAAGTTGGCCAAAGTGAACACCACCACGCCGACGAGCACGGCAATCAGGTTGCGCGCCCAGTAGCGTTGCCACGTTCGCATCATGCCTGTCTCCTTGGGCAGTGTTCAGCATCTGGATGGGAATGCCAATGCGTCAGGGCGCACCCTCATGGACCACCGTTGAACAATACTTGCTCGGCTTCGGGCGAGAGCGTCGTCCGGTGCACGGTGCCGTCGAAGAGAGCAAGCGCGTTCAGGAGGGCGCGCGTATCGGCCGTGCTGTTGTGGGGGACATAGATAAGCAAGGCTGAGCTGTTGGGGGCAAGCGACTGCGTGACCTCTTGCAGAAAGAACTCGTCCAGACCCGCGTGCGGCAGTTTTGGATGGTGGCCCTCAGCGTCCAGATCAAAGATCGCAGTCAAGAGCATGAGCGTCAGGTGCCGGCGCGTGCCGTGCGGATACGCCGCCGGCGCCCAGTGATGGTGCAGGGCCGTCTGTCCGGCGCCGTCGCATGTGATCTCGGCGGCATGTTCCAGACCGAACAGGTGCCGATCGCGCATGATCTCAAGTGCTTTGCGGGCCAGGAGGGCATCTTCTTTTTGCTCGAAAGCCATGATGATGAGATCGCTGTGCGCCATTGTCTACATCCCTGATTCGTCGGACGCCGCCGACTTGCGGCCCCTAACTACTTTCGGCGAATTCCTTAAAGCGCTGCATCGACTCGCGATTCTGCTGGGAAATAGAATCCTGCAAAAAGACGCCGATAACTGACATCAAACCCGAGAATTTGAAGTTGTTCGCGATCACCCAACGCGTGCTGCCAGGCCCCTCGGCGAAGAAACGATTTTCGACGAGGTTCCTGACGCCCTTTGCCGCATAGATTGACGAGAACAACTCGGGCGGCTCATTCGCAACCATGGTCTCGATCATCTCGATACGCAAGCCTCGGAACTCGACAGTGATCCGGGACCTTGCGCCGATTTGATTCTTCTTGCCCGCCAGGAGCTCGACGCTCTTCAGGCCCGGCTGCCACACGGTGAGGTTGTCAGGGTTGCAGATCAGCTCCAGCACGTGCGGGCGCGGCCGGCTGATGACAACCTGGGTCGTAAAGTTCATTGGCAGGCCTCTACATATACATCAACCAATACTGGACGTGCCGGCGGCATTCCCGTCCAGCCTGCTACGCAAGATGTTGCGCGATGTGCCGGCTGCGCGCCATCTGCAGCGAGAGATCGTTGAAATCGCTCGGCGCTTGCGGCGCTTCCCACAAGCCTGCTTGCCACGTGTCCCTACCATCGGTGCAGCTTGGCAAGCCAACCGTGTGATTTTGCAGGTTAAACACGCCATACGCAACGCCGAGGTGGGGACCAAGTTTCGCATGAAACCTCTGGCTCACGGCCGCGGCCGTGAGCGCAGCGTTCATGATCACGGCGAGCTCGATCAGTGCCAGTCGATAGTTGGGCTGATTGCGTGCAGAGTCACCATAGATCTGTCGCAGTGCGTCGGCGGCGCCACAGACTGCAAGCATGGCGCTGTCGACGATGGAGCGCAGCGACAGGTCGGCGGTGATCCCCATGTAGGTGGCAGGGATGAGAAAGGCATCGGCGGCGGCGCTGATGGCGCCGCACCCCGTGTGGCCAAGCACGACCAGCAGCTGCACGCTGGCAAGGTGGTGGACCGCATAGTCAAGGCTGCCCATGCTCTGTGGGCCTGGGCTATTGCCGGCCACGCGCACGACAAAGAGATCGTTGGCTTCCTGCGACAAGATCATCTCTACCGGCACGCGCGCGTCGGCGCAGCTGAGCACTGCCGCGAACGGCAGCTGCTCAGGAGCAGTGTCTCCCTGGTTTGTCAGCCCTAAATCCCTGGCGACCAGGTGGACGACCCTTCGTGGTGAAGGAATGCCTGCGTCGGCACGTTCCAAGGTTTCGGCGAACTCTCGATTGCCAGCCGCCAGCTCGCGTAACGCTGCCTCTGCTGTCGCCGGCATCAACCTGTGCGCTGCTGTCTCCGGATCATATTGCCACAGGATCTCTATCATTTGCCCCCACGCCCCAAATCGTTCTGCACCCGCCTGGCGCCTGCCTACTGCTGCTGTCCACGTATGGCTTAAGCCGCGGCCATTGCGTCCAGCAACACCACGCTCGATGGATAGCAGGCGTTGTCATAGTGAACCAGGATGCTGCCCGTGATGGTGCTGACTTCGACCTGTCTGATCCCTGGCAGACTGCCGAGAGTCTGCGTGCACTGCGCCGCTAACTGCTCCTGCCAGCGAAGCTCTTTCAGGCGGATGCGCAGACGCCCGGGGATATCTGAGACAACCTTGGCGGATGCCAGTCCTGCCAGGACGTCCGCAACCTCGCGCTGCGCATTGGCGCCCAACGCTATATGCTTGGCTTCTACCAGCAGGTCTTCCCACTGTTCGCCATACCATACGGCCCCGTCAGCCACCTTCTGGTAAATCCGGCGGCTTGTTTCCGTCACCGGCTGTGTAATTGCCTCGACATTGATTGGGATGTTTACGCCGCCCGGCGTGTCCACAACTGCGCTGCTGACTGAACTGGCTGCCATCTGATTTCTCCTTGCATGATGATTAGATACTGCTCGCAACACGCCTGCGCTGATGATTAACGTCGTCATGAATGCCTCTCCCAAAGGCTGATCTCCTGGCCGAGCAGTTGAACGCCTTGGGGTAGATTGCTATTCTGGACAGCGGCTTTGACATAAACATACTTGACGGTCGGGAACAGTTCGCAGATATCGTGTTCGAGTGCATTCGTCACCTGGTCCATTTCGTAGACATAGGTAGCCTCCATGAACCTGGCGCGCAGGTTGACCACGATACATTCCGGCCCCATGTGCAACGTAGAAATCTCTTCCACGTCGCGGATCTGGCGATACGACCTGGCCAGGTTGTGGATGCCTTGTACGATGTGCTCGTCCGCACTCTCGCCGATCAACAAGTCCTTGATCTGGGCAGCCTGCCACAGGGCAGCCGCTACCAGCATGACGCCGATGAGGATCCCGGCGACGCCGTCGAAATAGAGGTCGCCGGTGACCTGGAACAGCAGCATGCTGCATAGTACCAATAGTTCGCCTACTATGTCGAGCGCATTTTGAAAGATCAAGATGCGCATGGATGGATCCTTGGTGCTGCGCAGGGCGGCCAGGAAGGGCACATTGCCCTTGGTGCGCACAAACTGCTGCAGTGCTTCCACCAGCGCATAACTGTTCAGCACCAACCCGATCCCCAAGATGATGTAGCCCGCGTAGGAGACCTCGATCGGTTCCGGGTGTAACAGCTGTTGCAAGCCACTGACAAAGGCAAAGACACCACCCACGGTGAAAAAAATCACGGCGATCAGGCCCCAGAAATAGACCGCCTTGCCCTGGCCATAGGGAAAGCGCGTGTCTGCCGGCGCCTGGGCCTGGCGCACGCCCAGCAGCAGGAGCAACTCATGCGAGATGTCGACTAGCGAGTGGATCGCTTCTGCCAGCATCGCCGCACTGCCGGTGAAAGCTGCCGCCAAGAACTTGGCCAGGGAAATGCCCATGTTGCCGGCCAATGAGATAAAGATGGCTCGCAGGTTTGACGGTTTCATATCCGGTGCCTTCTCGTCTGAGTGCTTTCTGTCATGAACGCCGCGCTGCTGCGGTGCGCTAGGCCGTGGCCGGCAGACCTGCTGTCGCCTGTGGACCAGACTCAGCCTCCGCCGTGGAAGCGTCGCCTGCCGGCACAGGTTCACCCGGCAGTGGCGGCTCCTTGTTGACGCGATGATAGATGTCCCAGCCGATCCAGATCAAGAGCGGCCCTGGGAGCATCTCCAACGAGATGCCATAGATCGCCATCTGCGCGACACCGGCGCCGGCCAGTGTGCCGGCGACTAGCTGCCCACGAAAGCGCAGCCCCGTCTTGCGATAGACGAACCCTTCTATGCCATACACGAGGTCGGCCAATTGTTGGTCGAGCTTGCCATAGGGATCCTCGCCGCTCTCGTCAGATGATGGGATATCGAATGCGACCGCTGCCATAAGCTCGGCCTCTTCCACGATCTCCGAAAGCACGGAATGGCCATCCTTTTGGGGCGCATGTGTGAACATCACGCTCCCCGTGCGCTCGTTGACGCTCACATCACGCACGTCAGGATGCGCTTCCAGTGACTTCTGGACTTTGGCTGCGACCGCAGCCGTTCTCAGTTCCGGCTTGAGGCGCACCCGCATGCGGCCTGGGATTTTGCTTTCAACGTTGCCGACTGCCTTAACTCTCTCCTCTGGCGACGCGGGGTCGACAGGGCTTGCTTGCTGCGTAGTGGACTTTTTTGCACTGCTCATCGCTTGGTTCCTCCGCCCTTGCCCGGCGTCCTAGACGCTAAGCGGCCTGGGCCAGGGTTACTGCTTCGGCTTGCAGGGAATAAATGCGCACCGCCTCGACAATGAGTGCGACGAGCCGCTCGCGCACCATTGAGCAGGTAAGCACTTCAGGCTTTTTGGTCACGGTAAGGTTGACCGTGGAGCCTGCCACGATCCGGCAGCTTCCGGCAACCTGCCCCATCGGCGTGGGGAAAGTGACCATCAGGTTGGGAATCTGCCCGGTCACGGTGCCGCCGCTGTCGACGACCATCTGCCTGACCATTTCCATGAGCCCGATGGGGTCGACCGGAAGTTCAAAGTTGTAGTTACACATCGCTGTATCTCCCTCGTATTCCTTGGCCCTTGCCGCTACTCAGCCACGCTTTCCTTCTTGGCCCGCTTTGTGCGCCTGGCGACCGGTTTATTGCCGTTGGTCCCCTGTGTCTCGGGCTCGTGCTTGGCGCCGTTGATACCATTGACAGGGTGTATGCCATTGGCGCCGTTGACATAATGATTCCCGTTCGTGCCACTGGCACCGTGAGTGACATGACTGCCGTTGGTGCCGTGGGTGCCGTTGGTGCCGTTCACATAATGGACGCCTTCTGTGCCATTGGTGCCATGGCTGGCATGACTGCCGGCGACACCGTCTAGGCCGTTGACGTGATCCGCAGCCGAGCCGCCAACTGTCGTGCCGTCGATGGTCGCCGGCAGGTGGGTGGCTGCATGCCCACTGGTCTCCAGCCCCAGCACCGCCGCGCGCTGCTCTTGGAGTTCCTTGAAGCCAGGCGGCCCCATTAAGGGACGGAAGCCGTTCATCTCGGCCACAATCGCCGAACCATTGTTGATGAGCACCGCAGCAACGGGATTCAGCCCGATGAGAGCCGCCCAGACCATGGCGCTCAGATTCGGTCCCACAACGATGGCCGTATTCTGGCGCACCACCGACATAGCATGCTTTGAAACCAGGATGGCGAGGATCAGGCTCGAAAGGTCGTCGTCCATCAAGACGATGTCGGCCGTCTCGCGTGCCATGTCGGTCGCACCGGCGAAGGAGATGGAGACACTGGCGTGGGCCAGCGCCGCCGAGTCGTTGATGCCGTCGCCCACAAAGGCAATCGTTTTTCCACTTTCCTGCAGCTGCTTGACGACCTCCACCTTGCGTTCGGGAAAGGCTTCGGCGTAGACGTGTTCGGGGGCAATGCCCAGTTCTGCCGCCGTCGCCTTTGCCACTTTGCTGATGTCGCCACTCAACATGTAGGGCGTGATGCCCATGGCCTGCAGACGCTCGATCACGCGGCGGCTCTCGGGGCGCGCCGGGTCCTTGTAGAGAATAACGCCTAACAGCCCGCTGTCCGTCCCTACATAGACCTGCGAGGCTGCGCTGCCCTCGATCTCCGGATGGGTGGTGTTAATTCGCTCGGTGTCAATTCCCAGGTTCTTCATCATCCGGTGGCTGCCAACGTAAACCGTGCGCCCGCCGATGGTGGCGACCACACCTTGCCCCACGCGGAACTCCCATGTCTCACATTCCCGGAGTTCCAGCCCCTGCTCGCGCGCGTGGCGAGTAATGGCCTCGGCGACGGGATGGGTCAGGCCCTGTTCGGCGGTGGCCGCATACTGGAGAACTTCCATAGCCGTGAGGTCGGCCTGATCCGTGTAGATGCCTACTACGCCGGCCCGGCCCTGCGTCAACGTGCCGGTCTTGTCAAAGACAATGGTGTCAACCTGCGCCAACTGCTCCAGGCCACGGCCGCTGCGCATAAGGATGCCGTTGCGCGCTGCAAAGGTGAGCGAGGCAAGAATGGCAGTGGGGACCGACACGCGGATGCCCGTGCCGATGTCCAGCGTGATGACGCCGACACCACGTATGACGCTGCCGGTGGCCAGGGTAACGGCGCCGCCCAGGGCCAGCGTCGGTACGACGATGCGGTCGCCGATCTTGCGGGCATAGTCTTCCATGCGCGTGTCGTGGACCGGGGCAGCCTTCATCAGGGCGACGACGACGCCGGCGCGTGTGTTCTCGCCCGTGCGCTTGGTTTCGATCCGCAGTGTACCGTCGACCAGCAGTGTTGCGGCCAGGACGTCCTGGCCGGCTTCACGCAGGACCGGAATGGACTCGCCCGTCAGCTTCTGCTGGTCGACCAGGCCAACACCGCTTAGCACCGTGCCGTCAACGGGGATCTGGTCGCCCGGATAGACGACGACCACGTCGCCGACGATCACGTATTCCAACGACACTTCGATCTCGACCCCATCACGCTCGATGCGTGCCGTCCGGCCCAAGGAGTCCAACAGATCAAGGTTGGCGCGTGCCGTGCGGCGCGCCGTCAGATCGCGAATGATCTCGCCCGACTCGATCAGGCCGATCATCAGTGCCGGCGGAAAGAAGAAGCCTGACGCCGTCAAGGCGACGATCGCCGTCGAGTCGAGGAAGTCTACATTGAGCTTCTTCTCCTCGCGGATACCCAACCACGCCCGCTTGAAGGAGGGCACAGCCGCCGCGATCAGCGTGCCGCCGATCAACAGTGGCGGCAGCATCACCCCGGCCATGGTGCCGACTGCCATCGCCAGACTCAAGCCGGGCAGTGCAAGGCGCCTGGCATAGTCGATTTCAAACTCCTCTTCAGGCGCCTTTTTCGCGGTTGGCTCGAGCGCCGTTTCGGGTTTGGCAGCATCCTCGATGCAGATTGCGATGCGCTCGAGCAGTTCAGAAGCTGGGTTCTCCTCGGGATCATATTCTATGACGATCGAACGCGAACCCGGGTTGACGCGCACCCGAAACGCCGAGCTGGTCGCCATAATCCGGTAATGCAGGCGCTCGCCATAGGCGGCGTCGTGCGCCAGGCGCGGAACGACAATGCGGAGCCGGCCTTTGACCCAGTGCTTGATCTGGAATTCGACGCGCTCCACGCTGGCACCGTCGTCGGACGTCACAATCCTGAGCGTGCCATTGACGGACTGTGTCACTGGAGCAGTCGCCGGCGCCAGTGGTGCACCAGGCGCGGCGGCGCCAGCCGGTGCCGCCTGCTTTGCCTGACCGTTCGGCTGATCCTGCGCCTGCTTGCGGTTCCAGAACTTCCAGCCCGGGCATGTGGGTGATTTTTTTCCGTTATCTACTACTGCAGATGTCGCTGAAGTTGTCATAGGCCAGTCATCTTTGTGTCGACTTGATAAGTTGTTGCGGTTGGCGGCGCTGTCTGCTGTTCGGGCACGCGCCCGGACACAGGCAGGGGGCGCAAGCTGTTCAGTGCGGCCACCAGTGCTACACCGTTGTTGATTACGACTCCCGCGATGGGATTCAGCACCGCAAGCGCGCCATAGGCAATGGCCGCCACGTTGGGAGCCACGACGATCGTCTTGTTCTGCTCGATCACACGCATGCTCTCCTGCGCAACTTCGATGGCAAACACCAGGTCGCACAGATCGTCGTTCAGGAGCACGATGTCGGCAGTGGCGCGGGCCAGGTCAGTTGCACTGCCCAAGGCGATCGAGACGTCCGCATGCGCCATGGCCGCGACATCATTGATGCCGGCGCCTACCACCGCTACCGTGCGCCCGCTTGCCCGTAGGGCCTGCACGATCTCCACTTTTTGCTGTGGCAGCGCCTCGGCGTATACATGCTCTGGGATAATCTCCAGGTCTTCAGCAGCCGCATGGACCACGGATTTGCTGTCGCCGCTGACTATCAGCGATATTCGCTGCAAGCGGCGCAGGCCCGCGACCAGGTTGGCACTCTCGGCTCGCATGGCAGTCTTGTCGAGCACGAATGTGTCGGCCTCGACCAGCATTTCCAGGCTGCGCCCACTGCGGATCAAGATGCCGTGTTGTGCGGCGTGCGCTTGCGCCCGCAGAACCACGATAGGCGTCGAGACGCGCATCCCGGTGCCCAGGTCAAGGCTCACGATACCGGTGGCGCGCGCAATGCTGCCCGAGGCCGCCAACACGGCTGCACTCACGGCCAGCGTGGGCACAACCGCGGGGTTACCTACCTTGCGCGCATAGTTGCTTACCCGCGTATCCGTGCTCAGCGCTGACTCCGCTAACGCCATTACGCTGGCTGCATGGGTGTCGTGTCCCGTACGTGTGGCGACAATGCGCAGGTAACCGTCGACCACGATCATGGCCGCATATACGTCGTCGCCTTGCCGGCAAGTCAGCGGTGTCGAGTCGCCGGTCAGATGGTGTTGATCCACCAGGGCACTGCCCGCAAGCACAGATCCGTCCACCGCAATCAGGTCACCCCCGTAGAGCACGATCTCGTCGCCGGCGACAATCTCGTGCCATGCGATCTGCAGCTCTTGCCCATTGCGCTCGACCAATACCGGTCGTTCCTGTGCCATAAGCAGGTCAAGCGATGCCCGTTTGCCGCGCCGCGCCGTCCAGTCGCGCAGGATTTCCGAACCTTCGATGATACCGACCACGATGGCAGGAGCCAGGAAGCTCGACTGTGCCGTTAGCAGCACGAGCGCGGTCGCATCGAGAAAGTCCACCGTCAGTCGCTTTTCGTCGCGAATCCCCTGCACGGTGCGCTTAAAGATGGGGATTGCGGCAGCCAAAATGACGCCACCTACCACAACACCCGGTACTGCCAGTCCGAAGAGCATGCCGGCGCTGAGGCCAATGCCCAAAACGGGTAAGCCAAGGCGTTCCATGTAGCTGATGCTGCCGCTCGGCGGTGTGCTGGCGGTTTTGTCCGTCATCGCTGGGCTCACGCCTGGGCTGAGCTCCTGCACACCATCAGCGCCCGCTGCCTGGCGAATACAGTCGACGATCTCGGGCAGGATGGCGCGATTGGCGTTCACAAGACGTGTGCGGTGATCAACTCTGCCGGCGGCCCAGAGTGATTCGGCCTGGTAGAGCACTATCAGAGATGCCGAATTGGCATTCATGCGCGCCTGCTTGAGCGCAGGCAGCGTCATGAGCGCTTCAGTCAGACGCTGGGCGAACTTCTTATCCGCCGCCAAGCGTGGAATGTGCAGCCTTATGCGCCCATTGATCCAATGCACGACCTCATAGCGAATGATATTGTCGTTTTGGCGCCTGGCGGGCAACGTCCGCGTGAGAGCGGCGGTTGGATGGGCTACAGCCACGTGGCCGCCCGCCTGCGTGTTCATTGGCCTGCCTTCTTCGGCGTACGCAGCAGGCTGCGGCTGGCAACCCACATTGCCAGGCCACCCAATATTGAACTGCTAAGCGGGTTGCTCGCGCCCGCGGCTGCCGTGGCGGCGCCTGCCGGCGCGACCACGCCGGAAGGCGCCGTGCGGGCCTTTTTGGCTGGCAGGGCGATGACTAATTCATCTTGTTCGGCTTGCTTACCCGGCTGCGCCGGGACCCGGCTGCGAAGCCAGGCGATGCCCACGAACGCAGCAGGGATCAGCGCGGCCTGCCAGAGCAGGCCGCTGAGGACAAGCATCCCCATAGCAACTGCGGCCAGCGCATCCAGCGTCGCGCGTCTGTCCTTGAATACCCAGCGGAATGTTCGCTCCAGGATGGAAGCGATGCTGCCCCAGAGCAGGGCGTAGGCAAGCAGAGCTGCCGCTGCGCCAAAAAATATGGGCAGCGCCAGCGCAGCAAGCGTCAGTGCCAGCTCGATCTTCTGCCTGCTGCGACGCTGCCCCATGTCGGGAGCAGACGCGTTTTGGAAGGTGCGCCAGTGTTCGATTTCTGCTGGTGTGGGATTGTAGGCGGCCGCCATAGCAACGATCGCCGGGGCATCCAAGACGGTAGGATCGAAGGCGACGACAACGTTTGCCGCCAGGCGATTCAGGCGCACAGTCTTGATGCCCGGTTGCTGACTGAGGTAGCACGACAGGGCGCCTGCAAGTGCCTGCTCGGTCCGTAAGACCGGGACGTGCAGCCGTACGCGGCCGCGCATGGCATGGAGAACCTCGTAGCGTGCGTACGGCAGCTGTTCGACTGTGCCAGAGAGCCGTCCTGCGTCTGCCCCAGTGGGGACATCTTCAGGCGGAGGTTGCTGGCCGCGCAGCGCGTCCAAAATTGCATCGCCTGTAGGCCGCCCGCCGTTGTGCAGGATGACCAGGCTTTCGCTTGCCGGCCAGATTTCCACACCGGCGACGCCCGGCAACCGAAGCACGACCTGGGCCAAATACTGGCTTGTGTCCGGCTGCGCTGCAGCACCGGGCACGGAAAGACAAATGCGGTTGGACGTACGCTGTGTGACCTGGCAAGTGGCGTTCATAAGGATTGCTTCTTGTCTATTGCGATTTGTCTACGGGTTCTTGTCCGGGAACGGGATCGTAATCGTTTCTGCCACGGCGGCTTTTGCCTGTTCCTCGGCACTGCGTTCGGCCTTCGCTTCGGCAACCAGGTCCATCCACTGTTCGCCGGCAACCGTTGCGGCCGTCTTGGCCGTGGCGGCGACGGCCAGACCGCCGGCCACGAGCGACTTGGCCACGGGGCGCAAACCGGGTACAAATGGCGAAACGGCCACAAGGCCAAGGCCGACGGCGATCGCTACAACTTCCATGTGTCATTCCTCTCAGACTGCAGTCAAACTCGGTCAAACTAGGGCTTGGGAATGGTGATCGTTTCCACCATGTTGGCCTTTGCTTCGGCGACGGCATCGCGCTCGGCCTGCGCCTCGGCGACAAGGTCCTTCCACTGTTCGCCGGCCACGGCGACCGCCGTGGCGGCGGTGGCGGCGACGGCGAGGCCACCAGCGATGACCGTCTTAGCGGCCGGGCGCAGGCCAGGGACGAAGGGGGACACTGCAACAGCGCCAAGACCAATCACAATTGCTAGAACTTCCATCTTTGTACTCCTATGGTTACTGGGCTGATTCAGCTAACAGCCGGCCTGCTTGATCAGGCCAGGTGGTCGGGTCGAGCAGCCGATAGCGGGGACCGGCGCTTTCCAGGATCTCACGCAATCCCGCCTCGGTCGCGGCTGCCAGCTGTGCATAGGTTGTAATGCCGGCCGCTGCCAGGACCGCAACGGTCTTGGGCCCGATACCGGACACCCTGGTGAGATCGTCGCCAGAAATCGCGGCCTCTGGCTGGGTCATCGTGTAAGGCAATGCATCCGTCATAGCCTCTACAGGCTCCTGCGCGGTTTCGGCTGCCGCCTCTGGTTCTTGGATTTCTGCCTCTGCAAGTTCGGTCGGCGTCTCTGCAAGTTCGGTCGCCGCCTCCGCTAGTGCAGCCTCAGCCAGCGGCGATGCTGTGATAGCGGTCGCGGCCTCCGCCGAGGCGATTTCGCGTGTGACCGTCTGCGGCTCTGCGACTACTGCTGTGCCTGCGACCTCGATCCCGGGCAGATTTACTTCCGCCGTCGCGGTTTCCGCTTTTCCCGTCAGGTGTGCCCATTGCTGGCCCGTCGCCGCAGCGGCTGTCGCGGCGGCACCACCTAGGGCCAATCCACCTTTTACTGCAGCCTTCGCCACAGGTCGGACAGCCGGCACCAACGGCGAAGCGGCTACCGCCAAGGCGCCAAGCAACAGCACGAGTACTCCCTCCATGCCTGTACCTCCAACTGTATCTGATAACTCTATCGAGTAATACGGAGCATGATACGCCGGATCGCGCTCGTGCGCACTGAACCAAAGGAGAGTCTTTGCGGCTAGGCTGGGACTAGCCGGTGGTTAACCGGAGGACTAACCATTCCCTAGCCGATCGGCTAAGTGGGAGTGCAGCTATTGCTTGTCTTGGTGGCGGGGATTGGGTGCAAGACCGTGTTCGCGGGCGAACGCGGCCACTTCTGTGCGATTGGCAAGGCCCAACTTGGAGAGGATGTTGCCCACATGATACTTGACAGCCGCTACGCTTACGACTAATGTCTCAGCTATTTGGGCGTTTGTTTTGCCCTGCACCAACAGGTACAACACTTCCTGTTCGCGCGCGGTCAAGCTGGCGCTAAGCGGTGATTGGGGTTCAGTAGGGGGCTGAACTAACGCCGCCAACGACTCGTTGCTAAGCGTGGGCCTCCCGTCAGCCGCATTGCGAATTGCGTCGACAAGTGAAGCAGCAGAAGCGCCCTTGGCAATATAGCCGATGGCGCCGGCCTCGATCGCGCGCCGGATCAAGTTGGCGTCTGTGTAGCCACTCAGGCCTATTACCTGTGTCTTGGGACAGAGGGTACGAATGGTGTGAGTAGCGGCGACGCCGTCCATGTCACCTAAGAGACGCATGTCCATCAGTACAACATCCGGCTGGGTTTCAAGGCAGACGCGCAATGCATCTTCGCCGTGGTGCGCCTCACCTACAACCTCGATGTCGGGGGCTGACAGCAGTGCGAAGCGGATGCCGCCGCGCAACAGTTCGTGATCGTCGACGATTACCAAGCTGATGGATTGCCCCGCTTCCATAGCTCAACCCCTCAATCGGCCTGCCATACAGCCACGATTCGTGTTCCGACTCCAGGCTCACTGGCGATTGTGAGCGCAGCGTCGATCTCCTGTGCCCGTTCACGCATGATGCGCAGGCCCAATTGGTGCGAACTAGTTATGCCAGGATCCATCCCAATACCGTCATCGCTGATGCGCAAGGTGAGTCCGCCACCCGGACGGCAGTGAAGCTGGATCGCCACCCGGCTGGCCTTGGCGTGCTTATACGCGTTGTTGATCGCCTCTTGTGCGACGCGATACATGGCAGCCTGCACGTTCTTGGGCAGTGGACAGTCGCCTACCACCGTCATGGTTACCGGCAGATCATAGAAGGCATATGTGCGATCAGCTAATTGGCGCAACAAGTCACCGAGGTTGCGGTCGATCCCTTCGTCCGCACGCAGCTCCAGCAGCAGGGCACGCATTTCGGCCAGCGCGCCCTGCGCCAGCGGATGCAGTTTTGCCACAGACTGCAGCGCTGCTTCGGGGTGTGATTGCCAGGCCTTGGGAAGCGTCTCGGAGATCAAGCTGATAGCGAACAGGGCGTGGGTGACTGAGTCGTGCAGCTCACGCGCAATGCGATTGCGCTCGCTCATGAGCGCTGCCTCTTCGGTCCTGGCCTTTTGGTGGGTGTTGGCGAGCGCCAGCGTCACCTGCGACCCAAGCAGCACTGCCAATTCCAATTCCGCGGCAGCCAGCCGCCGCCAATAGGGAAAGTACAAGAACATCCCGCCTTGCGGCGCGCAATCCTGGTCCTCGATGGGAATGGCCAACAGCACGTGCAGGTCGTCTGAAAGCGACGCCAGCCGGCCGGCGACGTTCGTGTCGTCACCATCTGTGAACAAGATCTGGCTGCGTGCCGCTAAGGCGCGGCTGAGGGCTTCCGCGCTCAGCAGCAGCAAGTCGTCAATGCAGGCATCCGCGTATGAACCCTGCGCCGCCTGAACCAGCAACGTCTGGGTCGCCGGTTCTGTTTTGCCGATGATGACGGCAGTTGGGGCCAATAACTCCATCGCCTGTGTCGCCACCACGTTGAGAACGGCAGCAAAGCTGTCGGTGGAGTTCAATGCAGCCAGGACGTCGCGCGCATATTCGGCGCCTGTCCACGGCGCCTTGCATCTATTGCACGTCTCAGGTACAACGCGCCGGCGCTCCGGAGTTGACCCAGCAATCTCAGTCGGGGCTGTGCTTCCATCCCAAGCGATCCAAGTCACTGCACGTTCTCCAATCCCACAGTGTATCCCGATACTTGCGGTTCAACCGGGTCTCTCACGACTCTTGACGTTGCCGGGCCACGCGAGCGGCCATCAGCCCGAGCATCAACTGGAATATAGTGCAGATTATAGACGCCAAGGTCTTACTTTGGATCGACAAAACAGGTTGTTTTTGTACTAACAATAGGGTATACGGGGCACCAACTCGAGCGAAAGCGCGTCTAGATGCAGTCAGGCAGAATAGAGAAGTGCGTACTACCCCATAATTGGCGCAAAACTACGCCAGTTGGGATGGTGTATCAGGTGAGCTTACTTGCTACACTGGACGGGGATCACCCCGGCAATCATTATTCATGTAAGGAGTAGTTCATGAGAATATTTCACCTCTTGCCAAGGAGAGCGCTGATCGCATCCTGTGCGATCGTTGCGACTGTCCTTCTGGCATCCGCTGCGCTTGCGCAAGATAGCAGTTCGTCATCGGCGAGCAGTGCGCCGGCTGCACTTGTATCCATCAGCCCCCCACCTGGATTCACACTCGATCCGTTCTTTGTCAGTCTGCAGGGGGGCGGCCGCGTTGACGCCGGCATACTGGACAAGGCGTGCACCGGCTATGTACCCACCATCCCCTCGGTCGCATTCGATTACCAGGGTGAAGGTGACCTGCTGCGCACCTTTTTCTACAGCGACGGCGATCCGGTACTTGTCGTCCAGACGCCTGACGGCGGCTTCTTGTGTAACGACAATACAAACAGGCAGTTACTCGATCCGTCGGTGTACATCGATGCGCCGGCCAAGGGGCGGTACAACATATGGGTCGGCAGCCGGAAGGAGAATGATCTCATTCCGGGCGTGCTTGTATTTACGCAGCGCCCTGCCGTCGATCTAGGGACATTTGCATTGGGCAACTTGATCCGGCGTCCGGCGTTACCGGCGCTGCTGCCTACGCGTGATCGCGTGGCAGGGGCGGTCCGGCGTCTGGCCGAGGCGCGGGCGCAGGCCAAAGCATTGCCGCTGGCGGCGGATGGCACGCCGCTGACCAGCACCGTGACTGCGGACGGTGTGCTTCCGGCCATCGAACTGACAAGTGGCGACCAGTTGTGTAATGGTCTGATCAGCCTTAAACCAGACCTAGCGTTTCACCTGGACGATGCGCCTAATGCCGTGAGTATTTTCTTCGAGGGCGACGCCGACACGGCCTTGCTCGTTCATGGACCGGACGACGCTCTTTTCTGTGCCGACGACGGCCAGGATCCCGCCAATCTGAATCCAAGCATTGCCGTCAGTGAGCCCCCAGCCGGGGACTATCTCGTCTGGGTTGGGCGTATCGATGCGTCCCAACCTGTGACCGGCACGTTGACGGTGACTGCCGGCGGCGACGCTCAACCCCAGGTTTTGGAGCAACCCTAACAAGGAAATGACACACATGAGTACGAAACGTACCATTCTCTTGTCGACGGTGGCACTGGCCCTGGCTCTGGCCTTGGTGCTGACGGTGGCCCTGCCACAAAGCAGCCAGGCCCAGAACGGCAATACCTGGACCTTGCAGTTCTACAGCAATCCCAACTGGGAAGGTTCACCCTCCTTGGTATACTACAGCCCCTACATCGACTTTAACTGGGGGACCGTCCCGCCTGGGCCCGGCATGCCGGCCGAGAATTGGACGGCTACCATGACGTCGAGCGCCTTCTTTTATGCGGGTACTTACACCTTCAACGCGCTAGCCGACGACGAGGTCTCGCTGCAAATCGACGGCATCACGTACATCAATACCATCGGTGCGGGGATGTCCGGCAAGCCCGTGGTGGTGGGGGTAGCGCTGGCGGAAGGCACGCACTCGCTTGTCGTGCAATATCGGCAATATACAGGTACGGCCTATGTCTACCTGACCTGGGCGTATGGCAGTGGCGGGACGACTTATCCCCCCCCGCCGCCGGTCTACCCATCGCAGCCGATCGCAACGCCGGCCGCAACGCCGGCCGCCTGCGACCCAGACTGGTCGTGTACGTGCCCGACGCAGGCCACGACCGTAACGACGGTCTACGGCGATTATACGTCTTGTATCGAGCAAAACCTGCACCAGTCACAGTGTTACGTGTCGAACGGCGCATGGGACGCGCCGAACTCAGGTTCGATCGAAACCGAGCCGAACATCGTCGTGTGGGGGGTCTGCACGCCTGATTCGACGCAGACCATGCAGCTCTACTGCAACCAACCGCCGCAGTCGGCCAAGTGTTCCAAAACTGGGGCAGGGTGGTTTCCAAACTGATACCGGCCGTTTTGCGATTCAAGCGCTGGCTTGCCATCCGCAGGCCAGCGCTGCCGATCAAGACCGGGCCATAATCATGACGCCAGCGCTGTGACCGGTCGACCGACCCGTGCATAGACTGACTCTTCGATCTGTGCGCAATACTGCTGGATTGAATCGTCGTCGAGCATCAACTTCTGTGAGTCGCTAATGCACTGGGCCATCGTCGTGCGCGAGATCTTGATCTGATGGCCGGATGTGAACAGGGTCTCTTGGTGTTGGCTGGCAGATAGCATGGTGTGGTAGGCCGGCAGAAGACACAATAACGAGGCGCGGCGATAGCCCGCGGCAGTGCGGGGGAGTGCGAGGACATAGTTCTTTGCGTCGCGCAGTTCGCCCAGCGCGTCGGCTAAGACCATAGCCTTCCATTCTCGTTCGGCGCCACGCAGCTCGAGCGGCGAATACGCTGCGCTGCTCAGCCAGGTATCCGGCAGATAGCAGACCCCGCGGTTCAGGTCTTCGACAAAATCCTTGATGATGTTGGTCTTCTGCAGGCTGCGACCACAGCTGTCCGCATGTTTCTGGAGTGCACTGGCCACATGTGGCGCCAGTGCGTACTGTTGTTCGACAAGCTCGGAAGCAAGTTGTCCGACCGTGCCGGCCACATAGTAGCAGTACGTGTTGTAATCCGCTTCCGAGCGGAGCACGTCGATCTGCTGGCGCCTGACAAAGAAAGGCTGCAGGTCGGGATCGCCCAGTTGGCTCATCCCTTTTGCCATCTCGCTCGTCCAGCGGCGGACGACGCTCTGCGCGCCAGCGGGAATCATGGCGTAGACCTGCCAGAGCGTCAGACCATGTCGCACGCCCATCAACTGTCGTTCGTCCTCGCTCAGGCCGGGCCACATCCATCTGTCCCAGGCCGAAAGCTGTGCTGCCGCGCGTTGCGGCTCGCGCAAAAGGTCCAAGAACTCTGCAAAACGCTCCTGTTTCCAGGCATGGGTCTGCGTACAATCCTCGATGTTGTCTACCACCCGACACAGTAGATAGGCGGTTGCCAGATAGTGCCGGAGCGGGACTTCGATATACGGGATCAAGATCGCAAAGGAGCGGGAGACTCGATCCAACTGCTGTTCGAGATACTTCTTCTGCGTGCTCGTGAGCTTGAATGTGACCGTAGTGGCGGACATAGCTCCTCCTGAAATACTTCACGTGTTCGATAGGTACATCCCGGCGGAAGAACTCTTGGTCAACTCTGACGCAGCTGCATCGCTGCAGTAAGCAAGGCTGTCGAAGCATAACACAAAGGCGCGCGATCTTAGCTACCAAACAGTGCGGGGTTTTGGGGTAGTTCTGGGGTAGTTCTAAAACTGTTCTGACTAAACTGGCGAATGGATTGCGGAAGCGCTCCAGTTTGTCTTGCGTGTGTGCAAGTGCTTCACAGTGTGGTGGCGTCTCGGCTTTGCTGCTGTGCAACTAGCACGACGATCGAACGCGGGGCAGCCAGATAGCTATTTTCATCAACGGCGGGCATGTCGTCCCGCCCATGGATGTCGTCAGGCGCGAGCCGATTTGTGTCAAGCCAGAGTCGCCAGCCCTGAGGCGCTGTGGCTGGCGGCGAGGGCAGCGTAAAGGTCAGAGGCTCCCAGTAGGCGTTGACGATGAGATAGAAATGCTCAGCGCCGGAAGCTGACCTGCGGGACGCCGCCAACGCATGCGACGTCGGACCTGCGTCGAGGCGGCCCGGTGTAATGCCACCAAACTCGATCTGCACCTTTTCCAGCAGTGCGAGCAGCGTATCGGCGTCGGCGCGGCCCAGACCATAGCCAAGACGCGCAGCAATCAGGTGCTTGACGAAGCGGAAGATATCGCCGTGTTTTTCGGGCAGCGACCAATCAAACCAGCTGATTTCGTTGTCCTGGCAAAAATCGACGCCGCCGTCGAGCGGCGTCGCACCAAGTGGATAGGCGGTGCCGGGCGCTAGTTGGGCGGACATGGCGATCCCTCTCCAGGTGTTGTCCTAAGTATTGCCCTGAGCTCTGTTGACTGCCTGGCCACTGGCTCCAAGTACGCTCGCTACGGTCTCCAGGCCTCGCACGGACAGCATATCTTCAGTAAGCGCGCCATTGACCTGGATGATGGAGGCGATGCAACCGGTCCAACCGGTCTGGTGGCTGGCGCCGATGCCGGCGCCGTTGTCCCCATGAAAGTATTCGTAGAACAAGACGTGGTCGCGCCAGTGCGGGTCGGTCTGGAATTTCTGCGTGCCGCCATAGACCGGCCGGCGGCCGGCGGCGTCGCGGGTAAACGTGCCGATCAGCCGTTCGGAGAGATCGTGCGCCACTTGGAATAGGTTGAGGTAGCGCCCGGAGCCGGTCGGGCACTCGATCTTGAATGAGTCGCCGTAGTAGGCAGCGAGGCGCAGGAGCGCCACGTTCAGCATTAAGTTGACCGGCATCCAGACCGGCCCACGCCAGTTGGAATTCCCACCAAACATGCCGCTGTCCGAATCGCCCGGAAGATAGGAAACGCGGAACTCCTGGCCCGCATATTGAAAGACAAAGGGTTGGGCAAGATGTACACGCGAAAGCGACCGAATCCCATGCGGGCCATAAAATTCGTCTTCGTCGAGCATGCGTTCAAGGATGCGACGCAGCTTTGTCTCGTCCAAGATGGCCAGCAAGCGCCTGTCGCCTAAGCCAGGCGTCGAGGGCATATGAAGGTTCGCCGTCAACTCGGGGTGACGAGCCAGGAATTCAGCGCGCATGCTTGCGAAATGTAGGCAGGCGAGCAAGGATGTCCTCCTCAAAGATGGCGACGGCCGCCAGTGGCAGCAAGCCGACCATCGAGCGCACTTTGAGACGCAGCGCATCGCCGTTGGGCAGCCGCAGCACGTCATAGAAAAAGCCGTCCGCCTCGTCCCACATTTCGTCCTGGTTATCCCCGACCCGATCCATGGCCCCGGAAATCCACATCGTGTGCTCAAAAAATTTGCTGACGAATTCCTCATACAGCGAATCGTGCAGCGCCAGTTCTACGGCAATGCGCAGCATCTGCTGGCTGAAGAAAACCATCCAGGCCGTACCGTCGGCCTGCTCGAGGCTGCCCCCGGTGGGCAGCGGCGCGCTGCGATCAAAGACCCCGATGTTGTCGAGCCCCAGGAAGCCGCCCTCGAAAACGTTGTTGCCGAAGCGATCCTTGCGGTTGATCCACCAGGTGAAATTGGCCAGGAGCTTGGCAAAGGCGTACTTGAGGAATTCGACGTCACCTTTGCCGTGCTTGCGTTCCTTGTCGCGCAGGTAGATCTGCATCGTGGCGTAAGCGTGCACGGGCGGGTTGACGTCGCCAAAGTTCCACTCATAGGCCGGCATCTGCCCGTTCGGATGGAGATAGTCGTTGCGCAGCATGAGGTCGAGCTGCGACTTGGCAAAGTCCGGATCGACCGTCGCCAGCGCCAGTGTATGGAAGGCAAGATCCCACGCTGCATACCACGGGTACTCCCACTTATCCGGCATCGAGATGATGTCGTCGTTGTACATATGGAACCACTCGCCGTTGCGCATTTGCTTGCGCAGCGCCGGGCTTGCATCCGGTCCGACGTTGTGCTCCTTGAGCCACGTCGTGAGGTCGTAGTAGAAATACTGCTTGGTCCACAGCATGCCTGCCAACGCCTGCCGCATCACCTGGGCACGGTCGGGATCGGCTTGGACGGCGGCAGGTGTGATGTCGCGGTAGAACTCGTCGGTCTCGCGCAGGCGCTCTGCGAATACTGAGTCGAACTCTGCAAAAGGATCCCCGATCCTGTCCGGTCCGGTTCGGCTCAGCCGCAGCTGTACCGTTTGTGTCTGGCCTGCGCCGATCTCCAGGAAATAGTCGGAAGCTACCTTGGTCCCGGTTTTTGCAGGATTTACGGCGTGGGAATGTCCATGCACGACGAGTTATTTATGCCGTCTTTGACATAATGGGGAAGCATTGGGTGCGGCAAAGAGCCGCTCATTGTTGGTTTCGTTCTCGGTGAAGAGCAGCGGCACATTGCCTTGGCAATACAGGTAGTAGTCAGGGAGCAGACTCTTGAAAAAGCGGGTCGGTGTGATGGGCATGGACGACGCTAGCAGGATGATCTGACGGGTGATCCATTTGCTGCAGCACGGGCTTGGCGCCGCCGCCTGCCCAGGACCAGGTATTGCGGAACCAGAGTGTCGGCAGCAGATGCAGCGAGGCCGGCTCGGGGCCGCGGTTGCTGACGCTGAACTTGATCAGCACATCTTCGGGGCCAGCCTTGGCATATTCGACGAAGACGTCGAAATAGCGGTCGTCGTCAAAGATGCCGGTGTCCAGCAACTCGTACTCCGGCTCCTGGCGGCTGCGGTGGCGATTTGTCTGCACGAGGTCGGCATAGGGGAAGGGGGCGTTCGGATATTTGTAAAGGTACTTCATGTACGAGTGCGTGGGGGTGCTGTCGAGGTAGAAATAATACTCCTTGACGTCTTCCCCATGGTTGCCCTCACTGTTGGTCAGTCCATACAGCCGCTCTTTTAGAATCGGGTCGCGCCCGTTCCACAGGGCCAATGCGAAGCAGAGCACCTGGTGGTCATCGGAGATGCCGGCCAAGCCGTCTTCCCCCCAGCGATAGGCGCGTGAGCGTGCCTGATCGTGGGTGAAGTAGTCCCAGGCGTTGCCGTCCTGGCTATAGTCCTCGCGCACGGTGCCCCACTGCCGCTCGCTCAGGTAGGGCCCCCACTTCTTCCATGGCTGCTCATTGGTGCGCGCTTGCTCAAGCCTTTGTTGTTCGCCGATCATGGTTTTCTTTCCTGTCCTCATATAAAGCTGAGGGCAGTCAATTCCCCGGCGATGGTCGGTGCTGGCAGGACTGGCGTTGCCAAGCCGGCTTCCTTGCTGACATGCCCAACAGGTTCCTAGAGATTAGCAGCCGGAGCCAAAGTTGGAGGTTTTCGCCGCGGTGGCGGCTGCGAGCGACGACTGCGCAGGAAGAACTTGACGACCTCGTCGACGAGCAGCAGTGCGAAAGCAAGTACGATGCAGAGCAGCCACTGATCAAACGTCAGGGAGGTCAAGCCCAAGCTGCGCTGGGTGAAGCCCAACTCGGTTGGCAGGAAGGTCAACAGCAAGGCCAGACCGTAGAGCAGCAACTGGCGGCGGTCGCTGAGGATGTCGCGGTTGAAGGCGCTGTGGATTTCGCTGCGGCAGCTGAGGGCAATGACGACGTTGAAGAGCGCAAAGGCGACGAAACCCATCGTCGTCAATACGGCGGCGCCGGCCGGCTCAAAGTAGGCTTCCAAGAACAAGGTGGCAATGGCCATGAGCAGCCCGAGGAAGGTGATGCGCACCCACTGCGAACGGGTGAGGACGGGCTGGCTGAGCGGCCGCGGCTTGCGTGCCATCAGCCCCGGCTTGCGGCTTGTCGAAGCCGAGGGCGATGGCGACGGGCACCTGGACCAGGAAGTTGATCCACAGGACCACGGCCGGCGTGAACGGCACGCCGCCGGCGATGACGAAGAAGGCGGCGCCGAGATAGGAGGCGATGAAGGCGACCAACGCCGTCATCTGGAAGCGGATGAAGTTGGACAGGTTGTCGTAGATCGCCCGCCCATACTCGACCGCCTTGACGATGGTGGCGAAGTTGTCGTCGGTCAGGATCATCACGGCCGCGCCCTTGGAGACCTCGGTGCCGGTGATGCCCATGGCCACGCCGATGTCGGCCTTCTTGAGCGCCGGCGCATCGTTGACGCCGTCGCCGGTCATGGCGACGATGTTCTGCTGGCGCTGCAGCAGGTCCACCAGGCGGATCTTGTCCTCGGGCGCCACACGGGCCACCACGCCGATCTCCGGCAGCTCCTGCATCAGCTGCTCGTCGCTCATGGCCTTGAACTGCGCGCCGGTGAGCGCCTTGCCCTCGATGCCCAGCTCGTGGCCGATGGCGGCGGCGGTCACGGCATGGTCGCCGGTGATCATGCGCACCTGGATGCCGGCGCTGTGGCACTTGGCGATGGCGTCCTTGGCCTCGGCACGCGGCGGGTCGACGATGCCGACCATGGCCAGGAGGGTGAGGTCCTGCATCAGGTCGATCAGCTTGGCCTTGGGGTCGAAGGTGGCCGGGTCGAAGTCGCGGCGGGCCACGACCATCACGCGTTCGCCGGCCTTGCGCCATGCGCTCGTTTTCCTGGAGCGCCAACGCACCCTTGTCCTGCGTGCCCAGCTTCACCTCGCCGCCCGGCAGCCAGTAGGAGCTGCTGCGCGCGATGAGCACGTCGGGCGCACCCTTGACAAAGGCGCGCACGACGGCCTTGCCCTGCTCGTCCGTCATGTTGTGGAAGGTGGCCATGAACTTGTAGTCGGAGTCGAAGGGCACCTCGGCCACGCGCGGGTACATCTGGCGGGCACCTTCGACGCTGATGCCGCCCTTTTCCGCCAGCACGATCAGCGCACCCTCGGTGGGGTCGCCGATCAGTGCCTCGCCGTCGAGGCGGGCGTCGGCGCACAGCGCCATCGGCAGCAGGACGGCGTCGAGGTCGATCTTGGCGCCGCCGGCATGCAGCAGCTCGCCCTTGGTGCTGTAGCCTTCGCCGGTCACCTTGTAGCGGTTCTGGCCGGGGACGGTGAACTCGCGCGCCGTCATCTTGTTGAGCGTGAGCGTGCCGGTCTTGTCCGAGCAGATGGCCGAGACCGAGCCCAGCGTCTCGACCGAGGGCAGCCGCTTGACGATGGCGCCCAGGGCGGCCAGCTGGCGTGTGCCCATGGAGTACATGGTGGTCACGACCGCGGGCAGGCCGGTGGGGATGGCCGAAATCGCCAGGGCAATGCCGGCGATGAAGATGGTCTGGAAGGAGTCGCCGTTGCGCAGCCCCATGATGACCATCAGGACAAAGGCGAGGCCGGCCAGGCTGGCGATGATGATGGTCAGGCGGTCGAGCTGCTTCTGCAGCGGGGTCTTGTCGGCCTCGGTCTTGTTGAGCAGGTCGGCGATGTGGCCCATCTCGGTGCCCATGCCGGTGGTGGTGACGATCATCTCGCCGCGCCCGCGCGTCACGGCCGTGTTCATGAAGGCCATGTTGATGCGGTCGCCGAGCGGCACCTCGGGCTTGGCGATGGTGTCGGTGTCCTTGGGCGTGGCCACGCTCTCGCCGGTGAGGGCGGCCTCCTCGATCTCGAGGGTGGCGGTGACGAAGAGGCGGCCGTCGGCCGGCACGCGGTTGCCCGCCTCCATCAGCACGATGTCGCCCGGCACCAGCTGCTCGGCCTCGATCTCGATGGCCTGGCCGTCGCGGCGCACACGGGCGATGTTCTTCATCATCTTCTCGAGCGCGGCCAGGCTGGCTTCGGCCTTGGACTCGCCGCGCATGCCCAGCACGGCGTTGAAGACCGTCAGCACCACCAGCATGAGCGACGTGCGCACGTCGCGCGTGACCACCAGGCTGAGCACGGCCGCGCCCAGCAGGATGATCTGCATGAAGTCCTTGTACTGGCGCAGGAAAGCCTGCAGCCCGGTTTCCTTCTTCTTGGCGGCCAGCACGTTGGGGCCGTACTGCTGCAGGCGCTGCTGCGCTTCGGCCGCGCTCAACCCCTTGGCCGGGTCGACCTTCAGCTGCGCCGCCACGGCGTCCGGCGCCAGGGCATACCATTTCGATTGTTCTGTGGTTGGGGTTGGCATTGCTTCTGCCATGGTGCGTCGCTCCCTTACTTTCAGTATTTCTCAGGAATCCGGCGGAATGGATAGTCGGGCTCCACGTAGTCGCCCTTGGGCTGGCGCTTGGGCAGCTTCACCTTCTCGTGCGGCACCTCTTGGTAGGGCACCAGGCTCAAGAGGTGGGCGATGCAGTTGAGCCGCCCGCGGCGCTGGTCGTGCGAATCCACGACATACCAGGGCGATTCGGGCGTGTCGGTGGCCGCAAACATGGCATCGCGCGCCCGCGAGTAGTCATACCAGCGGCGGTGGCTTTCCAGGTCCATGGGGCTCAGCTTCCAGATCTTGCGGTAGTCCTCGATGCGTTCGGTGAAGCGCTCGGTCTGGTCTTCCATCGTCTCTTCCAGCCAGTACTTGACCAGGATGACGCCGGAGTGGATGATGGCCTGTTCGACCAGCGGCGCATACTTCAGGAAGTACTCGACCTGTTCCTCGGTGGCGTAACCCATCACGCGCTCGACGCCCGCCCGGTTGTACCAGCTGCGGTCAAAGAGCACGACTTCGCCCGCCGCCGGCAGGTGCGGCATGTAGCGCTGGAAGTACATCTGTGACTTCTCGCGCTCGGTCGGCGACTGCAGCGCCACCACGCGGAAGACGCGCGGGCTGGTGCGCTCGGTGAGGCGCTTGATGATGCCGCCCTTGCCGGCCGCGTCGCGGCCCTCGAACAGCACGCAGACCTTGGCGCCGCTGACCTTGACCCACTCCTGCAGCTTGACCAGCTCCACCTGGAGCTTCTCCAGCTCGCTCTCGAACTCCTTGCGGCTCAGCTTGGCCTTGGGTTCCGCGGCCGCCTTGGGCACAGACCCGTTCGTCGCGACGGCGGTGCCGGCCTGCGCCTCAGCCTGGCCCTTCTTGTCCTTCTTTTCTTTCTTCTTACCCATCGTTGCATCTCCTTGTTTGAAACAGGCTGGCGACTGAATTCGCATCAACTACCGACTGCGAGCCGTTGGCGGTTACTCTTCCGGTCCTGCGCCTGGGGGATGATGTTTGCTCTCCTGAAACAGAAACAGACTGATGGCGGCGATGACGGCAGCAATTTCAAAGCCGATGCCTGACCCCGACGCCTCACTATGTGGTTCGAGCGCCCGGGTCAAGGCGACGATGCCAAGCACCGTGATGACCATGCCGGCCACGCGCACTTCCAGATTGCTGATGCCCGCTATCTGCAGCCAGGCAGGCAGCGTAGACCGCAGCGCTGGATCGACAAAGAGCTGGTACAGGCCAAAGGCAATCACGAACAGCACCGTTGCCACCAGAATCACGTCCACGGCTTCAATCACTGCCACGCGCAGCGAAACGGATTCGGTTCCGCTCGCCTGACCGGTGAAGATGGCGTGCAACACTGCACTTCCCATCTCCATGATGCCGACGACAAGCAAAACTGTGGCACCTACGAATACTGCCAGGACGGCCACCGTCATCACGTACCGGGTCGCGCCGAACAGGCGGGTAAACAGCGTAGGGCGTTTCTCAGGCATTGCGGGTTCGGTCATGAAATTCTCGCTAAGATACTGTTTACCCGCCTCGGCTATACCTAGACAGGATCGCGCAGGATGGGGCAGGTCATGCAGTGACCACCGCCACGACCCTTGCCCAACTCGAAGCCGGCGATCGGGATTACTTCCACGCCGGCCTCGCGCATCTTGCTGATTGTGTAGGTATTGCGCTCGTAGGATACCACGACACCCGGTTCGAGGGCGACCGTGTTGTTGGCGTCATCCCACTGCTCACGCTGTGCCTGGTACTCGTCGCCGCCGGTCTCCACCACGGTCAGCTTTTTCACTTTCAAGGCAGCGGCCACCGCAGACAGGAAGTCCTTCTCAACGGTAACGTGGAAGTCGCCTTCCTTCTTGCCTGGCCGCAGGCTGACGGGCCGAATCTCGTTGACGACCTTGGGGAAGGCAGTCACGATATCGCGGTCCAGGAACGTGAAGACCGTATCCAGGTGCATGTGCGCGCGATCCTTGGTCATTACGGCGGCGATGACCTGCTCAGCGGCGCCCTTGGCGAACAGGTTCTTGGCGACCTGCTCGATCATGCGCGCCTGGCTGCGTTCGCTCATCCCGATCAGCACCGTGCCGTTGCCGATGGGCATGACGTCGCCGCCCTCCAGCGAGGCGGCGCCGAAATCCTGGGCCATGAAGCGGCCGTCGTCGCCGCGTTCCGGATACCAGAACTCGAAGCCCCCATCCTTGAACATGGGGTGGTAGCAGTAGATCGCCAGCAGGTTAAGCGATTCCTTGCGCCGCGCCGGCCAGTACATCGGGTTGACCGAGACGCCGTTGAAAATCCAGCACGAAGAGTCGCGCGTGAACAGTGAATTGGGTACGGGAGGCAGCACAAAGTAGCCCGGATCATCAAGCGCGGCGGCGCCGAGCGAAACCTTTCTGAGCTGCTCGAAGTCCGTATCCATCTCGCCGACAGTCAACCCGCCGACCAGGTGCTTGGCCAGCACTGCCGGCTTCATATTCCAGAGCAGTTCGCGCACTTCTTCCACCAGCGACCAGCCGACCGTATACTCGGAGGCAACCAGCTGGATCAGCCTGCGCCGGCCCTCGTCACTCGCAGCCAGCGCTTCGCCGAGCAGGTCCAGCAGGTAGAAGACCTCCACGCCGCGTGCCCGCATGGCGGCGACGAACTGGTCGTGCTCCCACTGGGCGCGCTCCACCCACAGAACGTCGTCGAACAGCAGGTCGTCGTGATTGGAAGGCGTCAGCCGCTTGAGGCTGAGATCGGGACGGTGGACGATGACCTTGCGCAGCTTGCCAACTTCAGAGTAGACACCAAACTGTTGCATAAGAGAGCTCCTTTACTGTTGTTTGAGCAGAATAATCACCTGCCCTTTGTCGTTCAGAAGGTGCAGTTACGGCTTGACCGTGGCGCACACACCCTCCAGCGCCGCGACGCTGCTGCTGTTGATCCAGCTTGTCTCGCCCACACCGTTCAGCATGAACCAGAGACTGCTGCCGTAGTCGGCCGCGACGCCCACTTCGTACTTGCCGGCCGGGATCTCGCCGCTGGGTTGGCCACCCAGCGTGTTGGAGGTATGTGCGGGCGCCGGCGCCTCCAGCACAGCCATGCACTCGCCCGGTTCATAGATCGTCGTGTCCGGCACCTGGTTATAGATGGCGGGATCGACGGTGGGCGTCGCTGTGGCAGCAGGGGCGGCGACAGGGCGGCATGCCGCCGTGATCGGCAGCAGAAAGATCAGGGTAAGCAGTAACCAGTGATTGCGCATTTGAACCTCGCTCCGTTTGGGGCACACGCGGTTGCCCCATCTACTTGGGCAGGACCGCCACCACATTCGTGCCGGCAGTCCCGGCTACGATCTGCTCGATGTCCGCCAGCGATCCGATCGCGGCGCGCTTGCCGGTTTTCTCCACAAACTGGATGGCCGCTGCCACCTTCGGCCCCATCGAACCGGCCGGGAAGTTGTAGCTTTTCAGTTCTTCGGGCGTCACCCAGCCCAGTCTGCACTGCTCCGGCTTGCCCCAGTCGAGATAGATGCCGTCCACATCGGTGGCGATGACCAGCAGGTCGGCTTCCACCTCGCGCGCCAGCAGCTCGCTGGCCAGGTCCTTGTCGATGACGGCTTCGATGCCGGTCAGCCAGCGGTGCTTGTCGGGGTCGTACATGGTGGGGATGCCGCCGCCGCCGGCGCAGATCACGACGGTGCCTTTTTCCAGCAGCCACTTGATGGGCCGGATTTCGAAAATCCGCTTGGGCAGCGGCGAGGGCACCACGCGGCGCCATTTCGCCCCGTCGAGCTTGAAGACCCACCCTTTCTCGGCCTTCAGCCGGTTGGCTTCCGCTTCGTCGTACACAGGGCCGACAAATTTGGTCGGATTCTGGAACGCGGGGTCCTGCGGATCGACCTCGACCATGCTCAGGATCGTGGCGAAAGGAACATCGAAGGGGAGCAGGTTGCCCAGCTCCTGCTCGATCATGTAGCCGATCATGCCTTCGGTCTGTGCGCCCAGCACGTCGAGCGGGTAGGCTTCGACATCCTTGTAGGCGGATGCCTGCAAGGCCAGCAGGCCAACTTGCGGCCCGTTGCCGTGGGCCAGGACTAACTCGTGCTGCTCGGCCACAGGTTTGAGCGCCTCCGCTGCCACGCGGATGTTGGCGCGCTGTACGTCGTGTGTCATGGGCTCGCCCCGCTTGAGCAGGGCATTGCCCCCTAGTGCAACGACAATTCTCATCGGATGCTCCTTCCGATCAATTTGGTTGATTGCATAATTCTCCTATGAACATTTACCAGCGGCACCACGTACGTTGCTCTCTTGTGCGGTTCACCATAATATGTTGTTGTAGTACCAAATTTATAAGGAGAGATAGTCAAGGTGCCAAAAATAAGAAGAAGGAGATAGCTACCATCAAAAACAACATCTCGCCAAAGACGCCAACGGTGTTTTGGTAATCTGTATACAATATGTTAGTGAAGCTTAACAGAACGAGAGCGACGGGCACGAAAAACCAGAACGCCAGCATGAGAAACTAATGAAGGTGTGCGTCGCGGCGAGCGTGCGATCAACTAAGAACTAAGTGTCATCATGGTAAAGATGAGAAATGCGATAAAATAAGGAAAAGAAAACGATAGAATAGGGATTGGATAAACATAGAAAAGTACAAAAAGAGCAGCATAAAGAACAAATAGAGATTGGCGCTAAACGAGAGAATAAACGTGTAAAGGAAGAAGAGCAACGTTCTTATTGCAGAAGATCACCAGGGGAATGTGCTAGCTTCGGTTGCAGATATATAAAAGATGGGTAAGCTTGAGAGATATAAAAAGGAGGAGATATCTATGTAAAAGAAGAAGAGAGTTGTTGAGATATACATGAGACAAGAGGAGCTGGAGAGAATTTGCTTGAGAGAGCTCGATCATCCCAGTGGTAAGACGGCACCTGGCAGGAATGTGACAAAAGGCGGGAAGATAAGAATAGAAGAACTTTGAATAGAGATAGTCTATGTAAGGGTGAAAATAAACATAGATAAGAAAAAGGAGGAGATAAAGGGAAGCAGCAAATAGAAGAGAGGGCGACGCTCAACAGAGCAACAAGATGGCAACGAGAATGCCTGCGAAAGCGGTGAGAGCATGACTAAGAGATATGGGTGATAGAGCAGAGTGAGATCAGTGCAGGACAGCAAATAGACAAGCACGATGGCAGGAACGCCAAATCGATGTGGCATGGCCATAATGTGAGCTACCTGCTGCATTGCCTCAGAAGGAAGAATCAAATGGTGCTGTACGTTATCTATCGACTGTATAAATTCGGATATCTGTTATAATTTAAGACTGGTAAGCTGCTGAACGGTGAAATAGATGAAAGAATGAGAGGAGAGGATAAATTAGAACATAAGAATATTGGGCAAGGCGACGATCTCGCGTTAAAACCGTACGCATTCGCAATATGGGTCAGCGTGTTTTCTACTTTTCAAGGCAACGAAATGAGGAGGCTATAAGAAACTTGCCGAAGTGCGCAGCAAGCGAACATCTCCAACTCTGCGGGCGAGGGTTGCTCTCCTCTACGAGTGAACGGTATTATCACGTTAACACTGCATCAGTTGACTGTATACGCGTGTGTAAAAGAATATTGCAGAAATCATGCTACTTGATCTGATCCACAAGGGCGCCGCGTGTAACCCCTCGATTGCTGGCTGATCCTCCGAAGCCAGGTGCTGGACATTGATGCCGACAAAGCCATAGATCAGCCCCAGATCGGGTTCAGAAGGTTGAAGAAACAGTATGGAAAATAGACAAAGGTCGACACGCCCAGTG
This sequence comes from uncultured Chloroflexia bacterium, assembly GCA_963839515.1. GTDB lineage: Bacteria > Chloroflexota > Anaerolineae > Caldilineales > Caldilineaceae > Fredericiella. Next base: position 607,912 of record CAWIVN010000015.1, read on the forward strand.
TGGCCGACATATAGGCGCCACAGGAATTCCAGGGAATCAACGGCGAGGTCACCGTGCCCGAGTTCTCCACGGCCGTGGCCAACGTTTCGGGATGCAGGCCGCGCTGGCGGAAGGTCAGCATGAACATGCGCGCCGGCAGCACGATGGCGATGTACTGGTCGCCGGCCACGATGTTGAAACCGATCGAAGTCAACATCACAGCCGCGATCGTGGCGCCATCGGACTTCAGCCGCTGAATGATGGGGGTGATCAGCCGCTGGTTGAAGCCGCCGTAGTCCATCATGGCGCCAAACGACATGGCGCCCAGGATCAGCCAGACGGTCGAGAGCATGCTGCTCATGCCGCCGCCCGAGAAGAGTTGGTTGATCTCGGGATAGGGGCTTTGGAGCAGGAAACCATTGCCCATCGCCACCCAGATGCTCTTGATGGCGGCAAAGGGCGCACTCAAGCTCATGTCGTTGGCAAAAGCGATCAGGATCGGCTGCTGAAAGATGATCGCCACCAGCGCGCCCGTCAGGGTGCCGATCAAGATGGAAAGAAAGGCCGGATACCTGCGGATGCCGAGCAGCAGCAAGACCAAGATGGGCAGCAAGTTCCACAGCGTGATGTTGTAGACGCTGCCCAAGCGCTGCCAACACCTCCGTTGGGTCAGTCCCGGTGGCGTAATCTGGCTGCGTTGGCCGATCACGAAGAACAACAGCAGCGAGATCAGGTACGCGGGTATGGTGGCCTTGGACATGCTGCGAATGTGGGCGTAGACATTGCTGCCCACGATCTGCGGGCGTCAAAATGGTCGTTTCCGAGAGCGGGGTCATCTTGTCGCCGAAATAGGCGCCGGAGATGACTGCTCCCGCCGTTATGGCCGGAGATGCGCCGATCACGTTGGCGATGCCGACAAATGCCACCCCAAGCGTGGCCGCCGTCGTCCAGGAACTGCCGGTCACGATGCCGATAAGACCGGTCAGGAGCGCAGCTGCAAGGTAGAACCAGGATGGGTTGATGTACTTGATGCCATAGTAGACGACGGTGGCAATCGTCCCGGACATGTTCCAGACGCCGATCAGGGCGCCGACCATGAGCAAGATGAGGATGGCGCTCATGGCCAGCGAAATGCCCTTGACGATCTCCTCGCCCAGCCGCTCCCAGGAATGGCCATTCTTGTGCGCCACCACGGCGGCCACGACTGCGCTCATCAGCAGGGCTACCTGCAGCGGGCCGGTGGCGGCATCGATCCCAAACAGTACGATCGACCATATGAGCATGGTGATCATAAAGACGAGCGGGATCAAGGCGTCCAGCAGAGAAGGCGGCCTAATGGTAGCGGTGTCGTCTTTCATAACATTTCACTAGTTTCTCGGGCAACTTGCGACTGACTGGAGCCACGCAGTTCTGCATCGCTCCAGTCAGTGGGCTACAATCGAATGTGTCGAGCATCGGCGACACGCCGGCGTATGGGCCTATTCTCTAGTCACCGAGCGTGGCGACCATGATGGCCTTGATGGTATGCATGCGGTTCTCGGCCTGGGCGAAGACGATCGAGCGCTCGGACTCGAACACTTCTTCGGTCACTTCCAGGCTTTCCATGCCAGTGTGCTGGTACATCTCTTCGCCGACCTTGGTGTCACGATTGTGGAACGCGGGCAGGCAGTGCATGAATTTGACCTTGGGGTTGCCGGTCTTGTTGACCACGTCCATGTTGATCTGGTACGGCTTGAGCAGCTTGATGCGCTCGTCCCAGACTTCCTTGGCTTCGCCCATGGAGACCCACACGTCGGTGTAGAGGTAGTCCACGCCCTTGACACCCTCGTCCACGCTCTCGGTGAGGGTGAGGCGGGCGCCCGTCTCGGCGGCAATCTGGCGGCAGGTCGCTACCAGGCTCTCTTCGGGCCACAGCGCCTTGGGCGCACACAGGCGCACGTCCATGCCCAGCTTGCAGCCCGTGACCATCAGCGAATTGCCCATGTTGTTGCGTGCATCGCCGAGATAGCAGTAGGCGATCTCGTTAAGATGCTTGTCGCTGTGTTCCTGCATGGTCAGGATGTCGCAGATCATCTGGGTGGGATGGAACTGGTCGGTCAGGCCGTTCCACACCGGCACGCCGGCATACTGGGCCAGGATCTCGACCAGTTCCTGGCCAAACCCGCGATATTCGATGCCGTCGTACATGCGCCCCAGCACGCGGGCGGTATCTTTCATCGATTCCTTGTGGCCGATCTGCGAGCCGGATGGTCCCAGGTAGGTCACATGTGCGCCCTGGTCATAAGCGGCCACTTCAAACGCACAGCGCGTGCGGGTCGAGGTCTTCTCGAAGATGAGGGCGATGTTCTTACCCTTGAGGCGCGGCTGCTCGAAACCGCCGTACTTGGCGGCCTTGAGGTCGGCGGACAGCTTGAGTAAAAACTTGAGTTCTTCCGGCGTAAAGTCGAGTTCCTTGACGAAACTGCGATTGCGTAGATTGAATGCCATGGTTGTTTCCTCTTTCAAGATTTACCGAGATTAATTTGCTTGTTACGGCCGGGCCGTCCGTGTCCTGGCGCCTAGCCAACGTACACGCCCACTGCCAACACCAACATGCTGAGCACCGCCAGCAGCAACAGCAGCGGCCACACGAAGCGCCACCAGGTGCCGTAGCCGACGCGAGCGATGGCCAGACCGCCCATGACCACCGCCGAGGTGGGGGTGACGAGGTTGACCAGGCCGTTGGCCGTCTGGTAGGCGGTGACGACCAGGTAGCTGGGCACGCCGGCGAACTGCGACAGCGGGGCCATGATCGGCATCGAAACCGTGGCCAGGCCCGAACTGGATGGGATCAGGAACGACAGCGGCAGGTAGAGCAGGTAGGTGACCAGAATAAAGCCGACGCCGCCAAGGCCGGAGACTGCCTGTTCGGCCCAGTACAAAACCGTGTCGGTGATCAGCCCGTTGTTCATAATGACCGTGATGCCGCGGGCGACGCCGATAATCAGCGCCACGCCCAGCATGTCGCGGGCGCCGTCGACGAAGGTATCGACCAGCACTTTCTCTTTCAGCCGGCCGACGATGCCGATGAGGATGCCGAAGAAGAGGAAGCACGCCGCCATTTCCGGGAACCACCACCACCAGGTGGGAATGGGAATGCCCAGGTCTGCCCACGGGATCACGCCATAGACCATGACGGCAAATGCCAGGAAAAACAGGCCTAGAATGACTTTGTGGCGACCGGTGAACTTGCCAAATTCCGAATCGGCCTCGCCGCCGGCCATGAACTGCTTCTCGTTCTCGGCTTTTTCCGAATAGATGAGCGACTTCGATGGGTCCTTCTTGACCTTCTCGGCGTAGCGCATGACAAAGAAGATGCCAAGTGCCGTGCCAATGACCAGAATGACGATCCGCCCGATCAGTCCTTCGCTGATGGTCGTATCGGCAAAGCCCGACGCGATGCCCGTGGCAAACGGATTGACCGTCGAACCGATCACGCCGATGCCGGCGCCGAGCAGGATCAGGGCCGCGGCGGCTAGGCCATCGTAGCCGGCGGCCAGCATGACCGTGATGATCAGGGCATAGAAGGCCAGCGTCTCCTCCGCCATCCCATAGGAGGTGCCGCCGATGGCGAAGATCGTCATGAGGACGGGGAACATCCATTTCTCTTTGCCCTTGAGCTTGGTCACGACCCAGGCTGATGCCGGTGTTGATGGCGCCGGTCTTCATCGTCACACCTAGGAAGCCGCCGATGATCAGCACAAAGAGGGCAACGTCAATGGCGCCAAACAGCTCGCCCGAGTTCCAGACGTTGACGTTGCCGGAGGAGTCCTCGATACCGTACATTCCATTGATGGGGCCCATGAGCGCGCTGACCAGCAGTTTCTGCGGGTTGGACGGCACCTGCTGATAGGTGCCCGGAATGGGCGCACCGTCGGCGTCCACTTCATAGGCACCGGCCGGGATGATCCAGGTGGCGAGCGCAATCAGAATGAGCAGGATAAACAGGATCGTAAATGCGGTTGGGAACGTAAACTTTCTCGCCTCTTTTTTAGGCAGTGCCGTTGTCGCCATCGTTTTGCTCTCCTTGAACTGCAGGTCCAGTTACGTCGGAACGCGCTACCGATAAAACCGGCAAGCGCAGCGAATAGAGGCTGTCGAGTACGCCCGCCAGTGCCGCTTGATCAGCCAGATCTCCTGTGAGGGTTGTCACATGCGTGCCATCTTCACGCTCGCTCGTGACGATTGCCATCCCTTCCATGCGCGGCGACCACTCCGCCGTCAGCACACCCTGAACACGTATTTCGTAAGTGGAAGGACTATCGAAGATGTTGTGCCTTGTCGATGATTTGGTGTTCATAGTTCGAGCTTACGCGCGTCAAACCATGAGCGATACCACCCTACGGGTGCAAATGGGTGTAGAAGATCAAGTGTAGAAGAATAAGCATGGTGTTAGCCATGCCGAAGTTGCCCCAGCTCTTCCGCGCGTGCCACTGCATCCCAGCGATTATTGACGCCGAGCTTGTTGTAGATGTTGATCGTGTGGCGTTTCACGGTGGCAGGCGCGATGTCTAGCTGGCGTGCGATTTCCTTGGGACTCAATGGCTCACGCAGCAAGGCCAGTACGTCGACTTCGCGTGCTGTCAGGGATTCGACTAGGTCGGGGAGCGGATAGCTTATAGCAGGCACGGGCGCAGTGTGCGGGAACGCCGCGATAAGAGCCTGCACGGGTATGCCATGTTGCGCAAGACGCACCAGCATCGCCTTCATTTGTGGCCCTAGATCGACAAACACGCGGACAAAGCCGCCAGGCTGGGACAGGTTCACTGCCCGTCGCAAAAGCGTTTGCGCTTGATCGTAGTGGCCTTGCAGGTTTGTTGCCAGCGCATGGATAGCCAGGATTTCGATCTCGGCGCGTGTATTATGCGTGCGTATGGCGATCTCATGCAACTCACTTAACATTCCGCACGCCGCCGCCAGGTCGGCTTCACTGCGCCCGGTGAGCAGTATGCGCGCCTTGATGATGTAGGGATTGGCCGGCCAAAGAATTGGTTGATCCGGAACTGGTGCGGTATACGCATCGGCCCAGCGCGCTGCAGCTGCCAAGTCGCCTTGCAGGAGTTGCAGCTTCGCTCGCATTGCCCGCGTCGCAACGTCTTCGCGCCCCTGGTGATCCAGGTCGAGCTCGTAAAGGAGGTCGAGGACACGATCTGCTTTTTCGTCATGCCCGCGCACCTGGTGGACCAAGGCCAACAGGTGCATGCCGCTACGGACTACAGCCATGTTGGCCGCATAGCGGCGACCGAGAACCGCGGTGAAGTGAGTTTCTGCGGCCTCCAGATCGTTCCACTGATAGTGAACCAAGCCGAGAAAATAGTGCGCCCAGCTTTGCATCGTTGCCAATCCTCGGGGTTTGGCTTGGCTCAACATGTCGTTAGCGACTTGCCGCACCTGTTCGAGGCTGCCTTCGGCCACATAGATGAAACACAGACTCAGGCAGACGCGCAGCGCGAAACCGTCCCGTTTGTCGTCGTAATGCTCATGGTGTTCCAGGAGCATGCGTTCGGCGGCCGCGTACTGCCCGCTCGCCTGCATGCTCACTCCCAGGTACAGTATCGCCCCACCGCGGAGGTAGGTGCTGGATTTTGGGAGGAGCTGCAGCGCTGCCTGCAGCATGGCAATGGCTTGTTCAGCGCGGTTGACATGAAACGCTTCCTGGCCGCGCAAAATGGCAATTTGGGCACTTATCGCTTGCATACGACTGTCGCGCCCGGGGCCGGCGGCATCGCCTGCAGCCATCGCGGCGTTGCTATCATCAAGCAGTGACTCGATCTGCCGGAGGACGCCGGCCTGTGCGCCGAGCTGCCAACGGAATTGCAGCGACCAGGCTTTCAAAAGCAGCAGCTCCAACCGGTCGTGACTAAAGCTCTCAGGCAACAGGCTCAGCCAGCGTTCGAGGGTCGGCCGGTCTTCTTGATTGAGGACGCGCGGCAGCGCCGACCACATGATTTGGCTTGCCAGTTCGAGATCGCCGGCCAGCATGGCATGGTGGAGGGCCTCATTCGTTAGGCCTTGATCCGCAAACCAGGCTGCCGCATTGCAGTGTAACTGGCTTACCTCGGCGGGAGAAAGACGTTCTGCTAACCGTCGGCGCAGCATACCGAGAAGCAAGTGGTGATAGCGATACCAGTTCTGTTCGTTGGCAAGGGAGACGACAAACAGATCGGAGCGCACCAGCCAATTGATGCAGGCAAGTGCATTCCAGCCGGGCTCCTCGTCGACCAGCACGGCCTTACAGAGTGGGGCGCAGAAATGGTCGGTAATGGAAGTCTTCAACAGAAACGACTGAATGGCAGGTGGCTGCTGTGCCAGCACTTCATCTGCCAGGTACTCGTCAGTGGTGGCATCGACGCCAGCCGGCTGAACCGCGGCCGAACTCGCGTTGTTGCGCAGCGAGAGCACCGCCAGTTTCAGGCCCGCGATCCAACCTTCGGAACGTTGTTCCAGGGCAGCCATCTGCAGTGCGCTCAGTGGTGTTGCCAGCGCCCTGCTGAGATAGTGTGCCGTTTCTTCATGAGAGAAGCGCAAATTCTGGCTGCGTATCTCTGTAATCGCATCGGCAGCGCGTAGCTGTGGCAGGGGTAGCGGCGGATTGCGCCGGGTGATGAGCACCAGGTGCAGCTGCTGAGGCGCGCTGCGAACGAGCTTAATCAAAAACTCGTAGACGATTTCACTGTGAATGGCCGAATCATCGTCCAGCACAAGGACGATGCGTGAAGGCAGCAAGACAATCTCATTGATAAGCGTGGTAAACAGCAGCTCGCGCCGCGGCTGTTGCAACGATTGGAGCAGTGACATAGTGTCGTCGCAGGCACCGGCAACGACCGTCTGCAGCGCGGCGACCAGGTACGAAAAGAACAGGAAAGGGTCGTTGTCGTCGGCATCGAGGGAGAGCCACGCCGCCGGCTGGGGCACACCGGTAGGGCTCCACGTCGCCGTGTGCTCTATCCATGAACTGACAAGCGTCGACTTGCCGAAGCCTGCTCCGGCACACACGAGAGTCAGGGGTTTGTCCAAGCCGCGGTCCAGTATAGCCCACAGGTGTGGACGGGGCACGATGTTGCGCATTATGCGCGGTCTTTGCAGCTTGGTCTGCAGCAGAGGAAAACCGAACGCCACCATAACTCCAGAGCTACTCATTCCTGCCTGAGCTGAACAACTGCGTTGTACCGGACGATTATACGCTGGGGTTGTAGCTCATGATAGCTGCACAATCGTGCTTTGTCACGAACCCAAATAGGGCCAAAAGGCTCAATATTGTAGGTGAGTGTAAAGCTGAGGGAAGTCAGGGGCGTCATGGTGCGGGTGGCGATCGCAGTCGGTGGATATGGCGCCCCCCAAAAAAGGCGGCCAAACCATCGGACTGTGATTGGCGGCCCTTGCGTAGCAAGGGAGCGGATAAGCGGTTGACTACGCGCTTGGGGTCTCTTCTGCTGCCGGTGCTGCTGGTTCTGCTTCTTCGCCAAAAGCGGTGCGCAGTTGGGCTTCCTGCTCAGCGCTCAGGTTGGTCTGGATTAGCTCCATCTTGGTGCCGGAAAGGCCTCCGCCACTTTATCGATGGTGGCGTTTTCGGTCATCAGGAAGAGCGCCGACGTGCCTTCCGTTACCTTGGCACGCACCTGATTGATGAAGTCGTCGTCGATGCCGACGTCGGTAAAGTGACCCATCAGACCGCCCATGGCGGCGCCGATGGCCATCCGAGCAGCGGCACAAAGAAGAGCAGGCCAAAGAGCATACCCCAGAAGGCGCCGCCTAGTGCGCCCGCGGCGCCCATGCTCTGCGCCTGCTGTGTCTTGGGTTTCTTGGCTCCCACCGGCCAGGTGACGTATGCCGCATCCTGGATGGTGATGATCTGCTGCTTTGACAGGTCCATTAGCTTAGCAAGTGCCTCACGGGCGCCATCCGGTGAGTCGAACTTCCATACTGATAGTGTTGCCATCTTGTAACTCCTTTATCGTTTTTGGGTACATTTGCGAATTGCCGCGATGTCGAGTGGCAGGTTTCTGCCCCGGATCAGCATGCGCCAACCACGACGCACGCGGTACACCTTAACTGATATGAATTCAGGGGTCAAATAGGGGACGGGGTTTGCTGTGTCAGATAGGGTAAGCCCGGTCAGTACCCCCAAAGTAGACCCTTTCTCTACCTTTATGGGGGCACACTTAGCGTGGTTAATCCGCTATCCTAATAGGCGCCGCACCATGTTCCACGCCAAATGAGATCCTATTGACGTTTTGTCATTTTGCGCCATCCAGCAACCGCTATATCGCAGGTACAACGACCAGGTGGTGCTGCCGTGCCAGAGGCTAATGCTGTGCGCCGTGATGAATCAGCTTATTACCGCATCTGCTTTCTAGGCATGCTCGATTCCAGCTGGAGCGCCATGTTGGGCGACATGTTGGTCACAACCGAGCGGCCGGGCGACAACCAATGTATCACCACCCTTAGCGGGCCTTTGGCCGACCAGGCGGCGCTGATGGGCGTGTTGAATCTTGCCTACGATCTTGGGATGGTGCTGCTTCTAGTCGAACGTGAGACCCAGCTGCAAGCTGGTTCGACATAAAGTTTTGCGCACTGGAGTAAGACGCAGATCTACTTGGGGTCGTCAAAGTAACCCACAGCGCGTGCGACGACGATCGCCTGGCGGCGATTCTCGACATTGAGCTTGCGGTACAGTTTCACCGTGTGCTGCCTGACCGTTTCCGTGGAAATTCCCAAGTTTCGTGCGATTTCTTTGTTGGTCAGGCGCTGATCAAGCAAGCGCAATACATCCATTTCTCGATAGGTAAGGATCTGGCGCAGGTCACGATCTTCTGGCTGTGAGATCCCTGCCGGCGCTTGATCGGCGCTTTGGGCAGGGGCTTCGCCCGCGCCTGATCGATTCCGGTCAGGTACTTTCGGACCGATCGCCTGCTTGGCCCCCATGTCGATTGCCAGATCGATGGCGACGGCGCTGCGCACCTGGATGATAAAGCTGGCCGCAGGAGCACCTGGCTGCATTTGCTCCAGTAGGGGTGCAAGCCGCAAGCTGAGATCGGCAAAGACACGCACGATACCACCAGATTCGGCCAGTGCGAGGGCGCGGTCGAGTGCGGCCAACGCTTGCTGCCGGTTGCCGTTTGCTTCGCTCAGAACTGCCTGCAGCGCCAAGGCCTGAATCTCGCCGTGAATGTTGCGCGTCTGCACCGCAATGCGGGCTACGCGTGACAGCCGGGTTTGGGCGGCAGCCAAATCCTGATCCGTGCCGGCGGCCATGAGCACCTTGACGGGTGCGAGTCCTGGCACATAGAACATGGGCGTCGCGTCGATCGGTAAATCACGGCCATAAACGGCTAACCACCGCATCGCGTCTTCGACCCGTCCTTGGCGCACGGCCAGGTCGGCGGCAAAGGCGTTCATCACTTCCAGCATCTGGTCGAGCTGCATTTCTCCCAAGTACGTTTGGGCACTCTCGACAACGGCGGTCGCCTCATGCGGCGCGCCTTGCGCCTGGCGCGTCAGCGCGAGACCAATGGCACAGTGGGTATAGGCGCCGGCATGCGCGTAGTCGGCCAGGTCGAGCACGGCACGAAAGTGTTCCTCGGCGTCGTTGAGGTCATTCTGCAAATAACAGGCACAGCCCCAAAAGTAGTGGGACCAGGCGATGCTGGCTTTGAGATTGCGGGAAGCAGCCATTTGCAGCAGCTTTGGAAAGCTTGCGCGCATGGTGTAAATATCTGCCGCAAGCAGTTGTATGAAGTGGCGCACCTGCTGCACGCGTAAGATCGCCAGATCGCGTGCAATCCAGGGATCGGCGGCGGCGGCATCGAGCAAGGACTCGGCAAACGGCAATTCTCCGGTCATGTAGAGCGCAAACGTGACGTACAGGAGGGCGATACTGCGTACATAGAAGCTATCGCGCGGCGTGAATTCGAGCGCGCGTTTGCCCGCCAGGGCGGCATTCTCGGCGTCGCCGGCATAGATATAAAGCTGGCTGCGCAAGGCAGCGACTTCGCCCTGCCAGTGCCGCACGATCTGCTCGTCTGCAGACGACGATTCAAGCAGGATCTCAACCTGCTCTAAGCAGTCGCGCAGCGCCAGCGTTTCAAAGCGAGTCTGCATCAACCAGGCCTCGCTAAGCAGCAGGTCGGGATGGACGGCAATAGATGACGGCGGGAATTGTCGCAGCCAGCGGTCCAGACGGCGGAAGTCCATGGCGTCCAATAGCTGTTGACGATGCCGGCGCACGACACCCGCGGCGTTGTCTACCTGCCGGTCGACCAAGGCATAGTGGATGGCTTCCTCCAACAAGCCTTTTTCCTCGTGCCAGGTGATGACGCGTTCGTACAAGTGCGCAATCTCAGCCGCAGAGTAGGTTTCGTGCAATTTGTGCTGCAGCGCGTGCCTGAACAATGGATGCAGCCGGAACCAGGTTCCATCGTCGTCAAGCGCTACGGTAAAGACGCCGTCAGCCTCCAGCTGCTGCAACAGGGCGCCGCCGCGACCGTCTGGCGGTGCATCGGCCAAGATGAAATCGCAGAGCGCACCGTTTAGCGTATCCACGACCGAGGTGCATACCAAGAAGTCGCAGGTACTGTCCGGCAGATGAGCAATGACTTCGGCTGCAAAATAGTCGACAAAGTTGCTTCGATTGCCGTCCAGCAGCGCTGGCCACGCCGCTGTTTCGGGCTGGCGGCGCGTACTGAGCGCGGCTAAACGGAGGCTCGTAATCCAGCCCTCTGACTTCTGCGTGAGCGTCCTGGCGATTTCGGCTTCGATCGGTTGTTCCGTTGCCTTGGCCAGGAACTCGGCCGTCTCGGACTCGGTAAAACTGAGGTCACGCGCCCGAATCTCGCACAAATACCCGCGCGTACGTATATGCCACGGCAGCGGCGGATCGTGGCGTGCGGCGATCACGAGATGGATGGCGTCGGGGGGATGTGTCAGCAGCTGAACCAACCATTGATGAATCGCCGGAACATGGACCGAGTGGTAGTCGTCGAGCACCAGCACGAACTCCTGATTGAGCAGGTTGAGTTCGTTGATGAATATGGTGACCAGATCGGCAAATGAGCGGCCGCGTGCTACGCCCAATCCTTCCAGGAGGCCGTCACCAAATTTCGGAAACAGGGTGCGTATGGCTGCGACAATATCGGCGAGGAAATACGCGGGATCGTCGTCCTTGTCGTCGAGCGAGATCCAGGCGCTGGGCAGGGCCGATTGTGCCAGCCACATGCTGATAAGCGTCGTCTTGCCATAGCCCGCAGGCGCCACGATCAGCGAAAGTGACGCCAGGCGATCCAGGCGCGCCAGGAGACGGGGACGGGAAATCAAGTCATTGGCAAGACGCGGCGGGCGAAGCTTCGTACGTCGCGGTGAGACAAATTGGGCTTCGTACGTCATTCTCATTCACTTCGCTTTTCAGGTGACTAACAGCCCCCATTGATTGTACAGTGTCTTGTGCATTCCGCCCAACCGCCCGAATACTAAACCTTTCCCCTACCATTTGGGGGATGTGCAACCGCGTGAGATGTGATAATCTTGCAGGAGACTGTCAATTGCCCTATCCATCCAATCAAGAGCCAATCGAGCCATGTCTATCGCCACCACCATGTCGCCCTTTGATCGCAATCACCTGGGTCGCCGGCGCGTTGTCGTCACGGGTGTCGGCGCCGTGACGCCGCTGGGACTCACCGCCGAAAACACCTGGGAGGGGCTGCTGACCGGTCGTTCCGGCATCGGTCCGATCACGCGCTTTGATGCCAGCGTATTGCCGGTTCGTATCGCCGGCGAAATCAAGGACTTTCAGCCTGAGAACTACATGGATCGCAAGGAGGTGCGCCGCACCTCGCGGGCATCGCACCTGGTGGTCGCCGCCGTGCGCATGGCACTGGCGGACGCCAGGCTGCCTGAACCGGTGCTTGATCCGGAGCGCACCGGCACGGTCGTCGGCACTGGCGCAGGCGGTCTGGAAATAGTCGATCGCGAACTGACGACGCTGCGCACGCGCGGGTTTGACCGCATCAATCCTTTTGCCTTAACCGGCTTTCTAGCCAATATGCCGGCTTACCATGTCAGTCTCGTCACTGGCGCGCACGGCCCGATCAACACGGTCGCGGCTGCCTGTGCCAGTGGCGCGCAAGCCGTGGCCGATGGCCTCGAGCTGATTCGCAGTGGGCGTGCCGACCTGGTCGTCGCTGCCGGTGTCGAAGGCGTGATCGAATTGACGTCGATCGGCGCTTTTGCCCGCATCAACGCCCTGTCGCAGCGCAACGACGACCCCGAACATGCTTGCCGCCCCTTTGACAAGCAGCGCGACGGCACCGTGTTGAGCGAAGGGGCAGGCGCGCTGATTCTGGAGCGCCTGGACCATGCCCTGGAGCGCAACGCGCCCATTTACGGCGAGATCCTTGGGTGCGCTACCTCTTCAGATGCTTTTCATGTAACGGCGCCTGACCCCCAGGCAGGCGGAATGGTGCGCGCCATGCGCTGGGCGCTTGAAGATGCCGGCGTTTCTCCGCAGGCAGTCGATTACATCAACGCTCATGGTACGGCGACGCCGCTCAACGACAGCCTGGAGACGCTGGCAATCAAGAAGGTTTTTGGCGAGGATGCGTATCGGGTTCCCGTGAGCGGCACCAAGGCCTTGCTTGGCCATACCCTCGGCGGCACAGGGGCAATTGAAGCGATCATTTGCTTGCTTGCCATCCGTGACAGTGTCATCCCACCGACGTGGAACTATAGCGAGCCAGATCCCGCCTGCGATCTGGACTATGTCCCCAATCAGCCGCGGCCTGCGCAGTTGCAGAAGGTGCTTTCTAACTCCTTTGCCATGGGCGGCCACAACTGCTGTCTCGTCTTTGGGCACACCGGCAATGGGGCCTACGCAAAAGACGCTGAATGAGAAAGACGGCAGCGCTATAGTGGGTAAGGGGTCTCGATCTGGAACCCCATCGCCCGCGCCTGTACGATGGCTTCACGCCGGTTCTCGACATGCAGCTTGCGAAACAAGTTGATTGTATGCTGCTTGACTGTCCCGGTTGAGATGCCGAGGTTGTGCGCGATTTCCTTATTGGTCAGCCGCAGTGCGAGCAACTGAAGTACCTCCATTTCCCGGTTGGTCAGCAGCTCGATCAAATCCGGGTGCCGCGGCTGCACAAGTGTAGGTGGAATGCGCTGCACGGTTGCGCTGCCTGGCGACGCCGGTGCCGGTACCACGGGAGCAGGGTTCGCCGGCATGTATCCTGCGCCAAGCTGCCGGACAAAGGCGCCGGGTAGCCCACCCAGGTTGAGTTCCATCAATAGATCATGCAGTGGTCGGCCCAGGTCAAGAAATACTCTTTGCATCCCGCCTGGCTGCGCCAACCTGACTGCTTCCTCGAGTACTGCTGAGGACTGAGAACGCTGCCCGCGTTTGGCATACAGCAGTGACTGCAGCGCCAGCACCTCGATGCGATACCGATCGATGTGCGAGGCAGCGAGGTATGTCTTCATTTGCTGCAGCAGGTGCTCTGCTTCGTTCAGCGCAGTTTGCGTGCCCTGGCGTATCAGGATCGCCGCAGTGGCAAGCGGGGGCGCGAAAAAAGTGGGCATCGGTGCAGGCGTGAAGCTGCGGACCGCCCCAACTGTCCAGTCAAATGCCTCGCCCAGCCGGTCTTGCAGCAGCGCGAGATAGGCGCCGAATGCCAGCGCAGCTTGCCGGGCTGCACTGTTGCCGGTCTGCTGGGCGTAGTCGAACAATGCAGCAACTGCAGCGTTCGCTCCATCTTTATCGCCCTGCCCCTGCAATGCCAGCGCCAGGCCAAAGGAACCCTCGATCAGGGCGAACCCCGGCGCAATGTGCTGGCTGTGGATTACCGCCAGGAAATGATCGCCTGCCGCCTTCAAATCGTTCTGCTGGTAGCATGCACAGCCGTAAAAATAGCGTGCCCAAATCGTGCTTTCCGGCAGCTCATGCCGCTCGGCATACCGCAGCAGTTCGTCGGCCGCCCTCTTCAAATTCGGCAGTTCCGCTGCCATCCAAAATAACAAGCACTTGACGATGAGGATACGCGAGTGCTCGGAACTGTGTGCTGGTCGCCCGTTGCTGGGTGCATCCGCCAGTGCATTGAGCGCCGCTTGCAGGCCGCGGGACAAGAAAAGCCCGCCGGCCAAGAAAACCCACGCCACGCCGCGCACACCTGAATGCTCCAACGGCGTCGTGTCGAGGGCATTCTGCGCCGTCATGTATGCCAGTGTCGCGTTGCCCAAGCTGAAATACTGCTGGCTGCGCAGCGCGTCGATCTCGCTGCCCAAGTACCTCTGTACCTTTTCGGGCAAGCGGTTTTCTTTGAGCAGGGCTTCGGCGAGGTCGAGTCGGGCAGGGATCTCGGTCAGGCGCTGGCGTTTGTGCAGAATCCAAGCTTCGAGTACGAGAAGCTGCGGGTGTTCGTCGACGTGCTGGCGCGGCAGCAGGTTCAGCCACCGTTCCAACTGCTGCCACTGCTCGGCATTCATGGTTGCCTGGCGATGCGACTCGATGAGCGCGATGGCGCCGGCGACATTTTCTGCCGCTACGGCGTAGATAATGGCCTCGTCGACTAGATCCTGCTCGGCGCACCAGCGGCCGGCAGCGGCATATAGCTCCGCGATTGCTGCGCGGGAATGGGTTGCCCGCAGGCGCGATTTCAGCAACTGTTGGAAGAGGTGATGATACCTGTACCACTGCTGATGGTCGTCAAGCGTGGTGATGAACAGGTTCTGGCTGTCGAGGTAGTCGAGGATGCGCCGGCTCTGCTGTGCACCAAGGATCGCATCACACAAGGCAGGGCACATGCGCCGCAGAAACGAAGTCTTCACGAGAAATGATTGTGTCTCCAGCCCTTGTCTTGCCAACACTTCGAGGGCGAGATAGTCGACCGTGACGCGATTGCTGCCGCCAAACCTGGCAGCAGCTTCGGCTGTATTCGCCTGGTTCTGCAGATAGAGGGCAGCAAGATGCAGCCCAGCGATCCAGCCTTCCGTGGATTCCTCCACGACGCCAAGCGTCTTGGCGTCTACCACCGTATTCAATGCCTGCTGCAAGTATTCGGCGATTTCATCCGTCGTGAAGCGCAAGTCGTGGGTGCGTACTTCGGCCAGCTGGGCTCGGGCACGCATCGCTGCAAGCGGCAGAGGTGGATCTATGCGTGACGCCAGCACCAGGCTTAGACCATGCGGAGGAAAACGCAACAATTCGGCCAAGAAGCGATGGATGTCAGGTTCGCCGACGAAATGATAGTCGTCCAGCACCACGGCAAACCTTTCATCAACTTCATCCAGCGCGTCGGCCAGTTTGCGTGCCACGGCCAGGAACGAGGTAGCGGTGCCGTGCTGCGGTCCGACAGCAATATTGTGCACCACATCGGGAAACAGGCGTGCGATCGCGGCCAGGAAGTAGTCGACAAAGACACTGATCTCGTTGTCGCCCGGGTCGAGCGACAACCATGCACACTGTAGCCCGCACTGGGCCGCCCAGTGGCTTACCAACGTCGTCTTGCCATACCCGGCAGGCGCCACGACTATGGTTAACGGCCAGTGCAGGTCCAACGCCGTGTAAAGACGTTTGCGCTCGATCAGCTGAGCAGCAAGACGCGGCTGGTTGAGCTTGGTGTAGACAAGATGCGAAGGCGAAGCTTGCTGGGTCATAACAGAAGCGTGTTTTCCAGCGACCAAACGGTGGTCGCGTAAATTACGGCGCACGCTAGTTTACCAGAACTGTCACGCCCGAACAATACGACCAATAAGCAAACGGCGTTGAACAAGTCAGCCATGAAGCCGGCTTGTTCAACGCCATCATGAAAACTTGCGATCGGTACACGGCGCCTTGGCTGACCCAACAACGCCGGCAGCCGTTAGCCCTGCAGACGGGCCACCAGGTCTTTTTCTACTTCTGGATCGAGTGAAGTCAATACGACCTTGGCATCGTACTCGCGCAGCTTGGCCAGCAATGCATCGCGGTCGTTGGCGTGACCCAGCGCCAACAGCGCAGACGTATTTGGCTGCAGACTCTGCTTGATCGTGTCGACCGTCTTGTCATTGACACCGAAATCCTTGAGTGCGCCCGTGAGTGCGCCGATGCCCGCCGTCGCGACGACAGCCAGACCGATCGGACCACCGAGGATCGCCGCGCCGATCAGACCGATGCCGCCGCCGATCGCCGCATATTTGCCCTTCTTGCCGTGCGTCTGCTTGACGGTCACGGTAGCTTCCTTGGAGCGCTGGGCCGGCGGCATGCGCATCTCCTCCATGGTTGAGGTCGGCGCCGGCGTTTCGTACTGGGGCTCGCGTGAAACGATCACTGCGTCGTCGATGACGACCAGCTTGTCCTTCTCCATCTGTTCGATCTGCTTGTACAGCGCCTCTGCCGTGTCCTGTCCTTCAAACGTCAGCACCATCAGGTTGGATGTTGGCTTGTCAGCCATGATGCACCATCTCCTTTCTGCTTAGCCGTAACCCTTAGTAGCCTTGGTACTGAGGAATTCGCTTGCGGCCGACGCCACCGCCGTAGGAAGCGATGTCGCCAAACAGCGCAATTCCCAACCAGAGCCAGTCCCAGCCGTTCACGCCGCCGGGAGCAACGATCACAAACATGATAGTCGTCCACGGAATGAAGATAATTCCCAGCACAGGCCAGATCCACCACAGGTTGCCGCCGGTCCAGCCATTAAAGGCTGCCTGCCACTGCGCTGGCTGAAAGAGCCACCATAGTGCGCCAAAGAAGCGCGGACCAAGTAGGACTAAACTAAGAAACGCACAGCACATGAGCTATCTCCCTTCGTTGACCATCTCATCGATGCATAAAGTGCCAGACAAAATGAATAGGAACTACGTGGCGACCACTTTCCTGAGTCATGATAGGGAACTGCGAGCCACCGCGCTATGCCTTGTTCGATGTATCTTTAGGGGTTATTTAGGGGATCGCCTCGCTGCGAGCGTTCACCTAATACACCCAACCTACACTGTTTCTCTACCTTTGTGGGGGCGTCTTGCGTAGGGTAAAGCCATTATACTGATATACGCCGCACCATGTTCTATCATACATCGCACACATAATGCCGAGGTGGTGCTGCCGTGCCGAAATTTAATGTTGTGCGCCGTGACGAACCTGCCCATTACCACATGTGTTTTCTCGGCATGCTTGACTCCAGTTGGAGCGCCATGTTTGGTGACATGACGCTCACGACTGAGCGGCTTGACGAAAAACAATGCGTTACGACTTTGAGCGGCCTCGTGGCCGACCAGGCGGCGCTCATGGGTGTGCTGAATCTCGCCTACGATCTTAGCCTGGTGCTCCTGCTGGTCGAATGTGAGCCCGCGCTGCAGTCGGCCTAGCGGTTACCCCTATATTCGCAGCGATAGAGCTTGTCGCAAGCAGTGACGAGTGAGGTTGCCTTGACAGAGCTAAAACCGGAGACCGTCGTTCTCGAGGTTGAGACCGTCGACCAAATCTTCAACTCTTCCGACGCCAACCCCTTTTCCGAACACGAGGGTGCGGCGTTAGGCGACGCAGCGCTGGACCATGTCCTAACACGGCTGCAGTTACAGCCGCTGCAGGACTGGGAAAATGCGCAGCTTGTCGTCCGCCTGCCTGCCGACCAGATCACGCCTGACTTGGAGCCGCGCTTAGGCGCGGCGATCGGCCGCTACTGCCGCGCCCGTATCGAGGAGAACGACCTGCAAGTTCGGCTCTCGCGCCAGCAGCACACGGTGGGCATGGTGGTGGTCGTGGTACTGGTGCTGGCTGTGATCGTCATTGCGTATCTGCTATTCACGACGGTGTGGGGGGGCGCCAGCGACACGGTCAAGACTCTCGTAGCGGCGTCCATCAGCGTATTTTCTTGGGTCATCCTGTGGGATCCGCTCGAGGCGCTGCTGTTCGACTGGGCGGCGCCGGCGCGTGAGAATCGGGCATTGGCGCACATTAGCGACATGCACGTCGTCGTGCAGAGCCGGTCTTGAGGTCGCTGCCATGAGTACAGGGCCAAGCAATGGGCCACCACCGATCACGCTCGATC
Source organism: uncultured Chloroflexia bacterium (assembly GCA_963839515.1). Classification (GTDB taxonomy): domain Bacteria; phylum Chloroflexota; class Anaerolineae; order Caldilineales; family Caldilineaceae; genus Fredericiella. Next base: position 625,944 of record CAWIVN010000015.1, read on the forward strand.
TGACCCGCGTGGAGGAGCTATTCCAGGCGCCGGCGGCCAACCCGTTTTCCGCCCATGAGATCGAGATACTGGGCGAGAGCGGAATGGACTTTCTGCGCAAGCGCTATACGCGCCGCTGGCCCAAGCGGCGTGATGCGCTCGCAGTGCTGATCCGCCTGCCGTCTAAATTGCAGTCAGGGGACATACAGGCGGGGGACATACAGGCGGGGGATAGGTCGAAGATCGACCAGCTGACGCAGGACACGCGCGCCGCCATTCGACGTTACTGTGACCTACGCGTGCAGACAAACCGCCAGGCGCGGCGCCTGGCAATGGACACAGCGCGGCGAGAATTGCTCGATTGCACTGGTAGTCACCGTCATCGCCATTGTCCTGGTGGCGTGGTACGCGGCAAGCGAGCCAAGCGGGTTCGCCGGCTATGTGCTGGCAATTGTGACGCTTTTTGCCGTATATGCCGCCGCACTCGCCATCTGGGACGCGCTTGAATCGTGGTTCTTTGACTGGACGCCATTTGCCGTAGAGAATATGGCCTATCGTTGGATCAGCAGCCTGGAGGTGCATGTCGCACTTCAAACCAATCCTGAAGCCGGACAAGGTACCGCCGCCAATGAATAATTCAACGGGCTTGACGCCAGCCGTGCGCATCGTGTTGCTGTTAGCGGGCGCCTCGGTGACGCTGTGGGGCATGAGCAACTACGCCGACTATATCAATTCGGCCATGTTGGCGCTGCTCATCGTGTTGGCTTGTGGACCGCTCATCGATAAGCTGCGGCTCCGCGTTTCGAAGTGGTTAGTATTGGTGATCGCGCTATTGGTCACGTTGGTCGCGCTTGGGCTGCTGCTGGTCTTCTTTATCTATGCCGGTGCCCAATTTCTCGCGTCGCTCCCGGCCTACAAGGACCAGGCCCAGGCGATGGTGGAGCAGTTCCAAGCGTGGCTGCAAAGCCTGGGCCTCGACGCTGCCGGCTCCAGCGCTGTCGCCCAGCAGGCAAACCCATCGGCTGCCCTGGACTGGGCAAAAAGCCTGCTGGACGCGCTTGGCAGCGCGCTAAGCAACGGCTTCACCATGGCCATGATCATGATCTTCATGTTTGTGGACGTCGTTCTGTTTCCCGGCCGCCTGGCGTGGCAAGGTGAGCATCGCAGCAGCTATGCCAAACGGCTGACCACGTACGCGGTCGATTTGCGGCAGTACATCGTCGTAATGGTTATTATTGGTACCTGTTTGGGCATCGCCAATACCATCTGGTTCTACATCATGGGTGTGCCACAGGCCGCGCTGTGGGGCGTGCTCTCGGGCATCCTGAACTTCATCCCCTTTATCGGTTTCTGGCTTGGCCTGATTGCGCCCGCCGTGCTGACGCTGCTGCAATCCGGCCCCGAGCGCATGATCATAGTTTCGCTTGGGTATATTCTGATCAACGCTTCTGTCCAGAATATCATCCAACCCAAGCTCGTGGTGTCGCATTTGAACCTCACACCCTTGATGAGCCTCTTCTCTTCCACGTTTTGGCCGCTGGTGCTGGGGCCGTTGGGCGCTATCATCGGCGTGCCGCTGACGATGTCCGTGCGTTCGCTACTGTTGGACGCCGACCCCAGCACGCGCTGGCTGGCCGACATGATGTGCACGACGATTCCGGCTGAAGGACCGGCTGAGCAAAAATCAGTGTCGAAGGACGCCGCGGTAGAGACGGCAGCCTTGGGCGACTAGAACACTGCGCCGGTCCAGACGCCTGCGTTAGCCGACGAGGACCGTCTCCTCCGGGTACCTGACGAGGGTTTTGCGCGCATCCTTTTTGAGTAAGACCAACATAATTGTGACTGCCCCCAGCCGGCCCCAGAACATGAGGACAATCAGTATCAGCCGGCCGGGAGTGCCGAGTTGGGGCGTCAGGCCGACTGAAAGACCTGTCGTAGAAAATGCTGAGATCACTTCAAAGAGCGTGGCACTTAGCTCGCGTCCCTCGGCGAGCAGCAGCAGCCACGTCGCAGCCATGACGGTACCGAGACTGATGATGAGCACGACGACCGCGCGCCATACAGTGGCCATTGATATCGTGCGCTGGCCGGCGCGCACCATGTCGTAGCCGCGTGCAAAGCTCCACATTGCCATTGCCAGCACGGAGAGCGTGCCGGTCGTGATGCCGCCGCCCATCGAGGCCGGCGCGCTGCCGATAAACATCAAGCCCATGAGCAGCAGGCGACTGCCCTCGTCGATGCTGGCAAAGTCTACAAAGCCGGCAAAGCCGGCCGTGCGTGCCGATACCGATTGAAACCAGGCGCGTACGAGCCGATCGCCAAACGAGAGGCCGGACAGAACCCCTTCCAGCCGATACTCGCTGATAAGCAGGCCCCCCCAGCCGACGAGTACAAGGACGAGCGCTGACCACAGCGCCATGCGTGTGTGCAAACTCAGGCGGTGCAGGCGGCTGCCCGACCTGCGCAGGGGCAGGCGCTGCAGAATATCCATGTATACGGGAATTCCCAACCCGCCGCTTATCACGAGGGCACCCAGCGTAAGCAGGGTGACTGGATCGGCGGGGAGGCCGCCAGGGTACTGCGGCAGCCCGGAGAAAAGGTCAAAACCGGCATTGCAGAAAGCCGCCACGGCATGGAACAAGGCGTAAAACGCCGCGTCGTTAGCCGGCACTATCCCACTATTGCGCCAGTGTGCCCATAGAATTAGCGTGCCGATGCCTTCAAGCACCAACATCACGGCCACGGTCCGTCCCAAAATCCGCATAACCGCCCCGGGGCTGGCGAGGCCAAGCGAGCTGCTCACCGCCAGGCGATCCAGCAGCGAAATGCGCCGCCCCAACAGGCGCAGGGTGAGTACGACGATGACGACAAATCCAAGGCCACCAAACTGCATCAACAACAAGATGACCCACTGGCCCAAGCGCGTAAACGCGGTGCTGGTGGTGACGACGGACAGGCCCGTGACCGCCGCCGCCGACGTCGACGTAAAGAGGGCATCCATAAAGCTGATGTGCTGTGTCGTCATGCCTGGCAGCAGCAGCAGCCCCGTGCCGACGCCGATCAGCGTCGCCAGCGCCACTAGGAGGCGGAGCGGAATCGGCACGTAGCGTTTTCTCTGCGTGCCGAGTGCTTCCTGGGCTATAGCGTCGAGACTGCCACGGCCGCTCAATTGAGGGTTCACGGCAGAGATGCGAGCTGCAAGAGCTGTTCGCGTACGCCGACAACAAACAGCGTGTCATCTTGCACTAACTTGGTTTCGGGGCTTGGATTCGGCAGCAACTGCCCCGACCGTTGGATAAGGAGCACGCTGGCTTCGTAGCGTTGGAGGCTGGACACTGGCTGGGATACCAGGCTGCTCGGAACCTTCAGTTCAGTCAGGCTGTGGTCGGCGTCGAGCAGCACGCGCTCCAACAGGTTGGGCGCGGCCAGCGTTTCGGCCAGCCGCACGCCGCTATCTTCATCCGACACGATCACTTGGTCGGCGCCGATGCGCAGCAAGATATCTCTGTGGCGGCGCGTCTCTGCCACACAAATCACGCGCCGGGTGCCAAGCGTCTTCAGGTACGCGGTAACAAGCGCGCTGGCTTCAAACGAACGCGCCATGGCGACGACGACAGTATCGAAGGAAGCGATGTCGACCTCTTGGAGCGCATCTTCGTTACTTGCGTCCAGGGCAACTGCCGACGTGATGTCGTCAGAGATGGCCTGCACGCGGGCAATATCGTTGTCCACGCCGAGGACCAGGTGACCCATGTCCTCCAGGCGGCGCGCCAGGTTGGCGCCGAAACCGCCTAAGCCGATGACGGCGTACTCTTTCTGCGCAAGTCTCTTGCCGTTGCTCTTTGCTCTGCGTGACATACGCATTGCCCCAGAGAGTGGCTAAAAAGCAATTGGCTACAGAAGGTTCTTGACTTCCTCCAGCTTGCCTTTCAGTTCGGCCGTCGCCTGTTCCTGTGCCTCCAGCAGCCGCATGATCTCGGCCAGCCGCTGCTTGGGATCGGCAGTTTCGGCCTCGGCCTGTATCTCTTCTGCTTTTTCTTCCTTGCTGGGGGAGAGAAAGGATCTGGGCCAGGTAACCGCTGAGCGTACCGAAGAGGCCGACGCCAGCGGTCATCGTGAGAACGCCTACGATGCGGCCCCAGTTGGTGACCGGGTAGCGGTCGCCATAGCCTACGGTTGTGATCGTGACATAGACCCACCAGACGGCATCGCTGGCATTGGTGATGTTGGCATTGGCGGCAGTGCTCTCCGCCTTCAATACGCCAAGCGACCCGAATTCAATTACACAGAGGACAAGAAACCCAACCGTAAGCAGGGCGTTTTCGGCACGATGGGTGACGAATTCATGCACCAGGTTGCGAAAGCCGAATTCCATAAAAAGCCGGATCACGCGCCACAGCCGGAATACACGTAAGAGCTTCAGTTGTGGGAACGGAAGGCTGGAGAGCAGGTCCGCCCAGCCGAAGCCGCGAAAGAAGTAACCTAGAGCGGCTTTCGGCGGTGAACAGGCGGTAGATGAAATCGCCGAGGAAGATCGGCATCATGATCGCGTTGATGAGGTAGAGGACCGCTTGGATATCCGGGTCGTAGACAAACCACGCGAGCATGAAGAGATTGACGATCGAGAGGATCGAGAGTGCGCCGATAAAGATCTCGTAACCGATATTCTTGAGCTCGCGGCGCTTTGCCAGTTTTGGTGCCATGGTGCCTTTCTTTTTCGCTTATTGGCGTTATTGTTTGGGCAACACCGGCAGTTCCCCAACCGCCGCCTTGTCCAGCTTCAGGTAGACGATGTCGTCGGCGACGTGGTCGATGGCGGAAACGGGCACGGAGATTTCTTCTTTGTTCCACAGGTGGCCGTGGCGGAGGATAACGTGCGTGATCGTGCCGCTCTTGCGGTCGATCAGGAATTCGTCCACCTTGCCGACGCGGCCGTCGGTGGCGTCAACATGCGCACCGACATGCACCGCTACCTCCGCGCCGGGAACTTGCTCGACCTGGACGAAAGCGGAAGGCGACGGGGCGCCAAAATTGATGTCGTCGACGCCGGCATAGGGCCACACCATGGCACTGTCGACCGATATGCCGCCGGCATCGACGAAGATCGCCTTGTCAAAGCGCGGCGCGGCCGCCAGTTCTTCGCGACTCCAGTGCAGGGTTACGGAATGAGCCGTACTTTGGTCGATGATCTCCACCGGAACGAGAAATTGACCCAGGAGTGTCCCCTTGCCCTTGACGACGACATGGGTAACCTGCTTGGTCGCGGGGTCGACAATGATGGCCGCCGTATGGCCGGCCGCGCCGTCGGTGCACTGAACTTCGACGTCGATTGGTATTTGCATAGCTCAGCAGTCCTTACTATAGATGAATGACTTATTGGGTCAGGGTTACAGTGAGCTTGCCGTCAACCGGCTTGTCCATGTCGATCCTCCCAACCCATACGCCGTAGCGCCCGGCTTTTGCATCTTTCAGCGTGATTTCGGGCGTCAGCGTGGCGGCCGCCACCTCGGGGCACACGATCTCCTCGCCTTCCTGCACGACGATCAAGTTGGTCGCCTGGTTGCCAGCAAACGAGATCTGTACGCTGGGGGCGTCGGCTGCCAACGTGAAGACAAGGCTAGGCGCCTGGCGGACGAAGCCAGAGCAGGGCGGATTGCCTCCCGTCAGCGTATAGGCAGGAATCGTGCCGGTGAGATCGGGCACGTCTACTGTCGTGCTGGGCGTCGACGCGTCCAGGGCCACGATCTTGCCGCCATAGTTGCGATAGGCGTCCAGCACGGCCGCCGCCGAATCGCTGGCCGGCGAATCGCTGGCCGCCGAGTCACCAGCGGCTGAGCCGCCGGCGGCCTCGCTCGTTGCTGTGGGCGCGGGCTGGGACGACCCGCACGCCGCGACGGCCACCATGCAAACGAGAAGGGCCGCAGCAAAGATGAGGCGGCCTGCGAAGCTACGAAGGATGGGCATAATACCTCCAGGAAGTTGGCAGCACAACTCGTGCTGCAATTGGTGGCCTGCGCTGTCTACCAGTATACCTGTCTAACATAGCGTTGCAATAACCCTGGCGGTGCACAATTGTCGGTAATCTGGGGGATGGCAGGGTTACCCAGCGCACCTAGGGCTGCATGCCGATTTCGCCCAGGACGGCCTGGAAGGTAAATGCGGCGCCGGCCAGCAGAATCGCCACGATGGCTGTACCGACCACGTAGACCAGCAATACTACCAGCGGCAGCACCAACGTGCGCCAGCCTTTCGTATTGTGCGCGGTAGCCGCGCCCATCCAAACACAGATAAAGCCCCAGGCCAGGATGGCAAAGTTGACGGCCGGACCGACCATCGGCAGCAGCGCAAACACCGAGAGCAGGTAGACAGCGTGGCCAAAGCCTATCGCCCGCAAAGTCTTGGTAAAAGAGCCCTGCCGGGTCAGCAGCCAACCGGCAGCAAATACCAGCACCACCGCCGACAGCCAGAAGACAAGTCCCGCTACTAACCTGACGCCGTTGAGCCCACCCCCGCGTGTGGCAGCAGTCACCACGACGGACACGAGCCCGATCAGGAGCGCCGGCCCCGTCATATAGGGATTCTTCACTACCTCGGCGTAGGCGCCACGATTGAGAATCAGACAGCGCAGCGCAAGGCCGAGCCAGACACCGACCTCGCTAAGTCCCTTGAGCAAGTTCTTGGGCGCCCAGTCGGCGACCTTCTCTGCTGCGGCGACCGGCAGCTGTTCGGCCACCGGTTTCCCGCGGTGGTTGTTGAGAATGTGGAAGACGTCGGTCGAATTGCGCGTCTCCGTCACTTCCATATCCTGCGGGTGAAAAATAAAGGCGTCGGTCTGCTCACCGCCCAATCCGCCATGGTTGCCGATCAGCTCTTCCAGCGCCGCCACGGTCCCATCAGGGTAGACCGTGCTGATCAGCCACAAGTCGCCGGCATGGGGGAATTCCATGACGCGCTTTAGCTGCCAGGCACGGGTCTCGAGCGTGCCGGCGCCGTGGCCTTCGGCCTTGGCATAAGGCGCCACCGGATCTGTGCCAGTGACTTCGCCCGTGCAAAGGTTGCGCTGGCCGCCCTTGCCCAATGCGATCGGTGTCATGTCATCAGCATAGCCGACCACCATGCCGATGCCCTCATGCTGCACGAGGGCATCCACCATGTTTGGATAGGCGCTGTTTAATTCGCTCAGCGTGATCTTGCGCGGGAAGAGGTCGAAGTACACCTGGGCAGCGTTGCCGCTGCCGTAGGCGGTTACCGACGCTGTCTTCATCCCGGCCAGGGTGTCGCCCGCCTTCATGCCCTGTTCCGCCAGCTTCTGGCCTTGCTTCGCCACGGCGCGGCTCATCGAGTTGCTGCCGGCGCCGGCGCTCTGCATGTTGGCCAGTTCGCCGGCCACGCCCTGCAAACCCGAGGCGCCCGTGTCGCCGCCGATAGACTGGGCAACGCTTACCTCCTTGGGCAGCTGCTGCTCGATGAACTCCTTGATGCTCATCCCGTAGCGCTGCAGGAAGGTCGGCCCGAACGACTGGCCATGGTCGGAGAGGATGATGAAGTCGTAGGCGCGCGGCGCTTTTTCCTTGAGCACCCGCCGCAGCCGGGCAAAGGTCTTATCCAGTCGCTTCAAGTCGCCGAACGCGTCGCCGGTCCAGGGGCCCGAATGGTGCGCGACTTCGTCGTAGCCCAGGTAGAGCATGTAGATCGACGGCGCGCCGCGCATGATGTCCAGGATGGCGATGTTGGCCGAGATGTCGCGCATCAGCGTGCACATGGCGGCGCGCAGGAAGGGATAGCCGTGCTCCATCCGGTTCAACCGCGGCTGTACATCGTGCCGCTTCTGCTGCCACGCCTCCCACAGTTCACGCCACACTTCCCAGAAAAAGACGGCCAGCGCACGCATGAGGAAGTAAGGGTTGAGCATCAGCAGCGTCACGTCGTTCGCCCGCCGCTTCTGCTCATCTTCCGCGCCTGTCTTTATGTTGGACATGGTGAACATGGACTTCTCGGCATCGCCGTTGAACATGTTCATGATGCTGGAGCCGTCGCGCATCAGGCCCTGGCCGTGGCCGTAGCGGGCGTTAAGCTCCGCCGCATCGCTGCTGGAGACGTATAGCTTGCCCTGCTCCTTGTCGTACCAACGATAAGCCGGGATGTCGCTGTTGTCGCCAAACATGATGCCGGCCTGGCAGGCCGAAGTCATGGAAGGCAGGCCGCAGTCCACCTTGCTCACCACATAGCCGTCTTCGTCGATCATCTGCTGGAGCGTGGGCAGCAAGCCCTTGTTCAGTGCTTCTTGCAGCACCCAGTAGCTCAGGCCGTCGATTTCCAACATCATCAACCCGCGGCCGGGCTCACCGGCGCTGTCAAACGGCCGTTCCTTGGCACGGTGCTCGATGCGGTTCTGATACAACGAGCCCTCTTCGTCTACCTCCAGGATCCCGGTGAAGACTGCGTTGAAGAAGCCAAAGACAATACCGCCGACGATGGCGCTTAGGACATCCAGGTCGAAACCGGGCAGCAGCCACGCCGTCATCCCGAGGGCTACGGCGTTGACCAAGAAACCGATGATGAACAGGGCGATCCAGCCAAGGGGCCTGGCCAAAAGGAGGATGACGGGGCGGATGAGCAGGTTGATGATCGCAAGCAGGAGGGCTGCACTCACGGCAACCAGTGTTGCCGGCATGTCACCGACGGCGCTGATCGTCATGCCGGGCAACAGCCACGCCGTCGCCAGGAGCGACAGCGCGTCCACGACCCAGAGTACCAGAATACGAACCAAGTAAAGCACTACTGTTTTAACGGTATTCGTCATGGCAAGTTACTCCGGGTGTTGTATGGCAGGCAGGTTGTGCCACTCGTCTGTATTCACATCGTGTGAGTTCATTTCGGCCGTCATTTCCCTTGCGCCTGTGTGCGCAGGCGCGTAGTACAAATGCACGTCGCGCTGGGGGAAGGGGAACGCGATACCCTCGGCGTCAAAGCGAACCTTTACTTTCTCTATCGTATCTGTGCGAAAGCTCCAGTAGTCGTCGTAGTTCACCCAGGGACGAATCGCCAACTCGACTGCATTGTCGCCCAGTCCTTGGACTACTACCGCTGCCGGCGGCTCGGACAATACGCGCGGATCTGCCGCCAACAGTTCTGACAGCACCTGCTTTGCCTTGCGCAGATCATCGTCATAGCCGATGCTGAATGTCAGATCGGCCCGCAACGTACCTATGCGCGAGTAATTCGCCAGGACGCTGTTCTGAATCTGGGCATTGGGGAGGGTAAGCAGCATGTTGTCCGCCTTGGTGAGCACGGTGTGGAAGAGTGAGATCTCGCGCACGGTGCCCAGGACGCCGTTGGTTTCGATCAACTCGCCGACTTTGAAGGGTTGGAATACCAGGAAAATGACCGTTGCGGCAAAGCTGCTGAGCGACTCTTGGAGCGCTACGCCGAAAATGATGAGAACAATGGCGATCGTATAGATGAGGCCGGTCGTCGGCACGCCGACCACGGCAAGCGCCACGAGGACAGAACCCATCAGGATGCCGTAGTACGTGGCCCGCTCGGCCAGTTGTGCCACTGTCTCGGTGAGGGTCATCTTTTGCAGGCCACGCTGCACCCACCGGCGGGCCATGCGGGCGAGCCAGCGCCCTATGAAGACAATAACAACCGCCAGCGCCAGGTGCCACAGAAGTCCAACGAAATCCACATTGGAAATGTCAAACGGTGGCACTGATGCTGAAGTTGCAGTCGCTTGGGGTGTCGGAAGAGGCTGGCTCACTTCAAGCGTTGGCAAGGTCATTCTCTCCAGGTCTAGTCGGAGTTATTCCAAAGGAAAGGCCGCTGCACGTCATAGTGGTCTCTCCGGCTCGCCGTATGACGATTCTAAGGAGCCTGGCAAAGGAGCGCTGCAGCGGTCTATATCGAATATGTATCGACAGCTTCCATGTCGCCTGCCGCTTCGGGTGCTGCGGCCGGCTGCGCCTGCAGCCAGCCCTGTGCCGCAGCGAACGCATCCCGCGTGCTGGCGCTGAGTGTCGTCGTGGCGACAAAGACATTTTCTGTCCCCAGGATCTCGGCGGTGGTCTCGGTACGATCGAGCTGCCCCTTCACGCGTGAACTAACGCCGGCAAGCATGAGCTTGCCGCCATGCGCCTTGATCTGCTGTGAATAGCGTTCCAGGACGGAAATAAAGCTGCTGCCGATACCTTCCTGCGCCCGCAGCCGGAGGATTACCACCGGGCGATCGGCGTTATTGACAGGTGGCAGCTTCGCCTCGACCGTCTCGGCGCCGGCCACGGTCATGTTGCCGTAGATCTGCAATACTGTCACGGCATTGCTTGGCAGCTCGGCGGGAACCGGCCCTTCGGTCACGCTGCCGTCGGCATTGAACGTGAACTGTGCCAGCCGCACCTCTTGTGAAGAGGTAATAAAAAAGTGAAAGAGGATGGACAACAGGACGCCAAAAAACACGGCGCGCTGCAGGGGAATCATCAGCGTGAGTAGCAGCGTCGCCAGCATCACAATACGCGGCCCCCAACCGGTGTCCCAAATATCATGGATGCGCTCACTCTTGATCGACTGGAAGCCCGCCACAATCAGCAGGGCGGCCATGGCCGGCATCGCCACCATGCTCACCGCCTGGCTAAAGAGCAGCACGGCCAGGACCACGATCAATCCGGAGAAGACGTTGGCCCAGCGCGACTTGGCGCCGGAACTGACGTTGAGCGCCGTGGTGGATACAGAGCCGCCGATCGGCATGCCCTGGAACAGGCCGGCCCCGATGTTGGCAGCACCCTGGCCGACAAAGTCGCGCGAGCTGTTGGGATAGAGGCCGTCTGGATTGGGATAGGCCTTGCTCACTCCCGAGCCCTGCACCAGGGCAATGATGGCCAGGGCGACGGCGTCAAGCAGCAGTGCCGGCATCAACGCAAAGTCGGGCAGCCTTGGCATCGGCAGCGAGGTCGGAATAGTTGCAACGTCGTTTACCTGCTGCACCGTTGTAAGGCCCAGCAAGATGACCAAAGCTGAGCCGAGCACCATCCCAATCAACATCGAGAAGTTGCGCAGCCGGGTGCGGTTCACCAGCAGGATCACAACCACCGTGAGCAAGCCGATGACCGTCGTGGGGACGTCGACCTGATCGAGATGCAGCAGCGTATCGATGGCCTTGACCACCTTGTTGCTGTACGAGCTGGAATAGCCGGTGAAGTCGCCTAGCTGTGACAGGATGACGTTGATGGAGACGCCGGTGAGAAAGCCGATCACGACCGAGTTGGCGACAAAGCGCAGCAGGCGTCCCATCTTCAGCAAGCCGGCGGCCGCCATGATCAGGCCTGTGAGCACCGCCAGCGTGGCCATGGCCGTGGCATGGGCGTCGCCGGAATAGCTTTCCAGCGCCATCCCCGCTGTAATCGCCAGTGCGCTGGTGGCCGCCACGTTCATAAAGGCCGAGCTGCCGAAGATCGCGCCCAAGGGGGTGCCGATCATGATGGCATAGAGGCCCTGGACGGGATTGGCGCCAGCCAGGATCGCCGAGGCCATGGCGTCGGGAATATTGGCGACACCGGTGGTCATACCCGCGATCAGATCGCTGACCAGGTTACCGCGCGATTTACCTGCAGCAGCGCTCACTGGCGCAAATCCTTTCCTTGTGACCCGTCCACCTTGAACTTTATTGTTTCCAAGTAGCGTACTGCAGTATCCACGGTGGGAAACACATGGTCTTCGCCGAGGAGGTCGAGTAATCCCGAATGACGGGCTTGCTCGAGTACAGGCGCATGCACCTCAGCTATGTACACGGCGATGCCTTTGCCCTGCAACTCACGTACAAGACTCTTCAGCATGTTGATGCTCGTCAAGTCGAGTTGGTCTTGCGCCGTGGAGTCCAGGATCACAGCCCGCGGCGGTGTCACCATTTCATCAACCAGGACCTTCATCCTGTCGCGGGTTGTGAGGGCGTTGGCATAGTATAGCTGGCCGTCGAGGCGCAGAATCAGTATGCCGGGCACAGGCTCATTCTCGGGGTGCCGGCCCATGTCTGAGTACGCGCCGGGGATGCCGGGGACCCGTCCCAGCGAGGAGAGGTGCGGCCGCGTCGAGCGGTAAATGACGAACACAAGGGAGGCCAACAGCCCAATCACCATGCCTTGCAGAACGTCGATCAACAGCACGCCGGCCAGCGTCACAACGCCAAACCAGAACTCGACGCGGGACTCGCGGCGGATGTGCTGCAGCTTACGGGAAGCGACGATGTGCCAGACGGCGTGGATGATCAGGGCGGCCAATACGGCTTCGGGCAGGGTGGTGAAGAGGGGCGTGAGAAAGAGCAGGGTCACGATCGTTATCACCCAGGCGACGAGATTGGCAACCTGCGTACGGGCGCCGGCGCCCTCTTTGACGGCCGAAGCCGACATGCTGCCGCCGGCGATCATGCCGCCAAAGAAAGCGCTGGCCAGGTTGGCCACGGCGTGGGCATTTAGCTCCTGGTCGGCATCCACCTCATAGCCATGTTTTTCGGCAAACTCGCGCGAGACGCCCAGCGCTTCGCTAAAGGCCAACAGAAGCACCCCGATAGCCGGCAGCACCATTGCCAGATAGGTCGTCAACGGCACTACCGGCAGGACAAGTGATGGCAGCCCCTGCGGCAGCGTTCCCACAACCTCTACGCCGTATTTGCCCTCTAGATCAAGCGCCTTGCTCAGCGCAATGGCTCCGAACAGCACGATCAGGCCGGCTGGAATCTTCTTGTTCCAGCGCGGCAGCAAGAATAGCAGCGCCAGCGCCGTAATACCGACCGCAAAGGTAATCCAGTTAGCCTCCGGCAGCTGCTTGAGGATGCCCACGAACTTTTCGATGGTGTTGCCTTCGGGCTTGGCAACGCCGAACAGCTTATTGAGCTGGCCGACCATCACAAAAAGTGCGAGGCCCACGACAAAGCCGTCCATCACCGGTTTGGATAGGAACTGCGTGATGAAACCCAGCTTAGCCACGCCGGCGACCAGAAAGACGACGCCAACCACCAGGACAAAGGCAGATGCGTAGGCTTGATATGTTTCCGGGTCCGACGCCGTCGTTGCGGCCGTAGCGATGAGTGCGGCAGCTACCGACGACGCGAGCAGCGCTGCCGTGGCCGAAGTGGCCTGCACGACCAGGTGGCGCGAGCTGCCGAGCAGCGCGTAGACCAGCAGTGAAGCTACCAGCGTATAGAGACCGGCCTGCGGTGGCAAGCCGGCAATGCCCGCATACGCCATTCCTTCGGGCACGATCAGCCCCCACAGCGTCAATCCGGCAATGACGTCAACCCCCAGCCAGGCGCGATCGTAGTGCGGCAGCCAGGATAAGATGGGGATAAAGCGCAACAACCCGGCTGGGCGCTTGGCGGATCTGGTGGCGGGTGTATGCGTGCCTGTTGTCGACATAACAGATCTCGGGTGGCACTGAAGGGTGTAAGCCCAGGTGCCTGGCGTCAGGGTCGTGCGCACGCTTGTAAGGTGCGTGCGCACGACCCTGACTGTAAAGTGAATCCGTTTATTGGCGTGCCATGGCGACGCGCAAGCGCTCTTCCGGATCAATAAAGTGGTCGTTGTCGTCCTTGCCCACATCGAGCTGCACCCAGTTGAGCTTGCCGCTGAACTTGCTGCCACCGGTCGTATAGTCGGGCGAGACGGGCGTGCCGCTCTCGTAGCCGATGTCGGTGGTCTCGTCGGCCGAAAAGATCATCGCCTGTGTGGCTTGGACGCGACCCGTGCCCACCTGCTTGCCGTCATAATACAGGGTGACATCGCCCCCCTTGCCCGGGCCGCCGCCCTCATAGGCAAATTCCATGCGCACCTGGTGCTTGCCTTGCGCGATCGGCTCCGTCGCCTCGGTGGCGAATTCGTGGATGCCCAGCACGTTGTAAACGAACTTGGCGCAGCCGTCCCTGAAATAGAGACTCCAGCCGCCGAAGCGCCCGCCCTGGGCGATGATGACGCCGTTGGCAGGCTTGCTGCCGACTTCGACTTCGGCGCTGACGGCGAACGACTTGTTCTTGATGCTGACGACGCTGTTCTCCGACAGGCGTCCCATGCCGGGGAAGAACAGCTGCGAGTTGCCGTGGACGAGCGTGGGGCGGCCGGCCAGTTCGGGCAGAAGGCGCTCGACCCCGCGGTCGTCCAGCGGCAGGGCGTTGTACTTGGTCGCCTCGATCAGGAACTGCCGCTGCAGCCTGCGCAGCATGTCGGGATTCTCCTGGGCCAGGTCGCGTGCCTGCGACCAGTCCTTGCTGCCGTCGTACAGCTCCCAGACGTCGTCGTCAAAGGCAACCATCTTCTGCCCGACCATGACCCACGGCGTGCGGTGCTTGGTCACGGCGCTCCAGCCCTTGTAGTAGATGCCGCGGTTGCCGAACATCTCAAAGTACTGGACGTCGTGCCGTTCGGGTTCGTCAGCTTTGTTGAAGCTGTACAGCATGCTGGTGCCTTCCATCGGCGACTGCTGCACGCCGTTGACCGCCATGGGTTCGGGCAGGCCGGCGACCTCGAGGATGGTGGGGGCGACGTCGATGACATGGCTGAATTGCGTGCGCAGCCCACCCTTCTCCTCGATGCCCTTGGGCCAGTGCACGATGGTGCCGTTGCGCGTGCCGCCCCAGTGCGAGGCGACCTGCTTGGTCCACTGGTAGGGCGTGTCCATGGCATGGGCCCAGCCGACGGCATAGTGGTTGTAGGAAGTAGGCGAGCCAAACTCGTCCATCTTGGCGAGCATAAACTGCGGCGTCTCGAGGGCAGCCATGCCGTTGAAGTTGGCCATTTCGTTGAAGGCGCCGTTGAGGGTGCCCTCAGCCGAGGCGCCGTTGTCGCCGATGATGACGTAGATGAGCGTGTCGTCCAGGATGCCCAGCTCTTGGATGGCGTCGACCACGCGGCCCACGTGATAGTCGGTATGCTCCAAGAACCCGGCATAGACCTCCATTTCGCGCTCGAGCACCGGCTTCATCTCGGCGGGCATGTCGTCCCAGGCGGGAATCTCGACATGCCGCCTGGTCAGCTCGGCATCGGGTGGGATGACGCCCAGCGCCTTTTGGCGGGCGAAGGTCTCTTCGCGCAGCTTGTCCCACCCCTGGTGGAAGGAGCCGACGTACTTATCGGCCCACTCCTTGGGCACATGGTGCGGGGCGTGGGTTGCGCCCGGCGCAAAGTACATAAAGAACGGCTTGTCGGGCATCAGCGCCTTCTGCTGGCGAATCCAGTTCACCGCATGGTCAGCGAGATCCTCGGTCAGATGATAACCTTCCTCCGGTGTCGCCGGGGGCTCGACCGGGGTAGTGCCTTCGTAGAGTGCGGGATCCCACTGGTTGTTCTCGCCGCCGATGAAGCCGTAGAAGTACTCAAAGCCGCCGCCACCCGAAGGCCAGTGTTCAAACGGCCCCATCGGGCTGGCTTCCCAGACGGGCACTTCGTGGCACTTGCCGAGCATGGCCGTGGAATAGCCGTTGTACTTCAGCGTCAAGGCAACCGGCGCCTTGGTGTTGGGCCGCAGTGAGTTTTGGCCGGGCGCGGCGGTGGCGGTCTCGGTGATGCTGCCCATGCCCACCGAGTGGTGATTGCGCCCCGTCATCAGCGCCTGGCGTGTCGGTGCGCACAGGGCGCAGGTGTGGAAGCGATTGTACCTGAGCCCACCGGCTGCCAGCTTCTCAAAGGTCGGGGTGCGGCATGGCCCACCAAAGGCGCTCGCCGCACCAAAGCCCACATCGTCGAGCAGCACGATCAGCACATTGGGCGCACCGGCCGGCGGCCGCAGCGGCTCGATCGGCGGGAACTTGGTGTCGGGGTCCTTGGCATCGTACGTCGTCAGACCCCATCTGGGCACTTCCGGAATCGGTAGCTGTGCACGCAGATGTCGATCAGGTTGGTTTGCCATGAGCGGGCTCCTTTGCGTCTAAACGCGGAATGGGCACGGGTCTTTTCAGCTGATGGGGATCTAATGCTTACATAGTAGCCCTGTGACACGATAGACATAGCCCAACATGTCACAGGGCGGAGCAGTTGCGAAAGTCGATGTTACGATGCGGCCGGCGTGGTGCTCTTGTTAAAGCCCGGGATGCGGTTCCGGTAAGTGGCGCCATGGCCGGTGAGGCTGGCGATGTCCATGAACACGGCCAGGCCGATCCACAGCCAGTCCCAACCGACGAGCCCGACGCCCGGCGTCCACATAAACACGTAGAAGAGGGTCGTGAACGGCAGGAAGATGATGCCCAGCACCGGCCACAGCCACATACCGTTGAACGGGGCCATGAACCAGGTAGGGCGCGCAAGCCAAAGCAGGAGGTCGGCTATGCGGGGAAAGAAGCCGGCGAATAGGGCGAATAGACAAGGCATGGTGCTCTCCTTATACAATCAATATCAGGTAATCAAAATCAGGCAGTCGGCAACGCAGGGCGTTGCAGTCGGCAATGCGTTGCTGCGTCACACCGCCGGTTGGCTGGTGACCGTGGCGGCCTTCTGTTCGCGATACTTCTGGTAGTGGCCGGCGAGGCTGCTGAGGTCCATGAACACGGCAATACCGAGCCACAGCCAGTCCCAGCCGGCGAGCCCGATGCCCGGCGTCCACATGATGACATAGAACAGGGTGGTAAAGGGCAGGAAAATGATCCCCAGGATCGGCCACAGATAGTTACCGCCAAATGGCGCCATGAACTGGGTCGGACGTGCCAACCACAACACCAGGTCGGCGACACGTGGTAAGAAGCCGGCGAAAATAGCGAAAAGACAAGGCATGGTTCCTCCTTACAAGCGATGAGAGATGGTGCGATATTGCTGCGCTGTAACAGCGAGGGCAACTGTACTGTCCTATTGTACCCGTGCGATATCGCGCTGTGATGCACCGCAAGGGCGTATTTTAGGTCTATATGTGTAGGGTGATCGGTTGGGAAATGTAGGAGGAATGCCAGTCATCCGTTACAGGAGCCCACCCAGTCCCTTGCCGATGATCATCGTGCCCATCATCAGCAATACCACGAATATCACCGTTGAATTGTTGTACACGAGCCACTCCTTCCACGCGTGGAGCTGCTGGTCCGCTTGTTTGCCGGCCACGAGACGATAGAACACAGGCACTGCAATGGTGAGGCTGCCCACGAAGACAAACATCGCCAGCGCCAGGCGCGCTGCCCCGGCAGGCGCGCCTGCTTCGGCAATGGAGAGAATGACTGAAAACGCCAGCGCCAGGTTCTTTGGATTGATCACCGCCAGCCCTATGGCCAGCAATAGCGCCTGGACGCCCGAGAACCCCTCGATGCGGTTTGTCCACGCGGGCAGCGGGTGCGCTTCCCCTGTCTTCGGCCGTCGCAACCAGACGGCGAAGGCGGCTGCGACAAAGAGCAGCCCTGTGACCAGCCTGAGAGTAGCGCCCGCAGTCGCAAGCGTGCTGCCGCGGTTGAAATCAAGGCCTTCCGGCAGTATCAGCACTGCGCCGATACAGATGAGCAAGCCGAGGACCCAGCCCAAGAGATATAGGATGCCGTTGCGCCTGGAATGTTCGCTGAACAGGATCAGGATCACGGCGACGATGGGTACGGGGCTGATAGCAACAGCAATCGCAGCGGCAAATACGTCGCCATATTCACTTGCCACGCACTGCCTCCCTTAATATACGTATGCCTGTTTGACAGAGTCCGACGATCCAGGCGCCTGGCGCCGCGCCGCTATAGCTGACCGGTGCTCCGTCCAACTCAAACGGTGGCCATTTCATACCGGCAAACTGGCCGTCACGGTCCGACACGCTCGTACTGGACGGCCATTTCGCCGTCGGCGTTCTGCACGGTCAGCGAGTCATCCTGCAACTGGTAGGTTGCCGCCGACTGCAGCGCCGCCAGGTACTGGCTCTCCTGCTCCATCACATTGGCCGGCTCACTGCAAGCTTTTTTCGTGGCGGCAATCGGCCCCACTTGAACTGTGCCGTCGGGTCCGGTGGTGTAGGTCACGTTGCCGGTGACGGCTGCGGCGGCGCGGGCGTCCTGTACGGGTCGCATACAGCCTCCAAGCAGCAGCGCCATCAGCAGGACGATTGAGAGTACAGTTAGTTTTTGCATGTGATCGTCTCTTTCCATTAGGCGGTAAAAAGGACGGTGGCCCCGCAGGGTTATGTGGTTGTGTAACGCTGCCAGACTACCTAGTCAGTATGACAAGAAAAAACGCTCTGCCACAGCACCAGGAGAGATGGGAATTGGGGTAAAAATGGGGGAAGAATACGGTACTAGGGTTCCCCGATCTTCTTAATGCGCTGCGCGCGCACGCTCCGAATGCGATCGAAGAGAGCCAGCAGGATTACGATACCATTGATCACGTACACGATCGTAAATGCCTTGGCAATAGGTGTCGTCGGTGTTAAATCGCCATAGCCGATTGTCGCCAGGCTGATGACGCAGAAGTAGAGAGCGTCGAGATAACTCCAGCCTTCCAGCCAATGATAGACCGCGGTGCCAAACGCAAGGGTGCCCAACGCCCAGTAAAACACCGGGCGCGAGTCGCGATCCTTAAGCACATCCCAGAGAAACAGAGTTTGAATAGGATGATGCGATCGGATTTCGCGCTCGAGCTTGCTGCGAAAAGGATTGCCGTTATCGCTCACACTTACACATACCCTCTACCTGGCCGCTCGGCCCCTAGCTCTGGTTATCCCTGCCACCTGACAAAAACCATGATAACATCCATAGCTACATCCGTGACAACAGCACAGAGTTACATCACGGGCCCGCGGCTTCAAGTAGAGCAGCTAATTGCTGCCGGTATGCCAGGTAGGCCGCTTGGAGGCGTTCACTTTCGTACGGGTCGTGCATCTGTGCCGCGAGCGAACACTGGCCGGCGCGGAACGCAAGGTAGGCAAGACGATAGAAGTGAAGCGTGTCGCCGTCGATCAACGGACCGCCGGCTGCATGGAACGCGTGCAGGAGGCAGGCGATCGCTTGCGGGTCAAGTTGCCATTCGACGATAGCACCGGCAACGTCCCAAGCAATTGGCTGCTTGCCTACGAGGGTGTGGTCACAGTCGTGACCCACACTGTCTACCTTGAACGGAAGATCTGCTCCCACGTTAATCCACTCGTACGGCTGAAGGCGTCCGTCTCCATAGGCCAATTGCGGGCACTGCACAGTGGGGCGAGCGTGGCGAGCCGTCGCAGCGAAAGGCTCGCCAAGGGCCTCATTTGTATTGACATAAAGCATCTCAGTGAGGCGAGCCGTGGCGGCCCGGAGTTCAGCGCCTGGCAGCGGCGGCCCAGCGACGCGCGCAATGTAGGCGCCCAATGCAGCGACCATGTCGGGGCGCGGTTCGGTTGACGCAATGGGCATTCCTGCAATCCACGGGGTCGCCACAAAGCCGAGCGAAGCAGCCAACGGCGGCAGCGCCAATCCCCGCTCTGCACGCGATCTGAGCATGTCGGCGGCGGCAGCGGCCGTAGTGGTCAGGTCGGCCGACTCCGTGGCAAGGCCAAAAAACTTGAACAGCACCTGTTTGCCGCTTTGCAGTGTGAAGCGGTACTTTACGCGTTCAAAATGGGCGCACACGGCGGGCCACGCGCTGGCATCGGGATACACGACTTGTCGCCATACACCACCGCTCATGTTCTCGATCTGCGTCACAGGTTCCGGTAGTGTAGCCGCCAGCGCTTGCTGCAAGGGTAGTCCATTGAAGGTCAGCACATCGTGACCTGCTACATAACGGGGCACAGCCCGCCACCAGGTCTGTACCTCTGGCGAGCCGGCGCCGCCAGGCTCGTTGGCATGGCCGGGAAGGAATAGCGATGTTTTGCGCCTGGATTCCTGCTCTGACGAGCGCCATCGCCGTGGCCGCCATGGACGATCCCGAGATCCCCGGCCCTTCGTCAACCACCAAGGCGGGCATGGCCGAGTCAAACGAACTGTCGCCTAGATCGACCTGGCGTGCGTAGGGGTGACCGTTCGGACGCACAGTCAGGGAGTGGACTTGCCAGCCCGCAGCGCGCAGCACGGTGGCCACAACGGCAGCCAGGGTTGTGCCGATGCTGCGAATGCCGACCACCACAGCGCCCTGTGTGCGCTGGGCCTCGTGGTCCGCCAACCATTGGCCGGCGGCCACGGCGTACTGTTCGGGGTACATGGCGTGGAAGCTAAAGCCTTCCGGCAGTTTGACCGTGACCGGGATGTTGGGGACCGGGATGTTGGGTTGATCGGCCAGGCTTTCCAGGCACTTTAGCAGGTGGCGGAGCGCCGCCGGCGCATCGACGCCCGGTAGTGGCAGTGGCGTTGGCTGGCGATAGGCGACACTGTAGAAGGCTGCAGCGGCGTGGGCTGTGGCTTGGTGAAAGACCGTAATGAGTGGAGCGGCTTCGGCAGGTGCCAGGCCGCGTTCCAACGCGTCATGGCTGCCTTGCTCAACCTGGCCGCAGGCGATCAGCAGCGAGCGCAGCAGGTCCAGGTCGTGCGGGCGTGCCTCAGAGCGGCGGGCGAGGCCGCAAAGCTGTGCGTGCAGGACGTCAAGGCGGGTTTCGAATTTTGGGTCGCCGTAGACGAGCACCTAGGTGTCCTTTGTCGCAGGGCTAGCCAGGCACACAGCCTGCTTATGCCAGGGCCGGCAGGTCGCCGGTGTCGTTGAGACGGATCACGCGTGCACCCCAATCATAGATGGCCAGTACGCTAATCGAAGCTGGGCTGATCTCAATGCGTTGGAACAGATCGAGGGGTGTGCCGAGATAGTAGGCAACTGCTGCTTTGATCACATCGCCATGGCTGACGAGGGCGACCACCTGGTCGGTGTGCTGCCGGCGAATCTCCTCCAGCGCAAGGATGGCGCGCACCTGGACTTCGAGCATCAGTCCGCCGTTGGGCAGCGGTGACCCACTGCGAAATTCGTTCCAGTGACGCCAACGCGGATCGGTGGACAGGTCCTCAAACCGTTTCCCGCTCCACTCGCCGAAGTCGATATCGGCGAGGGCTTCGCAGCAGTGCACGTCGAGGTGCAAGCTGGCAGCCAGAGGTTGTGCCGTCTGCAGGGCTCGCTCAAGCGGGCTGCTATAGACGGCACAGATGGGCAGAGCCGCCAGACGCTCGGCCAGGTGGCGCGCCTGTTTCTCCCCCTGCGTGCTGAGGTGGATACCGGGCAGGCGGCCGGCCAGCGTATCGGCGACGAGGTCGGGCGCAGCATGGCGGATCAGCAGAAAGGTTGTCATATTGCGTTGAAACCCCCGTGTTCGTGCATCCCAGTTTTAACGTTCATTGCGCACGTAACGGCGCACGACCTGCTCGGCAAAATAGGAGAACTCGGCGTTGTCGACGGGTGGACTGGTATGATGCTCCCACTTACCGCGCGATGGTGGCGTAAAGCAGAAGGTAACGGTCGTATCAAACTCCTCCAGCGCGGCCATCTGGCGGTCGAACCACTCGACGGCATTGGGACGGTGCCAATCGGCCCAGCTGATGCCGGTGCGCAGCTTCTTCACATGGAGCTCGCGCAGCCACTCCACGGCAAATTGGAGACGAGGGTCGTCATAGTGGAACCATTGGCAGATTCCCATCTGTGGATTGAAGTACTCGGCCGCGGGTTTGGGTGTACCGTCGGCGCGTATGAGGCCCATGTAAAAGTGGCGATAGTAGCTGCTGCCTTCGCTCTCCCTGTGGCGCGTCGTGGCTTCCCAGGTGGGCGGCAGGTCGAGCAGGCTGTACCAGAAGACGTTCTCGACGATGGGCAGGAGCAGGTCGGACGTGCGCTGTATGCCGAACACCTGCACTTCGTCGGCCCCGAAAGTGGAGACGCCGACCTCCGTCACCCACACCGGCAGCCCTGTCACTGCGCGTATCTCGGCGATCTTGCTGGGCCATTCGTTGATCTGCCAGTGGTTCCAATCGAGCGGGAAGCCGTGCACGGCCACGGCGTCGAGGCAGTCGAGTGCGCCTTGTCGTCCCAGCAGCGTGATAAAAGTGGGATCGATGGGTGATATTCCCCCGAGCACAAGGCTGAGTTCAGGGGCCAGCTCGCGCACGCGCTCTGTAGCGAGGCGCACCATCTGGCTGAAGTCCCGCCATTCCGGGTCCAGCTTGGAATCCCAGTGCGAGACGTTGTTTGGTTCGTTCCAGAATTTGATGGCGGTAATCATCGATTGTTCCTATGCCGATTGACGCCTGTCGCAGAGAGAATCTCCTCGCGATTCCAGGTTGTGACGGACGATGGGTGTTCGGGATCGGGTTCGCAGAGATAGAGCTCGTGCGGCAGCGCCTTGGTCACCTTTAGCCCGCTGGCGCGCAACATGGCTTCGACGCAGGCATGGTTAGGCGCCCACCAGTTCGTCGGGTCGCCGGCAAAGTTATGCTCGATAAAAGCCATCTTGGGCCAACCGGGTTCGAGCATGGGCGTGCGGCTTTCGAAGTCCAGGCCATCGGTTTCTGCGTATACTTCCTTGCCCGGCATCGTGAGCGTCTGAAAGATCATCATGCGCTTCACCTTCTGCGCCACCAGGTCGAGCGCCAGTGTCGGATAGCGCAGGTGGTAAAAGACGCCCATAAAGAGGACCAAGTCGTATGTCTCGTCCACGTAGGCGAGGTCGTAGACTTGCATCTGGCGAAACATGACACGATCTTCGAGACCGTACTGCTGTGCCGCCCATTGCGCCTGGGTCAGGTAATGGGGATCGCTGTCGATACCGGTGACCCTGGCGCCCCGTTTCGCCAGTTCGAAAGTGTAGAAGCCGGCGTTGCAGCCAATATCCAGCACCGTCCAGCCCTTTAGATCAGCAGGAACATGCTGAGACAGGTGCTTCCATTTATAAGCCGGAAAATCGCCAAGCGAATGATGGGGGGCAGTCTGAGTTCCATCGGGCAAATGCAGATTGTGGAACCAGTGGCCCAATTCTGCAATTTCATCCTTCAGGTTCGAGTGCGTAGAGTTTGTCGGCTTTATCATCCATTTCGTCCGTGACAGTCTGTGGTAGCACAGGCCGTGCAGGCCAGCCGTGCCGCCGCCGGTTTGGTGACGCGCGCCATCGTCCGCATGTACGATACGCAGGTTCAGATGCGCGTTCAATAGACCTGGGCACAGGAACGGTTAAGCATCTAAGTCATAGCTTCTCTGGCTATCGCTGCTTAGCCCGGTGCATAGAATTCGGCTGCGGCGATGTAGCCGCCGTCCACGACCAACGAGGTGCCGGTGATGCCCCCGGCGTCGTCGCTGCACAGGAAGACGGCGGCGCGGCCCATGTCTTCGGGGTAGAGCATCTCGCCGGTGGGAACGCGGCGCAGGCGCTGGCGCAGGTGCGCGTCGGGGTCGGGCTCGTGACGGGCATGGTAGCGCAACATGGGCGTGTCGGTAATGCCGGGACAAAGGCAGTTGACACGAATGTGTTCGGGACCGTAGTCGAGCGCCAGGCTCTTGGTGAGCATCAATACTGCCCCCTTACTGGCACAATAGGCAGGTGTGCCTTGCTGCGCTACGAAACTGGAGACCGAGGCGATGTTGAGGACGCTGCCACCAGCCGCCTTGCGCAGGTGGGGGAGCGCATACTTGGTGGTGAGAAAGATCGAGCGCACGTTGATGGCCATGACCCGGTCCCAATCGGCAAGCGTGCTGTGCTCGACCGTCTGCACGGCCACAATACCGGCGTTGTTGACGACAATGTCGAGGCGCCCCCAGCGAGCCACGGTCGCCTGGACGAGGTTGCTCACATCCTGCTCGGCAGTTACGTCGGCATGGAGATAGTGCACCTTGGCGCCGTCAGCTTGCAGGTCAGAAGCTGCCCGAGCCCCAACATCATCGGCAATATCGGCCAGCATGACCGCCGCGCCGGCAGCAGCGAAGGCACGGGCGATGCCTAGCCCAATGCCTTGTGCTGCGCCGGTGACGATGGCTACCTTGCCTGCCAGTCGTGTCACGGCTTGCCGTCCTCCACACTTTGGTGCACGGCTTGCATGGCTGCAATTACGTTGTCTTCGGCCAGGCTCATTGGGTGCTGGAGGGCGCGGCGCGTCAGTTCCTGGAGTTGGGGCCCGCCGGTCGCCTGTTCGCGGCTCCATTCCTGGACAAAGGCGCCGCCTTTGACGTCGTTGCGCAGTATCTCGCGGGCGCGGGCGCGCATGGCATCGTTGATCAGCGACGGCCCGCGCGAGAGCGTGCCGTACTGGCTGGTGGTGGAATGGTTGGTCATTTGCTTGAAGAAGCCGTTGTGCGCCATGGCACCCAATATCTCGGCCGCCTCGCCCGAGGCATAGAGCTCCATCACCATCAACTCAGGCGAGAAGCCGCTCTCGACGCCCATTTCGAAACACTCGAGGAACCAGGCGGTGAGGCCCGCCCATACTACTTGCTCGGCAAACAGGTCCAGCTCCGCTTCCTCACGGAAGGATGACTCGAAGACGCCGTTGCGTGTCAAGCCGATGCCTTTGCAAAGCGCCAGTGTGGTGGCGCGTGCATTACCGGAGACGTCCTGGTGCATAGCAAATTGGGCCAGTGCACCGCTGCCCTGCACAAAGAGGGCGCGCACGTGGGGGCCCGTCATGCGCGGGGCAACCATGATCACGTCCACGTCAGCTGGCGGTTGAATGATCCCATAGCCGACGTTGTAGCCGCTGGACCAGACCAGCGTCTTGCCGGGCCTGACACCAGGTGCAATCTGGTCCGCCCAAATGACAGGCTGCGACTCGTCGGTGGTCAGGATCAACAGGATGTCGCCAGCTTCCGCGGCTTCGACGATCGATACGGGGGCGAATCCGTCGGCCACGGCGCGCTCACGGTATTTGTCGTCGCGGTTGCCGACGACGACGTGGACGCCGCTGTCGCGCAGGTTGAGCGCCTGGGCCTGACCCTGGTTGCCGTAGCCAAGCACGGCAACCGTCTTGCCCGCCAGCGGTTCAAGCGAGGCGTCGTGGTCTCTAAGCAGTTGCATGGTGTTCTCCTGATACTGAGGTGGGCGCGCATTAGCCACGCATGAGTCTGCATAGCTCGTCGCGGAAGAGGATAGTTTCCGACAGGTTGTCGCACTCGTTGGCGTGTTCCCAGTCGAGCCAGATATATTCGATGCCTAGCCAACCGGGGTAGGCACATGCCTGCATCGCCGCCACGACGCGGCCGTAGTCGATCGTGTTGTCTTTGAACGATGCCTGTAGCCGGTCCCTGCGTGCGCCACGCACATGAAAGTGGCTCGCCAGGGCGATTAGGGGTTCTACTTCGGCGTCCGGGATGCCCAGGCGTGTGAAATGGGTGTAGTCGAGCGTCAAAGTCAGCCCTGGGACAGCCGCAACCAGGTCGGCGGCAGACTGGGGATCCGGCGCCAGTGAGCCTACGTGAGGTTCAGTGCCAAAGACGAGCCCATAGCGCTGGGCATGATCGACGCGCCATGCCAGCTCTTCACGCGCACGTTGGCGTGAGGCGTGCGCTGGCTCCCCGTCGAACAGCACGCCTGGCACGGTCGTGACATGGTGGGCTCCCGTGGCGGCGGCATAGTCCAGCATGCGGACAAACCATTCACGTGCCTGCGTGCGCCGTGCGGCATCGGGCTGGTTGATGGCATACGGTACAAACTCCGGGTCCATCTGTAAAAAGACATCGGCAACCACCAACCCTTCACTGTCCAGTTGGCGTTTTAAGGCAGAGCCGGACCGAGCAGGCGCCAAAAATTCTTGCGATGGCCGGAGGTGAGAGCGCCCTTCAAAGAGACCAATGTCCACGCCTTCAAATTCAAGCATGGCGATCAGCTTGAGCACGCGGGCGTGAGGCAGCAGGGGAAAGGCGAAATCGGCGCAGGCAAGTCGGTACGGCATGGCAGGGCCTCGCTGGCGTACAGATGAGAAGTCGGGATCCGTTGGCAATGGGGCCAGGGAATTATAACATCACGCCGATCTAGAGGAAAGCGCCTGCGTGTGACGGGTGTGGTTCAGGATTTTGGCCGTGCGTGCACAGGCGCGCAGTGTAGCCCGCACGCCGCGGGCGGGGCGGCCGTCAGGCCGCATGCGTGGGCGAAGACACAGGCACGGTGCGCAGCGCTTTGACAGTGTTTTGGCTGCGCTGTATTGTTGTCGCAGCATTCTCGCCATGGTCGCACGTCGCTGGCGAGCTGCATTGCGCTGGGTGTTGGAGGAGAGGACGAGATATGAGTATCGCCGCTAAGTATGTGCACACGAATCTCATCGCCGAGGATTGGCGGGCGCTGGCTGACTTCTACGAGAGGGTCTTGGGCTGCACGTTGGTGCCGCCGGAACGGGATTATGAGGGCGAACTGTTCGAGGCCGGCACCGGGATTCCCGGCGCTCATTTGCGTGGCGCGCACCTGCGGCTGCCTGGCTACGGGGACACCGGGCCCACGCTGGAGATCTTCAATTACAGTGTTCTCGCGCCGCGCGGGGAGACGGCCGTGAACCGGCCCGGTTTTGGGCACATTGCCTTTGCCGTCGACGATGTATGGGCGGCGCGCGCGGAAGTGCTGCAGGCAGGGTGCCACACGGTCGGTGAGATTGTGACGCTGCAAACTGCTACCGGGGCGAGCGTGACCTGGTGTTACGTGACCGACCCGGAAGGCAACATCATCGAGTTACAGTCTTGGGCGAGCCGATAGGGAGGACCTTGTACGTAAGATACTCTCCATGCGGCTCCCATTGGCTCGTCATATACGAACAATGCCAGCTCGCGTACAGTGTAGTGCAGATCGACGTTCTTCTCGGGAATAGCAGTCAAACATCGTGCGATACACGTCGATCGATTGTCCACCCATCATGACCGTCATGTGAAACTGATACTCTGCGCCATCAAATTCAGCCTGTGTGTTGCCAAAGCGTCGGTTCAATTCCCGGTTCAGCCGATCGTGGAGGTTGCGCAATACGTCGGTTTCCTGCACGGCAAGCCAGAGTAGGCCATACTCCATACCCTGATATGGATGATAGAACCTTAACTCCATTCTGGTCAGTGCCACCTCAAAAGGCTCAATCGTGCGGGCCAACTCATCCATATAGTCTTCAAGTGCAGCGAGATCGCCAATTGAGAAAGGCTGCTTGAGTGAGATGTGCGGTGGCAGGCGCGTGTCGATTGTGCCGGTACCGTACTGTCGGTGGATATCCCAAGCCAGTTTGCGTACGAAATTGTAGACTTCGACGTTGGCGAGTAAGGCAAACGCGGCTTTCATGGTTCACCATCCATAAAAGGGATCATGGCGCGCAGCACCGCTGTAATGGACGCGGGGTGCAGCGTTTCCGCCAGCACCTCCGAATACGGGGCGTGCGCCGAGACGGCGTCAAAGAGGGCAGTGCGTAAATGTGGATCTTTGCGTGCCGCCCTTAGAACGGGCGAGAAGAGCCCCAGGCGTGACATTAGCATCGATAACGTGCGCATTCCGTGCCCGTAGGGAAGGTCGCTCAGGATATCCTCGTTGGCAGGCCGGAAATGGCGGTCAAACGCCTGACGCGAGATCCCTGCCTCTAGGATGGTGTGCGCCGCGCGGATGCCTGTCTGCACGGCCGAGGTCACGCCCTTGCCCTTGAATGCCCGCACCAGGCCGGCGGCGTCGCCGACCATCACAAAGCGATCGCCGTAGTACGTGTGTGCCAGCGAGCATGGAAAATAGCCCTTGAAGAAGCGCAAATCGTTGCCGTCGTACTGGCGGGCGCATTCCAGGTTGGGGAGCACTGCCCGTACCGCGGGCTGCTTGAGGAATGTCTCCATCAACTCGGCATCGGCATCCGAACCGGCAATGTTGATCGTGAGGTGATTGGCCTTGGGCGTGATGGCGCCAAACTCGATGCATGGGTCCGAAGGTAGAAAAGCGTGAATGTAGGCGCCGAACGCCTGCATCCCATCTGGCCCCGGATGGTACTTCGTCACCACTGAGCTCAGCGCCTGCGGCGGCCGATAGTCCGTCACGCGCGCAAACATGGCTGCGCTCCCCGCATCTAGCCCAAAGGCGCCCACCACAACATCACCTTGCAGCGGCGCATTCTCGGTGTAGACCAGCACGTTACCGGCGTGGAATTCGACGTCTACAGCCCGCGCCGGCACCAGCGTAATGCCATGCTGGACTGCGGCATCGAGCATATAGGCGTCAAACTGGACGCGCCGCAGGGCGGTCGATGGCTCGAAGGCGTCGTCGAGCGTGACGGACTGGCCCGAGGCGTGCAGTATGTAGCCGGCAATCTTGCTGCGTGTGAGATGATGTGGAAAGGGAACGCCCAGATCACGCTCCATGATCTCCGGCAGCGGCGGAGACAGGACGCCGGCGCACTGGTTGTAGTGGCGCTCCCCGGCAAATTGTTTGCCTTCGACCAACACCACGTCGATGGTTCGATTCGCCTGCGCGGCGAGGCGCTTGAGCGCAAGGCCGCAGGCCGTAGCGGCGGGTCCGCCGCCGACGATGATGACTCGCCCGCCGTCGGGCAGCTTGCTCAAACCGGATTGCACGAGCTTCGTCTCATTTCAGCTTGCCCCAACCCTGCAGCACCTCGATAGAGGCCTTGGGGCTGACGGCGAGCCAGAAGAGTGTACGGTAGGTTTCTTCTCCGGTAAACATCCCCCACAGGATGCGTTGATGAATCCGCTGCTCGGGCGGCAGAGCCGACTCCTGGCGGATGGCGTAGATCCAGGCATGCAAAAGCTCCGGTGAGCGCAGTGTAAGCGACCAGATGCGGAACAGCATCTGGCCATAGCGGTTATCGCGCGCAATGGTGCGGCAAAAAGGGGCGTAGGCCCGTGCGAAGGCGCGCTGTGAGATCCCATCTTTGACCGCCGTGGTCATGGCGCGCTGCGACGTGTAGAAGGCCGATCCGATGCCGTCTTTGTAAAGGCGCACGACGGATGCATCGCCCACAGCCACCCAGCGCGGTCCAAAGAAGTGACGCGCGGGCCGCACGGCAATGCGTGGCGTACAGCCGCACAGTCCTCCCTGTTTGCCGGGGCGCTCGCCGTCCGGCTGGGCCGTGAGGCGTTGGGCATCGAGGAATTCCTGTACGCTCTCCATCTGCAGTTTCTGGCCCAGGAGCGACACGTTCAAGTATCCGCCCTTTGGGATCAACGCGCCAAACATCACGCCCGGCTGCTGTGTAAAGAAGACATTGACCTGGTTGTCGGGCCAGGTTGGCGGCCGCAGCACCTCATTTTGCGCCATCGTTTCAGTCACGGGAGGCTCGTAGCCAAAGTCGGCGGTCAGTGGGGAACGGTTGTTGACGCCGGTTGCTAAGACCAAAAAGTCAGCGTCGAAACGCTCGTCGGCAGTATAGACGACCGGACGTTTCTCCCACGTGATCTGTTTGACGCGCGCGGAGATTACACGGGCACCGCGTTTGCAGGCATGGTTCAGCAGGTAGGCGTCAAAGCTGGCCTGGGGCGCACCTTGCTGGACGCGTGGTCCGCCGCCGCGGTAAACACTCAGAATGCGGTGCTGCGGGCCCGGTCGTTCGACACGCACTGTTTGGCCTTGCAGGTGAACAGCATAGCTCTGCACGTCGGCCTGGATGAGTTCAGCCGGTAGTGAAAGGCCCAACCCTTCTACGCCATCGATCAAGCGCGAGGAGAGAATGCCAGCGCAGCGGTTACAGCCGCTTGGTCCCGGCCGGGTAAAATCGCGTGGCTCAAAGATCAACACCTCCAGGCGCAAGCCGTTCTTGTCCGCCTGGTCGAGCAAATGCAGGGCGGCGAAGCTGCCTGCCGGTCCGCCGCCGACGATACAGACCCGGCTGCCATCGGAGAGGTGCTGATCCATCGTACCCTCCTAGGAGTAGTGTAGTTCTGCGCGTCCTACCTTCTTTCTGTTGCATGTTGGCAGAGAGAGACTCTATTGTAACGGAATGGAATGGTGATTACAAGACGGCGAAATCGCGTGCCATTACTCCCTGCCGGCGCTCAGCATGGGGAGAAAAAGTATCGGGTTTGTGCCTGCATCCGGTCCTGCGCTGAGCGCAGCAGCTGCATCGATGCGCCACCGTACGTCGCCGCCCACCTCGTGGGCCGTGTCGGTGATGCGGCGGGCAACCTGGTCAGGAGTAAGCTGCGCGTCAAAGGACTGTACGAGGGCCGCAAGCCCAGCAACAAAGGGCGCGGCCATTGACGTGCCGCTCCAGGCCCCCCATTGATTGCCGGGGACCGTGCTGAGGATTGCATCGCCGGGTGCGCCGACTGCCACCCAGGACCCGTAGTTGGAGTAGGCAGCGCGGGAGTCAGCTTGCGTCATCGCCGCCACGGCAAGCAGTCCCTTGCTGTCTTCGGCAGCCGGGTACTCCTTTGTAGTGCTGCCGTTGTTGCCGGCAGCGGCTACGATTACAGCACCTCGACGACTCAAGCATTCGTCCCCATTCTCTGTCGTCCATATTACCGCACCGTCAGGCCGATTGCTAGTACTACGATTGTCATGGCCAATACCTGGGCAGGTAACGAGGTCGATAATTTCGTCCAGAAAGGCTGTTCGGCGCAACGTGCTGAGGCTCAAATTGATGACGGTGGCGCCATCGTCCGTCGTCAAGTCGCCGTCCGGGTTGACGGCATAGCCAAGCGCCTCCGCCAGCACCCAGACGTTGCCGTCCCCGTTGCGGTCGAGCACCCGCACCGGCATGATCTTGGCGTCGGGCGCAGTAAGGGCGACAATGCCGGCGACGTGCGTACCGTGCCCATAGACCACGTCCTGTTGGGCAACCCCTACTTCGCTGGGGTCCGTATCCATGTCTACGAAGTCGTAGCCGCTCACCAATTTGCCGGCCAGAGCCGCATGGGTGGCATCTACCCCCGTGTCCAGGACAGCGACGAGCACGCCCGCGCCGCGCGCAACACGATGTGCTTCCGACAGCCGGATTTTGTCGGCCGCCCACTGCTCAGCGTAATCGCTGGCGTCTTCGACACGCGCCCAGGATGATCGTTTCTGGCCTTCCGGCGCGCTGTAGCGATGGTTTGGTTCGACATACTGGACGCGGCTGTCCCCCGCCATAGCTTCGGCCTTCTTGGGCGCATCTTGACCGTCGTCGATGTGCAAGACATAGATGGGGCGGCTGCCGAACTGGTTCAGGGGTGAAGGGTCCAACGTATAGTCGGCTGCCACTGCCGCCAAATCGGCGGCGCTAAAGAGCTTGACGACAATTTCGCGGGGGATGTAATCAGGTTCGCCGTCGGCACGCGCGGTGCCCGGCAGCGCCACCATGCCGCCCACGAGCAGCAGAGCGCACAGGTAGAGGTAGATCGTCTTGGGGCGGATGTTCATGCTCAACGTTTCCTGTTGCTTCATACCCACAGAATTATGGTTGCACTAGTACCAGCGCCCATAAAGAACAAAGGGAGACCAGTAGAAAGGGTGAGGAGATTGGGCGAGCAGCGCGCGCTGTGCAGTACGGTGCGCTTGCGCCAGGCTCGCGCCGGCAAGCCACGTTGTATAGAAGTGATTCATGAACTGCACCGTCGTGGCATCGTCCACCGGCCAGAGGCTGACCAGCAGCGCCGGCGCGCCGGCGGCCAAAAAGCCGCGCACAAGTCCCAGCAGCTCATCCCCGGGTGTGATAGCGTTGATACCTGTTTCACAAGCGCTCAGTGTCACCAGCGAGCAATTCAAGCACAGTTCGTACGCGTCTCGCGCTGTCAACCAGCCATCCGCCAGGTGAAGTGCAGAGAACATGGGGTTGTCAGGGCGAAACTGGCCGTGACATGCCAGGTGCAGCACGTCGGCTCCTGGCGCCAAGGTGCGCACCGCCTCAAGTGTTGCCGTCGTGCCGACGCGTACCTCGGCATTTGGCATGAGCGCGTGCAGAGCTGAAATCTCCCGTTCCAGCAAGGGCGTCCGTTCGTCGGGCGCGCCAATCAGCACCACCCGTTCAGGCCGGCTGCGCGTTTGCTGCAGGCAATGGTGTAGTACGCCGCCGCTGGGCGCGACGCAAATCTCGACTTCCTCGATCAGGTGCCGGTGACCCGAATGCAGAGCCTGAAAGGGAACATAGTGCAGCGCACCGTAGGGCACGATCACCAGCCGCCGTCCTTGCACAAGGTTCAGTAAGGGTTCAACTAGCACCGCGTAGAGCTGGCGCAGATAATGATTGCAGCGTTCGGTCAACCGGTCCAGGTGGCGGCTCAGGTGTTGGCTGCCGTTGCGCAGCGTATCGATTTGAAAGCGAAGCTGGTGAATCAGGTGTTCGATCTGGCTCTCGGGCTGCAGGAAATGGACGATCTGCGTCGCATCCCCGGTGACCACAAACGCCAGCAGCCGGCCCTGCACCGAATAGTATTCGACGAGGGCGGTGTCGCCGTCCAATCGTCGCTGCAGTTCATGCAGAGGTAGCGACGTATCACGACCAGTATTAGACGACCCCCAATCACTGCGCTCCCCGTCACTGCGCAGTTGCAACTGGCGCACGATCGCTGCGATCTCCTGTTCGCGCTGGTTGGCTCCCTGGCGTAGCTGTGCGATCGTGGCATCACTACGCCGTTCTTCCGCTGCGGCCAGCCGATTAAGCTGGTGATAGAACCAATTCAATTCGCTCCGCTGGTCGGCGAGCTGCCCCAACAGCGCAGCTTCAAAAGCATCGCGCGGCCGCAGAGCGACAGGGATTGTCCCATTCACGAGTTCCAACAATGTGTGCGAGCGGGCGCATTCGACCAACTGCAGCGCCTCTTCTACCTGCCCTGACTCGATGGCAAGCGCAACCAGCCCGTCGAACAGGCTGGCCTGGTCGCTGCGAAAGGAGAGACGAAATTCTTCGCTCGGCAGCAAAGCGCGCAGCGCCTCAAATATGCGAAGGCCGGCTTCGAGCAGGCGTTTTGCGTCGCCGCGTGCGCCATTGGTCAGGGCGAACCCGCCCAATGTCACCAGGCAGCGTAGCTCGATCTGCGGGTAACCACGCGCTTGCGCCTCGGCCAAGGTAGCCATAGACAACTCACCGGACACTTGGTGTTCGCCCAGCTGATGGTGCGCCTCGGCGCGCAGCGTGCGCAAGTGCAGCAGCCATTCCCACGCATTTCCTTGGACAAGGGCCGGTTCTGCCTGCAGAGAGATTTCGCCTGCTTGCCGATAGTCTTTCATGGCAAGCAGACGTTGGACCTCGATCAACTCGGTATGAGCAATGCCAAGTGCATTCTGTTCCTGGGCGTAAAGCGCTCGGGCTGTCTCCAGCGCGGATTGTGCTGCGGGATAATCTTGGCTGCCCACGCAGGCACGGGCGAAGTTGGCAAAGGTGCCAGCCAGGTCTGCCTGCATGCCGAGTTCGGCGAAGGTCGGCAGCAAGCGCTTGAGGAGGGCCAGCGCCTCGGGAATGAGGTTCAACTCGAGATAAGCCTCGGCGAGCTCCTTTTCGCTGATGGCGGCGTCGTGCTCCAGACCTAGCCCCGCATAACGGCGGCGTGCGCGTTCCAGGTAGTCGAGTGCCCGATCGTACCGGGCCTGGAAGAGCATGAGTCCGCCAAGGTTGCTCTCGATTTCGGCTTGTGTGACTTGGAGTCCTGCATCCGTGGCGCGTGCCAGCGCCAGATCATAATGAACCAACGCGTCTTGGAACTTATGCTGCCACGTCAGCGCCGAGGCAAGGCAGTTGTCGATTTGGGCGAGCTGCTTGGGATCATCTGCCAGCACAAAGCGTTTGCGTGCGGTGCGGTAGAGCTGTTCTGCCTTGCGGTACTCGTCACGGCGAAAGTAGATGTTGCCTAGATTCTGTTCGACCTTGCCTGCAGCTAGCCAATCGCCGTGGCTCAGAAAGACGGAGCGGGCACGCAGTCCTGTGCGCAGGGCTTCGTCGTAGTGGCCAAGCATGGCTAACGAGAACAGCTTGCTGATCAATGTCGCAGCTGCCTGTATCGGCTGGTCTAACTGTAAGAATGCTGTTTCTGCTTGCTGCAGATGGCTAAGCGAGGCCGCCAGATCGCCCTCTAGCTGGTCGGCCATGCCGCAGGTCCAAGCCGCCACGGCCGCGCAGGTTGTGTCGCCCGTATATTCGGCCAGCAGCTGCAGCGTGCGTGCCACGGCAATGGCACGGTCGGGATCTTTGCTTTCATAGGCATCAAAGCTCGCCTTCAACTCCCAGGCCACACCGGCGCTCAGTTGTGCACCATGCTGCTGCAGCAAGGCAGGAACGTGATCGATCTCTGCACGCGCCAACTGGTGCGCCAGGCTGAGGGTAGTGGGGGAACGAGCAGACGCTGTTCGGTCCATCTTATATCGTAAGCACCAACTCCGGAACGAAAATCTCTACACCCGGTAGAGCAATGTGCAGGCGGTAGCTGTCGGGGCGCACGCCGGCAAAGACAAACTCGCCCAAATCGTTCAGTTCGCCCGTATAGTGGTGTTCGGCGCCGGCCAACTCAGCCGTGCCGGCGGCATCGCCGCCCAGCAGTTGCCCTTCGACACGCCATGCGCCTGCGTTGTGCTCAAGGCGGACGTCGATATCAAACTCATCTACCGTGAAGAACAATTGCCGGTCCTGCCCTGGACTGCTGCGCATACCGTAGGCGGGCGTAAACCCGCTGTCGAAGCGCAGCAGTGCCCGAAGAGAGCGCAGCCCTGTCTCGATAGCAGAAATGGGCCGCTCGGAAGGTTGGAACACCTGCAGCGCTCGTTCTGTGACATAGGCCGGCGGCGCCTGGAGCTCGTCGTTGCGCATCGCGGCTACGATGCGTTCAACGCTTTTGAGAGTCGTGCGGCACTGGTCGCAGTTCGCCAGGTGCGACTGGACATCGGTACTGAATGCACTGTCTGTTCGACCCTCGGCCACGTCCACCAATACTTCAAATGACAAATGCTTGGAAAACGGCTTCATCCTTGCCTCCAGGCCATAGGTGTGTACGGTTACACCTTACAGAGCGCCGACGGCAGACAAAAATACATTGCGGAGCACCCTGTTCGCTGTATTAGAATCCAGTCTCGACGAGCAGGGTGCGGAGTTTTTGCAGGCAGCGCGCCCGGGTAGGGCCTATGCTGCCGGTGGGGATGCCGAGCGTTGCGGCGACATCAGCATAAGCAGCGGGAGATTCTTGGTAGAACAGCATGGTCAGCAGCTTACGGCACTGCTCTTCGAGTTGTTGCAGGGCAACCCGCACCAGGTGCTGCTCTTCCAGTCCCTGCCAGACTTCCGACGGCAAAGGCAGGTCATCAGGCACATCATGTGTCTCCTCGTCGTCGGTGCTCACGTGTGTGAAAGCTGGGGCCTGTTTCCGCAGCAAGCGCAGGGTTTCGCGCTTTGCTGTAGTCACCAACCACGAACGGATCCGAGCGGGCTGTTCAATGCCGGCAAGATGTTGGAACAGCATGACGAAAACTTGCTGAAATACCTCGGCTGCAGTCTGCTCGTCCAACCCGGCGCGTAGCGGGATCGTGTAGATGAGGCGCTGATAACGAAGCACCAGCGCCTGCCAGGCATCCGCTTCGCCACGCCGGCAGGCGGCAATCAGTTCGCTGTCACTGGGAGCCATTGGCAGTGTAGGCACACTTTCTCACGTTTTGGCGACATCGGCCACGAGCACAAAGCGGGCCAAGATATTCGCTATTCTACCCCCAGGACAAGTCACCACGAAATGCCGAGTTAGCTGAGGAGCAGCTCGACCTTTCAGGCCAGGCCCGAGCGATACGTGGGATAGGCAGGCTGCCAGTCCAGTTCTTGCTTGATCCTGGCGTTGCTGCATGCAAATGAGAGCCGTATGTGCGGACCGCCTGCTTTGGGGGCGGGCCCATCCTCTTGGGCAGCGACATAGGCGAACAACTGGGCATAGGTGGCCGGCTCGTCATCGACGACATTGTACACGCTGCCGGGTTGTGCAGATTCGGTTGCCAGCACCACGGCTCGCGCCATGTCGACCACGTGAATCAGCGAGATCTGATCGCTGCCGTCGCCGGGCAGGGTCAGTTCGCCACGCCGCGCCGCCTCGCGCCATCCCTCCTCCAGCCCCGCGCCGGCGCCGTAGAACATGCCGCCGCGCAGGATGCACCAGTCCAGTGTCGACTGGCGCACCATCTGCTCCATATCCGCCGCCGACTGGATCACGGGCGTCGGGCGCAACGGCGCCGACTCGTCCACCACAGTCGACCCGGTGTCGCCATACAGCATGGCAATGCTCTGCTGAATATAGCAACCCACACCGTGAACAGATGAGGCGGCGAGCAGGTTGCGTGTACCTTCGCGCCGGATGCGATCATTGAGGCCCCAATTCCCCTCCGGCCCGCGGGGAATAGCGGTGGCAATATGAATGGCTGCCTCGCATCCTGCTGCTGCCGTCACCAGGCTCTCTTGATCCAGAATGTCGCCGGCCACTGCCTCGGCGCCGGCTGCCTCGACCATGCCTGCTTGCGCTTGCCGACGGACGACGACCCGTACAGCATGGCCCCGCTCAATCAGGCGGGGAACGACCTGCCTGCCCAGCACGCCTGTGCCGCCCACTACCAGAATCCGCATAGTAACCCCGCAAATTTCCTCAATATAGGTTGCGGGTCAGGCCAGACACGACGGTCAGTTTATCCGCCGGACAGCACGCGCTGCTTTTCGGCCTGGAATTCCGCTTCCGTGAGGATACCGGCTTCCTTTCGTTCAGCCAACTCGCGCAGGTTGGCGATGCGCGCATCAGAGGCTGGCACATCAGCCGCCGCTGCAGACGTGGCCTGTTCACCCGCGCGCACCGGCAGACACAATGAAGCAGCGCCAGCAAAGCGCTGGCGCTGTTGTGACCGCCAAAGTGCGAAGTGCAGAGTCCCTACGCGATTGTGTACTCGCAGCACTGCGGCGCCGGCGCACCCAACGCGCTGCTGGCGCCGCCCGGCGAACTGCCACCGGCCGCCAAGCGATACACACCGGGCCGGACCGCCAGATGCCCATTGGCGTCCACTGTACCCAGCTCTTCGCTAGTCAACTCGAACTCGACTGTCTGCTCTGCGCCCGCAGCCAGCGCCACCCGGCGAAAACCGACCAGCGTGTAGAGCGGATCACCCGGGGCAGGTTTAGCCAGGCTAAGATAGAGCTGCACCACCTCTTCCGCATCCATGCTGCCGGCATTGTGCACAGTCACCTTTACCGGCAGCGTGTCGCCCACGTGGATTTCAGCGGGGGACTGGATGGCGTCATAAGCAAAGCGGCTGTAGCCAAGGCCAAAGCCAAACGGGAACTGCGGCTCCTCGAGGGCGTAACGGTACGTACGTCCGGCCATCGCATATTCCTCAAAGGGTGGCAGCTGCTCCAGTGACTTCGGGAAGCTAAGCGGCAGCTTACCCGAAGGCGAGACCAAGCCGAATAGGACGTCGGCAAGGGCGCGACCACCTTCTTGACCTGGATACCAGACAAAGAGAATGGCGTCGGCCAGGTCAGCCACGTCGGCAAGGGCAATGGCGCTGCCGCCGGTGAGCACCAGCACGAGCCTGGCGCCGTTAGTCTTGAGCAGGCGCAGATAGTCGGCCTGTACGGCCGGCAACCCAATCTCGGTGCGGTCGCCATTGACGAGCGACTCGATGGCGTCACCCTCTTCACCTTCCATCTGGGGTGACAGGCCCATGCACGCGATCACCACGTCCGAGCGCGAGGCATCCATGGTCGTCCATGGGCTGGGACTGGCGGGCACGTGCAGCAGGAGCGTGCCGGGCCGATACTCGAGGCGCACACCTTCCGGCAGGCGGGCGGCCACGCCTTCGATCAGCGTCGTGAGGGATTCCGAGATGCCGTAGTAGTTGCCCATCAGTACCTCGACGTTCGCCGCGGTGGGTCCGAGCACGTAAAGGCTCCGCAAGTCGCGCAAAGGCAGGATGTCGTTCTCGTTCTTGAGCAAGACGATCGACTTGAGTGCCGCCTCGTAGGCGAGCTGCCTGTGGGCGTCGCAGTTGATGATACTCTCCGGCGTGTTCGAGAACGGCACCTCCTCCTGCGGGTCAAACATGCCCAATTTGAACCGCGTCGTGTAGATGCGCGCCACGGCACGATCGATATCGCTTTCGTCGAGCAAGCCGCGCTGCAGCGCCACACTCAGAAAGTCGAACGTCTGGCCGCATTCCAGGTCACAGCCGCGGCGCACGGCCAAAGCTGCGCTCTCGGCCGGATCGGACGTCACCCCATGGGTGGTGTGCAGGTCATTGAGCGCCCAGCAGTCAGAAACGACATGGCCGGAGAAACCCCATTCGCCGCGCAGGATGTCTACCAGCAGCAGTTGGCTGGCGCAGCACGCCTCGCCGTTGGTGCGGTTGTAGGCTCCCATGACGGCCTCGACCTTTGCCGCCGTGACCAGCTTTTTGAAGGCAGGGAGGTACGTGGTGTAGAGATCACGCCGTGACACCTCGGCGTTGAACTCGTGGCGCTTGCTTTCGGGGCCGCTGTGTACGGCGTAGTGCTTGGCGCAGGCGGCGGCCTTGAGATAGCGAGGATGGTCGCCCTGCAGCCCGCGCACAAAGGCGGATCCCATTTCTCCGGTCAGGTAGGGGTCTTCGCCCCAGGTCTCCTGGCCCCGGCCCCAGCGCGGGTCGCGGAAGATATTGATGTTGGGCGACCAGAAGGTCAGCCCCTGGTAGTGGCCAGTCTCGCCGTAGCGGCGCAGGGTGGCATGGTACTTGGCGCGGCCCTCATCGGCGATGGCAGAGGCCACGCGCTGGATCAGGGCCGGATCCCAAGTAGCGGCCATGCCGATCGCCTGCGGAAAGACTGTCGCGCGCCCGTTGCGGGCGATGCCGTGCAGCGCCTCGCCCCACCAGTTGTAGGCGGGGATGCCCAGGCGCGGGATGCCGGGGGTGTTAAAGACGAGCTGGCCCAGCTTTTCCTCCAGCGTCATGCGCCCGACCAGGTCGGCGACGCGCTCGCCAGTAGGCAGTTGCGAGTTGAGATAAACGGGGGTGTCGGTGGTGGTAGAGGTTGCAGCAGTGGCCATAGTTAAGCATTACCTTCGTCAGTGAACAAGTAACATTTGACCAGGACGTCTTCGACATAGATGTCTGGCGGGGTTTCTTGGCGGCATTTGTCCATGACGAACGGGCAGCGGCCGGCAAAGCGGCAGCCCTGTTGCATGTATTCGTCTTGCTCGGTGTCGGTGAGGCTAATCTCGCCTTGCCAGCGGTGGCTGGGGTCGGCCTCGGGTATTGATTCGCGCAGCAGCCTGGTGTACGGGTGGCGCGGGTTCATCAGCACCTGCTCGACCGTGCCCATCTCGACGATGTCGCCGCGAAACATAATGGCGATGCGGTCGCAGACATAGTAGGCAGTGGCCAGGTCGTGGGTGATATAGAGCACGCTCACGCCCATCTCGTCGCGCAGCTTCTTGAACAGATTGACGATCGACATGCGCAGGGAGGCGTCGACCATCGATACCGGCTCGTCGGCGATGAGAAGCTTGGGATCGGTCAACAGCGCGCGGGCGATCGACATGCGCTGCAGCTGGCCGCCGGAGAATTCGCTGGGGTATTTGCCGGCGAACTCCTCGTAAGAGAGGCCTATGGCATGCAGCTTGCGATCGATTACGGCGATGGCATCGGCCCGCGTTTTGGCCAGCTTGAAGTTATATACCGTGTCAAAGAAGTAACTATCCACCGTACGTAGGGGGTTGAACGTGCCGAACGGGTCCTGAAAGATGGCCTGGATACCTTCGACACGCCAAACCTTCTCGTTTTTCGCTTCCATTTTGCCACTGTGGACGATAGTGCCGGAGGTGGCGTGTTCGAAACCCATAATGATGCGGGCCGTAGTCGTCTTGCCACAGCCGCTTTCGCCGGCCAGCGCAAAAATCTCCGCTGGGGCGATATGGAACGAGATCTCGTCCACTGCGGTAAATTTCTGGCGCGAGAGCAGGCTTCCAAATGAGAAGACCTTGGTCAGTTTTTCGACTTCAAGCAGTTTGTCCATGGTCTCCATCGGTTTTTCTTTCTCCTTCTCCGACCAGCCAGCAGGCAACTCTATGGGTCGCATCGATCTTGGTAAAGCCCGGCATCTGCTGCGTGCAGACGTCCATGGCGTGTGGGCAGCGCGGGTGGAACGGGCAGCCGCTGGGCAATTTGGCCAACGAGGGAGGGCTGCCGGGCACGCTTTCGCGCGTGCTCTTGTCGCCAAATTTGGGCAGCGAGTTGATCAAGTACTGCGTATAGGGATGGGCCGGCTCGCCAAAGATCTTTTCGGTCGGCGCCTCTTCCACGATCTTGCCCGCATACATGATCCCAATGCGGTCGGCGATGTTGGCGTGCACGCCCATGTCGTGCGTGACCAGGATGATGGTGTTCTGCAGCTCGCGCTGCACATCCTTGAGCAGCTGCACGACGCCGCGCTGGACGACCACATCCAGCGCAGTCGTGGGCTCGTCGCCGATGATGATGCGCGGCTTGAGCAGCGTGGCCAGGGCGATCGTCACGCGCTGGCGCATACCGCCGGAGAGCTGGTGCGGATAGGCAGTCCAGAACCTTGACCGGCAGGCCCAACTCGACGAGGTGGCCGCGGGCGAGTCTCAAAGGCATCCGTCTTTGACTTGCCTGTCACATGGCTTTCGATAAAGTCCCGATAGGTGTCCTTGATCCTGGCGACGGGATTGAGCACGCTCATCGAACCCTGTGGCACATAGGAAATGTACTCCAGGCGCAAGCGGCGCTTTTCTTCGGCGCCGAGTGTTGCGACATCGACATCCACGCCGCCGATGCGGTAGCAGACGCGACCGGAAATGACGCGCAGGGGCGGCTCGACGGCGGCGGCCAGTGCCTTGAGCAGCGTGGATCTTGCCGCAGCCGCTCTCGCCGGCAATGCCGTAGATTTCGTCTTCCTGGATGTCGAGATCGACGTCGTTGACTGCCTGCACGATCTTCTGCTTGCCGTAGACGTCCAGCACGTAGAAGGCTTTGAGCGCCTGGGTCTTGCAGAATCGAATTGGTCATGGTGCTCATGCCGCCCCCACGCGCTGCATGCGCCGGCGCGGATCCAGGTATTCGCTGATGCTGACCGAGAGCCAGTACAGGGCGATAAACAGCAGGACCGAAAGCATGATCGGCGTCATGACCCACCACCAGCGGCCCAGCAGGATAGCCTGGTAGTTGATCGCCCAGTAGAGCATCGTCCCCAGCGTCGGCACGCTGAGGTCGATCAGGCCCAGAATCGCCAGCGTGATTTCCAGCCCGATCGCCCAGGCCATGTTGTTGATAAACGTCGAGAAGATCAGGGGTGTCGTGTGCGGCATGTACTCGTTGGTCACGAGCCGCATCGTGTTGGCCCCGGAGAGCACCGCGGTCTGGGTGAAATCGCGCTCGCGCAGGCTGAGGATCTGCGAGCGGATCAGGCGGGCATCCCAGGCCCAGCCAAAGAACGCCAGCAGCAAGCCCATTGTGACCAGGTTCAAGCTGTCCTGCACCAGCATAGCCAGCATGACGATCATCAGGAACAGCGGGATGACCAGCAGGCTGTCGCTGAAGAACATCAAGACGCGATCCCAGGTGCCGCCTTTGTAGCCGGCAACCATGCCGACCGTCACGGCGATGATCCGCGACACAACCGCAGCGATTGTGGCAATGATCAGCGAGTTGCGCACGGCAAAGGAGCCCATCCAGAAGATGTCCTGGCCGTTGGAATCGGTGCCCAACCAGTACTCCGCCGAAGGCTCCATATCACGCGGGACTTCGCCGTAGATCGTAGGGTCATAGGGGGAAAAGAAAGAAAGGCAGCGCGTAGAAGACCAGCGCGCAGAAGATAAAGAATCCCCAAGCGAAGCGGTAATCTCTGAGCAGATCACGGAATAGTTTCACGCTGTCAGCACTCCTTATAACCCTAATGGGCTGCCTCGATGGCCGACTACATATACCTGAATGCGGGGATCGAAGAACGGGTAGAGCAGGTCCACAATCAGCACCGACGTCGTAATAGCGAAGATTGAGAAGATCGTGATGCCCATGATCAGGTTATAGTCGCCGTTAATGATGGCGTTGTACAGCAGCGTGCCGAGCCCCGGATAGGAGAACACGATCTCTGTGATCAAGGCGCCGCTAAAGATCAGGCCCAGCGACAGGGCCAACCCCGTGATCTGCGGCAGCAGGGCGTTTCGAATGACATAGCGCGAGACGATCCGGCTCTCTTCGACGCCCGCCAATTTGGCATACTGGACGAAGCTTTCGCCGTTCACATTCTGCACGACAAGCTTCATCGTCTGGAACCAGACCGCCGTGCCGAGGATGAAGATGGAGAGCGCCGGCAGGAACGAGTGCCAGAGCACGTCCTGGATGTAGGGCCAGGTGAAGCTCGGTTGGCGCCCAAGCGAGGCTCCGCCGGAGACGGGGAACCAACGCACGACATATGCAAACAACAAGAGCAGGGCAAAGGCGAAAATATAGTAGGGCATTGGGCGGATCACCATGGCGAAGGCATCGACCGTGCGCGACCAGCCATGGTTAGAGTAGTAGCCGGCAAACCCGCCCAGGAGATTGCCCACGACCCACGCCAGGATCGTTGTCGTCATGCAGCAGCCCGGCTGTCCAGGGCAGGGCGGTAGCGATCAGCATGCTTACCGGCGTAGGGAACTGGAAGAACGAGACGCCGAGGTCGCCATGGGACAGGCGAATCCAGAACGCGCCGTACTGTTCCAGCGGCGAACCTCCCAAGCCGTACATCTCGGTGAGGTCGGCGATGATCTTGTCCATGGCGCCGGGTTCCAGGTACGAGCCGCGGGAACGCAGTTCCGCGATCGTGCGCATGACGGGATCATTGGGCATCAAGCGCGGAATAAAGAACACTGCAGTAATGCCCAGGAGCATAACCAGGACATACTGAATCAGCCGCGGGATCAGATAGCGTCTAAAGAACATGCGGCAAATCCCTCCTTCGTGGACCGATGCCCCACGCTCGGTGCCCCGTTACCTCGTCAATCGCGTAACTGGTGCACCGAGCGTGGCAGGACAAACTTATAACTTCGGGGATACTCCCTATCTCACAACACTACTGCGCCGGCTGGGCCG
This sequence comes from uncultured Chloroflexia bacterium, assembly GCA_963839515.1. Classification (GTDB taxonomy): domain Bacteria; phylum Chloroflexota; class Anaerolineae; order Caldilineales; family Caldilineaceae; genus Fredericiella. The sequence continues at coordinate 668,718 of CAWIVN010000015.1, forward strand.
GCTCCAGGAACGGAAGTCAGGTACTTGAACGGGCCCCAGTGGGGGTACGGCTGCGAGTAGGCGTTCTCCGAACCCGGCCAGTTCTTCCAGTACTGCTGGTCCCAGGTGATGAAGCCAAGATAGCCGAAGGTCGGGATGCCCGGCATCTCAGTCACAGCAACCTTGAGACCCTCGATACCCACGTCGACCACTGCTTGGTGGTCGGTGGGATCGGTCTGGCGCAGCTTCTCGATGACGGCGTCCATCTCGGGGCTGGACCAGCGCGATGGGTGACCGTTGGTGGTGTCGCCGAGCGGCTTGACATACGCCGAGTTGTAGAAGTCGAGCACGCGGTACAGGTCAGGACCGGCGCCCCAGGGTTCCTGGGCCGGCCAGTTACCGGACACGTCGAAGTCGCCGGTGGAGTTGAGGCTGGAGACGCTCTCCGACGGATAGATCTCGGCGTCGATGCCGAACTTCTTCCACTGCTGTACGGCAGCCGTGCAGTTGCGGCCGTCCATGCCGGTGGCTACATTCGTGTTCGTCAGGCACTTGATCTGCCAGGGCGTGCCGTCGGGCAGCAGCCACTTGCCGTCGGCGTTCTTGCTGAAGCCATTCTTGACCAGCAGCTTCTCGGCCACGTCGGGCGCGTACTTGTACCAGCCGTAGCCAAACAGCTTGGCCTGCTCGGCCGGGTCGGCGGGGACTTCGTAGCCGCGCGACTTGGCGTATTCGACGATGCGCTGCGAAGCGTTCGGGTCGAACGGCTTGAAGGTTTCGCCGTTGCCAATGTCGAGCGTGAACTCTTCCAACCAGGGCAGCATCGGCTGGATGAAGTCCTTTGGGTAGTTGGACAGCGACGGGATGTGCACCGGGCTCAATGCGCCCGCGCCGTCTACGGCCTGGCCCATGTAGTCGGCGATATCGATCGCCAGCAGCAGCGCCCAGCGCACGTCCTTGTTGTCGTACGGCGCCTTGGCGGTGTTGAAGGTGATGCCGGTCTGGGCCGGGTCGTTGTTCACGACATACGGCCACGCCGGCTGGTAGGCACGGCAGGTCTGGCATTGCTGCAGCGTGGCTTTCATGCCGTCTGATGAGGTGCTGATGAAATCCGCCTCGTGTGTCAACTGCGCCAGGATCTTGGCGCCTTCGTTGGCGAAGTACTGGAAGACGATGTACTTGGGCTTGGGCTCGCCAAACATCATGCCCGTCGGGCTCTTGTCCCAGTCCGCGCGCTTTTCCCAGATCGTCCAGAAGCCGGCCGGGTCAAAGCTGTGCAGCTTGTAGGCGCCGGTGCCGACAAATGGGTTGAACTCGAACGTGATCGGGTCTTCCACAGATTCCCAGATGTGCTTGGGCATGATCCAGGTGGCGCCCCAGCGATCGAGGAACTTGGTGTGGAAGCGGGAGTTGGGCTTGTTCAGCTCAAAGGCGACGGTGTGGTCGTCGGCAGCCGAGACGGACTTGACGTTGTCGACAAAGTAGCTGTTGTCGTTGAAGCCATCGAACTTCATGCAGCGTCTCGACCGTAAAGACAACGTCGTCCGCGGTGAAGGGCTCGCCGTCGGACCAGGTCACACCCTGGCGCAGCGGAATGGTCAAGGCGGTGAAGTCCTCGTTGTAAACAGGGTCGCCGTCGGCCAGGCCGTTGATGATCTCGCCGGTGGCAAAGTCGACCGACCAGAGCGGCTCGTTGGCCAGGTTCTGCATGCCGCGGTCGCGCCACTTCCAACCTACCCATTCGTTGAAGTTGCTGGGGGCGCCGACGCGACCGGTGAGGATGTCGGCGATCAGCGTCTCGTTGCGGGGCAGGTCGCCCAAGCCCTGCACTGGGTTGATCGGCCGGGGCCGCCGCTCCGGCATCTGCCGGCTGGTGCTTCGGCGGCCGGCGGCAGCCGGCGCCGGCGCACACGCCGTGAGGAGCATGCTTGCTATCACTAGCAGCCCCAAAATTACCATCAATTTGCGCTTCATTCTCTTCTCCTTCTACCTTTACTGGTTTGCCTTTACGGGCGGATGGCTGAACTGCGCTAAGACGTAGATACGATAGGCCGGCACGACTGGCGAACCACCAGGTGAGTCGGCACTTTGTATACAAGCTGGTCCGGCGGTTGGCCGGCGATCAGCTTGATGACAACCTCGGCAGCGAGGGCGCCCATGCCTTCGATCGACTGATCGACGGTCGTCAGGGGGGGATCGACCAGGCCGGCGTCCGGAATATTGTCGAAACCGACGACAGACAGATCGTCGGGAATGCGGATACCTAACTCGTGGGCGGCGTCATAGACGCCGAAAGCCATATCGTCGCTGGCAGCCATGACGGCGGTTACCCGAGGCATGCCTTGCAGCAACTCCCGGGCACAGTCGTGTGCCGTGGCGCGTTCATAGTTGCCGACCTTGACCAGTCGCTCGTCGAAGGCGATGCCCGCGCTCTGCAGGCTGTGGCAATAGCCCTCCAAGCGCCGGATTGCGCTTTGCAGATCAGGACGCCCGCTGATCAGGCCGATGCGGCGATGGCCTAAGCCAAGCAGGTAACTCATGGCTTCCACCACGCCTCGGAAGTTCGTGGACAGTACGGAAGCAAAGTCGGCGGTCTCGCTGTGCGGGTCTACTGCAACAAGGGGATAAGCGCTGCGATAGCTGCTGGCATGAGGGGTAACGACGATTAAGCCGTCGGTCACGCTGCCATTTAGGAGCGCGACCTGCTGTTGTTCCCAATTCCCCAAGCTGCCGGCGTTGCTGGCGGCGCTGGCATAGACGAGCAGGTTATACCCGGCGGCGGCGGCGGCCCGGTTGACGCCCCTCGTAACAAGCATGGGGTAGGGGTGAGTCAGGTCCGGCACAATCAAGCCGATGACGTTGGTGCGGCGGCTGCGCATGCTGCGCGCGGCCAGGCTGGAGGCGTAGCCTAGCTCATGGATGACTGCGCGGACGCGGGCCGAGGTTTCGGGTGCGACGTCATCCTTGTCATTCAACACGCGCGACACGGTTGTGACGGAGACGCCTGCGGCCGCGGCCACGTCATGGATCGTGATCGCCGATTTTATGCGCAAGGCAATATCTCTTTGGTGGAGCTGAGAAAGCCACTGGGTAACGTTTCCGGTAACCTTACCGGAAACGTTACCCACTTTATAACATGGCTTGTTGCGCACGTCAATATCCGATTTGACGGTGAAATTGGGTGACTTGCCGGACCGCCGTACCAACGGGTATATTCAAGCCTACTTCAGCATTGCACAACGAAACTTAGCCAGACGGCGATCGCCATGCGAACCGATGCAGATGTAGTCATAGTTTAGCGGAAAGGGCTACGATTCATGAGCAAGGGTCGCCTGGAAGCATTTAGCGACGGTGTGCTCGCAATTATCATTACGATTATGGTCTTGGAACTGCGGCCGCCGCACGAAACGTCGTGGGAGGCGCTACGCCCGCTGGTGCCGGTATTCTTCAGCTATGCGTTGAGCTTTGTCTTCGTCGGTATTTATTGGAACAATCACCATCACATGTTGCAGGCAGCCAGGATGGTAGACGGGCGTGTGTTGTGGACCAATCTATTCTTGCTCTTTTGGCTGTCACTGATTCCATTTGCCACGGCTTGGATGGGTGAGACGTACTTTGCCACCTGGCCTGTTGCCTTGTACGGGGTGGTTTTGCTTCTCGCCGGTTTGGCCTATTACTTCTTGGAGCGTTCGTTGATTGCGGCACAAGGTCAGGACGCTACGTTGGCAATGGCAGTCGGCAGCAAAGCCAAGGAGCGGCTTTCGGTGGTCGGTTATATGATAGCAGTACCAGCGGCATTCCTCAATCCATGGATATCGCTTGCCATCTACGGGTTAGTAGCGGCCTCATGGTTCCTGCCCGACCAACGCATCGAAAAAGTACTACAATAGGCGGTACCTGGAATACCTTTACTGGCGGCCGCGTAGAAGTGATATGTCTCCTCTGCAACTCCTGCGGTGTGCTATAGATAAGAGCGCGTTACGGCTCACAGTCTGCGCACTTCGTCGCCCTGCCGGATCGTGCCCGGCCGCACTACGCGAGCGTTGATGCCGCGCAGGTGGAGCTGTTTGCCCAGCGGCGAATTGACGAACAGCATGGCTTCACGGCCAAAGCGAGCCACAAACTTTGCGCAGCCCGTGTGCGGCTGCGCCGTCACCTCGATGATGGCTGAGCCAATGGCAAGCTGTGTGCCGGGCGTGATATTGGCCTCACTCAGGTCAAAATCCACCACCAATTGGTCGCCGGCCAGGGGCCAGCGCGCCTTGTCCTGGGCCACCAGGTCGAGAAGGCGGGCGTTGATGACGTTGAGCTGCATGTCGGGGTGGGCCGACCCGTCGGCCGTGCGGGAACTGCCGCGCTCCAGCCAGGTGTCGCCGACGAGCCCCAGTTCGAGGTCCAGTTCGCCCTCGACGAGCACCTCGCGGGCATCGACGCGTGGGCGGCGCACGATCATCTCCAGCGTGCCCACATCCTTGGGGGATTGGCGAATATGGTCGAGTCCAGCTTCAAGTTCTGCAGTGGTCAAGTGTGTGATTGTTGACATAATTTCCCTGTCTGAACCTTGATTCATGGGATTCAAGGATTCCCATGATTGCGCAGCAGAATGTTCTGTAGACAAATCTCATAAATCCAAACAATCATGCGAATCAAGGTTCAGACGCATGATACAGCCGCAGCAGTTCAGCTTCACGTTCGCGCGCCAGCCCAGCGCGTGGTGGGTCCGCCGCGTCCTGCGTGCGCGCCCAGGATAATGTATCCGAGATGGTAGCGATCAGCGGGCGGAACGTGAGGCCCCGCGTGCGGGCGCGGGCGATGCTGACCTGGTTGAGCGCGTCGTCGCCTGCCACCCAGAGCGGAATCTCCGTCCAGGGTTGGACGCCTTGGTCCAGCAGAAACTGCGGTGCAACCCAGACAAATTCGGCGTCAGCGCCTGTCGCGTCTTTGCAGGCTTGCAGCGTCGCGCCGAGCGTCAGCGGTGCGTCGGGGCCGGTGGCGTTGTAGACACCGTTTGCGCCGGCGCTGGCCATCTGCAGCATCCATTCGGCCAGGTCGCGCACGTCGATCACTTGCACGGGCGCGTGGCGGTCGTCGGGGCACAGGACCTTACCCCCATCCGCCACCCGCGTGACCCAGTAGGTAAAGCGGTTGCTTGGGTCGTGGGGGCCGACGATCAGCCCGGGACGGATGATCAGTGCCCGGTCACTATAGAGATCCTGCACGACCCGCTCACACAGCACTTTTAGCCCGCCATAGGTCTCGCCGGTGATCTCCTCCGCCGATTCGTCCGCCAGTGTCGCAAGCGGTGCATCTTCACCGGCGTTTGGCAGCACCGGTTCGGCGTAGACCGAAATGGTCGAAATAAAAACGTAGCGATCCACGGCAGATGCCAGCAGATCAGCCGACTGGCGCACGATGCGCGGAACATACCCACAGGTGTCTACGACCACATCCCAGTGCCGCCCGCGCAATGCGTCGAGTCCACCATCGCGATCGCCCTGCAGCCGATCGACCTCCGGATACAACTCCGGATTGGTACGCCCACGGTTAAACATGGTTACCTTGTGGCCGGCTGCCAGGGCCGCATCGATCACAGCACGGCCCAAAAACTGCGGCCCTCCAAGTAAGAGCAGATCCATGCCTATCTCCAAATAACGGCAATCCTAACCGTAAGCTAATCCAACAGATCGAGGTTCAGAGATTATACCGGAACCTTTTCCTCGATCGGGTATTCCGCCTTCCACGCGTCATAGCCGCCCAGAAGTGCGCGCGCATCGAAGCCAAGTTCCTGCAGGTGCTGCGCCACACGGGCGCTGGTGCCTTCATTTGTTCAGGTACAGTAGGCAACGACTAAACGGTCGCGATCGTGCAGCTCTGTCCACTCCGCCGCCCAATCGGTCACCTGGTCGGGCGGCACGCGTATGCTGTCCGGAATCTGGCCGGCGTCGGCTTCGTACGAGCTGCGCGCGCGTACGTCCAGCACGACGGGGCCGAGCTTGCCCTCGGCTGCGGCTGCGGTTTGCAGGCTAATCAATTCGGCGGGGGTGATACGCGAGGGCGGCCTTCCGTCGTCGTCAAACAGCCCGGCAAAGGTGCTTTCACGCTCCTCAGCCGGCACGGCCTCGGCTTTGGCAACACGCCGCCCGTACCAAGCTGCCAGTGGGGTGGCAGTGGACCCGTGAACGATAACCGAGAAGACCACGACCACACCGGTTACTGCCATAAGCCACTCGGCCCCGGCGACATGCGCCTGCACCGCCAACAGCGCCAGCAGCAGCGAATTGAGTCCTCGTGGCCCAAACCAGCCAATAAAGAGACGGGCTGTGTTGCTCATGCGTGCGCGCAGCAGAACCAATCCCATGCTCAGCGGGCGCACGACAAAAATAGCCAGCACCGCCAGGGCGAGGGCCGGTAACAGCGCCACTGTGGGGAGCAGGGTGGAGAGTACGGCGCCAAAGAGCACAAAGGCGAGGAACATCAGCATTTCGGCCGTCACCTCGCCATACTCGATAAAGCAGTCGCACAGCGACATGTTAAAGAGTGTGATGGCCAGCCCGGCAAAAAAGGCAGCCAGAAAGCCGTCGCCGCCAAGGGTCTGGCCGGTGGCGAAGGCTGCCAGCACGAGGCCGATGCCATAGAGCGCCTGGTACTCCGTGCGAATGCCAAAGCGTGCGTCGGCCTTGCCCATCAACCAGCCGCCGGCTGCGCCTACCAGCAGGCCAAGCAGCGGGCTGAGGACCAGCACGCGGCCCAGGAAGAGTGTCCAGTCGAGCGCACTGCTGGCTGGCCGCGTCAATACCGCGATCAGCACGAGCACGATCGGCAGCACGATCAAATCGTTCATCCCGGCCTCTACGCTGAGGGCGCGGCGCACTGAACGTGGGATGCGCGGGTCGCGCACCACGTCGCGCAGCACAACCGGGTCGGTCGAAGCCAGGATCGCACCCAAGAGTACGGCCACTACGGGCGCAGCCCCAAGCAGCCAGTAAGCCGTGAAGGCGACGCCGGCAATGGTAAGCAGCGTCCCCGGACCCAGCGTCAGCAAAGGTACAAACCAATCCGACTTGAGTTCGTCGATATCGACGTTGATGGCGTCCATAAAGAGCACCAGCGCCAGGCTGATGACCGCCACCACTTCGAGCAGCGGGCTGTGCAGCCCGACGTCGATCCAGCGCAGCCCGGCCGGGCCCAGCAAGAAGCCAAGGCCAAGGAAGATCATGGGAAAGGAGATGGGCGCGCGATCGACGAGCCCCGAAACGAGGGCCGCAACCGTGAGCACAATGGCGATGACGCCCATCGCGGGCAGCAGTTCGGTCACAGGTCAATCTCCGCGCGCTGAAGTGGTACTGCGGCGCATAGTGTATCACAGGTGCCCAGGGATCTTTTGGGAAGCTGGTTTCCACTGCGCGGCGGGCGTATCCTCAAGGTCGAGGTTGCTTGCCAGGTAGTACAGACGCTTGGTGTTGGCAATTTGGGCCTCGTCCACACGTGCGCTGTGTTCTTGGGCCAGCAGGACCGTGTCGAGTGCAGCAAAGTCCAGGTCCGCGGTGTTGCCGGTCATGTACTCCTGTTTGGCAACGACAAGTCACATGACGAATGCGGGAGGTTGCTGGTAAAATGACGCCATGTCCGTACTCATCCGCAAGCTACCTTGGTTCGTCGCAGGCCTGGCCTTAGCTCTGTTGTTGGCGATCGTCGTGCAAGTCGCAACCTCGCTGCCGCCCCGCCACTTCACAATCTTGACGGGCCCTGAAGAAGGCGGATATTACATGACTGCCTTGGAGTATCAGCGCATTGCCAGAGAAAAGGGCTTTGACCTGCAAATCCGTACGACGCGGGGTGCCAGCGAAACGCTGGAGTTGCTGGAGGCAGGTGCCGCCGAGGTCGGCTTTGTGCAAAGCGGCGTCGCTTCGCACGGCGATCCTGAAGTGCTAAGCACGATCGCCAACGTATTCTACGAACCCTTATGGATCTTTTACCGCAAAGATGCTTTTGCCGGCGCACCGATGACGCGCTTGCATCAGGCAATTGGAAAGCGCATAGCAATCGGTGTGGAAGGCAGCGGCACGCGCGACTTGGCCGCCAGCTTGCTGCAGCAGGCAGGCTTGACTGCTGACAACACAAAGTTTCTCAATCTAACCTTTGCAGAAGCTGCCCAGCAACTAACCAGTGGCAACGCCGACGTCGCTTTCTTTGTCGTCTCGGATGCTAGTGAGCTTCCCTGGCAGTTGATCCGTACACCAGGTATCGAATTGATGAATGTTGCCCGCGCCAACGCCTATGCGTTTTACTACCCTTGGCTCAGCGAACTTGTGTTGCCGGAGGCGGGCGCCGACGTCGCACACGGAATTCCAAGTGAGCCGAAGCACTTGTTGACGACAGTCGCCAGTCTAGTGGCGCGCAACGACATGCACCCCGATTTGGTGCGTCTCATGGTGATCGCTGCCATCGAATCACACGCCGGAGGCGGCAAGTTCGAGAAGCCCGGCCAATTCCCCAACCTAGAACTCACCGATCTCCCGGTCGACCCGGACGCCGAAGCGTACATGCGCCAGATTTTGGGGGGACGCTCGTATCTTGATCGTTATTTCCCCTTCTGGCTGGCCGCCGTAATCGATCGCTATCTGCTGTTCGTAGTGCCTGCGCTATTGATCCTCCTGCCGTTTCTCAGCCGCAGCCCCCAAGTATTCCAGTGGTATATGCGCCAGCGCATCGTGCGCTGGTACCGCATCGTGCACGACATAGATCGCCGGGCACAATCGATGAGCCTAGGGGAGATCAATACCGAGTTGCAGCAGCTGGACGACATAGAGCACAGGATCGCGGACGAATTGACTGTCACCAACAGTTACATGCCGCAGGTCTACGAACTGCGGCAACACATTGAATTTGTGGCGGACAAGCTGCAAAAACGCAGGTTGGCACTCCAGGCGCAGGAACAGAACGAGACCCAAAAGGAAACGCAGCATCCGCATTCGTAATGGCTATGCCTGTGGCTCGACGTTCTGCGCTACGTCCCCCTGGCTCACCCTATCCGTTTGCTGGCGGCTCGATCGTCCTATCGTCAACCACCAGGCCACCGCCCAGCACACCAACGCCCAGATGGCTCCCGCCGCCCAGCCTGCCACTACGTCTGTCGGCCAATGGACCCCGAGATAGACGCGACTGAAGCCGACCAGCACCATGATAAAGATCGCCAGCGCCAGAAAGTAGATTTTGAGCCGGCGGCGTCGCTGCACGCGCGCCATCATGACCCCGAGGGTCAAGTACGTCGCTGCCGAAGACATCGAGTGGCCGGAGGGGAAGCTGGTCTGGTAGGCAACGGTCAAATGCGGCACCAGTTCCGGCCGTGGTCGGTCAAAGCCCAGCTTGAGCAGGTAATTGAGCATAATGGCGCCACCAACCGAGACGACTACCAGCGCCACCAGGCCGTAGCGGTGCAGCAAAACCAAATAGCCGATGACACCCAGCGAGAGGAGCGCCAGCACGGCTACGCCGCCCAGAGCCGTAACATCACGCATCATTTCCGCCAGCGCGGGGGGCCCAATCGGCTGGCCTGGGTCGGCCGGGTTGCGCAGCGCCATGAGCAGCGCCGTATCGACCCGGCGCGTTTCACCTTCATTGACCATCTCCGCCAGTTCAATGAATCCCCAGATGCCGACGAGTACGATGCCCAACACCAAAAGAATTCGAAATTCCTGCATAGCGGCGTAATGCCGCCAATCTTTGCTCAAGCGCATGTGTGCCTCTCTTCCATCCGCGCCGCAGGCACAGGTTGTAAGAAAGAATAGCAGTTGCGTCGATTCGCTGCAATAGATGCAAGTGCATACCTGCGGAATAAGCTGACGCATAGAACCTTAGCTCGTGATCATCCTAGAGATCGTGTACAATCGACTCGCCATGGAACTACCTGACCGCATCGAGTATGTTGAACTGAGCTATGCCGATACGGGTGACACCACATCCTCGTTCTGGTTTGAACGTCTCGAGCAGCTGATGCTGCCGGATCCGCATGACGATCCGGCGCACAGGCACAATTTTCACGAGATTATTTTCGTGCTGAAGGGCAGCGGTCGCCACACGATCGACGGCCAGCCGGCCGAGCTGACTCCGTACAGCGTTTCGTTGATCGCCAAGGGGCAAGTGCACCGAGTTCAGCATTCGGCGGGACTCTCGATTTACCTCGTGCGCTTCACCGATGATTTTCTGCCGGCCGACCTGGTCAGCTCAACTTGGGACTATCACGCCATGTTGTTCAACCATGTGGGTCTCAACCAGACACTCCAACTGCAACCCGCCGATGCCGAAGACGTGATCCGCTGCATGGATTTGATCGAGCACGAGCACACGCTGGGGATGGCCTTTCAGCGATACACTGCACTGCGGCATTTGCTGGCTGTGCTGATTATTCGCCTGGGCCGTGTAGTCGAAAATTCGTTGTGCCCGACCGCCGCCGGCCGCGAGGCAATCGCCGTCTACCAGGCCTTTGTACCCTTGCTGGAGCAACATTTTGCTGACCGCCACGATGTGCAGTATTACGCCGATACGTTAAACCTGGCGCCGGTCAAGCTATCGCGACAGCTTCAGACCATCCTGGGCAAGACCACCAAGCAGATCATCGACGAACGCATCGTGTTGGAGGCTAAGCGCCTCCTGGAGTACACACCGCAGTCCGTCGGCGAGATCGCCTATGCGCTTGGCTACAGCGACCAGTTTCATCTCTCCAAGACATTCAAACGCCTGGTTGGTGTGGCGCCGCTAGAGTACCGCGAGCAGCGTCAGAAATCGACATGAGGCCGGCGGGTTTCACCATTCCCCTTGAGCTGGATCAGCGGTATGCTTTCGGCATCGAGTACGCGTAATGCGACGGGCCAGACGAAAGGGCGAATCATGACAATATCCTCGCAGGCAGTAACAAATGACAATCGCAGTGTGAGCGAAACCCGCCTGCACCCCGCGACGCGGTTGGGCGCGGTGCACTTGACTGTTTCCAACCTCGACCGCTCGCTGGATTTTTACCGGAACGTGCTCGGTTTCCAGGTGCAGGAACGGGCAGGCGCTACAGCGTCTCTGGGAGCCGGCCGTGCTGCGCTGGTAGTGTTGACGGAGATAGCGGGTGCGCGTCGAGTGCCAAACCACAGTGGGCTCTACCATTTTGCCATTTTGACACCTTCACGATTGATGCTGGCCCGCTCGTTGCGGCGGATGATCGAGACGGGAACATCCATTGGCGGGGGCGACCACCTGGTGAGCGAGGCGATCTACCTCTCCGACCCCGACGGCAACGGCATCGAGGTGTACCGCGACCGGCCGCGTTCGAGTTGGACGTACGAGCACGGGCAGATCAAGATGGACACTTTGCCGCTCGACTACCGCGGCATCCTGGCGGAACTGGATGGCGATCAAGCTACCTGGACCGGGTTGGCGCCAGAGACAGTACTAGGACACATGCATCTGCATGTAGGTGACCTGGCGGCAGCTGACAAGTTCTACCGCGAGGTTGTGCGCTTTGATTTGATGGTGAACTACGGTGGTTCGGCGCTGTTTTTCTCGGCCGGCGGTTATCACCATCATTTGGGCGTCAACACGTGGGCCGGTGTGGGCGCGCCTCCGCCACCGCCGAACTCGGTTGGACTTCGCTACTTTGAAGTGCAGCTGGCCAATGACGAGGAGCTGATGCGCCTGCGGCAGCGTCTGCAGGCTGGCGGTGTGGACTACGAGGAACGTGGGCGGGATCTGTTTGCGTACGACCCAGCTCGCAATGGACTGCTCTTTATCGCGGGTTAGGCATCGTATAAAGCGTGGGCCCCGTTTTGTAAGGTGCTTATAGCAAAATGACAGCATGGTACTATTGACAGGTTGATCCCTATCCGTTAGCCTTTAGCGGCTAGCAGGGTGCATTTCCCGGCCGCAGAAGCTTGTACGATTACGAGGCTAGGGAGAGGACGGTACATGTCAATTGTCGCCACGTTTTCGCTGTTGCTGCTGATTGTCGTGGCAGCTGTTGTTGCCTATTTGTATCTGCTGGTAATCGCCTCAATTCGATCGCCTAAGACGCAGCCAAGCCGCAACCCGCGTCACCGCTTTGCCATCACCATTCCGGCGCACAACGAGGAGTCGTCGATCGGCAATACGGTGCGCCGCCTGGGCCGGCTTGATTACCCAGCCGAATTATTTGACGTCCACGTAGTGGCCGACCACTGCGCCGACGACACGGCCGCCCTGGCGCGTGAGGCGGGCGCCATCGTGCACGAGCGTGACACGCCGCCGCGCGGCAGCAAGGGCGCCGCGCTGCATTGGCTGAATGGTCGCATCCTGCAAAGCGGTGACTACGACGCCGTCGTCATTTTTGATGCCGACACACGTGTGGAGTCCGGCTTCCTGCGCATCATAGACACGCGCCTGGCTGAAGGCCAGACGGTAGTCCAAGGCCAACATCGCATCAGCAACTACGATGATGGTTGGTTTCCCGCCCTGACATGGGCGATGTTCTTGATCGACAATCGCTACCAGAACCTCGGGCGCTCCAATCTTGGTTGGTCCGCCAAGCACATGGGCGACTCGATTTGTTTTCGCACTGACGTTCTGCAGCAGTTGCGGCTGGACGAGGGCTTGACGGAAGACTATGCCTTCCGCCAGCAGTTGCTGCTGCAAGGCATACACATCTGCTACGAACCGTCGGCTGTCGGCTTGGGCGAGGCGGCGCCCAACTGGCAGATTGCGCGCGCCCAGCGCGCCCGCTGGCTGCAGGGTACTTACACGTCGAGCCGGAACTATGCCGGCAAGATGTTGCGTGAGGGCATACGAAGGGGCGACCTGGCCTTGCTCGACGGAGCATTGCAAGCGTACCTGCCCTCGTACTCGACGCTAACGTTGATCACACTCGTCCTGTGGCTGCTGCAGTTAGTCGTTGGTGGCACTATCGGGTCAGTGCCGCTGATCGTGCCTTGGACTGTCCTGTTGTTCCTCCTTGTCGTGTATCCGCTATGGGGACTTGCCTTTGAACGCGCTCCGCTCAAGGCGTTTGTCGCAATCCTGCTCGGGCCGGCCTTTATTCTTTGGCGGTCGTGGTTGGCACTCACTACCCGTTTTGGTAAGCGCCAGGTTGATTGGGTTCGCACGCCGCACAAGGGAACATAACGTCCCATGGTCCAGCCTGACCCCATCAAGGTGATGGTCGTCCTCGGTACGCGACCCGAAGGCATCAAGTTGGCCCCGGTCATCCAAGCCTTGCAACGCCGCGCCGCCGGCGGCGTTGTTGCCGTCAAGGTTTGTGTGACGGGCCAGCATCGCGAGATGCTCGGCCAGGTAATGGACCTATTTGGCATCGTGCCGGATATTAACCTGGACCTGATGCAAGCGGGCCAGACGCCTTCCCAAGTGGCAGCACGGGTGCTGCTCGCGCTTGAACCCGTGCTGCAGCGCGAACGGCCGGACTGGGTGCTCGTCCAGGGCGATACCACCACCGTAATGGCCACGGCCATCGCTGCACATCATTTGCGCATCAAGGTAGGACATGTCGAGGCGGGGCTGCGCACCGGCGATCGCTTCAATCCGTTTCCCGAAGAGATGAACCGGGTAATCGCCGGCCATATCGCCGATCTGCATTTCGCGCCTACGCCGCAGGCGCGGCAAAACTTGTTGCGCGAGGGGATTGCCGCGGGAATTGTCCTGGTCACTGGCAATACCGTGATCGATGCCCTGCTGGAGATCGCTGCGCGGCCGGCTCCGCCGGAGGTAGCACAATATGCCGCAGACGCCCGGCACCTGATCCTTGTGACCGCTCATCGCCGCGAGAACTTCGGTGCGCCACTGCAGGATATTTGCCTTGCACTGAGAAGCCTGGCCGAGTTACGGACAGACCTGCGCATCGTCTACCCTGTACATTTGAACCCCAACGTGCAGGGGCCGGTGCATGCCGCATTGGGCAAAGTGCCGAATATCGTGCTGTTGCCGCCCGTCGACTATCTAACGCTGGTACACTTGATGAAGGCTAGCACGCTGATCTTGACAGATTCTGGGGGAATCCAGGAAGAGGCGCCAACCCTGGGCAAGCCCGTGCTCGTGTTGCGCCAGACAACCGAACGGCCGGAGGCAGTAGCGGCTGGGGCCGTGCAGCTTGTAGGGACCGATCGTGCTGCCATCGTCGCCGCAGTGACGCACCTGCTTGACGATAGGCAGGCGTATGCGATGATGGCGCAAGTACTCAATCCCTACGGCGACGGCAACGCCGCCGAGCGCATCGTAAATGCGCTCTTGCGGGAGTCGCGGCCGGCAGTTGCCGTCGCTTGACCATTGGGTGCCGGTCAAAGCAGCTCCACTTCGCGCGTGATCTCGTCGGCGCTGTGGTAGTGCCTGTCAGGCAGCTTCTCCACAAAGTAGATCACGGGGAGCGGCGCTTTCTGCCAGCGGATGTTTTGAACCAGGTCCGCCTTGCTGATTGGGAACTGCATGCCGCGCAGGTGTTCGGCCAGGTCCGCCGCTGAAGGCCGGTGGTTTTCCCAATCGCCGCCGGTTTGCTGGCCAGGGCGGCCGCCGGGGGCAGCGGCATCCTCTTCGACATCGCGGTGTGGCATGGACGTTGATTGATCGCTCATGAGATATCCCTTCATGTATTAAATGGATGTTTCACAATAGATACACTATGGCAGTCATGGGCAATGATCTGCACCCATCCCGGCACGCCGGACAGATACAAAGCGGTTAACTAATCGTCATCCTCTTCGTCGTCCAGGGGCATGGCTCCACCCATTGCACCACCCATTGCACCACCCATTGCACCACCCATTGCACCACCCATCGCGGCTGTATCAGCGCCTGCCAAGGTGAAGGCGGCAACACCGGTGGAGATAAGGTTTTGATCCTGGCTGCCGCATCCGCCTTGCTTCTCGGGGCGCACGTGGGCCTCCATCACGTCGATCGTGCCTTTGTAGGCATATGGGTCCTTGCCGGCCACCATCACGATGTCGCGATGATCGGCGCGGCCGGCCGGTTCATGCGAACGGTGCGAAAACCAGGGCAGCATCGACTCAGCGCTCATATAGTGGTTGACCAGGGCGCGGCGGTAGCCTGACTTGGCGACATTGGGCAGGGAGCGGTGGAGCAGGTAGCCGTTAAAGAAGACAATTGTGCCGGCCTTGACCTCCACCGGGATGGCGTCTTCGTCCTTGTAGGGGAAGTTGAAGGCCTCCTCCGTGCAGTCGAAGCGCATGTCCTTCTGGTAGTGGGTGGGCCAGATAATCCCGTGCTTATGCGAACCAGGGATTACCCAGAGGCAGCCATTTTCAATCGTGGCGTCGTCAAGGGCGATCCAGCCGCCTGTAAGCGAGCGGTCACGCGTGGGGATGAAGTACTCGTCTTGGTGCCAGGCCTGACCGGGCTTGCCCGATGCTTTGATGAAGAGCATCGACTGCATGCACTTGACATTTGGTCCGATCACCGATGTGAGCACGTCGACCATCGCCGGTTGGCTCAGAGTTTCGTACATCAGCGACGTGAGCTTGTGGGGAAAGTGAATGCAGACATATCGGCTGAGCACGTCATTGTCGCTGTCGTCACTGCCCACCGGCAGCAGCCCCCGGATGGAGCTGGCGTCGCCGCGGCAGATGCGCGTGGCATCCTGCCGCAGCATTTCCACGGTTTCCATGGCAAGTGCATTTTCGTAAACAAAGTAGCCGTTCTCGGCATAGAAAGCGGCACAAGCGTCTTTATCGAAGGACATAGTTTTCTCCTTAGTTTTTTATTGGTCTCTACTCTGTGACGGTGTGGAACAGCAATTGTAGCTGCCTGCGCACCGTAGTGCAAAGCGTTCTGGAACATAAATGCGCATAGTAACGTTATATATTCGTACGTGCGTGCCATCCGGATGAGAGGTGCCAGGCGTCCCACGAGCTGTAGTTGTGTTACAGGTGGGGCGACTGCCTGCTAGCAAGGAGGATGACAAGATGGAAGCAGTGATCGGTCTGTTCCTGATCGTGGCCATGGTCGCTCTTCTATCTGGCGCAGGCCGCAGCGGCAGTTCGGAAGGCGAACGCCCTGTGCGCTATATCGAAGTAGCACCGAGTGCGAGCGCCAGATCGACGACCGCAACCCGGGAGAGTGGCTCAAACAGCCTGATAGCAGCCCTGGTGTTGTTAGTAACTATCATTGCCTTGTTCCTCGGCTCACGCTGAGGTGAGGCGGTCGTAGTAGTAGTGAGAAAAGCTGGGAGGCGCCATCTCCCAGCTTTTTTAGTTGGCTTGACCGGCGGGACCAGCAATGACGCGCAAGGCGCCGTGATGTACCTGCAGGGCGACAGAACCTTCGCCCAAGTTCACGCCGTCGACCAGGACCGGTACCGGTGGATCGGCACGCAGGGTGAGCCGCCGGGCACGCAGCCGGCGGATACGGGGGTCAGGCGCGCTGGCCGTAGCGATCGCCAGTCCCTGCGCAAGCAGATCTAGTTTGCTCAGCCCTGCATATAGAAAGATGTCCAAGAACCCATCGTCGTAGCGAATATCGTCCGCCACGCGGAAGTTGGCGCCCAGATAGGGCGTGTTCATGGCCAGCACGGCGTGCGCCTCGGTTTCCAAGGTTTGGCGATCGCCTTCATCGTCGGCCAAGGTCAGGTGCAGGGTAGAAGGCGATGCTCCGACGAACTTGGCGGCCAGATCGCCCAAGGCGCCCAGGTTCCCTTTCTGGGCCGCCTCGGCATCTTCGAACACGGCGCTCAACAGCCCTGCCGTGAACAGTTCCAGGAACCAGCGTTCCTGATCTCCGCAACGAGCATGCACGACGTCGATGGGCCGGGCTGTTCCGCTGCGCAGCAGCGCTGCCGCGGCGGCCAGGTCGGTAGGGATGTTGAGGCTGGCGGCCAGGTTGTTACGCGTGCCGGCCGGCAGGATGCCCAGCGTGTTGGGGCCATTCACCAGCCCGTTCGCCACACCCTCCACCGTACCGTCGCCGCCGCACGCAATCACCAGGTCAACCCCTTGTTGGCGCGCACGCGCGGTCGCAGCGGCGAGTTCGTTGTCGTCCTTGGCTTCGTAGGCGGTGACCTCGATATTGACCGCGGCAAGCAACTCCTGCAGCATGGTGCGAAAATCGCGCTCACCATCGACAGACCCGGAAGCCGGGTTGAAAATCAGCGCTGCCGGGAGTAAAGAATTTTCTTGGCCCATCCCTGTCTCCATTCTCCCTGTTTCCCTGTTGCTGTCGCCAGTATGCACCCAAATCATGAAAATACTAGGAGAGGCGGCGCAACTTGGCACCAAGTTATACCGCCTTTGCGTGCCATTGTCTATGCAGCGCTGGTTTCGCTTCCTGTACGGTGTCGACAGGCAGGCTGCATTACTGGGAAGCGAAAGGATACAACAAAATGGCAGATCGTCTTCAGCCGGATCGCTTGTTTGGGACCAGCGGCATCCGCGTGCCGCTGATCGGCTACGGCACGGCGCCGTTGGGCAAGGAGCACATCAGCCGTGATCACGCCGTGCGTTGTCTCGAACACGCCATCGATCGCGGTATCACCTATCTCGATACTTCGCCGGATTACGGCAGCGAGCCGCATGTCGGAGCCGTGATGCGCCGCCGCCGTGACGAAGTGTTCTTGGCTACCAAGATCAACCGCCGCAGCAAAGAGGGCGTACTGGACGAACTCAAGCAGTCGCTGGACAAGTTGCAGACCGATCATGTCGACTTGATCCAGGTGCATGCCGTCAATGCTTGGGCAGATCTGGAACAGGCGTTGGCTGCCGACGGGGCAGTGGCCGCCCTGGAAGAGGCGCGCAGCGACGGGCTCGTCCGCTTTATCGGGATCACGGGCCATGCCCGCCCTGAACTGCTGGCCCACGCCTTGCGCCAGTATGCATTTGACTCAGTCCTTGTCGCATTGGGCATGGCCGACCACCTTGTCTCCAGTCCCGACACATTTCTCCTGCCGCTCGCGCAGGAGCGCAACACGGCCGTGATTGCTATGAAGGTGTTGGGCCACGGCGAGTTCTCGAACGTCGAGCTAGCCTTGCGCTACTCACTGGGGCTGCCGGGCGTATCGTTGGCCATTGTGGGCATGGACTCGGTCGAACAGATAAACCAAAATGTGGCGATCGCCGCCGCCTTCCAGCCGCTTTCCGAAGACGAGCGCCAACAGTTGATTGCCGAGGTGCAGCCGATCGTCGAGCGCGACGCCAAGCATGCCAGCGAAGAGGCCGGGCGCAGCCCGCTCTTCTGGCTGCACGACACCAAGGTTATGGGCTGGGACAAGAAGGACGAGCCCGAATTGGTGTGGTATTAAGTAGCAAATTGAGAGGGTGAGGGGGTGCCTTGCTGCATCCTGTTACCCTCTCACCTCGTGAAACGACGTCGTGAAAGACGCGACTACGCCTGTTGCTTCGCGTATGCGTTGAGCTGCTGCAACTCTTGCCGGTAGATCCTGCGCATGACCATCGACGTGGTCAAGCTCTCCAACCAACCGCCAAGCCCGGCCCTGGTCTTTGATTCGGTAGCAATGGTCACCTTGCTCTTGGCGCCTCCTTCCAGCGGCTCGACCGTAAAGGTAGTGTGCGTGTCAAGCTGAGGGTCGGTTTCGGCGATGACGCGTCCGGGCTCCGGCTCGCTCACCGTCATGCGAAAGGTGCGCTTCGTGCCGTAGACATTCATATCGGCCACGAACTCCGTGCCCGCGCCCTGCCCGCCCTTGGTAACGTCAAGGTTGGCGAAATAAGGTTTGGGCAGGATGTGCGGGTGGTGATTGCGATAGTCGGCAATGATGGCGTAAACGCGTGCCGGTGGGGCATCGATCGTATCGGTAACTGCGACTTGAATTAGGCTCATTGCCAATCCCCTTATTCTGTACTCCTCGCTTCCGGTCCCATGATTCTAATCCATGTGCCAATTCTTATGGTATTTGAAGAACGAACAACGAGTCTTCCATCCTCGACATCGATCCTCTTGTTGGCCCCTGCTCTATGGAGCGAGCCAACCGAGTTTGCTATTCTAAACCTAACTTGATACTTGATTGTTTTCGCAGCATAACGAAAGGGCGAGTATGGCAACGCAGACGCAAATTGTCTCGGAAGCAAAGACCGGCGCGCAAGAAGCCGCCGTGCAGGCGATCCCGTGGGTAGAGAAGCTGGCGCGTTTTGGCTACGCTGCCAAAGGCGTTGTCTACGCCGTGATCGGCCTCTTGGCCCTGCAGCTTGCGGTCGGCCAGGGGGGCCAGGCAACAGGACCGGAAGGGGCCCTCAACACGATCGGCCAGCAGCCGTTTGGCCGCACGCTCTTGGCCATTATGGCCATTGGTCTGCTGTCCTACGCCCTTTGGCGTTTCGTGCAGGCCGCCCTCGACCCCGAACACAAGGGCAAGGACGCCAAAGGGCTCGCACAGCGGGCGGGCTACGTCGCCAGCGGGCTTACTTACGGCGCGCTCGGTCTGTTGGCCGGCCGCATGGCGCTCGGCCAGGCAGGCGCGAGCAACGGCGGCCAGAGTCAGCAAGACTGGACGGCACGCCTCCTGGCACAGCCCTTTGGCGTTTGGTTGGTGGCATTTATTGGGTTGGTCATCATCGGCATTGGCTTCTACCAATTCTACTACGGTGTGAGCGGCAAGTTCCGCCGCGAACTCAAGCTGCACGCGATGAGCCAGACGGAAGTCACCTGGGCGACGCGCAGCGGACAGCTTGGCTACGCCGCACGTGGCATTGTCTACGCCATCATCGGCGGCTTCTTTGTCCTGGCTGCCCTGCGTTTTGATCCTAGCCAGGCCGGCGGCTTCGGCCAGGCGCTGGCCGAACTGGCGCGGCAGCCCTACGGACCCTGGCTGCTGGCGCTGGTGGCGCTGGGCGTCTTCTGCTATGGCATCTACTCTTTTGTGCAAGCTAAGTACCGGCTCATCTTCGCCAGGTGAGATAAGGACGTTCCTCAATGCAGACAACGCGCGACACATTAAGCGCCACCCATGGGGAGACCACAGCCAGTACCGCCAGCTACGGCAAGCTCCTCTGGGCGGGTATCCTGCTCGGCCTGGGCTTTGGCGGCTTCTTCGACGGTATCGTCTTTCACCAACTGCTCCAGTGGCACCACATGCTGACGAGCGCCGGCTATCCACCGGATAGCGTTGCTAACCTGCAGGTGAACACGTTGGCGGACGGCGCTTTTCATGCCGCTACCTATCTGTTCACGGCAATGGGCCTGTTCGCCCTTTGGCGGGCGCTGCCCTGGCCGCGCAGGAGCGGTGCCGGATGGTATCTGCTCGGGGCTATGCTCATGGGATGGGGTATCTTCAACCTGGTTGAAGGGGTCGTTAACCACCAATTGTTGGGTATCCATCATGTGCGCGACGACGTGCCGCTGGATCAACGGCTTTTCTGGGACCTTAGTTTCTTGCTGTGGGGGTTGCTGATGCTGGCCGGCGGCTGGTGGATGAGCCGCCGGAACGGCAGAATTGTACATGGTTAAGATTGTGGCCGTAGTCCTCATGCTGGCGCTGCTGCCGTTGGCGTGTACTGCACCGCCGCCTGCCGCCCGGCTCCCCCATGGGGCAGCGGCCAAGCCGGTCTCGTTCGCCATGCTCGAAGACTACGACAAGGGCGACGACCTGGCTGCCGTCGCTCGCGATTTCGCGCTGCTGCAGGAACTGGAGATCGACACGCTGCGCTGCAGCTTTGGTTGGGACGACTACGAGGCCGCGCCCGGGGTCTACGACTTTGCCTGGCTGAAGCAGTTCGTGGCTCTCGCCGATGAATATGGGATCAAACTGCGTCCCTACATCGGCTACACTCCTGAGTGGGCCGGAGATGAGGGGGCGGACGACGGCATTGCCTGGAATAACCCGCCGCGCAACCTGGAGACCTGGTCCGACTTCGTTTTTGCCCTTGCTTCTACGCTGGCCGACGCCCCTAATGTGCTCTCGTATGAAGTCTACAATGAAGAGAATACATCCTTCTGGTGGGATGGCAGCGTCGAGCAGTATGGCGCCACGCTGAGCGCGGCAGCCCAGGCCATCCGTCGCGCCGACCCCGACGCGCAGGTGCTGCTTGGCGGGCTCGTCTACCCCGACGATGACTGGCTGCAGTCGTTGAGCGAACAGGGACGGGCACCCGATTACGACGTGACACCATTCCACGCCTATGTAGAAACCTGGAGCGACACCAGCGTCGAGGAGTATCTCGCCGGCCAATATCAAGAGTACTTTGTGCCGGCCAACGAAACGCTTGGTGAAGGCGAACCGATCTGGATCAACGAGATGGGCTTTGCGACCACGCCAGGCCGCAGCGAGCGCGAGCAGGCCAACTGGTTTGCCCGGGCCGCCAGCACCTTTCTGGCCGACCCGGAGATCGAGCACCTCGGTTTCTACGAACTGCGCGACCTGCCGCGCGCGAGCGCAGCGCTAGGCGACGACGCCAACTATTACCTGGGTCTGCTGCGCGCCGACGGCAGCAAGAAGCTGGCCTTTGCTACAGTGGACCTGATCACTGACCTGCTGGACGTGGGAACGTTGATCGTCGCCGACGAAGAAGCGCAGGCGACGGTCACGAGCGGCACAGCTGGCGACCTGCATCAACATCTCTTCGTGCGGCCCGATGGTGTCCAAGTGCTGTTTGTCTACGACAAGCGCGCCGCGCCCACTCTCGCCGTCACCCTCCAGCGCCCGGGGCGGCACGCCATCGCCTATAACGTGGACGGCACGGCAACTCCCTATGCGGCCTTCGACGGTACTACGCTCTCCAATGTTTCACTTACCCCGGGAGAAGTCGGCATCTTCGCCGTCGAACCCTGACGCAGGCGGCTGCGTTATACTTCCTAAACGATTCTTTACCCATCTCTTAGGTTCTCCTGCGGCTCTCGAGGAGTCACCATGCTAATCCTTTCATCAAGCAAATCAAGGTTCAACCTCGCCTTGCTCGCTGTTCTTCTGTGCCTGTTGGCGACGACGGCCTTCGCCACTGCTGCTGACCGGGCGCCCGACGCACCGCCGTGGACGGTAGCCTTCAAATGGCAGCGCTGTCCTTCCTGGTATTGCGAGACCGGCTGGTACAGCTCGCCGGCTGTTGCCGACCTGGACAAGGACGGCCAAACGGAGGTGTTTTGGGGTGGCTACACCTTGATGGCAGTGGATGGCGCCAGTGGGTCGATTCGTTGGACGCGAGCCCAGGGCAGCAGCGCCCGCCTGTGGCCGGGCATCGTCGTTGCCGATCTCGACGGCAACGCGACGCAGGAGGTGGTAACGGCCAGCGGCGACGGCAAGCTGTCTGTCTACGGGCCGGGCCTGGCTCTGCTGAGCGGCTGGCCGCAGGACCCCACGGCCACCGGCAACGAACTGCGCAGCCTGGCGGTGGCCGATCTCGACAACAACGGCGAAATGGAGATAGCAGTCTGCTCCACCCGTTCGGAGAATCAGTGGTTTGTCTATGAGCACACCGGCAGCGTACGGTCTGGCTGGCCCAAGATGACCGAGAGCGACACGAGCGGCTATGCGGCCGGGTGCTATAACGAGAATGTTGGGCTGGCCGATGTGGACGGCGACGGCCGCGGCGAGATCATCGGTCCCAACGACACGCACTACGTGGCGGCGTTCCACGACGACGGCTTGCCGCTGCGTGCGAACTCGCTGTACGGAACAGCCGGCGGCCAGACTAAGCCGTGGGCGCGCGTCGGTCTGCACGTCGATCACAGCGTTGATCTGCGCGGGTACGCCAACTGCGGCGAGGAACACCGGCCCAACATGGCCAACAGTGCCCCCACCATTGCCGACCTCGACGGCGACGGCACACGCGAGATCGTGATCGTCGGCAACGTCTACAACTGTGGGACCGATCCCTACAGCGACCTGTACGAGATGCCTTTCGTCCTAAACGGCGACCGCACGCGCTGGAAGTCCGGCGCATACGACTGGACCGTAATCCCAACGCCTGATGCCAAGGCCGCACCGCTAAGCGAGGACTACAACCTGATCGAGAACAATGTGCCTAACCCCGTGACGGCCGATCTGGATGGTGACGGCGTCATGGAGATCCTTTATCCTTCCTACGACGGCCGCCTGCACGCCTATTGGCTGGACAAGAGTGAGCACGGGGAATGGCCATTTGCCGTGTACAACGCGGCCGAGGGCTTCTATCGCTTTGCGAGCGAGCCCGTGATCGTGGACCTGGAGAACGATGGCAAGGCGGAAGTGATTTTTGGATCGTGGTCGCAGAACGGGAGCGGGCAGCCGGGTAAGCTGTACGTGGTGAGTTGGGATGGTCGCCTGCTGCAGTCGCTCGACCTCCCGTATGCAGCCGACGACGGGCGCGGCGGTTCGTTGGCTGCACCCACGGTGGCCAATATCGATGGTGATCCCGATTTGGAACTGGTGTTGGGGACGATCAACCGAGGCTTGATGGCGTATGATATCCAGAATTCGGCGGGTGCCCATGTGTTGTGGGGTACCGGTCGCGGCAGCTACACGCGCAGCGGCCTGGCGCCGTCGGTCGAGCCGGGTCGCGGATCGCTTGGTGGTTCGTACAAGGCTGTCAGTTCGCTCACCCCGCGGGCGGGAGCAACCGTCA
Source organism: uncultured Chloroflexia bacterium (assembly GCA_963839515.1). Classification (GTDB taxonomy): domain Bacteria; phylum Chloroflexota; class Anaerolineae; order Caldilineales; family Caldilineaceae; genus Fredericiella. The sequence continues at coordinate 692,216 of CAWIVN010000015.1, forward strand.
CCTATACCATTCGCCTGCTAAATCCCGGCCCACTGCTGGCAAGTGTACGCGTGACTGATACGTTGCCGATCCAGGTGAACCTGGTGGGTGATATTTTTGCCAGCAGCGGGATTGTGGTCGTTGAGAGCGGAACGGTCACCTGGCATGGGGAAGTGAACGCCGCGACGGGCGTGACGATTGTCTACGCCGTGCGGATGGCGGATACCGTGGATGCCGGAGAAGTCGTGACCAATACGGTGCAGCTCGACGATGGTGTCGGAAACGTGATCGCGCGCAACGCGACCGTGATCACCGCGGGCCAGTCGTTGCACCTGCCGTTTTTACGCCGCTAAGCGGCAGCTGCATGGGCGTGGAAGGAGCCGGCGGGAGTCTGCTCTCCCACCGTTGGACACAGCGCGCCTACATGATATAAAATGACTTCATAAACTAGACGTTAATCCTACGTTTCGTATACGCCACTAGACTAGACACATCTTCGGTTGTGAAATCACCGGCGCGGATCATGGACCTGCCAGCCCGTCGCATGCTTTTGATTTTTGAGGCCGAGCCTCCGGGGCCGCTCCTACTCGCTCGACTCTCACAATATGACGCCGATCTTGTTCCTGTGCAGAAGGTTGATTTAAGACTCGGTCCGCCAAACCTTCACAGTTATGATGTTATCCTCGTCTATGCGCCGGCCAGCTTGCGCCGCGGTCGCGCCGTGTGCGATAGCCTTCGCCAGCTCTCGGCAACGCCGATCTTGCTGATTGCCCCAACCAAACAAGCTGACGACGTTTGCCGTGCCCTGCAAGAGAGCGTCGACATCCTGCTCCCACCTGACATCGATCCGGCCATCGTGGCCGGCCACGTCGCTTCCCTGGTACGCTGCCAGCGGAGGCATCATGCGGCGCCATCTGAAAATGGCTTCACTACGCTGCATCTCTACCAAGACCAAGAACTGGAGATCGACCTGGTGCGGCGCACTGTCAGGGTGGAGGGACGGCCGGTGCACCTGACCCCAACCGAGTTTCGATTTTTGGCCTTGCTTGTGCGCCATGCCGGCCAACTCCTCACCTACGATGAGATTCTGAACTACGTGTGGGGCTGGGAAGCGACCGAGCATCGCATCGTGCACACCTTTGCCGCACAACTGCGCGCCAAGTTGGGTGAACGCGGAGCCAAATACCTTGTGAATGAATACGGTACTGGCTATCGCTTTTCCTCTTCGGAGTAGTGAGTGGATTGCAAGCTCCTTACAAGAAATCCACACAATTCCCGCACAATCTATCGTAATACCGGCGTACAGTATATGCCATAATGGTTGTAGATCGACAGGTAGCTTAATGTCAGTCGGCTCTTCCAGCGTCGTCGCTCCCCAACCCCGTCGATAACGCGCTCCATTGTTCACTTCGCAGCCAACATCGTCTCCTATGTAAGGTGGCCCAGGGCAGGCCTGGGGCCGATAGTTCAACGTAGCCTAGCTTTAGTCACCAGGAGGTGCTGCGACAGCATATTTGCGGCGTTCGGCAGTTACTCGCGCTCGTTTTTGTCGTTTACAGACAAATCCCTACGGAGGCATCTATGTTTGCACAGTTGAAGAGAAGATCGGTGAACGCCGGGATTTTGACACTCGTACTATTGACATTGTCGACCGCTGCTGCTACTGCCGCGTCGGTCGTTCCCACGGTCATTCCAGGAGGGTCAAACACGGACAAGACCTGTGACGTGGTAATGCCTGGGACTTTGGAGCTGAAGGTCGCCAACGGCGACAGTGGCACATACACCTCGCTCGATGGCGCCCTGAAGGCAAATGTGGTCAAGCCCAGTACGCTGGCTGGATCGCTGAACAGCGTTGACTGGACCGCCAACATTCCAGTGGTCGGTGTCATCGTCAAAGATGGTGTTGATGGGGCGAACTGGTACAACTATGGCTCCCCCGGAAGCATGGGCGACACCTATCTCACCACCCCGTTGAACGGTGACAAAGGCATCAGCCATGTCTCCTTCTGCTATTACCCATACTACCCGCTGACAGCTGAGAAGACCGCCGCCGGCACGTACGACCGGACGGTCACCTGGAAGCTCACTAAGTCGGTCGATCCGGCGACCCATACGGGCTATGCGGGGCAGGACGCTGGCAGTTCAACCTGGACTGTAGTTGCGACCAAGAACGAGAAGTCTGACAACTTCAAGGTCGAAGGTACGATCACCATCTATAACCCGAACACCTACGAAGTGGGCTTCAGCGTAACGGACGTGCTAAGCGACGGGGCGGGTGCAACAGTAACCTGTCCCTCCTACAAGATCGCGGCCAAAAGCAGCATCACCTGCAATTACACGGCCTTGCCACAGAGCGCAGCCGCTACCAAGAACACGGCCACGGTGACGTCACTGTACACGGGTAAAGCTGAGGCGGTGCCCGAAGCCGCCATTACGTGGAGTGAGCATTTGGCCGGATTCGATTCGGGGCTGCTCAGCGATACGCACGTAAATTACTCCAAGACAATTGACAGCACGACGACCGAGACTTTCCCCGAGACGTTCCCTTGCCCCGCTGATGCCACTTTGTACAAGGAGGGTGTTTACCAGTACAAAGTAACGAACACGGCAGTGCTCGACGGCGGCATCAATCAGACTGCCACGGCCGACGTGACAGTAACTTGCCACTTGCCGGCGCTCAGCGTCAAGAAGACAGCCGCCGGCACATATGATCGGACGATCACGTGGGATCTTAAGAAGACGGTCGATCTCGACAGCCTTACTGGCTTAGCCGGCCAAGCTGCAGGCAGCGTCAATTGGAAGGTTGTCGCCACCAAGAGCGAGACTCCCGGAAACTACCAGGTTACGGGCAAGATCACGATCGATAACCCAGCCGCAATCGCTCAATCTTTCTCCGTCGTCGATAAGCTGGACGATGGCACGGCGGCAGCCGTGACCTGCCCCTCCAACTCTGTTCCTGCCGGCGGCACGCTGGAATGCACTTACACGGCGACCGTTGGCGGAATGACCGCAATGGAGAACACTGCCACAGTTTCTGCGACAGGCAACGCCGACCAGGTCGCCAAGGCCAATGTCACCTGGAGCGAAAACGTCATTGGCGACAAATCGGGGGCGCTGAGCGATCCGCGCTTTGGGTACTCGGAGACGGTCGCCAGTTCGACTACCAAGACCTTCCCCGAAACGTTCCCCTGCCCAGTCGACGCGACCCTATATAAGGACGGTGTGTACCTGTACAAGGAGGTCAACACGGCGTATCTGGACCTCGAGATCGCCCCCGACCAGTCCGCCTCGGCAGAAGTGACTGTGACCTGCTATGCGCCGGTGGTGACCAAGGATGCGCACACGTCGTTGCTGCGCAAGTGGGAGTGGACGATCGACAAGACGGGTGATCAGACGAGCGCCAGCATCGCTGTGGGACAGCCGTTCATGGTGAAATATGGCATCACGGTGGATGCATCCTTTAAGGATAGTGGCTTTGCCGTCAGTGGCACGATCTTTGTCCACAACCCATCTGGCGCAGCAATGACGGTAGCTGTTTCCGATCAGGTCAGCGGTGGCATCGCGGCAACCGTGGACTGCGGTGGTGGCTCGACCAGCGTGACGGTCCCGGCTGGCGGCACGGAGACCTGCAGCTACACAACGCTGCTGCCTGACGCCTCGGCGCGTACAAATACTGCTACGGCGACATTCAATGGCGGCGCCTATGCCGGCACGGCTGCTGTGGATTTCAGCGATGCGACCGTCGCTGAAAAAGACGAATGCATCACTGTGTCCGATGACAAGCAGGGCGCGCTGGGTACGGTGTGCGCCGGCACGCAACCCAAGACCTTTACCTACTCGCGCGATGTCGGTTCGTACGCTACCTGTGGCTCGTACACATACATGAATACCGCCAGCTTTGTCACCAATGACAGCGGCGCCACCGGCAGCGATTCCTGGACGGTTGCGATTACCGTGCCATGTCCCGGCTGCACCCTCACCCAAGGCTACTGGAAAACGCACTCCAGCCATGGCCCCGCCCCCTACGACGATGGGTGGCTGAAGATCGGGCCGACCGGCGCAGATACGACGTTCTTCCTGAGTGGCCAGACTTATTACCAAGTGCTGTGGACACCACCCGCCGGCAACGTTTACTACAACCTGGCGCACCAGTACATTGCTGCCAAGCTCAACATTCTCAACGGTGCATCGTCTACACCAGCGGTCGATGCTGCGATTGCCGCGGCCGAGAGTTTCTTCAGCACGAAGACGCCGACCAGCACGCTCACCAAGCAGCAACGCGCCGACGTGCTGAAGTGGGCGTCCACGCTCGACCAGTTCAACAATGGCAAGATCGGTCCTGGGCACTGCAGTGAGGACGGGTACTCCGCCAGCGCTTCCGGTATCTTGCTGGGGCCAGGACTTTTCCTGCCCGCCGTCACCAAGTAGCCGCAATGCGGCCGTAGTGCAGTGCAGCCCGTGATTGGCTGCGAGAAGGCCTTTCAGAGTGGCACACACTCTGAAAGGCCTTCTTTTTGTTGACAGCCTGGCTATATTCTAAGCTTGCCATGCTGATACTGATACCAATGACGGTGCGCACTCGTAGAGAATTGCGTATGGTCCACTTCCATTAGAAAGAGTTGTCAAGCATGCCTATTTACAACTGCCCCTATAATCCCGATGGACCTGACTTCGTCAAAATGTGGCGTCTCCTGCAGCAGGACTATGCCAGGCGCAAGGACAATTTCGTCTGGCTGGTCAGCCGCTTCGGCGACTGGAAGTATGGCTGTTGGCGTGAGGCGAAGTACTTTCCTATGTTCTTCCGCCGCAACGCGCAAGTGTGGCTGGACAGCTTTGACGAGGTAAACGGCTTTGTCCTGTCGGAGGATGGCGAGAACATCTTCTTCATCTTCACACGGCCAGGATATGACTATCTGTATGGCGAAATATTGGACTGGACGGTCGCCAACTGGGGCCCGCGCTACGCCTCCCTGCAAGCCGAAGTGAACGAAGGCCAGGCGGATGCACTCGCGACCCTGGTGCAGCGCGGCTTTGTCGACCTGGGCGAGGCCGCAACCACGCGTGCCTACGTCGTGGCCGAGCAGGCGGCCGCCTGCTGTAGCCTGCCACCGGGGTATCGCGTGGTGAGCATCGCCGAGGAGCCGGATTACTGCGGTAAGCGGCAGCTACAGTGCAACAGCTTTAGCGGCCAAAATGAGGTGCGCGAGATCGACTTGCTGATGTATGAGTATTCGCGCGAATCAAACGCCTATGACCCAGCGCTGGATGTATCAGTGGTGGCCCCTAACGAGCAGCACGTGGCAAGCTGCGTGGGATTTATCGATCCGGCCAACAACATAGCCGAGATCGAGCGCGTGTGCACACATTCGGATCATCGGCAGCGAGGCTATGCCTTTGCTGCCATTCGTGGCTGTTTCCAGCGGCTGCACCGCGCGGCTACGAACGGGCGTACATCACCGGCTACAGCGGCGAGGCCAACAACCTGTACGAGAAGTTGCGACCGGTCAACTGCAGCAGGTGGTTTCGCTATGAGCTGAAAACGCCCGGTTTGCAGTAAAATAGCGGCAATGCTCCGGCAAATACTTTCGTATTGAGGCAAATACCGTGACATTCGCTGTCTCCCCACTTCCCACCGATTTGGCTGCTCGCGTCGAGGAATTACGCTCGCTGGTCCGTTACCACCAGCACCGCTATTACGCGCTGGACGACCCGGAGATCTCCGACCAGGAGTTTGACGTGCTGTTTCAAGAGCTGCAGCGGTTGGAAGCGGAGTATCCGGAACTGCGCAGCGACGATAGCCCAACGCAGCGCGTGGGCGGCCACGTGGCGGACAAGTTCGAAAAGGTCCGCCACCCGGCGCCAATGCTGAGCCTGGGCAATGCCTTTCGCCACGAGGAACTCTTTGCCTGGCGCGATCGACTGCATCGCTTGCTGGGGCCCGAAGAGCGATCCACCCTGCGCTACGTGGTGGAGCCCAAGTTTGACGGGTTGACGGTGGTCCTGCACTACGAAAACGGCCGCTTTGTGATGGGGGCCACGCGCGGCGATGGCCTTTACGGCGAAAACGTTACGGCAAATCTGCGCACGGTGCGCGTGCTGCCGCTGCAAGTGCCGCTCGATCCTAAAAACGGCCCTGCGCCCGATCGCCTGGTGGCACACGGCGAGGTGTATGTCGAAAAGGACGACTTTACCCGATTTAACGAGGCGCAGCTGGCGCAGGGTGTGAAGTCCTATGCCAACCCGCGCAACTTTGCCGCGGGCAGCTTGCGCCAGCTCGACACGACCATCTCCGCTGGGCGCCCGCTCAAGGTGTGGGTGTACCAGGCGCAGATCGTAGAGGGTGAGCACGTTCCCGCCAGCCATAGCGAAGGGCTGGATTTGATGCGCCGGCTGGGGCTGCCTGTCTGCCCGGACGTGGCAATGTTTGATGACGCCAATTTCGACGACCTGGCCGGCTATGTCATTGCTTTTGGCGAGCGGCGTCACCTGCTGCCCTACGAGGTGGACGGCTGCGTGATCAAGGTCGATTCGCTGGCGATGCAGAAACGACTGGGCTTTACGGGCAAGGATCCGCGCTGGGCGCTGGCCTACAAGTATGCGGGCGTCGAGGCGGTGACCAAGCTGCTCGACATCGTCGTCAACGTAGGGCGTACGGGCGCGGTCACGCCCAACGCCGTGCTCGAACCTGTCAACGTGACCGGCGTTGTGGTCAGGGCGGCGACATTGCACAACGAGGACTACGTGCGCGACCTGGATATTCGCATCGGCGACCAAGTGGTGATCAAGCGCGCCGGCGAGGTAATCCCCAAGGTGCTGCGCCCCCTGCCTGAACTGCGCACGGGCGAGGAGCGTGTGTGGACCATGCCGGCAACCTGTCCCGACTGCGGACAGCCACTGGTGCGCCCGCCCGGTGAGGCGGCCACGTACTGCATCAACAGCGCCTGTCCGCGCCAGTTGGTGCGCTCGGTAGAGTACTTTGTCTCACGCGGGGCAATGGATGTGGACAGCTTTGGCATCAAGCAGGCTGAGCTGTTTGTCGGTAAGGGCTTTATCCACGACCTGGCGGACATCTATCACCTGCGGTGGGACGAGATCCGCACGCTGGAGGGCTACGGCGAGAAGCGGGTGGAGAACCTGCAGGCCGGCATTGAGGAGAGCAAGCAGCGCCCAGTGCACCGGCTGCTGACGGCCCTGGGCATTCGTTTTGTCGGTTCTGTCGTAGCCGAACTACTGACCAATCGCTATGGCAGCATGTTTGAGCTGATGGATGCCACGCAAGAAGATCTCAACGCCATCGACGGCATCGGCCCACGCATCGCCGAAAGCGTACACGAGTGGTTCCAGCTCCAGCCCAACCGCGACCTTATCGCCAAGTTTGCGGCCGCTGGCGTGCATGTGGCGGAGGAACGCAAGGCGCAGCCCCCTGCAGCAGCCCTACCTTTTGCAGGTAAGACTTTTGTCGTCACCGGCACATTACCTACCTTTAGCCGCGAAGAGGCGCAGGAGTATATCAAGGTGCACGGAGGCAAGGTGGCAGGCAGCGTCAGCAGCAAAACCTCCTACGTCGTAGTGGGTGAGGCAGCAGGAAGTAAGCTGACCAAGGCGCAAGAGTTGGGTATTCCCACCATCAGCGAGGAAGAATTAAGGGCGATGTCTGAACCTTGATTCGTGGGATTTGCCGGATTCCCATGATTGACCGTCTCGGGACGCACGCCCAATAAATCCGCGGCTTGAGACTCCCGCGTAGCCCGCACGCCCTCGTGCGGGTCTTCGGGCACGCCCCACGTGCCCGCGTTGCCGGGCCTTCGTTCTACTATTGTCCTGTAGCCACAACTCCACCAACCTCAACCGTCGCCACCTGCACAATCTTCTGTCCGTCCGCGGTCGGAATCGGCTCAAGGCTATCGGAGTCGTAGACCATCAAGTGCAGGCCGTACGGTCCAGGCAAAGCATCCGGAGGAACGAACATTCGGATCGAGTTAAGGGCGTCCAGCCCATCGTCCACTTGCGCCACCAGGGTACCATCTTCGGCAATCAGGCGCAGCGAGAGCCGGCGCGTGCCGTCTATCGGCCCATCCCATGACAGCTCGACTGGCAGCACCGAACCCACGGCTGCGCTGGGCAAGGTGCGCAGCGCGGTCAGCGTCATCGGCGGCCACTGGATGCCGGCCGGCACAGCTTGCGGCGCTGCCACATCCTCGAACAGGGTGGCGACGATGGCGCGCATGTCGTAGACCTTGGCCATCTCCATGCCGCTGATAGTGGACGTGAAGACCGGCGTCTGGCGTGCGAAAAAGTCGACCGCTTCTTTGGTGGGAATGTCACGCTGGACCTGGTTGATATAGGTGACGACATAATCCACGTCAAGCCAGGGCATGCGCGAGCCGGAGATGACCCCAACTGATTCGCCGTGAAAGAAGTAGGAAAGGGGTCCCATGGCATACCATCCGACGGCGCGTTTTTTCTCCGCATCCGGTTGTTGGTCCAGCCAGTGCCCTGCCTCCTCCAACCCTTCCCCCCACCCGACAAACATGACACTGGGTGCGGTGCGGGTGCCGCCGGCCAGAGGGTTGTAATAGGTGAGATAGTAAGGGTAATGCGGCACGTTTAGGAGTCCGTGCAGTAGAACCAATCCCGCCGCGACCACGCCAAATCCCGCTGCCAGCGGTCGCCAGGCAATCTGCGTGCGCGCGGCTGCTGCGCGGTACGCCCACAGCCCAATGGCGGTCCAGCCGAGCCCAGCTGCTACATCCAGCACGAGAAAGGTGGGCATCAGGTAGCGGTCAAACTTCTTGGCCGGCAGTGTCATGAACAGGGTAAACAGCAGGGCAAAGCTCAAGAGTCCCCAGGCTGCCCGGCGGCTGGCGGGCGTTTCGAGCGGCGGTTGGCGTCGCAGCAAGGCGACGAGCAGCGCAACGATGCCGACGAGTGCTGCCGGCGTGGTGCGGAAGAAATAAGCGATGGGATAAAAGAGCGGCCCGGGATCGTGCGTGATCTGCCCCATGAAGAAATTGGGGTTGCTGTGGCCGCCGATATACTCGGTCATCTCGCTGTACATCTTGACAAAGATACTGATGGGGTCTATCCACAACGCTGGCCAGAGCAGAAAGAAGGTGGCGCTGGCAATCACGCCCCACAGCACATAGCCGCCAAAGAGCTGGCCTAGAGGCGGCCCCAGCAGCCGGCCGTTCGCTTCCCGCTTGCGGCGGCGCCACCATTCGACGGCGATGAGCACCCCGCCGATCGGCGCCAGAAACAGCACCGGTGTCTTGGTGAGCCAGCCGAGCCCCATGAGAACGCCCGATGCCACCAGATCGCGCCGGCGCAGACCGGCATAGAGCCAACCCAGAAAGAACACCAGGGCGGCATACATAAACATCGAATGCAGGCCGTCCGGCTGCACCTGGCGCGAGAAGGCGATGGCCATCGGCGACCAGGCGACGAACAGGTTGGCAAGCACCGCTGCCGGCGTGCCAAACAGCCGGCGCAGCGGGAAGAAGGCTAGTGTCAGGATCAAGGCGACGACCAGCACCGTATAGACGCGGCCCCAAGCTAACATCGCGATCGGCTCCACGTTTGTATTGGCGCGCACCCACTGGCCCCAGTCCTCGACCATGGCGTCGAAATAGCCGGGCGCCTTGTCCACATAGTCGGGCATGGCTGTCACCACGCCCAGTGCTCCCAGCCAGGTAGTCGTCACCGCCGGGTGTTCACGCTGGTAGGTGTGCAGCAGGTCGCCATGGCTCAGGGCGTAGGCAAAGTTGGCCGAACGGGTGATCCACCTGTGCTCGTCCGCCGTCACAAAGCGATCGAGCTCCAAGGTGCGCGGGATCCAGGCTGCCAGAAACAGGACAACAAATAGGATGGCCAATCCGATGCGCGAATTGATAAAGGTGTGAACCCGGCTCGTGACGGACGCTGTTGACGTCTCCCGCGTGGGCCAGGCGGGCACCGACTGTTCGGCTACTTTTGTTTCATTCATGGCGTATATAATACCGCGCGGGGCCTTCTTCAATCTCTTTGCTGTAGTGCGCGTGGATCTCGTCCATGACTTCGGGGCTGTACGAGTCGGTGAAGCGCTCAAACAGCACAAAGTGAGGCGCGTAGTCGCGCATCACCTTGGCGAGCTGCTCCTGGCGGATGATGTTGGCTTCCAGCGTTTTGCGGCTGAGTACGGCGATCTCCGGCGGCACGGTCAGTCCTGCCTGGAAAGCGTAAAATGGATGATCGGTAAAGACCCAATCGCTTCTGTCGGTGGCGGCAGCGTCTGCCAGCAGCCGGTCGGCCACCTGCTGGATGTAGTTGGGCCGGTAGATGGTCATCTGCCACGCCAGCCGCTCGGGCAGAGGATTGGGGTAGAACCAGAGGACGGCCAGCGCAATGCCGGTCGCGACAAGACCAAGGAAACCGCCTGCCATCCCCGCCGTTCCGCTGCGTCGTTGCCAAGCACGCTGCAGCAGCCGGCCGATGCCGGCCACACCATAGGCAGCCAGCCAGGTCAGCGGGATGCTGAGCATCAGCGTGTGGTGATACCAGAGGGGTCGCTGCACGCTAAATACCAGGGCGCCAGCCACGAACCAGGCAAGCGGTACGAGCACGCTGGTCGCACGGCGCGAGAAGGCGTACGCGAACCCACCGGCGGCTAGCAGCAAGTAGGCCACGTGTTGTTCGACAAAGTGAGGGAAGAAACCGCTCGCTTCCTCGACAAAGTTCTGCACGTTGGCAGTCATGGCGCCGAGGTGCGTGCCGAACAGCAGGTCAAAGTGCAGTGCGCCCAGCGCCAGCCCTAAGAGGAGGTAGGCCGCCGCCAGCATCACACCCCAGACGGCAGCCTTTCCGAGCCTCGGCTGCCACTGGGCCCACATCCCCTGCATGTCGCTGCCGTCTCGTCTGTTTACATAAATTGCGACCGCTGCTGCCGGCACGATGATAGCGGCCAGCAGCTTAGTCTGCAATGCTAGCGCCATCACGACCGCCGAAGCCAACAGCCACGGCCACGCCGGCCGTCCTACCACCAGCAGCATGAGCGCCAGCATACCCAACGCCGTCGCAGGCAGCCCGACCATCACCGCCCCAGACAGCCGCAGGTAAAACTCGCTCACCACCAGCAGCCCGCACGCCAACAGGGCGACGATCGTGCCTCTCCCCGTCGACACCTCCTGGAGGTGGAGATACCTCCTGGAGGTGGGAGTACTTCCTGGAGGTGGGGGTAGTTCCTGGAGGTTGGTTAGCAGAGAGGTTCGCACACATAGGTAGAAGGCCCATAGCAGCAGGGCCGACAAAACCATGACCAGCACGCGGGCGATGGCGACGCTGGAGCCGGTGGCCTGAAACAGGCCGGCCAGGGTCACCGTCAGCAGGGGCGGCTGGTCGCTCCAGATTTCGGAGAACAGGTGATAGCCACGCTCGACGAGCAGCGCCTTCATCAGGTTGATGCCCTCGTCGTAATCCCAGTCGCGTGGATCGAGGTGGGGCGCCCGCCAGAAGAGCAGGAGCAGGTAGGCCAAGGGCACGAGGATGCCGGTGCTCCAGATGGCTGCCCAGGCGCGTTGCAGCCGTGGAGTGCTGGTTGTTGATGCGGTCAAAAAAGCGTCCTTCTTACCCGACTTGTCTGGCTAACCGCTGCTGCAGCACGGATAGCGGCTGGGCGCCCACAATTTGGTCTACCACTTGTCCGTTCTTGAAGATGTAGAGGGTGGGGATGCTCATGATCTGGTAACGGCGCTGCGTGGCGGGGTTCTCGTCCACGTTGAGCTTGCCCACCACGGCGCGGCCGGCGTACTCGCGGGCAAGCTGCTCGACTGATGGTGCAACCATGCGGCAGGGTCCGCACCAGGGCGCCCAAAAGTCCACCAGCACAGGGGCCGGACCACTGATCACTTGCTGGAAGTTGGCATCCGTCAATGTTATCGGGGTGGTGCTGCCCGTCTGGCCCGACCCAGTCTGCGTCGATCCTGCCTGCGCCGCCGGGCGCGCCGCGGACTGTTGCGGGCGCGGCTTGCCGTCCACTGCATAGGCAAGCCAGTCGCCGGTGCGCGCCAAATCATCCCCGGCGAGCGTAGCGTCTTCCTTGCCGTTGCGCATGAGGAGGATGGAAGGCAGCGATGGCGGCGCGTACTTTGCGGCCAGGTTACGCTCGGCATCTACATCCACCTTGGCGATAACGGCCTTGCCGGCATATTGTTGGGCCATCTTGTCCAGCGTATCGTCGAGTGACGTGGGCAGTGACGTGCGCTTGCTCCAAAAAACCAGCAATACCGGCGCCCCAGCTGCCAGCACGCGGTCAATGCTTTGTTCGTTGGTATGGATAACGCTTGAGATTGGCATATGTACCTCCTATAGAACAACGGATCAGCACAGGTTTGAGATTATCAAATCTGTGCTGATCCGCCTAATTCCTGCAAGGAAGCGCATCTGGCTAGCGTTACCGAAGGCGCCTTCCGCCTGACGCGAGCAACTCTATTCTTCCGGTACAGTCGGCTGGTCGTTGTCCAGCTCCGGGAAGCCGGCGACTGGCTCAGTCCACAGCTTGCCGTCGAGATAATCCTGCAGATTCTCCGGCGACACGACGACCGAAGGGGTCAGGATGATCTGCGGCACTTCCTCGCCGTTAAAGATCTTCTCCATCGTGTCCACGACGGTCACGCCCATGCGCACCGGGTCGACGCCGAGGGTGGCACTAAACTTGCCTTCCTTGAGCAGGTCGAGTGTCGGCTGGTTGCCGTCGATGCCCACCGCAAAGAAGTCCTCGTTGATCTTCTTGCCCAGCTGTTCGCCGGCCAACGCGGCCCCGATGGCCATCTCGTCGCTGTTGCCGTAGAAGACGTCGATGTCGGGTGTCTGCTGGAGGGCGATCGAGGCGACCTCGGATCCTTTGGTGCGCAACCATTCGCCTGTCTGTTCGCCCACCACCACGACGTTGGGGCAGTTCTTGGCCAGGCCGGCCTTGAAGCCGCCGGTGCGCCGGTGCGAGAAGATGCTGTCGATGCCGAGCAGGATGAAGACCTTGCCCTCGACCTCAGCCGCAGGCTTGTCATACTTCTTGGCAATCAGCTCGCAAGTGTAGGCCGCCAATTTTTCGGCGCCGCCCCACTGGTCGTAGCCAATGTAGGCGTTTACCTCACCCTCGGAGAACGGGGTGATGAAGTTGTGCGCCAGGATCGGGATGCCCTTCTCGTTAGCAGCCTTGACCGCCGTCACGGCGCTGTCGGTCCCGATTGGGTTGATGCTGATGGCCTGGACGCCCTTCTCCAGCAGCTGCTGCACGGTGGTGACAAAGGCCTGGAAGTCGCCTTCCGAAGCCGGCGCCTGCACGTCGATCGTCCAGCCTAATTCCTTGGAGCGGGCCGTGGCACCATCGACCATTGCCACATGGAAGGGGCTCGTCAGCGCCGGGGGCACGAAGCCTACATAATGGGTGCCTTCGGCAGGTGCAGCCGCGGCAGCTTCAGTCGCCGTTGCTTCGGCAGTACCCTCGACCGCAGCTTCGGCCGCAGCTTCGGTGGCTGTTGCCTCGGCTGCCGCTGTCTCGGCGGCCGGGGCAGTTGGCGCGGCGCAGCTGGCCACCATGGCCACTAAGGCCACCATGGTCAGCAGCACCAAAAGTCGTTTGCTCGTTTGCATAAGAATCTTCTCCTTACTACAAAACTGGCAAGAGTGCGTAGAGTCGATCCGCTCTGCGCCATTGGTGAACCGGTTCAGGCCCGGTGGATCGCAGGGAAGCTATTTGCTGCGCCAGCGCAGCCACTTGACGTCGCCGCGGCGAATAACGTCGATGGCAACCGCCAGCACGATGATGAAGCCAATCACGATTTCTTTGGCGTTGGACGGTACGTTGAGATAGACGAGGCCGGCCTCAACGACGCGGATGATAAAGACGCCGATCAGCGTGCCCCAGATGCCGCCGACGCCCCCGGATAGGGCTGTGCCGCCGATAACGACGGCGGCAACCGAAATCAGCGTCATGTTGGTGCCGTTCTGATAGGCGCCGGAGACGAGACGCCCCATGACGAGAATGCCGCCAACGGCGGCCAGCAGCCCGCTGATGGCGTAGATTGCGATCTTGGTAAGGCCCACGTTGATGCCGGACAGCCGCGCCGCCGTCTCGTTGCCGCCGATGGCGTAGGTGTAGCGGCCAAGCTTGGTGTGACGCAGCACGATCCAGGCGATGAAGTAGACGACCAGTACGAGCAGGAACGGCATCGGGATGCGCAGACCCAAGACTTCGATCGGGTCAGTCAGAAAGCCAAGCAAGCCGTCTTTCTGAATGTTGATGCCTGCTCCGCGCGTGGCCACCAACGATACGCCCAGCAGCATGCTGCGAAAGCCCAGGGTAACAATGAAGGGGTTAATGTTCAGGCCGGTGATGATCAGTCCCTGGAGCGCACCCACCAGGGCACCGGCCGCCAACGCTACCAGGATGGCAGCCCAGGACGGCCAGCCATTACCCAACTGCCCTCCCGCTACGTTGGTGCCCGCGATCAAGATGGCAGCCACCACGCCCGCAAACGAAACCATGGCTTCGACGGATAGGTCGATGCCGCCGGTGAGGATAACAAAGGTCTGCCCGGCAGCGACCACGCCGATAGACGCCGCTTCGAGGCCGATCAACATCATGCTGGTCGGGCTTCGAAAGGCAGGCGCCAGGAACCACAAGATAGCCGTGAGCGCAATCAATACCAGCAGTGGACCAGTGTCTGTCACCAGCCGCCGCCATAGAGGGCGTGCGCTCTTACGTGAGGCCTGGGGATAGGTGGCGCTCTGACTCATAGGACGCTCGATTCTGTATTCTGGTTTGCACTCTGTACTGGACTCTGCTCAACGCCCGCCTGAGCGTCAGGCGATGTAGCCTGTTGAATCGCCTGGTCGACCTGCTGGGCTATCGCCACCAGCGAAGCAGGCAGCTCCTGACCCGTCGCCAGTTCCAAGATGCGCTCCTGGGTGGCTTCGGCACGATCGAGGAAGCCGGCGATGCGACCCTCGTGGATGACCATGATGCGGTCGCTCATGCCCAGGATCTCGGGCAGCTCCGAGCTGATCATCAGCACCGCCACGCCTTCGCGGGCGAATTCGTTGATCAGCTTGTAGATCTCCACCTTGGCGCCGACGTCGATGCCACGTGTCGGCTCGTCAAAGATCAGCACCTTGGGGCTGGTGGCCATCCACTTGGCCAGCACGACCTTTTGCTGCGTGCCGCCCGAAAGATTGATGGCTAGCTGGTCCTGGCTGGGCGTCTTAATTGCCATGCTGTCGATATAGCCCTGCGCCACTGCTTCTTCCTTGCCCTGGCTGGTAAAGGGCCCCCCTGTCAGCCGGTTGAGCACGGCCATGGTGATGTTTTCGCGCGTGCTCATCTGGAGCACCAGCCCTTGCTGTTTGCGGTCTTCCGTCAATAGGGCGATGCCGTGGCGGATTGCATCGCGCGGGCTGTGAATGCGCACCGGCCTCCCGTCGACAAAGATGCGGCCGGCGTCGATGGCATCGGCCCCAAAGATGGCGCGCACGAGTTCGGTGCGCCCGGCACCGACCAGCCCGGCGATGCCCAGTACTTCGCCTGCGTAGGCGCTAAAGCTGATGTCGATCAACTTGCTGCCCTGGTTGAGTCCTTCCACGCGCAGGACTTCCTGGCCGCGCGGTGCCTCCTGTTTGGGAAACTGCTCGGACAGGTCGCGGCCCACCATGAGACGGATCAGCTTGTCCACGTTCAGGTCGTTGGTGGGGTAGGTGCCCGCCTGGCGGCCGTCGCGCAGCACCGTGATGCGGTTGCTGACGGCAAAGGCTTCGTCGAGATGATGGCTGATATAGATCATCGCCACGCCCGCGGCCTGCAGCTCGCGGATGATGCCAAAGAGATCCTCGATCTCGCGTACGCTGAGCGCCGATGTCGGCTCGTCCATAATGATCAGGTCTGCCTTGTGATGGAGTGCCTTGGCGACTTCAACCATCTGCTGCTGGGCTACACCCAAATGGTCGAGCTGCGTACGTGGGTCGACATCCAGGTGGAGCTTGGCCAACAGCTGCGACGCTTGCCGGTCCATGGCCGGCCAGTCGACAAATGGCCCGCGCATCAATTCGCTGCCCAGAAAAATATTCTCCGTCACCGAGAGATAGGGGACCTGGTTTAGCTCCTGGTAGATGGTGGTGATGCCCGCCACCTGCGCCTGGCGCGGTGACTTGGGTTCATAAGGCTTGCCCTTGAAGAGGATCTCGCCGCCGTCGCGCTCATACACGCCGGAGAGGATTTTCATGAGCGTGGACTTGCCGGCGCCGTTCTCTCCCACCAGGGCGTGCACCTCGCCGGCCTCGACGTCAAAGCTGACTTCGGAAAGGGCAAGTACTCCGGGGAAACGCTTGGTAATCGAGCGCATCTCCAGCAGAGCTGCGTCGGGGCGGCCGGTCGATGGCATCGATGCAGGGCTTGCGGCGGCTGGCGATGCTACGCCCATAAGCCACCATCCTTTGTTGTAACTGGGAAAAAAGCAGATAGAAACGGTACGTCTTAAAACGTTTTAACGCGCACTATTATAGCGCACGCAGCGCCGCCTGTCAATCAAGACGAGCGAGGCGTGTTGCGAGGGACGCAAACTGCCTTCCGTTGTTATGATCGCTCTCGTCACAGCTGATGACGCCATGGCCAAACAGTTGGCGGCGCAGTTACCTCGATGCGGCTCCCGCTCTGAATGCTGCCTAATGGGCAGGCGCAAATCGCGGGCGATAGTGGCTCGACGCCCCAACCAGCGCATCGCCGATCACAAGCGGGTCGCTGGCTGCGTCGCCACCCCCGAAGGTTCCGGCGCCGGCCTCAGGCGTGAGGCCACGCAGCTTGCTCGCCTGCTCGTCCCAATCCCAGGCTGTCTTGGCGAGCCAGGTAGGTTGAGGCTTGTGTTACAGGTCCAGTGCCACGTCGAGCAGGGCGTTGTTCTGGCGCACGCGCTCGTACTCGCGGCGCGCCTGTGTCAGCAGATCGCCGAGATTGTGGATGCGGCTGGCCAAATCCTCTTCGTCGGTGGCGGTTTCCCAGGCCTCACGTAGCAGGTCCTCAAATGATCTGCTGCCTTCCAGATTGCCCAGGATCAGGTCGAGCTCACCTATCACCAACTCAAACATGCGGATCTTGCGCGCCAGCAGGTCGATTACGTGCGCCTCGATCGTCTCGTTGCAGCTCAGGTTAAAGATGGTGACGTCCTGTTCCTGGCCAAGGCGATGCAGCCGGCCGATGCGCTGCTCGACGCGCATGGGGTTCCAGGGCAGGTCGTAGTTGATCAACTGGTGACAGAACTGGAGATTGCGCCCTTCCGCCCCGCTTTCGGTGCTGACAAGGACGCGCACCTCGCGCTTGGCGGGCTGCTTGCCACTGCCTTTGGCGGCGTGCTGGGTTTTGCGCACAGATGCAGACGTACCGCCTGCGCGCGGCTCCGGATTCCCCTCTGGATCCTCTTCTAGCAGGCCGTCGCGGAAGGCGGCGATGGCTTCTTCCTTCTGGCGAATGTCCATGCCGCCGTGGAATGCCACGGCGCTGATGCCCTGTGCTGACAGGTCCGCCAGGATCGCCTCTTGCGTTTGGCGGTACTCGGTAAAGACGAGGAACTTGCCGGGGTAGCGAGCAAGGATCTCGCGCACGGCGCGCAGCTTGCGGCTGATCGGGATCGACTCGGCCAAATGGAGGAAGCGCTGCAATTCGGCGCGCACGTTGTCAGCGTGAGCGCGGTCGGCTACCATCTTGCGCAGCGTGCTGGCGAGCGCCTGCGGGCTGGAGCTGAGCTCCTTTTGCAGTGTCATCAGCGTCAGGCGCAGGTGCTTGTCGCTGTCCCGATCCTTGAAGCGCCGGCGAATGTAGTCGGTGACGTCATTGTAGAGCATCCACTCCGGCTCACTCAGCTCCAGGTGATAGACGGCGGCCTGGCGCTTGGGAAAACGGATGTCGACCTTGCTGCGGCGGTTGCGGATCATCACATCGTTGAGCAAGCGGCGCAGCGAGGAGGCGTTTTTAGGATGGCGAGCGTCGGCGTGTTCGATAAAGTGGCGGCGAAAGGCGCGCACGGTGCCCAGTTGGCCGGGGCTGAGAATCGTGATGAGGCTGTACAGTTCCATCAGGTCGTTCTGCACCGGTGTGGCCGTCAGCATCAATACGTAGCGCTTGCGCACCTTATTGACGAACTGCCAGGCTCGTGTAGCGCGGTTCTTGAGCTTGTGTGCCTCATCCACGATCAGCAGATCGTACTCGCGGCCCAGTACAGCTTCACTGTGCGCATCCAGCTTGGCGCGGTCGAGGCTCATGATCCAGCGACCGGCGTCGGCCTCGCGCACTGCCTGCCACTGCTGGGGCATCTCCATGACCGTGAACGATTCGTGGAACTTGCTCTGCAGTTCCTCGCGCCATTGTTCGGTCAGTGAGGCCGGGGTAAGCACCAGCACCGTGCGCACGAGCCCGCGCTGGATCAGCTCTTTCATTACGATGCCGGCCTCGATCGTCTTGCCCAGCCCCACCTCGTCGGCCAACAAGGCGCGGCCGCGCATCTGGTGCAGGGCGCGCAAGGCAGCGTCGATCTGGTGCTGGTAGTGCTCGACTGCAATCTCTTCCAGGCAAAGCAGCTTGTCAAAGCCCTGGGCAAGCTGGAGTGCAATTCCCCGTTGGCGCAGCTGGAACACGTCCAACGATTCGGGCAGGCGCGTGCGCCCGTAGATACGGAAGAAGGTTTCCAGGCTTTGCCCGGCATCGATCACGCGCGGCGGTAATACCACGCCGAGCTGATTGATGCGCTCAGCCATGCCATGGTCCACATTGTAACGGTAGCCGCAGCGGAAGCACTGGATGGCTGTCTCTTCGTCGAGCCAGCTGCACTGGGGGCAGCGCTTGCCTAACAGTGGCTCCGGCGCCTTGGCCGTGTTGACCCGCACCGGTTGGGGTGCCTCGGGGATTTCCAGCCATTCAAAACGTTCTTGAGACATAGGGAAGCTATTATAACACAATCTGAACCATGATTCGTAGGATTTTCAGGATTGCCAGGATTTCTTGCAGCTACTGTTCTTGGATGACGGACGGGAACTGCTAATCAAGCTAGTCCCCAAAATCCCACAAATTATGGTTCAGACAATCCTGCTCTTATCGTTTCTGCCAGGTACGTGTCTGTGGCTCAACGTTACGGACTTCGGGTACGTACCTGGCACTTTTTTGCCTTTTTTCGGCCTTCGTACGCTCGCTTTCGTGCCTGTTCTTCCGACTTTGCTTCCATTCTGCAAAAACCTTTTTGTGTATTTCGCATTTGTGGGAAAATGCACAAACAACTTACAATCTCTCTGCTATACTCGAACCAGATCACAAGTCTGTTCGGTGAAAGCTCCGTCCGTTAGGTGAGTTTGCTTCTATTTTCACAAGAGACTGTGATAAGATGTGGACTACCTAGCTTCCACTTCAGCGCTCGGGACTCGCGGTCCACACGCACGAGATAAGGAGTTCCCAATGTATGTACTTGCCCTGCCGCATACGACAATCGG
Organism: uncultured Chloroflexia bacterium; assembly: GCA_963839515.1. Taxonomy (GTDB): domain Bacteria; phylum Chloroflexota; class Anaerolineae; order Caldilineales; family Caldilineaceae; genus Fredericiella. The sequence continues at coordinate 711,689 of CAWIVN010000015.1, forward strand.
CAAGAAAGTGATCATGGCCGTTACCGGTGTTATCTGGATCGGCTACTTGGCCCTGCACATGTGGGGCAACTTGCACATTTTTCAGGGCGCGGAGGCGTTCAATCATTACGCCGAGTTCCTCCGTACGGTAGGCGAGCCCGTACTGTCCGAGAAGCAGCTGCTGTGGATTATCCGTATTGTCATCATCGTCGCCATTGCCTTGCATATCTGGTCGGCGTGGGAACTGTACACGATTGCCCGCCGGGCGCACGGCAGCAACTACGCTGTGAAACGCACCGTGCAGGCCAATTATGCCACCAAGTTCATGCGCATCGGCGGCGTTGTCATCCTGCTGTTTGTCCTCTTTCACCTCGCCAACTTCACCTGGACGGCGCTGCCTGAAACGGCGGTGACCCCGCGGCAAGGGCCTTACAACAATGTCGTGACGGCGTTCTCAAACCCGGTAATTTCGCTGTTCTATCTATTGGCGCTGGCGGCTCTGGCCCTGCACCTGTATCACGGCGTATGGAGTATGTTCCAAACTCTTGGCTTGAATAATCGCGACTGGGATGGCTTCTTCCGTGGCCTGGCGATCTTTGTCGCCATCGTGATCCCCGTCGGCTTTGCTTTGGTGCCGTTCGCCGTCATGTTTGGTTTCTTGCCGCTTGCTTGACGCTGATTGTCTGACATTCTCATTTTTGAGAGGCTGATTTGATATGACCACACCAGTTGCAGCGCCGGCGACCCAGACGATGCCGGTGTTTACCGAAGCCACGCTGGACGGCAAGTGCCCGACCGGCCCGATCGAATCGCGCTGGGACCGCACCCGCTTCGAGATGAAGCTGGTGAACCCCTCCAACCGGCGTAAGTTCCGGATTATTATGGTTGGCTCCGGCCTGGCCGGTGCAGCGGCGGCAGCATCCCTGGGTGAAGCCGGCTACAACGTAGATTGCTTCTGTTACCAGGACAGCCCGCGGCGCGCCCACAGCGTCGCCGCCCAGGGCGGCATTAACGCGGCCAAGAACTACCGCAACGACGGCGATAGCGTCTATCGCCTCTTCTACGACACGGTCAAGGGCGGCGACTTCCGGGCCCGCGAGTCAAACGTCTATCGCCTGGCCGAAGTGAGCAACGCCATCATCGACCAGTGCGTGGCACAGGGTGTGCCCTTCGCACGTGAGTACGGCGGTATGCTCGACAACCGCTCTTTTGGCGGCGCCCAGGTGGCACGTACCTTTTATGCCCGCGGCCAGACCGGCCAGCAGCTGCTGCTCGGCGCCTACCAGGCCTTGCAGCGCCAGATTGCGGCCAAAACGGTGACGATGTACACACGCACCGAAATGCTGGATGTAATCGTCGTCAACGGGCGTGCGCGCGGCATCGTTACGCGCGACATGCGCACCGGCGAGATCAAGGCACATATGGCTGATGTGGTCGTGCTCGCCACGGGCGGCTACAGCAACGTCTTTTATCTCTCGACCAACGCCAAGGGCTGCAACACGACGGCCATCTGGCGCTCGTATAAGCGCGGGGCTCTCTTTGCCAACCCGTGCTTTACGCAAATTCACCCAACGTGCATCCCTCCGGCAGGCGAGCACCAGTCCAAGCTGACGTTGATGAGCGAATCGCTGCGCAATGACGGCCGCATCTGGGTGCCGCGCAAGCCTGACGAGACGCGGCCGGTGGACCAGATTCCCGAAGAGGATCGCTACTATTATCTGGAGGAAATGTACCCCTCCTATGGCAACCTCGCCCCGCGCGATATCTCGTCGCGTGCTGCCAAGCGCCAGGTCGATGCCGGGTTGGGCGTCGGCCCGCTGAAGAACGGCGTCTACCTTGACTTTGCCGATTCGATCAAGCGCTTGGGCGAGAAGGTCATCCGCGACCGTTACGGCAACCTGTTCGACATGTACGAAAACATCACGGGCGAGAATGCCTACAAGATACCCATGCGCATCTACCCCGCTCCGCACTACACGATGGGTGGGCTGTGGGTGGATTACTACCTGGAGAGCACGGTCCCGGGCCTGTTTGTGGCCGGTGAGGCCAACTTTTCGGACCATGGCGCCAACCGCCTGGGTGCGAGCGCGCTGATGCAGGGCCTGGCCGACGGCTACTTCGTTCTGCCGTATACGCTGCCCAACTACCTGGCTTCTGCCAAGCTGGAGAAGGTAACGGCCGAGCACGATGCGGCCAAGCTTGCGGTGGCGGAGGCGTCGGCCATCACCAACCACTTCCTCAATACGAAGGGTACCAGGAGCGTCGATCACTACCACCGCGAGTTGGGCAAGATCATGTGGGACTACTGCGGTATGGGGCGTACCGCCGAGGGCCTGCAGACGGCGCTGAAGCTGATCCCTGAACTGCGTGAGGAATTCTGGAGCAACGTGCGTGTGCTTGGTGGCGGCCTGGAGACCAACCAGGAGTTAGAGAAGGCTGGGCGCCTGGTGGACTTCTTCGAGTTGGGTGAGCTGATGTGTCTCGACGCTTTGCAGCGCAATGAGTCGTGCGGCGGTCACTTCCGCGAAGAGTATCAGACTGAGGACGGCGAGGCCAAGCGCAACGACGAGGAGTACACCTATGTGTCGGCCTGGCAGTATGCTGGCGAGACCAATGCGCCCATCCTGCACAAAGAGCCGCTGGAATTTGAATTCGTCAAGCTGGCCACGCGCAGCTACAAATAAGGAAGCACACGACTTATGCGACTGACATTGCGAATCTGGCGCCAGGCGAACGCCCAAGCGCCGGGCAAGCTGGTGGAATACCGGTTGGATGAAGTAAGCGAGGACCAGTCCTTTCTGGAGATGCTGGACCTGCTGAACCAGAACCTGATCGATCGCGGCGAGGAGCCGGTCACCTTCGACCACGACTGCCGTGAGGGCATCTGCGGCACCTGCGGCCTTGTGATCAACGGAATCGCCCACGGGCCGAAAGCTGCGATCACGACCTGCCAACTCCACATGCGCGTCTTCAAGGACGGCGATACCATCACCGTCGAGCCCTGGCGTTCCAAGGCCTTCCCGATCATTAAGGACCTGATGGTGGACCGCGGCGCGTTCGACCGTATCATCGAGGCCGGCGGCTACATCTCCGTGAACACAGGTGCAGCGGCCGACGCCAACGCGATCCCCGTGCCCAAGGAAAAGGCGGACCGCTCTATGGACGCCGCGGCCTGCATCGGTTGCGGCGCCTGCGTAGCCGCGTGTCCTAACTCGTCGGCCATGTTGTTCACCTCCGCCAAGCTGGCGCATCTCAACTCGCTGCCCCAAGGGCAAGCCGAGCGCCGTGACCGCTCGATCCTCATGATCGAGCAGATGGACAGCGAAGGCTTTGGCGGCTGCACCAACTATGGCGAGTGCGAGGCTGTCTGCCCCAAGGAAATCAGCATGGACTTCATCGCCGCCATGAATCGCGACTTGCTGGCAGCGCAGTTTGCGAACAAGGGCAAGCGCTAGAGGATGACATTGTGCGTCCCTGGGACCAGTGGAGACATACTTCCGCTGGTCCCAGGGACGTTTTTTATGTATGGTCAAGCCAGACTGACAAGGCGACGGCTAATGCGACACGGTCGGCATGTCGGCTGCGCGGCGGCCTGCCCACGCCAACGGCCAGCCCGGCAGCATCAGGCCGAGGATCAGGGCGAGGATCGACGCAAAGAAGGTAACCCGGTAAGCACGCTCGAAGCCGGCTACATTTTCGAGGCAGGCTTGTTGTATGAGCGCCCCCATGCCGGCCCGTGGCGCCGGTACCTGTGCTTCGGCACTGGCCACAGCCCGTTCGTCGACCCGGCTGCCCGTGGCCTGGGCTATGTCCTTGGGTGCGATGCTGCAGAGGCCGGCATGGGCGGTCTGCCCGGCAGGGCGTGGCATGTCTTGCAGCGTTTGCTGCATCTGCTGCGTCTGCGGCGAAATGGTGCTGGCCAGAATTGTCGCCAGCATGGCCACGCCGACGGCCTGTACCAGGTTGCGTGTGGCATTGGATAGCGATGAACCGCGCGGCAGATCCTTGAGCGGCACCACTGACAGCGCCGTCACCAACGTTGTCTGCACAGTCAATCCCAACGCAATGCCGCGCAAGGCCAGCAGAAACATGATCCACTGCAGCGACGTGTCCGGCTGCACCTGGCTCAACTGCCAGGTATTGATCATCAGAATGCTAAAGCCGACGGCCACCAGCGGCCGGGGCCCCAACTTGTCGTACAGCCGGCCGGCAACAGTGACTGAGATACCGCCGGTGATGGCGAGCGGCAGGAGGATCAGGCCGGTTTGCAGGGCACTTACCCCGCGCAGCGCCTGCAGGTAGAGGGGCATCAGGAATTCAGCGCCGAAGAGGGCGATCACGCTGACATAACCCAGCAGGCTGGCGTTGAGAAAGACGCGCTTGCGAAAGAGGCGCAGGTCAAGCAGCGGGGCCTTGGCCACAAACAGCTCGACATAAGCAAACGCCGCCAGGCCGGTGACGCCGATCCCCAGCGCTGTAATCACCGTCGGCGAGTCCCAGCCCAACTCGACTACGGTGGACGACGCATAGAGGATGGCACCAAAGCCGATGATCTCCGTAATCAGTCCGAGCACGTCCAGCGGCGGCTTTTGCCCGCTGGGGATGTTGCGCAGCACACGCGCGCCTAGCAGAACGCCAAGGAGGCCAATCGGGGGATTGATGAAGAAGATCCAGCGCCAAAGGCCGAGGTCCACCAGCCAGCCGCCCAGGATGGGGCCGATTGCCGGCGCCACGATGGCGGCCACGCCAAAGATGCCCAGCGCCGTGCCTTGCTCCTCCACCGGAAAGACGCGCAGCAGCAGCGCCACGCCCAGCGGCAGCGCCAGGCCGCCGCCTGCACCCTGCAGCGCTCGCGCCGCCACCAGCAGCCAGATATTGGGCGCCAGGCCCGCCAGCAGCGAACCGAGCACAAAGATAGACAGCCCGGTGAGATAGACCCGCTTAATGCCGTAGCGGTCGGCCATAAAGCCGGCCAGCGGCGTGGTAATGCCGATCGCCAGCACATACACGCTGATGATCCACTGCGCCTCGCCGAGCTGCGAGCCGAACTCAAGGCGCAGCGTTTGAAAGGCGACATTGACCACCGTCGTATCCAGAATCACCATGAAGATGCCAAAGACGACGATGCCGAGAACTTTCCACTTATAAGGCAGCCCGCTCTCCGGCGTGGGTGCGGTTGCTGCGGCCGAACGTTCCATATATGAGCCCTTCTATCATTACTCTCTTAAATCGTAAACACACAACTGCTGATGACAGCAGTGTTCTGCATGCATATTCTGCCTGCAAAGAGCAAAGATAGAAAGTCAATCGGCACGCGTCTAGGTAACCTTCTCGGATATGTTTGCTGCCGAAGCCACCCGTACCGCCGACAGTTTTTGCTTGATAAATGTGCAGATGTCCGCCATGGCCTGCGTTGCCTCGGGAAAAAGCGGGGCCAGGATCGGGAAGGCATGACACATTCCTTCAAATTCCAGTAAGGTTACTTCATTGCCTTGCTGTTTTGCCTTCTTGGCGAAGTTGATGGTGTCGTCGTAATGAATCTCATGGGTGCCGATGCACAATAGGATGGGTGGCAGTCCAGTGAGGTCAGCGTTCAACGGCGACAACCAAGGCAGAGCGGGATTGTTGCCGGCGATATAGTACTGCGTCCACACCTTCCACGAGTTAAAGGGCGCAATGTCGTATTTGAAATTGCCAAGGAACGACGGTGCGTTGCAGGTCAGGTCGGTGACCGGCGAAATCGACACACCCCCGCTGGGTAGGGGAATTCCCAGGTCGCGCAAGGCAACGAGCGTGGCCAACGTCAACGTGCCGCCGGCCGATTCGCCGGCGATGACGATATTGGCGGGTTCGTAGCCCTCTGCCAGCAGCCAGCGATAAGCGGCGATGCAGTCGTCTACCGCCGCAGGGTAGGGATGTTCGGGGGCGAGGCGATAGTCGAACAGCAGCGCTTTGACTCCGCTCCCCGCGGCAAATTTGGCCACATGCATACGGTGCGTCAGGCACGAGCCGGACATGAAGCCGCCGCCGTGAATGTAGAAAATGACCTTCTGCTGTGGCGCTCCGTTGGGTGTGATCCACTCGGCGTACATGCCGGCGGCCGTGATAGGGGTGACGGCGACGTCCTTTGGCATCTTCGCCCGGCTTGACTGCAGGTCCACGCTGCGGCGGAACTCTTCCACCGAAAAGGTTTCGTCGACTACTTCCGGCCTGAGCTTGAACTTCATCAGATGGCGATTTCTGATCATGCCAATGATCAACTTGCTTCTTACACTCGGCACGGCGGCCTCCCTAACGGTATTTTGTGCATATTCTTCGTATCTCTTTTTGATGTGCTGAAGGCACTGCAATGAATACGCAGCGGGGGAGCAAAACGATGCGCGCCTGCGCATATCGGTTAAGCACGCCAGGGGTGATAGCCGCGGTGAGGGACCGAATCGTGGTTCAGGCTAGCGCCCATCCAGCAAATCCACCCGTTCGCCAAAGATGAGGTCGCGGCGCACGAAGTCATTCCAGAAGGTGTGTGGGTACAGCACAGGAAGCGGGTTGGCGGCCGTGAGGCGGGCCAGCTGTTCGTCGCTTAGCGTAAATTCAAGCGCCCCTAGATTGTCGTGCAGCTGCGACTCGCGGCGTGCTCCCAGAATGGGTATGATGTTGGGCGACTGCTGGCGCACCCAGTTGATCGCCACTTGCGAAGCTGTGCGCCCGATCTCGGCAGCAACTTCCATCACCGCCGCGGCCAGCTTTTGTTCGGCTTCACTGGCCTGCTTAGCGCGTGTGGGTTCGCCTGGGCCGGCCGGCTGGTTGAACTTGCCGGTGAGCACGCCGCCGCCGAGCAGGGAAAAAGCCAGCACACTCAAACCCAACGCCTCGGCCATCGGCAGCACATCGGTCTCTGCCCCGCGCTCGGCCAGGCTGTACTCCGCCTGGTAGGCGACAAAGCGATTCCAGCCACGAGCTACGGCAATACCTTGTGCATAGGCGACGATCCAGGCGGGGGTGTCGGAGATGCCCGCATAGAGAATCTTGCCGGAAGAAATGAGGTCGTCGAGACCGCGCAGCACCTCCTCGACCGGAGTCGTGCGGTCCCACATGTGCAGGTAGAGCAGGTCGATGTAGTCGGTATTGAGGCGCTTGAGCGATGCCTCAACCGTGTGCAGCATATTCTTGCGCGAGTTGCCGCCGGCGTTGAGGTCGTTGAACTGCGAACCCGGCCGGCGCAGTGTATACTTGGTGGCCACGACAAAGGCGTCACGGTCGGCCGCAACGAATTCGCCCACGAACTTCTCGCTCGTGCCGTTGGTGTAGTTGGAGGCCGTGTCGATGTAGTTGCCGCCCGCCGCCACAAAGGCGTCGAACATCTTGCGGCTCTCCTCTTTGGAGGCGCCCCAGCCCCAGTCTTCGCCAAAGGTCATCGTGCCCAGGCACAGCTCCGACACACGCAGACCCGAATTGCCAAGCAGGCGGTAGCGCATGATGTTCTCCCTGAAGTGGTTGGTATTCGGATAACTTGTTGCTGGTATGTTACGTGCTTTAAGGGCAAATGTAACCGATCTAAAGTACAGATTCTGAGCAGTCCTTGCCACTTGGTTAACCTGGCTATGATTTAGCTTTATCAACGCTCTTGGCTTGGGGAACGATTGCGTGTGATACACTATCCGCGCCAGCTGCTTGCAGCAATTTGAGAGGTTTCCGATGCACCATTCGTTACCCGAACCATTGATTCGCAAAGTTGATGCGATACAGATCCACGTTCCTGATCTTGATGCGGGTCTTCGTTTCTATCGCGATCTCCTTGGACATGAGATTATCTGGCGCACGGAACAAGCGATCGGTTTGCGTTTACCTGATAGCGATGCAGAACTCGTCATCCAAACAGGGCGTGAGGGCCTCGAACTCAATCTGCTGGTTGCCTCTGTCGAGCAAGCCGTGGAGCGTATTGTGCAAGGCGGTGGGACCGTACTGGTTGCGCCATTTGATACATTGGCAACCGCCCCACATAACAGGGAATGGATACGAATGGGCAGTAGGCGCAGCAGATCCTGAAGATGAGCGTGAGGAGGCTGGTTGCCAGGAGTGCAAGTGGCAGCGTGCACGCTTCCCGGCGAGATTCGAGAACTCGTGCTCGACGACCAGATTTTGCGCAATGAGAAGTGCTGGCCTTATTCGATTGCTGACCGTCTCGCGCGGGGCAGATCCACCGCTACTCCGCTGCAAAGTTATCGTCTACACTTCTGTAGAGGGAATATTTGCACTAGAGTGGCGTGACGTGGTGCACTGGAGTCAGGTCAACGCGGGCAGATTTCATGGCTCCCAGGCAAGGTGAAACTGATCTGGTCCCAAAATCAGTCCGCTTGAAGTGAGAGTCGAGTTCATTCTTAAACCAGTTGGTGGGAAGTAACGAGCAACCTGCACGCTTACCACGGCAGTAGCGCGCAGACTGGCGCGAGATAGCGCAAGGAGCGGCATTCGAACCTGCGTTTCTTTTTCCGCGACTTTCGGTAGCTCTTGCAACACACGGCCTGTTCAGACTTAAAGTGGAATATTTGTTCTGTCACACGTATAGAAGGCACGTGGCTGGCGACGTAGTAGAGTGCTACGCTTTCGTAGCACCGTGCGTCTTGTTCTCGCTGTGACCCGATGACGCCTGCAGAACAAGTGGCATGGCTGACATTATCATACTTGCGACTGGCACACGCCATGACTATACTGCCGTCCGCGTGCTCTGACCACCTCCTGGAGCCACGGTCAAGTCGTGGGCTTTGTCAACAAGCTAAAAATGGTGAAGCGCCAGATGTATGGCCGTGGCAAACTCGACACCTTACGGCATTGGCTTGTTCACGCTATGTAACAAAGACATTGAATGCTAGGGAGAAGCAGTCCCGTCCGTAAATTGACAGCAATCATTGTTCCTTGTATAAAGATCATACCTTAATGCACCAGCGGGACACCATCGACTCGAGTGCTGAAGAACCAGCACTTGAACCAGTTAGAGACAATTAATCCTCGATACTGGGTACGGTTGCTTGTCCAAATGTTCGTAAGGTATGACCCTGAAGAGTACCTTATGTTAATACGATTCAGACTAGACAAGACAGCAAAAGCGGGCGTGTGGGTTTCACGTAGATTCTGTAACATCGCCTGCACTTGGTGTCACCATGACTACTTTGAGCATGATGGTTTCGCCGCAATTGGCAACGCTGACTTCTGCTGCGCCGTACAGAGGGTCATTGAGGTATCACAAGCAACTGAAGCGCACGTGAGACTGCAGGAGATGGAGAACCGACGCTTGTGGGTGAACCTGAGCTGTCAGACTTGATCGTACGACTCAAGTTGATTCGGCAGGTCACCAAGATCAAGATTACGACAAATGGAATTCTTTTGGGCGGTATGGTCAACACTCTTCACGGGACCGCGGGTGTGGATACAGTCACCGTTAGCGTTAATTCTCTTAATCACAAAAAATATGAAGAATACACTGGTTATGACTATCTCGATCGTGTAATTAGTAGCCTTAGTAAAGCACACTTGGCTGGGCTAAAACTAAAGGTTAATACTATTTTCTGGAGGAAGAACGCCGATGAACTTCCTTTGTTTGATTCGCTGTCAAGCGAATACGGTGGAATGCCGATAAAGTACTTTGACCTACTCATTGGGAGCGAGCAGGATCGTGACTCTATCTACCTCTATCTTATCTGGAACGGCAACTAGTGGAAGCTGGCGCGACGTACCACGAAGAGATGTGGCCCTATCCCAAGCGCGTATATCTGACGCCTTCCGGAGCGGTGTTTGAAGTCAAGATCGTGGGCACCAACAACAACTGCCCAAACCTCCATTGTGCGGCACGAAAGTACTGTTTAGAAGGTTGCCGGCATTCGGTACGTATTGGCCTCGATGGCAAATTGAGACCATGTGGTGTAAGGTCCGACAACACCGTCAATCTCTTGGATCCTAACACTAGCAATGAGCATATCTGGCAGGCACTTCACAGCGGTGGAAAGGTTGGATATGAAGCTCTGTGGTTTAGCACTGGGTGATGAAGGATTATGCCGAGCGCCAAGCATGATTGCGATGACTTCTGGGTTTCGCTAGAAGATGTGCTTATTGTGGTCGCATCCTCACCATTCGTTAGTCTCGGAAAAAGAAGCTGTATCCTAGTTCACATTTCGGACGACGTGTAGTAATGGGTACTGTAGTCGGTCTTTCGACAATGAGCTGAAGCCAAGAGAACTCACACCGGCCCAAATTTGGCAGCTTTGTTTCTTCGGCCTGGATCCTACAATGAACAGTTTATACGTAGAACAGCGTGAGATTAACCTTGCGTCATATGCGACTAGAACTCGTACGCGCGTTGGGTGTCTCGGCCTACCTATTCAAGAGGCAGTTCACTCGTACGAACTCCATATGAGTGCGATTGCCAAATCATCCTAAGTTCTTCCTCTCTGCGTGCCCTTAGTAACAAGTGTCAGAACCTTGCGTTTCGTACTCTGGCAGATGCATCCTCCAGAATGTCTCACACGCTGCAAGTTGTAGATGTTGCAACAAGAATTGCGGCAGGTCTGCACCTAAACATCGACCTCACGGGAGCGATTGCGCTGGGCCACGATGTCGGACACATGCCATTCAGCCACAATACTCAAGCCGCCATTGACCGTGCATTGACTTCATGGTTGGTAGGACGAGATTTCCGTGGAGATCACCCCGTTACCAGTGAGTTGCATGATGATCAGTTGGCTAAGGGGCTAGAGAAGAGTTTCTATGTCACACCAAGAGACGAACATATTTTCGCTCATCAAAAGCAAAGTTTTCACGTCTACTCTAAAATTGAGTTGCTTGATGATAATCAACTTACCCTAAACACGGGCTTTGGTCTATTACACAACTATGAACCAAAACGATTAGGATTGTTCGATGCAACACTGGAAGCTGATTTAATCTCCTTTGAAATGCTTGTTGTAGTGATCTCTGACTATATTGTTTGGGTTAACAATGATATTGAAGAGGCCATCTCAAGAGGCTTCCTGTCGTTTGAAGAAGCGAATGATACTCCCTTGTTCGGCGCAAGTGCCACTGTGAAGGATGTTCTGGGCATCCGATATGCAGAACGAGTTTCTAGATTTGTAGACGATGCAATTGACTTCAACCTCAATCGACAGCATCTAGAATTTCGGGGATATACACACGGCCAAACTATCCGGCTGTCTATGGGCCTAATGTCTGCGCTAGATGTTCTAAGGGATATTATCTTTGATCGAGTTCTAGGTAGCCCTCTAGTATCTCGGCGGGCGGAAGTTTTGCAGTTGGCAATTCAGAAGCTGTTTGATGCCGAACTGTCGGCTGCAGTCGAGAGCACATCTGTTTTGTCTCGGCAGGAAAGCTCTGCAATAGTGCTAAATCGGTGCAGAGAGCTGTGTGATGATATCTGGAGGATGAGTGACTATGACGTGATTCGCCACCTTCGGAATAATTCGTTTCAACACTCGAGTGACCTAGAGAGTTTTCTTGAAGTGGAGACGTTTTAGGGGCCGCTGATGGCCAACAGATGTTCCTAGCTGCCATAACAGCGTTCATGGTTTGCGGCGCATTATGCAAGCGCTAAGAGCTTTATTCATGTTTAGCAGACTTTGTGCTCTACGTTTTGTTCAGTGCGAACCTAGCAAGTAACTTGCGAGGCCATACTATGCCCGTACGTGATTCGGTCTATCTCACCCGCGGCAAGTACGAGACTTATCGGAAGCAGCTCGAATATATGGAAGGCAGGGGTTCAGCGAAACTGGCGGAACTATTTGGCTGCGTCGCCGGGCAGTGGCATGGGGCGCCCTATGGATTTGCCTGTGCATGATTTGGCTCGCAGATTTTTTGCCGAGTCTGACGAAATCCGAATTAGGTTAGGTAACGCATTAATAATTGATGCGATTAAGTCGAGGAACTCTTGGACAAGTCGGTGGTGAACATAGGTGCAACCGTAACCATATCCAGTGCAGAAAGTGGGTTTAGCGAAACGTATACAATTCCTGACCCGATGAGGTTGCTCCAAGTGATGGGCGCATCTCTTATTTGTCGCCTCTGGGTAAAGCGCTCTTGGGCAAAACTAAGGGTGATTTGGTAATGCTAGGAGATAACAATTGCTTTTGCGTGTGTGATGTCCACTATGGCTCATTTGAGTACACTTATGACGTCAAGAACTGGGAACACTTGCTTGAGGAGACATTTAGCTGAACGCTATTGGATTGACACAGGCAGTGTGGAGAATCACGCGAATAACAACTCCAGACTCGGCATAAGGAGGCGTTGAAGCAACTGAATTCACGGATGCACGCTGAAAGACGATCAGTCGTCAGTACTGGTGCGCCCCTTCCCAACGTTTAGGAGATAGGAAGCCACGAACTACGGTCATCAATCACAGGCTCAGTTTCGTTTCTGGCACCTGATCCTGTTAGTGGTTAATGTTGTACTCTCTTTCCCTTGACAATCGATCTGGCACTCGCTACCGAGTATGTCGACACTTCATGCCTTATTCGACATAGTGTTCCTACCTATACATCAATGTTATGCAACTCAATCAGCATACTTATGGGGCAGCGAATTGCCAGCTAAGGACGGGAATATGATATACGATATAAGGCAGCTGCAGACTAGCGCAGATAGATGCTTGCAGCAGGCAAGAGGCTATCTACTCTCGAAAACTTTGAAGGCTCCCGAAGGGTGGGGATTGCAGCAGTTCCTGGACGAGATCCGGCTTGGCGATAGTTATGTTGGCATTTACGGTACTTCTTGTGGGGTTATTACTTTGCGCACTTGTGGTGAATCAATAGATTCCCCAGTCATCCAGAACTATCGATCGTGGCTCATTACTCACCAAGAGAACGATGGTGGCTGGACACTTAGTACCTTCCGATCGAAAGACGTGCTTACTACCAGCACATGCTACGTTTTGAATGCCCTGAACGAGGCGGGAGAAAGTTATGCATCGCCAGTGATTCAGGACGGACTTAGGTGGCTTCAAAGAACAGCTAATCCAGATCGTGGATGGGGAATGTACGAGAATGATCAGAGTAGCAAGACCACTCCTACATCAAATGCAATAATCGCTCTGTCGCGATTTCCAGAGATGCTCCGTACCCAGACATCTTCGGAGAGCGTGAACTGGATATTGAAATCCCGTAATGTGGACCATGGGTGGGGTTTCGAGCACGCAACAAACATTTCGAGCACACTGGCGCACACATCACTGGCCACTTTGGCGCTTCTTGCTAATGGGTATCCTACCTACTCAGCAGAGATTCGAATCCAGTCACGTGGGTGTTAGGGAATTTGGATCCACCCAACTCCATACAGAGGTCGAAGCCTTCTATGTACATCACACTGATGGTACTGCTACAGGAATGCACTATCACCTCCCGACGTTGAGCTTGGTGCTGCGAGCGCTACTTGTTGCGGGAATTGACCCATTAAGAAGTGAGATTACTCGCTTAGTACGCTTAGTTATCTCGGAACAACAAAAGGACGGATATTGGGCAGATGAGACTACGCATGGCAAGATCCCGATATGGGCAACGATGTATGCTTGTCTTGCTTTGCGAGAGTTCTCTAGTCGAGTCGACGCCGTTCATGAAACGCTAGACATTCGCCAGTCAATTGTTGAATTGACAGATGCCGTCCGGGAGACTCAGACTCACACAGAACTGATGCTTCAGAGATTAACCAAAGTTGAAAGCCAAGTTAAGCCAGTGTCGGGCGCCTTGGGATTTATAAGACGGTATAGGGTCTTCTGGGCTCTGTTGCTCGCCGTGGCTGTTTACACGTTCTTTTTGTTTCGAGTCGATATTCCGCTTTACGTCAATATCGCTAGCGGTATCTTGGCCGTTGTCTTGTTTCTTATCGGCAGCTATGACGCTCGTCAGCAATCAAAAAAGGATGAGTGATAAAAGTGTCCCGCCCCCCGAGATTACTCCAGTTGCGGTGAGAGTCGAGTCTGTGTTGCTCCGCACCCTTTTTCTGGTCCCCCCGAGACGTTAGCCGTTTAGGGCCATGGTCCGCACCCTTTTTCTGGTCCACCCGAGACGTTAGCCGTTTAGTTCCAAACGCAGTTTCTCGAGCGCTTTGGCCTTGTATGCGGCCGGCGTGAGATTGGCCAGTGCTGTGTGAGGCCGAACCGTATTGTACGCTCGCGGGTGCTGCAATTCTTCGCACAGGCTCGGATGACATCGCATCGCCATCGCAAACACATTGAGGCGAGCCTTAGTATGGGCTCCGGCGCATCGCAGCCGTTGCGTCACGGCACTTTCGGCATCGCATTTGCCCAAGTGGGGGAAGCCAAACTGCATTAAGATGGCGTGGATCGCGTTCCGAAGGCGCCGAAAGACGGAGATCATCGCAATACACCGCAGTTCATCACCTTTCGCGGCGGATTTCGCGCTATGCGCGACTGAGAATTCGCGGAGAAACGTGAAGAGGCACCTTCGATGAGGCGGTTAGCGCATTTTGTGAGATTACCATCTCATCTACTCAACATCAATACCACTGACGCGAGAGGTTTCGGTTCTTCTTTAGGACTTGCCGCCTGAATGTATCATGGGATCTATCGAACGCGAGTCTAGTCTTTCGAAGTATTTGAGATAGGCCGTTTTCGAAGTACTCTGGTCTCGAGAAATCCACGTAGAGCTTTCCAACAAGAAACAGGGGTAAGGACAGTCTCTCCTCCAAAACCAATGGGATCACTTTAACCGTGCCATTTTCAATTTGTTGATTCATTGCGATGTCGAGCTCGTTTCGAACCCATCTTGATTCAATTGAAGTACTAGAGATGAGCGCACAGAGGTATTGGGATTTGTCAATGCCTTCCCGGATCTTCTCAATTAATGAATCTCCAGGCAGTATCTCTTGACTGTCAATCCACACATCAATACTCTTTGCGCGCAAGGCATCTTCTAGTCTCCGAGCAAACGCTGAATCATTGTGGCTATAGCTAATGAATACCCTAACCTTATTTGCTCTTTCGATTACTAACGATCCATCTCTAAGTTGACCTGTGAGGATATTGGAGGACCGAATGTCTTCGAAATATACCCTTGTGGCTTTGAGGTCAGCCTGATACAGATCAACGTTGATGAGATTTGCGTTTCCTAGATCAGCGTAATGCAGATTTGCGTGTGTCATGTTGGCCCCCTCCAAGTCGGAATTGCATAGTAGCGCATTGTGTAAATCGAACCCGAAAAGTCGCTACCTGAGAAGTTGCTGTTTCGTAGATCTGTGTTTGATAAGTCCGAATTGATGAATATACCATTTGGACAGTTCACGTCATGGAACTGTGTTTCGATGAGTTTGGCATTCGTGAAATTCGCTCCCAGCATTTGGGCACCTTCAAGAGAACACTTGCGCAATCGGGAGCTTGACATGTCGGAATGCATTAGGCGTGCACCAGTGAAGTCAACCTCAATCATTTCTATGTCTCGAAAATCTGCCGTTGTTAGACTCAATGAGCGCGCATTGCACTTCAAAAGTTTGGCTTCTCCAAATCGCACATTCTCTCCTTCCGCGTTGACAAGACTGGTTCCTGTCAGATTTGCCTTCTCAAAAGAGCAATGTGAAATGTCGACTTCATCAAGCGTCGCATCACTCAGGTCTGCAGAAGCAAATGCCGAATTGGACAGGAGAGTTTTCGTCATATTTGCGCCCGATAAGTTCGCTCCGTCAAATACTACAAAGTCCAGATTACAGTGCGAGAGATCCTCACCTGAAAGATCTACTTCTTGAAGTGAAGTAAGCTGCAGATGTTTTGGTAATTGCTCAAGCCAATCTTCTCGCAAAATGGAAACAATACTTTGCATAGCGCTTTCCCGGTACTTTCCCTCCTTGTGTTCTACTAAATCCGGTTGACTGCTGAAATATCCCCGAACAACCTCTTCTAGCTCCGAAAAGCTAGATGCGTCCAAGCGCTTAAGTAGGTATTTATCATATCCATACTGCTTCAACAGATTGTAGGGCCTGTCAGTCTTCATGTAAGTTTCCTTGAAAAGCTGAAAATTACCCTGCGGTCGTGGAAGGAAGTGGTTCGAATGCAGAACGCTTAACAAGTGATCTCGCCATTCCCTTTTCTCAAATGACCGAAGGTGATTCCAGCATCTATCAGAAAACCAAAGCGGAGGTCTTGTCGCCCACTTGTAACTGCGCTCGGCGCATATAGCACATTTGGTGTCGAACAACTCCGAGTATTTCATCTTGAATTCCCACCGAAACCTTTATTCATTCCAACAACTACCTTATTGGCGAGCAAGTGACGGATAATTCTTTCCACGAGGATCAGTACTACTTAGCGAAAGTACAGCATCTGGCATAGAGGCGATACTTTTTCCCGGCCTTTGGTGTCATGTAACAGGCGATTATTGGTCCTTCCCAGCTTTCGGTGTAATCGGCGGCTTTCTAATCGGTATGCTCTTGTTCACCTTGAGCGGTGTTACGCGGATGCCCGGATCCGACGCCACTTGGTTCAGTACCTTCTCTTTCTTCGGCAACTCTTTCACGATTTCGACACACTAAATTGCATTTTGTGCACCCACTTTGGCCATGAAAGGTCAAGTTATCGTAATTTTCTGGGTCTAGCATTGCGACCAACCATGAACGCAAAAATGGTCATTTGTGCAGTAAAGAAAAGGACGCCACTTACAGCTGCGTTAATAAGCCAGATCTAGGCTAGCAGCCAGTTGGTAGTAGGCTACTGCAGTACCAAACATGATTCCCGCAAGTACAGCAATTTGAATGGCGCTGAAAAAAGTGACGCTGGTCACCTTGAGCCGCGGGGGCAATGTACCCGTCCTCCAAGCAAACGCCTGTTCCAAATCAGACAGCGATGCGTGCTTGAAGTAATACTCCTTGATGTGGTTCATGGCGTTGGCGCTTTCAAACCATGCAATCCGCAGCCGGGCAAGCTGCAGCAGGGTCAACAGCCCGTAGAAGCTCAGACCGAAAAATAGAAAGACGAATGCCCAAACAAGGTTAGCATTCACCGTGCCATTGTCGAGCGTCGTGAACACGGCAGCGATGAAACTTCCGACAGATACGATGTAGAAGGTTGATACACGTGATCGGTCTTCATTGGCCTGAAACGCCGTCTGGGCAATGTATTCATATTCGGCGATCAAGATGTTGTCTGCGTCGAGTTCATTGGCTGGCTGCTGGGTGTCAGACATGTGAGGTGCTCCACCATACGATTGCTGTTCAGGTATGCTAATGCCGCTTTGGGGGCTGCTGTTCACACGCCGCCCGTTGCCTCCGAGTGCTTGAGGTCACGTAATAGCCGGTCGAACACTTCGCTGTAGGAATCATGGTCCTTCCAGCGGGTGAAATCGCCTATGTTGCGCATGCGGCGAATAGCGGCAGCCCAGGAATAATCCGTGTCCATGACAGCTGAATCGAGCCGGACTGGGAACAGAACTATTGCCCCTTTATGCCCCTGGTTGCGGCGCTGCCGCTCGTGCTCAAAGGCTGTCTCTACTTCTGTCTGTACCCAACCGCTTTCGACCGAATGTTCAGATAGGATCAACAGCAGCTTATCATGCGTGCGAATCGCTACGTCGATCGCCTGTCTAGTTTCTGCACCGATCTTCAAATCCTCTGGTGCGAACCAGCAGCGCACACCTTTAGCCTGAAGGTCGGCATGCAGCCGTTTGGCGAACGGGTAGTCCTTACTGGAGTAACTAATGAAACAGGAATAGAACTCAAGGGCTTTCCTGGTTAATGAGCCTATGTGTGTGATGAAATCATCCGGCACCCCAGCGCCACGAAGAAACGCTTCAGGAATTCTGCCCTGAGAGCGATACATTGTTTGGATGCCTATGGTAGATGGGCCTTCGTGAATGACTTTTTCTAGGCCATTAGCTGTGCAAAGAATAGCATCTCCCAGTACCGTGAGGCCCATTACGGCCCCACTGAGGTCTGCCCGGCTGAGGTTCGCCCAACTAAGGTTCGCGTCATAGAGGTCCGCCTCGCTAAGGTCCGCCTCGCTAAGGTCCGCTCCACTGAGGTCCGCTCTGTGCAGATCCGCCCTGCGAAGGTATGCTCCGCTGAGTTTCGTCAGTACAAGGTTCGTATCGCGAAGGGATGCTCCGTGCAGGTTCGCCCCACTGAGGTCCGCCTCGCTGAGATCGACCGCAACGTTAGGATTGTCGGTTCTCCACTGGTTCCAGGATTCTAGCCCTTGTCGAAGTATGTCAAGATGTTCTTGTTTAGCCATATGGCCCTCTCTTACATGGTCTTGTCAGAAGACTATTTTTGCATCAGTTCCTTAACTCGCAACTCTGCGGGAGTTATGATTTTGTCTTTTAGCATTGGCAATAAATCATCTATCCCTTTGTATTCATATACGGGCAATACCCAAGGGTACTTTTTGAGATCCTGAAACATGCCATATTCACTGTCAACGCCTTCGGTCAAGATGGGTTGAACCGGTACAGAGAGTTCCGGGACAATGGTCTGTAGCTCTTGAGGAATGCTCCCGGCAGCGTCAGGTCCGCGATAATGAACCTGGACATATGTGCCAGAAGTCGCACGGTTTCGCTGAAGTCTCTTGTGGTTGGTTTCTCAAAATCGAAGAGAATCGGCACGTAATCATGTTTTCGCAGTTCTTCACGTCGCACGTCAAGAACAGCCTTTCGTTCATGTATAAACCGACCTAAAATGAGCACTGTCTTGGAGGTGATTGTGTCAATCACTTGGCGTATTTTTTGATTATTTAAGAGCAAATAGACAAACTGCGCGACCTCTAAATTGTCAACAGTGATTATGGGTTCACCGATGCGACTTATGACAAGGTTCACCTGTACTGTCTGGTCGAGCTGAAGATTCCATGCTGAGATGCCATAGATATGGCATCCGGTAAGTTCGGCCCTTATCAGATTCGTCTCAACCAAACTTGCCCTTTCAAGCACTGCATTGGTCAGATTTGTATCACTTAGGTTTGCCCCATGAAGGTCCACCTCACTAAGATTTGCGCCAGCAAGGTCCGCGCCGCTTAGATTCGTTCTACGGAGGCTCGCCTCGCGCAAATCTGCGTTGCTAAGTTGCGCTCCACTCAGATTCGCACCGACAAGCCCTGCTCCACTAAGATTTGCTCCTCGGAGATCTGCACCTTCCAAGTGCGCACTGGCGAGTTCGGCTCTGCTAAGATCCCGCCCAAAGAGGTTTGCTTGTGATAAATCCGCACCGCGCAGGATTACTTCACGTAGATATGCACCTTTGAGATCAGACTGCTCAGATCACGTCCTCTCGCCTTTCCGTTTACTATTTCCCAAACAAGTCGCCACTGGTCCTCAAGTGCAGTTGTATCGTCAAGGAGTGTTCCATTCAGATTCGTTCCTTCAGCGTTTACTCTGTCAAAATTTGCCCCTTTGATGGTTGCCCCACGAAGGTCAGCTTTCCGGAGATCGGCTCCGACGAGAATAGCGCCGGTAAGGTCTGATAGCACTAGGTCCGTTCGGCTGAGATTTGCTCCGCTGAAATTTGCCCCTCGGAGATTTGCCTCGCGGAGGTTTGCCCCGTGAAGGCAGACGCCTGTAAGATTAGCTGCTACGAGATCAGCCTTGAACAGGTTAGCTCCGCTCAAGTCAGCTCGGCACAAGTCCGTTTCTCTCAGGCATGCGCCACGCAGGTTGGTCCGACTGAGATCACGACCACTGGCTTTCCGATTTACAAGTTCCCAAATTAGACGCCATTTGCTATCAAGTTTGGTAGTATCATTTATCCTTACACCTTTTAGATCCGTGCCGTCAAGATTTGCCCCTCGGAGATTTGCCCCTCGGAATCGGCCCTTCGCAAATGGGCCAAGCGAAGGTCTGCATCATGTAGGTCCGCTCCGCCAAGGTTTGCTTCACGGAGATTCGCGAAAGTGAGATTCGCCTGGCTTAAATCTGCGCCTCGAAGGTTAGCTTTGCTAAGTTGCGCTGCGTGGAAATCTACCCCTACCAGGTTCACGCCTTCGAGGTTCGCACGTCGGAGATTGAGATTGCTGACGTGGGTCTCTCCCTATTCCAAATGCTTACTCCCTGCTCTAGGAGAGCAAGATGTGCACAGTCAGCCACCATCGACCTCCTTACTCTTTAAATGGTACCGTGGCATCGCGTCACAGTAAGGGTTCGCGCATGAACTGCCGCTCTTGCATCGAATACGGGCTGACGAGGGCTCATCAGGACACAGAATCATTGATGCTCACCTTGCCAGCTTTGATGCGAGGAATCGTGTATCACTCACTCTCAAACCCATTGTCCAGGAACTTCAAAGTCCGCCCATTCTCTGTCACAATCCGCACTACACTGTCCGGCGCCCCGCCAGACATATCCACCTCAATCTCTAACGTGACGCGCACCTGCGCACCAACCAATCCGACGAGATGAGTGAGGACTTCTTCGGCGATGCGGCTGGCGTCACGGCCTACTCGCTGTGGATCCAGAACCACAGAGCCGTGATAGCGCTTCGGCCCGGCCTTGACCTCATGCGTGGGCGCTATCGGGGGCATCGAATCTGGCGTCACGCCGTCAGTCCCTGTCCCAGGTACAGGATACCGCTACCGTCTCAGTGCGGAAGGACCACCGATTGGACAGCCGCTGGAGCCGTAGCCTCGGCATCTAACTGGTCGTGGCGACGTTTGACCGCACGAGGAGACCTTTGTCGTCTTCTCGTACGACGATGTGCTGGCCCGCGGAGGCCACGATAGCGGCCGGCGGCTTCGTCGTAGCTCTCGGCGTAGGCGGAGGCGTCCTGCGTCCAGGTGAGCAGACCGACGCCGCTCTCGATGGCTTCGAGGAGGACGCCGGTGTCCTGAGGCGTGGGAGGTAGATGAACTGGGCGAAGTCGCTCAGCAGCAGCGAAATCGGGACGTGGTCACCACGCCAGAGTGGGATCCGTTCGAGTTCCATGCGCAGGCGGCTGGAGTGGAAGCTGGTGATCAGCAGCTCGTCGTTCCGGAGCTTCTTGGTCGCACGAACGGCGAGCGGATCTTGCCCCGCCAGCTGCATCGCCTGCCAGTGTGACCGGACGACCTGGGCGTCACCTGGACGGGACCAGCAGCCACTGGTAGGTCTCGGGGAGTCGGGCGGAGACCGCGCCGTCGGGTGCGCTCCCGCTGGGACTCGGCCTGCTTCACCTGGTGCGGCGAGAGGTCGAGGGTCTCCGCTCGGCGAGGATCGAGTCCCACGCGAGGAACGTTCGCGCGGCCTCGAGCAGGTCCTGCAGACGCAGCTTGTCAGCCGACAGAAACGTCAGCGTGTTCCGATACAGTCGCGGGGCGCTGCACTCGAACTCCAGGATGGGCCTTCGCCGCAGCGACGACGCAGCATTCGAGGCCTCTTTGCTGGTTAGGGGTGCTTCAATTCCCAATACCACCAGCCGCGCATCCGTATCGTCGGGCACGTCCTGCCCGGACTGCGGCAGTGGATGGATGCGGGTGAACTCGCCGGGCCTTGCGGGGGAGGTCGAGTCGGAGGAGCCGTCGGTCAGATCCTGGATGACGCGACCTTGTCGGGCTCGCGCTTCAACTGCTCGGCGCGGTCTTCGGCCAGCTTGGTCACGGTCGGCTGCGTCGAGTACCAGTAGCGCTTGCCGTCCAGGTACAGGTAGGTGGCCGCCGCCGCCAGGCGCCGCAGCGCATCGCCAAAGATGGCCGGCGACTCGCCCGGCTGGACGCAACCCAGCTTGACTTGCCGATCCTCGATGCCCCGGTTGGCGGCGCTGGCTGATGGGAGCCGAGCCCAGGTAGATCGTGCGGGCGACGCGGCGGCAAGCGGAGAACTTGCCCAGGTTCGGCTTCTCGCGGTCGAGCCGCAGCGGCAGGGAGTCCGGGCCGTCCACGTCCTTCTCGATCACCGGCTCCCAGTTGTCGTCCAGGTAGCGGGTCAGCTCGAACTGCACCCGCGGATCGTCGATCGGGGATGTTGGCCGGCAGGATCAGCGGGTTGCTTGTCGTCCTTCTCCCACAGGCAGTGGATCACCGCCGCCATCAGCCGCAGCACGCCGCGCGTGCGCTGGAACTTCACCAGCGTGGACCAGTCCTTGTAGAGCCGGTCGAAGATCTCGGGGTGGATCGGGTAGGCCGCCTTGATCCGCTTCTCGTAGTCGGCGTCGCGGCACTCGGGCGGGAACTCCTGGTGCTGGGTGCGGTAGAGGTCGGCGAACGCCCGCGCCACCGTGTCGCGGGCCATGAACTGCGCCTGGTCGGTCAGCGGCTCGAACAGCCGCCGCCGCACGATCTCGAAGCCTTCCTCGGCGCTGGCCGGGCGCCAGGACGCCTCCACACGGCCCACGGCATTGCGCAGCCGGTCCAGCGCCTCCCGCCCGCGCTCGCCGCCGACTTCGACGTCGTCAGCCTGCGTGTGCGGCGACCCGGCGTGTCCGAGGCTGGCAGGCTGATCACCAGCAGGCAGTTCTGCGCCAGCCTTGGCCGCCTCGGTCAGCGCCTGGGCAAAGGTGAAGTGCGTCTCGAAGCTGCCGCCCGGCAGGTCCCCCTGGTCGTGGAGCTGCCGGGCGTAGGCCACCCACTCGTCGATCAGGATCAGGCACGGCCCGTACTTGTTGAACAGCTCGCGCAGCGCATCGCCCGGGTTGGTCGCCCTCTCGTCGTCGGCCTCGAACGCGCTCGTAGGCCTTCTTGCCGCCGAGCTGCCAGGCCAGCTCGCCCCACAGCGTCCGCACCACCGTGCCGTCGGGCTTCGTCGGCTGGGTTGCCGGGCGAGATCTTGTTGCCGACCAGCACCGCCGCTGCACGCTTGGGCAGCTGGTCGACGCCCGCCTCCTTCAGCACGGCCTCCACCCCCGGCAGTTCGCTGCGGGGCAGTCCGCCGAGAACAGGTGGTAGAGCGCCAGCATCGAGTGCGTTTTGCCGCCGCCGAAGTTGGTCTGGAGCTCCACGACCGGGTCGCCGCCCTGGCCCGCCAGCCGCTGCAGCGCGCCCACCAGAGCTGCTTCAGGCCCTCGGTCAGGAACGTGCGGCGGAAGAACTCGACCGGGTCGCGGTACTCGTCGGAGCCCTCGCCCAGGTGAACCTGCCACAGGTCGGCGGCAAACTCGGCCTGCTGGTACGGCCCGCTCGCCACGTCCGGGTGCGGCGTGACCACCTCGCGCCACGGCTTCAGGCTGCCCGTGGCCGCGCTCTCGATGGCCGTGCCCGCGCTCTTGCGCTTCTCGCTGCGCACCTGCTCGTCGAAGCGCACCCGCAGGAGCTCCATCTTCATCTGCTCGATCTCGTCCGCCTGCGGGCGCCGAAACGGCGGCCAGCAGCCGCGCTGCCGTGTCGAGCGCCGATAGGCGTCGTCGGTGCAGAATGCCTCTGGTGCGCCCACCTGTTGCGGACCTCCCGCAGCTCGCTCACCAGGCTGCCGTTCCGCGTGACCCAGCGTCTTGCGGAACACGGCGTTCCACTGGTTCCACATCAGCTTCAGGATGCGCGGCGCGTCCCCGTGCCGATGGGCTTGTTGGCGTTGAGGGCGATGGGTCCAAGGAGGCTAGCGGGCCTCGGCAGCGGGGCCTTCTCCTTGTACATGTCCTTGAACTCGCGCTCCCCCCGCGGTGGGAGGGGGCGGAGCCCGGCTTTGAGCAGCTCTAGGGCCTTGCCGACACGGTCGTAATTGGTGATAGCCATGGGCTACTCCTTGTCCTTGTCGAAAACAGTCCCCCTGAGCCGGTCGCTGGGGCTTCCCACCTTCACGCGCCAAGCGCGTGATTTCGGCCAACTTGTGCCCACCAGTCCGTTGTAGGTGTAGTATCGCATCCGAGGCCCGCTTCTTACGCTCGCAGAGCGTGTAGAGGCGGTGAGCGAGTTCTCGCGCCACCTCTGCCTTCGCCCCCTAGTTGTGCGACAACCGGGCAGCTGCTCCAAGTTCTCCACCGAAGTAGAGGTGCTCGGATCAGGTAGTGGAGCGATCTCCCAAGCCGTGAGCCGGCTGTGGTATTCGAATGCAGTCCGATAGGCAGTTCAGTTACCTTGAAGCAGTCGAACCTCCCTCTCGACTGGAGGACTTGAGAATGCCAACTTCCGATACAGGCCCTTGACGCTGGTGTTCTTGGCCTTCGACAAGGTTTCGGCGACTCCGTACTCACCC